>CAVUTH010000009.1:0-50984 GCA_963744375.1 uncultured Chloroflexia bacterium | reverse complement strand
GGATAATTCCAACTATCGCCCCGATGGGTATACAGATGATGTCAAACAGCCGGGACATGTAGGTTGGGTTGATCGCAAACAAGATGCCGGCCAGGAAGACCGGCAGCAGTGCCAGGATATAGGCGGTCATACGGGCCTGGGTCGTCAGAACCCGTACCTCGCCGTAAAGCCGGATGCGCTCGCGGATCGTCTCAGTCACTGAAGTCAGCATGGTCGTCAGGTTGCCGCCCACCTGGTACTGGATAGTGATGGCGGTGACCAGCAGATCCAAGTCCTTGTTTTCCATGCGTAAGGCCAAATCCGTCAATGCCTGGGTAACCGGTCTACCGATGCTCACTTCACGTAGCGCCCGGCCGAATTCCTCGGAAGCCGGCGGCTTGATCTCCCGGACTACCACTTCCATTGCCTGCAAGAAGCTGAATCCCGCCCGCACCGCACCTGTCATCAGCACCAACACATCCACCAGCTGCTTCTGAAATTTTATCTGCCGGCGGTTGATGCTGTTACGCAAAGCGAGGTTAGGCGCAAAAAAGGCTAACAGCGCCACCCCTACTCCGCTCAGTAACATACCGCTGATCAACCACCCCAGCCCGAAAGCTGCGATCGTCCCTACCACTCGGAGGACAATATATTCGATACCGGTGATCGGCCAGTTGGCGCTCATTAGCTTCAGCGCCAGGTCTTCCGAGGTCAACCCTGCGAAGGTGGCATTCAAGCGCACGCGCATCCGGGTAATCCAGGTACGCCTGCGGCTGCCATCCGTTTTACCCCGCAGGTCCGGAACGGCCGCGTACACTTGTAGACGCTCGCTCATCGGGTTGCTGCGCGCCACCATCCGGCGCACTACAAATACCAGCCCACCGCCCACGACCAGGACGAATAATAGGATGATCAGGGGGTTATTCATTAATTTCCCAAACGCTTACCGGTAAAAGCCATTGACTGTTGTGACTCAGCGCCCGGCCTTGGCTGCCTCAGGGACCTGCGCAGCTTGCTGCCCCGGACCAGAAGTCAAAATCTGGCGGGCCAACCCCTGGTAGGCTTTGCTGGCGGGGCTGCGCGGGTAGTTCAGAACTAACGGGATACCTCGGTTCAGACTGCGCAGCGCATCCAATGAATCGTCTGGAATTTGGGCATAGATTTCCCGCCGCAGCACGGTAGCGATATCGCGGGCTTTCACCCCTCCCGCTCGCTCGGCCCGGTTCAAGATCAGCAGCGTCTTCTCGGGCGGATAGGCCAGCGACTGGCTGATGCGCACGAAACGACTGACGTCATGCAGCGCTGCCAGGTCCGGCGACGTCACCAGCAGGATGCGGTCGGCTGCATCCATCAATGTGACCGTATTCTCCGTCAGGTTACTGCCGGCATCGATGACCAGGTAATCATAAAAACGCTTCAACCCGGCCACAATGCTGAATAGCTCCTGCGGCCTGATCCCTTGCGCTGCCTGGATATCGGCCGGCGCCAGCAGGACACTGATACCCGAGATATGCTGGGTGGCCACTTCGCGCACCAGCATCTCATCCAGCGCGGCAGCGTGCGGCACCAGGTCCGCCAGGTTGCTGCGCGAGCGCACGTTGAGCATCACATCCAGATGGCCGAAGAACAGCTTGCCTTCCATCAAGAGCACCCGCGCTCCCGTCGCCTCGTACAGCGAGATCGCCAGGTTAGTGGCAATCGTGGAGCTGCCCACCCCGCCGCGCGGGCTGTAGACCACCAGCGTACGGATAGGCTGGGCGCTATCCTGCTCTGCGCCTTTGGCCCCTGCAGAGGTTTGTTTACGGCGCGCCTGCAAATCCCGCACCCGGCGCAGCGTGCTGAGCAGATTGACCTGCGTAAACGGCAGGATGATGAAAGCGCGCGCCCCGGCCAGCATCACCTGCTGTGCCCGAACCGGGTCGTCATTCGGTAATATGGCGATGAGCGCCGTATCCGGGAACTGCATGGCCAGCTCGTCAAGCATATCCAGCGTAGGGCTGCCGCGCAGCTGGTGATCGATCAGGATGATATCCGGCTCGATGGTCTGCAAGTCGCGCACCATCTTCTCCGGGTTTTCAATCACATCCGCCAGCGTGAATTCGGTCTGGGAGCTGAAGGCCGAGACAATCTGGCTCAGGGTAGGACCGGCTTCAAGAATCCCGGCTACTTTGGTTGGAGGACCGGTTAATGTCATAAATAAACCTTATGATTTCATTTTGAGAGTTCTTTACGAACGATCTCAGGGTAGGGCTTCCAGCTGGAAGCGTTCGATGAGGTATTGCTCCGTGACAGGCACGGTTTCGAACAGCTCGGTCGATGTCGGCGAGCGCAGTACCAGGTCGAAATTCGCCCCCGAGTCTTTCAGGCTCTTCAGCACCAGCGCGTCCTGCGGAGCCAGAGCCAGCAGCAGTGCCATCGGCGATGAAGAAGTGCGGCCGGGTTCTGGCGGCGGTATGGGCGTTTGGGCGGCGCCTGGGGTCAGCACAGCCACCGGTGTCGGTGTTGGCGGTACTTCGGTGACAACATTCATCACAATGGCCGTGATGGTGATGCGCTGCATGGCATCGAAAGTATAAGTACCACCACCGCCTTCTCCCGTCGGATCTTCAACCGCCAATGGCATGGTGACAAAAATGTCGACCACATCGCCACGCTTCAAGATATTCAACGAGCTCATCAGATCCACGATCGGGAAAGCCAATAATACCTGATCGTCCCCGATATCCACCGCCAATGTCCGGTCGATCACATTGGAGGCATCCGCCACGCGGTGCGGCAGCACCATCTCGCCGGCTACCATCGGCACCATGGCCACCTTACCGATCACCTGATTCGGGTCGGTCAGGCGGTTGAGCGGCACCAGCTCCACCGGCAGCTGGATGGTCGTCAGGTCGGCGGGTCCAAAGACCGTCCCCAGCGGGATGCCGCGGGCAGTCACCAGCACCGATTCCTTGACCGGCGTGGGCGGCGGCGGCGTGGCAGCCGGGATAAGCATCGACTGCACCAAACGCCCAACCACCAAAACGCCGAGCATCACCACAATGATGCCGGCGATTATTAATATAATTCCTCTGCGGTTCGTTTTCAAAAAGTCAAACCCTCCTGAATTCTCCTGACTGGTTTACTTCACCAGGTAAAGTGTCCATGCACCGGTATCGATGCCATCCGAAGGGCGCCCAAATAATCCCGGGACAAATCCCTCGACAAAGCAGCCTTCAAAGGAAAGCTTGATTACCTATCAACGATGACTTTCATTTTTCTTAAGGGTCTGGGTTATTATCTTCCAACCACTCGCAGCACTAGTAAGCATTTCCACAATCGGTCTTCGAGTTGGAATCGTTGCACACATTAATATCTAATAAGAGTAAAGGATGATAAATGGTACCAATTGGTCTGGGATTACCCGACCGGACCTTCCCTGGTATCTGTAGCAGTATCTTCGACGGGAGTCAGACCACTACTTGGACCGGCAAAACATGGAGATGTATGGTTGGTCAGCGGATCGGCAATCTGGCACTGGCGATCAAATACCGGAATGATGACCCGCGAGTTATCTCGGTAATCATCCAGGTTGTCATAAGCAGAGGCACTATTGCCTGTGCATTCTGGGTACCAGGTATGAGTATACATTGGATTAGTCAACACCATTTGGATAATAGCCATTTACGGTGCTGTTGCCGCATGCTGCCGCCGTGTATTGTCGAACCAAAACCATTTGTGCTGCGGATTAAGCGGGCTGACCGGGAAAATATCATTTCTGGCTGTATTGGGTCCATCGGCACCTAATCACACGTGATCGTGATCGGCTTGGGGTCAACCGCCCGGGACGTACGTCGGTTTGCAGTACCCCACTCGGCTGCACCAGTAGTATGTTTATTGCTGGGATCCATCAAAAAACACATAGATTGGATCCGTGCCAACCGTACAACTGCCAGTGGTTGGGATATATTCCAATCCACTCGCAGGTGCATTCACCTTGCAGGTTGCACTGCATATTGTCACATTTCCATGCCACCGGAATAACACCCGCGCCGACAGCGCCCCCGGGCGCGAAAACACCCTGCTGTCGCCGTGGCAGGCACATCGATCGAGTTGGTGCCAAAAAAGCCAGAGACAAAAGTCGGGTGCTGGATATTGACCACGACACGCGCCTGACCTTTATTTAGGGTCGGGCAGCCGGCAGGGTTGTTCGCATCGCCATACATGCAGATTTCAGTCATGGTCTGGAAATAGCCCCAAAGACCTGGTTGTAGTCCTCGGCATAGCTGCGCAGCTTCATTACTGCATTGGTATATCGATTGACAGTACGATCGATGCACAGGATGCGCGCCGCTGCCAGCGCCGCCGCATCGGCTGCGTTTTGCGCCCAACGCCGGTTGTACATAGAATAACCAAAATCAAGCGCCAGGGCCAGCATGCCTATTAATGCTACAGACAGGACGGCAACAAAAACCAGGCTCTGCCCTCGGGGTTGTTTTGAGAATACTTTTCGGATCATTCGGGCACCTCCTTCATCATTACATTTCTATATACATCGTTGCACCACTATTTATCGGTATGCAATTTAATTACCGGATCACATTGACAATTGTAATCAGCTTATCGAACACATAAATTGCCAGCGGTGTGATCGGTTTATAACAATAACTGACATTGACTGTAACTTTCGCAGTCCCAGGAATATTAATTTTGCAATCGGGCGCTGTGCCGGTTGCGTTTCTTTTACGGTGACAGTCAATGCGCCGAAGTTGGATCAATAGCAAATAGCCGGCTTTTGCCAGGTTCGCTATGGCAGTGGGATCACAAGAATTTTCCTGCATCGAGCCGAAACGTGCTCCTTCGCGGGCTGCGTTGTTCATCGAGCTGAACAGCAAGGAGGTAAAACCTAAATCGAAAATTGCCATAATGAAGAGAACCAAAAAAGGCAGCAGCAAGGCATATTCAAGCAAATCTTGCCCTTTCACACCACCGTTATTTCGTGTGTTCATGGAACTACCATTTCTACATTACGCGTCAAGTTGAGTCCTGAATTCGGAAAAACAATCGCCAGAATTGGTTGAAAATTATAGGTAACCTCAACTCGCAAGCGGACTCCTGGTGCCGCAAGTTTCGGCGGCCGGGTCAGGATTTATCTGGCAAGTAGGTGTTACCTGATTTGCTGCAAGCGTAACACCCAGATTGGCCGCCTCTTGTATCGTGGCGTTATCAATGATTGTCTCGTTTATGCTATAAACATTGCCAACCGACCGCGTGACACCATAGGCCATCCCGTAACGTGCTCCCTCACGGGCTGCATTGCTGATGGCAATCAGGGCGTGAAAGATACGCGCCACATCCAGCACTCCAAATACAAACAATGCCAGCACCGGCACGATCAGAGCAAACTCCACCAGATTCTGGCCGCGCCAACCCCGCCGCGAAGGGGAGCGGTTGGGGCTGCCCCGCTGGCCGCTGGCCGCTCCCACCTCGCGAGTTGGATAATATGCAGACTGATCTGGGAATCTTCGCCCGGTCACTGTATTACACTTAACTCCAGGCACCCGGGCCTGTTGCGCAAGCCAGGTTAAGATATTCTTCTTAGCTGAGCCAGCTTTGTACCGATGTCGCCCAGAGTGGAGAAGAAAGTGCTGACATTCGTACCAAAGAACAGCACCGCTACCACCACGATGATGGCGATCAACGCCACCAGTAGGGCATACTCGGTCAGGTCCTGGCCTTTTTGCTGTGCCTGCAAGCGATCCACAAGGGCTTTAAACATTTCTACCATAACGAATTCTCCTTTTCTGATCTTACTGAGGGTTGGGACTTAGGGAGGCAGCATCTTGCTCTGCATGAAGCCTCACCAAAATCATATGATTATCCACGTCAACCCTAATTCAGGTTTTCAGGGCATTCAAGGGACCGGCAGCCTACTTTCCTCTTTCATCTAATGGGGCCGTTCAGCAGTTTGTTTACCATACCAAGGCAAATCAGATGCTGTTTGCCCGAATTTTAACGGCCCCAGCCTGGGGTTGAGGCGGTCTATCGATGGTCGCAGTCAGCAGACTAGCTGAGCCAGCTCTGGACCGTCGCGCCGAGGGTTGAGAAGAAGGTGCTGACGTTCGTGCCAAAGAACAGCACGGCCACCACAACGATGATCGCGATCAAAGCGACCAGCAGGGCGTACTCGGTCAGGTCCTGGCCTTCTTCCTGGGTCTGCAGGCGGGCTACAAGGGCTTTCCAAATTTCCATCATGTGACATTCTCCTTATTCTCAGTGAAAGATTAATATGAATAGGGGGGTTGTTTTGCTTGCTCCAGCTCACAGCACCTCCCTATCTGGATTCGAGCCTGGTCGGCAGTATTCCATTACATGCCGGTCCCCAGCGAGGCGTTGGGATTACCAGGCTCTTAGTCCACGTCATGTGTTGCAGGTTTTTCATTCGGAGTATACCACAATCCTCGAATGGTTCCTGACTTCGATTATACTCACATCTTTGTGCAATTGAACCTTAAAATATCCGATTAATCCCTAGTCGCATTTTTATTTATGGGAAATTATAAGGGCCGGAGGGGGGACATAATTTTCCAGGGCAGCTTGCAGCTGGTTTGCCTGCGTCGAGCCAGTCCTGGCGAACAGGTTAAACCTGTCTTCCTGGTAGACCAGGGTCCAATCCGGGCGCAGCTGCATCAGGTTATCGGTCGCAGAAAGGCGCTCTACAATGGCTACATCCGTTGGGTGCTTATCCAGCAGGTCTGCCCAGCTGCCGATCCCCAACATGTAGCGGATGTTCAGGCCGTAAATCTCCTGAGAATAGGCCATCTCCCGGCGAGTATCGATCGACACCTTGATTTCGGGGGATACGTGCCAGATGACATAAGTGCTCGGATTGAAGTGCACCGCCATATTCCCGGAAATACCGCTCTGGTCAACCAGGGCGGCGATTTTTATCGGGTAGGATGAGGGGGTATTGATTGGTAATTTGCCCAGGGAAGGGATTCTCCACAGGATCAAGAAGAGGCTGACCAGCACAACCAGCCCGGCCACCCAGGGTGAAGCCTTTCGAGCAGGCTTTACCGGCATCCAGCGCTCCCAGGCGCTGGCAATATGCTCCCCGGCGATCATGATCGCCGTCAGGCAGAAAAAGATCGTCAGCCGCACGGCGATCAGCGGGACAAACGCGGATATAGCCAGCAAAATCAGCAGCGCCGGATGGCGTGGCTTGCGGGAATAGATCAGACCCAGGGAACACAACAGCAACCAACCCAGGTAAATCCCGCCGGTCAATGAGCTCAGCTGCATCGGCTGCCATTCCGTGATCTCCAGGCGGGCATCCCCCAGGTTCTCCAGGATCATACGCGGCAGCTCGATCCCCCAGGGATTGATCAATAGTACCGGCACCGATAACACCAGCGGCGGTATGACTCGCAGCCAGGTCTGTTTATTGCGATGCAGCAGCAAATGCGCCAGACCCCACACGCCCAACATACCCAGCCCGGCGGGAAACGCCCCATGCAGGTTAGGCCACAAGCGCAAAGATCGGCTGGGCAGATCCACAGCCAGCCGTATTTTCCCCGCTCGGCCTGCAGGATCGCCAGCAGCACCAGCACATACAGGAGTGCCGTGTAGGCATGCGGCCGAATTGTCCCGTAATAAGGCGCAGCCAGCGGCATGCACAGCAGCACCAGGATACCCGCTCGCAGCAAAGGGATTGGTCGAGTAGCCAGGTAAATAAACGGAACGCTGAAAGTCGCTACCCAGATCAGCGCTTTGAGCAGCAGCAGCCCGGTGATTCCGGCTGCCTGCCAGGAGAGGCCCATCGTGACCTCGGCCAGCCATTCATGATTGATCCATGGCTGACCGGCGGTGAGGTAAGAATACGGATCCACCTTCAAGCACATGCCCGCTCGCAAGCGTATCCAGCCCGTATTTCAGGTGCCCCCACAGATCGGGATCATCCATCGTGCGGGTCACGCCGACAAAAATACCACTGATGATCAGGAACAGGATAGCTGGCATTCCAGAATTTGCGCTTAGGGCTTGCAAGATTGTTCTCTACTGAAGAATGCTGCATACCCACCACCTTTGATTGGATGGTCAAATTATAGCAAAGAACCGCACTTCCTCCCCGGCGAGTATAATTCCACGCATGGTCGAGAAACCCAATCGATGGGTGATGCGCTTCCTGGTAGTATCTGCCACGCTGATGGTGCTGCTGGGCGCCTATGGCGTCGCCATCCTGGGCTTGAAAGCCGACTGGCTGGCCTATTACGCCGCCGGGCACTTCTTGATCGATGGACGGCTGGCAGACCTTTACCAGCTTACCGATTATGCAGGCCTGGCAATCGCAATATATTGGGCAGAATATCACCCCGTTTTTATACCCACCGGCTTACAGCCTGCTATTCGGACCGCTGGCTCTGCTGCCGGCCTGGACTGCGCGCCTGGCCTGGTTGCTGCTCGGACTGGCTGCCGGCCTGGCGGCTGCGAAACTCAGTACGCGCTGGAGCGGTTTCAGCTTCCCGCTGAGTGCTTTAGCGCTGCTGGCCTTTCCTCCTTTCGCATACAGCCTGGCCGTCGGACAAATCTCCCCCCTCACTTTACTGATCTTCTCTGGCATAGCTGCGATGGAGTGGGGGTCCAGAAGAACAGGATAAGCTCAGGGTCTGCTGGCTGCCCTGGCGCTGTACAAGCCGCAGCAGCTCATTCCCCTTGGGGTTTACTGGCTGGCAGCCCGTCGCTGGCGCAGCCTGATTGGCATCCTGCTCGGCGCTGTCCTCATCGGATCGGTCTCCTACCTGCTCTCACCCAAGAGCCTGGCTAATTACCTCAACCTTAGCCGGGAATTTTTTAACCTGGCGCAAAACACATCAACCACAGGCGCCAATCTTTCGCTGTATGCCCAATCGCCCTGGGTCGGCATTATCGTGATGATTGGCGCCCTGGGCTTGCTGGCCTGGTCGACTATACGCAGTCCTCAGAGCCGCTACCTGCAGGCCATGCTGTGGCTCGCCCCGGTGATCGTCGCCCCGTATCTCATTATCTACGATATGCTGCTCATCATCCTGCCGATCTCTTTCTTAGCCCCGCTGCTGCGTAAAGACCGCCTGCTGCAGGCTGGGGTGGCATCTGGTCTGGCTGGCAGCTTTGCTGGCGCCTTTCATTCTCAATACCCGCCCGCTGACCTGGGCAACTCTCCTGCTGTTTCTGGCCTGCGCCTGGCGTCTCCTGAAACCGCCGGCACCTCAGCGCACCCAGGCGTAGAAAGCCACCAGGATCAAGTCGGCCAGCAGCAGCAGCCAGGGATTGGGCAGCAGTCCGATCAGGATATTACCCCAGGTGTGGAAGGTGAAATACGGGGATAGTAAGGGCGAAGCCGCCACCGCATAATTCATACGCTTGAGACGGATCGCCTGCACCAGCAGTACCACCCCCACCAGGATGCCGTAGGGCCAGAGCGACATGTTATATGGCGCCTGAAGCATGATCCGCGATCGGCCAAACCACAGCCCATACAGCGGCAACGTGAGCAAAAATACCACAGTGATCGGAGCAAAAGTTTTAACCACCTGGCGCCAGCCTCCCTGCTGCCAGGCCTGCACCAGCCAGAAGATCGCAATCCCTACCCCCACCTGCGGCTTGGCGGTGACAAAAAATAATCCCAACCAGGGAGGCATCAAAATTCCAGAGAGCGCCAGCCAGTTAATATTGGCAGAATATAAATCGTATAAAGCATCGGCGGTGACAGCAAAAAGATCACCAGCGCCAGGTCGCCCGGCCTTAAAATGCCTGGCAATCAGGATGTAAACGATAAAGCCGGCGGTCGCCGCCAGGGCGCTGCCCAGTTTGGCCGGGAGCAGCGCCAACGGGATGAGGGGAATCAATATCCAGGGGGGATTGAGATAGAGTGGGTCTTGGTAGGGAGAGCTGCCATGCAGCAGGTTCAACGCTGCAACGCGGTAAAATTCCCAATCCAGGCTGGTCCAGCTGGATAGGTAAAGACCAGCGGCAATTGCCACGGCTGATCCGGCCAGCACCAGCCACTTCAAGATCTCCCCTCGCTCCAGGCTTGCCAGACCTGGCCGTTCCAGATGTCTACTCACTCTGCTCCCCTAAATTATCATCCTGAGGGATCCTTGCGACGGAAGAATCCAGTCCAGGATGGACTGCTAGCGGCTGCCTGGCCCAAATGATAGCCAGGCACAGCGCCGGCAGCGATACCTGCAGCGCCACCGGCAAGACCAGCTTCTGTAAAATCACCAGCGGACCCGCCACGAAGGATGCCGTCCACAGCAGCGCGTAACTGGCTCGCCACAGGGTCCGCAGCCCGGGCACCGCCTGCCACAAGATCATCGCCGGCAGCAGTAAGATCGCCCAATCGTAGATCATGGCGTGCGGCGCAACCCACAACGTCAGCAAGATGGCTGCGCAGAACAGAATTTCTCTGCGCTTTGTCTGCCGCCGAAAAATCAGGAACACCGCCACACCTAAAACTGACACCACCAGAGCCAGGATTTCGGAAAGACGGATTTGCCCTGGGAGCAGCAGCAGCCAGAAAGCCCGCCAGGTCTGCGAGTGCCACAGCGGAAAGCCCTCCCAGGCGGTGATGCCTGGCAGGATCTGGCGCGCCATCGCCAGGTAATCCAGGGAGGCTTCCGGCGCCAGACCAATACTTATGACAACAGTCGCAAAGCCTCCCGCAACCAGCCCTGCCAAGGCCTTCCAACCTTGGCGGCCTTCCAGCAGCCACAGCAGCCCCAATCCCAGGAGCAGCTGCGGCTTGAAAAGCAGCAGGCTGCTCGCCAGGCCCGCCGCCAGCGGGCGGTTGCGCATCCATAAGAAATAAGTCAGCGCCAGCACCGCCAGGCTCAACAGGCCGTTTTGCCCAAAGGTGATAGAAGCAATCACCGGGAAGAAAGTCAACCCCCATCCGAAAATCCTGCGGGTTTCAGATTTTTCCCCTGCAGTGAGATAAATAGCTCCCCAGAGCAGCAGCAGGCTGATCAGCACCCAGGCTGCGTAGCTGGCCGGGTATGGCAGGGCAGACAAAGGCGCAAACAACCAGGCCAGGTGCGGCGGATTCAGGTAGGCATAAAAATCCTGCAATGCAGGGCCGATCACCGCTTCCTGGAGCGTCCTCTGGTACTCAAAATCGTATAAGCGGGCGCTTTCTCCCAGGCGCATCGTCAATCCGGCGGTGTGGAACTGCAGGTAGTCGGTGCCCAGAGGATGCCCGGCCAGGTCCAGCCCTCCCTTGCCAAGCAACAGGCTGGCCAGCCAGGCCAGCCACAGCGCCCCGGAGCAATCCAGGCGTAACGCATCCGGCGCGGGGTCAGCCAGATATTGAGCCGCTTCGGCCAGCTTGCGATCATTGATCAGGACCCCGACATACGACGAAGCGCTCGTCTTGAAATGGGCAAATCATTCCCGCATCGATCACATCCTGGATCAAACGGCTCTGCTGCCGGCGGTTGAGTACCAGGTAATCCACCTGATAAGTTTTCAATAACTCCTGCCAACCCTGACCGAGATTAGCGATGGTCAAATAATCAGCCCAAACCTCAGTTGGAAACAACTCCACCCGGCCATCAACCATCACCCGCGCCCGGGGGAAGTGCCGCCAGATCAGGTACCCGCCCCACTCCGGCATGCTGAAAAACCGCAGGTCACTGCCCGGCAAGGTGTCCAGAAAGTCCGAGGCCGTATCCGGGAAATACTCGCTCACCAGGCTGGATTCAGGCTGCCCGGTCATCGCCAGGCGCACAGTTGGGATGGACAGCAGCGCGACAATAACCAGCGTCAGCAGCAATGCCAGGTTGATCCTGGCGTTGCCCGGGCGGGGGAGTGCTTTGTTATCCGGCTGTGATCCAAAGTGCAGACCGGCAGCCAGCCAGCCCAAGATCGGAAAAGCGACCAGGTAGAAAAACGGCAGCATGCGCACATAACGAAAACTGGGCAGCAGGAAAATCAGCAGCAGGCCGGTATCGTAAAGCCCCAGCCGGCGGCGGCTGAAGACGAAACCGGCAGCCAGCAGCAGGATCAGCAGGAAAAAGGGCCACGCATAAGACATGCCAAATGAGGGCGGCTGCCATTCACTGATGAACTGCTGGATGACCGGGTTGGTGCCGGCTGCCAGGGGGTCGCGGAGGATCTGAATACCCTCCGGATTTACCAGCAGCGCCGCAACGGCTACCCCACTCCACAAGAACAACGGCATCTGACTGCGCAAGTTTTCCCGCCGGAGCAGCGCCTCTGCCAATGTCAGCCCGCAGGTGGCAGCCAGAAGGAGTACGCCTAACACCCAGGCGGCGTGCAGATTGGCCCACAGCGCCATCACCAGCGGCAGCAGCCACAACCGGTTCCTGCGCTCCCTTCGCCAGACCGAAATCGCCCATAGCATCACACCAAAGCAGACAAACGAGAAAACCTGCGGACGCAGGGAAAGGAAAGGCGACAGAGCGGCGAAAGCCAGCAAAGCGGTTATGCCTGCCAGGCGGGGAGCTACTCCGCGTGCCAGGGTCTCCGCCAGCACGATGCCAACCACAGCCGTCGCCGCCAGCGCCTGCAGCAATACCAGGGCCGTAAGTCCGCCGGATTGCTCCAGCCCATAAAAAACCAGGTCGCTCAGCCAGGCGCGCCCGAAATAATACGGCTCGCCGGCCGCAGTGAAAGTGAAGCTGTCCAGCTGGGGGATTGACTGGGTATCGGCAATCTGCTCGCCAAGCCGGAGATGCCACCACAGGTCGCCTTCCTTGAGCGGCATCAAGCACATCACCGCAAAGCAGATGAGCAACGGCGCTAGCAGCCAGAGATGGTCTAATGTTATAATCCGGCGAAATCTCAATGCAACCCGTTTTTCGACCAGGATAATCTTCCAAGTATTGCTTGCTTAGGGGCAAACTGCAAATGGTTCTCAAACATCCAGCAATAAAAATCCTTTGGATTTACATCCTGCCAATAGGAATTTTCTGCCTTGGGAGCCTGCTGCATTTCTGTCGAGGCTATTATAACGTAGTGCTGCCCACTACCCAGACGCAGGGAGCCGATGACGCCTACATCGCCTTTCGTTACGGATGGAACCTGGCGCAGCATGGGATCCTTAGCTGGAATGAGAGCGGGTACCGGCGCACGGAGGGATTTTCGGATCCGCTGTGGGTGATCCTCAGCGCCATTGCCGCCCTATCAGGGGACAAAAACCAGGTATATCCGATCATGGCACTGTTCTCGGTTGCATTGTGCGCCCTGTGTCTGTTTGGACTGCTTAACCATATTCACCGGCGATTTCCCAGTCCCAGGGCAGTCACGGGGCTGTTGCTGGCCTGCTGCACGCCGGCAGCCTGGTTGTATGCCACCAATGGTCTGGAGAGCGGCGTGTTCGGCATGGCGCTTGCCCTGCTGGCGGTAATGGTAATCCTGCCTGAAGAGCCGTTTACCCGCCGCAGCAGCGCAATCCTGTTCTTCCTCGCACTATTCATCGGCTGGTTGCGCAGTGATGGGTTTGTCTATCTCTTGATCTTGCTCGCGGCTGCCTGGATCGCAGGGTCGAAATCGTGGAAGCCGGTTGCTGCCGGGCTTCTCGTTTCCCTATTCGTGCTCTTGCTCTGGCGGCAGGTGACTTTTGGCGCCTGGCTACCAAATACCGCGGTTGCCAAGGTGGGATTTTCCTTGCAAACTCGACTGCTCTCGGGCTGGACACTCTTCATGCTGACCATGCTGATCAGCCCACTGATCGTTTTGTTTCCATTGCTGGGTGCCTCTGGGTTGTTGCTGCAAACCAAACGCATCGCCCTTGCAGGGATCTTCATCATTCTTGCCTGGGTTGGCTATTACCTCTATATCGGGGGTGATCACTACCCGGAGCGCCATTTGATCGGCTTACTTTTCCTGGGCGCAGCTTTCAGCGCCCCACTCTGGGTGTATGCCCGGGGCTGGTTGCGCTTTGCTTTGATCGCAGTAGTGCTTTTAGGGTTGTTGATTACCTTCCAACGCGGCCAGGGTCGTTACACGTACCTGACCCCCAAAACGAATGACCCATGGGTGATTCTAGGAAAAGCAGTCGCCGTGGACCGGGAATATTACGGTGTAATGATCGCCAGGGCGGCTGGCAAAATCCCCTTTTATGCCGGTGGCGACTTCATCGACCCTTACGGGCTTAACGATGCCGAGCTAGCTCGAGTTGCGCGTCCGACCTTTTACCCGGGTCATTCCGCCGGCGATGACCGGGTAGCCATCCGCATCGCCCAAACCCACCCGTCCGGTATCTACTCCCTTTTTACCTACCCGGATCAAAAGTTGATCTCAGACCCATCCCAAATCAGCCTGTGGGTGGATACACGCCAGCCGCAGGACCAGGCGCAAAGCACACCTACTCATCAACAATGGCAGGCGGCCCTGGCTTCGGACGACCGCTTTATCTGGTCGATCATCACCAAACCCTTCCCAGCCTCATTCTCCCCCTGAGTTCTGCCTCACGCCTCGCCAGCTCCCACACCAGCAGCAGCAACGCCACCGGGAAGATCATGCCGCCACTGACACGCCCCAGCGGGAAGATCTTGTCCGAGGCGGCCACGATATATCCCGGCACCGTAAGCAGCGCCGCGGCAGCCACCAGCCGCCAGGTGCCCCGCCGGCTCATGAAGATCGGCAGAGTCAACAGGGCATATCCCGCCCAGGCAAACGGCGAGGCCAGCAGCATCCCCGGGATCGCCAGGCCGCTCACGGTCTCCACCGGCGGGCGCCGCTTCCAGACCAGCAGCGAAATCCCTCCCAGCAGTCCGACCGCCAGCACCGTCCCCAGCCAGGGCACGCCCAGGCGGGCAGCCACCCCGTACAAGGACAGATTGACCGGGTGCGCCATCGCCGGGCAGGCGTGCCAGCGCAGCCAGCCAATCCAGGTAAATCCCTGGTCCGAAGACCACCGCCGGGATGACAGTGATCACCCCCGCCAGTCCGAATGCCGTAAACGCCGCCGCATACCAGCCGGTGAGCAGCAGCAGGAACGGCCAAAACAGGAAGTTGGGTTTGATCGCGACCAGCAGCCCCAGCAGCAGCCCGGCCAGGATCTGGCGCGGCCAGGCTCGCTCTCGGGAGGCGTCCTTCAGCAGCAGCCAGGCGATCACGCTGGCCAGCAGCAGCAAGGCATACAGCTGCCCCAGCAGCAAGGTGTACCACAGCGCCATGAAGGCAAACGCCCAGGCCACCCGCAAAGGCGTCGCCAGCGGGCGGTAGGCTCGGATCAGCAGCGCCACCGCCAGGATATACAGCACCAGGGAGAGTATCTTCCAGGCCAGGTATGCCTGCTGCGCATCGACGCCGGCCAGGTAGCGGAAGACAAACAGCGAAATCGGCGGATTGAGGTTGGTAGAGATGCCCAGGTCGGCATTGCCGTAGGGGTTGCCTCCGTCAACCAGCGCCTGTCCGGCGTCCAGGAATGCCTGGAAATCGTGCAGGTTGGTGACGTAGAAAGTGCCCGCCAGGTTGACGCCGATGAAGATCAACAGCGGGAGCAGGAGCAGGATGCGGCGGAGTTTTTTGGAATGCGAGGAATTCATGCTGGATGAATGATAAAATGAGTCGAAACCAAGTGGGAAAAATCAAAGTCTCACAATTATTGTACTGTGAAAAATAAACTATTCCTCTACGTTCTCCCCGCCGCAATCTTCATTTTCGGATGCATACTTCATTATACACGAGGGTATTACTACACAGGAATTACTGCTGCACACGCACTTGGCGCAGATGATGCCTACATATCCTACCGGTATGGATGGAATCTGACACATTTTGGTACACTCAGCTGGAATGAGTCTGAATACCGTCGCACCGAGGGATTTACCAATCCATTATGGGTCTATCTGAGCGCCGGTTTAGCGCTGCCTGGTCACAAGGAGTGGGTGTATCCCTTGTGCGTTATCATTTCTACTTTGGTTACCCTGCTATTTCTTTTAGCCTTGATTAATCGTGTTTACAAAGAGAATGGACGGAATATTTGGGCAATTCTTGGGTTGTTGCTTTTAGCTGCAACACCAGCAATCTGGCTCCACACTACCTCCGGCCTCGAGAGTGCTGTCTTTGGTGCTGCACTGGCGCTCCTGGCTTACATAGTCGTTTTTGATAATTCTTCCCCCAAACACAAGGTGGTGGTTATTTCACTGGCACTTTTTATCGGTTTTCTGCGCAGTGATGGGTTCATCTATTTGGGCATTCTGTTGGGAGCTGCCTGGATTGCGGGTTCACCTAACTGGAAACATCTTGCTCTTGGTCTGTTGGTATCATCTTCCCTGCTCTTATTATGGAGACAAATCGAGTTCGGCGCCTGGCTTCCCAACACAGTTGCAGCGAAAATAAATTTTGACTTATTGACCCGCATAAGGATTGGATCCGTCTGGCTTCTATTCTCAATGCTTACCTCAGGACTGCTTACATTGCTTCTGCTTGGCCTGGCCAGTGTGCCAATAATTTCTAAGCGACGTGGGCTTGCCTGCTTGTGGATTATCCTAGTTTGGCTGTCGTATTATGTATTCATTGGAGGAGATCATTTTGCCGAGAGACATCTTATCGGATTATTTTTCCTGGCTGCAGCAGTAAGTGCCTCCCTTTGGCGAATTTCGAAACCGTTTATCCGGGTAATCCTGATACTGTGCGTATCAGGTGCGATCTTGCTGTCTGTGTCCAGAGATTATGGACGATTTGATTACGCCAGCCCTAAGAATAACGATCCTTGGGTCATGCTTGGCATGGAAATGCAGTATGACCGACCCAGTTATGGTGTGGTTGTCACGATACCAGCAGGGAAAATTCCGTTTTTCGCCGGGGGAGATTTTATCGATGCCTTGGGTCTAAACGATCCATCTCTATCTTCTTACAGACGTGATCAGTTTGTCCCCGGGCATTCCGCCGGGTCTGACCAGGCTGCCCTGGAATTAGCCAGGCTGCACCAATCAGGAATTTACAGCCTTTTCTCATACTTGGATTCAACCATTATCTCTGGACCGGAATTTATCCGCTTGTGGGTAAATAATCGTGAGCCGCAAGCAACAGTGCAAACAACCCCAACACAACAGGAGTGGCAGTCCGCCTTGGATAGTGATGATCTCTTTCTCTGGTCCATTATCTGGCAGCCAGTAGTCAAAAAATAAGAGCTAGCAAATAAGTGTATTCTTCTTTCATCAGTGATGTTATCACTCAAGAATAATGGCCAATATCACATTTTTCCTAATACAGAAATGTCCTCGCTAATCAGGCGCATTCCTTCAAGACGAGCAACACTGTTGAAAGTGTTGTATGTGTTATTCTTAATTGGAGTGACAAGTGCAATATTCCATCTCTACTTGCGGTATTTCCATTGGACCGAGCCAGGGGAGAGTGTCCTGGAATTGGTTGAGGGAGCACCCCAACTCCCTTTGTCTCCCGCGCTCTTGTACCAATGCTAATTGGTTCCTTATCACAATTATTGAACATTGACATTACATTGACTACTCTACTGGTAATGTATTTTTCTCTGCTCGCTTTCATTCCAGCATTCCGGTTTTTATATACTGCCATATGGACCGCATGACTGTTAAAGATCTGATGACCATGATTGCTGTGATTGGCTTATATCCAATGTTCGCCTTAACAAACTTTATGATTTATCAACTTTGTTTTTATTTACCATCTGCCTAGCGTTTTTGGCTCAATCAAAACTAATTGCTTACCTTGTAATATTCCCCCTTGTATGTCTAGCAAAAGAAACCGCTTTAGTATTAGTTTTAATATTTGTTGTGCATTTTCGCAAATGGATAAATAGGTCTGAATTCTGGAAGTTGTTTCTTCTCAAGCGATTATCTATTTCGTTGTCCGAGGCGTACTGTTATTGGCTTTTAAAAATAATCTCGGAGTGCATTTGAGGTCCACTTTCTAGATTTTCTAGATCGAATATTTGTGATGCCACGAGAATTGATTCTATTCCACCTTAGCCGGTATAGCTGTTTTGATGTTGGTAGGTTATCGTTTCCGAATGCAACCCGAATTTCTTAAAAGATGCATCTATGGTCGTATTACCTCTGATGACAGGTTTATATTTTATTGTTGGGTATCCATTTGAAGTACGTTTTTTTATAGAAATCTATTCATTATTGTGTCTTTTCATGGTTCAAAGAGTAAGTAGTATCACAAAGCTTGACTTACATCTTGCAGATAATTAAAATTTTTCTAGCTAGGTAATAAAATATTGGCAACATTCTGCTGATTATTCTTCCTTAACGCGCCGTATCAACATCCCAACCAATAACGCCGCAAACCCCAGCAGGGCGTACGAATAAAACCCACTCTGTATCAAGAAGAAAACCACCCTATTGCTGGAATTCGCCAACATTGGCAGGATTGCCAGAGCGATCCACAAACCGCTAGCTATCCAAGTAGACATACGGGATCCCTTTGAATGTTCTTGCTTTATAATCAGCCAAACCGGGAGAAGCAGAAAAGGGAAGTAGTATATCCACCCCAACGGCGAGATCAGCAGCATGATTATAAGCGCTAACACGAAACCCAGGTCTTCCTGCATCCTATCTTGCTTCATCCGTCGCGGCCAAATTGCCCACAGAACACTCCGGTCGCCAGAGCCGACCCGGCATACACCAAGGGATTTACCAAACGGGGATGATTTAACAACCCCGCCTGGCCTGCCTCACCAAACAAACGACTGAAAAAACCGCGCAAGGAAGCATTCCACTCAAATGAATACCAATCAATCTGGCTTAGAGCCATCCGGTAGCCACTGATTTCATCGATCCCAAAAACAGCCAGCGCCAGGAAGCTGCAGACAGCAAACACAGCAACACTCCATACAACCAACCTCCATCGCCGTCGCACCAAGAAGTACACCACCAGCAACGCTATAAATGGCTTCAGGCTAAAAGAAAATCCGAGCATCACGCCTGCCCAGGCGTCATGACCATTGCGCATTGCCAGAAAACAGCCAACCAGCAGCAGTAAAATCAGGAAAGTCACCTGACCTTCAGTGAACACCAATATCGATGGTCCGAAAACGAGCAGTATCAGAACCAGCAGATACGGATTCCCGCCATCCGCCCCTGGCTGGTACCGTCTGACCATACCGCTGTTAACAGCGCACACCCCAGAGACAAAACTGCCCATACCAGGTAAGCCTGGCGGAGAGTTAAAAGCCCAAGCGGCAGGAATATTAAGGTTTGAAAGGAAGGATTTCAAATTTGGCAGGTATGTAGCCCGCCCCAACTCGTAATATACCCCTGCGAAACCGGTTGGTAGCGATCTAACGGCACGGGAACATAAATGCTCTCGCCTTCAAAAAACGCCCTTGCCGAACTATACAGGATGGCAAAATCACTGACTACCACCCCCTTGTCAGACCAATTAATGATCAACAGAATATAAAAAGGCAGGACAACAGCCAGCGCCCCCAGATAAGCCATGTTTCTCCTGTGACGGATTTTACCGTTAGGCACAATCTCACTGCTCAGAAAAACACCTCCTTTCCGGATGTAAATCGCATCGTCATTAACCCGCCAAATTCTGATTAACCGAATTGATTGCTTTTTCAGAATACCTCTTTTTCTCGGAATACTGGATTGAATTGGTTATATGTGTTATTTCTGAGTTGATCCCAATTGAGTAAGCATCTGACGAAAAATTGCAATAACCGAAACAGCCTTACTCGTCGAGGCAATATCCACTTCATCAAGGAAATCGGTGAGTTTATACGCTTCTGCCTGGCCACCAGTGAAGATTACGTGCCAATCATCTGTGGTAAATGAAACCATGTCTCCCTTAGAAATTGGGTGTGACTCCGGATAACCGAAATTCGTATGCTCGTTCGGATAACAATAGTGTTTCATTGCCAGAGTCGTCTAATAACGATATTCCTGGGAAATCTTTCTCCAACTGTAATTGTGCCAGGTCCTGGATGGTTACTGCTAATCGCTGCAAGCTCACTGGCTGAGAAATCCTCTGGCCGGCAGGGATCAACTTGGGGTAGCGGATAATCAAGGGGACATGCAGAGCCTCTCTGTAGAGAGAATTTCCATGCCCGTAGAATTTATGTTCGCCGAAAGCCTCCCCGTGATCCGATGTGACCACGATAATCGAATTATCAAACATCCCGCTGTTTTCAGGAAACTGAATAACACCTCAAGCTGCCTGTCAGTATAGTTGATTGAATTGTCGTAAGCATCCAGCTGAGCTTGCGTTTCTTCCGGTGAAAGCTCCTGTCCATAAAACGAAGCGCCATTTAATCCGAAACTACCGGGATTTCCGGAAGCTAGTTCATTTCCATACGGATTGCTGTGCGTTGAACCACGAAATACGGATCATGCGATCGAAAGAATTAGCTGACACAAAGAATGGCCGTGAATCCTGCTCGGGCAGCCAATCCATGAATTCCCTATTGATTTCCTCTGCTGATTTCCTGCCTAAATAATGCCACCAAAATCCTCACTCATGCGTATGTAGGTTGACAGGTAAAAACCAATAGTTGTCAACCGCAGCATGTCCTCAAAACTCCATAAAATATCGTTGTACTCGTTGAATCCCTGGGCCAATCCTTTGCTGCGCATGCTGTAATTAAAAGTTCGCCACAAAACCAGCGGTCTGGTATCCATTTTGCGAGAATGCCTCGGCCAAGGTAAGAAATCGATCATCTAACCTGGCTCCAATAACCTTATCCGCCTTGTGCTCGTAACTGTACAAGCCGGTCATCATCGTGGAAAACGAAGGCAGAGTCCAGGGGGCGGTCGAGAGAACATAATCGAACTGGATGCCTTCCCGGGCGATCTGGTCGATATTCGGCGTTGGGCGCGAGACCCATAAGTGCTAAGATGGTCGGCGCGGAAGGTATCGATGATGACGAGAATGACATTTGGGGCATCTTCCGCTGGAGGCAGCTGGGCTGTTCTCAGCAGGGCATTCCCTCGTTGCAACAAAGTTGTGATAAAGAATATTCCTGCAACAGCCAGTGCTACCGGGAGCGCTTTGCCCGCCAGGTAATCAATTGCCCCCCGTTTTCGCCTGATCAGCCACTGGCGCGTTTGGAAAGCCAGGCTGAAAAAGCGCAACACCACCCGCCTGCCCAGGCCGCTGCCGACAAAATCACACTAAGCACAACCAGGATGCCAAAAAAGCAAAGCATGTCGACCAGGGGCATCATGATGGGGCGAAATCTGCCTTTGCTCATGATTAACGTAAAGAGTACATACAGGGTACCTATCACAGCCCCGAGCAGCAGGAAAATCACCCCATAGACTAGCGGCGTCGACCAGGTAATCTCATGGTCTGCCGGAACAGTTTCCCCTGCGAGGAAGTGTAGCCATATCCAGGTGCCCTCAAGCATCCCAAAAATGATACCCAGGGTCAGAGCCGCAAGGATAAATTTCCCCAATCGGGAGAAATCTTTGCTAACCTCATGGATCAATCCCTGGTTTCCTTTCATAAGTGGATATACCTCAATCCCTCAGCAGCCTTAACAACACCGCCTGAAAGATCAGCAGGGCATAGAAGTAGCTGCCGCCCCACAGAAACATATGCGCCGGCGCGATCTCCGCCGAGGGCACGACCTGGTGCGGGATGGTGCTCAGCACCCAGCCAGCGATCAGCAGCCCTGCCAGCCAGCGCTCCATGCCCTTGACCGCCAGCCAGGCCGTCAGGAATGGGATGATCAGGTACGGGAAGTAGTACATCCAGCCCAGCGGCGAGGCCAGCAGCATTATCACCAGCCCCAGCGAAAAGAGCAGGTCGAAGCGTTGGGTAGAGGAATTCGCCCGGGAGCGCCAGGAATGCCAGGCCAGCAGCCCGATCGAGACCAGCGCCAACCCGTACCCCAGCGCATAGGCCAGCCAGGGAGCCTGCACCAACGGCGTGTTTTCCAAGCCGCCGAAAATGCGAATGAAGAAGCCCAGGTAGGATGCATTCCAGCTGTCCGCCTGCCAGGTGACGCTGCCCAGCGCCGCCAGGTAATCACGGTAGGCACCCAGTCCAAAGACCGCCAGCGCCATGAGTGCTCCCGCCGCAAACGTTCCCAGCGACCAGGCCAACAGCTTCCACCTGTGCAGCAGCAAGAAGACGATCAGGAAGACCCCCACGTACAGCTTCAGGCTCATCGCCAGGCCCAGTGCCACCCCGGCTAGCACATTGTTGCCCCGCCGCGCTGCCGCCCAACCGATCGCCAGCAGCAGCAGTACCAGGAAAGAGAGTTGGCCGATGGTAATTGCTGCAAAAGCGGGATAATAAAACAACAATAACAAAGCTGTCTTGTTTAGACTTCCCTTGCCTTCCATATACGGTTCAAGGACCTTGTAAATCGTCATGGACGCCGCCAGTGCCAACAACAGATTGATCGCCCCCCACACCTGGAAAGCTTCGCGGATTTCCAGGTGTGCCAGTGGCAGGAACAAAAAGGTCAAGAATGGGGGGTTGAGATTTGGAACATAGGTATCGCGCCCTATCCTGGCAATCGCCTCTGGCGAGATTGGCTGGTAGCGATCCAGTGGCACCGGCGCATAGATACTTACCCCTTCATAAAATGAAGTCGCCGAGTTGTAAAAAACCGCCGAAATCACTGCTGTATACACCATCTCCGGTCCAGTGACTGATCAACAGATAATAAAACGCTATAACAACTGCCAACAACGCCAGCGAAGCCAGGTTATGCCAGGAGCTAACCTTCCAGCTAGGTGGAACATTGGCGTTTATGTAGACAGCTCCTTTCGGTCGCTCAGCAGCCTAAGCAGCACCGCCTGGAAGACCAGCAGGGCATAGAAATAGCTGCCGCCCCACAGGAACATGTGCACCGGCTCGATCTCCGCCGAGGGCACGATCTGGTGCGGGATGGTGCTCAGCAACCAGCCGGCGATCAGCAGCCCCGCCAGAAGTTTATCACGCTGCTTCACCGCCAGCCAGGCCGCCAGGAAGGGGATGATCAGGTACGGGAAGTAGTACATCCAGCCCAGCGGCGAAGCCAGCAGCATCACCACCAGCCCCAGCGAAAAGAGCAGGTCAAATCGCTGCGTCGAAGCATCCGCCCGGGAGCGCCAGGCCTGCCAGGCCAGCACCCCGATCGAGACGAGCGCCAGCCCATAACCCAGGGCATATGCCAGCCAGGGAGCTTGCACCAGAGGCGTGTTTTCCGAGCCGCCAAAAATCCGGGTGAAGAAGCCCAGGTAGGAGGCGTTCCAGCTGGACGCCTGCCAGGTGACGCTGCCCAGCGCCGCCAGGTAATCGCGGTAGGCGCTCAGCCCAAAGACTGCCAGCGCCAGAAGTGCTCCCGCCGCCAGCGTGCCTAATGCCCAGGCCAGCAGCTTCCAGCGCCGCAGAAGCAGGAAAACGATCAGGAAGACGCCCACGTACAGCTTCAGGCTCATCGCCAGGCCCAACGCAACACCTGCCAGCACATCGTTGCCGCGCCGCGCCGCGGCCCAGCCGACCGCCAGCAGCAGCAACACCAGGAAAGACACTTGGCCGAGTACAAATGCTGCAAACGCCGGGAAATAAGCCAGCAGCAGCAGCGCCACACCCAGCCGGCTGCCCTACCCCGCCCATCTCCGGCGCCAGGCCCTTGTAGATCACCCCGGCCGCCGCCAGCGCCAGCAGCAGGTTGGTCACTCCCCACAAGCGGAATGCCGTGCGGATCTCCAGCCCGGTCAGCGGCAGGAACAGCAGCGTCTGGAAGGGCGGGTTGAGGTTGGGGTGCATGGCATCCTGGTCGACGAGCGAGTCCGGCGCTTCGCCATAGCGATCCATTTCGACGGGGGAGTAGATGCTCACACCATCGAAGTAATGCTCGGCGGCGGCGTACAGCTTGGCGAAATCGGTGACAATGGTTTGCTGCGAACTGGCGCGTAATACCAGCAAGTAGAAAGTGATCACCACTGCCAGCAACAGGGCTAGCAGAAGAGATTTTTGAGAAAATTTCCTCTGGGCTGGCATCACAGGCTCATGGATGGGTCTAAGGATTTGTCTGCCTGTCAAGGTAGCCCCGGACAGCTTCTGCCTGAGTCGTTTCCCCTTGTTCGGTCAGCAGATCTGCCAGCCTGGTAAATGCAGCCTGGAGATCCGCAGTCAAGTCGCCGCGGAGCAGGTAAGGCGATAAGTCCACCGGCGAGTAAGGCAGCAGGTAGGTAAAACCGTAATACTTATCCGACAGGCGCCCATCTGCGATGCCCCGGTAGATATTCATCAGGTGCTGCGCCTCCAGCTCAGGATCTTGGTTGCGCCGTGCCAGCTCAGCTTCAACGTATTGAATCGCCGGATCGCCGCTGTTGATGAAACGAGCCATCAATAAGTCCTGGTCCGCCAATGCCGGCTGCCCTGTGAGCGTATGTACCAGCGCCAGGTAGGCGTAGGGGGCCGCACTCGCAGGCTGCAAGGAAATCGCCTGGCGCAAGGCTATCTCCGCTGCGGCGTAATCTCGCGTTGTCTACTGCCAATATTGCCTCGCTCATGCGCTGTTCGAATTCCACTGGCTGTGGATCGGCTTGCGGGCAGCCCATCTGCAAGGCAACTTGAAAAGCCTGCGACTCGGCCAGTGCAACAGCCTCACGGAGTGAAGGCTGACGGCAGGTTGCAGCCCAGTAGTTCGCACGCGGCCTGACGGGTGTCACCCATTTGCTCCTGCATCCAGGCCAGATTTACCTGGATGAAGGGCCGGGTGGGCGCCATCTCAGCGGCTTGCTGCATATGCTCCACGGCGGCTTCACGCTGCCCCAGCTGCCACTCGTAGCTCGCCAGGTTCGCCCAATGCACATACCAGTAAGGATCTTTTTCCAATGCTTTCACTTGGTATGCAGCCGCAGCCTCGAGAGCTGTACGGTCGTCGCCTAAAACAGCCGCCTGGGCCTGAGCCAGGCTGCACTGGAAAGCATAGAATGTGTTCGCCGGATTCGCCTCCGCGGCCTGGCATAAGCGCAGCCGCGCGCCTCCCAGTCATCCTGGTTGGCCGACTGTATACCAGTCCAGTAATCCTGCTGCCCCCGGTAAAACAGCATGGAAACGACCACAATCGCCCCCAGGATCATAATTCCAGTAATTAATAGAAATCATCTTGGGAATGCGCAAATACTCCCTATCGGGCGCCAGACGGTACAGCAGCGCCAGGATGACAAAAATTCCCAGCACGACAGCAATCTTTCGGAAATGCAGATCGAACAGGCTGTTCACCAGAACAGAAGCGCCTGCCCCCGCATAGGCCGCCAGGCAGGCACGCTCGAGCGGCTGGGCAGCATGCTCTTTCCAGGCGGATCGCCCGGCACGCAGGATGAAGAAAATGGCCACCAGCACCAATGCCAGCCCGATTATCCCGCTCTCCACTCCGATTTGGAGCCAGAGATTGTGGGCATGGTAGGCCTCATCCCCGCCGTAGGCGCTGCTGCGACCGGCCAGTAAAAACGGCGTGGCGCCAATCCCATTGCCCTCGAGCGGATGGGCGAATGCCTGCTTCAAAGAGTACAGGTAGATATCCAGGCGTCCGGAGGCCGTGCCATGCGCCGCAACCCGAGTGGATGACACCACACCCGCAATCAGCAGCACCACAGCTACCAGGACCCCACTGGCAACCACCAGCGAGCGCAGCAAACCAGGGCGCCATGCACTCCCATCGGAAGACTTCGCCCGCAGCCCCTTCAGCGACGGTAGGTAGTACAGGCCGGCGGTTACCAGCATGGCGCCGGCAAATGCCAGGAATCCACCGCGGGAATTGCTCAGGAACAAAGCAAATACCAGTAGCATGAAAAGCACCCCCCAGGCCCAACGCATCTTCGCAACCCTGGGCTTGAGCACACGGGCCAGAACCAGCGGGATCGCCAGGTTTAAGAACCCCGCAAAAACGTTGGGGTGACCCAGCAGCACTCCCGGAACACGCGGGCAAGTACGGCGGGAGCGAAAACCAGGAACCGCTGATCAGATGCCAATCGCGGTACCAGTTTGCGAAGTACAGGATGCCAAGGATGGCATGCAATAAAGCCGTCCCAATCAGGACATCTTCCCAGAATATCGCCTGGGAGGCGCTGCGGCTGGTATCCAGCACAAACAGGAAGACCACCAGCACCACCAGCTCCAGCAAAATCCACTGGTATCCATAATACGGGAGCGGCGCCCATAACATGGAAAGCAGCTGATAGGCAAAGAAAGCCAACAGGGGCAAGGTAAACAGGGGCAGAGCAAAGGGCCGGCCTGAAACCGCCCGGCGAATTACCCAGATCGACACCCAGGGACAGGATGACCCCCAGCCCAAATAACCGCAGACCGGGCTGGGCGCTCTCCCAGGCCAGGGGCAGCAGCACGCCGAGCAGGATCGCAGCCAGCAATAGAAATGGCCTCAACCCAGTAGCTCTTCCAATCACTTTACTCATCCATCTTCTGCTCGATCCAGCGACGGACCTCGCCGGCCTGTTCATGATTTCCATGTGCATCCAGGTTATCCGCATAGAGGCGCAGCGCATCCAGGGTTTCTTGGTCCGGCGCTACCCCAATCAGGTAAGGCGAGAAATCGGTCGGCAGCGGCTCCTGGCGATAAAGAAAGCTGGTGTAAATATCAGACATGCGCGGCTGGGTGGCTAACTGGTAGACAAGCGCCAGAATGTTATTGGCCTGCTCGGGCATGCCCTGCGTTTCAGCTACCCGGGAAGCCGCCAGCAGCACCGGGACCGAATTGGGCGCCAGGAAAATCGCCGTTTGGACAGCCTGGGTGGCCTGCGCATGATCGCCTTCCAGGATGGCCTGTTGGGCCAGCAGGATATAGACCTCAGGATTTTGTGGGGTTGCCTGCAGGGCTTGCTCCAGGGCCGGCCTGCCGGCAACCGGATCGCCACGCTGCAGTGCCAGTTTCGCTGCCGCCAGGCTGCTATCCGACGGCAGGACGGCCGGTAAACAGGGAAGCTCGAGCGCCGCTCGGCGCAGCGCCGTATGCTGGAAAAACACGCTGTCATCCAGAGAGCGGTCCAGGCAGCGGGCGACCTGGTAATGCTCCTGCGCAGACTGGCTCTCGCCGAGCTGCTCCTCCATCCAGCCCAGGTTCAACCACAAGAGCGCCCGGTTGGGCGCCATCTCGGCCGCCCGGCGCAGCGATGTGACCGCTTCTGAGCGTTCCCCGGACTGCCACTGATAGGATGCCAGGTTGGCCCAATGCATGTACCAGTACGGATCGGCAGCCAGCCCCTGCCGTGCCAGCTCGCCGGCCGTTCGCAGGGCGGCCGTATCGCCGGAACGGTAGGCCGAGAACGCAGTCGCCAGGCTGCATTGGTGGGTGTAAAAGGTGGCGCCTGGGATTTCTTCCGCCAGGCCGCAAATCTCCGCCCGCGCCTGCTCCCATTGCCCCTGATAAGCGGCCTCGACGCCCGCGGCGTAGGCTGGAGGCGCTGCGGACGAGGTAGGCACGTCCGCCCACCAGCAGCACCAGCAGCAGCGCCAGGACAGGCAGCAGGTAGCCCGGCTTGATGCTGAGCTCGTGAAACGGGCTCGCCAGGCGCAGCACAAGGCCCACCACCAGCAAGACCCCCACGATGTAGACCGGCTGCCACAGCAGGTAATCCAGCATGCCGTGAACCAGCACGGAGGTCAGCGCCCCGGCGTAGGCTGCCAGGCGAACCCTGGCGGCGCCCTCAGCCGGGGCTGTTCTCCAGGCGCGCAGACCGGCGACAAAGACAAGCACACCGATCGTGATGGCCAGTAGAACCCCGAGCACGCCCAATTCCAGGCCCAGCGACAGCCAGATGTTATGGGCGTGGTAGACCTCATCCCCGCCGAGCGCCTGGGCTCGCCCTGCGTAAGCCACCGTCATAGCGCCGGTGCCCATCCCGGCGAGCGGCTGTTCCGTAATCGCCTGCCAGGCATAGCGCCAGATATCCAGCCTGGCCTCCACCGTCCCATGGCCGACGCGCGGAGCGATGAAAATCGACAGGGCGATGAACGCGGCTGCCCCAAGCAGCAGGACGGCGATCCATGCCCTGCGACCCTGCAATGCCCGCAGCGAGCCGGCCGGTTGGCGCAGCCAGCCAATGAGCTGCGGTAAATACACCAAAATCAGGGCCACCGCCAGGCCGGCAGCCAGCCCCAACCAGCCGGAACGCGAATGGGTCAGCACCTCCACCAGCGCCAGCCAGGCCAGCAGCAGGAACCCAGCCGCCCGGCGCCCCCGGCCTTTTGCCTGCAGGACGCGCAGCAGCAGGATCGGCAGCGCCAGGTTAATATAGCCCGCCATCAGGTTTGGGTGCCCGATCAGCACCCCCGGCGAGCGCGCCAGCACCGGCGGTAAAGAGAACAGGCTGCCGCTGATCTGCCCCCAGCTTACCTGGCGCAGGAGCAGCACGAAAAAATCGACCGCCGCCAGGGCGATGACGGTGATGATGAGCGCATTTTCCCAGGACGAGAGCCGGCACCCCGCCCTGCAGGGAATCACAGATGAACAGGAACAACAGCAGGCACAACAGGCCGCTCAGCGCCCAGTACAGCCCATAGTAAGGCAGCGGCGTGATCGCCAGCAGCCCGAACTGCAGCAGCACCAAGGCGCCCAGCGCCAGCCCGGTATAGGGCAGCTGGAAATGCCTTGCCGCCCGCCGGCGCAGCACCAGCCAGGCCGCCCCGCCCAGCGCCAGGATCAGCCAGGTTGAAGACCCAGGCTTTCGGGTTCAGCACCATCCAGGTGTAGGGCAGGACAAACAACACCGACAGGGTGATCAGCGGCCGCGCCAGCCTGCTCGCCACCTAGTACGCCCCCTCCCCGCGCAGCACCACGTAGGCCGTGCGCAGCAGGATGTACAGGTCCAGCCACAGCGACCAGTTGCGCACGTAGTACTCGTCGTAGCGCACCCGCTCGGCGTAGCTGGTATCGTTGCGCCCGGAGACCTGCCACAGCCCGGTCATGCCCGGCCGCACCCGGCAGTACAGCTCGTAGCCCTCCCGGTAACGCTCCACCTCCTGCGCCACGATCGGCCGCGGCCCCACCAGGCTCATCTCGCCGCGCAGCACATTCCACAGCTGCGGCAGCTCGTCCAGGCTGGTGCGCCGCAGGAAAGCCCCCACACGCGTCAGGCGCGGATCGCGGCGCAGCTTGTGCCCGGCCTGCCACTCGGCCAGCAGCGACGGGATCGGCGGCCAGGCTGGCCTGCAGCACCGCCTCGGCCTCCGGCGACCATCGTGCGGAACTTCCACACCCGGATGGTATGCCCGTCTTTGCCCAGGCGCTGATGAGCATAAAAAACCCCTCCGGGCAAGTCGAGGCGCACCAGCAAGGCAATGAGCGCCGCCGGCAGCAGCGCCAGCAGCCCCAGCGCCAGCCCGCCGGCGAAATCCGACAGCCGCTTGAGGTCCTGCTGCAGCGGATTGAGCAAATTCTGGCGCACCTCCAGCCCCAGCAGCCCCTCCAGGTCGTAGGGCGTCAGCCCCAGGCTGCCGGTCCAGCTCAGGTCGGTGATCAGGATCAGGCGGCGGAAGCCGGCCGCCTGCCGGCTGATGACCGCCTGCTGCTCAGCCGCCGGCATGCCCTCCAGCACCAGGATGGCGGTGTGCACGCTCTCCGGCGCGGGCTCATCCTGATCCACATCCATCAGCGCCACCGGGCGGATCCCCAGGCGGATGCGGCCCTGCAGATACTCCGCCACCCGCCGGGCCTCGGCCGCCGCACCGATCACCGCCACCGGCTCGCCCCACAGCCCCAGCCGCGAAGCCAGCAGGCGCAGCGCCGAGCGCCCCAGCGGCACGCAGATCAGCGCCAGCACCCAGCTGAAGGCAAACACCAGGCGGGAGTAAAACTCGGCGGTGCGCGCCCAGAAGGTGATGCCGGTCAGGATCAGGAACACCACGCTGGTCGAGACGCTCAGCCGGCGCAGCTCCTCCACCGGGCTGAGCCCCACCGCCGGGTACAGCCCGCGCAGGGCGTAAGCCGCCAGGAAGATGGCGATGAACGGCAATAGCGTCCAGTAAAAGGGCGGGTTGACCAGCTCGCTGAGCGCCATGCGCAGCCCCACGGCCGCACAGCCCGGCGACGAACAGGCTGAGCGCATCCGCCAGCAGCAGCAGCAGCCCCATCCAGGGGCGGGCGTGGCGCTGAGCCTGCAAGCGGCGACTCATGGCTCCCCTTCCTCTCGAAGGCTGCTGCTGCCCCCCGTGCAAGAATGCTCCCATTGGCGCCTCACATAGCTGCTGAACAGCTCCTGGAAGCGCACTTTCGAGAATCGTTCGGCCTGCCGGCGCAGCACTTCAACCGAGAAATGCGGCTGGATGCTTTCAAAGCGCTGCACAGCCTGGATCAGGCTTTCCGGAGTCTGCTCCGCGAAGAACATGCCCGTCTCCCCATCGACCACCGTCTCCAGCAGGCCGCCTTTCCCATAGGCGATCACCGGCGTACCGCAGGCCATCGCCTCCACCGGCACGATGCCGAAATCCTCCACTGCGGCGTAGACGAAGGCACGCGCCGCCTGCAAGTAGCTGCGCAGCGCATCGAATGGCAGGAAGCCGGTGAAGGTCACATTTTCCCCGGCCAGCGAGCGCAGGCGCGGCAGGTCCGGTCCGTCGCCAATCACCACCAGCTTCTTCTCCGGCATACGCTGTGAAGGCTTCCACGATCAAATCCACTCTTTTATAGGGCACAAAGCGGGAGATCGTGACGTAATAATCTTCTTTATCCACCTGCGGCGTGAAGCGCTCGACCTCCACCGGCGGGTAGATCACTTCGGCAGTGCGCCGGTAGGCCCGCCAGGTATTGCGCGGCCGTCCAGTCCGAAATCGCCACGATATGATCGGCACGCTGTGGAAGCTGCGGCATATCCCATAGTCGCATATAATGCAGAATCGCTTTGGTGACCCCGCCGCGCAGGCCCTTCTCCAGCCCAGCTTCGTGCAGGTACTGGTGGTACAGGTGCCAGGCATAGCGCATCGGCGTGCAGATATAGCGGATGTGCAGCTGGTCCGGCCCGAGCAGGACGCCATGCGCCACGGCGTGGCTGATCGAAATCACCAGGTCATAGCCGCGCAGGTCAAACTGCTCCACCGCCAGCGGCATCAGCGGCAGGTAGCGGCGGTGGTTGGTCTTCGCCCCCGGCAGGCGCTGCAGGAATGAAGTCCGCACATCTTTCCCGGCGGTGAGCGCCGCGCAAGGTCCATCCGGGTCGTGCACCAGGGTGAAGACCGGCGCCTGCGGCCACAGCTCCCACAGCGCCCCCAGCACCTGCTCGCCCCCGCCGAAGGTCGTCAGCCAGTCGTGGACGAATGCGATTTTTGGTTCTTCGGGTAAGGCAGACATTCCCCTGATTATATCCCCCAATGGGAACGCTTATCCTTCCATTGCCTGCCGCAGCACGTCCCACACCGCCTGAGCGGTCTTTTCCCAGGTGAACTGCCGTGCCGCTTGCAGCCCCTTCGTGCGCAGCTCGTCGCGCAACGCGCTATCCCGGATCAAACGCTCCATCGCCCCGGCCATCTCGTCGACGTTGTATGGGTCGAACAACAAACCCGCGTCACCGACGACCTCCGGGATCGAAGTGGCGTTGGAAGCCGCCACCGGCGTGCCGCAGGCCATGGCCTCCAGCGGCGGCAGGCCAAAGCCTTCATAGAGCGAGGGGAAGACAAACCCCAGCGCGCCGCCGTACAGGGCGGGAAGGTCGGCGTCCTCCACGTAACCAAGAAGATGAGCTCTGGAGGCGCATCATCCAGCCGAGCCTGGGGAAGATCGCGGCCAGCCCCAGCAACAATGAGAGACAATTCCGGAAAGCGGATTAGTACCTGTCGCCACGGCCTGGAAAAGCCTGCCCAGGTTTTTCGCGGCTCAATCGTCGACAGGGTCAGCAGATAAGGTTCTTGCAGGGCATATTTCTTTTGGACCCGTTCGATTTCTTCTCCCTGGCTGCGGAGAGAATCCCTCCCCAATCCCTAATGGGATCGTCACAACCTTTCCGGGGAATCCCCAGCAGAGACACGATCCGCCGGTCAGAATACGTCGAGTCGGTGATCACCCGGCGGACACGGCGGGCAAGCCGGGGCTGCACCGCACGGTAAAAAATGCGGTGCCCGGCTGTGAACCACTCGGGATGCTCCAGATATGCCAGGTCATGGATGGTGCCACCTGGTTGACCACCGCCAGCGGGCCGGTGTTGGCCTGGCGACCAGAGCAGATCATGATCTAGCATTTGCCTGGGCAGTACAGCCTGTTCCCAAATGAGATCATAGCCCGGCAGGCGGGATGCCCTGGGCCTGGCGGTGGTGTAGTCTGAAGCAGGGCAACGCTTAAGAACCTCCAAGATGTAACGGGATACACCGTATATTGGCCGCGCAGCAATCTGCCGTTGATCAATATCCCAGATCCATGCGCTCAACTGCCTTTGGATTGCCACCCATGCCAGCGGCCTCGTAAGGATTGGTAGTAATACTCTCGCTTCAGCTGATCCATACCCAAACTAGCAAGGATCATTCCCCCAAATGAACGCGCCAGGTAATAATACACATACCAGGTGGGAAATCGGTGCTTCCGCCATACTTTTCCTATGAGCAATCCATAATTGAAAGCCCGAACAGGCTCGGTTTCGCCTTTATAAGGATGGAAAACAATGAGTTCCGGATGGAACACGATCTGAAATCCCTGCTCCACGCAGCGCAAGATATAGTCTGTGTCTTCCGCACCTTGCCAGGGAGAGCCTGATCTGCCTCCAAGGTGCTCATCGAAACCTCCAACAACCGCAACTACCTTGGCGCGCAGAAAAATACCTGGTGTTGCAGACCCTTTATATGCATTGAGCTTGTTGATACGACCCATACGTGAAGGATAGGTAGTATAAGGGATATTGTTTTCATCTGTGATCTTGCCAATGATGCCATCTGTCTCGAGATTCGACTGGAAAACTTGTGAAATTCGAAGTCAATAATTCAGGCGGGAACCAACAGTCATCGTCAGGGAATAATATGATATCACCGGTAGCCTTAGACAGACCGAGATTGCGGGCAAACGAGGCTCCACAGATCTGGCTATGAATATATATTATCTGGAAATCCTGCCGGTATGGCAAGATGATCTTGGAGACCTGATCATCTTGGTTCTGGTCGATAAGGATCAATTCAAAATTTCGGTAATCTTGGCGAGATAAATGGACCATAAAGCGTTCCAGCTCCATGGAGTCGATTGATTGTGGCGACAATTATTGAGAATTTTATGCTGGTGATTCCACGGAATTCGCCTTACAATTCCTGTGACGATTCGCCGAGTTAGTATGGGAAGAAAATGGTGTCTAACAGAACTCCCTTCTTTAAGTCTGAATCCTCTATCCAGGGACATTTTCCTAAAGGCAGCGATAGTTTGACCAGCTATAATATAACTTCTCCAGGAGATAAAATCAACTTTCTTCTCTTTTGGGAAATTTATCTCACTCATGTAATGATCAATTATTCTTAAAATCCTCTCGAAAAAACTCGGCCTCGCCATCCAGAGTCGGATTTATTGTAAGCGAACCTGTGTGCCTGCGGTAAAAATATATTGGCTCTTGATAGGTTTTATAACGAAATCCACTAGCCGCGGCACGAATTAAAAAATCCCGATCAGATACATATTTATATTCTTCGGAAAATTCCCGATCCGTTCCAGAATCGACTTTCGAAAAAACCAGGCATTAATATTTGGGCGTCCCGCTGTGATTCTGTACCATAATTTTTCGTTTGTGATACTATCAAAACGTTTCACAATTTTCCGGGTGGTTTCAATGGTCCCATCAAACTCCAACGCGCCCCCTGAAATAGCGTCAAGGGATATATCCAAATTAAAAGCACGACTGACGGCACGAAAAATATTGGTTTGATAATAGTCATCGCTATTCAGTAAGCCAATAATCTCCCCTTGAGAGATATCCAGTCCTTGTTAATCGCCGTATACATCCCCTCATCCGGCTCGCTGACTACCCGCAAATGCGGATAGCGCTTCAGCACCTCCAGCGTCCCGTCGGTCGAACCGCCATCCATGATGATATGCTCGACGTTCGGGTAGTCCTGGCTCAGCACGCTCTCCACCGCCTCGGCGATGAACTCCGCCCGGTTCAGGCAAGGGGTTATGATGGAGATGAGCGGCTGATCACTCATACAACTTCACGGTATACCGCCAGCGTTTCACGAGCAGTCTTGTCCCAAGAATACTTTTTTGGCATGCTCCAGCCCCAGAGCAATTCGGGGCGATGGCTTGCCTTCAGCCACGACCTGGTCCAGTGCAGCCAGAAGATCATCCGCTTCGTGAGGGTCAAAATAAATGGGGATATTCCCAGCCACCTCCTGCGTAGAAGGAATGCGTGAGGCTACAATCGGGCAGCCAAATTCATCGCTTCTAATAAAGGCAGGCCAAAACCTTCGAATAAACTGGGGTAAATAAATGCCAGCGCTCCATTATAAAGCTGGCGCAACCGGTCATTCTCTACGTTTTGTTCCAGCACCACCCTGCCTTCCAAACCCAGGCTGGAAATTGATAATCTCTCTTCTTTCCCCCACGTCTCTTCTCCAGCCACAATCAATTGGACCTGGTTCGCATATTTCCAGTCGCGAAAGGTCTTTAATAAGAAGGAAAAATTTTTATAATGATATCTTCTTCCAACAAACAGGAGATAGGGAATTGAATTTTCTGGTGCATTATTCTCTTGATAAAAACTGTCGTCACAAGCTAAATGAGTAACCGCGCACCGGTTCTGATCTATTGGTAAATGTTGGCATAACTCATTCATCGTAGCATGTGAAATACAGAGAATCCGGTCTGCTTGCAGAATTGCCTGCCTTTTTTGCTCCCGAAAATAGGAATTGTATGGGCGATTGAACAACTCCGGGAACCGTTCATAAATCATATCGTATATGGTGACAACTTTTGGCCCCTGCCATTTTTCAATATCCGTAAAATAAGTTGAATGCCAAATCGCACCTTTCATTTCTCGCAGGTACCAATTGGCATTTTTTATGCGCATTTTATCTTGTGCCTTATAGAAATATCTCCCAGGTTTTATCAGTTTATCGAATGGAGGGAGTTTGATTATTTCTATATGCTCATGTTGCGGTATTTTTTGCATCAACCGTGACGAATGGAAAACAGTTATTTTCAGTGATGAATTAAATTTACACATCCGCGGAAGGATCTCGGAAAATAGATTGGAGATACCACCTCGAGACTGACGTTCGTAGATAATACCATCTACGATAACTTGGATCGCTTTTGGCATTAGCCTGATCCTAATATGTAACTCTCAATGGCTTCAATGACCGTCCGCGAGAAACGCTGCCAGGTGTATTTTGTCTCAACCAGCTCACGATTGGCGATCGAGACCTGGCGGAGTTCTTCTTCCGGAGTAAACTGCAAAGATTGTAGGGTTGCGATGTTTTTAGGGATATCGGCTATGCTTAACGCAATCAGGTTCGGTTGCTGATAATAGCCTTATTCGGGTGTGCAGGCCACCGGGAAACCCCAAGCCATGGCTTCAAGGATGGTGGTTGGGTTGGCATCCGAAATAGAGGTATTCACGAAGAAATCGTATTTTTGGGCCAGCCGCCTCACCACATCCGGCGTCAGGTCAATATCCGCCGCCTCCCGCTGCATGCCGGGGATTCGTCGCCGGAGCCGATCCAACCGCGAGGAACATCGCCCAGGCCGCGGATGGTTTCCGCTAAAACCTGATTGCCCTTTTCGACAGCATTGCGCCCGATATACAAATAGCCACGTTGGCCGAGCGGGATTGAACCCAGTCTTCAGGTAAGGGAAATACTGCGTGTCGACAGCCATGTCCAGAGGGATGATTTTTGCCTTGAACCGGCTATAGATCGAAGTGTCTAATGTGTCATACCAGTATTCCCCCATGATGCCGAATATTACATCGGCCCGTTCCATATAAGGAATCGCATACGTATTGATTTCCGGGAGGCCGTGATGCAAAGGGAAGATCAGCGCCTTCAGCCTGCACTTTTTGGGGTTGAGCATCGCTGCATTCGTAATTGTTTCCCCGTTTGGCCAGGGGTGACCGAGAATAATGTCCTGGTCGCTATAGGGCAGTCCTCTAGGTTCGTCCAGGTCGTATAGCTTGATTTTGAATTCTTTGGCCAGGGCTGCATATAAGTAAATTGTGATAGACAAAGGCGCGCGTCGCCGGTATCTTTCCGCCGGCTTTATCCCATTGCGCCAGGTTGTTGGTATTAGCCTATGCGATTTTCGGATGAGAGCCCACTGGAGTTTATCAATGGCTTTCCCAATCAAATGTGATGAAGGAGGAACGCGATAGATAAAATGCAGCATCGGTGTAGGTGTTCTACCCTGGAATTGGAACCGTCCCATCACCAGTCAATCTATCCACTGCAGAATTCGGTTCGTAGCGATCCATGGCGATACCCACGCTAGGCGGGCTTCCGATGATCATCTAAAAAATACCTTCGAGAACTTGTCAATCAAGCAATCCCCAAAGTTATGAATAGAAAATTTCCGAATAACCATTCGTTTATAGTTTCTAATGAAAAGTTCATTTATCTGGCATGTTTGCCAAGATAAAATTGGGGAGATAATACCCCTGGCGGCCTTGACTGATTTGGGATTCAACGCTGCCGGTATCGACCACCTCAAATGACAGGACATTGTCAAATTTGGCGATTACCTGAATGCCTGGGATGCTCGAAGATAACCCTAGCTGGTAACGGCCTGGCCTTGAGATATTCTCGTGGTATCAAACAATCCACCTGGTAAACACCCGGGACTTCTGACTTGCGAGATTTTTTCTGGGTTCTCGATCGATATCGGTTGTTGATAACACGCAGATCCCCTGGTTATTCCACAGATGCAGTGCAATATTTGCGCCTTTAATCGGCTTGATACTTCATACTCAATTGTAACGCAAACGCCACTTCAATAGGGAGATATGGTCTGAGGGCATCGATCGGGTTCGTGGACATTTAGCCGATAGAAAATGATCGGCTGGTTATCCATGAGTCAGAATGCGGCAATTCTATATACACCTGATGGTCTCGGAGCTCCTGGTCCAGATAAAGGTTGATGACTTCATTGGTATCCCCAATTACTTCGGACCACGCCATGATCCAGCAACAGTGAAGTATGGCATAAGTTAATCACCGCCCCCATATTATGGCTCACAAACAGCACCGTGCGCCCCTCCCCGGCCACCTCGCCCATCTTGCCCAGGCACTTCTTCTGGAACGCCGCGTCGCCCACCGCCAGCACCTCGTCCACCAGCAGGATCTCCGGCTCCAGGTGCGCCGCCACGGCAAACGCCAGGCGCATGTACATCCCGCTGGAGTAGTGCTTCACCGGCGTATCCAGGAACTTCTCGATCTCGGCGAAAGCCGACGATCTCGTCGAACTTGCGCTCGATCTCCGTGCGCTTCATGCCCAGGATCGCCCCGTTCAGGTAGATGTTCTCCCGCCCGGTCAGCTCCGGGTGGAAGCCGGTGCCCACCTCCAGCAGCGAGCCCACCCGGCCGCGTAGATGCACGCCTGCCCCTCGGTCGGCTCGGTGATGCGCGCCAGGATCTTGAGCAGGGTGCTCTTGCCCGCGCCGTTGCGCCCGATGATGCCCAGCACCTCGCCCTGCTGCACCTCGAAGGAGACGTCCTTCAGCGCCCACAGAGTCGCGGCCTCGTCCCGGGATGCCTGTTTGCCGTTAAAACGCCGCAGAGGGCGCTCTCAGTGCCCCTGACAGGCTCTCCCGCAGGCTGCCGTAGCGCGCCTGGGCCACGCCGATGCGGTAGCGCTTGGAAACGTGCTCGACGGTGATGACGGGAGCGCTCATGCCGGCTCTCCCGGTTGGATCTGCATGGCTGGCTGCGATTGTCGCACAGCCAAACCATACCACAAAAGCAGCACAGGCGCAAACCAGGCGAACCACTCGTCGTTGAAGTAGCGGCGCAGGACAAAATAAACCGCGCCGACCAGCAACAGGGCCACCCCCAGGACAAGGCTGGTTCTACTCCCTTCCAGGCGGGCCAGCCCGGCCGCAGCCGGGATCAGCGCCGCCAGCAGCAGTGCCTGGTCGTAGGTCCAGGCATAGAAGGTGGTCAGGATGGAGACGAACACCAGCAGGGGCGTCTCTCGCGACCACAGCCAGGTGCGCTGATGGCGCAGCCAATACCACAGGAACCAGGCCAGCCCGATGAGCGGGGCGATGAACTGCAGCCAGAAACGCTCCCAGCCAAAGAGCAGGCGCAGGTAGCTCCCCAGGGTGGGCGTGATCCAGCCGCTGGGGGAGTAGTTGGCGAGCGTGTACAGGTAGTCGGCGATCAAATGCGGGTTGAAGGCGGATCCGATAGCCGCCGCCGCCAGGATAGCCAACCCGCAGCCGGCCAGAACCTTCCAGCGCCGGGTGCGAATCACCCACAGCAGCAGGGCGATCCAGAAGAGGTAGAACAGCTGCGGTTTGATGCTCATCAGGGCGGCGAACAGGCCGGCCAGCCAGTCGTTCCTGCGCATTTCCACCTGGTCGATGAAGCCCACCAGCCCGAAAAGGACGATGATGGTCACCTGGCCAAATATCAGCACGAAGTACGCCGGCGCAAACAATACCGCCAGGACGAGCGGAATCCAGCGCCGGTTGGCAGGACCCCGGTAAATGCGCCACAGCCACAAGGCGCTGGCCAGCAGCAGGAAGATATTCAGCAGCAGCCAGGCTACCCGGCTCGTACTGTAAGGCAGGGCGGCGAAAGCCATCGCCAGCGGCAGGCTCCAGGGGGGCGTATACAGCAGCGAGACGATTTGCTGCTCCCAGTCCAGCCCGGAAAGCTCGGACTTGACTGCGAACAACCTGGCAGGGTCGTACGGGTTTTCCCCGCTCAGGTTCAGGCGTCCCGCCGACCACATATTGGTGAAATCCTGCTTCATGATCCAGTCAGGCCGGTTCAGGACCCTCAGGCTGAGCTGCCACAGCACTGCCAGGCAGCCGATTAACGCCGCCCAGATCAAGATGCGGTAGGCCGGTGTCTTACGCATCCCGGCGAGCATGCTCAGCCTCCATAGTCATATTCAGGCAGCTCAGATCACATCGGCAAAGCGCTCTTCCATGCGCTTGAAGTAGAACAGGCCGCTGAGGAAGAGCAGCAGCGCCATGCCCGCCGAGACCAGCGCCATCAGGCCGACGGTGTAATCGGTGCCCAGCAGCGCCCAGCGGAAGCCCTCCACCACGCAGGTCATCGGGTTCAGGGCGTACAGCGCCCGCCAGGCCGGCGGCACGATCTCGATCGAGTAGGCGATGGGGGTGGCGTAGAACCAGAACTGCGCCAGGAAGGGCACGGCGTAGCGCACGTCGCGGTACTGCACGTTCAGCGCCGAGAACCACAGCCCGGCGCCCATGGCCGTCAGCAGGGCCAGCAGCACGAAAGCCGGCAGGGTGACGACGCGCCAGGTGAGCGGGATGCTGGTAGAACAGCATCAGCACCGCCAGCAGGCCGAAGGAGATGGCGAAATCCATCAGCCCGGCGGCCACGCTGGAGAGCGGCACCACCAGGCGCGGGAAGTACACCTTGGTAATCAGGTTGCGGTCGGCCACCAGGCTCTCGCTGGATTGGGTCAGGGCGTAGGCGAACAGCCCCCAGGGCAGCAGCGCCGCCAGGGTGAAGACCGGGTAGGGCACGCCGCCGGAAGGCAGCTGCAGGAAGTAGCCGAAGATCAGGCTGAACAGCCCCATGGTGAGCAGGGGCTGCAGGATCGCCCAGGCGGCCCCCAGGGCGGTCTGCTTGTAGCGCACCTTGATATCGCGCCAGGCGAGGAAGTAGAACAGCTCGCGGTAGCGCCACAGGTCGCCCAGCTCCAGCGAGAGCCAGCCTTTGGAGGGCAGAATCTCGATTTCCTGGATTTCAGTCGCCGGGCTTACCTGCATTTCTGCGTACCCACCTACGAAATCCAGCTGGCGACGGAAGAGCCGAGCGTGCTGTAAAACGTCGACACCTCGGTGCCAAAGAAAGTATCGCCACCGCCACGATGATGGCGATCAGCGCTACCAGGAAAGCATACTCGGTCAGGTCCTGGCCTTGCTCTGCCAGGTGGGTGTTTAGCGTTGATAACCAGAGTGCAATCAATGATCCCATAGGCTATCTCCCATTCAACTGTCAGGCTCCCAAAACACAAATCGTGCAGGTGTTCGTGTTTCCCTCCCCCCGAGTATACCATGCCGCCAGGTCACAGATACAGCACCCACAACGCCCCCAGGATCAGGAAGGGGGCGTAGGGGAAGGCCGAGCCCAGGTGGTAGCGGCGCTGCAGCAGCAGCACCAGCAGGTAGATCACCGCGAAGGCGCCCGCCGCCAGGACGGTGAAGGTCAGGCTGCGCAGGATTTCCGGCCAGCCGACCAGCAGGCCGATCACCAGGCCGAGCAGCACGTCGCCGAAGCCCATCGCCGGGCCGTCGATGGCTGGTGCCGCGCAGCCGCCCCATCAGCCGGGTGAAGGCGATCCCCAGCAGGTAGAGCGCCAGCAGCAGGAGCAGCCCCACCAGCCCGCCGTACAGCGTCAGGGCAATCCCCTGGCGCAGCGTGCCGACAGCCAGCCCGATCAGCAGGCCGGCCAGGCTGGTGACGTGCAGGATCAGGCGGTGCTCCTGGTCGATGACCCACACCACGCCGAAGTAAGTCAAGGTTAGCAGGGCAGCCAAGAAAGGCACGCCCGGCATGGGGTGGAGCACGGTGGCTGCGCAGGCGGCCGCCAGGACGAGCGGGGTGATCCAGGAGCGCCGGGTGCGGGAGATGGCCGCACTGCCGGCAGGCGCCCGGCCACAGGAACATGCTGCAGCCCATGTACGCGAGGCGCCGCACTGGATACAGGCTGGTCGCCGGGGCCTGCCCCCAGCAGGCAGCACATCCGCCAGGAAATTGACCAGCATCCCGGCCAGCCAGCCCAGCAAGGCTGCGCCGATTGCAAAGGCAATCTGCTGGGCGGCGTCCATCCCCGCCATCACTCCGCCCCCCGCAGCAAAGCCCGCAGCCTGGGCAGGCTGAACGACTGCCCGGAGAGCAGCACCTGCGCCCGGAAAAGGCGCGCCACGATGCGCAGCACGAAATAGGTCGAGACCACCAGCAGCACGATCGCCAGCAGCACCTGCCAGGCAGGCACGCTGGTGCTCACCAGGCGGGCGATCATGGTCACCGGCGAGGTGAGCGGGAACAGGCTGAGGAAGGTCGCCACCCAGCCGTTGGGCTCGCGGATGATCAGGTTGATCAGCATCAGCGGAAGCAGCATGGGCACCACCAGGAAAAATGATAGCTGCGAGGCTTCGCGCAGGTTGGGCGCCAGCGCCCCAATGGAAGCCATCAGGCTGGCGTACAGGGCGTAGCCCAGGATGAAGAAGACCAGCCCGGCGACGATCAGGTCGCCGGAGAGCGGGTAGTCCGCCAGGAAGGGGATGTCCTGGCCGCGCAGCACCACCAGGGCGGCGGCCGTCGCCAGCCAGATAGCGGTCTGCACCAGGCCGGCCACCCCCAGCCCGATGATCTTGCCGGCCAGCAGCTCCTGCGGCTGCGACGAGACCAGCAGCACCTCGAGCATGCGGTTCTCCTTATCCTTATTCACACTGCTCAGCAGCAGGCTGGCCGAGGTGAGGATGGCGATGTAGAACAGCAAGGTGGCGGTATAAGGCAGGAAGAAGGTCAGCGGGTTGTTCGGGTCGCGGCGCTCTTCGGGCTGCCGCAGGGTGACCTGCAGGTCAAGCGGGTTGCTCAGGCGCTGCTGCAGCTGCGCATCGCCGCCCAGCAGGCCCAGCTCCAGCGCCCGGCGGATGGCGCCCGCCTCGCCAAAGGCTCCCAGCGGATTGAAGTCCTGCCGCACGGCGACCACCTTGCCGCTGGCCAGGTAATCGGCCGCCACCAGGTAATAGACCTTGATCTCACCGCTCTCCAGGGCCTGTTTCGCAGCGGCTTCGTCGGGGTAAGGACGCAGCAGGTCCGCATAGGGGGTATTGGGCAGGTCCGCCAGCAGGCCGCTGCCGTCTACATAGCCGGCCTCCGGTCCGGCATCCGCTGCCGGTTCGGTCACCAGCCGCCGACTCGAGCTCCGGTTTCGGTTCTCCCCGCAGAGCCGGCAGGATGCCGAAGAAAAACAGCGCCAGCAGCGGCATGCCCAGGGCGGCAAACTGGAAGGAACCCCGCTGCAGGGTGGTGACCAGCTCGTGGTTGAACACCAGGCGGGTGATCTGCATGCCTCAGCCCGACCTGTCCAAACCGAAGAATCTGCCGCCAGCCCACCGACTGCCCATAGCGCAGCATGCCCAGGCGAAACAGCCGCCCGGCCAGCCAGACGCTCAACAGGGCGGTCAGCGCCAGCAGGAACAGGCTCAGGGCGATCTGCCAGGCCGGCACCGGCACCAGGCTCAGGCGCAGGGTCAGCGTCATGGGCGCGGTAAACGGGATCAGGCTGAGCGCCACGGCCAGCGGGCTGTTGGGCTCGGTCAGGATGCTGCTGAAAAACAGGAACGGCAGGATGAAGGGCAGCGAAAACGGCCCGGTGATCTGCTGGCCTTCGGTCGCCTCAGCCACCACCGCCCCCACGGCGGCCATCATGGCGGCAATGATAATAAACGCCAGGAAGAGCATGGTCACGGAGAGCGCCACCAGCCCCGGGGAGAGCTGAATGTTCCCGCGGAAATTGAAGATGGAGACGCCGATCCATACCGCCAGGACGATCACGCCCACCCAGGCCAGCAGCTGGGTCAGCCCGATTGCCAGGCTGCCGGTGATCTTGCCGGCCATCAGCTTGCCCGGCGACACCGAGGTGACCACGATTTCCATGGTGCGGTTCTCTTTTTCTTCGCTCACCGCCTGCATCAGGTAGCCGGAGGTGCTGAAGATGGCCAGCATAAAAACAAAGAACAGGCCGATGGGCAGCAGCAGGTTGGGCCAGTCGCCCGGACCGAAGTGCCGGCTGCCGTCGGCGCTCTGCACCGAGATGCTGCTCCCGGCATTCAGGCGCTCGGCAACCTGCGGCGGCAGGTCTTGCAACAGGCGCTGGCGCACCTGCCCGCTGAACTCTCCCTGCACGGCGGCGCTCAGCGGCTTGTTGGTCACCAGGCGGGCGCGGCTGGTCTCCAGGAAGTCCGGAGCCAGCACGTAGTATCCCTGCAGCTGCCCCGCCTGCAGCGCCGAATTCGGCCTGCTGCTCGTCTGCGAAGGGCACAAAGGGAGTCGGCAGGGCGGCCGGCAGCAGCCCGGCCTGGTCCACGTAGCCGACGGGCAGGTCGCTGCTCTCGGCGCGCACCGCCAGGAAGCTGATCAGCGCCGCCGCCAGGATGAAAGCCGGCAGGCTGAACAGGGCAAACACAAAACGCCGCCGGAAAACGTGGCGGCTGTACTCCTGGAAGGCGATCTCCCAAAACTTGGCCATGAGATCAGCGCTTTACCGAGCGCACGAAGATTTCTTCCAGGGTTGGCGCGGCCACTTCGAAATGCTCCACTTCCACGCCGCGTGCCACCAGCTCGCCCAGCACCTGCTGCGGGGTGGTTTCTTCTGCCAGCTCCAGGCGGGTGGCAGCGTTATGCCGCCGCCGGCCGGTTACGCCGGCCAATTCAGGCAGCTCGCCGTTGGTGCGCACCAGCACCGCATGCCCCATGTGCTGCCGGCGGATCTCCGCCAGCTCGCCATACAGCAGCACGCTGCCGCTGTCGATCAGCACGATGCGCTCGCACAGCTCCTCCACCTGCTGCATCTGGTGCGTCGACATGACAATGGCCACACCCTGGCGGTGCAGGTCGACCAGCAGCCCCTTGACCATCTGGGTATTGACCGGGTCCAGGGCGCTGAAGGGTTCGTCGACGACCACCAGGTCGGGCTGGTGCAGCAGGGTGGCAATCAGCTGCGCCTTCTGCTGCATGCCCTTGCTCATCTCCTTGAGCTTCTTTTTGCGATATGCGGTCAGGTCGAACATCTCCAGGTATTCACCCAGGCGCCGGCGAGCCACCTCGTGCGGCACACCCTTCAAGGCTGCCAGGTAAACCAGCACCCGCTCGAGGGTTAAATCCTGGTACAGGCCGCGTTCTTCCGGCAGGTAACCGATGCGGTTCTTGCGCTGCTCGTCGATCGGGCCGCCCAGCACGGAAATCTGCCCGCTTTCCGGCTTATAGATGTCCAGGATCATGCGCAGCAGGGTGGTCTTGCCGGCACCGTTGGGTCCCAGCAAGCCAAAAATCTCTCCCGGGTTGGCGTTGAAGGTGACGTCCTGCACCGCCCGGGTCTCCCCAAAAGATTTGTACACGTGAGTTACTTCTACCGCCGCCAAAGTGTGCCCCGATCCTCAAGATATCCACCAGGATTATATCGAATAGTTGCCGCTGCTACCAATAAAAAAGCGAGCCTGTGTGGCCCACAGAACTCGCCTGATAAACATGACTGTATTAATTAATGAAGGCGTCTGCCCTATTTGGCGATATTCTTCACATAGGTGCGCACGCCCGAGCACGGTCCGGGCAGGCGTTCGCTGACATCCGCCCAGGTCAGGTTTTGGGCCTCCTGCCAGGTCTTGTTCATCGCGAAAGTGATGCACCCCGGACCGGCATGGTAGCTGGCGATGGTCAGCTTCCACAGGTCTTCGTAGCTGGCCACCGAACCGGGGACAAAATCCGTCAGGTTAGTAGTGATCTCGCCGATCTGGGTGCAGTTGGCGATCAACACGTTGGCAAACAGCGAGATGCTCTCGTTAGCCTTCTCCAGGTCGACTCCGGTGGGGCAGCTGTCGCAATCGGCGTTAGCCTGCGAGGCCAGCGCTCCGCGCAGCAGCGCCCGATTCTCGGCACTCAGCTTCATGTAGCCGTCAGCACAGGTGTCCCGTGAGAGCACCAATGGACAGAATGCCTGATAGAAAACCGGGTTCCACATGAAGAGGGCGTCCACGCCCTGGTCGGTGATCTGCCCCAGACCGTATTCGTAAGCATAGCGGAACGTACCCGGCCAGAACTGGCTTTCCTGCGCAAACAGGTTCTTCATCAACTGAGCCGGTATGCCCAGCGCGGTCGCCACGTTCATGATCTCCGGGTCGAACTGGTCCTGCCAGACGTAAACCTGCGGCTGGGCAACCTGCAGGCCGCACTCATTGGCGTAGCCGTTGCCCTGCAGCCCGCCTGAAGGGCAGCCACTGGCATTTACCACGCCGTTGGCAATCAAGCGGCCCGCCAGGTAATACAGCGGCTCATCCGTAGCCAGCAGGCTGCCGCTCTCCGGAGTCTTCAGCCAATCCGGCAGCGTCTCCGGCGGGTAGGCCTGCCAGATCAAAGCGCAGGTATCCACCGTGGCCGTAAAGGTCTGGGTGAACGCCAGCTCAAGCATGTTCTTGCTGTTGGCAGCCGACAGGCTGTTTTGATCACTTGCAGTATTGGGCCTGGCGGCCGAACCATTGTTCGCATCGGTAGAGGGAGCATCCTGGGCGGAAGGAGCTTTCGGCTCCACTAAATGCAGGTAGAGGCCTTCGCAGCTCTGGAAGTTATCCGCTTTCTTTCCGGCTTTGCATGGCGGCGTATTCATCCAGCGGTAGGTCAGCTCTTGCCCGCACTTGGTGGCGACTTCGCTGAGGTTAGGTACCCCCGCATGGGTGACCGGAATCGAGCACAGCACCTCCTGGGTGCTCCAGCTCATCAACCACCAGGTATATTCTTTGCCTTCCGAGGGGTTGGATGCCGCACGCGAGGTATTCTGGGCGACCCCCGGGTTAACTCCCCAGTAGCCTGCTCCCAAAAATACCCCAATGACAATGAAAGCCTGGGCGAAGCGGCGTATCTTCTCCATGCAATTACAATGTTATCTTGGGTGGAAAGGATTGTCAATAGCTTAATGGAACCTGAATAGGGTGATTGTAGCACCCCGGTTATAATTAGCCGCGATGATAAAATCCGTACCTCTCAACCAGGCACTGGCGAAATCCATGCGCCTCGACCGAGCCCTGCGCCTGGTATGGAAAAGCGCGCCCGGCTGGACGGTTGCCAACGCACTGCTGGTATTCGCCCAAGGCCTGCTGCCGTTGGCCGGGTTGTACCTGGTGCGGCAGATCGTCGACTCGGTAACCGCCGGCATTTCCAATCCCGATAAGCAAGCCGCCTTCCAGGAGGTGCTGCTCTGGCTGGTGCTGGCCGGACTGGTGGGAATTTTCACCGCCCTGGCCCGCTCGTTGGGCGAGCTGGCCTCCCAGGCCCAATCGCAGCTGGTCACGGATTATGTCTCCGACATGCTGCACGCCCAATCGGTCGTGGTCGACCTGGAATATTACGAAAACCCGGCTTACTACGATACCCTGCACCGCGCCCAGGCCGAAGCCCCCTACCGCCCGACTTCGATGGTCAACGGGCTGCTGCAGCTCGGGCAGAATGCCATCTCCCTGGTGGGCGTGGTGGGCATCTTCCTGGCTTTCACCCCGCTGGTCGGGCTGGTGATGCTGCTGGCGGCCTTCCCGGGCGCCGGCGTGCGCTGGTTTTATGCCCGCAAGTCATACCAGTTCGAGCAGCAACAGGTCGCCACCGAGCGCAAGGCCGATTACTACCACTGGGTGCTGACCGACCCCGGCCATGCCAAGGAAATCCGCCTGTTCAACCTGGGAGAGCTGTTCAAAGCTCGCTTCCGCTCACTGCGCCAGGAGCTGCGACACGGCCGCTTAGCGCTGGCCAAAAGCCGCTCGTTGGCCGATTTCATCGTCCAGGCGTTGGCGGCGCTGGCGATCTTCTTCACCCTGGGGCTGGCGTCTTACCAGGCGCTGGTCGGGCGCATCACCATCGGCGACCTGACGGCCATCTACCTCGGTTTTCAGGTGGGGCTCAATTCGCTGCAAGCCATCTTGCAGAGCCTGGCCCGCCTATACGAGGATAACCTGTTCCTGGCGCAGTTCTACCAGTTCCTGGACCTGGAACCCAAAATCCGCCGCCCGCAGCACCCTCAGCCGGTCCCGGACCGCCTTCAGCAGGGAGTGAGCTTCCAACAGGTGAGTTTTTCTTACCCTGACAGCCAGCATCCGGCGCTTGCGGGAATCGACCTGTCGATTGCGCCCGGGCAGGTCATCGCCCTGGTGGGCGCCAATGGATCGGGAAAGACGACCCTGGTCAAGCTGCTTTGCAAGCTGTACAACCCTTCACACGGCAAAGTATTGATTGATGGCATCGATCTGGAGCAGGTCGACCCGGTCGCCTGGCGGCAGCAGATCAGCGTGGTCTTCCAGGATTTTGTGCATTACTTTCTTACCGCACGCGACAATGTGTGGTTTGGCAATGTCGATCTGCCCGTGGATAGCCCGGCAGTCACCGAGGCGGCCCGCCAGGCAGGTGCAGATCCGGTGATCCAGAGACTACCCCAGGGCTATGACTCTTACCTGGGTACCTGGTTCGAGACCGGAAAAGAGTTGAGCGGGGGTGAATGGCAGAAGGTCGCCCTGGCACGTGCCTTCCTGCGGCAGGGTCAGATCGTGGTGCTGGACGAACCCAGCAGCTCGCTCGACCCGTTGGCGGAAGCGGAGCTGTTCAGCCGCTTCCGGGAGTTGCTCAACGGCAAGAGCGCCATCCTGATCAGCCACCGCTTTTCGACGGTGCAGTTTGCGGATTACATATATGTATTAGATGAAGGACGGCTTATTGAGAAAGGGACGCACGCCGAGCTGCTACAGCTGCAGGGGCAGTATGCTGCTTTTTACCACGCTCAGGCCGCCCATTACCAGGAACACACGAACGAAACCGAAGCAGCAGATCCTCATCGTCATTCCCCAGGGAGGGTTTCAACGAATTAACCATTCTCCTGCCACCGGACCAGGCGATTTACTCGCTGGCGCTGATCTGTGGCTTCCCGGGCTAAAGTGTCGCCTCGCAGAATTTTCCAGACTGTCCCCCAATTCCGCCTGACCACAACCGCAAAATGCCTCAGGTAAGCCAGTGGCCAAAAGATAGAACGCGCCACAGTGGGGTATGCCTTACGCATTTCATGGGCCGCCGGCAAAAACTGCCCGGTGGCAACGCGAAATCGCACCAGCGGAGGATTTGGAGCAAAGGCAGTCGCTAATTTTCCACCGTATCCCATCGGATAGAGCACCTGAGCAGTCGCCCAGTCGATCATATCTGGTTGAACATCATTGGTCTGCAACGCCAGCAGAGCTCCCTCAGGGACAGGTGCACCCAATAGCCGTCTGGTCAGTTGCAGCGCAAGCCAGGTGCTGCGCCGGCAACCCCAATCGCCAGCGCGGTAGATCAGCCGCTGCCAATCAATCTGCTGCTGGTGAATTCTCAACGTCCAGGCAAGATCGCAGAATGGTCGCAAACCGCTGGATAAAGTTTCCAAGTATGCGGTGTGCATACACAGATGAAGCAGCAAATCTTCAACCGACATTATCGCACATGCTGCTCCCAGCAGCTCGCCAGGTTTCGCTCGTTGCCAGATCGAGTCAACATCTATACGGAATGGCGAACTGGGGGGCATCAATGTCCAGTGCAGTTCTACCACCACCCCTTTCGGCCCATAAAGCGACGGCAAATGATGCATCGCCTTCCGCTCGGTATTCAAATTAAATTGATAATGGGCTTCGTAACCTACCTTTTCCAAGATGTTGGCCGCATCTTGCAGTCGCGAGTCGGGTATAAGCAAATCCACATCTCGCATACTCCGGAAGGCCGCATTCGGGTATATTTTCCCAGCCAGCAACACCCCTTTTAGCGGCATAACCGGTATCTCTTCTTGTTCCAGGTCTTTCATTATTTGGCAGGCGTATCCCATAAGGGCCAGGTTTTCCAGGATTTCTTCCCGGTTAGAATCACGGAAAACCCCAGATAAACCTTCAGGAAGGCTATCAATCAAATTTCGGGTGTTAAGCTGGTGGTAGAGCAGAGGGCTTACCTTATGCTGTTCAGCCATGGCAAGCGTAGATTGCCAAACCGGCGGTGGATACTCATCCACCGCCGGGTACTTTCGTTCATCACCTACACTCAGGCAGGCCAGGAGTAACTCCTTTGCTTCGCTATGTATGGTCATTTATTAACCAGGTAGATTTCCTCTGCACAACACGAATGGTCAGTTATTCTTGTCGTGCTTTTTCTTCTTCTTCTTTTTATCACGACTCTTTACTATGTTTTCCTGATCCAGGGTCGTCAGAATTGCCGGAGTTACAGAGACCGGTGTGAATAGTTGCTCCCCCAAAAAGGCATCTTCTTCCTTGCCGGCTGTCCCTGTTTCCGGTTCCGATGGCAAATCCACCTTTTTAACAATCTCAGGAAATGCTGGTCCTGGTGATTCCCACGGGTCAGCGGCTTGATTTGAGTTATTGGTTGGGTTAGAGTCAGCCTTTACTTCAGCCGCAACCTCTAAACTTTCCATTGGAGCAGCAATAGATTGCTTCTTTCTGGATTCAGCTTCTACAGACATCAATATTTCCGGCTGAATACCAGCATCTACCATCACTAAAGCGTTGGTATCTTCTACGATTGCGGGATTTGGGGCCGAAATATTCGGTTCTTCGGATTGATCGGTATCATTTATCTTCTCGCCAGGACCCATTGCCAAATTTACCGGTATTTCCACCAGTTGGGAACTTTCAGTTAGATCAGCTAGCTCGTCTGCATCCACAACACTGGTACTATCTCCTGAATTTTCTGGTGCTTTCATCGGGTGGATATCGTAAAGTTCTGGCTCGAACGGCAGAGCTGTTTTCGCTCGGGACCCGTTTTTATTTGGGCTACGAAAACTTCGTTTAGCTCCGCCATGAGTCCCATTGCCACCACTTGCTGCAACTTCTGTAACCATAGTTGCGGCCGTGACCTCTTTCGCCATCGTTTCGACCGGTGGTTGCAGCACTACCTCAGGAGCAGCAACAACCGGTTCTAGCTTTGTTTCTGGCATGCTTGCATGTTCCATAGCCACAGATTTGGCAACGGACTCCATCCCAATGATCAATGGGGCTGCCGTCAATAGGGTAGGTGGGGCTGGAGGGGTTCTATCTGCATTCACCGATTTAGTAGATGGACTGCTGCGTACAATTCTTTTTATCGCACCAGAAACGCCTTTGCCCTTCTTCCCAGAAGAACCGCTTGAAGGGTATCCGTAGCCTCCATAACCGCCGTAGCCACCATTCCCATTTCGGCGGTAGTAATAATAATGATAATAACTGGAGTATCCATCCATCTTGGGCGATAGCCGGTTGGCCACGATTCCTAACATATTGGCATTCACTTCTCGTAACCGTTCTACAGATTGGCGAAGCTGATTTTTCTGCGTCTTGTCGGCATCCATCACCAAGATTGTGCCATCCACCAGGGTGCTCAGGACAACGGAATCTGTCACAATCAGAATCGGGGGACTGTCCAGTACAATGTAATCAAAATGTTTCTTGAGGGATTCAATCAGATACTGGTTGGTTTTGGATCCCAAAATCTCAGACGGATTAGGTGGAATCGGACCACTGGTCAGTATCCATAATCCTTCGGTAGGCGTTGACTTAACCAATTGGGGCATCCAGGTTGCCACAGATTCATCCGGGTCAGTCAATTTGGTATTCCGCAACAAATCCGTCAAACCGGTATTGTTATCTACTTCAAAGATCTTATGCATCACTGGTCGCCGCAAGTCAGCATCGATCAACAGCACTCGCAGCCCGGCTTGAGCGATAACCGCTGCCAGATTGGCCGCCGTAATGCTTTTACCCTCCGATGGGTTAGGGCTTGTAACCAGCAAGGCGTTGTTTTCGGGCCGGTCGATATTCGAGAATTGGACGCCAGTTCGAAGTGTACGATAAGCTTCGGAGATGGGCGAGCGTGGCTGTTTGATGGTCACTACTTTATCAGAGTAGTCTTCACCCGTGATAGTTGGGATGCCCACCAGCATTGGCAATCCAGTCAGGTGCTTTATCTCATCGGGAGATTTCAGGGTATTGTCAAGATATTCCAAAAGGTAGGCAGCCCCCAAAGCCACTACCAGGGCAAAAGCAGCTGCGGAAATTACCAACATCGGGACATTTGGGCCGACCGGGCTTCCCGGAAGCACAGCCGGCTCGATGATCGTCAGGGTATTCAGTGCACCGCTTTCTGTATTCGCTAACAAGTCCGTATAATTGCTGCGCAATGTATCCAGCTTTATCTGGAGAGCATAGACCTGA
>CAVUTH010000008.1:0-74676 GCA_963744375.1 uncultured Chloroflexia bacterium | reverse complement strand
TAGCCGTAGGGGACAATGTGCTTGCGTCCCATCGTGCGTTCCTTTTCAGCGTCTTCGATCTCTGTTACAGTCAGGCGGGTGATCGTTACTTCCTGCTGGACGATCGGATCGATGCTGCGCGAGAAGTTGATCTGAACCGGACCGCGCACCTGTCCACAGTTATCGCCAGTGCTCATCACAGCGCCAAAAGTGCGGATATCGAAGAAGTTGGCACACATCCATGGCGGGCTTCGATTGACCTTAGCAGGCTTCACTTTATCTTTCCGATTTGGCGCCAATGGCAACATAGGCCTCTGCATGATTCTGGTTCAGCGGGATACCTTCTTTGACATAAATCCTGTATCCAGTGGCATCCCCCTTGACCAATTCCACGTAATTGCGGATTTTGCGCTTGAGGCAAACATCGGTCACAATGCCATAGCCTGTTTCAGGGTCGATGCGCGGCATGTTGCCCGCGTCCGGGTCGCCGTTGGGGTTGCCGTTTTCCACATCATAGAGCAGCACAAATTCATAGCGGTTTTTGATTGGGGTAGTCATGGTTTAATTCTCCTTTATTGGTTATTACTTGGTTTTCGGATTGAAGTTGATTCGGCGGAGTTTCTCTGCTCTTGGATGTAAAAGGCTGTGCGTTGGTGGTAATAGCCAAGCACGAAAACACCTTGCTCATCCAGAGTAAGATGAGACGGAAATGGGTTCTTCTCAACATCCAGCAAATTCATGATTTTCTCAATGCGGTTATCGCTGGCATAACCAAATTCTGCTTTGGAAATATGGTGCTGAGAAAGCCGCAAGAGAAGCGGAAATACACGTCTTCGGCGAAGCGCAGGCGGATGTGAAATAACGATCTTTTATAGTAGTGTTCAAATCGGGAATCGCTTCCTTCTGAACTTTTTCGAGCACCGCAAACAAACGTCCCAGCACATAGGCTGGAATAGTGGATTGCTCATTGAGCGACATAACAAGTACCTCCTGAATTGGGTGTTGGGATTGATTTCGATATTTACGGATGAGATAGGCCTTGATTATCGCAGCACGTGCTAATTGATTTTCTTGATCGACTTCTTCATCCTGGTCTGCACGGATGCGGTTGATGATTGCGTTATACAAGGCGCAGGGTAGGGCGTGTTGTTCAAGAATGGCACGTGAATACGGAGCCAGCCAATGAGGGGGGAAGCTTCTTTGTCGGAAGCCTTTTTTGATACGGTTTCATTCAAAATTCCGACGGTCAGGTAAATATGCTGGTCTCGATATTCCTTGATAATTTCCAGGTCATTATAATGCGCTCATGATCTTCTGGACGATCTTTTTCGAAGGGTCGCTGTGGAAGAAACGTACAGAAACACGGGCCGCGTTGGGGGCCAGTCCAAGAACATAGAAACCGGGTATCCAGTTCAAGCCTTCGAGCAGTCTTTTGCGTCCAATGCTTCACTACGCCTGACTTCTCAGCGACATTTTGAGCACGTTTTCGGCCTTCTTGTCCCTTGCATTGGAGCATTTCCGCTTCATCTGGGGCTGTCAATTCACACTTCCTCTTCCGCAACAGTCCCAAAAGTACGGCATAGGCCTTCTTGTCGCTTTCGGCCCAATAGACGACAGTGGTATCGCCAATGATAAATTTTCTGTTCTCGTTTGTCTCGAGGAAAGCAGGTAGTTCAAGGCGGTGGTATATGCGAATGCGGCTTTTTCACTGACAGGGAGAATTCATACCCTTGCATCGCGGTTGTAAGACTCGTAAGCGCGGGCATTGAATCCAACCAGTGTTGCTCCAGTTGGATTTGCGTCCTCGTATGCCTTTCAGGCTTGGGTGCAGACGCGCAATCGGGGCTGATTTCCCCTGTCACCAGGCATTGTCCGAGTATAGCATCGCTGCCTGTGGTTTTGTGTGTTCCCATACTTGCGATACCGTTCTTCGTGGACAAAACCGGCCACATTAAACATGAAAACCAGATTGCCGCCTTTTAAAATCGTTTCAAGATATTTAGCTATTGATGGATGTTCCTCTGCTTGTTCCGGATCGTAGTCATCCAGAAAAGCCAATCACTGCCTTGGCTGCCTTGCACATCAGCCTTTGCAAGCAATTCTATGTTGAAGTCAGCGAAATGCTTCAAATCGTTGTGGGATAATTCAGGATCGTCTTTATCTTGGAAATACCTAAAACATAAGCACTGTTATCGCACAGAAAATTTGCAGCTGATTCCCGATGACGTCTTGATTGTTCTGGGACAATCATGCGCCGCGGCTTTCATCCATCTTTTTTCCACGAGGACCTGCTGAAAAGTGGAATAATATCCAGCAATTCTCCTTGTTGCTGAAATATTGAGCGCAAAACTGACATTTGTCAGAACTATATCCAGGTGGCGCAATATCGTTGTCTGGTTCATCTGGACAAATTTCGTAGTAACGGGTTAATGCTTGAGGATCATTGCTCACCTCCATTGCATTCTTCAAATCCAGCACGCCATTTTTCAGTGACTGCTTTGAAGAACTTCGGCCGATGTCTGTCGGATCCGAAAAATCCAGATCGTATAACATCCAGCCCAATTCCATGTCCCCAAGCGGGCTTTTGGGAATTAGCGCCATCTTCGATCAATTCCACTTTTGCGCCGAACTCGCGCGTTCCCAAACAGGGCGCGCTGAAATACTGTCCCTTACGCAGGCGGCGCAGGACAATATTGTAGTGTTTTTCCACTGTATCCTCATCGCCTGCTTTTCGGTCGATTTCAAAGTGGGCTTCGATTATGTAATCCACGTTTTTCAGCACCAGCGCCGCCCGCTGCTGGCGGTTCTCTGGCCGACAGGTAAAAGGCTCATGGTTGACCGTTCATCTTCGCCGCGCCTCCTTTCTGAAACCTTCTCGCTCACCTCGTTGCGCCGAATGTTGGTGAACTCGATTTCGTTCAGCACATGGATTTTGTCTATCACCCAACGGATGGCGGGTTTCCAGTATATTGCTTCAATGATCCCCCGCGCCGCCGAAGGTGTGATGATGTCATAACTGACACGTTCCACTTTCATTTCAGGGCGGGTGAACAGGGCGTAATCGCCGCTCACCCGAATCTTGATTCCGTATCCCATAGATTAACCTCCTTTTATCCATCGAAAATATAGAGCATTTCACCGCCGGCTCCTGCCGGGAGGACCAAGACCGGTCTGCACATCGTAGTATCCATGATATTCTAGCACTTCATAGGTTACGCCTGTATGTTTCAATTAACTCCTTTCTTGTAAACTTCTCGAACTCATTCTCATAAATATTGACGTGTACATCTGCAATTTCCGGGAAAACCGGGAAAGGATGGTATCGCTGCCTGGCAAGCAATTTCATTGCCTCTTCGTTATATGGAATAACAACGGCACGGTATTGTTTTCGATCAATTTTGAATTTCTCTGCCGCTGTTTTGAAGTCAAAATCGAATTCACCGACAATCCCTTTTTCAAAACAACCCAAGAATATCTTTACGTCAAATACATCGTTGATCCTTGAAGTCATATAAAGCAATTCGAATATTTTTCGATCGCCATGCAAGATTCCGGATCATCATATCGCCGCAAAATCTTTCTGCCACCTCTGCGCCTTGCTGAATATATGCCGGTGTCCGTTTAATGAAAGCCGATTCCGGGTCAAAGACATAACAACGTCCCTGATTTTTCGCTTTCCTTCACGGTTCACTCGACCGGCAGCCTGGATGATCGAATCCAATCCTGACATTGCCCGATATCCAACTGGGAAATCCACATCAATGCCGGCTTCCATGATTTGCGTGGAAATCACACGGCATGGATGACCTCGGTTTACGGCTCCCGAATGGCGGCAATTGTTTGCCTTCGATGAGCCGGGCACATCAATGTTGACAGATGAAACGCCCTCGATGCCTTTTATCATCCGCAAACAATCCTTTGGCATGTTTACGAGTGTTCACAATGCAAAGTACTTGCTGTTGGTCATTAGTCCTTTGGATTAACTCATGATCCGGGATCTTTCCAAGATTATCAACCTGAACTCGCTTGTAAAAATCAAATAGGCCTGGTGGGTCAGGCGCCAATTCCGTAAATTTTGCACCCACCGGGAAAAACCGTTTAACCGCTGGTTGAGTGGCTGTGCAAATTACTGCTGTTGCACCGTAGTTTTTTACAAGTTCTTAGATACTGCTAAAGACATGGTTGTAGTATTCTCGCGGAAGCATTTGGGCTTCATCGAAAATAATGACGCTCTTTGCCATATTGTGCAATTTGCGGCACGGGAGGGTTTATTGGCAAACAAGGACTCGAAGAACTGGACATTGGTAGTCACGACGATCGGAATATCCCAATTTTCGGATGCCAGTTTGAGTTGCTTATTACACTGACGTGGAATCGTCAGCATTCTTCGACTCGAGTTTGACTTGTCGCCTTCTCCACATCAAAATTGGAATGATGTTCTAATATATTGTCAGAACCGAGGCAATCTTTGAATACTGCGGCATTCTGCTCGATAATGCTGGTATACGGAATGACATAAATAACCCGCTCCATCCCGTGAATCTGGGGATGGTTAAAGTGCAAATGCCATTGATGAAAATGTCTTGCCCCCACCAGTTGGCACGGTTAAGGATAATAATCCCGCGGTTCTCTGCAGCTTTCTGGATACAGGATTTCAGTGTGTGCGTCCTACGGGCGTTGATCGAGCCGATTGGCTGGTCAAAATCTCTCCAGGAATTGAGTATATTTACTGCACAGTTCTGGTAGATTAGAGAAAATTACCTCTGGAAACCCTTCCAGCCTGAATAAAGTTCTCTGTGTTCTAGGGTAATCTGTACATTCTACGGCAAAATTGAGTACAGCATTCTTGTGAAAAAAAAACAGGCTGTAACCAACGTTCCCTTTAATGGGCTTGATCGGAATCATTACTGGCAGGCTGAAATAGAGATACATCTATTTCCTTGGAATAATCTCGATAATCTCTCAATGGATTTTTTCAAACGCCCTAGTAAAGTCCCATCGGTGCTTAAAATCCATTTCACTCCCATAATCAGGCAGGCCACTATGGTGCCCGGCAATGCAATAGGCCAGGAGTTTAGCAATTACCCTCTGGTTCTGATTGGCAACGAACAGCCGAAGGACTGTGCCCCCGCGGTTGAATGGTCGACCTTAATCGAATGTCCTTCCAGCTTCTTCTGGAAACTCCTTGAATATTTCCCAATATCATGCATTGCAGCGATAATGTTTACAAAATCTGCCAGCCCAATCCCGGCTGCCATTCTGTAGGCCAGGGCAGCAGTGTTTTGCAGGTGCGCCTGCAGGCTCTGCCAGTTTTCCTGTCCTAGCTCGTTTGAATGGGCAAAATATGCCATGATGTTTCGATCCCGCGTCTCTACCCTAGTCTACTTTGGCTAACGGATTGACCTATATTTTCTTTACGTACCACACAAATAGCTGGATGCTTGCATAGAATCGCAACCCATTCCGGGTGCATCCAAATCCCTCTCTTTAGCAATATTACCATACCGGATTTGGCTTACCAAACAGCAATCAACATGAAGTGTATAAATGTTAAACTCAGAAGCGCATTGCAGGTTGCCACCAAAGCCCCAATGAACGACAGGATAGCCAGGAAGCCGAAGAAACCCACCCAGCCCCGGATGCCTTTGATATCCTGATTTATCTTGATAATCGTGCGGTTTATCTCTTCCAGGTTGGCAGCGACAGCCGGTTGTGTTCTAGGTTGATCAGTGCGTAATCTTCCGGCGCTATGTTTTCCCACAACACACGGGTCGTCGGGCTGACTACCAACCGCTTAGGTTCCTGGTTTTCCTGAACAGTCTTCTTTGCCATTTGGATTCTCTCCTTTTTTCATGTGTCACCTTGAGCTTGCGCAGGGTTTAGATCCTTCACTTCGTTCAGGATGACAGTCGGTTTGTATGGCCCACATAGTGCGAGCAGCTTTGCGGGCTGTGCGGCGGCGCAGGGTCCTGGGTGATCTCCCCAAGGCGAGAGAATTCTTAGCGCTCTTCGCGCCTTAGCGGTGGAGGTTTCTCCTCACTTGGTGCGCCTCCTCCCCATACATCCCCGCCATCTTCCCCGCCTCCTCCTTCACCTGCTCCCTCAAGCCCTCCGGCGCCAGCACTCGCAGTCCGGGCCCCACGAGCGCACCCAGGGCAGGATCACGCGCCAGTCGTTCACCTGGGCCTCCCAGGTGCAGCCGCCTCGTCCGATTCGCATACCAGCTGAGTGGGATGCCAGACGCTCTCACGCAGGCGGCGGGCGGTAGGGCCGGGGGAAAAGCGCAGCCTCACCGCTTCCGGGCCGTCCTCGTCGACCCAGATGCCCCAGGCGTAGCGCAGAAGTTCCCTGTCGTCGAAATCCGCCGGTAGTGTGAATGTCTCGGCCAACAGCTCCGCCGACTCGATGCGCTCAACTTGAAGGTGGTCAGCTCCTGGTGAGAGTCCAGAGATAGCCGATCAGGTAGGTGCCCGTGTCCCACAGGGAAGGTTCGATCAGGTAGGGGTCGACGGTATGGAAAACGGGTCGCGGCCGGGTCATCGAGTGATAGCGCAGGCGCACCCGGCGCTGCTCCACCCAGGCGCGGTCGATCGTTTCCAGCGCCTGCAGGCGAGTCCTGCTGCTGTCGTCCTGGCTGGCGACAGCCATCGCACTCTCTTTCTGCACCGGGGCTAGGACAGCCCAGTCATTGGCTGTGTAGGACGCTGGACAGCTTCTCCAGCCCGCCGGCCAGGTGCGGCTGGGCGCTAAAGGTCTGGCGGGAGGGCGCGACGCGCCGTCAGGTAAATGCCAGGGCTTCGTGCAGGTTCAGCCGCAGGTTAGAGAGGTAGGTAGCGCGGTCGATCTTCCAGCGCCCTGGCTGAACCTCTTCGAGCGGCACCTGCGTGGTCAGCAGGATGCGGTCGCGGTAAGCAGTAGAGCGGTCGACACCCAGCCTGGCAGCCATCTCGCTGTCGCTGTAGGCCCGCTCGCAGTAATGCCACTCCATCTCCCTCAGTTTTTCTGCTTTGGACAAGCCTGTGCTCATCTTCAGCCTCCCCTGTGGTGATGTAATCGTATTTGTCGTTCCATTGACCCCCACGATACCAGGAGCTTGTTGCAGGTACTGCACACAAAACAGATACTTATTTCAGTTTAGGAAAGAAATCGCTTCCTTTCCACCCTAATCCCCCCCAAAAAATCCCCCCTCGGGGGATTGCGCTCCCCACCCCACCCGGCCTACAATACCCTCGGAGCATGCTATGCAAACCTATCCCCTCTCCCCACGCAACCCCTCCCCCACCGCCTCTCCCCGCCTGCGGCATTCGTTTTTATTTATTTCGGATTTTTTTACTCAAAACCTCCCCCAGGCCGCCCCGAATTCCTGGCGGGATTGGAATCCCGCCCTACATGGGACCTTCACGCCAAAACCACAAAACTCGCCAGGCAATAATCCTAATAAATTCCTTAGCGACCTTAGCGCCTTAGCGGTTCAATGCTCTCTCACGCCGAGGCGCCCGAATAATTCCTCACCCCCTTCTTCCAGATCCAACGCGAAACCAGCAGCAGCCCCAGCGCCAGGGCAGCCGCGAAGAGCAGGGTCTGCCAGGTCAGGCGCCCGGTGAGCGCTTCGGCCGGGACGGTGACGGCGAAAGCCACCGGGACGAGGAAGGTCAGCCCGAGGCGCAGCCAGGCGGGGTAGATGCCCACCGGCCAGCGCCCGGCGGCGTACACGCCCTGGAACAGGTTGACCATCTCATCGACGCGCACGACCCAGAAGGCGGTGGAGGTCAGCATCAGCCAGAAGCAGTAGATCATCACCCCGCCCAGCAGCAGGGCGAGCGATGAAGGCCAGCGCCTGCTGCCAGCAACGACAGGCCTGCCATCTGCAGCAGGGCGACCATGCCAGCACCACCAGCCCCACGACCACGTCCACCAGCTGCCAGAAGCGGAACTCGCGCACGCTGACCAGCACCTGCGCATCCGCCGGCTTGGTCAGGGCAAATCCAGCGTGCCCTGCTGGATCTCGTCCATCAGGCGCTGCATGTTGGGCTGGATGGCAGGCTGGATCACGCCGCCCATCAGGATGTAGACGCCCATCACCGCCAGCAGCTCGGGCTGCGTCCAGCCGCTCAGCTCGGTCGGTGTGGCTGAAGACCAGCGCACAGCCCGATCAGCCCGATCGCCAGGGCAATGAGCGATTGCAGCATCTGGATGAAGAAGTTGACGCGGTACTGCAGCTCGTTGGCGATGCCGATGCGCAGAGTAGGTCAGCAGGCTCAGCCTAGACGGATACGCATGACGCCTCATGTCTCAGATCTCCCTACCGCCGAGAAGCGCCGGATGCCGAACTGCCACACGCAGGTTGACCGCCACCAAGCCGATCACGATCCACAGCAGCTGCATGCCCAGCCCGATGAGCAGCTGCTGCGGCGGTCAGTTGCCCGACCAGGGCTTCGATGGGGAAGTAGAAGGTCCACTGGAAGGGCAGGTAAGCGGCCACGCTGCTGCACCCACGGCGGCATCAGGGTCATCGGCACCAGGCGCCCGGAGAGCATCAGCTCGACGGCAAAGAACAGCTCGAAGATCGCGCCCACCCGCGTGGTCCAGAAGGTGATCATGCCCAGCAGCGAGAGCAGCATGGTGCGGATCAGGTAAGCGCCCCAGATGGCGAAGAAGAAGACCACGCCCTGGTACCAGGTGGGGTGCAGAGTCGGGCTTGAAGATCAGCGAAAGGACCAGCGGCGAGCGGCAGCCACAGCATGATCACGACCACCTTCCAGCCGGCGAAATAGGCCACATCGCGGTGCAGCGGGTGGATCGGGCGCAGCAGCTCGCCGGAGAGCTGCCCTGCGCGGATGCGCCACTCCCAGCCGTAGGGGGTGAAGACGATGTTCATGTTGCGCACCAGCGTCCAGACGATGTAATAGGCGGCGAACTGCGCCGGGGTATAGCCGCCCACCGAGCCGCCCTGCGCACTGGCCACCGTCGACCAGACCACCAGGTAGATCACCGGCTCGGCGATCATGCCGATCATGTAGAAATAATTCGCCACCCGGTACTGGAACTGCGTCAGGATGGCGATGCTTCATCGTGGTCAGGTAGATAGTCGAGCGTAGCGTCTCATGCCAGCCTGCTCCATCCGGCGCGTGTCTGGGCGAAGACCTGCTCGATGACATCTTCGATGGGCGGGTCTTCCACGGTCAGGTCGTCGACCGGCTGCTCGGCGAGCAGGCGGGCGGTGACCTGGGGCGTCTCGGCTTTGGGCACGCGCAGCGTGACCTGGCCGCCCTCCTGGCTGATCACCTCGCCGTAGGCAGATCAGGTCGGCGCCGCCGTTCTGCCAGGGTCACGCCGATGGTCTTGAAGGCGGAGAAGCGTCTCCACCAGCTGGCTCAGCTCGCCGTCGAAGAGCAGTTGCCCGTGGTGGATGACGATCACCCGCTTGCACAGCGCTTCCACATCCGCCATGTAGTGGCTGGTGAGCAGCACGGTGGCCCCGTAGCGGCGGTTGTACTCGGCACGAAAGTGCGGATGCGGCGCTGCATGGTCACATCCAGGCCGATGGTCGGCTCGTCCAGGAAGAGCACCTTCGGGCGGTGCAGCAGCGCGCCGACGATCTCCATCTTCATGCGCTCGCCCAGCGACAGGTTGCGCACCGGCTTGTTGCACCAGGTCTTTCAGCTCCAGCAGCTCGATGAACTCGTCGCGGCGTGCGGCTGAAATCCGCGTGCGGGATGCCGTAGATGGCGCGCTGCAGCTCGAACGAATCCAGCGCCGGCAGGTCCCAGGCGAGCTGGTTGCGGTTGCCCATCACCAGGGTGATCTGGCGCAGGTAAGTCCGTGGTCGCGGCGGGAGGGCTCGAAGCCCAGCACGCGCACCTGCCCGCCGGTGGGGTACAGCAGCCCGCTGAGCATCTTGAGGGTGGTGGTCTTGCCGGCGCCGTTCGGCCCCGAGAAAGCCGACCACCTCCCCCGGCTCGATCTGGAAGGAGACCCCGTCCACGGCTTTGACGGTGTTGTAGGTGCGGTGGAACAGGGCGCCGATGGAAGCTTTCAACCCTTCCTGGCGGGTGGGTACCTGGAAATGCTTGGCAAGCTGGTTGGTGGTGAGGATGGGCGGCATGGAGGCTATTATAAGACAGGATCAGTCGAGATAAACCACGAAATAGCCGCAGAAGCTACTCGCACTACGTGGGCCACGCAAACCGATTGTCATCCTGAACGAAGTGAAGGATCTAGACCCTTCGCAAGCTCAGGGTGACACCTGAAATACGGATGGATTACTGCCAGGGATTGATGAGTTGAACGCCGGTGGGGAGAAAATCGGCTCAGCAACAGGTGAAGGGAAATTGATTACCTGGAGCCTAACCCTCAATATCAATTTCACGTGGAGTACTCTGGTCACGATCGATGACCAGATCTGTGCCATCTAGTGGAGATGCCAATAAGAATTGGACCAATCCGCTCTTTTTATCTTTACCGGACTTATCGATTTCCTCAAGTCTCCGGCAGCGATTATTGCACTTACACCTCTCGACTAGTACTCTAATAAAACTCGAAGCTGCACTCTGATTACCTTCGCAGCCGCTAAAGCGGATCGCGCATCAGCTTTTTCGGCAGATTGACCAGGATAGCGAAACTGAACAGCAAATGCATTCAGGCTCTTAAGGTCCGGTTCCAGCAACACGAGGTGTGGCTGGAAGTTCAAGGCGAGCGCCAGTAACTCGACCAGATCATGGCTGCGTGGCGGCACCACATCGTTGACTTGGAGAAATGCCTTCAGATATTTCTCTGCCATCTGTTGGGCATGAAAACAAGCAGCATCGTAGTTCGGCAATTTACGAGCCCTGAGTTCCTCTCTGCGCAGTGGCATAATCGCCTTCTGCTTTCTCAATCCACTCAAGTACGAGAGGATTCATATAGAACTTTCCCCTGCCTTGTTATTTCCAACAAGAATGGATCTCCCCATTCCAACCGGGTAGCGAGCAGTTGTGGTGTATATACGATCAGATCTAACCCAAAACGATAGCGTATTGACTTAAGGATTTCTGCTGCCTGGCGTGGACCGCTGAGCTGCGTGTCCATCACCACGAGAAGGTCCACGTCACTCTCCGGGTGCGGCTGTCCGTATGCAAATGATCCAAACATGGTGATTTTTTCCGGATGAAAGCGCGCCACAATCTGACCGACGACATCTTCGATAGCAGCCATTGGGATGCGTTGGCGAGTATTTAGCGGCGGAACATTCAGTGCAGCAGAATCCATATCGCTATTATAAAGGATATCCTTTGAGATATCTGTAACTTCCGTCGTCCTAATAAACGACCTAGCTTAACGCATACGCCACCGCCGCTTCGGCGTGGATGCGGGTGGTGTCAAAGAGCGGCAGGCGGCAGTCGGACTGCTGCACCAGCAGGCCGATCTCGGTGCAGCCCAGGATGACGCCTTGCGCGCCGCGCTGCTCCAGCTGTTGGATGATGGCGAGGTACTGCGCTTTGGAGTGCGGCTCGATCCTGCCCAGGACCAGCTCGTCGTAGATGACGCGGTGGACGATCTCGCGCTCCTGCGCATCGGGGACGAGCACCTGCAGGCCGTAGCCCCCGGTAAGCCTGCCCTTATAGAAATCTTCTTCCATTGTAAAGCGCGTACCGAGCAGGCCGATCTTCTGAATGCCCGCCTCCAGCACACGCTGCGCGGTGGCATCCGCAATATGCAGGAATGGGATGGCGGTATTGGCCTGGATGGCATCCGCAGCCTTGTGCATGGTGTTGGTGCACAGCACGATGAAATCCGCCCCGCCGGCTTCCAGGGAGACGGCGGCTGCTACCAGCAGTGCGGCGGCCTCCGCCCAGCGTCCCTGGTGCTGCAGGATCTCGATCTCGGCAAAATCGACCGAGACCATTACGCTTTTGGCGGAATGCAGACCGCCGAGCTGCGCTTTGGTCAGCTGGTTAATCATGCGGTAATACTCAATCGAGGATTCCCAGCTCATCCCGCCGATCAGACCGATGGTTTTCATTGCAGCTCCTATACCGCCGGATTAAGCGTCAGCCCGTAAAGCACACCCAGCACGAACATCTCAGCTAATCCGGTTGCAAGAGAATAAATCAGGGCTTTACCGGGCATCTTGAACATTATCCATTGCGAGAGGGCACTCATCACCACCCGGAAACACCACACCAGCAGGGCAAAACTCAAGCCCTTCAGCAGCCCGGTCTCACCGGGGAGGCTGTCATAGAGCAGCAGAAACACACCTGCCATGATGAATCCGTAGGCAAGGTCAATGATCACGCCCGCCGGAACATTGACCGACGTCCTGGCAATTGGCTTGTAGAATTCAAACAACCGGGCGGCGTAAGGATTGCCATTGATCAGACCATCCAGGATGCCGAACAGGATGCCGCTGATTATACTTAGGATGATGTAGGAGGTCATAGACCAGCTCACTTTCTGACCACTGGCAGGAACACCGGGTATCTCACTTGTACCTCACTCGGCAGCCGCCCGATGATATCCGGCGTTCATCTGCTTTATCGGTGGTTTCTTTTCCATCACCCAACGTCAACAGGCGTAGGCTGCGATTCTTTCTTCACGTCCGAGTGTCTTGCGGGCATACCGAAAAGGAAGCGCAGGAAGCCGACCCGCTTGATGACGAACTCCACCAGCCCCCAGGCGACCAGGAAAGAGACGACCACGGTGACGACCAGCTTAAGCGGGGTGGCCAGCTCCCACTTGACGACGAAGGAGGCAATGAAGATGATCACCGGCTGGTGGACGATGAAGAAGGGCAGGGCCAGCTCGTTGGCATAGCGCACCCAGACCCGTCTTTGTCCAGGTAGCGCATGCCAATGAAGAGCATCGCCAGGCTCCAGGTGAGGCCAATCAGGACGACAGTGCCCATCACCAGGTAAAAGCCGGGCGTGCCGTAGGCCTCCGCCCAGTCACCGGCTGCAGGGTTATGAGATAGATGATCAACAGCAGCAACACCGCCGCCAGACCGATGCCTCCCAGCCACCAGCCGTCACGCCTCACAGTGCGGGGATGCGCTCGCTGGCGAACACGAAATAGCCCAGGATGAAGAACGAGCCCTGGAACAGGAAGTCGCTCCAGTTATGCTCGTCGGGGAAAAACGGGCTAAGAGGTAGCGGATCAGCACCAGCGGGATGAAAAAGATGAGCAGGCCCCGCGTTTTTCACACACCTTGGCCAGGCGGTCAAGAAGCGTGCTGGCCTTTCTCGCCCTTGAGCCACAGGAAGAGCGGCAGGCTGAGCAGGGCAAAAGACCACAGGAAGCCCAGGAACCACAGATGCACGCCGACTCCCCAATCGTGGGGTGAATCCTAAGGTCAGGTACCAGCGTAAACTCTCCAGGATGTACTGTGCGAAAGGTGCATCGGTGACGCCCCGGTAGACCTGGTTATCCCACTGAAAGTATTGGGTGTAGACGTAGACGATCAGCGTACCGAATAGAAAAGGCACCAGCAGGCGTTTGGTGCGCTCGACGGCATATTGTTTCGGCGTGCGCCGCCGCAAGGCAAACCAGCTGCCTGCCCCGGCGACCAAAAAGAAAAACGGCATGCCCCACAGGGCCAGGATGGTGATGAATATCGTCAGAGTCAGACTCTGCTCGATGTTCTTGATGTGCCAGTCCCACATGTCGTAGGGATGGACGGCGTGAAACAGGAAGACAATCAGGATGGCGATGACGCGCAGGGCATCCAGGTAGTACAGGCGGGGGGAGGATTGGGACGAGGCAGGTCGGTCGTTCATGGCTTTGGGCTTTCAAGGATGGCGGCTGAGGGTACGGCAGCGGGATAATCAGCAGGAAAATCCGTAAGAGGTTCTGACGCTCAGCCAGCTGCAGCCGGGGTCTCTTGCCTGACAGGCTTGACCGTGCGAGGTCATGCCGAACAAGAAGCGCAGGAAGCCGACGCGCTTGATGACAAACTCCACCAATCCCCAGGAGACGAAGAAGGAGCTGACCACCGTGACCAGCATCTTGAGCGGGATGCCCACATCCCATTTGACGATGAACGAGGCAAAAAGCAGGATGACCGGCTGGTGCACGATAAAGAAGGGCAGGGCTATCTCCTGGGCATAGCGCACCCAGGCTCTGTCCCGGTCCAGGTAGCGCATGCCGATGAAGAGCATGGTCAGGCTCCAGGTCAGGCCAACCAGGGTGATGATACCAATCGCCAGGTAAAAACCAACTTGACCGTATTCCTCGACCCATCCCGTGACATCGTAGCCCAGCCCATATAGCCCCAGCATGAAGACAACCGCAGCCAGGCCGACAGCGCCCAGCAGCCAGCCGTCGCGGCGCACAGCCTTCAAGATGCGCTCATCGGCGAACAACAAGAAGCCAATCACGAAAAAGGCGCCCTGGTAGATGAAGTCGCTCCAATCGTGCTCCTGCGGGAAGAGCGGGGTGAGCACATAACGGATTGCAAGCAGCGGGAGGATAAAGATGAGCAGGCCGCCGCGATGGCTGCAAACCCTGGCCAGCCAATCGATGAAGCCCCTGCCGTGCGTGCCTTTAAACCACACAAAGAGCGGTAATGATAGGATGGAAAAAGCGTATAAAAACCCCAGGAACCACAGATGGGCGCCCAGCGACAACCATATGGGAGAAAAGCCAAAGTCCAGAAACCAGTCTTTGGTGGCCAGCAGGTAATCCGGGAAAGCTGATGGCTGTAGACATCCGGTAGACCCTATTGCCCCACTCGAAGTACGTAGCAATGAAAAAAGAGGCAATCGTCAAAAATATTAAGGGCACACCCAGGCGCCGGGTGCGCTCGATGGCAAATTCTTTGGCGCTGCGCCGCCGCAAGGCCAGCCGGCTGCCTGCACCGGCAATCAGAAAGAAGAACGGCATGCCCCACATCCACAGGATGACCAGGATCACGGTCAGGGTCAGGCTTTGTTCGATGTTTTTGACATGCCAGCCGTTCAAATCGAAGGGATGGACGGCGTGGAACAGGAAGACGAACAGGATGGCGATGACGCGCAGGGCGTCCAGGTAGTAGAGGCGGGGAGAAGCGGAGGAAGGTTGTTCGGTCATGATGGCCTCGGGAAATTTGATGAATTTCGAAATTGAAATTTGGAAATTACTTCAGCATGCCCATGCTGCGCAGCTTGCCGCGGGCGGGGGCGGTCAACCCTTCGTAGGCAGATACCTGGCGGGTGAGGGCCTGCTCATCGGCGGCCCAGGAGAAAGCGGGGGGTTCCGGCCTGCCCTCCGGGAGGGTGAGGGCCAGGGCCTCTCGCCGTTGGGGGAAGACCTGCTGCTGGGCATTGAAATAAGCCTGCTGGATAATGGCCTGCGCTTCGGCGGGCAGGTAGAGCGGCGACTGGCGCAGCAGCAAATCGGCTTCCTTAATCATCGCCAGGCAGGCGCTCCAGGTCTGGCGGCGCTCATCCTCGCTGAGCCAGGGATTGTTGGCGACCTGGGAGACTTGCACTTCCACCAGCGATAGCTTCTCATACCAGGGCTCGCCGCGCCCCAGGTCACGCGTGCGTGCCGCTACGGTGTCGACATCCAGGATGACGTACGACCAATGCACCACCGGCTGGTTGTCCAGCAGCAGGTCGCGCCCGGAGACCTGCAGGCGGGGCGGGCCGGGCAGCGGGCGCGGCAGGGGGTGCTGCTCGAAGCGCGTCCCCAGGATGACATAGTAGGCGTCCGCCAGGTCGCCGGCCGGCAGGCTGAAATCGCCGGCAAAGCGCAGCACGGGCACCTGGTCGGAGGCCTCCAGAGTGCCTTCCAGCAGCTTCTTGGAAAGAGCGCCAACCGCTTTGGCGACCGCGGCCGCCCCAGGCGCCAGCGAGACGACCGACAGGAAGGCGTCGTCGTTGACAATCTGCGCCAGGTTCGCCAGCCGGTTCTGCCGGTCGAGCAGGAACTCGACGCTGATGCCGACTTTATCCAGGGCCGCGGGGGTCAGGTCGACCAGGGAGGGGCTGAGGCCGAGCTGCTCGGCGGCGCCCTGCTTGATCGGCTTGATGCGCTGCAGCGACTGCACCGGCTCGCCGTTGAAGGGCGGGCAGAACAGGCGCACTTCGCTGGTGATCACCAGCTGCTGCGATTTCTGCCAAAAGGGGCCGAAGATGGCCGCCTGGGCGGCGTGCACCCGGACGCGGAAATAGCCCTGGCCGGGCTGCAGCGGCGCCGGGGTGGCTTCCTTGGGCAGGCGGATGGCGGGCGTGGTGCCCAGGGTGAGGGTGGCTGAGTCGCTCATGGTTCCTTTCTTCCTGTGTCACCCTGAGCTTGCGAAGGGTCTAGCATCCTTCGCAAGCTCAGGATGACAATCGATTTGTGTGGCCCACGTAGTGTGAGCAGCTTTCCTCATTGCGTTAATAGCCAAATAATAGTCCCGGGGAGTAAGCGCAGCGAAAACCGGCAGCGTCCGATGCAAACCCGGGATCTAACCGCATAGCGATCGGAAGATTGCAATCTCGGGAGACCGAAATCACCACCCTTCAAAATATGCATCTTCCCGGAAGGCGGTCCCACGGGGTTGGAATTTGGAGAGTGAGCGTAAAAATCCGGATCATACCAGTCTGCCACCCACTCCGAGACGTTGCCGGCCAGGTTGAGCGCCCCGTAGGGGCCGGCTCCCTGGGGGAAAATGTTTACCGGGGCGGTATCTTCATACCCGTCGAAAGACTTGTTGTTCTCCGGATTTGGGCATTTCAGGTCGCAAAAATTGACTTCGCGTGCCATCAAACTTGTTTCCCCAGGGGTAGGTTCGCGCGTTTTGAACCGCGGGCGGCCTTCTCCCATTCGGCTTCGGTTGGCAGGCGCGCCCCGCGCCACTGGCAGTAAGCCTGCGCCTGCTCCCAGCTCACATAAATCACAGGGTAAGTTGAATAGTTAGCTCTGTCATAATATTGCGCCTGCGTGCGGGAAGAATATGTCCCTGGAGGCTTGCACGCCCCAGCAGAGACGCATTTTGCATAGCGGGCATTGGTAACTTCGTAGAGATCGATGTAGTAGCTGCTCAGGCGCACCTGGTGGAAGGGGCGTTCATCCGGCTCATAATAATCACTGCCCATCATGAAATTCCCCGCCGGCACCAGTACCATCGGGATGCCCTGGTAGTCCGTATACTTTTTAGGCAAAGGACCGCGCAGCAGGAAAAATCCACCCACCAGCAAGGCAAGCAGTGTAACCCCGCCAACTACCCAGGCCCAACGCGGGCCCGGGCCAGGCGGGCTCTTCCAGCGCCGGGCGCTGCTGTGGGCAGCCTTATCCAGGGCCGCGCCTTCGGACCACGCCCTGCCGGTCGGGGAAGGCGGGGGCTCCGCATGCAGCGCCTGCCAGGCATCCAGTGCGGCCTGATATTCCTTCGCAGCCAGGAGCTTTACGGCTTCATCATAGCGCCATTCCATCCGAGCAAGGTGCTCAGCCTGCTGCTCCTGCCGCTGCACCTCGCCGGCTTTGTCCAGGGCGCGCCGCGCCTTGCGGACCACTCCTTGCCGGTCGGGGAAGGCGGGGGCATCCGCATGCAGCGCCTCCCAGGCATCCAGTGCGGCCTGATATTCCTTGCCAGCCAGGAGCTTTACGGCTTCATCATAGCGCCATTCTATCCGAGCAAGGTGCTCAGCCTGCTGCTCCTGCTGCTGCATCTCGCCGGCCTGGCGCTCCAACCCGGCCTGGGCCTGCGCTTCCACCTCCAGCGGATCGTCAAACTGCGGGTCGATCGCCCGGATGGCCTGCAGCTGCGCCTGAACGGCATTGAACTTGCCGGCGGCCAGCTGCTCCTGCGCCTCCCGGTACAGGATGAGGATTTTTTCTTCCTTTTCACGCTCGGCTTGCAGGCGGGATTGCTCTTCCAGTGCGCGGCGCTGCTCGGCCTGCGCCCGGGAGATCAAGGCTTGCGCCTGGCGGTAATCGGGCTGCTGTGCCAGCACCCGTTCCAGCAAGGCTTCGGCTTCCGTCCAACGCCCGGCATCCAGCTCGACCAGAGCCTGCTGGTAGTTCTTCTCCAGAGCGGTGGCCTGGCGTTGAGCCTCGGCCTGGCTGCTGGCCTGCTCCAGCAGCCGGTCGGGGTCGGGGTAATCGGGCTGCAGGGTGCGGATCTGGGAAAAGACCTTCAATACGGCAGTCCAGCGAGCCGCCTGAAACAGCTGGCGTGCCTGGTCGTACAGGTCGGCCAGCTGAGCACTGCGGCGGACTGCTTGCAGACGTTCGGAGACATCCCTGTAACCGGGCTGGCGCTTTTCGAGCTGCTCCAGGGCGGCGATCGCGGCGGGCCAATCACCGGCTTCCTGAGCAGACTGGGCGGCGGCATACTGCACCTGCAGCTCCCGCCGGCGGCTGGCTTCATCCAGCTTGAGGCGGGCATCCTGGTTCTCTGGCCGGGCGGCGATCACCTGGCTGAAGCAGGCTTCGGCCCGGGACCAATCTTCCAGCCAGAAGGCTTCCAGGCCATCGTTGTACAGCTTTTGGATGCGCAGCTGCTCGCCGGCATCCACCTCGTCGGCGGCGGCGTGCAGCGGCGCGGGAGCAGCAATGGCCTGGGGCTGGCCGGCTACGGTGAAGATCACGCCATCGGGGGCGCTGGTGAAAAGCACCGGGGTGCCCCACTCGAGGGTATCCGGCTCGGCCATGCGCAGCGCCCGCCGTCCTTCAGCCACCGCCGCATCCACCGGCTGGCCGCGCGAGAGCAGACCGTAGAAACGCTGGGCAAAGGTGATCGCCGCCCGATCGCTGATGGGGAACTGCATCGCCACCACCGCCGGGATGCCAGTCATCACCAGCGACGAAGCCACCCCGGCAAAGGGATCCAGTCCATGCTCGCCGGCCAGGCGGGCGGTTTCGCAGGCATTCAGGAACACCAGGCGCAGGGAGGCGAAATCGTGCAGCAGAACGCTTAAGGTGCCGCCGTCGACGCGCTGCGCACGTTGATTTTCGTCTTCCAGCAGCAGCACGCCTCTGCCGGACTCTTCGTCGAAGCCGCCGTGGCCCATGTAGTGCAGCACGTGGTACGCCGCTTCGCCCAGGCGCTCTTGCAAGGAGGCCAGGGTAGCGTGGGGCAGGAATTCCGCCTGCACGCCCGGCAGCCGCCCCAGGCAGGCTTCCAACTGCTGCTGTTCGCGCTCCAGCTCCAGGCGGGGGTAATCGATCGGGTCGGCGGCAAAGACCAGGATGCGCAGCGGCAGAGCCAGCTGCAGCGGCATGTAGGGGCGCTGCACGTCCAGGTCGCGCAGGATGGGGGTGAAACGGGAGAGATTGAGGAACTCGCGGGTCTCTTTACGGTACAGGTATTCCCACGGCAGCGCGACCAGCGCTGCCAGGCTGGGGTCTTCCGGGTCGATGTGCAGCTTGATGCGCAGGCCGCGCTGCTGCACCTGCATCATACCCAGAGAGCGGTCGAATAACGAGCGCACCACGCCCGAGAACAGGGCGGTGAACAGCTGGTCGCCGATGCGCTGCGGCAGGCTGGCGGTGGCAGCCGGGGAGGCATCCCGGGAGGCCGGCTGGCGGGTGCGCACTTCCTGGTCCAGGGTAGCGGCTTGCTCCGCCAGGCGGGCAGGGTCGAAGGGCGGGGTGAACTGCGAGCGTCCTTCGCCCGCCGGCGAGCGCAGCACGATCACCGGGTAGGCATCGCCCTGCCGCGGCTCAATCTTAATTGAAAAATCCTCGTATTCCACCCCTGAGCCCTCCCCACCGGAAACCCCGGCGGTGTGTGTGGTAAGAATCATCGAGTTAATTTATTATCGCGCAAATATTCACAAATTCAACACAAACTTAATCGATCGATCAATACCCCCTCTGCAATTGACAGCTGGCAAACCATTAATATTTAACCAGGCTAAGAATTATGACAATATCGATATTGACCTATTGACAAACCGGGTAATGATACTATAATCTTTTCATAGTTCTTTTACCTTATTGGTGTTGAATAGTCAAATTGCCAGACCGGGCAAGGTCAGCTTATAAAGCTTTTTGGGGAAATAGCTGATCCTTGTGAAACCCGGAAGATCATCTCAGCCTTTTCAGCACCTGGTCGCTTGTAGAGCAATGGGGGATTCTATTCCCCGAAGAAGGAGGCGCCTGGATAAACGATCTACCCTCTACTCCTCCATCAATGAGGCCCGGCTGATTTACCATTGGCTATCACACGAAGTCAGTTGGGCAGTGGGTTTTGGACCGGCCGAAAGGTTATGGGCCTGACGTCCTGATCCTAGGCGAGTAGCTATTCTCTCGCTCGTAGGAACCCGCGTTAAGCTGTTCCTGAGAGACAATTTTTAAAAGACCGGTTTAACCCAAAACCACGTCATCTGCGCGTTTATTTTGCCGCATTGGTTTCAACGCGCCTCCGAAAAACCCTTACCAATTTATGCACCTTTCGAATAGGAGATTGGGATATGAACCGCCAAAGGAAGAACGCTACTTTATTGCGGGCAGTTGTGATACTGACAGTCGCGATCCTGTCTATCACCATGCTGCGCAGCTCACCAGCGATCGGGCAGGCTCGCGAAGCTCTCTCACCACCCACCCAGGGGCAGGTCGCCTCCGGTGCGCCAGTAACACCCGGCGTATTTAGCGGAGGGATTAATTCTCTACCAAAGGCGTTGAAATGGATGCCTGGAGATGCAATCCGGGATTTCCCCCTGGGAGACCAGAGCCAGAATTCACCGCTGGTATTTCCGGATGCCCCTGGCGTCCCAGACAGCGTGATGCAAACGGAAATGCCGGATGCCGTCACGCCGCCTGAATTTCTCAATCCCAATCCCAATTTCAACGGGATTGGTTTCACCGGGTCTTTACCCCCCGATACGAATGGGGCAATTGGCCGCAATGAATACATCCAATCGGTCAATTCTCAGTTTGCCATCTACGACCGCCTGGGAAATTTACTGGCCGGTCCTACCAACATCAACCAGCTGTGGGTGGCAGCGAACAGCGGTACAGCCTGCCAGGCAAACAACAATGGCGATCCGATCGTGCTCTATGATCGTTACGCGGATCGTTGGGTGATCAGCCAGTTTGCCGTACCCAACGGCTTCGCCAATCCCCCAACCTGGCAGTGTATTGCCGTCTCTCAAACCGGCGATCCGGTGAACGGCGGCTGGTACCTGTACGAGTTCCAGTTCAACTTCGGACACGATTACCCCAAGATGAGCGTCTGGCCGGATGCCTATTACCTGACTTCCCAACGGGGCTACACTGGTGGCGATCTGAACGTCATGGCATTCGACCGGGCTAACATGCTCAACGGAAACCCGGCGACTTTCCAGGTCGCCACTGTAGGCAGCCCTGCTATCGTCCTGCTGCCCAGCGATGCCGACTGGAATGCACCGCCGGCAGGCAGCCCGGCCTTCTTCGCTCGCATGATGGATGGCGGCCTGTGGGGCGGCAACGACCGTGTCGAAGTCTTCCAGTTCAGCGTGGATTGGGGCAACCCGGCCAACTCCACATTAAGCGGTCCAACTGCGCTGAATACCGCACCTTTCGATTCGGGCCTGTGCGCCCCAGGAAGCCTGATGGAATACTGCATCCCACAGCCAGGAGTGGGGATGCAGAATTTGGCTGGAATCACAGTCTGGCCGATGTTCCGTCTGCAATACCATAACTTTGGCGCATATGAAGCCATGGTCTTTAACCACACGGTAGATGCCGATGGCAACGGGAATACCGGCATCCGCTGGTATGAGCTGCGCCGAACCCCGGCCGGAGCTGGCGCCTGGACTCTGTTCCAGCAAGGCACCTATGCCCCACAGCAGGTGGGTGCGCCGGCCTGGCTGCACCGCTGGATGGGCAGTGTTGCCATGGATAAAGCCGGTAACATGGCTCTTGGCTACAGCGTGTCCGACAACAATGCCACTTTCCCGGGCATCCGTTACGCCGGCCGCCTGGCCAGCGATCCGCTTGGATTGCTGCCCCACGGTGAGGTTACGCTGATGAACGGAACGGGATCACAAAACCTGGTCTGCGGTGGCAATCCCTGTCCGGGTCGCTGGGGTGACTACAGCGATATGAGCCTGGATCCGGTGGATGGCTGCACCTTCTGGTACACCCAGGAGTACGGCCTGGCGAACGGAGGCTGGGCTACACGCGTCGGTGCTTTCCGCTTCCCCACCTGCAACCAGGCCGACCTGTCCATCACGAAAGTCGACTCACCGGACCCGGTGACTGCCGGTGGCCTGCTGACCTACTCAATCACGGTGACAAACAACGGCCCCAGCCAGGCAACGGATGTGGTCGTCAGTGACAGCCTGCCTGCCGGGGTGACTTATATCTCCAATACGGGAGGCTGCACCTTCGCCAATCCAACCTTAACCTGCAACCTGGGAGATATGGCTCCTGGTGCCAGCATACCCTTCGATGTCGTGGTGCGAGTATCCGCGTCTTTGATCGCCAATGGCACCAATACACTCAGCAATACGGCGACGGTAAGCGCGACCGAGTTTGATCCTGACATGAGCGACAACAGCGCAACCGCGGACACCATAGTCATCGAAGAAGCCGACCTGAGGGTAACGAAGGATTGCAAGCCCGATCGCCAGGGCACCCCATGGTATGCCGGTGATACCGCGACCTGCACCATCGTCATCGAAAACCTGGGACCTTCAACTGCCCAATCGGTTGCTCTGCTTGACGCGATCGTGAGCAGCGGAACATTCAACATTGTCAGCGCCACATCCACCCTGGGAGTATGCAATTTCCCCGCCAACCCACAAATAGGTGGGGGTGATGTAAGCTGCAATATAGGCAATTTGAGCGCTGGCGCTATAGCCACGATCAAGGTGGTGCTCAGCGCCGATGAAGGCCAGGATATCAACGACACCGCCACGGTCTCCAGCATCACCCCCGACCCGGTCCCAGGCAATAACGTTGCACAAGACAGCACCACAGTCACCCCGGCCGCCAACCTGGCGTTGACCAAAACAGCCGCGCCTAACCCGGTGGTGGCGGGGACGGACCTGACTTACACCCTGCAAGTGACCAACAATGGCCCCTCCACAGCGGTCAATGTAGTCATCTCGGATGTCATGCCGGCCGGCGTGACCATCCAGAGTGTTTCAGCGACCAATGGAGTTTGTAATGCCGGCGTGCCCGGTAATGCAGCCCTGCCGACGACCTGCGCCTTCAACTCGCTGGCGGATGGCGCCTCCGAGACGATGACCATCGTCGTGCACGTCTTACCGGGGACACGCGGCGTGCTGGGCAACAACGCCAGCGTTTCCAGCGACACCTACGATGGGGATAACGACGACAACCTGGCCACGGTGGCCGTCCAGGTAGACGCTATGGCCGTGCTGAGCATCACCAAGACGGATTTACCCGACCCGGTGATCGCCGGTATGATCCTGACCTACGAGGTCACCATCAGCAACAACGGGCCTTCCACCGCCACGGATGTCACCCTGAGCGACCTGCTGCCCGGCGGAGTCAAGCTACCAGGGTTACTCCATATCCAACGGCTCAGGCACCTGTTCGCTGCTGGCAAATCCGCCCGATACGCTGTACTGCGATCTGAACGACCTGGATCCGGGCGCGTATGTCAAGGTGATCTTCACCGTGCTGGTGAGTTCCTCGGTGCCGCATGGCACGACTCTGACGAACACCGCCACTGCCGATGCGCTGGAGGCCGCTCCGGTGATGGTGCAGGAGGACACGCTGGTTAACGCCAGCGCCGACCTGATGATCACCAAAGCCGCCAACTTCCTGACCATCAATCCCGCCCCGCGCATCCAGTACGTCATCACGATCACCAACCTGGGCGCCTCGGATGCCTTGAATGTGGTGATGACCGATACACTGCCGATGGACCCGAAGAAGATTGTCTATGTGATGGACAGCGGCAATGGCCTGTGCGCTTACAGCCTGGCGCTGCACAATGTGGTCTGCAACTTCGGCACCCTGCCCGCCGGACAAACGGTGAGCGTGGATATCATTGTCGATGTGCGCGGCAGCGTCAGGATTATCTCTAACTTTGCCTCGGTCACCTCGACCACCTTCGATCCGGTAGCAGCCAATAACACGGTGCGTAAGGATGTGCGCATCAAGGGCGGCCCGGGGAAAAACTGCACCGACCAGCGAGTTGTTTGACCGCCGCAACGCCGACCGCCGGATATCGGTTTCTAAATTCGGGCGCTAAGCGTTCGATTCACTGTCGGGTGAGCGACCTTTTCACCCGATAGGATTAACATCAAGCAGGCTGTCCTTCCCCTCGGACAGCCTGCTGCTACATCTAAACCCCTAGTTACGGAGCGATCGTGTAGGTATCGGCCATGGCCTCGCGGCGGCCGCGGCAGGTGTCCTCGCCGGTGGGCATGAAGGACAGGGTCGTGCCGTCGAACATCCACTGGTAGGCGGGGTGCTCCTGGCAGGTAGGCTCGCTATCGTCGTTGGTCAGCTCCTGGAAGAGATCCCCATTGATTTCGTAGGTGCCGTTCAGCACCGGGGTTTCGCTGACTACGAAGGAGAAGGTACCGTCGGCGTTGAAGACATACGCCAGGGCAGTATCGCTATTGGAGATGAACCGGCCGGTGGGAAACTCGCCGGATGCAGCCTTGACCAGGGTGTAGGTATCGGCGTTGGCTTCGCGGCGGCCGCGGCAGGCATCTTCTTCCGTGCGGGAGAAGGACAGGGTGGCGCCGTCGAAGGACCACTTGTAGGCGGGCGGATTCTGGCAGGCGGGATCGCTGTCATCGTTGGAGAGCTCCTGGAAGACATCGCCCTGGATTTCGTAGGTGCCGTTCAGCACCGGGGTCTGGCTGACCACGTAAGAGAAGGTGCCATCGGCATTGAAGATGTACGAGAGGGCTGCATCGGTATTGGAGACAAACTGGCCGATGGGGAAAGCGGCGGCAGGGGCAGCGACCGGGGCGGCAGCCACATCGCCAACGGTGAACTCTTTGATCATCCCCAGGGCATGGTGGGGTTGGCCGCCGGCGTTGGGGCTGGGGATGTTGCAGATGGCGGCATAGCGGCCGGGCTGCAGGTCGACTTCGGCGTAGCCGTGCAGACCCTTGTCCATGCCGTTGATCCCACCGATGGGGGCGAAGGGCGGCGGCCCGCCGGCGCCGGACAGGAAGGCTTCCACATCGGCAGCCGGTCTTGCCTTCGGCCAGCAGCAGCAGGTTCCACTCGTGCGCCTCGGGGCCATTGTTGGCAACTTTGATGACACTCTCACCCACCGGCAGGCTATCCGGCATCTCGAAGGTGAAATCTTGCAGGTCCACAGTCAGGCGAGGCTTGCGGCTCGGCAGCGCCTTCACCCTGCGGCAGCCAGCACGGGGAAATTGGCGATCATGCCCTTGGTGAAATGCGGCATGTTATCGCTGGGCGAGGGGATCAGATCACAGCATGACATACTCGCCGGCGGGCAGGTTGAGCACCGCACTCGGCAGACATGGTCGGAGCGATGGCGCCCACACCGCCCACCTGCTGCACCAGCGCCATGGCCGGGCCTGCGCCTTGCTTGCAGTGCTTCCTGGAACTGCTCGAAGGTCACGCCGTCGTTCAGGCGCAGGAACTGGACGTGGTGCGGCTCGCTGCCGCTGTTGGTCAGGTTGACGCGCACCCAGCCTTCCACCACGTTTTCCGGCACGCTGTAGGAGAAGTCCTGTGGCTTCGATGGCGATCTCCTGGATCTCGGCCAGGCGCTACGATCGGCGGCATGCCGTCGGCTCGGCAGGTACATCTGGTGGCAGGCATCTCCGCCGGCTTTTCGGTGGCCTGCCGGGGCGGCGGGCTGCTCGGTGGCCGGCGCTGCTGCAAGCGGACAGCAGGACTGCCAGCAAGACGAGCAAAGGTAATATCGGTTCGGGTTATGTGCTTCATGGTTTCCTCCAAAATAAACTGGTGAATATTGGCGCTCCATGGGCGCCGTTTGATGCTCTGAACTATATCAACCGGTGAGTTACCAGGCTTGCCATTTTCTGCCAAAATTCTCCAATAGAAAACTGAATTATGATATTCTTGTGCAATATACGACGGGAAATCAATCCGCCTATAGAAGGGACAGCACGATGATTAATTCCATCCCTTCCAGCACGCTGGAAAAATTCACCACCTTTGGCGACCTGCTGCGCTTTCTGCGGCGGCGCGCCGGCATCACCCAGATGGAATTGGCGATCGCGGTCGGCTACAGCGATGCGCAGATCAGCCGCCTGGAACAAAACCTGCGCCTGCCGGATATCCCCACCATCGAAGCGCGCTTCGTCCCGGCGCTGGACCTGGAAGATGAGCCCGCTGGCGGTGGCGCAGCCTGCTCGATCTGGCCGCCAACGTGCGCCGCGAAGATGCGCCGGTGCTGGGGTTGTGTCCCTACAAAGGGTTGAATTATCTTCGATGAAGGCCGATGCGGATCTGTTCGTTGGACGCGGAAGCGCTGACGGCCAAACTGACTGAACCGGCTGCTGGGTTTGGCCTCCCAGGCGGCATCCGAGCGAGCCGCGCTTCCTGGCGGTCGTGGGCGCATCCGGCAGCGGCAAATCATCGCTGGTGCGGGCTGGGCTGGTGCCGGCGCTGCGCTGGAACAAGGAGTCGGCGGACTGGGATATTCATGTGCTCACGCCCACCGCCCATCCGCTGGAAAGCCTGGCGATGGCCCTGACGCAGGAAAATGGCTCGGTGGTGCTGCCGCCAGCCTGATGGATGACCTGGCCCGCAGATCCGCGCAGCCTGCACCTGTTCACGCACGGCAAGTAACTGATCAGCGAATGCGGCGCCGGATGTTGCTGGTGGTTGACCAGTTCGAGGAGCTGTTCGCCCTGTGCCGCTCGGAGGACGAGCGGGCCGCTTCATCGACAACCTGCTCATGACAGCCGCTGCCGAGCCGGACGGACCGGTCATTGTGCTGTCATCACCCTGCGGGCCGATTTTTATGCCCACTGCGCCGGCTATGCCCGGCTGCGCGATGCCCTGGCGCAGACAGCAGGAGTACATCGGCGCGATGAATGATGAGGAGCTGCGCCGGGCGATCGAGGAACCTGCCCGCCGCGGGCGCTGGGAGCTCGAGCCGGGGTTGGTGGATCTGCTGCTGCACGATGTGGGCCATGAGCCGGGGCATTGCCGCTGCTCTCGCATGCGCTGTTCGAGACCTGGCAGCGCCGGCGCGGGCGCATGATGACCCTGAGCGGCTACACCTCCTCGGGCGGGGTGCGCGGCGCGATCGCCGAGACCGCCGAAGCGGTTTTCACCGATCAATTCAAGCCCGAGCAGCGGGCAGATCGCCCGCCGCATCTTCCTGCGGCTGACCGAGCTGGGTGACGAAACAGCCACCGGCGATACCCGCCGCCGGGCGACATTCAATGAGCTGATCCTGAAGCCGGAAGAGGCAGACACCACCCAGCTGGTGCTCAAAGCCCTGGCCGATGCCCGCCTGATCACCACCAGCGAAAACTCGGCCGAGGTGGCGCACGAGGCGCTGATCCGCGAGTGGCCGACGCTGCGCGGCTGGCTGGAAGACAACCGTGAGGGCTTGCGCCTGCACCGTCACCTGACCGAAGCCGCCCAGGAGTGGGCCGACCTGGAGCCGCGAGCCGGATGTGCTCTATCGCGGCGCCCGGCTGGCGCAGGCACGTGGAATGGGCCGATCCGGCCATCAGGACGAGATGAACCCGCTGGAACGCGAATTTATCGCCGCGGCGCAGGATTTTGCCGAGTGCGAAGCGCATCGAGCGCGAAGCACAACGCCAGCGCGAGCTGGAGGCTGCCCAAAAACTGGCCGAAGCCGAGCGGCGGCGCGCCGAGGAGCAGGCCCACGCCGCAGGGCAGCTGCGCAAACGCTCCATCTACCTGGCCGTGGCCTTCGTCCTGGCCGCCCTGATGGCATTCGCTGGCGTTGTTCATCGGGCGGCAGTGGCTGAGCGAAGGCCGCCTGGCAGCTTCGCGTGAGCTGGCAGCCGCCGCTATCCGGCAGCCTGGAAATTGACCCCGAGCGCAGCCTGCTGCTGGGCCTTGAGGCGCTGGATGCCGCCGATACGACCTGAGGCGCGAAGAAGCGCTGCACCAGGCAGTGCTGGCATCCAGGGTGCGGCAGGTCATCCCCGCCGGCGAGCCAGGGCAAAGCGATCAGCCTGGCCTACAGCCCGGATGGCAAACAGCCTGGCAGCCGCCAGCCCGGACGAGGTGGTGAAAGTCTGGGGGCTCGGCTGACGGGACGATTGGCTGTTCACGACCGCCGGGCATGCCGCCGCCTTCAGCCGGGATGGCACGCCGGCTTGCCACGGTGCTTGCCGATGGCAGCCGTCGCCCTGTGGGATGCCGCTACCGGCGAGGCGCTGCCGCTCAACGGGCACATCGATGCCGGCGCCACAGTCGATTTCAGCCCGGATGGCGCCCGGCTGGCGACGGTCACCAGCGGGCAATTTGCCCAGAGTTTGGGATCTCGCTATCCGGAAACGAGCTGGCCAACTTCCCCGGCCACACCGATTACGTCTCCGGGGCCAGTCTTCAGCCCGGATGGGAACCGTTTGCTGACCATCAGCGACGACCGCACAGCCCGGGTATGGGATGCCGCCAGCGGCCAGGAGATCCTGCAGCTTGCCGGTCATCCGGGCTGGGTGTGGGCGGCGGCTTACAGCCCGGATGGCAGCCGCATCGCGACCGTCAGCGAGACTGAAGCCATGCTGTGGGATGCCGAAAGCGGGCAAAAGCTGCTCACCTTCGGCGGGCACCTGAATACGATATTCAAGCCGTCGCTTTCAGCCCGGACGGCAGCCGCCTGGCGACCGGGGGCGCCGATCGCAAAATCATCCTGTGGGACACAGCCACCGGCCGCCGAATTTTCACCCTGAACGGCCACAACGGAGCGATCACCGGGCTGGCTTTCAGCCCGGACGGCACGCAATTAGCTTCCGGCAGCGAGGATGGCAGCCTGCGTACCTGGGATATCCTGCCGGCACGCGAAGGACAGGCCATTTTCGAGCCTGGCGGCGTCGGCGGTCAGGTTGCCTTCAGCCCAGGATGGCGCGCTGCTGGCCGGCGGCCAGGGAGATGCGGTCAAGCTGTGGGAAACAGCCACTGGCCAGGAGATGCAATCCCTGCCGGTGGGCGGTGATTGGGTCTCGGCCTATGCCTTCAGCCCGGACGGCAAGCTCATCGCCACCGCCGGCGAAGAGGCTGTCGTGAAAGTCTGGGATGCCGCCTCGGCGGCGAGCTGCTGCGCCAGTGGCCGGCTCACACCGGACGGATCAACGCGGCTCGCCTTTCACCCCCAGGCCATGCTGTTGGCCACTGCCAGCGACGACTTTAAGATCAAGCTGTGGGATATCTCCCCAGCAGAGCTGACGAGCAGCGCAGAAATGCAGCCTGTCGATACCTTTGAGCTGCAAAATGAGATCAAATCCCTGGCGATCAGCCCGGATGGCAGCCATGCTGGCAGCCGGTCTCCATAACGGCAGGCGTGCGCCTGTTCAACCTGGAATCCAAAAAGGAAAGCACCACTTTGCAAGGGCACACCAACTCAATCCTTTCGTTAGGTTTCAGCCCGGATGGTGAGCGGCTGGTTAGCGCCAGCATGGATGGCAGCGCCAGAGTGTGGGACACAGGCAGTTGGGCAGAGCTGCTGGTACTGAGCGGGCACACCGGCGCAGTCACCAGCGCCGCCTTCAGCCCGGATGGTACGCGTATCGGCACCGCCAGCCAGGATGGGAGCGCCAAGCTGTGGGATGCTGCGACGGGTGAGGAGCTGCTCACCTTCTTCGACAACGGCGCCGGGCATTATAGCCTGGCTTTCAGCCCGGATGGGAAACGATTGGCGGCGGCTAATGCGGATGGGGTGCGTTTTTACCTGCTGGATACCCAGGAGCTGGCAGCCCTGGCCAGGTCACTGGTAACCCGCTCGCTGACCGTGGACGAATGCCAGAAGTACCTGCACCGGGTAGAGAGCTGGCTGCATCCCGCCGGCGCCTCCCGCCGAGCCGACTGCACTGCCGATCGTGGAGCAGGGCCGCATCTGCCAGGTGACGGACACCGGCGGCCTGAACAATTCTTACTTCAATCAGTTTATATATGAAGGAGTACAGCAGGCGGCCGGCCAGCATGGCTGGGAAGCCACTGTGCTGGAGTTCGCCGGCAGCTTCCGATTTCGAGGGGAACATCAATGCTCTCATGGACAGCGGCTGTCATGTGGTTGTCGCGCCAGGGTCGCTGTGGAAGCGGTTGGTAAAGCAGCTCTGGCTAACCCGCTGCAAAAGTTCATGGTCACCGATTTTGTGCTGGAGGACCAGCCGGATAACCTGTGGACTCAGGTGTATGCCACCGATCAGGCAGCCTTCCTGGCCGGTTACGCGGCCACCTCGGCGACCAAAACAGGCAAGGTGGGCGTCTTTGGCGGGGTCGATATCCCGCAGGTGACCGGCTTTATGGACGGTTTCGCCCTGGGAGTGAGCTATTACAACCAGAAGCATGGCACAGATATCCAGGTGCTCGGCTGGGACCCGGCCAAACACAGCGGATTATTCGCCGGTGGTTTTTGCTGCACTACGGAAGGCAGGGCGCTGGCGCGGCAGCTGCTGGAGCAAGGCGCGGATATCATCCTGCCGGTGGCCGGAGAGAGCATCGGCTGGGGCGCCGGGGCAGAAATCCTGGAACACGGCGAGCGCCTGGATGATCGGCGTGGATAATGATTGGGCGCTGAGCTCACCCGATCTGAGGGAGGTCATCCTGACCAGCATCGAAAAGCGCTACGCTGCCAGTGTGACCCAGGCAGCCCAGGCCATCGCCAACGGCAGCTTTTCCGGCGGCATTCATACCGGCACGCTGGCCAGCGGCGAAGTCGGCATCTCGCCCTTCTACGAACTGGATTGGCTGATCTCCGACCAGGTGAAGGCCGACCTGGAGCGGATCAAAGAGGATATTATTGCTGGAAAGATCAAGACAAAGCCTTAATTGTTGCTTATAACGCTAGACGTTTAGCGCTACGCGTTATATAATCAACCTGTGATCAATTCCTTGAATAAAGCGACCTTACATCCCATCCATCCCGGTGAAGTCCTGCTGGAAGAATTCCTGCGACCGATGGGATTGAGCCAGAACCGCCTTTCCCTGGAGATCGGTGTGCACCCGCGCCGCATCAATGAGATCGTGCTGGGCAAGCGCAGTATCACCGCCGATACCGCCCTGCGCCTGGCACGCTACTTCGGCAATTCACCCCAGTTCTGGATGGGCTTGCAGACGGATTACGACCTGGATGTCGCCGCCGATCTGCTCGGCAATCGCCTGGCGCGTGAAGTCCGCCCGCGCATGCTGGCTGAAGGAAAAGAAAATTACGAGTAAGAATTTCTTGCAACCTAATCCAGGTTGGCTTCTGCTCTCAGCAAGGAATAGACCTTCAGGTCGTACATCTTCCCGGCATTGAAGATCGCCTGGCGGGCGGTGCCTTCGTAGGTAAAGCCGCATTTTTCAGCCACGCGCCAGGAGGGGATGTTCTCCGGTGTCGCCAGGATCTGCAGGCGGTTGATCTTGAACACCCGGAACAGGTAGCGCACTAACAGACTCACGGCTTCGGTCATGTAGCCCTTGCCGCGTGCCGCGGGATCGAGCATGATGTAACCCAGCTCCAGCCCATCGAAGTAGGACGGCTCTTTGAAGAAATGCACCATCCCGACGATGCGGCCATCCGGCTCGCAGATCAGCAGGCGGCCAAAATTATCGCCCCAGTAACCGTCCTCCGCGAAGCGTTTGCGCATCGCCACCTGGGACGGCATCTCCTGGGGGTAGTACTCGCCACGTGATTCGATATCCTCCAGCATTTCGAGCAGGATATCCAGGTCGCTATCGCGCATTGTGCGCAGGGCAATTTTTTCGCCGTGAATCATAGAAGGCCTCCGTTGTGGGTTAACTATACACGGAAATGCGAATTTGGAATTGCGAATTTGGAATTTGGAATTGGGGATCGGGGATTGGGGATTGGGAATTGGGGAATTGGGGAATTGGGGATTTGGAAATTTGGAAATTTGAAATTGAAAAGGGGGATGGCTTCATTCGCTGGCCAGTCGTGGTAAATTTCGGTCCTCGGTCTTCCGTCCTCGGTCCGCGCGGTCAACGGTCCGCGGTCGGCTGTCCTCCCCGGCACACATCTTGCACCCTCCCCACCATCGATGAAACGCACCCTGCTTGTCACCTGGATATGCATGCTGGCACTGTGCTCGCTGGCGCTGGGAGCCTGGTTCCGCTTGGGATCCCAGCCGGCGCCGGCGGCGGAACCCGCGCTTGCCGAGCAGGCGGCCTCCAACCTGCTGCTGTACCTGCCCATCGTGGTGGAGGCGGTCCAACCGGTTTGGCTGGGGCCGGATGGCGGCTTGATCGCCGCAGTGGCGGCATCGCCGCAGGATGCCAACCGGGTCTATGCCGGCTCGTGGGGCGGCGGCGTGTACCGCAGCGATGACGGCGGCCTGACCTGGCGCTGGGCCAGCCGGGGGTTGGGCAACCTGACGGTCGTCTCGATGGCGGCCGACCCCTCTAACCCGGATATTGCTTACGCCGGCACTTACCGCGGCGGCGTGTACAAGACCATCGACGGGGGGAGTACCTGGAGTGAGGCCAACCAGGGCATCCAGGGCAATGCAATTGTGTATTCCATGGTGGTAAACCCGCAGGTTTCGCAGCGGGTGTATGCCGCCACGCGCGGATTGTCCAATAACGGCGGGCAGCCCTGGGCGGGCGTCACCTACCGCAGCGATGACGGCGGGGCCAGCTGGTACTCCGTGCTCTCCAACCTGGGCGGATCGAATTACCAGGACTGGACCTACATGCTGGCTATCAGCCGGACCTCGCCCTCCACGCTGATGGCCGCCACCCACGAGCACGGGATTTATAAGACCACCAACGCCGGGAGCGGCTGGGGGGCGGCCAATAACGGCATCACCCGCTTCACCACCCGGGGGATCGGCATCGGCCCTACCAGCGCCAGCGCCGGCACGGCCTACACCGGGGTGTGGACCGGTGAAGGCGCCTTCAAAACCACCAACCTGGGCGGCTCCTGGACGCAGAAGAGCAGCGGCATCAGCGGGGCGAACATTTACGGGCTGGACATCGACTATGCGAACCCGCAGAAGGTGTACCTGGCGACCTACAACAAAGGCGTGATGAGCACCAGCAGCGGCGGCAATTCCTGGTCCAACGCGGCCCTATCCAACCGGCCGGTATCCACCGTGCGGGTGCACCCGGGGAACAGCGCCCTGGTCTTCGCCGGGACGGCCGGGCTGGGGCTGTACGCCAGCCGGGATAGCGGGAGCAGCTGGTCGCCCAGCATGGACGGGCTGCAGGCGTCCTCCGCCACCGGAGTGGTCGTCTCGCCGCTCAACCCGTCGGAACTGTATGCCGGCGTGGATGGCGGCGGGGTGCAGGTTTCCAGCGACGGCGGCCTGACCTGGAGCGATTTCAGCAACAATATTGGCAGCGAATGGGTCAATGGGCTGGTGCAGCAGCCGGGCAATCAGCGTGCTGTTCGCCTTCACCGAAGGCGCCGGCCTGTACCGCTGCGACCTGCAGAACCTGGCCCTGTGCTGGGATCAGGTAGGCGGCAACCTGCCGACCGACAGCCAGCAAGATGCCATTCAATCGCTGCGCGTCCCGCGCCCCTTCTCGCCCTTCACCACCTTCCAGGAAGCGTACCCGCCGGACTCGCTCTCGATCGAAGCGGTGCCGGGCAATTACGGGCTGCTGGCGATGGCCTTTGCCCCCTCCAACCCCAGCATCGCCTACATCGGCAGCTCTTCGGGCGGCGCATTTTCCAGCAGCGATGGCGGTTTCAACTGGCAGTCCGCCGGGCTTTCCTCGCAGACGGTCTGGGCGCTGGCCGTAGATCCGCTCGATCCGCAGACGGTCTACGCCGCCACCAGCCAGTCAGGCGTCGTGAAAGTCTCTAGCAATGGGGGCGGCTCGTGGAATAATTCTTCCATCCCCAACCGGGATGTGTATGCCCTGGCAGTGTCGCCGGCCAACCCGGGCGCGCCGCTGGCCGGCACCGACGACGGCGTGTACCAGCTGATCGGCGGCAGCTGGCAGCCCTTGGGGCTGAGCGGTCAGACCGTCGCCTGGATCAGCATCGCTGCGGCCGAACTCGCAGCATATCCTGGCGGGAACGACGGACGGCGCTTACACAACGATCGATGGTGGGATTACCTGGCAGCCGGTCTCAGCCGAGCTGGCGGGGCACACCGTGCAAAATATCAGCCTGGATCCTTTCAATCCCAGCATCGCATACTACAGCACCACGGTACACGGGGTATTAAAAGCCGGCAGCGGGAAATAACCGCTCGAGGGGATTATTCCGAGGCGCCGGCGGTTTTTTGCCCGATGCGGAAGATGACAAACTCGGCCGGCCTGACCGCCGCCAGCCCGATCAGGCAGATCAGACGGCCGTGATCGATATCGTGCTGAGTCATCGTGCTGCGGTCGCAGCGTACGAAGAATGCCTGGTCCGGGGTAGCGCCTAGCAGAAGGCCGCTGCGCCACAGGTCAACCAGAAAATTCGTGACGTTCTGGCGCACCCGCGCCCATAAGGGCTCGTCATTGGGCTCAAACACCACCCACTGGGTACCCCGGGCGATCGAGTTTTCCACAAAGATAAACAAGCGCCGGATATTCACATAGCGCCACTCTGGGTCGGAAGACATCGTGCGCGCCCCCCACACCCGGATGCCGCGCGAGTCCGGGCGAAAATCGCGCAGGCAGTTCACCTGGCGCGGGTTTAAGGCATCTTGGATTGCCTGGGTCACCGGCAGCTCCAGGTTGAGCGCTTCGCGCACCACCTCATTGGCCGGCGCCTTGTGCACCCCACGCTCCAGGTCGGTGCGGGCGTAAATTCCAGCCAGGTGCCCTGTCGGAGGCACCAGGCGCTTCTTTTGCGATTGCGGATCCAAGACTTCAATCCAGGGGTAATAAAAAGCCGCGTAGGCGCTGTCCCCGGGCGGCAGCAGGGGCGGATGGTCGATATCGCTGCGACCTGCCTCCGCCGACAGGATGGCAAAGCGGTCGCGGCGGGTCTCGCACTGGTTCAGGATGGCCGCCCGCAGCGGGCTACGCAATGCGGCCAGGGTCGGATGAACTTCATCAGGCACACACAGCAGGGCGATTTCATCGATCGCCTCCAGGGCTTTCAAGCCGCGCCCGCTGCCCAGGGGTGCGCCTGCCAACCCGCCGATCGGGTCGAGATCGCCTTCAAAATCGGCCAGCTGCAGGCTGCCGCCCGAGGCGGCTCGCCTCAGGCGCACGGTCAGTGGATTGGCCGGTAATGCAGGCCGGCGGCGTGCATCCCAGGCCACCCGCACCAGGTTGGAATGTGAATTGATCACATCAAGCAGGTAGTTTTCCGCCCCCTGCTCGCCGGTCAGATTGTCATACTGCTCGAAGGCCTCAGGTTTTCGGCGGTTGGGGCTGGCATCGGGTGCGCTGGGGTCGGGGTTGCCGCGAGGCACCGGCGCCCGGTAGTACCAGATTCTGATCTTGTAGCGGGTCTCGCCATCGACGGGCGTCGCGGAAGGCTCGAACTTGAAGAAGATATTCTGCCCCCACGGGCCGCGGCCGATAGCCCGCACAACCAGTCCTCCCAGGCCTGCCGAAGCAGCCCTGGCCGCCCCTGGGACGACGCGAGTGACATAGCTGCGTCGTCCGCCGTTGGCGAAAAAGCCATAGACGGCATCCGCCAGGAACGACTGGCTGGGGTTGCCCCCGCCATACAGGCGCTGGTACTCTGCCCAGCTGGTGACCAGGCAGGCATATTCCGGGCCGCGCTCGGCCGCACCGGCGAACCCGGCGGTGCTGGTGCTCACCCCAACAATCGGGGGCGGTGGTGCGCCTTCTTCAACAAAAATTCCGGGGATAGGGACATCGGGCAAAGTGAAACTCCTTCATATTACAGGGTCCAGCGCGGCCCGGGGCGCACTTTTGGCTTGCGGGAATACAACCAGTCATCCAGGCGCAAGCCGATGCGCCGCGCCACACCAGAGCGTGCAACAAGCTGCCGCATGGCATTGTGGGCCGGGTCGGAGGCGTGCGAGTACGGGCAAACCATCATGCAGCGCCCGCAGTCGGTGCCAACGCTGTTCCAGTAGCGGAAGCATTTTTCGGCGTCGATTTTCCAGCGCAGCGCTCCGTCGATCTCCTGCCGGTCGCCCTGTGGGATGGCTTTGCTTGGGCAGTTTTCAGCGCACTTGCGGCAGATATTGCAGAAATCCAGCACGGCCGGGCTATCGCCGGGGGAATCTGGGATCAGCGGCATATTGGTACTGACGGCGCTCAGGCGCACGCGCGGCCCCAGGTCGGGGGTCATCAGCAGCCCCATTCGCCCAATCTCACCCAAACCGGCATCTCGTGCTGCCAGCGGCAGGATCAATCGGTAGTTGCCGTCGATGTGCGCCCGGGCCGGGTAGCCCAGCGCCCGAATCCAGGCAGCTATCTGGACGGCGACCTGGGCTGCTTCACTATATTGGTGGGCAGTTTCCATCGTCTCCTGCGCCCGGGGAGCGGTGCGAAGCATGTCTTCTGCCATCTCAAAGGTGAAGACCAGCACGTAACGGTGCTCCATCTCGATCGGCTCGCCATAGACGCCGGCGCCGCGCCCGATGTGCGAGTAAACCTGGTAATCGCGCACCTCAGCGACTCCGCAGCGGCGGGCGCCCCAATAGTGAGCAAGCTGTTTGACATAGCGAGTAGCCGATTCCGGAGAAAGCGAGTGCGGTTCCTGCGCCGGCAGGCCATCCACGGCCTCGCGCAGCGATTCCGCCAGGAAGAAAGCCGCATCCGTGGCGGCAAAGGCCAGCGGGTTAGCCATCGGCGCCTTGGCTGAAAGCAACCCAGGAAGAGCCCGGATGGCATCGTCGATCTCCTGGTGCTCTGGATGCACCCGGTAGTAGCTAGCATACTGGGGCGAGCCCGGCACCAGGCGGTGGCGAGCGAACATGATGGTGCGCTCGTCCACCCGCCGGGTTGGGCGCTGAGGCTGTAGAGCCACCCTCCCAACCGGCAGCGCCAGGATCAGCCCGGCGGCAATCCCAAGCGCCACAATCGCCCCCGCCAGGATGATCCTGCCAGGGGCCGGTAAATAGACGGCCGCCAGCAAGATCGTGCCAGCTGCTGCCCCTGCCAGGCCAATATACCCGGCCCGGATTTCCTGCCGGCGAAAGCTTGGGATAGCGAAAAGCAGCGAAAACAGCAAGATAACCAATCCGGCTACTGCCAGGACGATCTGGGCTGCAAGTTCCATAGAGCTACCTCCTGGGAAGGATTATACGGGAAGTTTCAAGAATATACTCACGCAAAGCTGATTTCCCGGCTGACCTTCGCCAGGGCGCAAAGCTCACCAGGTTAAGTGTTTATCTTTGCGTCCCTGGTCCAGGGTGATCCCCCCAGGACGTGAGAATCATTATATCCCGATAATTGCGGTATAATTACGAAAAATAACCGGCTTTCTTCCTTTAGATCCAGGAGGGACTTATGTTAGCTCGATGGTTGACGCTAGTTGTCTGTCTCCTGATGGCCGTTTCACTCGGCGCACCACGGTCTTCCCTCGCACAGGCTGCACCGCCCCCCACACCCGACATCCCAGAATTGCCCAGCGGCGGCACCCGCTACCTGACCATCCCGGCGGCGGCCTTCCAGCCTGCAGCAGATGATCAAAACTACCAGATTCACGGGCGCTACCTGATCCACTTCGGCCAGGGCGGGCAGAACCATCCGGGCACCTATTTTGCACCCGTAACGCTGCCGCAGGGGGCGCTGATCACCAAAGTCACTTATTTCTGGAAAGACCCCGGTGCGCCGGGGGATACCAGTGCTTCGCTTTACCGCTCGCTGCGCTGGACGAACAATTTTGAGCTGGTAGCCGGCGTCCCCAGTTCGTATGACCTGTTCCCCCCCAGCTTCGGTTCTACCATTCAGCATCCCGCAGCACTTCAGCATCAACGAACCGATCAACAACCTGGCATATACTTACTATATCCATATGAGCATCCCCGGCAGCGGACAGATCTGGGCCTGCGCTTTCCAGATCGAGTACACCGAACCGGCTGCCACGCCAACCTCCGGTGTCGTCACCATCCCGCCGGCGGCCTACACGCCCTTCAGCGACGGGCATGATTACTACAATAATGGCTGGTACGTGGATGCCTTCGGCGGCCCGGCCAACCTGTTCGGGCGCGGCTGGTATTTTGCGCCGGTAACCCTGCCGGATGGGGCCGCGGTCACCGGGCTGAGCTTTCACTGGCAGCGAAAAATGAATACCAACCAGACTGCTAGCGCTATCTTATACCGCACCTTCCTCTCCAACGACGACTACCGAGCACATGGCGACGTCCACCTCAAGCACCGGCAGCGGCCCATATACCGCGTCGACATTCACTGCGTCCATCGCCAACGCCCAGGTGCTCAATGTTTTATATACCTACTGGCTTGTCATCGACGTCCCGGCCGGCAACCCGGTGGAGGTGGAGGCGAGGGAGGTGTACGTCGAGTACAGTCTGCAGGTCCCCTATAACAACGTGCTGGCGATCCCGGCGGCTGCCTTCCAGCCTTACCAGGACGGCTACGATTTCGAAAACCACGGCCGCCACATCGAGCACAAGCACGGTCCGGGCAATAACACCGCCAACGGCTGGTACCTGGCGCCGGTCAACCTGCCGGATGGGGCCATCATCAACCGCATGGACTTTTACTGGATTGAGAAGAGCGCTATCGCAGGTGTCGCCCGGCTGCAGCGCACCGAGCTGAACCAGGGTAATTACCAGGAGCTAGCCACCATCTTCACCAGCACCGGCAGCGGCTCTCCCACCGGCGGGGCCGGTTCGGATAGCACCATCCTGGGCGGCGCGGTGGATAACAGCCGCTATGCCTACTGGGTCATCGTGGATATCCCGGCCAGCGCCACGGGCAACCTGGTAGAACCTTCGGCGGTGCGGTTTCTTTACAGCACACCGATCTTTTTGCCGCTCATCAGGAAGTAAGTCAGTATCCAGCACAGCTCTGCGATATTTGATTGCAGCTTGTTAATTTCCTTAGGGATTATTAATATTCCCTGAATTAATCTATAGCGGACTATAATGAGAATGAATACCCTCATTATCCTATTTACCGGGCACCCTGTCAGTGTTTCAGGTAAAAAGAGTAATTCGAGTATCCATATTCTATTAGAAAAGGGATTTACCGTGAAACTCTTACACATTGTTGCTACTCCCCGCGGCCACGAATCCAATACGATACGTGTATCCAATGTACTGATCGAAGAGCTGTATAAAAACTATGCGGATCTGCGAGTCAACGTGCTGGACCTGTTTAAAGCCGATTTGCCTTCTGTGGCTGGAGAAAATATTGACAGCAAATATAAGCTGATGACCGGGCAGGAGCTAGACGAGCATCATAAATCATCCTGGGAGGCGATCGAAGCCAGTATCAAGCGCTTCTTAGATGCCGATCTGTACGTGATTACCACGCCGATGTGGAATTTTGGCATCCCTTACGCCCTGAAATACTACATTGATGCCATCGTGCAGCCGGGATACCTGTTTCGCTACAACGAGCGAGGAATTCCGGAGGGATTGGTGCATGGCAAAAAGATGATCGTGGTTACGTCGCGGGGCGGAGATTATTCCCCGAACACCTACATTCACTCCCTGGATTTTGTTGAACCTTACCTGCGGGCAATCTTCAATTTTGTGGGCATCACCGACCTGCACTTTATTAATGCGCAGCCGATGGATGTTTCCGCTGCGCTGCGCCGAGACGCTCTGCTCAAAGCCATCGAGGAAGCCAAGGCCATGGTCGCCGGCAACCACTGGGATGAGCATGAGCCGCTGGAGTCGATCGAGTTCCCAGAGGGCGTAAAGCCTGCGCCGTTAGAAACGAATAAGTGATCATCAAAGACCCATCCTTCAATCTCAGATGGGTCTTTTCTTTAATGAATCTTAGTTAATACCCATAGAGAGGCAGTGTGTAATTAAGAAAACAGCAAGGAGACCGTCGTCAAATCAGATACCAGTTTTTTGTGTCCTATCTAATGATAAAATTAGATAAGTGAATATGAAGAAGGCATCTAAGTCAATAAACGAAGAAATCCTTGCGGAGTATGACTTCACCAAAGGAGTCAGAGGCAAATATACGCAAGAATTCCAGCAAGGCACGAACATCGTCGTTCTTTCCCCGGATGTGGCGGAGGTATTTCCTGATTCTGAAGCAGTAAATGAAGCCCTTCGGATGCTCATCCAAATCGCCCGGCGTGAAAAGAACCCACCGATTCATCAATAGAAAATATGACACATCCCATAGCCAGGTAAGGCAGCTTACAAATCCGGGGCGAACAACAACCCCGGATTTTCTTTTCATCGCGCGACCCCAATAATCTCAAAATCACTTCTTAACACTCCCTGAACAACCCATTGATATCCTTGTGTATAGATCATGACAGACGGTCTGTCAGATCACAAACTACAAACCAGATACTGCACAAGGAGTACAACAATGGAACAACCCAAGAAATGGAACGTTTGGAAAACCGCCATCACGGCGGCAGTCGTTGGCGCAATCGCCATCGGCGTGATGTCCTTCGCCCCGCAGCTCGTCCAGGCGCAGGATACAGCCACAACCACAACTCAGACCAGCGCGCCGCTCGGCCGCGGGCTGCCCGGCTTTGACAGGCATATGTTCGGCAGCGACATCGATTACGATGCCCTGCTGGCCGAAGCCCTGGGCATCAGTGTCGAAGAGCTGCAGGCTGCTCAGCAGCAGGCCTACTCGGCGGCGCTCGACCAGGCAGTGGAAAACGGCGACCTGACGGCGGAAGAAGCCGACCAGATGCGCGCGCAGCAGGCGTTGAAAGGCTACATCGACCCGGAAGCTCTGCAGGCTGAGGCGCTGGGCATGACCGTGGAAGAGCTGCAAGCGGCCCGCGATGCAGGCACTTCGATGACCGATATCCTGACTGAGCAGGGCCTGACTGCGGCTGAGTATCGCACCGCCCTGCAGGCTGCCTATGAAGCTGCCATCCAGCAGGCCGTGGACGACGGCGTGATCACCCAGGAGCAGGCTGACCTGGTGCTGAGCAGCGGCATGCGCGTCCTGCCCGGTATGGAACCTTTTGGCAGGGATGGCGGTCTTGAAGGTCCCGGTGGGCGCGGCGGTCACGGCGGTCATGGTGGACCGGGTATGTTCGGCCAACCCGATGACTCAACCAACCCGGACACGACGACACCAAGCACCGATAGCTAATCGAGTAAAGTTCTAGCCTGGTAAAGTTTTCGTCCAGGGCAGATAGATTGCCCTGGACGAAAGGGTTAAGAGCAACCACCGATGAATGCAAATGAATTCAAATAATTAACTATCTGTGGCAATCTGCGTTCATCTGTGGCTGATTATTCCAAAAATCATCATGATTTCAACATACCTTCTTAATAATTTCTAAACAAATCCCTGTTATCCTCAGAACAGAACAATAACCTGATCTGTGGATGCAAACCCATGCCCAAGAAAATCCTGATTGTTGACGATAACCTGCAGCTGCGCTCGATGCTCAAATCCTACCTTGTCCAGGAGGGCTTCACCATCGAGACTGCCTCCAACGGCAAGGAAGCCCTGTTCGTGGCACGTTACGAGAAGCCCGACCTGGTGATCCTGGATATTATGATGCCCGAGATGGACGGCTACGAGTTCATGCGCTTGTTCGCACGTGAATCCAACACGCCGGTCATTCTGCTGACCGCCAAGCTGGAGGAAAACGACAAAGTGCTGGGGCTGGAGCTGGGCGCCGACGACTACATCACCAAACCGTTCAGCATCCGCGAGCTGGCCGCCCGGGTGCGCACGGTGCTGCGCCGCGTGGGTAAGCAAGACCTGCAGACCGATATCCTGCGCGCCTCCGATATCACCCTGGACCGCAGCGGGCGGCTGGTGAAGGTAGGCGACCGCCTGGTGGACCTGACCGCCTCAGAGTTCGACCTGCTGGCGGTGCTGATGGCTGCACCGGGGCGTTCCTTCACCCGCCTGGAGCTGCTCGAGCGCCTGCAAGGCACCGCCTACGAAGGCTACGAGCGCACCATCGACGTGCACATCCATAATTTGAGAAACAAGATCGAGCCCGAGCCGGCGCACCCGGTGTACATCGAGACGCTCTACGGTGCGGGCTACCGCTTCGCCGCCCAGCTGGAAAAAATCTGATGCGCTCATTATTTGCCAAGATCACCCTGGCCTTCGTGCTGGTCAGCCTGGTAGGCGCCGGCCTGGCGGTGCTGATCATCCAACAGCGCACCCGCACCGCATTCGACCGCTTCCTGTTCGACCAGAACATCGAGCAGGTGGCCGCAGCCCTGGCCGACTATTACCAGGCGCAGGGCGGCTGGGGCAACCTGGAGTCGGTGCTGGTGCAGATACCGGACACGAATCCCGGCAGACCGGATAATCATCCACTTGACGGGCGCGGTGATGTGGTGCGCCTGCCCTACCTGCTGGCCGATGTCGATGGGCGGCTGGTGTACGGCCGCCTGCCCAATGACCAGCAGACGGTTAGCTCCGCCGAGCTGAGGACCGGCATCCCCATCGAAGTCGATGGCAATACGGTCGGTTACTTGCTCAGTGCGCGCGCTCTGGTAGATTGGGAACGCAGCTCGCCGCAGGGCATCTTCCTCAGCACGATCAACCAGGCCATCCTGATCGGTGCCATCGGCGCCATGCTGGTCTCGCTGGTGCTGGGCGGGCTGCTGGCGCGCTCGCTGACCTCGCCGCTGCATGCGCTGGCCGAGGCTACCCGTCGTGTTGCCCAGGGAGCGCTGGGCATTCAGGTGCCGGTGCGCTCCAACGATGAGATCGGCCAGCTGACCGGCTCCTTCAACAGGATGAGCGCCGACCTGGAACAATCCAACCGCCTGCGCAAGCAGATGACCGCCGACATCGCCCACGACCTGCGCAACCCGCTCAGCATCCTGCTGGGCTACACCGAGGCGCTCAGTGACGGCAAGCTATCCGGCACGACCGAGATTTTCGACACCATGCACAACTCAGCCGGGCAGCTCAGCCGCCTGGTGGACGACCTGCGCACGCTCTCTCTGGCAGATGCCGGCGAGCTGCCTATCCAGCCGCAAGCGACGCCCCCGGCGGCTATGCTGGAAAGGGCGCGCCAATCCTATTCCGCCAAAGCAGAGGCCCAGGGCGTGGCGCTGCAGGTGAGCGCTGCCGAAGACCTGCCCACAGTCAATGTGGATCCGGAGCGCATGGCGCAGGTGCTCGGCAACCTGGTCTCCAACGCCCTGCGCTACACGCCAACCGGCGGCCTGATCGAGCTTTCCGCCAACCAGGAAGGCAAGCAGGTGCTGCTGCGGGTGCGCGATAACGGCGCGGGCATCGCCCCCCAAGATTTGCCCAACGTCTTCAACCGCTTCTACCGGGGCGACACTTCCCGCCAGAACAACGGCGACGCCGGGCTGGGCCTGACCATCGCCAAATCACTGGTCACGGCTATGGGCGGGCAGATCGGGGTGGAGAGCCATTTAGGCGAGGGGGCGACTTTCACCATGCGCTTCCCGGCGGGGTGATTTCAGAGATTTTTCGACATTTCTTCTGTATAATAGGCAGTATGGATCGAAGAAATCTTAGCAGCAATCCGTGATCATGCCCCTCGTTTACATGAACTTGGGGTTCGTTCCTGAAAGTCTTTGGTTCAGTCGCTCGAGGAGATGTTCACCCCAACAGCGATGTGGATTTGCTTATCGAGCTTGCCCCCCCGCTGACTTATGATCGCTACATCCAGGTAAAATTCTTCCTTGAAGATTTGCTCGGTCGGGAGGTAGATCTGGTATTTGCCGACACTTTAAAACCAAGAATTCGGCCGGAAGTTGAACGAGAGGCGATCCGTGTCGCGTGACGTCCGGCTGTACCTGGAAGATATCCAGCTATCCTGCAAGAAAATCCTGAGATACACCGAGGATCTGGAATTTGACGGATATGATATAATTATGGTCTAATTTATCAGTAACACTCCTCAGAGGGACACCTCATGTCCGATAAACCGCTACCGAAAAGTTATCAAAAGATGTTCCAGGTCACGACGGTGGAGGAAATGTGGCACAAGCTGCTCTCGGAGGGCGATCCCAACTACCGAAAAACCCGGCATTTTCACAAATTACTTCCATCAAACCCACGCTGTGCATCCTGCTATACGCCCTTTGGTGGCTTCGGCGGTTTTCTGGCCCGTTTTGGGCTGTATGGCAGCCAGCCCTCCGCCAAGAATCCACGCTACTGCAATGCTTGCGAGATTTTCAACAACAAATTCCCTGGAGGCACAGAGGTCGAATTAAGCATGCTCTTTGCCGATGTGCGCGGCTCCACCAAGCTGGCCGAGAGGATGAGCACCAGCGAATTCAGCCGTCTGATGAATCGCTTCTACGAGGCGACCATCAACGAGCTTATCCAGGCGGATGCGCTGGTCGATAAAATTGTTGGCGATGAAGTCATCGGCTTTTTTGTCCCCGGCTATGCCGGTAAAGAGCACGCCCGGCGGGCGGTGGAAGCCGGTAAAGCCTTGCTGAGAGCTACCGGCCACAGGGATGCCGGCGGCCCATGGGTGCCCGTCGGGGTTGGAATCCATACCGGCCCAGCCTGGATCGGCACCATATCCGGTGCGAACGAAGCTTCCTCGGATTTTACCGCCCTGGGCGACAACGTCAATATCACCGCCCGGTTGGCGTCTAAAGCGCTGGCTGGTGAAGTCTTGATCAGTGAGGCCACTTACCAGGCTGCCCACCTGGATGATGAAAGCCTGGAAATCCGAGACCTGGAGTTAAAAGGCAAGAGCGAGACCGTGCGCGTTCGAGTGATTCATGGTTAAGGATAATGAGAACAATTATGGAAACATACGTAATCCTGGCGACCTTCGCCAACCCCGGTGCGATGAAGCCTGAGGATACCGGGGCAATGATGACTCAGGTTAAGGCTACTGCAAAGGGATTGGGGATCAGCCTGTCCACCTGGCTGGTGCTTCAAGGGCAATACGACTCCCTGCTGGTATTCCAGGCGGCAAATGCAGGCATTGCGATGAAATTTGCGATGTCCCTGTCCCGAAGTGGACTGCGCACGGAGACCATTCGTGCTTTTACCCTGGAAGAGGCAGCCAGCAACCTGGGTTGATTTACTTTCTCGGAGCGATCTTGAGATGGTTCCTTAGCCTGATATGGCTAGCTATTTCCATCTTTTTCAGCCTGATATGGACTGAAATCTGATATTGGATCACCGCCTGAGTGGCGACCTGTGGATTATGGTCCTATTCATTATCAAATCGTGTATAATAGGATCAAATAGAGTCGAGGAGCAATCGTGGAAAGGTCACCCGAGATTTTCACACCTGAACAGGCAGCTGAATACCTGCAGATCGACCGAGAGACGGTATATCGCTACATTCGCCAGGGAAAGCTGGTCGCTTCCAGGCTGGGGCTTGGAGGGCTTACCGTATTCCCAGGACAAGCATCGACTTGTTATTGTGGGCAACCCGTACCCGGAAAGACATTTCCCTCCGCGAGTATACAGGGAGAGAAATCAGCGAGTTTCTGAAAGATGACACTTTGGATGAGGAAGCACTAGCAATCACCCAACGTTTTCGCTCAGAAACTAAATGATCTCTGTAACTCCAATACCCGGATATTCTTTGATGCAGCCTGCCTGATCGCGGCTGCAGGCAATCCAACGGGAGGTTCGGGCTTTTTATTTTCCATGTGTGCCCGGGGATATCTCCAGGCGTATGTCTCACAACCAGTTTTATTGGAAACTCAGCACAATATCCAAGCGAAATTAGGCATTGAGGCTCTCCAGCGTTTTGAGGCATTAATAGCAATCACACCTTTCAGGCTGGCACCAATGCCACTCCCTGATTCGAGTCGCCAGTTTGAAGGCCGAGTGAATAAGAAAGATGCACATGTTGTTGCTGCTGCTTTGTTAATGAATCCATCTCTCATCTTCCTCACACTCGATAAAAACCTGATTAATGAAGTAAACATCGCGAACCTTGGCGTAATCGCCATGCTACCTGGCAACTTTATCAAGAATATTCTGCCAACCCATCAGCAGTACATACTGAATGAGTAATTAGTCTTTTTAGATCATGGCTGGCCATTAGCGCGCCTTCCTACCGGCACTGACGCCATGTTTCAAGATGGACGGGCACCCGGACAAGCTGACAGCTTGCCCTACAGAGGCTTATCTCCCCTGCCTCCCGGCGCTGACACCGTATTTCAAAATTGCCGGGGCTTCGGGGCGGCCGCGGGTGCTGTGATCGCAGCCGGTGACGGTGACCCACACTTTACGGTAGACCGGCAGCTGCATGCTTTTCGAGTCGCAGGTGTAGCCGTAGACCGGATCATAAATCTCGACGTAAAAAAGGGACGAGGTGTAGGTATCCGGCAGCACTTCGAAGGTCTGCTCGTAAGGGAATTCCTTGGTCCCAGTGGGCACGCGCAGCACGTAGAAGCTGTCCGTATCCTGACCGGTCAGGCTCAGCTCGAGCGGCATGCCGGACTTGTTGATCACCACCAGCAGCATGGGACCGCCGGCGACGCCGTTCTGATCGTAGCGACGGCCTTCCACTTTGCCCACACCCATTAAGAGCAGGGCCAGCAGCGGACGATCCAGATCAATTTTTTCCACATACGCTACACCTCCCCAGTCCTGAACCTACGGCTTTATTGGACCTTGCCTTCCAGGAAGGTAATGATGGCATCCAGCAGGGCGCTGTTCAGGCCCATGCGGGCGCCGCGGAAACCACCATTCTCCGCTACGGCAGTCTGCATGGCAGAGGGATCGCCACCGGCGGCAAATTCTCCGCCGCCCGGGCCACCTACGATCATGCCAGCTTCACCACCCGGTCCCAACCCCATACCGCCGCCCTGGCCGCGCTGGGGCATCTGCCCGCTGGCGCGCAGCGCTTCGACGGTCGCCCGCGTGCTCTCATCCATCTGTCCGCCACCCGGGCCAAAGCCCATCGTAAGCCCGTACTTCTCGCCCAGGGCGGCAAACTGCTCCGGGGTGAGCTCCGCCGAGTCGATCAGCTGCTGCTGCTCGGCGGTGAGCGTGCTGCGGATCTGCTTCCACAGCGCTTCGATCTCGGCGGTGGCAGCCGTATCACTGGCACTCAGGCTGCGGGCAGCCTTCCACAGCGGCAGCAGTTTGGCAGCCTGGGCCGCATCGATGGGTGCGTCGCTCTCTTCCAGCTGGAAGATGCCGTAGGCCAGTGCCATCGAGTCGGGCCGCTCGCCCTGGAAGGGTATGCCGGGCTGCGGTGTGCCGTCGCCGGCGGCGGGCTGCGCGTCACTGCTGCTGGAGGCAGGCTGTGGAGTGCCTTGCACGGCGGCACTATCGGTGCTGGCGGCGGTATTGGCGCTGCCCCCGCAGGCGGCCAGGGTAAGGATTAGAACAAATAAAGTCACGATCAAGATATTTTTTTTCATTGTGTGTACTCCTATCATTTGTAAATGGTGATCAGTAATCAGTAATTAGTGATTAGTAATAGTGATTAGTAGCCGGCGATTTGCAGCTGTGCTGCGGCTTGAGCCACCGGTGCCGGAGCTTTAGCTGCCAGACCGGGCAAACTAACAGTTTGCCCTACATCACCGGCGTGAATCCCGAGATGTTCTTGCGCGGGACCGTCGTCGCGTCAGTCCCCGTCGGCGGCGCAGTCCCGCGACGTTCTCTCGCGGGATCGGCCGTCGGTCGTCCGTCGATCACTCATGCCTCAACGCCTCGATCGGGTCCAGCTGGGCGGCTTTGTTGGCGGGGTAGAAGCCGAAGAACACGCCCACTGCCGCGGCGGAGGCGAAAGCGATCAGCACCGAGCTGGGGACGATGACGGTGCGCATGCCGCCCAGCTGGCCAAACAGCCAGGCGCCGCCCACCCCAACCAGCACACCGATCAGGCCGCCGACCATGCTCAAGAGCAGGGCTTCGGTGAGGAACTGCCAGCGGATGTCATTGGGCGCGGCGCCTACCGCCTGGCGCAAACCGATCTCGCGCGTGCGCTCGGTAACGCTGACCAGCATGATGTTCATAATGCCGATGCCGCCCACCACCAGCGAAACCGCCGCCACCCAGGCCAGCAGGTCGCGGAAAGCCGCGGTGGTCGATTCCTGGGTGCTGATGATATCCTGCTGGGTGGTGATGGTGAAGTCGGCTTCTTCCAGGCTGACGTCGTGGCGCTTGGCCAGCAGCAGCTGGATCTGCAGGATGATATCGTCCAGTGCTTTCGAGTCGTCTACCTTGACATAGATCATGCGCACCCGGTCGCCCATGACGCGCGCCATGAAGGAAGGGGTGAACTTTTGGAAGACGACCGTGATGGGGGTGTACAGGCGCATGTCGAAATCAACATTGCCCACCAGGCCGCGCTCTTCGAAGACGCCGATCACGGCCAGCTTGGTATCGCCAACGCTTACCGTCTGGCCGACGGCAGTCTGCTCGCCGAACAGCTCTTCCGCCAGGGAAGAACCCAGGACGGCCACTTTTTGCTTGCGGTCGACTTCCTGCTGGGTGAAGTAGCGCCCCTGATCCAGGCTCATATCGCGCACTTCGGGGAAATCCGGCGTGGTGCCCAGGATCTGCACCGAGTTGAGCGAAGCATTGCCGGCTTCCACCGTTTCCATGCTCTCCTGCTCGACCGCCACATTGGTCACACCCTCCACCTGGTCGGCGATGGCAAAGGCATCGTCGTAGACCAGGCCGCCGCCCTCCTCCGCTCGCTGCCCAGGGCCAAAGCCCATGCGCTGGAAGCTCTGTGAGACGAAAATCAGGTTGCTGCCCAGGGAGGTGATCTGCTCTTCGATGGCCGCCTCGGTGCCGGCGCTGATGGCGATCATGATGATGACTGCCGCCACACCGATGATCACGCCCAGCATGGTGAGCAGCGAGCGCAGCTTGTTTTTGGTCAGGCCCTTCCAGGCGATCTGGATGACTTTACTGGGCTGCATGGCCGGCCTCCTGGCTTGCGATTACCTGGCGAGCAGCGTGCCCGTTGAGATGGTCGCTCTCAATGCGCCCATCCCGGAAGTGAATTACCCGCCCGGCATGGGCGGCAATCTCGTATTCGTGGGTCACCATAACGATGGTGCTGCCGCGGGCGTGCAAATTGTGCATGATCTCCATGATCTCCTGCCCGGAGTGGGTGTCCAGGTTGCCGGTCGGCTCGTCGGCCAGGATCAGCACGGGGTCGTTCACCAATGCCCGGGCGATGGCGACGCGCTGCATCTGCCCGCCGGAAAGCTCCTTGGGATGGTGGTTCAGCCGGTCGCTCAGGTTGACCAGCTCGAGCAGCGCCAGGGCTTTGTCTTTTTGCTCGGCGGCGCTCAGGTGGCCGTTATGGCGGTTGTAGAGCATGGGCAGCATCACGTTCTCCAGGGCGGTGGTGTTGGGCAGCAGGTTATACGACTGGAAGATGAATCCCAGGCGCTGGTTGCGGATGCGGGCCAGCTCGGGCTTGCTCAGGCTGCCCACTTCCTGGCCGGCCAGCAGGTAGCGCCCCTCGGTCGGACGGTCCAGGCAGCCCAGGATGTTCATCAGCGTGCTTTTCCCGGAGCCGGAAGGTCCCATGACGGCCACGAACTCTTTTTCGGCGATTTGCAGGTCGACCCTGTCAAGAGCCAGGACCTGCACATCGCCCAGGCCGTAGATTTTTGTCAGCGCTTCAGTTTGGATAATTACTTCTGGCATACAGCCTACTCCCTGTCATTCTGAAGGAGAGCAGCGACTGAAGAATCTAGATCCTTCGCTGCGCTCAGGATGACAACTCCATATGGGTTCATAGTAAATACTTCTTATTGGGTCTGCGCAATGCCGGTGGTGACTTCCTCACCCGCTTCCAGACCGGAAAGGATCTCGGCATAGGTGACATCCATCAGACCCACTTCGACCACACGCAGGGTCGGCTCGCCGTTTTCCATGACGAAGACGGCATACTGCCCGTCGCCCAGGTCGCGCAATGCTTCCACCGGCACCAGGACGGCATTTTCTGCCCTCCCGGCGACGATATCTACGGCTGCGTTCAAGCCGACCGGCAGGTTGACCTGCACACCGGCCGTATCGAGCTGGACGCGCAGCAGCACCGCCTGGGTGTTGCCCACCGACTGCAATCCGGGACTGACGCTGACCACTTTACCAGTAAAGCTTTGATCCGGCAGGGCATCGAAGACCACCTCGGCGTCGTAGCCGACAACCGCCTTATCTAAATCCGTCTCATCCAGGTAAACATCCAGGGTGGGTATCTCCAGGTCGGCCAGAGTGATAATGGCAGCAGTGCTCAGCACTTCGCCCAGGCTGGCATCCACCGCCATAACAGTGCCGGCGATGGGCGCTTTGAGCTCGATAATCGACTGGGCTTCTTGCGCCAGGGCCAGCTTGGCTTCAGCATTGGCCAGCTCGGCTTGCGCCAGCTCCAGGTCGTCGGCGGCCGGCCCGGCGGTATACTGCTCGTACTCCTGGCGGGCTTTATCCAGGTTCACTTTAGCCACCTGCAGGGCGTATTCGTAGTTCAAGCGCTTGACGGCTGCGTCGAAATTGGTTTGAGCAAGGGTAAGCGCCGTGAGCCGATCCGTTCGCGTTTCGTTGGTAATCTCCAGGTAGCGATAAGGCTCAAAAGCGGCGGTAGCCTGCTCCAGCCTCTGCTGCATGATATCCAGGGCTTCGATGGCATCCATCTTTTCCTGCTCGGCCGTCAGCGTATAGTTATCCAGCGTATATTGGGCATCGCGCACTGCCTGGGCATACTCGGCGATGCTGTTCAGGGCGGTGGTGCGGTTGAGCTCGGCGTTGGTGTACAGGTCGTCCAGGCTCTGCCGGGCGCGGATCACGTTCAGCTCGGCATCTGAGATAGATGCGGCAATATCCTGTTCGCTGTTCTTGGTTTGCAAACGGGCCAGCACCTGCCCCGGCTGGACGGCATCACCCGGAGCGACATTGAGCTCGATCAGCGTGCCGCTTTCGTCAAAACCGACGCCGATCTCGCTGGTCGGAGTCACCTGTCCGGTGCCGCTGGCCAGGACCGTCAGCTCGCCCAAGCGGGCCACCGCGGTCTGCAGCTCGGCCTCGGCTGCGGCTTCACTTTCAGCCTGCGCCGCCTGTGTGGTGAAATAATAGTAGCCGCCTGCGGCCAGACCCGCGACAAGGACAATGCCAACAATCCAAAAAATTGCTTTTCTACTCATATTTTTCATTCCTCCGGAGATTGTTTCCGCTCACATCCTCAGGATACCGCAAGATTGTTATGAAATTGTGAAGAAGTAGTGTGGGAAATGTGTATATTATGGAAGTCAGCGGCTTTGGCGCCGCCTTCGTAGCTGCAATCGTCATTGCAGTCCTGTCGTGGCTGGTTACCTGGATACTCCAGGCACTGGGCTTTACCTTTGGTGGCGCTTTGTGCGGCCCCCTGGTGACCCTCTTGATCGCGGCTGCTGTTTTGCTGCTGGCCGGCAGGTGGGTCAAGGGCCTGACCGTTAAAGGTTACGGCGGCGCGATCATCGCGGCCATCGCCATGTCGGTGGTCGCCTGGCTGCTCAACTGGGTGATTGGACTGTTTCTTTAGTCGTTTATGATCTTTGATCGCAGGGCGAGGAGCAGCAATCCCTCGCCCTGATTTTTTTAATAACCCGCCGCAACATCCACCCGGTTGGGAACCTGCTCCCCACGACAGGCGGCGTTGAGCAGCTCGGCCAGGGCTTGCATGCGCAGCGCTTCCGTCTCGACGGCCAGCCCGGCCCGGTGCGGGCTCAGCACCAGGTTATCCAGCTCGTGGAAGGGGAAATCGGCAGGCGGCGTGTTCGAGCGGGCTTCAGGCGTTGCAGGGTAGTGATACCAGACGTCCAATCCGGCGGCATGCAGGTGCCCGTCGTGCAGCGCCCGGTAAAGAGCGCCCTGATCGACCACCGGGCCGCGGGCAATATTCACCAGCAGCCCTCCGGGCGGCATCAGGCGCAGCTCGGTCTCGCCCAGCAGTCCTTCGGTATGCGGCGTGTTGGGCAGCGCCACCAGAACCGCCTGCGCCAACGGCAGCAGGTTGTGCAGGGCTGCCGGCGGGTGGATTTCGGCCGGGTAGTCCAGCTCGGGCAGAGTTCCCGGGCTGCGTTTGACAGCCAGCACGCGCATGCCCAACGCATGGCAGGCCCGACCAATATGCTGCCCAATATGGCCGAATCCCAGGATCAGGGCAGTCTTGCCCTGCAGCACCAGGGCCTGCGGCGCGGCGTAACGCAGTGTCCAGTCGTTCAGGCGCAGCGCCCGGTCGTAGGGAATAATCAGCTTGGCAGCCGACAGCAGCAGGGCAATAGCCAGCTCGGAGGTCAGGGCGGCGTTGTGGTGCAGGTTGTGGACGGCGATGTGCGGGTAATCGAGCAGCAAGCTGCGGGTTTCGGGCGGCAGCCCCGCCCAGGGAATGACGAGCAACCGTAGATTGGGGCTGGCGAGCAGCTGGCGGCGCTCGGGCCGCCCGGCGACCAGCACCTGGAAGTCGGCCGGTTCGGGAAGGTCGGGGCCGCTGCTCAGGCGGATGCGCGGGTCGAGCAGCGTGCTCAGGAGTCCAGCGCGTCGGGTTCGAGCTCACCCAGGTGGTGAACTGCCAGAGTATCGGAAAATAAAATGGAGTTCTCATCCATATCGGACATGAATTAATCCAACCAAGCTATCCTGCTTCGTCTGAAGAGTTTTAATCTCAACGCGATACTGGGAATCACGCGTCTGCCAGGTCTCATAAACGCTGGCCCAATCTGTAAAGTCGGCCACCCAGGCATCATCTTCTGGTTCTTCCCCATTCATATATGCCACATGAAAAATCTCCGAGCGGACTCCGTATTTTCGCTCAAAAGCCAGAAGTTCTTCTTCCAGGGAATGGATTTCCAAGAGGATTTGCTGTAGATCCACGACTCACCTGAATTCAATACAAAATCCCGCCAGCCTGCAGGCGACGCACCAATGATTCGCAGTCCCATTCGCCCTGGTCCGGATCGCCGGATTTGGAAAAAATCTGGGTGAAGAACTCAGATTCAGAGTAGGTGAACTCTCCGCTGACATAACCCAGGCGGTAGGCGTCGCCGCTGCCCTGGTAGCACCAGCCGCCAACGCTCACAACTACCGGCGGTAGGAACAGGCGCTGGTAGCGGGGCGTCAGGTCGCCAAGCTGCGCCGGGTACTGCCCATGATCCTGATAATAGGCTTGCAAGGCAGCCTCTACCCTCTCGGCCCGGTGCTCGGTGATGGCGAAAGCCGAGATGCGCCAGCCGGCAGACAGGGCGATGAAATAGACGGCGGTCACGAACACGGTAAACCCCGGTCCTGCCAGGCGCAGACGGCCGCGCAGCAGGAAGAAGATCACCAATCCGGCCAGCAGGCTGAACAGGAACTGGGCGAACGGCCAGTGATCTTCAAAAGCGCGGGCATGGGCGGAAGACCAGATGCCATCCCACAGAATATAGTAAGCGCTGCCCAGCACCAGGAAGAAGCCCAAAGCCAGGCGGGGTAAAGCATGGCGCCGCTGCAGCGGCAGCCCGTTGCGCAGAGCGGCATACAGCAAAGCGGCTGCCAGGAAGATGCACAGCACCATAGACAGTCCAGCGGCTATGCTCAGGCCGATACGCAGCCATTCCGGCGCCAGCATACCGGGCAGGTATAGCCAGCCGCCGCCTCCCAGGAAGATGCATACCAGGGCGATACCTCCCACCACCATTGGCAGCGCCAATCCGGGACGCGTCCCCAACCACCAAACAACCCCAAAGGATGCGGTTAACCCCACAACCAGCCAGAAGGTGGAGGGCTGGGCGGCGTAAAGCCAGCCGAAAGCCACCAGGAGCAAGATCAGCAGGATGGACAGCAGCAGGCGATCGCTGCGCCACAGACCAAGCCACTGCGCCGGCCGGTTGAGCAGCAGTACAAACAGAGCAACCAGCACCGGCAGCAGGCCGAAAGCCGCCAGTGAGCTGGAGATGCTGCGCCCGTAAGGATTGAACCAGATCAGGGCAGCCAGCAAGGCCACCAGCAGTACCGCCCCCGCCAGCAGAAGTAACAGGCGGCGGCGGGCGCCTTGCGGCTGGCCCGAGCGGCCGGCCCACCAGGCGCCTCCCATCACTGCCAGCGAGGGGATAATCAGCAGCAGAAAATCGGTGACCATATCGATAGTATAATATCAATAACACGTATGGGGGCCAAATATTATGCAAACACTGTTAAATAGAAAAGGAGACTGATGATGAAAAAAGCTGTCGTTTCTCTGGCGCTCGTGGTTATCCTGGCATTTGCCGTCTTTGGGTATGCCGGCGCGGTCACGGATGGCGAGCTGGATGGCGAAGGCCACCCGTATGTCGGGCTGATGATCGCGGATGTAGATGGCGAACCCGCCTGGCGCTGCAGCGGCACCCTGATCTCACCCACGATCTTTTTGACCGCCGGGCACTGCACGGATGGCGCAACAGATGCACGCGTGTGGTTCTATGCGGATATGACCTATGATAATGTCCCCTACCCGCTTTACCCGTATGGCGGCGCAGGCAGTGGGGCGATCGAAGGCACCCCCTACACTCATCCGTCATTCGACCCCAATGCGTTCTACCTGTATGACCTGGGGGTTGTGGTCCTGGAGGAGCCCGTGTACATGGCGGAGTACGGCGTGCTGCCCGCTTTGAATGTACTGGATGTCCTGAAGACTCAGAGGGGTAAGCAAGATAATACCTTTACGGCGGTGGGCTACGGGCTGCAGATGAGTTTCCCGAGTGCGGCTGCATGGAAGGAAAACAACGTCCGCATGCGGATGGTGGCGACTCCTCGCCTGATCCAGATCAATGGCGGCATAGTGGGCGATTACTCTCTGCTGCTCTCCAACAATACCAACACCGGCGGGACCTGCTTCGGCGATTCGGGCGGCCCCAACTTCATCGGCAGCAGCAGTGTGCTTGCCGGGGTGACCTCCTTCGGCATGAACGGCAACTGCGCCGGGACCGGCGGTGTTTACCGGGTGGATCGGGCGGACGACCTGGACTGGCTGGCGACCTTTATGGCGCCATAGCCCCCGCTATTGACTGAAAGAGCTAAGAAAACTACCGGACGGCATTCCACGCAGTCCGGTAGTTTTCTTTTCACGGGCAATCCCGGTATGGAGCGCTAAGCGCCGCCTTGATCCGCATAGCCGGCTTCAAATCCAGATCGGTTTTCGCCCCTTAAAAGAACCTTAAGGACGCCATAAGGGGATTGCAGGCTTCCAGTTTTATACGACTCTTCCTTATTCATGATAAAATTCTACGGTTTAATACGCGCCGGTCGTTTGCCGGCGCGGCCGAATTATTTCATAGGAGCATATTGTGAAGAGAAATACCCGTTGGATCGCCGTGTCGATCCTGATTATCCTGACCACCGCCCTGGCTGCCTGCCAGGCGGCCACCCCCATTCCTGATGAACTGCTGCCGACCGAGGTCCCGGAAATTAGTGGGCCAGCCGCTCCCACCAGCATCACGCTGGAAGGCGCCGAAACAACCGCCAACGGCGTACAGTACCTGGAGCAGGTAGCCGGCGACGGACGCACGCCGCAGGACGGCGATATACTGACCATGAACTTCGTGCTCTCACTACCGGACGGCACGCAGGTGATTAACAGCCAGGAATTCTGGCCAGCCGATCAAAGCCGTCATGGGCCGCGATGAGCTGCTCCCCGGCTGGGAAGAAGGCCTGGCGCTGATGAAAGCCGGCGGCACTGCCAAGATGGCGGTCCCCGCAGAGCTGGCCTTTGGCGAGCAAGGCTACGGCAGCGTTCCGCCCAACAGCCAGATCGTGCTGGATGTCGAGCTCCTCTCCGTGGAAGAGCCGCCCATGCCTGCCGAGGTGTCTGAGTCGGACATGACCACCACCGATAGCGGACTGAAGTACTACGACATCACCGAAGGCGATGGCGCCGAGGCGAAGAGTGATAGCGTCGTGTCCACCACGTACACCATCTGGGTGCAGGGCGAGGGAGCCAACGAATACATTGTCAGCTCGCCAGAAGGCCAGCCGATCAGCTTCAAGGTTGGCGGCGGCGACACGGTCTTCCCCGGTTGGGAAGAAGGTGTGCAGGGCATGAAAGTGGGCGGCACGCGCCAGCTGGTCATCCCGCCGGAAATTGCACTGGGCGAGCAGGGCGCCAACGCCATTCCGCCGAACGCCACGCTGATCATGGAGATCGCGCTGACCGACGTGAAAGAGCCCGTGACGCAGACCGAGGTAGACCCGGCGGACTACACCACCACCGATAGCGGCCTGCAGTATTACGACATCGTTAAGGGCGACGGCGCCAGCGCCGCAGCCGGCCAAACCGTGACGGTGCACTACACCGGCTGGCTGGAAGACGGCACTCAGTTCGACAGCTCGGTGGACCGCGGTGAGCCTTTCACCTTCGTCCTGGGCGAGGGCGGAGTCATCCCAGGTTGGGATGAGGGCCTGGCAGGTATGCAGGTGGGCGGCAAGCGCCAGCTGCGCATCCCGGCAGCCCTGGCTTACGGCGAAACCGGCAGCGGGCCGATCCCGGCCAACGCCACGCTGGTCTTCGACGTGGAGCTGCTCGAAGTCGCGCCGTAGGACGATTTCGGTTAGATCTAAATCAGCATCGGTGGAAGCCGCCCTGGCGGCTTCCACTTTTATTTAACAGGGATGAACGGGATGGCTGCAGAAAGCCTTCATTTTATTCCTAAGAAAAGCTAACAATTTCTGAACAATCCCAGGGTATCATATCCCAACTGCATAGGAGACAAACATCATAAAGTTTGTCTGTCCCGGTGCTGCCGAAGACATTCTCTCCATGCCATCTCACGATTGTTGAAAGGTACACTATGAATAAGCTATCGTTATCCCTACGCACGCTCATCCCGGCGCTGCTGGGCATGAGCCTGCTGGCGGCCTGCGCGACCCCTGCCACACCCAGCGAGGCCCCAGCCGTATTCACGGAAGCACCAGCAGCAACCCCTACTTCGGTGCAGCTGGATGCGGCCGCCACCACCGCCCCAGAAATACAGCCGACCGACGCGGCGATCGAGGCGCCAGCCGCCGTAGAAAATACCAGGCTCAACCTGAACGCCGCCAACAGTGACGATTTCCTGGCCGTCATCCCCAATTTCAGCAGCCGCATGGTGCGTGAGTTCCTGGAGTACCGCCCCTATATCAGCATCCAGCAGTTCCGCCAGGAAATCGGCAAGTACGTCGACGAGGCCCAGGTGGCCGAGTATGAGCTGTATGTCTTCGTACCGGTGGCTGTGGATGACTTGGACGCAGCCACCCTGATGCAGATCCCCGGCCTGGATGAGGCGGCCGCGGCAGCGCTGATTGCGGCGCGCCCCTTCGGCTCGAACGAGGCCTTCCTGGCCAAACTGGCTGAGCTGGCGCCGGCGGTGGATCCGGCGGTGGCAGCAGGATATCTGGATTAACGGCCAGGCTTACTCATGGATAATCAAAAACTTCTGCAAACTTTTCGCACCTTCTTACTCGCCATGGCCGTCTTCCTGTTCGCCGGGACGATGGTGGAGCTGATCTTTCAGGAGCATACCGGCGAAGCGCAGCAGTTGATCCCGTTTATTCTGTGCGGGCTGGGAGTTGTGGCGACAATCGTGGTGTTGCTGCGGCCCACGCGTGGCACGCTGAACGCGCTGCGGGGCAGCATGCTGCTGGCGATCCTGGGCAGCGCGCTGGGGTTGTTCCTGCACCTGTCGGCCAACCTGGGCTTTGCGCAGGAAATCCAGCCCAATGCGACCACCGCCCAGCTCATCACAGAAACGCTGCACGGGGCTTCCCCCATCCTGGCGCCAGGCATGCTGGCGGTGGCGGCGCTGCTGGCACTTGCCGCGACCTACCAGCACCCGGGATCAGGCGGGCATAGGCGCGACACAAACGATTAACTATGGATATGGGCTTTGTGGCGGTAGTGTAGGATAAACTACGGGCGATGGTGTAACCTGGGGTACAGGGCTACTGTCTGGGGCGGGTTGCGGATACCAATCTGCTATAAAAGTCTCGTCTATCCACGTTACCTGTTTCCAGGTTTCGATGTCCTCCAGATATTCGACTAATAGCCGATTATTCGAATCCAGGATACGAACATGGAAGAGCACGACGCCGGTATCAGAACGCTGGTTAATCTCTTCAATTTGCTGGCGTAAACTCATCAGAAATTCCTGGATTTGGGCATTGTCTGTATTTTCGGCAGCAGTCCCTGTGGAAAGATCAAACGTGACCAGCTTGCTGTTATCGCTGGCGGGATATGTAGAAGGCACCTGTAGAGTCAATAGCTTTAATCCCCGAAAATCTAGCATGCTTTCTAATATTTGCTTCGTTTTACTGGTATCGACAGGTGAAGGTGGCGCCTGGCTTAATTTTTGAGAGGGTAAGTCAGGATTCAGGAAGACGGTACTATCGTAAATTGGATTGCCTTCTTTGGTTTCAAGCACCAGGCGGTAGCTGTTGATTAAAGCGCCAAAATGTAAATAAGCCAATTCGATTTCTCTCACCGCAAGAAATTGATTCAATACATCTTCATGACTTAATTTACCATCGCTTGCTGAGCTATTAATAATAACTTCGACTTCCAGAGGTGATTGGCTGGTGACTTTCAGGCTTTTTATTGGAATACCTGTGCGAGCCAGGCGTTCCTGTAAGGATTGAATGCCATCCTCCTGGGTGCTTACTTGTGGTCGTATGGAAAGAGCAAAGATCAGTACGAGCACCAGGATAATCAATCCGATCAAATACAAGGACCCTTGGAACAACTTGACAGTCGTGTTCTTCATGGAAGAACTGCTTAATTATCACCTTCATCTGACTATTATCGGTAAATGCATACCATGTCGCCATGTTCGAAATGCATCGTTAGTTAAAATCGTATTTCCATAAGGAACGTCTGCGTGCATATTATTACTCAGGGTAGGATTAACCCATATTCCAGACGCATTTCTTACCTTAATATATGTAAAATCAGTCCAAAATACAGTATCTGTACTTGTATGCGTTTCGGATTGGGCAATCAATAAACTCGGAGCAGGATCAATATCATTCCAGCAACCGATCTGCCAGGTATTAACCCAAATACACCATCTATTAATACCGGAGGATCCATCAAACGAGACCTCATACCTTGCTACTGTCCCCCAAGGCTGATCATTTAAATAATCTAAATGAATTACTCCACCCACAAAGTATTCAATATATTGTTTAGGTTGATTCCAGCCAGGGTAGAAGATCCAACCTGCTTGAACCCAAGCAGCGCCCCCTGGTGTTGTTACAGAATTAGATTGATGATCCCCAGTAGCTATAAATGGTTCGTATAATGGAGTATAAATATTAGACCATAGACCATAGTAGCCAGTTTGTGAAAAATAAGAATACCAATTTGCGGAAACTGTAAGAATGAAATACGGAGAAAAAAATAAGGAAAGGACGATAAGGAAAACGATTGGCGTTTTGGTGTGTCGCATTTTACTTTCCCTCCTTAATTGATTATTTTATGCCTGATCATCCTTACGACAGGGAATTCGTCAATAAACCATTGAAAATAAATAATACTGTGTAGCTCTGCCAACGAGATACGGCTCATAACAGACCGAGGAAATATTGGCGAAAAAAATTGATTTTGGAGCCATTGGCCATGCCCCCTTTCATTCTATCTATGAGACTACAACAATACTCGCCTTTAATAAAGTAACAAATGTCACATTTTTTTACTGACTTTTGTCACATTTTTTTACTAACTTTTGTCACATCATCTTTATCTGGTTTTATACTCTCCGATCTATTTAGCTATTGTTAATGTGGATAACCCAACGTCCCTTATTAATTTTCACTCGATATATTAAAATAGTGCCAGGAGGCGCAGCGATGGATTATGAAATCAAGCCTTTCCCACCCGAACGCAGGCTGGTGGTGGATGCCGGCTACCTGGGCACCGGCCGGCATGTTTTTTGTGGGATGGTGGAAGTCGATGTAAGCGATATCCGGCGGCTAATCCGCGAGCGCAAGGCCGCCGGCGAGGACCTGTCCTTCACCGCCTGCATGGCCGCTGCTCTCGGGCGGGCCATCGCCGAGTACCCTGCAGTGCAGGCCTACCGCGATTGGCGCGGCCGGCTGGTGATTTTCCGAGACGTAGATGTGGTGGTGATGGTCGAGCCGTCACCCGGCCGGGCAGCCATCCCGCACATCATCCGGGGCGCCCAGGGCAAATCCGTAGCCGAGATCAGCGCCGAAATCCGGGCTGTCCAGGCGGAGCCAGGGGATAGGGCAGGGCAGGCGAGCAGGCTGATGCGCCTGGCGCCGCACTTGCCGCGTTTTCTGCGGTTGTGGTTCTTTCATCTCATCAAGCTAACCCCGCAGCGCTTCAAGTGTCTGGAAGGCACCACGATCATCACCTCGCTGGGGATGTACGGCAAGATTGCCGGCTGGGGGATCACCTTCCTGCCGGTGCATACCCTGGGGCTGACGGTTGGCAGCATCGTCGAGAAGCCGGTGGAGCACCAGGGACAGGTTGCGTTGCGGGAAATCCTGCACCTGACGCTGGCCTTCGATCACGACCTGGTAGACGGCGCCCCGGCGGCGCGCTTTACCAGCCGGTTGGTGGAGATATTGGAGCGCGGGGATTTCGTTCAGGCGTAAACCAGCAGCATCATCAGAGAGACAGCACACCCAATTGCTGCAAACGTGCGACGCCATCCACGATCAGCTTGATATCGGACAGCGCCCCGGCCCGGTATTTGGTGATCGTTACTTCCTCCCAGGCCAGCTTCTTGCCGGTGGCGGCGATGCCTTTCATCTCACCAAAGGGAAATTCAGCCGAGTGGGTCCCGGTTACCAGAGTGGTCACAACCACCGTGTCCCCTTCGGCCACAACCCGGGTTATGGTGGCGTGGTAATCGGGGAAGGCCTTGCGAAATTGCCGGTGGTTTTGCACGAACCAGACGTGATAGCGGGACAGATCTCCGGAAAAGAAGGGGGCGATAGCCGTTTCCCAATCGGCGCTGTTCATGGCGTCATGCCAGGCAATGGCGAGTGCCTTGTTTGTTTCTTTAGACATGAGTTCCTCCTTCAATCACGACTGAAGATGACTCGCAAGCTGAGAAATTATAACAGGCTGTGCAGCTTGAGGCTGCGCTCAGGATAAAACTCTATTTAGGGCTGCCTCACTCCTGCGGGGGTTGGCTGCCATATCGCACCAGTTCCGCTTCCCGGGATTGTTTGGAGGCCGGCGTGCCGATGCCCCTGGGGTAATAGAAGGTCTGGCGCAGCTGCCAGTTCAGGGGAGCGCTGCGGCGGTAGCCCTGGTAGGTGCCCCAAAACTGCGCCAGCCGGAAAGCGAATATCCCGCTGAGATTGCGCCGTAAGACCTTCTGCCGGTAAGCCCGCCACAGGTCGTGCAGGATGTTGGAAGCCGACAGGTGCAGGAAGTCGAAGAAGTGAAAGCGCTCGTGCGGGTAGATGGCTTTGAAGGCCATTGCCTCTCGCCGGTAGCGGTTGAGCGTGCCGCGGCGGGTTTCGTCGTGCAGGTGGATAATCTCCGCTTCCGGGACATAGACAATCTTGTAGCCGGCGGCAGTCACCCGGCGCGCCCAATCCAGGTCCTCCAGCCCGCTGAGAGTCTCGTCGTAAGGGAATTTTTCCCACAGCGAGCGCCGGATGGCGGCATTGGCGTTGTTGCAGAACGGGTAAGCCTGGAACTGTTGGGCGTGCTCGGGGAACCAATGAATGAATATCTGCCCCTCGGAGAATTGCGTGTTTGGGTCGCCGCGCTGCTTGCCGTAGGTCAGCGCTACCTGCGGATCGCTGAAAGGCGCCAGCAGTGCCTGGAGCCAGTCGGCATACACCGGGTAAACATGAGCGCTGGCAATCACAATCAGCTCGCCGCCGGCTGCCTGGCAGCCCAGATTGAGTGAGCGTCCGAAGGTGAACTGCTGCGGCTCGATGTGGACGATCTTGACCGGGAACTGCCCGGCAATCGACAGGGTGGCGTCGGTGGAGCCGGAATCTACCAGGATGATCTCCGGCTCAGGCAGCGACTGCGCCAGGATGCCGGTCAGCAGCTTGCCGATATGCTTCTCTTCGTTATAGCAGCGGATGACTATGGATATGCGGGTTTCGCTCATAGCCTGTTGATTTTACCGCACCCCGCATTGCTTTGCCGCACCCAGTGAGGCGGCGTGAATAATCTGCCCGCAATGGTGATAAACTATAAGTGCAAGCGCAGTACCGGGCTGCCAATCGAAGTGCTGCTCGTTTATTTGGCCCTGGACCTGTACGGGCACATGACGATCCCTTCCCGCACTCTGTGGGCCACGCAAAGCCAGTCATCCTGAGCGAAGCAAAGGATTTGACCCTTCTCTTAGGGTGACAACCAAATGAGGAGCAGAACATGGAAATAAGAAGAATTGGCACTCAGCCTTCTCAGCAAGGGTCGGCAGAATATTTCACCGGCCGGGTAAGGGTGGATCCCTTATTTGAACCCACTCCGCTTGGGAATGTGACCGGCATCAGCGTCACTTTCGAGCCGGGGGCGCGCACGGCCTGGCACACCCACCCACAGGGCCAGGTCCTGATCGTGACTTCCGGCTGCGGTCGAGTGCAAAGCTGGGGCAGCCCAGTGCAAGAAATCTTCCCTGGGGATATCGTTACCTTCGCACCCAATGAAAAGCACTGGCACGGTGCCGCGCCCAGCTCAGCCCTGACTTACATCGCCATCTATGCCAGTGTCGCTGGAACGATGGCCAACTGGATGGAGCAGGTCAGTGACGATCAGTACCTGGAAAAACCAATGGCCAAATAAATGCTGCTGGCGCAAAATGCGCCACGCCAACAGCATTTCCTGCGAGGCGGCAAACCAGCGAGCAACGCGAGGGCAGCTGGCGCCATATTCTGCATTTTTTCACTTCCCTTCTGACTTCGTCTTTCGAGATTACATCCATCGTACCAAGAAATTATGGAATCCGTTCGAACAGGCGAACGTTCGCACAAAAATTCCCTCTTGACAAACACATCCGGTTCTCATAGAATCATGTTACCGGTCACGTGACCGGTAACATCGGCCCAAACCCACAACCCACTACTTAAAGCCTGCCTGCTTAGCATGCCGCGCTCCCGTGTTACCCTCCGTGATGTCGCCGCCCTGGCTGGGGTCTCGCACCAGACGGTCTCGCGGTGATCAACGCCACCGAGCGGGTCAACCCCGAAACCCGCAGCCGCGTGGATCAGGCCATCCAGCAGCTGGGCTACCGCCGCAATGAAGTGGCGCGGCAGCATGGCGCGCGGGCGCACGCACCTGCTGGCCTGCTTTTCTCCCAACCTGATCGATTTCACCTTTGCCAGCATGATCGAAGGCGCCGAGCAGTACGCCCGGCAGCAGGGTTATTTCCTGCTCTCGGCCTCCGCACCCGACGAGCAAACCTTCGCCTGCCTGGTGGAAGAGCTGATTCACAGCCGGCGCGCCGACGGCCTGATCGTCTTCAATCCCTATTCGGACGGGCGCCACCGCCTGGCCAAGGGAACCGCGCCGCTGGTATACGCCGGCGTGCATACCGATTCCGACGGCGTGGATACCGTTTCGCTGGACGATTGGCAGGCCGGTTATACTGCCGCAACGCATCTGCTGGAGCTTGGCCACCGCCAGATTGCCTGCCTGACCGGCCCGCTGGTCGAAGACTGCACCCGCGAGCGGCTGGAAGGCTTCCTGGCTGCTTTGACGGAATCCGGGGTGATGCCGCAAACCGACTGCACCCTGGAAGGCGACTGGACGGTTGAGTTCGGGCTACCGGGCTGTCTGCACGCTGCTGGAGAACGGCTACAACTTCAGCGCAGTTTGCGCGCAGAACGACCGCATGGCGATCGGCGCCATCCACGCATTGCGCCAGGCGGGCTGCGCCGTGCCGCAGGATATTTCGGTGATCGGCTTCGACGACATCCCGCTGGCGGCCTTCCAGGAGCCGCCGCTGACCACCCTGCACCAGGATGTCTTCGCCATCGGGAAGGAGGCCGCCCGGCTGCTGATTGCCAGGGTGGAACAGCCCGAGTCCCCGCTGCAGCATGTGCTCCTGTCGGCCGAGCTGGTAGTGCGCGAATCGACGGCCGACGGACGACGGCAGACCGCAGACGGCAGACGGCGAATGGAGGACAGAGGACGGCTGACTACTAATAATTAAGGGAGAATTCCATCCACGCATCCACGAATGGATTCCCGTCCGGTCGGCATTGGTGTATTCGTGAGAATATCGTGGACGGTTGCAGGAATAACCTGAAGGAAGCTGATGAAAAATGAAAAAGGAGGTGGTGAACGACAGATACGCTGATAGAGGATCCAGTTGGAAATCGGCTCTTGAACAAACCAGTATCTAAGTATCGCGAGGAGAAAACCATGCAACACTCAAAGCTTTGGATTGCCGCCAGCCTGCTGCTGGTATTCGTGTTCATGCTGGGCGCCTGCGCCCAGGCCACCCCGCCCCCGGCGGAGATCGTAGAAGTGACCCGTGAAGTGGAAACGATCGTCGAAGCGACCGTAGTCGTCAAGGAAGAAGTGGTCGTCACCCAGGAAGTCGAAGTCCCCGTCGCCGTGCAGTCCATCCTGTACAACTCCTACAACGGCGATCCGGAGCCGCGCGCCTTCGATGAGAAAATCGTAGCCGATTGGAATGCGGCCCACCCCGAGATGCCGGTTAATCACTCGATCATCGCTCACGAGGACTTCAAGCAAGCCATCCGTGCCTACCTGACCGCCGATCCTGCCCCGGACGTGCTGACCTGGTTTGCCGGCAACCGGACGCGCTTCTTCATCGATAAGGGCCTGGTCTACGATCTGTCCAAGATGTGGGCCGAAAACAAGTTCAACGAAGTTTATGCCCCCGGCTTCCAGGAGCTGGCCTCGTACAACGACAAGCAGTACTTCCTGCCGACCGCCTTCTATTGGTGGGCGATCTACTATCGCCCATCCCTGTTCGAGGCTGCCGGCATCGAGAAACCCCCGGAAACCTGGGATGAGCTGCTCGACTCCTGCAATAAGCTGAACGCCATCGGCGTGACGCCCTTCACCATCGGCGCCCGCTTTAAATGGCCGGCGGCAGCCTGGTTCGACTACCTGAACATGCGCATCAACGGCCCGCAGTTCCACATCGACCTGATGGACCTGAAGATCCCCTATAACGATCCAAGGGTTGCTGCCGTCTTCGAGAAATGGGCCGAGATGATCAACGCCGGCTGCTTCATTGAAGACCCGGCCGCTTACGACTGGCAGGAAGCCATCCCGCTGATGACCGATGGTAAGGCAGCTATGTACCTGATGGGACAGTTCATCGTCGACTCCTACCCGGATGAGTTGGAGAACGACCTGGACTTCTTCCGCTTCCCGATCATCGATCCCAACCAGCTGATCGGTGAAGACGCCCCGACCGACGGATTCTTCGTCTCGTCCAATGCCGGCAACCCGGCCGGCGCCGAAGCCTTCATGGCTTACCTGGGCTCCAAGGAAGTGCAGCAGCAGGCCTTCGACACCCTGGGCCGCCTGCCTACCCGCACGGATGTGGATATCTCCGGCGCTACCCCGCCTACCCAGAAGGGCATCGCCCTGATCCAGGGCGCCGACATGATCGCCCAGTTCTATGACCGGGACACCACCCCGCCCATGGCGGAAGCCGGCATGGAGGCCTTCATGCGCTTCTGGGATGACCCAACCCAGATCGAAGCGCTGCTTAACGAGCTCGAAGCCGAGCGCCAGCGCATTCTGGCCGAAGAAGCAGGTTCCTGATCGCCGGTTGACTTACTGATGGTACTCCCCCTCCCGTGCTGGGAGGGGAGTCGTAGGGCGGGTTGTCATCCCGATCGTAGATCGGGACCAAACCCGCAGGGTGCCCGGCAGGTTAGAAACCTCCCCCACACACTTTAGCCGGTACGCTTTCAAAAAGGCAGGGCTGCATGCAGGAAAAAAACTGGGATTTTACCGCAGCAAATACCGTAGCGCTGATCAGCGCCGTCATCATTCTTTTTACCTTTATCTTTCTACCCTGGTACGGAAAAAGCCTGACGGAGAATGGGGCGCGCATTCTGTCGGATAACCTGTACGGCACGCCCGGCGCCAAGATTGCACCGTATCTTTGGGTGGTTCCCCTGGCCAGCCTGGGCGGCATCGCCCTGGGCTTGCTGGGTCTGATGAAGGCGGAGTACAACCGTATCGCAGCTATTGGGGCGCTGGCTTTTGGGATCGTGGGGATGATCTATTACCTGTTCAACCTGGGCAGCCCGCTGTTGGCCGAACCGCAGTACCAGCCTGGGATTGGATTCTGGATCGCCCTGGTGGCGTTGGTGGGGCTGGTGATCCAGATCGTGCTGGCCGTACCGGCCGTCAGCCAGGGATTCGCCAAAGCCTCCAACAAAGCCAACCTGCGCGGGCCGACCGTACCGCGCAAGCTCATCCCCTGGCTCTTCCTGGCCGCCCCGCTGACGCTCTACCTGGCCTGGATCATCCTGCCGACGTTTTATACCATGTTCCTCAGCCTGACCAACTGGGATGGAATCTCCACCCCTAAGCTGATCGGTTTCGCCAACTTCGAGCGCCTGTTCACCCAGGATCGCATCTTCGTCGAATCGCTGCTCAACAACCTGAAGTGGCTGCTGGTCTTCATCACCATCCCCACCACGCTCGGGTTGTCGCTGGCGATTGTCTTCAACTCGGAGATGCGCGGCAGCAAAGTCTTCAAGGTCAGCTTCTACGCTCCCCTGGTGCTCTCCCTGACGGTCATCGGCCTGATCTGGGCCTGGGCTTACAATCCACAGATGGGCCTGATCAACTCCTTCCTGCGCGGCATCGGGGTGGAAAATCCGCCCGGCTGGTTGGGCGATCGCGGCCTGGCGATCTGGGCGGTGATCATCGCCGCCATGTGGCGCCAGGTGGGCTATGTGATGGTGCTCTACCTGGCCGGATTGAAGAATATCGACCCAACCTACCTGGATGCGGCCCAGGTGGACGGCGCCAGCCGCTGGCAGATGTTCCTGCACGTCATCTTCCCCTTGCTGGCTCCGGTGACGACCATTGTGATCGTCATCTCGATTATTGACTCGCTGCGGGCCTTTGACCTGATTGCCATTATGACACGCGGCGGGCAGAGCACCCAGGTGCTGGCAAATTTCATGTATATGGAAGCGTTCAACAACTACCGCATGGGCTATGGGGCGGCGGTGGCGGTGGTGTTGTTCGCCATCAGCCTGGTATTTATTATCTTCTACCTTTCCCGCGCGGTGAAGGACGAGCTGGAGTATTAGGAGGCGCTTATGACCACCCAATCTGCAAGCATGCAGCCAACCAGAGCCGTGCGCGGCGCTTCCCGAAACAAGCGCATCTTCCAGGATGTGGTCAAGTACACCGGCATCGCCCTGCTGACCCTGATCTGGCTGCTGCCGGTCTTTGCTGCAGTATTCACCTCCTTCCGCACCCAGGACGACATCACGGCGCGCGGCTTCTGGACACTGCCAGACAGGTTCGTGCTGGATAATTTCGTCAAGGCCTGGACAGAGGCGCGGGTCGAGAAATACCTGATCAACAGTTTTATTGTCACCATCCCGGCGCTGCTGGCCATGCTGTTTTTTTCATCGCTGGCGGCTTACGCCCTGGCACGCTACCGCTTCCGCGGCAACCTGCTGATCTACTTCATTTTCGTCGCCGGGACGCTATTGCCGTTCCAGATCCTGATGCTGCCGGTCTTCCGCCTGACCAATTCGCTGGGATTGTTCGACACTTACGGTGCGCTGATCCTGATCCACACCGCCTTCCAGCTGGGCTTCTGCACCTTCGTGCTGCGCAACTTCATGCGCACCGTGCCCTATGAGATCATCGACGCCGCCCGGGTGGACGGCGCCGGCGAGTTCCGCATCTACTGGCAGGTGGTGCTGCCGCTGACCCTGCCGGCGCTGGCGGCCCTGGCTACCCTGGAGTTCACCTGGGTGTTCAACGACTACCTTTGGGCCATCATCCTGCTGCGCTCCGACGCCCTGCGGCCGGTGACCGCCGGGCTGGCCACACTGCGCGGCCAGTACAACACCGACTGGCCGGTAATCACTGCCGGGGCGCTGCTGGCGACCATCCCCACCCTGCTGGTGTTCGTCTTCCTGCAGCGCTACTTCATCCAGGGTCTGACCCTGGGCTCCGGTAAATAGACCAGGCAGCCTACCGATGGCCGTACCCAATCGCCTTTACGACGCCTACATCTTCGACCTGGACGGGACGATCTACCTGGGCGATGCCCTGCTGCCAACTGCCGGCGAGACCCTGCGCAGGCTGCGAGTGCTGGGCAGGCGCACGGTGTTCCTGTCCAACAACCCGACCCACACCCGCTACGAGTATGCCGAAATCCTGACTCGCTTCGGCGTACCCACCCCGCCGGGGGATATCGTCAACTCCTCCCTGGTGATGGTCGACTTCCTGCAGCGCCGTATGCCGGGCGGGGCGGTCTTTGTGGTGGGCGAGCAGCCGCTGAAGGATGAGCTCTCGACAGCCGGCTTCCGCCTGAGCGAGCAGCCCGGCGAGATTGAAGCGGTCATCGCCAGCTTCGACCGCACATTCGACTATGCGAAGCTCCAGACCGCCTTCGATGCCATCCGCCTCGGGGCCCGCTTCTATGCCACCAACGGCGACCGCTTCTGCCCCGTGCCGGGCGGCGGCCAGCCGGACGCCGCGGCGGTGATCGCCGCCATCGAAGCCTGCACCAGCCACCCGGTGGAAGCCGTCGTGGGCAAACCGTCGCGCTACATGGCGGAGGCCATTTTCGAGCTGCTTCAAATTCCGCCGGAAGACTGCCTGATGACCGGCGACCGCCTGGAAACCGACGTGCAGATGGGGCTGCTCTCCGGCATGGACGCCGCCCTGACCCTGACCGGGGCGACGGATGCCGCCATGTTGGCCGTCTCGCCGGTGCAGCCAACCTATGTGGTGGAGCGCTTGGAGCAGTTAATCCCCCATGCATAAAGGCTATTTGCTGGGCATCGACCAGGGAACCAGCGGCAGCCGGGCGCTGCTGCTGGACGCTGACGGCCAGCCGCGCGGCTATGGCTACCGGGCATTAGCGCGCCTGCACCCGCATCCCGACTGGGTGGAACAGGACCCGCAGGAGGTCTGCCGCACGGTGGCAGAGGCCATTCGGGAAGCCCTGCAGGAAGCCGGCATTCGCCCGCAGGAGATCGCCGCCTGCGGGATCGCCTGCCAGCGCAATACGGACTTCGTCTGGCAGGCGGGCACGTATTCTCCCCTGGGCAACGCCATCACCTGGCAGGACCTGCGCACCCAGGAGCTCATGGCCGAAGTCGAAGCCTGGCCTTTATTTGGGGAGGCGCGCCGCCGCCTGGGGCGCCTGCCGGCGACGGTCAGCTCGGCGCTGCATATGGCCTGGCGCCTGCGCCACGATCCGCTGGTGCAGGAGGCCGCTCGGGCCGGCTCGCTGCGCTTCGGCTTCTCAGCCGAGTGGCTGCTGGCCGCCATGGGCCATCTGAACGGCCACATGATGGATTACACATTAGTGCAGGCCAACGGCATGTACGACTTCCGCAAGGGTGAATACTGGCAGGCGTGGCTGGACTTCCTGGGCGTGGACGAGTCGATCCTGCCGCAGCCGCAGGCCACGGTGCACCCTTACGGCAGCCTGACCATCGCCGAGGGCGTGCAGGCGCCGGTGCTGGCGATGATCGGTGACCAGCAGGCGGCGCTGTTCGGCTACGACTGCCGCCGCCCGGGCGACGCCGAGTGCACCCACGGCACGGCCTCTTTCGTCAACGTCTGCCTGGGGGATACCGCCCCCGAGCAGGAGCGCCTGAACGTCTATTATGCCTGGCATCTGGGCGTGCCCACTTTCTGCCTGGAAGCGGATACCACCGTCACCGGGGCGGCGCTGCGCTGGATGGCGCAAACCGCCCGGCTGCTGGACCGCGAAGACCAGGTCGGTCCGCTGGCGGCGACGGTGCCCGACTCGGGCGGGGTGACCTTCGTGCCGGCCTTCACCGGGCTGAACGTGCCCTACGACCGGCCGCAGGCGCGCGGCGCTCTGCTGGGGCTGACCCTCGGCACCACCCGTGGGCACATCGCACGCGCCTTTCTGGAGGCGATCGGCTTCCAGATCCGCCACATCCTGGATACCATCCGGCAGGATGTGGGCGTGACAGTCGAGCGTCTTTCGGTGGGCGGCGGGATCGCAGCCAGCGACCTGGCCTGCCAGGTGCAGGCCGACCTGACGGGCATCCCGGTGGCGCGGCCGGCTTTCACGCAGACCACCGCCCGGGCGGCGGCGCTGCTGGCCGGCCTGGGCGCAGGCGTGTGGGCCTACCGAGGCCGACCTGCCGCCATTGCCGGGCGAAGTGCAAGTGTTTGAGCCGGCGATGGGGGAAGCTGAGAGGGAGGCGGCCTTCGCCCGCTGGCTGCAAGCCATTGGTTAGTGATAGGTCGAAAGTGACCAGGCAGACCAGCAAAGCCCAGCTCTTGAAAGACATCACAGACCCAGCGCAGGCGCCTGGAGAAAAACCTGGCGAAGCTCAGCGCAAACGAGCTGATCGAGCCAGGAGTGACCGGAAGCTGGTCGGTTAAGGATCTGCTGGCCCACCTCACCGCCTGGGAGCAGCTCTTCCTCCGCTGGTGTTCTAGCGGTGAAGGGGCGCCTACCTGCGAAATCCCCCCGGTCGGGATGAGCCGGCAGGCGATGGCTGTGCTCAACGAAGCTATCTTCAAGCGCAACCGGGATCGCCCCCTGGAAGAGGTAGCCGCCGAATTTACCGCCTCGTTTTTACAAATCCAGGCCGCCATTCAGGATATTTCCGAAGAAGACCTGTTCGCTCACGGTCGATTTGTCTGGACTGGAAATTTGACGCTGGCGGATTATGCTGCCGGGAATACCTGCAATCATTATGCCTGGGCCAACGCACAGATCCGCAAATGGATTTCCAGCGCCCGGCCACTGCATCGGAATGCAAGCGTCAAGAGCGAAGGCCGCTGACGGCCGACGGCTGACCGCTGACCGCTGACGGCTGACGGCTGATCCCGCGAAAGTCTATCGCTCCAGCCCAAGCCGGGACTGGGGTGTTGCGGGACTTCGCCGCGGACCGCGGAACGCTGACGGAGGACGGAAGACGGCCGACCGCTGATCCCGCGGGTGTCCCCGGTCCAGCCCAACCGGGACTGGAGTGTCGCGGGACTTCGCCGCCAACAGAAAACCACCGACCGTTCATTCTCTGGTTCCGCTGCTCCGGTGGGAAACCGCCCCGGTGGCGCTCTACTTCGGGGTGGCGCTCCAGCGCCCTGGGATCCCATCCGTTCGCCGCTTCGACGCGGAACGTTCAGGGATGCGTTCCAACGCAGAGCATTGGAGCGAGCGTCACTTTCGGTCCGGGGCGAGACCCTTCGCCTCCGGCTCAGGGTGACATGCCCTGTCTTCCGTCGGCAGCAAAGTCCCGTGGTGCTCTCCCACGGGATCGTCAGCGAAGTCCCGCGGTGTTCTCCCGCGGGACCGGCGCTCATCTCACCACCACCTGCTCGTACGCCTCCACCGCATTGCCGTCCAGATCAGTGACGATGAAGCCGACGATGTAAGGACCGGGAGCGGGGTTCAGCTCCTGCCAGGTGAACATCGAGTCGCCAAAGGTGAGCGTACCGCCGGGCTGGGTGACCTGTGACGTAGGGCTGCCATTCGCGTCCAGGTCGATCCAGGTTTCCAGGACGGTGAAACGGTCGCCGGTGGCGGGCGTGATCTCACGCGGCGCGCCGGTGAAGTCGTCGCCGGTGAAGCCGAAGACCTGGTAGAGCTGCCCGTCGCGGAAGTACAGGCGGGCAGGGCGCTGCTCGCCGCCCACATAGGTATAAGTGCCGTCGACCGTGTAGACCGCATCCTCGGGCGAGGCGCCGTAGCTCTGCGGGGTGAGGGCAGCGTTGACGATGGTTTCGCCGTCGGAGAGGCCGTAAACCAGCGGCTCCCACTCGAACTCCAGCGTGAAATCGCCCTCGCCCCAATCGGGATAGGTCACGCCGCCCACTTCCTTATCGGCGCCGGAGGTCAGGTAATCCTGGTCGGCGATGAAGATCGAGCGGCCGGATTGGTCGATAAAGCCGGTGAAGAAGTAGATGTAGCCGATGTTTTCGCCGGAGATATCGGCGCTGACCAGCACCGGATCCCCCACCGAGGCGGTGCGGCTGCTGAGGGTGAGCGGCGAGATGCTGATGGGCGCTGCGCCCGGGCCGCGCACGCCGGCGGAAGCGGGCGGCACGGCTGCGGAAACTTCGCTGCCGTCGAAAGATTCGCCGGTGTAATGAAAGGCCAGGAACTCATCCCACAGGCTGTCGGTGGCGAAGCGCTCGGCGGCGACGGTGTAGGACTGCGCCCCGGCGGCCGGGCTGCCGTAGAGCTGCGAGCTGGGGAAGTAGATCGAGATGCCGGTCGAGCCGGGCTTATCCGGGCCGTGCTTCTCGGCGATCACGGCATTCGTCGATGGCCTGCAGCAGCTCATCGGCTGCGGCGGAAACCCCCTGGTTGCTCACTTCGCGCTGCAGCATGCGGGCAAAGTTGCCCAGGTCGATGAAGGAAGGCGGCACCTTGCTGCCGAAGATGCTGGTATAAGCTTGCGAATAGCTGCGCGCTTTGGCAACGCCGGCCTGGCGGGTGTCCTGCAGAGCCAGCGACAGGTCGTTCAGGCTCTGCATCAGGGCCGGCAGCTGACCCAGGTCGATGGCGGTCAGGGTGATGCTGCGCTCGATTTGCTCCCGCACCTGGTTGGCGGTGGGAGCGCCGAACAGGCTGCTCATCGGCGAGCCGCGGCCGACCCATTCCAGGCGGGCCTGGTCGTCGACGATGCGCTGGTCGTCTTCGATGTAAGAGTTGACGATGCGGCGGCCAAGCTCGGCGCCATCCATGCCGGGATTGGCATTCAGGTCGGTCAGGAAGCTGGTGTAGGCCCAGCCCAGCGACGGCTCGGTCTCTTCGGAGACGACAGCCACGCGCCCGTGCGGCGCCAGGGCTGCCAGCACCTCCACCTGCCCCATCAGGCAGGCATCCAGGCCGATCAGCTCAAACTGCTCGATGCCCGCCTGGCTGCGGATATCCGCCAGGGCCTGGTCGAGCTCCATCAGGTAGAGCTGCTCGCCCAGGGCGGCGCCGAGCGGGAAATTGCGCGGCGCTCGCTCCGCCTGCCCACCGGCGTCCGGGTCGGACCAGCCGCCGGGCCAGCCCATGCCGTGATCGGACAGGATGAGCACATAGTGGTCGGCGGGGTAGTTTTCGGCGGCCCAGGTGGCGAAATCGACCAGCGTGTCGCCGGCGGACATATTGACTTCGCCCAGGTCTTCCACCACCTCGGAGGTGACCTGCTGCAGGTCGTCATCCAGGCGAATTTCGTAGCGGCGCGTGCCGGTCCAGTTGCCATCGTCGGAGAAGCCGCCCTGGAAGCGGTCCACCTGGGCGACCACCTGCACGTTCTGGGCCGGGCCGGCGCGCTCCACCTCGTTCAGGTCGATATAGATGTCCTGCTCGAGGATCTTGTCATCGGCATCCTGGTAGAGCATCACGGTCCAGGTGCCGAGATCCTTCGCTTCACTCAGGATGACAGAGTTGGCGGCTTGAGTGGCCGTAGGACGCGGGCGAGATGACGGTCGGGCAGTGGCCTCAGTATCGAGCGTGGCAAAGGCAACCTGCGTCGGCTGTTCCTGGACGGATGGGGTTTCGCCTTCCTGGTCGGAGCCGCCGCCGCCGAAGAGAATGTAGATCGGGATGCCGCACAGGATGACCAGCACCATGATGATGATGGTGAGCGGCGATTTGCCGCCCAGCCCGCCGGGCAGCTGCAGGCCGCCCCCGGAGGTGCCCCCAGCGGACGGAGTGCGCCGGCGCTGGGGCGCTTCGGCCTGCTGGCGCTCGTCGGGGGGCGTGGAGGTCGGGCGGCGCCGTGCCGGCGCGTACGGTGCGGTTGGAGAAGAGGATGGGGAGAGTCATAAGGATCACCATGGAATCTTGCAAGTGATATGAGGGGAAGATTGTTTTCTCACGCTAAGACGCAAAGCCCGCAAAGGTATAACATTTGTCTTATTGACCGGGCGGCTTTGCGCAGGTTTGCTTTGCCAGGAAGCTGATGCGAAGAAAACCTATCTTGATTATAGTACAGGATCGGGAGAGGAGGCCGCGGCTGGGCTGTCATCGAGCTTGTCCCGCGGCGATCTCCCGCGGGATCTTCCGTCGGCAGGAGGTTTTGAGTAAAAAAATTCGTTACGATAAAAAACGAATGCCGAGGGCGAGTTGGACCGGCCGGGGAAGGGGAAGTGGGAGATCAGAGTCATTGGCATGCGGCTCCTGTGCCTGGCAAGGAATCAGGCGAGGATATTGTATGCCGGCAGACCAGCAGGCGGCAATCCCCCGTGGGGGGATGTTTGGCAGGCAATAACAGGAGCGATGTCAGGTTGTCCGATTGGGGGATTTATTGTAAGATTAGAGGGTATGGATTGGCCTGAGCGTACGTGGGAGGCGCCGGCAGGTGAGAAAGGGGTGGCCGGTGGTGGAGGGAGGAGCTGAGAAAATATGGCCTTCTGGTACAGTAAGCGCACCAGCCGTGCGAAGGCCGAGAGGGAAAAGATGGCGTTGAAGGTAACCGGTGCGCGAATTACTCGAAAAATCAGAAATAGGTCCGGATCAGTCGCTTGACAATGATACTAAATATGATACTATAGAGGTGCGAATGACCCGGCGCGCAAAGCGAATTAAAAGATTCCGCGAAAATGATAAAAATGTCCGGTTTGAAGAAATAGATGGATTATTAATCTACCTGGGC
>CAVUTH010000007.1:0-1136096 GCA_963744375.1 uncultured Chloroflexia bacterium | reverse complement strand
AGGCCGCATCGTCGCGGCCTGTTTCGCGCACGATGCTGGGCAAGGGCCGCAGTGAGAGAACGTGGCCGCCTTGCGCGGCGAACTGTTCGAGTTTCTCGAGCACGCCGGTCTCCAGCACTTCGACGCCGGGCAGCACAATCGCCTTGTAGCGCGAGTTGCCGGCCAGGATCGAGTCGGTATCGACCAGGTCGAACTCGATCTGCCGCCGGACGAACTCGTTCACAGCTCGAGGCCTTGCCGCCGCCGCGGCCGCTCCACAGGTTGGCGATCGGGAAGAGATCGCCGTATCGCGGACCGGCCAGCCGCACGACATGGCGTAGCTCAGCCGGGCCGTGTCGTCGGCCAGCAGTGGAAGTACTTCCAGTACGGGTTCTGGAAGAACCACGAGTTGGGCCAGTCGCCGTCGTTCTCGGGGTGGTCGATCGCGTAGTGGAACAGGTGGGGCACGAAGAAGTTCAGCCCGTGCGCCGCCAGCATGTGGAAGCCGTAGCGGCCCGACTCGAGGGTGAAGGTCCAGCCGGCCCCGCCCAAGGCCTCGGCGCCGACGCGCTGACGGCCATAGAGATTTGCCACCGACGCCATCTGCCGCGGCTGCCAGGGGCGATACCCGCGGCCAGACGTAGCGGAAGTCCTCGTTGTCGGTCAGCGGGATGGTCAGATGCCGCATCGTGCGGAAGTAGTCGCCCTCGAGCTTGTAGCCGCTAGCGGCTCGACCGTGTGGCCGGTCCAGAGGATGCCGCGCCGGCGGCACCACTCGGCCGTCTGCTTGAACCAGGCCTCTTCATAGAGTGCGGTGTAGACCTCGTAGTAGTCGCAGCGGATCTTCTCCGTCTGGCGGCCGACGTCATACGCAGGGCCGGCAGCAGCGGCAGCAGGTCGTATCCATGCGCGGCGGAATTCCTCGGCGAAGCTTCGGTCCAGACGACGTCGCCGCCGCTGTTGTGGATCTCGTCGAAGAAGAGCCCGGGATCATGGTGCCGAACGCGGGGCCGAGCCGGCGGCGATATTCCTCGTGGGTGATATCGGAGGAAGTTGGCGACCGTTTCCTTGCGCAGGTAGTTGATCGCGTCCCCTCGGTGACGCGGTGGCACGGCCGAACGATCCGCCATTTGCCCGCGGGCGCTTGCCAAGGGCCGATTCGGTCCGCGGCCTTGGCGGTCAGGTCCACCAGATCGGCCAGTCTCTGGCCTCCGTCCCGACGTCCTGCGACGACGCTCACGCGCGCCTCGCGGACCGGTGACCTCGGCCGGCCCGGTCACTCGCGCATCGTGAGCCACAGCCGCAGCGCGGTTGCGCACCGGATCGGCGGCCAGCACGCGGCCGCCGGCCGACCCGCTGGGCCAGCGGTCCTCGTCGTAGATCCAGGCGCGGAAGCCCGCCTTGCGGGCCTCGTCGACCGCGGCGGCCACGGCCTGCCACCAGCCGTCGGAGAAATAGGGCGTCTCGCCGTACTGCAGGCCCTCGCGGGCGTGCATGAACGCCGCAAACACATGCTGCTCGACGCACAAGCGGACCTGGCGGCGGATCTCCGCGGGCCGAGCGTGCTGTTCCACGACCACAAGGGCACCATCGTGTATTGCCGCGGCGGGTTGCGGAACGACTCACGCTCGAGGAGCCGCGGCGTGGCGACGTAGTCGGCGGCGGTCCAGTGTGGCACGACAGCGGTTGAGGATTGTCCGGGCGGCGTCTTTGAAGCATACCTAGCCGAGTGAGCATCAGGCAGAATGCCAGCCACAACCATCGAAAGGTCACACTCGGTGCCATGCAGCGATTCCTGTCGTTTTGAAGCAGCACTGTATTTGTGATTCGATTGTGGCGGGCGATGCCCACCCTATCTGGCCGGCCACCAGTTTTCGATCTCGACGAAAAGGTCTTTGACGCCCTCGGGCTCCGCCGCGGCCCGGTCGTTTTCCTCGCGAGGGTCAGCCAGCACGTCATGGAGCTCGGGCTTGCCGCCTGGCACGTTGGCCGGGTTGGGGAGAATGAGCTTCCAGAGACCTTCGAGCACCCAGCGGTATTCGAGGTTGGCCGCCGGGCGGGTGACGTCGACGGCATTGTGCGTGAATGTCTGGCCGAAGATGGCCGGGCGTGCGGCCACGGCGGCGCGAGTCGTGCAAGGTTGATGCCCGGCAGGCCGGGCGGCGCATCGAAGCCGCAGGCGGCGAGGATCGTCGGCGCGAGGTCGATGTTGCTGACGAGCGTGGGTCTTGTCGAGCCGCGGTTCGAGCTGGCCGGGCCAGCGGAACATGATGGGCGTACGCATGCCGCCGTCGTAGGGCGAGCGTTTGACTCGCGGGGCGTGACCGGGCGCGTCCGGGTTGCTGGATCCAGCCGTTGTCGGTGACGTAGACGACGAGGTGTTCTCGGCCAGGCCCTTGCTGGTCGAGATGGTCGAGCAACTCGCCGCACGTTTCGTCGAACCACTCGCACATGGCCCAATACTTGGCGACGTGCGAGCGAGTCGGTCTTGGCCGCGTATTTCGCCAGCAGCCGCTCGGGCGGCGTGTGCGGCTGGTGCGGCATCATCGGGGCATACCAGACGAAGAACGGCTTGCCGCCTGCGCTTCGATCGATGAATTCGAAGATCGGCTGCAGCGCCTTCGCGGCCGATCTTCAGACCCTCGTCGCCGTGGCGGCCGCCGCGGGCGGGTCGCCGTGGGTCATGCCGTGGGTGAAACCGCCGCGGCGGTAGTCGCCCTCCCACCACTTGCCGGTCTGAAGCGAGCGATAGCCGTGCTGAGCGAGGAGGCGCGGGAGCGTCGGCGGCGCGGTCGATGTGGGCGATCTGGCTTTCGCGCTGGCGGAGCATCGTGGCGGCGCGAGACCCGCCGGGCGGATCGTTGCCGAAGTGATGCCGTGCTGATGCGGGTACAGGCCGGTGATGAGCGTCGCCAGACTCGGCCGGCAGAGGCTCGTGGGCGACGTAGCCGCGCGTGAAGACGAGGCCTTCGCGCGCGAGGCGGTCGAGGTGCGGCGTGTGGATCTCGGGGTGACCCATGAAGCCGTAGTCGGTCCACGCCTGGTCGTCGGCGATGATCATGACGACGTTGGGCGGCGAGGTACTGTTGGCAGCCGAGGCGGCGGCCGGCAGTGCGAGGACGAAGAGGACGAGTGCAAACCGCAGCATGCGCGACATGGGAGTGGTTCCTCGGTCAACGATCCGCGCGGACGGCGCGCGTGCGTACAAGATACCTTGGTGCGCGGCCGTTTGACACCGGTGGGGTGCGGCGCGAGGCTATTCCGCACGGGAGCAGCAGCACACGAACGAGAGAGGAAATGCCGATGGCTGTCAGTCGGGCCGCACTGGTTACGGGGGCTTCGCGGGGATCGGCCGGGGGATCGCCGAGGAACTGGCGCGGCTGGGCTACGCGGTCGTGGTGAATTACGCGTACGCGCCGGAGGCGGCGGACGAGGTGGTGCGAGCGAGATCACGGCGGCGGGCGGCCGGGCCGTGGCCGTGCAGGGCGACGTGGGCGCGGCCGAGGACCGGGCGGCGCTCTTGCGGCGGACGCTCGAGGAGTTCGGGCGGCTCGACGTGCTGGTGAACAACGCGGGCATCACCTCGCAGGGCCGCAAGGACATCCTCGAGGCGACCGAGGAGAGCTGGGACCAGGTGTTCGACACGAACCTCAAAGGCCCGTTCTTCCTGGCGCAGCTGGCGGCCAACGAGATGATCCGGCTAGATCGGCGCGGGCAGATCGCCGGCGGCAAGATCATCAACATCTCGTCGATCTCGGCCTATGCCGTGTCCACCAACCGCGCCGACTACTGCATGACCAAGGCCGCCGCTGAGCATGATGACCCGGCTCTTCGCCGAGCGGCTGGCCGAGGAGCGGATCAGGTGTTCGAGGTCTGCCCGGGCGTGATCGCCAGCGACATGACGGCGCCGGTCAAGGAGAAGTACGACCGGCTGATCGCCGAGGGGCTCTGGCCGATCCGCCGCTGGGGGACGCCGGAGGACGTGGCGCGGGCGGTGGCGGCGATCGTGCTCAGATTACTTCCCGTTCAGCACGGGCGAGCGGTTCAATGTGGATGGCGGGTTTCACATCCGGACGTTGTGAAGGGGTCTGGTCTTTGGTCGTTGGGGCTTGGGTGGGGCTGGCAGATGGCGGGGCGGTGCGGATTGGGCGGGATTGGTGGTCAATGGTGTTGTGGGGGGAAGGGGTGGGAGGTCCGCGGGTTGCAGCCGATTTGGCCAAGATTTTGGGCGGGGGCAGGTGATGTTCTATGAGAGTGCGGAGTCGGTCTATGACCGGCGTTTGCGAGTCCGGCTGCCGAGCGTTGCCTGACAAGCCGGCAATGGCACCCGGCAGGCTGGTGCATCTGCAGACGCTTCTTTACTGCAAAGGCTGGCCGGAGGAGCACTGGCTTGCTTGGCACCCGGTAGTGAACTTATCGCCGCTTCGTCAGGCAAGGACCGACCGGGGAAGCACTGGCAAGCCAGTGGCACCTATTTCTTCGTCGATCTTCTTGCCCACCGCTTCGGCCACGCGGCGGCAGAGCTTCATCGTTCGTCGAATTGCTGGAAAGTCGAGCGACTGGTAGCCGTCGCTCAGGGCCGTCTCGGGGTCGGGATGGACTTCGATGATCAGCCCGTCGGCGCCGGCGGCGACGGCGGCGGCGGCCATCCGCGGCACCAGGTTCGTGTGGCCCGTGCCGTGGCTCGGATCGACCACGACCGGCAGGTGCGTGCGCTCGTGCAGATACGGCACCGTGGCCAAGCGGCAGCGTGAAGCGGGTGTGCGCTCTCGAAGGTGCGGATGCCGCGCTCGCAGAGCATCACGTTCGGATTGCCGGCGTTGAGGATGTATTCGGCCGCCAGCAGCAGTTCGTCCATCGTGGCGGCCGGGCCGCGCTTCAGCAGCACCGGCTTGCCCGTCTCGCCGACCGCTTCCAGCAGGCGGTAGTTCTGCATGTTGCGGGCGCCGATCTGCAGCACGTCGGCATAGCGGGCCACCAGTTCGCACGTCGCTCGGTCGGCGATGACTTCGGTGACGACGGCCAGGCCGGTTTCCTCGCGGGCGGCGGCGAGGATCTTCAGGCCGTCTTCCTTCAGTCCCTGGAAGCTGTAGGGGCTGGTGCGCGGCTTGAAGGCCCCGCCGCGCAGGGCCGTGGCGCCGGCGGCCTTGACGGCCCGGGCGGTGACGAGCGTCTGCTCTTCGCTCTCGACGGAGCACGGCCCGGCGATCACGCCGAGGTGGCAGTTGCCGACCGACCAAGGCTGCCGGCGCGGACGACGGTCGGCTCGGGCTTGACCTCGCGGCTGGCGACTTTGTAGGGGGCCAGGATCGGCACGACCTCGGCCACGCCGGGGCCGCTTTCCAGCGACTGCGCGGTACTCGTCGCGCTTCTCGCCGATGGCGGCGATCACGGTCCGCTCGGTGCCGTAGATCGGATGGGCCTTCAGGCCGAGTTCCTCGACGCGCTGGATCATGTGCTCGATCTGCTCTGGCGTGGCCCCTTTTTTCATCACGACAATCATTAGGGAGGATCCTTTCGTGGTGGAGAGGTGAGTATGTGGTGAGCGGGCAGGAGTGCCGGGCATTAAGGTCTCTGGTGAGCGGCAGGAATGCCGCTCCTAGGGCGACACATAGGCAACAAAAAAAGCCCCGAGGCTTTGGGGCCTCGGGGCTTTTGGATGCGTCGTTGTTTCGAGTGGCCTACAAACCGCCTCCGTCCCCGCGACCCCGCGGGCTAAAATAGAAGCCGAAATAGGTACGCCAGCTCTGGCTCATAGGCTCTTTATCGTCCAAAGCGAGGGAGGAAATTCCCTCGACCGCCTCATTTTCGCCCACGGCTCGACAGAAAGCAAGAGGGAACTAGGGCGATATCGAAGGAGAGTAAATTAAGCGCGGGTCAGTTCGGGGAAGCGGGTCTGCACTGCTGGGGCGTCGCCGAGGCTCCGCCACCAGCCACCCCGTCATCGCCCGGCGAGTGCCGCGCCCTATCCGCCGGGCTTGGCGGCCTTTTCGGCGCGGAGCTGGGCCAGGGCGGTGGCGATGCTGGCCTGGACCGGCTGGGCCTGAAGGACGAGGAGGCACTTGGCCGGCACGTCGTAACGGACCGCGCCGAACGCGCCGGCGTCGTTCCAGGTGGCCGGCGCCACGGTGCTCTTGAGGCGGTCGACCAGTTTACGCGGGTTCGGTGCCGCCGGCCACGAGGTCGGCCACGGGATAAAACTCCAACTCGAGTCGCGCCGCGGCATCCTTGCGGCTGGTGACCTCGAGCGTGGTCGCATCGACGGCGAGGAGGTGGAGACCCATCGGGCGGACGAGCTGGCCGAGGGCTTCGGCGAGCGGGCCCTCGTCGACGGTGACGGTGCCGACCTCGCGGCTCGACAGCCCCTCATCGGCCAGGGCCAGCCAGTTGACGAGGATGCGGGCGCCGGCGAGCTCTTCCATTTCGGCGAGGGCGCAGAGAGGAGCGTCGGCTCGAAGAAGTTGAGCGATACCGGCCGGGCCAAGAGCTGCCGGGCGGCCTCCAGATGCGTCGTGAGGGCCAGGCGCCGGGGCGGCAGGCCGCTGCGCGGCGATTCCCCTGCGACACGCAGCCGCTCGCAAAAGACCACGATCGCCGCGTGGATCGCGGAGTCTGGCTGATCTCCAACACGCCGCCGGCCGGCTTGAGCGTGCCGCGGCCGCCCGACCGACTGCCACGACTCGGCGCGACGAGTTCCTGCACGAGCCGCACGAACGCGGCTTGCGACTGGGCATCGGCTGCGACGAGATCGGAGACGGTAAGGGACGCCATGCAGTTGGATCGCTGGCCAGAACCGGTCTGATTCTTCGCGATGTTGCCGGGCTTTATCTGGAGGGCATAACCTGATTCTGCGCATCGGATATTTGCCGGGCACTGGTTAAGTTGGTCAGCTCATTTTGACGAGCATCGATCTCTACCTGAGTCTCCTCGATCTTTTGCTCCAGGTCATCGAGCTGCTGGCTGATAAAGCCCTGGCGGGCCTGGTCTTCCGCCTGGTTGGTCGGGCTTTGTAAAATCAATTGGTTGGCTAATTCATTGGCCACAGCCTGAGCCCGCGCCGGGTCGGTATCATCTACGATGATTTCCAACAACTGGGTATTTGCTACAGGGCGAGCGCTATACCGAGGCAACCAGGTTAACCCAGAGCCTTCATGGTTGCTTCACGCACCGGCTGCCTGGCAACGATATCCGCATAGGTTGATGCTAGCTGCTGGCTGGTGTAGAGCGCAAGGTCGGACGGATTGGGATCTTCAATGGCTCGGCCGATCATCATGGTGGTGTTAGTTTGGTAGACAGGGGGCTGCTGCTGGCCAATAAACCAACTAAAGCCCGCTGCAACTCCTGCAGCGGCAAGCAACAGCCACCACCAGCGAATTATTGGGGTAAAAAACTCACGTAATTCCATCGACTTAACTCACAATATAACATGAAACGAAATAATAATTGACATATTCTGGTTTGGAAAAGACTAATCTAAGCATAACAGCGTTGGATTGCTTCCACAACCTGGTTGGCCTGTTCTGCTTTTAGCTCGGGATAAATGGGCAGCGAAAGGATCTCTGCTACAACTCTCTCAGTAACAGGCAAGCTCCCCGCCTGGTCGCTATACTCCCGGAAGGCTTTTTGTAAATGGATTGGCACTGGGTAATGAATACCGGTGCCAATATTGCGGTCTGCCAGAGCAGTACGCAGCTGCTCTCTGATAGGAGAACGCACTACGTAAAGATGGTACACATGCCTGTTATCTGCAGATTCCCGAGGTGTAATGAGCTCAAGTTTACTTAAAGATTCATCATAGGTTGTAGCAATCTGGCGGCGTTGATCATTCCAGCCATCCAAATAGGGCAACTTGATTCTGAGTACAGCAGCCTGCAGTTCATCCAGTCGCCCATTCCAACCCAGGATCTCGTGATAATATCGCTTTTCCGAACCATGATCACGCATCATGCGAATTTTATGAGCAAGCCCAGAATTATTGGTAGTAACCATCCCACCCTCACCGTATGCGCCCAGGTTCTTGGAAAAATAGAAGCTAAATGCAGCGATATCTCCTAGGCTGCCAGCCTTGCGGCCTTTGTAAGTTGCACCGTGTGCCTGGCATGCATCCTCAATGACAAATAGTTTGTGCCTGGCTGCAATCTCACAGATCGGGTCCATCTCGGCACACTGACCATAAAGATGGACCGGCAGGATTGCTCGTGTACGTTTCGTTATCTTTGCTTCGATTTGGGATACATCCATCAAGTAGCTTACAGGATCGATATCTACAAAGACCGGGTGTGCCCCAGCCAGGAGGATTGCTTCGGCAGTAGCGACAAAGGTGTGTGATACAGTGATAACTTCATCCCCATCACCGATACCGCAAGCCCTCAGCGCCAGGTGAAGCGCCGTGGTCCCGTCACTCACCCCAATGGCTTCTCCGACCTGGCAATATGTAGCGAAATCACTCTCGAATTTAGATACGTTCGGCCCCAGGAATAAGCGCATACTTCCCAACGCCTCATCCCAGGCGGCCTGGATCTGACCTTTAAGTGGTTCAAACTGGCTTTTAAATCGACTAAAGGAATAGGTTGCATATTTTCCTGTTTTATTTTGCTACCCAACGAATAATTCGGGCCGGATTTCCGGCAACAATCGCGCCATCCGGCACGTCTTTAGTAACTACACTCCCCGCCCCCACAATCGCATTTTCACCAATAGTAACGCCACACAAGACCGTGGCATTGGACCCGATCGATGCTCGCCGCTTGACCAAGGTAGTTTCCATAGTCCAGTCGATATCTGTCTGAAGTGCCCCCGCGTCCGTTGTAGAGCGTGGATAACGATCGTTTATAAACATGACTCCATGGCCAATAAATACTTCGTCTTCAACGGTCACGCCTTCACAGATAAAGGAATGACTACTAACTTTTACTCGCCGGCCAATCTTTGCACCCCTTTGGATCTCAACAAATGTCCCAATTTTGCTTTCATCCCCTATCTCACAGCCATACAGGTTAACAAATGCAAATATTTTGACATTTTCTCCCAAGCGGACATCCGAGCTGATGCGCTTGAAATCCTCGTTGTCTACCATTTTATATTTACGAGCAGCCCACTATCCTGCAGCGATAACTGAGCAGCTTCCAAAACCTGTACGACACGCAGCCCCAGGCGTGCGTCGCTGCGTGGGATCGTATGATTTACCACACAGTTTATAAAATCCTGGCATTCTACCTTAAGAGGCTCCTGCCATTCCAACGGATAAGTGACCACGTCTCCATAACGGTAGGCAAGATGAAATTCTTGCAGGGTATCATTGTATGGTTGTTTATCAACGCCTTTATCGAATATTTTTACCTTCTCGTTTTGTTCGATGTCGTCATATACCAGCATTTTTTTGCTGCCCACTATCGTGATCTGCCGAACTTTATTTGGATCTAGCCAGCTCACCCGAATATCCGCCATCACGCCTTCTGGGAAAAATAAGGACAAGTTAGCCACATCGTGGACTCCATCCCGGACATATTTTCCACCCCGGGCGCTTGCCTGTATGGGTAGTTTACCCAAAACATACATCAAGATAGAGACATCATGCGGAGCCAGGTCCCAGACCACATTCACATCCGGCTGGTAAAGACCCAGGTTTACACGTGTTGCACTGGCGTAATATACATCACCAAGCTCGCCACTATCAATTATGTTCTTTACCGCTACAACTGCCGGATTGTAAAGGAAAGTATGCCCGGTCATGACTACTTTCCCATATTTTTCTCCAGCCTGGAGGATTTCGGAGGCATCCTGGCTATTATCAGCCAGAGGTTTTTCTATTCAATACATGCTTGCCACTCCTCAGACTCTCTACCGCCAAGCGAGCATGCGTAGAAACCGGTGTGGAGATAACCACAGCGTCCACATCTGAATTTAAGACATCGCGGTAATCCTCGGAAATTTCAACATATGGATAGAGCCCTTTCATATGTTCCAGCCGGTTTTTTCGTGTATCGCAGATTATTTTGAGATCTGCATCAGGAACCTCGTGGAAATTGCGGATCAGGTTTGGCCCCCAATATCCAGCGCCGATCACGCCTACCTAAATCTTCCTGTTCATATTAATCCTCCGCAAAATAATTCCAATAATGAGACTTTATCGATCTTCTTCTGTCGCTAACGGCAAGCTGTCTATCTTCACAGGCTCAGCCTTCGATTTCCACAAGATCCTGACTGGTCTCCGCCCCTTGCTCGGGATACGTTTTTCCATACGCGCCCAAAATCCCTCGCCACCCCGGGCCATTAGGAGCAGGGTTTTTAAGATAATCAAGAAATCCAGCACCAGGCTCCGGTTTTCGATGTAGTCAAGATCTAAATCGATTAATTCATTAAAAGTGCAATCCGCCTTACCATCGACCTGCCAGAGACCAGTCGCTCCTGGGCGGACGAGCAACCTGCGACTTTGATCCAGCGTGTAGTGATCTACCTCAAACTGGACGTGAGGTCTCGGCCCCACCAGGCTCATTTCTCCTTTGATAATATTCAAGAGCTGGGGTATCTCATCCAGGTAGTATGTTCTGAGAAATTTGCCGGCCCGTGTAATACGTCCATCAACGCTCATCTTGCGGTAAGGGATGCCCTCACCTTGTTGATCACTCTCAATAAGCTGCTTGAGATACTCCATGTACCCTGTATCGTCCCCCCCCACTGTCATTGAACGAAATTTATATAGATAAAATGGTTTACCATATCGACCAGTCCGCAAGTGACGGTAGATGACCGGCCCGCGGCTGTCAATTTTTATCATTACAGCGATAATAACTAGAACGGGCGAAATTACGATGAGGAGCAGACCGGCAATAATAATATCCAGCCATCGCTTAATCACTTGGTCAAAAAAAACAAAATAAAACCTGATATTTTTCGGGTTTTCATTCATCATCTGCTCCACATATCACCGACCCGAATACCAATGGTTAAGTAACCAATAGATCGGTATCCACGATAAATCCATCAGTTCTCAGGGAGTACTCTGAATTAATATTATAAGCGAATAGCCTGATTTATGGGAAATTATTAATCTAACAAATTTAACAATAATTAATACAAACTGAATCTTTCCTGATAACTTAGACGGGTCAATACACAGTCAATCCACCAAATGGCTGCTAGTATACCTATTCACGATGATAGATTGGAAATTACGTTTTTTACAAATTCTAAAAATTAACTACACCACCTGCTGGTTTCTGGCTGGTGGATTATCTTACAGGTTTTCGATAATCTTGATACTCTCTGTGACTCCATTTTCACTAGCTATCAGTTTACCAATCTCAATTGCTCTGTGTCGGATTCCTTCATCACTTAAACATCTCTGGATTGCGTTTGCCAGTCGCTCAGGTGTTAGTATTTTCCGTGGTATCGGTTTTGTCCCCACCCCCAAACGAGCAACCCGTTGACCCCAAAAAGGTTGGTCATAATTATGCGGCACAATCACCGCTGGTATACCTGCCTTCAGATTGGCTGTCGTCGTGCCGATCCCACCGTGATGCACCGCCAACGCCACCCGAGGGAACAGCCACCCATGTGGCGCACCTTCAATCTGATAAATCATTCCGGACTTATCGCCTAACCCTTGTACTCCCCCCCAACCAATCGCCAGCACCGCCCGTTGTCCACAGATTTTTAGCGCTTCCAGGATCAGCTGGTGTGTTTCCTTCGGGTCCTGGCTCACCATACTTCCAAAGCCAATATAAACAGGGGGCGGTCCGGCTTGTAAATATTCCATCAATCCTTGAGGCGGCTGCCAATCATCGTCAATATTTACGGCCCAGTGGCCCGTGACCTGCACATTATCAGGCCAGTCTCTCGGGCGGGGCAAGATTGAAGGGCTAAATCCATAAATCACTGGCAAGCTGTTCGAGAAATCACTTTTTCCCGGTCCTTTAACCGGGTATGGTTTCAGCCCTAATACGTTCTGTCGGAAAGTGTTTATCGGCTGGCGAAAAAATTGCCAGATCACTTGCTCTCCAACCGTATAACTTACCCGGTTGCCGGCTTTCCCTAAATTGAAACCCCGGTAAACATATAAGCTTGGAAATTCCACAGTCGCTGTGTATGGGACCAACCCTGCCTTATAGCACGATATACCCAGCTTTTCGGCAATGCTATCTACAGCAAGGAATCCACCTATCCGGTAAATAATCGAATCTGCCCCCTGGCATGCTTCCCAGGCTGCCCGGTTTACCTCTAATAGTAAATTCCGTTTTTCCCGGACACGCTCCAAACCGAAACGCAGGGTGTTCCCCTTATCCAGAATTCCCCGACTATCCGATCTCAATCGATCCGCCTGATCTCGGTCGATCGCCACAAAATCTATACCTGTTGACCTACACATGGCCTTTGCATTGGCTGGGCCGGCCAATCGCACCCAATGCCCTGCCTTTTTCAGCCCTACTCCTAACGCCAGGAATGGAGCTACATCACCTGATGACCCTGTCGTTACCAGCACGAATCGCATCTTAGCCGCTTTGCCGGATAACCTGGGTGAGTTTCAATTGACGTTCTGCCTCGCTGAAGTACTCCTCGACTGTACCATATCCGTTTATCCATACTGCGTAACGCCGCAATCCTTCGGCCAGCGGCACCCGTGGCGTCCAACCCAGTGCTCGCAATTGCCTTCCATCCGTCGTCAAGTGTCGGAAATCCCCAGGGCGGAATTCCCCATGCAGGGCTGGCTCGATATCGCGCTCATAAGTTTCGTTCAACAATCGGGCAAACTCCAACATCGAGGTAGCTACTCCCGTCCCAACGTTGAAAACCCGGTAATCCGCCTCATCACGTTCCATGACCAGCAAGTTAGCCCGCGCCACATCCTCCACGAACACAAAGTCCCTCGTCTGCATCCCATCCTCATAAATGACTGGCGGCTTACCAGCCAGAATGCGTGTCGAAAAGATCGAAGTTACCCCGGTATAGGCGTTGGTTAGCGACTGGCGCGGCCCGTAGGTCAGTGAATAACGCAGCGCCACTGTTGGAATCCCATAAAGCTTGCCCAGGTTAAGTGCCAAAATCTCGTTCATGTACTTTGATAAAGCATAAGGCGTCAACGGGTTGACGTGACTTTCGTCAATTGGAACCCCAGACATCGGATTCCCGCACACGGGGCAACACATCTCCCATGCTTGCCTGGCCATCTGCCCAACGGGGCGTGGCTCCGGGTAGGACACTCCATGTTCGACACAAGCATACTTACCCTCACCGTACACCGCCTGTGACGAGGCTGTCACTACCTTCTGCACTTGGTGCTTGTCACGGATAAGTTCAAACAATGTAGCCGTTGGCAGGGAATTATTCGTAAAGTAATGGCTGATAGCATTGGTGAACCCTCCATCCGCTGCCTGGTGGAAAACCCAATCGACTTCTTCCAAAGCTTCGTCCAAGTCATCGCGGTTGCGTACGTCACCCTGCCTGAAATCCGCCCGTGGATGGATCCAATCCGGCCGCCCTTTGAGGTGAGTAGGTCGTGCCAGGTTATCCAGCACTACCACCTGGTGCCCTTCATCGATCAGCATATCCACAATATGCGAACCGATCAAGCCTGCCCCACCTGTAACCAAAGCTTTCATAGTCTGCGTTCCCTCCCAGGGACAATCTTAGCAGTCCACTTCAAAGTTGTATCCAACAGAGCTACCAATGCCAATCCCGCATAGGGCATCAGCACTGCATCTACCGGGAGACGGTAGCGAATCCCAGGCCATGTCAGAATATGAAGCAGATTGAATGCTGCCACAAACAGATAAATCAATAAGCTGCGTCGCCAATCTCGCAGCGAGAGGACAAGCCCGGCAATGAAAAAAGGAAGGTACAGGCCGAAAGATAGAGCCCTCATCAGGTTACTATCCCACGATGCACCAGCCTCAAACCAGAATTTGAACTGCACAGCTGCCTTGCTCAGAGTCAGCCGAAAATAACGCTGCGGATCCTGAAAGGCGAATTCCAGGCCCCTTCTAGTCAGGGCGGTGTTCCAGGCTGCCTCGTTATGCAGCTTTCCAATCAAGTCATCCGGCAATGGAGCGGCATAAATTGGCATGAAGTCCACCCCATGATCCGGATGGTTTGCCGAATAGAGAGCGAACCCTGCGTTTGAATTCAGCGGTAGGAACCCGCCGTAGGTAATATAATTCCGGATCGTCCAGGGCAAGATGATCAAACCTGCTATTGCGAGGCTTAATAGCGAGCCCAGCACAGCCCGCTTCCAACCTCCGTGTATAGAATCCGGAGCCGCATGTAAGTGTTGATTTACTTCTTGTTCGTCCTTGCAAACGCGGTTATCCTGCGGAATCCCAAATGATCTTCGGTTTGCCCACACCATCCACGCCAGTTGCAGAGGAAGCCAAAACAAGATTGTCTGACGAAGCAACGCCGCCACGCCTGCTATCGCTCCAAGCAACACCCACCACCCCCATGCTGGGGGTTGTCTTGGGCCGTCTTTAGCCACACCTGTTAGATGTAACCCAAGCAGTAAAACAGCCAGTACCGCGCACATGAAGAACGGTTCCGTCATCAAAGTAGAATCATAAAAAATGAAATATAGGTATACTGCGCTGAGGGCAGCGGCAAACAGCCCGATTTTCTCACTAAACAGCGAGCGGCCCATCCTGTAGATCAGCCAGGTCTTCAGCACTCCCATCAACACCGCTTGCAGCAGGCGCGCCGCCAGGGGGTGCACACCGGTTATCAGATAAACCAGGGTCAGATAAAGCGGGTATAGGAACGACCAATGCGCCGTTGGTGTATCTGCAGGCGTGAATCCAGGGTACCAGTCCTGCTCAAAAGTAAAACCTTTTCCTGCCAGCAACGATCGCGCCAGAGCATTATAGGAAATCTGGTCATATACTCGGTCCTGCTGTGCTGTATATAAGGTGTCTCCCAGGTACAATGCCGCTCCTACTCGGAGAAGCACTGCAACCAGCATAATCGCAACCAGAATATTGCGGGTACGCTTGCTTGCTTTACTCGCCATAAATCGCTTCCCAGGCCGGGTAAACCTGCCTCCAATCGTATTCTTGCTCAACTCGCCGCCTGCCGTTCCGTCGCAGCGCTTCCGACAGCTCCGGTTCTTGCAGCACTCGCCCAACTGCAGCGGCAAAATCTTCTGCCCGGTCGGCAATTATAATATCTTCACCATCTCGATAATCAATCCCTTCCGCCCCTATCGAGGTCGCAACTACCGGCAGTCCCCAGCGCCAGGCTTCTAGAATTTTCACTCGCATGCCACTTCCTGCAAACAACGGCACAATGAATGCTCCAGCCTGCTCCAAGTACGGTTTCGGGTCTATCACGTAGCCCGTCACCCGAATACCACCCTGCACTCCCTTTCCTTCTGTAAGCTGCATGACCTCGCGAGGCGGATTCTTACCTGCAATTGTGAAAGTAGCCTGAGGGACCTGAGAGTGGATCTGCGGCCATACCTGGTGTGCAAACCACAGCACCCCCTCGATGTTTGGCGGAAAAAACATTGTCCCAAGGTGCAATACATCCTTGCTATTCTTGGATGGCGTCACCGGCTGCACTTCGCTGGTATCTACACAGATCGGGATATTGTAAAATTCTGGCCTCTTGGTCATTGGATCTTTGATCCCGTCGACCGCTAACCGTTGCAGGGTTGCGCGGTCCTCTACTGTAACCGTAGTCACCACATCGAAGCGACGGATCGCTCGCGCTTCGTAATTGCGAAGTGTAATCACCTCCCGCTTCAAGAGCCGTTTCTTCAACGAATTAGTCTCGGACACCGCCAGTCGCTCTACGATCTGAAAGCAGGCGTTGTGCTCATCCAGCACCAGTCGAACCAGCCGTCCCCCGAAACTCCGCTGATTGAACTCATCTGCCTGGAGCGCGTATTGCGCCATCCAAAGCTGGTCGGCATGGACAGCATCAAACTCGCCGGCTGCCAGTAGCTCAGCCATCAATCGTCGCATCTCGTTCACAAGATCGCGTCGAATAACGAACGACTGCCCCAAGATCATCGCCGCCAGCAGCGCCTGCACATCCCGCCGGCGGCTGCGTCGTAAAGTAACCGTATGGACTGCCGAGCAATACTCCCGCAAATGCTCCAAGCCCGCTTCGCCATCCTCTGGCCGGCGGAAGGCCAAAAGCGTCACTGCATGCCGTTCAGCCAGGTAGCGCAGCGTGTAATAGGCTCGCACCTTTGGCCCGGCATCGGCAGGATATGGGATTAACTGGCACAGGAATAGGATACGCACGACAATGACAATTGAAATATATGAATTACCCTATGAAGAAGTCGCCTGATGATACACTTCCAAAGTCTTTGATGCGGTAGCTTCCCAAGAGTATTTTTGTGCTTGATGAATTCCACTTTCAATCAATGAGTTACGAAGTCCACCTTCAGAAAGGACACTTTCAATAGCATCTCTGATTGCTTCAGTATCTGTTGGGGGTACTAATAATGCAGCAGAACCAAGAATTTCAGGGAACGAGGAAGTATTCGAAGCCACGACGGGAGTGCCACAAGCCATCGCTTCCAATGGGGGTAAACCAAATCCTTCCCTGAAAGATGGAAAAACAAAAACAGCAGCCGTGCCATATAGCATATTTAAAATCTCATCAGAAACTCTATTCAGAATCACTACTCTATCTCTAACTCTATTCTCCTCTGCAAATTTGTACAAGTTAGGAATTACTGCAGGATTTGCACATACCAGAACTAAAGTCAGCTCATTTTCAGCAAACACTTTGATGTTAGAAAATGCTTTAATTACTCCGGGTAAATTTTTCCGCGCTTCAAATCCAACGCTTAACAAGAATGGCGGATGAATTCCATACGCATTATTTAGGATCAAATTTGCCTTCTGCTTTTCTTCTTCACTCAATACACGAAAAGCTGAATTAGGTGCCAAGTGAGTAATGTATACATTTTGATGTGGTAATCCCAATGTGTGGATAATTTGTTGTTTCTCATATTCTGAGATGGTAATTATCGCTCTAGCTGCTGACGCGGCCTTCGGGATGATTAACTGATTGTATAATCTGATTGCTTTCAGAACCCATCTTTCAAACCTTTCTCCTTTCGTATCTTGTTCGGAGGTTAATGCAATCACATCAAGAATGGATAATACTTTATTTACGGTCTGAGTGAGGGGCGAAGTATTACATAGGGAATGTAAAAGAGCAACCTTGTCGGACTTGGCTACCCGTGGAAGCCGATATTGTTCTCTCCAGCCTGCTCCAATAAGTTTCGTTCGACCTGAAACAACAACGACCTCGAAATTTTCCGGTAAAGAGAAATCAAACGTATACGGCCGATCGATATAGATCTTGTACCAATGAGTTGTATCAATTTTTCCCATGGCACGGATAAGATTATCCGTGTATGTTTTTAAACCCCCACTCCGTGGATGTGAAGCTGCGCGTGCATCTATCCCAATTATCAATCGAGTAGTCATATTATCTATAATTACCGCGGAATTGTTCAACAACCGCTGCAATATTTTCGCAATATCAATTCACTGCCAAAAAACGAGGGGTAAGCGAAAGAACTAAAATATTATAATGCGACTTTAATTCATTGATTGCTCTTTTCCGGTAACCTGGAATAACCAATACGATTATCCAAAAAAATATTTTACATAAACTCGCAACCAGATACATTATTCGCACAAGAAATTCCTCTTGAAGAGAGTGATGTTTACGAAAAAACAATAATCGCCCCCGGAACATCAACGCACGAGAGCGCCAGGGAGTCAAACTCCTTCCTCCAAAATGGATGGTTTTAATGTATGGCAGGAAGAAAATCTTCCAACCCGCTTTCTTAATTCTATATTCCAAATCTGTTTCATCGGAATATATGAAAAACATTTCGTCAACCATACCTACCTGGATTAAAACTTCACGGCGAAACAACATAAATGCAGTAGTGATCCAATCAACCTCACATTCATTAGTTATCGGGGGGAGAGATGGATAACCTCGAGATATCAGCAATCCTAGTTTAGTAACCTGCAAAAATTCTTCTACCAATGTTGGGAACCGATTAGCACTTGATTGAAACGAACCATCTGGGTTGAGCATTGTCCCACCCACACCACCCACATCTGGATGTGTATTTAGGAAATCAACACAGCGATCAATCATTCCCGGCAGTACAATTGTGTCATTATTCAACAATAAAATATATATTCCATTACTGTTTTGAATTCCAATATTATTACCTCCCGCAATCCCGCCGTTTTTAAGACTGCGAATTAATCTAATTCGATCATAGTTTGATTCCAACCGTTGTATGCTGTCATCTGCTGATGCGTTATCGACTACGACAATTTCAAATGGTGATACCGGTGGAGTCATCAAAATTGAGTCCAGGCATTGAGAAGTGAAATTGTACTGGTTATAATTCACAACCACAATCGATACGTCAGGCACCGGATTCAAGCTGCTTCTCCCGAACTTGATAATAGATACCCACGGCGCTACCTGCTAGTATCCAGACATACACACTCTGGCGAAAGCCGGTTATCGTAATGTTATAGACGAAGGGTATCAACCAATCTGCAAAAAGAAAAGAACCGATCAGTACTGCTCCAAAACAAGCAAATACTCCCAGCAGGTAAGCCTTCATGAAACCGGGTTTGAATGATGTGCGTGCCCTGTGGATCACCCATAGGATCGCACCAATGGTCCAGAGGAAGAAGGACAAACCGACAATACCTACCTGGGCAATTATATCCACAAACATATTGTGAGATGGGATTGCAAAGGTATAGTTATTAATGAATTCTGGACCAGCTTTGATTCTGGCAATAGATACCAACTTTTCATCCCACCAATACGCCATATAATTCACGAGGCCCAATCCAAACACCAATGAGCGATTAAGCAGCAGCATACGCAAAATATCCCACCAGACATATGGCCTGACCAATGAAACACTAGCATCCTCCGGGGCAAGTAATGTCTGCGAGACACCCTGTGAATTGACCAGAAACCCTAGAACCGCTATTATTGCGAATCCTACGAAGAGCTTGCGTGACTTAAACCAAGCCAGGATAGCAATCCCAATCACCCCCGGCAGCCAGCCACCTTTCCATACCAGGTTGTTCAAAATCCAGAGCACCCAAACCCCCAACATTATCAGGCCCACCGCCCGAGGCGCGACCTTCAGATCTGGATTAAACATCAGCTGGGAGCTAATCAAGATGACAGGTAAGGCAAACAAAACACCGGTGACACCCAGGTCTCGGCCCTGATAAATTCCAAGGAACACCTCAAGTAGCATCTCTGCAAAACCAATCCCGATGATGCTGATAATCCAGATATTCAATACTCTTTCACTGATAACTTGATGGGCGGTAATATAAAGTGCTGCAAAGGAAAAGAAGAAGATCGCGAATTGACCAATTTGCACGGTGAGCAAATTGCCTGTCCTTGGAATACCGGAAGCCCGAAATGCATAGCTCCACACCCAGGAAACAATAATCGTGATGAGGAATAGCAGGAATGGCAGGTTTATTGGCGAGGCTTTGATCTGAATCCGTCGATCGATTATGAGCATCTTTAAAAACCAAACAACGGTCAGGAGCATTATCATTACCATACCCAGTGGAAATGGAGTTGCCCGGCCTGTATCGATAGTGATCCCCAACGTAGCAGAAGTGAGGAGCACAATGGTTAAGGCAGCAGCCATATTCTTGAGAGCCAGCGTAACAAACGCCGCCACCAGACTGATGCCGGCAAGCAGGATCGCCAGGCTCGCACTGGGACGATAGGTGAGGAGCACGAACAGCAAGCTGACGGCAAATACCCCTGCAATAATTGCCAGCGGTAGGAGTTGACTTTTCGAAAAAAGTTCTTTGTGCCGTAGATAAGGAATTTTCATAATATCGGTAGCTAGCCAGATCCTTAGATTTCCCGCGATTTTTATCCATCAATCTCTACTACGACAGATTCGACGAATTGGCAATATTTGCGCCCAATGGATTTCCATCCATAATTTTTCTCAACCATTTGACGAGCATTTATCGATAACTTTTCCCTTAAGTTCGCATCATTCAGCAGGCGTATGCAGTGATTGGCAAAGGTCTGGCTATCATCAGCCTGCAGAAAATTTACTCCATGGGTTAATTCCAATCCCTCAGCACCTTTTGCAGTGGAGACTACAGGCGTACCTAAAGCCATAGCCTCCAAGATTTTTAAACGCGTTCCACCACCTGTTTTTAGCGGAGCAACCGCTATCCAGCTGCCAGCGACTGTCTGTCTTACATCTTCTAAATAACCAGTGAGGAGAATATTCGCTTCGCCGGGCAGCCAGGTTAAATCTACAGCATCTGTCCTGCCTGTGATGATTAACCGTGCTGCGGGTTTTTGTTGTTGGATTAGCGGAAGGATCTGTTGGATAAAATACTTCATTGCCTCAAGATTAGCCGAATAAGTTAAGGATCCATTAAACACAATCGTATCACGATTAGGAACAGCTAATCCTATTTGATGAGTCTCCAAATCTACTCCGTTTGGAATCACCTCTAACCTACCCGAATAATTTAAAATTGATTTTTGCACGGCGTTTTTATCATTGGCTGAGACCATTGTAACGCCAATAAATTTCGGATATAAATGTCGTTCATAGCGTCTGCATTTTTGCCAGGTAATCCAGTTGGCACTCTTCTTCATAAAACCGGCATCTTTATGGAAACGATCTTCCATTAGCGATGTTGAAAAATTATGCTCTTCCAGCAGGCAAGGTGTTCCCGGCACAAGCAATGCATAAGGAGCCATATCCAAGGTTGAAGCTATTACAATATCGAAGCGTTGCTCACGTGATATCTCTTTTACTAATTGAGCGAACTCCGAGGAATAGGAGCGCAAAACATCTCGCGGTTTGAGCGAGAGATGTGCCGAAAATCGTTTCTTTGGATCCCGCCAGAATGGATCCCGGTCGATCACATGAACGCTTTCGTATAAATTCTTAGCCTGGGTCAAGTATTGATTGCGGTTCTCGCCGGTCAGGAATGATATTAAAAATTATTATTCCGTTCCCTCAGAGCTTTAAGCAGGTGAAATATTCGTATACGTGAGCCGTTATCTAAAGGGAACGGAAACCACGAAGAAAGAAATAATATTTTCACTCTCGACTACCAGCGTAGCGATCAAATCGTTCAGTCCAATAGATGACCCAGCCGACGATCAGTCCAGACAGCTTCAATAACCCGGCGATCAATAGCTCCTTCGCATACAACAGATCGCCAATTTGTACCGGTTCATCATTCCGAAATTGCATACGGGCTGCGGACAATCCATAGTGAAAAGCCCCGCGAACATAATGCCTGGACTCGTGCTTTGACAGGTGGATGACCGGTGCCCGGTCGATCTGCTTGATATGATAGCCTGTTTGTTTGAGCCGGTACAGGAGCTCAATGTCTTCCACGCCGCGAAAGCTGTGGTCGAAGCGGGCGTTTTCGAAGACGCCCCGCCTTGCTGCCAGGTTCGACAAGTCCACGGTTCTGCCCGTAACTTCCAACCCCTTGACAATTGTCTTTTCATCCTTGACCTGTGAAACCATCTCCTCCAGCCAGTGATCATTAACCTGCCGGGCATCCGTCTCGGTAAATACCAGGATTTCACCCCTTGCCCGGCGGATCGCCCGATTCCAGGCTTCCGGGATCGACCCTCCGGCTTCACCGATAAACTCAAAATCACGATACGTCTGGCGACTTTAATGCTTCGACCACCGGTTGAAATTCTTCAGTCCGCAGTGCTATCGTAATTACCGACACACGCGGTGTTTTGGTTTCGGTGGTTGAAGGTTGGGAGGTCAGCATTTTCATTTCCGCAATCAGCCGGTTTTAGCTGCCGATTTCTCGAGGAAGTATTGGATTGCTTGCTTGATCCCGCTGTGCAGGTCGATTTGATACTCAAAACCAAGCCGTTTTTGTTTGGCGGTATCCCCGGCCCTGGCATACACTCCGGCCGGCTTATCTGACATGCCTCGCACTTCGGGGGTAAACCCACACAGCGCGGTGGCGATGGTGGCAAATTGCTTGAAGCTGGTATAAATTCCGGTCGACAGATTTAATCGCCTCTCCATTTTCAACTTGATCCATCGTTCGGAGCACGCCGTCTACGCAATCTTCAATGTGGATGAAATCCCTCATCTGGTCGCCGCTCCCCCACACATAAAATATGGGCTCACCACGCTGGGCAATGGCACGCTTGCATATGCCAGGGAAGGGGTAAGTGTCGTCTTGATCCTCACCGTAGCCGGAAAATGGCCGGTAACAGACTGACTTCAGGCCATGTTTTTGATAAGCCAGGATCGCCAGGTATTCACAGGTTAATTTTGACCAACCATAAGTCATATCTGGGACCCCAATTTCTCCTGCGAAATCGATCATTTCCTCTTTGAGCAGCCTGAAGTCACCAATTTGTTGATACTTCACCGGATATGCCGCACTGGAGCTAAAGCAGATTGTTTTCGCCGGCCTGGTTTTTTTGGCCCACTGCCAATAAGCCGCATCGATCGACAGGTCTTCGGCTACGGCCAGCGGATCGTTCTCGATCATCAGCCTTCCGCCTACAATCGCCGCCAGGTGCAGGCAGAGATCGAAACCGGCGGAGCCGGGCTGCTTGAAATACTCCCGGCAGTCCTGATCATAAAATCTAAAATTGGGATAATCTACTGGGTTAAACAGGGGCCAGCCTTGCTGAGGATGGATACCGCCCGTTAAGGGGACGATTGGGTCAACGCAGTGTACCTCATCGCCTGCCTCCAGGAAACGCCTGACAAATCGCCTTCCCACAAAACCTGCTCCGCCGGTAATCAATACCTTTTTCATTGAGCAACTTCTCCCAGGTCCGTTTCAGCTGCTCGATTGGCGGCTTGCCACCGGCGGCCCTCCGGCCAGTATATAATCTTCCCAACCATCATCCCTAGCAGGTACATGGATGCTTTCAAGATCTCCTTGATGGTGTCTGTAACACTTGCCAGTTCCACCGGCTCCGCATAGCGGTGCCTGATGCGGGAATAATAAATGCCATAGCGGAAAGCCCGCCGCCGGTAAGTGCGTGATCCGGGCTTGGATAGATGGATTACTGGTGCACATTCCAATTGCACAAAACGATAGCCGTGTGCCTTCAACCGGCAAAACAGCTCGGTGTCCTCAGACCAGGGGTAGCCCTCATCAAACGGATGATCCAGGAATGCCTGGCGATAGCCTGCCAGACTCGACGGGTCCAGGGGAGTGCTGGTCACCTCCAGCCCTTTCACAATCGTGCGCTCGTCGGTCACACCCGCTACCAGCTCTTCTAACCAGTAGATGTCCACTGGGTGGGCGTCTGGCGCCAGAAACACCAATATTTCCCCACGTGCGCGGGCAACTGCTTGTTCCAAAGCCTTGTCGTTTTTTCGACCATTTTCTATGATTATCTCAAAATCCTGGTGAGTTTGCTTTTTAAACTTGCAGGTAAACAATTATCCTCAGGATTTTCTACTATCAAAATTATGGAAATTATTGGTAATACCCTGTTACTATTCATTGTTGAATATATTCTCATCAAATTAGGAATAATCTTATTACTTATCTCTGTTTGTTAGTTGTGCTTTATATACTTCATAGGGGCCAATACTATATACTATAGTACTCCCTTCCCAACCAGCAGGTGGGCAATCGATATATACTCTAGACATTGAGCTACAAATTATATAATCGAGGTGATCTGGAAGTTTTTCCGCTGTCCAATTTAAGTGATGGAATGTGAATCCAATTAGATAATCCAATTCGCGTTCGCCGGCCGCGATACTTAATTGCGATCCGCCCTCTCTGTTCAGATAGGCAACAACGAGATTTGGACTCTTCTCAACATCCCTGATACTCTCAAGAATCACCATTTTCCCAGGCGCGAATATTAATAATATCGCAAATACAAGTATTAGGATTTGGCGCAGGTAGCGATCCCAGAACAATGCTGAACGCCAGTTTTCTCGAATTGATGCTACCTTAGGAAATTTCATATTATCAGCCAAGAATATCAGCAGACCGGCGAAAAAGATGTTGAGGATAAAAATTGGAGGCAAGACATGCCTGGGCCTGTATAAAGTTGATACCAAAAACCAACTCATCCATACAATGACAAATAGAACGAGAAATCGCAGCACACTACGGCGAGGATTCCGTTGCCCCCCAATGGATTGCCACAGGGCAAATAGAAGAGCCGGAACACCAAACACAACAAGCCCTATACCGAGCATTCCGGACAGTCTTTTTACAACAACTACTACATTGTTGACTAACCCTGCGCTTTCGGAGCTGTAAACAGGCCACCCGAATAGAAACCTATCACGCATTGCGGAATGTCCGAGTATATTGAATTCATATCCCAACCAGGACAATCCTGGCACCGCAATACCAACGATCGGGATGATTAAGAACCTCCACCCAGGTCGCTCCAATATGCTCCATACTACGAAGATTATTATCAGCAATGCAAACATCAACTTTGCCTGGATAGCCAAGCCCCAGGATAACCCGACCAATAAGAGCCAGACATTCTGTCGTTTCGGTTGCACAGCCCTGAGTGCCAGCCCCAAGAATGCCACTCCAAGTAAAGTGTATAAAAAACCAGGGACCTCCCCAAGCACAAACCGGGAGTGGAGGACAGGCTCATATGGGAATATGCTGCCAATCCCCATCACGCCTGTGATGTAAAAACTGCTGGCAAAAATGGCCGCTTTCCATCCATAGAGCCACCAGGTCAAGATATAAAAGACCGTGACCGAAAGTAACAAAAATATTGCCATCACGATGCGAGCAGGAATGATACCATCACCAAGTAGTTTGATACTTGCAGCTATCGGTAACAATACGCTCGGCCCAGTGGTAACATAATCGGGAAATGGCTGGAACCCACCACGTGCATTAATAAGCCCATAATTTCCTTCAGTGGCCATGTTAGACGCAACCATTGCGTTGACACCCTCATCGAACCAAAGTCCATGGGTTGCCCCTATGGAGGAGTATTTATCAATATTGAATATAATCAGAAATGCTTGGCAGCTTAGGATCACAAACAAGAATGTTATGGCTATGCCTACATTCTTTGTCGGTAAGCTCTTAGACGTATTCTCTTGCTTGACTGCCATCACATTTCTCCCAATAAAATCCAAAGAGAACAATATTACTTACTGAAATACCTTTCCCAGGGCGTACCAATAAAAAAACATTTACGTACCGCGTACTTAGTAACTATGTCAGAAATTGGGCGGTTTATTTTTTTAGAAGTCATAGGAGACAAATCCCGCCCTGGCACATCCAACCAGGATTGTAAGCTTTTCATTTCTTGGTAAAAGTTTATTGTCAGGTTTTCATACCACAGCTAAATTATCGGATTGTGTTTGAACCAATCCTCAAAAAAATCACGCTGCCAGCTTGTATTTTCGAAATATTCCAGCAATGGCGTGGATCGATGTTGATCGATATATCATCCAAGTAACCAACCATTTTTATATCGCGCACATGTCATCTGCCAGTTTTCAAGACCATCTGCTCGGATATGTACGATGCCAAGACGTTTCGTTTAAGATGGATAACCATGATTTGTGTGCCATCTTGAAGATAATCCCAAATTTCTCGCTGAGGTATGTCGAGACAGTGGTTATAATGAATTGAAAAACCTACACATTTAGTAGGTGTCTGAAAGTAGTTGTAAACGAACCATTCCAGGAAAATATATCCATAATGAGGTGCGGTCCCGTTCGTCCAGCGGCGAGTAAATAAATTTGACATAGAGATTATGTAATCTTCCCTTTTTCATCCTCAATGCAGTCAGAATCGATTTTATGGTAAGTGATTTCTCTTTATAAACTCATTCAGTTCTCACCATTTGTGATCTTTCCCACATCGCACCCAAACGAATCAAAATAAGTACCAAACTAAAAAACCATCTACCACGCTTACACCGAAACGATTCGGCAAACAAATAACCGATTTCTTTCGCCAGAAAGATGGTATCTGCAGCCAAGGCCTGTAGAAGGCCGAAAGAATTGCGCGGTTGCCTTGCTTGGGCCAATCGGGCGTCCGCCATCCCCTGCCGGAAACCACGATTTAAGAAGTATTTAGGACGAATGCGCCATTCGGGAACTATATGATAAACGAGAGCACTCGGAGTATAAATGATTTTCCCGTATTTCCTTAATCTATCCGTTAATGTTGTACCTGCATGAGCACCAATCTTATTACCGACCATACCAAACTGATAATCATATCCTCCGGCTTCAAGTACCAAGCTGCGATAGGTTGCAGAGTTACCTTCAAAAACTACTAAGTCGGGGCCTATCTCTCTGCGATGATCTCCCAGGTGATGGTTGCAACCTAAATAGGTTTCCAATTCTACGGGTAGCCAGTCCGGGCGCGGCGCCTGCCAGCTCAGGTCTATCCGCCCACTAACACATATTACCTGGTCATCATTGAGCAGTTCGATGACCAAATTTTCCAACCAATCCTGAGCAGCAAAGGCATCATCGTCAATAGAAACCAGAATTTCTCCTCTTGCCGCAGTATTGCCCGCATTACGAGCATAGGTTTCACCGGCTTTCGGCTCGAATAAATCTGTGATAGAAACTGATTTATATAAATATCGTAAGCGGGCAATTTCATCAACTGTATTATCAGTAGATCCATTATTTACAATGATTATTTCATATAATTCTGGGTCATAAGTTTGATGGCAGAGACTGGAAATCAGCTTCTCTAAATATTCTCCCCGATTATATGTGGGAATTACGATAGATACAAACGGGAGTGGGTGCTCTGTTACCATAAATCAATGTTGGAGGAGGGTTGTGATTGTAGCCTTAATAAAGTAATGTAACTGACGATTTTGAAACCTGCTCTCGATTTTTGGATATCAATAGCGAAACAAGAATTTATTTATTTTCTGATTAATATAGCTGTTATCGCCGTCCTATTGATCGATAAGAAACCGCGATCAAGTAGCCAAAATGGATTATGACATACCGCCTGAAAACTGCGGTATTGTACTTCTTTCCAACGCGCATTGCGATGAGCTTCGTATGCAGCTTCGATGTGAACGTAAGCTAATTGACGTTGATATTCCAGCCAGCTGAGCCTCAGCAATTTCCGGCGAAGTTTCACGGATTGTTCGTGAACCCACCATTTATACCGGTCGGTCAGTGAGCCAGATCGTTCGCGGTGATAGTAATAAGGTTCTATTGCAGGCAGGTAATCCATTCTATATCTACACCATACCTGGAGCCAAAACTCATAATCTTCGAAAAGAAAACACTCTGGTTTATAACCACCAAGGTTTGAATACAGCTTTCTGCGATAAAGAAAGGCTGGAGTACACAAGGGTTGTTTCGGATTTTGTTCATCAAGCTTGATGCGTAGTCCCGGGCTACCATTTTCATCCATCTGGCAGTAATCCCCATAGACTGCATCAGCTTCCGGGTGCAGATCCAAATAGTTAGTTAACGTTTCTAGAGCCATTGGATGGAGTTGATCGTCATCCGACATCCAGATAAAATAATCACCTTGTGCATTAGAAAAGCCCGTGTTCAATGCAGCAGGAAGTTTCTGGTTATCCAGATGCTTAATAAGCCTGATCCGTGGGTCGGTATATTCCATCACCTTCAAAGCCGTATCATCGGTCGAGCCATCATCCACAACCACCAATTCGAAATCAGTAAGGCTCTGAGATAAACAACTTTGTATAGACTTGCAAATAAACCTACTACCATTGTGTGTAGGCAGGATAATTGATACTTTATGCATACTTAATCATCCACTTTGAGACATCGTTGAATTAATTGAACTCCTTTTCGTCAGGGAAATAGTAATGTCCCAATTATATTAAAATATTTTCCGGATAATACCTGCTGCCCATTTACCAAAAATGGATTCAAAGCATATCATCAATATCCCACGATCAAAAATGGAGAGTAAGTCTAGCCTGGCAAGCATTAATATTTGTTGAAGAGTAGCTTGTTTATTGACTTTATCCTTTTTTTGAAATATCAATTTATGTGTTACAGCAGCAAGCGCCTTCTTTCGATATTTCTCAAGATGAGATGCTTGAGGCGGCAGGTTTCTAAAAATTAATTCCACACCAGCAATCGGGTCTTGAAGATACCCGCCATTGCCTGCATGATTAGAAATTATTTGTATCAGAATATCTGGATTTTCAAAAGATTCTGGCGAAATACTGATTGCCTGAGCAAGATCGGCTTTTGCTCCTGAGAAATTCTGGATGCTATATCGCATAATCGCGGAGTTTATATAATTTTGAGCAATGACACTTGACCTTATTTGAATCAGATCTTCTGAAACGTCATCGCGGTATAGAATTTTTCTATCGTAAATATTCTTCCGAGCCGCATTTTCTCAATACCCCGGCTCATTCCACCAGCATGAAGGAAATATTTGGTTACGATTGCATCAACAAAACCCGTTTTACAGCCTGCATAAACAAGGCGCAGCCACATATCAGTGTCTTCGATCGCCGCCATACTACCATCAAAGCCTCCAACCTTATCCAACCAGATTTTTGATATCATTGGAACACTGGGAACGGTGGGATTACCAAATAGCCAAGTTCTAACATCACCGAGGTCATGATGAATCCATGGACGTACATCCAGCAATTCTTGTCCTCGATGGTCTATTATTTGATGGCCGCCAAAAACCATACCAATTTCAGAATGCTGTTCCAAGTAATTTACCTGTAAAGCCAGCTTTTCCGGCAGATATTCATCATCGTCATCAAGAAATGCAATCCAGCATCCATTTGCCAGGTCAATTCCACGGTTCCGGGCAGCACAGAGTCTCTTGATTCTCCTGATGAAAATAGTGGAATCGGGCATCTTGAAATTGTGAGACGAGGGGACCAACAGGCGGAAGTGATCCATCATCAATAATAATTGCTTCGAAATTATGATGGAATTGTTGTCTCAAACTCTCAAGTGCGCGTTTAAGAAACTCAGGCCGGTTATATGTTGGAATAATTACACTGACGTCGGGTAAACTCATATATTTCGCAATTAGATTCCGATAATCTGGTTGGGATTAAAAGGTAAACAATATTCCCTATTCCTGCATCACTGTAAAATCACAGGTTACAGAGCCATCCGAATCCGGTGCTTTCCCTAATTTTAGCCCTTCAATATTGACTACTTCAACCTGTACCGCCTCCGATAAATGATCAAATATATTGTGAGGCGGATTGGCGAGCCACAGCCCTAAATTATACAAACCAGGATTTAAGTGAAGTTTGTCAATTTTAAGCGAAATAACATTTTCTCCAGGAGATAATTTTATTTGCTCCCCAAGCGATATGGTATCTACATTTACCAGTTTTGATCCATATCGATCATAAAAACTGACTGCAATGCTATTTATGACACGAAGTTTATCCGAATCAATTTTCAATCGGATTTCCAATTGCCCATCTGGATATGGCAGATAACTCAACTCTGGGTTATGACTGCTGTACCAAACCTGGCTAAAATGTGCACTCTTTTCATGAATTTCTCTACTACGTTTATTCGATAATTCGATCCACTTTGCAGGTTGATCGTCGTTCAGGCCTCTTTGGATGTAGGTTTTAATTACTTCAGAGGTATCACTGATGGATTTTATACTGCCCTTATCCAATAGAATTGTACTCTTACACAATCTTTGGATAACATTCATGTTATGGCTTACAAATAAAATAGTCCTTCCTTCAGAGGTTATGTCATCCATCTTTCCCAGGCAACGCTTCTGAAATTCTGTATCACCAACTGCTAATACCTCATCTACAAGTAGGATATCTGGCTCTAAGTGAGCTGCTACCGAAAATCCAAGGCGCACAAACATACCACTCGAATAGCGTTTGACTGGTGTATCCAGGAATTTCTCGATCTCGGCAAACGTTACAATTTCATCGAACTTCTTTGAAATCTCCTTCCGACTCATCCCCAGGATTGCGCCGTTCAGGTAGATGTTCTCCCTGCCTGTCAGCTCTGGATGAAAGCCCGTTCCCACTTCGAGCAGTGAGCCAACGCGTCCATTAATTACCGCCCGGCCGGATGTAGGCTCGGTGATCTGCGAGAGGATTTTCAACAGGGTGCTCTTGCCTGCACCGTTACGGCCGATAATACCGACTGCCTGGCCATGCGTCAGATTAAATGATATATCGTTAAGCGCCCAAATCGTTTCCTGTTTATGATCATGCTGGGATTTCCGCCGCAACCCGTTAACTGCACCGGCCATTGCATCTCGCAGCGTATCGTGCTGCTCCTGCCGCCGCCCAATCCGATATTTCTTCGATAGATTTTCAACCTGAATAGCAGTGTTGCTCATTGTCACATCTTCTATCGAATGGATGCTAAGGAGTAATTGGTATTGAAATTAACTTCAAATAATATCTGCAAAGGTACGCTCGGTTCGCCGGAAATAAAGCAGACCACCAAACAGTACCAAGAAAGTGATCCCAATCGACACCACAAACAACCAGCCAAATGCCAACGCCTGTTCTTCCAGGCCGCTCAGCACCGCCCACCGGAAACCGCTCACTACTCCGGTCATCGGATTCAACGCCAGCAGCCAGCGGAAGCGCTCGGGGATCAACCCAACCCCGTAAACCACCGGCGTCAGATACATCCACACCTGAACAATGAACGGAAGTAATTGTTTAATATCCCGGTAGCGCACATTGAGCGCTGAAAGCCACAGGCTAAAACCCAGTGCGGTCAGCATGGCCAGCAAGAGGAACAACGGCAGGGTCAGCAGGGTCGGCGTCAATGGGACCCGGTAGTACGCCACCAGCCAGGCCAACACCAGCCCGCCAATAGCCAAATCGACCAACCCGGAAAGCACCCCGGAGAGGGGCACCAGCAGGCGGGGGAAATAGACTTTGCTGATCAGGTTGGCGTTGTCCACCAGGCTGTTGGAAGATTTGGTAAGCGAACCGGAGAAATAATTCCAAGGCAACAGCCCACACAGCACAAACAATGGGTAGGGTACGCCTCCGGTGGGTACCTCCAATAACACACCAAACAACCCAGTAAAAATCAACGTGCTTAACAGGGGTTGCAAAACCACCCAGGCAACACCCAGCACGGTTTGCTTATAACGCACTTTGACGTCTCGCCATACCAAAAAATAAAGCAACTCCCGATATCGCCATACTACAGCGAACCTGAAGTCCAGCCATCCTCTGGTTGGCTGAATAATAACTTGCTTGAGCATTTGCTCGATTTCAACCTGATCGGTATGGGTCATCGTTATTACTTATTTATCCGCTTCGTCATTGTAAAGGACAGCCACCCTGCATCGCTCACTGTTTTCGCCATTTTCCCAACCGGTTGATTCCAAAAACCACCAGAATTACGATAACCACCGGTGCAGCGATAAAATAATAGTTGTTTATTACAAATTCACCTTGTGGAGGCTCTTTTGAGAAGACCGGTAGGGTCGTCGGGGTAGAGGTTACCAGCGGTGTTGTAGAAGGAATTTTCACCGCTGCAATCAATGGCGTCATCAATGATTGGGGAGGTATTGCCTGTGAATCAATATTCCCACCCACATAAATCAAATCCATCTGCCAACTACCATCATCCTTCAATCGTGGGTCTTCCATAATTACCGCCATCTGATTGCCTAACGAAATATCCGCAGCGACCCTTCCCATGTTTTGCTCTTTTACTTCCAAAGGGGTACTGGCTAAAAGTGTTCCTTGTGACCAAATATCGTTAAGTAATTTATATTCAAATAAATATCCGGTTGAAGCTTCTCCTTCTGCTCCATAATAACCACCCGACGTAAGCCAGTGTAAATTATTGCTGCCATCGACAGTCAGGGCTGGATAACCGTGCAGCCCTCCAATTTCGAGATTACGGTAGACACTCGACCAGTTCCTCCCGGAATCGGCTGACCAGATATGAAACTTATATCGATCCGTCGCAGTCCCACTCCACACGACATGCACCTCGTCTCTGTTTGTGGCTATTTCGAGATCTGCATAAGGGCCGTCAGCCAAAGATGTAGGGTCGCTCCACTCTATTCCATCCGTACTGCTTGAATAGCGGATACCTAGAGGCGGAAATATCTCCGGGTATTTCTGCTCCACCCAAACCACATGAATTGTGCCATTTTCACTTACTGCAACTTTTGGCTGGCTGATATATCGGGCAATATCAGAATTAGAGTAGATCAATAATGGATCTTGCCATGAACCCCCTCCATCAGCGGAAGTCGTGTAATAAACGCCACTACCACTCCCTATCTGGATGATATAAACCACGTGCAAGCGGCCGTCGGGGCCAATAGCGAGATCAGCATGCGTTAGATAATATACCGGCGGAACCAGGGTTACGGGAGATGACCAACCATTGGCTGAACCTGCATCAGGTGCAAAGGCGCTGCTATACAAAATGCCCTCCTGGTTAGCACTAAATACCAGATGCAGGACTCCCTGTGAATCCGACAATAAAACGGGCGCATCAATCGATCCCATATCGGTAGCAACGTGAATATCTATAGGATCCGACCACTGACCACCTTCGAGCTTAGAATACAGCATGGCGAACTCGCCTGGGTTAATTTCTTCTTCCCAAACCAGATGCACCACTCCGGATGGGTCGGCTGCCAGGGACGGCGACATAGATTGCCCTTCTGAATTGGTGAGGTTGACCGGCGCGCTCCATTGAGTTTGTGCCTGAGCAGCTATGAATTGGAATATTCCCAGCACAAGTCCCAGACAGATCCCTACGGTAAGGAAATATCGGCGGAGAATGGAAAATCGGTAAGAGGCCATAAAATCAGATAACGCTTTCACTACAATAAGTCAGATGGAACTTAAATGATACCCTATTAATTATCATTTAAGGATTAAATTAATCGATGGTAATATAGACCAGATTAGGTCCCCGCTTCGATTTCGAGCAAACCTCCGGATGCGAAACTGCAGTTTTAAAGTAAAAAGGTGCCTTTTCATGCACCCTTTTGTCTACTTGAAATAATCGCCACGGCTTACGGCCGGTTGTGATAGCCGATTGCGCCCAGGATGAGCTGATCGTCGGATAGGGCCTGGGCACTGCCGTTGACGTGGCAGTGACGACAGGCAAAGTTCAATCCGTTTGGCGCCAGGTCGTAGGTTGCCGGGTTGGTGGTGGCATCCAGCTGATCGATGCGGGTAGGGTCGATCGCCACCTGGTGAGAATGGATATCACCGGTGAAGCTATCCGGGTTGCCCCAGGCTGCCTTGAGGATGGTCGGCATGTGGCAGGCTGTACAGCTCAGGTTGTTGCGCTCGTGGGCGGCATTATTTTGATATTCGGCCGCCTGGTAGTGGCATTCTGCGCACTCGGTGCGAGTGACCGGCAGGTTCGCCTGGTGCTGCTGAACGACGCCGGCGTGCGGTTCGTGGCAGACCACACAATCCAGGACTACGTGTTTGCCCCGGTAAATCGCTTCGGAAGCGGGGTGTGCGAGAACTGCTTCGTCGATACTTTCAACTGTCTCCAGGTCGGCATTAAAGTGGCAATCTCCACACATCTCGCGTGAACGGTCAAGCTTCATGTCGATATTTTTGGGATCGGAGATATGTAAGTTGCCGGGACCGTGACAGGCTTCGCAGCGCACCCCATCCTGCGCCCAGGTCCCGACTAACCCGGGATGGCCGCCCTGGTTACCGCTCGAGGTGTAACCGGTAGTATGGCAGGTGCCACAGGTGAAGAGCACTTTATCTTCACCCGGATGAAATTGCGCCCAGCCGGCGCTTTCCCCAACGCGGGTATTTTCAAAATTCCATTGATTTTCATAAGCCGTATCCCCCGTGGTTCCCGGCGCATCCGTAATGATGTAGCCATCCTGGTTGACGAACAACGCTTTCCAGTTATATCCGCCAATGACGAAAAGAATATCAGACCAGCCATAACCATCGGGCAGCTGATTCAACTGCGTGAAGGGATATTGGGGCGGAGTACCTTCCACGACTGGGTTGTGGATATAGGCATGACCGGATTTTGAAAAACTCAGGTAAATATCTGGGTGGCATCCGGCGCAGGTCTGGTCACCTACGTATTCAGTAGCCGCTGCCGGGCCGGGCGGCCCCGGCTCGCTTTGAGCGCCGGCCGGACCCTGCGGCCCGATCGGCCCAGGAGGACCGGCCGGTCCAACCGGACCTTCCTGGGCGGCTCCACTTGAACAAGCAGCCAGCAGCCCGGTAATGAATAAAACTGCTAGAATCGGCAGGATTTTTCAAATCCGCATCACATAAATCTCCTTTACCTGCATGATAAGGCTCATACTGCACCTGCCAGCTCTCAAGGCCCTGGCAGAGCCGTTGCAATTTTCCAAATTCCTGACTGCGCTGCCCTGGCGGTGTCTTCCGCCTGCTGGAAATCCTGGCTGCAAGACAACCCTGCAGCCGTCCTGTCGATCGTTACCAACCCCTGCTGGAGCAGCTCCAGGTTAACCAGCTTATCACCCAATATGACGTAGCGCAGCAGCCGGCCCATCGAGTCTTTATCGACACCTTCACCGACCAGGGAAACATCTTTGAGGTAGACCATATTCCCGTTTACAGCCGCAGCCGCCTGGGAAATACTCTCGAACCTCCGGTAGATCCAGGCCGATGTAGCGGACGGTGTATACCAGGCCATCTACCAGCACCTTGATGGTAATTCCATCGATGACATCGACAACTGTGCCCATTGTGGCGGAGTCTTCGGCAAGCAGGCCAGTGGAAAAGGGGTACCGCTCTGAAGAGTCGGTGTAGGAGTAGTAGCCGGGGGCGACACAGTCGGAATTTGTCCGATGATGGTAGCGGTCGGGGTGGTGGTATCCAACGGAGCAGTTGGTGTGGGAGCCGCTGGCTGTTATGTCGAAATGCATGGTGGTCATGGTCGGTGGGACCGAAGCGGTAGCCATGGCCGATTCATATTCGGCTGTGGCGGCATTCTGGGTCTGGACCACAGAGAGTGGCAGTGTAGGCGTAGGGAAAAGATCCGCCAGGAGCCTTTCGGCGGAAGATTTACGTGCCATGATAAAAACAAGATCAGCAACCAATGCAGTCACAATCAAAAGCAAGACGAGGATGATCAGTTTATTGAGCAGGTCTTTCTGCCAGAAACGATACAATTTCTGCATATTTTAAAACCGGTAAGACTGTTTCCATTAAGGGCTATAGGGTGTCAGTGAACCATGATCGCCGTCGTGGCAGGCGACATAGCAGGTACCGGTGTTGGTGACCGGGTTAAATTGCCAGGCAGTCTGACTGTTATATCCCGGGTAAACGAATACTACACTGGTATCGAAATTGATCAGGTGGTCTTGCTCGCTGCCATGCAAGTCGTGGCAGGTGTAGCAGGCGCTAAAGGTGTGGAACTCGTGCAGGTTCTGATTGCCATTCCTGAACATGGTAGTGCTGGCCGGGTTGATTCCATTGCTGTAGGTATTAAACTGGTGGCACTTGAAACACAGCTCACCCGGGTTGTGGATGGTCGGGCAGCCTCCAGGCGCACAGCTTCGCGCAGGGTCTACCTCAGTAATGTATTCAGCCGAGCCATCCAGGATATGCAGCAGCGGCGAGCCGTGCGGGCCGTTGGTGGAATTGTCACCATTATCGTGGCAGTCTGTGCAGTAGACAATCGAGTCCTGCGACCAGGGGGCGACGAAAGAGCCGGCAGGCATGTTGGCGTTGCGGCCTTGTGCAGTGACTGGGTGGAAGCTGGCCTGGTACGAGTTGAATTCTATTGCCAAATCCCGGTTATCGCGCACCTGGGCTGGATGGTTGGTCGTGAGCTTGCTCAGCCCGTCGGCGATATAGCCCGATGAGGAGGCATTGACACCCCAGCCATATCCATCGGGAGAATAACTGGACAGAGGAGAGTACGACGAATGGCACTTCAAGCATACCTGGTATTCACGGTCGGCCACCGTCATCCAGGTGAAATCGGTTGGCGCGCCGATGGCCGTCCAGAGCGGGTCAACACCTGTTGATTGGAACACTTCCTGCTGAACGGCTGGAGCAGGGTTGGATCCCGGCACTGCGCTGCGTGCCGATGCGTGCGGAGAGTGGCAATCTTCGCATTCGATGTGCCGATTCGCCCCGCCAAATTCGCCGCCCACCAACTCGCCGGCGTTATGAATCCCTTCGGTATCGGAAACAGGGTGAGAGAAGAAGCGGGTCAGCGTATTGGTCTTAGACGTGAAGGCCGGTTGGACATTTGTCCCGGAGCCACCCGCCGTGTGGCAGGAGAAACAGACCTGTTCTTCTTGTTGTTCGCTGCCGAGTGAGCTACCCTGTGCAGTATGGCTGCGATGGCAGGAGGCGCATTGGTCAATATCCGGCGAGAAATTGCTATGCGGCTCGTCTGACGATGGGATGGCTGTGGCGGCGCGACTGCCTGGGAGGGTGGCGGTAGGCATGAATATCGGCGTTGGCGTGGGGGTCGGCGTAGGCGGCAGGACGTCCAACACACGCAGGCGCACTGCATCGATATTGATAGTGATCACTTCAGCAGATCCACCGACCGTGATATATCCGCTCAGGCGAATCTGGGTGTTATTTATCTTAGCGGGCGTGTCCAGGTATTGAGTAACCGGAATAGATAACGTCGTCAATACAGTGGGGGGTAAGACTTCTCCCGGCTGTGTCGGTCCCAATCGCAGGGTCATCACGGTACACCAGCCCAATGCGCAGGCCGGGTTGCCGGGCTCGTACACCTGCAGGCGATAGGCATCGTTGACCCAGTTTTCCAGGTAGAAGCGAATATCCAGGTACACCGCAGCCACGTTGCTGCGGGTGGTATCGTCGATGGCTGTGAAGGTCCAGCTGCGGGCAGATGAACCGCCATACGCGCCGGTAGAGGCAGCAGTCAGGTCATTGAAAGCCCCGTCGAGGCTGTTGGCCGGGTTCGTAAGCGTACCCCACACAACCTGGGAGCGTCCCCAAAGCTCCTCTTCCGGTAGATTGCTTGGCGTCACCGGGTTTGTCGAGGGCGGTGTGGGAGGCAGCCTCGGGGAGGGTATCTTCACCACAGGCTGGCCAATTTTGAGAGCATCGTACGCCTGCACCAGTCCATAACCGAAGAATGGGTCGCGGTCGGGATCACCGCGATCCTGGGCGCTCTTGAGCAGCGCGGCACGCAGGAAGCTGCTATCGGCAAACTCAGGCTGTCCGGCCAGGAGCACCGCAATCCCCGAGACATGCGCGGCTGCCTGTGACGTGCCAGAGGCAGTGTAATAGCTGCCGCCTGGGCCGGTGGAATACACATCCATTCCAGGGGCTGCCAGGCTGATATGTTCCCCACTTCCAGAGAACGGCGCCCAATAGCCGCTGTTATCCACGGCGCTGACGGCCAGCACCTCGGGGTAACCTGCCGGGTAATTGGGAGTGTATTGCCCGTTGTTGCCGCTGGAAGCGATCACCAGGACATTTCGTTTGACTGCATATTCGACAGCATCCGCAAGCAGCTCGCTGTAGGCAGTGCCACTCAGACCCAGATTGATTATGCGTGCTCCCATATCGGTAGCATACAGGATCGCCTCGGCAACCTGGGTATATGCTGCATATCCGAGATCATCCACCACCTTTATTGGAAGGAGGCGGGCGTTGGGGGCAATGCCCGCAATACCAATTGAATTATCGACTGCAGAACCGATGATGCCTGCCAGATGGCTGCCGTGCCCTAATGTATCGGAGATATCGTTGTTCCCGGCGAGCATATTCCAGCCTTGCCAGTCATCCACATAACCGTTGCCATCGTCATCCAGACCGTTACTGCGCCGGTCTACCCCGTTGCCATCGCTGCCTACTTCGCCGGCATTCTGCCAGATACGGTCAACCAGATCGGCATGGGAGGCATCTATACCGCTGTCGACTACGGCGACCAGCACTTCCTGCATGGAAGGCAGCGCCTGCCAGGTTTGGGGGACCTGCACTGCGGTCAGGTTATCCTGGAGAGGCAACTCCGGGTCGCTGGTCAGTCCGTCGGTCTCGACCAGGTAGTTTGGCTCGGCATACTCAAAATATGGGCTGTTCTGCAGGGTACCCAGAACTGCGACATAGGCTCCCGGGGATACCTGAATGATGATGGTTTCCAACTGGTTTAGCGAGCGGATATCCTTCGAAGTGTCGATGCCCAGGCCCTGCAGAGTTTGCAGAGCTAGATCGTAATTGCGGGGATTGATCTTCACGACGATCTCATCCGGCACCAGCGGGCCTTCACTGATAACCGGCAGCGGGGCGGGCGTGGTCGGGATAGGCGTCGCCAGGGTGACCGTCGGTGTAGCAGTTACACTGATAGCCAGGGTCACTGTTGGCGACGGGGTGTACTCCAGTGGGTAGGGCGTCGGTGTAGCCTCGATCGGTTCGGGCGTCACATCCGCCAGGGTTGGCGTCCCATTCGCAGACGTTGGCGAAACCTCCTGCGGGGTGGGCGTCTCGGTAGGTAGAGGGAAGACAGTGCCATCCGCCGGTGTGAGGGTAAGGGATACGACCTGCGTGGCGCTGATCACCGGTGAAGCGCTGGGAGTCGCCAGGGTTGGCGTAAAGGGTACTGTGACGGTGACCGAAATCACCGGAGTTTCCGTCGTCGAGGGGTCTTTCTCACTGGTGGGAGGTACAACCACAGGCACTGCCGTGGGCAGTAAGGCCGGGTCGTTTTCGGGATGATAGTCATCCGCCTGGCTGATGAAGTTAACATAGGGGATCACACCCTGACAACCCGGCTCCAGCTGTTCGATCAGGTGCTCCCAGTCGTAGGGATTATGCGCATCGGCCAGGTTTGAAAATGCGTGCAGGAAGCAGCCCGGCCCGGCGTTATAACTGACCAGGGTGAATTTCCACAGGTCTTCATAGGAAATAATCTCGGCAGCTTTGCGGTGGGTGCGCTCGCGCACGATCATCTTCACATAGCTGGCATTGGCCAGTAAGGTTTCAGAGAAAATGGACACGCTGCGCTCGGCCAGGCGCGTATCCAGCATATAGGCGCAATCGGGGCAATCGGCATTGACGCGCTGGATCACCACACCCATCAGCGCCCGGCGGATGCTGAGCGGCTGGTCGGCGTAATCTGTTTTACAGGTATCGGCAGAAAAGCTGTCGGCACAGATCGAATCGTAGAAGGGGACATTCCAACGCAAGGTGGAATCGGCGCCCATCTCGGTGATGTGCCCCAGGCCATATTCAAAGGTATTGACATAAGTTGTCTGCGGCCAGAACTGGCTTTCCCAGGCGAAAATGTTCTTGAGCAGCCTGGGGGGGACGCCGCTCTGGCGGGATGATTTAATAATTGCTTGGTTAAACTGGTTTTGCCAGGCGAACATCTCGTTTTCGGCGCGCTGCAGGCCGCATTCATCGGCCTGGCCGTCGGCAACCATGCCGCTGTCGAAACAGTCACTCGCGTTGACTTCACCGGAGTGAATCAGTTTTCCGGCCAGCACCGGCAGATCATACTGACTGTATAACTGGTTTGGCTCGCGCACCATTTCCAGCCAGGCTGGGACATCCTCGAGCGCTGCGTTCCAGACGGGATCGCGCCCAAAACCTGGGACACCGGCTTGCACACCGATCGGCAGCAGGATGATGCTCAGGATAGCCAGGGCGATCAAAATCCGGCTTGTCAGCGGTCGAAGATGGTTCTTCATAGACACAGAGACTCAAGCCGTGAAGGGTGTCCTGTGCATGGCAAATCTACACAGGACACCCTGTCGCGGCGCAACGGGCAATCGGTTCCACAGGCCTGCGAAGTGAAAGCTGCATGACCCTCTGCCCGGACCCCGGAGCTTGTGGGACATGCCTGGTCTTTCTGGTTCTGGAGGTGAGTGCTGTTCACGTCGCGACCTGTCTTTCAATAGGGAAGGGGTTGACCCCTCCCCTATTGAGTGGTTAGTTAATCAAACTTATGGACCAACGGTGAAGTTGACAGCGCCGGCATGGCACCGCAGGCAGATGGAGCGGTTGTCCATGCGCATCAGGACACTGCCTTTAGCCAATGAAGCATTGGAGGCCAGCGAATCCGCAGCAGCTGTGGTACCGTGGGCCACATGGCAGGCCACGCAGGCGCGACCAAGAGAAGTTCGCGTATCCGCACTAACCGTACCATCCATCGAGGCACGTAAGTCACCGGAGGTATGGCGGTACATATAGGTCGTATCGCCGCTCGGCCGGTTGTCACCCCATACCCAGGCAGCGCCAGAGGGAGCCGGGATGCAGTAGACTGGATCGATTGGGCTCACAGAGGTCGGGCCCGCAGGCGGTGGGACTGTAGCCGGGTTGCCGCCATTGCAGTATGCGCTGATATCGGTGTTGTTGCGCAGGCGGCTGTTGTTGAAGTAGCGGTCGTGGCACTGGGCGCAGAAGTACGATACTGCCTGGGCAGCCGGGATATAGTTGAAAGATGCTGACACATTGTACGCATTGCCCGCATTTCCCGCGTTATAGTCCCCGTTGGCAAAGGCACCGGTAGTGCCGATGGTATACCATTCGGCGCCGGGGAAGTTATCCGGTACCGTCCAACCGCTGGCGGTTACAGTCGTGGTCGGAACGCCAGTCCGGTCAACGAAGTTACCACCGCTCCAGTTCACCGGGGTGCTGGGGGCGGTGAAGCCGCCGGAACCGTTCGGTTGGAACCGAAGTATGCGATAAGACGCTACTCTTACATTGTTTTTCCAGCCCCCACTGCCGTGGGGGTCATGGCACGACGTGCATTCCAGGACGTACGTACCGGGGGTGCTGTTGTTGGCTCCCGAACCCCATACCGTGCCATTCGTACCCAGGTTGTGGTGGGAGGTGGTGGGTTTGGAAACTGCATTGAAGGCGGGGTCAAGGGTGGCCTTGCCGCTCCACTTGGTTGCCATGAGGGCATTCTCAAAGCCGCCGCCCATCAGAGAGCCGCCGTTGGTGCCTTCTGTGTTGCCGATATATACACCATCGGCGACGTTTGTGCCGGCGCCAAAGCCGGCGTGGCAGGATTCGCACAGCGCTTCAGGGTCGGCAACCAGCAGCGCATTGCTGCCGTAAGATGCGGTGTGGACTCGGTGGCAGCCGGCGCAGGCGGACGTATCGGCAGCAAAGCTGCCGTGCGGCCCGTTGTCGGCCATCACTGTCGTGACCAGCGCAAATACAACCAGGGAGCAGATCGCGAGAGCGAATAGTAGTTTTTTCATAGAGACATTCTCCTCAAACACAAAGTCGATTGGTCATGGGGTCCGATCTTCTGCCCGTTTTTCTTACCAGTCTCACCTCCTGCGATAGGGTGCTGTTGGGATTAGCTGATCCCATCTTCAAGCGGCGGGGGAATGCGCCCGGCGCTAGTAAGACCATATTTGGACCTGCCCGTTCTCCCGATCGGTGATGTATACCCGACCGGAAGAATCGATGATAAATATCCGAAGGGAAGTTGAACTGTCCCTGTTCGTTGCCAAACTCGCCGAAGCTATATAGAAATACTGGCTCGGCGCCGGATACATCGAAGACTTTCACCAGCTGGCCGACGGTGTCGACCACATGCAGGTGATCCTTGTTAGCCATCCATAGGCCGCGCGGCAGGCTGAGGGCGCTTTCGGCGGTGCCTTTGCCGATGACAGATTGATATTGCATCTCTGGAGACCAAACCGAGACGCGGCTGTTATTGCCATCCGATACATAGAAATTGCCCTGGCTGCTGGTGACTGCGGAATTGGGGAAAGATAGCTCGCCGTCTCCATCGCCTTGCGCTCCAAACTCTTTGAGCTGTGGTGCATACTCAGTCAATGGACCATTCAATGACTCTGCCGGGATGACAACCACGCCGTGCTTCCCACCCTCCAAATTAGTCACAAGCAAGTTGCCGGCAGGGTCGAAACGCAAGCCCAACGGTAACCAGCCTTCATTTTCCGGGGCATGAGCCACCTGCATCTCTTCATCCGGCAGCTGGTACACGACTATTTTGTTGATATTATCATAGAAAAACTCGGTGCCCGGTGGTGGAGGGCTGCCGGTTTCCCGGGTTACAAACTTGGACAGAGTCATATCTCTACCGATGATGCTGTCAATGAATTTGCCATCGGCATCGAAGATATTGATTACGTTATTATAGTTGTCGCTAACAAACACTCGCCCGTTGGCATCTACGGCGATATAGGAGGGAATGCGGTTGGAGCTGGTTGTGCCGGGAGGATTGAAGCTCAGGATCAGGTTGCCGTCCCGGTCGTACATCTTGATCTGGCGCTCACCGCTCAGATTCGGTAACATAGATGCGCTGTCCATCCGGCGAGACACCGACGCCCAGGGGCTGGTCAATTCCAGTGATGGCAAACTTAAAAGTGGGCGGATAGTAAATCTGCTCTGCGATCGGCTCGGGCAGGATCTCGGGAATCGGCTGGGGGCGGGTGATGTAGCGGTAGAACAGGACGCCCACGCAGCAAATCAGCAGCAGCAGCAGGATCAGCAAAGCCAGCAGCCAGCGACGCTTGCGCTCGTCTCTGGCCTGCTCGGAGATGATCTCCTCCATCTCAGGTTCTGCGGGTGTGGTTTCTTCCGGTGTTGGAATGGTCATATCGATAATTGCTCTAGGTTATTATTCGCCGATTAAGTCGCTCACACGTTCGATGCCGGTATTGGCGGTGAAATTGTTGGGGTCAAGACGCAGAGCCGAATGATAGGCATCCAGGGCAGCCTGCAGGTCCCCAACGCCTTCATATGCCAGGCCCAGTCCGCCAAAGACCAGGGGGAAATCCGGTAAAGATTGGGCTGCTTTCAGAAGCAGGTCAACCGCAGCCTGGTAATCTTTAATGGCGTAGGCGGCCATGCCACGGGCATAATCGCCGTATTCCGGTTTCCCTTCCGCATCGTAAGCCTGCGCCATGGCTTCGTAGGCTTCCAGGTAGTTGGGTACAAACGCTGTCGCAGCCTCGAACATCTCGATTGCTTTAGGGTAATCCTGCACTGCGAGGTAAGCCATGCCCAGCTTATACATTGAATCGGCGTCGGTCATGCTCCAGTTAACCGCCTGGGTCAGCGGCTCGATCGCCTGCTGGGGTTGGTTTAGCTGTAAATAGCTCTCCCCCAGGAAATAGGCGGCTGCCTGGAGCGATCTATCCAGCCCGGGCATCTCTTCATCTTTGCGGGCGTTGATAAATTTGGTGAGCGGCTCAATCGCATCGGCGGGTTTTCCTAATTGCGTGGAGGACACACCCAATACCAGCCAGGCGCGCTGGTTGTCCGGCTCGATTGCCAGCACCTGGTTTGCCTGGGTAATCGCGTCTTCAAACTCGTTGGCGAACATGTAGGTCTCGGCCAGTGCCATGCGGCTTTCCACATTTTGCGGGTCATCCCGCACTGCCTGCTCGGCTTGTGCCACGTTCATTTCTTGGACTTCAGGCTGGGCCGGAGCATAATAGCGATCAAAGTAATAGTAGCTGCCAAAAGCTACGGCCAGCAATACCAGTAAAACACCGGCTAAGATAATGATGCGCACCAGCTGGTTGGATCCCGAAAACATACTCCCGAATTTACCCGACATTATTTATTTTCCTTTGATAAGTTTTGGACTTCTTCATAGGCATCTAAGATGCGCTGATATTCGAGCGGGTGATTTTCTCGCATCTCCCGTTCGCTCATTTTACCGGTAAAAATGCTGTTGTTTCGCTCCCGAAACACCGTGTAGTAGAGATGCCAGGTCAGCACGATCAGGATCGCCAGGATAGCCGTCGTGCTGTGGATCGTCCGGGCAATTGGAATCACAACACCGGGCAGGAGCCAGGTGGCTACCGTCGGATACCACAGCGCCAAACCGGTGAGGACCATGAGCAGGGCAAACACAAGCAGCGCCCAGTAGCTCAGCTTTTCTTCGATGGTGTAGCGGCCGAAAAGCGGCCGTGATTTCTCCTTACCCAGATTGTACCGGATTTTAGCCCCAAAATCCCGGACATCCTGGAGGCGAGGCATCATCGAACCGCGTTCGCGCTTGACGATCCAGATGCTCAGAATACGCACGGCGTGAAAGATGCTCAAGGCAATAAACATTGTTCCGGCTGCCCGGTGAATGGCACTCAAGGTCGACATGCCGCCCATGAATGTATTGATCGCCCAGGCAACCGCATCCAGGCTTGAAAAAAATTGGATCAATCCGGTAATTGCCAGCACAAAGAAGTTTATTAATAATACCCAGTGTTCCAGGATTTCAACCTGATTAAAACGAACAAAGCGCCGCGAGCCATCCGCCTGGATCTGGACTCGGCCTGCCAGGGCCATCGTTTTCCGTAAATGGGCGGCCTGGGCTTGCTTGCTCTGGCGAGCAGGCCTGGCACTCCCGGATTGAGCAGCCGGTGATTGCGTTTCAGTTGTCATCATAGTGCTCGCCTTCTCACTTCTCCGCCTTCTCTTTCTTAGCTGCCCGCTTTTTCCGTCCATCCAGGGCTACGTAGACCATCATCAAACCAAAGCCTCCCAGGAGCAACGCCGAGTACAGCCAGTTGAACCATTTCAAAGCGGTTGCCGAGCCTTCAGTCGATCCACTGTGCGCCGGACCGGCATTGGCAAAGCGGGTGCTGGCATCCGGGTGGCACTGCTGGCAGGTCTTGGTGATATTCTCTTCACTGACCGTCGAGTAAGGGCTGTCCGATTCCTGGATCGTATGCGACCCATGGCAGTCGTAACACACAACCAGGTCGGTGGAATTATCGTTGCTGCCCTGGGTAAACAGGCTCACCGGAGTGCTGTGGTAATTGTCTACATTGGGATCGAACAAATCCGCCGGGAGGCCGTATTTTTCCATCATTGCCGGGTCCTGGTGGCAGACCAGGCAGTTGCCAACGCTGTTATTCCGGAAATCCAGAGCGCTGGGACCGTTAACGCTGTGACCGTCATGGCAGTCCGCACAGGTGGGGGCATCGATACTCTTATCGATTTCGACGGCTCTCCCATGCACGCTCGAGCTGTAGGAAGTATGGACTGACACATGGCATTCGGAGCAGGTATCCACGCTCTTGGTGGGCGGTGTGACAGCCGGCTGGACATCGTGGCTGCCGTGGCAATCGATGCACAAGGGCGCCTGCTGGTTGCCTTCTTCCAGGCTGCGGGTGTGCATGCTATCGGCGGAAGCCTGGAATTGCGATTCGTGGCAGGTGCGGCAGTTGTCATTCAGTTCCAGGCTCATCGCCCGTGTGCTTTCGTAGGGCACATGGGCCACAATCTCAGCGCTCATATCAGCCTGGCTGTGGCAGGTGTTGCAGGAAACCTGCTCGGTTTCGTGATGGGGGTAGCCGCTGGTCGATTCATGGCAGGCCTGGCAGCCTAAGGCCTTTTGGCCATGCACCGAGGCGCCGTAAGTTTCATTGGACACCGTCAGGCTGACCCTTAACTCATCGTCTGCTTCACCGATCAGGTTCGGGTACTGGTGGCACATCGTGCAGGTTGCGTTCCACTGGTCCAGGTAAGAATAATCCGGCGGCATTTCGGTCGGAACAGGTACGGGGGTTGCCGCAGGACACGGAAGGAGAGGAGCCAGCTGGTGTGGAATATGGCAGTCGGCACAGGTCTGGGTAGTCGGGTCGGCGTTGTTATGGTTTCCAGCCTGGAAATCCGCATAATTCTTGACATGGCATTGCCCGCAGGTATGCCCCACCCGGCTGGGCGGTTCGGTGGGATGCTGGATATCGTGCGCCCCATGGCAATCGCTGCACAGCGGTGGATTGACCGCTCCGCTCTGTGCGACGGCCGTATGGATGGCGTTGGCCGAGAAAACATCTTCGTGGCAGTTGCGGCAGCCCTCGTTCAGCTGAATCTTCATTTCCCGGCGGTCTGCGTAAGGTAGAGGTGAGACGATTGCAGCCTGATCCTCGTGGCATTGTTCACAGGTCACATTTTCCGTGCCGTGATGGGGATAACCGGTGATGGTCGAATGGCATGAGACGCACATCAGGCCAGCCTGTCCATGCAGGGAATTGCTCACTTCCTCCCCATCCACTGTCAGGTCTACCTGGAGCGAATCCTGGGTGATGCCGTTGAATTGCTCGTACTGGTGACACATAATACAGTTCGAGTTTTGTACATCCGCCGATGAGCTGGCTCCATCATCTTGAAAAGGCGGAGATAAGAAAATCTCCGCTGACGGCAGGGATATTTGGCTTGCCTGTAGTTCGCCGGCGCGAGCTGCACTGAGCCCCCAACCCAATCCCAGGAGAATCAACACAACCAGGAGGGAGGCAGCGAGAATTTTTTGTGTGGATTTTTGTTTTACTGGCATATCGTTTTCCGAATATAGCCGTTCAGGATGGTTGCCGGCAATTTCCGCGGCGCCAATTGGCCGCTCCTCAAGCAAACAGATGTGAGGATAAGCCGGCTGGATTGCCGCTTGTTTTTAATATTTGTACCAATTCTTCGGCATTGGAGGCCGTGAACCGGATGCTTTGAATCATCTGTACGTTGGGATCCTCCAGGCGCAGCTCAAACAGGATGGCGTCCGGCAGCGAATCCAGGAAATCCACCAGGGAAGGGTAGAACGAATTCTTGATATCGGCTTCATCGAATATTATGATTTCCGGTTGGAAATCCGATATCCGACGCAAGGCGTCTGATTCTCTCAGGTCAACCACCAGGATTTCAAACTGGCGCTTGTAGGCAGCCAGGCGGGAGATCAACCCCGCTGCCAGGAGAGAACTGTGGGTGAGGACGACAATTTTCTTTAACATAGGACACCTTCCCAACTTGTGACAAGTTTAACAACCACCGAACATTAATGCAATCTTAGAACAGGTAGTCGTGAGAGCGCCGCAAGGGTAGTCCTTGCAACAAAAATCCCCTACCCGAACGGGTAGGGGAAGGGTGATATTTGTCATACGAGCACCGCTTAGAGGTACCCCTTCTGCATGGCGATTGTCACGGCTTCTGTACGATTCGAAACCCCCAGCTTTTGTAAAATGTTTTTCAGATGGTACTTGACCGTATTTTCACTGATCGATAACTGGTCGGCGATCGACTGGTTGGACTTACCGGAGGCCACCAGTTTTAATATTTCGATTTCGCGCTCGGAAAGCAGGATTGGCTCAGCACTCGGTTCGCTAGAAGTCATGTGCTTGAGCAGGCGCATGGTCATCTGGCGGGTAATGGCGGCCTCGCCGCGCTCCAGCCCATTGACCATCTCCAGGAATTCTCTTGCATTCAGGTGCTTAAGCAGGTAGCCATCCGCCCCGGATCGAATAGCATCCACCAGGTTATCTTCATCTTCTGAAACGGTCAGCATGATTACCCTGGTTTCTGGCCTGGTAGCCTTGATCTGGCGCAAGGCTTCGATGCCATTCATGCGCGGCATATTAATATCCAACAGGATCAAATCAGGCAGCAGCGTAGGCACCGCCTCGACGGCTGTCACCCCGTCGCCTGCCTGACCAACAACTTGATGCCCATCGGCTTCCAGCAGGCTGATCAGTCCATCGCGAAAAAGCGAATGGTCGTCGACAATGTAAATCCGCATCAATCCTCCTCCAGCCGGAGTTGCACTTTTACTGTAGTTCCCGCGCCCGGAGCAGAAACCAGGGAAAACTCTGCCCCGGCCAGCTCGGCCCGCTCGCGCATGGATTGTAATCCGAAGTGCTGCAGGTGATCGATATTCCATTCCCAGGGGTTGAATCCAATGCCATCGTCTTGGATCATTAAGATCAGGATATCTCCCATCCTGGTCAGGGTCACCTGAGCCACTTTGGCCTGGGCATGTTTGCGGATGTTGCTGATCGCTTCTTGCACGATGCGCACCAGGTGCAGGTGGACTTCCGGCTGCAATTGAATATGCTCAACCTGGGGGTCGATCGTCAAACCAACCGGCAGATCGGCCAACCGGTTGTATTGGCGGATGTATTCCTTCAGGCTGGCTGAAAACTCTTCCCCGCTGCGCTCGGCCAGCTTCAGGCCGATAATCGAGGCGCGCACATCCACCGATTGTTCCTGGACCGCCTGGGTGATCTGCTCGATCTGGCGCTGGGCAGAAACAAGCTCGCCTTTCTCCAGCAGCTTGCTGATGGCCATGATTTTGGTATTCAGATACCCCAGGAATTGAGAAACACCATCGTGCAGCTCACGCGCAATGCGCTCTTGCTCATCGACCATGGCCTGCTGGCGAACCTGGGTAATTTTTTGCTGTTCCGCCTCGTGCCTGGCGATCGAAGCGACCATCTGATTGAAAGCAGCAGCCAGGCGAGTCAGCTCATCGTCGGTGCGCCAATTTTGCCCGATGCGCACCGAGTAATCTCCATCTTCGAAGGCCTGCATGGCGCGCTGCATGACCTGCACCCGGCGGACGATCAGCAGGTTGGTCACAGCCAGGGCCAGCAGCACCCCAAAAACAATCAACGCCAAGGCCAGCAGCAAGTTGCGCTGCAAGTGAGTTACATGCTGGTTTTCTAAATCCTGGGTGGATATATCGGTCAGTAAAATACCCAGGTGTTTATCATTGGCTGTATGGCAGGCAGCACATTCCGGTGCATTGTTGATTGGAGTTATCACGCGTACCGAACCAGGCAGCCCGGGAATTATTTGCGCCAGGGGCCGGTCTCCGGCAGGGAATTCGTGGCACTCGATGCAGCCCAGCGCTTGCGTATCCAGCTGCTGCTTGGCTTCTTGTGGATTACTGGATAACTGGACAATCCCATTTGGATCGATAACCCAGATGCGGCTGATTCCGCTTTCTTCACTGGTGCCCGCGAGGATTCCATTCATCATTGATTGATCATTGAGGATCATCGAGTGCTTCATACTGGCCAGGATGGCAGCGCTGGTTTGAGCCGCAGCAATGCCAGCCTGTTCTTCAAGCTCTTGCTTACCCCCGTAGTAATTGACAAATAAAATCACGCCAGCAATCAGCAGCACGGGAAGGCAAAATAGAAGAACAACCTTGGCGCGCAGGCTGAGTGGCCACCGATTCCGCACAGAAGAAGCAGGTGTGTGCATCGGTGGAATTATAGTATTAAAAATTGCTGGATGTTAAACTCGTAACACCCTGACTCGCTTGGTGTAGAGCATGTAAGCCAGGAGCGCCGCGCCCAGGCCGAGCAGCAGCCATTCGTGAGGCTCCGGCACGCCTGCCAGGGGCAGCGGCGAACCTGGGCGTTGTCTCAGCCAGGGCTTCGACTTCGCGCTGGTAGCGGTCACTGTTATCGGCAAGCCTGTCCAGCAAGGCCTGCTGATCGCTGTTGACCAGGACGATCATCGATGAGTAAGGGGTGACAATCTGGTATTGCATTGCCAGGGCGTGCAGCGCATCCAGGGTGTCGAGCTCGGAAATCGTACCGCGGTTGCGCTGTATCTCGGCCAGGACCAGGCGGCGAGCCGCCAGGGCTGCAAAAGGATCATCCGCCGTGTGCAACTGAACTGAAGTCTCTCCTCGGGGGCGCTCAGCTGATCGGTGGGCAGCACACTCCACACATAGCCATCCACCTGGTCGTCTCGGGCGCCATCATCCGGGTCGACCTCCGACTTGGGCATTCAAACCGGTCGCGATCCTGACCAGCGCTTCGTCGAGGCTGGCCGCAACGCCACCTCCGGAAGACTGGATGGCCTCGAGAGTCTGGTCGTCATAGCCCAGGGGAATGTCACCGCTCATATGGACCAACCAGATCGGTGAAGATGGCTCTAATGCCTGGACTTCGCTGGGTCCCAACTCGTAGCCGGAGCCATCCGTCAGGACGATAACCGCATCGTACAGGCGATCGGTGCGTTCGGACTTGCGGAGTGACTCAAACTGTTCGAGCAGCTGGGCGGCATTTTGGCCGCCAAAATACACCAGCTGCTGGTCGCTAATTGTATTTAATGAAGCGATTGAAGGTTCTTCGCCCCGGTAGGGCGAGGCTGTCAGGTAAACATCCACCGGCGGCTCCAGGTTCCCCAATTCCTTGAGCTCCTGAAGGGTACGCTTGACCTCTTCAGTGTGCGGCTGCATACTGTAGGAGCGGTCGAGCACCACAGCCAGGCTTAAACCGTCCGGTAAAGTAGGGGCGGCGACCTGCCCGGATGGAATCGCCAGGACGGTCTCTCCGCCAGGCAGGTCGACCCGGTGGGATTGAGGCTCCTGTGGGGCAACGATTGGCAGGCTGTCCGGCAGCCAGTCTTCCTGGCTTCCTTCCATCGGCTGGCCGTTCAGCAGGCGCTCGGTTTCATCATCCCAGTACACGTTGCGCAGATAAGCCAGATTCGGCAGCGGCCAGGCATCGCCGGCGGCCATCTCCCTCCAGGTAAGCCACATGTAAAGAGGTTGGGCTTCTTCGACCACCGACCTTGAACGCTGCGAATCATAAGACACCTGCAGGGGAGGGATCGGGTAGGCTCTCAGGCGATACTGCCTTGGCCCGATTTGTTCGAGCAAGGCCGGATCTTTCATGACACGGGTCTGCTCGCGGTAAACGGCCTGGGCGGCGCCACGCGGCGCCACCTGGAAGCTGTAGGCAGTATCTTTATCCGGAGTATTGCCCAACCACACCCCGGTTAGTACGGCGGATTCCGGCAGGTTGAAGTAATAAATTACTTCCTGCTGCATTGCAGTCTGGTTCTGATAGACTTCGTGCAGCTCCAGTTCAGCCCAATCACCGTGTTCCTGCACATTGAGCTCTTGTCTCATCAAATGGACCTCGCGATCGTCAACCGCCTGCCAGGCAGCTTCGGCCTGATCGCTGGACCAGGTCGTCCGTACGCTATTGACAATCGCCTGGCGCTCGCCATCGGTGATGGGGGTATCAAAAAAGTTCTGGTACAGGCGGGCGGCTTCGCGCGGCTCTTCGATCAGGGCATGGTTGTCCACCAGGTTGTATCCAACTGGCCGGTGCACCGGCTTGTACAGCAACGGACTGGCTAACCCTTCATATAATCGTTGGACAGCATTCGCCTGGATGGTCGGGATGCGGAAAGTGCTGGCATAAATATCGCTGATGTGGCGCACTTCTCCCTCGGCGCTGATATAACGAAAAGGCGCCAGGTAGGCGTTGAGTAAACCATTGCGGATGGTGTTGGATTGCTGCAGCAAAGACTGGGCTTCTTCGGAAGTTTCTGGCGGATTCTCCAGCAAAGCGAAAGCCTGTGCCTGGGGCTGTTGGTTGGCAAAGTAAAACAACCCGGCACATGCGGCAATCACAAGCGCGACAAAAGCAGCCGGTTGCAGCTTTCCAGAAACCCCGGCGCGCTGCTGAAACATGCGCCACCAGGCACGAATGCTTAAATAAGGCACTGCAATCGGTGTGAGCACCAGCAGCGTGGCGGTATACAGCAGCAAGATAAACCCTAAAATGCTGAAGGGCAACATCAAGGGGGTTTCTCTCAGGATTTGCTCCAACGAGCGGACCAGGTCGCGCAGGATTTGCGGCAGATTTGTCAGCACATCCACCAAACCGCGCAGCGCTTCAACTCCTAAGGGGATGGCATAGAAAGCAATCCAGACGGCTGCATACAGGCTCACCAGCATCATCAGCGTCAGGCCGCCCAGACGCACCCATTCGGCCCAGGCACTCCGGCTGCCGGCTCGTGAGTTCGAGCAAGTACCAGAGGAACCCGGCCATTCCCAATAAAGCAATCACCATTAATGATGCCGTCCCGTAGGTTGCCTGTCGAATGGCAAAAAAGCGCACTGCCAGCATCAACATCAACGGACCTTCGATGACGTAGCCCAGGGCGAACAAACGGCTGGGAGAGCGACGGAGCACGGTCAATCCCAGGACGACCGCCGCCACCGGTATGCTCGCTAAAACCAGACCAAATAATAAGAAAGTAGCCTGGATGGTGCCTACCCGAACTGCAGTGAAGATTTCCGGCAAAATGATGGGTGCAAAGCCAAACGACATGAATGCCAGGAAGATCAGGTTCCACGACCAAAACAGAGCGTACTGGATCACTTCCAAGCGGGTATAAGGTTTTGAGGCGGTTTGCGGGGTAGCGTCCATCTATTCCTTCCTTAAGCTCACCTGGATCAAGGTGCGCCGGTTTGCAGCCCATTCTGCACGGATTGGCGTAAGGCAGCAAATAATGCCCGGGCCTCATCGCCTGACGGGTCGACCGGGTCGTCAAATAATACCGTGACCAACACCCAGGGTTGGGGCTGGGGCTGCATATCGTCCCAAATGCGGACGGCATAATCGTCGGTAACCCGTTGATTGGATTGCAGCCAGTAACCGGCTGTATAGAGTGGTTTAGTGTTGCCGGGTTTCCCCAGGGTAAGCCAGCGCAGGGGGAAATCAGGGCTCGCCATAAACAAGCGGGATTCCTGGACGTTTAGTCCATATACCGTGAAGCATCTTTCCGGACGGTGATGCGAGCGCCAGGTATCGCTGGCAACCAATAACAGCGAGCCACTCAAGCCCTGCCTCTCGAAGCGCCAGCGTGTGCCGCTCACCGGGATCGATCCGCCATCCGACAGCCAGTCGACCTCGGCGGGGGTAAGCGGCCAGCTTTGAATGACCATATCCCCAGGGAAATCCCAGGCGAAAGAGGCCGCACTGGCCTGTTGAGGGCGTGGAGCGTATAGAATAATTAGCACAACCAATGCGGCGGCTAAGGCGGGCGCCAGCCATCTTGGCCGTATCGGTGAGGACAGGCGCTCACCTGCGTGGTCGGCGCTGGATCGTCCCGTCCAGCGTAAAAGCACCACGGCAGCCAGGCAGGCTGCCAGGAAGCCCATGATCCCCAGCGGGACATGCAGCATCTCGGCCAGCAAGCTCCAGCCGGCTACCTGCCCTACCAGTACCAGCACTGCTACCCGCGCCAGGTTGGCAGCCAGCAGCAGGAGCGCAAAGCCAATCACCGCCAGGATCCAGCGCCGATTAATGGGGCGGTGTTCGATCCAGGTCGCAGCCAGGATAAATAACCCGCCGCTCCACAGGCTCTTCACACCACTGCACGGGCTGTCCACCTGCGAGAGGCCATTTTCGAACACCAGGATGGTATCCACACCCATGTTCGGGATGCCCAGGGCGGCTATTCCCTGGCTTACCATGCGGGCGGTTGCCAGGCGCAAGGGATAGCCGATGAAAGTATCCATGTGCTCACCAAATGGCAACACGCCTACTAAGAGCAAAGCTGCCGGTAAGCCGGCACGCCAACTGCGCGGCTCCATCCACAAACCCAGCAAGCCATAGGTGGCCAGCCCAAAAAGCGAAGCAGAAAGCGTGTTGATCTCCAACCAGCGCTCGGCCGCAATGAAGGCAATCGCCCCGCTCAAAGCCAAAGCTAACCCGACCGGGTGCAGCTGGGGCAGGCTCAACATGGGGAACTTGAAGCCCTGGCGACGCACCTGCAGGACGATTAAGATCAAGATGGCCAGCAAGACAACCTGGTTGGTACGAAATTCCTGGCGGGTAAAGATGATGCCCAGGTACGAGTAGACCGGACGAAACAGCCACAGCCAGAGCACGAGAATAATCGCATTGGCGAGAAGTACCAAAAGCAACTTAACAGAGCTGTCTCGAGTTGCGTGCGGAAAGATAGACATCTTGATGGGGCTGGTTGCAGGTCAGTCTGAACTGCCTGGTTGAATACCCGATGAAGAGAACTTCCCAAGAAAAGGGCTGCGGGCCAACACTGCGGGCAGCAGCAAGGCGGCAGCCATCAATACCCAGGAAAGCAGCAAGCGCCCGCCTGCCGAAGTGGTGAATCCATCCAGCAGGCCTAAGAACCCACCGGAGGTGATCGAGGCTGAGCTATCGAAAGTGACCACTCCCACGGCCAGGGTCAGGCAGGCCAACAGTGCCAGGACACGCCGGGGTTGCGCCGAACTGCGCAGGAAGAACCAGATGCCGGTCAGCAGGATCAGCAGGCCGGCAATGGAATAGCCTGCATGCAGATGGTGACTCTTGAACAAAACCAGCAGGGCAAAGATTGACTCGCCATACAGGATATAGGACAGTTGGGTCCAATCATCTTGCACACGGATGAGCAGGGGCTGAAAACGATTAAATACGGCCAGGGCGGCAACGATCAACAGGGTCAGGCAGAACAACATCAGCCAAAGCATGCCGTGCGAAGCTACCTTCAGCAGCAGGTAAGAACCTGGATCCCAGGCACCGGGCAAATTTGTGGCTATTGAAGGTGCAACCGAGTTCACTACCCACTGGAAAAGGTACAGATAGCCGGCAATCACCAGTACGAGGCCGACATAGGGCATAGACCACAAGGGCGTCCCCCCCAGCCAGCCCATGATGACCATCACGCCAAGAAAAGAAACGGCTGCCAGCAGGCCGAAAGAGATGCCCACCTGTGGCGCTTGGTTGATCAAGATCAACCCGGCCGGGAGCAGGAAAATTACCAGGGCAAAAGCCAGCTCACGCCAGGAGCGCTCAAACGGCGAACCATCCTGCCCCCGAAAAATCGAGCAGGGTTGGCGCCGGCTGTACCTGATTTTATGAATGCGCACGATAGAGAGTGACAGCCCGGCGAATTCATGAAGGCTGCGATCTGCCAGGGCAGCGACGCTTTGCCGGGAGGCTTCTCGTAATGATTTCGAAAAAACCTCCAGCATCTCTTCCCCGAATTCATCCCGAAAGCTTGCAGGATAAAGATGCAAGAGCACTCGATACAGTTGGGTGAGCCAATGGTGGATCATGATTTCACCATGCGTTGCCGTTTGCCATCAGACAACCCTAATTGCGAGTCAGGTAGAAATGCCCAACACTCGCTGTCGGGCCGCGTTGACCAATCCTTGCAGGCGTACCACCTCGGCCGCCAGAATCTGTTGGCCGAGCAGGGTCAGGCGGTAGGCCTTGCGCCCGCGAGCATCACCGTTGTCATCCGGGTCGTCTGTCCGCTCGATCCAGCCCTGGTCGAGCAGCCGCTTCAAGGCACTGTAGAGCGTCCCGGTGCTCAAGACAACTCGCCCATCGCTCAACTGGCGCACGTCCTTCATGATCGAATACCCGTGCCGCGATCCTGGGAACAGGCTGAGCAAGATAAAGTAGGTAGTTTCGGTAAGAGAAAGATTGGTGGGGTATTCTGATTGCTTGTCCATACCTCGAGACCTATATGTCGCTTGATGATATGTAACTAAGTTACATATTACCGGATTTCCGATAACCCGTCAAGAGGTTATCCGGTATGATTTGGAAAATCGCCTGTTCTATGCGACTATTATTGGTATAATGTAGTCATATTGGAGGTGTGAGATGGGCGAAGTCAGGGTCGGCGTCAGGGATTTGAAAGCGAGGCTGAGTGAATATTTACGAGCAGTTAAAACAGGCCAGACAGTGATCATCACCGAGCATGGGCGTCCAATTGGGCGCTTGACCTCTGTGGAACAGCCACTGGAGACCAGGCTCAAAGCCCTGCAGGATGCAGGAATGATCGCCTGGAATGGCCAGAAAATTAATGCCAATTCCTTCAGTAGCAATCAATGATACCAACAAGCAGGTAGCGGACATCTTGGTGGAGATGCGAGATTGATCCTCTACCTGGATGCCAGTGCATTAGTCAAGCGTTATATCGCTGAGAAGGGAAGTGACCTGGTAAATTCCTGGATCGGTGAGGCCGATATGGTTGTGACCTCCATTCTCACCCGGGTCGAAGTCGTTGCCGCCATCACGCGTGCCCAACGGATGAAAATAATCACCCCAGAGCATGCTCAGCTGGCAATACGCCAGTTTCGTGCAGAATGGGAAAGCTACCAAAGACTGCCGATCACCGAGAGCACTGTGTCGCGCGGCGACAATCTGGCTTGTGAGCATGGACTGAGAGGCTACGATGCGACTCACCTGGCCAGTTTGCTCCTCTGGCAGGAAGCCATAGGACAACCCGTCACCCTGGCAGCTTTCGATAGCCAGTTGCTCAATGCAGCCATGGATGAGGGGTTGAGAACTCTGCCTTAAATATGACCGGCTTACTCCCAGCGGAAAAACCGTGCCGCCAGCAAACTACAGACGATCAGGATGACCCCCAGGACAAGAATCGGCAGCCACAATTCACTCAACGGCTTGCCAAACCATAAGCCGCGCAGCAGTTTAACGACATAGGTGAGCGGCAGCAAATTGGAGACCCGCTTCAAAGAATCCGGCAGCAACTCCAGGGGGAAACCGGCTCCGGATAGAAACAGCATCGGGTAGAGCAGCACCATGCCAATGATATTGGCCACCCGGGCATTCGGCGCCAGGCTGGCGATCAGATACCCCAGGCTGAACATGGCCAGGCCCGCATAGATTACCCCGAGTATCAAGGGTATTACCTGTCCCTCAAACCGCACCTTGTAAATCAGCCATCCCAGAAGAACCACGCCGAGCATCCCGAGGAGCGTGATGGCCATGTTGGTCGTCAGGTCGGCCCCGATAAACACCTGCGGCTTCAAAGGTGTGGCTCTCAGGCGGCGCAGTACCCCGGTTTCCCGTTGGGCGCTGATGCTGATCGGGATGCTGAGCAGCCCAACCGTGGCTAAAATCATGGCCGTATAGCCCGGCATGCTGATGTCCATTGAGCCGTATCCGCCGAATAAGTCGCTTGGCTTGTTGCCGTAGATCGCCCCAAACAGCAGCACCAGCAAGGCCGGAAAAGCCAGGGTGAAAAAAGTACCGATTGGCTCACGCAGGGAGAGCTTGAAACCCATCAAGGTCATCGATTTCATGGCGCGCATGGCATCACTCCCGCATCTCTTTCCCGGTCAGCCGGAGAAAAACGTCTTCCAGGTTGGCCTGCTCCGTGCGCAGGTCCAGCAGCTCAACACCGGCATCTTCTAACGCCGAGACCACCGAGCTGGCAAAGCGATTCCCCTGCCCGTAGACAATCACCCTGCTCCCGTTACGCTCCACCCGGCTGATTGCAGGGTAAACCCAGCAAGGAGGGCAGCTCGGCTTCTTCCGGTAGGGTAAAGACCAGGCGTTTCTCGACACCCAGCGCGCTGACCAGCGCCTCGGGGGTATCCAGGGCAACCAGGCTGCCGTGATCCAGGATCAGCACCCGGTCGCACAGACGCTCGGCTTCTTCCATAAAGTGGGTGGTCAGGAAAACCGTGCAGCCATCCCGGCGCACCTCCTGCACCAGCTCCCACATGCTGTGTCGGGCCTGTGGGTCCAGGCCGGTGGTAAGCTCATCAAAAAAGACCAGCTCGGGTTGGGAGATCAATGCCAGGGCGATAAACAGGCGCTGTTTTTGGCCACCGGATAGCTTGCTGAAGGGGGATTTGCTCTTGTCGGCCAGGCCCAGCCGCTCGAGCAGATCGCCGGTCTTTACCGGATGCTGGTAAAAAGAAGCGAACAGCTCCAGCGCTTCTATCACCTTCAACCGGGGGTGAATCCCCGATTGCTGCAGCTGAATGCCGACTCGCTCGAACAGCTGCGCCGCCTTCCTGGGCCGGATCGAGCCCGAGCACCTGTACTCGCCCGCTATCCGCCTTGCGCAGGCCTTCAATGATCTCAATCGTCGTGGTTTTCCCGGCGCCGTTTGGCCCCACCATACCAAAAATCTCGCCGGCATAAACTTCAAAGGAAACGTCGTGGACGGCTTGCAAGCTGCCGTAGGCTTTATGCAAATTTTCAACCTGAATCACAGGCTGCATAATGACCTCCTGAGGAAATCTAATTTCATTATAGGACTGATAACCGGCATTTACAAAAGGGATTTCCGATTGCCGCCTTTCGCAGACAATGGCTGTTTACAATAACCTTACATTCTGTTAACCCAGGAAATCCAATCGGCAGGTATGATCGAGCTATACTGAACGAGAGAGTAATCTCGGAAATCAAATCAACTGACAGGATCCTATGCATATTTTGGTGACGAATGATGACGGGGTGACTGCCCCGGGTTTGCTGGCATTAGCCCAGGCGATGCGCGACCTGGGCACGGTAAGCATTTTAGCGCCTGACCGAAACTGGTCGGCTTCCGGTCATGTAAAGACAATCGATCGCCCGCTGCGAGTGCGCGAGGTGCAGCTCGCCGATGGCAGCCTTGCCTGGGCTGCAGATGGCGCACCATCGGATTGTGTGGCATTGGCAATCAACGGTTTTTTAACCGAGAAAGTGGATGTGGTGGTCTCCGGCATTAACCCTTATGCCAACCTGGGTCACGATGTGACCTACTCGGGGACGGTGACCTGCGCCATGGAAAGTGCAATCTGGGGCGTGCCGGCCGTTGCGGTATCGGTCGACTCGCCGGATAACCACCTGGGCAGCGTCGAATACGCACCGGCCGCGGATTATGCCCGTCGGATTGTACGGGAAGTCCTGCAAAACGGCTTGCCGGCCGAGACATTACTGAATGTCAACGTCCCGTACTTAGCGGCAGATCTAATAAAAGGCATCCAGATCACGCGCCAGGGGCTGCGGGTTTACCATGATAAAGTGGATAAGCGCATCGATCCACGCAACCGGCCTTATTACTGGGTGATTGGCGATATCCCTACAGGTGTACCAGAGCGCGGCACCGACATTGGCGCCCTGGGAGAAGGATATGTTTCAGTTACCCCTATCCAGCTCGACCTGACAGCCTACCGCTTTCTTTCGGAATTGAATGCCTGGGCGTGGGAATGATAGTACGTCACCAATCCCTTGGTCGAGGAATCGTGGCCTGAGGGTAGATGATCGTGTTCGTCGAGCGGTTGTACGGGAATAACTTCGCCTGAGCTAACTATTCGGGCTGCTCCCCGCGATATCCCTGCGTTCCTAGCTCTTCGCGGTCTTCATCAGCAGTCTTCCCATTCATCAGATCTTCGGTTTGTGCCAGGAAGTTGGAGATCAACAGCGCTTGATGCTCACCCAGGGGGTTGTGGCAGTTGGCAGCCGCCAACAAATCATGGGGGTCAGCTTGGTACCCAGCCAGATTCGCCTGCAAACTGCTGGCGCAGGTGCAGTATTGAGATTTCTTGCTGAAGTTTACTAACGCCTGCCAGGAAGAGGGTTGGTTTTTCATGGCATACTCTCATTTTTCCCTTTATTGTTAAATCAAACAGTGGTATTACTCTAACCAGTTACAACGAGATGAAACCGGTTGACTTAATCCGCCGATCATATGACGCATTATCCTTCTCAAGAAAGCCAAAAACCTGTATGATTAAGTCTTCGTTGCTAACCATCCATATCACACAGGTTGTCACAATATGAACACACACCAAAAACGAGTGGTCATTACAGGCATGGGGGTTATCTCTCCCGTCGGGTTGGATGTGGATAGCATGTGGCACAATCTGGTCTGCGGAGTATCGGGGATCGGCCCGCTGACCGCTTTCGACACAACGGATTTTGAAGCGCGCATTGCCGGAGAAGCTCGCGGCTTCGATCCGCAGAACTACATGTCGATTAAAGAAGCCCGGCGCATGGATCGCTTTGCGCAGTTTGCAGTCGCCGCGTTAGGCCAGGCTATGGACCAATCGAAGCTGGTGATCAACGAGCACAATGCCTACCAGGTGGGATCGAACGTGGGATCCGCGGTTGGCGGTATCGCGACCTATCACAACGAATTTCACGTCCTGGAAGAAAAAGGACCGCGCCGCATCAATCCCTTCCTGGCCACCATGATTGTAGTTGACGCCGCTGCCGTCCAGGTCGCGCTGCGTACCGGCGCCCGCGGCCCAAATTTTGGGGTTGCTTCCGCCTGCGCTACCGGTGCCGACTCGATCGGGATGGCTTACGATGCCATCCGCCATGGGCGTGCCCAGGCCATGATTACCGGCGGAGTGGATGCCACCCTGACCCCCATCAGCCTGGCTGCATATGATCGGGTTGGCGCCCTCTCGCACCGCAACGATGAGCCTGCCCTGGCCAGCCGTCCATTCGATGGCGAGCGGGATGGCTTTGTCCCCGGCGAAGGCGGGGCAGTACTAGTCCTGGAAGATTTGCAGCATGCACTCCAGCGCAGCGCCGAGCCGCTGGCCGAAGTGATTTCGTATGCGTCAACCTCGGATGCCATTCACCTGACTGCACCCGATAAAGAAGGCGAAGGCGCGGCAACTTGCATGCAGCTGGCCTGTGATCTCGGGGGACTAAGCCCGACGGAAATTGAATATATCAATGCACACGGAACCAGCACTCGCCTGGGCGACGTCGCCGAAACCGTTGCCCTCAAGCAGGTTTTCGGTGAGTATGCCTACCATTTGCCCATCAGCTCTACCAAGTCGATGACCGGTCACCTGGTTGGTGGTTCCGGCGCCCTGGAGGCAGCCATTTGCGTCCAGGCGCTGCGTAGCGGAACGCTGCCGCCGACAATCAACCAGACCACGCCGGATCCGCAGTGTGATCTGGATTACATCCCCAACCAGGCACGGGTCACACATCCCAATATTGTTATGTCCAATTCTTTTGGCTTCGGCGGACACAATGCTACCCTCATCCTGAAGAAATGGTCTGATAGCTAATTCGTATTGAAAAATTTACAGAATTTCCCCACATTCCCTGCTACCAGGCCGGCCAATGCGCCGCCTGCCTTCCACTTACTGGCGAAGCCCACTGGCGCCACCTGCAACCTGGACTGCAAATACTGTTTCTTCCTCTCAAAGGAGATGCTTTACCCTGGGAGCCGCTTCCGCATGGCTGACAACATGCTGGAGCTGTACATCCAGCAGCTGCTCGAATCCCACCAATCACCCGAAGTCACCATTGCCTGGCAGGGTGGCGAGCCCACCCTGATGGGTCTGGATTTCTTCAAGCGCTCGATTGAGTATGCAGAGAAGCACCAACGTCCCGATCAGGTGCTTGAGTACACCATCCAAACCAATGGTACCAAGATCGATGATCGCTGGGCGGCTTTCTTTAAAGAACATAATTTTCTCGTTGGCCTGAGTGTCGACGGTACGCCTGCGATGCATGATGCCTACCGGGTTGATAAAGGCGGCGCAGGTACTTATGAACAGGTGCTGCGCGGCTGGCAAGCATTGCGCCGCCACCAGGTCGATTTCAATATCCTGTGCACCCTGCATGCCGCCAATGCCGATCATCCCCTGGAAGTCTATCACCACTTCCGCGACGAGCTGCATGCCCAGTTCATCCAGTTTATCCCAATTATCGAGCGCGCCACTCCCGAGACCCTGAATATCGCCGACCAGGGTTGGAGCGAGCGCCCGCTGTACACCCAGATAGGTGAAAAGGTCACCAACCGCTCCATCCAACCTGAGCAGTACGGCCGCTTCCTCAATGCCATCTTTGATGAGTGGGTACGCCGTGATGTGGGTAAGGTCTATGTCCAGATGTTCGACGTCGCCCTGGCGAGCTGGGTTGGCATGCACTCGCTGTGTGTCTTTTCACCCACCTGCGGCCATGCCCTGGCTATCGAGCACAATGGCGATCTGTATTCTTGCGATCATTTTGTAGAGCCGGGCTACCTGCTGGGCAACATCCAGGAGATACACATGCTCGAGCTGATCGCTTCCGATCAGCAGCGCAAGTTCGGCCAGGACAAACAAGACAGCCTGCCGCGCTACTGCCGGGAGTGCGAAGTGCGCTTCGCCTGTCACGGCGGCTGCCCCAAAGATCGCTTCATTTACACCCCGGATGGCGAGCCTGGGCTGAACTACCTGTGCGCCGGCTACAAGATCTTCTTCCACCACATCAACCGGCCTATGAAGATGATGGCTGACCTGCTGCGCCGCGGCCGCTTCGCCGACGAGGTGATGAACCTGCTGGCTGCGGAAGAAATGGTGCGCCTGCAGCAAGCTATCGCCACGGCTAATCCGGACGACCCCTGCCCCTGCGGCAGCGGACGGAAAACAAAAAACTGCCATGGGAGGGCAGCCAAGGGGAAAATTAGATAAGCACCCGACGGAGTAAATAGCTCGCCGGATCAGGAATTCGGATATCCGAGTTTATCTAACCAGGCCTTGTTTAAGTAAATCTTGAACCAGGGCACATAGATCAACCCACAGCGACTCCGAGGGCACATCATACTCCTCCCCCAGGGATTGGTGAATCTCGCCCAGGTTATTACCTTGCTGGATGAGTTGCCAAACCCGCATTCCGACATCCTCGAGTCCAAAATATTGTTCCTGCTTTAGGTCCAGGATCACGATACCATCATCCAGATTGACGAAGTAAGAATCAGGACTGATGGACAGTTGTGTATCCGGCGAACATAGGTCTATCGGTGCCATTGGAAGATTATATCATTTCGCCAAATTTGCCTGAAGGGCGGCACTTATGGCAGGCAGGGATTCATAGCGCTTAGGATAGACCAGTCTGTGAATAGAAACGCGGGAAACCGCCCGGATGCAAAAATCCAGATGGCGCTCCAGCAAAAGGCGGTCGAACAGGCGCGCCCCCACGGTATGGTGCAGGAGTGCCATAATGCCCTCCCGCGAAGTGAGCTGTTCTAGGGAAAGCTGATTTTGCGTAGCAGTACCATCGAGAAGATATAAGCGAGTGAGCGGGAGCTGCTCCGGCTGGCTCAATACAGGCTGATCGATGGCGGGTAGTTTAAGTTGGGGAAAATGGGGCAAGGCTAGAACCGCATCGTGCATCCAGGCAACCGGCAGGATGTCATCAGCCAGTCGCTGAAAGTGATCGACCGTGTGAAGATAATCGACCAGGGTGGATTTTCCACTACCAGATTCTCCAATGAAGGCAACAGCATTACCTTCATGCTGGAAAGCGCTGGCATGCAAGCACCACACCTCTTGCAGAGCCAGGGCGAGTATCAAAGGCGGTCCTAAAGCAGCTTGGACAAAGGCGATTGGGTCCTTATCCGGCTCACTCGAGATGTGTTGCAGCGAGTTGCCATCCGCGGAAATAAAAAAATATCCCACCCCTGGGATTTCCAGCCTGTAGCCGGTCTCATCCTTCCAGGTGGCGATGCTGACAGAGCGCTCACCGATCACCCCCTGGCTGAGAGCAGCGTCCACCGGTCTCTCAAAATGCTCAGGCAGCGGTTCTTGTGTTCGCGTATATCGATCTTGTTGGATCGATAAATACGGCTCTAATTCTATTGCCTGACAGTTATAGCGGATTTGCTTGCCTGCCAGTGTATACAGATTACCAATCATCGAGACCAGCCTGAACCATGTGCAACAAAGGGAGTGGATCAATCAAGTTTAACAAGGCCCAGTCCATTCAGCAGTTCCACCAGAGTCTGCAAGTCCTGCGCTAGAACCTCTTCTTCAACAGCATATTCATCCACTAATAGTTCGTAAGCCTGTTGAATGGACGGACTACCGACAAGTACCGAAAACATCCGGTATCCGACATTATCCAGCGTGTAATAGCTTTCATTTGCCAGGTTGAGAAGGATGGCTTCGCCATCTACTTCTCGAACCAGGACATCCGCAGGCTTGCTAACTTTTCGCTGAAAATCAACCATAGGTAACCAATCGCGTCTGTAATTACCTGGAGTACTTCGAAGACACACTGGCTGCGCGAGCCAGGGCATCATGCCAGGTGGGGAAATGCGTAGGGAAACGCTCAGTAAGGAAATGTGCGATCTCAGCTAATGACTGACTGCCATCCATCTTCTCCAGGATCGTACGTTCGACCAGACCATTTTCCGAGAGGATTGGGATGAACCTGGATGCTTTTTTCTTTATCCTGTCCAACGTGACTGGATGGCTATACAGGGTGGATTGCTCAAAATCCCAATCGTCCCTTTTCGGTTGACCCTGGCGTTGGTGGCGAGTGTTCCAGCTCCATATATAATCGCCGTCCGCCAGGTCTGCCCGCAGATGGATGGTCAGCGTGTCCCCAATTTTGACACGGATCGGAGCTGTGAATGGGAGGAATAATTGACCATAAATCAGCTCAGGCTCTCCCGGGGCGTTTGATAATGATACGCCGGGAATCATGGCAGATTCAAACCAGGTACCCAACCCGTGTGCAGTACCATTCCGTCTGATCAAGAATTGAAAACTAGCTTGATGATTGGTATTCGAGATTGTGGTGTAATCCAATGTAGCCCATAACTGCACCGGCGCCAGCAGCTGTTCCGGTACGATTTTTGTCTTTTCCCCAGAATTCAAGGTGTACTTCAATGCCGCTTGCATATTAATATCATATGGATGATCTTGCCAGGGCGAGGAAAATCTGGAGTACGCCTCCGGGTGCTCCACAACTGCGGCAAACAGGTGCTCTTGACTGGGGATCAGCACTCCCCCGGGCGCCAGGAAACGCCGGCGAGCATCGACGATCGTTGGGATGAGCAGCTCGTAAAAGGGTAAAACCCCACGCAAGTCGAACACAATCACATTTACCTTTTCCGGCAAATCGACCCGGGTAGATATATCCTGTATGAAACTGATCCGGTCTGCATATCCATTGGCGATTGCCATCTCACGAGCTACCTGTGTAGCCATATCCGGCTCGATAGCATAAACGTGACGCGCCCCAAACTGAATGGCAATCATCGAGAAAATTCCAGTGCCGCTGCCAATGTCGAGAACAGCGTCGCCTGGCTTGATAGAGTGTTTTAATGCCTGATTATATGCCTCCATGCGCGGCTGGTTGGCGATCATTCTGCCATAAGATTGTAAGCTATAACCGGTTGGATTACTCATCTGCAAATTCACCTGACGCCCAAACACAGCGGCTGATGAGAAAAGCTGGGACCTCGAGCACTCAAGGTCCCAGCTTCCTATACGTCGGTACATCGATCAAAACACCAGTATTTTCTCTATTAGATTTCGGTCTCCAGGAAAAGCCCTGCCCAAGACCGGGATTATGATTGATCGGTGGTTATTGGTAGCCGATCAGGCGTAATCACTTGATGAATTTTGTTGTTGCCGAGCCGCTATCACCGCGACCTGGGGACCCGCCCAAGGTAATATCCCTCACATCCCCCAAGATATCCAGTTTTGGGGGACTGTATACTTTTTTCTTTTGCACCGGTTTAGATGTATTTTTAGGAGTTTCCATAATAGCAATTCCCTGATGTAAATTCGTTAATTCCAAAATTATTCTCCCTATCATTTTACCAGAATTCTTTACTTTAAGAACAGATTAATATCCTGGTTATCCAAATTTCCTCAACCACAATTCCAGGCATAAGCATATCCACAGGGGATATGCATCCTTCTCCCAGGTCTCTCCCATCTCAAGCGCTTTCTGCAACCAGCCGGGATTGACCAAGCGACGTTCCAGGATTTGCGGCTGCCTGAATATATCCAGAACTACCTGTCTTTCTTTTACCTTTAAACCATAATCGAAAAATGCATTCAGAGAGGTCAATTGTGAGGACTGCCTGACAGAGTCAGGCAACAACCCTTGCATGGCGTTGCGCAGGATAAACTTGTATTGTCCCGGCCGATGAAGCTGATCGGCCGGGACAGCCATAATGAATTCCACCAGGCGGCGATCCATGTAGGGCGAAACGTATTCCACACCAAACGAGTTGGCTAATTGCCGGCGCAGGCCAACATCCAGGTCATCCCCCTGATATAGCAAAGCAAGGTAGCGATGAAGCTGCCCGGGTGCAGGATATCGTTCGCCCAATTTTGCGAATAATTCATGGTTTTTCGGAAACACCCCTGTCCTTAAAGCCAGGTCAGAATCGAGAACCGGGTTGGCGGTGGCCAGATTGCGGGGAATAAACCTGCGGAACAGGCGTTTTATGTGCATGGGGATCAATTCCCAGATCCCATGGTTGATGACATCGCTTCTGAAAGATACACTCCCCAGGTTATTAATGAATGAGCGGCCAAGCTCCCGCCAGCGCAGCTCCCTGAGCATATCTGCGACCCAATAATCACCCCCCGTGTAGAGACTATCAAACAATCCCATGAGCATGAGCCTGCATCCCGACTGCCGTGCCGCCCCTAAGATTAATTGGCTGATTTGGATATATGGCTCCTGAATTGGTGAATCTGCATCAATGGGGAAATCCGGAAAACATTTTAAAGGCCAATAATCATCACCGCTCAAATAATAGGCCTGCAGTCCAAATTGGTCCACACTCTTTTGAATAAATGGCCGCTCATTAACGTCAGGATAATTATCAAAAACGTAGGAAAAACTATGAAGCTCTTTTGACGGTGTCGTGTCATTGGTTAGTATCGAAGTTGCCAGAGCAGCGATTGAGGAAGAATCCTTGCCCCCGCTGAGTGAGATGCCGATTTCTCCTGCAACCCGCAGCCGGCAACGAACCGCCTCGGTTAGCAATTCCAGAAAATGCCCGGCATATTCCCGGTCACTGCGGTAGCGAATTTTACTCTCAGGATCGATATCCCAGTAGCGCCAGCATTTTTCACCTTGCAGCCCAATGACCATGCAGTGTGCAGGAGGCAGATAATTGATGTCTTCATAGAATGATTGCCCGTGGTCGACCGGGAGTCTGGTGAGCAAGAGCGCCAGCTTATACTCATTCACGCGGGATTTGACTGCCGGGTGGGCGAGAATTTGCTTGACTTCCGAGGCCACCAGGCAGAATTTTGGCGTGAGATAATAACAAATATCTCCCATCCCTAATGCATCGCGGGCCAAAAATAATGTTTTTTCCCGGCTATCCCAGAGTGCAATGGCAAAATCGCCTAGCAAGTGTTCTACGCAGTTGTACTTCCATTTCCGGTATGCCAGGATGATCAGGGCAGCATCGTTGATAGAGGAATCCAAGCGCTGGTCGATTGCCAGTTTATCCAACAGGTCTTGGCGGTTATCCAGACGGGCGTGGCAGGTGATGGCTATCCCGGTGGCATCATCAAAAAGCGGCTGACGTAACCCCTGGTCTTCAGGAGCCAGCCAGAAGTGCTGGTTGGCAAGGGCAATCTCTCCGTTCATCCAGTAATCCTGACCATGAACTGCCCGGTGCCGGCTGGAAGCCAGCATTCTACCAGGAATTTCTGGATCGACCGGTGATCCGTCCCGATTAAAGATAGCGAGGATAGCGCTCAAGGTCTTTTAAGGCGTTGAAATGGGGTAATAAAATATCTCGGCGGTCTGATCCGCCGAGATATTTTATCAAAGTTTCTGCCTGGTCGTTATGGGTGGACCATCAAGTACGGGTCTCCCAGCAGCGTCCAGCCAAGGATTACATCCGTTGCATTGGGCCGGGTCAGCGCCAGCTCAGCCTTGGCAGCCGTAATAGCAGCGCCAATTGTCATGCCGGGCTGTGCCAATTTGGGTGTCAGCAAGTTGCCGAGTGCCAGTTCCGCCGCATCGTAGGAGAGGGTCGTCGCACCCAGCACAGCTGCTGCGCCGTTATTACCGGTCAACATCAGGATGTGCCCCATGGTGTTGTAGGAAGGGCTCACATAGTATGTATTCCAACAACCCCATTGAGTAACAATCGTGGGTTTGCCGAAGTTGGTTAAGAGTTCAGCATCGCCGGTGTCGAAGAGGCCCAATCGGGTCCACTCCCAGTCATCCGAGTGGCCCACATAGGTTGTCATGGCGACACCCCCGTTGATGGTATCGATCAGCGCTGCGCGGGCGCCTGCCAGGTCGAGTTCGTCAAGATGAGCCTTTTGTGTGCTCCAGCCCGCAGGCAGAGTGGTGATGAAACCATTGCTGTAAGCGCCAAAGCCCTGATCAGCGGCGAATACTGCTGACCCACCATAGGTCTTATTGGTATAAGCCAGGGTCTTATCCACAATATTCGCCAGCTCGGCAGTGGTTCGCACAGGGAAGCGGCCGATAGCCAGATCCGGGACATTATTGCCATTGATGTCGGCATACAGTGGATCTACCGGCGCCCATAAGACGATGGAGTTTGTCGCCCGATAGAGGGAAGGAATGAAACTGATACTGTTTACTCCCGTATAGTTTCGGTAGTCGTAGGTGTCGCCACCCACGAGCAGGACATACTGAGTGCCGAGGTTGGCTGCAGCAAACTTGATGTAGTTATGGATTGCAGCAGCGTCAAATATGCCATGGTTATAACGGGCATAAATGTCGCGAACATCCACAACTTTCACCGTCAAACCCTGGCTGGTGCGGGCCTGAACCAGCCGAGCCAGGTCAGCGTTGATGAAGTTCGGGTGGGCGATGACCAGGTACTCCGCCGCGCCGGTGTTGATATCGGCGGCTTGTCGTACTGGTTTGATCGTCGGCGTCTTCAGGTTCTCGGCAGCAGAGACAATATAGGTTGCCTCTGTCGCAGCGCCGGGGAAGGCGGCCAGACCGCCACTCACATGGACTCCACTCAGGAACGTCACCGAACCATTGGTCAGCCGGTACGCGACTACATTGGAGCTCTGGAGTCCGACTACCTGGAAGACCGGCGCGGCCGCGGTAAAGGTCAACCCGTCGGTCCGGGCGACGAATGCCCTCGGGTAGGTGATGCTGTAGTAGTCTAACTCCATCATGTCATACGCCACGTCACTCGGCAGGTCGGCCGGCAAGGCGATTGTCATCACATTCACGCCGTCCTGGACGATATTCGATGCCAACGGGGCATTGATCAGCGGGGCGGCAAAACCATCAAACCACTGGTCGGCTGCGGTGACGCCATTGAACTTGACAACTACATGGTGATCTGTGCTGGACCGGAAGTCGGTCAGGCCCCACAGCTTTACCTTGAGGGTTGACGAAGGTCCAGAAACCAGGTTATCCAGGGTGATTGTGGAGTCCACGCTTTCCGGTGCGTTCCGATAAACCAGGTAAAAGCTATCATACCAGGGATCGCTGCCAGGAGCACCGAAATCGTAGTTATTCTGGTTGTTAATCAGGGTCGTCTCCATGTAGTAGGCGGGCGGTACGACTCCGAGGTCTGGCGCAGTGCTATCTTCAACCGCACGCAGTGCATTGGCCTGGTCGCGCCACAAGACATAGACATTGGTATCGGTGTAGATGGTATCAAGCCCCTGCCCGTAGAACTCCAGGTAACTGCCGGGTCCGAAGCTGCTGCCACTCACAACGCGAATGGGCACAGAAACACCCCGGTTGGTGAGAGCCAGTTCTCCAGCCGGTACACTGGCCAGGTTAAAGCCAGCTGCTGCCAAAGCCTCATAGGTAACCCGGTATAGACCAGTCTGGTTGACTTCCAGGTAAGCCACTTCCACGATTGGCGAAGGGGTGGGTGTAATCGGCGTCGGCGTCGGTGGGGCGGGCGTGGTTGAGGTTGGGGATGGTGTTGCCATCGGCCTGGGAGTCCTGGTTGGCTTACCTGGCTTGCCTGGTGCATCCTGGCTGGTTGGCAACACTGGTGGTGTAACAGTAGGTACTGGTGTGCTGGTTGGCTTCACCGGTTTAGCGACATTCGGAGCCAATACCAGTTGATCAGTGGCTGGTTGCTGCAGCTTCTGGTTGACCTTGGCTGCATCGCGAACGTCTCTCTGAACTTCAAGGGCGGAATACTCCGCCTGGATTGAGCTCCAGTCGATCACCAGGCGCTGGCTGCGATCACCTTCAGCCTCGCCAAGCTCGAATGGGCCGTAAACCTCCGTGTTCCCTTGAACGCTCACTTCTTCCAGGAAGAAAGCCTTTCCTTCAACCGAAGCATCGTAGCTATAGTCCTGGCGATCCAAAGAGCTGGATCCCTGGGAGAAGATCAGCTTGGTGTTGATCATCTGCCGACCGGTGTCAGTCTGAGCGTAGAGGTTGAAGCCGGCATTGCGCACCTCGGTGGAAGTAGACCACTCGAAATGCACCAGGTCACCCTGTTGCACAGCCTCGAAGTAGGATAAAGTCACTGGCAGCGTGCCGATTGGGTCGGAATAATCCTCCACCTCACCATTAGTGACCAGGCCCACAAATGCTCCTGTCCCTGGGTCAGTTGTAGTATCAAACAGGCGTGCACGGTACATCAGTTCAGATGCCGGACCGGTACCGGTCAGACCGCCAGATGGAATGTGGAAGTCGATATTTAGCGTTGTCGATGCGCCGCTCCATGCCACCTGCTGGCTGATTGCAGACTTCGCTAGTTTCGAACACACCATCATAATCGAAGTCGAACCAGACGATTAGCCAGGCGGTATGCGAGGGCTCAACATTCGATGAATTAAGCGTAGCCTTGATCGTACCACCGAGGATGCCCGGATCGGTCTCAATCCACGTTTCTGGCGCCACCGGCTGGATACCATCTTCATCGGAGCTGGCATTAAAGTCGTCGCCAGTAGCATTTGCTGTAGGCAGACCGTTAATCTCACGGTCAACCAGCGTTCCTAGCCAGATGGCGTCATCACCATTCCAAGCATTCGGCAGGCCGTCGTTGTTCGTGTCCGGGTAAATCGAGTTGCGCGGCCCATTATTGGCCAGGTAAGTCTGGTAACTTATATTTGCGTCACCCCAATCGGCCTGGAAGAAACCAAAGTCATTGGTATTGTCGCTGCCGCCCTCCGTCGGTTGGGTTTGCTCGCCTGCCAAACCGTCATCCGAGTCCAGAGCGTCACTTGTGCCCTGGTTCGATGGGCTGGCGATATAGTTGGTGGGTGGAGCAACCGTGATGACGTATTTTGGCTCGTCACCTCCAGTACCGTAGTTCGTAGAACTCACGCCATCATAGTCTTCGTCCAGCAACAGGTTATCAAAGCTGTAGTAGCCGGCGGCGTCGCTGATCGTCTGCGCCGTAACGACGGTACCATTGGGATAGGTTGCTGTCAGCGTAACGACCGCTCCAGGGATGCCCGGTTCGGCGTTATCCTGGATACCATCACCGTCGACATCGTAGAAGATGTAGTTACCAACGGCAGCCGGATCACGATAGTAGCCGAAGTCGGCATAGGTGATAGTCGTACCGCCGGTCAGAGTGACACTCAGCGGATCGGACTGGCTGTTGTTATCCGTATTGGGGGTGCCCAGCGAGTGCCAGAAACCGTCCAACACATTATTCTCATCGGTGACATCCACAGTGTAGTTGCCATTTGGCAGGTAGCTGAAGCTGTAGTTGCCATTTGCGTCTGTAGTGGTGGTAGCCACAATATCGCCGTTGCTATCGTAGAGCACAACCGTGACGCCACCCAACCAGCCCGTCTCTCCCGCATCCAGGTAGCCATCGGTATCGGTATCTGTCCAGATGGTGCCTGAGATATTATTAGTGCCCTGATAGCCGAAGTCCTGCAGCAGATTGGTATTATGCCCGCTGATTGTGACACTCGACGTGCTATTCAGAACGCCATCCGGGTCGTAGGTGTTGCTCACTCCAGGCGGCAGAGTAGTGGTGTCCACCCGGACAGTGTATGTGCCGTCCGCCAGTCCGCCGATGTAGTAATTGCCGTTCTCATCGGTGATGGCGTAGGGTTCATTCGGTTGCCATGTGCCGCTGTTGTCCGTGTCAAGGTAGACCTTTACACCCTCCAGACCCTCCCCAATGTCAGGCACATCGTCGTTATCCAGATCCAGGAAGATTGTGTCGCCGATCATGCCGGTTGCGGGAGTCTGTCCGGTTGGGGTATAGCCGAAATCCTGCAGTGTGTTGCCAGCTGGGGGCAGATTCTGCACCGCGCTGATATTCGGCGAAGCAATGCCATTGCTGTCGTAGGTTGGGGTCAGTCCGCTCAGGATATTGGCGGTATCGTTCACCCATACCAGATAGTCGTCAGTGCCGACACCGTCCGTTACGGGCAGGCCGGTGAACTGGTACTGGCCGTCCTCGCCGGTAGATGTGGTAGCTATGATCGGCTCGCCGGGGTTCCACACACCATTTCCATTCAGATCACGTATCAACACTACCGATACGCCGGGGATGCCAGGCTCGCCTGCATCCTGATTGCCGTCTGCGTCTGCATCCAGCCAGATCCGGTCGCCGATCACTGCGGTAATATCGGTCTGAGACTGGTAGCCGAAGTCCTGGTCCAGGTTGACCGAAGAGCTGTTAGGCAAAGTAACACTGGAAGTGCTATTCAGACCACCATCTGGATCGTAAGTATTGGCCAAGCCGTTTAGCGGGAAGCCGGCGTTGAAGTTGGTGGGGTCGACATTAACCGTATACGTGCCAGCCGCCAGGTCGCCGAAGTAGTAGTTGCCGTTTTGGTCAGTATAAGTCGTCAAGGTGGTCGGCCCACCAACCAAGGTTACTTTTACGCCCGGGATGCCTTCTCCCGCATCCGGCATGCCGTTTCCATTTACATCCCAGAAGATGGTGTCGCCGATTACGCCATTGTTACCACCGGGCTGCGAGGGAGTGTAGCCGAAGTCCTGTTGCAGATTTGTGACCGGGGATGTCGTGATGTGCGTTGGATCGAGCGATACATCGCTGGTGCCATCGGTCTGTGAACCGCTGGCATCGTAGGTTGCATAGAGTCCTTCGAGTGGGCCTCCTGGACCGGTGTTCGCCGGCAGGTTGGTCGTGACCTGGAAGTTGCCATCCGGCAAATCCTGGAACAGGTAGCTCCCATCGGGATTCGTGACCGTCGTATAAATCACATTATCCGCAGTGGTCGCCAGGTTGCCATCTGGACCGGCCCAGGTGAGCTGCACCGTCACGCCGGGGATGCCCGGCTCTCCAGCATCCTGCACCGCATCACCATCGGCGTTCAACCATACCGTATCGCCAATGCTGTTCGGCAGCGGATCTGTGCCGGTGTAGCCGAAGTCCTGGTCCAGGTTGACGGAGTTACTGGTGGGCAGCGTGACACTGGACGTGTTATTCAAGCCGCCATCCGGATCGTATGAGTTGGTCAGCCCGGCAGGCAGCGTGTTCGTATCCACTGTTACCGTGTAAGTACCTGCGGGCAGGTCGCCGAAGTAGTAGTTGCCATCGGCGTCGGTTGTAGTCGTCCAGGTAGTCGTTCCGTCAGACAGGGTCACCTTGACGCCTGGGATGCCTTCACCCGGATCTGGAACACCGTTGCCGTTAGCATCCCAGAAGATGGTATCGCCGATCACGCCTTCATTGCCGGCGCCATCCGATGGGCTGTAGCCAAAGTCCTGCAACAGATTGCTGACCGGATTGGCGTCGCCTACCCCCAGTCCTGTAACCGTGCTCCAGTTGTCATTTATTGGGGCGGTGGCATCGTACGAGGGGGAGAGACCTTCCAGTGGGCCGCCGGCAGCAAAGTTCGCCGCCAGCACATCCACCCGGAAATTACCATCTGGCAGGTTCTGGAACAGGTAGCTGCCATCGGCGCCGGTGATCGTGGTGTAGGCGACATTATCCACCGTCGTCGCCAGATTGCCGTCGGGTCCAGCCCAGGTAAGCTGGACTGCCACATTCGCAATGCCTGTCTCAACAGCATCCTGGATCCCATCCCGGTCCACATCCAGCCAGACTGTATCGCCAATGTTATTCAACAGCGGATCGTAGCTGGTGTAGCCGAAATCTGCATTCACGTACACATCACCGGGAGCGAGGATGATCGGGGAGCTGGTCTTGTTATCACAGGTTATGCACGGGATATTCGGCTGGTCCGGATCGCCCGTCTGGACGGTATTGGCAGGTGGGGTCACCGCCACCACGTAAGCACCGGCCGGCAGGTTGTCAAAGATATAGCTACCGTCTCCGGTGGTGGTGGTTGTGGCGTAGAGTGTGTCATAAACGCCGTTTCCGTCTGGGTCCGTGTAAAGCTTGACCTCCACCCCGTTCAGCCCTGGCTCGCCTGGATCCTGAACGCCATCACCGTCGGCATCGCTCCATACCCGGTCGCCGATCGCGCCGGTGCCTGTGCCATTATTCACGTCGGTGGTGGTTGCCCAGTTATAGCCGAAGTCGGCCGTCATATGCTCTTCGGCTGACGCCAGGGTAACAGTAGTCTCATGTACCGTGCCGATACCGTTCTCATCGTATGTCGGGTTGACAGCCAATCCGGCAGGCAGGCTGGCCGGTACAACCTTGACCACATACGTGCCCGGTGACACGCCAGAGAAGACATACTCACCGTTGATATCGGTGGTTGTCGTAGCCAGCAGGGTCGTGCCATTGGAGGCAAATAACTGGACCGTGGCGTTGGCAATACCCGTCTCGCCGGCATCCTGGATACCGTCGCTGTTCTCGTCCAACCAGACGCGGTCCCCAATCGCGCCCACGGCACGCACAAAGCCAAAGTCGTAGATGGTATTCGTGGTTCCTTCAGCAGTGGTCGCCGCAACGCTTGGGCCGTCAGAGTCGATCGTATCGTCGCCCCCCCGATTGGACAGAGTCGGCTCGTAACCAAAAGGCGGAGAGATCGAGATGCTGTAAGTTGGCTCGCCGGCTCCTGCGCCATCATAGTCCTCATCTAAACCAAGGTTGCCGAATTCGTAGTAACCGGAGGCATTGGTCAGGGTTGTCACAGTCGTAACGCTGCCATTGGGGTATGTAATGGTCAGTGTCACCGGGGTTCCCGAGATACCCGGCTCGCCGGCATCCTGGAGGCCGTCTTTATCCAGGTCCTGCCAGACGAAGTTGCCCAGCGCGGCCGGGTAGAGGTAATAACCGAAGTCACCGGTAGTATTCGTCTGGCCGCCTGAAACAGTCACGGTGTATGGGTCTACCTGGCTGTTATTATCAGCACCAGGCGTTTGAGCGGTTGACTTCCAGTAACCAACAAGGATATCCGCGTCGTCGGTTACATCTACACGATAGGTCCCATCGGGCAACCCGGTGAAACTGTAGTTGCCACTCCCATCGGTGGTCGTCGTAGCGACAATGTCGCCATTGGCATCCAGAAGCACCACCGTTACACCCGGGAAGCGAATTGCTTCTCCGCCTTCCAACACACCATTGGCGTTGCGGTCTTCCCACAGCGTGCCGCCGATGGTGTTGGGATTGGTGAGGTCGCGATAGGCAAAATCGATGCCCAGGTTGATATTGTTGTTGAGACCATCCGGATCATTAACACCATCGCCGCCCACAGCACCCAGGTCAACGACGGCTGTGCTATCGGTTGTTCCATCCGGATCGAAGGTGTTGGTTAATCCAGAGGGCAGGGTCGTCGTATCGACGGTGATGCGGTAGGAGAGAGAAGGCTCCAATACACCGAAAGTGTAGTTGCCGTTTTCGTCTGTATGTTTGGAACGGCTGGTATCGTCCGCCGTACCCAGAATGCCATCGAAACCGGGTTCGGTGAGAGTCACCAGGACCCCTTCCAGCCCCTCCCCCGGATCGAAGAGATTATCTGCATCGCGATCTAACCAGACTGTGTCACCAATCAGGCCTTGTCCGGATTGGTGCCCTGGAGGAGCATAAGCAAAATCGGCGTTGGTGACCGGGGAAGTATCCAGATCGGTGACCGCACTGATCTCCAAACCGGTCTTGACGCCGGTGATCGGATTGCCCTGGTTGGCACCGTCGCGCACGTCATAGGTTGGGGCCAGCTCGCCGAGCACATTATTGCTATCGTTCACCCACACCAGATAATCATCGCTGCCAGCGCCATTGGTAATTGGCAGGCCGCTGAACAGATATTGACCGTTTTCGTCCGTTATATCTACCGCAATGATCGGCTCACCTACATCCCAGGTGCCATCGCCATCCAGGTCCTTGATCAGAGCCACGGTGACATCGGCGAGGCCTGGCTCGAAAGCGTCTTTGGTGTTATTCCTATCGGTATCCAGCCAGACTGTATCGCCGATACTGCCGGATGCGCCGCTCGGCTGGTAGCCAAAGTCGGCATCCACAAACACATCTCCCGGAGCCAGTATGACCGGTGTGGTGGTCTGGTTATCACAGGTTGTGCAGGTTGCGCCAAATTGGTCCGGATCACCGGTCTGGTTGTAACCCGCTGGCGGCGTTACCTGAACGGCGTAAGCGCCTGGCGGCAAATTATCGAAGATGTAGTTTCCAGCCGCGTCGGTCACCCGAGTGGGAATGTAACCACTCAGCGTATACGGGGTATCAAAGATGCCATTGCCATCTGGGTCGTAGTAAAGGGTAACGGTTACGCCGCCCAGGCCAGCTTCACCCGGGTCCTGCTCGCCATCCCCGTTGGTATCAATCCAAACCCGATCGCCAATGGCACCGGTGGGGGTCGGACAACCGGCAGTGCCGGGTGTGTTGGTTTCGCAAGGCGAGCTCCAGTTGAGGCCGAAGTCGGTGGTCAGGTGCTCATCGCCGGAAGAAACTACGATATTAGCGGTGGTGTTGTTGGGGCTGACCGTGCCACTATCTTCGTCATAGGTATTCCACAGCCCAGCGGGCGGTGTGATTGTAACGGTATAACCCGTATCATCACTGGGCAACAGACCATCAAACAAATAGCCACCGTTTGCATCAGTGTAGGTTGTCCGACTGACCGGATTTCCGTTGTAATCTGTACCAGTCAGGGTAACCAACACATTAGGAATACCCGATTCACCGGCATCCTGATCGCCGTCACCGTCTTCATCCAGCCAGACATAATTTCCGATTACGGCCGGTTGGATAACTGTAACGTCCCATTCATCCGGCGCGCTGTCTATTGTCGTCACGCCACCATCGGGGCTACCGCTCGCAAAGGCTACGTTCGTAGTATCCACAAAAATATTGGTTGAGCAGGTGAAATACCAGGTCTCGGTAGGCTGCATCAAGGTGTCAAGATTGGTATCGCCAGAGCTGTAAACGGCTGGTGAACACTTATTGTCGGTTACCGTTACATTCGAGAGAGATACCTGGCTGCGGTTCTTGACCTCAAATGTGTAATTCACCAGTCCACCAACAGCAACTTCGGTCTTATCGGCGGACTTTTGCAGGGTGATGCGAGAGCCCAAAGGTGCGACGCCGGTTCCCAGGTCAAGCGCCTCTTCGTCGTTGCCGTCTGAGAGGTTCGGGTCCTGGCCATAGGCAACGGCAATCTGTGTACCATCGCAGGTAGACAGGCGCGTTCCGGTCATATCCCAGTCGCCACCGACGGCATAATCGATATGGACATCGTCCACGTACCAGTAACTAGCACTGGTGATATTGTTTAGAATAACGAATCGGATGGCAGTGTTGGCTGAGATATAGCGCGAGATATTGAATCGCGCTGTAGCCGCGATTGGATCGTAAGTCGCAGCGACCTGATCGCCCCGGAAGGTACCCAGGCGGAACCAGGTGATGCCATCGCTGGTGACTTCCACAGCCAGCTGGTCGGTGGCAGTCAGGCCGCTATCGCGCAGGTGGAAGCGTAGGTAGGCGGCGGTCTGGCCTGCCAGGTTCACGCCGCGGCGTACGGTCCAGCCGGTCTCATTCGCAGTCCCGGTATTGCCGAAACGCAGCTCGTTAGTGACTACCTGGATAGCTCCGGCACCAGATGTACCTTCGTCTCCGGTTTCTATCCAATTGGGTGAAGTCAGGGCGATGTTGACATTGTCTAAATACACAAATTCGCCGGCTTCAAAAATTGTCGTAATGATAAAGCGCAGGTATGCGGTTGCCGAGATGGGCATGCTGTAGTTGCGCGAACCGCTCCCATCATCGCCATCGATCGTGCCCAGGTTTGTCCAGGTGGTTCCGTTGGTACTTTGCTGGATAGTGAGGATGTCTCCGGTTGCGCTGCTGGCAGTTTCCCGAAAATCAAATGTCAGCACCGCATTGGTTGCGCCAGTCGTGTTGGCAATCCGGTAAATACCGGCGTTGTCGTCCTCGCCAATGCGCAGCTCACCGCCGGTGATGCGCACATCCCCGAGTGTGGCGCCATCTGCTTCATTCACCTCCACCCAGTTGCCCGTCCAGGTCAATGAACCGTTGTTATTATTGTAGGCAGCAGTACCAAACTGGTCGCGGTAATTGCCAGTCGACGTGCCCCAGGCCGAGCTTATTTGGGTCCATCCCTGGCCGATGTTATCAGTACCGGTATAGTTGCCGGAGCCGAAGCTGTGGCGTACATAGGCACGGGTGGTCGGGTCTTGGGTGAGACGATAAGAGACCAGGGCGCTTGCAGCAATACTGGTCTCTGCACCAGTTCCTGCCGGGCAGGTGACCCCGCTGCCATCGTAATCCACCCAGATGGTGGTGTTTGCCAACGGTGTTACCCAAACCACGCTGCGGGAGCCATCTGTGGTGACGTCTCGGGTATCATAGGGTGAGGTCGAATCTGCATCCCGGCAGACGCCCAGGAAGCTTTCGCCGGAGCAGCCGGGCGCCCACGGCACCAGGGCATCGCTGGTCAGGGCATCGACCGGGAAGAGCGGGTTGCCCCAATCAAATAGGCGGCCGTCCGTCCCGCTGGTGTCTTTGGTGCAGTCAATGATCTGGATTGGCAGGAAAGCCGGCGCCGGGCTTCCCGTAGTGTACATATGGAAGCCTTTGTTGTAGAGGTTAGTCGCAGCAGTCGGCCAGTCCAGTGTGCTGTTGGCCGGTATGGTGCGGGTAGCGTTAGGGTTGCCTGCATCCGGAAGGTCGATGTTGACCGTGATCGAAGTGGCATTCGGATTATGAATCCAGACTTCTGTGCAGCCGCGGTTGCCGTTGGCAGTGTCCGGTTGTGTGCCAACCGGTGAATAATAGCTGTTGCTCCAGACCGGTCTCGGCAGCAATGCATCCCAGCGAAACTCGAAGGTGTCATCCACATCGGCGGTCATCGAGTTGACCTGCACCGGGTTGCCGGCTGTTACAGCCAGTGTGGCATTTACCAGGATTCCATTGACCGAGCGCTTCTGTCCTTGAGTCAGCACGACACCGTTCAAGTCGTTGGCATCCAGGTAGTCACCATCTCCGTTGGCATCTACCGAGATGGTAGCGCCGCCGGCGCCGGCCAGGATGAACCAGCGTACATCTTCAAACGCCTGCGTCCCTGTAGTAATGTTTTCGCCGATTGGAGCCCTATAGCTGGTACCCCAACGATTGGTATCCAGCATCTCGGTTCCACCAGCCATCACCGAGCCGGGAGAGATCGGAAAAGCCGCACGAGTGGCTGCCACTGGGAATGAAACGCCAAATTTGTCACGGCCATCATAGAATATTAGTGCTGCATTGCGCGTGTAGGGTCCAGGTGATGTGCCACCGACAATTACATCATTATCCAGGGTGATCACCTCCCCGGCAGCCAGATCATCGTCCGAAGCCACCAGGCAGGCGTTGGGTGCATTGTTAATCCTGGGCGGGCAGCCGTTGGCCAGCACGCCATCACCCCAGATTTGGGTACCATCCAGGTTAGCTGCGCTATAAATTTCACCCGCAGTGGGATTAGCGAGATCTGCGGTGTATCCATCTTCCCACTGGTCATAGTACACCCAGGTACCAGACGAGCCAATGGAGATCGAGGTGATACTGCGGATCGGACTGACGGGGTCCGGGAAGGTACCTCCGGCGACATCGTCATCATCGAACAGCTGCAGCAGGTCGTCTTCCGGCAAGGATACGAAATAAATCTGCTGCGGAAGCGGGTTGGCGGCCAGGCTTCTCTGCCCGGGGCTGATGGATAGTCCCACCACCAGGCTCAACGCGAGTACCAAATAGAGTATGCGATGCGAGTTAAAGTTTAAGTTGCTTAGCCTTTTCATTTTCTTTGCCTCCCGATATACCCGGTTATTCATCCTGCTACAGCGATATCCCGATGAGTTATCAAGTTATTGAAACGGACTGGATTGCACGATTGGGGTGATTAAATACATAAAAGCCCTATAGTCGTCGCTATGGCGTTTCATACGCAGGACTTCAGGCCGTCCAATATTCTCTTAATATTGGTCACCGAAACACCCTTAATTTGTACTAATATAAACGAACTGAGTAAAAATGTCAACGCAACCAAGATTAATCTTTTTATCTTTAACAACCCGATCAGAGCAACCCACGCCAGCGGACGGTTGGGTCGTTGAAAAACATTACGGCGAGATGATCAAGAGCCGATCGACCAGCATCTCGGTCGTTTCGTTGGTGTAGGATTTCCGATTGTTATAGCCTCCTATGATCAGCGTGTGAACACCCACAGGCAGATCTTCCAAAGTGACCGAATATTGCTGCCAGCCTGTGGATTCTTCGCTGCCTCCGTTGCCATTCCCGCAAATTTCAGCAATGTATTCATGCGTTCCGGAACCATAAAGCGAGCCATCCACGCTCAGCAGCGCCTGACTGCACTCTTTCGCTTCGTAGTCAGGTGATTGTGTCAGCTTGAACCATACTGAGATCGTCACGTCGGACACGGCAGCCAGGGTAAACGATCCCTGCCAGCCGCCGGAAAAACCTTCAATGATCGCCGTATCCAGCCCACCCAGGGAGACCTGCAGTCCACCTCCACTGACCCCTGCTGCGGGCAAGTGTATGCCAACAGCATAAAGTGGCTGATTTGTACTTCGAAAGAGGTCATCAGAGTATGTAAAACCATCCGCGCCACTGTCAAAGTTTGCCGAAAGGAGAGGCGTGCCAGGAGCTGCAGCAGTAATAGAGACGTTATCCACTCCTGCTTCTATCAGGCTGTCTTTGCCCAGATCGGCTGCTTCGATCATTATAAAAATTGATTGCCCGGCAAAGCTGTTCAGGTTGGCGCCGAACGAGCGCCAGGCTGCATCGACATCCTGGTTCTTTCCTCGCACCTCCAGCACTGTAGTTGAAGGAGTTCCAACAATCTGCACACGGAAGTAATCCGCCGATGAGCTATTTCTACCGTGAGCAAAATAATAGTTTAGCGATAGAGTGATGTCTTGTCCGGTGGGAAGCTGGATTCTGGGCGAACAAATCGAAGTCAATCCGCCATCCAGGTCATTCTTGCTGGCATTGCCGAACGATAGCGCTCCAGTGACCAGGTCAAGGCTCCCACTAACCGTATCGCCTAGCTGCTTGTCTCCCTGATCATTGGTGGGTTGCGGATCTGCGCGCTCCCAAAGTCCACCGCTGGCCAAATCAGTCCCGCTCGGGTTGACCGTCCAACCCAGGTCGCTTTCAAAATCGTCGACAAATGGCAATGGGAGGCCATTGTTACACTGGCCGACAGTCACGCTGACTGTCGCCGGGGATGAATTCACCGTTCCATCATTTGCCACAAAATTAAAGAGAATCGCCACCCGAGTATCCAGTTGCCGGAGTATATGTCAGGCTGGGCGCTGTGCCACTCAAACTTCCATGGATTGGGCTTCCAGTTACGCTAAACGAAAGGGGATCATTATCAACATCATTCCCGCCCAATAGAACAACGACCGAAGTGTTGCAATTTGTACTGATAGATTGCGAATTTGCAACAGGTGGGTCGTTGACCGGATTTACAGTGATGCTCACGGTCGCCGGAGCGGAATCTTGTGTGCCGTCGTTGACCTTGAAGGTGAAGCTGTCCGCACCGTTGTAGTTGCCCGCAGGCGTGTAGGTCAGGCTGGGTGCTGTTCCCGAAAGCGTGCCATGGCTGGGATTGTTCACCACGCTGAAGGTCAGCGGGTCGTTATCCGGGTCTGATCCGGTTAGAGTTATCGCTATCGCGGTATCCTCATTAGTCATCACGCTTTGTGCATTAGATGTGGGCGGGCTATTCGGATTAATGATATTCACGCCTGCCAGCTCTGCAATCAGCCCAACTGTCGTGCGTACTGCGTTATATCCCAACTCGATATCATCCCGCTTTCCATCACCATCATCATCACGGGTATAGGAGCTCTCCACATCGTTTGTCGTGTGGTAATACGGGTTGATCCATTCTGCGTTTGCGCCGGAGGTCAGGATGCGCCGATTCTCTCGAACCGAGACAGATGCGACTTCGTTGTGAAATGGTGTGTCATCGGTGTTAGTACTGTAGTTATAGGCATTGGCAGGATAATCCGGGGCATAGATACCCTCCACGAATCGCCAGTTCATAGCCAATGTTTGCAAATCAGCCGCCTTGGTTGTTCCGGCTCGCCATTCGACATCCAGGTCGGCATAAGCGCTCTGCGCTGTGGTGACCGAACCGGCGCCATGGTCATACAGGATCATATCGTGCTGTACGATGCCTAACCAGGTTGGCTCGCTTGTACTCCCCTGCAACGCCTTCCGATCACGCACATATGCGTATGCACCATTTAAACCGGATTCTTCATGATCCCACAATATAAAGCGCACTGACTTATCAGTCTGAACATCAGACCCAGCATAGACCCGTGCGGCTTCTAAAACCAGGGCTGAGCCGGAGCCGTCGTCATCGAACCCATCTCCCCCACCGCGCCCATCCAGGTGCGCCGAGATCATATACATCTGCGTGGGGTTGGTCGTACCCAGCTTAGTGGCCCAGATGTTCGTTCCAGTATACCCATTGTAGGTGAAGTTGTGCCTGGTAACGGTATAACCCAATGCTTCGAGCTGCTGCTGAACCCAGTTCTGGGCATTGGTAATGTCCGTGGTGCCGCATCCTGTCAGGTGACAGCGATCGTTGAACTGGGCCACTCCCTGGTTGTAGGACAGGAACTGGCTGATACTCACCCGCCCAACCAGAGTCTGAGCGTCGGTGGTGACTGGGTTGGAGTTTCCATTCGTGAGCAGCACATCATCCAGGATAAAGGTGGTTGACTCATCCGAGGCGTCCTTTTTGTTGTTGTAACCTCCCAGGATGATAGTGTGGTTGCCGGCCGATAGATTGCCCAGGTATATCTCCGCTTGCTGCCATTCAGTGGTCGGCAGGTAGGTGCTGGAGTTGCCCACCGAGCTCGAACCGTCTCCACTTATGTGATCGATATAGGTCTTCTGCCCTCGTCCGTAACTGCACACCATCTACCTTGACTAAGACCCGGCTGTATTCATCGTATTCATAGGTGGCTGTCTGCGAAAGCCTGTACCTGAATGAAAGTACGACGCCGGTTTCGGCGCCAGCCAGACTGAGCGTATAGCTCCACCCACCCGACATGCCCGTGATGGCATTCGCATCAACTCCTCCCAGGGTCACCTGCAAGCCACCTGTAGCACCATATCCCCCGGTCGTGGAACGGACCCCACTGGCATAGCTGGGCTGGCTGGTGCCAAAGGGATCATCCCCGTAAGTGAAACCGTCGGTGGTGCTGTTGAAATTTGCAGAAAGCAAGGTGGCTGCTTTGGCGTGGAAAGCTGGCAACGAAGCTATCCCTCCCGTCAATATAATCGCAGCCAGGAAGAGACGGATGCTTCCGGAAAAAATCTTTGCCGCTGGGGTATTGTGAGATAGTCGTGTTTTGGCCATGTTACTTACCTCTTTTACTACATAGTAGATAATCAGAATTGACACTAGTTAAAAATGGAACTGGTAGATGGTGAACTGGTATTCTGCCCACCATCTACCTTTAGATATTTTCTTACACAACCTCGCAAATCACTTTTTCCGCCTTGACCATAGCATTCTTGATCTCAGCCTCTACAATTGTCTGCTTCTCCGATCAGAATTTAAATCTTCCATCCGGATTCACCGCAATAATCCAGACATTCACCGTTATTAAGGAACTATACTGAACGAGTCGGTGTCTTCTCCCAAGAATCCGTTAACCGATCCATCCCAGTACATGGAATAGGTACAGGTGGTCGTGCTGCCCAATGATCCCGGGGTGCAGATAAAGATATCGGATCCATCCCCACTGAGCCCGGTCACGCTGAAGCTGCCCAGGGTAGTCAGGAAAATCTCGCCGGTAGCATTCACCCAAACACCATTCAAGTCTTCGTTCGATGTGCTCGCCAGGCCAACGTCAGAGCCGTCGAAGTAGATTGCCCAGGTACCACTGGTCGTCGAACCCAACTGGGCAGGTGTGAAAATCACCAGGTCTTCGTCAGCGCCGGATGCACCAGTCACAGATACACTGCCAAGGGTACTGAGCACCAGTCGCCCATCCGCCAGGACAGTAAAGGCGTCGATATCCTCATCGGAAGTTGAAAGGCCAACATCCGAGCCATCGAAGTACCACTGCCAGGTACCGGCTGTGGTTGCTCCCAGAGATGTCGGGACGAAGCGCAGGATATCCGAGTCATCCACAGTTCCGAAGTTAGTCAATGAAAAATCGGCGTCGAAGCTCATCAGCAGCGAACCGTCTGCCTGCATCTCAAAGGCATCGATATCTGTGTTTGCCAGACCGATGTCAGAACCGTCGACGTAGATCGCAAACGTGCCGGTTCCTATGTTCTTGACCAGGATGTCTTCATCAGCGAACGCGACACCACCGGCTGTACCGGAAGTACTGGAGCCAAGGTAAAGGTAAGGTCCATTGGCGTTGATGGTGATCGACACTGTTGCAGGTGCAGAGTTCAGTTGCCCGTCATTAACCTTGAAGGTGAAGCTATCGGATCCAGTGTAGCCGGCAACCGGTGTGTAGGTCAGGTTTGGCGCTGTCCCGGAGAGCGCGCCGTGTGCAGGTCCAGATACCACACTGTGGGTCAACAGGTCCCCATCGACATCAGAGCCGCTGAGGTTGATTGCCAGCGCGGTATCCTGAAACGTCGAGACAGATTGCGTATTGGCCACCGGTGCGTCATTGACCGCAAAGACCGCGATCTGAATCGTGGCCGGAGCTGAGTTTGCCTGGCTATCATTAGCTTTAAAGGTGAAGCTGTCCGGTCCATTGTAGTTGAGCGCCGGGGTATACGTCAGGTTCGGAGCTGCTCCAGAGAGCGATCCATGCGCCGGTCCGCTCACCACGCTAAAGGTCAGGCTGCCGCTGTCGATGTCCGATCCGGACAGGGTGACAGCAAGTGCAATATCTTCTGGCGTGCCGATCGTCTGGTTGTTGGCAACCGGTGCGTCATTAACCGGCGTCACCGTGAGGTTTACCGTAGCCAGGGCTGAATTGAGTAAGCCATCGTTGACCATGAAAGTGAAGCTGTCTGGTCCGTAGTAATTCGCCGCCGGGGTATAAGTCAGGTTCGGCGCAGTTCCAGAAAGCGTACCATGCGCAGGGTCACTCATTATAATGAAGGTCAGAGGGTCATTGTCCACATCCGAGCCTGCCAGGGTGATGGACATCGAGCTGTCCTCAGCCAGGCTGACTGCCTGGTCGTTGGCCACAGGTGCGTCATTCACCGAAGAGATCGTGATATCCACTGTCGCCAGGGGTGAGTCCACCAGCCCGTCATTCACTTTGAAGGTGAAGCTGTCGGGGCCATTGAAGTTGGCAGCCGGGGTGTAGGTCAGGTCAGGTGCTGTGCCCGTAAGAAAACCATTCTCCGGTTCACCGACCAATATGAAAGTCAATGCGTCATTATCCGGATCAGAGCCAGTGAGGGTGATCGCCACCGGTGTGTCTTCCAGCGTGTCAATTGCCTGGGAGTTCGCAGTTGGAGATTGGTTAGTCCGGGTAACAGTGATATCTACTGAAGCCACAGCCGACTCCGCCATCCCATCGTTAACAGTAAAAGTGAAGCCGTCGGAGCCAGTGTAGCCGGCACCCGGCGTGTAGGTCAGGTCCGGTGCGGTACCGGACAACATGCCATTGGCGGGTCCCGTCACCACGCTGTAAGTCAGGGGATCACCATCAACATCTGATCCGCTAAGAGTAATTGGTAGGGCAGTATCCTGCTGTGCCGAGACGGATTGTGAATTGGCCACCGGTGCGTCATTTACTGCAGATACAGCGATCTGGACTGTGGCCGTTGACGAGTTTACCTGGCCATCGTTAACTTTGAAGGTAAAACTGTCTGAGCCGTTGTAGTTAATCGCCGGGGTATAAAGCAGAACAGGCGGTGTGCCGGAGAGCGATCCATGCATTGGTCCGCTGACCACACTGAAAGTCAAGGAGCCGCTGTCTATGTCCGATCCGGTCAAGGTAATGGCTAGAGCAGAATCCTCAGCCGTGGCGACCGATTGACTGTCGGCTATCGGGGCGTCATTGACGGGTGTTATCGTCAGACTGACCGTAGCTTGTAGCCGAATCAAGTATGCCGTCGTTCACCTTGAAGGTAAAGCTATCCAGTCCGAAATAGTTCGCAGCAGGAGTGTATGTGAGATTCGGCGCCGTTCCGCTTAGGACGCCCTGGCTGGGATACGTCACAACGCTGTAGGTCAGTGGATTGCCGTCTACATCCGAGCCGGTGAGGGTGATCGCTTTGGCTGTATCTTCGGTCGTTGCAACAGATTGCGAGTTCGCCACCGGGGCATCATTCACCGCGGTTACGGTGATACTGACTGAAGCCGGTGTAGAATCCACAATCCCGTCGTTGACTTTAAAGGTGAAACTGTCCGGGCCGTTGTAGTTAGGCGCCGGAGTATAGGTCAAGTTAGGCGCAGTGCCCGAGAGAGTCCCATGACCAGGATTGCTCACTACGCTGAAAGTCAGCGGATCGCTATCTGGATCTGAGCCGGTCAGGGTGATGGCCCGCACGCTGTCTTCACTGGTTGTCACGCTTTGCGCATTTGCCGTAGGAGGGTTGTTGGATACTGCGACGTGGGCGCCGGCCAGTTCAGCGATGGTTCCCAGCGTGGCCTGCACGGCGTTGAAACCAAGCTCGATATCATCTCGCTTGCCATCCCCGTCATCATCGCGGGTATAGGATGCCTGTACATCATTCACTGTGTGATAGTACGGGTTGATCCATTCTGCATTGACATCTGAGGTCAGGCTGCGCCGGTTCTCACGCACACTAACTGAGGCTACATAGGGGTGAAAGGGTGTGTCATCGGTATTGGTGCTGTAGTTGTAGGCATTCGCAGGGTAATCCGTTGAGTAGGTGCCGTTAAGATAACGCCATTTGATTGCCAATGCCTGTGAATTGGCGGCTTTTGTCGTACCCGCACGCCACTCGACATCCAGGTCGGCATAGGCGCTCTGCGCAGTGGTCCGCGTGCCTGCTCCGTGGTCATACAGGATCATGTCGTGCTGGATTAATCCCAACCAGGTCGGCTCGTTGGTAGTGCCTTGCAGGCTGCGACGGTCCTGAACATAGCCGTAAGCTCCATACAGACCGACCTCTTCTTTATCCCAAAAGATGAAACGCACCGATTTGTCGGTGGTCACATCTGGGCCGGACAAAACTCGGGCGACTTCCAAGACCAGAGCCACTCCAGATCCGTCATCATCGAAGCCATCTCCACCGCTGCGTGCATCCAGGTGGGTGGATATCATGTACATCTGGGTGGGTGTGACTGAGCCCATTTTTGTAGCCCACAGATTGGTCCCGGTGTTGCCGTTGTAGTTGAAGTTGTGCCGGTAAGTGGAATACCCCATGCCCTGCAACTGGGTCTCGACCCAGGCCAATGAATTCATGTAATTGGTGGTGTTCCCGGCTGTCGAACAGCTTATCCCACTTGCTGAACAGCGATCATGGAACTGGGCTATTCCCTGGTTGAAGGCCAGAAACTGGTTGATATTTACACGCCCTGCCAATGTTTGAGCGTCCGTATTTACTGGGCTTGGGTTTCCATTGGTGAGCAGCACATCATCCAGGACGAGAGTTGTCGACTCATCCGAGGCATTCTTTTTATTGTTATAGCCGCCCAGGACGATGGTATGGTTGCCGGCGGACAGGTTGCCCAGATAAATCTGCGCCTGCTGCCATTCTGTAGTTGGCAAGTAGGTGCTTGAGTTGCCCTGCGAGCTCGAACCGTCTCCGCTGATGTGGTCGACATAGTTCTTGGTACCTCGGCCATACTGCACGCCGTCCACCTTGACCAGTACCCGGCTGTAATCATCGAATTCATAGGTGGCAGTTTGTGAGAGTTGGTAGCGGAAAGATAATGAGACACCGCTTTCGGCCGCAGCCAGGTTGAGGCTGTAGCTCCAGCCACCTGACATGCCCGTGATAGCGTTGCTATCGACACCGCCCAGAGTCACCTGCAAGCCGCCGGTAGCGCCATACCCACCGGTCGTGGATCGTACCCCGCTGGCGTAGCTGGGCTGGCTGGTGCCGAACGTGTCATCCCCGTAAGTGAAACCGTCGGTTGTGCTGTTGAAATTCGCAGCAAGCAGGGTAGCTGCCGATGCGATTGGGACTCCCGGACCTAAAAACAGGCTTAGGAGTAAAGACAATATCAAAATAATATTCATCCTTTGGAGTATCACTTTTCGATGTGAATACCCGTTCTTATAAGTGTTCATTGTGCCTCCTGCCTCGATTTTTTTCTGAACGACTGGTCTGTTATGTAATGATTGATTGCGTGTTGATTAATAATAATAGTTAGCAAACAAAAATATTTGCTGCAAAACTTCAGTTTCTGCTGTCTGCTGTCTGCTTACTTGGTGATGGGTGAAGGCTGGTGACAGCCAGGACTGAGATCGCGGTTTGGATATTGTGAAACTAGCGAGAAAAACTTGACAGGTTACCCATATCGATTCTTGTCTACAAGCATATTACTGGTTACAGTATTGAACATAGCCACATCTTTAGTAATATAATACAAATAATTCATTAACTATATTACTATCATTTTTATGAGTCAAGGATTAATATCAGTTATATTTATGCTATTTGTAACAATCTTCCATCTAATCTGAAATTTATCTACAATTCCTCAGGGATGGCGAAGCGATTCACCGCGTTCAATGGACATCCTCATTATTGATTGTGGATCGCTATCGATAGGCGAATTAATGGATGAATATAAAATCTGGTACAATCACGCTTGCTTGTCCGGCACAAATATGAGCGTATCCCTAAAACATGTCTCATTAAGAATAATGATTTATTTGAGAGACGCGTTGACAATAACAAATACCCGCTCTCACCCAATATATTTTCATCACAACTTTGCCGGATACATGGGCTTATCACCCCTCCCCTGAATTGCCCACCGAATCCATTTCAGGGAGTTCTGTGTTAAAAATCATAATCAGCTGCAATAGCCTTGAGTCCAGCAGCGTGTGAGGATAAGAAACGGAATGATGTTCTCAACCTTTTCGGTTGTCATCCCTGCATATAATGAAGAAAACGGTATTGTGGACATCATGCAGCGCGTCCTGGCGGTACGCCCGGCGCTGCAAGCTGCCGGCATTCCCGAGCTGGAGTTGATCGTAGTTGATGATGGTTCGCGCGACCGAACCGCCGATATCGTGCGTTCCCATCCGGAAGTTCGCCTGATCCAGCAGCCACAGAATCGCGGTTACGGAGCCGCCTTGAAAACCGGTTTCAGTGCAGCACGTGGCGAGCTGCTGGGCTTTCTGGATGCCGACGGCACCTACCCGCCCGAATACTTCCCGGAGCTGTGCCGCCAATGCATGCAGGGCGCCGAACTGGTGGTCGGCTCGCGCCGCTCCGGCTCGGATAGCGAGATGCCCGCCGTGCGCCGCCTGGGCAACCTGATTTGGTCCAGCCTGGTCAGCCTGCTGGGGGGTGAGCGCGTCGCAGACCCCGCCAGCGGGATGCGCGTCTTTCATCGTGCCATCCTGGACCGTATCTACCCGCTGCCGGATGGACTAAACCTGACTCCCGTGATGAGCACGCGTGCCGTACACGAGGGTATTCATGTTGTCGAAGTGCCCATTCCCTACAAAGAACGGGTCGGCCGCTCCAAGCTTAGCGTGGTGCGGGACGGGACGCGTTTCCTCAGCTCGATCGTGTGGACCGCCCTGACCTATAATCCCGCCCGCATTCTGGGGCTGCTGGGGCTGGGCATGGAAGCCCTGGCCTTGTTGATCCTGGCCGGTCTGGTGCTGGCCCGCCTGAGCGGCGTCACCACCATCGGCGGGCTGGGCGTCGCAGCTTTATTCAGCGCGCTGGTATTAGGTGTTTCCGGCGTAAGCATATTTGCTCTGGGCGTTACATTTAATTACCTGGTGGCTCTGTTTACCGGCAAGCCCATCCGCCAGGGTGTGTTCAAAAAACCGCTGTTTAAGGAACCACTGGAAAGTCGCTTTGGCTGGCTGGGTCTGGCGGCCATCGGGGGAGGGTTAGTGCTTGGGCTGATCAGCCTGGTAATGGGATTGCAAGGATGGGAAATTACCCGCTTATGGTTATATATGCTCGGCGCCGCCATGCTGACCCTGATCGGCTTGCAGCTGGTGGTTTACTGGATCTTGATCCGCGTCCTGGATGAGCTCAGCCGCCGTGAGATCGAAGTACAGAAAGACCTCGAGGCATGATGACCATTGATGCGAGCGATCCGATCAGGGAAAATCTGGGCTCTCGCCTGGCATTAAAGACCAGCCGGGCTAATTTCCCCAACGCGGATGAGATCGTGCGCCAGGGGCTGCTGCAGGCGCCGCGCTCCGAGAAAGCGGTGGATATCCTGCTGGTCAACCCGCCCACGCCGGACGGCGGCCTCTGGATCCGCACCCAGCACCGGGTCGGCCGCCGCACGCGCGAGAACATGGTCTGGCCGCAGGTCTCCCTGGCGCAGATGGCGGCCCTGCTGCACCCGGTCTACACGTTAAAGATCATCGACGCCAATGCCGAGCGCATGGGCTGGCCCGAGTTCACCCGGCTGCTGGATAAATACCAGCCCAAATATTACCTCACCCAGCTGACCGCGCCGACGCTGGAAAACGACATGTACGGCGTCTTCCTGGCGCAAGGCCGCGGCGCGAAGACGATCGCCTTTGGCACGCACGTCACCCCCATCCCGCGCGAGACCATGCGCCCCTACCCGGCCCTGGACTTCGCCCTGGTCGGCGAGCCGGACCTGACCATCCGCGACCTGCTCGATCACCTGGAAGGCAAGCTCGACCAGCGCTCCCCGGAAATCCAGCGCATCTTCGACAACCACGATCCGCAGTACAAGCCATCCTTCGAATGAAGACGGCAGTCCTGAACATGCACGGCATCAAGGGCATTGGCCTGGCGCAAGGGGACGGAGATCGTGCTGAACTTCCCGCGGCCGTTCATCGCCAGACCTGGACGATCTGCCGATCCCGATGCACGAGCTGCTGCCGCTGCAGAAATACCGCATGCCGTATGATCAAGGGACCGTTCACCTTCATCGTCACCAGCCGCGGCTGCCCGGCAGGCTGCACCTACTGCATCAAGCATGTCAGCTACCAGTACGCTGCGCGCGTGCGCTCGCCGAAGCTGATCATGGAAGAGCTGTGGAAGCTGAAAGAGCCTGGGCATCAACAACATCCACATGTACGCCGACCTGTTCACCGTCAACCGCGAGCAGGTGATGGAGCTGTGCAAGCTGATGATCGACGGAGAACATCAACATCAACTGGACGTGCAACAGCCGGGTGGACTATGTGGACGAAGAGATGCTGCAGCTGATGGGCAAAGCCGGCTGCTGGTTGATCTCCTGGGGCATCGAGAGCGGCAACGAGCAGATCCTCAAGCATGCCCGCAAAGGCGCCTATCCCGATAAGGCCGAGCGCGCCCTGCGCTGGGCCAAGAAGGCGGGCATCATGAACTGGGGCTATTTCATCATCGGCCTGCCCGGCGAGACCGAAGAGACCATCCGCCAGACGATCGACTTTGCCAAGAAGCTGCCGCTGGATATCGCCCTGTTCCATGTGGCCGCGCCCTACCCGGGCACGCCTTTCTTCTTCGAGGTGGTCAAGGAAGGCTGGTTCCGCCCAGGCACCCGCTGGGAGCAGGTGGATATGGACAAGGGCACCGTGCTGGATTACCCCGACCTGCCGGCCGAGCGCCTGCTCTACTGGCAGAAGCGCGCCTTCCGCGAGTGGGCCTTCCGCCCCGGACCGATGCTCACCTACCTGAAGATGCTGGTTTCCGACCCTTCGACGATCAAATCCGCCCTGAGCGTGGGCTTTCAGCACCTGAGCTGGGCGTCCACCGATAGCGGCGCCCCGATAAGTCCCGCGCAAGGTCGCGGGATTGGAGATTGATTGGAAACCCGTAAACGCGACCTGCTGTGGATTGTTGCCGAGTGGCTGCTTTTGCTGCTTTCGCAGGCCGCGTTTATTAGCACCGAGCTGTACACTCCCTACGTTACGGTAGGATTGGCCCTCCTGCTGGCCTCCTTTTTCGCCCGCGTCATTCGCACCCGTGTACTTGTGCCCCGCACCGGGCTGGAAATCCCCTGGGCGTTGGGGCTGGCCAGCGCCGCAGTAGCGACCTGGATCGCCTACGACCGGCCTGTAGCTTTGTTGCAGTTCTACCGCCTGCTGTCAGCTTGTGTGATCTACTATGCAGTCGTTTCTTTGCCAGAGCGCAGCTTGATTTGGCCAGCAACCGGTTTGCTGGTGTTTTCCGCCGGATTGGCGCTGTACTGGCCGATCTCCAATGATTTCGTTGCCGAACCGGGTAATTTCGGACTGATCACGCAGTTGGGGCTGCTGGTGAACCGCCTGGCGCCATCCATCCCAGGCCCCTTCATTCACAGCAACGTTGCCGCCGGTACCCTGCTGGCCGCTGTGCCGATAGGCGCTGCCTTGATAGCCGAAACCTGGCGCCGTTCGTGGCTTGCTGTCCGGAGTAGCCGCCTTTTTAACGCTGGTCGTCCTGTGGGGCTTGTTCATGACCGGCAGCCGGGGAGCCTGGCTGGGCTTGGGTGTCGCTATCCTGACATGCGGCTTGATCTGGGCGCAGCGCCGGTGGATGGCCGGCCCCTCCCGCCAGGCTGTCTTTTGGGGCTCCATTGCACTGCTAGGCGTTCTGGCCCTGGCGGCGATTATCGCCAGCGGCAACCTGGATCGTGTAGTTGGCTCGCTCCCGGATTCAACCGGCTCCTTGCAGAGCCGGACAGTTTTATGGAAGCAGAGCCTGGAGATGGCCCGCGATTTCCCCTTCACCGGCAGCGGGCTGATGAGTTACTTCAGGGTGTATGCTATTTACCGCCTGCTGCTCCACACCCCCTACCAGTTTCATGCTCACAATACTTTTCTTGAAGTATTGTTAGAGCAAGGCATATTGGGGTTGATCGGGCTGATCTGGGCTGGCATCGTCGTAGTTCTTTGGACCTGGAAGGCGCTCGGTCGAGTATCCGTCTCTATCTGGGGGTGGGCCGGTTTGGCGGCGCTGCTGGCGGTTGCCCTGCATGGCATGGTAGATGTCGTTTTCTACGTCACCCGCACCCTGCCGTTGATCGGGCTGCTGTTCGGCTATGCCTGGTTCATGAACGCATCGCATGTTGCAGCGCAGGTGCAGGAGACCGAGACCGATGTTAAAGCCGGTCGAGGCTGGATGTTGGCGGGGGCGATCCTGACCCTGGTTGGTCCTGCTGGCCGTATTTACTTTCCGCCGGCCGCTGCAGGCGACCTGGTATGCCAACCTGGGCGCTATCCAGCAAACCCGCTTGGAGCTCACCCGCTATAACCCGTATGAATTCCTTAAGTACGACATCGATCAGATGCGCCAGGATAGCGTGCAGGACGGCAGCCTGGCCCCAGCCATGGCGAATTTTGCACGGGCTATGGAGATCGATCCGCAACAGCGTACCGCTGTGCAGCGCCAGGCGCAAATTGCCCTCAGCACAAGGGAATATGCCGCCGCTCTGGATACGATGAACCGCCTGTGGCAATCAGGCGATCGGGATGATGTGACCCGCTTGCTATATGCGGATGCCCTGGTTGCCAATGGGCAGCCGAAACCGGCAGCCGAAGCCGTGCGCGGCCTCAATTGGGCTCATTCACGCTTGCTTGGCCAGTCCTGGTATCGCTATTGGATATACCAGGATTACCAGCGTGCCGCCGATGCCTTTACGGCAATCTTGCTGCTCGATCCTCAAACCCCCAATGTCCCCGACCTGTTGAAACAAGCCCAGGAAAAACTAAAATAGCCCCCCTGTAATGGATAGAATCATCATAATCTCACTATGAAACCACTCGCCAAATTTTCCTTCACCTTGCTGTGTCTTATCATATTGATGAGCCTGGTCGGCACCGGGCTGGCAAGACTGGCTCATGCCCAGGCAAGCGAACCTGTATGGAGCGAGCCGTTAAATCTCTCACATTCCAGCCTGGCAACGACTCCCAGGATCCTGGCAGCGGGTGATGGGCGTTTGCTCGCATTTTGGCTGGATGAATTCGACAAAGTAGTGACCTCTGCCCAACGTGTCAATGACGAGTGGTCGGCGCCAGGCAAGATCGACCTGGCACCTTTCAAAGAGTCTACGGATAGCGTTCAGCTTGTCATGGGGCCGGGAGGTGAGATTTACGCTGCCTGGCTGGATTCGACCAACGGCCTGATGTTTTCCAGCTCAAATTTTGAGAGCTATCTTCTTCCCACTGGCTGGTCTGCTGTTACCCAGCTGGCACCATCAGCCGCAGATTTTGACTTGACAGTCAGCCCGGATGGGGTCGTATACATTTCCTGGATACAACCCGAAGCATCCGAGAATCCGAAGAATCCCCAGCTGGGGTTTATACGATGCGAATCACAGATTTAGCCGCGCCGACACCGGTCACCATCCTGGGCTATACAGTTCCCACGCAGTTACCGCCCAATGATCTGCCAAATAGAGATATCGGTCAGACAAGGCTTCAACCTCAAACAGGCACATCTGCCAGCCAGGCACCGGCAAATACCCGATCCGGGACGGTTGCCAAGCGACCACCGGCCGATGCTCGCTTGCTATATACCTCGCCATACTTGCGCGGGTTGACACCCGACCAGGTACAGGTAAGTATTGCGACCAACGAATCTGGAAATGTGCTGGTGGCCTGGGATGAGCCACCCCTAGAACAGGTGGCCATGGCTATCTCCAGCGATGGCGGAGAGACCTGGAGCGATATTCGTAAGGTTGATAATCGCCAGCCTGATGATGGCAGCGGCAGAGGACCATCCCATCCATGGTTGGCCATGCAAGGAAATTTGGCTCTGCTGGTATGGCAAGCCGGCCACGAGGGCAACGCCTGTGGCCTGTACTACCAGAGCAGCATAAACCAGGGTTTGAGCTGGAGCAAAACCGGCCAGCTGCCGGCCCCATTCGATACAACCTGTGGCAGTGACCTGCAGTTCCTCGAATTCACCAGCGGGTATTATTTACGCTCTGGCTGATTCTACCTTTGGAGAATATTTACTCGCCTGGCGCAACAGTCCTACGCCAGGCTGGAACGCTCCCCAAAACCAAAACACTTTAAAAGGATTCACGCACCCCGAGACTTACCGCCCGGTAATCATGGGATTGCCACGAGGCTGCTTTGCAGGGTAATGAGCTGGCGGTGATAGGCTGTGAGTTTGACACCGCGGGTGACATCTGGCTGCTCGAACGCTCGCTAGGGAACCCGAATAACTTGTTCCCCACCCCGACCCCGCCGCCCATCTGGGAAGCGGCAGAGACAATTGACCATGGTCTGAAGGAGATGACCCACCTTCAGCTATTAGTGGATTCCAATGGTCGCCTGCACGCCCTCTGGGGTCTCAAGGCTGATGCGCGCATTTTTTACTCCCTTTGGGACGGCACGCGCTGGACAAAAGCTCATCCTGTAATCACCTCACCGGGCGGAGAGATGGCAGGATTAACGGCAGTGATGCACCCTAACGGCCAATTGTTCGTTGCCTGGGTAGACGCTAACAGCGGGGAATCCTTCTTCAGTTTGGTCCCCTCTGCAGAAGCGTTTGATGAGAGTAAATGGCTGGCTTCCCAAGAAATCCCCCTTGCAGAAAAGGCGGCTGCGCCGCAGGCTCTGGTGCTACCGGATGGAAGGATAACCATCGTATATGCAGTACCCTACAATGAACGAAGGGGCATCTTTCTCGTCGAAAGCCTGGCTGAACCTGAAGCCGGCCAGACGTTGGCATGGTCAACTCCGGAAATGGCTTTCGATGGCGCTGCAGCCGGCTGGGACAGCCTATCGGACCCAAGGCTGGCACTGGATGGCGCAGGTGGCAGGCATCTACTGTGGACGCGCTACAGCTTGCCGCCCGATGCTCGGGCCAGTGGCCTCTATGCCAGCCACTCAATCGAAGTTGAAGCCTGGTCTGATGGCGAAGCTGTGATCGAAGATCCAATATTATGGAGCGAAGTCCTTGCAGCGCCGGACGGGTCCTTGCACCGGGCATGGCAGGAATCCCCTGGTGGGCAGGCTGCCCTTTACCACCAGTTTTCACGTGACAACGGCGTAAGCTGGAGTCAGCCCAAGCGGCTTAGCGGCGCGATCAACTCGCAGGCGGCAGCCGATCTGGCCGTCGATAGCAATGGCAACCTGAACCTGCTGCTACTAGGAGAGAGCAACCGCCCTGGCGAGGGCGTGCGGACAAACCTGCAGCGCTGGGAGTGGAACGGGGATGATTGGCAGGCGGCCGAACAAGTGACGTTGGATGACCTGCTCGACCCGAGCGGAGTGAGCCTGGCTTCTCCACCTGACCGGCTGGATGCGCTGATTTCCGGGCAGGTAGCAGCTATTTCCAATGAAACATCAGCCGGTACGCCTCAGCCCATATCGCAGGAGATGTATGGCCTGTTCACCACCGGGCGCTCCATAGAAGGTCTGCCAAAGACGCAAGTCAGTGTGCCAACCGCAACAGCTCAGATCATGGACGAGATAACTCCAACGCCAACACCCACGCAACCCCTCCAGCCGACGGCAACCTTCCGTGTTCAGCCCGATTCTGGTTCACCCATCGGTTTCGGAGGACCGAGCAGCATCCTGATATTTGGGGCAATTCCTGCAGTTCTGCTGGTGGTTTTGGTTTTCTTCTTCTTGATACGCTTCCGTCGATAGGAGGCACGGTGAGCGAAACGATCCTGGTAACTGGCGGAGCAGGCTTTATCGGGTCCCACCTGGTGGATGCCCTGCTGGCCCGCGGCCACCGGGTGCGGGTGCTGGACAACCTGGAGCCGCAGGTACACGGCGAACTGCGGCAAAAGGGCCTTGCGCCGTCTTACCTGAACCCGCAGGCCGAGTTCATCTTGGGTGACGTGCGCGATCTGGCTGCGGTACAACGGGCCCTGCAGGGAGCCAGCGTATTATTCCACCAGGCAGCACTGGTTGGAGTGGGTCAAAGCATGTACGAGATTGCTCGCTTTACAGATACCAATGCCCAAGGTGCGGCAGTGGTGCTGCAGGCGATTGCCAATTTAAAAGAACGACCGCGCAAGATGGTGGTCGCCTCCAGCATGTCGATTTATGGCGAGGGCGCTTATCACTGCCCGGAGCATGGATGCGTATATCCCCGCGTCAGGCCGGTTGACCAGCTGCAAAGACGGGAATGGGAGCTGCGCTGTCCAATCCCCGGCTGCGGAAGGGTGGCCGATCCCAGGCCAACCAGCGAGGACAAGCCGTTATCCCCGACTTCAGTATATGCCATCAATAAACGCGATCACGAGGAGCTATTCCTGACGGTGGGCATGGCTTATGGGGTAGCGACGACAGCGCTGCGCTATTTTAATGTCTACGGGACGCGGCAGGCGCTGAGCAACCCATATACGGGCGTGGCGGCGATTTTTTGCGGCAGGCTATTGAACGGGAAATCCCCGGTAATTTTCGAAGATGGCGGGCAGCGGCGGGATTTCACCCACGTGTCCGACATTGTACAGGCCAACCTGCTTGCCATGGACGACCCCCGAACGGACTACGCAGCATTCAACGTGGGTAGCGGGCAAGCGCTGACAGTACTGGAAGTGGCGCAGGTGTTGGCGGCGAAGATGAACACCCGACCGCCGACCAAAGACCGTAACACTGAGCCGGAAATCACGGGGCAGTTCCGGGCGGGGGATATCCGGCATTGTTACGGGGATATTGGCAAGCTGGCTGCGCTGGGGTACCGGCCCGGGGTGCGCTTCGAGCAAGGCGTCGCACAGCTGGTGGCCTGGGTGCAGCAGCAGACGGCAGCCCAGAATTTCGATAAAGCCCGCGGCGAACTGCAGGCGCGGGGGTTGACGGGGTGAAAATGAGCCACTATCAACATCCGCAGGCGATTGTTGAAACATCTGTTATTGGTCCGAATACTAGAATATGGGCTTATGTACACATCCTGCCTGGTGCAAGGATAGGAGAAGAATGCAATATCTGTGACCACACGTTCATCGAGAACAAAGTGGTGGTGGGCGACCGGGTGACGATCAAGAGCGGCGTGCAGTTATGGGATGGAATAACCCTGGAGGATGATGTGTTTGTTGGACCGAACGCTACCTTCACCAACGACCGTTTCCCCAGGAGCAAGATCCACCTAAGAACACTCGCTCATACCGTGGTACGCAAGGGCGCATCGATCGGGGCTAACGCTACGATCCTACCAGGGCTGGAGATTGGACGTGGCGCGATGGTGGGGGCAGGTGCAGTGGTAACGAAGAATGTCCCGCCATTCGCCATTGTAGCCGGAAACCCAGCCAGGATTATTGGTTACGAGCACACGCCCGAGGTTGCCGGCATCAAGATCGGAGAAACACTATCCAGACAACCCTGTATTGATCTGGGTGTGGGTAAAGTCAAGTTGTACGAGCTTCCATTTGTGCAAGATTTGCGCGGCAACCTCTCTTTATGCCCAGGTAGCCGATCACCTGCCATTCACTCCGCTGCGTTATTTTTTGGTCATGGACGTGGCTAGTAAGGAAATCCGAGGCGAGCACGCCCACCGCAGCCTGGAACAATTCCTGGTTTGCGTAAATGGCTCATGTGCCGTTATGGTAGATGACGGTCAGAAGCGTACCGAAGTAGCCTTGAACCGACCTAACCTTGCCCTGTATCTGCCTCCCATGGTTTGGGGGGTACAGTATAAGTTTACTCCAGACGCTGTTCTACTGGTTCTGGCATCGGACATATATCAGGCTGAGGATTACATCCGTAGTTACGAAGAATTTCTGAAGCTTGTGCAGCCCGGATGAAGACCGTCATTCCCTTCCTGGATGTTGGTGCAGGCTACCTGGAGCTCCGGGAGGAGCTGGAAATAGCCAGCCTGAGGGTGTTGAGCTCTGGGTGGTACATTCTTGGCGAGGAACTGGAAGCTTTTGAGGCGGAATTCGCGGCCTATTGCGGGGTGAGGCACTGCATCGGGGTGGGTAATGGCCTGGATGCCTTGCACCTGATCCTTCAGGCATATGGGATCGGCGCTGGAGACGAAGTGATCGTGCCGGCCAATACTTACATAGCCACCTGGCTGGCAGTGACTCATGCCGGTGCGACGCCGGTGCCGGTAGAACCAGAAATTCATACGTATAACATCGACCCGGGGAAGATAAAAGCTGCCATTACCGAGCGCACCCGGGCGATCTTGCCTGTGCATCTGTACGGCCAACCGGCGGATATGGCGCCTATCATGACACTTGCTAGAGAATACGACCTGAAAGTCATCGAAGACAGCGGCACAGGCACATGGACGCGCTACCAGGAGCGCAGCACCGGCAGCCTCGGGGATGCTGCCGGCTGGAGTTTTTATCCCACCAAAAATCTAGGCGCCTATGGTGACGCCGGGGCTATAACAACGGATGATAGAGACCTGGCAGACAAGGTGCGATTGCTGCGCAACTACGGCTCGCGTGAAAAGTATTTCAATGAAGTACAAGGTTTCAATTCTCGACTGAGACCCGTTACAGGCAGCCTTCCTGAGGGTGAAGCTGAAACACCTGGATGAGTGGAATGCCCGGCGAGAACAACAGGCATATCAATATAACCAGGCCTTGCAGAACATTCCGGCCTTGACCTTGCCCTACATTGCGGATTTGTCAAATTCTTGCTGGCACCTGTATGTTGTACGTCACCCGCAGCGAGATGCGCTTCAAGAGCACTTGAAATCCGCAGGCATCGGGACATTAATCCACTACCCGGTGCCACCCCACCTGTCCGGCGCTTATCGCCAGGCCGGCCTGGGCACGGGAACATTTCCAATTAGCGAGGAGCTGGCAGCCACTTCGCTGAGCCTGCCCATCGGCCCTCACCTCGAAAAAAAGCCCCAAACCGCTATAATTGATGCCCTGACCGGCTTTCCGAAAAGCATGACCGGCCTGGACAAGGAGAGTAGATAATAGCGCTTGTATCGATCATTGTCCCGGTATATTACAATGCTGCCAGCCTGCCGGCTTTAAATGAGCGCCTGCTTGGGTTGGCACATACTCTGCCAGAACACAGCTTCGAGTTTATTTTCGTAGATGATGGCTCAGGAGATGATTCGTATTCTGTGCTGCAGCGGTTATCTGATGATGATCCGCGCATACGTGTGATCAAACTGGTGCGCAACTTCGGCTCTAATGTTGCCATCCTGGCTGGCATGACGTACGCTCGAGGCGACTGCATCGGATTCATTGCCGCCGATCTACAGGATCCGCCAGAGACACTGGCCGAGATGATCCGCAAATGGCAGGCTGGCGACAAGGTTGTGCTGGCGGTGCGCAACGACGGCAAGGGGACCCCTGGTTATCAAGGGTTTTTGCCAACCTTTTCAATTATTTATTCAAGAAGCTGGTATATAAGGGTTTCTCTCCGCAGGGAGTGGGGTTTTTCCTGATCGATCGACAGGTGGCTAATGTCCTGATTGAGTGCCGGGAGAAGAATGCCCACCTGATTGGACTGATCCTGTGGAGCGGCTTCCCCTTCAGCACCGTTGGCTACGACCGGGTAGAAAGGCACGCTGGAAGATCGCGCTGGACATTGGGCAAGAAAATCAAGTATTTTATCGATGCCTTCGCGGCTTTCTCTTACCTGCCGCTCCGCTTGGCCACACTCCTGGGCTTTCTCTTCGCGGCGATTGGTGGAGCCTACGCATTGTTACTGATTATCTTACGACTTGTCTAACCAAAAGTTGGTCGAGGGGTGGACAGCCTTGATTGTCGTAATCACCATGCTCGCCGGGGTACAGTTAATCCTCCTTGGCGTCATAGGCGAATACCTGTGGCGTACCTTTCGACGCCACTCGCCAACGCCCGCTTTTTATAGTGGATCAAACGATTGAGCACTCCAAATCGATAAAGAAAACCTCCATTAAACTGATATCCCGCTTCTTTCAAGAGTATACCTGGAAGCAAGCATTAACCATCCTGGTCGAGCCCTGGATTCAAGTCTTTCTAGGATGGGTGCCGGGGTACCCTGGATTCGCACTACGCAGCGTTTGCTACAAAACAATTATCGGTCAAATCACTGGTTTTTCTTACATCGCACCAGGCGTCACCTTCCAGCGCAGTTACGGGATTTGCATCGGGAAAAATTTTGCGATCAATCGGGGCAGCTTTTTGGATGGAAAAGGGGGCTTACGAATTGGAGACAATGTATTAATCGGTCCGTTTGTTGTGATTGCCTCTTCAGAGCACTCGGTCGATAATCCTGAGCTACCCATATTGTTCCAGATCGAAAAAAGGTCCACGGTCACTATCGGAGATGATGTATGGATCGGCTCACATGTATCAATCCTGCCAGGAGTTACGATTGGAAATCGAGTGGTAATCGGAGCCGGCGCGGTGGTCACCAAAGATATCGAGCCGTATAGCGTGGCTGTCGGAGTTCCCGCGAAGGTAATCCGGAAGCTTAAACTGACAATCCAACATGATCATTGAATTGAATTTTCTGCATTCCTGAGACGGTAAATGGAAGAACTTACCACCAAACGCAGTTATCAAAGCATATACAAACTGCTAAGCTGGTTATTCATCCTGGGCGTCTTCTGCGTTTTGATTGCCAGTTACTGGAGCCTGACCTATTATCCTCGCGTATTCTATCGATGAGCCCTGGTACAGCAATGCGGCCTGGAATTTAGTAATTGGGGAGGGGTTGACCAATTCGATGAGCCCTGGAATACTGGATCGTGCGATTGAATATACAGCTCGCTGGCCCCTCCTTGGAGCACTACCCTATGCAGCAGCATTCAAGTTTATCGGTTTAGGCCTCTTCCAGGGAAGACTGGCTTCCTGGATAATAGGTATCTCCTTGTTGATCGGGGTTTACCTGTTCAGCCGGCAATTTTACAATCCGACAACTGCCGCCCTGGCCACCCTGCTGCTCTCGCTGAGCTGGCCCTTCATACAGGCTTCGCATTACATCCGCCCGGATATCACCCTGGCGTTTTTTGTGATCCTGGCATTAATCTGTTATCTGACAGGCTACCTCCACCAGAAACGATGGGCCTTCTTCGTTGCCGGCCTGCTCATCGGCCTGTCAATCGATGTCCACCCGAATGGGCTATTTTTTGCCATCAGCCTGGGCCTCATGCATATCGTAATATTCAGAAAGAAATTATTTAATAATCCGGCTACCTGGCTGTTTACCGGCGGAGCCGCTCTGGCTGCACTGTATTATTTTGGTTACCGGTATGGTTTCAATTTCAAGGTTGCACTGCAACTTTCCCCCTGGAAGCAAAAATTTTGCCCTCGCCAATCGCCGGATTCAATCCAGTTATGATGATCAAAGCCTTGTATTGGGAGTTCGGCCGGCTTAACGCCTATGATCATGTGCTGGATTTTGTGCTTATCGGGGCGGCGTTGGCATTCATCATCGGAAGAAGGAACCGGGTTGACCGCTTCTTGCTGGGCTTTCTGGGGATCGCCTTTGTGCTGATGGCTTTGCTGACCGGGAATAAAAACCAGATCTATACCATCCTATACTATCCGATCCTAACGATATTCATTGCCGAGGCTTTCATCGAGACCATGCGAGAGAAGAAGGTGTTCAGCCAGGAGGGATTGTTTTTAGGCGGCCTGCTCATGTTTTCCCTGGCGGTGTTTGTCATCCTGTTCGCCCGCCCCGCAGCAGATGCTCGCAACTACGATTATTACCGCACCTCTAATGCAATCGATGAAGTCATCCCTCCGGGCGCCAGGGTTGTGGGGATGCCCAACTGGTGGCTTGGGCTGCAGGATGTGAAATTCCAATCCATCCTTGGCATCACCTACTTGCATTTCCTGGATGGTAAAACGCTTACCGAAGCGTTGGATACCCTGCGCGCAGAGTACCTGATTGTCGACCCGAGCATTCGCTCGAGACTGGTCGATCAAGGGTATTTTTCGCCTGGCTCTTTCGACGCCTATAAAATGCCCCGCCAGGAGTTTACCGGTTATCTTCAAGCAAATGCGGAGAAGATTTTGGAATACGAAGACCCGATCGATGGGATAATTGAGGTCTATCGGATCGATAAATGATCGTTCATGCAGGCCGCAGGGTTTCCTTAAAAACGAAAAGACGTCGAAAATGGCGTCTTTTTTATTTGTAGCGGGGCTCAGATTCGTACTAATGACCTTCGGGTTATGAGCCAAAATCTCTAATTCTGTGCACTTTCACGGACAATTTCCGCAGTTCAGCGTAATTAGCGGTTTTAGATGCAATCGAGCCCGACGAGTCGTGGTCTGTTGTGATTGGGGAAGAATATCAGGTGTCAGATGAGGCGTCAATTTAAATATTGAGGTTCTTGTCATTGCGTCCCTAGTATCTTGGCAAAAATCTCCAGGTTTCAGAGGTTGATATCGGATATCAGATGACTTAAGTCATTTTGCACGAAAGTTGTCAGTTAACCATATTCACCTGTTCGGCCGGGTGGTAACATGCGTCCGACTACGGTGAAGCTTACTCCTGATCATGAGTGGTAAACATGAGCCGACTATGGTCGTTAAACGTCCCCTGATTATGTGAAAGCGGATCACTAAATATTTTTCAAACTGGAGGAAATTATGCTATGCTTAAACTGAGATTGTTAATATCTTTACCCTTTGAGGAGATTAGATTGGCTGAATTATTTCGTCGTGGAATCTCGGTACGGGTAAGCACACTCTCACATTTTTCCCCCATTGATTTATGGGTTTCGTTGTTCTAGCCGACACATGGAATTATCTGGCATACGCTGCTGGCTCCTCCGGCAGAAATAGTCTTCTAGGTGTCCCTGGAGGCCTGTAGCCAGCAGTCCTTACGTTGACAGGTCGCTACGAGAGATCTATCATGGAGTCATTTGACGACAACGCGGCTCTTAGCCGTGAGGAGTTACTGGAAGGTAGGCTGGCTCCCGGTCGTAAGGCCCATGCCATGCTGTATGCCATTGAAAACCGGACGGCACAACTGGTAAGTCAGTCTCAGGTGGCAACGGCGCTGTACCTTACAAAGAAGGCAGTCGAAGAGCGCGAAAGTGCCTTCCTGGATGCCCTGGCAGCCGGTCGCGATCTCCCGGTACAACCAACAATTCAGGATTTGGAACGTTATGCACCCCATTGGGCAAACCTGGTATCCGAGGCAGATATCAGCCTTCTGGCGGCCCTGGCACATGCCCTGGGCAGAAAGTACACTTTCACGCGCGAGTCCGTGCCAAGTATTCGTACGGCCTTGGGTCTGGACCAGGACGCCGTCCAACGAGTGTACGAGCGGCTGTACACAGAACTTCTATCGGGAATCTATGCGCCAAAGATATCCTGGCGTGAGCGCGTGCGTTGGACTCAGTCAAGGCTGTCCACCCGGTTGGAAAATCTACCGCCATTCTGGGTCGCCCTTATACTTACTATCCCGATTGGTTCGGGGCTGCTGGCGCTGCCCATTGCTATTGCCGATGTGGGACCTCTGGCAGGCATCCTGCTTCTAATTTTCTTTGGTCTGATTAATGCGCTGACGGCGGCGGCGCTGGCCGAGTCAGTGGTGCGTAGCGGCACTACCCGTTTCGGGCTGGGCTACCTGGGTCAATTGGTAGCCGAGTATCTGGGTAATGCCGGCTCCCGGTTGCTCACCATCGTTATGGCTCTCGACAGTTTTTTTGTCTTGATCATCTTCTACCTCGGCACCGCCAGCACTTTAAGTGGTGCCACCCGCCTGCCTGCTCCATTATGGGTCCTGGGCATTTTTTTGGTGGGGCTCTTCTTTCTCTCGCGCAGATCGCTCAATTCCACGGTTGCCTCGACGCTGGTGGTGACTACATTGAATGTCTCCCTGATGGTCATTATCCCCCTGTTTGCGTTGCCGTACGTAAAGCCAGCCAACCTGGCCTATGTCAATATCCCATTCGTCGGAGAACAGCCCTTCAACCCAGCCCCCTTCCTCCTGATCTTTGGCGTGATGTTGAACAACTACTTTTCCCACCTGATGGTGGCGAACTATGGCAGGGTGGTCATCCGTCGCGATCCAAGCGCACGCTCGTGGATTTGGGGGGTCATCGCTGCAATTGGGCTGACCACATTGATCAGTTGTTGGTGGGTAGTGCTGTTCAACGGTGCGCTTTCACCACAGGTACTGGCCAGTCAAACTAGCACGGCCCTGACCGCCCTTGCAGAACTGGTAGGTCCGGTCGCGAACTGGTTGGGATCGCTATGTGTAGTTCTCAGCCTCGGCATGGCTTCAATCCACACCTCGCTTGGTCTGCTGTATCTGATGGATGAACGGCTACCGGCGCCCACGCAGGACCGGCTCGGTAAACGTGGACGCTTTCTGCTGTCCATCAGCCCGGTGGTAGCCGCGTTCCTGGCAGCCGAGTGGCTGTCGATCACCGGTCAGGGCTCGTTTACCGGACTTCTGAGCTTCATTGGTGTCTTCTCTCTGCCTCTCATGGGTGGTGTATATCCAGTGCTGCTGCTGGCAGCCACCCGGCGCAAGGGCGATTTTGTCCCAGGCCTGGTACTCCGACTATTGGGGAATCCGATCGTCCTGGTGGGGACGTATTTGTTGTTTGTTGGTGGAATCTTCGTTTATGGATTATTCATTTATGAAGGCGTAGTAGAGCGCGTCGTAATCCTGTTGGTCGGTGTGGGCGTGCTGGCTGTGACCGCGGTGATGCTGCGGAGTGGAGCGCTTACCAGGCGACTGGTGGTCGTGCTGCAGGAAGACCAGACGCTTACGGGGACAAGTGTTATCATTTTGACAGCCGATGGCCAACCGGCCACGGCGGAAGTATGCCAGATATTTGGCCGCTGGTCAACGTGAAGTTCAACCTGTCACTGGACAGGTCCCCATCTCATTAGGGCTACACTCCGCCTCGGTTCACCTGCCTGCCACGAGAGCCAGCGAGCTGAAAGCCTGGGTGCACAAAATTACGCCCGAGTGGCGTTCAGAAATCCCTGCCGGCGTTGTTGAGCCTGGAGTGCGGCAGCGAGACCAAGGAATTCGACCTGGTGCTTCATGAAGGGCAGGTAATCTTACCCATCACCGGTGAGGCATGCGAGATAGAGATCACGTTAGCCGAAACATCCTTAAGTTAGGCTCAACTCCAGTACAGGACTCCTGGCTTGCAGCGACCGCCTCGCAGTTTGACGCCTTAGGATCGAGCCTCGGCCACTGAGCATCCAATGGGCAAGGACAATATTGACAACCAGAAGAAAGCCGGATGAATACCTTGTGGCATAGAGCAGTAGAGGAGACGTATTCGTGACGGATAGCAATAAACCCGAGGATGCTCTGCACCAATGGCGCATGAGAATCCTGAACATTTTCCTGGTAGTCGCGGCGGTGATCACTGGGGCGATGGTTGTGCTGGGTATCCTGGACACAGCGTCGCGACCTGATCGATTGCTCATCACGCTCCTTGCAGGCGCCTTGGCGCTGGCTTTGGCTGCATTAGCCATCTTGCGCGGGATTGATAGCCGGATACGATCCTGGGGCTTCCTGATAATCATCTACGCCATTAGTGTGATAGCCCTTGTCATGAATGGTCTGGGTGGCAGCGGTCGACTGTTTCTGTTGGTGCTGCCTATCTTTGCACTCATTTTGATAGGTGCCAGGGCAGGACTCCTTATGTCGGCGCTCAGCATCCTGACAATGGCGGTCTTGGCATTCCTGATCGATCAAGGCTTGGCGGTGCAGTGGCTGGTCGGCGAGAATAACTCCTCGCTCCAGGCTGATTGGCTCATCCAAAGCATCGGCATGCTGGGGATCCTGGCTATCCTGATGACGCTGCTCTTCCTGTTCTACCGTTTCCAGGAGCGTATGGTCGATCAAGAGCATCGCGAGCAGATTGCGCTGATGGATGCGCAACGGTTGCTGGAGGAACAGAAAGCGACCCTGGAACAGCGGGTGGAGGAACGTACCGCAGAGCTGGCGCAGGTCACCCGACAGGCAGAGGATGCCCGTGCGATTGCGGAAGAGGCGGATCGCGAACGGACTGTGCTTCTAAACGAGTCGGTGCGCCAGAATCAGTACCTCGCTGCCCTGCACGATACGACCGTCGGCCTCATCAGCCGTTTAGCTGTTAACGAGCTACTCGAGACGGTGCTGATCCGTGCCGGTCAGCTCCTGAATGCACCCCATGGGTTCATTTTCCTGTCAGAACCTGGTGAGGTGGAACTGGTGTGCAAGGTCGGCGTCGGCGCTATGAGCCAATTGACTGGTTCCAGACGGAAACCAGGCCAGGGGATGGTAGGTAAGGTCTGGCAAACGGGCGAGCCGCTGGTCGTAGAAGACTATGACAGCTGGTCGGGGCGCCTGGAGGACTTCCATCACTTTCCCCTCGGTGCCATTATGGCTGTGCCGCTCAAGTCGGAAGGGCAAACTTTAGGAGTTATCGGCCTGGCCCACGATCCAGGTCCGGACTGGACCTTCAGTAAGGAAGAGGTAGAGGTGCTGCGTCGCTTTGCCCAGCTTGCATCCGTCGCATTGGACAATGCCCGGCTCTACTCGGCAGCCCAGGAATCCCAGCGCCGCACCGCCGACATTATTGACTTTTTGCCCGATCCAACGATGGTCATTGATCGAGACGGTAAAGTCATTGCCTGGAATCAAGCCATAGAGGAGATGACTGGAGTCGGAGCGGCGGACATGCTGGGCAATGGTAACTATGAATACGCACTTCCCTTTTATGGAGAACGGAGACCCATTCTGATCGACCTGGTGCTGCTGCCTGATGAAGAGATCCGCGCCCGGTATGCATACATGCAGAAAAGGGGGAATATCTTGATGGGTGAAGTGTGGGTGCCGCAGTTGCGGGGCGCAGCCGCCTACCTGTTTGCAACAGCTTCGAAGCTGTGCGATTCGAAGGGCGAGACCGTTGGCGCCATCGAGATCATCCGCGACATCACTGACCGCAAGCGTGCCGAGGAGGAACTGAGCCAGGCCAAAGCGGCAGCTGAGACGGCCACTCAGGCCAAGAGCGTCTTCCTGGCTACCATGAGTCATGAGATTCGCACCCCCATGAACGCCGTCATTGGCATGACCAGCTTGCTGCTTGATACACCCCTTACTCCTGAGCAGCGCGACTTTGCCGAGACGATCCGGACCAGTGGGGATGCCCTGTTGACCATCATCAACGATATCCTCGACTTTTCCAAGATTGAAGCAGGCCGCCTCGACCTGGAGAGTGCGCCTCTAGATGTACGCGAGTGTGTGGAGGGGGCGTTGGACCTGCTTGCGCCTAAAGCATCCGAGAAGGGTCTGGACCTGGCCTACTTAATGGATAACCAGGTGCCTGCCGGCATCCTGGGCGATGTCACCCGATTACGCCAGGTCCTTGTCAACCTGCTCGGTAACGCGATTAAGTTCACGGAGCGAGGCGAGGTGGTTGTTTCGGTTAGTCGGGAAATTGGTGACTTGGTAAATTGGGAAATGCAAATTGGTAAGTCAGGAATGCATAGGAAGACCCATCGATAAATCCACAAATCAATCAGCTCCATTTTAGCGTGCGCGACACCGGCCTAGGCATTCCCCCCGATCGCATCGATCGCCTGTTCCAATCCTTCAGCCAGGTTGACAGTTCAACCACCCGCAAGTATGGTGGTACTGGGCTGGGTTTGGCCATCAGCTGGAGACTGGTGGAGTTGATGGGTGGACGGATGTGGGTTGAAAGTGCTGGAATTCCAGGTCAGGGTAGTACTTTCCACTTTACCATTAAGGCGCTTCCGGCTTCGGTTCCGGCCCAACACGGCAGCCTAACCAAAACACCGGACCTGGGCGGGCGGAGGGTGCTGATCGTGGATGACAATGCAACCAACCTGTCCATTTTTACACTACAGACGCAGGCATGGGGCATGATACCGCGCGACACAAGCTCTCCTGCCGAGGCATTGGCCTGGTTGCGCCAAGGCGAGGCCTTTGACGTGGCATTGATTGACCGCCAGATGCCGGATATGGATGGCCTGGCGTTGGCTGCCGAGATCAAGCGCCTGAGGCCGCAGCTTCCCCTTGTACTGGTGTCCTCACTTGGCCAGCGCGAGGCTGGAGTTGAGGCTGGGTGCTTTACGGCCTTTTTGCTCAAACCGATCCGAGCTGCGCAGTTATATGACACCCTGGTAGGTATCCTGGCAAGCGAGGATCGTCGCGTACAGAGGCAGGAGGGGCCAATCCGCTCCGAATTCGATGCAGAGATGGGGGTGCGCATGCCGCTGAGTATCCTCCTGGCAGAGGATCACGTAGTCAACCAAAAGCTTGCGTTGCTGATGTTGGAGAGGTTGGGCTACCGTGCCGATGTGGTCGCGAACGGGTTGGAGGTGCTGGAGGCTCTTGAGCGCCGGCATTACGACGTCGTCCTGATGGATATGCAGATGCCAGAGATGGACGGGTTGGATGCCACCCGTCAGATTCGCAACCGTTGGCCTGCCGGGCCACGACCGCGCATTATAGCCATGACTGCCAACGTGTTGCAGGAGGACCAGGAAGCCTGCTTTGCTGCGGGCATGGATGACTATCTAAGTAAGCCGATCCGGGTGGAAGAACTGGTCGGCGCACTACGCAGATGCCACCCCCTGACTGAGCCAGTGCATGCTGTGGGTGTGTCTATGGCAACGCCTGAGGCGCTTAAAACGGCGGCTCCCCAATTGGTGTCGCCCGAATCGGGATTACAGATCACTTCCCCCGAGAAGAGGCTGGATCGGACAGGGTTGGACAAGCTTCTGGAGCTGGTAGGCGGAAATCCGGCCCTCCTGGGCGAGCTGATTGACAGCTTCCTCCAGGAGACACCGCCGCTGCTCCTTGCGTTGCATCGCTGCCTGGAGGAAGGCAACGCAGCAGGATTAAGACAGGCTGCCCATCCCCTCAAGTCTAGCAGCAGGGACTTTGGAGCGATCCAGCTCTCCGAGTTAGCCAGGGAGCTGGAAGAGATGGGCAAAGCCGGAGCGTTGGATGGGGCGGCCATCCTCGTAGCTCGGGTGGAGGATGAGTACGCGTGGGTGAAGACTGCCCTGGAGGCTGTTCGGAGCGGCGAGTACACGTGGAAGGACGAGATATGACAGACCTACAAGGGCATATCCTGGTGGTGGATGATTACCGTACAAACCGACTCAAGCTCTGTCTCGGGCTGAAGCAGCAGGGTCACACAGTTGGCGAGGCGGAGAACGGTATACAGGCCCTGGAGAAGCTAAGGACCGAGACGTTTGACCTGGTGTTGCTCGACATCATGATGCCTGAGATGGACGGCTATCAAGTACTGGAGCAGATGAAGGAAGATAAGTTCCTTCGGGACGTGCCTGTGATCGTCATCTCGGCCATGGACGACATGGAGAGCGTGGTGAAAGGGATTGAACTGGGTGCGGAGGATTACCTGCCAAAAACGTTCGATCCGGTCTTGCTCCGGGCAAGGATTGGGGCTTGCCTGGAGAAGAAGCGGCTGCGAGACCAAGAAGTCGACTACTTGCGCAATGTAGCCCGAGTGACCGACGCTGCAGCAGCCGTCGAAGCAGAGATATACGATGCCAGTGCCCTTGCCGACGTGGCTACCCGGAGCGATGCTCTGGGGCAGTTAGCCCGGGTCTTTTCTCGGATGGCGTCCGAGATCTATGCCCGGGAGCAACGCCTGAAGCAACAGGTGCAACAGCTACGCATAGAACTGGACGACGCCCGGCAGGCCCAGCAGGTAGCCGAGATCACAGAGAGCGAATACTTTCAGCAGCTGGAAGCCAGAGCAGACGATTTAAGGCAGATCATTGACGGTCCATGAAAGGCGAATTGCCGCTCTATTAGATTGCACCGGATAAACTGGTCGCAGGATGTGGGCCACACCAATCGATTTTCACCCTGAGCGACGAAGTTCCGAGCGCAGTGAGGAAAGCGAAGGATCTCTCGACGGAGAAAAGACCCTTCGCTCCCATCCCTTCGGTCAGGAGTTGCCCGCTCAGGATGACAGGTCAAACAAGGAGAAAGGCAATTGTCGAAAATCATTTCTCTCCACTCATTTCGGGGCGGAACAGGCAAGTCAAATACCACTGCCAATATTGCTGCCTTACTGGCGGTCGATGGGCGGCGGATTGGCGTGGTGGACACCGATATCCAGTCGCCTGGCATTCATATTCTATTTGGCCTGGCCGGGGAGCAGGTCAGCAACACCCTCAACGATTACCTATGGGGTAAGTGTAACATTACCCAGACCGCCCATGATGTCTCGACTAACCTGAACCCCGACCTGAAAGGAAAAGTCTACCTGATTCCCTCGAGCATCCGGCCCGGTGAGATCACGCGAGTGCTGCGTGAGGGATACGATGCCCAATTGCTCTCCCAAGGCTTCCGCCGCCTGGTAGATGAGCTCAATTTGGATGCCCTGTTGATCGACACCCATCCCGGCTTGGGCGAGGAGACGCTCCTATCAATGGTGATCTCGCACACCCTGGTCATTATCTTGAGGCCTGACCAGCAGGACTATGAGGGTACCGGTGTAACAGTACAGGTAGCCCGCAGGCTCAAGGTGCCGAACATGGTGCTTCTGGTCAACAAGTTGCCGGCTGTGTTCGATGCAGCGGCTGTAAAAGCACAGGTGGAGCGGGCGTATGGCTGCCCGGTGATCGCCATTTTACCCCATTCAGATGAGCTGATGACCTTAGCCAGCGGAGGTATTCATGCCCTGCGCAACCCAGATAGCCCACTGACGGAGTTATACAGGCAAGCGGCTAGCACGTTGATGGAAATGTCGTAGTCCCCCTGCTGCGTTTCGGTGAAAAACGATTAAACGGCGGAGATCATATCGAGCAGGGCAGAAAAGTATTATTAAGTTTATCTTTGGCTGCTTTTTTTACGATAAGCTCGCAGGCCGGCAGCCGGGGCATAGCCGGCCCGGGGATGCCGAGCAGCTCGCTGAGGGCGGCGCGCAGGGCTGCACGGTCGTCCCAGGGATACTCCACCTCCCCCATATACGCAGACCACTTCAATAATATCCACCCATAAGAATCAATTTACACGAGAATTTGTAACCGCGACTTGTCGGGCGCTGCAACGTAGACCGTTGGGTGAATCAAAAACCATAGCTTTGCGAGCTATGGTTCGTGAAAGGTAGCGGGGCTCAGATTCGAACTGAGGACCTTCGGGTTATGAGCCCGACGAGCTGCCACTGCTCCACCCCGCAATGTGATGCGTCTGTCATTCGAGCGGACGACATTCTAACATGCCATCCGGAGCCTGTCAAGGCGCACTCTGCCCGTGTGTTAGCCCAAAGTAGTAAAGTCCCCTTTAACGCAAAGTTAAAATGTCCCCTTTGAAAGGGACACAAAATGGACGAACTACTGACAATGAGCAACACGAGAACTAACCCGATTAGAAGTAATGCAACGGCTGAAGAAAAACGATTGACGCAGAAAGAAGCAGCCCAGATGCTGGGGATCAGTGTGCGGCAGTCAAACGGCTGTATCGGGCCTACAGAAGCAGAGGAGCCAAAGGGCTGATCAGTGGCCAGGCGAGGGAAGCCGAGCAACAATCGGTTGGAAGCGGAGGTGGCGCAGCAAGCGTTGGATCTAATCAAAGAGCAGTACGCGGATTTTGGGCCGACGCTGGCGCATGAGAAGCTGGTGGAAGTGCACAAGCTGAAGCTATCAGATGAGAGTGTCCGCCAGCTGATGATCGCAGAAGGGTTATGGAAGCCAAAGCGGGCGAAGAAACCATCGGAGCACCAGATGCGAGAGCGGCGGGCATGTTTCGGGGAGTTGGTGCAGATCGACGGCTCGGATCATGCCTGGTTCGAAGAGCGTGGGCCGAAGTGCACGCTGCTGGTGTACATCGATGATGCCACCGGGCAGCTGTTGGAGTTGTGGTTTGTGCCTGACGAGACCTTTTTTGCCTACTGTGAAGCCTCACGGCACTATTTTGAGCGCTACGGCAAGCCGGTGGCCTTCTACAGTGACAAACATGGCATCTTTCGGGTCAATCAGCCGCGCCCCTTGGGACTGAGCAGCGGCCTGACCCAGTTCGGGCGGGCCATGCAGGAACTGGATATCCAGATCATCTGCGCCAATACTCCCCAGGCCAAAGGGCGCATCGAACGGGCCAACCAAACCCTGCAAGACCGCCTGGTGAAGGAACTGCGCTTGCGCGGCATTTCCGATATGGAAGCTGGCAATGCCTTTCTGCCCGAGTTCCGAGAAGATTTCAACCGCCGCTTTGCCGTCATACCCCGCAGCAGCCACGACGCCCACCGCCCGTTGCTCAAGACAGAAAACCTGGATCTTATCCTCACCCACCAGAAAACCCGCACGCTCTCCAATAACCTGACCGTGCAATCCAACAATGTCATCTACCAGATCCAGTCCGACCGCCCAGGCTACGCCCTGCGCAATGCCCAAGTCACCGTCTGCGAGAATGCCAAAGGAGAAGTCACCATCCTCTACAAAAACAAACCCTTGGCCTACACCATCTTCCACAAGCCCATCCGCCAGGCTGAAGTCGTCGATACCAAAACCCTCGACCATCAAATCAGAACCCCTAAACCTCCGGCTCCAGATCATCCCTGGCGCCAATTATGGCCGCCACAAAAGTGGCAAACCTATCCAGGAAACCACTCCCAATGGCTCAGACTGATAGTCGGTCGGCAGTTGAGTTTATCGCTTTTGGCCAAAAACTGGGCAGAATGCAATGAGCAGAGCATCGTTCGCTCTGCCCAGTCTTCGGCCTCGTGTCGGCGCTCGAGGTCGCTCTCCAGCGTTGCCCTATCCTCCGCACGAGTGTCAACAGTCTATCATACCTATCTATCCACCCTTGGTAAAGGGGACATTTCTACTTTGTCAAACAGGGGACATTTCTACTTTGGGTTGACAGGCGCACTCTGCCCGAAAAACAACTCCTGCCAGGCGTCCCAGTTGCTGGCCGGCTGCGGTGTGGCTTGCTGGATCGTAATCGGCGTAGGGGTCACTTCGCCATCCGGCAGCGGAACTATGGGCACATCGCCGGGACGCACCATGTGTCCCTTATCGTACGCCCAGTCCTCCACCGCTGCCGGGGAGGTGGCATAGATGATACGCTCCTCCAGCGAGCTTTGGGTCTCCAAAAGGCTGCTTTTTTCTGCGGCCACCTTGTCTTTTTCATCTGTAAGGCGGCGCAGATTTGCCACACGGGTGTTAAAATCCATCACCATGATCACCAGCAAGGCAATAGCAAAGATCACGAGCAGATAAATCCAGAGTTGCTTGGGTCGCTGCATAGCACCATCTTACCTTAAGGTCGGTTTCCGCGGCAAGGAACGAGCGCTGAGATTTAAAACCAACCTCCCTCTCCTGGTTGCATCAATGATGCCAGAGAGGGAGATCAGGTGCCGAAGGAGGGACTTGAACCCACACGAGCGTATGCTCACTACGCCCTGAACGTAGCGCGTCTGCCAATTCCGCCACTTCGGCTTCTCGCCCGGCGTGAACCTGTTGGTTCGCCAGACTGCACCATTTTACCCCGATTTCGCTTTTTGTCAACCTGTCCTGGCACAATCTTTGCAGCAATAGTATTGGGATCTCCGCCCCGGAAACGCTGGCATTCCAATCAGAATTGTCCTGTATAATTGGGTTATGGCTGTGAGCTTCTTCCAGCAAGTTTTTGCACTCCTCAATACCAATACCGGCAGCCTGGCTTACCACCTGGTTCTGTCCTTCACACTGATGGGGGCATTTCTGGTCGCCTTGTACCCGGTGCAACCGGCCGACAGCCACCACAACCGGAGAGTTGTGCTGGGTTTAGGCCTCCTGATTGCATATCAAATGATCTTATTCCTGGCCGCCGGCCTGGCCTGGCAAGGTTTCCTGGATGGGGTGCGCATATTGCCCTTCCTGGACCGGGCTGTCATCTTGCTCAGCCTGTTGACGGTCATCTGGTTGTGGGCTTTTCCTGAAAGAAACAGAAGTTCGGATACTGCCACGCTCCTGGTAGGCTTGCTCTTGTTAACCGCCCTGTTTTTGAGCGGGGTATGGTTTGCCAACCAGGGCGGCCGGATCTCCCTCCAGGATACCCCGTTGGATGAGATTGCCACCTGGCTGACCATTGGCCTGGCTGCGGGCGGGATCCTGCTCCTGGCGGCACGCCGTCCGGCAGGATGGATAGCCGGCGTATCAATGCTGGCCATCTGGCTGGCGGGTTACAGTCTGCTGTACCTGCTCCCCCCTACAGAAGGGCTCTACCATGGCGCGGTACGCCTGGCAATGATGGCTGCATATCCACTGCTTTTTCTGCTCCCAGCCCGCAACTGGGAACAGTCCGCCTCTGCGGGACATACGGATGCTGCCGCTACCTCTGAGGTCGGGGTGAGCGCATCCCCGCCCGCACAGGAAAGTTACGAAGAAGCCTTGCTGATGCACTCCTTTATGTCCAGCATGCTGGATGCTTCACCGGAGCAGGCCTGCCGTCTGGTGAATAAAACGATCGCCGAATACATTAAAGCCGATATCAGCCTGCTGGTTTATCCGATTGGTGATAGCAGCGGCGCTATCGACTTGCAGTGCGGCTATGATCGGGTGCAGGATTTACCCCTGGCCGGCAGAGTGATCGATAAACAGTCAGCCCCTGTGCTTGTCTCCGCCCTGCGTCAAGGCAGGGCAGTCCGGTTGGCGGCAAAAAGCACTTCACCCGATCTGGTAGGGATCGCCCAAGCTGTAGGTCTTAATACCAGTGGGGGATTGATGTTTATCCCGGTGTTCACTGCCGAAGGAAAGCCGCTGTGTGGTGTAATCGTCGTATCACCCTATTCAGGGCAAAACTGGGCTGTTGAAGATCAATCCCGCCTGGCACGTATCGCCAGGCCTCTGGTGCATTTCTTGCAACTGAAGCAGCAAGTTGCTGTGCTTCAGAAGGAGCTGGTGGAGACTCGCGCGGCAGCCCGGGTTGCTCAGGGCAAAGCCGATGTTGCGCTTAGTGATTATCAACGTGTGTTGATGAGCACCGCGTGGGGAAACACCGATCCGTCTGTAGAAGCCTTGCGGGATGAACTGCGCCAGGCACTGGATGAGTTGGCGTTGTTGAAGGAAACACAGGATCTGAAAAAGGGAGCCGGTCTGGAGATAACAATCGACACACCAACGGCAACGGGTATCAAGTAGAGATGAGGGGTTCCTTTCAGGTCATACCGGGCATATTTTTAGCCTTTTTATCCATACTGGTGGTGCTGGGCAGTATGGCATTATCCATGGCAGAAAGCGGAAGAATGGGTGCAGTGCTGGAAACCTCCATTGCGGTAGAACCGAATAATGACGATGTTACCAGCATGATTCGCCTGGTCACCGCAACCCGTATACAGGCATCGATCGCAGCCACCGATATGGAGCGACCGAGCGTGACTGCTACCCCTCCAGACGCAACCGGGTGCCCGCAAGAAGCTGATTGGATCGCTTATACCGTAGTTAGTGAAGTCAACCTGGTGGACATTGCCGGCGAAAACAACCTGGATCCGGAGAGGTTACGGCAGATGAACTGCCTGAGCACAAACCGCCTGGCAGTTGGACAGACCCTTTACCTTCCGGGACCTACAGCGACCCCATCTGAGCAGTCGACCTCCTCCTCAACAAATAAGAAACGCTCCACGCCCAGAAGCCCGAAGAAGACGCAGGTCGCCTGCGGCGCTCCGAGAGGCTGGGTGATTTATGTAGTTCGTCGGGGAGATACACTTTCCAGCCTGGCACACCGCCTGAACACGAGCGTCCCCCAAATTCAATCGGCCAATTGCATGGGGAATTCCACCCTGATTCGCGCCGGCCAACGTCTCTTTGTGCCCTTCCTGCCTCCCCAGGCGGCTACGCCAGTCCCAGCTCGTCCATCACCAACACGACCTGCGGCCCAGCCGACTAACACCCCGCTACCACCGCCTACGCAGCCGCCGCCCACCCAGCCGCCGCCTACGCAGCCGCCGCCCACCCAACCGCCGCCTACACAGCCGCCGCCTACCCAACCACCCCAGCCCACGGTGGAGCCCCCCACTCCGTATCCTACCGATTCATCGGGGATGCTGCCCTTGACCCCTGCCTTCGCTCACCCAACATCGGGGGCAGGAACTACAATAATCCAGAATTCAATGACGCCCAGATAATCCTGTTCAGGCTACCGATTTTATGAAATCATTCCGGACTATATCCATCGCACTGCTCGCTCTCGTTATCCTGGCCGGCTGCAGCCCTTACCAGGCAGGTATGATGCCACTGACACTCTCCCAGATGGGTCAACCGCAATCGGCAGCCCTGGTTCAGGATGCCACTCCCCTGCCGCCAACGCCAACACCCTTCCAGCCTATCCCGCCGACGGCGGTATACATCCCCACCGATATGCCCACCCCGACGCCAACGGCAACTCCATCCGGTCCTACTCCCACTCCAACCATAGATATATCCCAGATCGAATTGCTGGCACAAGGTGCGGAGGAGTCGAACGTCCCAGGGCAGATTAATATCCTGTTGTTGGGCGCCGACCGACGCCCCGGCCAGAAACAGTTCCGCACCGACACAATCATCCTGGCGACGCTAAACACCCGCAAGGGCACGCTGAACATGACCTCTTTCCCACGGGATCTCTACCTGAGCATCCCCGGCAACGGTCAAAACCGGATCAATACGGCCTATTTCTATGGCGGCATCAACCTGCTCAAGCAAACCTTCCGGGAGAATTTTGGCATCAAACCCGATTATTATGTGTTGATCGATTTCACCAAGTTCAAACGGCTGGTGGACAGCCTGGGCGGCCTGGATGTGAAAGTCGGCGAGACCGTCTCCGATTACCGGGCAGGCGAGTACGTGACGATTAAAAAGGGCAAACAGTACATGGATGCCGATACCGTCTTGTGGTACGTGCGCACCCGTAAATCAACCAGCGATTTTTCCCGCAACGAGCGCCAGCAAGAAATTATCCGGGCGATCATCGACAAAATGCTGACCCTGGAAAACCTGGTGCGGATCAAAGAAATCTATGATATTTACGATGACGCCATCACCACCGATATGGGACTGGGCGATATGCTGCCATTGCTCCCCAGCGCAGTAAAGCTGATGAACGGCGATAACATCAACCAGTATTACATCGGTCCCCGGCAGGTCTATAATTGGATCACGCCGGAAGGCGCCATGGTGCTGCTACCGGATGCGGAAGCCGTGCGGAAGGTCATCCGGAAATCCCAGAACGATCAATAAAACTCGACGACTGGCATTCTTCTTGCATCACCCAATACTAGATTGGGTGATGCTCTTTAAGTTGCATGCACAACGGAGAGGAATACAATGCCACTGCAGGGTAAAGGCTATTTTATATGGAAAATTCCCTATTGTGAAAAGGGAGATGTCAAAGCAATCGCCGAGCTGGCGGTCCAGGCTGGTTTAAGCCATATCCTGATCAAGATATCGGATGGGATTGTCGATTACAACGTTGACAGGCCCAATAAAATCGACCTGGTCCCCGCGTTGGTGCAGGAGTTGCGCCTGCGCAACATCGCCGTTTGGGGCTGGCAGTACGTGTACGGTTACAGCCCTACCGGTGAAGCGGATAAAGTTGTCCAGCGTGTCCAAAAGTTAAACCTGGACGGGTTAATTGTCAACGCAGAGGCGGAGTTCAAGGTACCCGGCATGGACAAGGCCGCCTGGGTGTATATGAAACGCGTCCGCACTGCCTTGCCGGAATTACCCATTGGCCTCAGCTCATTCCGCTATCCCTCCCTGCACCGCCAGTTCCCATTCAGGCATTTTCTTGAATTCTGCGACTTCAATATGCCGCAAGTGTACTGGATGGGGGCAAACAACCCGGCAGATCAATTATTGCGCTGCGCACGCGAGTTTCAATCGGTCATCCCTGTTCGACCGATCATCCCCACCGGGGCAGCCTTCAGACAGGCTAACTGGAGTGCCAGCGCTTCTGAGGTTGTGCAGTTTTTAGATGCGGCAAAAAACCTGAATTACAGCGGGGCGAATTTCTGGGAATGGTCGAATACCCGGCGACTGCTGCCGGAGGTATGGGATGCAATCGGCAGTTTCTCCTGGCAAACGACCAACAGCCAGAATGACATTACCAGGCGTTACGTCGTTTCATTAAACAGTCACAACGCGGCTAGATTTATCCACTCTGTATAACCCCAACGCAGTCTTCATCACACCCGAAGGCACGATCCAGGGTGCTCCGGCCATCCGGAGCTGGTATGAAAAGCTGTTCCAACAGGTATTGCCCAATGCCATCTTTGCCATCAGTGGCGTATCTGGCGACAGGATATTTCGCCACTTCGCCTGGACGGCTACCGGCGCCACGGCAAAGGTGCTGGATGGCAGCGACACCATGGCTCTGGCAGATGAGGCGATCGCCTTCCATCACAGCTCGTTTACTCTGGCTAAACCGTAATCCCACCCTTCTCGGATTTCTAGGCTCCTGTCTTCGGCTTTTTCGACGCCGGAGCAGGAGTTTTCTTTGTGGTAGCGCTGCCTGCCGCAGGGGTCGTCGTTGTTTTTTTCACCGGTGGCTTGCCTGAGCTGGAGGTGCTGCTCGGCTTGGCCGGAGTCTTGGAGGTCTTGTCAGAAGCAGGCGCGCCTGACGAAGCCCTGGTTGTCTTAGCAGGAGTGGATCCGGCCGGTGGAGTCTTGCTCGTTTTAGCAGAAGTGGCCGGCGGAGTCTTAGCCGTCGTGGCGGGTGTCGGTGCGGCCTGGGGAGTCTTGATTGCCTTCGCAGGCGTAGATGCAGCCGGCGGAGTCCTGGTCGTTTTGGCAGGGGTGGTCGACTGAGCTTGGCTGTCTTCGCAGGAGTAGATGCAGCCGGTGGAGTCTTGGTCGTTTTAGCAGGGGTGGCGACTGAGCTTTAGCTGTTTTCGCAGGAGTGGATGCAGCCGGTGGAGCTTGTTGTCTTAGCAGGTGTGGATGCGGCCGGGGAGCCTTGGTCGTTTTGGCAGCGGTCGGGACAACCGCCGGACTCTTAGTCGTCCTGGCAGCGGCAGGCGCAGCTTTGTCAGTCCTGGTTGTTTTGCTGGTTATTGGCGCTGCCGGCTGGGTCGTGGGCTTTTTTGTAGTCCCTGGCTTTCGTTGCTGCTGTGGCAGTTGGTTTGCTCACGGCCTTTTTTGCGGCTGTGGGTTTTTCCGAAACAGCCGGCGTTGCCGCCTTGCCTCTGGCGCTGGTTGATTTCTTTCCTTCTGTACCATCGCTTATCGGAGCGGTCTTTTTGGCGGCTGGTTTTCCGCCGCGACCGGACGGTGCAGTTTTGCCGGCTGCCTCAATTTGACCCCAAGGAATCGTCAGACGCTCGATCCGGTCGCCCGGTTTCACTTCCAGGATAACCTTGCCGCGGGCGGGGCGTGTTTGCAACGGGGCATCCTCCAAACGGATTGCCTTGGGCGCCAGGTGGGCGAGATGCAAGATACAACGCCGGTCACCACGACCGACGGTCATCCCTGCTACGGTCAATTTAGCCGGCAGCTTCCAGGCTACCAACCCCTGCCCATAGCGCCCCTGGCGTGAAAAATCGGCCGCCGGCACTCGCTTGGCGCTGCCGTCGGAAGCCAGCAAGAAGACATAACCATTGGGATCGACCAGCTCCATCCCGGCCAACGCATCACTGCTGGGGAGCTTGATTCCCATCACCCCGGCCGCCACCAGGCCCATGGGGCGAACCTCAGTCTCACTGAAGCGGATTGCCATCCCGCTGGTCGAGGCTAACAAGATGTCATCCTGGCCATGGCTGATGCGCACCCAACCCAACTGGTCCCCATCGTTGACTCTCACCAGGGTAAAGCTGCCTGCCGAGGGTCCAGGCAATTCGCTGATTGACGTCTTTTTGACCATACCCTGGCGGGTAGCAGTCACCACATAGGCTTCCTCTTCCGCTGGTTCATTAGCCCTGCGGGAGTCTTTGACCGGCAGGCGGAAGACAACCGCCAACGGGTTGCCAGTTTTCAGAGCGGTGACCCTGCTATATGGCGAGCCGCCCGAGGGCAGGGTTGATTCCGGGATGGCATGCACCGCAATGGCAGCCGCTTCACCGGTCACATCGGCCAGGTAAAGCGTATCGAGTGTGCTCGCCTGAACATACCAGGCGGGCGCTTCCTGCCCGCTGAGATGGGCCGGATTATCGTCCAGGCTGCGTGAAATCAAGCCTTCGGGAGTAACCGCAATCCAGACTGTTTTTTCCGGCGTCAGGTCCGAAGCGGTCAGCTTACTGACAAGTTTTTCACCTTCTTTCAGGTGCACGATGTGTGTCCTGCGCCGGTCGCCAAAGCGTTCCTTGACCGATGCCAATTCATCGCCCACGACCTGGCGCATCTTTTTCGGCGAGCGCAGCAGTCCTTCCAGCTCCTTGATGCGAGCGACGATTTCTTTATATTCATCTTCCAGCTTCTTCCGCTCCAGGGCGGCCAGGCGCTTGAGAGGCATATCCAGGATCGCCTGGGCCTGGATCTCGCTCAGCTTGAAGCGTTTCATCAGCCGGTCGCGGGCGGCTTCGGCGTTGGGCGATTTGCGGATCAAGTCGATGACTTCATCCAGGTGTTGAATCGCAATCCGCAAACCGGCCAGGATGTGCTCGCGCGCCGTGCGCGCTCCAGCTCATACTGGCTGCGCCGGCGTACGATCTCCAGGCGATGCTCCAGGTAAACGCGTAGGGCTTGCTTCAGGCTCAACGTGCGCGGCTCGCCATCCACCAGGGCCAGCATGATGATGCTGAAGGTGCTTTGCATCGGCGTGGATTTATATAGATCGCTCAGCACCTGGTGCGGATCCGCCGTCTTGCTCAGCTCGATGACAATGCGCATCCCCTGGCGGTCCGATTCATCGCGCAGATCGGCAATTCCTTCCAGGCGCTCTTCTCGCACCAGGGCAGCGATGCGCTCGATGAGCGCAGACTTGTTGGTCATGTAAGGCAGCTCGGATACGATGATCCGGCTGCGGCCGCGTTCCATTTCCTCCAGGTGCGCGTTGGCCTGAACGGTGACACGGCCGCGACCGGTCGAGTAAGCCCCTACCATACCTTCACCGCCGGCTTCTTGGATGATGATGCCACCGGTGGGAAAATCCGGCCCCTGGATAAATTTCATCAGGTCATCGACGGGAATCTCGTCAAGGTCGTCCCAGCGCTCCAAGAGATAGTGCAGCGCATCGACTACTTCAGCCAGGTTGTGCGGCGGGATGCTGGTAGCCATGCCAACCGCGATGCCGGTCGCACCATTTACCAGTAAATTGGGCAGCGCAGCCGGTAGCACTTCCGGCTCGGTCAGGGTGCCATCAAAATTGGGCAGCACATTAACAGTCTGCTTATCAATGTCCGATAGCATCAGGTCGGCCAGGTTCGCCAGCCGGGCTTCGGTGTAACGCATCGCCGCCGGCGGATCGCCGTCCACACTGCCAAAGTTGCCCTGCCCGTCCACTAACATGTAACGCAGCGAAAAATCCTGCGCCATTCTTGCCATGGAGTCATAGACCGCTGCATCGCCATGGGGATGGTATTTGCCCAGCACCTCACCAACGATGCGCGCCGATTTCTTATACGGGGAACCAGGACGCAAACCTAAATCATGCATAGCATAAAGAATCCGGCGGTGCACCGGCTTCAGACCATCCCGGGCATCCGGCAAAGCGCGGGCAATGATCACGCTCATGGCATAGTCGAGGTATGCTTGCTGCATCTCATCATTAACATCGATTTTGCGAACCAGTCCAAGTTCCATTGTCGTCTCCAGGGCGAAAGTCAACTGCCGGGGATGCTTTCCCTGGCAGATGTACCGAGTATAGCATGCTTTAATCCCGCTCCCGGGCAATCGTGTCATTGATCAGCGATTATGTCACCCTAATTGGTCAGCGAAAATGTCATCTTGACCTCAGGCAATAGCCAAGTATAATCGGCGTTACCCCAAAGGAAGGCGAGCCAGAGTAGAAATACATACTCTGCTCGTCTTTTCATTCTAGCACCTGTTGTGGATCCGTTATCTTCTCAAGTCGTTTGTCCTTATACTTTCGCCAGGGGTGATCAGCGGCAGGCTTGGAACCCAATGGCTTTTTGGGCGGCTTCTTTGGTTCATCTTGCGAGGCTGGCGTGGTTGCTGTTTGGCCTGGGGCAGGCGAGAATTTCTTCATACGCAAGGGGCCATGGTCCTCAGGCTCAAAGATAGCCAGTCGTTGGTTCTGATAGCGCACTTCAAGCCGACCATCCAGGTGTTGGCGCACTTCCACTCTTTTGTGCGCAAAGCTGCTGTTTTGGTGACCGGGAGGGATTTGTAAACGCTGGCCATTAAATGGGATGGTATTGTCATTGGTGACCGTGCGCAGATGTTTGAAACAGAAGAAGTCTTCTACCTGGTGCTGCTTTGGCCAAGGCAGGTAAGCTGTTTCAGGCTGCGCCGGTTCCACTCGGAAGCGCTGGTTGAATTTGGGTATGTAATGGATCAGCACCTGGTTGGCTTGTTCTAGGTTGCATGCTCCGGCTTTGCGTAGGGCTTTGACCAGGCGGTCCTGGAGTGTGCCCCACAGCCGTTCCACACGACCCTTGGCTTGGGGACTGCGAGCTGCGATCAATTCGATCCCCAATTCGTCCGCCAGCCTGCCAAACTGGCTTTTGGGTTGCTCGTTGGCCAGTTCCTGCTCGATCGTGGCCTGGGCTGGGCTCTGGAAGATCGTATGACGATCAGCATAGATTGCCGCCGGGATACCTTGTCGCTGGCAGATGCTCCGCAGCCCAAGAAAATATCCCGCCGCATCTTCTTGTTCACGAAACACCGCTCCCAGCAATTCACCGGTGGCATCATCGACGTAGCCGATCAGGGTCAGGTATGGCCCCCGTCCTTCCAGCCAGTCATGCCGGCTGCCATCGGTCTGCAACAGCATCCCAGCCTTCTCCTTGCGTTCCCTCCAACTCCGGTGGCGTGGCGCTCGACGCTTGCGTGGGCTCTTTTGCCCTGCTTCTCGCCGGATACGACGTACTGTGCAGCGTGAAAGAACCAGCCCGTGCTCTTCTGCCAGCTCTTCCGTGAAGTGGCTGTCGTTGTAATCCCTGTACTCCTCTTCCGACAGCTCCTGGATTTTCTTGCGCACCTCTTCGTCCACCCGGTTATGCGGTGCTCGGCCTCGGTTCCCATGCGCCAGCCCCGTCGCCCCTGCTCCTCGATACTTCACCAGCAGTCTCCGCACTTGCCGGATCGACAACCCCAATCGCTGCGCAGCTGCTCGACCGCTTAGTTTCTTCTCTTCCACCTGCTGTAGCACATACACCTCGCTTGATTTCGTCCATGCTCAATGTCACTCTTTCGCTCATAGGGTGACATTTTCGCTGATCAGTTACCTGGTGTCAATTTCGCTGAACAATAACACGCTCCCGGGCAATCGTTGACAGTCTCTTCATCCTGGGTTAGACTTTATTAACCTATCACCAAATAGAACCCAGGAACAAAAATATGTTTTACACCCGGCAAGAGCTCGAATTAATCGAAGAACGGTCGCTGGCGCCATACGGCTCACGCAGCCGGGGGACGCGTGGCCGGGCTTACCCGGAAGACGAACCGGAATACCGCACCGCCTTCCAGCGCGACCGTGATCGCATCCTGCACACCACTGCGTTCCGGCGGTTGGAGTATAAAACGCAAGTTTTTATCAACTATGAGGGAGATTACTACCGCACCCGCCTGACGCACACCCTGGAAGTAGCCCAGATTGGGCGCACCGTCGCCCGGGCGTTGGGCGCCAACGAGGACCTGCTGGAAGCGATCTGCCTGGCACACGACCTGGGCCATCCGGCTTTCGGCCATTCCGGAGAAGTAACGCTATCCAAGTTGATGAAGGATTTCGGCGGTTTCGACCACAACAAACAGTCCCTGCGGATTGTCACCCAGCTCGAGATGCGTTATCCGGATTTCCCCGGGTTGAACCTGACCTGGGAAGTGCGCGAAGGCATCGTCAAGCACGAGTCCGAATACGATGTGGCAGACGCCAGCGAATATAACCCGGACTTGCGTGGACACCTGGAAGCGCAGATTGCCAATGCTGCCGATGAGCTGACCTACACCGCGCATGACCTGGATGATGGCCTGCGCTCGGGCATGATCACCCCTCAGATGCTGGATGGCGTCACCTTGTGGGAAATTCTGCTGGAAAGCGTCGGCTGGCGCGGCCCATTCATGGATGATCTGTCCCGCCACCGCCTGATCCGCCGGCTGATCGGCCTGGAAGTCACCGACCTGGTGCAGGCCACCGATCTGCGCCTGCGGGAGAGCACCGTGCGCTCCGTAGAAGAGCTGCAGCGCCTGCCCTACCCTGTAATCAGCTTCAGCGAGGATATGTACCGGCGCAACCGGCAGCTGAAGGATTTCTTGTACATGAATCTGTACCGCCACCACCGCGTCGTCCGCATGGCGGTTAAGGCCGAGCGTATCATTACCGACCTTTTCCAGGCATACCTGGCAGAACCATCCATCTTACCGGCGCATATCCAGGCACAGATCGAATTACGCGGGCTGGAGCGCACAGCCTGCGATTACATCGCTGGGATGACTGATCGCTTTGCGACCGAAGAACACCGCAAGCTATTTGATCCAAACAGCAAACCATAAGTTTTGAAACACGCCACCTTCTAGCGATTGGTGGCTGGAGTTTTTATTTATCGGAGAAATGAATGAGCGAACAACCCTACCTGACTGCTGAAGGCGCCGCCAAGATTAAAGCCGAGCTAGAGCAGCTCAAAGGCCCTGCCCGTAACGAGCTTGCCAAACGATTACGCCATGCGATCTCACAGGGTGATCTGTCTGAAAATGCCGATTACCACAAGGCCAAGGAAGACCAGGCATTTCTGGAAGGCCGCATCCAGGAATTAGAATATGTATTGAAAAATGCCATCGTGGTAGAGAAGACCAACATCCGCTATGAGGCCGTCGAAGTTGGGGCCAGAGTGATTATCCAGGAAGAAGACTACCCGCCTGACACTTACGACATCGTAGGCGCCAAAGAAGCCGACCCTCGCAATGGGAAAATATCCAATGAATCACCCATCGGTCGCGCCCTGATGGGTCGACGCGAAGGTGATGTCATCGAAGCCAACACCCCCAGTGGTATGATTTACTTGAGGATATTGAAGATCGAGTAATTCAGGCCGTCTGCCAGATCGATAAATCGAGCACGAAGCGCGAGAAGTAACTTTCTGCCGGTAGGGCGCCATCGCCGTAAGCCAGATCAACCACCCGCGCCACCAATCGCAGCGTTTGAGTCTCCAACTGTACATCCAGCCCCGGCTGAATTAATACCGGCTCGCCACGCGTCGCCAGCCGCTGGCGAGTATTACCATCGGCATAGGCATTGCTGCTCATCATCACTTTGGTTACAGTCTGGATATCGTTCTTATCAAACAGCCAGACCTCGAAGGCGGTCACCCGCTTGGGATCGCCAACCCCGATTGTCTCCACAATTCCAACCCCGCACTCACCCAGAAACTCACCCCCCTGTGACTCGACACTGAAGGAATCGTCGAACAGGTCGTTCCCCAGGGTGTAAGCCGCCATGAATCTCACCAGGGCAGGTGTGTTATCAATCGGGCGCTGGAAATCTGCGGAAGGCTGGTATTCTGCGGACGGCTGCATGGGAGTCAACTCGCCCATCTCTTCAACCTCGGCGCTCTCCGGGGATTCGGCAGCGACCGGTGGGCGGCGGGATCGCAGGAAAAATATTGCGAAGAGCACCCCAATAGCCAACAGGCCGATCACACAAAAAACAATCAGAGCTGTGCGCGTGGAAGAGGCTGCAGGTTGGTCCGCAGGTTGTGTGGCTGCAGCCGTCCCCTCTACTGGGGCAGCCGTCCCGCTTTCCGGTGCAGGTAGTGGTGCCGCCTGGACTGCGCCGTAAAATGCACTGATCTGCTCGAAGCCCAGGTTTTCCGGCTGCTTGGCAACTGCATACAGGGCATCTGGGGCAGCATCTCCAAGAGCCTGGTAGCGCATCTGAGCTGCAGCAGCATCCTGGGTATAACTGAAGGCCTCCACAGCCATCCGCATATACTCGGTCTGCCAATCCGCATTAAGCTGGGCCGGTGTGGCATCCTCCCATTGCACCGGGAAAAGCCACCACCCCAGAACAACCATGCCGACGATCAGGCCGACAACCAATCCGACGATCCCGGCGATGAGGGGTTTACTGAGCTGCTGTTTGATTGCGTCCATAATTTCTAGGCTCCCGCACAATTACGCTTTGGATGAATCCGGCGTCAGGCAACTTCACCCTGGACTTCAGGGTAGAAACATTCGCTTACCTGTTCTAATTTTAGACGATTGTCACCATTTTTGCAACAAAGTCAGCCGGCAAGCCCGGTTACCCACAAGGATGCAAGGATTATGCCGCGCTGACGGTTTCAGCCACAACCTCATCCAACAGGAAGGTATTCTCACAGGCCAGGCATTGAGCGTTGCGCTTATCGGCGATTACCAGCAGCCCACCACACTCCGGGCAGGGCACGGGAAGGGGTTTCTTCCAGGATGTGAATTCGCAGTTAGGGTAATTGCCACAGCCATAGAATACCCTGCCTTTGCGGGTCTTGCGTTCGACGAGGTCGCCGCCATCCTTGGGGCAGGCAACTCCGATCTTCTCCAGCCAGGCTTCAGTATAGCGGCAGTTTGGAAAATTGCTGCAGCTAATAAATTTGCCGTAGCGTCCCCAGCGGATGACCAGCTCGTGCTCGCATTCGGGGCAGATGCGGCCGATCGGTTCTGGTCCCATATTCTGAATTTCAATGTTCTTATCCGCTTCTTCAAGTTCCTGGATGAACGGGCCATAGAATTCGCGGATTACCTCCACCCATTCCAGCTCTCCGGAAGCTACCCGATCCAGATCTTCTTCCATCCGAGCCGTGAAACCGACATCCACAACGTTCGAAAAGTGCTCGATGAGCAGGTCGTTGACCAGGAATCCGGTTTCGGTAGGCGTCAGGCGCGTCCCTTCCCTCACTACATAATTCCGCTGCTGCAGCACAGCCAGGATGGGGGCATAGGTGGACGGGCGCCCGATCCCATTCTCCTCCAGCGTGCGTACCAGGGTAGCCTCAGTAAAACGGGGCGGCGGTTGTGTGAAATGTTGTTCCGGGTAAAGCTTAACCAGGCGCTGCGATTGGCCTTCCTCCAACCCTGCTGGAATGCGGGTCTCTTCTTCTTCCGTGTTCACATCCTCATCCCGGGCTTCTTCGTAAACCACCAAAAAACCCTGGAAACGCACTGTTGAGCCGGAGGCGCGCAGCAAGTAACGATGCAGCTCGGTAACGGCTGTCACTTCAACCGACAGCGTATCAAACACTGCGGCAGACATCTGGGAGGCCACAAAACGCTTCCAGATCAGCTGATAGAGGCGGAATTGATCCCGGTTCAGGAATTCCTTGATGGTATCCGGCTGCCGCAAGACAGAGGTGGGCCGGATCGCTTCATGCGCTTCCTGGGCGCCACGCGCCTTGGTCTTATATTTGGGCGGCTGTTCGGGCATGAAAGCCGGTCCATAGCGCTGAGAGATGAACTGGCGGGCTTCTTCTTGTGCAATCTCGGAAATGTTGGTCGAGTTGGTGCGCATGTAGGTGATCAAGCCGACTGTCCCACCCTGCCCAACATCTATGCCCTCATACAGCTGCTGCGCCAGGGCCATGGTGCGGCGGGCGGTATAGCCCAGCTTGCGGGAAGCCTCCTGCTGCAGCGTGCTCGTCGTATACGGCGCCGAAGGATTGCGCCGGCGTTCGCCGCGTTTCAGCTTGCTGATCGCATATGTGGCGCCTTCTAAATCCTGCAGGATTGGCTGCACGACCTCTTCGGCGGTTAACTGGGGGTCTTCTCCATCCACCTTAACCAGGCGTGCCCGGTAGGTGTCTTTACTGCCCTGCGGGGCAAGCTCCGCCTCCAGGCTCCAGTACTCCACCGGAGTAAAGGCGTCGATCTCGCGCTCACGCTCGACAATCAGGCGCAGGGCTACAGACTGGACGCGCCCGGCCGACAGGCGGCCGCGCACCTTGCGCCACAGGAGCGGGCTCAGATTATAGCCAACCAGCCTGTCCAGCACCCGGCGCGCTTGCTGAGCATCCACCAGATTCATGTCAATTTCCCGGCTGTGGGCAAAGGCCTCGTTGATGGCCGGCTCGGTGATTTCATGAAACACCACCCGGTAGCTGTTTTCCGGCTGGATATCCGCAGCTTGCATCAGGTGCCATGCAATGGCTTCCCCTTCCCGGTCGGGGTCGGTAGCCAGGTAAATCTCTTCAGATTTTTGAACCAGACCTTTAAGCTCCTTGACAACCTGCTTCTTTTCGTTGGGCACGCGGTACTTAGGAACAAAATCATGCTCAACATCTACAGACAGTTGAGAACGCAAGAGATCGCGTACATGCCCAACAGAGGCCTTGACCACATACCCTTTTCCCAGGAAACGGCCGACCGTGCGGGCCTTGGCAGGCGATTTTACAATCACCAGCTTGCCAGAACGCTTCTTTATCCCGCCCGCAGGCGGCTGGGGGAGGTCTGCATGGGCTTCGGTCCGTCCCATGCGAAACATGGTTGTTCCACACACCGGGCAAATGCCACGGGTTGCCGGTTTTCCACCTTCGGTGAATACCGGCTGCGGGTCTTGCACTTCTCGCTTGGTTCTACACTTGACACAATAGGCTTCCAAGGTCTAATCTCCTATCGATCTACCTGGTAATCCGACTGCGTTTCGCGGATGGACACATACTGCATGCCGCCAACCTGGCGAACCATGCCTTTCAATTCCATCATGACCAACGCAGCAGATACCTTTTCAATCGGGATTTTGGTTTGTGCCCGGATTTCATCAACATGCATTGGTTCCAGGCTAAGCAGGGAGTACAGCTGTGCTTCAATTTCATCGGCGGGCAAGGCTGTGCGTGCCGCTTGCTGCTGGCTGATATTCCCCAGTTTGAGGGTCTCGAGGATATCCTGGGGCGAGAGCAGCGGCCTGGCGCCCTGTTGGATCAGCAGGTTTGTCCCTTTACTTTGCACAGCATAGATACTACCCGGTACAGCGAATACTTCCCTGCCCTGATCGGCGGCAAAGGCAGCAGTGATCAAAGCCCCGCTCTGCTCCCCGGCCTCAATGACGACTACAGCACGGGACAATCCAGAGATAATGCGATTACGCGGGGGAAAATTGGTTGCATCCGGCGGTGTGCCTGGCGCATAATCGCTGATCAGCGCACCATGCGCCATGATCTGCTCAGCCAGGCTGCGATGCTCGGGAGGATAAATCTGATCTACCCCGCACCCCAGTACCGCCAGTGTGCGTCCACCAGCAGTCAAAGCCGCCTGATGGGCGACACCATCGATGCCGCGTGCCAGTCCACTAACGACGGTAATGCCGTTTCGCGCCAGTGTCCCGGCCACTTCTTGGGTTACCTGCCGTCCATAAGAAGTTAGCCGCCGGGTACCCACGATACCTACCGACCAATCATCATCCGGCTGCAGAGTGCCACGGATATAGAGAACGGGGGGCGATTGATCGAGGTCTGCCAGGCGATCCGGGTAGTGCTCATCTTGCCAGGTGAGCACCTGGATATCGAGAGCATGTATACGATCCCAGGTCTGCTTGAGAGAGTCGCTCCCCCTCATCTGCACACAGGCATTGACCAGGCGCGGGCTGAGACCGGCAGATTGAAGAAATTCCGGCTCAGCTTTCCAGGCGGCTTCGGCACTGCCAAAATACGCCAGAAGAGATTGCATCCGCCGGGCGCCAATCCCCTTAACCAGGTTAAAGCCTACCCAGTATCCTTTTTCGTCCACATCGATCGAATTGTTATGCAAGCAGGCCCGGCAGCAGGCGCACGATCATCGTGCCCTGCTCCAGGTCGATTTCTCGGACCACATCCGAGATCGCCGGCAGGAGGATTTCCCGCCCACCGCCTTCCGGCTGCACAATATATACATCGTTGGCGCCGGTCTCCAGGATATCGGTAAGGAAACCCAGGGCATTTCCGTCTTCTTCGATTACCTTAAGGCCAAGAATCTGGTGATGATAGTATTCACCATCGGCCAAAGCCGGGCGATCCGCCGTCCGTACATAGACAGATTGGTTGCGCAGGCGACCTATATCTTCCGGTGTATTAAAACCGCTGAATGATACTATTAGCGCCAGGTCATGCGGCCTCAGGCTTGCAACCTGTTGTGGCTGGTGATCCTCTCCCACGAAGACCAGCATGCCTGGTTTGAGGCGCTCCGGGAAGTCGGTTACAACTTCCATGACAATTTCACCTCGCACACCATGCGGCCGGTGTAGCCTTCCTACCACCAGGAATTCAGGCTCGCCCGTAGTGGACGAGCCTGTCGGTTGTCCGCGGTTGCTATCCGCCATAGGGTCTTTCGCCCCGCTCATTGCGGTTCAACGATATCCAGGGTGACGCGCTTGCCATCCTGCGCGGCAGAGACTATCAGCAAGGTACGCATCGCGCTCGGCAACCCGCCCTTTCTTGCCAATCACCCGCCCCATATCTTCCTTGGCTACCTTAAGCCTAAAGATCGTTTGGGAGCCGTGCCGCACCTGGGTTACGCTGACTTGCGTAGGGTCGTCGACCAGCGATTTGGCGATGTAATCGATCAGATCTTTCATGAGCACCAACCGGATTCCTCCCAGTGCGCTAACCGGTGAAACCGGTTACCTCCACCAGGTGATTTAATTAGTCTTAGGATTGATATTACGCGCAGACTCGGCAGATTGTGCTTCTACGAGCAGGGTATCAAGCGCTTCGCCTTTTTTGTAGCGCTCAAAACGATCCAGCAGACCTGCACTCTTGAAAACTTTGGCAACCGATTCAGTCGGCTGTGCCCCTTTGCTCATCCAATCGTAAATCTTGGCTTCCTCAAGCTGGATGGTGGCTGGGTTGGTGCGGGGGTTGTAGGCCCCCAGGATTTCAATAAAACGACCATCACGTGGCGACTCTTTATCAGTCGCCACGATGCGGTAGCTGGGTTGATGTTTGCCGCCGACACGGCGCAGACGAATACGAACCATGGACTTCTATCTCCTTCAGTATGATTGTTACCCAAATATCCGCGGCAGGCCGCGCATACCTGATTTCTTAATTGTTTTGAACAAACGCTGTGCTTCCCGGTATTGCTTAATCAGCCGGTTGACATCCTGCACATCGGTTCCGGAACCGCGGGCAATGCGCCGCCGTCGGGAAGCATTCAAGATGTCCGGATGACGCCGCTCTTGACTGGTCATCGAGCTGATGATGGCTTCGGTCATTTTCATTTGCGCTTCGGCTTCCTGGGGCGAAATCTGTTTGGCCAGCTGCCCCATGCCTCCCGGCATCATCTCAAGGAGCTGCCCCAACGGACCCATCTTGCGCAGCTGGCGCAGCTGGTCTGCAAAATCTTGCAAAGTAAACTCGCCGGATACCATCCTCTGCGCCTGCTCGCGAGAAGTCTTCTCATCGTAAGCAGCTTCAGCTCGCTCGATCAAGCCCAGGATATCGCCCATTCCAAGGATGCGACCAGAGAGGCGCTCCGGGTCATAGACTTCCAGGGCATCCAGAGCCTCACCGGTACCTAAGAATTTGATCGGTACACCGGTTACCGCCCGAATAGAGATGGCTGCTCCACCGCGGGCATCGCCATCCATCTTGGTCAGGATCAACCCGGTCAGCGCAATCACCTCGCGAAAGCCTTTGGCGATATTGACCGATTCCTGGCCGATCATTGCGTCCACTACCAGCAGGATTTCGACCGGCTCTACTTTGTTACGGATAGCCCCTAGCTCATCCATCAGAGCGCTATCAAGCTGAGAACGGCCAGCCGTATCCAGGATCAGGACGGTGAAACCGCCCTTTTGTGCCTTGTCCACTGCCTGGTAGCAAAGCTGGGGAGGCGGTACGCCGGGCTCAGTGTAAACCGGTACGTTGAGCTTCTCACCCAGTGTCTCCAGCTGGCGGACAGCAGCCGGGCGGTAAGGATCAGCGGCGACCATCATCACACGCTCGCCTTGCGAGCGCAGGTGGCGTGCCAGCTTGCCGGCGGCGGTGGTTTTACCCGAACCCTGCAAACCAACCAGCATGATGGTGCGCGGGCGCGGCCCGCTCAAATTCAGGCGATCGGCAGGGCCCAGGGTAGCGATCAGCTCTTCGTTCACGATCTTGATCACCTGCTGGCCGGGATTCAGGGCTTTCGATACTTCCGCACCCACGGCACGTTCGCGTATCCGACTGACGAAATCTTTGGCAACGTTGTAGTTGACATCCGCTTCGAGCAGAGCCAGACGCACTTCGCGCATTGCCGCGTCAACATCCGACTCAGAGAGCTTGCCTCTGCGGCGCAGCCCTTTAAAGACTTCATTCAGCCGATCTGTCAGGTTCTCAAACATAGCATTGCATTTTAGCCTGTATGCACGCAACGGTCAAGGTTATTAAATGAACTATGGCCCAAAATTTGCTGCGCGACCCTTGGCCTTCCACAGGGTTAACTAAACAGTATTATAATTCCAGCCTTATTCAATTTTCTTACAGGAGATAGCTTACATGTCGAAAGTGGCGATTGTTACTGACAGCACCGCTTATATCCCGGCTGACCTTGTCAACAAGTACCAAATCCAGGTTGCCCCGCAAGTATTGATCTGGGGAAACGAAACATTCCGCGATGGAATTGACATACAATCCGCGGAGTTTTTTGCTCGCTTGAAAACCGCCAAGCAACTGCCAACAACTTCCCAGGTCAACCCGAGGACGTTCTTTGATATTTTCAAGAAACTCATGGAAGAGGAATACCAGATTCTGGCCGTCTTGCTTTCAACCCAGCTCTCCAAGACGATTGATTCTGCCAAGCAGGCAGTTGAGATGCTGCCCGGCGCTACCGTAGAAATTGTCGACTCCCGCACGACCGCGATGGCTTTGGGATTCACCGTTCTGGCTGCGGCAAGAGCTGTTGAATCTGGCGCCAGCCTGAAAGAGGCCAGGGCAGTGGCGGAAAATGCCCGGGGAAACGTGGGTGTTGTCTTTGCCGTCGATACGCTGGAGTTCTTGCACCGCGGCGGCCGTATCGGTGGAGCAAACCGCTTCCTGGGAACTGCTCTGAGCATCAAGCCTATCCTTGAAGTGACCGGCGGACGAGTGGAAGCTATCGAAAAGGTGCGCACCCGCTCAAAGTCACTTTCGCGTGTGGTCGAGATCATTGCCGAGCGTTCTGCCGGACGCACGCCCCTGCACCTGGCGACCCTGCACGCCAATGCCCCCGAGGATGCCCGCCAGTTGTTGGAAGAAGCCTCGAAGCTGATGAACCCGGTGGAAAGCATCTTCACCGAAGTCAGCCCGGTGGTAGCCAACCACGCCGGTCCCGGCACTGTTGGCCTGGCGTTTATGGCCGGCCAGTAATCCGGGCGATTGACCGTAGCCCCGCGGCAAAGCCGCGGAGCCGTCTCTACAGGCTTTCTGCACTCAGCAGGAAGCCTTTTTTATCCTACGGAATGAACAGCTCGTTTCTGGACATTTCCTGCCATCCATCTTTTGACGGCTTATCCAAATCGTGGTACGCTTAGACAAACTTAACGCAGGTACGGTAGTCTTATTATGCTTGAAGAACTTCCCCGTCTCGAGTTTTTACCGATTGATTCCCTTGTTCTGCATGAATGGCATGACGACCAACGCACACCGCCACTGATCGAACGCATACGGGAGAGCGCCCTGTTCCGCAATCCACCAGTAGTAGCGCCTCTGCCAGACGGGAGTGAACGATTCATGGTCCTGGATGGCGCCAACCGCTTCACCGCCTTGCAGCAGATGGGCTACCGAGACATCCTGGTGCAAGTTGTGCAGCCAGAGGATGCCGGCGTGCGCCTCGAAAACTGGAACCATGTCATCTGGGGGGTAACTCCAGCCGTTTTTATCGCTGCCATCCGCTCCCTGCAAGGAATATCCCTGGAAGAACCCTCCGATCAGCAGGCAGAACCTGAACTGATAGGCGCCTGCGGATTGGCGCTTATACAGGTTCCGGGCAATATCCAATATAACCTGTGTGCAGAAACGGACGACCTGCTCTCCCGGGTCCATCTGCTCAATGATCTGGTATTGAGCTATATCGGCAGCGCACACCTGGATCGCACCAATGTGCGCCAGGTTGACCTGCTGGCGAACATCTACCCCGGATTGAGCGGGTTGGTCATTTTTCCCCATTTTGACGTGGTGGATGTGCTGGAGCTGGCGGGTGCAGGTTACCTGCTGCCTGCGGGCATCACCCGCTTCACAATTGCACCCCGTGCCCTGCACATCAATTATCCTTTGAGCGAGCTGGCTGCCGATAAGCCGCTCGAGGAAAAGAATGCGGCCCTGCGTCAGTGGATCCAGGAGCGCATTGCCCGCAAAGGCGTCCGCTATTACGCCGAGCCCACCTTTTTGTTCGACGAATGAGACAGCTATGGATATCTTTTTTCAAGACCCAACAGAAGTTCCACTGCCTGCCGATGAAGTACGAATCCGTGTGCTGCGCGCCGAAACCTATCCAGACGGCCAGCGTGTGCGCGTTTACTTAGAAGTCGACCCATCTCAGCAGCGGCCATCTGCCGACCTGGCAATCCGGGATTCTGCCGGCAATGAAGTCACCAACACGAGCATTGTGGAAAGCATGTACCGCAAAATGGAGCTCACCATGCACCTGCGCCGCCCCCAGCCGGGAGAAATCTACATCTTGAGTGCGCTTGTTTTTTTCGTCAAGCAGCCCCCGGAAGGCGAAGAACCGGACCCACAGCTGCGCCAGATTGTTGATACTCGGGAAGTCATCGTGCAGCCGCACTCCGCTGCCCCAGCCGATCGCGTATGAGGTCACTGCTCCGGCTGCGTGAAGTCCTTTCACCTTACCGGTACCAGGTGAGTTTACTGCTCCTGATTGTACTGGGAGCGACCCTCGCCAGCCTGGCTATTCCGGCGATTTTACAGCGCGTCATCGATGTTGGCCTGGCCCAAGACCGCATGCTGTATCTGGGATTATCCGCCCTGTTGATCCTGCTGGTTGGGAGCGCGCGCAGCGGTCTGCTTTACGTGCAGCGTTACCTGGGTGAATGGGTTGCCACGCATGTCGGTTTCGATATGCGCAACCGGCTGTTCGATCACATCCAGCACCTCTCATTCAGCTTCCACGATCATTCTCAGACCGGTCAATTAATCAGCCGCTGCATCGAAGATGTGCGCGCCATCGAGCGTTTCACTGGTTTTGGCGTGGTAGAGATCGTACGGCTGGGCCTCTTAGTGGTTGGTATCGTGGGGATTTTATTCTGGTCACAACCGGCTCTGGCTGCCATCGCTCTGCTGCCCATGATCCCTCTGGTATTGATCACCACGAACTTCGGCTCTCGAGTTGGCAAATACTTCCTGGACGTGGATAACAGCCTGGGAGAGCTGTCCTCTCGGGTCCAGGAGAATGTCAGCGGGGTGCAGGTCGTGCGGGCATTTGCCCGCGAGCCTTATGAGATTGAGCGTTTCTCTTTCACCAACCGGGTGCTCTACCAGGCGCGCATCAAGGTGCTTGGCGAGTTTTCAAAAGTGATGCCCACCAGCCACTTCCTGGTGGCGCTCAGCACCATCTTGATCCTGTGGTTTGGCGGGCAGATGGTGATCGATGGGCAGATGACCGTAGGAGAGCTGGTGGCTTTTAACAGCTATATGCTGATGCTGGCCGCGCCTGCCCAACAGCTGACCTGGCTGGTAAACATGGCCGGCGAAGCCGCTGCCGGGGTGCAGCGCACCTTTGAAGTGCTTGACCTGCAGCCGGAAATCGAGACACCCACCGGAGCCACCCTATTGCCCACGCTTTCGGGGCAGGTAACTTTCGATAACGTATGCTTTCAATACAGCCAGCAGAACATCCCAACCCTGGATGATATCAATTTCAGCGTCGCCCCGAACCAGGTGGTTGCCTTGATCGGGCCGACCGGGTCCGGTAAAACATCCCTGGTAAACCTGATTGCGCGTTTTTACGACGCTTCCCAGGGCAGCGTCCAGGTAGATGGCTGCGACGTGCGCCAGGTGGACCTGGTGACGCTGCGCCGCCAAATAGGCATCGTCCTGCAGACCTCTCTACTCTTCTCGACCACTATTGCGGAGAATATCGCCTATGGTCGCCCAGAAGCGAGCCAGGAAGAGATTGTCGCTGCAGCCAGGGCGGCCCAGGCTCACGAGTTTATCGAGCAGCTGCCACAAGGCTACCAGACCGTGGTAGGCGAACGCGGCGTGACCCTCTCCGGCGGGCAGCGCCAGCGGATTGCCATCGCCCGAGCCTTGCTGCTCCAGCCGCGCATCCTGATCCTGGACGACTCCACCTCCAGCGTCGATACCGAGACCGAGCAGATGATTCAGCAAGCCCTGGACGATTTGATGTCAGGCCGCACCACCTTCGTGATCGCCCACCGCCTGTCTACCGTCCGCCGAGCTGACTTGATCCTGGTGATGGATCACGGTCGTATTGTCCAACGCGGTACCCACTCGCTGCTGCTTTCTCAGGGTGGCTTGTACCGCGAGATTTATGAGCTGCAGCTACGCGATCAGGAAGAGTTCCGCGAAGCGATGGAAAGCATCGATGTCATCAAGTACCGCCTAACCCGGACGATATCCCGCAAAAAGGGTATGACCCTCAGGTGACCCGCCGCCTGGTCGGGCTGATGTCGCCCTATAAAGCTCGGCTGGCGGTTTCAGTGCTTCTGATGCTGATCAACTCGGCGGCCGCCGTGGCAGGCCCATACCTGGTCAAGGTCGCCATCGATTCCGGGATAGCGGCCGGCAACCGGGAAGTACTTGCAAAAACCGTCCTGATATACCTGGCTGCCATTTGCCTGCAGTGGATCTCGATCTACTGGCGAATTAACATCATGGCACACGTCGGGCAGTCCATCATCTACGAGCTACGCTCTCAGCTGTTCGAACACCTGCAAAAGCTATCCCTGAGTTTTTACAACCGCTACAGTGTCGGGCGGGTTATCGTAAGGGTGATCAACGACGTGGGTGTGCTGCGCGAGTTCATCACCTGGGCACTCCTGGCCGTGGCGCGCGATCTCTTTACCCTGATCGGCATCCTGATTGCCATGCTATTCCTTAACTGGCAGCTTTCGCTGATCACCTTCAGCGTGCTGCCGATAATGATCCTGGTCACGATCTTGTTTCGCAAGCGCGCCCGCGAGAATTACCGCCAGGTAAGGGCAGCCATTAGCTGGGTTAACTCCGTCCTGGCCGAAAACATCAACGGCATCCGGGTCGTACAGGCATTCTCCCGCCAGCCAGTCAATTATGCTTATTTCAGCAACAACGTGAACAAGAACAACCTGGACACCAACCTGCGCGCCGCCCGGGTTGCTGCTGCTTTTCCATCCGCGATCGATTTCCTGGGAGCGCTGGCCGTCGCCCTGGTTGTTTGGGTAGGTGGTGTAATCATTCTTAAAGATACAGCCGGCCCAACCATCACCGCAGGCGTATTGATCGCTTTCGTGCTGTACATCGATCGTTTCTTTGAGCCCATCCGCGACCTCAGCCAGCGTTACGATACCTTTCAATCGACCATGGCAGGCGGCGAGAGGGTCTTCGCCCTGTTAGACACCCCTCCCGAGGTGGTGGATGACCCGCATGCCATCGAATTGCCGGTCATCCAGGGTGATGTGCGCTTCGATCGGGTATCCTTCCATTACACCGATGACCCCACCCTGGTATTGGAGGATGTCTCCCTGTGGATCAGGCCAGGCGAGACGGTCGCCCTGGTCGGAAAAACCGGCGCGGGAAAATCCACCCTCGTCAAGCTGGTCAGCCGCTTTCACGATCCTACCTCAGGGGTCGTGCTCATCGATGGCCACGACCTGCGCAAGGTCACCCAGCATAGCCTGCGCAGCCAGATGGGCATCGTCCTGCAGGACCCGTTCCTGTTCAGCGGATCCGTGACGGATAACATCCGCTTCGGGCGGCTGGATGCCAGCGACGAAGAAGTTGTCGCCGCGGCCCGGGCCGTGGGTGCGCATGAATTTATCAGCAAGCTGCCGCAGGGCTATAACTCGCCGGTAGAAGAAGGCGGCATTGTTCTATCGGTAGGGCAACGTCAGCTCATCTCGTTCGCTCGGGCGCTGCTTGCCGATCCGCGTATCTTGATCCTGGACGAAGCCACCTCCAGCGTGGATACACAGACAGAGCGAGTGATCCAGCAAGCGCTTACCCACCTGCTGCATGGGCGGACGGCTTTCGTTATTGCCCACCGACTATCTACGGTGGTCAACGCCGATCGGATTGTTGTCATCCAGGATGGACGTATCGTCGAAGAAGGATCCCATGAGGAACTGCTGGCCTCCAGGGGAATCTATTACACCTTGTATAAAATTGGATTCGATTTCTGATTCGAATACCCTTGACAGATAGAACGTCTGTGCTAAACTTAGGGACGCCCCCTTCAGGGCGTATCTCATTCTTAATAACTTTGCTCTCTGGAGAAACATACCATGGCTCGTAAAAATTCCCCTCCCCCCAGTGAAACTGACTCAAACCGCCAGGTCGCTCTGGATAAAGCCTTGAGCGACATAACCAAGCGCTTCGGAGATGGCGCAATCATGCGCCTGGGTGAAGCCCAGCACCTGGGAGTGGAAATCATTCCCACAGGGGCACTCTCCCTGGATATTGCCCTGGGTGTCGGCGGCATCCCGCGTGGCCGCATCACCGAAATTTACGGCCCGGAAGCTTCCGGGAAAACAACCATCTGCCAGCACATCGTCGCAGAGGCGCAGCGTCAGGGCGGCACCTGTGCCTACATCGACATGGAGCATGCCCTGGATCCGTCCTATGCAGAGCGCTGCGGCGTGAATGTCGACAGTTTGCTGATTGCTCAGCCGGACACCGGCGAACAAGCCCTGGAGATCGCCGAGGCCCTCGTGCGCTCGGGTGCAGTCACCGTGGTGGTGATCGACTCGGTAGCTGCCCTGGTCCCGCGGGCGGAAATTGAAGGCGATATGGGCGATGCGCCCATGGCCATGCAGGCCAGGCTGATGTCCCAGGCTCTCCGCAAGCTGTCGGGGGCGATCAAACAAACCAATACTGCCGTGATCTTCACCAACCAGCTGCGCCAGAAAATCGGCATCATGTTCGGCAACCCAGAGACAACCCCAGGCGGCATGGCCTTGAAGTTCTATGCATCCGTACGATTGGACGTAAGGCGCATCCAGGCCATCAAGCTTGGCGCAGAGATCATCGGCAGCCGGACACGGGTGCGGGTGGTAAAAAATAAGGTTGCCGCCCCCTTCCGGACAGCCGAGTTTGACATTATGTACAACGAAGGCATCTCCAAATCCGGCGACTTGATCGACCTGGGTTCCGGATTGGATATTATCGTCAAGCGCGGTTCATTCTACTCCTACGGCGATATCCGCCTGGGTCAAGGCCGGGAAAACGCCAAGGAATTCTTAAAGGCAAACCCGGACCTGGCAGAAGAAATCGAGCTTGCCGTCCGCCAGCAAGCGTTAAGCGGAGAGCTGCCGATCTCCTTTGGCGGCGGAGAAGGCGACATGGACGAGGAAGAAGTGTAGCTCCAAGAAGAGTTGCCCCAACAAAATCAACGAGGCTGCCGGATAGAAACACAGGCAGCCTCGTGTGTTATTTAATCACAAGCGCAACTTATTCTTTGGCGTCTGCCGTTGGCAGCTCCTGCCGGGACTTGCGCCGGCCATCCAGCAGCACGCCAGCTATCAGCAAGATAACACCCGTATAGACGGCGATGTCCGCCAGGTTGAATACCGGCAAGGGGTCGATCAGCACAAAATCGGTTATGTACCCGAGCAAGATTCTGTCGATCAGATTGCCCAGAATACCGCCCAGCAGCAAGCCCATCCCCCAACGGGCCGGCCAATTCTGATGGGAAATCTTTGGAAAGAAATACACCAGGGTTCCTGCAATCACCAGTCCGAAGATCGTGATGAGTGTACCGGCGCCCTGGAATAAACCCATCATCATCCCGGTATTAGGCATATGGACCAGGTACAATTGCAACCCGAGCAGCTGCCAGGGACCATCGCCTGACCACTGCTCGAACCGGTTGCGGATCAGGATTTTTGTCACCTGGTCCAGCAGTATCACCCCACCTGCCAGGAGGAATAGAAATCCGTAGCGAAAGAAGATCTTTTTCATCAAACGATCCACCGGCTTAAGGCACGCCGCCGAGAGCCGTGATGAACTCCTGCGCCTTGGTCCTTTGCTCTTCGTTCTCACTTTCGTTCAGCACCTTGCGAAAATCGGCGATAGCCAGCTCAGTTTGTCCCAGACTGGCATAGGCCAGGGCGCGGTAGTAGTAGTTCGAAATATTCTCTGGGTGCAACTCTATCGCCTTAGAAAAATCTGCCAGTGCGGCTTCAATATTATTGATGTTTCCGTATACTATGCCCCGATTGGCATATGCTTCGGCGTAATTCGGATTGAGATTAATCGCTTGGTTAAAATCCTGTATGGCTTCTTCAAAATTACCCTGGATGCCGTTCACAATCCCGCGCCCATTAAAGCCAAACGGGCTGTTGGCATCCAGATTGAGGATGATCGCAAAGTCTGCCAGGGCGCCTTCGTAATCACCATTGTCGATCTTGGTCACACCGCGCCGGTAGTAGGCCTCAATATAGTTGGGATTGAGTTGAATAGCCTGATCGAAAGCAGCAAGCGCCTGGTCAATCTGGCCGTCTTCCTGAAGCTGAAAACCGCGCTGATAAGCTTCTAATGCCAGGTCGGCGGTCGGCTCGGGCGGCAGCGCAGTGGCTTCCGGTTGGGGGACGGGCGTCTCGGTTGGCGGGACGGTGGGAGGTATCGCCTGAGTGGCAGGCGGTTGGGTTGCTGGATAATTAACCGGTGCGGTTGGATTAGCGCCACTGGCGCATCCTGCCAGCACAGCCGCAGCCAGGATTAACACAAACAGGAATTTTCGAATCATTCTGGGGATCCTTATAATTAGTGAGATCAGGGAAATTCCCAATTTGCCTATTATACCCCACCCCTGAGACAGTCAATGTCCCCCACCTTAGACCCCCACAGGCCTAAAAAAACAGGCCCTGTCTTGAAGGACAGGGCCTGGGGTCTTACTATCCGGAATATCCGGGTACTAGATCAGACTAGTACTGGAATTTCCATTCCTGCGGGGCGGTCATATAGCGGTTGTACTTCTCCATGGAGGGCTCGCCCTGGAACAGAGCGCGGCCGGTCTGGCGTGCCTTGGCGCAGGAGGGCAGGTTCAGCCAAACATTGTGGCGGGCGTCGATCACGAAGCTCTTGGTGGCGCCGCAGTAGGTCAGCTTACCATCCCACACACCGCGGGAAGGAGAACAGCTTGGCCTCGCCGGGGAGAACGGTGAGCTGAACGATCGGGTACTCATCGCCTTCGAAATTGAAGTAGGCGGTGCTGGCGTCGTCACCATTGTAAATCCAAACCTTCGCGGGCCATTTGTTGGCGCCGGTCAGGGCTACGGCCAGGATAACCAGGGCCAGTACGATAATCAAAGCTTTCTTCATCTTAATCCTCCTCAAGGATTGAACACAGAATTTTGGGCGTTGTTATTGAAACTTGCAAACTTAAAAGGGCGGGCGATTACGTAATTTTGGTAGTCGATAGGGCGATCCTCCTCTCAAGTTGTTAAGTGACTAAAGGTCATTATACACACTTGACAAAAGTATGTCAAGTAGTTATGCCTCCAAATATCCTATTAATATTTGGATATTTTTAAAATAAAGGCACAGCTAGATTAAGTGCCTTCCTGCCACGAGTTCAGATAAGCATGCTGCTGTGGCGTTAGCTGATCGATGGACACATCCATGGCGGCCAGTTTTAGGCGGGCGATCTCTTTGTCGATATCCTGCGGAACGCCGTAGACTCGGTTCTCGAGCTTGTCGGCATTTCGCACCAGATATTCCAGGCTGAGCGCCTGGTTGGCAAAGGACATATCCATGACGCTGGCCGGGTGCCCTTCTGCGGCAGCCAGGTTGATCAGCCGGCCCTCGCCCAGCAGGATGATCCGCCGCCCATCGCTCAGCTGATATTGCTCAACGAACGGACGCACCAGGCGCTTATCTGTCGCCATCTCTTCCAGCGCCGGAATGTTGATCTCCACGTTGAAAGTGCCCCGAGTTGGCTACGATGGCTCCATCCTTCATCACCTCAAAGTGGTGCCTATCAATAACATTCAGATCGCCGGTCAGGGTGACAAAAATGTCGCCGACTTTTGCGGCTTCAGTCATCGGCATCACCCGGAAGCCTTCCATCACCGCTTCCAGGGCGGGCAGCGGGTCGATCTCGGTGACGACCACGTTGGCGCCCATGCCGCGGGCACGCTGGCCAAAGCCGCGCCCGCACCAGCCATAACCCGCCACGACCAACGTTTTGCCGGCCAGCAGGATATTGGTAGCGCGTATGATGCCATCGATGGTGGATTGCCCGGTGCCATAGCGGTTATCGAACAGATGCTTGGTCATGGCGTCGTTCACCGCAATAATCGGGAAACGCAGTGCGCCATCTGCTGCCATCGCCCGCAGGCGGATCACGCCAGTGGTGGTTTCCTCGGTACCGCCGACGATGTTGGTCAGCAGGTCCTGGCGCTCTTTATGAAGCACGCTGACCAAATCAGCGCCATCATCCATCGTCATGTGCGGTTCATGCGCCAGGGCTGCATTGATGTGCTTATAGTAGGTCGGATTATCCTCACCCTTGATGGCGTAGACCGGTATCTCGAAATGCGTTACCAGACTTGCGGCTACATCATCCTGCGTCGAGAGCGGGTTGGATGCCGTCAATACGACATCCGCCCCACCAATGTGCAGGGCGTTCATCAAGTTGGCTGTTTCGGTGGTTACGTGCAGGCATGCTGAGACGCGTAGGCCCTTCAGGGGTCGCTCTTTAGCAAACCGTTCCTGGATCTGGCGCAGAACGGGCATCTCTCGCTCCGCCCACTCAATCCGCCGGCGCCCACCTTCTGCCAGCTTCATATCCTTGACATCATAGTTTTCCATTTGTATTTACCTCTCAAAAAAATCTGGGCCGGAAATCCCGACAGCGACTGCCGAGAACACCGGATATATTATCGGCTGAAGATATTTCCAGCTTATCCCAATCCTCATGCAGCTGCCGGTAACGAGCCACAAACTCAGCCGGATTGTAGCTGTGACCCTGTGGACCTCGCTGCTCCAGGCAGTAAGTCGCTGCCAGGGCACCCATTCTTCCACAGGCCTGCAAATCCAGCTGGTGAACATACCCGGTCAGGAATCCGCCGCGGAAGGCATCTCCTACTCCGGTTGGGTCAATGATCCGCACTGGCTTTACGACCGGAATATCCAAACGCGCTTCACGCGTGAAAATCCAGGTGTCTTCGGCTCCGCGTGTAACGACGATAAAACCATCCCGTCCTCCACCCATGTGTTTGATCATTTCGTCCGCATTCATGCCGGTCATCTTCTGGATCAACGCAAATTCATAATCATTGACAAAAAGCGCCAACGCACCCAGGATGCCGCGGCGCACATCTTCTGCCTCCAGCCGCACAAGCTGCTGGCTGGGATCGTAAATATACGGCAAATCTAGCTCCTGGCATTCCTGCACGAAGCGGATCATCGCCCCCGGGTCATTGGGCGAAATAATGGCCAGTCCGGGCAGGTTGTCTTTCAGTTCATACAGGGATTGCTGCGCGGCGTAGGCCATCGCTCCGGGGTAGAAGCTGGCGATTTGAGCATTCGCACGGTCGGTATTGACAAAGAAAGAGGCAGTAAATTCGCCTGGGATAACGCGTGCCCCTGAGGTATCCACCCCCACGGATTCCAGCCACTGGCGATATTCTTGAAAATCCTCGCCTACTGTTGCCCATAAACACGGCCTTTCTCCCAATAGCGCCAGTGTGTAAGCGATGTTGGGAGCGATGCCGCCTCGCAGGCGAACCATCGATTCCACCAGGAACGACAGACTGATCGTATCCAGACGATCCGGCAGGATATGATCCCGGAAATAACCGGGGAATTTCATCAAGTAATCGTAGGCTACTGAGCCGGTTAGTAAAATTTCCATGGCAGGCTATTAACCCTCTATTTCAGAAAGATATCCCGGCAAATTATCGAGGAATGGCGGATAGGCGATGCCATGCTCGGTGACAATAGCCGTGATCAGGCGATTGGGAGTGATATCGAATGCCGGGTTGCGCGCCCTGGCCCCTACCGGAGCCACCTGCTGGCCGGATACCTGGATATCCAGCACTTCCCGGGCGGGGCGTTCCTCAATCCGGATGGCGGCACCATTTGGTGTGGAGAGGTCAATCGTCGAGCTCGGCGCTACGCAAATAACCGGAACCTGGTTATCGAATGCCGCCAGGGAGAGCATATAGGTGCCTATTTTGTTGGCAACATCGCCGTTGGCCGCCACCCGGTCGGCTCCAAAATACACGAGCCGAGCCTGGCCGGTGCTAAGAAAGTAACCGGCTGCGTTGTCTGAAATGATCTCGTACGAAATACCGTACTGATCGAGCTCCCAGGCTGTCAGGCGAGCGCCCTGCAGGCGCGGCCTGGTTTCATCCACCAGCACATGGATGCGTTTGCCTTGCTCGTGAGCCATACGAATAGCACCCAGGGCAGTGCCCCAATCTACGGCAGCCAGAGCACCGGTGTTGCAGTGATGAATAATCGTATCACCATCCTGGATCAGGCCGGCGCCATGCACTGCCATCTGACGATTGATGGCCACATCTTCATCAGCCATCCTGTGGGCTTCTTCCAGTACAAGGCGTCGCAGTTCGGCTGTATTAGACCCCGTCTGGTTGCATAGCCGCCAGATGCGCTCAACAGCCCATCTCAGGTTGGCGGCGGTCGGCCTTGCCCCGATCAGCGCTTTCCCGGCCTCGGTCAGGTCACGCTGCAAGGCTGGCACATTCTGCGCCTCAGATTGCATGGCTGCCAGAGCCATGCCAAATGCAGCCGTCACACCGATCGCCGGCGCCCCGCGCACCACCATATCCCGAATTGCTTCCACTACCTGCCGGTAATCGCGATAAACCGCTACCCGCAGTTCTCCGGGTAGCAGCCTTTGGTCAATTAATCGCAGGGACTCGCGCTCAGAATCCCAATCTACAGTACGCACGCCAGTTAATCCCAATCAATGATTCGCATACGCTAAAAAACGCTCTCACTTGAGAGCGCTGAGTCACGCAGCCCTACAGTTTAACATGCAAGTGGTGCTTTGTCAAAACATTGACATGTGCATTCGCCTGGGTTATATTGGCTGCCATGAAGAACCTTGCCATTCTGACAGGCATCGGTTTTGTGCTGCTGGTCTTATTGGCTGGCTGCAAAATGCCGGCGAACCTGGTTTTCTCCGAAGCAGCCACGGCTACGCCGGCTGCTACTCCTTCCCCACTGCCCACTGCAACACCCACCACGACACCTACCCCAACGCCCGTGCCGGCCGCCCGGGTCCACCTCGGCGACAAGGCATGGTTTAACGGCGATTGGGATCAAGCGCTAACTGAGTACCAGATTGCGGCACAAAATAGCCCGGATGCGGAAGTCCAGGCCGCTGCTCAGGTGGGCATCGCACGCACCCAGCTTTCGACACAAGAGTTCGACGCGGCAATCCAAACGCTTGAAACCCTGCTCCAGTCTCAAACAGAAATCCATGAATCTCCGAAAGCCCAGGCTTACTTTTTCCTGGCCCAGGCATATTCCGCTGCCGGGCGGCACGCCGATGCAGCTGGAGCGTATACAAGTTATCTGAACCTCAGCCCCGGGGTGATCGACGCCTATATTCTCGACCTGCGGGGAAGCGCCAATATGGAGGCGGCCAATTATCCAGCCGCGGCGACAGATTTCCAGGCGGCATTGGCCCTGCCCAGTGTGCTGGACAGCACTTTCCTTGAAATGAAAACTGCCCGGGCTTACGCCCTGGGTGGCGAAAGCGACTCTGCCCTGGCACTGTATGACGATATCTATGCCCGTTCCGGCAACGAGTATACAAAAGCCTTGATTAACCTGCGCAAAGGGCAGATTTTCACCAACCTGGGCCAGATCGAGCAAGCTCACCAGGTTTTTCTGGATGCAGTCAACGAGTTCCCTACCTCATATGATACCTATTCTGCTCTGCAAGCTCTGGTAGAGGCCGGTGTCCCGGTCGATGATTTAAGCACGGGCCTGGTGTATTACTATGCGGGAGATTATGGCAATGCGCTGGCATCCTTCGATCAATACCTTCAGAATGAGCCGCCCGACCCGGGAACCGGTTTTTTCTACACCGCCCTGATCAATCGGGAAATCGGCGATCACCAGGCGACTGCGAAAGCCCTTGACGAGCTGATCGACAACTATCCGGAGCACCAATACTGGGACGACGCCTGGGAGCAGCTTGCCTATACGCAGTGGTGGTACCTGGATGACTATCCGGGTGCAGTGCAGACACTTCTCGATTTTGCAGATAATAACCCGTCACACCCGAGGGCCGGTGAGTTCCTCTTCGATGCCGCCCAAATCGCCGAACGGGATGGACAATTCGATCAGGCCTCTGATCTATGGGAGCGCATGGCCAACCTGTATCCGGGCGATGAAAATGCCTTGCGCGCCCTGTTCCTGGCCGGTATCACCCGCTATCGCGCCGGGGATTATGCCGCTGCACAAGCCACCTTCGAGCGGCTTGTGACGCAAAATCCTCCGATCGACCAGCGTACCGCGGCTATGTTTTGGACCGGCAAAGCGCAGCAGGCTCAAAACAACCTAGAAGGGGCACGCCAAACCTGGGAACAGACACAGAATATTGACCCGACCGGATACTACAGCGAGCGCTCCCGGGAAATCCTGCGAAACCGCGCCCCGTTCACCCCTCCCATCGCCTACGACCTGGCCTATGACCTGGCAAGCGAGCGCATCAAGGCGGATGAGTGGGTGCGCTCAACGTTCAATTTACCCCCCGAGACCGATCTTTCCGGGCTGGGCGAGCTGGCCAGCGACCCGGCCGTGATCCGCGGCAACGAGCTCTGGCATCTTGGCCAGTACGAAGACGCCCGCAGCGAATTCGAGCAAGTCCGCCTGGCGGCAGAAACCGACGCCATCCAGTCCTACCGGCTGGCCAATCACCTGCTGGAGCTGGGCCTTTACCGCTCGGCAATCATGGCCGCCCGCAATGTGCTCGACCTGGCTGGGCTGAGCGATGCCGACACCTTGAATGCACCGCCTTATTTCAATCACCTGCGTTTCGGCACCTATTTTTCCGAGCTGGTCCTGCCGGCAGCCCAACAGTACCAGATTCATCCTTTGCTCTTGTTCAGCCTGATCAGACAAGAGAGCCTGTTTGAAGGATTTGTACGCTCATCCGCGGCTGCCAGCGGCTTGATGCAAATCATGCCTGCCACCGGCGAGCAGATAGCCGGCGACCTGGGCTGGCCAGCAAATTTCACTTCCGATGACCTTTCCCGACCATTAGTTAGCGTTACCCTGGGCAGCGATTATTTAAAGGCGCAATTAGACGGCTTTGAAGGGGATGTGTATGCCGCTCTGGCAGCCTACAACGGCGGCCCGGGCAATGCCTTGCAGTGGAAAGAGCTGGCCTCGGACGATCCTGATTTGTTCCTCGAAGTGATCCGCTATTCCGAGACGCGTAATTATATTCGCGGGATTTATGAGATTTTCAACATCTACCGCCGAATCTACGATCGCACCCCTTAACTCTTCTCAATCGTTAATCGCAGGCAGGCAAGGCAAATCGAGGCGGGATGATCTGCCGGTAATTGCTCGAATATTTGGTTTGTGAGAGTCGGCAGGTCAGGGGCTGGGTGTCGGGGCAGTATCGGTGCCGGTTTCGCGCCCGGCGAGCAGGAACCAGGATCTCACGGTCAGAAATCGGTCGCTTGGATCGAAGAGTGGACCCATCTGCACACCCTGGACTTTTTCATCGACTGCATAGGTGTAAACCGGATATAAAAGCGTGATCGCAGGCAGCTGATTGCCAAAGCGCACCTGGAAATTACGGTAGCGCTTGGTGCGCTCATCCAGGTCCACCTGGGTGCGGGCTTGTTCCAGATATTCACTGGCTTGCCGGTCGTCCCAACCGGCATAATTCTGGCCGTCATTGATTTGCGTCTGGTGCCAAAATGGATAGGGGTCTGGGTCTGGCGTTCGGCTGAAGTTCAGATCCACCAGCACGGCCTCGTAATTGCGCGGCTCCAGATGGTCGGACAGCAAAGTTTCGTAGGGTACGGGCTTTAAATCTACCTGCACACCCAGCAGACCCCAATTCTCCTGGATGACCTGTGCAATCTCGGTATACGGGGATTCAGCCGGGTAGATCAATTCAAAGGACAGGGACTGTCCGTCTTTCGAGCGCACCTGCCCACCTTCGGCTGGGATTGTGTAGCCGGCGTCCTTGAGCATCTCAATAGCGGCCTGTGGGTCGTAAGGTATTTGCTCGACCCCGTCATAGTACGCCCAGGTTCCAGGGAAAACCGGCCCGTTGGCGACAATAGCCTGGCCGCCCAGCAGCCGGTCGACAATCCACTGGCGGTTCAAGCCCATCACCAATGCCCGCCGCACATCCTGTTCCTGGAAAAAATTAACATCATTATTCTCCAGGTTTAGATAAAGCAGGCTAAGGCTGGGTAAACGCCCGGTATATAGATTTAAAGCATCGTCACTCAACGCCTGGGAGAGCTGCCCCGGGGCTATCTGCCCCACGCCCATCACTTCACCTTGCTCGTAAGCGGCATAGGCTGAGGCGGAGTCTGGATAATAGCGAAATACAAATTCATCAATAAATGGGGGTTCCAGGTAATATTCCTGGAATGCCGAGAGAACTACACCCTGCACCTGTCCCTCTTCCACCAATAACTGATCGAATCGGTACGGACCGCTGCCCACCGGTGCCAGGTTGAAATCCGAATCGACCAAAGAGCCAGGCGGCACATCTTTTAGGATGTGGGATGGTAGAACGCCAAAGGACAGGTAATCCAGGAAAGGGGCGAATGGCTCCGGCATAATGAACTGCAGCGTTTTCTCATCCAGGATTTTTACCTCAACTTGCTGCCAGAACTCCCGCAGGTCGCTGGGCACAGGGATCTGTTCGCTGCGAATCAAGTCCACGGTAAAGAGGACATCCTCACTGGTGACCGGTTGGCCATCATGCCAGACGGCATTCGAGCGGATCAGGAAGTTATAGATCTTCCCGTCCTTGGAAACGCCCCAGGAGTCGGCCAGGTCGGGCTGTGGGACGCCGCGATCATCAAATTGGATCAGGCTGCTGAATATGAGCCGGTTGATATCACGATCGGGCTGATTGTAGGCATCCAGCAGCGGGTTTAAACGCCCCAAGGAGCCAACCAGGGCTTCCGTGTAAACCCCACCCGATACCGGTTGGACCGCTTCAGGCTCACCTGGCGCAACTGCAGGTTTTTGCCCAAGGAGCAATACCCCGATAGCCACCAGGGCCAGGACAACCACCAGCAACTGCCATTTTAATTTTTTCATACTGAGGAATTGAGATGAAAAGGGGCGCTCACCAGTTTCACCGTGAGTCACCCCTGGCTCATTTAGATTTCAGATCCGGAACTGGATCGATATCCTGACCTCTATATAGCGACGATAATAATGCACAGCGAGAAAAACAAAACACCCAGGCCGATGGTTACAAAGAAGAGTGTTTTCTCGATGCCGCGCCGGGCGGTGAAAACACTGCCCATGTCGCCGCCGGTCAAATTACCCAGGCCGGCGCCTTTGCTTTGTAAAACCACGCTGGCTACCAGCGCAATCGACGTTATAATCAGTGCGATATAAAGATAAGTGTCCACGTACTTCTCCTGCTAAATAACATTCTTGGTATGTTGAAAAGCAGGGCGATTATACCTTATTTTGCAAGGTCTCTGGCAGTAAAATCGCAGAAATTTTAGCATGCTGCATGAAATCACAATAAATCTACATATGCACACCCGTTACTCGGATGGCAGTGGCAGCCATAACGATATTGTTCAGGCCGCCATGGCTTCCGGCATCGATGCCGTCATCGTAACCGACCACAACGTGTGGGTAATCGGACCAGAAGGCTATTACCGCAACGGGAATGGGCGAGTTTTGCTGCTGGTCGGCGAGGAAATTCACGACCAGGCACGCCAGCCCCAGAAAAATCACCTTTTGGTAATCGGCGCTGACAAAGAGCTGGCAACCTATGCCGCCGACCCTCAACGCCTGCTGGACAGCATCCGGCAGTCCGGCGGTTTATCCTTCCTGGCACACCCCTTCGACCCCCCTTCTACAGTGGTGGGTGAAGAAGACCTTTCCTGGGTCGATTGGCAGGTGACCGGCTTCACGGGGATCGAGCTTTGGAATGGGTTGTCCGAATTTAAATCCAGGTTGAAATCGAAATTGCACGCCATCTACTACACTTTCAACCCAAAGCGAGTTGCAACAGGACCTTTTCTGCAGACGCTGGCAAAATGGGATCAGTTGTTAGCTTCCGGCAAACGGATTGTTGCAATCGGCGGATCGGACGCACATGCGATAAAAGCAAATCTAGGGCCGCTGCGGCGCACAATCTTCCCTTACGAGTTCCATTTTCGCACCATCAATACACACCTGCTGCTGCCATCCCCCCTTACTGGTGAAGTCGATATCGATCGCAAGATGATCTATGCGGCTCTGGCCAATGGCAGGGCATTTATAGGCTATGATCTGCCTGCCTCGACCAGTGGTTTCCGCTTTACGGCCCAGGGGAAAGACAGCCTTGCCCAGATGGGAGAACTGCTCTCCGGGCAGCACGGTGTAACCTTCCAGGTTCGGCTGCCCCGGCCAACCGACTGTCGTTTGATTAAAGACGGCAAGTTGGTCAAGGCCTGGCAAAAGCGCGATACCTGCACCCATATCACCAGCGAGCCAGGCGCCTATCGTGTGGAAGCATCCATCCCCTTTGAGGGCAAGTCTCGCGGTTGGATCTACAGCAATCCGATCTATATCACCCCTTAATCCGCAATTCGCCCGGAATGAATCGGGTATAATAGCAGATTGCCGCCTTGTTGCCCGGCGGTTTCAACTCCCACATTATCTTTGCATGATTGCGAGTTTACGAGAGCTATAGCATGGATTTCAAGCTTCACGCCCCGTATAAACCTACCGGCGATCAGCCGGAAGCCATCCGCCAGTTAGTGGATGGCATCGAAAAAGGCTACCGCGACCAGGTGCTTCTTGGCGCTACCGGTACCGGCAAGACGTTTACCATTGCCTCAGTCATCGAGAAGATAAATATGCCAGCCCTGGTGATGGCGCATAACAAAACCCTGGCTGCCCAGCTGTATGCCGAGTTTAAGGACTTCTTTCCTGAAAATGCCGTTGAGTACTTTGTCTCTTATTACGATTATTACCAGCCGGAAGCTTATGTCCCGCGCCACGACCTGTACATTGAAAAAGACGCTGATATCAACGAGGAAATCGAGCGACTGCGGCTGGCCGCCACGACTGCTCTGATGTCCCGCCGGGATGTGATTATCGTGGCCTCGGTTTCCTGCATCTACGGCCTGGGGAACCCGGAGGCTTATGGCCGTGTCGTCATCAATCTGGAAAGCGGGAGTGTCTATCGCCGCAATGCCCTGCTGCGCCACCTGGTGGAAGGGCATTACGAGCGCAACGACCTGGAGCTGCGCGCCGGCACCTTTCGAGTACGCGGTGACAGCCTGGATATCGTCCCGGCTTACCAGGATAAGTTCGGTTACCGGATCACATTTTTTGGCGATGAAGTCGAACGGATCATCGAGTTCGATACCCTTACCGGGGAGCTGCGCCGGGAGCTGAGCACAGTCGCTATCTACCCGGCCAAGCACTACATCACAGAAGAAGAAAAGCTGAAAGAAGCCATTACGGACATTGAGACCGAGCTAAACGAGCGAGTGAGTTTCTTCAAAGCGAACGAAAAGCTGCTCGAGGCACAGCGAATCGAATCGCGTACCCAGTACGATCTGGAGATGCTGCGGGAAGTGGGTTACTGCTCAGGCATCGAGAACTATTCGCGCCACCTGGACCAGCGTGGTCCCGGTACCCCTCCGTGGACTCTAATGGATTATCTGCCCAGCAACTACCTGCTGGTGATTGACGAATCGCACATGACTGTTCCCCAGATCCGCGGCATGTACAATGGCGACCGCAGCCGTAAAGGGACTCTGGTTGAGTATGGTTTCCGCCTGCCGTCGGCCATGGATAACCGGCCGCTCAAGTTTGATGAGTTCGAAGCGCACATGGGGTTCACCGTCTACACCTCCGCTACACCAGAGCCATTTGAAATGAATCGTGCTGACCAGGTAGTCGAGCAGATCATCCGCCCGACGGGGCTGGTGGACCCTGAAGTTGAAGTGCGGCCGATCGAAGGTCAGGTCGATGACTTGATCGGAGAAATCCGCAAGCGGGTTGAGGTCGGGCAGCGCGTCCTGGTGACCACCCTGACCAAGCGCATGGCGGAGAAATTGGCAGATTACCTGATGGAGCTAGGTATTAAAGTGCACTACCTGCACTCCGAGATTGACACTCTAGAGCGTATTGGCATCCTGCGCGATCTACGGCTGGGTGTGTTCGATGTCCTCGTCGGGATTAACCTGCTGCGCGAAGGCCTGGACCTGCCAGAAGTATCCCTGGTGGCCATTCTGGATGCGGACAAAGAGGGCTTCCTGCGCTCAGATACTGCCTTGATTCAGACCATCGGCCGGGCTGCCCGTCATGTGGATGGTAAAGTCATCATGTATGCCGACCGGATGACCAACTCGATGCGCCGGGCGATTGACGAAACCAATCGCCGCCGTGCCAAGCAGGTGGCGTATAACCAGGCGCACAATATCCAGCCCGCCAGCATCTTCAAGGCTGTTCACGACCTGACCGACCAGCTATCCGTACGGGTAGTTGCCGAGCCAAAGGCAGATTACCGGGTGCGGGGCGTGTTGGGGATGCCTAAGAACGAGATGCAGAAGATCATCGCCGAGTTGGAGAAGCAGATGAAAGAGGCCGCCAAAAACCTGGAATTCGAGAAAGCGGCTGTCCTGCGCGACCAGATCTACGAGCTGCGCAGCATCCTGGCGGAGGAAAGCAACCTCAAGCCCTGGGAGAAGATCCATCTGCTGGCCGGCGAACGAATAGCCTTAGTATCCTGTCAGAATACTGCAACATTCACATGAAGTTCAGCTATTCTTCACAGGTTCTTCACAACTTATTAGGTAGTATAAGAGTATTAGGTATACCAATAAGATACGAGGAGAAAATATAACATGAAGAAAATCATGATTGTTGGTGCAGTTGTACTGGTAGTCATCGCCACCCTGGCGGTTGGCGGCTTCGCTTACGCCCAATCACAAAATCCTGATCGGCCGGATGTGCCATTTGGCCAGGGATGATGGGCGGCCGAGGCCACGGACAGGGGATGATGGACTCGACCAGCGTTCGGGCAGATGCGCGGCCGAGGTGAATGGCGGCCAGCTACAAGCCTACATGGAATCCGCTCTGGCAGAAGCCTTTGGCCTGACTGTTGAAGAGCTCCAGGCCGCGCGACAAGAAGGCAAAAGCCTGCTGGATATCGCCAAGGATCAGGGGCTGACGGTTGCAGAATTCCAGGAAATAATGACCGAGGCTCGCCAGAATGCGCTGGACCAGGCGGTTGCCGATGGTGTTATTACCCAGGATCAGGCTGATCAAATGTCCGCTTTCAAGGAAGCGGCAAAAGGACGCCGGCAGCAGATGGGCGCTATCCACGACTACATGGAAGCTGCCATCGCAGCCGAGTTTGGCCTGACTGAGGAAGAACTTGAAGCACGGCATGCTGCCGGTGAGACTATGATGGATCTGGCAAGTGAACAGGGCCTGACCATAGAAGACTTCACAGCCAGAATGACGGCAGCCCGCGCCAGTGCTCTAGAGCAGGCGGTCGCCGACGGCGTGATAACCCAGGAGCAGGCCGATTGGATGCAGCAGCATATGGGCTCGAATGGCATGATGGGTGGTCTTGGTCGCGGCGGTTGCAACGGCGGCGGCATGCGCGGCCCTGGAATGGGTCGGGGGATGCAGCGTTTCTCACCGCCTGCCGGTCCAACCAGTTAGGGTAGCACTCCCAAAAATATGCTTCCGGACCCCAGGGTTCGGAAGCTTTTTTTCTAGAGCACAGAACCGATATAATACCCTGAGAGGCATGTTGTGGCAACCATCCTGATCATCGAAGACGAACCGGAGCTGGTAAAGGTGCTGCGCACTTACCTGGAAAAAGCCGGGTACATCGTCCTGGCAGCCGGGCGTGGGGATACCGGCCTGACCGCCTGGGAGCAACGTAAGCCCGACCTGGTGATCCTCGATCTCAATTTACCCGGGATGGATGGTCTGGATGTCGCCCGGGAAATCCGCCGCAAAGGCAATACACCGATCATTATGCTGACAGCTCGGGTGGAAGAAACCGACGAACTGATTGGATTGGAGTTAGGCGCGGACGACTACATCCCTAAGCCTTTCTCGCCGCGCGTGGTCGTCGCCAGGGTGCGCGCCCTGCTCCGGCGGGCCGAGCCAGGACCGTCCGCAAAATTATTACGATTCACCGACCTGGAGATCGATCTGGAGGCCCACTCGGTATTGCTCCACGGGAATGCACTCGATCTGACACCCACTGAATTCAACTTGCTCGCCACCCTGGCCGGCCAGCCGGGGCGAGCATTCAGCCGGCTGCAGCTGTTAGAAGCCAGCCAGGGTTCGGCGTACGAGGGCTACGAACGGACCATCGACGCCCATATCAAAAACTTGCGCGCCAAAATTGAGCAGGATCCCAGAAATCCCCAATATATCGAAACCGTATTTGGCATAGGGTACCGGTTCAGTAAAAGTCCATGAGCCTGCGCCTGAAACTATTCCTTGCCTTCGGCACGATGGTGCTGCTGACGATTGCGACCGTCGTGCTGGTTGCCCGCCAGAGCTCTGTGCGAGAACTGCGCGCCTTCATGGTACGCGGTGGGATAGCCGGCTCCGAAGAGATCATCACGAAGTTAGAAGCATATTACACCGCCACCGAATCCTGGGTCGGCGCGGGTGACCTGCTGCAACTCCCTGGACAGGGGCAGGGCCAGCAGCACGCAGCTGGAATGTCAGGGATGATGCGCCAGCGTCTGATCCTTGCACAGCGCAATGGCCTGGTCGTATTCGATACCGCCAATGAAATGGTCGGTAATCGATTGAGCGTCAGTGAACGGCGACAAGCCATCGCTTTACAATCCCGCGGCAAGATCGTCGGGCTGCTGTTGCCACTCGGCGGCATGGCTGCCACCATGAAAGAAGAAACGAACCTGGTTTCCCGCCTGAACCAGGCCGCCTTGCTTACCGGGATAATTGCCGGCAGCCTGGCGCTTTTCCTGGCTGCGCTGCTCGCATACCATCTGCTGAGGCCGGTTGAAGAAATCACCCGGGCAGCAGAAAAACTGGCTAAAGGCGACCTGTCCCAACGTGTGCCGGAACGCGGCCAGGACGAGCTGGCCAGGCTGGCAGGGACATTTAACTATATGGCAGATTCTCTGCAGCAAGCCCAGGACACCCGCCGCGCTTTGACAGCCGACATATCTCATGAGCTGCGCAATCCGCTGGCCGTGCAGCGTGCCAACCTGGAAGCGCTGCAGGACGGACTATACCCACTGACCCCAGAAAACCTGCAGCCGGTGCTTGACCAGAATTTGCTGCTCACCCGCCTGGTGGAAGACCTGCGCATACTGGCGCTCGCCGAGTCAGGCCAGCTCAGGCTGGAGCTCACTCCAACCGATCTGCCCCAAGTTGTCCAGCGGGTCATCGAGCACTTCGCACCACAAGCCGATGCCCAGCAGGCGGAGGTGCGATTTTTCGACGATCTCGACCCGGAAAATCCCTTACCACCACTGGAACTCGACCCAATGCGCATCGAGCAAATCCTGAACAACCTGCTGTCCAACGCCCTGCGCTATATCCGTTCTGGCGGTATGATCACATTGCGAATCGCCCGGCAAACCCAGGCGGCTGTGATCACAGTACATGACAATGGGACTGGCATCCCGCCGGAGGCGCTGCCGCACATCTTCGAGCGTTTCTACCGTGCCGATCGCTCCCGCAGCCGCTCGGAGGGAGGCTCAGGGCTTGGCCTGGCGATTGCCCGCGAGCTGGCAGAGGCCCATCACGGCAGCCTGACCGCAAGCAACCATCCCCAGGGCGGTGCATTATTCACCCTGTCCTTCCCGCTGCCGTCGGACACGCCCCGGGAACCTGCACGGAAATAATGAAGCGTAACCAACCGGGATGAAGAACAACATCACTCGTCTGCTGGATGCACGCGGCATTCCGTATCAGGTGTACGAGCTGCCGGCCGAGAAGCTTGGGGCGCTGGAGACGGCCCGCATCCTGGGAATCTTACCTGAGGTCGTTTATAAAACTATCGTGGTTACCCGCGAAGGCAAAGGTAAGCCCATCCTGGCTGTAGTGCCAGGGACCGATGAAGTCGATCTGAAAGCCCTGGCCAGGGCATTGGGCGAGAAGAAAGTTAACCTGCCAACCGAGCGTGAAGCCGAGCAGCTGACCGGGCTGCAAGCCGGAGGAATTTCCCCCCTGGCATTGATCAACCGCGGCTTCCAGGTGGTGGTGGATGCGACTGCCGAGCTGTACGATCAGATCCATATCTCCGGCGGCCAGCGCGGGGTGAACATCAGCCTGCCGCCGCATGCGCTGATCTCCTTGACCCAGGCTAGCGTGGCCGAAATTTGCACATCGTCTCTGCCCCCTTGATCTCTATTCCAAGCAATCAAAGAAAACAGCGCCGGAGTTGTCTGCCGGCGCTGTCTTTTTAGCAATGCAGTGAAGAATTACTACAGAAGTGGCTGCCCGTTCACCACCACAGTGGTCTCGCCAGCGACGTAATCCGGCAGCGGTATTTCGGCCGCAAATGGTGCCAGAACCTGGATACACAGCTCATTTGGGTCGGATACCGAATATGCCTCTACCAGGATTTGACCCTGTGCATCCGGGGCAGAGACAACCACCCGCAGCTGGTTGCAGGGTGTCGGCAGATACCCGCTGATATAAAGCGCAGATACAGCAGCATCTTCCCTGGATGGCAAAATGCCGCTCTCCTGCACGTCGACTTCGCCACGGGTCATGTTTTGATCGCTTGCCTGGGGCGTCCAATCCTCATTGGTCAATATTGATTTCGCTCCACCGTTCTGCCCGGCAGGAATGCCCGGATAAGGATTAACCGTTGGATTCTGGGTTGCCGCCCCGGGATATGCTTCCGGGGTTTCTCCAGCTTCCGGCGCCTCGGTCTGGGCGGGTTGTGCGCTGCTGCATGCGGCAGCTCCTAGCGCCATAAAAACCATAACCAGCAAGGCCATACAACCTTGTGATGTTCTCTTTAAGCTCATCCTGCGATCCTCCAATATAAGATAAACCTGGACGTCAGGATGGCCGTGGAAGTTCCATCCCTCAGTTCCGTCCGGCTCTCCCAACGTCCGTTCAGCCCTTCACGACAACCACCGGACGAAGCCGGGCGACTTTGCGGGCAATTCCGGCCCCGGCGACTGTTTCTACCACGGCATCGACATCTTTGTAAGCCTGCGGCGCCTCTTCCGCCAGGCCAGACATCGAGCCGGCGCGGATATGAATGCCTTCCGATTCGAGCTCCTTGCGCAATGTCTCTCCGCGCACTTCACGCTTTGCCTGGTGGCGGCTCATCACCCGCCCCGCACCGTGGCAAGAAGATCCAAAGGAGCGCTGCATACTGGCCTGCGTACCCACCAGCACCCAGGAGGCTGTACCCATGCTGCCCGGCACCAACACCGGCTGGCCGATTGCCTGGTATTCGGGCGGCAGCTCCGCTGCGCCGGGACCAAAGGCGCGTGTGGCCCCCTTGCGATGGACGCAGACCTTGATCTCTTTGCCCTCAATCAGGTGCGTCTCAACCTTGCCCATGTTGTGGGCGATATCGTACACCTGGTGGAGCTGCCAGTGCTTGACCTTCCCGGCGAACACCTCCTCAAACGCCTGGCGGGCAAAATGAGCCAGCACCTGCCGGTTGGCAAATGCATAGTTGGCCGCACAGCGCATGGCGGCCAGATAAGCCTGGCCTTCCGGAGAAGAAAGCGGCGCGCATACCAGCTCCCGATCCGGCAGGTGGATCTTGTAACGCCGGACGGCATCCTGGAAATCTGCGACATAATCCGAGCAGATCTGGTGCCCAAAACCACGCGAGCCGCAGTGGATCTGCAAAACCAGATTGCCTTCCACAAGGCCCATCGGCTGGGCTGCCGCGGGATCGAATATCTGATCCACCACATCCACTTCGATAAAATGGTTGCCCGCCCCGAGCGTGCCCAGCTGCGGGCGGCCGCGCTCCTTGGCGCGTTTGCTCACCTTGCCGGGATCAGCCCCCTCCAGGCGGCCCCCTTCCTCCGTGCGGCGCAGGTCAGCTTCGCTGGCATAGCCGTGCTTTGAGTGCCCAGCGCGACCCGTCCCGGCAAACCTGGTCCAGCTCGTTCTCGCTCATCGGTACAGCGCCTTTACCGCCTACCCCGCTGGGACAGTAATGATCCAGGGCTGACGCCAGGTCGTTCAGCAAGCCGGCCGCACTTTCATAAGGAATCTGCGATGCCAGCAGGCGCACACCGCAATTGATATCGTACCCAATGGCTCCCGGTGAGATCACGCCATCCGGGTAACGCGTGGCGGCCACACCACCGATCGGAAAGCCATACCCCTGGTGCATATCCGGCATGACCACCACCTCACCCACCAGCCCCGGCAAGGTGGCGGCATTCACCGCCTGCTCCAGCGATTTATCGTCCATCACTTTTTCCAACAAGCGGCGGGTGGCAAAGATACGCACCGGTACGCGCATATCCTGGCGAAAAGAGCGGGGAATTTCCCACTCATAATCGCTGATGCGGATCAGATCCTTAATGGATGCCATCTATCTCACTCCTGTGCAGCAATAATCGGCAGCGGTTAGACCCGGGGTATCCCGGCTTCAGACATCGAAGACAATCCTGGTTCGCAATCCTGGTCGGGTATGTTGAATCTGCAGCTTGTGATAAGTGACTGCTTTGATCTCTTTATCCAGGCCGGCCAATGGAAGGCCATGCAGCTCGGCATGCAGCCCATCGCCTTCCAGACTCAGGTTGAATGTGTCAAAAACCAGCCCTTGCTCTTCCTGGTAGTAAAGCAGCTCGGCCAGAAAGGCAACCAGGAGGGTCTCGAGGTCAGCCGGTGGCAGCCGGAAGGTATGCACACTGCCAGCCCCAGGGTGCGCACGTACCCCGGAAAGGTAATACATCCCACGCGCCGCTTGCTCCAGAAGGGCGAGATAATCCGGCGCCCAGACTTCCAGCTCCCAATCGGCGGTATGCTCGAGCTCGCGAAAACCAGCTGAGGATTCCATGTCTGGTACCAGTATACCGTAATTTACTCGGGCGCCTTGGGGCTCAAGGCGGGCATAGGGACAGAGTATAATACCTCCAGGTGCCAGGATGAAAGAAGCCGGAAAGATCGAGACCACGCTCAACCGCATAAAGTCCAGCTTGCAGTCCCTCATTGAGGGCAATCTGGCTCGTCTCTTAGCCAATGATGATTCATCGAAAAACCTGGCACATTTGTTGGTGGAAGCTATGCGGGAAAAATCCTGGCTGGACGAGACAGGCAGCCTGCAGGCGCCAAATTATTACCAGCTGGAAACCGACCGTGCCATGGCCGAAACCTTATCCGCCGACCCGGCTTTGCTCGACGAGCTGGCAAATTTCCTGCAGATATCTGCCCAGGATTCGGGCATTCGCTTTACCGGTCAGCCGGTGGTGCGGTTATCCCCTGATCCCGACCTGCCTGCTGGCGAGGTGCGCGTCACCGCCAGGAGCAGCCAGGACAACTTGTCCGAAACCCACGCCATGCAGCTGGCAACCTCCGCTGCACTGTCGGATTCCCAGCCGGCGGGTGTCGAGCCCATCCCACCCGGTGCATTCTTGATTGTGGACGGCGTGCGGGTATTTCCGCTCTCACAGACGCTGGTAAACATCGGCAGGCACCCGGACAACCACCTGGTGGTGGATGATCCGCGTGTCTCACGCCGCCATGCCCAATTGCGGATCATCGCAGGACGGTATGTGATCTTCGACTTGAATTCAACCGGTGGTACCGCGGTAAACGGCAAGACCATCCACCAATCGTGGTTATCTCCTGGAGATGTTATTTCACTGTCCGGCGTACCGCTGGTTTACGGCCAGGAAGACATCCCACCAGATTCAACTCAACGCATCAACCTGTCTGTCTGACCCGATGAGCGCTACCATCCTGCTGGCTTTGCGAATTATCCTGATCGCCATTCTGTTCGGCTTCATCGGTTGGGCATTCTGGCTGCTCTGGCGTGACTTGCGCATGCAAAGCGCCACACTCACCAGGCCGCGCCTCCCAAGCATTCAACTGACCAGTATAGACGCCCCGCCCCAGGCGAAACTCTTCACCCGTCCCCAGATCCTGGTTGGCCGCGATCCGGCAGCTGAGTTATACCTGGAAGATAAAACTATCTCAGCCAGACATGCACGCCTTTACTTTGAGGATACCCAGTGGTGGGTGGAAGACCTGGGATCGACTAACGGCACTCTCTTGAACCAGGAGCAGGTGCTCGAGCCGGTTGTGTTGGCCAGCGGCGACCGGTTGCAGTTTGGCCAGGTAGCCTTTACCTTGGTTATCCCAGATCTAAACGGCGCCTGAAAGGATTTGAGAAATGGAAAAACATGCGAAATTTGCCGTGATTGGCGGCTCCGGGTTGTACCGGATGCCCGGCTTGACCGATGTAGACGAGTTAAATCTTGAGACGCCTTTTGGACAGCCCAGCAGCCCGATTATCGTGGGGACTTTGGCAGGACAACGGTTGGCCTTCTTGGCACGGCATGGCATAGGCCATTTCATCTCGCCTTCAGAGGTAAATTACCGGGCGAACATTTTCGCTCTCAAGTCGATTGGCGTAGAAAGGGTGATCAGCATAAGCGCTTGCGGCTCACTACGTGACGATTACGCTCCCGGTGATATCGTTATTCCCGACCAACTATTCGACCTGACGCGCGATCGCAAGCGCAGCTTCTTTGGCGAAGGATTGGTTGCTCATGTCAGCGTGGCCGAACCATTTTGCGCACAGCTTTCCGAGATGCTGTATGACGCCGCGGAAACTACCGGGGCACGTATGCATCGCGGTGGCACGGTCATTACAATTGAAGGACCGCGTTTTTCCACACGTGCTGAATCCAATGTCTACCGCACCTGGGGTATGTCCTTAATTGGCATGACCACATCCCCGGAAGCGTTCCTGGCCCGTGAAGCGGAGATATGTTATGCCGTGATGGCCCACGTGACAGATTATGACGTCTGGCACATCAGCGAGCAGCCGGTCACTGTGGATATCGTCGTGGAAATCTTGAATCGCAACACGCAGATTGCCTTCCAGTGCGTGGAAAACCTGGCCGCGGCAATCGATCGCGAACGCACCTGCGAGTGCGGCAGCGCCCTGGCAAATGCGTTGATTACCCGGCCGGATGCGGTACCAGTAGAAACCCGCCGGCGGCTGGGGCCGCTCGTGGACCGATACCTGGGGATTCCCTGAATACGATGAGTCACAACACCCGGGAAAGCCGGCTACTGGCCCTGGCAGCGGTTTTCCTGTTTTTATATTCAGTCGCCCTTAGCCTGGCGCCCGCTGCCCGGCTGCGCAGCTGGCAGGCAGATTTCCCCTGGCAGCATTGGGCAGGATTCGCGGCCTGGCTGGTCGTATTCGGAACAGCTGCTTTCCTGGGACGAAAAAAGCTGCCCGGACACGACCCGTATCTGCTGCCGATCACCGGGCTGCTTACCGGCTGGGGGTTGCTGACGATCTTCCGTTTGTTTCCGGAATCCGGCTGGCGCCAGACAGCCTGGCTGCTGGTGGGGGGAGCAATCTACCTGGTAGGGATCCATTACCCGGTTATCTTGAGATTACTGCGCCGCTATAAATATCTTTGGCTGACCCTTGGCCTGGCGCTCACCGGGCTGACCCTGGTGCTTGGCACCAACCCGCTGGGTTTTGGTCCGCGTATGTGGTTGGGGTGCTGTGGGCTTTATCTGCAGCCATCCGAGCCATTAAAATTCCTGCTGGTCGTCTACCTGGCAGCCTACCTGGCAGACCGGCTGCCGCTGATCAATCTTCCCGCCGGACGTTCCGCTCCGACCCAACCGGCACCCGGACGGCGCTCCGGGATGGATAGTCAAGATGGTAATGACCGGCGGTCTGCTTCCCGGACCAACCGCCGAGCCCCATTCACAGGCAGTATGCTCCCCCTGGTAGCCCCTACATTGGTTATGACCGGGCTTGCTCTGGGAATCCTGCTCGTCCAGCGTGACCTGGGAACCGCCTCGATCTTCCTGTTCGTCTATTTTGCCATCCTGTATGTCGCCACCGGCCGCAAAATCGTTCTCGGCACTGCTCTGGCGGTCCTGGTTGTGTTTGGCGCGATCGGATATTGGATGTTCGATCTGGTGCGACTGCGCATCGATGCCTGGCTCAACCCCTGGTTGGATCCCAGCGGGCGATCATACCAGATTGTGCAGTCCCTCCTGGCTGTGGCCAACGGCGGGATTCTTGGGCGCGGCCCGGGCGTCGGGAACCCCGGCCTGGTGCCAGTGCCTCACTCGGATTTTATCTTTGCCTCGATCAGCGAAGAGACCGGCCTGTTAGGGGCGGTGGGGATTTTACTGTTATTAGCGTTGATCGTGGATCGCGGTCTGCGACTCGCGCTGAGCGCCCCCAACGCTTACCAGCGCTACCTGGCAACCGGTTTGACGGCGCTGATCGTCTCGCAGGCGGTATTGATCATCGGGGGCAACCTGCGCCTGCTGCCACTGACCGGTGTGACTCTGCCGTTTGTTTCGTATGGCGGGTCTTCCCTGGTGGTGTCCTTTCTGGCTTTACTCATCCTGATGTTAATTTCCAGCCAGCCCGAGAGCCGCCCGGCGTACCTGCCCAACCCTGAGAATTATCTCCAGCTGGGTGGCTTCTTACTGGCCGGGCTGGCAGCTGCCGTGCTGGTGACGGCCTGGTGGGCGGTTTACCGCGGCCCCAGCCTGTTGACGCGCACCGACAACCCTCGCCGGGCCCTTGCCGACCGCTATGTCGCCCGCGGCGCCCTGCTCGACCGCAACAACGAACTGCTCAATGAAACGACCGGCGTATCTGGCAGCTACACTCGGCAAAACATGTATGCCCCTCTCAGCAATATCATTGGCTACACTCACCCGGTTTATGGCCAATCCGGCCTGGAAGCCGGCCTGGACCCTTACTTGAGAGGCCTGGATGGCAACTCGGCCTTATCGATCTGGATCAATCACCTGCTGTACGGCCAACCGCCACCCGGCCTGGATGTGCGCCTGAGCCTCGACCTCGGCATGCAGCGTGCCACCGACCGGCTGCTTGGAGAAACAAAGGGTGCAGCTGTGCTGCTCAATGCAGAGAATGGGGAAATCCTGTCGATGGCATCCCATCCCACCTTTGATGCCAACCAGTTGGATAGCCAATGGGAGGAACTGATAAAGGATCCCGACTCCCCCTTGCTGAACCGGGCAACCCAGGGCGCTTATCTGACTGGCTCAGGATTGTCTCCTGCGCTGGCCGCCATCCTGACCGGCGGGAACCCGCCCGGCGATCCGGCTGCCGAAATCCTGCCCAACCCATTGCAAATGGCGCTGGCCGCCGCCGCCCTGACCAATGGCGGCCTGCAACCTGCGTCTCAAATTGCGCTGGCCCTCGAAACGCCGAGTGCCGGCTGGCTGCCACTGTCCACCGCCAATCAGGATAACTGGCTTCCGGAAGGTGCCGGCCTGCCAATTCAGGCGCTCTCCGCTCAGGAAGCGGCGGCTGCAATTCAAAACCTGACAGCCACCGATAACTCGGGCGAAAGCGGGAACTTCTGGGAGAATGTCTCCTGCACAGGTAATCTCGATGACATGACTGGGGAAAACCAGGATGCTTGCTGGTATGTAGCCGGTACTCTGCCTGAATGGCAGGGGACACCTCTGGCGCTGGCCGTGGTGATCGAGAATCACTCCCCAGAAGCCGTGCGCCAGATCGGCCGGCAAATCATGCTGGCTGCCATGCAGCCTTAATAATTAATTTCTCTAGCGGACCACGCGTAGGAAGCGCCGCTTGCCCACCTGCAGCACACCCGGGTGCGGCAGCGGCAGACCCGGATCATTCAAAGTCTCGCCATCCAGGCGCACCCCATTTTGGGCGATCATCCGGCGCCCTTCACTTTTGCTGGCTACCAGCTGGTTGGTAAACAGCACATCCAGCACGCTCTCACCAGCCTGCATGGTATATACCGGCATCTCCTCCGGCACACTTCCCTGCTGGAATACGCGGATAAATTCTTGCTCCCCGTGCAGTGCCCCTTCTTCCGAGTGATAGATGGATACAATCTCGCGCGCCAGTTTCATCTTGACATCCCGGGGGTGGTAGCGCCCTTCCGCCATACCCGCTTCAAGCTCGGCGATTTCAGCCGGAGTCCAGCGCGTCACCAGGCGGAAGAACTGTCCCATCGCCTTATCGGGCACGCTCATCACCTTGCCGTACATATCCTCCGGGGTGGAGAGCAGCGGGATGTGGTTGCCCAGCGATTTGCTCATCTTAATCTCGCCATCTGTGCCAGGCAAGATGCCTAAGATGATGGCGATATTTGGTTTTTCGCCCAGCGAGACCATCAGCTTGCGCGCAGCAGTAACAATATTGAAGAGCTGATCCGTCCCGCCCACCTGCACATCCGTCCGCAGCGTGTAGGCGTCGTATCCTTGCATGATGGCGTAAAATGTTTCATGCAGGTAGATGGCATCTCCATTATCCCAGCGCAGGCGGAAATTTTCCCGGTTAATAAACTGCTGAATGGTAAAGTTTGATGCCAGCTTGATGACTTCCGCAAAAGACAGCTCCGAAAGCCACTCAGCATTGAAGCGCACCTGCGTCTTTGCCTTGTCGAGCACCTTATAAGCCTGTTCGGCATAGGTGCGCGCATTCTCCGCCACCTCTTCGCGGGTCAATTGAGGGCGGAGCTTATCTTTATCTGAAGGATCGCCGATCAGGGAGGTGTAGTTGCCCACCAGGAACACCACCTCATGGCCCAGCTCCTGAAATTGGCGCAGCTTGCGCATGGGGACGGTGTGCCCCAGGTGCAGGTCGCTGGTGCGCGGGTCGAACCCACAATAAATCCTCAACGGGCGGCCCTGCATCTCGGCTTCCACCAGGCGCTGGCGCAGTTCGTTCGCCATTGCCTGCTTAAGCGTTTCATCGCCGTATTCCGTGCCCTGCATCAGGTAAGCTACCTGTTCATCGATGCTTAGTATATGATTGCTCATCCTTGACTCTCCATACTGCCATCTTACCAGATTCATCGCCGTCCTGCACAAGAACGTGCCCAATATCCCGACAGGCAGGCATCCGTCTTAATGCCTGCCTGTCGGGACAAGGTGAGGGTGCGCCTTCTGCTCAGAGGTTAAGTTCGGCCATAGACAAACCGGTTGCCATCGCTGGGCAACTTCTTTCAAATGGGCATTCATGATGATCTTTTCCACAACCAGATCCCCTTGCTCGAAACCCATCCGACCTTTTACCTCGCCGTAGGCTTTCACCTCGCCCAAGGCGCGGAAACTGAAATGACCCAGGTCACCGTATACCTGCACCTTATTTCCCCAGGTAGAGCTGGCTACCTCAACCTGCTGCACCTGCGCCCATGTCAGGGTCACATGCCGCAAGCCATTTATAAACTCTACACCCTGCTCGTCCAGGTAGATCACGCTCTTACGATCCATCCAATTTCCCAGGCTGATGCTCAGGGAAGCGAGCAGTAAAAATATGGTCATGTAAGGTGCAAAATTAGGCACATGCAGCCCACGCAGGAGCAGGATGGCCCACCCCACGAACATCAGGCCGGTAGAAAGCCAGGCCAGTGCTTCCCCCCGGCGGGATAACAGAATTGGACGGTATACTTCCGGCTGCATGCACCTATTATACAAAGAAATCCGGCTATCGTTAACGGCGGCATTCCAATTTTTGACATCGGTATAAAACGACCGAAGCCCCCCGGCTTTGCCGCGCGGCATGCTATAATTTGCACTATTAAGCGAAGCACGACCCCTTGGAGAGGGGCGCGGAGGCGTCATGTACGATCCGGTGTTGGTGTTAAACGCCAATTTTGAGCCGATCCATGTATGCACCACCCGCCGGGCTATGGGATTAATCATGAATGGAAAAGCCAGCCTGGTGCTGAATGGCCGCGGCGAGATCAAGACCATCTCACGCGTTTACCCGCGGCCGTCGATCATCCGCCTGGAAAAAATGATCCGCCGGCCGCGTCCGACCATCCGCCTGACCAAACGCGAAATCCTGCGCCGTGATGAATATACCTGTCAGTATTGTGGCCTGCACACCATCCACCTGACGATCGATCATGTCATCCCCCGCCGCCTGGGTGGCCGGCATACCTGGGAGAATCTGGTAGCCGCTTGCCCAACCTGCAATCACCACAAAGGCGGCCGTACCATCGAGCAAGCCCAGATGCGTCTGCTTCACCTTCCCAGTGAGCCGCCGTCATCAGCCCATTATCTTTTTTCCCGCCATTTACACGACAACCAGGATTGGCTGCCTTTCATCCAGGGCTGGTAAAGAATTCCTTAGATAAAAAAACGGGTCGAGTGGACCCGTTTTTTTAGATGTCAATTTGGGCAAAGTCTCGTGCCAGCTCGACAGGCCCGGCAAACTGCCTCTGCGCTTCCTGCACCAAACCAGAGGCATCAAAATCCCAGGTCTGATAGTGAATCAGGTAGAGCTTTTTTACGCCTGCCTTACTGGCGATCTCGCCGGCCTGCGCTGCCGAGGTATGCCCCAGCGCATCACCGGTAGCCTCATGGATCAGCCAGTCCGCCTGGTCTGCCAGGTCGATGACAGCCTGTGAAGGCATGGTATCGCATGAGTATGCCAACACCTGCTCGGAGCCCGGGAACTCCACCCGCAAGCCGATATTGGGGATCATATGTTCAACGGGTGAGGCCAAAATCCGGAAGTCGCTGGTCTGCAGCACGGGGATTCGTACACTCGCAGAAACAGGAATGAAATTCACCTGATAGAAACCCGGCCACATCTGCCATTCAAAGAGCGCCATCATCTGCCGGGCCTTTTCAAGTGTGGTGGTTAATCCATAAATATTGAGCTGCTCCTTGCGCCCGAGCAGCCAGGAATCCATCAGGAACATGGGTAGCCCGCTCACATGGTCGGGATGGAAATGGGTGAGGACAAGATCGGTGATGCTGAGTGGATTTAGACCAGCCTGGCGCAGGCCGACCACTGGATTGGTGCCACAATCAATCAGCACGGTTTTATGCTCTCCCAGGAGTACCATGTGCGTACTGTCATGGCCCTGGCTTGGGACAGCGTTCGAGACGCCAAGGAATATTAATTTCGCCATCGAGTTCAGGCTTCCGGCTGCTCATCAATCACTTCATCGACGTTTGGTTGGACAAGACCTGGCTGCGATGGGCGGCGGTGTCTCCAGATCAGAAAGGCGGCTGAGCCCAACCCAACCACAAGAACCACAGTCTGGTTGGCATTCAAACCGCCCACCTGTGCTGCATCGAGCCGCAAGAATTCCAGCAAGAAACGTCCCAGGGAGTAGTTTATAAGGTAGATCAAGAAAAGGTCGCCCGCTTTTAGCCAGGATTGGAAGCGCCGTCCCAGCCAGAGTAGCACGGCCATATTGGCCAGGTTCCACAGAGCCTCGTATAAGAACAACGGATGGTAGCGCTCGTAGAGCTCATATCCGGGGAAGCGATGGGCAGGATCGATGAAGATACCCCAGGGCAGGTCAGTCGGCGCGCCATAGACTTCCTGGTTCACATAGTTGCCAAAACGACCAATTGCCTGGCCCAACGCAAGCGCCGGCGCGGCGATATCCGCCAGGATGGCAAAAGAAATCTTTCGCCGGCGTGCAAAGAAATAAAGAGCCAGGCCACCGCCGAGGATGGCCCCAGGAATCCCCAGCCCGCCCTGCCGGATGCATATCAGGCAGGCAGCCCCGGGAGAGAAGTCAATCGGATGGGTGAGGTAAAACCAGGTCGTGATGCCCATCTCGACCATCGAGGGAGGTGGGGTGAAAACATGCCAAAGTCGCGCGCCTATGATCCCGCCGATCAAAGCCCAGATCAGGGCATCCCAAACGATTGCGCTGTCCATCCCGCGACGCCGCGCCTCTTTGGATGCCAGCCAACCGCCAACCAGCGCACCGGTCATCAAAATGATCCCGTAGAAATAAATATAAACAGGCCCTACCTGAATCCCATTGGGCATGGTATCACTCCAATAATCTATGATTTGCTATCGTTGCGCGCCTGTCTGCGAACATCCACTATGCGCTGGATGGCAGTGATATTGGCAAAGATGGCAATGATCCACAATGCAACGATCAGGATGTTCATGTTGAAAGCCGAAAGGATTAAGGCCGGCGCAAGGATCAGATAGCGCTCCATGCGTGTCAGAATGCCCACCTTGGTATCCCACCCCAGGGACTGGCCGCGTGAGCGGATGTAAGAAACCAGCACCGATCCGGCTGCCGCGGCATACACAACAACCATCGTGCGGCTGTCACCCTGCTGGGAAAAATAATACAGCAGGCCGCCGAAGATGATCAGCTCCGAGTAACGATCGCTCACCGAGTTCGACAAAAGCCCCAAACTGACCGGCAGTTCCGCGCAGGCGGGCCATCGTACCGTCCAAACCATCGATCGGGCCCATCAAGAAGATGACAATGCCGCCCCACAGCATCTCACCTCGGGCCAGCAGGAGCGCGCCAAACACATTACCTGCCAAGCCAAGCACCGTCATCATGTTGGGAGTTAACCCCAGCCGGTTCAAGAAGCGACCGAGGGGATCCAGGATCCCTTTAAAGAATACTCTAGCCCGATCGGTAAATGTCGTCGCTGGCTTACCGTTGGTAGCTTTTTCCAAGGATTGACTTGCCACCTTTCATCAAAAATAAATACCCGGCAATGCTATCGCATGCCAGGATGGATGTCAAGCAAATCTGGAGTCTATTGGTCGGAGGGTCTATTCAGGCTTCTTCGCTATCTTCGTAAGAAATTACGACCCGCTCACGGCCGCCACCCTGTGCCGGGCCTACCACTCCCAGCTCTTCGAGCTCATCCATCAAGCGTGCCGCACGCGGATAGCCGATGCGCAGCCGCCTTTGGAGCAGGGATGCACTGGCGTGACCGGACTCGCGCACCAGCTCGGTTGCCCTGGCTACCAGGTCGTCCCGGTCCGAGAGCACCTGGTTTTCCTCCAGCATCTTCTCCCAGGGAGCCTGTTCAGGCTGGGTATTTGCAGGATGCGATTTTTGCCAAAAGCTAATCAGCCGTTCGATTTCCTGGTCGGATATCCAGACGCCCTGCGAGCGAATTGGGGCCGGTGCCTCAGGCGGTACGAAAAGCATATCGCCGCGCCCCAGCAGCGCTTCTGCCCCGCCAGTATCCAGGATCACCCGAGAATCGACCGTCGAGGCTACCGCAAAGGAGACCCGTGCCGGGAAGTTAGCCTTGATCAGGCCGGTAACCACATCGGTGCTGGGCCGTTGAGTCGCCACCACCAGGTGGATCCCAGTCGCGCGCGCCATTTGCGCTAACCGCACTAAGGTGTGTTCAGTCTGCTCTGGGGCAGACATCATCAAGTCAGCCAGCTCATCCACCAGCACTACGAGGCGCGGCAGCAATTCGCTGCCTGCTCGACGGCGGGCTTTGCGATTATATGTATCGATATTGCGCGAGCGAGAGACCTCCAGCAGCTTATAACGCCGGTCCATCTCGGCAACCGTCCATTGCAGCACAGCCAGGATGCGCTCCAGCTTGGTCTCAACCTTCCAATATAGGTGGGGCAGGCCGTTGAACCGCACCAGCTCGACCATTTTCGGGTCGATCATCACCAGGCGCAGGTCTTCCGGGGTGTTGTTCATGACCAGGCAGGCCGTGATAGCGGCGATGCACACCGATTTCCCTGAGCCGGTCGTGCCGGCCACCAGCAAGTGCGGCATCTTGCCCAGGTCGGCTACCACCGGCTGCCCGGAAACATCCCGTCCCAGGGCGATCGCCAAAGGCGACCCGAGCTTGTAAAAGGAATCGGATTCCAGGATGGGCCGCAAACGCACGGTCGATGAGCGCACATTGGGTACTTCAATACCCACGTAAGGTCTTCCGGGCACCGGCGCTTCGATACGCAAGCGTTCCGCGGATAACGCAAGCGCCAGGTCGCGCCCCAGGGCGGCAATCTGAGCCACGCGCACTTTTTGCAGCTTCGGATCGCCTTCGCCGTTGGCCTTTTCTTTCTCCAAGAATCCGGGCGCAACGGCAAACTGCGTGACCGTCGGACCGACCCGGAAACCCACCACCGTGGCGGGGATGCCAAACTCGGCCAGGGTTTTCTCGATCAGACCGGCTGTCTGGTTGATGTTGCGCTCGTCATGGCGGTTGACTGTTTCTGTGCCCAGTATTTCGAGCGGCGGCAGGCGCTCGTCCCGGTCTCGCGGCTCAGCCGGCACGGATTCCTCTTCCGGCTGGATGCGAAAATTTTTACGAAACTGCTCCGGCAGCCAGGTGCGTTTTTTTTGCGCCGCCGAGCGATCAAGCTTTACGCTTGCTGCGGTATTTGGCGACCCAGTTGCTACGCTGCCAGGCAACGGTGCGATCACCACTGCCGGGCCCATTCCATTTTCTATCGGTTCTACATGTGCCGGGTGTGACTCGCGGCGGCTCGCCCAATCCATCAAGGGTTTCCGCAGACCTAAGCCAAGCAGGAAGCTGAGTAAAAAAAACGGCAGCAGCAACAATACCGACCAGAACGGAGCAGAAAGGCCGATTACCGACAAGGGTATCCGCAGCATTTCTGCCAGGCTCCAGCCAACGCGCCCGCCATCCAGGCCTTGCTCGGCGCGCAGCAGAGACCGGCCACCCAGGCAGGCCAGCAGTGCCAGGGAAATTATGGCTGCCGTTTCCAGGGCCAGAACCCTGCGCCAGTAGATCGGAATCGAAATCCCAGCCTGCCCCCGGCGGAGCATAGCCATCCCAAGGATTGCCAGGGTGATAACCACCCAGATGCTGCCCCAGCCAAACCAAAGCCGAATCAGCTGCACCCAGGATTGCAGCAGACCGCCTCCCAGGTCGGGGATCCACCAGGCGACCAGAGTCATGACAGCCAGCGACAGGCACAGGATTCCGGCCAGATCCCAGGAAATTCGCTTTGCCCGACCTGTATTGGCTGCCTGCGTGTCTTTTAGATCCGGCTGGGCAACCGGAGGCACCAGCTTGTTGCGCGCCGGTTTTGTAGGGCCGGATGAGGTTGGTTTGGGGGGATCTTTTGGCTTATCTGGCATATCGACAGGTTTCCGGGAAGATTAATCAGGCGTTTTCGCCCGCTGCTCACCCAGTGAAGCTATATAAATCCCGGACAGGATGAGTATAGCACCAAATATCTTGATCCCTGATGGGACTTCATCCAGGAGGAAATAAGCCAGGATCGTCGATCCAATCGGCTCGCCGAGCAAGCTGATCGAAACATATGCCGCTGAGAGGTACTTCAATGCCCAATTGAAAGAAGAATGTCCCAATAGTTGCGGGCCAAGCGCCAACAATGCGAACCACAAATAGGCCACTGGAGGATAACCGGTAGCTGGCAGCCCGGCGGAAAACATCATGATAACCAGAACTACCGCTGCCAGGCTGTAAACAATAAAAATATAACCGAGCAGGGACAGATTGGGGCGCAGCTTGCGCCCAATAACGATATAGCCCGCTCCCATCAACGCGCCTGCCAGCGCCAGCATATCCCCCATGAAGGCTTTGCCTTTGAAGAACTCATCTGCCGGCGGGCACACCAGACCTCCCCCCGTCCATTGACAGGTATCGCTCAATCCCACGACGATCGCACCAATCATGGCCAGGCCCATGCCCATCCACACATACCGTGTCACCGGCTCTTTAAGCGTAAAGGGAGAGAGCAGTGCCACCCACAAAGGTACGGTTGCCACCAGCACAGCCGAGCTGGCTACTGTGGTATATTCCAACGAAGTAATCCAGGTGGCAAAATGGAGCGCCAGGAAGAGGCCCGACAGCAGCGCCATGCCGATTGCTCGTCCATTCAAAGCTCTCAATTCACCCCTCCGCCGGGTGATAGCTATCGGCGCCAGTACCAATGAGGCAATCGTCAACCGGTAAGCAGCAATCACCAGGGACGGTGCATACTCCTGTGCATTACGGATGAAGATTGAAGCGGTAGAGGCTGCCAGGACGCCGAAAGCCAGCACCAGCAAGGGTTGGACCGGAGGACGTGGATTCATGGGCAGCTCAATAGTACGGTGAATTGATCAAATTTGTCAAGAACAAGTTTTCGAAAATTCATGCGATTTTCCTGGCGATCTGTAATTACATCCCAATATTTCTCACAATCAGGATATGTGTCACCAGGAATATGTGACGAATCCCTGCTTGACAAAGCCAAGACGCGGGGCTAAAATCTTTTTAGCTGGATTTCCATTCAGCCTGAGACAATTTCTACGGCTGAAACCTTTCGGTCTATTTCAAACTACCCAATCATGACAGGAGGAACGATCTTATGACCCACATCATCACCAGCCTTTGTTTGCGCGACTCCGGGTGTGTGGAAGTTTGCCCGGTCGAGTGCATCGTCCCCGGTAAACCCCAGGAAGAATGGCCCTGGTATTATATCGATCCGGACACCTGCATCGACTGCGGCGCCTGCATCCCCGAGTGCCCCTACGAAGCGATCTTCCCGGAAGACGAGGTCCCTGAGGCCTACACAGCCAAGGGCGGCGAATATATCAGCCGGCTTGGATTGAGCGGGCATTATGAGGGCACCAACCATCACGGTGTGAAGGTTGTCCTGGATTGCGCCAAGCAACTGAGTGCCGGCGAAGTAGTCGACCTGACTGAAGATGTAAAACCAAACTACGATTTCTTCTCCACAGGGCCGGGCTACAGCGCCAACGACTGATAAATATCCTTCTCACAAGAAGAATTCTTCCAAAAAACAACAGCAGGGCGGTAAAAAATCGCCCTGCTGTGTTATATAGTTATCGATCAGCTTAGTGAGTTATTCTATTTGGAATAAGCTGCGCTCATCCGTCATGAATCCCGTAGTGGTTTCCCGCGGGAGGGTCGCCTGTCATCTACGGTACATTACGCAGCTCCAGGCTGCCTGCGCCCATCGTCACAAATATCGTCAGGGTCGGCCCGCTGCCTTCCAGCACATATTCTTCACCCGACTGCTCCCAAACGCCGCGCGCTTCAATACTCGTCAGACTGCTGGATACCTTAACCCGGGCAGCTGTACCTGCCGGGACCACGATTACCACCTGGCTGATGCCGGATTTAACGGTGACTGTGGCATCTCGCTGCAGGGCGCCCGAGAAATCCAGACGATAGTTCCCCGCCCCGCTGCGAAAGTTCATCGTGGAAAAATTAGCGTTAGCCAGTCCGCTCAGGGTCACATTTGACGCACCCGTGTTATAGCGCAGTTGGGTCATCGGAACCCTGTTCGGCGCTGAGAATACCAGTTCAACATCCGAAGCCCCATCACCGACAACCAGGGAATTCAACGCCAACGTCCCCAGCTCAAACTCGCCGTGGTAGGCCCCGGCTTCAATCGTCAGGTCCATAGGCATGCTGCCCAATTGCAGGTCCCATTCATTCTTAATATTTGCTCCGGTAAGCTTCGGAATGCCCTTGATCTCCAGCTCACCGGTTTTTAGTTCGACCCGGCTGCCCTCGACCGTCACTACAGGCTTGAAGTCCTGGACATTGTACGATGCTGTGCCTTCCACCAGGAGATTACTTTCCCCCGGGGAGAGCTTTATCTCACCCGCGCCAAAACCGATCATCAAGGCCACCGGGTCACCGGCAGGCGCCGGGATGCTGATCGTTTCAGTTTGGGTAGGGCCAACTTCGATTTGTTCTACCGGAATATTGATATCTGGCATGTCAACCTGGATCCCACAAGCCATACTAACCAGGGCCAGAACCAGTACAACGATCAAGATGGGTTTTCCGGACATAAGAACCTCCTCACAAATTTTTTGCGACAGTTAATAGATATACGCCTGCAGGCCAATTCCGTCGCGGGCTGCCTAACTGGCCAGCCTCAGCGCGTTTCCAATACCTCACTATCAACGCAAAGAAGGTGAAGATAAGTCCCAGGAAGATCAAAACAAATTTCATTATGGCGCTGATTTGGGCTACCTGCGGCCACGGGTGCAGCCGGGGTATTTAACAGGCTCAGACTGAGTGCAATATTTTCTATGCCATCTAAAACGGCAGCCAGCCATAATCCCCATGCCAGAAAAATTCCTATCCTATAGCCGGGTATGTCCCTGGCCTGTAACGCTCGGCCTCCCCACAAGCAGGCCAGGGCAATGGTAGTTGAATACAACAGCATGAACAGGTAATCGAAACCCAGGCTGAATGCAGCATACAAGCGAGCATCTTGGTCCCATGAATCAATGATCTGTTGTGCCTTTTCTACGCTGCCGGCCAGCTCAAAGGAGATGATCCCGTAAGGTGCAGCCGTAGTAATCAACGCTTCCCCCACCAGGTTCATGCAAAACATCACCGCCAGCGTGAACAGAAATAATGCCCAGAAAACGGATTTATTATTTTCAACGGGAGCGTGACATGAGTGGGTGTTTCATGATTACCTCCAGACGGTTAGTATCGCGGAGTTTACTCCATCTACCTTACCATTGCAAGGTATATTTTTCAAAACCCTTGCCGATCTCATCAAGATGAGGCACAATAATAAGAAGCATTAATTTGGTAGAACCCGATATGCTGATCTGCGTATCGGTATCGATTAACCAGGATGAATTATCACAATTCCTCAGGAGGCGCACAATGATGGATGCCTCTCCATCTAATGAAAGCATCCCAGCCGAGCTCCGCAAACTTAGCGGCAATGTGTTGAGCATGCTTCAAACACTTTGGAAACGGCCTGAACGACAAAAAGCCGATAAACTGATCCGGCACCAGTTTTATGCTGTATTGAAATTGACCAACCGGGAGCTTGAGAAGGCGATCCAATCGCTATCGGCCACTCCTGAAGTGCAGGATAACGTCAAACCACCAGACCAGGCCCCTGCCGCCAATTATGCTGGCCTGGCCAGCTCGCCCGGCAGCAACATTTCCGGGACAAAGAAAGAAGGCTAATCGATGGAATCTGCAGCAAAACAGAACGACTGGGTGAGTGTGGAAACCAGCGCCGGTAAATCGATCCAGGCCGGTGGGGCAACGATTACGCCTTTTGCTACTGCCCTGCGGATCGGTCCCCCGAATTTACCCTTTGGGATGGTCTGGAACCGCCCAACCTCCATTTTGATTCAGTCTGTAGATGGGCAGGAAGAGGTGCGGCAGGTCCCGGACATTACCCGGCAGGTGTTATGGGGATTGTTAGGCATGACGCTAGTCATGGCTGCTTTGATGTGGGTTATCAACCGGAAGAATTCTCAATAAGGAGTTAATCATGCCAACCAAAAAGTCTTCAACCAGAGTACAGCCAGGTGCTGGATACGAGTTCAGCAGAATATGGATAATTTTTTAAGCTCGGCGCATGTAGATGCCGTTTATGGTGCGCCGATAGCGCATGAAGAAACCATCATTATCCCGACTGCCGAGGTGCTGTCCTTTGCCGGGTTCGGCGTTGGTGGTGGATCTGGCAACGGGCCGACAAATCCTGACGACCCAGAAGGAGTAATTCCCGAAGGCGAAGGATTTGGCGGCGGAGGCGGCGGCCGGGTGTTCTCGCGTCCGGTGGCTGTAATCATTGCCGCGCCGGAAGGAGTGCGGGTTGAGCCGGTGGTGGATGTAACCAAAATCGGCCTGGCAGCCCTGACCGCAGCCGGATTTATGTTCGGCATGTGGATGCGCATGGTACGTCCGCGCGGCTGATCTCATTCTCCGACTATCCTTCGGCTAAGTGTGTCTCGACCTGGCCTTACCTCAGGCCAATATTTTTGCCATGATATAATCGAGCGAACAGTAGTCGCCCTGATTAGAGGAGGATCTATTAATGAGCACCACCATAAATGAATATAAGCGCTGTACCCTGGTCACTTTCGAGGGCCGTATCGATAGCAATACCGTGCCTGCCATGGAAGAAACCTTGAAGGGCATTACAGATGCCGGGCAATTTAAGATTGCCCTCGACATGAGCAAGGTTACATTTGTGTCCAGCGCCGGGTGGTGGATGTTAATCGAAACGCAGAAGCATTGCCATCGCTACAACCGTGGCGAGCTGGTGATGGCCGGGTTGGATGAACGCATCCGCAAATCCCTGGATCTGGTCGGCATGGGTTCCTACTTCAAGATTTTTGATGATGCTGTGACGGCGGTCGCCTATTTCTAACCGCGTTGTAAACCATCTTCGATGCGCACGGCTAAATTTCCGGCCCGTTACGACAGTCTAGAATCAATCGGCGAGCTATCTACGCAGGCAGCCACAGAAGCGGGGTTTGATGCCAACGCTGCCTACGAAGTACAGCTTGCGGTAGACGAGGCCGCCACCAACATCATCGAGCACGCCTATGGCGGAGAAGGCCAGGGGCGATATTTTCATCTCGTATGAGATCGCCCCTGAAACCTTAATTTTCAGGCTGCATGATCACGGCAAGCCTTTTGATCCCAAGCTGGTACAAAACCCAAAACTACACCTGAAACTTGAAGAAGTTAGCCCGCGCGGTTTGGGCATTTTCTGGATGCGCAGGCTGATGGATGAAGTTCGCTTCGAGTTCAGCTCTGATGGGGGCAATACGCTTACCATGATAAAAAACCGGCCATCCAACCCTACCGATATAATGTATGCGACGGACCGGTTAGAGATTTCGGCCCAAGATCAATAATGTGATATCGTCAAATTGATGGGCGCTGCCCACATGCTCCTGGATATCCGCCAGGATGGCAGCCTGCATCTCCTGCGGCGGCTAAGTCCAGGCTCCGGGTGCTGGTCTCGACAAACCTTGTTGTTTTCATAAAAATCGCCGTCTTCATTTTGCGCATCGGGGATCCCGTCAGTGTAGAGCAACAGGACATCACCCGGCTCAATTTCCACGCTGCCCTGTCCCCATAAAGTATTCTCCTCCACCCCTAAAGGCATTCCTGTCGGCGGGAGGATGTTTTTTACTGTGCCGCTGTGCCTGTTCAAGATATATTGCGGGTTATGGCCGGCGCTGCTGTAAGTCAGGGTACCGGTTTGCGGGTCAAGGATACCGTAAAAGGCAGTTACAAACAGGCTGGCGTGTGCGTCCTGCAGCAGGCGCTCATTGGTAAAGAAAAATACCAGGTCGGGCTGGTCGTCATAATCCTGGGCAAATGTCCGGATCAGGGTACGGCTAAGTGCCATATATAAAGCTGCGCCCAGCCCCTTGTCAGTCACATCGGCCACCAACACGCCAAGTTTGCCGTCCGGCAGAGAGATGATATCAAAATAATCCCCATAAGTTTCCCGCGCCGGCAAGAGTGTTACTGCAAACTCCCAACCTTCTGGGATGGGGATATCATCTGGTAGAAAGCTGGATTGGATCCGCCCGGCAAATTCCAGCTCCTGCACATTGCGATGGTACTCTAATCGATCCTGGTACATGATGGACTGGTTCAGAGCAGAAGCTATCTGGTCTGCCAACGCCTGCATAAACGGGAAGAGCGCTTCCTGGCTCTTGATCTGCCTGGATGTTTGCCTGACTTGCATTTCCAGGTAGATAAACCCGATCGAAACCCGGGCTTCAACATCCAGGATAGGTGTAATGATTACCGGCCGGTGGCGGGCTGGGGCATTAACCCAAGGCAATGGTTCATCCGGCCGAAAGGCACGGGTGTCTTTAATCCCAATGATCCATGCCCATACCGCATCAACATCAATTTTAAAATCCTGGTGGCTGGCGACTACCTGGCTGGTATCCACCAACCAGATCACCATCCGCCCTGACGGTAAAAATTGCGGGACGTATTCGGTCAAAACCTCGGTTAATTCCTGCTCACCTGGAGTGAGGCTCAGGATTGCCCGGCCCAGTTGTTCCAGCTTCTCCATCAGGTGAGATTGTTGGCGGCTCATCTCCACTGCCCAGCTTAACTGCCTGGATAAGATGGCCACGAGCAGCAGGCCTACCATGAAATACGCAAAGGTGAACCACCCTTCACTCGTGTACAACCCGGCTGCCAGGATACTAAATGGATGAGCAAGCATTGGAAGCATCATCCCCAGGAAGGTCAGCTGGATCACCGGCCTTAAGGAAGTTGCCGGGGAGAGTCTCTTCTGAATTGAAAAGCCATACCAGAGGTAGCCCGCATAGACCCCGAACGTCAACACCAGTTGCACAATAATGGCCAGCAATGCCGGCAGGATATCTTGCGGAGTCAACCCCGGCAGCGGTATGGCGCCCCCTGCCCATTGATAGGCGCTGATCCCGGCCAGGTAGCACAGGGTGACAATCGCCAGATCCAAGACGACCTGGCGTGTCAGTGACCAACGCGCGGTTTTTGTGGGCGCCCGGTACATAGACCTGCTGTATACCGCCCCAAACCACAGCACCGACAGCCATAAAGCCGTCGGTCCCAAGCAGGAATACCGCTGTCCACTGCACCATACTTCCCAGCGAGCTTTCAATGCCCCCATAGCTATAAATGTTGTTCTCGAAATACAAGAAATAACTGATCGATTCAAAGAGGACGATCAATCCTCCGAATAATAGAAACCCCGGCCAGTTTTGCCGGAGCACCTCTAAGTTGGTGGAAACGATCAACCACCCCAGGCCAATTATCGCCAGGGGCAGCCCGTAGAGCACCGTTACGACTTCTACGCTGCCAAGCAGCTGGCGTTGTTCATTCAGGGTATTGAGTTCAGGCCATAACCTGTGACTGATGCGTCGGATCATCCACTTAATTGTACACGGACTTCCCAGATTCCTGGCTCAATAATCGTCTTCTCGTAGGGTAATCCGGCACGTTTGATGAAGCGCAGCATGGTAGTGTTGGTCAAATGGACGGTTCCGACGAATACCCTTACTCCGTGGTTGGCGGCGTACTGGCCAAGCCGGTTCATTAAAAGTGATCCTAGACCTCGCTGTTGGATTTCATCGGCAACCACAATAGCACATTCAGCCCAATCTGGGTGCTCGGGGGTAAGCGTGGCATAACGGGCCACGCCAACCAGGACGACACCCTCATCAGTCGCTATTTCCGCCACCAGGGCCATGCGTGTGTCATAATCCAGCTCCGAAAGCTCCCGAGCCTGTTTATCGGATAGCTCATTGGATGTTTCCAGGAAACGCAGGTAGCGAGACTGGGATGACAAGCGCTTGAAACCTTCCTGTAACCGGATGGCATCATCCGGCCGAATAGGCCGGACAGTAACCTGGAGATCATTTTGTAGCGCTACAACTTCGACCCAATCCCAGGGGTAGTTATCCGGTATTTCGTTCACTTCATCAAATGTTTTTGGCAGTTCCATAAACTATTTTCTCATCACTTGACTAAGCCGGAACATTCCGGATCAGCCCTGGACAAATATCACTCTAACCAATCCCCAGGCCAGTCTATAAGCCGCATTCTGTAGGGGAAATCCCCTGGCGATCATCTCTCTACGCCGGATGTCTCCATCCGGCTCTAGCAGCCTACCCGGAGCTCAAATGGGACGAGCAGCCCCTTGCTCCTGCTTGGCCTTGCTCCTGGTGGGGGTTACCTGGCCGCTGCCATTGCTGCCAGCGCCGGTGGTCTCTTACACCACCTTTTCACCCTCGCCGGCTTTTACACCGGCATTGTGTCTCTGTGGCCCGATCCGGCAGGTTGCCCCGCCCCGGGAGTTACCCGGCACCATGCTCTATGGAGTGCGGACTTTCCTCGACCTGCGCTGGTCTTTCGACCGGCATTTGGGTCGCGATCACCCGACTGACCTGAGTACAACCATCATACTCTTTATAATAGCATCCGTCAACCTGTTTTATGACACACCGCGGCATGATTCTTCATATTCTAATCTATTCCTTGAGCGGGGCAAGCTAACAAAGAAATGCTTGCACAACCTGTGGTCATCGGTTATAATTTTAGCCGCTTGTATGATGGGCGCGTAGCTCAGCCGGTTAGAGCGCACGGTTCACATCCGTGAGGTTCGGGGGTTCGAGCCCCTCCGCGCCCACAGCAGCTCAGGATGCATTTATAATGCATCCTGAGCTTCTTAACCATACTGGAGGTTCCGATGGAAAGAATAGGGATCCTGACCGGCGGGGGTGACTGCCCTGGTTTAAATGCCGTTATCCGAGCCGTGGTAAAAACAGCTGCCCGGCGCGGTTGGGAGACGATCGGTTTCGAAGGCGGCTTCGAAGGCATGCTGGAGCCGGTCGATTACCGCCTGCTCACCGCCCGCGACCTGGACGGCCTGTTGTTCCGCGGCGGCACGATCCTGGGTACCAGCAATCGCGGCCGTTTTGCAGCCAAAACCGGGCATGGCCAGGTACGCCGAGTGCCGGACGAGATCCTGGCCGAGGCCAAAGCCAATTTCGAGGGTCTGGGGCTGCGCTGCCTGGTTGTAGTGGGTGGAGATGGCTCGCTGACCATCGCCCAGCAAATGTTCGAAGCCGGCGTGCCGGTGGTAGGCGTCCCAAAAACAATCGATAATGACCTGGAGGCCACCCTGCAAACATTCGGCTTTGATACCGCCGTAGCCTGTGCGGTGGATGCCCTTGACCGGCTGCACACCACAGCGGCCAGTCACAACCGGGTGATGGTTCTGGAGACCATGGGACGCTATGCCGGCTGGATAGCGCTGCATGCCGGGATTGCCGGCGGCGCGGACGTCATCCTGATCCCGGAGCTGCCTTTCAATTATGAAAGCATCGTCGCCAAAATCAAGGAACGCGAATTAAACGGCAAGCATTTCACTATAGTAATCGTGGCCGAAGGGGCACTGGAGCAGGGCGGCAACTACACTACTGCCGGGGCGGCCGCGGCGGACCGCGAAGCGCGCCTGGGAGGGATAGCCAATCGAGTAGCCCAGGAAATAGAGAGCCGGACAGGCAAAGAAACCCGCAGCGTAGTGCTGGGACATTTGCAGCGCGGCGGAATGCCAACCGCCGTCGACCGCCAGCTGTGTACCCGCTTCGGGGTCAGTGCTGTAGAGCTGGTTGATCGACGGCAGTATGGTCAAATGGTGGCGCTGCATCCGCCCGAAATTATTGGAGTTCCCATCCTGGAAGCAATTGGCCGGCTGCGTACGGTTCCGCCGGATGGCGAGATGGTGCGCACGGCGCGTGCCCTGGGCATCAGCATGGGAAATGAGCTTATTGATCCTGGATTGACGGCTTAATCGCCCGTACTTTTGCGCTGTAAACAGCCTGGTAGAGCGACTCGCCTTCGCCGGTCACGTCAATATCCAGCTGGGCTGCGGCTTCATCGATAACGGCCTTATCCATAAAGACCGGGGTCAGCTCGATATCCTGGAAACCGGCTTCTGCAATCGCCGCAATATAATCCCTGGCATCCATCGCCCCGGCAATGCAGCCGGCCCAGGCACTCAGACTGGATTTTATCTCGGGCGGCAGCGGGCCGTCGGTGACGATATCGCTCACCGCCAGGCGTCCACCGGGCTTCAACACCCGAAAGGCTTCGCGGAATACCTGCGGCTTATCCGGGCTGAGGTTAATGACACAGTTCGAGATGATCACATCCACACTGGAGTCAGCTACAGGCAAATGCTCGATTTCTCCCAGCCTGAAATCCACATTCTTTGCCCCCAGCCGGGCCTGGTTGCGGCGGGCTTTTTCCAACATCTGGGGCGTCATATCCACACCGATAACAAAACCCTGCGGGCCGACCTGTTTCGCCGCCAAAAAGCAGTCGATGCCCCCGCCCGAACCCAGGTCGAGAACGGTCAATCCGGCATCCAATGATGCCAGGGTAACCGGATCGCCACAGCCAAGAGACAGCGCAGTGACTTCGACCGGCAGGTTCATCACATCCGGCGTCTCATACAGACGAATAAAGGCGTCGGTAGCCGGCCCGTCGCCAGGAGTACAGCAGCCGCCAGACCCATCGCTCTGCGGGCTGCAGCAGGATACGGGATTACTGATATTTTGCTCTGCAATTTGACCGTAATGCTCCCGTACCGCGCTGCGGACGTCTTCTTCCTGAATATTTTTGGCGGTAAGCGCTATTTTTTCAGACATTGTTGCTCTCCATTGAATAGATAAATTTACATTTCTCGGTTTGTTCTGGCAAAAAAATCTTACCGGATTTGTACCAGTTCGATCGGATGCTCAGGGGCAAAATTATCGGCCACCAGACAGCAAGCCTGCGCCAGTTGTTCTTGATCCAGGGTATATAATGCCAGTTTACCCTTGCGCTCTACCTTGACCAGCCCCGCATCTTTCAATATTTTCAGGTGATGCGAAACCGTCGGTTGGGCCACATCCAGTACTTCCACGATCTCAGTGACACTGAGCTGCCGGCAGCAGCACAGGCGCATGATCTTTTGCCTGGTTTCATCCGCCAGGGCTTTTCCAAATTGAACTGTATCCACATCTTTCATATCGATATCCTTCTATGGGTATTATATAGATAAATCGAAATTTGTCAATATATAATACCCCTGAATTAACGCAAACCTGGGGAGATTGGCGCAATCTCCCCTTGTAAATAGAACGTTTGCGATTACGGGTCAGTCAGGACAGGGGCAATAATCCAACCGTCCAGTCCCTAGACAAACCGGCGATTAGTAATTCCCGCGGTTGCTCTTGGGTTTGCGAGAGTAATCGTTGCTGTAGCTCCGGCGCCGGTCATCGCCTCCTGCGGGGCGATCTTCGCGCGGCCGGGCAACATTCACTCTTAGCTCTCTGCCATCAATTTCTTTGCCGTTGAGCAGGCTGATAGCTTTTTGCGCTTCCTCTTCCGATGACATCTCAACGAAGCCAAAACCTTTCGAGCGCCCGGTTTCCCGGTCCTTGATAATCTGGACCGAGGTCACGGTGCCCGCTTGTCCAAACAGCGTCTGTAAGCGAGACTCGGTGGTGCTGTAGGCCAAGTTTCCAACATAAAGCTTATTATCCATCTCTTCTCCCAGAAAGAGGCAATCCCAGCCCGTTAGACCGGTTCTGCCAGGCGAATCCCTGCCCTAGGGTTGGAAAACCCGGGACAGTTGTTAAATTTTGCATGATGTTCGGGGGCTTACATTCATCAGTCGCGGAAAAGCTGCATCACTTCTGTCTGTCGGACCACTACCCTTCATGCAACTAATTCGATTCTAACACACATAAGGAAATCTTAACCTGCATTCTCGCCATTTTCCCTGGCATTGTTCTAAACAGGCCGCCCCTGCAGCAGGAGGCGCAGCCGCTTGCCCGTCCGCTCGATAAACTCACCAGTCTGCCTCTGCCATTCGCTGCTTAGATCATTCAGAACAAAGTTGGCCAATCCCAGGGCGCGTGCAGCCATAAAAGCCTCAACCTCGCCAGGATACCGTTCCGGCCAGGGGCTGACCTGGGCATAACCCTGTAGAAAGGCGCTGCGTAATGCCTGGTACTCATCCAACCTGAGGAGATCATACAAGGTGGTGGCAATGTCCTGCACTGGCCAGCCCCACATCAAATCCTCAAAATCGATCGGCGAGAGCACACCGCGATAGATGCGCACGTTCCATTGGTGCAGGTCGCCGTGCAATATGCGCATCGGTTCCCCGCTGGCAATCAGGCGATCAACCGCCTGCTGTGCCCATTCAGCTGATTGCTCGTAGATTTGGCGCAACTCAGCGCTGAACAGAGGCGCATGACGCTGTTCAAACAACACCACCGGCTCCGGGAAGGGAAAGACACGGTCAAAACTCAGCAGCGAGAGGCCGGACGGCGGTCGGAAACCTAAAGAATGGACATGTAGCTGCGCCATCAACTCTCCTAGCTTCGCTATATTCCCTGTTGTGATATGCCGGGCGAGATCGGTCCCCGGCACCCAGCTAAATACTGCACACAGACGCGCCTCCGGTACAGCGGCATCTGCGGCTTCCACAACCAACGATCCATCCTTCGCCAGGACCGGCCGCGGGACGCTCAACTCGGTCTCATGGGAGAGCGCCTCCAGCCAGGCCATCTCCGCGGCAACATGGTCACGGTCGTGCCCTCCCTGTGGCAGGGTGACACGCAGAATATATTTCTGGGAGTCACGTGTTTCAACCCGGAAGATGCCGTTGAAATCGTTAGTCACCAGGCTCAGGCGATTGACATCCAGGGGATACTGCCGAAGCGCTGCCAGGGCAAGTGGGCGCAGGCGGCGCGCCTGCCCGCGAACGGTGAGCGTTGTGTAGGGTTTCATATCTTCAAGAACTTCTGGATAACCGGGATCAACAGGTCAATTATCTGCGCGTCTATCAAAACATGCCAAGCTGCGTCACTTTCGGTGGTGCTGGTGGGCTGTGCTCTTTCAACCAGTCCGGCAGCTTGCTATGATGTTCTGGAAATGGGTAGGGAAATGCAATACCCCCTTTTTCCATCAACCGCCGGTTACCTTCCGGCATGTCAAGGTGATCCAGGACAAACACCGGCAGCCAACCGGCTTTCAACGCCTCGGTTGCTCCAGACCATGTGCCACCTTTATCCACATCGCTGGCCACCACAATGGCGTAATCGGCCAGGCAATAGATCAACCGGTTGCGTCCCATGGCTGCCCCAACGGAGAAACCTGCGCTCGGCAAATAAGGCGTTGCCAGACACAGGTCGCCTCGCTTCAATGCAGATTTGATCTCTGTCGTGCGGATGGCTTTTTCCAGGCTGTCTGCCAGAACTGCTACTGCCGAGCCGCGCCCTTCTAAGGCGGCATGCATACTGAGTAAATCAACACCTTTTGCTCCACCCGAATACAATACCAGGCCGGAATAGCCGCAGGTATTTCCGATAAAAATTGCGCATTCCTGGCCAGCCTGATCCAAATGGCGCGAGCCGACCACTGCAATCCCGGGTTGGCCCAGGAGGGCAGGTTCTCCAGCATAAAACAAAATTACCGGAGCCGATTCGTGCAGGCGTTCGAGGTACTTCCGGGGGTACGGCTCATCGGCACGTGTCATGACTGCTATGCCTTGCGATTCAAGCCGCCTGATCTCACCGTCTAATCCGTCTTCGCGACTCAGCAGCCTGCCAAGGCGCTCGGCATCCATCTCTGTCAGCCCGAGGTGTTTTTGGATGTCAACCACTTGCAGTCCAAGCAGCCCTCCTGGCCTGGCGATGTCGGAGGATTTTATTTTACGCGCCAGCGGGTTCCAATCGCGCAGGGTCAACGGCTCTCCCTCATCTTCTGGCGACAGCCCTAAATGAGAGCACAACAAAACTAACACCCGTGAATCAGGAGAGAGCATCGTCTCATAACCTCGTCTAGGAATCGGAATGGATCGTACGGGTAAGGGTCAACACGCAAACTTCTTTGGCCCCTAATCGGTGAAGCAGCCGGTATATTTCATGGAGTGTGGCTCCAGAATCGAACAGGTCGTCTACGATTAACACGCGTTTACCAATGACCGGTTCTATGTTATCGAATGCCCCGTCGACATTTTTCCGTTTTTGGGCCAGCGTGTGCAGCTCCTTCTGAGGCGTCGTATGCCTTGCCTTAACTAAGACCGGCCAATAGACCAATCCAAGTCTTTGAGAGAGAGCTTTAGCAAAACTGCTCACAGGGTCATGCGCCCGCGGAACAGAGGGCGGTACGGGTACAATCGCATCCACCTGTCCCAGTGCAGGATGTTCGGCAATCAGCGCAGCAGCCTGCTCCACCAATTCCGGCAGAACCGTAAGGTCATCTTGATATTTCAGGCGATAGGCCAGCTCGCCCGCATTGCTGCGCTTCCATTCCGCACCGCTAAACTGGCTGTGAAAACCTAGCGCCCATCCCGAAGCCCATGGACCCGGCAGTTGACGCGGATGAGTGCGAGAAAGGAAGTTGGCAATTGTATCTTCAGCCCCTGGCCGGATAGAATCAGTGACGGATTTTTCATCCGTTTTTGGTGAAGTAATAAATGAACTTTCAAATTTCTCGTTTCGTTTCCATCCCTCAATGACGCAGCGAATCACCTCGTAACCTATATCATCCGGCAGTAAAATTTTTATCGGATACAAGTATTCTACGCTTCCCGCTTGTTGTATCGCAGCTTCAACTTCCCCCTTTATGTTATTCGGTAAGACGTCATCAACCGAGATGCGACCAGCCATAATCAATTTTGCCGCGTGGTTATAAATTGTGACCGGTGACAACCCACGTCTGGCAGCGACCTGTTCGACATTCAAGCCTGCCGCCAATAACTCCGCTGTGTACTCCAAAGTTCCGCCGGCTTGGCGTTCAGCCTTTTTATTCTCGATCTCAGGGTTGGTTACATGTCGTGGCAAATTCAATGAAATTGCTGTTTTTTGCTTGATCGCAGCCTCACCCTGAGGGGTTAGTCGTAAAACCGGATATTCTCCGCCGATTACTTTAATATAATCCATTTCCAATAACTGTTCGATGATTAACTTTATCTCGGTGATCGAGAACACGGCGAGCTTGCCATAATATACATGTTTGTTGTATCCATACCTCAGTATATCCCGTGCTTTGGAACCTTTGAGGATTTGAGCGATCTTTTCTTTCCCAATATCCCATTGCAAACGACGGATGCAATCTAATACAATCAAGGCCGCTTTCTCTGACTGAGATAGTGCCGCCAATTCTTTTAGTGGAGGAAGCACTGCCTGGCGCGCCTGGCAATTATCGCAACAAAATTCCGCTTCAGCAGGACCAGCATCACCAAAGTGATTAAGAATAATCCGCCGGCGGCAGGCATTGCTCTCGGCATAATCGATCATGCGAGCCAGCTGCCGCCTGCGGTGGGCTTGATGCTGATGATGTCTCTCAATAACCTGCTGGATTTCTCTCTCATTCCAATCATTGAGCTTAATCCGCATCCGTAAGCGATCATCTTCGATGTGTTCCAATATCCCGGCACGTTCCAGTTCAGACATTCCCACCCGTACTTGGATTTCCTGCATACCGGTCAGGAAAGAAATATCTTCGATCGTGATAGCGCGATGTTTTTCGTTAGCAGAGTGAATGGCATCGTGCAGCGAGTTCAGATTTCTCTCATTAATGATACTGGAATCAATAAAAAATTCTTGCAAGGCACGGTCCTCGGGCGAATACAATAAAACTGCCCGAGCGGGTAACTCGTCTCGCCCGGCGCGCCCGGCTTCCTGGTAGTAAGCCTCCAGCGAACCAGGCAGGGAGAAATGAATTACCTGGCGTACATCTGGGCGGTCTATTCCCATGCCAAAAGCATTCGTTGCCACCACAATTGAGAGATCCCCCAGCATAAACTGATCTTGAATACGACTGCGTTCATCTGCAGGAAGGCCGGCATGATAATGTTGTGCAGGAAAGCCTAAAACAGATCTGACGAAATCGGCTGCTTCCTCCGCATCCCGGCGGGTTCCCGTGTAGATAATCGTGCCACCATCCCGGTATGAACCCAGCAACCCCTGCAAAGCATTCAGCCGGCCGGCTGGATTTTTGACATATCTCACCTCCAGCGCCAGGTTAGGGCGGTTAAATCCGGTTACCACGGTATGCATCGGCGAAAGATTTAGCAACCGGGCAATATCCTTCTGCACCTGGGGTGTGGCGGTAGCGGTGAGGGCGGCAGTCACGGGATCACCCAGATTGGCTCGAAATTGACCGATGTATAAATAATCGGGACGAAAGTCGTGCCCCCATTCCGATATACAGTGGGCTTCATCCACAGCCAGGAGACTGATTGTTTGGGACCGCAAGGCAGCTATGAAATTTGTGCTACGCAGGCGTTCTGGTGCAATAAATACTAACCGGTAAGCGCCGGACTTCAAGCCCTTGAGCCGCCGGCTTTGTTCACTGCTCAGCAGCGAACTATTTATGAAAGTCGCCGGGATGCCACGCCGCTCCAGGCCGTCGACCTGATCTTTCATCAGCGCAATTAATGGCGAAATAACCAGGGTAGTTCCAGGCAGGTTCAGAGCGGCCAACTGGTAGATCAACGATTTGCCCGACCCGGTAGGCATCACCGCCAGTGTGTGCTGACCATTCAGCAGGCTATGGATGGCCTCAGCCTGGCCCGGTCGGAAGCTGGTAAAACCAAAATGCGTCGCAAGATCGGAAGCGATGTCGGTAACCAACGGTGAACCTCCACCTGAGACAGAAAACAACGTAAATCCGATATTTAATTTTATCAGCGAGATTGGATTAGAACGACTCTAGTTCGCAGGCAGGAACCAGCCTGGTCACCGATCGTCCAAGTCTCCCCCTTAAACGGATCGAAGCTGCCCGGCATGCAGCAGCTTCTTCCAAAAAATGGTGCCCCCAAGGGGATTCGAACCCCTGTTTTGGCCTTGAGAGGGCCACGTCCTGGGCCTCTAGACGATGGGGGCGAGAGCGGGAAAATTCTACCATGCTCCCCGCCGGTCGTCAACAAGAATAACTGGTGTGATCCGAACTCTAAGAGACCTTTTCTTTCTCCTGGCGCACCAATTCGCGGCGCAGGATCTTGCCGACTGTGGTCTTGGGCAGCTCTTCCCGGAATTCTACATGGGTCGGGATCTTGAATTTCGCCAGGCGGTCCTTGCAATAGTCCTTGATCTCCTCTTCGGTAGCCTCTTCGCCGGGCTTGAGCACCACCCAGGCTTTGACTGTTTCTCCCCGGTAAGGATCGGGGATGCCCGCCACACCTACTTCCAGCACCTTCGGATTGGTGGCGATCACTTCCTCGATCTCGCGCGGCCACACCTGGTATCCGCCGGGTTTGATCAGCTCCTTCTTGCGATCGACGATATAGAAGTAACCGTCCTCATCCATGCGAGCAATATCGCCGGTGTATAACCAGCCGTCGCGCAAGGAATTGGCGGTTTCGGTGGGCATATTATGATAGCCCTTCATAATGTTCGGGCCTTTGATCACCAGCTCGCCGATCTCACCCGGCGGCAGTACCGTCACCTCGTCCTCCAGGCTGATGATGCGGCAGTCGGTATCCGGCAGCGGCAGGCCGATTGAACCGGGCGGGTTGTAGCCAAAGAGCGGATTTGCGAGGGAAGCGGTAGGCGCTTCCGACATCCCAAATCCCTCGATCAATTTCCCGCCAGTCAGCGCTTCGAATGTATCCTTGGTTTCGCGCAGCAGCGGCGCCGAGCCGGAAATGCAGGCTTTGATCGAGTTCAGCTTGTACTTGCCGGCTTTCACATCCGGGTGGTTGTTAATGGCGTTGTACATGGTCGGGACGCCCGGGTAGATGGTGACCTGGTATTTCTGCAGGCTGTCGAGCACATCCTTTAGATCGCGCGGGTTAGGGATCATCACCATAGAACCGCCGGCCTTGATCGCAAAGCACATCCCGGCCACCATGCCATACGCGTGGAAGAGCGGGATGGCCATGAGAACGACTTCTTTACCATCCTCGCAGTTAACCAGCCAGGAGCGCAGCATGTAGGTATTCGCCACCAGGTGGCGGTGCAGCGCGATGGCGCCTTTCGAGATGCCGGTTGTGCCTCCGCTGTACTGGAACAGAGCCAGATCATCCGGGCCAACGTCCACTTTAGGGCGGTCTGACGGCTTGAAGCGGGACATCAAATCTTGCAGCCAGATATCTCCCGGCGCCAGGTCGACCCTGAAGCCACCCTTCTTCTCCTTCGTCAGGGAAAAGAGAAAGGACATGATCGGTGATAACGCTTCTTTGATGTTTGTCACCACCAACTTGCGAATCTTCGTTCTGGGCTGCACTTCTTTGATCGTGTTGTAGAAATTACTCATCACCAGCATGATCTCGAATCCAGCATCATTGGCCTGGTGCTCGATCTCGCGGGGCTGTAGAGCGGGTTGGTGGCCACCACGACGCCCCCTGCCTTGAGAATGGCAAAGTAAACAATGACAAACTGCGGCGAGTTAGGCATGAAGATGCCCACCCGGTCGCCTTTCTTGACTCCCAGGCTGGCCAACCCGGCAGCCAGTTGATCGCTCAGAGCATTCAATTCCTTGTACGTGATCTTTTCGCCTTTGAAGACCGTGCAAGGGTTATCCGGATACTTGCGGGCGGCATCTTCCAGCAAATGAAACAACGTGATGGAAGGGTAATCGATCGAAGCGGGCACACCTTTATCGTATGACTTCAGCCAGGGTCGGTCGTCCATTTTTGCCTCCGGGACAGGTATTATTATGAATTCTTGGGGGCCAGTACGCTATAGTATAGGGTCTTTTATTTAGGATGTCAAATGATTGGACAACCAGTGCCGGATGAATTGCTCAATTTGAGTCAGATTTTCCTCACCGGCAGGAAACCAGTGGATGTGCGGGTCGTCTGGCTTGAACCAGTTTGCCTGGCGGCGGACGAAAATCCGTGTGCGGCGCTTAATCACCGCCACAGCCTCGTCCAGGGTGATCTCGCCCAACAGATATGCAGCAATTTCGCCATACCCAATCGCAGACAAGGTGGGCAAGTACGGCGAGTAGCCCTGAGCTAGCAATCTTTCAACCTCCTGCACAAAGCCCGCCTGGAGCATGGCATCGATGCGCTGGTCCAACCGCAAGTAGAGCTCATCCCTTGGCCGAGCAAGACCGATGGTCAGGCTTGGAAACTCGGGGGGTGAGCTGCTGCGTTGGTCTGAAAACCGCCTGCCGGTGGTGAGGATTACTTCCAGCGCGCGCACCGTGCGGCGCACATTACGCGCATCGATGGCGACGGCGGCAGCCGGGTCGAGCACCGCCAGCCGGGCGTGCAAGCCTTCCTTACCAATTTCCTTTTCCCAGGCTTCCAGAGCAGCTCTAAGGCGAGGGTCGGGTTGCACCGGCGGCACTTCCCACCCCTGGGTCACCGCCCGGATGTACTGGCCGGTGCCGCCCACCAGAATGGGCAGCCGGTCACGGCTCCAGATTTCCACAAGGGCCTGACGCGCCAGGCGTTGGAATACCGCCAGGCTGAGAGTTTCATCGGGATCTGCGATATCAATCAAATGGTGAGGCACACCCTGCCGCTCCTGCAGGGATGGCTTGGCGGTGCCTATATCCATGCCGCGGTAAAACAAGCCGCGAATCAGCGGAGATGATTTCACCACACAGTCGCAATGCCAGCTGCACCGCCGTCTCAGTTTTCCCCACCGCGGTCGGGCCAACCAGGACGATCAACCGTCCCATGCCTGGTTTTTCATCAACCATTGTAAGGTCAGCTGATAGCATTCTCAAAATGAAAGATTTCGGGTGGCTGGTCGTCCGCTCGGAATTGGATAGCAATAACATCCAGGCGGTACCCAGCGATGATATCCGGGTGATCGACCAGATAAGACTGGATAGAAGCCAGCAGGTGGGACTTTTTTACTGTATTCACCGATACTTCCGGCGGTCCAAAGACTGTACCGCGCCGGGTCTTAACTTCTACAAAAACGAGAGTCTCATCAGGCTGGCAGGCAATGATGTCAATCTCACCATATTTCGTACGGACATTTTGATCGACGATCGTGTATCCCTGGGCGGCCAGATACTGGGCGGCCAATGCCTCGCCCCAACGCCCCAACCGCTGCCGTCGATCGCTCATTACGAGCCGCCCCGCAAACGCCTGCCGATGCGGCTGGCCCAGCCGGTTGGTTTGGCTTTTACCTGGCTGATCACGCGCCGATAGCGCTCCAGCATCATCTCGCTGGTGCGTTCAATCGCATATTTTTCAGCTTCCTTGCCGGCCTGAACTCCCATCTGCCGGCGCTTTTCATGATCCACCACCATGCGCACCATTTTGGCGGTAAACCCCGGTAGATCTTCACCCTGCGACAGCAGGCCGGTGACACCATCTTCTACCGTATCGCCGACGCCCGGCGACTGGATGCCCAGCACCGGTAGCCCGCTGGCCATGGCTTCAATCACCGTCAGCGGGTGAACCTCCGTCACCGAGGCAGTCACAAAGGCATCCGTACAATCCAGATAGCGCGGGATATCTTGATAAGGCAGCTTTCCAATGAATCGGACGTGATTTTCTATCCCCAGCTGGCGCGCCAATTCTCGCAGGTTTTCACGTTCTGGACCATCCCCAATCAACATCAAGCGTGTATTCTCATAGGCCTGTGTGGTACCGGCAAAGGCGCGTAACAAAAAATTAACATTTTTCTCCAGGCCGAGGCGGCCAATGAAAACCAGGATGACATCTTCCGGTGCATACCCCAGATCCTTGCGTGTCAAGGGCTGAGATGGGTTTTGGAATGGCTTAATGTCCACGCCGTTCGGCACAACATCCACCGGCGCGTCTACGCCGAAGCGGCCCAGGACTTCCTTCATCCCCTGGGAGGGTGAGACGACCAGATCGACGGAGCGGCAAAATGAGGGCAGGTAAGCCTGGATGGCAGTCTCGCTGATGATATCCGGCACCATTGGCGCGTAAACCTGGGCGTAAAGATCATAGCGGGTATGGTTGGTAAATATGATCGGGATGCTGCGCGGTCGGCAGTAGCGCAGAGCCAGCGTCCCGCTGATAAAGGGGTGGTGGACATGGACAACATCCATGCTGCGTACCTGGCGGATGGCCGCGGTATTGTAGCGCAGGCTGATATAGAAACCGGTATCCAGCACCGGCAGGCCGGATGAGCGAACAACGCGTGGCTCTACATCTTTGTAGTCCTCATAGCCAAAGGTGAAAACATACACCTCGTGGCCCAACTTCTCCAGCGCTTCTTTGTTAATCGCAATGTAATTCGTAACGCCGCTGATATACGGCTTGTAGGCGTCTGCCATCATTCCAATCTTCATAAGCACCTCGCCTCTATGCTAAGCGCAAGGCGTAAATCCGTCAAGCCATATGGTGACGGGGTTGGCAGGATGCCCTATGAAGGTTAGAATCCAACTATGCAAGAGATGCAAAGGTCGGCCAACCTGCCGGATGCGGAACGGCTGAGTATTTTATCGGCGACGATCCTGCTGGCGTATGCACTCTCCCAATTTGTGGATATACCCGGCAGGCAGATTGCCGTCCAGCTGCCCGGGATTTACCTGGAAGCGCAGGTGAATATCCGCACATTGGTAGCTTTACTGGTTGCCGGGCTAACTGCGGCCGGCTCCGACTGGTTAATCGCGCGACCATCCGGCACGGGGCAAAAAACATATCTTCGAGCACCTGATCTTACCGGCGCTGACCGCCCTGGTGATTGCCATTCCTCTTGCTCAGATGCCGCTAAGCGCCATTTGGTGGCTGGGTTTTGCGCTGGGCGGCGCGGCACTGATCCTGGTGTTGATTGCCGAGTATATTGCCCTCGATCCGGAAGATATGCGCATGCCTTTGGCCTCGGCCGGATTGATCGCCATCTCATTTGCCCTTTTCCTGGCGCTGGCCGTCGCCCTGCGTTTTTCTGAGGCGCGCCTGTTTCTCATTCTGCCCGGGTTGGCCCTGGCGGCCGGACTGGTCAGCCTGCGCACCCTGCACCTGAGACTGCACGGCCAGTGGGCGCTGCTGCAAGCAGGTATGGTGGCTTTCATCGTCGCCCAGCTGGTAGCGGTATTGCATTACTGGCCGTTGTCTCCGGTCCCCTATGGCCTGGTGCTGCTGGGACCGGCATATGCCCTTACCAGTTTCTTCGCCCGGATGGAGGAAGGCGAGTTGCCACGCCAGGCCATCCTGGAACCGGTCGTTATTCTGCTCCTGGTATGGGGAGCTGCGATTTGGATTAGATAATAACAAAGGTATGTTTCCGATAAACAACTCTCCGACAGAAAGTTCTCCCGACCAGCCAGCGCCTTTATTGACCATGACCACGGAACACCTTGAACAGATGCGTCGGCATGTTGCCCTGCTAGCGCCGCAAGAAGCCTGTGGATTGGTCGCCGGGCAGGCAGATCGAGCTCATCTGGTGATCCCGATCACAAATCAGCTACACAGTACTGTGCGCTTCCGCATGGCCCCCGATGAGCAGCTGCGGGCATTCCTCCATATAGACGAGCTGGGCCTGGAGCTGATTGCGATCTATCATTCACACCCAGGCGGCCCAAGCCACCCCTCTGTCACAGATGTTGCCGAAGCATACTACCCCGAAGCCATCTATTTGATCTGGTACCCTGATCCGACCGGCTGGTCTTGCCAGGGTTTTACCATCCGGGAAGGAGTTGTCCAAGACGCCAGGATGCAAGTTGCAAAAATTGAGTAACTTTCGGCCTACTTTCGTGTTTCTTTGTTTACCAGTCAGGCGCTCTATTTTGCATCAAGAGGTAATCTCTGCTCTTCGCCAGGCAGACATTATCCTCTTTTGAATGATGCCTGAATCCTTTGGAGGAAACTGCGATGACGCAATATATACCGGTATTGATCTTACTGTTGGCTGCATACCTGCTGGGATCCATTCCATTTGGCCTGCTGATCGTGCGGCTGACAACAGGTCAGGACATCCGCCAGGTTGAGAGCGGGCGCACCGGCGGTACCAACGCTATGCGAGCGGCTGGATTTTGGGCGGGCCTATTTACCGCGTTATTGGATTTGCTGAAAGGCGCCACGGCGGCCTGGGCAGCGCGTTATTTCTTCCCCGACATGTACCTGGTGCATGTTCTGGCGCCAGTTCTGGCCATCCTGGGACACAATTACTCGATTTTCATCATCGAACGCAATGAAAAAGGCAACCTGCGCCTGCGAGGTGGCGCTGGGGGGGCCCCAGCCGGCGGAGGGGCAATGGGCCTTTGGGCGCCTTCCATCCTGTTTATCCTGCCAATCGCCGCCGGGATTCTGTATTTTATTGGCTACGCCTCGGTCGCCACGCTGAGTGCTCCGCTGGTGGCAGCCGCGATCTTCGCCTACCGCTACATGATTGGCGCAGGACCGTGGGAATATATTCTGTACGGCGTGCTGGCAGAAATCCTGTTGGCGATTGCCCTGCGGCCCAATATCAAGCGTCTGATAAATGGCACCGAGCGCGTAGTTGGATTACGCGCCCGGCGAAAAAAGCAGAAAGAGGATCGGAACAACGGAGGTTATACTTCGTCTTCCTCCTCATCCTCATCGTCGTAATCTTCTTCGTCTTCATCATCCTCGGGCATTAACGGCTCGCCATACAGCTTGCGGTAGAGTGCCCGCAGGTTCCGCTTGTGCAGCTCCGCCGCCAGGCCGCCAATCAAAACCCGGCTCTTCCCACAGGTTTCCACTGTTGCCTCATCCATGATTTCTAACGGATACTTCCGCCGGGATGCTTTACGCACAACTTTACGGATATTCGACAGGTAGTTGATGTTATCCTTGATAAAGTTGTCGATCTCTCCACGCAGAATGATATCGCCATGTCCCTGGATTATGTTTTCCAGGCCCATCTTGCCCATTTTCTTAAGCGAAGCTACCAACTCATCGATATCGCCATCAACAATGTAAGGCAGGGGCATGGCGGCGTCACCGGCAAACAGCACCCTGTCTTCTTCTACCAGGATGCCGATATTATCCGGGCAGTGCCCTGGCAGCGGAGAGATCATTAAAGTCTTCTTGCCCACTTTCAGATTCAGGTGGCCTTCATGGAAAGTGACTTCAGGGAGGACAATTTTCAAGTTGCGATAGGTCAGGTTTTGCTTGCGGACTTCCTCCACCGCCGGCTTGCCCTTGGTTTCCAGGAACTGCCTGCACAAGGTATGCCCGATGATTGTAGCTCCGGGGAAATAGCAGTTGCCCCAGGCGTGATCTGCATGGCTGTGGGTATCCACAACGTAGCGCACCGGAACACCAACTTCCTGTTCGATAAACTCTCGAATTTCAAAGGTCTCTTCCGGCATCGCCAGGGTATCGATGACCACTGCCCAGTTTGGTCCCACTACCGCACCGGCAGTTACCTGGGCATAAACCTCACTTTGAAATGAATACACATTTTCCGCAATCCGCTCACGTTGGATCATGCTTGTTGCCTTCGTTTCCCTTAATATCTTTAATCTACCTTGGGGGTGTTAGAACAGTCTAGCATAACCGGAGTCTAAAAGCAAGTGTTTTTAATCTTGCATTAATTATCCCGCCAGACACAGGGTTGCTCATTTCGGTGAAAATCAGTATAATCCAGTCACATCAATAATATTACCGCCGGGAGGAGTAAGCGACCGGATGCCTGATAGAGAAGGGAGGCCGATGGCTGGAAGCCCCCGCAGGAAGCCAACGCTGAATGTCGCCTGGACAAACTGCCGAAGAAATCCGGGAAACCCGGAGAGTAGAACCGCACGGGTGCGAGCCGTTACAGCGCTGCCTTGCCTGTAAAGCAGGGGCCAAGTGCGCCGGCTTGTATCGCCGGCGAACTGAGGTGGTACCGCGAAAGACAATATCTTTCGTCCTCAGCCTGGATGAAAGATTTTTCTTTTAATTATGGAGCGCTCGATGTCACTAGCCAAACGCTACAATCCTTCAGAAGTTGAGCCACGCCTGGAAAGGGATTGGCAGCGTTGGGGGATTTACCACTTCCAGCCTGATGCCGCCGGGCCGGTCTATTCAATTGACACGCCTCCCCCTACGGTCTCGGGCCATTTACACCTGGGACATGTATATTCATACAGCCATCCGGACATCATGGCACGCTTCTGGCGGATGAATGGATACCGGGTCTTTTACCCAATGGGATATGACGATAACGGGCTACCCACAGAACGCCTGGTGGAAAAGCGTCTCGGGATATCTGCGCTGCAAGTCGGCCGCCAGGCATTTATCGAAAAGTGCCTGCAGATCAGCGAGGAAGCAGAGGCTGAATACCAGATGCTCTGGCAGCGCCTGGGTCTATCCATCGACTGGCGCTACACCTACCGCACGATAGACGAGAATTCCCGCCGCGTTTCGCAGCAGTCTTTTATCGACCTGTACCATAAAGGGCTGGTTTATCGCAAGGAAGCCCCTGCGATCTGGTGCCCATTATGCCGTACGACCATCGCCCAGGCCGAGCTGGACGATATGGAGCGGGAAAGCGAGTTCATCTCCCTGGCATTCCACGGCCCAGAGGGAGAAATCGCCCCGATTGCCACCACCCGCCCCGAGCTGCTGCCGGCTTGCGTGGCCGTTTTTACGCATCCGGACGACCGGCGTTATCGTCACCTGGTTGGCAAACACCTGAGAGTACCCCTGTTCAACCAATCCGTGCCGGTGATCGTAGATTCGGCGGCCGATCCTGAAAAAGGGACCGGGCTGGTGATGTGCTGCACGTTCGGCGACACCACCGACGTGGCCTGGTGGCGCAAGCACGAGTTACCATTGATCGAAGCCCTGGGACGGGATGGCCGGATGACAGCCGCGGCTGGAGAGTTTTCCGGCTTGCCATTGAGCAAAGCGCGCCAGGAAATCAAACGCACCCTTCAAGAAGAAGGCTTTCTGCTGGGCCGGATACCGATCAGCCAGTCGGTTCGCGTCCACGAACGTTGTGATACTCCCGTCGAGTACGTGGTAGCCCACCAGTGGTTCGTGCGCATCCTGGATGTCAAATCTAACCTGCTCGAGCTTGGGCAGCAGGTTGGCTGGTTTCCCGAGCATATGATCTCGCGCTATCGGGCCTGGGTAGAAAATCTGAATTGGGACTGGTGCATCTCCAGGCAGCGTTACTTCGGTGTGCCTTTCCCGGTATGGTACTGCCGTGAGTGCGGGCAAGTGATCCTGGCGGAGATCGACCAGCTGCCGGTCGACCCCGGCGATCAAAGTCCCACGCAGACCTGTGATTGCGGCAGCACATCATTCATCCCAGAAGAAGATATCCTGGATACATGGGCGACATCTTCGATGTCCCCGCAGATTGTCGGGCAGTGGCTTTCCGGCAATCCCACTTTATACCAGCAGGTTTTCCCCTTCTCGCTGCGCCCGCAGGCCCACGAGATCATCCGCACCTGGGCATTCTACACCATTGTTAAGTCCTATTACCATTTTAACTGTCTGCCCTGGAAGCATGTTTTTATCTCGGGTTGGGGGCTGGCCGGGGCTGGGATGGAAAAAATAAGTAAATCCAAGGGTGAGCAGGCCATGCCGCCCCTGGCGATGATCGAGCGCTATTCGGCGGACGCCGTGCGCTATTGGGCAGCCAGCACAGGTCCTGGGAAAGATTCGGTGATCAGCGAAGACAAAATCCAACTGGGCTCCCGCCTGGTCACTAAATTGTGGAATGTCGCCCGCTTTAGCGAGCCATTTATCGAAGAATTGGGGAGTTCCGCCGGGGCTATGGAGCGGGCCGTGATTGCTACCCCTGCCGACCGCTGGGTGCTGGCGCGCCTGAATCGCCTGGTTGAGCGGGCTACACAGCTCATGCTGGCGTATGACTATGCCGCCGCAAAGAATGAGATCGAGCAGTTCTTCTGGTTCGTCCTGGCAGATAATTACCTGGAAATGTGCAAGCTGCGCCTGTACAACGCAGAGCACCCTCAGCGGCAAGGCGCACAATCTGCCCTGCATCAGGTGCTGCTCACCCTGGTGAAATTATTCGCCCCGTTCCTGCCGTTTGTGACGGAAGAAATCTACCAGGGGCTGTTTGCCCAGGGAGAAAATGTATATCTCGAGGCTTCCACTCGTTCGATCCATACTTCATCCTGGCCGATCTTAGAGCCTGACCTGGACGATGAGCAGGCGATTGCGATAGGCGACCAGCTTGTGGAGATAGCCTCGATCGTGCGACGCTATAAAAGCGAGCATAGCCTTTCGCTGGGCAGTGAAATTGCATACCTCCAGCTAGCCACACAAGATCCAGCCCTGGCAGAACAAGTCTTCCAGGCAATCCCGGATCTGAGCAGTGTGTGCCGCGCTAACAAAATCGAAATCCGACCCTGGTTAGATGGGGAACTGATCGCGCTCGATAACGAAGGTGTCGTCCAGGTCGGAATACAGGCAATCATTTAGAAGGAATAATCATTCTGGAGTTCAATATGACAGAGACCACTTTATCCAAAGCATATGATTTTAAAGCCACCGAAAGCCGCATTTATGAGCGCTGGGAAAAGCAGGGTTACTTCAAGCCCGCCAACGATCCCAACCAGCCCGGTTTCGACCCTTCCCGCAAGCCATTTGTAATCTCCATCCCGCCGCCCAACGTGACCGGCGAGCTTCATTTGGGGCATGCCATGTTCGTTTCAATGGAAGACTTGATGATCCGCTACCACCGCATGAAAGGCATTCCGACATTGTGGGTGCCGGGCACTGATCACGCCGGGATCGCCACCCAGCTGCAAGTCGAAAAATCCCTGGCAAAGGAAGGCCTGGAGCGCGAACAAATCGGGCGGGAGGAATTCTTGCGGCGCACCTGGGCCTGGAAAGAAAAATACGGCGGCATCATTACCCGCCAGATTCGCCGCCTGGGCGCCTCTTGCGATTGGGAGCGCGAACGCTTTACACTAGATGAAGGCCTTTCCAAGGCTGTGCGGGAAGCTTTCGTGCACCTGTACGAAAAAGGCCTGATCTACAGAGGCCCGCGCCTGATCAACTGGTCTCCTGGGTTGAGGACGGCTGTATCGGACCTGGAGGTTGAATACTCGCAAGAACCCGGTACGCTGTATTACTTTAAGTACATCCTGGCGGATGCGCCAGACGAGTACCTGCCGGTGGCCACCACTCGCCCGGAGACAATTCTGGGCGATACGGCTGTGGCTGTGCACCCGGAGGATCCCCGCTACCAGCGGTTCATCGGCCGCAAAGTCGTGGTACCTGTCCTGGGACGTGAAATACCGGTCATCGCCGATGAATATGTAGATCGCGAGTTTGGCGGGGCGCGCTGAAAGTCACCCCGGGGCACGATCCGAACGACTTTATCATCGGCGAGCGCCACGGGCTTCCGGTCATATCGATCCTGGATGAAGCTGCTCGGGTCAACCAGAATGGCGGGGCTTACGCCGGGTTGGATCGCTACGACGCCCGCCAGAAACTGTGGGAAGACATGCGTCAGGCCGGGCTGGTCATTAAGGAAGAGCCTTACCAGCTAAATGTACCCCGCACGCAGCGGGGCGGCGAGATCGTCGAGCCGATGGTCTCGACACAATGGTTCGTGCGCATCCAACCCCTGGCAGATGCCGCACTGGACGCAGTACGCGATGGCCGGGTGCGCATTGTGCCAGAGCGTTTCTCCAAGATATATTACAACTGGCTGGAGAACATCCAGGATTGGTGTATCTCGCGCCAGCTGTGGTGGGGACACCGCATTCCTGTCTGGTACTGCCAGGCCTGCGGCGAGATGACTGTCTCCCGGGCAGATCCTTCTGCCTGCCAGCACTGCGGCAGTCCGGAAATTGAGCAGGATCCGGATGTGCTCGATACCTGGTTTTCCTCGGGCCTGTGGCCTTTCTCCACACTGGGTTGGCCGGAAGAAACCCCGGATTACAAGTATTTTTACCCCACTTCTGTGCTGGAAACCGGCTACGATATCCTGTTTTTCTGGGTAGCCCGCATGATCATGGATGGCCTGGAGTTCACCGGTGAAGCACCCTTCCACACTGTATATCTGCATGGCTTGATCCGCGACGAGCACGGCCGCAAGATGAGCAAATCATACGGGAACGTGATCGATCCATTGGGGGTGATGGACGAGCTGGGTACGGATGCACTGCGTTTCACACTGCTGGTCGGTTCGACTCCAGGTAACGATATGAAGCTTAAGCCTGAAAAAGGTGGAAGCCAACCGCAATTTCGCCAACAAGATCTGGAACGCCGGGCGGCTGATCATCAGCTCAATCCCACAGGCGCCTCGCCAGGCAGCGGAAGCTCCAGCCTGGTCGTTGGCCGATCGCTGGATCTGGGAGCGGCTGATGGACCTGCTGCGCAATGTAGAGTACCTCTTCCAGAATTTCCAGTATGGTGAGGCTGGCCGCCAGATTTACGATTTCTTCTGGAGCGAGTTTGCCGATTGGTACCTGGAGATCGCCAAGCTGCAAATCGCCGAGGGTGGATCACGGGCATTCTATACCGTGCAGCGCCTGGTACAGGTGCTGGATACCTGCCTGCGCCTGCTGCACCCGTTCACTCCCTTCATTACCGAAGAGCTGTGGGGACACTTGAAAAGCGCAGCCCAGGAGCATTCCGATCAGCTAAAGCCTGTTGCAAGCGATTGGGAAGAGGCCTTAATCATCGCCCGCTGGCCGGAGCCTATGCCTGTTGAAAGCTGGGAAACCGGCACGATCGCAGATTTCGACCTGGTGCAGGAAGTCGTGCGTTCCATCCGCAACCTGCGCGCCGAGAAGAATGTCAATCCCGGTCTGCGCATCCCGGCCATCCTATCCTGCCCGCCAGGACCGGCTCGCTTGCTGCTGGACGAAGTAGATGTTATTGCCTCCCTGGCTCGGCTGGACGCAGACAATGTTAAGGTAGTGTCGCAGGGTGAGACTCCTTTTACCCGCCCGGAGGGGCATGTCGCCCTGGTAGCCGGACCGGTGGAGATCTACCTGCCGCTCAAAGAGATGATCGATACCTCTGAAGAGCGGCAACGCATGCAGAAAGAGCTGGCCGAAATCCAGGCGCAGGTCGAGCGTCTGCAAAACTTGCTGGCGGGTTCCTTTGCCGAGAAAGCCCCTGCGGCTGTAGTGCAAAAAGAACGCGACCGGTTGGCTGCATTCTTAGAGACAGCTGCCCGGCTACGCGAGCAGATTCAGGCGTTGGATTGAGGCTGGAATTCAGGAAGCAGATATTAGTGAATAGGAGACGGTGGAGATGGCTATTCGGATGGATCCTGAGAATCTCGAGAGTGAAGTAGTCTGCCTGTTTTCCGGGGGATTTGCGAATAAAAATGTACTGGAGATTGGCTGCGGCGATGGCCGGCTGACCTGGCAAATAGCTCCGCAGGCTCGCCGGTTAGTAGGAATTGACCCAAGTGAAGAGAAGATTGCCAAAGCCTGGCAAGCGATTCCAAATAAGCTTAAGTCACAGGTCCACTTCCATGCCCAAAGCCTGGAGGAATATGCAGCCAGTATACCGAGCAGCGAGCGCTTTGATTGTGCGGTGCTCTCCTGGTCGCTCTGATGAATGGCCCCCGAGGGCATGGTTCATGCCCTGGAGATCATTCACCAGCTGCTCACTCCGGATGGATTGCTACTCGATATTCACCCGACCGCCGAGCCGCCTCCTATCCTGGTGCGCTCCGCTGTGGGCGATTTCTCAGCCGGGTGGCTGCAGGAAACGGACAATTTCATCGAGTATAAGCAGGCCGACCAGGCCATGCAACGAGCGGTAGAGCAGCACTGGTTTGCTCTTGAAGAAGCCGGTGAGTTTGCATTCTCTATCCATGCAGACGAACTCAATGAATTATCCGCCCACCTGGCAGCCGAATGGAAAGATGCCGTCATAACACCAGATAATGCCGCAAGGATTGAATCCCTTTATCGAGAGCATCCTGGCATAAAAGAGATTATCATTACAGAGAAGATACATATCGCACGCTATCGCCGCATTACTTGAAATCATCATTCAATCCACACAGTACGAAATGAGGAACTATGGAAAAAAAGTATCAAGAACTAAAGCAACGCCTGATGGAAATCTACGACCTGGAGAATATTGGCATGCTGCTTGGCTGGGACCAATCCACCTACATGCCCCCAGGAGGAAAAGCAGCCAGGGCACGCCAGTCCGCCCTGGTAACCCGGATTTCCCACGAACGCGCCACTGACCCAGAAATCGGCAGGCTGCTCGACAGCCTGCGTCCCTGGGCTGAAAGCCTGCCTTACGACTCCGATGAAGCCAGCCTGGTGCGTGTAGCACAGCAGGATTATTTACAGCGCACGCATGTACCTGCAAAGTTCATGGGCGAGCTGTACCAGCATGCCAGCGAGACCTACAACGCCTGGGTTATCGCCCGCCAGGAAAATGATTTTGCCGGAATTGCCCCCGCACTGGAGAAAACCCTGGATTTGAGCCGAGAGCTGGCCAATTTCTTCCCGGGATACGAGCATATTGCCGATCCGCTGATCGATTACGCCGATCCGGGTATGAAGACGCAGACCATCCAACAACTGTTCAGCGATCTGCGCCAGGGCCTGGTGCCAATCTCCCAGGCTATCCTCGCCCAGCCACGGGCGGATGACTCCTGCCTGCGACAGCATTTCCCAGAAGCGGAGCAGCTGGCATTTGGGGCTGGTATTGCCCGGCAGATTGGCTACGATTTCGAGCGTGGCCGGATCGACAAGACGCACCACCCCTTCATGACCAAGTTTTCTTTGGGGGATATCCGCATCACCACGCGTGTAAAGGAAGACGAGCTGGGAGAGAACCTGTTCAGTGTGATCCACGAAGCCGGGCACGCCATGTACGAGCTGGGTATCCGCATGGAACTGGAAGGCACCCCCTTGGCGAACGGCACATCGGCCGGCGTGCATGAAAGCCAGTCGCGCACCTGGGAGAACCTGGTGGGGCGCAGCCTGGGTTTTTGGGAGCATTTTTACCCCCGTCTCCAGGCAGCTTTCCCAGGTCAATTAGCCAATGTGCCGCTCGAAACTTTCTATCGCGCCATCAACAAGGTCGACCGCAGCCTGATCCGCACCGATGCCGACGAAGTCACATATAACCTGCACGTCATGATTTGCTTCGATCTCGAGCTGGCGCTGCTGGAAGGCCGCCTGGCCGTTCGCGACCTGCCGGAAGCCTGGCACGCCCGCTACCAGGAGGACCTGGGCCTGCGTGCCCCGGATGACCGGGATGGTGTGCTGCAGGATGTCCACTGGTTTGGCGGCTGGATTGGCGGCGCTTTCCAGGGATACACCCTGGGTAACATCCTGGGAGCACAATTTTTCGAAGTGGCCCTCAAAGCCCACCCCGAAATCCCCGGCGAGATTGCTCAGGGGCGCTTTGACATATTGCGAGGCTGGCTGACCGAAAACCTGTACCAGCATGGGCGCAAGTTCACCACCTCCGAGCTGGTTGCTCGAGTTACCGGCGGCCCGATCAGCATTCAGCCGTATCTAAATTACCTGAAGACAAAATATGGGACGCTCTATACCCTGTAGCGAATTGCTTAATCCCTGGTTCCCCCATCGGATTGCGTGAGGAGGCGGATATGTCTAAAAGAATGCAGCTGATCCTGGGAGGCCTGATCCTGCTATTTGGCCTTTTACTGCTGCTGGAAAACGTGTTTGATATCAACTTCTGGTCTTTCTGCTGGCCGGTTGCCTTGATCCTGCTGGGCATTATGCTGTTGTTCGGCCGGCGGCTGCGCCCTTCTGGTTCCGAGGTCAATATCCGTTTTTTCGGTGGCGTGAATCGCAAAGAGGATTGGACCGTGGCCAACGAAGAAATCTGGATGTTTGTGGGCGACGTGCGCATGGATTTTTCGCAGGCCGAGTTACCCGAAGGCGAGACGACTATCCGGCTGGTTGGCTTTGTCGGCGACATCAATCTGGTGGCCCCTGCGGATGCCGGGCTATCGGTGGCAGCCAGCGGATTCCTGACTTCTGCAAAAATTTTTGGTCACAAGCAAGATACTTTCCTGGCAACTGAGCGCTTTGTTTCGGAAGGCTACGCCGAAGCAGCACGACGGCTGCATATAGAAATGCTGATGTTCGTCAACGACCTGAGCATCAAACAGGGCTGATGCCGGCGGCAGCTACCATCCTGGCGCTGATTACCATCGGCCTGTGGAGCTTCCTGGCTTTGCTTGGGTCGCGGGTCAGCTACCTGCCACCATTCCTGGTGGTTGGGATCGCACTGTGCGTCAGCGGCCTGATCGGGATGACTCGGATTTCAGGTTGGCGCGTGCCCCTCGTCACATTCCTGGTTGGGGTAGGCGGGATTTTTGGCTACCACTTTCTATATTTTTCCTCCCTGAAATATGCCCCACCTGTAGAGGCCAGTTTAATGAATTACCTGTGGCCTTTACTCATCGTCCTGCTCTCGCCGCTGTTCTTAACCGGGTATGCATTGCGCACCCACCACCTGGTTGGGGCTCTCATCGGACTGAGTGGAGCCGCACTGATCCTGACGGGAGGAAAGATAGGCCTGGACCTGGCGAACATGAAAGGTTACCTGCTGGCAGCCGGTGCGGCTCTGGTATGGGCGAGCTACTCGCTGATGACCAAGCGTCTGAAGCCATTTCCCACGGCTGCCGTGGGTGGTTTCTGCCTGGCTTCCGGTTTGCTCTCTCTAGGCGCATACTGGATCAGCTCCCGCGGGGCTCATGCGGCGCCGGAGCTGACCCGTGCCGATTGGATCACCCTGGTGCTGCTCGGCGCAGGGCCGATGGGCGCAGCGTTCTTCACCTGGGATGCCGCCCTGAAGCGCGGCGACCCGCGCGTGATCGGATCCCTGGCCTACCTGACACCGTTGACTTCTACCCTGGTTTTGGTTTGGTTAGGAGGCCGCACCCTGACCTGGACTTCCGGCCTGGCCATGTGCCTGATCGTCGCCGGAGCCATTATCGGCTCGCTGGACCTCTTCCGAACGCCAAAGACCAATCCCGAAACAGCCTGAATCTTGACAAGGAGCAGCTAATGACAAAAGATGAAATCCTGGATGCCCTGGAAGACGAACGTGAGAACCTGATGGACGCCATCGAGGGGCTATCCGATCTGGAATTACTCGAGGCAGGCGTGGTTGAGGAATGGTCGATCAAGGACATCCTGGCCCATCTGAGTGCCTGGGAAGCCGAGCTGATCAAGCTGCTGTGGCAGGCGCGCCAGGGGCAGCCTCCCAGCGGCATCTATGCGAGCGGGGTGCCAGTAGATGAAGTGAATGCCGTCTGGAGCCAGGCAGCTGGTTCGCGCCCACTTGACCGTGTCATGGATGACTTCATCTCGGTGCGCAAACAAACCGTGCGGCGAGTGGAACAATTCTCGGATTCCGACCTGACCGATCCACAACGCTGGCCGTGGTTGAACGGCCACCCGCTTTGGGAATGGATCGCCACAGACAGCTTCCAGCACGAAGCGGAGCATACCGCGCAAATCAAGGAGTGGCGCGCCAAGCGCGGAATATAACAAATTAACAGAGCCTGCGACCGAGCTGCAGGCTCTGTTAATTTAATCGACTTGGGGTTTAGTTCTTGGTCTTGATATCAGTCAGCTCACCCTCCAGCATCTTGCCGCCGGTTTGAACGGCGATGCGCTTGGGTTTTACTTCCTCGGCTTTGGGCAGACTTAGCGTCAGGACGCCGGCTTCGAAGCGAGCACTGATCTCATCAGCTCGCACCGGGTTAGGCAAAACGATGCTTCGGGTAAAACTTCCCCAACGGCGCTCACGCAGGTGGTAGTGCTGCTCGTCGACATCCTTCTCTTCCTTCAACTCACCCTTAATGGTGAGGGTCTTGTTGGTGTAGGTAATCTCCAGATCGCCAGGGTCAATGCCCGGGACGGAAGCCTTGACCACAAACTCATTCTCAGACTCTGCTACATCCAGCGGAAGCTGCCGGGCTGCATTCACGATTAGCGGCTAATCAACGATCCAGCTGGTTTCCCGGTCAAAGCCCTATAAACTGAGCCGTCGACTTCACCCGAGAAAATGTAAATCTGCAGCCCTTCAACCTTCTCGATCAGGTCCAGGCTGGTGCGAACCTTGCTCAGCATTCCCCCGGTAACATCAGTAGCTGCAGATCCAGCCAACTTTGATTGCAATTCCAGCCAGTCACCTGGCGTTATCTTCGGAGCCAATTCGGTGCAAGCCGGATAATCGCTCCACACACCGGGCTCTATACCGGCCAGGAGAATGCGAGCTGGTCGCAGAGCAACTGCCAGGTGATCGAACAGGTCTTCGGTCGACAGGATAGTCCCCCCCCATTCCCGGTCGAAAATCACATCGCCGTAAATCACCGGCAGTAAGCCGGCAGACAGCGCTTTCCGGACACCTTCCAGGTTCCATTCAACAACTCGACCGGCCGAAGAGACCACTGCGGAAAATGGCGAAAGGGCGACAGCCGGTAAACCGGCCTGCTCCAATGATTGCATGACCAGGCGGTTGAGCTCCCAGGCTTCTCGCCATACTTCCACAAACCCGGCCCATTCTTGCTCCGTATGCACTCCCGATCGAGTTCCATACTTGCGGGCCGGCACATGCCCAAAAGAGCCCGATCCGTGCCCCAGCAATAGTTGCAGTTCTGGATCTTCCAGTCGGGCCTGAGCAATTTCTGCCCCCAGGCGGGCCAGGACCTCCGGACGGGGTGTATGCGCTCGGGCTTTGTCCGTGATTAGCGATCCCCCCAGCTTGAGAAACACCGGTTGGCGGGTTGGTGGAATCACGCGTCACCTGCCTGGGTGATGATCGTCCGCACAGCACCGGCATCCAACAAAGCAGAAGCTACCTGTGCGGCTGTGTTTTGTGAAGCAAGGGCAATCATATTCCCACCACGGCCACCGCCGGACAGCTTGGCCCCCAGGGCGCCCGCCGCGCGAGCAGCCTGAAGCAACCGTTCCAGCTCTGGAGAGGATACCCCCAGCTCAATGAGCACGGCTTGATTTTCATCCATCAACGGTCCCAGCCGATGAGGCGATCCATTGCTTTGCATCACCCGGCGTGCCGCTGCGGTAATGCGGCCGGTAATATCAAACAAGGCTTCGTAAGGAGCCGGATTGGCCTGCCAGGCGCGCCGCAGGTCACCCACTGCGACGGCTGTCGGGCTGGGAATGCCGGTATCCCCAATCACCAGGGTGAACGGCCGGCGAATGGCAAAGCGCTCGATAGGCTGGCCACGCACGAAGAAGATCGGCTGGGCATAGGCAATAACAGAGTTATCGATCCCGGAAGGTGTGCCGTGGTATATCTTTTCCACTTCGTAAGCCAGGTCGCAGACCTGCTCGTCCCCCAGGGGGTGCCCCAGGAAGGCAGAGACCGCCCGGATCACCGCAATGGACACGGCTGCACCAGACCCCAGCCCGGCCGCTAACGGGATTGTCGATGTAACCCGCAGCGTACAGGCTGGGAGTCGATCGACTCCCAGGTGCATCAGCGTACCGCGAATTGCAGCTGCCAGCGGGTCTTCCTGGGGGATATCCGCCAGCCAGGCATCCAGTTGAATATCGGGCGCCTGCACGCGCATGCACCCGCTCTGTCCGCGAGGATCTGCCTGAAGCAGAGCCCGGGCAAAAACCTGGGTAACCGGGATGGCAATGGCCGGGCGGCCGTACACTACTGCATGCTCGCCAAACAGGATGATCTTACCCGGGGCTGTGGCCGTGATTGCAGGCATGCGGTTCGCTTAGAATAAATAAAACAGGGCCATGACGGTTGCTCCCCACAGGAAAACCGTGAGCTGCAAGGGCTTATCCGAAAGCAAGACTTCTTCCGGCGCCCCTCCGCTGTGTTTCACCTGGATCAGGTACAGGTAGCGAAAAACCCCATACAGGACAAAGGGGATGGTGAGCATCATCAGATGGTTTTCCGGCAGATTGGGGGCAGAAAATGTGTACAGGCTGTAGGCGATGATAGTTGTCCCGGATACGATCGTGATGTACTGGTCTAACAAAGGAATGGTGTACCCTTCCAGGACCCGCCGGTGCGCGTTGGCTCCCTCCGCCAGCAGGGCCAGCTCGGCACGGCGCTTGCCAAAACCGATGTAGAGCGCCCCCAATGTGGTAACGACATATAACCAGGGAGAAAAGCGTGCGACATGGATCAAGGTCACGCCGGCGGCGATTCGCAGCACAAACCCCAGGGCAATCGCCAGCACATCCAGCAGCGGAATATGCTTGATCCACTTCGAGTAAGCCAGGTTCAATAACAAGTACGCCAGAGTTACCAGGAAGAAGTTAGGAGCTAGCCAGTAAGACAGCGGCAGTGTCACTACCAGAATCACGACGCAGGCCACTGCGGCAACCCGAACCGGCAACGCTCCAGAAGCAATCGGGCGGTGGCGTTTATCCGGGTGCTGGCGATCGGCTTCGACATCGGCGATGTCGTTCGTCAGGTAGACCACCCCGGATATCAAACAAAAAATGACAAATCCCAGGGTCGTCCGCAGGATATCCGCCAGGTGTTCCGGATTAAACTGGCGATCGAAGACCAGCGGAGCATAGATGATCAGGTTCTTCATCCACTGCCGCGGTCGCATGGCTTTGATGATGGCCGGAAACCACGAAAATTTCATGCGGCAATGATAGCATATTCTTCGAAGGTAGCGTTAGGGTTTAAAATGGAGCCATGGAAAAAATCCGCCTGGATCTCTTGATGGTCGAACGCGGCCTGGCCCCCAGCCGGGCGTTAGCGCAGCGCCTGGTGCAGGCCGGGCAGGTGCGGGTCGATGGGCAGGTGGCCCTGAAACCGTCTGTCAATGTCCACCCGCAGGCAGCCGTTGAGCTGGACCAGGGTCCGCCGTATGTCTCGCGGGGTGGTGAAAAGCTGGCGGCAGCATTAGAAGCTTTCGGTGTGGCGCTACAGGATAACATCTGTGCCGACGTGGGCGCCTCGACCGGCGGTTTTACCGACTGCCTGCTGCAGAACGGCGCCCGGCGGGTGTATGCCATCGACGTCGGGCACGGCATCCTGGAGTGGAAATTACGCCAGGATGAGCGTGTCGTGGTCATGGAGCGCACCAATGCCCGCTATGTGGAACGGCTGCCTGAGCCTCCCAGGCTGGTGACCGTGGATGTCTCGTTTATTTCCTTAAAACTGATTTTTCCTGTGATTTCTCGCTGGTTTGCCATACCGCCCGGCGGTGATGTGATTGCCCTGATCAAGCCGCAGTTCGAGGCCGGCCGCTCGGCGGTCGCCCGCGGGGGAGGGGTCATCCGCGACCCGGCGATCCACCGCCAGGTTTTGGAGGATGTGCTCGGCTCTGCCCAGGAACAAGGCTTTGCCTTGCGCGGCCTGATCCGCTCTCCTCTGCTTGGGCCGAAAGGGAACACGGAATTCCTGGCCTGGCTGGTTTACCCCGGCTCCCACCCAGATCTTATTGAAGCGTACCTGAACACGCTCTTCATCGATGTATAATACAGGATTGGGAATTTAAAAAATACGGTATACTTCACCCGCTTATGAGCCTGGACCACATCCGCAGTTTTTGTATAATCGCCCATATTGATCATGGGAAATCCACGCTGGCCGATCGCCTGCTGCATGTTACCGGTACGGTCTCCGACCGGGATACAACCGAGCAGATCCTGGACAGCATGGACCTCGAACGCGAGAAGGGCGTTACCATCAAGGCTTCCGCGGTGCGCATGTTGTACACCGCACGGGATGGTAAAGAATATGAGCTTAATCTGATTGACACACCCGGGCATGTTGACTTTGGCTACGAAGTCAGCCGGGCTCTGAATGCCTGTGAAGGGGCGCTGCTGATCGTGGATGCATCGCAGGGTATCGAGGCCCAGACCCTGGCAAATCTGTACCTGGCTCTGGAAGCTAACCTGGAGATCATCCCGGTCATCAACAAGATTGACCTGCCTATGGCCCACCCGGACGAGGTGGCGAAAGAAATCAGCAATCTGATTGGTACGCCTGAAGACCAGATTTTGCGCATTTCTGCCAAATCTGGCACCAATATCCCGGAGGTCCTTGAAGCGATCGTTAAACTGGTGCCGCCGCCCACTGGGAAAGAGTCAGCGCCCCTGCGGGCCCTGGTTTTCGACTCCCATTATGACTCTTACAAGGGCGTGATTGCCTATGTACGTATTGTGGACGGGCAGCTGCTGCCCACCGATAGCCTGCTGATGATGGCCAGCGGGACGGTGACCAAGCCTGTCGAAGTCGGCATCTTTGCTCCCACGCTGCAGCCCACCCAGGGATTATCCGCCGGTGAGGTCGGCTATATTGCCACCGGGTTAAAAACTGTCAGGAATGCCGGGTGGGCGATACGATCACCCTGAGTACCAGGCCGGCCGCCGAGCCACTGCCGGGTTACCGTAAAGTCAAACCGATGGTGTTTGCCGGTATTTATCCAGTGGAAGGCGAGGATTATGCCAATCTCAAGGATGCCCTGGAAAAGCTGCAGTTAAATGACGCATCCCTGGTATACCAGCCGGAGACTTCCCAGGCGTTGAATTTTGGCTTTCGCTGCGGATTCCTGGGTATGTTCCATATGGAAATCGTCCAGGAGCGTCTGGAGCGCGAGTATGACCTGGATATTATCGTCACCTCCCCCTCGGTGGAATACGAAGTCGTGAACCGGGACGGGTCAATCATCCGCATCAACTCGCCTGCTGAGCTGCCTCCCGAAGACCAGGTTTCCGAAATCCGCGAACCGTGGATGAAAATTGAAATCTTCACCCCCACCGAATTTTATGGGACGGTGATGGACATGACCCGCAAACGCCGCGGCATTTTCATCAACCAGGAGTACCCTGCACCCAATCGCGTCCAGCTCAACTTCGAGATTCCGCTCTCCGAGCTGATTGTAAATTTCTTTGACCAGCTAAAATCCCGCACCCGAGGCTATGCTTCACTCGACTACCAGTTCTCCGAATATCGCCCGGACGAGCTGGTCAAGCTGGAAATCCTGGTCAATGATGAGCCGGTCGACGCCCTCTCGACCATCGTTCACAAAGATGAGGCCTACCACCGCGGCCAGGCGGTCATATCCAAGCTCAAGGATATCATCCCGCGCCAGCTATTTGTAGTGCCGATCCAGGCTTATGCCAGCGGCCGGGTGATCTCGCGGGCGAATGTCAAAGCCATGCGCAAGGATGTGCTTGCCAAGTGCTACGGCGGGGATATCTCCCGGAAGAAGAAGCTGCTGGAAAAGCAAAAACGCGGCAAGAAGAGGATGAAAATGGTTGGCAACGTGGAAATCCCACAGGAAGCCTTCCTGGCCGTGCTGCGGCTGGAGGAGGACTGACATCGCTCCCAATCTTCCTCCCAATCCAGCTCCAAACCCAGCTCTCAACCCGGCTTCCACCAAACCGAAAACCTGGAAGCGGGTTCTCCCTGGTCTGATCATCAGCCTGGTGGCCTTGGTCATCCTTCTGCTGCTGGCCGAACCGCGTAAGCTGCTCGAAGCGCTGAAATTGGCAGATTATCGCCTGGTGCTGGTCGCCATCGCTATGATGTCCGTCTGGCTGGTCGTGCGCAGCATCTTCTGGCGGACTTTGCTGCAGGAGAAAGCCAGCTTCAGCCAGGTATTCTTCTCGATCAACGAAGGCTACTTGCTGAATAACGTCCTGCCATTTCGTCTCGGAGAAATTGGCCGGGCTCTGATCTTGAGCTATAAGGCTAACCTGAGCTTTCTGTTCGTCTTCTCAACCATCCTGATCGAGCGCGCCTTTGACGTAGCTCTCGCCGCCAGCCTGTTGCTTTTCTCAGTGCCTTTCGTGGTAGGCGCCAGCTGGGCCGGGGAGGCCGCTTTAATTTCAGCTGTGGTGGTCATTTTCGGCCTGGGATTGCTGTATGTGATCGCACGCAACCGGGACCGGCTGCTGCTTTGGTACGAATCTTTAGGCCAGCGCTGGCAGGTATTGCAAAAGGTAGGCTCCCAGCATGTGGCAGCTTTCCTCTCTGGATTGGAAGTGCTTACCGATGGCCGGCGTTTTCTGAAGGCCATTTTCTGGGCAGCACTAAACTGGGGCATCGCATTAATTCAATACTACATCCTCCTGAAGGCTTTTTTTCCAGAAGGCAAATTTTTGTGGGCGACTTTTGCCCTGGGCCTCGTAGCATTGGGTGTGGCTGCCCCATCGTCGCCAGGGGCATTGGGCGTCTATGAACTGGCCGTTGTGGGTGCGCTGGCATTGTTCGGAGTTGACCCTGCGGCTGCCCTGGCCTACGCCCTGACCTCCCACCTGACCCAGTATTTGATAACCACCATCCTGGGAGCTATCGGATTGTTCCGCGATGGTCTCACCCTGAGCGGGGTTTACGAGCGAGCACGTACCACACCTCTCGAACAGACCTGAGAGCAACTCACTCGCCATAGGAGTACGGATCAAAATGACTCGCCATTACCTGATAACCGGTGGCGCCGGTTTCATTGGATCGAACTATGTCTCTCGCCTGCTGCAGCGTGGCGAGGCACATGTCACCGTGTACGACAACCTTTCGCGGCGTGGGGCAACCGCCAACCTGTCCTGGCTGGAAGACACCTATGGACGGGATTCTTTCCGGTTGGTGGTGGGTGATGTGCGGGATGCCGCCCTGCTCACGGCAACCTGCCGCACTGCCGATGTAATCCTCCACCTGGCTTCCCAGGTTGCCGTAACCACTTCGGTCCTTCACCCGCGTGAAGACTTCGAGATTAATGCCCTTGGCAGCTTTAATGTCCTCGAAGCAGCCCGTTATGCCGAAACCAACCCGATTGTCCTGTATGCCTCGACCAACAAAGTCTACGGCGGGATGGAAGAGGTGCGCGTCCGAGAAGCAACCACCCGTTATGAATACCAGGATTTTCCAATGGGCATTCCGGAAATCCAGCCGCTTGACTTCCATTCTCCTTATGGATGCTCCAAAGGCGCTGGAGACCAGTACATGCGCGATTATCAGCGTATTTATGGGCTGCGCACGGTGGTTTTCCGGCAGAGCTGCATTTATGGCCCGCGCCAGTTTGGTGTTGAAGACCAGGGCTGGGTAGCCTGGTTCATCATTGCTGCCCTGATGGGGCGACCGATCACCATCTACGGCGACGGGAAACAAGTGCGCGATCTGCTGTACGTCGACGACCTGCTGGATGGCTACGACGCGGCGGTTGAGCGGATCGATTTGGCAGCCGGAGGCGTCTATAACCTGGGAGGCGGCCCACAGAACCTCCTATCGGTATGGAGTGAGTTCGGCCCTATGCTCCAGGAGCTGTTGGGGCGGGAAATTCCGGTTCACCGTAGCGATTGGCGCCCCGGCGATCAACGCATCTTTGTTTCGGATATCCGCAAAGCTGCCCGCGAGCTGAGCTGGCAGCCGAAAGTGGGAGTCCAGGCAGGCATTGAGAAGCTGTGGAACTGGGTAGCCGACAACCGGCATTACTTTAACTGATCGTTTAGAGCTCAATGCGCATCCTGACCGTCCTGACCTATTATCGCCCGCACACCAGCGGGCTGACGATCTACACCGAGCGCCTGGCCCAGGCATTGGTGCAGCGCGGGCACCAGGTGACAATCCTGACCTCGCAGTATATGAAGACCTTGCCTAAGCGAGAAACCCTGGAGGGTGTTTCGATCGTCCGGTCGCCGATTGTTGCCGCGCATCAGCAAAGGGGTGATCTCACGCGAGCTGGGCTGGCTGGCCAGCGAGCTGGTGCAAACGCATGATATCGTTCACCTGCACCTGCCGCAGTTCGATGCTCCCGGCATCGCGCTGCGCGGACGACTTGCCAGGCGCCCTACCGTCCTGACCTATCACTGTGATATCAGCCTGCCCCCCAACCCGTTCAACAACCTGGTCAACCGGGTGGTGAACGGTATGGACGACCTGGCTGCCCGATTCAGCGACCGGATTGTGACCTACACCCAGGATTACGCCGATCACTCGCCTTACCTGTCGCGTTTCGCGACCGGCTGCAGATCATCCCTCCACCGGTAGTCCTGCCGCAGGCCTCGCCTGAAGCCATCCAGGAATTTTGCAATCAATATCAGGTACGAGAGAGGCGCCCGGTGATCGGTATGGCGGCTCGCCTGGCGACAGAGAAGGGCGTGGAAATTCTGCTGGAAGCCATGCCTCGCCTGTTGGAAAAATACCCGCACGCCCAGGTGCTTTTCGCCGGCCAATACCAGGATGTATTGGGAGAGGAAGACTACGCCCGGAAATTGATGCCTATCATATCTCGCTACGAGGCACAGGGTCATTGGAAGTTCCTGGGTGTGTTGGATCCTTCCAGCATGGCGGCTTTTTACCCCAACCTGGATGTGCTGGTCGTCCCCAGCCTGAACTCTACAGAAGCCTTTGGCCTGGTGCAGATCGAGGCGATGCTCAACGGAGTGCCGTGTGTCGCGTCGAACCTGCCAGGTGTGCGCCAGCCGATTATGACCACCGGGATGGGGATCGTTACCCCAATTGGCGACTCAGCCGCGCTGAGCCAGGCGCTGATCGAAATCCTGGATGAGCCGGCAAAATTCCACGCCGATCCAGAGGCTATTCGCCAGCGCTTCACACCAGACGCTATTGCTGCGGAATATGAGGCCATGTTTACCCAGCTGTTAGTGCAAAAAGGCCGCCAGTGATACAGCCTCAACTGGAGACAGATGCATGACTGCCACAGACGGTATGACTCAAAATTCGGGCAGCGCCGAGAAGGATTACCCTGTGGCCGCAGCTGCTCAGCCTGCCATATTTCCGCGCTCTGCTGCGTGCTGTGGAGGCGCGTTTTTACCAGGATATCGAGCTGCCTTCCCCCTGCCTGGACCTGGGCTGCGGTGACGGCAACTTTGCCTCCCTGGCATTTAGCCGTCCCCTGGAAGTTGGCCTAGACCCCTGGACCGGCCCGATCCGCAAAGCCAGGAAAACCGCTGCTTACCACAATCTGGTACAGGCCAATGGCGATCGCATGCCATTCCCGGACGGGCATTTTGCCAGTGCAGTCAGCAATTCCGTTCTGGAGCACATCCCGCAGCTCGATGAGGTGCTTCTGGAGACCAATCGGGTTCTGAAGCCGGGAGCGCTTTTCGTCTTTTGCGTGCCGAACGACCGCTTTTTACCCAACCTGTCGGTCGCCGAAGGCCTGGAACGGATGCGCCTGCCCGGTGCGGCAAAATCATATCGCTCGTTTTTCAACCGCATCTCCCGTCACGAGCACTGCAACTCGCCAGTTACCTGGCAGGAGCGCATGACGCGCACCGGATTCACCATCGAACGCTGGTGGCATTATTTTTCGCCTGCCGCACTCCATACCCTGGAATGGGGCCATTATTTTGGTCTGCCGTCACTCATCAGCCATGCCGTAACCCGCCGATGGATCCTGGTTCCCCGACGCTGGAATCTGGCGCTTACCCACCGCCTGGTAAGCCCATATTATGAAGAGCATCCTTACCGTGAGGATGGCACCTATTCTTTCTATATTGCTCGCAAGGCGTAACCCTTTACCATGGAAGAACCCAGCGTCCTGGACTACGTCAAAGAGCGGCTGAAATTCTGGAATAAACCAACTCCCGCCGAGCTGGATGATCCGTCAGCCCAGCCAGAGCAGGTTATCCAGGCGACCGACGAACAAGCGGCCGAGCTAGATCCGTCAGCAGAGCATCTCCTAGCCGAGTCGGAGCAGATTGCACCCGCCAGGGCGAGCTTACCCTGGCGGAGTTTCCTGGCTCTGGGACTGGCATTGGTAGCCCAGGCGACCTTGCAGCCGGGCCCTGAACGGAGCTGGCTGCCGGGCGCATTGATCTATCTTGCCAGCGCGGCTTGCCTGGTCTGGTCTGTCAGGCTGGGGGAGTGGTCTCTTGCTCCTCTCCCTGAGGAAGAGCCGCGCATCGATCCATTCACCGTACGCTGGATACCGGCAGTGGCCGGGCTGGTTAGCGCAGGGCTGCTCTTCTTGGCGTCGGGGGGTAATCGTTTTACTCTGCTCAATATGCTGCTGCTGCTCCTATCGTTGGGTCTATTGGCCTGGGCATTCTGGCCACCGCGTGCATCCGGCGACATGGAAAACCCCGGCATTGAGAAAACCCGTCGCATCCGCATGGATCGCTGGGCGTGGTTTGTTCTTGCCCTGTTAGCAGCAGCCGTCCTGATCCGTTTCTGGCAATTCAACAGCCTCCCGGCAGAAATGACCAGCGATCACGCCGAGAAAATCATGGATGTGATGCGGGTTCTAAGCGGAGATACCAGGATCTTTTTTCCAACCAACGGCGGGCGCGAAGCCCTTCATTTTTACCTGCTGGCGAGCCTGCATAAATTCCTGGGTGTAGAGCTAGGGTTCGGTTTATTAAAATTGAGCACCATCCTGGTTGGTCTGTTTGCCCTGCCGTTTATCTACCTTTTGGGGAAAGAAATCGCCAACCGGCGAGTGGGCTGGCTGGCTGTCGCCTTCGCTACCATCTCCTACTGGCCCTACATCATCTCGCGAGTTGGGTTGAGGTTCCCGTTCTTTGTACTCTTTACGGCGGTCCTGTTATTATTCCTGCTGAAGGGCATCCGGACGCAGAGCCGCATCGCAATGATCCTTGCCGGCGTGAGCCTGGGGCTGAGCTTCTACGGCTACAGCGCCGACCGCATCCTGCCTCTTCTCGTGTTGGCCGCGGTAGGCCTGTATCTGCTTCACCGGCAATCCAGCGGTCAGCGACGACAAACGGTCTGGCTAAGCGTGGTCCTGGTCGCTGTTTTCAATCGTAGTAGCACTGCCATTAATGCGCTACATGATCGATGATCCGGGCAACTTCCTGCAGCGCACGGTCACCCGCATCAGCGGTGTGGAACAACCACTGGCAGCTCCCGCCTGGCAAATCTTCTTATCCAATACCGGTCGAGCTCTGGCGATGCCGTTCTGGGATGACGGCGAGGTTTGGCTGGCTTCAATCCCGCACCGTCCTGCCCTGGAAATAGTCACTGCGGCGCTGTTTTTCTGTGGCCTGCTGCTGGTGTTGATCCGCTACCTGCGCAACCGCCACTGGCTGGATATCTTCTTGCTTATCTCGATCCCGATCTTGATGCTGCCTTCGATCATGGCGCTGGCCTTTCCCAACGAAAACCCGAACCTGTATCGCACCGGCGGCGCTATTGTGCCGGTATTTCTGTTAATCGGCCTTGCCCTGGATGGCTTGATGTCTGGCCTGCAGGTCAGGGTCACACCTGCCAGGAGCAACCTGGCAGCCTGGGGGGTGGCGGCAGTACTGCTCTTCTTGACTGCCGTTCAGAGTTATAATCTGGTCTTTGACCAGTACCAGGCGCAGTATCGCTTGTCCGCCTGGAATACCTCCGAGATGGGGCGTGTGATGCGCAATTTTGCCGATCTAACCGGTACTACTGATAATGCCTGGGTGATCCCGTACCCATACTGGGTGGATACGCGCCTGGTGGGGATGAATGCCGGTTTTCCATGGAAAGATTATGCCCTGGTTACCGAGCAGCTGGAAACTACCCGAACCGTGACGGGGTCAAAACTCTTCCTGCTAAAGCCGGAAGACACTTTAGCCATCGAAACACTCGGGCGTATCTACCCACAGGGCTGGTTCCAAGAATTCCAGTCGGCCGTCCCGTCAAAAAACTTCCTGGTTTTCCAGGTGCCGCCACTGGAACTACCCCTGGAGCCGGAAATTCCGACCGCACCTCCCAATTAGATGACTGAGCTAGAAGCTACCCCGCAAAATAAGAACCGTTCCAGTTGGGTTGGCGGTCTGTTGTTGATCGCAATCCTGCTGGCGGCGGCCTATTTCCGTGTGACCGGATTGTTCTGGGGCGAATATCAATACCTGCATCCGGACGAGCGCTTTATGGTCTGGGTGGGCACCGATATCTCCCCTAATAAAGCTGTCGAAACCCCCAGCGGGCCGGAAAAACAGTGGCTCTCGCTATCCGAGTATTTTGACACAGCCAATTCCCCGCTCAACCCCAACAACCGCGGCCATGGTTTTTATGTCTATGGTACTTTTCCGTTGTTCATCACCCGACTGGCGGTGGAATGGATCTTCGGGCATAGCGGTTTCAACGAAATGACCCAGGCCGGGCGGGCGCTGACAGCCCTGGCCGACCTGCTCACCGTGCTGGTGGTTTTCCTAATCGGCGACCGGGTATACGGCAGGCGAGTTGGCTTGCTGGCCGCGGCTTTCTCAGCCGCAGTGGTGATGCAAATCCAGCAGGCGCATTTCTTCACCATGGACTCGTTCCTGCTGTTTTTCACCACCCTGTCGATCTACTTTGCAGTAGAGATTTCGATCGACCAGCGGGATTGGGATAACTCCGGGAAATCCTGGCCGGTGCGTGTAATCCAGCACCCGCTCTTCCTGAACAGCCTGGCTTTTGGCATCGCCTATGCCATGGCGATGGCTTCCAAGGTCAATGCGCTTCCGGTGGCGCTCCTGCTGCCGGCTGCGGTTTTGCTGCGCGGGCTGCGCCTGCCAACCGAACACCGCACTCGTTATGCCCTCCAGGCAGCCGGATATCTGGCCTTGGCAGGCTTCACCAGCCTGCTGTTTTTCCGCATTCTACAGCCGTACGCCTTCACCGGCCCGGGATTCTTTGGCATCCAGATCAACCCCCAATGGCTGGCCAACCTGCGCGAGCTGCGCAACCTGACCTCTTCTGCTGTCGACTACCCCCCGGCGATGCAGTGGGCACGCCGTGCGGTGTGGTTTTCCGGACAAAACCTGGTATTGTGGGGACTGGGGCTTCCCCTGGGAATGCTGGCATGGGGCGGGTTCATCTGGGCTGCCTGGCGTATGTTCAAGGGAGAATGGCAGCGCCATGCCCTGCTGTGGGGGTGGACGGCATTGTATTTCACCTGGCAGTCACTGGGCAACAACCCAACCATGCGTTACCAGCTGCCGGTGTACCCAACCCTGGTCGTTTTTGCCGCCTGGGCGGTTATAGCCCTGTGGGACATTGGCAAATCCAGCGCCCGGCGAGCCAATTGGGCCAAAGTGTCGGCTGTAATTATTGGCGGCATTGTTCTCATAACGACCTATGCCTACGCTTTTGGCTTCTCTCAGATTTACGTCGAGCCGATCACGCGCATCGCAGCCTCTCGCTGGATCTACCAGAATATCCCCGGGCCGGTGAACCTGGAACTGGAGACCACCGAAGGCAGGTATTCTCAGCCCATCCCAATGCCGTATGGAACCACGCTCAGCCCGCAGCTGCCGTTTACCGCCAGCTTCAAACCCAACCAGGATGGACAGCTCAGCGCTATCCACCTGCCGCACGTATTCGACCAGCAGATCGATCCCCAAAATCGCACGCTGAGTGTCGAAATCCTGGAATCACGCGATGCTTCGACGCCGCTGGCTGCTGCCCAACTGACCGCAGATTTTACCGCCGGACAAGATAGCCGCGGTGAAAGCTATACCCTGACTTTCGAAGAGCCGCTGACCGTTGAAAAAGACCGCGAATACGTTCTGCGTCTGGCGCTAGCCAGCGAGACTCCACTGGTGCTGGATGCCAGCCAGGCTTCCTTGCGTTATCTGGACCGACCAGGGCCAAATCCTGGACCTGCCGCTCAATCTATCTGCCGACGAACTGCGCCCCAACAGCACGTACCGGGCAGAATTTAGCCCGGAGCAAAATGGCAGCATTGGCGAGCTCTTTTTCCCGGCGGCTGAAGGTGCCAGTGGATCCTGGCAGCCCGAATCCCTGACTCTGACCATCAGCCAGCCAGGCGAGGAAAACCTGCTGGATCAGGTGCCATTGCTGGCCATCCCTGCGACAGCCAGTGACTCGCGCGGCCAGGGCTACCGCTACCCGCTGCCAGAGTTGGTGCCGCTGATTGCCGGGGACAACTACGAGCTGATCCTGACGCCGCCGGCAGACAATCGCAAGCTGCAAATATCGGGAGCGGCGATTGCCAACGAAGGCGAATGGGATGACGGTTTGCCGCTGCGCATCGATGGCTACGATGGCTTTGGTGGAATCTACACGCCGGATCTGAATTTCAACATGTACTGGGACGATAATCCGGAGAAACTGGAGCGTTTCACCCGCATCCTGGATCAGGCGGATTACATTCTGATCACCTCGAACCGCCAGTGGGGCAGCCTGCCGCGCCTGCCGGAGCGCTTCCCGATGACCAGTGCCTATTATCGCAGCCTGTTGGGCTGCCCGCCGGAAAAGACGATCGAATGGTGCTACCGGGTAGCCAAACCCGGGATGTTCGCGGGGGATCTGGGATTTGAGTTGGTCCAGGTGTTTCAATCCAATCCATCCATCGGAAACCTGGGGATCAACGACCAGTTTGCAGAAGAAGCCTTCACCGTTTACGACCACCCCAAGGTTTTTGTCTTCAAAAAGACCGACCAATTACAGCCCGGATACCGTGCAGGATATCTTGAGCACGGTTGATTTCTCGAAAGTCGTGCGTGTACCGCCAATGCAGGCGCCCAGCCGGCCAGAAAACCTGCTGCTGCCCTCCGAGCGCCTGGCAGAGCAGCAAAACGGCGGTACCTGGTCGGAAATATTCGATACGGATGCGCTTTACAATCGCTACCCGGCCCTGGCCGTCCTCTTGTGGTATCTGTGCCTGGCCGTCCTCGGCTTGCTGGCCTATCCGTTTGCTGCGATTGATCTTCCCAGGATTGGAAGACCGTGGCTACCCGCTGGCGCGCATTGCCGGCATGCTGATCCTGTCTTATGTGGTCTGGTTGGCCGGCTCTGCGCGCATTCCCTTTACACGGACGACAATCAGCCTGGTATTTCTTGGCCTGCTTGTGGTCAGCTCGCTGCTGGCATACTACCAACGCCAGGAGCTGCGCCAGGATTGGCGCGATCGGAAGAAGTATTTCTTGATGATCGAAGGCCTTGTGCTGGCTTTCTTTGTGTTGTTTCTGCTCATCCGCCTCGGGAACCCGGACCTGTGGCACCCGTGGAAGGGCGGCGAAAAGCCGATGGACTTTGCTTACCTCAATGCCATCCTGAAGAGCACAACCTTCCCGCCTTACGATCCATGGTTTACCGGCGGCTATCTGAATTACTACTATTATGGCTTTGTCCTGGTGGGCGTGCTGGTCAAATGGCTCGGCATTGTCCCGGCAATCGCTTACAACCTGATCCTGCCGACCATGTTTTCCCTGATCGCAATGGGCGCCTTCTCACTGGGCTGGAACCTGTTCAGCCGGCGAGAGCGGCCGGAGGCAATGGATGCGCCTGACAGCAGGGTGCGCATCAAGCCATTCTGGGTCGGCCTGGCGGCTTCTCTCGGGATGGCACTGCTCGGCAATCTGGGGACAGTCCGCATGATCTACCAGGGCTACCAGCGCCTGGCCGCGCCTGGAGGGTTGATTGAGGACTCCGACCTGCTGACCCGCCTGGGATGGGCGCTGCAGGGCTTCTTCAAGTCACTCTCCGGCACACCCCTGCCTTACTGCCTGGGAGATTGGTACTGGATCCCCAGCCGGGCAATCCCGGCTCCGGGCGATGTTGAGCCGATCACAGAATTTCCCTTCTTCACGGTCTTATATGCCGACCCACATGCCCATCTGTTCGCCCTGCCCATCTCTTTGCTGGCGCTGACTTTTGCCCTGGCCGTGGTGCTGGGACGCGGCCGCTGGAACAGACTCTGGCAAGCTCTGCTGGCTTTCCTGATCGGCGGCCTGGCGATCGGCGCACTGAGACCCACCAACACCTGGGATTTTTATACCTACCTGGTGCTGGGCTGCGTGGCAGTCGCTTACAGCCTGTGGAGATATTTTGAGCCAACGGAAGGGCTGCTAAAACGCCTGCCATCCCTGGCGGACATGCCACCCACCAGCCGGAAATTCCTGGCTGCAGCCGGCGGAGTCGGGCTGCTGGTGCTGCTTTCCTACCTGTTGTTCCAACCATTCAGCCAGTGGTACGGCCTGGGTTATTCCAAGATTGACTTCTGGAATGGCACGCGCACCCCACTGCTCTCTTACCTGACCCACTGGGGATTATTCCTCTTCGTGATCAGCGGATGGATGGTCTGGGAGTCAGTTGATTGGATGTCCCACACCCCCGCTTCGTCATTGCGCAAGCTGGCTCCCTATCGCGGGCTGATCTTCGTCCTTATCGCAATCTTGCTCCTGCTGACCCTCCTGCTGGGAATAAAGCTGCCCGGGCTGGAAGGGCTGCCTTTCGGCAAGGGCGTGCATGTTGCCTGGCTGGCTATCCCCCTGGCAGCCTGGGCTGCCGTGTTGCTTTTCCGCCCCGGGCAGCCGGATGCCAAGCGCTTCGTGCTGTTTTTGGTCGGTACCGGGCTGACCCTGACGCTGGTGGTCGAGCTGGTGGTGCTGGTGGGGGATATCGGGCGGATGAACACTGTCTTCAAGTTCTATCTGCAAGTCTGGACGATGTTCGCTATCAGCGCAGCTGCCGGTTTCGGCTGGACCCTGATGGCGCTGCCTGCCTGGCGACCCGGCTGGCGACTGGCATGGCAAATTGCTTTGGTGCTGCTGGTATTCGGAGCAACCCTCTTTCCGATTATGGCAACCCGCGCCAAGATAGAAGACCGCATGACGGCAGACGCCCCCCATTCCCTGGATGGCATGGCATTTATGAACTATGCCACTTACAGTGACAGCTGGGGAGCGATGGACCTCAGCCAGGATTACCGCATGATTCGCTGGCTGCAGGAGAATGTTTCCGGCTCGCCGGTTATTGTCGAAGCCAACCTGCGCGACCTGTACCGCTGGGGCTCGCGCATGAGTATTTATACCGGTCTGCCAGGTGTGGTTGGTTGGGAATGGCACCAGCAGCAGCAGCGCGCCCTGACGCCCGGCAGCTGGGTCAGCGAGCGGATCGCTGAGGTTCAGGACTTCTACACTACCACCGATTTGCAACAGGCGCTGTCATTCTTGCAGAAATATAACGTCCGGTATATCATTATAGGCCAACAGGAACGCGGCAAATATCCTGGACCCGGCCTGGATAAATTCGAAAACGCGGATGGCACGCTGTGGCAGGAAGTCTATCGAGATGGCGATAACGCCATCTATGAAGTCCTCGAGCCAGATTCGCAAGGCAGCTGATCTTTGCTATCCATCCTCCTCTGGTACCTGGTAATCTCGATCCTTGGCTGGCTGGCTTTCCCACTGGCCTTCCGCCTGCTACCGGCCCTGGCCGACCGGGGGTATGCTGTTGCACGCGCCCTGGGTTTGTTGGTATGGGGATACTTTTTCTGGCTGCTCGCCTCATTCGGTATCCTTAAAAACGACGCCGGCGGGCTGCTCTTCGCATTGCTGGCCCTGGCCGGGGTGAGCGGCTGGGCGTTAATGAGCAAGGGTTGGGAATCACTGCGCGGCTGGCTGCGTGCCCAGTGGCGTCTGGTGGCGAGCATCGAAGGGCTGTTCTTCATTGCATTTGCCGCTATGGTCGTTATCCGGGCAGCTAACCCGGAAATCGTGGGCACCGAAAAGCCAATGGAGCTGGCTTTCATTAACGCTATTCTGGGTTCGCCCACTTTCCCGCCGCATGACCCCTGGCTTTCGGGCTATTCCATTTCTTATTATTACTTTGGCTATGTGCTGACGGCGATGCTTGCCAAACTGTCCAATGTCCCGGGTGGGGTGGCATTCAACCTGTCGATTGCCAGCGTGTTTGCTCTGAGCGCCGCCGGCGCCTATGGCCTGACCTACAACCTGCTGGCCCGCCGCTACCCTCAGCTGGCTTCACGGCTTACGCTCCCGGCGCTGCTTGGCCCGCTGTTTGTCTTATTGGTCAGCAACCTGGAAGGGTTCCTGCATATCCTGCATACCCGCGGCCTCCTGTGGGTGCAGGATGCGGCCGGGCAGCTAGCCTCACCCTTCTGGAAGTGGCTGGACATTAAGGACCTGAACCTGCCCCCCTCACAGCCGTTCAGCTGGGCGCCGACTCAGTTCTGGTGGTGGTGGCGTGCTTCACGCGTGATCCAGGATTATGATTTTGCCGGTAACCCTCGGGAGATTATCAACGAATTTCCCTTCTTCTCCTTCCTGCTCTCCGATCTTCACCCACACGTCCTGGCGATGCCATTTGCATTCCTTGCAATCGCCCTGGCGTTGAATGTCTATCTGGGCGGGGCGCAGGATGCCCAGGGCGAAGCGGCTCGGCGCTCCTGGCTGCCGGCCATGGGGGTCACAAATTTTCTCCTGGCTGCTGTCGTCCTGGGGGGACTGGCATTCCTTAACACCTGGGATCTACCGGTATATCTGGTGCTTTTCGCCGCGGCATATGCCTTTCGCACAACGGTCGGCTTTCTGCGTGTGCTGGATTTACGCACCTGGTTGCGCGACCTTGTTGTCATTGGGTTCTGGATTGGCGCGGCGGGGGTAATTCTCTATCTGCCGTTTTACCTGGGGTTTTCATCCCAGGCAGGCGGCCCGCTGCCAAATTTGATCTATCCAACTCGAGGCGCACACCTTTGGGTTATGTTCGGCGCTTTCCTGGTGCCGCTTTTTGCCTACTTGATTTACCTGTATTCCATTCTCAAACAACCGAAAATGCTACGTCGAGGTTTTGTTCTTGCGGCCGGCTTTATGCTGGCGCTGTGGGGTCTTTCGCTTGCATTTGGCTTTCTGATCACGCTGCTCCCCGAGCTTGGCGACCTGTACCTGGGCAGCCTGGCAGCTCCCAATGCAGCCGAGCTGCTCAGCGCGGCAGTGACACGCCGGTTTACCAGCCCTGGAGGTTGGATAACCTTGCTCCTGCTCCTGGGCGCCGGCCTGGCGCTGCTGCTGCGGCTGATCGCAAAACCAGCCTCTCCGCCAGAGCCCGGTGATGCGGTCCAAATCCCGCCCGATCCTGCCCATGCGCCGGGCAGGCAGGCAGATTTCTTCACGCTGCTCCTGATTGTCCTGGGGACAGTGCTCGTGGTAGGCATTGAATTCTTCTACCTGCGCGACCAGTTTGGCTGGCGCATGAACACCATTTTTAAGTTCTATTTCCAAACCTGGCACATCTGGGCGCTGGCCGCCGCATACGCCGTAATCGTGCTGCTCAAGGAGCTGCGCGGCGTTGCCGTTGCGGCATTTGGACTGGCAATAACCTTGGTAATTGTGATGGCGCTGGCCTATCCTGCAGTCAGCTTATGGTCGAAAACCAACGGCTTTCAGCCGTCAGGCGGCTTTACTCTGGATGGCACACGCTACCTGGAGGAGTCTTCACCGGATGAAACCGCTGCTGCCCGCTGGCTTGCAACCGCACCAGATGGCGTCCTGGCCGAGGCAGTCAGTCCAACAGGTGGCAGTTACAGCAACTACGCCCGCATCTCCATGCTCTCTGGCCTGCCGGCTGTGTTAGGCTGGACAGGGCACGAAAGCCAGTGGCGCGGCGGCAGCCTGGAGATGGGCACGCGCCAGCCAGACCTGGAGCGCCTGTATTGCAGCCGGGACTGGCAGGAAGCTCAAGAAATCCTGGATAGATACCAGATTCGCTATATCGTGATTGGCGGGCTGGAACGGTCAACCTACGCCCCCGGCAGCAGCAGCTGTCCTTCCGGACTGCAGGAGGCAAAATTCCTCACCCAACTGCGTCAGGCATTCCAGCAGGGTTCGATTACAATCTACGAATACATCCCTGAGAGCGGTGAATAAACCATGAACCTGCGGCAACCCAAAATTGAACAGGTGCTGTTGCTGGCTGCAATGCTGCTGGCGTTTTGTCTGCGTTTTTTCCACCTGGGTCTTACGCCGCTGTCGGATATAGAAGCTACCGCTGCGCTGCGGGCATGGCAGATATCCGAGGGCAGCGCGTTGTCCGCATCCTACGATCTGGGAGCCCAGCCGGGATACACCTTGCTCACCGGCTTCCTGTTCGAGCTTACCCAAAGCACGAATTTTATGGCGCGGCTGCTTCCTGCTCTTGCCGGAGCCCTGTTGATCCTGGCGCCATACCTGGTACGACGGCAGCTCGGGCGAATTGCAGCTATCGTTATCATGTTTGGCCTGGCTATCGATCCTGGGTTGGTGACCGTGTCGCGGGTAGCCGGAGGCCCCATGCCGGCGCTGGCATTTTCATTGCTGGCCGCCGGCTTCTGGCACTATCGCCGGCCGATCGTGGCGGGCATCTTCGCCGGGCTGGCGCTGCTATCGGGTCCGGCCTTGATCGCCGGCCTGATTCCCCTGGGATTGGCCTGGTTAATCACTCGGTTAGTCTTCAATAAAACGGTGCTGGTCGCAGACCTGGATGACGATAGTGAAGAATTAGCTGAAGACACCCTACAGGATGCGGATGCTGGTCCCATGCCAACCAGCAGAGCGCGGGTGAGGAACGCCTTGCTGGCGTTAGCTGCGACCGTATTGTTGGTCGGAACGCTGTTTTTTCGATTTCCGCAAGGCCTCGGCGCCTGGATTGCTATGATCCCGGCTTATCTGGCAGGCTGGACAGAAACTTTTGGAATCCCGGCGCTGCGCTTGCCGGCAACCTTGATTTTCTACCAACCCCTGGCGCTGATTTTTGCATTAGTCGGTGTATTATTTGGCTTAACTCAACGTAATTTACGTTGGGTGCTTTTCTTCACCCTGTGGTTGGTTTTATCCCTGGGGCTCGGAATGTTATATCCATCCCGCCAGGTCTCCGACCTGGTGTGGGCTGCGGTTCCACTCTGGGGGCTGGCCGCCTTCGAGTTAAAGCGCTACCTGCCGGATCGTCGAGCGGATGTGACCTCCCTGGTGCTGGCCGGGGTTGTTTTTATGCTGATGGGCCTGTTTTGGTTCACCCTGGCATCTATGACCCGCGCCCCGCTCGGAGAGGCCGCACCCTACTCGTGTGGTTTGGTACTACTCGGCATCCTGGTTTTGATCATACTGGCCACTGCCCTGGTCGCACTGGGGTGGTCGTGGAAAATGGGGCGGACCGGTTTGGTTTGGGGACTCACGCTCGGGCTGACGGTCTATCTGGTTTCGGTGATGTGGGGTGCAGCCCAGCTTCGATTTAATATGCCCCAGGAGTTGTGGGGAACACCTCCCGCAACTGGTCAGGCTGACCTGCTACAGGTAACCCTGGATGAACTTTCCTGGTGGCAGTACGGCGCCCTCAACAGCCTGAAAATTCAATCTTCGGTCGACTTACCATCGCTGCGTTGGGCGCTTCGCTCCTTTCCAAACGTACGCTATGTCTCTCAACCACTGCCCGGCGAGCAGCCAGACGTGCTCATTACTGCCCAGGCAGCTCAGGAACCTGCTCTGGCAGCCTCATACCGCGGGCAGGACTTTATCTGGTCAATCTACCCGGGTTGGGAAGGGGCTCTACCAGCCGATCTTCTCTCCTGGTTTACCTTCCGCCGGGCTCCTCTGCAACTCGAATCGATCATCCTTTGGGCTCGAAACGATCTCTTCGTGGGACAACCTGCCCAAATCCCAGAAAACAACGCCACCCCTTGATCAGCACAGGAGAAGATATGCCTGCCGTGAAAACAATCGCCATTGATGGGCCGGCCGCGTCCGGCAAGACCACCCTGGGAAAGCGGTTGGCGGATGAATTGGGGTTCCTTTTTTTCGATACCGGGGTGATGTACCGCGCATTGACTTTTACGGCCCTGCAGCAGCAACTGGACTTGAACAACGAATCTGCGATCAGCGCTTTGGCCGAGAGTATCGAGATCGATATCGCCGCTCCCTCTCGGGCGGATGGCCGCAATGCCGACGTCCTGGTGAATGGAAGGGATATCACCTGGGAAATTCGCCGGCCCGAGGTGGATGCCAATGTATCTCAGGTATCCGCTTACCCAGGCGTGCGCCAGGCCATGACAATCCAGCAGAGACGCATCGGCCGACGCGGCGGCGTGGTGATGGTCGGGCGGGATATAGGCACCATCGTTATGCCGGATGCCGATCTGAAGATTTACCTGGACGCCACGCTGGAAGTGCGCGCCTGGCGGCGGTATGCAGAGCTGCTCGAACGCGGCGAGCCGGCCGACCTGCACGCAATCCTCAAAGCCATGCACAAGCGCGATGAGATCAACTCTACCCGCAGTACTGCCCCGCTGCGACCGGCAGCTGATGCCGTGATCCTGGATTCCGACCAGCTGGATGCCGAGCAGGTGTTTCTCCAGGCACTCGACCTGGCGCGCTGCGACCAGATTTAACCGGCGAACGGGCATGAATTCCGAGACCCAGGTGAAACACCCCGGATATGATGTTTCATTCCGAATACGCTTGTTCCGCTTCCTGATACGGCCGGTTTTTCGCCTCATTTTTTATATTCTCTGCCGGGTGAAAGTCACCGGCCTGGAAAATGTACCCCGGCAGGGTGCCTATATCATTGCGATCAATCACATCTCCCTCTACGAAGCACCCTTCATTCTGTCCTTCTGGCCTATGGCCCCAGAAGTGGTCGGTGCAGTGGATATCTGGTCCAAGCCGGGGCAGTCCACCCTGGCGAGGCTGTACGGCGGAATCCCGCTGCGGCGGGGGGAATATGACCGCAAGGTACTGGATATTGCCATTAGCGCCTTGCAATCCAGCCGGCCGCTGCTCATCGCCCCGGAAGGCGGTCGCTCTCACACACCTGGAATGCGCCGCGCCTTGCCTGGTGTGGCCTTCCTTATGGATATGGCGCAGGTTCCAGTAATTCCCGTTGGCTTTGTAGGCACCACCGATGATATGATGGACAAAGCACTGCATGCAAAGAAACCCTGCATCGAAATGCACATTGGAACACCCATCCAGTTAATCCCCACCGAGGGCAAGGGTGAAGCAAAACGCGAAGCCCGGCAGCAGAACGCAGACCTGGTGATGTACCGGATCGCAGATCTTGTACCGGAAGAATACCGGGGAGTCTATCGCCATGTCCCTGTCAACACCCCCTAAACCCCGCACCGGTTATTCTCGTCCCGAGTTAGTCCAGCTGCCCCGTCTTAATTTTGGCCGCCGACTGGCGAGGAAATTCTTTAACTGGCTCGTCCGGCTGATCGTCTGGCTGTTTGCCGACGTCCGGGTTTCCGGTATCGAAAATGTTCCTCCACACGGACCTTTGCTGATTGTATCCAACCACCTGGGTGATGCCGATACTTTTATTGGCCTGGCAATCTCGCCGGTGCAGGCTGAAATCGTGTCAAAGATCGATCTCCACGAGATCCCTGTACTCGGGGCACTCATGAATATCTACGGTGTCATCTGGATCCATCGCGGTCAGGCCGACCGGCGGGCTATCCGGGTTATTCAGCAGGCACTGGCAGAAGGTCGCCTGGTCGCCCTGGCGCCGGAAGGCCGGGAAAGTGTGACTGGCGAGCTTGAAGAAGGGACAGAAGGGGCTGCTTATCTGGCGGTCAAGGCCAATGTCCCGTTATTACCCATCACCTTCACTGGCACACGCAACCCACAGGTGTACGCCAACTTAAAACGCTTGCGCCGGACTCGCATCAACGTCACAATCGGTCCAATCTTCCAGCTGCCTGTCGAGGATGACTGGCGCAAATCTGTACACCAGGGCACCCAAATTATTATGCAAACCCTCGCCAGACAGTTACCAAATGAATATCAAGGTGTTTATAAGGTATAGATACTGGTATTACGGAGCGCGCGATGACTATCGAACATGTTGTCAAGGAGTCACCTTTTCCTACTGGTTATAACCATGCCGATTATGAAATACGGCGCTGGTTCTTACGCTTTCTGCTGAAGTCCATCGGGTTTACTTTGCTGGCAAAGCTGGATTCTGTAGAAGGTATTGAGAACGTCCCTGCATCCGGACCGGCACTCTTAATGATCAACCATATCGCCTTGATCGATCCGATCATTGTGCTGCACCTGGTGCCGCGTTATATTGTCCCGCTGGCGAAGCGCGAGGTGTATGACTACCCGGTCGTGGGCATCATCCCGAAAATTTGGGGGGTCATCCCGGTGCGGCGTGAAGAGATCGACCGCCGCGCCGTCCAGGGTGTGATGGATGTATTGCGTGCAGGCGAAATCGTTCTGGTCGCCCCTGAAGGCACCCGCAGCCCGCAGCTCCAAGAAGGCAAGGAAGGCATCGCCTACCTGGCAAGCCGCGGTCAGGCTGCAGTCATCCCGGTAGCCATCGATGGCACGATTGGCTTCCCTGCCCTGCGCTTCACAGCTGCCTGGCGTGGCCCAGGTGCCAGGGTCCGATTCGGTCGGCCATTCAAGTTCCGCCCGGAATACCAGCGCGCCAGCCGAGTGCAGCTGCGCCAGATGACTGACGAAGCCATGTACGTACTGGCCAGTTTGCTGCCAGAAAATCGCCGCGGGGTCTATGCAGATTTATCCAAAGCTAGCCAGGAAACCATAGAATGGGTATAATTACCTCATTGTCTATACGAACGAGGTATATATGAGTAAAATATTGGGGGCCCCATGAGCTTCTTAGCGACACTATTCTCAGAAAAGCCTTATATCAATGCGCCCGATAGCCTGCTCGGATGGGTTGGTTGGATTATCCAGGCAATTGCAATAGGCTATCTCTTGCTGCGCTTGCGACCTTATGATAAAGCCTATAATCGCCGTTCCCGGCTGATTCTGGTGTTATTGGTACTGGCCGTGCCGGTTACCTCCCTGTTTCTGGGAATCAGGATTCCTCCGGCAGGAACATTGCCCCTGCCGGGCATGCCGGTCGACACCATGGGTCGGGCTGTAATGGTGTTATCGGCAGTTCCCTGGCTGCTGGCTGCCGGGCTGCTCGGCCCAACACCTGCGATCCTCCTGGCTGTATTTTCCGGTCTGCTGCGCACGCTATTTGATACCCACACCCCCTTCACGCCGCTCGAATTTGCCTGGCTGGCAGTATTTTTCAGTTTCGCGATTTACCAGCGCTACCGCACCACTTTCTTCCGCTTGCTGGCGCAGCCTTTCGTCACAACAGCCATCATGGCGCTTATCTACCCGGCGCTTTATTTCATCAACCAGGTTCTGCTATCGGCAGGGGCGCTGGCGAACCGCCTGGACTACACATTCTCCCATATCGGTGAAGCAACACTGGTGGTTGCCATTGAGTTAATGATCGCCGGCACCTTTGCCCAGGTGGTAGCCGTGATGCAGCCGAGATTATGGGGCGGTCAGGGTGCCTACGAGGCTTCTCCAGCCGAAAAAAGCCTGCAAGCTCGCATACTCTATCGCTTGCTGCCGCTCGCCCTGATCCTGGTGTTGGCTTTGATGGCTGGCACCTGGTATATTGCCGGGAAGGCAGCCAATACGATGATCGAGGTGCGCATGGCCAGCGCCGCGCAGATGGCAGCCCAAAATGTACCCTATTTCCTGCAAAGCGGCCAAAAAATCATCGACCAGATGGGTGGTGAAATCGAGCCGCCACTCAAGGATGCCGCGAGTGCTGAGGCTTACCTGGAAGATCATTTCCGCAACCTGCCATTTTTCCGCCAGCTTTTCCTGCTCACACCCGATGGGAAGTTAATCGCCTCCTACCCGAAAAAATCCTACTCACTGGCTGAGGAACCTCTGGAGGAGAGGCTTGGGCTCCCCCTGGCCGCAGCAGGATTGGAAGGCCAGTTATATACCATTCCACCAGCCGAAGGAGACACTTCTGCGCGGGTTTCTTTTATGGACCCCATCTTCGACAAATCCGGCGAGGTGGTGGCCGTCCTGGTAGGACGTACTGTCCTGGCTACCAATCCTTTCACACAGCCACTGATAGCCGGGCTAGGAGCGTTTGCAGAATCTGGCGGGACGGGAATTTTAATGGACGACCAGCACCGCATCCTGATTGATTCCAACCCGGCTGTCTTGATGGAAGAGTATACCGGCATGAGCGGGTCTGAAGCCGGATTCTATGATGACACCGCTCCGAATGGAACCCGCCGACTGGTCTACTATATGCCGGCTGAGGGATATGATTGGGCGGTCGCTTTGACGGTGCCGGCTGAATTGACCCAAAAAATGGCACTGCAGATCGCACTACCCCTGTTAGGCATGATCCTGCTGGTCTCGGTGCTTGGGGTTGGGATCGTGCATTTGACCTTAAACCCGGTCACGACATCCCTGAAAAAACTTTCCGAAGAAGCTGCCATGATTTCGCAGGGCAAGCTGGACCAATCTCTGGCTGTCAAGGGGGACGACGAGCTCGGAGTATTACGCCAGTCATTTGAGCAGATGCGAGTCAGCCTTAAGACCCGCATGGACGAACAAAGCCGGCTGCTTGCCGTCAGCCAGGGTGTGGCCTCCAGTCTGGAAATCTCGGCTGCTGTCCAGCCAATCCTGGATGCTGCCCTGGCCACCGGAGCATCATCCGCCCGGGTTGTACTGTTGCCTTCGGTCTTTCCGGATCTGAACCAGCTTCCCTCTCGCACCACCTGTTTTTCGGCCGGTCCGGCTGAGAGCCAGTATGCCGCCCTGGACGAACAGATCCTGGCTTACACCCGCCAACAAGACCGGCTGGTGCTAGGCAGCCTGACCCGCCCGCGCCTGTTCAACCTGCCCTCCAACAGTCTCAGTCCGGCCTCTCTCTTGGCTGTCGCTCTGCGCCATGAAAACCTGTATTACGGCGCCTTCTGGGTGGCCTATGATCAATCACACCGCTTTACCAATGAAGAAGTACGTTTCTTGATCACCCTGGGCAATCAGGCCGCCCTGGCAGCAGCCAATGCCCGGTTGTATCAAAGCTCTGAAGTCGGGCGCCAGCGGCTAGCCGCCATCCTGGATTCCAGCCCGGACCCGATCCTGGTCACCGATCAGCACAACCACTTGCTGCTGGCCAACCCGGCGGCCTGGCAAATCTTGGGCCTGGGAATCCATACCGATATTGGCCAGCCCATCGATAGTATCCTGACACAGAGAGAACTGGTCGAGATGCTGCGCAATACCAGTGATGAAACCCAATCAGTAGAGATTACCTTGCCGGATCGCCAGGTATATCTGGCCACCGCAACACCCGTGATGGCCGAAGGCCAACGGGTCGGCCGGGTTTGCATCTTGCGGAATGTTACCCGCTTTAAGGAGCTGGATATTCTCAAGTCCGACTTTATCTCCACCGTCAGTCACGATTTGCGCTCGCCGCTGTCTTTGATCCGCGGTTACAGCACCATGCTCGAGATGGTAGGCTCCCTCAATGAGCAGCAGATCGGTTATGTGCAAAAAATCCTTTCCAGTGTGGATGTCATGTCGCGCCTGGTCAGCAACCTGCTGGATCTTAACCGCATGGGTGCGGGTGTAGGACTAAAACTCGAAAAGGTTTCCGTAGAAGAGATAATCGAGCCGGTCGTGACAGCCTTGAAAGTCCAGGCGGCCCAAAAAGAATCCAGATCAGCCTGGATCTACCTGCGGAGTCTACGACGGTTCTCGAAGCCGATCCTGCACTGCTACAGCAGGCTGTCTACAACCTGGTCGATAATGCAATCAAATTCAATCGCAACGAGGGCAACGTATCCATAAGCGCCCAGGAAAGATCGGATCGAATCGTGATCGTTGTCAAAGACAATGGGATCGGCATCTCACCCATGGATCTGACCCGCCTGTTCGATCGCGTGCCAACACACACCTCTACCGCCTCAGGCGAGCCACGCGCCACGGGTTTAGGATTGGCAATCGTCAAATCCATCGTTGAACGTCACCATGGTCAGGTGTGGGTCGAGAGCACACTGGGCAAGGGAAGCGTATTTTATCTGTCCATCCCCATCCAACACCCCCTTGCGGAAGCAAAGAAAAAGTAAATCTTTATTAACCTTAGTGACAATCCCTTGACCAATTGAATAACGGGGCGATATAATAACCAGTCACTGATATTGAAGGACTTATCGACTCACCAATCAAAGCGCCTGGAGAATCCCATGCGCTTGTATTTATTTGTTCTGTAAATAGCACATTTGTTCTTGCACACACCTCGGTCTCTGCGTACAGACCCACACATTTCTCAATTGGGTAGCCCGCTTTCCCGCAAGGTAGAGTGGGGGGAAATATGTCGGTCATTTGCTACCCAAAGCGAACTGCCGCAGAGCATTCAAACCGGTTTAGGAGGCAGTAAGTGGAAACAAAAGGACTAAAATCGCTCCGTATCAGCCTGGCATCTCCGGAGACCATTCGCTCATGGTCTTATGGCGAGGTGCTGAAACCCGAAACCATTAACTACCGCCGCCTGCGACCCGAGAAGGATGGCCTCTTTTGTGAAGCCATCTTCGGACCAACGCGTGACTGGCAGTGTTACTGTGGAAAATATCGCAATATTCGCTACAAAGGCATCATCTGTGACAAATGCGGCGTCGAAGTAACCCGCTCATCGGTGCGCCGCGAGCGCATGGGGCACATCGAGCTGGCAGCTCCCGTGGCGCATGTCTGGTATACCCGCCGCATCCCCTCCTATCTCGGTTTGCTGCTGGATATCTCCCGCCGCAACCTGGATCGAGTACTATATTTTGCCCAATATGTCGTCACCTATGTTGATGAAGATTCCCGCCAGAAAGCGTTGAAACGCCTCGAGGACAAGATCACGGTAACCGAACGCGAGCAGGCTGCCAAGATCAACGCCAAGATTGCCGAAGTCAAAGCCGGGCGCGATGGTCATCTGAAAGAGCTGAAGCTACGTGGGGAAGGCATCGAGCATACCTTCGAAGATCTGATCGCCGAAAAACTTGACCCGATCATTAAAGCCGGCCAGCGGACGGAAGCCAGCCTGCGAGAGCAAATTGGCAGCACCACTCGTACCGAAATCCACTTTCCAGATACCGACGTCATTATTGTCGCTGCCGGCGAAATCATCGCCACTCAGCACATTTCCGCGGTGCAAGCTATTGTCAAGCAGCGCCTGGAGGACCTTGAGAGCGAGCTGAAAGATCAAAAACAGCGCGATCTTGAGCACGTCCGCATGGATGTTGAGAAAGTGCGCGCCACAGCCGACCTGGAAATGGAACAGTTACGCAACCAGTTGGACGACCAGTCGGACGCGGTACGCGATGAGAATGGCCGCCTGCGAGATGAGCTGCTGGAGCTGCGCCCATTGACTTTCATGGGCGAGACACGCTACCGCGAGCTTAAATCGCGCTGGGGGCAGGTCTTCCGCGCCGACATGGGCGCAGAAGCTTTCTACGACATCCTGCGGCGGATGGATCTTGATAAGCTGGCAGAAGAGCTGTGGCACGAAGTACGCACTTCACGCAGCAAGCAGAAACGCAGCAAAGCGACCAAGCGACTGAAGGTTGTTGAAGCGTTCCGCCGCTCTGGGAACCGCCCTGAGTGGATGGTGCTGACGGTGCTCCCAGTCATTCCGCCTGACCTGCGCCCGATGGTGCAATTGGACGGCGGCCGGTTTGCCACCTCCGACCTGAACGACCTGTATCGCCGGGTGATCAACCGCAACAACCGCCTCAAGCGGCTGCTGGAGCTTGGCGCGCCGGACGTGATCGTGCGCAACGAGAAGCGCATGCTCCAGGAAGCCGTCGACTCGCTGATCGACAACTCCCAGCGCGGCAAAGCGCTCTCCCGCCGAGGACGGCGCGAGTTGAAATCCCTCAGCGACATGCTGAAAGGCAAGAAGGGTCGTTTCCGCCGCAACCTGTTGGGCAAGCGTGTCGATTACTCCGGCCGTTCGGTGATCGTGGTCGGCCCCAAGCTCAAGCTCTACCAATGCGGCCTGCCAAAATCGATGGCGCTCGAGCTGTATCGACCATTCGTCATTTCTCGCCTGGTTTCTCACAACTACGCCGCCAATGTCAAAGGCGCCAAGCGCTTCATTGAACGTAACCGGCCCGAAGTATGGGAAGTTCTGGAAGAGGTCATCAAAGAACGCCCTGTTTTACTCAACCGTGCCCCAACCCTGCACCGCCTGGGCATCCAGGCATTCGAGCCGATCCTGATCGAAGGCAGCGCCATTCAGCTCCACCCGTTGGTGACCACTGCTTTCAACGCCGACTTCGATGGCGACCAGATGGCGGTACACGTGCCTCTTTCCCAAAAGGCAGTCTGGGAAGCGCGCCAGCTGATGCTGTCCTCTAAAAACCTGCTTAAGCCAGCGGATGGCGAACCGATCATCAGCCCATCCAAAGACATGGTGCTGGGTGTTTACTACCTGACCAAGTCCGATCCCGGAAAGCATATGGGCGATGGACGCATCTTTGCCGATATGGATGAGGCCGAGCTGGCATATCATCTGAAACAGGTGCACATCCATGCCAATATCCGGCTTCAGATCAGACACCTGGTTCGACGACGAACACAACCGGCTTCCCGAGGCTCGAGGATCGCATCATCAATACGACCATCGGCCGTATTCTGTTCAACCGCGTGTTGCCGAAAGAGATCCACTTCGTCAACCGGGTGCTCGATAAAGGCGACCTGAAAGACTTGATCGCTGACCTGTACGAAGTCAGCGGGGAAGATCAGACCCCAGACATCGCCGATGCGATCAAAGATATCGGTTTCCGCTATGCCACCATCTCTGGCTATTCGCTGGCTGTTTCGGACATCAGCGTCCCGGCTGCCAAGGAAGGCATCGTCAACCAGGCGCTGGCGGATGCTGAAGTCGTGAACCGCGATTTCCGCCGCGGCCTGCTCACCGAGCAGGAAATGAACGAGCGTACGATTGAAATCTGGCAGCGCACGACCAACCTGGTCGCCGATGAAGTCAAAAAGGCGATGGACCCGAATGGCAACCTGGCAGCCCAGGCTATTTCTGGTGCTACCAAGGGCGGTTTCGGACCTATCTCCCAGCTGGCAGGCATGCGCGGCTTGATGGCAGACCCCTCGGGCCGCATCATCCCACTGCCCATCCGGTCGAACTTCCGCGAAGGGCTAAACGCTCTGGAGTACTTTATTTCAACACACGGCGCCCGCAAAGGTCTGGCAGATACAGCCCTGCGCACCGCCGACGCCGGTTACCTGACACGCCGGCTGGTAGATGTTGCTCAAGATGTCATCATCAATGATGATGACTGCCAGACCCAGGAATGCCTGGTGATCCGCCTTGCCGATGATATTGCCGGCCAGGCAATGGGTACGCGGTTGTACGGCCGCCTGCTTTCAGAGCGAGTGATCGATCCGGCTACCGGGGAAATCCTGGCTGAACGAGATGACGTCCTGGACCACCATCGCGTCCGCCTGATCACCATGGCAGGCGTTGAGGAAGTCAAAGTGCGCTCGCCGCTGACCTGTGAGCTGACTCACGGCATCTGTGCACGCTGCTACGGCCTGGACTTGGGACGTGGCAGGATGGTGGAAATCGGGTCGGCCGTAGGCATCGTGGCTGCCCAATCCATCGGCGAGCCCGGCACGCAGCTGACCCTGCGTACCTTCCATACCGGCGGCGTCGCTGCCGGAGGCGATATTACCACCGGTCTGCCGCGCGTCGAAGAGCTATTCGAAGCCCGCCGCATCCCCAAGGGTGAAGCCGTCGTTACAGAAATCAGCGGCACGGTGCATGTCATGCAGTCGGATCGCTACAGTGACCTGCGGACTGCCCATATTCTGCACAGCGAGATGATCCAGGACGAATACGATCTACCTGCTGGTTGGACTGTGGCTGTCGTAGACGCCAGTGAAGTCAACCAGGGGGATGTGATCGCCTACTCCAGCGAGACCGGCAACGAAGCTGTCGCCACCATCACCGCGCAGACCGGCGGCCGCGTGCGCGTAGAAACCAGTTCCGGAAATGGCGCTTCGGGCAGCTCGCGTGTCGTTGTAGCCTACGAAACACACGACGAGAAGGAATATGATATTCCATCCACAGCCCGCATTCTGGTGAAGGATGGGGATCGTGTCGAAGCCGGCCAGCCGCTGACAGAAGGCTCACTCAACCCGCACCGCATCCTGCGTATCCGCGGCCGCATTGCATGCCAGATGTACCTGCTAAACGAAGTCCAGAAGGTATATCGCTCGCAAGGCCAAAACATCAATGACAAACACTTCGAAGTCATCATCCGCAAGATGATGTCGCGGGTGCAGGTGACTCGCCCTGGTGATACCGGTTATCTGCCTGGAGACCTGGTAGATTACCTGGAGCTCAAGCGCATCAACGATCAGCTACTCACGATGAGCAAGCGCCCTGGCAAGTTTGTTGAAATTCTGCTGGGCATCACCAAGGCTTCCTTGAGCACCGACTCATTCCTGTCTGCATCCTCCTTCCAGCACACGATCAAGGTCCTGGCCGGCGCTGCAATTGCCTCCACCCAGGATCCTCTGTACGGGCTTAAGGAAAACGTGATCATTGGTAAGCTGATCCCTGCCGGAACAGGCTTTGTCCACGGGCGTTTTGCCGAGGAAGAGGCCAATCAAAGGGATTTGTCCACCCCATTGAGCGCGGATGCCGGGAGCGACGAAGAAGAAGAAGATTATAACGACCTCGAGTATTCACTCTCAGATTGACTTTAAGGAGTACTGGTAAATATGTCAATTCGGAAAGCACATGCCGTCTGGGAAGGCAGCCTGAAAGAAGGCAGCGGCCAGATGAAATTTGGGACTTTTGAAGGTCCTTATACCTGGGCTTCTCGCTTTGAGGAAGCCGCCGGGACAAATCCTGAAGAACTGCTTGGCGCGGCCCATGCCGGCTGCTTTGCCATGTCGCTCAGCTCTGGCCTGACTCGCGAAGGTTTTACACCACAGCGGATCAGCGTCAGCGCCCTGGTGAACCTGGGACGCGTGGATGGCAAGGCTCGCATCCTAACCATTGAGCTGCTCTGCGAAGCACAGGTCCCGGGGATCAGCAACGAAAAGTTTATGGAGCTGGCGGAAGGCGCCAAGTTGGGCTGTCCGGTTTCGGTTGCGCTTGCCGGAGTGGAAATCTCTCTGCAGGCTCACCTGGTGCAGTAAGCGCCTGAAATCTTTGAAAAAAGAGCGCTTCACTGCTGAAGCGCTCTTTTTTGAAGACCAGGCTGGAACAAATCTCAAAAAAATAGCGTCAATAAAAACATGCAAGACAATCCCCTTGAAAACCCACAAACACAACCGGAGCTGAAGCCGGGTGACACCCAACCCGTACGGGTGCAGCATGGCCCGCAGGTTAAATCTACCGGCAGGCGGACCAACATCCCCAACCAGCGGATCGAAATCGACTCGGAAGAAGCGGGCAGGGATGCCCATCTGGTTGATCGTACTGCTGGTCCTGATCCTGCTGGCAATCGCCATCACAGCGGGGGCTATCGCCGGATACTTGAATGGTTCCCAGACCAGGCAGGCAGCAATCTCGGTCCAATCTACGCAATCGCTGGAAGAGCAGTACCAGCTCGGCTTGCAGGACCTGGCGGAAGGCCGTTTTGCGATGGCTCGTCAGCGATTCGAATACGTCCTTTCACACAATCCCGGCCACCCGGGTGCGGTCGACAACCTGGCGGAAGCGATGAGCATCCTGTATGCCACATCAACGCCGACCTCGCTTCCCCCCACGGTAGTCCCTACTCCAACGTTCGATACCAGACCCATCCAGGATCTATTTTCCAACGCAGTATCCCTTTTCAATACCAGCGCCTGGAGTTCAGGCCATTGATACCATTGCATCCTTACGCCAGGCTGACCTGAGTTACCAGTCTGCCCGGGTGGATGGGATGCTGTATGCAGCCTTCCGCCATCGCGGCGTTGAAAAAATCCTGCAGCAAGGAAATCTGCAGGGTGGGGTGTTTGACCTGAGCCTGGCTGAACGTCTCGGCCCGCTGGATATTGAGGCGGTAAACATCCGCACCTGGGCTCGCCTTTATATGATTGGCACCAGTTTCTGGGAAGTTTTTCCAGAACAGGCTGTATATTTTTTCAGCCAGGTGGCAGCCGCAGCGCCTGGGCTGCACGATTCTTCTGGCTGGACCGCTATGGAGCGCTATCGTGGTGCTCTGATCCAGTATGGCGACCAATTAGCCAACGACGGTAAATGGTGCGAAGCCGTAGCACAGTACCAACTGGCGATGAACATCCGCAATGATGCCGCACTGCAGCCAGTGTTTGCTACCGCCACAGTGAATTGCACACCTCCAACGGCCGCTTTCACCCTGACCCCAACCTTCACTTTGGTCTACACGACAACAGCTACCCTGACTCCAACAGGCATCCTGTTGCCCAGCGATACTCCCACCGCGACGTTCATTCCCCCGGTCGACACAGCGACGCCCATCCCACCCACGGACACGCCGGTTCCGCCTACAGCCACACCGGCCCCAACAGACACTGTTCCAGTTCCGACTCCCTGAGCCTGATCAGAGTACAAAACCAATCATGGTCAAATCAAAGTCTTTATTTCAATCCAAATGGGTTCGCACGGCAGCCATTCTGCTGGTGGCAATCTTCATCGTCCTGTCCGGCGTATTGGCATATTCCTTTGCCCGGGGCCTTGCTTCCGCAGGTCCCCTGGGCATCCAATCCTTCTTCCCCAGCCAGCTTACCGAAACACCAACCGTTGGCACACAAGGAGAAATTCTATCCACAGCGCCGGCACAGGATGCGATTGAGCAAGCCATCCCCGCAGCGCTGCCCTGGGATGGCGCCGGTCGTGTCACCGTGCTGCTGGTAGGGTTGGATTATCGCGATTGGGACGCTGGTGAGAAATATTCCCGCAGTGACTCTATGATGCTGCTCACTCTGGATCCACTGACGAAGACCGCTGGCGTGCTGTCCATCCCGCGTGATATGTGGGTCGCCATACCTGGTTTCGAGCATGCAAAAATCAATACCGCTTACTACCTGGGGGATGCCTATAAGCTCCCAGGGGGCGGGCCAGGGCTGGCGATCCAGACGGTGGAAGAGTTCCTGGGGATACCCATCAACTATTATGCCCAGATAGACTTCCAGGCTTTCGAAGACTTCATCGATGAGCTCGGCGGCGTTCGAGTGGTGGTGCCGGAAAAAATCACGATCGATAAACTGGGGGATGGTGCGAAAACGATCAAGAAACTTCGTCCCGGCGAGCACATTCTAACCGGACCCTGGGCCCTGGCCTATGCACGAGCCCGCTACACGGAAGGCGGCGACTTCGATCGCGCCCAGCGCCAGCAGCAGGTATTATTGGGCATTCGAGAAAAAGTATTCAGCGCCGAGATGCTGCCCACCCTGATCCGAAAGGCTCCCGAGATTTACCAGGAGCTGTCGGCCGGTATTCGCACTAACCTGTCTTTAGACGAGGTCATCCGCCTTGCGCTTTTGGCTCAGCAGGTCACCGACGACAATATCCAGCGCGGTGTCATCGGCAAAGAGTATGTCCTGTTTGGCTTTTCTCCCGACGACCTGAGCATTCTGGTTCCGCTACCGGATAAGATTCAGATGCTGGTTGACCAGGTCTTTAATACCGGCAGCAGCCAGGGCCCGGTCACAGCCGGCGACCTGACGACGCAAATGGCCAGCGAAGCCGCAACCCTGGGAATCTCAAATGGCAGCTCACTGCCCGGGCTCGCCGGGCGTACGGGTGACTATCTACGCAGTCTAGGTGTCAATGTGGCGCAGGTTTCCGAGAGTGCCGAGTCCACCTTCACCACTACCGTGATCGATCATACCGGCAATCCTTACCTGATGAAGTACCTGATCGAGACCCTGCAAATCAATCCCAACCGGGTGTACAGCCTCTTCGATCCAAACAGCCCGTATGCGGTTGAGCTCATCCTGGGAGAAGACCTGGCCAAGAGTGGAATCGTACCCTGATACCCGGGTGGATGATGATAAAATCGATCTGATCGGCAGTAGAATGACGCATTTCCTGGCATCTGCCCGCAACTGCCGGTCAGGAGATTGCAAATATGTGCGGAAGGTTCACCCTCACGACCGATCCCGGGCAGCTACAAGAGAGTTTTCCCTGGCTGACCATCCCCAACGGAATCACCCCACGCTATAATATAGCCCCCACGCAACCGGTTGCCGTGGTCCCTAACGATGGAAAAAACCGGCTGGATTTCTTCAACTGGGGGCTGATCCCCTCCTGGGCGAAAGACCCGTCGATAGGCAATAAAATGATCAATGCCCGCGCCGAGACTCTGCAGGAAAAACCTTCCTTCAGGTCTGCTTTCCGGCGCCGGCGCTGCCTGATCCTGGCAGACGGTTTCTTCGAATGGCGCCAGGATGCCGGTGCAAAATCGAAAACCCCGATGTACATTCGCCTGAAATCCGAGAGACCGTTTGCCCTGGCAGGTTTGTGGGAGAGATGGGACTCTCCCGACGGCTCAAAAATCCTTTCGTGTACGATCATCACCACAGAACCCAACGAACTGATGCAGTCAATTCACAACCGCATGCCAGTCATCCTCCCCGAAAGCGCCTACCCGGCCTGGTTGTCGCCACAAGAAGCGGACCCGGCTGCCCTGCAACCTTTGCTGGCGCCATTTTCGGCAGAAGCGATGCTGGCTTATCCGATATCTCGCCTGGTAAACAGCCCGGAGAACGACGTTCCCGAAGTCATCCGCCCGGCAGACTGACATGGATCTGAAAGCAATCCAGGAAAAAGGCGAGCGATCTTATGAATGGCTGGACGATCACCTGGCCGGCGTTCCGGGGGTTATCCGCCGAGCCGGTGAGACTTTCGGCCTGGCATATGCTCCGGAAGCCGCCGGCGGCATCGCCTATTACGCCCTCTTTTCGCTTTTTCCTTTCCTCTTGCTGCTAATATCCATGGGCAGCTTATGGCTGAGCAGCAATGCAGCTGTCGACCAAATAATTAAATTCATCGGCAGCCTCTTTGAAATTCCGGTCGGGCAGTTGGAAACTATCCTGGAAGATTTGGCCTCGTCCAGCGGTATTACCGGCCTGATCGGCCTGATTGGCCTGGTCTGGGCGGCGACAGGCGTCTTCACTTCCCTGGCTCGCAACATCAGCCGCGCCTGGCCGGATGCCAGCAGGGTAAGTGTGCTCCAAGGCCGGTTGATGGCAATTATCATGGTGGTAGTGATTGCCTTAAGTCAGTTTCTCTGGATTGTTGCGACAACCATCGTTAGCCTGATTGCTCAGATCGATTTTCCAATCCAGAGGGACCTGAGTTATGTAAAAAGCTGGCTGACAGATTTCACCATTAACAGTATCTCGTTTGCACTATTATTCTTTGCATTTGCCGGCCTTTACCGTTGGGTTCCCAAGGCGAAAGTCCGCTGGCGTGAAGCCTTCTTAGGAGCAACATTTTCAATCCTGGCGACCTTGGTTGCCTCGCGCGTTTACATCTGGTACCTGAACAGCGAGCTGGCCAGTAATAAAATTATCTATGGGTCGCTGGGCACAACATTGGGCCTGGTCGTTTTCTTTTACTTAAACGCCTGGATTGTGCTATTCGGCGCCCACCTCAGTTCTGCGATTGGTTACCGAAACCGGATGAAACAAACTATTAATATTATCGACGCGACACCACAAGAAGCTTCCGAGACTGTCACCGATGAAACCAGCTCGATTCCGAACTGAGACCCTGAGCACCTGCAGGCATGGCGATCGGGTCGAGCGCATCCTGGCGGCAGCCGTGGCGGCGGTCGAACCAGGCTCGGCCGTGCGACGCTGCCTGCAGCGGGACGGCGATGACCTGGTCGTGGCGGGGGTGCGCTACCCTCTGGGTAATTACCGGCGAATCCGCGTGATTGGCGCAGGGAAAGCCGGCGCCCCCATGGCTGCCGCGACCGAGGATATCCTGGGCAACGACCTGACCGATGGGTTGGTCATCGTGAAAGAAGGCTACCGCGAACCGGGATGCAGCCGGATTCAGCTTGTCGAAGCCGGTCATCCGATCCCAGATGCGCGCGGCGTTCAAGCTGCCGACGATCTGGGCAAACTTCTGCAGAACGGCCAGGCGGATGACCTGATAATCTGCTTGATCTCAGGAGGGGGCTCGGCTCTGCTGGTTTCGCCGGTAGCCGGATTGGGGCTAGGCGACCTGCAGGCGATGACAGCCGCCCTGCTGGCCAGTGGTGCGGCCATCCAGGAGATCAATGCGCTGCGCAAGCACCTGGAAAATCTCAAGGGTGGCGGCCTGGCACGCCGGGCACAGCCGGCCAGGATCGTCACCCTGGTGCTGTCCGACGTCGTGGGTGACCCATTGGATGTGATTGCCTCCGGCGCCACAGTTGCCGACCCGACCACGTATACCCAGGCCTGGCAAATCCTGGAGCGCTATGATCTGCTGGCGCAGGTGCCCTCTGGGATTACCAAACACCTGCAGCTCGGGGTAGACGGCCTGGTCCCAGAGACACCTAAACCTGGTGATCCCCTGTTTGATCGCGTCCAAAATGCCATCATCGGCAGCAACCGCCTGGCCACTGAAGCCGCAGCAGCCCAGGCACGCCTGGAGGGGTTCAGCACGCTGCTGCTCACCACCTCCCTCCAGGGAGAAGCGCGCCAGGTAGGGCGGGTCCTGGCCAGCCTGGGCCGCGAAATGATAGAGAGCGGCCAGCCCCTGCCGCCTCCGGCCTGCCTGGTGGCAGGTGGTGAGACGACAGTCACCCTGACCGGCAGCGGGAAAGGCGGCCGCAATCAGGAGCTGGCCCTGAGCGCCGTCCGCGACCTGGCCGGGCTGGAGGATATTGTGCTGGTGAGCCTGGCGACCGATGGCGGGGATGGACCGACCGACGCGGCGGGCGCAGTAGTCTCCGGCAGCAGCTTGCGCCGGGCCACCTCGCTGGGTCTGGATCCGGCTATTTTCCTGAAGAATAATGATGCCTACCATTTCTTCCAGGCTTTAGGCGACCTGATCATCACCGGACCGACGATGACCAATGTTAATGATCTGACCATGGTATTCTCTCTATGAGCCAACTCCCCCTTGTTCTGGTTACCCATGCTTTGCCGGAAGGCTGGCTTTCGGCGCTCGAACAACGCTGCCGGGTGATCACTGGCCCGCCGGAAACTGACCGCCTGTCTCTCGAGCTGGAACTTCACCTCCCGGAAGCCGAAGGGCTGCTCACCCTGCTCACCGTGCGCGTCGATGATCGTATGTTGGCACGCGCGCCGCGCCTGCGGGTGGTCAGCAACATGGCCGTGGGCGTGGATAATATTGACCTGCAGGCCTGCAGCCGGCGCGGCATCCCGGTGGGCAACACGCCCGGGGTGCTGACCAACGGTACGGCTGACCTGGCGATGGCGCTGCTGCTGGCCGCTGCCCGCCGCCTTTTCGAAGCCAGCAGCGATGCCCGCCAGGGCCGCTGGCTAACCTGGTCGCCAACCGGCTGGTTGGGCGCCGACCTATCCGGAGCCTTTCTCGGGATCGTAGGCATGGGCAAAATCGGTAAAGCTGTCGCCCGGCGCGCGCATGCTTTCGGGATGCGCATCCTGTACACGGATCCCGAGCCTCAGCCAGAGATCGAGACGCTTACCGGGGCAATCCGCCTGTCCCTGGATGAGCTGCTGGGGCAAAGTGATTTCGTCAGCCTGCACACCCCCCTGACTCCGGGGACCCGCGGGCTGATTAACGAAGGCGCTCTAAAGAAGATGAAGCCTTCGGCAATCCTTGTCAACACTTCGCGAGGGCCGGTAGTCGATACCTCAGCGCTGCTGCACGCCCTGCAATCCGGGCAGATTGCGGGCGCCGCCCTGGATGTGACCGACCCCGAGCCGCTGCCAGCCGACCACCCCCTCTACAGCCTGCCGCCTTCGGCCTGTCTGATCGTTCCCCACATCGGCTCGGCCACCTGGAACACGCGCCGGGCCATGGCGGAACGCGCCTGCCAAAACCTGCTGGCAGGCCTGCAGGGCCAACGCCTGCCTTACTGCGCCAACCCGGAGGTCTATGCCTAGGACTTTTTCCCGCCGCTTCCGCATCCGCTATTACGAGTGCGATGCCAACGGACACTTGAACAATGCCAACTACCTGCGCTTTATGCAAGAGACGGCCACCGATGCCAGCGCGGACGCCGGCTACGACGAAACCAGATACCGGGAAATCCAGGGATCCTGGTTGATCTTTGCCACGGAGATTGAACATCTCCAGCCTGCCAGCCAGCACGACATCCTGGAGGTGAAGACCTGGGTGGCCGATTTCCGGCGGGCCAGCTCTCGGCGGATGTATGAGTTCCGCCGGGTCGATGGCGATACACTGGTAGCCCGTTCATACACCGACTGGGTCTACCTCAGCACCGAGACCGGCAGAGCGACCAGCATCCCCGAGCAAATGGCTGCCGCGTTTTACCCGGAAGGCGTTCCGCATTCCTTTCCTGCTCGCCGCCCATATCCGGCCGCACCTCCACCTCCAGAGGGCGCTTTTCGCTGGCGGCGCAAGGTGGAATGGCAGGATATCGACCAGATGCAGCACGTCAACAATGCTGTATATCTCGAATATGCCAGTGAGTGCGGTGCAAACCATGTCAGCGCAGTCGGCTGGCCCTGGGAGCGCATGAAGGCGGCCGGTTTTGCCATTTTCCTGCGCAGCAACCATATCCAGTACAAGCAGCCAGCCTTGTTGCGTGACGAGCTGGAAATAACCACCTGGCTGTACCAGGTACGCCGCTCGACCGCCATGCGCATCTACACCATTCGGCGAGCAAGTGACAACGCTTTGTTGAGCGAGATCCACGCCATGGGTGTGTGTGTCAACCTGGCTAGCGGGCAGCCGATTCGCTGGCCGGAAGAGCTGATGGCTGACTTGAATCCCAGTATCGCTCCTTGAACCGATGGCAACCGGCGAGTTTGTACCTGCTTACCTGGGGAATTTGAGTGGGGACGAGCTGCGCCATCGGGCCGAACAGGCACTGGAACACCTGCAAGCCTGCGATGTCTGCCCGCGTAATTGTCGAAAAAACCGCCTGAACGGCAGCCTGGGTATCTGCCGGATCGGGGCACTCGCCCGGGTAAGCAGTTATGGCCCGCACAGGGGGGAGGAAGATCCACTGCGGGGCTGGCGCGGTTCGGGCACAATTTTCTTTACCGGCTGCAGTTTGCGCTGCCAGTACTGCCAGAACCACGATATCAGCCAGTCGCAAGCCGGCACTGAAATCCAAACGCAAGATCTGGCAGCCATCATGCTGGAGCTGCAAGCGCTCGGCTGCCACAACATCAACCTGGTCACACCAACCCATGTGGTACCTCAAATCCTGGCGGCCGTATTGCTGGCCTCCCAGGCCGGACTGCACCTGCAGCTGGTTTACAATACCGGCGGTTACGATTCTCTGGAGATGTTGAAACTACTAGACGGCGTGATCGATATTTATATGCCCGACATGAAGTATGCCAGCGATCAAATCGCCCGCCATTATTCGAAAGTGCCCCATTATCCGGAGATAAACCGGGCTGCAGTCCGCGAGATGCACAGCCAGGTGGGTGACTTACAGATCGATGAGACCGGCCTGGCCCGGCGAGGCCTGCTGGTGCGTCACCTGGTGCTGCCGTACGGCCTGGCCGGTACCGATCAGGTCGTGCATTTCCTGGCGGATGAAATTTCTCGAGATACATATCTCAACCTGATGGAGCAATACCGCCCTGCTTTCAATGCCCGCCAGTACCCTAAGCTCAACCGATCCCTCCACGACCGAGAGTACGAGCAAGCTGTGGAACTGGCGCTTACTGCCGGCCTGCACCGTCTGGATCAGCGGAAGCAAGATTTTTGGTTATAATAACTTGCTGCGCCGCCCATGCTTCGATTAATGGTTACGGGTGGCGCAACCGAATCCTGACGGTTTCAGTTTGAGGATCATGATCTCAGAGAAGCTTACCCGTTTACAGAATATCCTGCTCTCGATGGAGCGCGTGGCAGTCGCCTATTCGGGCGGGACAGACAGCAGCCTGCTCCTGAAAGTTGCCTGTGATGTGCTGGGAGAAGGCGCCATCGGCATCACCGCCGTTTCAGCCAGCCTGGCAGCCGATGAGCTGGTCGAAGCTGAAGCGATCGCCCGGCAGATTGGCGCCCGGCATGTGCTGGTGGACAGCCACGAGACAGACGACCCGCGCTACCTGGAGAACACGCCCCAACGCTGCTACTTTTGCAAAGCCGAAGTTTATGACGAGCTCGTGCGCCATGCCCAACAGCTCGGGTACCCCGTGGTTGTAGATGGCACTAACGCCGATGATATCCACGATCACCGCCCAGGGCGTCAGGCGGCGCGTGAATGGGGCATCCGCAGCCCGTTGATGGAAGCCGGTATGACCAAGGACGAGATACGCCAGCTGGCTCGCCAGCTTGAGCTGCCCAACTGGGATAAACCGGCTGCCGCCTGCCTGTCATCCCGCATCCCGTACGGTACGATGATTGATCTGGAGATGCTGACCCAGGTAGAGCAAGCCGAGCAGAGCCTGCACCGGCTTGGTTTCCGGCAGTTGCGCGTCCGCCACCACGACCGCGTCGCTCGCATCGAAGTGGAACTGCAAGATTTTCCGCTCATCCTTAACCGCCGAGAAGAGATTCTGCAGGCCATCCAGGCCGCCGGCTACCAGTATGTGACCTTAGACCTGGCCGGCTTCCGCTCCGGCAGCTTGAACGAAGTATTGACCCATCACTATGGATCCAGAGAAACTTCGACTACTACTGGCTGACGTCCAGGCCGGCAGCGTGGATATCGAGCAGGCGATGGAAAGCCTGCGCAGGCTGCCTTACGAGGATCTGGGTTTCGCCCGCATCGACCTGCATCGCGCCCTGCGCACCGGTCTGCCGGAGGTGGTATTCTGCCAGAGTAAAAGCCCTGAGCAGACGGCAGCCATCCTGGAAAGATTGTGGCAGCACCATGATCGGGTGATGGGCACGCGTGTCAGCGCAGACATGGCGGTTGAAATCCAGGCGCGCTTACCGCAGGCCCATTACGATTCCGTCTCAAGGCTGGTGACTCTGCAGCGCCAGGAGCTGCCGCCCGTCTCGCCTTCCCAACCCTATGCGGCGGTAATCTGCGCCGGCTCATCCGACCTGCCCGTGGCGGAGGAAGCCGCCCAGACGCTGGAATTCTTTGGCAGCCGGGTGCAGCGCGCCTACGACGTTGGCGTCGCCGGGCTGCACCGTCTGCTGGATAAGCATCAAATGCTGCTGGAAGCAGACGTAATCATCTCGATCGCAGGCATGGAAGGCGCCCTGACCAGCGTGGTCGCCGGCCTGGTCTCCTGTCCGGTTATCGGAGTGCCCACCAGCATTGGGTACGGCGCCAGCTTTAACGGACTGGCCGCCTTATTAGCCATGCTCAGCTCATGCGCACCAGGCGTGGCGGTGGTCAATATCGATAACGGCTTCGGCGCGGGCCAGGTGGCACACGCCATCTTGAGCCGCCTGAGCCGCCCTGGCGCTTGATATCCCTGAAATGACACGCATCGCTTATTTTGACTGCCTTGCCGGCGCCAGCGGAGACATGATCCTGGGTGCTCTGCTGGATGCCGGCGCCTCGGAAGCCGATTTACGCCGCGAGCTGCAAGCCTTGCACCTGCCGGGCTTTCAAATCCACAGCCGGATCGTCCTAAAGAACGGGCTTAAGGCGGTCAAAGTCGATGTCCTGGTAGAAGATGATACTACCGAGCGCACCCTGCCCCAAATATTGAATATTCTGGCAGACAGCAAGCTGCCGGTAGAGGTTCGCACCCAGGCAGCGGCGATCTGCCGCAGGTTGGGCGAGGTAGAGGCCGAGATTCACGGCCAGCCCCTCGAGTTGGTGCACCTGCACGAGCTGGGCGGGCTGGACACGATCGTCGACATTGTCGGCACCTTGATCGGGCTGCGCCTGTTGCATATCGATAAGGTTTTCGCCTCCCCGCTGCCCCTGGGCGGCGGCTTCACGCGCTCGGCCCACGGACCGCTGCCGCTGCCTGCGCCGGCTGTGTTGGCGTTGCTGGAAGGTGTGCCCGTGCGGGGCAGCACACTGGAGTTCGAGCTGCTCACTCCAACTGGGGCAGTCTTGCTCACCTCCCTGGCCGGCGGCTTCGGCCCGATCCCTGATATGAAATTATTAAAGACCGGGTACGGAGCAGGGGGCGCGACCTGCCCATACCTAATGTCTTGCGCCTGCTGATCGGCGAACAGGATGATTTACCGGCATCGACGCTGGAATCCCTGGCGCTGCTGGAGACCAACCTGGACGACCTCAACCCCCAGGCTTACGAGCTGCTGATGGAGCGTCTGTTCCAGGCCGGGGCGCTGGATGTCTTCCTTCAGCCGATCCAGATGAAGAAAAACCGCCCGGGTACCCTGGTTGCCGCACTCTGCCCGCCCCAAATCGCCGATTTACTGAGCGCCATTCTATTCCGCGAGACCACGACATTGGGCGTGCGCAGACAATTGGTGGAGAGGTTGTCGCTGCAGCGGCAAATCCGTGTCGTTGAGACCCCCTACGGCCGCGTGCGGGTTAAGTTCGCCGCATTGGGACAGGGGCCGGTCAAGTTCATGCCGGAATACGAAGACTGCCGTGAGCTGGCTACCCGCCATGCAGTACCCTTGCGGCAGGTGAGCCTGGCGGCCGAAATAGCCGCCCAAAAGCTCGCCCCCGGGGTATTCGATCCAGGTTTCTCTGCCGGCTCCGCGCCATCATCGGGTGAAGACCTTGACAGCCCCCCGCCTGGCGAGTAAACTTAGCTGACGATGAACAACAGCAGCTACTCCCCGTTCCCTACCAGCCGCCAGCCGCTTTGGGCTTCCGGTTGATTTGGGTCGGTTCAGCATAGCTGCAACAACCAATACCCATCACCCTCCGGAGACAGGCCTGGAGGGTTTTTATTTGAGGAGGCACAACCATGCGTATGTCACAAATCTTCGGCCAGACCCTGCGTGAAACCCCTTCGGAGGCGGAGATTGCCAGCCACCAGCTGCTGCTGCGCGCCGGTTTCATCCGCCAGCTAGCTGCCGGCGTGTTCAGCTACCTGCCTCTCGCTCGCCGGGCACTGAACAAGATCGAAGCCATCATGCGCCAGGAAATCGATCGCATCGGCGGCCAGGAGATGACCATGCCAATTGTCCATCCGGCCGATCTGTGGCAGCAAACCGGGCGCTGGTACAAGATCGATGCCGAGATGGGGCGCTTCAAGGATCGCAACGGGCGCGACATGGTGCTGGCGATGACCCACGAGGAAGTCGTGGCGGACCTGGTGCGCCAGGAAGTACGCTCCTACCGCCACCTGCCGCGCCTGGTATACCACATCCAGACCAAGTTCCGTGACGACCCGCGGCCGCGTGCCGGGCTGATCCGGGTGCGGGAATTCACCATGAAAGACAGCTACAGCCTGGATACCGATTGGGACGGCCTGGACCGGCAGTACCGCCTCCATTACCAGGCCTATTTCAATATTTTCCACCGCTGCGGGCTGCCGGTGATTGCCGTCGAGGCGGATGTGGGTATGATGGGCGGGAGCCTGGCGCATGAGTATATGTACCTGACACCCGCCGGTGAGGATACCCTGCTGCTTTGCGAAGCCTGCGGTTATTCCGCCAACCGGCAGATCGCCCGCTTCCGCAAACCGGCGGCTGCCGCAGAACGTCCGCTGGAGCTGGAAAAAGTTGCCACTCCCGGCTGCAAAGACCATCGAAGAGCTGGCAAATTTCCTGGGGGTAGAAAAAGCCCGCACAGCGAAAGCTGTGTTCTTAATCGCCGCCTACCCGCCGGGAACAACCGAACCGCAAATTCGGCAAGAATCCTTCATTTGCGCCATCATTCGAGGGGATATGGAAGTCAACGAGACGAAGCTGGCCAACACCCTGGGCGCCTCCAGCCTGCGCCCGGCGACAGAAGACGAAATCCGCCTCACTGGCGCAGTGCCAGGTTACGCTTCGCCGGTCGGCCTGAAGCGTGCCAGCCAGGCTTCGGGCGGCTCGAAGTCAGCTTTCATCGTGGTGGTGGATGATATGGTGCCGCAGTCCCCCAACCTGGTAGCCGGCGCTAACGAAGCAGGCTATCACCTGCTCAATGTAAACTATGGCCGCGATTACAGCGCAGATTTCGTTGCCGACATTGCCGCCGCTCAAGATGGGGATGCCTGTCCGAATTGCGCCTCTCCACTACAGGCCGTGCGCGGCGTAGAAGTCGGCAATATATTCAAACTGGGCACGCATTTCAGTGAGAAATTAGGCTGCACGTTTACCGACGTGGACGGGCAGGAAAAACCGGTCATTATGGGCTCTTATGGCATCGGCAGTGGGCGCTTGCTGGCCTGCATCGCCGAAGAGCACCATGACGAGCAGGGACTGCGCTGGCCGGTGAGTGTGGCGCCTTACCCGGTGCACCTGATTGCCCTGGCAGGCCGCGGCAGCAGCGATACCATGACCACAGCCGACCAGCTGTACGCCGATCTGCTGGCCGCCGGGATCGAGCCTCTATACGACGACCGGGATGAATCTCCGGGTGTGAAATTTAACGACGCCGACCTGATCGGCCTGCCGCTGCGGCTAACCGTCAGCGAGCGTGCCTTGAAACAAGGCGGGGTAGAAATGAAGCGGCGGGATCAAAGCGAGCGCAGGATCATCCCCCTGGCCGAAGTTCTCCAGGTGGTGCAATCCGAGTTAAAGCAAATGGAAATGGATATCCTGGAACAGGTCAGGGAGGTCAAATACCCCGATTAAGTTCGAGCCGGGCGGATAGCAGGCAGCTAGACTTTTCGGTTCTTGCGCCAGTAGCGCTGCATGCCGGCCGCCGACATCCAGGAGGGGTTGGCGGCTTCGTAGGCGTTGACCAGGCTCGGCTCTATGCCGTCAGCCACGGCCTTCTTGCGCACCCATTCAAGGAAGCTCTCATTTATCAGCTCCAGCGAAGGATCAGAGGGCATCATCTTTTCCATCCATGCCTCCACCTCATCCAGGCCGCGTTTTAAGGACGCCAGGTGCAAATCCGGGTCGTCGTGGAGCCCGAAATGCGTTGGAGCGATGCGCTCAAAACTACCCTTCTTGTATTCCATACGCAGTTTTCCCACGCTCGCCCGCCAGCTTTCCAGGTTAAATTCCGGCGGCGGCATCGGGATGCGTAAATGACGGGTGCCTTGCAGCCGCACGCCACCGATATCCCCACTGAAGCAGGTTTTCTCGACCAGATAAGCATGGTGATGCGTGGCATGCCCGGGAGTATCGATTGCCCGCAAATGAATACCCTCAATCTCGACTTCTTCTTTATCTTGAATAATAACCAGCTTATCTACCGGCACCGGAAGGAACTCGCCCCACAGGGTGTCCATCATGCTACCGTAGATGCGCGCTGCGCTAGACAGCAGCTTTTCAGGATTTAACAGATGAGGCGCTCCCACCGGGTGGACATGGATGCGGGCCCCCTGGCGCGCCATCCAACCGGCTGCCCCGCCATGATCCAGGTGAATGTGGGTCAAGAAGACATCGGTGACATCCTTCTCGGTATATCCGAGCGCCCCCAGCGACGCCTTCAAACCCGTTATGGTGGAACCCGGGCCGCATTCAATCAGCACCACCCCGTTCCTGTGCGGGAGCAGATAGGCAGCGATAGCGCCGGCAATGCCCATAAAATTCAAGTCCAATGTATGGATCATGGAGACCGTCCCGATAGTTATTGGCTGGCTTGATCCAGCTCTTTCTTCTCGTCTGCGTCCAGCTTGATTCCGGCTGCACCCAGGTTATCCTGCAGCTGCTCCATGCTGCGCGGTCCAATGATCGGGCTGGAAATCACAGGATCTGAGAGCATCCAGGCCAGGGCAACCTGCGAAATCGATAAACCTCCATGCGACTGCCCAATCTCTTCCATCAAGTCCAATAAGGCGAAGTTGCGATCATTGAAATAGCGTCGCACTCCCCCCAGGCGAGCACTGTCCACCTGTTCGTCCTCCCGGTACTTGCCGGTCAGGAATCCCCCTGCCAGTGGGCTGTACGGGATGACGCCAATTCCATACTCCTTGCATACTTCCCGCAGCTCCTGTTCGAATTCCTTGCGGTGCACCAGGCTATAGTGCGGCTGAAGCGAATCAAACCGCGCCAGCCCCTTTGATTGCGCCACCCACACGGCTTCAGTCAGGCGCCAGGCCGGGTAATTAGAACAGCCGATATAGCGTACCTTTCCCTGCCGCACCAGGTCAGTCAAAGCAGTAAGTGTCTCCTCGATGGGTGTATTTTCGTCATACCAATGGGTCTGGTACAAATCAATATAATCGGTATCCAGCCGGCGCAGCGAGCCTTCTACGGCATTCATGATGTGGCCGCGCGACAGGCCTTCATCATTGGGGCCATCCCCCATCCGCCCGCGCACTTTGGTAGCAATCACCACCCTGTCGCGTGGGATATCGGAGCGCCGCATCCAGCGCCCAATGATCGTTTCAGATACCCCGCCGGGATTGCCAGGCACCCAGCGCGAATAGATATCGGCCGTATCGATAAAATTTATCCCTGCCGCATAGGCAGCATCCAGGATCTGGTAGGATAACTCTTCATCTGCAGTCCAGCCAAATTGCATGCTGCCCATGCACAGCTCGGAGACACGTAAGCCCGTCCTGCCCAATTTCCGATATTCCATACTTTTCTCCTGCATCCTCAGAGTTGCAAGTAACTCAATATCCTGGCAGCAATCCCTTGCTCCAGGCCAGCAAAACACCTAATTGCAGCGAGCCGTCAATCAGCTCGCCACCGACAATCATGTCCAGCACCTTATTCGGAGGCATGTGGACGATCTCGAGCACCTCGCCTTCATCCAGGTTCTGATGAGTCGGCGTCAGGTCACTCGCAAAAAAAAGCGTGGTGCCGGCTTGTAAAGTTCCGGGGAACTGGTTGTAAAAGCCTAATGGTTGAATCTGCCGCGGGTAAAAACCGGTCTCTTCTTCGAACTCACGCCGCGCCCCGTCTAAGGGTGCCTCCCCCGGTTCCAACCTGCCAGCCGGGAGGTCGTAGATCACCCGTCCGACCGGGTGGCGATACTGCCGAGTCAGGATGATATTGCCCTCAGCCGTGACCCCGACCGTGGCGACGGCTTCCACCGGGCTGGCCAGGTAAAAATATTTACGGCGCATCCCGCCATACTCCAGGGTATCGATGACAATCTTAGCCATCGGGTTTTCGAAAAGCACTTTCTGATCGACCACCTTATAATCCAAAAATTGCCTCCGCTAACAACTCACGCAACCGCTTTACGGGCGATAAACATCCCAGAATCCTTACTGATACGGATTGCCCCGCAGCGCTGTATTTTTTGTTCAGCATAACGCAAGAAATCTGCCCGTCTTTGCGCACCCAGCTGGCTGCGCCGGCCGGAGAATACATAGGCCACAATGGGCTCCGCTTCGCTGACCACCAGCGAAGTCCTGGTATCGCTCCAGCCGGATATCCTCAAACCAACCAGCAAGTTCTCCTGCCCCATTTTCCAGGGTGAAGTCTATAGCGAAAACCAAACCGTTGGTTTTCCAATCCGGTATCGCTCGGCGGGCTAAGTCATCCAACTCGCGCATGTGGTTTTCACCAACTGTAGACGTAAATAATAAGCCGCCCGGTTTGAGCACCCGGCGAATTTCGATCAATGCCTGCTGACGGTCCGGGATGTGGTAGAGCATATGGTTGGCGATTACTGCATCCAGGCAGGCATCCGGTCGCGGGATCTGCTGTGCATCGATTATCTCAAAGGCAAACGGGTGGCTACAGCCCGCCAGGTTTTCTCGGCAGTCTGCCAGCATCCCTGGCGAAAAATCCGATAACGTCACCTGCCAGCCGTTGGGGATGCGATCGCAGTTATCTCCCCACAAACCGCCGGGACCGCAGCCCAGCTCGAGTATCGTGCACTCTGCGGGCAATTCTAACTGATCAAACACCCAGCGACACCAGCCGTATGGATTCTGGCTGAAGCGCACATGCAATGCGATACGCGCCTCCAGGTTCCGGGAATTACGGTACTGTTCAGATCTAAGGTAATCGTCTGGTTGCTTCACCGATCTGCTCAGACTTCTATTGGCTGCGGGCAGCAGCGATCAACCCGCGAATATCCTCGGCATGTTCCTGGAAATGATAGTCCGGCTGCAGAACCCCATAGGCCAGGCGCCAGTATATCGACTTGCGTTTGGGCAGGTCCTTGGGCAGATGGGCATACAGGCTGGCATTTTCAACATACAGACGCTTGAGTTCATCTACCAGGTCTGCCAGCGTCGGAAAGGCTGCCACCGTAGCTTCAACCTGGTAGGTGGGGTTTCCTTCCCAGTCATCCGTCCATTGTTCCTGGTTCAGCACGTTCCCAACAGCTTCGAAAGCTGCATACCGCTCACCGTGGATCAGGTGGGCCAGGATTTCCTTGATGCCCCATTCTCCTGGAGCGGGATGATAAGATGCCTCAGCTTCAGTTACACCTAAAAACAACTGCTCCAACTCGGCAGTTATGCCGGCATTACGTTCTTGTACAGCCGCTGCCAATCCCTCCATCGTCCAGGGTATTTCCGGGATCTGCCGGCTACCCAGGGTAATTTCGAGTTGCAGCAAATCCGGGCCGCGGTACAACGTCGTCATAATCCGGTCGCCTGCCCTGCGCCGTTGGAGGATAGGTCCCAGGTCGCCTGGGTTGGTCAGTAGCTGGTTATCCATACTCACCAGTACATCGTCTTTAAGCAAACCGGCTGTTTCAGCACCCAAACCCTCAACCACGCCCCCCAGACGCATCCCCTGCGTCACCGGAACGTTTAGCTCTTTGGCAATTTCGGGATTGTATTCGCCAATCAGGATGCCGAGCATGGGCCGCAAGGTGATGCGTTGATCTTCACCCGTGCCAATCACGGAGGCCAGGTTTTCCAGGGAGCTTATCCAACCAGCCTCCATCTCCTTGCGGGTTGCGTCCCATTCGACTCCATTGCCGAGACCGCTATGCTCCAGGTGCACCCCTGTACTGCTATCCTTTTGCGTTAGTGTAACCTTGACCTAAGTCAATACCGGCTCGTTGCGCCCATACCAGCTGAACCCCACCACCTGATTGGCTTCCAGGTGGGTGTACTCGCAGCTGGCGTAGAAGCCTGAATTCCAGGCCAGGTACAACCGCCCGCCCAGGCGGGGCGATACCGTGGCGATATCGCACATCCAGCGGCGTAGCATAGTTGCATTGGTAAAAGCCAGGTAGGTTTCCGCTGCAGGCCCTTGCACTAGCTGCTCGAGTACAATCTTTTCTGTGCTCATTTTGGCCTCCTGAATCATGAAAAAAAATGGCTTGCCGCGCTGGCATTATATCACCCTCACCGGGTGGCACTCTACCGCTCAAATACTCGCAATGAGCCTAAGGCTGATCCCGCTGCCAGGGGTCCACGTTACCGCTTCCTAGCCGATCAACCCTGTTATCCCGCGGTAGATCAGCAGGATGCCAAAAATGGATAAAACAATAATACTGATCAGCAGCAGGATTCTCACTACCTTTGATCCCAGGCGGCGCGCCTGGCTGAATAGGATTGCCAGAACCAGCATGCCCCCAATAAAAACTCCGTAAAAACCCAATAAAAATGCTATCCCGTACCAGATCGATTCTTTGAGCGCAGAGAGCAGGATCGGCCCGTTGACCAGGGTCCAGAAGGCGTAAGGACCGGGGCTGAGAAAATTCATCAGGGCTGCTTTTCGCAAATTCCCAGATGGGTTGCTTTCCGCCTACGGCAATTTCCTGGCTGCCCTTACGCCACTGCTTGATCGATCCCCAGGCAAGGTACAGCACATACATGCCACCCAGCAGGCTGATAACCAGCAAGAAACTGGGTGGTACGCGGTCAAGCAACAGCAGGATCGTCACCACAATGAACGGATCGCTGATCAGGGGTCCCAACGCCACCAGCGCGCCCTGGCGCCAGCCTCCGGAGAGCGATCGGGAGATCAGGTATGTTAACAGGGGACCCGGTGCGCCGGCTGCGGTCAGGCCAATGGCTGCTCCCTGGGCGAAGAAAGATAGCATCGCTCGGTGCTCCTGGTCTAGTTTGCCAAAGAGGGATCGGTTGCCAGCACAACCTGGGATTTATCGCGCTCGCGCAGAGTAGCCAGCACCGGCTGACTGCGCCACCACAACCAGGCAGTTTGAAGCAGAACGCTGGCGGTTAGCCCGATGAGACCAATATACAGCCCGCTGGTGTTGCCAAAGAACACACCAGCCCCATAAATCAGGGCACTGGTCAGCAAGTAAATAACGACCGACTCGATAATACCGCGCGTCCGGCGACCAAACAGGAGCATACCCTGGTACCAGCTTTGCATGGCTGTCAGTGCCGGTAACAGCAGCGCCAGCCACAAACCAGTGCGTGCCAGCGCCTCAAGCGGCGCGCTGAGCGCCGAGACATCCCCAAACCACCAGGCAGAGAGAGGCGTTGCTGCCACGAGCACCACCACCAGCGTGGTTGCCCCGCTCAGCATCCAGGCGAAGCGCTGCAGGTTTGGGCTGGAGCGTGGTTCATCCAGCAAGGCGACCACCACCTCGTTGTAGGCAATCCCCAGGCTGCGCAGCATGAAGATCAGGCCTGTCACAACCGGCCAGACAGCCAGGGAGTTCAAAGGCTGCGGCATGCGGCTGATAGCCGCGCTGCCGATTGGATTTGCCAACAGCATCAGCAGCGAAGTCATCGCCAAAGGTGTGTAGAATTTATGGAATGCACCCCAGGTCAAAACCGGAGATACAGCCGGGGCATTCCTCAGCGAGCCGTTCAAAACAGGTCGGACGGCAATTCCCACGTAGATTGCCTCACAGATTACCCCGGCGGCAACTGCGCTGGTAGCAACCACAATGCCCGGGATATTTCCCAAAGCGTACCCGGCGCCCAAAACCAGCAAATCCGCTACCAGGCGCACCAGGGTACCAATCCCGACCGTTTTGGAGTGTCCAAAGCGGATCAGCACACCCTGGTTAAAGCGCCGGTAGGCAATCGACCAGGTCCAGGGTGTCATGATCATCAAGCCAATGCGGGCCGGTTCGACGATTGCTTTCGGAGCGCCAATAATGCCTTCCACCACTACATAGTACAGCGGGGTAAAGGCAATCAGGATGTGCAGGGCGGTCAACAGTCCCCCAGCCCACATCATGAACTTGCGAATCAACTGGTAGGAAGCCCAATCCTTGCTCAATGCAGTCGAAGCGGCCAGGAGCATGATGATGGGCGCCTCGATGATTAATGCCAGCGGGAAAACAACCCCGCCATAGGCCGCCAGGCTGATCTCGGGGTACGGCAAACGGGCAACCACCGCGCTGAGTGCCGGCAGCTCGATACCCATCAGCAGCCAGCTGGCTGCCAGTGGCCACCAGGTCTTGATGATGCGTTGATAAGATAGCAGGGGTAGATTCAATAGAAACGATCCGGGGAGGTTAGTTTGCGGGTTAGTATAGCACAGCTTATAACAAGCCCGGAAGGATGGTACCGCACTTATCAATCATGATAAAATATAGAAGGTTATTACGCACCGCGTCAAAATATTGGTAGGAAGAGTCCTTGACCGTGGATAACGAAACCAGCAGATTGATTGTGCAACGCTTCGAATCCAACTCCGGAGCGGCAATCTACAGATTCCGCTGCAGGTTTTTTCCAATCTATGGGGGAATGCTTATCTGATCCTGCTGGAAAGTCATGAATTGGGTGAGCTGCGTGTCTTAATCGACACAGGTTCCGGCTCAGCCGAGTTCGAACCGGCACCTGGAAAGCGGTTTACGTGCCGTTTCCGAGCAGGAAGGGCGCTCCATCAGCCTGGAAAACCTGACTCACATCCTGATCACGCACGGACACATCGACCATTTCGGCGGGCTTTCTTATATCCGGCCGCGCACCCAGGCCAAACTGGGAGTTCACGAGCTGGATGTGCGCAATTTGACCCATTATGAAGAGCGGATTGCGATTGTCGCCAGGCGACTTAATGAATATCTCCTGGAAGCCGGCGTCCCCAACGAGCGCAGGGCAGAACTGCTTGCGCTTTATCAATCGACCAAGCGCCTGTACCACAGCGTACCGGTCGATTTCACCTACGAAGCAAGTGGGATGCGCCTGGGTCCCTTCGAGATGCTGCACGTCCCCGGCCACTGCGCCGGTCACGTCGTCATCCGCCTGCACGATGTACTGTTCAGCGGCGACCACGTGCTCGATCAAATCAGCCCCCACCAATCGCCGGAACACCTGACCCTATCCACGGGGTTGGATCACTACCTGAAATCCCTTGAAGCCGTCGAATCCTGGGCGCAGGGCATCCGCTTGACTCTGGGGGGGCATAAAGCACCGGTCGATGATCTGCCATCTCGCCTGGAAGATATCCGTCGCTTGCACGCTGAGCGATTATCCAGAGTGCTGGAAATGCTGGCCGAGCCACATACCATTGTAGAAGTCTCCCATGCCCTGTTTGGTGAGCTCGAGGGCTACAATGTGCTGCTCGCCATCGAAGAAGCCGGTGCTCATATCGAATACCTGTACCAACGGGGTTGCCTGGAAATCCACAACCTGAAGGAGATACAGCACAGCGAACAACCGGTCGCCATCCGCTACCAGAGTCTGCCTGGCGCTTCCCGGGCTGGAATTGTCACGTTGCTTAACAGAACCAAACCGTAAGGAAGGAGATAAAAACATGTACTCTTTCGAGCCAACCGAAGAACAAAAGATGCTGGTTGAGTCAATAAACCGTTTTTCCCTGAATGACCTGCGTCCCAAAGCCCATGATGCCGATGAAGAGAACAAGCTGCCACCCAAATTAATCAATAAAGGCTGGGAGCTGGGCTACCTGCAGGCCTCCGTTCCGGAGGAGTACGGCGGATTTGGTGAGCGCTCCGCTATCACCGGCATCCTGGCTGCCGAAGAGCTGGCCTGGGGTGACCTGGCAGGAGCGATGGCTATCCTAACACCAGGCTTGTTCGCCACCCCCATCCTGCTGGCTGGTTCTGAGGAGCAGAAGCAGGCATTCCTGCCGTCCATCGTGGAAGATGAATGGCAGCCTTTCACGGCGGCCCTGATTGAGCCTTCCTTCGACTTTGACCCCCATGATCTGCGTACCACTGCCATCCAGGACGGGGATGCATACCTGCTCAATGGCAAGAAGACGTATGTGCCCTATGCAGCCGAGGCAGCCGGTATGGTCGTCTACGCCCGCTTGGGCGATCAGACTCAGGGCTTTATCGTCCCGCCGGGTGTGGACGGGGTCGAAGTAGGGCAACGCCAGAAGCTGCTGGGCATCCATGCCCTGCCGCTGTACCCGGTCACCATCAAGGATCTGCGCCTGCCGCTTGAGAATCGCCTGGGCGGTGCGGACGGTCACGATTTTTCACCCATCCTGGATGCTTCTCGCCTGGCTCTAGCGTCGCTGGCGGTTGGCATGGCGCGTGCCGCGTTGGAATATGCGGTCGATTATGCCAAGGATCGAGAAGCTTTCGGTGTAAAAGTTGCCCAGAAACAGGCAATTGCTTTTATGATTGCCGAGATGGCTACCGAGATTGAAGCCGTACGCCTACTGAACTGGGAAGCTGCCTGGATGTTGGATAACGGCAAGCCGGATGCCGGCAGGCAGGCCTACCTGGCTCTGACCGGTGCTACCGATATGGTGATGATGGTGGCAGATCGGGCGGTGCAGATTCTGGGCGGCCACGGATATATCCGCGAGCATCCCGTCGAGCTGTGGATGCGAAATGCCCGCGGCATCGCCACACTCAACGGCCTGGCCATCGTCTGAACGCTTGAAGCGGATCATCCTCGGACCATTAGCGACGAACTCAATTGGAGAACTCCCATGATCGAATTCGAAACCCCCAAACCGATTGTGATGAATAACAATGCCCTGGAAACGGTGGCGATCAACATGATGCGACCGGTTTCGCGCTACTTCGACGAGCACGAGCACGAAATTCCTTGGGACTACATCAACTTCATGCACATGGCCATGCGTGCCACCGGCGCAGGGTCGCTCGCTCCTGCTGAAAAGAAAGCCAAAGAAGGCGAGGAAGTTAAAGAGCGTCCCCGCATTGGCTATCAGCTTCTGGCGCACATGTTGGAGATGCTGGCCTGGGGTGATTGCGGAATGTATCTGGTGACACCTGGAGGCGGCCTGGGAGCAGCAGCTGTCGAAGCCGCCGGAACCGCAGAGCAAAAAGAGCACTTCTTAAAACGCTTCCGTGGAGACAAGCCGGTATTTGGCGCCATGGCGATGACCGAACCCCAGGCCGGGTCCGATACCTCCGCCATCCGCACCACTGCCGTACTGGACACAGCCACCAACGAATGGGTGTTAAACGGTGAAAAGATTTTCGTCACAGCCGGGCATAAATCACTCTGCGAGAGCAACGGCTTTATCGTTGTGTGGGCCACCATCGATCCCAGCGCCGGTCGGGCTGGCATGCGCTCCTTTGTTGTTGAAGCCGGCACCCCTGGGGTGCAAGTAGCCAAACTGGAACACAAGATGGGCATCCGGGCCAGCGACACGGCCTCGATCGTATTGCAGGATGCGCGTGTGCCATTCGATCACATGCTGGGCAGCGTGGAAATCGTACGCGAGGCAACCACCAAGGGATTTAAAGGTGCAATGGCAACCTTCGATGCCACCCGCCCGCTGGTCGCCGCTACTGGAATCGGCGTGGCGCGTGCCGCTCTCGAGCTGCTCAAGCAGCTGCTGGCGGAGCAGGGCGTGGAGATTCGCTACGGCCTGCCGCGCCAGAAGATGACGGCAATCGAGCGAGAAGTGATCGACATGGAAGCCATGCTGCGTTCTTCCTGGCTGCTGGTGCTCAAGTCGGTCTGGATGGCGGATAACCGCATCCCGAACTCCAAAGAAGCGTCGATGGCCAAGCTACGTGCCGGAGATGTGGTCACCAAGATTACCCAACGCGCGGTGGAGCTGATGGGGCCGTTGGGTTACAGCCGAGAATACCTGCTGGAGAAATGGTTCCGGGATGCCAAAATCACCGATATTTATGAGGGCACCGGCCAGATTAACCGGCTGATCGTCGCCCGGCATGTCCTGGGCTACACCGGACGGGACCTGCGTTGATTAATTTTTATTGGTATATCGATTTTATTGGTTAACAGGAAATAGACTTTGACAAAGTATCTGCACTTTAAAAACCGACCCACAATGATCAACCTTTGGACTGCGATTTGGGCAGGAGTATTACTCCTGACGGCGGGCTGCAACACGCCGCCAACCGCCTCTCCTGCGGCTACCACCCTGCCGCCGACTCAGGCGGTTCCCACCTCACCGTCGGCTGCGCCTGCCCTGCCGACACCGGTAATATCAACCAGCCGGCCGGCGCAAACCGCAACACCGACAACGACCGTAACGCCTTCTCCGACGCCTACACCGGATGCCTACCAGCCTTACACCATCGATGCCCTGACCAATCGTGACTATGGGGAGGGAACAATTACCGCCATCGATACGATGGACGCCAATAGCTATTTCACCCGCACGCTGATCTCCTATCCCAGCGATGGGCTGTCCATCTATGGCTTTATGAATACGCCCCAGGAGCGACCTGGACGCCCTGGTCCGCCTTACCCGGTGGTGATTGCACTGCATGGCTACATCGACCCGGCGGTTTATAACACACTCGATTACACCACCGGCTACGCCGACACCCTGGCACGCGCTGGATTCCTGGTGCTGCACCCAAACCTGCGCGGTTATCCGCCATCCCAGGATGGTGATAATCGCTTCCGGGTTGGAATGGCTATCGATGTGCTCAACCTGATCGGCCTGATACGCCAGCAGGCCGGAAAACCTGGTCCGCTCGCCCAAGCCGACCCTGAACGCATCGGGCTGTGGGGGCACAGCATGGGTGGCGGAATAACGATCAAGGTGCTCACCGTGGACCCCGGTATTCGATCAGCGGTGCTCTATGGCGCCATGAGTGCAGACGACCAGTTGAATTACGAGCGCATCTTCAACTATTTCTCGGCAGGAACCCGCGGTGAGCAGGAGCTGCAAACCCCAATGGATGCTTTCCAACGCATCTCGCCGGTTAACTTTCTGGATCGGATCCGGAGCGCAGTCAGCATTCACCATGGGCAAAATGATGTCGATGTGCCCCTGGCCTGGTCAATTGATTTATGTGAACGTCTGAATGCCTTATCTACTCCGGTCGAATGCTATACTTATGCAGATCAACCGCACACTTTCCAGGGAGCTGGGAGTGAATTGTTTATGCAGCGCGTGGTCGATTTCTACAACCGCACGCTGCGTTGATCGGCACACCGACCGGACTTCGGGAGACATCCAATGGCGTTAGAAGTTGTTCTGATCTTCATCTTGATCCTGGCGAATGGCCTGTTATCGCTTTCGGAAATGGCAATCGTGGCATCCCGCAAGGCGCGCCTGCAGCGCCAGGCAGATACAGGTGATAAAAAATCCGGGGAAGCACTTGCTTTGGCGCAAGACCCGTCCGATTTTCTCTCCACCGTCCAGATCGGCATCACCGCCATTGGTGTACTGGCGGGAGTATTTGGCGGAGCCACCATCGCCGATAATATTGCCGCCTGGTTGAATCAGTTTAGCAGGCTTGCCCCATACAGTAATGCCATTGCGGTCGGCATAGTTGTCCTGGTCATCACCTACTTCACCCTGGTATTAGGCGAGCTGGCCCCCAAACGCCTGGCACTGAACAACCCGGAACAGATTGCCCGCAGCATTGCCCGCCCAATGCGCAGGTTGGCTCGCTTGATGTCTCCGTTAGTGCGGCTGCTCAGCCTGTCGACCAACCTGGTCTTGCGCCTGCTTGGCATCCACCCGTCTGAAGAGCCACCGGTAACAGAAGAAGAGTTCAAAGTCTTGATGCAGCAAGGCACCCAGGCAGGCGTTTTCGTGGAAGCCGAGCAGGATATGATTGAAGGCGTGCTGGAGCTGGCAGACCGGCGGGTGATCGCCCTGATGACGCCTCGCACCGAGATTATCTGGCTGGACCTGGAGGATGCACCGGAAGTCAACCTGCAAAAAATCAGCCAGAGTCAGCATTCCAGGCTGGTGGTGGCGGAAGGCGACCTGGATAATGTGCAGGGCATCATCCATGCACGTAATCTACTATCCCGAGCGATCAACGGAGAGCCGCTGGATTTGCGTGCCAGCCTGACTCACCCATTGTTCATCCCGGAAAGCATGCCTGCGTTGAAAACACTGGAGCTGTTCCGTCAATCGGGGACTCACGTGGCGCTGGTGATCGATGAATTTGGCGGGCTGCAGGGGTTGATCACCTACTACGACATCCTGGAAGCCATCGTTGGGGATATGCCCTCGAAGGGTGAGCCCACCGACCCGCGCATGGTTCAACGGGAGGACGGCTCCTGGTTGATAGACGGCAAGCTCCCGGTCGAGGACTTCAAAGAAGCCTTCGATGTTGCCACTCTGCCCGACGAATCCACCAGCTATTACCAGACGATGGGCGGCTTTTTTATGACATACCTGGGTCGCATCCCGAGCGTGGCCGATTATTTTGATTGGGGCGGTATGCGCTTTGAAATCGTTGATATGGATGGGCTGCGGGTGGATAAGATTTTACTCACACCCGACTCGCCAAAAAATTCCAACCTGGAGCCCGGCCAGAAAACCTGAACTGGTCTGAAACTATTGGGAAAACAGGAGGACCTATGAAATACATGATTAAACGTGCTGTTGTCATCGGTTCTGGCACTATGGGAGCCGCGATTGCGGCCCACCTGGCAAACGCCGGCGTACCGGTGACCCTGCTGGATATCGTGCCAAATACACTGGATCCACAGGAAGCTCAGAAAGGACTTACACTGCAAGATCGAGCCGTCCGCAACCGGATCGTCCAGCAAGGCCTGGAGCGGGCCATCGCTTCACGCCCGGCGAGCTTCTTTACCCCAGAGCATGCCGCCCTGGTTAAAGTGGGCAACCTGGAGGACGATTTCGACTGTGTTGGACAGGCGGATTGGATCATCGAAGCGATCGTTGAGAACCTGTCGATCAAGCGCCGGCTGATGGAGCGCATCGATCATATTCGCCTGCCGGGGGCAATTGTCAGCACCAATACCTCCGGCCTGCCGGTAGCTTCTATTGCCGAGGGGCGCTCGGATGGATTCCGGCAGCACTTCCTGGGCACGCATTTCTTCAACCCACCCCGCTACCTCAAGCTGCTGGAAATCATCCCGACTGCTGAGACGCTGCCGGCCGTTACCGAGTTTATCTCGTTTTTCGGTGAATATCGCCTGGGCAAAGGCATCGTCACCTGCAAAGACACACCAAACTTCATCGGCAACCGGATGGCCTTTGGCCAGGCAGCCTTTGCGCTGGATTACATCCTGGAAAACGGCTATACCGTGGAGGAAGTGGATGCCATCACCGGCCCAATCATGGGTCGCCCCAAGACGGCAACGTTCCGCCTGATCGACCTGGTGGGCATCGATGTGTGGGATCATGTCGGGCGCAACCTGGCGCCGGCCATCCCACACGACCTGCACGCCTTGAAATACTTGAAATCCGAGCGCGTCAACAGGCTGATGAACACCCTGCTGGAGCGTAAATGGCTGGGTACCAAGAGCAAGGTCGGATTTTACAAAGAAGTCCGTGCCGCCGATGACAGCAAGGAATTTTGGCCGCTCGACTTGCAGGCGCTGGAACATAAACCGCCACAAAAAGTGCGCTTCGACTCCATCGGCAAGGCCAGGGACAAGGAAAAGCTCGCCGACCGCTTACAGTCCTTGCTGGCCGGTGAAGACCGCGCCGCCCAGCTGGTGCGTGCGCTGACTTATCAGGGGCTGGCCTATGCTTCCGAATGCATCCCGGAGGTCGCCGATTCGCCTGTGCCGATCGATGATGCCATGCGTTGGGGCTTTGGCAATGATGCCGGGCCATTTGAAATCTGGGATATGTTGGGGGTCGCCGAATGCGCCGCGGCGATGAAAGCGGCCGGGTTCCCACCGGCTGCCTGGGTGGGCCAGATGCTGGAGGCCGGGATCGAGACGTTTTATCAGAAGCAGGCTGGCCAGGCGATTGCCGTTTACCACCCGGCCTTGAAGAAGTACCAGCCTATCCCCAGGCCGGCAGGGGTGATTTCCTTGAGCCGGGAAAAAGCTGCCGGCAAGCTGATCAAGAAGAATGCCGGCGCCAGCCTGGTCGACCTGGGCGATGGGGTAGCCTTTGTCGAATTCCACGCCAAGATGAACATCCTGGACGACGACACCTACGGTATCCTGATCCATGGGATGGATGTGGTGGAGAAAGATTTCGATGCCCTGGTCGTGGGCACCGAATCCGATCATTTCAGCGCTGGAGCAAACCTATTTCTGATCGTCATGCTGGCTCAAAACGGCCAGTGGGATGAATTAGAGCAAAAAATCAGCATGCTCCAACAAACCAACTTGCGCGCCCGCTACTTCCCCAAGCCGGTCGTGGTGGCGCCGGTGGGTTACGACCTGGGCGGCGGCGCCGAGCTCACCCTGCATGCCAGCCGGGTCGTTGCCGGCGCCGAGCTTTACACCGGCCTGGTCGAGATCGGCATGGGGCTTATCCCGGCAGGCGGCGGCACCAAGGAAATGGTTCGCCGGCTGCTCAACCCGGCTATGCGCACCAAAAATACCGAGGCGCTGCCCTTCCTGCAGCGCATCTTCGAGCAGGTTGGCATGGGCAAAGTCGCCACCAGCGCCGAAGAAGCCCGCCAGATGGGCATCCTCAATCCACAGGATCGGGTGGTGATGAACCGGGAATATCTGATCGCCGAAGCGAAACGGGAGGCGCTGCACATGGCCGGCAGCGGCTACGCCCCTCCCATGCCGGAGAAAATTTATGCCGCTGGGAGAGATTCCCTGTCAGCCCTGCGGGTGGGAATTTACATGATGAAAGAAGGCTGCTACATCACCGAATACGAAGCCGTGATGGCAAACCGGCTGGCCAATGTGATGACCGGCGGCGAATTGAGCCAGCCCACCTGGGTTGACGAGCAGTACATCCTGGACCTGGAACGCGAGGCATTCCTCGCCCTGTGCGGCGAGGAAAAAACCCGCCAGCGAATTTGGACCTTCCTCCAGACAGGGAAGCGCATCCGGAATTAATTCAAATATGGCATGGAGGAACAACCATGATGATCCCATCTGACCCAAACCGAGACCCTGTCATCGTTGCCGCAGCGCGGACAGCGGTCGGAAAAGCTAAACGTGGCAGCCTGGTCACTGTTCGACCGGATTCGATGGCCATAGCGGTCCTGCAGGATTTGCTCCGCCGGGCACCGACCGTGAACCCTGCCGAAATCGATGACGTCATCCTGGGCTGCGCTTTCCCGGAAGGCGAACAGGGTATGAATATCGCCCGCATGGTAGCGCTGAGCGCCGGGCTTCCCGCATCAGTCCCGGCTGAAACCATCAACCGGTTTTGCGCTTCCGGCTTGCAAAGCATTGCCCATGCCGCGTATGCCATCCACGCCGGGCAGGCAGCCACGATCATTGCCGGCGGCACAGAATCAATGAGCATGGTGCCAATGACCGGCTATAAATTTTCTCCGATGCCGGCAGTGGCGCTCGAAACACCTCAATATTTCACCAACATGGGTCTGACCGCCGAAAATGTAGCCGCCAAATACGGCATCAGTCGCGCAGACCAGGATGCCTTCTCACTGCGCAGCCACCAGAAGGCTGCCGCGGCAGTCGAAAGCGGATTGTTCGACCCGGAGATCGTGCCGCTGCAGGTAGAAATCGTCTCCCCGGGCGGCAATGGCAGCCTCACCCAGCGGAAAACATTCACCTTCCAGCGCGATGAAGGCCCGCGTGGGGATACCAGCCTGGCTGCGCTGGCAAAGCTGAAACCTGCATTCAAGGAAGGCGGCACAGTGACTGCCGGCAGCGCTTCACAGATGTCGGATGGCGCCGCGGCGGTCATCGTGATGTCCCGAGCCCGGGCGGAAGCCTTGGGTTTGAAGCCACTGGTACGCTTCATTGCATTTGCCGTTGGCGGCGTACCCCCTGAGCTGATGGGTATTGGGCCGGTTGTAGCCATCCCAAAGGCCCTGAAGTACGCCGGTCTGTCGCTGGCTGATATTGACGTGATCGAGCTTAACGAAGCCTTTGCCGCCCAGAGCCTGGCTGTAATGCGCGAGCTCAACCTGGACCCGGAGATTGTTAATGTCAACGGTGGGGCCATCGCCCTGGGCCATCCGCTGGGCTGTACCGGCGCCAAGCTGACCACCCAGATCATCGCCGAAATGAAGCGCAGGGGCGCGCAGTTCGGCATGGTGACCATGTGCATTGGCGGCGGAATGGGTGCAGCAGGAATTTTCGAAAATATCGCCTGATGATGGTACATTTACAACCCGAATCCATCTGCCGGCTGAATTTTGCTTGAGTTTAATCCATATCCACAGAGGAGATAGAAGTATGACCGAAATCACAATGAAAGAAATGGTCGCAAACCACCAGAAAGCCTTCCGGCCGGATGCCGCCGAAGGGCTCGACGCCGTAATCCAGTACCGCCTGACGGGCGAGGAAGCCGGCGATTACATCATCACCATCAAGGACGGAGCCTGCAGCACTGCGGAAGGGCTGGCTGAGAACCCCAACATGACCCTGACGGCAGATGCCCAGGATTTTAAAGATGTTCTGCTGGGTCGAGCCAATGGGATGCAATATTTCATGCTGGGTAAACTTAAGCTGGCCGGCGATCTTAATCTGGCGATGAAACTCACCAGCATGTTCAAAATGAGCGGGCAGAATTAATCACTGCAAAGGGGGCGCCCGGATGGCAATCTTATAACCGGTGCGCCCCCATCATTTCTCGCGGAGAGTTAATCCCTGAGTAGGGTAAATCTATAAATTGATTGATCGATCGAGACTGAATTGATGTTAAGTTAGCTGCGCGGCCGGCTAAACCAGACGTATCCATATGCCAGAGCGGTCACGGCCAGCACAGCGAAGATGGTCCATACCAGTGGCGGATAATTCGCAATCAACAGGTGGCGCAGCAAGCCGATCGCCCCTAATGCCGCGAAAAGCGCTTCCACTTCTACCAGGATAGCTACCTCACGGTACTCAGTTGCCCGGAAGGCGCGGAAAGCTCCCCAGGCCAGCGCAAGCAGTGCGGCGCCAAACAGGCGGGTCATCAACGGATCATAAGGCACCCAACCGACTGCGGTCAAGCTATCTCCGGGGATGATCAGCAGAAAAGCGCCAATGATGAGACAAACGATGGCATCGATTAAGAATATTGCTTTGGCAACTTTCGACATATTAACTCCTTGAGAATCCACGCATTGCTTTGGAATTTATCCTATTTTAATCAATAATTTCAAAAACAGATTAGAAGATTATGCAGCAACTACCTATCCCTCCCGGGCTGATCCAGGCCTTCGAGCATACACACCGAGTCGCTGTTTTGACCGGCGCCGGGATTTCTGCCGAGAGCGGCATCCCAACATTTCGAGAAGCGCAAACCGGATTATGGAGCAGCTATGATCCCGAGGATTTGGCCACACCGCAAGCATTTCGCCGGAATCCCCGCCTGGTTTGGGAGTGGTATGCCTGGCGCAGGGAGCTGGTATCGCGCGCTGCCCCCAACCCCGGGCATATCGCCCTGGCTGCCCTGGAGTTGCACTTCCAAGAATTCACCTTGATCACCCAGAATGTCGATGGGCTGCACCAACAGGCCGGCAGCCGCCGTGTGCTCGAGCTGCACGGAAATATCCGGCGCATACGCTGTTCGGCAGAAAACATCCTGGTCGAATCCTGGACGAGTAGTGAGGAAATTCCCCCGCGCTGCCCGCACTGCGGAGAACGTCTCAGGCCAGACGTGGTGTGGTTTGGTGAGAACCTGCCTCGCCAGGCGCTGGAAGCCGCCTGGCAGGCTGCCGGCAGCTGTGAGGTGTTTCTTTCAGTCGGCACATCCAGCCTGGTCGAGCCGGCTGCATCCCTACCTTATGTCGCCTTACGAGCGGGGGCAAAGGTGATCGAAATCAACCCTCAATCAACCCCATTAACCCCACAGGCCGATTTTGCCTGGCAGCAGCCGGCCGGTGTAGCCCTGCCAGTGCTGTTGGCTGCTCTTGAAAAGCAGCCGCCATCAACCGGCGCGCTGCCGGCATAAATCCAGGCTCTCCACGGCGTGCCGCAGGTGTGGGATGACAATGCTGCCGCCTACAACCAGGGCAACATTGAACGCGTCGTACAGCTCTGCATCTGTCAAGCCAGCGTCCACACATTGCAGGATATGGTAATCGATGCAATCATTGCAGCGCAGCACCATGGAGGCAACCAGCCCAAGCAGTTCCTTCGTCTTGCTATCCAGCGCGCCGTCTTTATAACAATTCGTATCCAGGTTATAAAAACGCTTGATTCCCAGGTGGTCAATCTCCGCAATCCGGTCGTTCATCCGGGTGCGGTAGCTTTCAAATTCATCCAGGCGAGTCGTCATGCAGGCCTCCGTCAAACAGGGAAATATTGAAGGCATGATAATCACTCCCTTGCAGGCTGTCAATCAGTTAACCTACCGGAATATGAAACTGCCGCCCTTTCGGGCGGCAAATCAACAGAGTGAAAATCAGATTGATTATTGGGTGAGGTGGCGCAGGCGGGTTTTCAGGCCGTTGTAAATGTAATTTTCCCACACCCGGCGCATGACATCATAACTTATCTGGTGGGTGGAGAAAGTCTGCAGGACCAGCTGGTCGTCCACGCACACCGTCAGCGTTCCATGATTGGTCGATTCCGTGCCGATGCGTCCCCACCAGGATGGTTGCATCCCCCCCGGTCATCGACTTTCGCAGCAGGTCCCCGATATCATAGACATAAGCCCAGTAATCGGTCACCTTGGTGAAGGTCAGGCCGTCGTTCGGCTCGTGCATGATGGGGTGTGATTGTTAACCGGGAACATCACTTCCCGTTCCGGCGGGACCATGCTCCAATCCCGTTGGAACTCCACCCCGCATCGGCTGAGCAAGGCCTCCCCATTGGCGCCCATCTTTTCATCCAGGTACCACAGTTCATAGATTACGGAAGAGCCCTTGTCGAGGGCTTCGCTGGCGTACTGGTAAAACTCGCCCGAAGCGCCCGATTTGGCTTCCGAAGCTATGATGATCAGGTCCCACCCTTTGCCTCCTGGGCCGCCGGTCAATAACTGGGATTTGAACCGCCCGATGGCGCTGCCGGTGTCCACATAAGTCAGCCCCATCTCATCCAGCGTGCGCTTGACATAGCGTGTGGTATCCGGATTGTACACAATGTCCTCGTACAGCAGGATACTGGCCGATTTCATGAAGGATTCCAGGTCGGCTGCTTCGTCGACGGGAGGCTCGGTGGCAGCCGGTAGTGTTGGCTCGGCAGGAGGCTGTGTTGCGGCAGGCTGTGCTAAAGCAGTCTGGGTGGCTTCCATCACAGCCTGGGTGGCCGCATAATCAATCTGGGGACCGCCGTCGGCTCGGGTGCCTGGGCATTCAAGGTAGCCTGGGCGGAAGTGAAGGCCGCAGTTGCGTTTTGTGCCTGCACCGTCGCCTGCACGCTGTCCTCCATCTGCTGCGCCATCACGGTCATCTGTACCTGCATGGCAACCTGGGTTTGCGATAGCGAAGGATCTGTAGTTGCCTGGGCGCTGCAGGCCACCAGGGCGAGAAATATCAGGCACAAGCCCACCAATAGGATTATTCTTTTTTGTGAATCAGGTACAAAAATTTTACCCGGCATGTCAGCCTCCTGTTTGGATGATTGGATTGGATTTTGTGGCAAACGATGTCAATCTCATCGATTATCACGGGAAGCGGGAAAGCTATCGTGAACAAATCATGGGGATATTTCCGAGTAATACAGCGCTAATTCATTATAGATTAGAAATTCTCATCGTGCACATCAGAAAATATTAAAGATTCATTTATAGAAAAATCATAGGCGCGCAAAAAGTGCAGTACTTACATTTAATGTGACCTTTGAATTGGCGGGGTTTTACGATATCGAGGAAACTACGACTTATCCAGCACAAACAGGCAAAACGTACCCCCCTGCGGGTCGGGAGCCAGCCTGGCAACCTGAGCAGCCTTGCGAGCTAACATTAGCTCCAAGAGACGGGCATCCATCCGGCACAGCTCGGGGTGATCGGCGATGATGGCCGCGTAGGGACAGTGGCCCAGGATCAGGCGCGGAGATTCCGCATGGGCTTCCCAGCGCGCCTGGTAATGCAGCTCATTCAGGCGCTGCACGGCAAACAGGATGGCCTGGGTCAGGCTGCGCCCGGCCGGGCGGGCGCCGGGACCCTCGACGGGGAACGCCTCTTCGACCTTATGATCACCCGCTTGCATTGCACGGCTCAGGCGCAGCGCCAACCTGCCAAGCACCGCTTCTTTTTCGATAGGCTCAAGCCCAACAAACAGCTCGTCCAGCGCCGCCGCAGCGACACGGTCCAGGTTGTGAGATAGCACCTGCTCAGTCAGGCCAAATAGCTGCGCCGGGCGCCCTTTGCCTTCCGGTGCTGTCTGACCAACCACCTGCACCAGGCCCTGCTCTTGCAAAATCGACAAATGGTGGCGGGCATTGGCTGGCGTCATCTTCAGCACCCGGCTCAGCTCGGCCACACCGATTACTTTCCTCGAGCGAATATATTCCAAAACACGTTGCCGGGATGTTTTCATGGACAGGTTGCCTGCTGCATTATACCCGAGATTATTTATGCAAATATATATTAGCTTTTATAACCGTTGACCAGGGTTTGAATCCAGGTATAATGGGCAGGATTGTATCCTTTGGCACAAACCAAAGGCCGGTACTCGCAATGGATGATGGCAATGTGTATACCTGGGAAGACTCCTACGCAATTGCGCAAGCCCTGCGCAACCGTTTTCCCGAGGCAGATCTGGACCAGGTATCTCTGGGCATGATTTATCAATGGACACTGGAGTTAGCCGGGTTCGAAGACGACCCGCAGCTGGCAAACCAGGAAATCCTTACGGCTATTTATCTCGAATGGTTTGAGGAGGTCAATCCGCTATGAGTAAAGCAGAAAAAATCATCCAGGAAACCCGTTACGATATCCCACCCGAACTGCAAGGCAATGTCAGCATCACCACCCTGGATAAGATTTATAACTGGGGCCGGCGCTCTTCCATCTGGCCGATGATGTTTGGCCTGGCCTGCTGTGCGATCGAGATGATCTGCACCGCAGCCAGCCGCTATGATTTCTCCCGCTTTGGCATGGAGGTCATGCGCCCCAGCCCTCGCCAGGCTGACTTGATGATTGTTTCGGGTACGGTAACAAAAAAGATGATCCCCCAGATCGTGCGCCTGTACAACCAGATGCCGGAGCCCAAGTATGTCGTGGCCATGGGCGCCTGTGCTTCGGGCGGCGGGCCCTTCAAAGAAGGCTACAATGTCGTCTCTGGTGTGGATAACTATATCCCGGTAGATGTCTATATCCCCGGCTGCCCCCCACCCCGCAGGCCCTGCTGCATGGCTTAATCACCCTGCAGCGCAAGATTGACACGCAGCACATCCCGGCCACCCGCTGGTACGGCAAGGACCCGATCCCGGAAATTCCCATCCCGATCCTGGGCCCGGACATCTTCGATCCCCGTGAAAATGCAGCCATCGGCAGTTCACCGCCGAAAAACTGGCAGCCCAGCAGTCGGCCGAAGCCGCCATGGCTGTGGCTGACGCAGCAGCAGACGATCCTGCAGCCTGATCAAGCGATACGGAGCAATGGAATGAGCGAACAAACCCCCGTACTTGAGAGCACCGACCTGGCGGCCCGTTTCCCAGAATGTGTTGTGGCCGACGAACGCAAAGGCTTTTCGGGATACATCGTCAATGCCGAAAACCTGATTGAAGTGGCAACCTATATCCGAGACGAGCTGGGTTATGATTACCTGTCCTCAGTGACCGGCGTGATTACCTGCCTGAAGGCAAGATGGAAGTGGTCTACCATGCCTTCAAGTCCACCGGAGGCCCGGCCTTTGTCTTCAAAGCCCAGACGCCCCGGGAAGACTCGAAGGTGCCGTCTATGATATCCATCTAGCCTGGTGTAGAGCTGCAGGAGCGCGAAACCTGGGACTTGCTGGGTATCTGGTTCGAAGGCCACCCGGACCTGCGCCGCATCTTGCTGTGGGAAGGTTTCGAAGGCCACCCGCTGCGCAAGGATTGGCGTGAAGCCTATTTCGAAGAAGAAGGCAAACCTTTCAAGAGCCGCTGGCCTGAAGGCAATATTTATCGCGTGGAAGAGAAGAATGCCTTCGGTAAAAATGTGGATTATCCTGCCGGATTTGACCCCGAGACATACGAAGCCGGATGCCGAAAGCGCTTTGTATACCAGCCTGGCAAAATTCACCCAGGCGACCGGCATAGAAATGGAAGTCGACACCATGGTGGTCAACCTGGGCCCGCAGCACCCTTCCACGCATGGCGTGTTCCGTGTCGCAGCTGCCCTGGAAGGCGAAACGATTGTTGGCCTGAAACCCGTGATGGGCTACCTGCACCGCAACCATGAAAAAATCGGCGAGCGCAACACCTTCCTGCAGAATATGCCCTTCACCGACCGGCTGGATTACCTGTCCTCGATGAGCAACAACTTCGGCTATGCCCTGGCAGTTGAAAAGCTGATGGGCGTCAAGCCGCCCGAGCGGGCCGAATATCTGCGGGTGATCATGGCCGAGCTGACCCGGATCAGCAACCATATCTTCGCCATCGGCATGTTCCTGAACGACCTGGGAGCCTACTTCACACCGGCGCTGTATGCCATCGAAGAACGGGAGCTGATCCTGGATATCTTCGAGGCGGTCAGCGGATCGCGGATGATGTGCAATTACTTCCGCTTTGGCGGTGTTGCCCGTGACCTGCCGGCCGGCGTTTACGAGAAAATCCGCAGCCTGGTTTACGATCGCCTGCCTCGGCGGATTGATGAGCTGGATCTGTACCTGACCAATAACGAGATCATCCGCTCGCGCAGCGAAGGCGTGGGCGTGCTGACCCCGGAACAGGCAATCGCCTGACTCGACCGCCGGGCCTGTTCTGCGTGCTTCTGGCGTGCCCTACGATATCCGCCGCGCCGACCCTACAGCATCTACGACCGCTTCGAGTTCGATGTTGCAGTGCGCTATCACGGTGATACATACGACCGCTACCTGATCCGCATCGACGAAGTGCGCCAAAGCCTGCGCATCCTGCAGCAGGCGGTGCGTGACATGCCCGAAGGGCCTATCCAGGAAGGCAAACCGCAGTACCAGGTTCGCGTTCCGGCCGGCGAATCCTACGGCCGGGTGGAAGGTCCAAAAGGCGAGTTTGGTTATTACGTTGTCTCTAACGGCAAAGCCAACCCCTGGCGCTATCACGTCCGCGCCCCATCGTTTATCAACCTGACCGCATATCGAGACGATGTGCATGGGCAATAAAATTGCCGATGTGGTCGCCATCCTGGGCTCGATCGATATCGTGCTGGGCGAAACGGATCGATAGAACACGGTTACACGGATACGGAGAGATGACCATGGATGGAATGGGTATTATCAAAGGGTTGGGTGTCACCCTGAGGCGGTTTGTCGACGACCTATGTGGAAGATATTCAGTGGCTCGGGCAGCCGTTACTACACAGAAGAAGGCATTGCCCGGCGCATGAGCAGTGATACGCGCGGTATTTTTACGATCCAATACCCTGAGGAAAAACTCCCGGTGCCGGAAGAGTTTCGCTTCATCCCCTTCCTGGTTTATGACGTGGATGAAAACGGCGAAAAACACGACCGCTGCACCTCCTGCGGTATCTGCGCCAAAGTCTGCCCGCCGCAGTGCATCTGGATCGTGCGCACAAATGATCCAACGACCGGCCGCCCAGTCCCTGAACCGCATGATTTCTTTATCGATGTAGATATCTGCATGAATTGTGGTTTTTGCGCCGAGTACTGCCCGTTCGATGCCATCAAGATGGATCACGACTACGAGCTGTCGGTCTATGATCGTATGGCCAGGAATATATTCGATAAAGAGAAGCTCTCAAAGCCGGCCTCCTACTATGCCAGCATCCGGCCGACGAACTATCAGCGAGAAGAAGAAACGCGCGCGGCTGAAGCCGCAGCTAAGGCTGCCAAGAAGAAACCTGTCTGACCGGATGCCTAGCTGTTTTCTATGAATTGATTGCAGCTGTGATAAGAAATGACCGCGGCTGTTTTCATCTTCTCCAGGCAGAGGTGCCGGCAGTCTTGAAGCCAAACCTTTAGAGTGGGAGTTGCGCCCGGTGCGACCGAATGCGCGCTCCCACTCTGGGATTTTCGGACAAAAACAGGCTGGTTTGTAAAACGTGATCTCCCCAGGTATGTTATGATTGGGAAGCGAAAAACAAGCCTGCTATTCATCGGAAGGTATTTAGATGGAAAGTCAATCAAGCATATCAGAGGGTGCGGTGCTGACCGCACTGAGTAAAGTACAGGAACCTGAGCTCCACAAAGACCTGGTGACCCTAAATATGATCCGCGATGTTCATATTGCCGGCGACCAGGTGAATTTCACAATTGTTCTAACCACTCCGGCCTGCCCATTGCGCACCAGGATCGAAAGCGAGGCGCGCCAGGCAGTGCTGACGGTCCCCGGTGTAAACAAGGTAGAGATCAAAATGGACGCCAACGTGCCCAGCGACGGGCGCTCGCGCGGTTTGCTGCAGCTTCCCATTCGCAATGCCATCGCGGTTGCCTCTGGCAAAGGCGGGGTCGGGAAAAGCACGGTGGCGGTCAATCTGGCGGTCGTCCTGGCGCAATCTGGCGCGAGGGTTGGCCTGCTGGATGCCGATATCTATGGTCCCAATGTGCCCACGATGATGGGCGTGCTATCGTCTGCCGCCCGCCGGCAGCGACAAGCTGATCCCGGCCGAGTCCTACGGCGTCAAGCTGATGTCGATCGGCTTCCTGGTGAAGCCCGACCAGCCGTTGATCTGGCGCGGCCCCATGCTCCACTCGGCCATCCGCCAATTCCTCACCGATGTAGCCTGGGGAGAGCTGGATTACCTGGTCGTCGACCTGCCACCAGGCACCGGCGATGCCGCCCTCAGCCTGGCGCAATCCATGCCGCTCAGCGGCGGCGTGATCGTCACGCTGCCTCAGCAGGTCTCCCTGGATGACGCCCGTCGCGGGCTGGAGATGTTCCGCCAGCTGGATGTGCCGATATTTGGAGTTGTCGAGAATATGAGCTACCTTGAGCTCCCCGATGGCACCCGCATGGATATCTTTGGCACGGGTGGTGGAGAACGTCTGGCAGCCGAGGCAGAGGTTCCTTTCATCGGGGCGATCCCAATGGACCCGGCGGTACGCACTGGCGGCGACATGGGCGTGCCTGTGGTGATATCGCATCCCGATTCGGCGGTATCCAAAGCCTTGCGCCAGATTGCCGAAGACCTGGCAGCCAAAATCAGCGTTGCCGCTGTTCAGCAGAGCAACTTCATCCCTATCAACGTGATAGGGTGATTCCTACAAGTACGCGGCCAGTAACCGCTTGAATGCGATGAAACGATGAGCATATCCCCAATTATTGTCGGTATTCGTTTCCAACCTGTCGGTAAGATTTATCACTTCGACGCCGCCCACAGCCAGGATTTGCAGGTAGGTGACCAGGTGGTCGTCGAGACCAGCCGGGGTTTCCAGTTGGGCGAAGTGACCGAGTTCGTTGCCAACCCCTGCCCCCCACCAGAAGGTGCCTGGAAGAGCATCCACCACAAAGCCACGCCGCGCGACCTGGTTTTGCGCCAGCTTCTGCAAAAGAAAGAGCTCGAGGCGATGATCAACTGCCGGGCCAAACTGGCCGAGTTGAAGACCCCCGGCGTCAAGATCGTTGGTGCCGAGTACACTTTTGATGGCAGCCGCCTCTCTTTCTTGTACAGCACCGAAGCCGAAGGAAAAATCGATCTACGCGACCTGCGAAACGCCATGCAGCGGATTTACCCGCGCGCCAAGGTCGAGATGCGCCAGATTGGACCGCGCGATGTAGCCAAGATGCTGGGGGGCATGGGCGCCTGTGGGATTGATTCGCGCTGCTGCTCCCGCTTCCTGACCGATTTCAGCCCGATCTCGATAAAGATGGCCAAAGAACAGGGCATCTCATTGACTCCTTCGGAAATTACCGGGATGTGCGGGCGTCTGCGCTGCTGCCTGATTTACGAGTACGAACAATACGTTGAGGCGCGCAAGAACCTGCCCAAGCGTGGCAAACGCGTTGAAACCCCCAAAGGCGAAGGCAAGGTGCTGGATGTCTTCCCCCTGCGCCAGGGTATTGTCGTGCTGCTGGATACCGGCATCCAACAGGAATTCCCCCACGATCAGATCCAACCCTGGGACGAGTTAGAAGCGCTGCGTAGAAAATCTCAGGAGCCCTGTGGTGAGCACGAAAACGGCGGATGCACCTGCGGTAAGGATCGTACGGCTGAGGCCAGCGAACCCCCGATAGAGCCGGCCCCCAAGAGTGAACCGCCCCAGATGCCCGTCTCAGCCTTCAAGAAGAAGAAAAAGAAAAAATGGCCTCGAGAGAGCGGAAAGAACTATTAGACCCCGAAGGCTGGGAAACACCTCAGCGCATCCTGGTAATCCTGGCGCACCCGGACGACCCCGAGTTCTTCTGTGGGGCATCGATCTCCCGCTGGACGGCTGCCGGTCACGATGTGATGTACTGCCTGGTCACCTGCGGAGATAAAGGCGCTCCGGACCGGTCTATATCGTCTCAACAATTATGCAGCCTGCGGCATACCGAGCAGCGTAACGCTGCCCGGGTGCTGGGCGTCACAGAGATCCAATTCTTGGACTACCCGGACGGCTATGTGGTGCCGGACCTTAATTTACGCCGTGAGATTACGCGAGTGATCCGCTCGGTCCGCCCGGATGTGCTGGTAACCTGTGACCCGCAGACATTGTTTTTCCTTGGCAACCGGATCAACCACCCCGACCACCGGGCGGTTGGTCAGGCCGTCCTGGATGCAGTCTTTCCGGCAGCAGGCAACCACCTGTATTTTCCCGAGCTTCTAGAGCAGGGGCTGGAACCACATACCGTACGCGAAGTCTGGGTATCTGGCACCTTGCAGCCAGATATCCACCTGGATGTCACCAATCAGTGGGAAACAAAAATCACGGCACTTTACGAGCACGCCAGCCAGATTGGCGAACCTCAGGCGCTGGCCGAACGGATGCGCCAGAGGCGCAAACCGGAAAGCACCCCAGAAGCGCCGCGCTACGAAGAAGTGTTCCGGCGGCTTATCTTAGCTTAGCAAACATTCAACGAGTGTCCGAAAACTGGACATCGCATAATTCTGGAGGTCTATATGATGGCAGATTTCGTCAGTGAAGCACAGCAGTTGTTTAGCTACACCCAGGAGTTACGGCGTGATTTTCACCGCTTTCCGGAGCTTGGCTTCCAGGAGTTTCGCACAGCCGGGATCGTTGCCCGCGAGTTGAATAAACTCGGCCTGGAAGTCTCTACCGGCATCGGCAAGACCGGCGTTGTAGCGCTGGTGGAAGGTGAAAAGCCCGGCCCGGTCGTACTGCTGCGCTTTGACATGGACGCCCTGCCGATCCTCGAAGAGACCGGCGCCTCCTATGCATCTCAGACCCCCGGCGTCATGCATGCCTGCGGGCATGATGGTCACACCGCTATCGGACTGACGGTAGCCCGGATGCTACAATCCCACAGGGAAGAGCTGGCCGGAACGGTCAAGCTGGTCTTTCAGCCCGCCGAGGAAGGCCTGGGCGGCGCAGAAAGCATGATGGCCGACGGCGTGCTGCAAAACCCGCGCCCCGATTACACCCTGTCCTTACACCTGTGGAACGAAGCGCCTTTCGGCCGCATTTCGGTCACCCCCGGTCCAGCCATGGCAGCAGCTGATGTCTTCCGCATCCTGGTCAGCGGCAAAGGCGGGCACGGTGCTGCTCCCCACCTGGCGGTCGACCCGCTGCTGGCCTCCGCCCATATCGTCACTACACTGCAGAGCATTGTTGCGCGCAATATTTCGCCGCTAAAATCGGCCGTGGTCAGCGTGACCACTATTCATGGCGGTGAAGCTTTCAACGTGATCCCACCCCAGATAAAAATGGAGGGCACCATCCGTACTTTTGAGCCGGAGGTTCGCACCAGGCTGCTCGAGCGTTTCCACGAGCTCATTCAAGGTGTGGCCGGGGGAATGGGCTGCCAGGCGGAAGCTGAAATTTTACACATTACCCCAGCGGTGATCAACGACCCCCAAATCACCGGGCAGGTCCAGCAGGTTGCCCGCGAGTTGCTGCCAGATTGCGAGCTGGCGACTGATTACCGCACGATGGGTTCTGAAGATATGGCTTTCATGATGCAGGAAATTCCGGGATGTTATTTCTTCATCGGCTCGGCCAACGCAGAGCGTGAACTAAATTACCCCCACCATCACCCCAAATTTGACGTCGATGAGCGTGCCCTGGTTCATGGCAGCGCCTTGATGGCGGCAGCCGCCACTAATTTCTTGAAATAATTATCAATTTTTCATAATGTAATCCTTCCTACCAAAATTCTTGACTCTCTACGGGGAGAGTGATAAAATCGCATCTGATCGTTTATATTAATCAGATTAATCATATCTTTAGAATCAATTAACCGACGGCAATGAATTACCGCTACCAATCCGCTTCTGAATTTCTGGACTACTTGATCGCTTCTACCCACGGCGACCAGTCCGAGGCGGACTCAAATCAGCTGCCTTCCTTGCAAGAGTTAAGCAAGGAGATCGGCGTGAGCGTGGCTTACCTGAGAGAGCAGCTGGAAGTAGCGAAAGCGCTGGGTCTGGTGGAGGTGCGCCCGCGCACCGGCATACGCCGCCTGCCATACACCTTCTCGCCGGCCGTGCGCCAGAGCCTTTCCTACGCCATCCAGATCGACCTGCGTCATTTTGACGAATTTGCGGACCTGCGCAACCATATTGAGACTGCTTACTGGGAAAATGCAGTCAGCTTGCTTACGCTTGAGGATCACATCTATCTAAAAGACCTGGTCGCCCGCGCCTGGCGCAAGCTTAAAGGCCAGCCGGTGCAAATTCCGCACAGCGAACACCGCCTGCTGCACCTGGGCATATACCACAGGCTGGATAATCCGTTTGTAAACGGCATCCTGGAAGCTTATTGGGATGCCTATGAGGCCGTTGGCCTCAACTTGTTTGCCGACTATGCCTACCTCACCGAAGTCTGGACTTACCACCAGCAGATGGTGGATTCGATCTGCCTGGGAGACACCCGGGCCGGTTTCCAGGCACTGATCGAGCATAAAGATCTGCTGCACCACCGCACACAGCCACTCCCGGCAGATTCTGCCGCACAATTGAAAATTATCTACGGATAGCCCGTAAAACGAAAGGATATTCTATGACGACTTTACAACCTGCCGCAGCAGCAGAAGCTCAGGCCGAGAGACAGCCTGTGATCAATAATTTTTCCATTACGGTCGCAACTGTAAACGGCTCTGGTAGTCAAACCTCCAACCTGACTATCTTGCGCGCCCTGTTCAAGATGGGCATCCCTGTTTCTGGAAAAAATCTATTTCCGTCCAATATTCAGGGCCAGCCTACCTGGTACACTATTCGAGTGAGCAAGGAAGGCTACCTGGCGCGCCGCGATGAGCACGAGATCGTCCTGGCAATGAACCCCAATTCGTTCCTTCAGGATGTCAATGACGTCGTACCGGGGGGAGCATTCTTCTATGCCGACGATATCAAGCTGCCGATCAACCGGCAGGATATTTCGGTTTACCCCATGCCGGTGAAGCAGCTGGTCAAAGAATCGCAGGCTCCCAGCAATTTGCGCGATTACATCGCCAACATGGTCTATGTCGGTGTGCTGGCAAATATTCTGGGCATTGACCTGGATAAAATTTACATGGCGCTTGATTTTCATTTCAAAGGGAAAGCCAAACCGATCGATATGAACTTTGGCGTGGTAAAAGCAGCTTTTGATTGGGCTACGGACAATCTGGTTAAGACCGACCCCTACCGTGTCGAACCCATGAACGCCACCGAAGGCTTGATTATGGCAGATGGCAATACTGCCGCCGCGCTGGGGGCCATTTATGGTGGCGTGCATTTCGTCGCCTGGTACCCCATCACCCCGGCAACCAGCCTGGTCGAAGTCGATCAATGAATACCTGCCGATCCTACGCAAGGATCCTGAAGCCCCCGAGACAAATACCTATGCCGTCATCCAGGCCGAAGATGAGCTGGCAGCCATTGGCATGTGTGTTGGCGCCGGCTGGGCAGGGCTGCGAGCCATGACTTCCACGTCTGGGCCGGGGCTAAGCTTGATGACTGAATATGCCGGCCTGGCGTATTTTGCCGAAGTGCCGCTGGTGGTCTGGGATGTGCAGCGAGTTGGCCCGAGCACCGGATTGCCCACCCGCACCGCCCAGGGTGACCTGACCTTCGCCAACTTCATGGGACACGGCGACACGCAGCACCTGATCTTGCTCCCCGGCTCGGTAAACGAGTGTTTCCAGTTCGGCTGGCAGGCTTTCGATATTGCAGAAAGATTGCAAGCGCCGGTATTTGTGCTTAGCGACCTGGACCTGGGGATGAACACATGGATGATCGAACCGTTCGCCTACCCGGACAAACCCATGGATCGCGGCAAAATTCTGTGGGAGGCAGATCTGGAGAAATCTAACGGCCTGTGGGCCCGTTACCGCGACGTGGATGGCGATGGGATTCCGTACCGCACCCTGGCCGGCAATCGCCACCCGAACGCCGCCTATTTCGCTCGCGGAACCGGGCATGATGAAACCGCGCGCTACTCCGAGAATGATAAAGTTTGGCATGATATGCTAGATCGCTTGAAGAGGAAATACGAAACTGCCAAACAATACCTGCCCGTACCGATCACTGAAACCATGGACGGGGCTCGCATCGGCGTGATTGCTTACGGCTCAACCGACCCGGCAATCGAAGAAGCCCGCCATCTCACTGGCACACCAGGGCGTTAATAGCAGCTATTCTGCGCCTGCGCGCCGTGCCGTTCACCGACGAGGTCGGGGAATTTATCCGCTCATACGATCGCTGCTACGTGGTAGAAATGAACCGCGATGGGCAAATGCAGCAATTGCTGACCCTGGCATACCCCGAGTACGCCACCCGGCTTGTTTCCATCGCCTACACGGATGGGCTGCCGCTTACTGCCCGCCGCGTCGCCGATGCTATTCTTGCCAAAGAGGAGAATTAATCATGTCCGATCAACAGACATCTGCAAAAAGCCAGGTTAACCTGTTCGGGCTCAGCAAAAACGATTACCGCGGCAACCCCAGCACGCTGTGTCAAGGCTGTGGTCACAACTCCATATCCAGCCAGATCATTTCTGCCTGCTACGAGCTGAATATCGTCCCTGAAAACGTGGTGAAATTCAGCGGGATTGGCTGCTCCAGCAAAAGCCCTACCTACTTCCTGAACCGCTCCTTTGGCTTCAACGGACTGCATGGGCGGATGCCCTCCCTGGCAACCGGCGCATTGTTCGCCGATTACTCGCTGCATGGCATCGCAGTCAGCGGGGATGGCGATTCGGTCAGCATTGGCATCGGCCAATTCAAGCATGTCATCCGGCGCAACCTCAGCATGGTATACATTATCGAGAACAACGGTGTCTACGGCTTGACCAAAGGCCAGTTCTCCGCCACGGCCGAGAAAGGCTTGCAGCTCAAGAGCCAGGGCACCAACCCGTACATGCCGATTGATATTGCCTGGGAGGCCCTGGTAGGCAATGCCACCTTCGTGGCGCGCTCTTTCGCCGGCGACCCAAAACAGGTCAAAGAGCTGATCAAAGCTGCCCTTTCGCATAAAGGAATCGCCGTGCTGGATATCATCAGCCCTTGCGTGACCTTCAACAACCAGGATACAGCTTTGCACTCCTACGCCTGGGGCAAAGAGCACGAAGTGGCTCTGCACGAGCTGTCCTACGTACCACCGGCCGAGGATATCATGGTTGAATATGAGGAGGGCGAAGCAAAAGAAGTCACCATTGCACGATGGATCACGCATAATCCTCAAAAAATTGGAGCACGAATATGATCCGCACGACCGCTCCGCCGCCATGAGCATCCTGGAAGAGGCCAACGAGAAGCAGGAGCTGATTACCGGGTTAATCTACATCAACCCGGGCAAACCTTGCCTGGTAGATATGCACAATTTGACTGACACGCCGCTCAACCGCCTGCCAGAGCACCGCGTCCGGCCGCCCGCGAGACCATTAACCGGGTTAACGACCTGATGTTTTAGTCATTAAGGTTAAGGTATAATCACCCATGAACTCAGTCAGGGTGCGCTCGAGCTGAACTCCTCGTTCACAAAGGGACATTCGGAGCCAAAGTTGGCCTTCAATCTAATAAACTGGTTGCTCGGTTTCTTCTCACTGGATATTGGCATCGACCTGGGAACTGCCAATACACTGGTTAATGTCCGTGGGAAGGGAATCACCATCAACGAACCATCCTGGGTCGCCATAGATAAGCGCACCCGCCAACCCCTGGCCATCGGAGCCGAGGCTAAGGAGATGGTCGGTCGCACTCCGGCGAATGTGATTGCAGTTCGCCCGTTGCGCGACGGCGTGATCTCGGAATTCGAGATCACCCAGGCCATGCTGGAGTATTTTATCGGCAAAGCCCACGAACAGACCATGGTGCCTGTTCCGAGGCCGCGGGTAATCATTGGCATTCCTTCCGGAGTGACGGAAGTAGAGAAGCGCGCCGTTTATGACGCTGCCATGTCCGCCGGGGCACGCGAGGTAGGATTGATTGAAGAGCCGGTGGCCGCAGCCCTGGGAGCCGGTTTGCCGGTGGCCGAAATCCGCGGCAGTATGATTGTCGATATCGGAGGCGGTACCTCAGAAGTAGCCATCATGTCCATGGGTGGCGTGGTTGTTTCGCGCTCCTTGCGGGTAGCCGGCGATGAGATGGATCAGGATATTGTCCAGTACATGCGCAACAAGTACAACCTGCTCATCGGAGAGCGCATGGCCGAACAGGCCAAGATTACCATCGGATCAGCCTACTTGCTCCCTGAGGAAAAAACCATGCTGCTGCGCGGCCGGAACTTAATCACTGGCCTGCCGGAAGCGGTGGAAGTCTCCTCGGTAGAGATCCGGGATGCCATTTCCGGCTCAGTGCAAACCATCATAGACACCATCAAAGATGCCCTGGATGAGGCTCCCCCAGAGATCATCGCCGATCTGATGGAAACTGGTATCTGCCTGGCAGGCGGCGGTTCACAGCTCCAATCTATGGATCGAAGGCTGGTAGATGATTTACACATCCGCTGCTGGCTGGCCGAAGACCCAATGAGCTGTGTGGCCCGCGGGGCAGGCATGATCCTGGAAAATTACGACTCACTAAGAAGGTTATTGGTTGGATTAGAGCGCGGCAGTACGCGCCACGGTTCGTAAATGGCAGGCTTAAAGTCTCGCACGGTACAGACGGTGATCATCGTCCTGGTGATCATCGGCCTGATTGCATTAGCATTAGGCGGATATCTCACGCCCCTTTCTCGCTATGTGCTGGCTCCCGTTATTGGCGCTCAAACCTGGTTGGCAACACGTTTTCAGGCGATCCAGACCTATATCACTGCCCCGGCCGACCTGACACGCCTGCAACAGCGCAATGAGGAGCTGGAAGTAGAAAACTCTCAGCTGCAATCCGAGATCATCACATTAAAACAGCAGCTTTCCGAAACAAGCATCCTGCAAGCACTGGTCGATTTTGCACGCGTAAATCCTGAAAACCGCTATGTTGCTGCTCGGGTGATCGGTCGTGACCCAAGCCCCTTCCTGCAATATGTGTTGATAAACCGAGGGTCGGATGACGGCCTGCGCCGTGGGATGCCCGTGGTAACTTCGCAAGGATTGGTCGGCCGTGTGGCCGCGGTGACCGCTGGCGCTGCTCGGGTGCAGCTCATTACGGATGCCGCCTCAGCAGTCAATGTCAGGCTCGAACCATCCGGCGCCCAGGCCGTTCTACAGGGCAGCGCCACCGGTGATCTATCACTCGATATGATCCCCCAGGAAGCCTCCGTAGAAATCGGAGAATTGGTGCTCACTTCTGGGCTGGGTGGTAATTACCCGGCGGACATTGTGGTCGGCCAGGTAACCAACCTGCGCAGCCGGGATACCGATCTGTTTCAGAAAGCGTCGGTCCAACCGGCTGTGGATTTCAGGCAGATGCCAATCGTGTTGATCATCACCAACTTCCGGCCGGTGGATGTCTCACCGTTGATACCAACCCCTAACGCACCCTGAAATGCCGCGGCATGCTTCATCATGACAGCAACTTTACTGGCGATTCCCATCCTTGGCAGCTTGCTTATTTTGCAAACTGCCGTATTCAGCCAGTTACCCCTGCTGCGAGGCACCACCGATCTGGTTATGGTAGCAATCATCGCCTGGTCGCTGCAAAAATCCGTAAAAACCGCCTGGCAATGGGGTATAATCGGTGGTCTATTGGTCAGTCTTTCTACGGCCTTGCCTTTTGGCCTGCCGATCATCGGCTACCTGCTGGTTGTCGGCATGGCTCTGCTGCTGCGGCAGCGAGTGTGGCAAGTGCCTATCCTGGCAATGTTCGTAGCCACTTTTCTCGGCACGCTCATCACCCAGGCCCTGGCCGTCCTTGTGCTGCGATTTACCGGCACTCCGTTGGCATGGTTGGAGTCAGTGAATATGATCACCCTCCCCAGCATGCTGTTAAATTTAGTGGTAGCTATCCCGGCATATGCTCTGCTTGGCGACCTTGCCCGCTGGCTGTATCCCGAAGAACTGGTTGTTTGACAGGCAGCCCGTATGCAAGTAACCAGGATGACCTGGGTGAAATAGAAAAGATAGATTATGAACGGTTCGTCACAACTTAACAATCAACTTGAAACCTGGCGTTTGCGGGTCTTCTTGGCTATCGTTGTCGCCATCTTTGGGGCGTTCATCGTCCGCTTGTTTATCCTCCAAATTATGGAACAAGATGACTGGGTGGCAAAAGCCCAGGAAAACAGCACCGAGGTGATTAACCTCCCTGCATCGCGCGGTATCATCTACGACCGCAACGACACGATCCTGGCACGCAATATTGCCTCATATAATATTTCAATAACTGCCGCTAACCTGCCAGAAGACCCTGGCGCAACGCAAGAAATTTTCCGCGAGCTGTCTCAGATGATCGGTGTGCCGGTTAATCGCAGCGCCATCACACCGGAAACGCCCTATGTCCCCTGCATCTCCGATCATGGGATCGCTCAGATCGCCGAGTACGGTGAATCAGCGACGCCATTCCAGCCTGTACGCATCCGCTGCGATGTCGATCAGACCACAGCCATGATCGTCCAGGAGAAAGCGGTGGATTGGCCAGGGATCAGTGTTGAAGTCCAACCCATCCGAGATTATCCTACCGGATCAATCACTTCTTCGCTGGTGGGCTTTCTAGGGCCTATCCCGGCCAGCCAGGAAGAAGCTTACCGGGAAGCGGGATTTCTGGCGAACCGCGACAAAGTCGGGTACGCCGGCCTGGAGCTCCAGTACCAGGATGTATTGTCTGGCCGGAATGGGCGCCGTGTGGCCGAGATCGATGTCGGCGGTCAGGTGCTGCGCCCGGACATCGAATCCCCTGAGGATGCTCAACCAGGCTACAGCCTGCGTTTGACCATTGACACCCGGCTGCAGCAGGCTGCCCAAGCGATCTTCGCCGACGAGCTGGACGACTGGAACAAATACTTCGGTAATATCTCCTATTCCAGCGGCGTTGTCATCGCTATGAATCCGCAAACCGGCGAAATCCTGTCAATGGTCTCCTATCCATCCTACGAGAACAGCCGGATGACGCGCTTTATCCCGGCTTATTATTATGACCAGCTGCTGCGGGACCCCACCAATCCACTGCTCAACCACGCGGTTGGCGATGTGCTGCCGGCCGGATCGGTCTTCAAGCTTGTCACTGGGACGGGCGCCCTGAATGAGGGCGTGGTGACCCCCGAACAAATTATCAAGACTCCGCCTAAGCTCGACATCACAGAAAAATACTATGCCAATGATGTCGGCCGGGCTCGCGAGTTGGTCGATTGGAACAAAGCCGGCTTTGGCCAGTTGGATTTTGTCCACGGCCTGGCCAATTCCAGCAACGTATATTTTTACAAACTGGGAGGTGGCTTCGAGGATGAAGTGCCGAACGGAGGGCTGGGAATCTGCCGCCTGGGAACCTATGCTGCTGCAATGGGGTACGGTGAGGCACCCGGGGTGGGGCTGCCCGACGAGCAAGACGGACTGATCCCCGACCCAACCTGGAAGCGCATCACGCATGCCGAAAGCTGGTCATCCGGCGATACTTACATCGCCAGCGTGGGGCAGGGTTATGTCCTGGCAACCCCGCTGCAGGTGCTGCTTTCTGCGGCTACTGTTGCTAACGGCGGCAAGCTCGTCCAACCTACCCTGATCCGGGAGATTCTGGATAACGAGGGAAACGTAGTCGAAAAATGGCTCGACCAGGAAGGCAACATCGTTGATGCGCCCACAGAAGGCAGCCGGCAGGTATCACCCTTCAGCCCACAGATTAAAATGGGACTTAACTGTGGACCCGGTTATCCAGGAATACGGCGAAACCACCATTCGCGGCTGCGAGCCCATCCCCGGCCAGAAGAAGACCGTGCAGCCCTGGGTGTTTGATGTCCTGCGTCAGGGTATGCGTCTGGCAGTGACCGAGGGCACCCTGCTGAAAATTTTCGATGGCACCACCATCTCGGCTGCCGGCAAAACCGGTACCGCTGAATATTGCGATCAGTACGCCCAGCAGCAAAATCGCTGCCAGCCAGGCAACTGGCCTTCGCATGCCTGGACCGTAGGATTTGCGCCTTACGAAAACCCGGAAATTGCCGTAGTAGCGTTTGTCTATAATGGTACGGAAGGTTCGAGTGTTGCCGGACCTATCGTGCGCCGGGTGCTCGAATCGTATTTTGAGCTGAAAAAGATCGACGTAGCCGCTCAGCAGCCCTGAGGCGCTCATGACTGTGAAAGTACAGATCAAGGGTATTCGGGAAGGCTTGCTGGTCACGGTAGGCGATGGTGAGTGGGAGCAGGTGCATCAGACGCTATTGGAGCAGTTGGACGAGCAGGGCGCCTTTTTACACGGCGCTCGCCTGGCATTGGACGTGGGCAACCATGCCTTAAAAGCGGCCGAGCTGGGCAAGCTGCGCAGCGATATCTCCCAACACGAGATGACTTTGTGGGCTGTTTTGAGCAACTCGCCAATCACTGAGCAGACTGCCCAAACCCTGGGCTTAGCCACCCGCATTGGCAAGCCCCAACCCGAGTATCCCGCCGCCCGTTCCGAGACTCTCTTGCATACGGGAGAAGATGCCATCCTGGTACAGCGCACCTTGCGCTCCGGGATCAGTTTAAACCATGCCGGACATGTAGTCGTCCTGGGCGATGTAAACCCCGGGGCAGAAGTCATTGCCAGCGGAAACATCCTGGTTTGGGGTCGTCTGCGAGGCATGGCTCACGCCGGAGCGGAGGGTAATGAACTTGCCATCGTGTGCGCCCTGGATCTCTCACCCACCCAGCTGCGCATCGCCGGTCATATTGCGATGACCCCGCAACGACGCGGCAAACCCCAGCCAGAAATGGCACGCCTGGATGATGGGCAGGTGGTTGCCGAAAACTGGGATCCAAAGAAATCGAGATAGGAACAAGGAATGCCTGCCAAAGTCATCACAGTCACTTCCGGCAAGGGAGGCGTGGGAAAAACCACCGCCACCGCCAACATCGGCGCGGCCATGGCAGCGAACGGGCATAAAGTCGTCTGTATCGATGCCGATATTGGGCTCCGTAACCTGGATGTTGTCCTGGGGCTGGAGAATCGCATCGTTTACGACCTGGTGGATGTTGTGGAAGGTCGCTGCCGCTTACGGCAGGCTATGATCCGGGACAAGCGTCTGCCAGAGCTGTACCTGATACCGGCAGCTCAGACCCGAGACAAGAGCGCCGTCTCGCCCAGCGACATGGTACGCCTGTGCAACGAGCTGCGTGAAGAGCACGACTATATCCTGATCGATTCGCCGGCTGGCATCGAGCGTGGTTTTCGCAACGCGCTGGCGCCGGCGGATATTGTCGTGGTGATCACCAACCCGGAGATCTCTGCCGTGCGCGACGCAGACCGTATCATCGGCCTGGTCGAGTCGGAAGAAAAAGGGCCTGCCAGGCTGGTTCTCAACCGCATCAAGCCGGCTATGGTCAAGCGCGGCGAAATGCTCTCTACGGAGGATGTTCTGGAGCTGCTGGCCGTCGAGCTCCTGGGGTTAGTTCCCGACGATGAAGTTGTGGTGGTTAGTACCAACCGCGGATTGCCGATTGCCCTGGATGGAAAAAGCAAAGCCGGGCAGGCATTTCGCAACATAGCCCGCCGGTTGAACGGCGAACAGGTGGCTTTCATGAGCCTGGATGATAACGGCAGTTTCTTGGGACGATTGAAGGGCCTGTTTAGCCCAGGAGGCAATTAGATGGGTAGTTGGCTGGATCGTCTCTTTCACCGCGAAACCAACAGCGCCCAACAAGCCAAGGATCGCCTGGCGCTGGTACTGATCCACGACCGGACGGATTTACCGCCTGGGACCCTGGAATCTTTGAAGAATGAATTGATCGAGGTCATCTCGCGCTATGTAGAAATCGAGCCGGAGGCAGTCCGGATCGAGATGTCCCAGGAAGGGCGCGAGCAGCGCCTGTTGGCGGATATCCCGCTGCGCACGAAGCAGCGCCGGCGCACGACCTGATGGTAGGATTTGTAAATGCGTGAATCTACGTTATCAAACTGGCGCCACTTTGATTTCTGGCTTTTAGGCGCAGTAGCTCTGTTGGTGATCTTTGGCATCACCATGATCCGCTCGGCTATAGCAGGCAATATTGAGCTGGTCGAGTTAGACCTGGTGCAGCGGCAGCTCATCTTTGCGGGCGCCGGCTTCGTGGTGATTTTGATCGCCGCTTCGATTGATTATCACCTGTGGGCTTCAGTCAGCCGCACGATGTACATCATCACCTTCGTGGTGTTGTTTGCCCTGTATGTCGTAGGCGCAGCATTCTTTGGCTCGGCGCGTTGGTTCGACACCGGTGTGATCTTGATCCAGCCTTCCGAGATCGCTAAAATCGTGATGATCCTGGCGCTGGCCAGTTTCTTTTCCCGCAGCCAGAACGAGACACACGATATCCGCTGGATCATCCGCAGCTTCCTGATGACGATGGGGATCACGATCTGGATATTACTGCAGCCCAATCTGAGCACATCTATCGTGATGTTTGTGCTCTGGCTGGCCATGCTATGGGCCAGCGGACTGCGCATCAAGCACATCGTGATCTTTACCCTGGTCGGACTGGCCTTTCTGCTGATCGCCGTCCCCCTGATGATCCGCTTCGATGTCATCCTGGAAGATTACCAGCTGCAGCGCATCGTTAACTTTATTTCTCCGGATCCAAATGCCGCGTCATGGCGAGACCTATAACATTGAGCAGGCCCTCATCAGCATCGGCTCGGGAGGGCTGCTTGGGCAAGGCTACGGCCATGGATCACAAGTGCAGTTGCGCTTCTTGAAAGTACGCCATTCCGACTTCATCTTTTCTGCAATGGCGCAGGAATTTGGCTTCGTTGGCATTGTCGTGATGTTAATGGTGTTACTTTTCGTGATCTACCGCTGCGTCCGAGCGGCGCGCATTGCCCGAGATACATACGGCGGGCTGATTGCCTACGGTGTGGCGGTGATGATTGCCTTCCAGGTCATCGTGAATATCGGTGTAAACCTGCGCTTGATGCCGGCAACCGGTCTGACGCTGCCGTTCGTCAGCTACGGCGGCAGTTCGCTGCTGTCTATCCTGCTCGGAATTGGCCTGGTGGAAAGCGTCATCCTGCGGCATAAAGCACTCGAGTTCACCGGTCGCTAAAAACTGAATAGAAAGCTTACAACCTGATGAATAACACACCTGCACGCACGCGCTTTGCTCCTTCTCCGACCGGGCGCACTCACCTGGGCAGCGCCCGCACCGCTTTGTACGACTACCTGCTGGCCCGCCAGACCGGCGGCCAGTTCCTGCTGCGCCTGGAAGACAGCGATCGCAAGCGTTATACCCCCGGCGCCGAGGAAGAGTTGATGCGCAGCCTGCGCTGGCTGGGCCTGGATTGGGACGAAGGCCCGGATGTCGGCGGACCTTACGGCCCTTACCGCCAATCGGAGCGCCGGGATATCTACCTGGAATATGCCCGCCAGTTGATCAACACCGGGCATGCCTATTACTGCTTCTGTACCCCCGACCGGCTGGAAAAGGTGCGCCAGGAGCAAATCAAGAACAAGCAAAACACGCACTATGACGGCACCTGCCGCCGTCTGGACCCAGACGAAGCCGCCCGGCGGGTGGCGAACGGAGAGAAGCACGTCATCCGTTTCCGTATGCCAGAGACAGGCAGCATTACCATCCAGGATTATATGCGCGGCGCGATAACCGTCGAAAACAAACAGCTGGACGACACCATCCTGGTCAGGTCAGATGGTCTGGCTGTATATCACCTGGCCGCCATGGTAGACGATTACCTGATGAAGATCACGCATGTCATCCGCACCGTCGAATGGCTGCCGACCTTTCCGCTTCACATGCACATAATCCGCGCTCTTGGCTGGCAGGAACCGATCTTCGTGCACCCTTCAGTTTTTCTTAAACCAAGCGGCAAGGGTAAAATGTCCAAGCGCGAATCCGCCGAGATTATGAAGGATGGCTACTCCATCTTCATTGGCGATATGCAGCCGCTAGGATATATTCCCGAAGGCATCTTAAATTGGGTTGTGCTTATGGGCTGGAGTTATGACGACCACACTGAGTTTTTTAGCTTAGCAGATCTGGTTGACAAATTTAGCCTGGATCATTTAAATCCATCACCGGCCGCCATCAACTTCAGCAAGCTGGATCATTTCAATGGACTGCACATCCGCAGCCTGCCCATCCCGGAGCTCGCCGGTCGGGTGAAACCGTTCTTTGAAGCTCAAGGGCTATCCGTGGATGACGCCCGTCTGCTGGCGGTCACGCCGCTGATCCAGGAGCGCATGGTTACATTGGACGATGGACCGGATTACGCGGCCTTTTTCTTCAAGGATGAGGTTACTCCCGTCACCCAGGAGCTGGTGGGCAAGGATATGACTCCCGCCGCCTCAGCCCAGGCGCTGCAGCAGGCCCAAGATTTGCTGGCCCGGTTGCCAGAGCTGACCAAAGCAGCCGCCGAAGAACCGATGCGCCAGCTCGCCGAGCAGTTGGGACTGAGCGCCGGCCAGCTATTTGGCATCCTGCGAGTTGCCGTTACCGGGCAGAAGGTCAGCCCGCCGCTATTTGAGAGTATGGAGATCATCGGCCGCAACAAAGTGCTCGAACGCTTGCGCCACGCTGGTGAATCTGTTGGCGGCCATGCCTTTACAGGCGTAGTAATAGCCAAACTTAGGGTAACTAGAGAGGGTGTCTCCACCCGGTATATGCTGGCTGGAGACACCCTCTTTATTAACTTAACTTGAGTTCAGGTAGGTTACTGGTTCTTCTCAATCTTAGCCCAGATATCCTTCAAAGTCACTGTGCGGTTGAAAACAAGGCTGCCTGGACGAGAATCCAGATCGACACAGAAATAGCCCTGTCTTTCAAACTGGTAAGTGACACCTGTTTCGGCCGTCGCCAGGTCCGGTTCCAACATCACGGATGGCAGCACCTCCAACGAGATCGGATTCAGGTTCACCAGGAAGTCCTGCCCATCGGGGGCTTCTTCGGCGTTCTCCTGGTTGAACAGACGGTCATACAGGTTGACCTTCGCCGGTATGGCATGGGCAGCCGAGACCCAATGCAGGGTCGATTTCACTTTACGGCCATCCGGGGCATCACCGCCACGCGTCGCCGGGTCATACGTACAGTGGACTTCCAGCACGTCTCCGGTTAGCGGATCTTTGACGACACTGGTGCAAGTCACCAGGTAAGCGTAGCGCAGGCGCACCTCCCGGCCGGGCGAAAGGCGGAAATACTTGGGAGGCGGCACCTCGCGAAAATCATCCTGCTCGATGTAGATCACCTTCGAGAAGGGTACCTGCCGGGTTCCCATTCCGGCGTCTTCGGGATTGTTGACCGCATCCATCTGCTCGATCAGGTCTTCCGGATAATTATCAATCACCACTTTAAGCGGCTTTAACACCGCCATCCGGCGTGGAGCGCGCAGGTTCAAGTCCTGGCGCACGCAGTATTCCAGCAGGGCAATATCGGATATGGTCGGGTTTTTGGCCACCCCGGCACGGGCAATAAACTCGCGCACCGCTTCCGCCGAATATCCTCGCCGGCGCATCCCAGACAGGGTGGGCATGCGCGGGTCATCCCAACCGGCGACGTGATTTTCCTGCACCAGGCGCAGCAGCTTGCGTTTACTCAACACCGTATAGGTCAGGTTCAGGCGGGCAAACTCTATCTGCCGGGGATGGTAAATTCCCAGCTCGTCCAGGAACCAGTCGTACAGCGGCCGGTGATCTTCGTATTCCAACGAACACAGGGAATGCGTTACCCCTTCGATCGAGTCGCTCTGCCCGTGGGCGTAGTCATACATCGGGTAAATACACCATTTATTCCCGGTACGATGGTGCGGGGTACCCTGGATGATGCGGTACATCACCGGGTCGCGCAGGTTCATATTCCCGGAGGCCATATCGATCTTGGCGCGCAGCACCCTGGCCCCATCGGGATATTCGCCCTGGCGCATGCGCTCGAACAGATCCAGATTTTCCTCAACCGTGCGGTTGCGGTAAGGGCTGTCTTTACCGGGCTGTGTTAGGGTGCCCCGGTACTCGCGGATCTGCTCCGGGCTCAGGTCATCGACGTAGGCTTTGCCTTTCTTGATCAAATCAACTGCCCAATTGTAAAGCTGGTCAAAGTAATCTGAGGCAAAAAACAGCCGATCATCCCAATCGAAGCCCAGCCAGCGGATATCGTCCATAATATTGTCAACGTACTCCTGCTCCTCTTTGGACGGGTTGGTGTCGTCAAAGCGCAGGTTGCACTTGCCGCCGTACTCGGAAGCGATCCCAAAGTCGATGCTGATAGCCTTGGCATGCCCGATATGCAGGTAGCCGTTCGGCTCGGGCGGAAAGCGGGTATGCACTCGCCCAGCGAATCGGCCGCTGCGAATGTCATCCTCAACAGCCAGGCGGACAAAATCCTTGACCACCGGCTCGGCAGCACCGGATTCTGTATTCTTGTGTTCGTCGTTGGATGCGTTCATCTTCTCTTTCCTTCTACAAAAACTTAATAGGCCAATTATACTCTTGTGGCAATAAACCGTGCACATTTTTTGCAGTGGTAAAATCTATCCATTCTACCTGAAACGAGGGTAAAGATGACCCAAGAACCCAGCTACCACATGACTCCCGATGAATTCCGCCGCTATGGGCGTGAAGTGATTGATTGGATCGCCAATTATTACGAGCAAATTGAGAAATACCCTGTGCTGTCCCAGGTGCAGCCGGGCGAAATCCGCTCTGCACTACCCGAGCACCCACCCATGACTGGTGAGGCATTTGACCGCCTGCTCTCGGATGTAGAACAAATCATCATGCCGGGGATTACCCACTGGCAGTCTCCAAATTTTTTCGCATTTTTCCCGGCCAACACATCCGGACCGGCGATCCTTGGCGACCTGCTCTCATCCGGGCTGGGTGTGCAGGGCATGCTATGGGCTACCAGCCCCGCCTGCACCGAGCTGGAAACCCAGGTACTGGATTGGATGGTTGAGATCCTTGGCTTACCAGACCAGTTCAAATCGACCAGCCGGGGGGGAGGTGTGATCCAGGATACCGCTTCTACCGCATCCCTCACCGCACTGCTGGCGGCTCGTGAACGCGCCACAGGCTTCGCCAGCAACCAAACCGGCTGCGATGGCCGCCTGGTGGCTTATGCCTCCACCCAGGCACATTCCTCTATCGAGAAAGCAGTTAAGATCGCCGGGATAGGGCGCGAGAATTTGCGGCTGATTGAGGTCGACCAGAACTTTGCAATGCTACCCGACGCCCTGCAGCGCCAGATCTCAGCAGGACCGCCAGGACGGCCTGGTCCCATGTTTTGTTTCGGCCACCATTGGCACCACTTCCTCGAATGCGCTCGATCCCCTGACCGAAATTGGGCGAATTTGTAAAGCGGAAAACGTCTGGATGCACGTTGATGGAGCCATGTCCGGCACTGCCGCAGTCTGTCCCGAGTATCGCCACATCCAGGATGGCATAGAGTACGCCGACAGCTACGCATTTAACCCCCACAAGTGGATGTTTACCAATTTCGATTGCGACTGCTTCTTTGTTGCTGACCGGGCTGTCCTGATCCAGACATTGAGCATCCTGCCCGAATACCTGCGCAATCAGGCCACCGAATCGGGTGCAGTCTTCGACTATCGAGACTGGCATATCCAGCTTGGACGCCGGTTCCGCTCGCTGAAGCTGTGGTTTGTCATCCGTCATTATGGTGTGGAGGGTCTGCGCTATCACATCCGCCGGCATATCGAGCTGGCGCAGGAGTTCGCCGGCTGGGTTGCTGCCTCGGATGATTTCGAGCTGGCTGCCCCGGCGCCATTAAACCTGGTTTGCTTCCGCCATCGCGGCGGCGACTCGATTAACCGCCAGCTGCTGGAGCGCCTAAACCGCAGCGGTGAGCTTTACCTGACTCACACGCTGTTAGACGGCCAGTTTACCCTGCGCATGTGTATCGGTCAAACCAACACCCAGCGGAGTCACGTGGAAGCTGCCTGGGGTAAAATCCAACAAATTTCAGCAACCCTGGCTTGATTCGTATCCAGAAAAGATCAGCCGACCTTACTTATGGATTTACCTGTCGAATTCCTCAACCCAACAGAAGAGCTAGCCTGCCGGCTCGATGCGCAGGATGTGCTGGCCCATTTTCGGGATGCGTTTGTCATCGAAGACCCGGACTTGATCTACCTGGATGGCAACTCCCTCGGACGGCAGCCCAGGCGCAGCGCCGCACTCCTGGAAGATGTCCGGCAGCGTGAATGGGGTGAACGCCTGATCCGCTCCTGGAATGAAGGCTGGTATGACCTGCCCCAGAGGCTGGGCAATAAAATTGCCCGCTTGATCGGAGCCCAGCCAGGAGAAGTTGTGGCCTGCGATGCGACCTCCCTCAACCTGTTCAAACTGGCTGCCGCAGCGGTGAAAGCTCGCCCCGGGCGAACGAAAATAGTTAGCGACGTTTTCAACTTCCCGTCTGACCTGTACATATTACAAGGCGTTGGCAGCCTGATGGGCGGCGGCTACCGCCTGGAGCTGATCCCATCGCAGGATGGGATCCATATCTCTCCAGAGGATATTGAAGCCGCCATCGACCGGGATACGGCGCTGGTGTGCCTCTCTCATGTGGCTTTCAAAAGCGCCTTTCTGTACGATATGGCATTCGTGACCGAAATCGCCCATCGCGCCGGAGCCTTGATGCTGTGGGACCTCAGCCACTCTGCCGGCGCCTTGCCTGTCGACCTGCATGGCTGCCAGGCGGACCTGGCCGTGGGCTGTACTTATAAGTATCTCAACGGCGGTCCCGGCTCGCCGGCGTTCCTTTATGTGCACAACGAGCTCCAAACCCAACTGGATTCACCAATCTGGGGCTGGTTCGGCGATCGCCGTCCATTTTCTTTCGAATTGGATTATCTTCCTGCGCAAGACATTACCAGGTTTATGGTAGGTACCCCGCCGGTGCTTTCACTGCGGGCGATTGAACCCGGTCTCGACTTGCTGTTGGAAGCCGGCATGGAGCGCTTGCGTTCCAAGAGTATTGCCCAGGTGGAGTTTCTCATCGCCCTGGCTCGCCAGGTTCTATTTCCACTTGGTTTTACCCTCGGCACCCCAGAGCAGGCCGCCTTGCGTGGCTCGCATGTGTCCTTGTGCCATCCGGAAGCCTATCGCATCTGCCGGGCAATGATCGAAGCCGAGCCGCCAGCCGTTCGGGTGATCCCCGATTTTCGCGCCCCGGATAACATACGCCTGGGAATCGCCCCTATTTACACGCGCTTCCAGGATATTTACCTGGCGATCAGGCGCATCCAGGAAATTGTGGTTGAGGACGAATTTCTGCACTTTCCTCCGGAGCGCCTGGCAGTGACATAGGATAATGCCTTGTCCAATTCAACCCCACAGAAACCTTCAACACAATCCATCACCCGGCGGCTGGGCATTGCCCTGCTCATCACGGCATTGTTTGTCGTAGTAGAAGCCCTGGCCGGCTGGGCCGCTAACAGCCTGGCATTGCTGACGGACGCCGCCCACAACCTGACCGATGTCGCCGCGTTGGGTATGAGCTGGCTGGCCATCCGCCTGGCTGCCCGTCCTGCCAACGCCGGGCGCACCTATGGATACCACCGCGCCGGCATCCTGGTAGCGCTGCTCAATGCCGCCACGCTAGGCGCCATAACCCTGTGGATTTTTTATGAGGCTTACCAGCGTTTGCTTGCCCCACCTGAAGTGCAGGATACCCTGCTGATTGTCACGGCATTTGTGGCCTTGCTGGTCAATGCCGGTACGGCCTGGCTGGTGCACAGCGGGCACGAACACGACCTGAACCAGCGCAGTGCTTTCCTGCACCTGGCTGGCGACGCAGTATCTTCCTTGGGGGCGCTGGCTGCTGGAATCCTGATCTACTTCACGGGGGCTTACATCCTGGACCCACTCGTCAGCATTCTGATTGGAGTCTTCATCCTATGGAATGCCTGGAAGATCGTGCGCGAGAGTGTCGACATCCTCCTGGAAGCCACTCCCCGCAACCTGGATATGAACGCACTGGTTTCCGATATTCAGGCTATCCCTGGCGTGCGTGGTATCCACGATCTGCATGTGTGGAGCATCAACCTGCAAATGCGGGCATTGTCCGTGCATGTCCTGACCGACGATGTCTCCATCAGCCGAGGCGTCTGAGACTCAGCGCAACCTCAATTCCATGCTCTCCGAGCGTTATGCCATCACTCACACGACATTGCAGATGGAATGTGCCGGCTGCGAGCCGGATGTGCTGTTCTGCGATCTGGAAATGGGCAATCAACACCCGAAAATGGAGGAGAACCAGCATGTGCCGTAGCATCAAGCAACTGCGCGATCCCGAAGGACCCGCCAGCCGTGAAGAAATCGAAGCCGCCGCACTGCAATTTGTTCGTAAAATCAGCGGCTACCGCAAACCCTCCAAAGCCAATCAGGCCGCCTTTGAGCAGGCTGTAGCCGCCATTGCCGCCGCCAGCCAATCCTTGCTGGACAGCCTCAATCCTACGCCCCAACGATAGTGGAAATCCTGCACCTGTTTAGCCTGGCTGGCCTGGCTGTCTTTGCCCTGGTAACAGGGGTCTGGCTGGCCAGCCTGTACCTGCAAAACGCCGCAATCATCGATATCTTCTGGGGGTTGGGCTTTGTGATGCTTTCCTGGATTTATTTCCTGGGGACGCAGGACGGCTACCTGCCCCGCAAGCTGCTTATCTGCGGCATGACGCTGGTATGGGGCCTGAGGCTTTCCTTCTACATCTTTCGGCGCAACCGCAACCGACCAGAAGACTATCGATACCGGGCATGGCGCGCGGCAGCAGGCACAGATTGGTGGTGGCAGAGCTACTTCAAGGTATTTCTGCTGCAAGGCTTATTAATGTGGATCATCTCCACTCCCTTGCTGGTCGCCCAGGCAGCGGCTACACCAGCTCGGCTGACCTGGCTGGATTTCGCCGGGCTCGGCCTGTGGGTCTTTGGTTTTACGTTTGAAGCACTGGCCGACTGGCAGCTCCAGCGCTTCAAGGCGGCTCCTGCCAATCAAGGGCACGTCTTGCGCCAGGGACTGTGGCGCTATACACGCCACCCGAACTATTTCGGCGATGCCGTCCAGTGGTGGGCCTTTTACCTGCCAGCAGCGTCAACCGGCGCTTATTGGGCTATCTTCAGCCCGGCGATCATGACCTTCCTGTTGCGACGGGTTTCTGGCGTGAGGTTGCTGGAGAAGAACCTGGTGCAGACCAAACCGGAATACCAGGAGTATATGCGAACGACGAACGCCTTCTTCCCCTGGAGGCCCCACCGCTAATGGGTAATAAATCAGGAGACCCCGGTATGGACAAAGATGTAATTCGACAATGGACCGTAGTTCTATCGCTCGTAGCTGCCATCATCGTCAATATGCTGTCGTTTGCCCTGCCACTCAACGGGCAGACCACTGGAGAAATCTCTAATCGCTATCCTTCGTATTTCATCCCTGCCGGCTATGTGTTTGCCATCTGGGGAATCATTTACCTGGGGTTGCTGGCTTACGCGATCTACCAGGCATTGCCCGCCCAGCGCGAAAATCCCCGCCTGCGCCGCACCGGCTATCTTTTTGTACTGAGCTGCCTGGTGAACATGGTCTGGCTGGTATGCTGGCATTACGAAATTTTCACCCTGGTGCTCCCTGCATTGACAACCCTTTCGTTACTGCTGGCCGCGATCTACCTGCGGCTGAACGTTGGCCGGGTGAGCGTCTCCCCTGCCGAACGTTGGTGCGTGCACATCCCATTCAGTATCTACCTGGCATGGAGCATCATCGCCACGATCTCTAACACCAGCTGGCTGCTCTACTATTGGCGCTGGAATTGCTGGGGGTTGTCGGAAGAAACCTGGGCAATCGTCTGGCTGGCGATCGGCGTGGTGCTGGCTTCGACTGCGATCATCCAACGCCGGGATGTTGCTTTCGGCCTGGTTTGGATCTGGGCATATTCCGGTATTGCCACCAAATTTGCGGACGTCCCGGTGGTGTCCATCGCCGCCTGGCTGGCTTGCGCCGCGCTGGCACTGGTCATCATCCTTCGCCTGGTAATTAAAGGCCCTCCCCAACAACCCGCCTGACATGGATATCAAATAATCTGCCGCCGGATCACGGCATGAAATCCGGCGGCATGCACTGGCCGAAATCTGAAAACCGGGATCAGCTCTGCTGTTCAGGCTTCTCCACCACCGCGGTTGCCTCGGAAACTTTGCGCCGAGCCGACCGCCGCCGGAAGTAGCGGATGACCAGAATTACCGGTAGGACGAACAGCAGGAAGATCACCAGCAAGACCGGCAACAGGTACAGCACCACCCAGATGAATGCCCTGGACAGGAATTCCAGGGTATCGAGCAGGGATTGAACAGCCTGTGTGGCGGCTCCACCCAACTGCCAGCGACCGATGGTCAGGGGTTGTACAGCTTCGTCTACCAACAGTTCGGTTGAAATCGAAGACAGGGCCGCGGATTGCTCGTAATACTTGATCTGCCCCTGCAGCACTTCAATTCGCTCGCGCACCTGCACCAGCTGGTTGTAGACATTCAGGACGTCCTCAGTACGCGTGGCCTGCTCCATGATCTGCACCAGCTGGGCTTCCGCGGCTTGCTCATTTCGCAGGCGAGATTGCAAGTCGGTGTATTCCGCTGGTCACATCCTGGCTGCTCACATTTTCGCTTACCGGGGGCTGGTCGCTCTCAGACCGGATAATGTCCAGGGCTTCATTAAGCCCTTCAACCGGCACACGGATGACCACTCTGGCTTGCGGCACCTTCCGGCCACTGTTCAGCTCTGTGTGGGTGAGGTCGGCGCTGACCACAAAGCCGCCCATGTCTTCGGCCAGACGGCTGATCCGTTCCATTGAGGCGGCAGGGTCGGATACGACGAGCACCAGGTTGCCGTTCTTGATGACGATCCGTTCGCCATCCTGATCCGCCTGCCCGAGAGAGTTGCTCACCATGTCTGCGGACCCCTGCGACATCGGCATCGGGGCGCTCTCAAATGCCGTCATGGCGTCTCGGGACGCTTCCGCCGCGGCGCAAGCTGATAGAATGATGGTAGAGATCAGGAAAAGAATTACTAGAATAGAGTTGGGACGTAGGGCTGGACATGGCGTTTTCCTCCAGAGTGGCGTGGGTATAACTTTCACCAGGACGCATTCCGAAGAGAATCTGTTCCCGCCAGCTACCACCCGCCTTCCAGGCGCACGATGTGCCGCTCCGGCAGTTTGGCGGCTTTCATTCGCTCCTGGACACTGCGAATATCGTAGGCTACCCGTTGGTACTCCCAGGTTTGCGCCTCGCTATCGTAAATGGCAAAAGAGGCGCGTGCGGATCACGATCGCGTGGCTGCCCAACCGAGCCCGGATTGATGATCGTCCTGGGAATCAGCTGCGTGATTGTGCCAGGCTCTGGCGACACCGCCCGGGCAGTGGCCTCCCCGTCTTGCAACTACGTAGCAAAGAGGCAGGTGCGTGTGGCCGATGAAGCAATAGGGAGTTTCAAAGTAGCCAAAATTCATGGTCGCCACATAGGCATCCATCACGTATTCCCATACGGGCTGGCGCGGACTGCCATGCGCCAGGGTGACGTCACCCCAGGAAAATGTCTCCGGCCGGTTAGCCAGGAATACCTTGCTGGCGTCTGTCAACGTGCGTTGTGTCCAGTAGATCGCCTGGCGCGCTTCCGGGTTGAAAGCGGTCACGCCGATCTGGTTCAGGCTGGCGGCATCGTGGTTCCCCAGGATGCAAACCAGATTGGGGAGCTCCTGGACGCGTTGGATGCATTCATTGGGATCCGGCCCATACCCAACCAGGTCGCCAAGGCACCAGGCGAGATCGAATGGACCGGCGGAAGCTAAAACCGCCTCCAGGGCTGTCAGGTTAGCGTGGATATCGGAAATCACCAGGGCGCGCATAGCCCAATTATAATACGAGCGAGTGATTATCCGTTTCAGCGTTCACGAACTCCTTAATTTTGCTCTCTCTCCTGTATAATCATCCTTGCCATGATTGAACAATTTCGACAGTACTTGCAGGAAAAATGCCACTTCTTGCCCGATCAACGGTGCTGGTGGGGGTCTCCGGCGGGCCGGATAGCCTGTGCCTGCTGCACCTGCTTTGGAAGCTGGGGTTTCCGCTGGCGGTCGCTCACCTGGACCACAGCTTGCGACCCGAGTTCGAGCGCCGACGCCCAGTATGTGGGCGAAATCGCCGCCTCCATGCAGATTCCATTTTATACGTCCCGGGAAGACATCGGGGCCTATGCCGACCGGCACATGCTCTCCATCGAAGAAGCAGCTCGTGTCGTCCGCTACCGCTTCCTATTCGAGCAAGCAACCCGCTGCCAGGCGCAGGCAGTGGCGGTAGGACATACCGCCGACGACCAGGTCGAAACTATATTGATGCACCTGCTGCGCGGTTCGGGCATCGCTGGCCTGAAAGGGATGGTTGCTTACAGCCTGCCTAACCCGTGGAGCCGGGAGATTCCGCTCATCCGGCCGCTGCTGGCTACCTGGAGGCAGGAAATCGAAACCTATCTCCGTTCGACCGCCCTGCAGCCACTGCAGGATGCTAGCAACCGCGACACGCGCTTTTTCCGCAACCGGCTGCGCCACGAGTTGGTTCCGTTTCTCGAGCAGTACAATCCCAATCTGCGCCAGGCTGGCCTGGCAGATGGCTGATACGCTCGCCGAAGAAGACCGGGCGCTGACTGGACTGGGCACAGGATGCCTGGGAGAGCTGCCTGGTTAGTCAGGGCGAAAACTGGCTGGCCATAAATTCCAGCCAGCTCACAGGCCAAGCTCTCGCCTTACAGCGCCGCCTGGTGCGCCGGGCAGTCCACCAGTTGCGCCCCGGGCTGCGTGACCTGGATTACGCTGCTGTTGGGAGAGCAATCGCTGCCATCAACACCAGCGGCGCCTGCGACCTGGTAGGCGGCTTGCGCCTGTGGCGGGATGAGCAGCCTGATCTGGATAGCCACCTGGGAGGCAGAAATACCCGCGCTTGCGCTGGATGGCCAGCTCTGGCCGCAGCTGCCATCTCAGAACGCGATCGACCTGCCGCTGCCGGGAGCCATCGACCTGGATGGAGGCTGGCGGCTGATCGCCGAACTGGTCGCAGCGACTCCCGAGATGCTCTCCGGCAGCCCTCTCCAACCAGGATCCCTACCAGGCCAACCTGGATGCTGACGTCCTGTTCGCCGTCAGAGCACCCTTGGAGCTCGCGCACCCGCCACCCGGGAGACCGCTTCCAGCCGCTAGGATTGGAAGGGCATTCCTTGAAGTTGTCGGATTTTTTCATCAACCGGAAGCTGCCTCGCCGGGCGCGCGAGCGTTGGCCGCTGCTGGTATGCGGCGAGACGATCGCCTGGATTCCCGGGCTGCGCCTGGCGCACAACTTTCGCCTCTACGGGGATAGTTCGCGCATTGTTCACCTTCACTTAGCCCGACAAGCATCGCTTACGGGATAAAAAAACAGCCGGCGCTATGTGAGCCACCGGCTGCATGTATTGGGAAATTTACAGTCTAGAACAAGCCGAGCACGCGCCCTGTTTCCAGGTCCAGGTCCACATCGTAGAAGACCGGGCGAGTCGGCAGTCCGGGCATCGTGCGCATGGTGCCCAGCAGCGGGTACAAGAAGCCCGCCCCAACCGAGGCGCGGATATCGCGGATCGGAACGCGGAATCCTTTGGGCACGCCCTTCAGCTCCGGATCGTGGCTCAGGCTCAGGTGGGTCTTGGCCATGCACAGCGGAAGGTTATCGAAGCCCAGGCGAGTGTACAGCTCAATCTTGGCCTCCGCTTCCGGCAAATAATCCACGCCATCCGCGCCGTAGATTTCTTTGCAGATGATCTCAATTTTCTCTTTGATCGAGAGTTCGAGCGGGTAGAGGAAATCGAAGTGGCTCGGTTTTTCCGCTGCTTTGACCACCGCTTCGGCCAGCTTGGCAGCGCCTGCCCCGCCGTGCATCCAGTGGGTGCACTTGACGGCGTCTTCCGCGCCGGCTTCAATCGCCGCCTGGCGCACCAGCTCCACCTCGGCATCGGTATCGGTTGCGAAGGAGTTGACCGCCACGACCACCGGGATGCCAAAGCGCAGGGCATTCTTGATGTGGTGCTGCATATTGGGCAGACCGGCGCGCAGCAGGTCCAGGTTTTCCTCGATATAGGCTGCATTCAACGGCCGCCCGGCGACCACTTTCGGCCCGCCGCCGTGCATCTTCAGCGCCCGCACCGTAGCCACCAGCACCACCACATTGGGGATCAGGCCTGAGTAGCGGCACTTGATATCAAAGAATTTCTCCATGCCGATGTCAGCGCCAAAGCCCGATTCAGTAACTACGTAATCCGCCAGCTTGAGGGCGATCCGGTCGGCGATGATCGAGCTGTTGCCGTGCGCAATATTGGCGAACGGGCCGGCATGCACGAAGACCGGCGTGCCTTCCAGGGTCTGCATCAGGGTAGGCTTGATGGCGTCTCTTCATCAGGACGGTCATCGCGCCGGCTACGCCCAGGTCTTCTGCCGTGACGGCTTCGCCCTTGCGGTTGGTGCCGATCACAATCCGGCTGAAGCGCTCGCGCATATCTGCCAGGTCGGTGGTCAGCGCCAGGATGGCCATGATCTCGCTGGCTACGGTGATATCGTAACCGGTGCGGCGTGGCATGTTCTCTTCTGCTCCCAGGCCAATCTCGATTTCGCGCAGGAAGCGATCGTTGGTATCTACCACACGCCGCCAGGTGATGCTGGCGGGGTCGATATCCAGGCGGGCAAACCGGCTGCGCTCTTCAGGGGTCAGGTCATTCGGGTTGGTTTTTTCGATCCCCAGGCTCTTGAGCCGGCGGATCATGGAGGGCGCAAACCGGCGGCTGCCGTCCTTATCCGCCGGGCACAGGGCATTGAACAGCTTCTCGTCATCCGGCTGCTTGGACTCGTGGAAGATGCGGGCATCGATAGCGGCTGCCAGCAGGTTGTTGGCGGCGGTAATGGCATGGATATCGCCGGTCAGGTGCAGGTTGAAGTCTTCCATCGGCACTACCTGGCTGTAGCCGCCGCCCGCTGCGCCGCCTTTGATGCCAAAGGTTGGGCCCTGGCTGGGCTGGCGGATGCAGGTGAAGACCCGCTTTGCCAAGCTCCGCTCCCAGCGCCTGGCTCAACCCCATCATCGTGGTGCTTTTACCTTCTCCGAGCGGGGTGGGGGTAATGGCTGTCACGTCGATATACTTGCCATCCGGGACATCCGCCAGGCGCTCCAGCACATTAAGGCGCACTTTGGCCATGTAGCTGCCATGCAGCTCGAGCTCCTCCGGCAGCAGGCCAACTTCTTCGGCAATTTGGGTGATCGGTTTCAATTCGGCTTCCTGTGCGATTTCGATATCGGAAGGCACGGGGGTGCGTAGTTTCAATTTGGTGGGTTTAATCCGGCGCAATCCGGGGAAATCAACTGTGGCACTCATGGGCATTACCTCTCTTTGCAATGAATGGTATTTTGGGTTTGAATTTACAATGCATACATTTTGACAGAAAACTCCAAAGAATACAATGGACGCTCTTCCTGTCTGTAACAGTAAAGTGTCACAATTTTTGGAGACTTTTGTCCAGATTCTATCTGACAGGGTGGTATTTTTCGGCTTAAGCGCCCAGGCAAGTAAATCCACACGGCTCCAGCAGGAAATCTTCCAGCGGAAACGCCTCACCGGTCTGCAGATCGACAAACGCATAACCGAGCCCGTACAGCCGCAGCAGGTTGCCAGAGATCAACTGCTCCTGTTCGCTGAAATTTGCAAAAACCAGCGCCCGCTGGTTTCCATGAATGCGGACAAAGCCAAGCACCTGCGGATTTCCGGTATCGATCACACGCAGCTCGCTGCCAGAGAAAACCGGGTTGTCCAGGCGCATGCGGATCAGGCGCTGCAATCCCTGGAAGATGGAAAATTCGACTGTCCTGGGATGGTTTCGACGCTCGACCTGCTGCCAATCGGTAACCGGCCGGTGCACCCAGCGGCTGTCGCCTGACTTGGCCGGGTCGTCTCGGTAACTGTAATCGTTGAGCATTCCGATTTCATCTCCCAGGTAAATCAAGGGGATACCGCCAATCGTCAGGATGACCCCGTGGATCAGCAAGATGCGGCGGATGGCCAGCCCCACTTCCACCTCGGTTTCTTCTTTGAGCGCCTTTTCCAATCCGGCCAATGAGGCACAGGTCCCCGAAATGCGCGCATCGCCCGTCTTGGGGTTTTCCTGGAAAGGCAGGCCGCGGGCAAAACTGCCCTCAAACCGCCCGGTGAAAAATGCATTCAAAAAGCGGCGGTGGTCATAGCCGTTGATGTTCAAACGGGCGGCATCCTCGTCCGAAAAAGTCCAACCGATATCGTCATGGCAGCGCACATAATTCACCCAGGCACAGCCGGGCCGGATGGCAAAGCGCTCGCGCAGAGCCTGGTCCAGCAAGCGGACATCCCGGGTGGCGAGCGAGTTCCACAGCAAAGCCATCACCAGGGGATTGTACGAAAGCTGGCATTCACCTGGCGAGATATAGCGCTCTACCTCGTCCGGATGGACAATCGCCTCCGATTTGAACAGCAGGGCCGGAGAAGAGATGCGTGCCGCGCAGTTAAACGCCTGGATCAGCATGTGCGCTTCCGGCAGATTCTCGCAGCTTGTGCCCAGCTTTTTCCAGATAAAGGCAACGGCATCCAGACGCAGCACCTCAACACCCGCGTTGGCCAGGTGCAGCATCTCTTCCACCATGCTGTTGAATACCACAGGGTTGGCGTAATTCAGATCCCACTGGTAGGCATGGAAGGTTGTCCACACCCACATACCAATCTCCGGGCGATACGTGAACGCTCCGGGATGCTCATCCGGGAATATCTCCCGCAGGTAGGCTTCGTAGGCATCCGGCATTTTCCGGTCGGGAAACATGCGGTAATAATCCTGGTACTCCTGGTCTCCTGCCAATGCCTTGAGCGCCCATTCGTGCTCGTCCGAGGTGTGGTTGAACACCAGGTCCACCACCAGGCTGATCCCCTCGTGGCGCAGGTCGGCTGCCAGGGCAGGTCAGCTCCGCCATCGTACCGAGTTTTGGGTCTACCTCCCGGTAGCTGCTGACGGCATAACCGCCATCGTTTCCCCCCTCCGGCACTCGGAAAAGCGGCATCAGGTGCAGGTAGGTCAGCCCAAGCTCTTTGAAGTAGGGGATTTTTTCCTTCAGGCGCTTCAGGTTTCCGGCAAACAAATCCACATAGCACACCCCTCCCAGCATATGATTGGCTTCAAACCAGAGCGGGGCGGCTTCCGCGCTGCGCATCCAAGGCCTGCAATTCGGTGGATCGCTCGAACCATAACCTGGCCAGGATATTTACCAGCTGCTCCAGGTGATAGAAAAGGTCGTATTCTTCCCGGTACAGGTGCAGGTACAGCCGGAATAATTCCGGAAAATTGACCTGCAGCCGGCCAGAAAAGACCCGCCAGGCCTGTGGTTGGCGGGTGATCTCGGCGGCGAAGTGCTGCTCCAGCCTGGGCAGCAGACGGCTTAAAGTGGTGTGTGTCTCTCTAACCAACCAGGAGGTATCTTCCATAAAATATCCTTTACCCTTGGCGCCTGACGGCCTGTTCGGCCAGCACAATCGCCCCCAGCATGCCGGATTGGCTGCCCAACCCAGGCGGGACAATGTATTGATCGATGTCCTCCAGGACCTGCGGCGCCTGAACATAACCGTTGAGAAGAGCCTGCGTTTTTTGCCTCACCATAGGGAACAGGTGTGCCTGCTGCATGACTCCGCCGCCCATGATGATGCGCTGCGGCGAGAAGGCGCACACCAGGCTGGCAAGCCCATAAGCCAGATAGTGCGCTTCCAGCTCCCAGGCCGGGTGATCGACCGGCATCGTCTCCGCTCTTTGGCCCCAGCGCTTCTCGATCGCGGGGCCATTGGCCATGCCCTCCAGGCAATCGCCGTGGTAAGGGCAGCCCCCCGGGAAAGGATCGGCCTGCCAGTCATGCGGCAGGCGAATGTGGCCCATCTCGGGATGCAGCATGCCGTGCAGTGCCCGGCCATCTACCACCGCGCCGCCCCCGATGCCCGTACCAATGGTCAAATAAATAAATGTATCCAACCCCTGGGCCGCACCCCAGCGCATTTCTCCCAGCGCAGCGCCATTGACATCCGTATCGAAACCGATCGGGAGCGGCAGCGACTTCTGCAGAGCACCGACCAGGTCGACATTTTTCCAGCCCGGTTTTGGCGTCGAAGTGATGTATCCATAGGTAGGCGAATCCCGGTGGGGGTCGAGCGGGCCGAAGGCCGCCACGCCGATGGCCGCCAGGGGGCCGTGGATTTGCTGCTGGGATTGGAAAAACTCTACTGCCGTGCGGATGGTCTCCTCCGGCTGGGTGGTCGGATATTTGAGCGTCGCCCGAATATCCTGCGGCCCGCTGCCGACTGTGCAGACGAACTTGGTGCCGCCGGCTTCAATTCCACCGAATAAGTCCATGTTCGCGTCCTTTAAGGCATAAATTTATTCGTTCCAGTACAGGTCTGCCGGAATTTCAATGGCCGATTTTCAACCAGGCGTACCCGTAAGGGGGCAGCTTTACCTGCAGCGTGCCATCCTGCCCGGCTTCAATATTGGACATACCCAGCATTTGGGTAATCGCCCCCGCATCATCTGCGCCATCTGGCAGACTGACCTTCTGTTCAACGGCGCTCAAGTTGTTGAGAATCAGCAGGCGCTCATCCTGGTGCTCCCGCCAGTAACCGGCAATGGCCAGGTTATCGCACTCCAACCAGGTGAAGCTTCCCCGGCCGAAGGCGAGGTTAGTTTTTCGCACAGCAATCATGCGCTGCAGCGTATGCCACAAGGAAGCCGGGTCGGATTGCTGGTCGGCCACATTCACACGCTGCGGGCCGAATGGCTCGCCCTGGATCAGCGGGGCATACAGCGCAGCTGCATCGGCGCTCGAGAAGCCCGCATTAGGACCTGCCTGCCACTGCATCGGCGTACGCACTCCGTTGCGGTCGTGCAGCCAGATGTTATCGCCCATGCCAATCTCATCACCATAATAAATGATCGGAGAGCCTGGCAAGGTGAAGAGCAGCGAGTTAGCCAGCTCAATCTTGCGCCGGTCGTTATCCAGCAGGGGTGCCAGGCGGCGCCGGATGCCCAGGTTCAGGCGCATGCGCGCTTCCGGGGCGTATTCCTGCCACATCCATTCGCGTTCTTCCGGGGTAACCATTTCCAGGGTCAGCTCGTCATGATTGCGCAGGAAGATGCACCACTGGCAATTTTCCGGGATGGCCGGGGTTCGCTCCAGGATCCATTGCAAAGATTGGCGATCTCCCAGGCGCAGTGCCTTGTAAATGCGCGGCATGACCGGGAAATGAAAGCCCATCTGGAACTCATCGCCATCCCCGAAATACGGCCGCACATCCTCGGGCCACTGGTTGGCTTCGCACAGCAGGATGCGACCCGGATAGTTTTCGTCAATGAAACGCCGCAGCTCTTTGAGATAGACGTGTGTCTCGGGCAGGTTTTCGCAGTTGGTGCCTTCACGCTCGATCAGGTACGGCACGGCGTCGGCGCGGAAGCCATCGATACCCATATCCAACCAGAAACGAGCCACGTTCAGCATCTCCTGGCGCACCGCCGGGCTGTCATAATTCAGGTCGGGCTGCGACGCATAGAAGCGGTGCCAGTAATACTGGCCGGCGATCTCATCCCAGCTCCAGTTGGAGGCTTCCGTATCCAGGAAAATGATGCGCGCCTCTTTGTATTTTTCGGGGCTGTCGCTCCACACGTAGTAATCCCGGTAGGGTGAGGCCGGATCGGAACGCGCCGCCTGGAACCAGTGATGCTGGTCAGAAGTGTGATTCAGCACCAGGTCGGCGATCACACGCAGGCCGCGGGCATGCGCTGCCTCGACCAGCGCCTGGAAATCCTCCAGCACACCGTATTCAGGCAGCACACCGTAGAAGTCTGCAATATCATAGCCGTCGTCTTTCAGCGGGGAAGTATACAGCGGCATCAACCATAAGCAGTCGACACCTAACTGCTGCAGGTAATCCAGCTTGTGCATTACACCAGCCAGATCCCCGTGACCATCACCATTGCTGTCGTAATAGGCGCGTACATACACCTGGTAAAAAACCGCGTCCTTGTACCATAATGCATTCAGTGAATCCGTCACTGCCGGCTCTCCCATATCTATTTTCGATTTCGCCCGGTATAAATTTGAATCAGGCATCAAATCCATTGCGGGCAATGGCCTGGCTGTACCAGCGGAAGCTTTCTTTGGGGGTGCGTTTAAGGCTTTCAAAATCCACCCGCACCAGGCCAAAGCGCGGCCGGTAACCCCAGGCCCACTCAAAGTTATCCATCAGGCTCCAGTAGTAGTACCCTTTGACTGGTGCTCCAGCCTGGATAGCAGTGTGAACCGAGCGCAGGTGATCTCTCAAGTAATTGATCCGGCCCCAATCGGCAACATGTCCGGAAGCATCCGGCGTATCGATCAAAGCGGTGCCATTCTCAGTGACGAACATTTTGGCCGGCTGATATTTTTGATGCACATCCAGCAAAACCGCCCCCAGCCCGCTCGGATAGATGCCCCAGCCCATTTCCGTCCGCCCGTAGCCGGGCTCCGAGATTGTCGGCGCGTTGGCTTTGAGAATCCCCCCGTCCACGGAGTGTGAAACCAGTGAGTCATGTAGTAATTGATCGCCCAGGAAATCCATCGGTTGGCGAATGGCTTGCCATATCTCCGGGTTGCACAACCGGCTGGTGACTGCCGATCCAATCCATGAAATCCTGCGGGTACTCGCCCTTGAACAGCGGCATCAGGAACAGGCTGGCGGCCTCATCATAAGCACGTCGGGTCGCATCAAGATCCGCCTGAGTTTCACTGGCAGACCGGTAATGGCCGATGTTCAGCACGATGCCAATTTCTCCTGGGTAACCGCCCTGCCGGTAGAGCTGCACCGTCTGGCCATGCGCCAGCAGCAGGTGGTGAACGACCTGGTAAGCGCGGGTGTAATCGCAAATCCCCGGGGCGTGGTGTCCATTGCCAAAGCCCAGGAAGGCGGTGCACCAGGGCTCGTTGAAGGTAGACCACATCTTTACCCGGTCACCCAGGCGATCAAAAGCCAGGCGAGCGTAATCCGTAAACCACTGGACGCTGTCCCGGTTCGCCCAGCCGCCGCGCGCCATCAGCGCCTGCGGGAAGTCCCAGTGATACAGGGTACAGTTGGGAACGATCCCCGCCCCCAGCAGACCGTCCACCAGGCGATCGTAGTAATCGAAACCCTTGGGGTTGACGCGCCCGGTGCCTTCCGGCAGAATGCGCGTCCAGGCCATAGAAAAGCGGTAGGTTTTTACACCCAGAGTTTTGAGCACAGCCAGGTCTTCGTCCAGCCGGTGGTAGGAGTCACAGGCCACGTCGCCATTCGCCGGTGCTTCCGTAAAGTATGGAGCATGCGTGAAGTGGTCCCAGATGCTCTCGCCCTTGCCGTCCTCATTCCATGCCCCTTCAATTTGATAGGCAGCAGTTGCAGCGCCCCATAAAAAACCTTCAGGAAATTTCAGTTCGGTCATAACCTGTGCCCTTTTTTGCTTTACTGTTTTTCACATGTTGGGCGGCAGGCTGGGTGAAAGCCGCCAGCCTGCCGCATGGTTAACCAGTCAATCGAGCCCATCTGGATCGTGAAATCGGAGCAATGCTATCCCTTCACCGATCCAGCCATCAGCCCGCGAACGAAATAGCGCTGCAGTGCAGAAGAACACCAGCAGTGGCAGCGCCATGGAGATGAAGGCTGCAGAGGTGAGCAGGTGCCAGTCGTTGCCGCGTGAGCCAACCAGCTCGGCAATGCGCATGGTCAGTACCTGCACATCCGGCTTGGCGCCGATGAAAATCAGGGCTACCAGGTAATCATTCCACACCCACAGGAATTGGAAGATGGCAAAAGAAGCCAGAGCCGGGATCGAGAGCGGCAGCACCAACTTAGTGAAGATGGTAAAGTGCGAAGCGCCATCGATGAAGGCCGATTCCAAGATCTCCCTGGGTAGGGTCGAGATGTACCCGATACAGCAGATATGTTGCCAGGGCCAACCCAAATCCGGTGTGCGCCAGCCAGACACCCAAGAAAGTACCGTTCAGGTTTAGCGTGACGTAATCTCGTAGGATTGGCACCAGGGCGATCTGCAAGGGCACCACCAGCAGGGCGATCATGGCAATGAACATGATCTTGCGACCCGGGAAGCGCATCCAGGCAAATCCATAAGCGGCAAAGGCGGCGATCAGGATCGGGATCAGTGTTGCCGGAATCGTGATGGCCAGGCTATTCAAGAAAGCTCGCGTAAGATTGTTGCCTTTGACCACCAGAATTGAACCATCCGGCTGCGTGAATTCGAAATCCTGTCCCCCCAGGACTTCCTTGTAGTTGTTCAGAGTAAACTTGGTATTCATCGTCCAGACCTCTTCCTGGATCTGGATCACTCCCAGGCGCTTATTCCCCACCCAGACGATCGTCTGACCATCCGGGTTGGTTAATCCCTTCGCGGAATTCTTCAAATGTGCCTGTAGCCCCCATGATTTCCATGACCCCATTGCGGTCCAATCCCTCCGGGACTGGAAATTCTTCTATCATCCTGAACTCTTTGTGAGGCAAGATCGTCCACCAGCCGGAGGTCTGGATATCAAAACGGTCGCGAAAGGAGGACACCAGCAGCCCGATGATCGGCAAGATCCAGGCAAACACGATCAGAGCCAGAGTACCCATTGATCAGCAATGTCTCTGCGTAACTTTTTTTCGCTTTTCCAGCATTAGCCTTGGTGCTCATCTTAAAACGCCTCCTGCTCGCGGAATTGCTTGAGGTTGTAGATCATCACCGGGATTACAGCAATCAATAGGATGATGGCAATCGTTGAGCCAAATCCGGCGTTGCGCGCAGTAAACAATTCGCGATAGAACTGGGTAGCAATCACCTGGGTGCCGAACTGCCCACCTGTCATCACCCAGACCACATCGAAAATTTTGAGGGTAAAAATCACGACGGTCGTTCCCACTGTGATGATGACCGGCAGAATTGAGGGGATCAGGATTTTGAAAAAGACCTGGCCCTCCGTAGCGCCATCCACCTGGGCAGCTTCGAGGATTTCTTCCGGTACGCCTTTGATCGCCGCCGAGAAGATCACCATGGCATAGCCTGTCTGCAGCCAGACCATGATCACGATCAGGAACAGATTGTTCCAGGGCTGCAGATTTGCCGTCCAGGCTTGCGGCTGACCTCCCAGAGCTACCCAGATAGCATTGAGCAAGCCGATCTGGGCACTGTTGACATCTTTGACTTCATAGATAAAATTCCAGATCACGCCAGCGCCGACCATCGAGATTGCCATGGGCAGGAAGATCATCGCCTTGGCAAAGGTCTCAAAGCGGCTCTTATCCGCCAAGTAGGCTACCAGCAAGCCCACCACAACTGCGGTAGTAGCCCCAACAGCAATCCACATCAGGTTGTTGCGGAAGGCTTCCAGCATCACCCGTTCAGTGAAAACACTCAATATAGTTGCGGAAACCCACGAATTTAGTGCTGTCTTCATTCTGCAAACTCATGATAAATGTGCGTAAAACGGGCAGAAACATGTACCAGAACAGGATCGCAATTGCCGGGCCGACGAAAACAAAGGGCTGCAATCGACGCACCCAGGCAGGTGGCATCCTTTCAACCACCCAGTTGGCGGCAAAATATAGCGCCGCAACCCCACCTACGCCCCATACGATCGCCACCAGGACAATAATCCACTGCGGGGCATCGCTGTCTCGCAGGAAGATAAATCCCTGCCATAAGAACGACAAATGTTATAGCAGGAATCAATGATGGCAATGACTATCCTGCCCAACAAGCTGAGCAACGAGTCGAGGAACCCCCGCGAGCGGGTTTGCATATCCATCATTTCGCCCATAAGATCCTCCGCATGCTCTCCGCCTGGGATGGTCCGGAATTCAGGATCATCCCAGGCGCAGTGAAAATTAACTTCTAAAGCAGAACAGGATAACCGCGTGCGGCTATCCGGTTCTTGGTTTATATTATTTGGCCAGGAGGCGTCGATTTCCTGTCAGGACGGTGTCCATATCAGCCGCGCCGCTGAAGTAATCGGTCATGCCCTTCCAGAATGAACCAGAGCCCACCGCGCCCGGCATCAGGTCGGAAGCATCGAAGCGCACCGTGGAAGCTCCAGCCACCAAGCCGGCTATCTTCTTCTCCACCGGGTCGGTGTACCAGTCCAGGCAGGTGTCGTTCTGCGGAGCCAATGCGCCGCCCGCTGCCAGCCACTCCTTGAGGGATTCACCCTTGGTGAAGTACTCGTAGACCGCCCGTACTTCAGGAGCATCCCGCCACATGGCATAGATGTCGCCTGCTACCAGGTAGGGATCGCCATACTGCGGGTCGATCCCCGGCAGGTAGAAGAAGTCGTAGTCCTCGCCAACCTTCACACCTTCGGGGAAGAAGGCGGTGATGAAGTTGCCCTGCTTGTGCAGCCAGCATTTCGGCGGCTGCTCGAACATCGGCGCCGGGGCATCCCCAAAGAAGGTCGTCGTAATGGCTTCTTGCCCGCCATACACGTAGCCTTCCTTCAGCCACAGCTCCGACAGCTTGGTCAGCGCATTTCGCACTTCGGGTGAGTCGAACTTCAGCTCGCCCGTCACCCACTTGTCGTAGTTCTCCGGGGTGGTCGTGCGCAGCATGAACTCTTCCATCCAGTCCGTCGCAGGCCAGCCGGTCGCTGCACCACTCTCGATACCCACGCACCACGGCGTGTCGCCGTCCGCGACGATCTGGTCGCTCAACGCCAGCAGCTCTTCCCAGGTCGTCGGGATCTGATAGCCGGCCGCATCGAAGTCGTCCTTCGGGTACCACACCTGGCTCTTGCCGTTGTAGCGCGCCCAGATGCCGCCTACCGCTGGACCATCCGGCCCTGCCATCGTGGCCATGTCCAGCCAGCCCTGGTTGTACTGCTGCTGCAGGTAGTCCAGCCGGCAGGAAGGTTGTCGGGTCGATGAACTTGCCTTGCTTGAAGAAGCCCGCCAGCAAGCCAGGCTGCGGGAAGTCGACGATGTCCGGGACATCACCGGCGTCCTACACGCACGCCGATCGTCGCCTCGAACTCCTTGGTGCCTTCGTACTGGATATCGATGCCGGTCTTCTCTTCGAAGGCCTTGATCGACTGCTCAAAGCGCACGATGTCGCCCTCGGTGAAAGGTCCCATCATGGTGACAACTTTGCCGGTCAGCTCGCCGTTATAGGCTTTCTCCAGGTCACCGCCCGGGATGGCCGTCCACAGCTCGGTGGTGCATGCCGCAGTGGTTCCGCCGCCGGTGCCGCCCGCCTGGGGACCCTCAGCCGGCCAGGAGGCGTCGATTTCTTGTCAGCACGGTGTCCATATCTGCCGCGCCGCTGAAGTAGTCGGTCATGCCCTTCCAGAAAGAACCGGAGCCCACCGCTCCCGGCATCAGGTCGGAAGCGTCGAAGCGCACGGTAGAGGCATTTTTCACCAGGCCGGCAATCTTCTTCTCGACCGGGTCGGTGTACCAGTCCAGGCAGGTGTCGTTCTGCGGAGCCAATGCGCCGCCCGCTGCCAGCCACTCCTTGAGGGATTCACCCTTGGTGAAGTACTCGTAGACTGCCTGTACTTCAGGAGCATCCCGCCACATGGCATAGATGTCGCCTGCTACCAGGTAGGGCTCACCTAACTTCGGGTCAATCCCCGGCAGGTAGAAGAAGTCGTAGTCTTCGCCAACCTTCACACCTTCTGGGAAGAAGGCGGTGATGAAGTTGCCCTGCTTGTGCAGCCAGCATTTCGGCGGTTGCTCGAACATCGGCGCAGGGGCGTCCCCAAAGAAGGTCGTCGTAATGGCTTCTTGCCCGCCATACACGTAGCCTTCCTTCAGCCACAGCTCAGACAGCTTGGTCAGCGCATTTCGCACTTCGGGTGAGTCGAACTTCAGCTCGCCCGACACCCACTTATCGTAGTTCTCCGGGGTGGTCGTGCGCAGCATGAACTCTTCCATCCAGTCCGTCGCAGGCCAGCCGGTCGCTGCACCACTCTCGATACCCACGCACCACGGCGTGTCGCCGTCAGAGACGATCTGGTCGCTCAACGCCAGCAGCTCTTCCCAGCTCGTCGGGATCTGATAGCCGGCCGCATCGAAGTCGTCCTTCGGGTACCACACCTGGCTCTTGCCGTTGTAACGCGCCCAGATGCCGCCTACCGCTGGACCATCCGGCCCTGCCATCCTTGCCATGTCCAGCCAGCCCTGGTTGTACTGCTGCTGCCAGGTAGGCAGCCGGCAGGAAGGTTGTCGGGTCGATGAACTTGCCTTGCTTGAAGAAGCCCGCCAGCAGGCCAGGCTGCGGGAAGTCGACGATGTCCGGGACATCACCGGCGCCTACACGCACGCCGATCGTCGCCTCGAACTCCTTCGTGCCTTCGTACTGGATATCGATGCCGGTCTTCTCTTCGAAGGCCTTGATCGACTGCTCAAAGCGCACGATATCGCCCTCAGTGAAGGGTCCCATCATGGTGACAACTTTGCCGGTCAGCTCGCCGTTATAGGCCTTCTCCAGCGCCCCGCCGGGGATGGCTGTCCACAGCTCGGTGGTGCACTCCCCAACCGGCAATTCTGCTACCGGTGGTTCGGTGGCAGCTACTTCGGCTGGCGGCGGTTCCGTTGGCGGAGGAGCCTCGGTGGGGGTAGCTTCCTCGCCGCCGCAGGCTGCCAGCATCAAAGCCAGCAGCAATGCTAACGCCAGGAATGCCCAAAATTTTCGCTTGCTATTCATGTTCCTTCTCCTTGTACATATATTGTTGTTTGCCTAAGCACAGAAAGGGGTTCTATTCTCTTCTTCTCGTATGATCCGATTCTCCTCCTTTCCAATCAGTTCTTACATCGTAATCCTATTGGTTCAGTATTCAGGGTGGCTCTACGATTTCCCCAAAAACCTCGATCAGCCTGGTATATTATTGGCCATCTGGTTATTCGGATTGTAGGTTGGTTGATCCAGCAGCTGGCTTCCCGATAAATGCACCGTCGTACCGCGCACCACCAGCTCCGTTGGCAGCACCTCGCATTGTGGTTCTTTGGGTGGATCCTGAATGGCATCCATCAGCAGCTCTGCACCACGCTGACCGGATAAATACAGCAGTTGGCGGATGGTCGTCAACCCCAGGTACTCGGCGATCTCCAGGTCGTCGTAACCGATCACTGACAGGTCGTCCGGTACGCTCAACCCGGCATCGCGCGCCGCCTGTAAAACGCCCATCGCCTGGGTATCACTGGCTGCAAAAATGGCGCTGGGTGGGTCAGGCAGCGCCAGGATGCGAGCGGCATTCTTATATGCCGCCTGCCGCCCGTGCGGACCCTGGCCGAAATAATCTTCGCGAAAAGCTATGCCTTGTTCATGAAGTGCCTGCCGGTAACCTTGGAAGCGTTCCCGCGAGGAAGTAAAGATAAAGGGTGTGTCCAGGAAGTCGCTAATATAGCCGATGCGTTCGTGACCCAGCTCCAGCAGGTGTCGTGTGGCTGTGTATCCCCCGGCAACATCATCCACAATCACCCGGCTCAATTCCGATAGCGAGTCGTGGTTGGCATCCACCAGCACCACTGGAATCTCAGAATTGATCAATAGCGGGAGATCTTCATCCCGCGGCGACAGGGAGATGATAATTACGCCATCGGCGCGCTCACGGCGGATCATGTGCTGCATGCACTCATCCCGCCGTTTCACGGTTTCGACATTGTAAATGGTCAGGTCGTAGTCGCAGGTGACCAGGGTGTTCTCAATGCCGCGCATTCTTTCCGTGACTGACGGGCGCGTAAAAAAGGGCACGATGACGGCAATGGTCATCGTTTTTCCCAGAGAGAGCCTTCTGGCGGTCAGGCTGGGCATGTAGTTCAGGTCTGAGATCGCCTGAAGCACACGCTGTCGAGTAGACTCACTGACCAGGGGGCTGTCGTTTAGCACTCTCGACACAGTCCCCAGGCCCACACCTGCTTTTTCTGCCACATCTCGGATGGTTGGCATGCTTGTGCCTGTTAAAAATGGAAACGGTTCCATTTATTATATCCCGCTCTCCTGTTTTGTCAAGAGAGTCTGGAACCGTTTCCAAACATCATATATGTGACAGGTAGAGATTTAATCCGAATCTGACAATATATTCTTAACCAGGTACAGCTCTCCCCCCGTAAAACCGCGCTTGCGGTAGTAGTTGCGCGTCCCCACTGCCGAGATTACCGCCAGGCGAGCGTAGCCGTGCTGCCCGGCAATCTCTTCTGCCCGCCGGAGCAGGCTCGTCCCCAGTCCGGCATGTTGAGCCGCGCCTTGCTCTTCTATGCCCACCGGCAGCGACTGGCCATAAACGTGCACTTCACGGATGATGGCAGCCCCGTCCAGGTCATTCAACCCCGTCGGGGGCGAATCCACTCCCGGCAGAGAGAGCCGCAGGAAGCCTGCCAGTTGATCATCGGGCGTGACATAAGAGAGAAATACCTCATCGGCGCCATCCGCTGGGTAAGCCAGCTCATCCAGCTGCAAATTCCCTATCTGCACCGCCTGGCCGCGCACTTCCCGGCAGCGGACGCACTGGCAGCGCTCTCCCCGCCGGCGCAGCTCGTCTTGCACATCCTGGCGCAGGCTGGTGCGCCTATTCCCTTCTACGACATTATTCGACGGGATATCGCGGATAATGCGGTTCACCCGGCAGTAGCGCGGGATGCCCGGCTTGAGATCGGCGATCAAAGCGATCAAATCATCGGTGGTATAAGGGTGGAATTCGCCGCGGAGCCAATACTCGTACAGCTCGGCATTAGCCAGCAGCTGGTTTGGGTAAATCTTGATCTCATCCGGGCACAGGCCGTCCCACAGGCGGTCAAAATCTTCCCGGTCGGAAAGCGGCGTGGCGCCCAGCAGGTTGGGCATCCAGTGCAAAACGATCTTGAAGCCCCCTGCCCGCAGCAGCGCCACCGCTCGGCGGGTTTCTTCCACGGTGTGGCCGCGCTGGTTGAGCTCCAGGATATGGTTATCGCAGCTTTGTGCGCCGATTTGCAGCTTGGTGACGCCTAACCGGCGCAGCCAACGGATTTCATCCGGGTCAATGTAGTCCGGGCGGGTCTCGATCACCAGCCCAACATTTCTATGCTCGGCGCTTTCGTTGTAACCTTGGGCTTCTTCCAGAGTGGTTGAATCATAACCGTTGAGGGCATCGAAGCAGCGTTGGATAAACCACTCCTGGTAATCCCGCCGGTAGGCGCTCCAGGTGCCACCCAGGATCAGCAGCTCGATCTTGTCTGCCGGATGGCCTACCGCCAGCAGGGCCTGGATTCGTGCCGCGGTCTGGTCGTAGGGATCAAAATCATGCTCCAGGCCGCGCCGCGCCCCGGCTCGTCCGGCAGGTAGCTCTTGGGCATGCGCACATCCGTTGGGCAGAAGATGCACTTCCCCGGGCAGGGATAGGGCTTGGTCAGCACGGTAACCGTGGTCACTCCCGAAAGCGTGCGCACCGGCTTCATGCGAATCTGGCTGAGCAGCATCGGATCAGGCGCCCACTCGCCGCGCGACACCAGATCATTGTATGCCGCTACGAGCATATGCTTGCCCAGGTAGCCGCCGCCCGGCAAAGGATGATGCTTCAGTGCCTGCGCCAGCGGCCTTCCCTGGCGGATCTCCCCCAGCACCAGACGCGCCAAAGCCAGTTTCTCCGGGGTATATTTCCTTAGCTCCAGCCAGGTTTTGGACTTTGCATTTTCAGACATCGGTTTTCCAATCGCTCACGCCTACCAATAATGCTCACCAATCCATGCCAATCACCCATATAATAGAGCCAGTACTATCACCCAAGGAACACCTGGAATGGAACCAGCCGTCGCGCAGCGCTTGATTGCGCTAAACAATCAATTTTACCAAACGTTTGCCAGGCCGTTTTCTGCCACCCGCCAGCGGCTGCAGCCCGGGGTTTTGCGCATCCTCAAGCACCTTCCCAGGGAGGCAGATATCCTGGATTTAGGCTGCGGCAACGGGGAATTTTTTCGCACTCTGGCAAGAACCGGCTTTTCAGGTCACTACATTGGCCTGGATTTCAGTCCGGCGCTGCTGGAGATTGCCGCGGAGCATCCCGGGCTGCCCGGCCAGGCGAAATTCTTGATCGCAGACCTGGCAGAACCGGAATGGGATGCCCATCTGCCGCTGGCTGCTTTCGATTTCATCCTGGCATTCGCGGTGCTGCACCACCTTCCCGGCAGGGACCTTCACCAGCGCTTACTGGCTAAGATCCGCAGCCGGCTGGCGCCTGGCGGCACGTTTATCCTGTCGGCCTGGCAGTTCCTCAACAGCCCGCGCCTGGCTGCCCGCTTGCAGCCCTGGGAGCGGATAGGACTGGCCGCCGACCAGGTAGAGCCGGGCGATTACTTGCTCGACTGGCGGCAGGGCGGCAGTGGGCTGCGCTATGTGCACCAGTTCGATTCCGACGAGCTCCACAGCCTCGCCCGGGCATCTGGTTTCACCATTATAGAGGAATTTCAATCCGATGGCGAAAATGGCCACCTGGGCTTATACCAGGTCTGGCAGCCAACCATCCACAGCCTTCCGCCTTCGGCTCCCGCGCTGCCGGATAACAACCGGGACGGATAAACCCTTGCTACTGGCTGCCCGCTGTGCTAGACTGTAATTAGAAAACCACACCGGAACCAATGGCTGAACTATCCGAGACCACTCGCATGGGAATCCACTGCGCGGCGGACATCCTCCGCAGCAGCAAGTGCGCGGTGGTGTTAAGCGGTGCAGGAATCTCGACCGCTTCCGGCATCCCCGATTTTCGTTCGACAGATGGCGGCCTGTGGGAGCGCTATGACCCCTTCGACGTGGCATCGCTGGCATCCTTTCGCTATAACCCGGAGCGGTTCTTCGATTGGATGCACCCCCTGGCGATGAATATGTCCATGGCAGGTCCCAATGTAGCCCATTATGGACTGGCGCGCCTGGAGCAAGCCGGCTGGATTAAGACAATCATCACCCAAAACATCGATGCCCTGCACCAACGTGCGGGGTCGCGCCACGTGATTGAAATTCACGGCTCCATGCAAGCGCTGACCTGCGTGCGCTGCTATATCCAGTACCCGTCTTCTCAATTTCTTCCTGACTACCTGGAGAATAAGCAAATCCCACATTGCCCGGAGTGCGGCGGGGTGCTTAAGCCAAACCTGGTGTTGTTCGGAGAACAGCTCCCTGCACAGGCCTGGCTGGCCGCCATGCAAGCCAGCAAAACCTGCGATGTCATGATCGTTGTTGGATCCTCCCTGGAAGTGCTGCCTGTGGCCGGCCTGCCGATGCGGGCAGTCGAGAATGGCGCCCACCTGATCCTGATCAACCGCAATCCCACCTATATCGACGTGCGCGCCGACGTCGTCTTTAATGATCGATTTAACCGAGATCATCCCACTCCTGGCAATGGAACTGCTTGGAGAATAACCTCCCAAAAAATTAATTAACTCTGCTCCTCATCCAGGGGTGTGCATGTGCCACGAAAAACCAGCATACCGCTACGCTTCACCACAGCTCTCCTCGGCAGCTGCCAACAGCGCCTGCCCGAACTGGCGGGCTTGCTCGCGGGTGAGGTAGAGGTTGGTCTGACCGGCGCGGAACACCTTCTCCTCGTCCGGGCAATCTTCTAAAATGCTGATGCAAATATTGTCTTCGTATTCACAGTCGGACTGGTCGTAATACACCTCTACGCTCAGGGTATCATCCAGCAAGTTAATCGCCATACGCAATTCTCCTCTCCCTGTTACCTGGCCCCACGCCTGCCGAACTGCCTCTCCAGCAGATCAACTGCCAGGTGGATCATCGTCGGGCGTCCGTGTGGGCAGGTACGCGGAGACTGGCAAGCTTCCAGGTCGCTGAGCAGCGTGCGCTGCTCCTCCGGCGAGAGGGCATGCCCGGCTTTGACTGCCGCCCGCTTGCACACACGCGCCACCAGGCGAGCTTCACGTTCGGCCTGCAGCGGGGTTTCATCCTCCTCAAAGTCTTCCACCAGAACGCGCAGCGCTGCGCTCGGATCGCTCCCGGCCAGCAGGGCAGGCACCGAGCGAACCAGGAAAGTATGTGGACCGAAAGCCTCGACTTCGAAACCCATGCAACTCAGCACCGGAAGCTGGTCGGCCAGCAGCCGGGCAGCTGCGGCGGGCAGCTCTACCGCTACCGGCTGCAGAAGAGACTGGCCGGGCAGCGAATCCGGCAGCATTTTCATAAAACGCTCAAATAGCACGCGCTCGTGAGCGGCATGTTGGTCAATTAGATACAACCCATCGGGGCCTTCCGCTACCAGGTAAGCGTTAGCCACCTGGCCTACCAGGCGCAGGATGGGCACTCGGGTTGTTGGGAGGATAGACTGTATGCTTTCACCTGCAGCAGGAGCCGGCTCAGCGCGGAGGGGAACGGCTCTTGCCAGGACTCGCTACCGGCCTGCCAGTTCCAGGACAGGTCAACCGGCCGGGCAGCAGGCAGGGGGGACTGCTCCGGCAGCCAACGTCTGTGTTCCAGGCCCGGGATAGGAGTATAAGCCAACAGCGCCCGCCGGACGGAGTTCTGCAGACCGGAAAAAATCCGATCCGGTTCGCGAAAACGCACTTCCGCTTTGGCCGGGTGCACATTGACATCCACCGTTTCAGCCGGCACATCCAGGAACAGGACCGCCACCGGGTAACGCCCCACCATCAACAGCGTCTGGTAGCCCTTGAGTAGTGCCACCGCCAGGGCGGCGTCCTGCACCGGGCGGCCGTTGACGAAAAAGGTAATATCGCGGCGGTGGGATCGCGTCAGTGAAGTTGGGCTGATGAAACCGGTGACCTGCAATGCATCCTCCTGCGCCAACACATCCAGCATCTGCCTGGCCTGCTCGACACCCAGCAAAGCCGCCAGGATTTCGCGACGGTCGCCGTTGCCGGAGGTTTGCAGAGCCGGCTTGCCATCCTGGTGTAAATGAAAGCGCACATTGGGGTAAGCCAGTGCATAACGCGTGACCAGCGTATCGATCAATCTCCGTTCGGTCGTCTCGTGCTTGAGGAATTTCAGGCGTGCCGGGACGTTGTAAAACAGGTCTTCGACACGCACCTGGGTACCAGGCGGGGATCCAACCGGCTCAACCGATCGAGCACGCCCGGCATCCACTTGCAATCGAGCGCCCACCTCCGCATCTGCCTGCCGGGAGACGATCGTCAGCCGCGACACCGATCCGATGGATGCCAGGGCTTCACCGCGAAACCCCAGGCTCTTGATATGGAACAGGTCGTCGGATGAGCTTAATTTGCTGGTCGCATGACGCTCAACCGCCAGGGCCAGCTCGCCCGGCGGGATGCCGCTGCCATTATCGGAAACTTCCACCAGCTTCTGCCCGGCGCCCTCAATTTGGATATTTATGAAGGTCGCAGCTGCGTCAAGCGAGTTCTCCACCAGCTCTTTAACTACCGAAGCCGGCCTCTCGACCACTTCACCAGCCGCAATTTGCGAGGCTACTTCTGAGGATAATAACCGGATGGACATGGGCGTATTATACTCAATCTCCTTTCCCCTACCACGCATTCGCCCTGTATAATTAGCTTGTGGATCACGGCGTGCTATTCTTCGATCTCGATGATACCCTCTATCCATCAGACAGCGGGTTATGGCCTGCCATCCAGGAGCGGATGGGGTTTTTTATGCAGGAACGCCTGGGTCTCTCTCCTGAAGTAATACCTGCATTAAGACGCCAGTACTACGAGACCTACGGCACGACACTACGCGGCTTGCAGACCTACCATCAGGTGGATGCGGATGATTTCCTCACTTACGTACACGATCTACCGGTAGAGCAATTCCTGCAGCCCGCCCCGCGCCTGCGAGAAATTCTGCTGAGCCTGCCGCAATCCTGCTGGATCTTCACCAATGCATCAGCCGGTCATGCGGTCCGTGTGCTGGAGGTGCTTAGGGTGAGCGAATGCTTCACCGGTGTGATCGACATCTTTGCGCTGCAATTTGCCTGTAAGCCAGAAGCGGAGGCCTATTGGCGAGCGCTCACCATCGCCGGCCAGACAGACCCGCGCCGGGCGGTGCTTTTTGAAGATTCGCTCCGCAACATTATCCCCGCCCGTAAGCTGGGCTTCACCACAGTGCTGGTCGGCTCAAATGGGAGCGCGGAGGATGCTGCCGACTATACCCTGCCTAGCTTGCTGGAGCTTCCAGGAACAATGCCTGGCCTGTTTGCCGGCGGATTGGATGGTTGATGGATGGACTTTAGTAAAGCATTTGTGATTGTTGGTATTGCACTGGTAGTCGTTATCCTGTTCAATGTCGGGATTTATTTCGGGTATGCGCGTAAAAATTCCCGCAACGAGTATAACGATATGATCAACGTGATGAAAAATGCCCGTAACCCGTGGAGCGAAGAGGATGCCAACCTGAAAGAGCTATCCCGGCGGGTTGACTTCCTGGTGGAAAACGACTCTGCCGTGCGGAACAGCCGGCAACCCGAGCCCCCGGCAAAAACCGAATTGCCGACCAGCAAATAGTTGCTATGACCATGGATGCATCTACTCAATCTAACAAGCTGATCACCATCGAAGAAGCCGCTGCGCAGGTACCTTCGGGCGCCACTCTGGCCCTGGGAGGCGTGACCCTCTATCGGCGACCGGTCGCTTTCGTGCGTGCCCTGCTACAACGCTTTCGACGAACGGGCGAGCCCCGTGGGTTGACTTTGCTCAACTTCACCGCCGGTATGGAAAGCGACCTGCTGGTCGGAGCCGGTATGGTGCAGCGCATCCGCACCTGCTACTTTGGTTTGGAGATATTTGGCCTGGCGCCAATGTTTACCTACTATGCCAACCGGGGCGAAATTGAAATTCTTGAAGAAACCGAAGCCAGCCTGGCTTATGGCATCCGCGCCCAGCTGGCTGGAGTGGGCTTCATGCCCAGCCACGCCTGGATAGGCACCGATCTGCCTCGCTTGCGGCCGGATGTGCGTATGGTCATCGACCCCTACTCGGGGGAAGAGCTGACCGCCTTCCCCGCCATCCAGGCCGATTTCGCTGTCATCCACGCCCTGCGCGCCGATATGCTGGGCAATGTGATCATTGGCGGGAATAAAGGCATCGATGAAGAGCTCTGCCTGATCTCCCGGCAGGTTTGCATCACCAGCGAAGAGATCGTCCCGGAACTGAGTAAGGCGGATATCGCCGCCCCACTCGTCTCGATGCTCGTTCACACCACTCGAGGTGCCCTACCGACGTCATGTCACCCCCTCTACCCGCTGGATGGCAACGCGCTTTTGCAGTACGTCAGTCAGGTGAGCGACCCGGCTTCTTATGAAAGCTATATAACCAATTGGCTAGGATACGTCAATTAGCGTATTTTCGTACAATGTTTATATTTCTCTAATCAATACGTGATAATCTTAATCTGCAAATATTCGTGATCCGCCGTCCAACTCGGGGATAGAATTGGATGACTGAGCGCGAATTAACGGGTCTTGATGGAGAAAATGAAATGAAATCTAAATCTTTTATTGTTGTGATCGCCGTAATCATGGGCACGGTTTTGCTGGTAAGTGCCTTCACTGGGGGTTTCTTGACCGGCCGTGTGGTCAATGCACAGACTGCTTCCCAGGGACTATTAATTCCAGAGATTTCCAATAGCACCGGCTCGGCAGGTTCGGCTGATCTATCTCAGGCAGATACTGCCACTCAGGATGAAGAGGAACTGTTCCGCTCATTTTGGCAGGCCTGGGATGTCGTTCACGAAGAATACGTCGATCAACCTGTCGACGACACCAAGCTGATGCGCGGCGCAATCAGCGGCATGCTGGAAGCCCTCGGCGACGAGCATACCTCCTATCTGGACCCCGATATGATGAAGCGCTTTGAAGCCGCTCTGAACGGGGAAGAATATGAAGGCATCGGCGCATGGGTAGATACAACCTCCGAGTACCTGACGATCATCAGCCCAATGCCCGGCTCCCCGGCTGAGAAAGCCGGCCTGCAATCCGGGGATCAGATCATGGCGATTGACGGCGAAGATATGACCGGCGTCGATAGCGAGCTCGTCCGGCAGCGCGTTCTGGGACCTAAAGGCTCCAAGGTCACCCTGACCATCCGGCGCGAAGGTGTTGAAGAGCCTTTCGATGTGGTGGTCACACGCGGCGCCATCCTGACGCCAACGATCGAATCCAAGATGCTGGAAGACAACATTGCCTATGTCCGGCTGTACACATTTGGCGACAGTACCTCCCGGGACTTGCGCAAAGCTTTGAAGACACTGATGGCCAAGAAGCCGGACGGCCTGGTGCTGGACCTGCGTTACAACGGCGGTGGATACCTGGATACAGCCATCGAGGTGGCGTCCGAATTTATTGGCGACGGTGTGATTGCTTTCGAAGAGTATGGCGATGGCACGCACGAGACTTTCGTCGCCCGGAAGGGTGGCCTGGCTACCAAAATCCCATTGGTCGTGTTGGTTAATGAAGGCAGTGCGTCTGCCTCCGAGATCGTCGCCGGCGCAATCCAGGATCGGGGACGTGGGAAACTGGTGGGTGTGACCTCTTACGGGAAAGGCTCGGTTCAGAGCGTCACCCGGCTGGTGGACGGGCAGGGGCAAATCCGTGTCACCATCGCCCGCTGGCTGACCCCCAAGGAGCGCCAGATCAATGATATTGGCCTGCAGCCTGACTTTGTGGTTGAGATGCCCACAGAAGCAGGTGCGGATGATATAGACCCGCAGCTGCAGAAAGCTATCGAGATTTTACGTAAGAAGTAAGCCATAAATTGCTGCCAGAAACGGGATGCTGCGGTCTTTACCGGCTGCTGTGTCTCGTTTTTGGCATTTTTTACACTGGTATAATCAATTTATGAAAAAGTTCGTCCTGGCGGTACTGTTTCTGCTGACTGTTGTATTTTTTATCACCCGCGCAGCAGAGTTACAAACTCTCCTGGAGACCATCCAACAGGCCGATTGGCGCTATATTGCACTGGCAGTTCTGGTTCAACTCGTCTGGCTGCTGAATGCAGCCGCTTCTGCTTACACAATCCATAGGGCACTGGGATTGGAGGTGCGCTTCTGGCGCATCGCCCTGCTTACAGGGGCTTCAACATTTGTCAATCTCGTCACACCGGCTGCCGGGATGGGCGGTATCGGAATTTTCGTCAACGAAGCCAGGCAAAAGAAATACTCGGTCATCCGGGTGATGGTAGCCAGTGGGGTCTTCGCCCTTTTCGAGTATGTCGGCTTTGCCTGTGTCCTGATCGTTGGTCTGGTGGTGCTGCTACGCCGCAATAATTTGAATATTCCGGAGCTAATCGCCTCAATAATCTTGCTTATCGGTATCTGGATTCTGGGCTATCTGCTGTACCTGGGGATGTACTCACCTAAAAAGATGGGGGCATTTTTGTCGCGGTTGGCTCGTTTTGCCAATCGACTCGTGCGCCCGTTTTTACGCAGGGATTATTTCGAAGAAAGGCGCGCTCACTTGTTTGCCTATGAAGCCGGCAGCGGGTTGAAGCTGCTGCGCCGGCAGCCAAAAAATCTGATCCTGCCAGGTGTGCTCGCTCTTAGCAGCAAATTATTGCTGATGCTCGTGCTGTTTCTGGTTTTCCTGGCGTTCAAAGCCCCGGTCACATTGAGTACCCTGGTCGCTGGATTCAGCGTTGGAAATCTGTTCAATATTGTCTCTCCTACACCTGCAGGGATCGGGATCGTAGAAGGCACACTCACCCTGGCATTGGCCTCGCTGCGTGTCCCGCTGGCCGCCGCCACGGTGATCGCCCTGGTCTACCGCGGAATCGTGTTCTGGCTGCCGCTTTTCCTGGGGATGGTTACCTTCCGTTGGATCCTGCACTCGGGCCAAGAGCAGCAAGGAGAAGCCGTAGACCACAGCCAGCAGGTTTTAAACGAGCAGCTTCGGGATTAGGGAGTATAATAATCCCCGGCATTCAGGCATCAACCTGGATTTCCCAAACCTTCGATAACCAGGCAGATTTGCGGGAGAGCGATCGAGTATGTTGAAAGTCATTGTCATCGGTTGTGGCCGCGTCGGCGCCGAGCTGGCTTACCGGCTGACGCAAAGAGGCCATAAAGTCACTGTGGTCGATATGAAATCAGAAGCTTTTCACAACCTGCCGGTCGATTTTCGCGGCCGGATTGTGGAAGGTGAAGCACTGAACAAAGAGGTCATTGAGCGCGCCGGTATTGCTGAAGCGGACGCCCTGGCCGCCGTCACCAGTAACGATCCATTGAACGCAGCCGTCGCCCACGTAGCCCGCAGCTTTTATAAAGTACCCAGCGTTGTCGTAAGAAATTTCGACTCGCGGTGGCGCAGCATGCACGAGACCTTTGGTCTGCAGGTGGTCAGCTCTTCCAGCTGGGGCGCCCAACGCATCGAAGAATTCTTGTACCAGCAAGAGACGCGCACTATCTATTCCGCCGGCAACGGCGAAGTTGAAATTTACGAGTTTGCCATCCAGGATGCCTGGCATGGCTACTCCGTGTCCGATATCCTTCCAGAACACGATTGTGTCCTGGTCGCATTGACCCGCAGTGGCCGGGCGATGATCCCTGAAAAGCATTTCGTCCTGGAAGGCGGCGATGTCATCACCGTCAGCGCCACACTGGACGGCAGTGAAAACCTCCGGGCCCAGCTGCATAGCGGACCGATCAAAAGCTAGGAGCAGACCCATGTTTGTACTCATCGCAGGTGGTGGTCGCACCGGAACCGAATTAGCCCTCCAGTTGCTGGAACAAAAACACAAAGTCATCGTGGTCGAGCACCGATCTTCCGTGCTCACCCGCCTCCATCGAGAGCTGCCTACCGAAGTAATCTTCGAAGGCGATGCAACCGACCTGGAGACCCTGGATATGGCAGGCGTTCGCCAGGCCAATGTAGTAGCAGCCTGTCTGGCATCTGATGAAGAAAACTTAGTGATTTGCTACACCGCCCGCCATCATTTCCGCGCCCCGCGCACCATCGCCCGCATCAATAATCCGCGCAACGCCTGGTTATTTAACGATAAGTTTCATGTCGATGTCGCGCTGGACCATGCATCGGTCATGGCCAGCTTAATTGAAGAAGAAATGTCGCTGGGCGATATGATGACCCTGCTCAAGCTGCGCCGCGGCGAGTACTCGCTGGTGGAGGAGAAAATTCCCCCGGGAGCACGCGTGATCGGCGTGGCGTTGAAAGATCTCGGTTTGGGAGAAAACTGCGTGATTGCGGCCATCATCCGCCACGGCAAAATGCTGCTGCCCAGGGGCAGCACGATCTTCGAAGCTGGGGACGAGGTGTTGGCTGTAACCGACCACATCGGAGCGGTACAGCTTACCGAACTGCTTTCGAGTGCCGAAGCCCCGCACGAAGGCCTCACAACCTAACCAGCCGGTGCCCTTGTTACCGGGCATCAGGACGCGGTTCGCTGCCTGCGGGTAGTCTCGCCCGGTTATTTGCTTAATCGATACAAAGATTGTCTTGCTCGGGGTCCTCGTACACCGGCTGCCTGTCCAGCTCTTCCAGGCGCCCATCCTGGCGCACCAGAACGGACACAGCCGAAGTGGTGTGCGGTCCGCAGCCACACAAACCGTATGCATATAGGTGCACCACATATCCATCCGGTGTCACCTCAACATGGGTATCTTCCAGGTTTTTTGTAAAATAGCGCAGTGATCTGACCGGCTGCAAGTCAAAATAAGCCGCCAGCCCGGTGGCCGCCATGGCATAGCTTAGCGCTTCCTCTCTGGTCAAGATCGGTGCATACATAGCGGCCAGCTCTTCCCGATCGTGAATGACCCGGAAGTTGTTATTATCCCAGAGGATGTAATTTAAATATTGGGGGCGCAGGCAGCCTTCTCTATAAATATAGCCACCATCATCCTGGTCTTTCCAGCAAATGTACAGCGGGAATGCCGGCTCCAGGCCGCCCAGGTAAACGCCGGGCGCTGCCAGGCTGCTGCATCCTAAGTCCCCCAGAGGACTGCCTGGTGGGCAAACCAGATCACCGCTGGCACTCTGGGAACAACCGGCCAGATCGAAAGGCGCGCTATTCAAGGAAAATTGCGGCGCCGGGTGGTTTGTGACTTTTGGCAGGCCGGAGCAGCCGCTGGCGAGTAGAACCAGGCATAGGAGCGGCAGTAGCAGACGAAATTGGTGAACACGTAAAACCTTTTTCATATGCGGTTCCTGTGGCTCTGCTCAGATATATTCCTGGTAAACCATGAAATAAGGATCGGTATAATAGACTCGGTAGACTATCCGGCCGGAAAATTCCAACATATCCCTGGTCCGTTCCAACATAGCGGGTTGGCTGATGCGCTCCAAAACCTGGTCGCGTGCGACCCATTCCGTTTCAACGCTCTCTGCGCTCGTCTCCAGCTCACCCGATACCCAGATGCCCAAGAATCCATAGATCAGCTTGGGAGGCGACTTGAGGTTGTGATGGATGCAGGCCAATGTGCCGGCCTGGATCATCACGCCGCTCTCTTCATAGACTTCCCGGGTAAGGGCGTTGATTAAAGTCTCCCCTTCATCCAACTGGCCGCCAGGCAGCTCCCAGCCGCGCCGCGGGCTGAGCACCAGCAGCACTTTGTCATCCGGCCCGGTGATCAGGCCGCTGACAGCAGCGATATGCAGCGCCGGATTACCCATAAGGATTATTCCCTCCCAGTGCAGCCAAGGCCTGAGGTAAGATCAACTCAATCCAGGAAGCATACATCTCCCCGGAAGGATGCAAGCCATCAGCAGCTGCAAGCCCCGGCTCGCGAGCTGCCCGGCGCGAATCCGGGGTTATGTCGATGTACCTGGCACCCGCGGCTAATGTTTCCTGACGGTTGATATCATTAAACATATCGATCTCAGCTCCAATTTTTTCTCGATCTAATCCTTGCGCGAAAGGCATAACACCCCAATCCGGGATCGAAACCACCAGCACTCGCTGGGGTCTGCCTCCGGCAAGCTCAATCGCCTGTTGCAGCAGCGAACGGAACTGCTCCTGGTACTCTGAAACCTGCCGGCCGCGATACTGGTTGTTCACGCCGATCAGCAGCGTCACCAGGTCAAAGCTGCCCTGCAGATCTGCCTGCCGGATACCGGCGGCTAGTTCATCTGTCGTCCAGCCGGTGCGCGCTACTATAACCGGTTCGGCAGCCGAGATGCCGCGCTGCCGGAGACTATCGGCCAGCTGGACAGGCCAGCTCTCCGTACTGTCTACGCTTTCGCCAATGGTATATGAATCACCCAGGGATAGAATGCTAATGGGAACCGTCTCTTCGCCGCCCAACTCGGCCAGCTCTATCTTATCCGCCGGGGAACTGCAGCCTGCCAACAATCCAACCAGCACACTCGCCAGGAACAGCAGGCGAATAACAACCACCCCGGTCAACCGGGAGATTCCCGCTGTGCGCTTCCGCTGCCTGGGGTCGATTGGCATGCTCCGAACGGCTAGTGGTGTTCCTCATGACCAGAATCGCCATGTGCCTGGTCCAGCCCCAGGGCTTGCAGCTGGCGTGGCGTGGCGTGGGCGTTGATCAGGATCAGTATCCCTACCAGGATGATCACCAGCAAGGTGATCCAGAACGCGGTCAGGGGTGCAATCGAGATCTCAATTACCGGGTTCTCCGACTGTGCCAGCAGGCGGGCAGCCAGCGAAGCGAGGGGAGCAATGCTCAGCAAATATAGCAACATGATGATAAATTCCTCCGGGATGCGGCGATTTTCGGGGTACTAACTTACAATTATACATGATCCATAGCAGCTCTTGGCGCTTTACGAATTCTGACATATGTTGTAGACTTCTGACGATGCAAATAGACCTGGATTTATACCGGCGCGAGGTGCATGTATCGATAAAACCGCAGGTCCACCTTTCGGTTGTCGATATAGCACCCGATTATGCCCGCCGAAACTTGCTTTTTTTGCACGGTTTTGGCGGCAATGCCATGCAGTGGCAGTACCAGTTAGATGCCTTCGCTCTTACGCAAAGAGTGATTGCGCCTGACCTGCGCGGCCATGGCATCTCTGACAAGCCGCACTCGGTTTATGATATGCAGGAGCTGCTCGGGGATATCGAAGCCGTGCTGGATACCCTGGGGATCTCTGAAAAAGTCGTCCTGGTTGGGCATTCATTTGGGGCCGCTCTAGCCGCCGAGTTTGCTATCACCCGGCCGCGGCGTGTTGAAGGAGTGATCCTGATCGCAGGCGCCGCACACTTCCAGATCAACCCAATATACCGCAGCCTGCTTAAGCTTCCGGAGAAAGTGTTAGATGCGCTGGCTCCCTTTGTTCGAAAACAGTTATGGGCTCCACCCTTCGTCCTCAAAGGCATGCACGCCCGGGCAGTGTCCACCTGGGATGGCCCGCAGCGCTACCCGAAGATCCTTGTGCCGACCCTGGTAATTCGCGGCCACAACGATCGAGTCTTCGAAAAACCTCAGTTTGAAGCCGTTCCGGCTTTGATCTCCCAGGTGGAGGATATCGATGTCGGCGCTTCGGGCCACATGGTCATGCTGGAACGCAGCGAAGCGGTTAACCGGGCAATCTCGCGCTTTCTGGACGCTGATAAGCGCTCCTGGTCGCAGGCGGAGCAGATCATTCGAGAGCCCCAGCAACGAGAGCTGCTGCAACAGCGACCCTGGCTGCCGCACTATGATGAGAACGTACCACAAGCCATCAGCCTGCCGCGTGCCGCCCTGCCCGAGCTGCTCAGCGCCACGGCCCGACGCTTTCCGTTCAAACCGGCGATCATCCAGGAAGACCGCAGGATACTTTATCGTTCGCTAAACCGCCAGGCCAACCGCTTCGCCAATGCCTTATCTCAAGTGGGGGTGAAAAGCGGCGAGCGTATCGTGCTGGCGCTGCCCAACCTGCCGCAAACCATCATCGCCTATTACGGCACACTGAAATGTGGCGCCGTGGCCGCTTTAACACTGCCGGATGCCAATAGCGAAAGCCTGGCAGCGATACTGGATGACACAGGAGCCCGCCTGCTGGTAATTGAGAAATCCATGCTGCCCACAGCAGCCGCCGCTTTACGGCAGCGGTCCGACCCGGCTGTCGCCGTCCAGGTGATCGCAGTCGATTCCAGCGAATACCTGACACTAACCGGAAAAATTCGCCGGGGCTTGCAACCCGGAGGAAGCAAGCCGGCGACACACGTCCAATTAGATGGGCTGGAATTCCTGACCTTCCGGGATTTCATCAAGAACGCCAACTCGGACAATCCTCCGGTGGTGATCCAGCCCAAGAGCCTGGCGGTGATCCAGTACACTCATGGGCCGGCAGGCAGGAATGTGGGCGTCATGCTTTCGCACCGCAACCTGCTGGCCAACATCCTGCAATCACGCCACTGGATTCCGGACGCGGTGGAAGGCGATGAGCGCATCCTGTGCGCTGTGCCGATTCTCCACAGCTATGGCATGACCATCGGCATGAATTTATCGATTGCTCTGGGTGGCTGCCTGGTTTTGAGCAATACCAGCGAGGCGGGGCACCTGCTGCGCACGATCCAGCGCCACAAACCGACTATTTTCCCCGGCGTGCCGAAGATATTCCTGGCGATCAACGATTTTCCCGAAGTGCGTAAGTACGGTGTGGACTTCAATCCGCCTGTGCATCAGCGGTTCTGCACCTCTGCCGGTAGAAGTGCTGGAAACATTCGAGAAATTAACCCGCAGCCAGTTGATCGAAGGCTATGGCCTGACCGAGGCTTCACCCACCACCCATATGAACCCACTGAGCGGCGCCCACAAGCACGGCAGCATCGGCCTGCCGCTGCCTTCCACCGAAGCTCGCCTGGTTGACCTGCGCACCGGCCGCAAGCCTGTGCCCGCCGGGCAGATCGGAGAGCTGGCCGTACGCGGCCCGCAGGTGATGATGGGCTATTGGAACGATCCTCGCATGACCCAGAAAGTCCTATCCCCGGATGGCTGGCTGCTGACCGGCGACGTCGCCCAGATGGACAGCGATGGCTATTTCTGGATCATTGCCCGCAAAGCCGACATGTGGTACCCCTCCCGTCCAGACACACCGGCCTTCCCGCGCGATATCGAAGAGGTTCTGTACGAAATCCCGCAGGTCAAGGAAGCGGTCGTGGTCATCATGGCCGGCCAGCCGATCGCATTCATTATCAGCAAAAAAGATCGCCCGTCGACGGACGCCGTGATCGGTTACTGTAAACGCAGGCTGCCGCCCGAGCTGGTCCCCCGGCTGGTGATCTTTTCCGATGAATTTCCGCGCAGCTTTGTTGGCCGCGTTCTGCGACGAGAGCTTGCCAGCCGCCTGGAAAACCAGGGCGAAGCAGGAGGCTTACTTCCCGATTCGGCTATTGCTAACCAGAAGGAGTCCTCCGAGTAATGCCCCAACAGTCCAGCCCGGACTCGCTGAGCTATGTGGCAGAAGGATACGGGCCTCCAATTATCCTTCTCCATGGGCTGGCCGCCTCACGCTATGATTGGCAATCCCTGGTCCCGGAATTATCCAGGGACGGCTTCCAATCCTTTGCCATCGACCTGTTTGGTCACGGCGACAGCCCGAAACCGGACGACCCTGCCTGCTATACCGCCGCCAATGTGGTTAGCATCCTGGATCGTTGGCTGGACGAGCAGCAATTTGAGCAGCCGGCCGTACTGATCGGTCATTCCCTGGGCGGTTATTTGAGCCTGTGCCTTGCCCTGGATCACCCAGATGCCTTCCGCGGCCTGATCCTGATCAACCCGCTGTACACCCTGGGGCAGCTTTCCCCGTTCCTGCGCCTGTTAAACCGGCGCCCAGAGCTGGGCTCGAGGATTTTACGCGCTACTCCACTGGAGGTCATCGACCGGCTGCTGGGCTGGGACCCAACGCCAATGAACCGTTTTTCACCCGAAGCACGCCTGCAGATCGCTATCGATTACAAGCGCGCCTCGCCGCATATGCTGCGCATCCCAAAGTCCATCTCAGACCTGACCGGCCGCCTGCTTGAGATATCCTTACCTACACTGGTCATCTGGGGCGAACACGACCTGACCCTCAAACCGTCATCCTTCGAGCGCCTGGTAAACGATATACCCGCTGCGATTGGTATTCCTGTGCGCCAGGCCGGCCACCAGCCACACATCGGCCAGCCCGACCTGGTGAACCAGCTGATCCTGGGCTTCCTGGCAGAGATTCACGTTGACGAGCACCATCACAACAGTTAAAATCACTGCTCGATCCCGAGCTTTACAACAGTCCTGTGGAATGATATTTACGAGGTGTAACCGATGCCTACCGATCCATCCGACCTGCAAGGTCTTAGCATCCTAGGGAGGGAAAGCAAGCCCAGCAAAACTCTGGAGGCCTTCCCCAACCGCACTCCCGGGAGATATTACCGGGTAACCCTCGAAGCGGACGAGTTTACCTGCCTGTGTCCGATGACCGGCCAGCCCGATTTCGCCCGGCTGCTGGTGCAATATGTCCCCGATCAGAAAGTGGTCGAGTCGAAGTCTTTCAAGCTTTACCTGTGGTCGTTCCGCGATGAAGGCGTTTTTCACGAGCATGTCATCAACCAGATCCTGGACGACCTGGTGCGCACTCTCGAGCCACACTGGTGCCGGGTGAGCGGTATATTTAACATCCGCGGCGGGATTAAAATCACGGTGGATGCCGAGCACACCCGCACGGCGGAGGCACGCCGCCAGTGGGGCGGCGAGAATGAATAATTCTGGCTACCGCTACCTCAACCTGCTCACTGCCATCTTCGTCACCACCCTGGTGGTCTCAAACATCATTGCCGTCAAGCTGATCGGCATTGGGGGATTGGTTGTCCCGGCGGCAGTGATCCTCTTTCCGGTTGCGTACATCTTTGGCGATGTGCTGACCGAGGTGTACGGCTACCAACGCGCCCGCCAGGTGATCTGGATCGGATTCTTCTGCAACCTGCTGGCCGTGCTGGCCATCTGGATCGCCGGCTTGCTGCCGCCGGCAGTATTTTGGACTGCCGGGCTGTATGGCACACCAGAGGAAGCTCAGCAGGCATACCAGGCCATCCTGGGATTCACTCCCCGCCTGCTGCTGGCATCCTTCATCGCCTACCTGGTCGGTGAATTTTTGAATTCATTTGTACTGGCCCGCCTGAAAGTACGCACGCAGGGGCGCTATCTGTGGCTGCGCACAATCTCATCTACGGTCATCGGCCAGGGTGCCGATTCGTTTATCTTTATTACGTTAGCCTTCTGGGGCATTATCCCGCCGGCCGGCTTGCTGACTGCTATCCTATCCCAATGGCTGGTCAAGGTCGTCTTCGAAGTCATCGCCACCCCCTTTACCTATATAATAGTCAACGCCCTCAAACGAGCCGAGGGCGTTGACGTGTTCGATCGGGAGACAAACTTTAACCCGTTGGCTTTTTAACGACTCAGCAATTCAGCGGCGGGCCGCCCATTGGCACGGTCTTACGCAACTTCCAGGTAGCGTTCGACTTCCCAGTCGGTCACTTTCATACGCGACTCTTCAACCTCAGCCCACTTGGCGCGGGTGAAGGCCTCAAAGGTCGCCTCACCAAGAGCGTCCTTGAGCAGCGCGTCATTTTCCAGCTCGCGCAGGGCTTCGGCCAGCGATCCGGGCAGTTCCCGGATATTGAGTGCGGCGCGCTCGACCGGCGAGAGATGGTAGACATTGATATTGTTCAACGGCTCTGGCGGGGTAAGCTGACCATCGATGCCTTCCAGCGCGGCTGCCAGCATGGCAGTGAAGGCCAGGTACGGATTGGCCGATGGATCAGGGAAGCGCAGCTCGGCGCGCATGGATTTATCCCGTCCCTGGGTGTAGCGCGGGATGCGGATCAGCGCTGAGCGGTTGATCTGCGCCCAACCGACATACACCGGCGCTTCATACCCGGGCACCAGTCGTTTGTAAGAATTGACCGTGGGGGCCACAATCGCCGCCATTGCCCGGGCGTGGGCAAGCTGACCGGCGATGAAACCGTAGGCCGTCTTCGAGAGGTGCAGCGGCTCGTTCGGGTCGAAGAACAGGTTGTTGCCAGCCGTGTCGAACAGCGACTGGTGGCAGTGCATGCCGGAGCCGTTAATGCCAAAGATCGGTTTTGGCATGAAAGATGCCACCAGATCGTGCTGAGCAGCAATGGCTTTGACGGTGTATTTCAGGGTCAGTACGTTATCAGCGGTTTTTAAAGCGTCGGCAAAGCGGAAGTCGATCTCGTGCTGGCCCAGGGCGACCTCGTGGTGCCCCATCTCGACCTCCAGCCCCATCGAAATCAAGGCATCCATCAGCTCGGTACGCACCCGCTCTGCCTCGTCGCTGGCTGAGAAATCGAAATAGCCGCCAATATCATGCGGAACGGGGTGGATCGAATCGACCCCATTGCGCTTGAAGAGGAAAAATTCCGGCTCTGGTCCGACATTGAAAGTCCAGCCGCGCTGCTCGATCTTCTGCAGCATGCGCTTGAGCGTACCGCGCGGATCTCCGGCAAAAGGTTCGCCGTCGGGCTGGAAAATATCGCAGAAAACCGCGCCCGCGCCGCAAATTGGCCGGCGACCAGGGCAGCACGGCATACGTAGCCGGGTCGATCACCAGGCGCATATCGCTTTCCTGGATACGGGCAAAACCCTCTACAGAGGAGCCATCAAACCAGACACCATCCTCCAGCGCACTTTGCAGGCGGCTGGAGGGCATATCCACGCTTTTCACAGCCCCAGTCACATCAGTAAACTGCAACGAAATGTACTTGACGTTGTCTTCTCGCACACGATTGAGTAAATCGGAGTGATTCATTCGGATTCTCCTTGATCTAAAATTCCCTGCATTCTAGCCGAGACTGGGATATTCGTCAATTCTTCTAAACAATTCTCTTGTGGATTTATGGTCTCTGCGGTATCCTTAACCGCCGGGGGAGTGGTTGGGTCCCGGTGGGCTCCCCGGTCTTCAAAACCGGTGGCGGGTCGCGTTGCGGGCCGCGGTGGGTTCGACTCCCATCCACTCCCGCCTTATTTTTTAACCTGGACTGGTATTTTATTTATGATCCCTGACGCAATGGATGCCTATACACCCCTGGTCGCGCGTGTCCTGAAAATCCAGGATATCACCCAGGGCGAGCTGAAAAGCAACTACCTGGTACGCTACCGCGGCACGCTAACCCTGGATGCCGCCCAGGCCTACGACCAGCTGGCCGCCGACCTGAAACCAATGGACATCACGCCCCTCGTTTCGCAGCGAAAACGCACAGGCGGTGGTGCTGCTCATGCCCGGCACGATAAACCCGACCGCATCCAACCCCTGGGTTAACGTGCTCATGTTCGCCTTGACCCTGTTCAGCGTGCTGTATGCCGGCGCGCTGTCTGCCAGCGCGGCTACAGGTGAGGAAAGCTTGCTGGAGTACTTTCTCTTGCCGCTTTCCAATCTCAAAGCAGGTATTCCGTTTGCGGCCAGCCTGCTGGCAATCTTACTGGCGCACGAGTTCGGTCACTACCTGGCAGCCCGCTACCATAAAACCAAGGTCACCCTACCATATTTCATACCATTGCCTATCAGCCCCCTGGGTACGATGGGCGCCTTTATCCGGCTGAAAGAGCCTCCCAAAAATAAACGCATCCTGCTGGATATTGGCGTGGCAGGCCCCCTGGCGGGTCTGGTGGTGGCGATTCCGGTGTTACTTTACGGTCTATCCATCTCCACGATCAGTCAAATCAACGTTCCACCAGGTAGCGGGATTCAACTGGAGGGCAACTCCATCCTGTATTTGCTGTCTAAATATGCCGTGTTTGGGCAACTTCTGCCCTCACCTGCCTCCTACGCTGGGCTGTCGCCGGTGCTGTACTGGGTACGCTATTTCTTCACCGGGCAACCGCTGCCACTAGGTGGATTGGATGTCATGATCAGCCCGGTAGCCTGGGCCGGTTGGGCTGGCCTGCTGGTCACCGCCCTCAACCTGATCCCGGCCGGGCAGCTGGATGGTGGGCATCTGCTGTACGTCCTGGTCGGCAAACGCGCCCGCATCCTGTGGCCCTTCATCCTGGGCGCCCTGTTCCTGCTGGGGTTTGCCTGGCCGGGCTGGTGGCTGTGGGCTGTGATTGTTTTGTTACTCGGCCGGCTGTATGCCGAACCGCTCGACCAGATCACCACGCTGAACGCTGGTCGGAAAGCCATTGCTATTGCGGGGCTGGTGATCTTCTTGTTGGTCTTCACACCAGTGCCGCTCATCCAGTACCTGACCTGAGCAGCCTGTTGCATCTTCGTTAACATTTCATCATAGTTTTCGCTGCAATCCTTGCCAGGGCTTTGCCTCGGGACTATAATTACTGATTGCGATTAGATCGCAAAAATTGCAAGTAGCTCGTATGATTGTTGAGGTGTGGTATGCCGATTTACACCTACCGGTGCACGAATTGTGGCGTTCAATTTGAACAACAGCAAAAATTTGAGGACGCCCCTCTGACGCGCTGCCCGGAGTGTTCCAAAAAGACCCTGCGCAAGATTTACCGTCCCGTAGGAATCGTATTTAAGGGCTCGGGGTTTTATGCTACCGACCATCGCTCGCCATCCGGCGCGGGCCGCACTACGTCGGGTGCTAAATCCGGCGAAGAAGACAGGCCCTCGCCCGCCAAAGAAGCGACCTCCAAATCCAGCACGCCAAAGGAATCCAGCACTTCCAAGGATAGCGGCGGTAGTAAGGAATAACGCCAGCCCACCCGGCAGGCGCCAATACTCAACCGTAGGAGCCTCCCTCCAGGGAGGTTCTTTCTTAGACAAAAGGGTTTCAGTATGTCCCGGCGATCTATAAGTAAAATGCTGGTACTTCTCGCCCTGATCGCAGGGCTGCTTTCCGCCTGCCGCGCTCAGCCTGCCACCCCGCCGGTCGTCCTGCAACCGGCCGAGCCGGGCAGCACTGCCGTGGCGACAGTAACAGCCGAACCCACCGAGCCGGCTTTTGCCGGCACACCGGCTGAAGTCCCACAGACTCCGCTTCCCAGCAGCACACCCACTACCACGCCACCACCCACACCCACCCCCCCGGCGACGCCTGCACCAGAAGAAATCCTGCCGCTAATCCTGGCCGCATTCCAGGCCCAGCAGGGAATTGCCTGGCGTTACAACAGCGATATCCAGATGGCCAACGGGGAGGCGCATACCACCGTATTCGAGTTCTTGCCGCCCGACCGCTATCGTATCGTCAGCGATGGAGCTTCCGAAGTGGTTGGGGTTGCCGGCAAGGTGTACCTGAAGGAAGGAGAAACATGGACCGATTCGGCGGTGCCCGCCACCAGCATCGTCGACCCGGGATTCTCCAACCGCCTGGAGCAGACCATCAGCGACCTGCGCTTCGCCGGTTTCGAGACTCTTTCCGGCATGCCGATGCTCGTCTTCGAATACACCAGCACCTACAAAATCGGGGTCAACGATGCCTCCAGCCAGACCCGGCTGTGGATCGGAGAAGACGACAACCTGATCCACCGCATCGTCATCGACGGCGCAGTGGCCGCCTTAGACCATCGCAACGGCACAGCCATCAACACACCAGCCGTCACCACGATTACGTACGAGTACGACCCGTCGATCCAGATAGAAGAACCGGTCGTCCCTTGAGCAATTTCCCGCAGGCAAATTCCGCTACACAGTGAGGTCGTCGGTCGTCGGTCGTCGGTCCTTAAAACGAACGACCGGCAGGATAACACCCGCCGGTCTTCTCTGGCTCCTCGACCAGGACTCGAACCTGGAACCTAGCGGTTAACAGCCGCCCGCTCTGCCGAATTGAGCTATCGAGGAATAGAGCGACGGAATTATATACGCAAGCCCTATCCCTGTCAAGGAGAGTTCTCACCCGGCGAATCAAGCCGCATTCTTGACAGGATCGGTCAGGTTCGATATACTCTCCACGCAAGCGCCTGTTGTTTTTCGACGGGCAGCTAACAACCTGAATAGATTGCACGGGGAGCCCGGCGCGCCGGGCTGAGAGGAGGGCACGGAAGCCCTCGACCCGCCAACCTGATCCGGATCATGCCGGCGGAGGGATCGCAACAGTCCAACATGCTGCCCTCTTCCGGCAAGGAAGAGGGTATTTTTGTGAGAGCTGTGATCATCGCCAATGGCGAGTTGAATAATCGTCCCCAACTAGAAGCGGGCGATCTGTTGATCGCTGCCGACGGCGGGGCGCGCCACTGTCTGCGCCTGGGGTTGAAGCCACATTTGGTGATCGGCGACTTCGATTCGCTTGACCCGCATGAGCTGGCCACCCTGCAGCAGGCGGGTGCCGAGATCATGCGACACCCGCCCCGCAAAGACGCTACCGACCTGGAGCTGGCCCTGCTGGTCGCCCGTGAGCGCGGCGCGACACAGGCCATCGTACTGGGGGCGCTCGGCGCCCGCTGGGATCAGACGGTTGCTAACCTGCTGCTGCCGCTCGCCAGCGGGCTGTCCGGAATGCCGGTGCGCCTGTTAGATGGCGAGCAGGAGCTGCTGCTTCTGCGCGCCGCCGACTCTCTCCTGCCGGCGGTGATTGATGTCCACGGGCAGCCCGGCGACACCGTCTCGCTTATCCCGCTAAGCGGCGATGCGCAGGGGGTTCGCACTCAGGGACTGGAATATCCCCTGCATGCTGAAACCCTGTTTTTCGGCGCCACGCGCGGTGTAAGCAATGTGCTGCTGGATACAGCTGCCACAATAACCTTGAAAACAGGGATCCTCCTGATCGTCATCATTCACACTCCCCTGAAAGGAGATAACCGATGAAACAAAGCCACCTAAAATACCACCTGGCGCCCTGGTTCGGGCTTGTTCTGATCGGACTGCTTGCCTTCTTGTCCGCCGCCTGCAGCCAGGCCACCACCCCAGCAGGCCCGCGCAGCCTGTCGGTGATGACACACGATTCGTTCGCCGTCTCCGAAGAAGTCATCGCCCAGTTCGAGCAGGAACACAATGTAAAAGTGACTTTCCTGAAAAGCGGCGATGCCGGCACCGCCCTGAACAAGGCCATCCTGTCCAAAGGCAACCCGCTGGCGGACGTCTTTTACGGTGTGGACAACACTTTCCTCAGCCGGGCGCTGGAGGAAGGCATCTTCGAGCCCTACGATTCACCGCAGCTGGTAATGATCCCTGATCAGTTCATCCTCGACCCCAGCCACCGGGCGCTGCCGGTGGACTACGGCGATGTGTGCCTGAATTATGATAAGGCATATTTCAACGAGCGCAATCTGCCCGCGCCGGATCGCATGGAAGACCTGCTCAAGCCGCAGTATCGTGGCCTGCTGGTGGTTGAAAATCCGGCCACTTCGTCGCCTGGGCTGGCTTTCCTGCTGGCGACCATCGCCCACTTTGGCGACCCAGGCTACCTGGAGTACTGGCAGGGGCTGGTGGACAACGAGGTGCTGGTGGTCAACGACTGGGAGCTGGCCTATTACAACGAGTTCAGCCACTCCGGCGGCACCCGCCCGATCGTGGTCTCCTACAGCTCCAGCCCGGCCTTTGAAGTGATTTTTGCCGAAACGCCGCTGGACGAGCCGCCTACGGCAGCAATCTCCGGCCCAGGGAGCTGCTTCCGCCAGGTGGAGTTCGCCGGCATCCTGAAAGGCTCGCAGAACCGCGAGCTGGCGGAGAAATGGATCGATTTCATGCTCTCCCCGGCTTTCCAGGAAGACATGCCGCTGCAGATGGCCGTCTTCCCGGTCACTTGATGAGGCCTCCCCGGATGCGAACTTTGCCCGGTATGCCGTCACGCCGGTTGATCCGGCCTCTTTCGACCCCCAGGAAATCGCCGCCCGGCGGGATGCATGGCTGCAAAGCTGGAACGAAATCGTCCTGCGCTGATCGCCGGTGCGACCAAGGCTGCTAACCTGCGGCTGCTGGCGCTGTGGCTGGCGCCGCTGGCTTTCCTGGGGCTGTTTTACTTCTATCCCCTGGCAAGCATCCTGGGCACCAGCTTTGCCCGCCTGGAGCAAGGCGATGCCAATCCCCTGCTGCAGGCTATCCAGTCGGCCGGCATGCGCCGGATTTTCGGCTTCACCCTGTGGCAGGCCGGACTATCCACCCTGCTCACCCTGATCGTTGGGCTGCCCGGCGCTTATCTGCTGGCGCGCTACGATTTCCGCGGTAAAAGCCTGGTCCGCGCCCTGACCGGGATCGCCTTTGTCCTGCCGACGCTGGTCGTAGCAGCTGCCTTCAACTCCCTGCTGGGAGCGAACGGCTGGGTCAACCAGGCCTTGATGAGCCTGTTCGACCTTTCCCGCCCGCCGATCCAGTTCACCAACACCCTGACTGCCATCCTGGTGGCGCACGTTTTCTACAACACCACCATTGTCCTGCGCTTCGTGGGGGATTTCTGGTCCCACCTGGATCCGCGCCTGGAGCAGGCGGCGGCCATGCTGGGCGCCGGTCGCTGGCAGCGCCTGCGCCAGGTCACCCTGCCGCTGCTCACCCCGGCGATCACCACCGCGGCCTTGCTGGTTTTCATCTTCGACTTCACCTCCTTCGGAGTGATCCTGGTGCTGGGCGGGCCGCGCTTCTCCACCCTGGAGACTGAGATCTACTACCAGACCGTCGGCCTGTTCAACCTGCCCCTGGCAGCGGTGCTGGCCATCGTTCAACTGGCCTGCACACTGGCGCTGACCGTGGCTTACACCCGCCTGCAGCAGCGCATCTCGCGCCCGCTTACCATCCGGCCGCGGGCTTATACCCAGAAGCAGTTCAATTCCTGGCGCACCAGGCTGTTTGCCAGCGTCTACTTTGCCCTGCTGCTCGTCTTCATGCTCGCCCCGCTGGTTGCCCTGGCAGCGCGCTCTGTCACCCGCCTCGATCCAGCCGTCGGGAGAGAGCGGCCTGACCCTGGACTACTACCGCGAGCTAAGCATCAACCGGCGCGGCGCGCTGTTCTATGCCCCACCGGCCGCTTCGGTAGGGATTTCCCTGGGCTATGCGACCATGACCACCGCCCTGGCGCTGCTGCTCGGCCTTCCGGCGGCCTGGGCGCTGGCGCGTGACCGGGGCAGCCCGGTCAACCGGACCCTTGACCCGCTGCTGATGCTGCCGCTGGGCACTTCAGCCGTCACCCTGGGGTTGGGTTTCATCGTGGCCCTGGACAGCCCACCGCTGGACCTGCGCGCCTCGCTATGGCTGATCCCCCTGGCACACACTCTGGTGGCTTTTCCATTCGTCGTGCGCAGCCTGTCGCCCTCCTTGCACAGCATCCGCCCGCGCCTGCGCCAGGCAGCGGCCATGCTGGGGGCCAACCCGCGGCAGGCTTTCCGCTATATTGACCTGCCGCTGGTCGGGCGCGCCCTGCTGGTGGCGGCAATATTTGCCTTCACCATCTCGCTGGGCGAATTCGGCGCCACCGCCATGATCGCCCGGCCGGAATACCCCACCTTGCCGGTGGCCATTTATCGTTTGATCTCCCAGCCGGGGGCGATCAATTATGGCCAGGCGATGGCGCTAAGCACCATCCTGATGCTCATCACCGGCCTGGGCATGTTGGCCATCGAGCGTTTGAGAGTGGCCGATATCGGGGAATTTTAATTTGAGCGGATTATCCGTCAGCAATATTTCAAAATCCTACGGCGAGAAATGCGCTCTGTGCGGGGTATCCTTCCGCATCGAGCCGGGCGAGATCGTCGCCCTGCTCGGTCCCAGCGGCTGCGGCAAATCCACCTTGCTGGCGATCATCGCCGGGCTGGAAGCCCCCGATCAGGGAGAAGTGGCCTGGGACGGGATGCCGCTGGCTGGCGTGCCGCCGCACCGGCGCGGCTTTGGCCTGATGTTCCAGGATTTTGCCTTGTTTCCCCATCGGAACGTATCGCAGAATGTTGCTTTTGGTCTGCAAATGCAGGCGCTGCCCGAGTCTGAAATCCAGCAGCGCGTCAGCCAGGCGTTGGAGCTGGTCGGTCTGCCCGGCTTCGAGCGGCGTGACGTGAACACCCTCTCCGGCGGCGAGCAGCAGCGCATCGCCCTGGCGCGCGCCCTGGCGCCCAAACCAAAGCTGCTGATGCTGGATGAGCCCTTAGGGGCCCTCGACCGCACGCTGCGCGAGCGGCTGGTAGTAGACCTGCGCTCGATCCTGCGGCGCAGCCAGCAGACCGCCCTGTACGTCACCCACGACCAGGAAGAAGCCTTTGCCATCGCCGACCGCATCGTGCTGCTGAATGCCGGCGCGGTGGAACAGATTGGCGAGCCGCAAACAATCTACTACCAGCCCGCCAGCTTGTTCGTCGCCCGCTTTTTAGGGATGACCAACTTCTTTCCCGGGCGCCTGCTCGCCGAAGGGCAAGGACTGCTGATCGAAACTGCGCTTGGTCGTTTTCCCCTTTCAGAGAACCCAAATCAACACCAAACGGATGCCGCAATGCAGCCAGGTGTCGACCAACAGGTAACCGTCCTGCTGCGCCCGGATGCGTTGCGTCTGGACCCCAGCCTGCCCTACCAGATGCTCGCCACCTTACAGGAACTATCCTTTCGTGGCTCTTACGTGCGGGCAATCGTCCTTGTACAGGGTCAGCAGATTTCTCTCGAATTGCCCTTCAGCGAGGCACTACCCGCCCCCGGCGCAGTAATCACGCTCGGCTTTGACCCTGCCCGGGCGTTCCATATATATATTTAGGATCAATATATTTATTTAGGATCAATATATATATTTAGGATCATTGTTCATTTGTGAGATCAATTTCTATTTTTAGGTCAATGCATAGTTACAAGACAAGATTGATACATAAGATATTTGTGATATAATTCGTAAAAATTTAGCCCGAGGTATTGGTATGATGACCGAATATGCACATCCCGAAGCTCTAGTCGACACTGCCTGGGTGGCAGCACACCTGGACGACCCTTCCGTGCGGATGGTCGAATCGGACGAAGACGCTCTGCTCTTTGAAACCGGGCACATCCCAGGAGCGGTGAAAGTGGACTGGTTCACCACCCTGCAGCACCCCCTGCGGCGAGACTTCCTATCCGCAGCTGAATTTGAAAAGTTATGCTCCCAGCTGGGCATCGCCAACGACACAACCGTTGTGTTTTACGGCGATAAAAGCAACTGGTTCGCCTGCTATGCTTTCTGGCTGTTCCGTTACTACGGTCACGAAAATCTCAAGATCATGAACGGCGGCCGCATGAAATGGACCCAGGAAGGTCGGCCGCTCACGCGGGAGGTGCAATCCTACCCGCAGACACCCTATCAAGCGAAGACCCCCAACCCCGCTATTCGCGCCTTCCGGGAGGATGTTTTCGACCAAATAGCTGCCCACCGGCCGCTGGTCGACGTGCGCTCTCCCCGGGAATACACCGGTGAGCTGCTGCACATGGAAAATTACCCGCAGGAAGGCGCCACGCGTGGCGGGCACATCCCGGGAGCGGTCAACATCCCCTGGTCGCGCGCTACCCAAGAAACCGATAGCACCTTCAAGCCGGTTGAAGAGCTGCGCCAGTTGTATACCGGCCAGGGAATCAACCCGGAACAGGAGGTCATCGCCTACTGCCGCATTGGCGAGCGCAGCTCGCACACCTGGTTCGTGCTGACCTATCTGCTGGGCTACCCGCAGGTGAAGAACTACGATGGCTCATGGACCGAATGGGGCAACCTGGTTAACGCCCCGATTGAGAAATAGATCATCTGACGATCGTGTATGTCCCAAATCGTGAACGTGGTTAAGCTCGACCCGCAGGGGCGGGAGACCTGGCGCTACCAGGGTACTCTGCTAGAGCAGCAGCCCGACCGCCTGGTGCTGGAGGCCTATTTCGACCGCCCGGATCGGGAGTTTCACGGCATCTGGCTGCGCACCGGCGACCGCTTCATTGAGACCTACTACACGGATCGCTGGTATAACATCTTTGAAATTCATGCCGTAGAAGACGACCGGCTGCGCGGCTGGTACTGCAATGTCGCATCCCCCGTGCAAATCAATGGAGACACCCTGTCCTACGTGGATCTGGCGCTGGACCTGTTGGTGTATCCGGACCACCGCCAACTCGTCTTGGACGAAGAGGAGTTCGCCGGCCTGAAAATCTCCGACCATCAAAAGCAGCAGGCACGCAACGCCCTGCACGAGCTGCAAAACTACTTCCAAAGTTAAAAAAACTCCGCCGGTCGGCGGAGTTTTTGTTGACAAGCAGGCCATTTCAAACTGCCAGCAAGATGGCGGCTGCCTCCAGTCCAAAGATAGCATCTCCGTAGGTCCACAAGTACCAGAATGCTCCTGCCAGCAAGGCGCAGCAGCAGCATAGCACCAGTAAGATGACGATGATGACAACCCACAGGACAGTATTCCGTTTCTTCGGCGGTTCCGGGTTAACAACTTCACCTTGCATCACGATCGTTTCGGTTGATTCGTCCATTGATTATTGCTCCGTTTTCCTTGAAAATTGATCATCCTGTCGAAGCGCGCCTGCGTTCTGCCCGGCGGTAGAGAATATAAAACGCCCACACCGTAAAGATCAGGGCGAGCGTGCCAATCAGGATCGGCAGGATGATGGCGAATACAGAGACCACCGTTGCCAGGAAATCCTCCAACATGCTGACCGGCGTGTTACCCATGCCCCCGGTGGTAGCGGTGACTGCCGGGCGGATGGCGACCGCCTTGACCGCATGCACGCTGCCTGCAACCAGCAGCCCCGCCCCCAGGGCAATCACGGGGTGCAGTTCGGTAATCACATTCGCTGCAGCAGCAAAAGCAATCGCTCCGGCTGCCGGGCGAATGAAAGTCTGGATGGCGTCATTCACATGGTTCACTGCCGGCACTTTGTCGGCAAAGAATTCCACCAGCGAGAGCACTACCAACAGCCCGATGATCCAGGGGCTCTCCAGCGTGTCAAAGGGCGGATTCAAGTGAATCCATTCTGTGAACCGCGCCATCAAGGCGATCACCAGCAGCGGGATATAAGCATTTAACCCCGCGCTGGCCGATAACCCAAATGCTGAAAATATACCGGTTAGGGCTTCCACGGCAAAATACCTCCTATCAAAGAAACCTCAAAATAATCCTTGATATGATCTACGCAAAAACGATGCGCAGGTTTCATCGCTGCAAGAATTATATACCAGATGAGGCGCATACCAGATAATATGCCGGTGATTTGTCTGGCGCACATGCCTTCGCCCTGGCAGCTAGCCGAAATGAAAACCGTCCCAGGTGCCGGTCAGGGCATAACGAACCAGGTCCAGCAGGACGATCTGCAGCAAAGCCACCCCGAACCCGGCTACCAGCGGCCAGACGAGCTGCCCCGCTCGCTGGATAGTGTTATCCCGCCGCAGGACCATCAGCCAGATCATCGTATAAACCAGGGTCAGCAGTATCAGTACGCCGGCTGCGCTGATCAACGCTAATGGGTAAAGAAGCACTGGGCTCCCGCTCAGCAGCGCCAGGATGACCAATCCACTCAACGCCAGCAAACCGAGCATACTGCCCAGGCGCTCCATTGCCGGCCGGTGATCTTGCACTCGCCAGACCGTCTGGTTGAAAGCCGGGTACAGCACCAGGGCAATCGCCAGGCCCATCCCGCTGCCGGTAACCAACCGCAGCCAGTTCTGCGATTCGTAGAGTAAAGGGCCAGCAGGGAACAGCGACATAAATGAGTTGATGCCATCCAGGGCGAAAGCCAGCACAAATACCACCAGGACGGCCTGCACGGATCGCACAGGCATGCCGCTGCGGCGCGGCCAGCGGATCGCCTGGTAAGCCAGCCCCAGCATCGCCCCCAGGTACATACCGGAACAGCGCGCACACAAGGGCAGGGCGCGCTCACCCAGGTGGAACGAGCGCAGATCGATACGGTGACAAACGGCATAGCCGATGGCATCGGCCTTTCCCAGAAGACCCGGCGGGGTATTAAGCAGCCAGCCGAGCAGCACCAGCCCCACCACCAGGGCCAACGTCACTTTCAGGCCCTTCTCAGGCCAACGGCTCGTCTTCGGTTCGGATTCCATTGGCCTGAATTATAGGGCTTTTAACAGAATCCGCAAGCTGAGTTGGCAAGCCTAATTATTTGCGGTATGATAGTTTTTTTGACCTGAAGTACAGGAAACATAGTGGAGTACCTATGAAACGATCGAGCCTTGCAATTCTGCTGCTGGTCCTGCTGGCACTGAGCGCCTGCCAACCGTCCGCGGTCCCACCGACAGAGGCCTCAGAGCAGGCCGTAAGCAGCGCTACAGCCACCAAAACACCAGCCCCCACCGAAACCCTCACGCCCACACCAACCGAGACTCCGGTTCTCCCAACGGAAACACCCTCCGCAACACCTATTCCGCCTCCGGTCGGTCCGTCGAACTTCCCCAGCGGCGTTAATCCACTGACAGGGTTGAAAGTATCCAACCCAGAGCTGCTTGAGCGCCGCCCGGTTGCTGTGAAAATCCAGATGTTCCCGCGAAACGGCCGGCCGCCATGGGGCATTTCCCAGGCGGATATTGTGTTCGATTTCATCCAGAATGGCGGGCTGACCCGCTTTAATGCCATTTTTTACGGCAAGGACGCCGAGCAGGTCGGCCCGATTCGCTCGGCACGGCTCTTCGATCGCAATATCCTGGAAGGTTATAAAACCATCCTGACCTTCGGCGGGGCATTCAGTGCCGTCATGGATCACCTTTACAGCTCCCCTCAGTGGGAATACCTGGTGATGGAAGGCAGCCAGAACTGCCCGCCCATGTGCCGCATCGAGCCGGAAGGCAACAATTACCTGGTCGCCGACACGCCCGGGCTGCATGAGTATATCCAGAGCAAGGATCTGGCTCGATGAACGCCAGAACCTGGACGGGATGACCTTCGATGCCCGCGTGCCGGAAGGAGGAGAGCCGGGCACTGAGCTCTCCATTCGCTATTCGATCAGCGCTTACACTCGTTGGGATTACGATCCTGCCAGCGGGAGCTACCTGCGCTTCCAGGACGCCCAGGAAGATGAGGGCGCCGGGGAAGTCCTGGAACCCCTGACCGACCGGCTGAATGGGCAGCAGGTATCTGCCGAGAACGTGGTGGTGCTGTTCCTGGGGCATAACATCGATCCGCCCTACAGCCCTAATGTTATGATGATCGGCATGTTCGGCGAAGGCGATGCGATTGCCTTCCGCGATGGTCAGGCCTACCGGCTGCGTTGGATGCGCCCAACGTCCGACTCGGTCGTCTACCTGGAATACCCCGACGGCACGGCATTTCCATACAAGCCCGGAGTTACCTGGTACCAGGTAGTCGGCACCTCATCGGAAGTCATCCAGGGCGATGAGGGCGCCTGGCGCATCCTGGCATATATCCCTTAATCATTTCCGCTATCTAGCGGAGGTTGTTGACGATCTGGCTGGGCAGTGCCGGGCCGGCATAAATCAGGCCGGTATACACCTGCACCAGAGCTGCACCGGCATCCAGGCGTTCGAGCGCCTCCGCCGGAGAGAAAATCCCGCCCACCGAGATTAATGGCAGGCGCCCCTGGGTGCGGTTGCAGATCCAACGGGTGAGTTCCAGGCTGCGCTTGCTCAGCGGCGCACCGCTCAATCCACCCGCTTCCCCTGCCCGAGAGGAATGCAGGCCATCCCGCCTCACAGTCGTATTGGCAGCGATCAGCCCATCCATGCCGCACGCCAGCGCTGCCTGCAAGGCATCCTCCAGCTCTGTTTCGCTCAAATCTGGCGCCAGCTTAAGCAGCAGAGGGGAGCGTCTGCCGGATTGCTCTTGCAGGGAGTCCCTTTCCGAGATCAGAACGTTCAACAAGTCTTCCAGCGCATCTCGGGCTTGCAAGCGCCGCAGACCAACCGTATTGGGTGAGCTGACATTAATCGCCAGGTAATCGGCGGCAGGGGCAAATTTCCGCAGCAGCGCCAGGTAATCCTGGGCTGCTTCTTCCAGCGGTGTATCCTTATTCTTTCCCAGGTTCACACCCAGCACCAGACCGGGGGGACGCCGCCCTGCCATGCGCTGCAGGACATAATCAGCGCCTTTCCCTGGGAATCCCATGCGGTTGATTAAAGCCTGGTCCTCCGGCAGCCGGAACAATCTCGGCCTGGGGTTGCCTGGTTGTGGCTGCGGCGTCACAGTTCCTACTTCAATATGCCCAAATCCTAGGCAGGCCAGGCCGCGCCAACCCAGGCCATCTTTGTCGTATCCGGCTGCCAACCCCACCGGGTTGGGAAATTGCAGCCCAAAAACCTGCACCGGCCGGTGCATTACGGGATACCAACGGCTCACCAGCGCCTGGAGCGGAGGCAAGGCGCCGACCAGCCGTAATCCAAAGAGCGTCAGAGCGTGGGCTCGTTCGGGGTCGAGGCGAAAGAGCAGCGGGCGCAAGCGCTGGTACAAGCAGGCCTCTTATCTGGACTCTAAGATGAATCGACGCACCGTTTCGGCCTGCTCGGCACTGATCTTGCCGCGGGCTTCCCAGTAACTCACCAGCCAGGACAGGCTAAACACAGCGTGCAGGCGGTAACCTGCCTGCGCTAAGGCTTCTGCCGCCCCAGATTCGCGGTCGATCAGCACCACGACATCCTCCACATGCAACCCCGCCGCCAGCAGCCGGTCGATCGCCTCAAATTTGCTGCCGCCGGTCGTGGTCAGGTCGTCAATCACCACGACCTTCTCACCTGCCCGAAACACTCCTTCAATCTCGGCCCTGGTACCATAAGCCTTTGCTTCCCTACGCGGATACACCAGCGGCCAGCCGCCTTGTAAGCTGATGGCGGTGGCGATCGGCAGAGCGGCGTATGGCAGGGCGGCTAAACGGTCAAATTCCACATCGTGCAGTAAGGACAGGTAGGCCTGTCCAACCTGCTGCAGCAGCGCAGGGTAGCCGACCAGGCGGCGCAGGTCGATATATACCGGGGAGAGTAAGCCGGATTTCAGGGTGAACTCGCCGAACTGCACACAGCCGGCCTCCAGCAGTCCATCCGCCAGGCTCCCGGCAAAAGACCAGCCGGTTACCGCCAGGTCAGCCGGCCTGCTCTCAGCAGATCCTACCAGCAACTGCCTTTCCCGGTTGATCGCCTGTCTGAGATCTTCTGCTGCGCGGCTGGGGTCGGTCGCCCGTCCGATCAGGCGTGAGACCGGGATGAGCATCCCCAGGCCGTCCGAGCGCAGCCCAGCCGCTAGGGCCGCCTGCAAGTCGCCGCCTTGCGCGCCAACGCCCGGCGCCAGGATCCACAACTCGGGCGCCAGCAGGCGGACCCGCCGCAGCGCCTCAGGGTGAGTGGCTCCTACGACCAGGCCCAGGTTATCCTTCACATTCCAGCCCTGCGCCAGCTGGGCGACCTTCTCGTACAAAGTAAGCCCTCCTGGGAAAGTAAGCATGTCCTGCAGATCGGCCGCTCCCGGGTTGGAAGTTTTGCATAGTAAAAACACGCCGTGCTCGGGATCTTCCAGGAACGGCTCGACGGCATCCCGCCCCAGATAAGGATTGACGGTAACCGCGTTTGCCCGGTACGCCTGGAATGCGGCGCGTGCATATGCCGTAGCGGTCGATGCAATATCGCCGCGCTTGGCATCCAGGATGACCGGTAGACCCTGCGGTACGGCGGCAATCACTGCGCACAGGGCTTCAGCGCCGGGTGGGCCAAAAGCCTCAAAAAAAGCCGCATTCGGCTTAAAGGCTGCCGCCGCTCCGGCACAACTCTCGATTAATCGGATGCAATAATCCTGGGCTGCGGCAGCGGTTGGCTCCGACAGGTCCTCCGGCTGCGGGTCAAGCCCGATGCATAATAGTGAGTTGACCAGGCGGGCACGCTTTTCGAGCTGTGAGAAGAATCCCATGGCGCCTCAGGCTTTCCCCAGCACCATAGCCAGCAGCGCCATCCGAACATACAGGCCGTATTCCATCTGCCGGAAGTAAGCAGCCCGCGGATCGTCATCCACGTCCATGCTGATTTCATTGACCCGTGGCAGCGGGTGCATTACGATCATGCGCTCTTTAGCACGGCTCATCGTCCCAGCATCGATCACGAAAGCGTCTTTGACCCGCTCATAATCTTCCAGGTTCTCGAAGCGCTCTTTTTGCACCCGGGTGACATATAAGACATCCGTTTTCGGCAAGACCGCCTCCAGGCTGCTGTGCTCCGCCTGCGGGACACCCTTGGAATTTAGCTCTTCGATAATCTCGGGTGGCATGCGCAGGATCTCTGGAGAGACGTAGTTGATATTCACCTGGAATAAAGATAGCAGCCGTGCCAGCGAGTGCACCGTGCGGCCGTACTTCAGGTCGCCCAGCATGGTCACAGTCAATCCATCTACCTCCCCCAGCTCCTCAACAACCGTGAACAGATCGAGCAGCGCCTGGGTGGGGTGCTCGCCAACTCCATCGCCGGCATTGATGATCGGCTTGCGGGCATATTTTGCAGCCAGCGCCGAAGCGCCAACTTCCGGATGGCGCAGCACAATCACGTCGGCATAACATTCCAGCGTGCGCACCGTATCGGGCAGCGATTCGCCTTTCGAGACGGAGGAATAGCGCACTTCATTGATCGGGATAACGCTGCCTCCCAATCGCTCCATAGCGGAAGTGAACGAGGAGGAGGTGCGCGTCGAAGGCTCATAAAAAAGGCTGGCCAGGATTTTCCCCTTGAGCAGGTCAAACGTGCCAACGTGCTGCACCATCACGCGCATCTCGTGGGCTACATCAAATATGTATTCCAGGTCATCGCGCGAAAACTGCTTCACCGAGAGAATGTCCTGGCCGTACCAGGGGGCATCGCGCTGGTCCCCGAACGGCAGGTGGGGTCGTTTGTGGTGGCTGGGGTCTGTTTGCATGCTCATGGTTTTTTACTCCTTTGGGATCTATATCATGCTATTACAGGCTAACTTTCCTGACATTGATACCGTAACCGGGCGGCGCCAGGACCTCACCGTCCTGATATGCCGGCCTGCCGCGCAGCACAACTTTGCGCAGGCAGCCCTGTGTGCGCCAGCCTTCAAACGGCGTCCAGCCGCAGCGGGTGTAAGTATTCGCAGCGCGGATCTCCCCGACTGCATCCAGGTCGACTTCTATCCAGGTATCGGGCTGCTCGGGGAGGTTAAAGATGCGCCGCGGATTGGTCGCCATGCGGTCGACAAGCTGCTGGATGGTCAGCCGGCCTGCGTGCACAGCGGTCAGCATGAGCGGCAGGGCCGTCTCCAACCCGGGAAATCCGGGAGGAGGGTTGGGGCCGTCTTTTTCTTCCAGGGTATGCGGGGCGTGATCGGTGGCAAAACAATCGATCACGTCCAGGTTATCCCACAAAGCCTGCTGGTCGGCGGGAGTCGCCAAACGCGGCCGCACCTCGCTGCGTCCTGTCCCCAGGGTCGGGATATCCGCTTCAGTCAGGAACAGGTGATGCGGGGCAACTTCGCAGGTTACCTTTAGACCGGCTTCCTTGGCGCGGCGGATGAGCAGGATTTCTTCGCGCAGCGAGACGTGCGCCAGGTGTATCGAGCGGCCAACCAAAGCCGCCGTCAGGATGACTGCCGCCAGGGTGCGGCTTTCAGCGTGCGCCACAACCGGCAGTTCACGAGGCCAGCGCTGCAGATGCTCCAGCCACAAGGTCATATCATCCAGGCGCAGCGGGCCGTAGGTCTGGTCCAGGTACATCTTCAGCCCAGCCGAGCGTCCGGCAATCGAGTGCAGATCAGGTAGATTATCTGCCCCGGCGCCCAGGTATTGAGCATAATCGCAGCGCGCCTTGGTCCTGGCTGCTTCCAGTGTTAGGGATAATGTCTCGCCATCGGTTACCGGTGGGCGGGTGTTGGGCATGGCCAGCACAATGGTAAATCCGCCGGCTAATGCTGCGGCGGTGCCACTATCCCAATCTTCCTTATGGGTAGCGCCCGGCTCACGCAGGTGGACGTGAGGATCGATCAATCCAGGCAACCTAATTATTCCCATTCCCATTCCTGGATAAAATCCCTGGTTTGATAATCTGTGAGGTCCAGATGAAGCGGGGTGATCGAAACGCGGCCTTCCGCCAGGGCGCCAAAGTCGGTGCCCGGGTCCGGCACGCCGCCGGGGGCCTCACCCCCAATCCAATAGTACGGCCTGCCGCGCGGATCGAGGCGCTCCACCAGGCTGTCGCGATACAGGCGCAATCCCTGGCGAGTGATGCTCAGGCCCCGGATCTGGTCATCGGGCAGGTAAGGCACGTTGACATTCAACACCACGCCATGCGGCAGGCCCTGCTGCAGCGCCACCTCAGCCACCCGCCGGCCAACGCGCGCCGCCGGTCCATATTCCAGGCGCCCGTGGTGGTTTTGCGGCGAGTCCAGCGAGACGGCGATGCCCGGCACACCGGATATGACCGCTTCCATGGCAGCCGTCACGGTTCCAGAATAGGTCACGTCATGACCCATGTTGGCATTCGGATTGATGCCCGATACCACCAGGTCAATCTTATCCGGTAATAGGCCGAGCAAAGCCAGGGCCACGCAGTCCGAAGGCGCCCCATCTGATGAGAGGGCTTCGCTGCCATCGGCCAGCTCTACCGGGCGCACCCGCAGCGGGCGATGCATCGTCTTGACATGCCCGGACGCCGACCAGTTGCGGTCTGGCGCCAGGACGGTGACTTTACCCAGTTGGCGCATCTCCTGCGCCAGGGCCAGTAAACCAGGCGCGTTGACACCATCATCGTTCGTGACCAGAATATGCATACCGTGTACTCCCCCCTGAATTAGCGGGGCTTTCATCCTTACCAAGTGAATGTGTTGGCATTATAATCCCACTAACCAATCAAAATGTGAGACAACGATAAATCCATATACCCTGATCTTCCATAACGTATTGAAGAACAAAGAAAGGGACTAAACGATGAGCTCGTTTATCAAAATCCTCATTGGCACGCTATTAATCGTTGCCTCTGTCATCGGGCTGATTTTTAGCGTTGCCGGCCTGATCGGGATCTGGCAGATACAACCTAAGATCGAAGAAAGTATGAGCCAGACGCTCGACTTGTTGAGTGACAGCCTGGGAGCGACCTATCAAGGCCTGGTCGTCACCCAAGATTTGATGGAGCAGTCGATTACCAGCGTAAAAACCCTGGCGGAGACGGTATCGGCGATCGGAGTAACCATCAACACCACCAGCCCGCTACTCGATTCTATAGCCACCCTGGTTGGCGAGGAGCTGCCGGCTACCGTCGAATCCACTCAGCAATCCTTGATATCGGCCCAACAGGGAGCGGCGGTTATGGATGGCGTCCTGAGCGTGATCACCGCCATCCCGCTGATCAGCAGCGAAAGATATAACCCGGATAAGTCCCTTTCGGCCTCGCTGGGAGAAGTGGCCACAAACATCGAGGGCCTGCCGGAAAAATTCGTGGACATGGCTGCCAAGCTGAGCACCACCTCCGATAGCCTGGTGGATGTCGAGGCCGGCATGACCACTATGGCCACCGACATCGAAGCGATTGCCACAAGCCTGGAAGGTTACAATGAAGTGATGGAGCAGTACAAGATCACCGTCAGTACGGTCATGAAAGAAATCGACAAGATCAACGACGGCTCCGAGCAGATTGTGACCGTGCTGGTATGGGCGGTAACGATCTTCCTGGCCTGGATGGCGATCGCCCAGATTGGCCTGCTGACCCAGGGTATTGAATGGGTGATGCGAGGCCGTAAGAAACCCAATGAGTTCAAAGAAGAGATCGAGGTAGAAGAGCCGGCAGTCGAATCCCCTGCGGCTTAGATTAAAATAAAAAACCGGCGAGTTGCGATTGATAGCTGTCGCAGAACTCGCCGGTTTTTCCGTAAGCTATATCAGGCTTCTCAGCACCGTGTGCAGGATGCCCCCATTGCGGTAGTAATTGACCTCAATCGGGGTGTCCATGCGCACGATGGCGTTAAAGGACATGTGTGTGCCATCTTCGCGCTCAACCTGGATGGTCACTTCCGAGCGAGGCGAGAGCTCGTCGCCCAACCCTTCGATGGTGAACAGCTCTTTGCCGGTCAGCCCCAACGAATCGGCATTTTCACCAGGCTTATACTGCAAGGGCAGTACACCCATCCCCACCAGGTTGGAGCGGTGAATGCGCTCGAACGACTCAGCCAGCACGGCTTTTACGCCCAGCAGCAGCGTTCCCTTGGCCGCCCAATCGCGGCTGATCCGGTACCGTACTCTTTGCCGGCCAGCACCACCAGCGGCACTTCTTCCAGGCGGTATTGCATGGCAGCATCATAAATGCTCATTTGCGTGCCATCCGGCAGGTGCAGCGTAACGCCGCCTTCCACGCCAGGCACCAACCTGTTCTTCAAGCGAATATTGGCGAAAGTGCCGCGCGTCATTACCCGATCGTTGCCGCGCCGTGAGCCATACGAGTTGAAGTCGCGTGGCGCAACGCCGTTATCTACCAGGTATTTGCCAGCGGGGCTCTCCGCAGAAAAAGAGCCGGCCGGTGAAATATGATCGGTAGTGATCGAATCGCCCAAGAAAACCAGGGCGCGTGCTTTGCGGATCGGTTGCACGGTAGGGATATGGCGGGTTAATCCGATAAAATACGGCGGTTCCTGGATATAGGTTGAATCTGGGTTCCACTCATACAGCTCGCTATGCTTGAACTGGATGGCATTCCAGGTCTCGTTCCCAGTGAAAACGTTGCTGTATTTCGAGATAAAGATATCCGGCGTGACCGCGTTTTCAATCGCCGCCTGGACTTCCTGGCTAGACGGCCATAGCTCGCGCAGGAAGACCGGATTGCCATCCCGATCCATCCCGATAGGCTCGTGCTCCAGGTCGACATCGACGCTGCCGGCCAGGGCATAGGCCACGACCAGGGGCGGCGAAGCCAGGTAATTGGCGCGCACGTAGGGGTGGACCCGCCCTTCAAAGTTACGGTTTCCCGAAAGCACTGCCGCCGCCACCAGGTCGCTGCCGGTGATCGCCTTGACCACTTCGCCAGGCAGCGGGCCGGAATTGCCGATACAGGTGGTGCAGCCATAGCCCACCACGTTAAATCCCAGGGTAGCCAGCGGCCCCAGCAAGCCCGCCCGTTCCAGGTAATCCGTCACCACCCGGGAACCGGGAGCCAGGCTGGTTTTTACGTACGGCGGGACCTTAAGACCGCGCTCCACCGCCCTCTTTGCCAGCAGGCCGGCCGCCACCATCACCGACGGGTTGGAGGTATTGGTGCAGGAAGTGATCGCCGCGATGACCACCGCGCCGTGGCGCATTTCGACCGCGCCGCCATTTGTGCCCATCATCACGCTGCGCTCCGGCCTCCTCGGCCTTCAGCTCGTAGCCGCGCTCTTTGATCGGAGCAGTCAGTGCTGCCTGGAAGTTGCGCTTCATATCCCCCAGAGCGACGCGGTCCTGCGGGCGCTTCGGCCCGGCCAGGCTGGGCACGACGCTGCCCAGGTCGAGTTCCAGGGTATCGGTAAATTCCGGGTCGGGGGTCTCTGCCGTGCGGAACAGCCCCTGTTCCTTGGTATAGCGCTCCACCAGCTCGACCAGCTCGGTCGGTCGCCCGGTCAGGCGCAGGTAGCGCAGCGTCTCATCATCCACCGGGAAGAAGCCGATCGTAGCGCCGTATTCAGGCGCCATATTGGCAATCGTCGCCCGGTCGGGCAGCGACATGGAAGCCAAGCCCGGGCCATAGAACTCGACGAACTTCTCCACCACGCCCTTTTTGCGCAGCATCTGGGTGACGGTAAGGGTCAGGTCCGTGGCGGTAACGCCTTCACGCAGCTCGCCGATCAGCTTGAAACCGATTACTTCCGGCGTTACCATATCGATCGGCTGGCCCAGCATGGCCGCTTCGGCCTCGATGCCGCCCACGCCCCAGCCAACCACCCCCAGGCCATTGATCATGGTGGTGTGCGAATCGGTACCCACCACAGTATCCGGGAAAGCCAGCAGCTCGCCGCCTTGCATGCGGGTCATCACCACCGTCGCCAGATACTCCAGGTTCACCTGGTGCACGATGCCGGTGGCAGGCGGCACCACGCGGAAATTCTCGAAGGCGTGTTCGCCCCAATGCAGGAATTCGTAGCGCTCATGATTGCGCTGGAACTCCAGCTCGGCATTGCGCTGCAGGGAATCCGGACCGGCAAAAAAGTCTACCTGCACAGAGTGGTCGATCACCAGATCCACCGGCACCAGCGGGTTGATCTTATCCGGGTCGCCGCCCAGGCGCCCAACCGCCGAGCGCATGGCCGCCAGGTCCACCACTGCCGGTACGCCGGTGAAATCCTGCATAATCACCCGTGCCGGGGTAAAAGGCAGCGCGGGGCGTTCCGCTGCCCGCGGCCGCCAGCCGGCCAGGTTTATCACGTCCTGCCGGGTGATTTCACGTTCGTTGCACTGGCGCAGCACCGCTTCGAGCATGATCCGGATAGAAAACGGCAGGCTGTCCAGGCGGACCAGTCCAGCCTGTTCCAGGGCGGGAAGCCGGTAATAAGTATATTTTCCGCTTGGGGTCGTTAGCGTAGCGAGTGTGGAGAAGGTATCTGTCATCTTGTCCTGTTTTCCTTTTTTTGAGAGAGGCGATTATACCACTCTGACCTGCCGGCGAGTGATGGCATCCGCCAGGCGTGCCACGCGCACCATGTAACGCACATCGTGTACGCGCACGATATCCGCCCCCCGCGCAATGCCAATCGCCACCGCCGCCGCCGTGCCTTCCAGACGCTGATCCGGCGGCAGATCCAGGGTATAGCCGATGAAGCTTTTGCGCGATGGCCCCAGCAAAACCGGGTAGCCCAGGCTGCAGATCTCGTCCAGGCGATCGATCAGCTCCAGGTTTTGCTCGACCGTTTTACCAAACCCAATCCCTGGGTCCAGGATGATATGCTCATCGGGGATACCGGCGGCGTGGGCCACTGCGACGCTCTCCAGCAGCTCGCGGCGGATATCTTCCAGCAGGTTTTCATAGGGTATGCCCACGTAACGCCCACCCAGCCGCTCACGAATCTCGGCATGCGCCCAGGAGTGAACGGTTGTGCATCAGGATTACCGGCGCCCGGTAACGAGCCGCCACCCCTGCCAGATCGGGATCGGCGTGCAGCCCCCACACATCGTTTACCAGGTGCGCCCCGGCTTTCAGCGCTTGCTCCGCTACAGGCGCCTTATAAGTGTCCACAGAGATCAGCACATCCAGCTGGTCACGCAGCATGCGGATGACCGGCAGAACACGCTGCAGCTCTTCCTCCTGGCTTACCGGCTGTGCACCGGGGCGGGTGCTCTCGCCGCCCACATCCAGGATATCGGCGCCTGCCTCAACAAACTGGCGGGCCTGTGTCAGCACAGATGCCAGCCAATCCTCTCCGTCGGCAGGAGGCTCTCCCGGCAGCAGGCCATCCCCCGAAAAACTGTCCGGGGTGATGTTGAGAATCCCCATGATAAACGTGCGCCGGCCCCACTCCAGGCTGCGCCCGCCAACCGATAAAGGCATTCGTAGCATTGATCGAGATTTTTTACTGCTATACCAGCAAAGTCAGGGGGCGATCCAGCCAGGTTTCGGCTTCATCCTGGGAAGTGAAAATTGCCATCTCGACGCCGCCACTGGTCGTCAATGCAGCAATTTCCATGATACGCTGCGCAACCTCCTGGCTGGATACCACTACCGCCATGCGAATATTTCGCACCGAGGGGTCGTTGCTAACTTCCAGGGCGTAGGAGATCGCTTCTTCGGGAAGCTCTTTCACCTGCCGCAGATCGTACAGGTTGCGAGTCAGGCGATCCGAATCCAACAGGTGGTCGAGGGCAAAGTTTCGCCAGTGCGTCAGCGTCTCGTGGGTGATATCCGTGAAGATCACGTTTAACCCGCCATCCGGCCGGCGGCTGACAGTGTACCCAAGTCCGGGTGCCGGGGTCCAATTCAAGGGTTTGTTTTCAGCAGGCATTTTCGGTTCCTCCTCGGGAATCATTTGCGTCTTCTTGCCTCGCACCAGAGAACGCGAGGTACTGGCTACCTTTTGGATGCCCTGTAAATCGACTTCGTTCTGCAACTGGGTGACGGTCAGTCCCAGCTTGGGGTGCATCAGGTCGGGAGACAACTCGACCAGTGGTACGAGCACGAAAGCCCTTCCCCGCAAGCGCGGGTGAGGGATGGAAAGCAGGTCGGTCTCCTGCACCAGGTCGTCATAGAACAGGATATCCAGATCGATCAAGCGCGGGCCGTAGCGCTCTGATGGTAGGCGACCCAGGCGAATTTCGAGCTGCTTGAGGAATACCAGCAGCTCCTCCGGCGGCAGGCTGGTTTCTGCCTCAACTACCTGATTATAAAAGGTGGGCTGCTCAACAATGCCCCAGGGAGGTGTTTCGTACACCGACGAACGGCGCAGGATGTTGATCTCCGGGGGCATGGCTTTCATCGCCGCCTGCAAGTTTTCCCGGCGGTCGCCCAGATTGGTCCCCAGTGCAAGATAAACTTTATGGTTCATAGGCGCTCGATGATTGTAGCAGTTGCCATTCCGTGGCCGATACACATCGTCTGCAGGCCGTAGCGGCCGCCGGTGCGCTCCAGCTCGTGGAGCAGCTTGGTCATCAGGATTGCCCCGGTGGCGCCCAGCGGATGCCCGTGGGCAATGGCGCCGCCGTTAGGATTAACCCGCTGCATATCCGGATGCAATTCAGCTGCCCAGGCCAGCACCACGCTGGCGAAGGCTTCATTAATTTCGATCACATCCATCTCTTCCAGGGAAAGTCCGGCACGCTTCAATGCCAGCTGTGTGGCCGGGATCGGACCGTCCAGCATCAAGCACCGGGTCGGAGCCGATCACAACCCGGCTCACGATCTGCGCTCGAGGCGTCAGGTTATAGCGGCCGACCGCCGTTGGAGAAGCCAGCACCAGGGCGGCTGCCCCATCGCTAACCTGGCTGGCATTGCCGGCAGTGATCACACCCTCGGGCTTAAATACCGGCCTGAGTCGGCCGATCTTTTCCCGATCTGGCGGAATGCGCACGCCCTCATCCAGGGAGACGATCCGGCCATCCGGCCGTTGGATGGGGAGAATTTGCTCATCGAAAAACCCCTGTTGACTGGCTTGCATGGCCCGTTGATGGGAAGTATAGGCGTAATCATCCAGGGATTCCCGGCTCAGACTCCACTTCTCAGCCATCAACTCAGCACTGGTCCCCTGGTGTACCAGGGTGTAAGGCAAATCCGGCCAAACGGCAGGATAATCGGCGCCGAGCGGCTGGTGCGACATGCTCTCGCTGCCGCCGGCCAATACCAGGTCGGCATCCCCGGCAATGATCGCCTGGGCGGCAAAATGCACCGCCTGCTGTCCGGAACCGCACATCCGGTTCAGCGTCACCGCCGGCACTTTAGCCGGGAAGCCAGCCTTGAGCACCGCCAGGCGGCCCAGGTTCCCGCCCTGGTCCCCGATTGGGGTGACCACACCCCAGTTCACATCATCGATGCGTGCAGGGTTAATCCCTGCCCGGCTGACAGCTTCGCGCATGACCATGGATGCCAGCTCAACCGGGGCAAAAGGCTGCAGCGCCCCAGTCGGCTTCCCAACCCCAATCGGGGTACGCACAGCAGAGATAATGAACGCTTCACTCATGGAAGGTCTGTCCTTGAAGGATTCAAGCATACCATAACGAAGCCCCAAGGCATAGGGCGACCCGAGCGGTGTTTTTCCAGCCAGCGCCGCCTGTTCGATCGGCGAGCGAAAATGCGGATGGTACAATTAGGCGATTTTACACTGCAGTTCAAGGAATCTTATGGCACAAGCAGCATTTCACTTTCCACGCGGGTTTCTGTGGGGCACCGCAACAGCTTCCCACCAAGTGGAAGGCAACAACACCAACAACAACTGGTACGCCTGGGAAAACGAGAAAGGGCGCATCCAGAACGGAGAAAAAGCCGGCCTGGCTTGCGATTGGTGGGGTGGTCGCTGGCGGGAAGACCTGGATCGCGCCGCCGACACCGGCCAAAATGCACACCGCATGTCGCTGGAATGGAGCCGTATTCAGCCCCGCCCAGGAATCTGGGACGAATCAGCCATCGAGCGCTACCGGGTCATCGTGCGCGGCATGCTCGAGCGTGGCCTGACTCCTCTGGTAAGCCTGCACCATTTCAGCGACCCATTGTGGTTGGGAGAACAGGGCGGCTGGGAAAACGAAGCAGTTGCCGGGCTGTTTGAGAATTACGTGCGCAAAGTGGTGGAGGCGCTGAAGGAATATGTCTCGCTGTGGGTGACCATCAACGAGCCCAACGTCTACGCCATCATGGGCCATATTCTAGGCATCTTCCCACCCGGTAAGACCAGCCTGCGCAGCGGCTTCCAGGTGATGACCAACCAGGCACTGGCACATGCCCGCGCTTACCGGGCGATCCACGCCATCCAGCCGCATGCCCGCGTGGGCATCGCCCTGAATTACACCCCGCTTGTCCCGGCTAAAAACTGGTCGATCGCCGACCGCCTGGTCACCGGCATCCTGCAGAATGCCTACAACCATTTCTTCCCCACCGCCTTGTCGACCGGCAAGCTGCGCTACCCAACCCATTCCCGCCGCCTGCCGGAAGTCAAAGGCACCCAGGATTATTTCGGCATCAACTATTACACACGCTTTGCCTGCGCTGTCGACCTGCGCATGGCCAGCCAGAAATTTATCCGCTACGAGCCGTTGATCGTCGAAGATGTAAGCCCCAACGGCTTCATGAGCTGCGACCCAGCCGGGTTTTATCACGCCCTCAAGTATGCCAGCAGCTTCGGTCTGCCGGTGATCGTCACTGAAAATGGGGTCGAAGACGCCGACGACCAGCTGCGGCCGCGCTACCTTGTACAGCACCTGCACCAGATGTGGCGGGCAGTCAACTTCAGCCTGCCGATCAAAGGCTACTTCCACTGGACTCTGGTGGACAATTTCGAGTGGGAGCGCGGCTGGGGGCACCGCTTTGGCCTGTGGGAGCTGGACCCGGAAAGCCAGGTACGCCGCAAGCGGCCCAGCGCCGACTTGTACGCCGAAATCTGCCGAGAGAACGGCCTGACCTCCGAAATGGTCGCCCGCTACGTCCCCCAGCTCAGCGCTGAAATGTTCCCGGATTGACTATGTCCAAGCCCCGCCTGACCGTCACCATCCGTCCGGCTGCGGAAGCCGATACACCCCAGGTCATGGAGCTGCTTGGTCAAATCTGGGGCGGCGAGGATTACGTACCTCAATTCTGGGTGGATTGGCTGATGGACCGGCAAGGCCGGCTGGTGGTGGCCGAAAACGAAGGGCGCATCCTGGGTACAGGACGCCTGGCGCGCAAATCCGAAGACGAGTGGTGGCTGCAGGGGCTGCGCGTTCACCCGGAGTTCGAAGGTCAGGGCATCGCCTCGCAGATCCACGATAACCTGGTCGCCCTGTGGCGCACACAATTCGGCGGCACGCTGCGCCTGAGCACAGTCGCGACGCGCTACCCGGTGCACCACCTGTGCGAGCGCAGCGGTTTCACCCGCATCGGCGATTTCAGCTTCTACCGGGCGCCTTCTTTACTGCCGGACGCTCTAGATCCCCTGGCGTTTCGACCTATGGGAGTAGAAGAGATCGAAACCGGGTTGGCTTTCTTCCAATCAAGCCCGCTATTTGATTTGCAAGCCGGCATGTGGGCGCTGGGCTGGGAGTGGGTACGGCCCTCGCTCGACCTGCTGGCCGAGGCAGTCGGTAACAACCGGGCCTGGTGGTGGCGGGATCGCAGAGGCTTGCTGGCTTTCATGCCGGACGAGGAGGACACCCAGACGGTCATGCCTTTCATCCAGCATATCGCCTGTCCCCTGGAAGACCTGAGCGCCTGTTTGATGGATTACCGCCGCCTGGCCGGGCACCTTGGCTATGCGCAGGCCGCCTGGGAACCCAATCTGGTCCCGCCCCTGATCCAGGCGTTGGAAGCAGCCGGTTTCCAGCGTACCTGGGAAAACTCCACTTACCTGTACGCTCAGAACAAACCAGTGCCGGATTGAGAGCCTGGAAAAACTGTAGTATAATCCGGCACGCTTGCAGAGAAACAATTGCAAGTGCATTCGGAGAGGTCGCGTAGTTTGGCCTAGCGCGCACGCCTGGAGCGCGTGTTTCCCGCAAGGGAACGAGGGTTCGAATCCCTCCCTCTCCGCCTGTAGTAAACGCCTGCAGCAGTGCAGGCGTTTTGCTATGGATGTCATCGAACCGCCCCAGCGAATCCGTAGCGCGGCTCACTCCTGCTGGGTCAGCAAGAAGGCGATCAAATTATTCACATCTTCTTCGGATAATTTGTACTTATATGTGCCCATAGAATCTTTGAAGCCATCCACCACATAAAAGGTTTGATCCGTGATGGATTGGCGAATATATTCGACTACACCCAGACCTTCCACTCTTTGACCTGCCCGCTGAGCAATCCCTTGCAGGGAAGGAGCAGGGCTGATCTCTCGAAAAATGCTGCCATCCAGAGAATGGCAGTGAGCGCATTCCGTCACGAGAATTTCTCCACTGGTCTCGAAGAGTTCTCGCCCTCGCTCAACATCACCGATTTCTTCTGGCTTGAGCGTAGGCTCCGACTGACAGGCGCTCAGACTTAGCGCGCAAAGCAACAGCACCACCAAACAGAACGGATTTCTCATCTCATTCCCTCCTGTTCCGGTTAACTCCTGGAATGGTTACATTTACCTGGATTATTGTTAATTTACTACCCATCCGTTGTCACGACCGTTGGGGGAATTTGCTCCAGGCGTTGTTAGAAAGCGAATAACCAAACAACGGGGTTATTCGGTCCTATTACTCCATTTATGCAGATTGATAATAATAATTTTGAAGGAAATGGATATTCTGTGTTAAAAACCGCCGCTTTATTCAATATTCGATTCTGCTATCCCCTTACTGTACTAGCCGGTGGAAAATTTCTAGTCGCCTGCACTGACCTCGTTCATAATCAACCCACACCCACATCCTTGCCCACTCCCAATCTACGATACACTGGAAAGGATTGATCATTTCTGGATGTGCAGTCGGACCTGGTCTTCGTGCCGGACAACCTGGAGGGCATGGCATTTGGCTCGCATCAGCTGGATGACCGCCTGCCGCTGATTCGTATCAGCGACAACAACTTCGACCTGGTCGCCGCCACGCAATTCATTATCCTGGCGGTAACGATGGAGTAGGCGGACAATCAAGGTCTGCTCCCAGGCCACCCATTGCCTGGAGAGCTTGTTTACCTCAAGGGAACGAGGGTTCGAATCCCTCCAACGGAGTTTATCCCCTGCGAGGTCACCTTGCGCTGGTGAACGAGGGTACTCAGTGGAAACACATTGGAGTTCTTCACTATAACAATCCATTTCCTCCTTATTGTGATATAAGTAAATATGGATACTGATGGTGACGACTTTCTCGGCTTCAATGGTAGCTCTGGAAGTCAAATCAATACGTGATTCTTTGGGTGGCCAGATACATCTATAACACAGATAATTGGGTAATAGAAAGAGTCATAGCGCATCATGTTATCAACCCGCACTTGTCCGGTTTGTGGTCAACAACACGCACGAGTCCTGTTTCGGCCCAAAAACTCACCTGGTCCAGTCTCAAAGTGCCAAAATTGCAGTATGATCTACATTTCGTCTGTTGAAGATGATCATGCGCTGATTTTTGATGGGCCGGTCACAGGTGGTCAGCCAGATCCCAGAGTGCTTACAAGTTCAAACTTGGCTGATGTTGGCGACGCATGGGAGTTCAAGCACCTACCAGACAAGGAACTCGAATGGCCTGCTTTGCAGCAGAATGCAATAAACGTTATAACTCGAATCGAACGCTATACCAACAAGTCTCAAACTGAACACAATATTCTTGACTTCGGCTCGGGTTTTGGATTTTTCCTCGCTTTTGCCAAAGAACGCGGTTGGAATACTTACGGTTTAGAGCCACTACCTGCTTCAGCAGTCTATGCAAGGGCTACATTCGGGCTGAACATCATCACGGACACACTTCGCGAAAACACATTCCCTCCGGACTTCTTTGATGTCATCACTGCACTTCAAGTGTTTGAGCACTTGCCATACCCAAAAGAAAATATTCGGCTTCTCAAAAAAATGCTTCGAAAAAATGGTGTAGTCGTGATTGAAGTTCCCATTTGGGAACCATTAACTATGCAGGTGATGAAGTCACGACACCGTCATTTCACACAAGACCATCTTAACTTTTTCACTACGGATACTCTTAGTCTACTATTGAGCGATAGCGGATTTAAAATTATTGATGCTTACCATCCAACGCGACGAATGAGCGTTCGGCATTTAACTTGTTACTGGTTTCGACGATACCTGCCTGCATCCTTGGCTAATGCTCTTATAGACTCACTACAGAAGACGAGTTTGTGGGTGAAAACAATTGGCATCAATATCGGAGACATCATTACCGTTACTGGTCGCAAACTGGAATGACACTTGGGTTGAGCTATTATGAAATTTGCGTTATAGAACAAGTGTTTGACATAAATTATCATATTTGGTATAATTAGCTATCACGCTCAATAAGAGGAAGAGCATCAATCCCGGAAAATGAGACAAGTAAGGAGGTATCAGTGATGAGTGGCGTAAGAGTTTTAGTTGGTACCCGCAAGGGGGCCTTTATTCTGACATCAGATGCGCAGCGCAAAACATGGGATATCAGCGGGCCTCATTTTCCAGGCTGGGAGATCTACCATATAAAGGGCTCACCCCTCAATCCAGACAGGTTGTATGCTTCGCAAACCAGCAGCTGGTTTGGGCAGGTCATTCACCGCTCCGATGATGGCGGTAAGACCTGGGAAACTGTGGGCAATAAATTCACATACGAGGGCGTGCCTGGAACACATCAGTTTTATGATGGTACGCAGCATCCCTGGGAGTTCACCCGTGTCTGGTACCTGGAACCCTCTTTGACCGATGCAGAGACCATCTATGCAGGCGTCGAAGACGCCGCCCTGTTTCGCTCTTCGGATGGTGGGCAGACCTGGCAAGAGCTGCCGGCTTTAAGGGCCGCCAAAGGCGAGCTCTGGCAGCCTGGCGCCGGCGGCATGTGCCTGCACACAATCCTCCAGGACCCCAATGATTCCAATCGCCTGTACGTGGCGATCTCTGCTGCCGGTGCGTTTCGCAGCGATGATGGCGGCCAATCCTGGAAGCCCATTACCAACGGTTTGGTTTCAAACTTCGAGCTGCCCGACCCGACTGCTGAAGTTGGACATTGTGTGCATAACATAGCGATGCACCCGGCTCATCCGGACGTGCTCTTCATGCAAAAGCATTGGGATGTGATGCGCAGCGATAACTGCGGTGAATCCTGGCACGAGATCAGTGGCAATCTACCGACTGACTTCGGCTTCCCGATCGCCGTGCACGCCCACGAGCCCGAGACGATTTACGTGGTCCCCATCACGAGCGATTCAGAACACTTCCCACCCGAGGGTAAGCTGCGTGTCTACCGCAGTCGGACTGGTGGAAATGAATGGGAAGCGCTGACAAAGGGCTTGCCGCAAAGCAACTGTTACGTCAACATCCTGCGGAGTGCTATGACGGTCGATACCCTGGATCCATGCGGGGTCTATTTCGGCACCACAGGTGGTCAGGTATACGTATCAGCCGATTCCGGAGACAGCTGGGCCGCCATTGTCCACGATCTACCCGCGGTTCTTTCGGTTGAAGTCCAAACATTGCCATGATCCGCATCGTCCTTCCCACCCATTTATGGAGATTGGCTAAGACCGATCACGAGATCGCTCTCGAGGGAGAAGACCTGACATCCATCCGCGCTGTGTTAGACCAGCTGGAAATGCTCTATCCCATGCTGCGCGGGACAATCCGCGATCAGGTCACCTACGAGCGCAGGCCGTATGTGCGCTTCTTCGCCAGCGGCGAGGATTTGTCCCACGAGCCAATGGACGCTCGATTACCTGAGGAAGTAATATCCGGTACTGCCCATCTGCGCATTGTCGGCGCGATGGCCGGTGGGTAATAAGCTACTTTACTTAGCTGGTGAGTAACTTCATCATATAATAATCAAAAGAGCCTCTGGGCATATGGATCATGCCAGAGGCTCTTTTGATATACCGGGTGATGTACGCGTAATTAGACCCAATCTGATAATTTAAATGTCTCCACAAATGGATTGACAAAGCGTACACCCTCCAACACCTGGCCATCGCTAAAAAGTACTGGAACCTGATTCAGGCATCCGTTTCGTGGGAGGCCAGTTCGCCGGGCGTTTCTTTATCCCCTGTTGCCTGTCGTGCCGGCATCGATTCCTGCCCTCTCAAAGAAACCAGGCTGATCCCGAAACCGGCAAGCATGATTACCGCCCCCGTCCAGTAAGGCATATTCATATTCTGATCGAACACAAAACCCGCCCACAATGGCCCGGCGATGCGCCCCAGACTGAGGAAGGAATTCGTCAGCCCCATGGTGATGCCCTGCCCGCTGAGGGTGCGCCTGGAGATCAGTGAGGTGACCGATGGGTTGAGCATGGCATTACTGATCACGAAAAAGGAGACGGTCAGCAGCACCTGCAACAGCGTGTTTGCCTGGATCATCAAGGCGAACCCAATGGCGCTGCCGATCAGCGAGATACGGATGATCGTCACCTCCCCGAAGCGCCGGGTGAACGGGCCGGTCAGACCGCCCTGCACAATCGCTGAGAGTAGCCCGACAACCATCAGGATGCCGCCTACCTGTTCCGGGCCGTACCCATAACGCTCGGCGGAATAAAGTCCAAACACCCCTTCGAAGTTCGTCAGGCCGAAGGAGAGCAGGAAAGCCATAAAAAACAGCACGCCCATCGGGCCGGCCAGCGCGCCCAGCATAGCTTTAATTTGCGGGCCGCGCAGCTTTGCGGTCTGCTCAACATGCGCCCGGGGTGGCTCTGGCAGGATGAAGAACACCAGGGCCAGGGCCAGCAATGATAATGCCGCTGCCAGGAAGAACGGCGTCGATAGCGATTTGCCGCCCAACCAGCCGCCCAATCCGGGTCCGATCACCATACCAACGCCCATCGCTGCGCCGATGATGCCCATACCGCCACCGCGATCCTTCTCCGAGGTGGTATCGCCAATATAGGCCATGGCACTGGGTAAGGTCGCCGAGGAGAGAACACCCGATAGCGCCCGGGCAGCAAACAGCATCCACAGATCTGTCGAAAGCCCAAAGAATAGCTGAGCAACGGCATTCCCCAATATGCCCACCATCAGGATCGGCTTGCGTCCATAGCGGTCAGATAGGCTGCCCCATAACGGCGCAAACAAGAACTGCAGCAAACCGTAAGTCGCCATCAGAGCACCCAGCGCGCTGCCGCTGGCGCCAAAACTTGTCACGTAATAGGGCATAATCGGAATGATCATGCCGAATCCCATCATGACCACGATCAGCGTAAAGAAGAGTATGTAGATGTAACGCCGGTTCTCTTTATCCAAGAATTAATTCCTAAGCGATCACAGGTACGCCTGGTCCTACATAATGAATGCCTGCACCTCGCCAATCGCCTACAAACTGATTTTAAAATACTCCAGCCCGGGTGGCAGACCCCGGTGCAGGCGCTCGTTGGCAAAGCGCTTGAGCAGAGGCTGCAGAGTGCCCAGACTTCTGCCACGCAGCGGCCGGGTGTTCCACTCTTCCTGTGGGTCATATCCCAGCATGGAGAGCAGGTCATTACCATTCATATTCTCAGGCAGGCCCAGGAATTGGCTGGAATGCCGGCTGAAGCGGTTGGCGTAGAACAGCTCCTCAATGTTCACTTTCTGGAGGTAATCCGCTTTTTTCCACTTGCCCAATGCCGAGGTTGAAATCCCCTGGCCAGGCTGCAAGGTCCAGGTCGCATGTTCAACAATGCCCCCCTGATTCACCGAGCTGGCCGGCAATGCCCCAGGCGCATCTTCTCCTAGGAAGGTATACAATGCCCGTAAGGTCTGCTCTGGCTGGGTGACCAGCGCCTCGTAGCGCACTTCAGTGTATCGCGGCTGGCTGCGAAAGCGCAGCCCGCAGGCCGTATCATACATCCAGCGCCGCACCGCAATGGGCGCCGGATATCCACGTTTTACCAACGAAGGCACCACATCCCGTCCATCCCGGATCACCTGGACATAACGGCCTTGCGGGTATAGATCCAGGAACTGCTGGATGCAGTAACAGTTGGTAGGGGTTTTCTCCGCCCAGCGCAGCTTGCCTGCCTGCTGCAGAGTCTTTGCGAAAAAACCATCCACCAGATCGCTAAAGCTTGAGAATAGCTGAGGAAGCTCGTCCAGCTCGTCACGCGTATATCCGTAATTTTGGGGGTTCTCCAGGAAGCGAAACTCGCGGCGATGAGAAAATGTAGCGCTCCAGGGCAGCCAGGCAATGGGTAGGGAGGCCATCGTGGGTATCCCCTGGTCGAGATACTGCTTGAACTCGTCCCTGGTTTGGGAATAAGGCTGTTCGTAGAGCTGGCGCTTGTTAAGAAATGAAAGCTCTGGACCACAGAAAATGGTGGGACTCAAATCAATCAGCTCGCGCAGCAGGGTGGTACCCGAGCTGCCGCAACCGCCAATCAAAATTGGCCTATCCAGCTGTTCTGCTTGATTAGCCGCCAATCTTGGAACTCCTCACGGCTCCAGCCTGAGCTCTACGCTGCTCAAATGCACATCCCCCTCAAACGCAGCGCTTGGGTCACGCACCACCACCCGCCCAGCCTGCGGAGCATCCAAACTGTAGTTTAGCTCGGCTCGAAACTGTCCGGGCTGCCCCATATCGGGCGACTGGACGATGACCGGCTGCATGGCAATCTGGTTCCCTTGCTCATCGTACAGCTCCACGACCAGGGTCTGCTCGAAGCTGGCCCAGCCATAGCCTTCCAGCAGCAGCACCCCACCCGAGATGGTCTGACCTACCCCGGGCGAAAGGATTTGGATACGCTCGACTGCCGGCTCCAGGATGCGAATTTGTTCGCTACCCTGGGGTACCAGGTTAACGATAGCCGCATCCAGGTGCGTGATCCCGCCATCCCGTGCGCTGGTGGCATACACCTGCAAGAACAGCGGGCCGGCAGCATTGGAAGGCAGGGGCAGGTCGATGGAAAAGGGGCCCCGCTGTCCGGCTTCCGCCTGAATCGTGGTAGGCGCCAGGGCCAGCTGCGTTCCGTTTTCATCCAGAACTCTAACAACCAGGTTTTGTTCGAAGGTAGGGTCGGAAATGCCGGCCACGTGGAGCGGTGCTGATACCTGCGAGCCCGGCCCCGGCTCCAGGATCTGGATTGCTTCAGCTGGCGCGCCGGCCGCCGGTAACTCTACGGGAGTCTCGGTGATCACCGCGCCTGGCGTAGCAGGTACAGGCAGTGCCTCAGGCGTCTGCTCCCCGCTGGAGCCGCACGCCGCCAGACAAATTACCACGACTAAATGCCAGAAAAATGATCCTGTGCATCATTACACCTCCTAACCGGATCGCTGCCGCTACCCCCCGGTCTGGACGGAGCGGAAAAACATGACCGCCAGGAATAGCAAAAATGACGCATACAAGAGCATCGACCTGCGCGACGGGTCTCCCTTGGTGTAGGCAAATACGCCCGGGATAATCAGCACGCTGACCACGCCATACAGGATATGCGCCCAACCTGCCGGCCGCTCCCCCATGAGATAGAGAACCACCCCAATTACCCCCTGAACGATGTACAGGACTTCGGCGATGACCATCGCCCCCCAGTAGCTGCTGTTCACGCCCTCCTTGCGAAAGAAGCGGAAGTAGCCCCAGATCGACAGAATGAAAGTTAGCAAGATTGCTGTGCGGGAAAGTGCCCCATGGATATCGGATAGGCTCATCGGTCTTACTCCTGCAAGAAATATATGGTGCAATAAGGCTAGGTGAAATTAGCCGTATTATACCTTGCAGAGGGTTACCCTATACCACAAACAGGTGATGGTTGAATCACCCTTAAATATATGTACTACGTATTGTGATCGAAATTTGGCTATGCTATAATTCCGCCAGGTATCATTACCTACCTTTTTCGCCCTTTTAAGGAGGAATTTATGGCTGAAGAAAAAGCCACCCCTCAGACAACTGAAAAAATCAAGGTTAACCGGCGCGAATTCTTAAACATCGCTTTCCTGGCTTCCATCGGCCTGGTTAGCCTGGAAGCAGCAGGATTGACCGTCCTTTTCGCCTTCCCAACTTTTGAAGAAGGAGAGTTTGGCGGTGTGATTGATGTTGGACCGATCTCCGAGCTGCCTGCCCCTGACGATCCCCCGCGCAATGAACCTAAGGTGAAGCTGTGGGTATCCAACACCGACGAGGGTGTCATGGGCCTCTTCAAAGTCTGTACCCACCTGGGGTGCTTATATAACTGGTCCGAGCAAGAAGTCCGGTTTCTTTGCCCCTGTCATGGTTCTCAGTTCGAGAAGGACGGCACATATATCGCCGGCCCGGCGGGACGCTCGCTGGACAAATTTGTCGTGCGTATCGTAGACCCCAACACTGGTGAGGTGCTGGCCGAATCCACTGACGGATCTCCGGTGCCTCTGCCGGACAATCCCGATGCGCGTGTGCAGGTTGATACCGGCAAACGGATTCAAGGCGCACCTAAATAGTAATAACCAGGTTAATTGGTATGCATAAGGGTCTTTGGTTAAATCTATTTGCCGGAGGGGCAAATTTATGATCAAATCACAAAGCATGCAAGACTTACGGAAGAAGGCCGGCACCGCTGTTGATAACCGCGTCCGTGCCATCATGGCCGGTGTTGGCCTGACCGAGTTGCGCGCCTTGATGCGCGGCGATCCGCCCACCGAAAAGCCGAACCCGCGCTATAAGGTTCATACAACCAGCTTCCTGTTCCATATCCGCCCTCGTTATTACGAGGCCGGCAGCACAATCATGTCACATACACTGCGGTTGGGCTTCCTCACTGCTTTGTTCTTCTTCATCGAAGTGATTACCGGCTTGATCTTGATGATTTATTACACCCCTTCTCCCGAGAAGGCTTACACTTCAATGATCAACATCCTGGCAGGTGTGCCCTTCGGCCAGTTCCTACGCGACATGCACCGACTGGGCGCTGAGGCCATGGTGATTTTCACTTTCTTGCACATGCTGCGCACTTTCTTTACAGCATCCTACAAGAAAGAGCGCTCCTTCACATGGCTAACTGGTGTGATATTGCTGGGGATTACTTTGGTGCTCAGCTTCAGCGGCTACCTGCTGCCCTGGGATCAACTGGCTTACTGGGCGGTCACCATCGGCACCAGTATGGTCGAATCAGCCCCGCTGGTTGGCCCGCAGCTTAACCTGCTGGTACGCGGCGCTCAAGATATCGGCGCCGACGGCTTGTTGCGCTTCTACCTGATGCACGTTGTCCTTTTGCCGCTGGCAGCCATCCTGGTGATCAGCATCCATTACTATAAAGTTTCACGCGAGCACGGCATCTCTTTACCTGCCAGGTTTGAGGAAGGGGATGTCTCTCCCGAAGTCAAGAAAGCCGCCAAAGCCCGACTGGATTTCTTACCTGACCTGTTCACCCGCGAGATATTCTGGGTTGGCATGGGCCTGCTTCTGGTCATCTTAACAATCACCGTTGGCGGCTGGCACGCTGCGCTGGAAAACCCTGCCAACCCCCAGATTACCCCTCTTGATACGGAAGCGCCCTGGTATTTCCTCTGGCTGCAGGGTTTGCTCAAGCTCGGTGACAAGACCCTGATGGGTATCATCATCCCAACCATCCTGGTATTGGTGCTGGTATTGTTGCCATACATCGACCGAAACCCCGCCCGCAGTTTGTACAGGCGACCAGTTGCTGTCAGTGTGGGTATCCTGGGGGTGGCGGCTCTGGTTGTGTTGAGCTATATGGGGCTGCCCGAGTTCGGCATCAAGACCGATCCTGCAGCACGGATTGTCCAGGACCTGGCACCTGCTGAGGGCATAGGACCGCTACGAGAAGTTCCATTTGAGCAGCTTCAACTAGGCAGCTATGTTGTGAATGAAACCGATTCTTTTAACATGTGTCCTGATTTGGATTTCGGTTGCCCCGACTTCGAACAGGTCTTCATCGAGTATTCCGACATGGTCAACGAAGCGGCTGAATTTGGCGAGTTACCGAATGCCCAGGCTGTAATCGTGATCGAAGACTGGCAGCCCGGTACCCTGAAGAAGGTGACGATGCGCATCAATTATGAAAAAGAAGGTCAATCCCTGACCTATGCCAAAGACATCTTCATCCACGCTCATCGTAATCCGGCAAACGAGCGATAACAACGAGTAAGAATACAGCATTGTTCGATGGCCGGCTGGAACCTGACGACGCATCCGCTTCAGGCCACAGCCGGTCACAAGAAACACCTCTAGAGGAGGGCTTGCGAAAATATGACCCGTGTCCAGACCGCTATCATCCTGGGAATTATTACCATCCTGATCACAGCAGGAGTTATCCTGGTATATGGATTTCAGGAACAGAGCCGCATGGCGGACTACGAGCAGGTTTACCTGGCTCGATCAATTGAGCGCGGCGCTGAGTACTATTCCACTTATTGCAGCCGCTGTCACGGCAACCAGGGCCTGGGCATCCAGGGACTGTGCCCGCCGTTGAACGACCGCAACTTTTTCGACAACCGTGCCAAAGAAGTCGGCTGGAGCGGCACCCTGCGGGAGTACATCGTTTCCACAGCTTCCAGCGGGCGGGCCGTCTCCACCCGACCGCAGCTCTACCCAGGCCAGGGTACGCCGTCAATGCCTTCATTTTCAGATCAATTTGGCGGCCCCTTGCAAGGCACCCAGATCATTGACATTGCCAACTACATCTTGAACTGGAGTCCCACAGCCACGCTGGTTTCTGTTCCGGAAGCTCCGCAAGGCCCAACTGTCGGCAGCGATATTACCATAGAGCTGCCTGAAGGCAACGCTGAAAACGGCCAGGCGCTGAGTGTCACCCTGGCATGCACTGCCTGTCACGTGGACGCCAACACCGGTCCTGCCTGGCTGCCTACATCCACCGAAGCCGGCATCGGCGATCGTGCCTTGACCCGCTATACGCAGGACGACTACACCGGCAATGCGGCGACTCCCGAGCAGTATCTGTTTGAAGCGATTGCGGGTCCGGGTGTGTACCTTGTGCCCGGCTTCCAGAATATCATGCCAGGTACCTATGCCACCCAGCTCACCGCGCAGGACATGGCCGATCTCATCGCATACCTGTTGACGATCAAGTAGGAGGAACTCAATGCGCCTCATCAAACCTGCCTGGATGATCGGTCTTGGCATCATGCTCGTGCTGGCAGCCTGGCTGTCCGTGCCGCTCGATCGTTCGCATGAGAGCGCTGGCGTCACATGGGGCTTTGTATCCAGCGCTGCAGCTCAGGAGACCGACCCGGCACAGCTGGAGCTTGGTGCACAGCTGTACAACCAGAACTGCGCCATCTGCCATGGCGAAAATGGCCAGGGGCGCATCGGAGCAACGCTGGCTCAGGACTGGCCGTCCATTCAACCTGAACTGACGATTGAGACCACAATTGCTAACGGCATCTCGGGCTCTGTTATGCCTGCCTGGAGCCAGGCCAAAGGTGGTCCTCTAACCGATGAAGAGATTGCAGCGATTGCTACTTACATCCTGAGCTGGCAAACCAGCGGCGTCCCCAATCGTCCACCTGCTCCCACAGCAACCCTGGTGCCACCTATCACGCCGGTTCCAGGAATTGAGGGCGATCCCAATGCTGGAGCCGTACTCTTTGCAGCAAACTGCGCTGCATGCCATGGCGACAATGGGCAAGGGCGCATCGGCGCAACTTTAGCCCAAGATTGGCCTGGGATTCGCCCCGATCTCTCCATTAAAGGTATCATCGCGACCGGCATTCGAGGTTCGGCCATGCCAGCCTGGAGCCAGGAGAACGGCGGCCCGCTCAGCGATTCGGATATAAACAACCTGGTGGCCTTCATCATGTCGCTGCCCGCCGTGCCAGGGCAGGCACAGCCTACCCCTACTCCCACACCGGAATCATCCACTTTTCTCGCCGGTTGGGGTGGAGTGCTGGTCTTTGTGGTGTTGATCATCGCCATCATTATGATTGCCATCATCGCCCAACGCCGTAAAAGCTAGTCCTTCCCCCTTACCCCAACAATATTTACTGGAGCCCTTGTCCGTTGACAGGGGCTCTTAAATGGTGGTATCTTGATACTACGCCAGTGACTCAAGGCGTGGCCTGCTTGTTTTCAGGATTGACAAGCCTACGCTCCTGCGGTATGCTACGGGGCGTGTCCGGGTGGGTCCGGCGCGGCGGAAACCTGCGAACCCCGCCAGGTCCGAGAGGAAGCAGCGGTAAGGAGGTCCATCCGGGTGCCGTCGGGTAGCCTGCCCGGGCATTGCCATTCAGAGAGAAGGTGCCATGGAAATCGGTTCTGTTCAATCCGTCGATATCGATTCGCAGATGCGCTCCGCTTATCTGGATTACGCCATGAGCGTGATCGTGGCGCGTGCCCTGCCGGATGCCCGCGATGGGCTGAAACCTGTCCATCGCCGCATCTTGTTTGCCATGTACGATATGGGCATTCGCGCCAATACCTCCTATAAAAAATCCGCTCGTATCGTGGGCGAGGTGCTGGGCAAATACCATCCGCACGGCGACGCCGCGGTGTACGACGCCATGGCGCGCCTGGCGCAGGATTTCTCCATGCGCTACACGCTGGTAGACGGCCAGGGCAACTTCGGCTCGATCGATGGTGACGCCCCTGCCGCAATGCGGTACACCGAAGCCCGTCTCTCGGCCAAAGCGGAAGAAATGCTCTCCAACATCGACCAGGACACGGTCAATTTCACGGATAATTTCGATGGCTCACTCAAAGAGCCTGCCGTACTGCCGGCCCGCTTACCCAACCTGCTACTCAACGGCTCCTCCGGCATTGCCGTCGGTATGGCCACCAGCATCCCCCCACACAATCTTGGCGAGCTGGTCTCGGCCATCAACTACGTGATCGAAAACTTCGACCGGCTCGAAGAAATCCAGATCGAAGAACTGCTCAAGCGTCTGCCAGGTCCCGATTTCCCGACCGGGGGCATCATCGTGGGTAGCGAGGGCATCTTGCATGCCTACACTACCGGGCGCGGCCGGATCATCGTGCGCGGCATGGCGCACATCGAGGAAATGAGCGGTAACCGGCACCGCATCGTAATCACGGAAATCCCCTTCCAGCTCAATAAAACCACACTGCTGGAACGAATTGCCGAGCTGGTGCGAGAAGGCAGGCTCGATGATATCTCGGATTTACGTGACGAATCGGATCGTCGCGGCATGAGCATTGTCATCGAGCTGAAACGCGGCGCCCAGCCCAAAAAAGTTCTCAACCAGCTGTATAAATATACTCCGTTGCAGTCAACTTTTGGCGTACAGCTGCTGGCGCTGGTAGGTGGCGAGCCGCGCCTGCTGACGCTAAAACGGGCACTGCAGATCTTCGTTGAGCATCGCCAGGAGGTCATCACCCGCCGCTCGCGCTATGAGCTGGCCAAAGCCCGCCAGCGTTCCCATATCCTGGAAGGACTGCTGATCGCCCTGGCCAACATGGATGCTATCATCCAGACCATTCGCCAGTCGCCGGATGCGGACACTGCCAAAACCCGCTTGATCGAGCGCTTCAACCTGAGCGAAGCCCAGGCACAGGCAATCCTGGACATGCAGCTGCGCCGCCTGGCTGCGCTGGAGCGGCAAAAAATCGAGGATGAGCAGCGCCAGACCCTGGAGCGCATCGCGTACCTGGAAGACCTGCTCGCCAGCCCGCATAAGGTACTGGGCGTCATTCAGGAAGACCTCGCCAGGTTGGTCGAGGAATACGGCGACCCGCGCCGCACACGCATTATGCCGGACGCTACTGAGGAACTCAACCAGGAAGACCTTGTGGCGGATGAAGCAGTACTGGTCAGCATCACTCAGCGCGGTTATATCAAACGCACAGCGGCCAAGGCTTTTCGGGCTCAAAGCCGCGGCGGGCGGGGGGTGGTCGGGCACAGCACAAAAGAAGAAGACGACGTGATCATGCTCATCCCGGCTCGCTCCCTGGATACTTTGCTGTTCTTCTCTGACCGCGGCAAGGTCTACTCCGAAAAAACTTACCAGGTGCCAGATGCAGACCGCACCGGGCGCGGGATACCCATCGTGAACATCCTGTCGTTGGATGCTAACGAGACAATCACCGCCGCCGTTGCCGTGCCTGCCTTCGACGCCTCCCACTACTGCACCATGGCCACCCGCAATGGGCGCATCAAGCGCCTTTCCCTGGCCGAGCTGGCCTCCGTGCGCCCCTCCGGCTTAATTGCGATTTCATTGGAAAATGGCGACCAGTTAAATTGGGCCCGCCTGACCAACGGCGAAGATGAAATCATCCTGGTCACCGAGCTGGGCCAGGCGCTGCGTTTCTCCGAGACGGCAGTACGTGCCATGGGCCGCACAGCGGCCGGGGTTACCGCTATCCGGCTGGGAAAAAACGACCATCTTACCAGTATGGAAGTTATCGAGCCGGGTGGCTACCTGATGCAGATTACTTCACGCGGCTTTGGCAAGCGCACCCTGCTCAGCGATTACCCGAGTAAAAGCCGGGCTACGGTCGGCGTGACGACAATCAATAAAAAAGCCTTAGAGAAGATTGGCCCGCTCGTCTCAGCGCGGGTTGTTCAGGAAGCCGACGACCTGACGATAATCTCGGCCAACGGCAACGTCCTGCGCACCAAGGTTAAGGATATCTCCCTTTCCGGGCGCGGCGCCCGTGGAGTGACCGTGATGAGCCTTCAGTCGGGTGACAGTGTGTCGACGATGGCTCGCATCGCCGATGCCGATCTGCGTCTGGTCGGAGCGGCGGAGGAGAATAACTCCACCACCACCTGTGTGACGGGAGCTTACCCAACCGGGCGCAGCCTCAGGTCTCCCGCCTCAACCAGGACTTTCCCGCCTGCATCACTCAGCAAAATCAGCCGGCCGGATGCATCCAGCCCATTAAGCTGCCCCTGCACGATCGGGCCGCTTTCGGAGTCGTCCGCCATCCGTATTACCTGTACCCGCTCGCCTCGCCAGGCCAGGCGGGTTTCCCAGGCACTCAAAAACTCAACCGTATCGATATGTGGCAGCCAGGCCAGCAGTTTCTCAACCAGACTGCGTAATATCGCCAGCCGGTCTGGCAGCATGCTCTGCAGGAATTCCTCCAGGCTGGCAGCCGGGAAGAGCAGCGTCTCAGTGGGCGGGATCGATCTTTTCAGAATGTTCACCCCGATACCAATCACCACGCCGTCGAGCTGGCTACCCAGCCAATGCGCTTCCACCAGGACGCCGGCGATTTTCCTGCCTTCCACCAGCACATCGTTCGGCCATTTTATTTGCGCCTGCAGGCTATACATATCTTCCAGGACTTCGGCGAGCGCCACCGCCCCCAGGCCGGCAAGAAGCTGCAGGGCTGCCGGATTCTCCAACCTGTTCCCAGCGTTATCACCTGGAATTCTCAATATGAGGCTCATCGCCAGTGCGGCATCGGGAGGTGTGTGCCATCTCCGGCCCAACCTGCCCCGACCGGCGAGCTGGTGATTGGCCACCACCAGGCAGACATCTGGCGCACCCGCTTCCAGCCAGCGGGCTGCCTCGCTGTTCGTAGAATCTACCTGCTCCAGATAACGCCAGGTCGCCAGGCTGGTGCCATCTAATGATCGTTTGAGTGCTTCTTTATCCATAATCAGACCAAATCGAGTAAAATTTTCGTAGCCCAAATGTAACTATTTGGGGTTGTCGTGCATCCAAGGATACAGAATTCCCAATCCAGGAATGCGCTTCCTATAGTGGAACAAGAATAGCGAAATCATACTACCAGGAGATCAATCAATGAGCAAGCAAAATACTAAAAAGAAACAGGCTGCGAAGTCATCCCCCAACCAGCTTTGGCTGTGGGTTGCTTTAGTCGCAGTCATTGTCCTCGTTGGAGGAGCGATCTTGCTGCTGAGAAACGACAGTGAAACTGCCACTGCTGGCCTGCCGACTGAAGTAGATGTTGCCAAAGCCGCTGAGCTGCGCGATGGCGGTGCATTTATTCTGGACGTGCGCGAGCCTTCCGAATGGCAGGAAAACCACATCCCCGGCGCTACCCTGATTCCCCTGGGCGAGCTGGCCAGCCGGATCAACGAAGTGCCCAAGGACCAGGAAGTGGTCGTGGTGTGTCGCTCAGGTAACCGCAGCCAGGAAGGCCGCGACATCCTGCGCCAGGCCGGCCTCGAACAGGTCACCAGCATGGCAGGCGGTATGAATCAGTGGATGTCCTCCGGCTATGAGTGGGTTAGCGGTCAGTAAACCGCCGTCACCTATTCGTCTAGAAACTCTTCTTATCTTTAGGAGCGCGATATGAGCAATCTTGATCAAGCACGCCAGACACAGCTAGAAAACATCCAGGCTAAATCCGGCATGACCCTGGCTGAGATCCGCGAGTTGATCGTTCAAAGCGGCCTGACGAAGCACGCTGAAATCCGCCAGATGCTGATGGAACGTTTAGGCCTGGGCTACGGAGATGCCAACAGTCTTGTGCATTTTGCCCTGCAAACCGATGGTCAGAGCTCGGCAGAGTCAGCCGGTCTTTCCACGCAAGACGTGCTGGCGGAGATCTACAGCGGGTCTAAGGCTGTCTTACGCCCAATTCATGATGACCTCATGGCTGCCATCCAAACACTTGGCCCATTCGAAGTTGTGCCAAAGAAAGGTTATGTCAGCCTGCGCCGTAAAAAACAGTTTGCCATGCTTGGTCCGGCCAGCAAAGGCCGCGTAGAAGTAGGCTTGAATGTCAAAGGACTGCAAGCGACCACCCGCCTGGAAGTTATTCCACCGGGCGGCATGTGCCAGTACAAAGTTTACCTGACCTCCCAGGCCGAAGTTGATGCCGAGCTGCTCGATTGGATCCGCCTGGCCTTCGACAGCGCCGGGTAAAATCTCATCCAGGCTATTCTTTCGCGCCTCGAAGGTAAGGGTGAATTTCTCTTAGAAATGACTCAAAATGTCAATATATCTTGACAGCCATTGCATTACAGGTATATAATACCTTTCGCTAAACGAACGACCTAGCCTGAAATGGCAGATCGGTGACAACCAAAGAGGACGCCTGGCGTCTGAGACCATAATTGAAAGCTTGTCAGGTCTGACAAGCCGATGTCGAAACTTGGCATCGGCAATTATGTCTCTTGACAAACTGGAATGTGGCTGATAGAATCCGCACCCTTTGGACAGGACCTTAACAACTGAAGAGTGAGAAGAAAGCGAAACTTGTCAAGACCAGCGAGTGAGATCAACACAACGCACAAACGTGCATAAGTAAGTTTATGCGGAGAGTTTGATCCTGGCTCAGGATGAACGCTGGCGGCGTGCTTAATACATGCAAGTCGAACGGAGGTATGTAGCAATACGTATCTTAGTGGCGAACGGGTGAGTAACACGTTGGTGACCTACCCCAGAGAGGGGGATAACAGCTCGAAAGGGCTGCTAATACCCCATGTCGTCATGGTGCTTAGAAAGCCATGCCGAAAGGTGCAAACCGCTCTGGGAGGGGCCTGCGTCCCATCAGCTAGTTGGTAGGGTAATGGCCTACCAAGGCGACGACGGGTAGGGGACCTGAGAGGGTGACCCCCCACACTGGCACTGAAACACGGGCCAGACACCTACGGGTGGCAGCAGTAGGGAATATTGCACAATGGGCGAAAGCCTGATGCAGCAACGCCGCGTGCGCGATGAAGGCCTTCGGGTCGTAAAGCGCTTTTCGGGGAGATGAGGAAGGACAGTATCCCCGGAATAAGGATCGGCTAACTACGTGCCAGCAGCCGCGGTAAAACGTAGGATCCGAGCGTTATCCGAATTCACTGGGCGTAAAGCGCGTGCAGGCGGTCCGGTAAGTTGGATGTGAAATCTCCTGGCTCAACTGGGAGAGGACGTTCAATACTGTCGGACTCGAGGACGGTAGAGGGAGGTAGAATTCCCGGTGTAGTGGTGAAATGCGTAGATATCGGGAGGAATACCAGTGGCGAAGGCGGCCTCCTGGACCGTTCCTGACGCTCAGACGCGAAAGCTAGGGGAGCAAACGGGATTAGAAACCCCGGTAGTCCTAGCCGTAAACTATGTAGACTTGGTGTCGGTGGTGTAAAAACCATCGGTGCCGTAGCTAACGCGTTAAGTCTACCGCCTGGGGACTACGGCCGCAAGGTTAAAACTCAAAGGAATTGACGGGGGCCCGCACAAGCAGCGGAGCGTGTGGTTTAATTCGATGTTACACGAAGAACCTTACCCGGGTTTGACATGCAGGTAGTAGGGAAGCGAAAGCGGACCGACCCTTCGGGGAGCCTGCACAGGTGCTGCATGGCTGTCGTCAGCTCGTGTCGTGAGATGTCCGGTTAAGTCCGGTAACGAGCGCAACCCCTGCCGTATGTTACATGTGTCATACGGGACTGCCGGTATCAAGCCGGAGGAAGGTGGGGATGAAGTCAAGTCAGCATGGCCTTTATGTCCGGGGCTACACACACGCTACAATGGCCAGTACAATGGGTTGCAAAGCCGCAAGGTGGAGCCAATCCCCAAAACTGGTCTCAGTTCAGATTGCAGGCTGCAACTCGCCTGCATGAAGTCGGAGTTGCTAGTAACCGCGCGTCAGCTATAGTGCGGTGAATACGTTCCCGGGCCTTGTACACACCGCCCGTCACGTCATGGGAGCTGGCAACACCTGAAGCCGGTATCCTAACCGCAAGGAGGGAGCCGTCGAAGGTGGGGCTGGTGACTGGGACGAAGTCGTAACAAGGTAGGAGTACCGGAAGGTGCGCCTGGATCACCTCCTTTCTAGAGAGATCCGAGCTTCGGTCTATGGACCAAGGCTCCATTTCTCCTGTTTTTTCGTCTCGTCAGCGGTGGCGAGACAACCTGGTCTTCCCAATGTTCTTTCTTTCTTCTCACTCCTCAGTTGCTGAGGTTCACCAATCGTATCAAATTTGCGAGGTTTTAATAGTTTGACAAATGGCAAGACAGGTTAACTGAAATCAGGCACAATCGCATGGCCTTTAACAGCCCGGCGGTTTGCCGGGCTGTCTTGTCGAAACAACCAGGTTAGCTTTCAGTGTGCGGTACGGATCAAACGATGCGCTCCGCACACAGGTAGCCAACTACCGGTAAGTACCTTACAAACTGAATAGGGAAGTTGCTGTTGAAAGAAACAGCAAGTCAAGGCGCAAATGAAGAAGATAGTATGCGAGAAGTTTCGATTTCTCCGTATCACGGAGATAAGCTACTAAGAGCTTACGGTGGATGCCTTGGCGCCAAGTGCCGATGAAGGACGTGGGACACTGCGATAAGCCTCGGGTAGCCGTGTACAGGCTTTGATCCGGGGATTTCCGAATGGGGAAACCCGCCACAGCGATCCTGTGGCATCTCCCAGCTGAACACATAGGCTGGGAGAAGGGAACCTGGGGAACTGAAACATCTTAGTACCCAGAGGAATAGAGATCATTCCCCTAGTAGTGGCGAGCGAACGGGGATTAGCCCAAACCACCTTCAAGGTGGGGTTGTAGGGCCTGGCAAATGGGAGTTACAAAGTGGTCGATTAGCAGAATGGTGTGGGACAGCCTGCCATAGAGGGTAACAGCCCCGTATGCGAAAATTGACCGCCTCCCGCCGGGTACCTGAGTACTGCCGGGCACGCTAATCCGGCAGGAATCTGGGGAGTCCACTCTCCAAGGCTAAATACACTTGGCGACCGATAGTGAACAAGTACCGTGAGGGAAAGGTGAAAAGTACCCCAGTGAGGGGAGTGAAATAGAACCTGAAACCGTAAGCTTACAAGCAGTCGAAGGGCTAATGGCGTGTCTGTGCTCCGGAGAAATCCGGGTGCGCGGCGCTATGCCTGACGGCGTGCCTCTTGGAGAATGAGCCTGCGAGTTAATCTTTGTGGCAAGGTTAAGGGAGTCACACCCGTAGCCGTAGCGAAAGCGAGTCTGAATAGGGCGTTTAGTCGCAAGGATTAGACACGAAACCGGGTGAGCTACCCATGGCCAGGGTGAAGCGAGTCTAACCGCTCGTGGAGGCCCGAACTCACTAATGTTGCAAAATTAGGAGATGAGCTGTGGGTAGGGGTGATATGCCAAACGAACTCGGAGATAGCTTGTTCTCCCCGAAATAGCTTTAGGGCTAGCGTCATGTGTTCAGTGGCGGAGGTAGAGCACTGGATGGGCTAGGGGGCTTACTGCTTACCGAACCCAACCAAACTCCGAATGCCGTCACTCTAGAGCATGGCAGTCGGACTACGGGAGATGAGTTTCGTGGTCGAAAGGGAAACAGCCCAGATCATCGGCTAAGGTCCCCAAGTCCAGGCTAAGTGGGAAACGATGTGAGATTACAACGACAACCAGGAGGTTGGCTTAGAAGCAGCCACCCTTTAAAGAGTGCGTAATAGCTCACTGGTCAAGTGATCTTGCGCGGAAAATTTAACGGGGCTAAGCCTGGCACCGAAGCCATGAGACCTCCTTCGGGAGGTCGGTAGGGGAGCGTTCCGTTTGCAGTGAAGGTCGACCGTAAGGACGGCTGGAGCGGACGGAAGTGAGAATGCAGGCATGAGTAGCGAAAAACACGTGAGAACCGTGTTCGCCGAATATCTAAGGTTTCCGACGGCAGGTCAATCCGCGTCGGGTTAGTCGGGCCTTAGCCGAGGCCGCAAGGCGTAGGTGATGGACATCCGGTCAACATTCCGGAACCGCTCGAGTGGAGCGATGAGGGGACGCAGCAAGGTAGGCCAGCCCACGATTGGTTGTGTGGGTGTAAGTGGGTAGGCGTTGACGCTGGTAGGTAAATCCGCCGGCTGAGCTGAGACACGAATGCGAGCCTCTAAGGCAGAAGTGGTTGAACCTCGCTGCCGAGAAAAGCCTCTAAGCGATGATACTCGAGCGCCCGTACCGCAGTCCGACACAGGTAGATGAGTAGAGAATACTCAGGCGAACGGGAGAACCTTCGTTAAGGAATTAGGCAACATGGCCCCGTAACTTAGGGATAAGGGGTGCCCGCCCGCGTGATATACATCCGTGTGGAGCGTGGGTGGGTCGCAGTGAAATGGCTCTAGTGACTGGTTAACAAAACCACAGGTCTCTGCGAAGCCGAAAGGCGACGTATAGGGGCTGACACCTGCCCAGTGCCGGAAGGTTAAGGGGAGAGGTTCACGCTTCAAACCGAAGCCCCGGTGAACGGCGGCCGTAACTATAACGGTCCTAAGGTAGCGAAATTCCTTGTCGGGTAAGTTCCGACCCGCACGAACGGTGTAACAACTAGAGCACTGTCTCAACGAAGGACCCGGTGAAATTGAAATAGGCGTGAAGATGCGTCTTACCCGCAGCAGGACAAAAAGACCCCGTGGAGCTTTACTGCAGCTTGGCATTGAGTTTGGGCATTGTCTGTGTAGCATAGGTGGGAGGCTTTGAAGCTGGGGCGCTAGCCTCGGTGGAGCCATCGTTGAAATACCACCCTGATGGTGTCTAGACCCTAACCCCATTCCGTTAGCCGGATGGGGAACCGTGCCAGGTGGGCAGTTTGACTGGGGCGGTCGCCTCCTAAATTGTAGCGGAGGCGCCCAAAGGTTCCCTCAGGTTGAATGGAAACCAACCGTAGAGTGTAAAGGCATAAGGGAGCTTGACTGCAAGACCAACGCGTCGAGCAGAGACGAAAGTCGGGCTTAGTGATCCCACGGTACCGAGTGGAAGGGCCGTGGCTTACCGGATAAAAGCTACCCCGGGGATAACAGGCTGGTGAAGTCCAAGAGTTCACATCGACGACTTCGCTCGGCACCTCGATGTCGGCTCATCGCATCCTGGGGCTGGACAAGGTCCCAAGGGTCGGGCTGTTCGCCCGTTAAAGCGGTACGCGAGCTGGGTTCAGACCGTCGTGAGACAGGTCGGTCTCTATCCGCTGTGGGCGTAAGGGATTTGCGAGGATCTGCCCCTAGTACGAGAGGACCGGGGTGGACGGACCGCTAGTGTGCCAGTTGTCGTGCCAACGGCATCGCTGGGTAGCTATGTCCGGCAAAGATAACCGCTGAAAGCATCTAAGTGGGAAACTTGCCTCTAGATGAGATCCCTCATCCCGCTAAGGGAGTAAGACCGCAGGTAGACTACCTGCTTGATAGGCGGCATGTGTAAGCGCAGCAATGTGTTCAGCTAAGCCGTACTAATGGTCGAGGGCTTACTTTGTGATGCGGAGAACTCGAAATTTGTCGCTCTACCTTTTTTCCTTGCACCCCCTTCCCTATTCATTCCTTACCTTGTGATTAAGTCTCTTGGTGTTTCTGCGACAGGTGTCCACCCGGCCACATCCCGAACCCGGTCGTTAAGACTGTCCGCGCCGATGGTACTTGGGGGGCGACCCCCTGGGAGAGTAGGTCATCGCCAAGAGACTTTTTCTATTTAATTCATCAGATTGATTCACCAGAATCCCCTATATTGAAAAATCCTCACCGTGCCAAACTCCATGATCTGGCGGGTGCAGCGCCGGCGCGTGCGGCTCAAAGCCTTTAATACGCTTCTCGAGCTCCTGGACGTGCACGACCAGGGCAGCCACCGTATCCCCGATCGTATCCGGCAGCAGGCCATGTTCCAGGTCGGGAGATGCGGAACCCAGGCGCGGATGGCTGCGCGCCACCACCTGTCCCGGTATCCCTACCACCACCGAATTAGGCCGGCACCGACTTGACCACGACCGCGTTGGCGCCTACCCGACTGTTCTCGCCGATGATGATCGCCCCCAGGATTTTCGCCCCTGCACCCACGACTACGTTGTCCGCCAGTGTTGGGTGTCGTTTACCTTTATCCAGGCTGGTGCCGCCCAGGGTTACCCCGTGGTACAGCGTGACGCAATCACCAATCTCCGCCGTTTCACCAATCACCACCCCCATGCCATGATCGATGAAAAACCGTTTTCCGATCGTCGCTCCGGGGTGGATTTCGATGCCTGTCAGCGAACGAAACACCTGGGATACCCAGCGGGCCAGCAGCTTGTGATTGCTCATCCACAAGCGGTGCGACAGGCGGTGCCCCCACAAAGCGTGCAGGCCTGGGTAGCACAACAGGATTTCCAGCTTGCTGCGTGCTGCCGGATCACGATCCAAAACCGAATTTACATCCTCCCAGATCGTCTGTAACATGGGTACTGCCTCCATTCTGCTGCCCGGATAACCTGGCGCAGGGAAGGCCGCTGTTCTAAAGGACCAGCCCCACGCCGCCGGCATCCCCGGGTTTATTCCGCCAGGTGCGCGTAAAGCGCCGTGCTCAGGTAACGCTCTCCAAAGGACGGAATCACCACAATGATCAGCTTGCCCACGTTTTCCGGGCGCCGGGCCACCTGCACGGCAGCCCAGGTGGCCGCCCCTGAGGAGATACCAACCAGCAGGCCCTCTTCTCGGGCCATGCGCCGGGCGGTCTCCATGGCATCCTCGTTTTTCACCCGGATGATCTCATCATAGATATGGGTATTCAGGATTCCCGGGACAAAACCGGCTCCAATACCCTGGATCTGGTGCGGACCCTTGGCGCCGCCAGAAAGAACCGGCGAGGCGTCTGGCTCCACAGCAATCACCGAGACGGATGGCTTGCGCTGCTTCAGCATCTCCCCTACCCCGGTGATCGTGCCACCGGTGCCTACGCCCGCGATAAAGATATCCACCTGCCCGTCGGTATCGCGCCAGATCTCTTCGGCTGTTGTCCGGCGGTGGATTTCGGGATTGGCCGGATTTTCGAACTGCTGCGGGATGAAGTAACGCGGATCGCCGGCGGCCAGTTCCTCGGCCTTACGAATGGCGCCTGGCATGCCCTCGCTGCCCGGCGTCAGGATCAGTTCGGCGCCATAAGCCCGCAGCAGCATCCGCCGTTCTTTGCTCATCGTCTCCGGCATGGTCAGCACCAGGCGGTAGCCACGCGCTGCGCACACAAAGGCCAGCGCGATGCCGGTATTGCCGCTGGTGGGTTCGAGGATGATCGTCTCAGGTGTGATCCGCCCAGCTCGCTCGGCGGCGTCAATCATCGCCACGCCAATGCGATCCTTTACACTATGGGCCGGGTTGAAAAACTCTAATTTTGCTACAACATCCGCCCCGGCGCCTTCGGTCACTCGCCGTAGACGCACCAGGGGTGTATTACCAATCAGCTCGGTTACATTATCAGCAATTTTCATTCTTCATCTCCAAAACAGTAAGTGTTTGCGATTTCGTTCTTTCCATCCGTAACAGTCTGCTAACACTGCAGGCAGGTAAAACCAAAACAGCTGCTCAGGATAGAAGCCTGCCATAGGGTTGCGGGGGTGCTGCACGCCGCTCAATTCAGTTGCTGGAAGGGGAATTCTACTAGGGGTGATAGCCTAAGCCATCAAGGGACAACCAGCGAGGCGGCGGTTACAGGTCCCGCCTGGTACAGGAGCAAGCGAATGATCCAAACACGATTAAATCTTCATTTGTCAAGAACATAGCGGCAATTCTAGAGAAAATCGCCCGAACTGTCAAGGTCTCCAACAAACCTAAAACTCCATTAAAATTGTCGGACAATCTACTAATAATGCTAATTCTTAAGGTTAATCTCAACTCTGCGCCTTGACAGTCTTGATGATAGCGGTATAATTGCAATTCGCTCTAAGAAAGTAGATCTTGCCCCCAAAGCAGATCCATTACAAGCGAAAAGAGAACAACGGGCAACCTGGATCAACCGAGGGCCTGTCTTGCTGTGTCTGAAAGACACAAACCGGCGAAATCGCCTCTTGACAGCCTTTGTGAAGGTTGGTACAATCCGGCCCGTTTGCTACAGGACCTTAACAACTGAAGAGTGAGAAGAAAGCGAAACTTGTAAGACCAGCGAGTGAGATCAACACAACGCACAAACGTGCATAAGTAAGTTTATGCGGAGAGTTTGATCCTGGCTCAGGATGAACGCTGGCGGCGTGCTTAATACATGCAAGTCGAACGGAGGTATGTAGCAATACGTATCTTAGTGGCGAACGGGTGAGTAACACGTTGGTGACCTACCCCAGAGAGGGGGATAACAGCTCGAAAGGGCTGCTAATACCCCATGTCGTCATGGTGCTTAGAAAGCCATGCCGAAAGGTGCAAACCGCTCTGGGAGGGGCCTGCGTCCCATCAGCTAGTTGGTAGGGTAATGGCCTACCAAGGCGACGACGGGTAGGGGACCTGAGAGGGTGACCCCCCACACTGGCACTGAAACACGGGCCAGACACCTACGGGTGGCAGCAGTAGGGAATATTGCACAATGGGCGAAAGCCTGATGCAGCAACGCCGCGTGCGCGATGAAGGCCTTCGGGTCGTAAAGCGCTTTTCGGGGAGATGAGGAAGGACAGTATCCCCGGAATAAGGATCGGCTAACTACGTGCCAGCAGCCGCGGTAAAACGTAGGATCCGAGCGTTATCCGAATTCACTGGGCGTAAAGCGCGTGCAGGCGGTCCGGTAAGTTGGATGTGAAATCTCCTGGCTCAACTGGGAGAGGACGTTCAATACTGTCGGACTCGAGGACGGTAGAGGGAGGTAGAATTCCCGGTGTAGTGGTGAAATGCGTAGATATCGGGAGGAATACCAGTGGCGAAGGCGGCCTCCTGGACCGTTCCTGACGCTCAGACGCGAAAGCTAGGGGAGCAAACGGGATTAGAAACCCCGGTAGTCCTAGCCGTAAACTATGTAGACTTGGTGTCGGTGGTGTAAAAACCATCGGTGCCGTAGCTAACGCGTTAAGTCTACCGCCTGGGGACTACGGCCGCAAGGTTAAACTCAAAGGAATTGACGGGGGCCCGCACAAGCAGCGGAGCGTGTGGTTTAATTCGATGTTACACGAAGAACCTTACCCGGGTTTGACATGCAGGTAGTAGGGAAGCGAAAGCGGACCGACCCTTCGGGGAGCCTGCACAGGTGCTGCATGGCTGTCGTCAGCTCGTGTCGTGAGATGTCCGGTTAAGTCCGGTAACGAGCGCAACCCCTGCCGTATGTTACATGTGTCATACGGGACTGCCGGTATCAAGCCGGAGGAAGGTGGGGATGAAGTCAAGTCAGCATGGCCTTTATGTCCGGGGCTACACACACGCTACAATGGCCAGTACAATGGGTTGCAAAGCCGCAAGGTGGAGCCAATCCCCAAAACTGGTCTCAGTTCAGATTGCAGGCTGCAACTCGCCTGCATGAAGTCGGAGTTGCTAGTAACCGCGCGTCAGCTATAGTGCGGTGAATACGTTCCCGGGCCTTGTACACACCGCCCGTCACGTCATGGGAGCTGGCAACACCTGAAGCCGGTATCCTAACCGCAAGGAGGGAGCCGTCGAAGGTGGGGCTGGTGACTGGGACGAAGTCGTAACAAGGTAGGAGTACCGGAAGGTGCGCCTGGATCACCTCCTTTCTAGGGAGATCCGAGCTTCGGTCTATGGACCAAGGCTCCATTTCTCCTGTTTTATTCGTCTCGTCAGCGGTGGCGAGACAACCTGGTCTTCCCAATGTTCTTTCTTTCTTCTCACTCCTCAGTTGCTGAGGCGCCTGTGGGCCTGTAGCTCAGGTGGTTAGAGCACTGTGCTGATAACGCAGGGGTCACTGGTTCGAAATCCAGTCAGGCCCACCACCTTAAAATGCCGGGGATGTAGCTCAGTTGGGAGAGCGCCGCCTTTGCAAGGCGGAAGTCACGGGTTCGAGTCCCGTCATCTCCACTTGGTGGTGGTTACGCCGGTAGAATGGCAAGGCTGCCGCATGTACCTTACAAACTGAATAGGGAAGTTGCTGTTGAAAGAAACAGCAAGTCAAGGCGCAAAATGAAGAAGATAGTATGCGAGAAGTTTCGATTTCTCCGTATCACGGAGATAAGCTACTAAGAGCTTACGGTGGATGCCTTGGCGCCAAGTGCCGATGAAGGACGTGGGACACTGCGATAAGCCTCGGGTAGCCGTGTACAGGCTTTGATCCGGGGATTTCCGAATGGGGAAACCCGCCACAGCGATCCTGTGGCATCTCCCAGCTGAACACATAGGCTGGGAGAAGGGAACCTGGGGAACTGAAACATCTTAGTACCCAGAGGAATAGAGATCATTCCCCTAGTAGTGGCGAGCGAACGGGGATTAGCCCAAACCACCTTCAAGGTGGGGTTGTAGGGCCTGGCAAATGGGAGTTACAAAGTGGTCGATTAGCAGAATGGTGTGGGACAGCCTGCCATAGAGGGTAACAGCCCCGTATGCGAAAATTGACCGCCTCCCGCCGGGTACCTGAGTACTGCCGGGCACGCTAATCCGGCAGGAATCTGGGGAGTCCACTCTCCAAGGCTAAATACACTTGGCGACCGATAGTGAACAAGTACCGTGAGGGAAAGGTGAAAAGTACCCCAGTGAGGGGAGTGAAATAGAACCTGAAACCGTAAGCTTACAAGCAGTCGAAGGGCTAATGGCGTGTCTGTGCTCCGGAGAAATCCGGGTGCGCGGCGCTATGCCTGACGGCGTGCCTCTTGGAGAATGAGCCTGCGAGTTAATCTTTGTGGCAAGGTTAAGGGAGTGACACCCGTAGCCGTAGCGAAAGCGAGTCTGAATAGGGCGTTTAGTCGCAAGGATTAGACACGAAACCGGGTGAGCTACCCATGGCCAGGGTGAAGCGAGTCTAACCGCTCGTGGAGGCCCGAACTCACTAATGTTGCAAAATTAGGAGATGAGCTGTGGGTAGGGGTGATATGCCAAACGAACTCGGAGATAGCTTGTTCTCCCCGAAATAGCTTTAGGGCTAGCGTCATGTGTTCAGTGGCGGAGGTAGAGCACTGGATGGGCTAGGGGGCTTACTGCTTACCGAACCCAACCAAACTCCGAATGCCGTCACTCCAGAGCATGGCAGTCGGACTACGGGAGATGAGTTTCGTGGTCGAAAGGGAAACAGCCCAGATCATCGGCTAAGGTCCCCAAGTCCAGGCTAAGTGGGAAACGATGTGAGATTACAACGACAACCAGGAGGTTGGCTTAGAAGCAGCCACCCTTTAAAGAGTGCGTAATAGCTCACTGGTCAAGTGATCTTGCGCGGAAAATTTAACGGGGCTAAGCCTGGCACCGAAGCCATGAGACCTCCTTCGGGAGGTCGGTAGGGGAGCGTTCCGTTTGCAGTGAAGGTCGACCGTAAGGACGGCTGGAGCGGACGGAAGTGAGAATGCAGGCATGAGTAGCGAAAAACACGTGAGAACCGTGTTCGCCGAATATCTAAGGTTTCCGACGGCAGGTCAATCCGCGTCGGGTTAGTCGGGCCTTAGCCGAGGCCGCAAGGCGTAGGTGATGGACATCCGGTCAACATTCCGGAACCGCTCGAGTGGAGCGATGAGGGGACGCAGCAAGGTAGGCCAGCCCACGATTGGTTGTGTGGGTGTAAGTGGGTAGGCGTTGAGGCTGGTAGGTAAATCCGCCGGCTGAGCTGAGACACGAATGCGAGCCTCTAAGGCAGAAGTGGTTGAACCTCGCTGCCGAGAAAAGCCTCTAAGCGATGATACTCGAGCGCCCGTACCGCAGTCCGACACAGGTAGATGAGTAGAGAATACTCAGGCGAACGGGAGAACCTTCGTTAAGGAATTAGGCAACATGGCCCCGTAACTTAGGGATAAGGGGTGCCCGCCCGCGTGATATACATCCGTGTGGAGCGTGGGTGGGTCGCAGTGAAATGGCTCTAGTGACTGGTTAACAAAACCACAGGTCTCTGCGAAGCCGAAAGGCGACGTATAGGGGCTGACACCTGCCCAGTGCCGGAAGGTTAAGGGGAGAGGTTCACGCTTCAAACCGAAGCCCCGGTGAACGGCGGCCGTAACTATAACGGTCCTAAGGTAGCGAAATTCCTTGTCGGGTAAGTTCCGACCCGCACGAACGGTGTAACAACTAGAGCACTGTCTCAACGAAGGACCCGGTGAAATTGAAATAGGCGTGAAGATGCGTCTTACCCGCAGCAGGACAAAAAGACCCCGTGGAGCTTTACTGCAGCTTGGCATTGAGTTTGGGCATTGTCTGTGTAGCATAGGTGGGAGGCTTTGAAGCTGGGGCGCTAGCCTCGGTGGAGCCATCGTTGAAATACCACCCTGATGGTGTCTAGACCCTAACCCCATTCCGTTAGCCGGATGGGGAACCGTGCCAGGTGGGCAGTTTGACTGGGGCGGTCGCCTCCTAAATTGTAGCGGAGGCGCCCAAAGGTTCCCTCAGGTTGAATGGAAACCAACCGTAGAGTGTAAAGGCATAAGGGAGCTTGACTGCAAGACCAACGCGTCGAGCAGAGACGAAAGTCGGGCTTAGTGATCCCACGGTACCGAGTGGAAGGGCCGTGGCTTACCGGATAAAAGCTACCCCGGGGATAACAGGCTGGTGAAGTCCAAGAGTTCACATCGACGACTTCGCTCGGCACCTCGATGTCGGCTCATCGCATCCTGGGGCTGGACAAGGTCCCAAGGGTCGGGCTGTTCGCCCGTTAAAGCGGTACGCGAGCTGGGTTCAGACCGTCGTGAGACAGGTCGGTCTCTATCCGCTGTGGGCGTAAGGGATTTGCGAGGATCTGCCCCTAGTACGAGAGGACCGGGGTGGACGGACCGCTAGTGTGCCAGTTGTCGTGCCAACGGCATCGCTGGGTAGCTATGTCCGGCAAAGATAACCGCTGAAAGCATCTAAGTGGGAAACTTGCCTCTAGATGAGATCCCTCATCCCGCTAAGGGAGTAAGACCGCAGGTAGACTACCTGCTTGATAGGCGGCATGTGTAAGCGCAGCAATGTGTTCAGCTAAGCCGTACTAATGGTCGAGGGCTTACTTTGTGATGCGGAGAACTCGAAATTTGTCGCTCTACCTTTATTCCTTGCACCCCCTTCCCTATTCATTCCTCACCTTGTGATTAAGTCTCTTGGTGTTTCTGCGACAGGTGTCCACCCGGCCACATCCCGAACCCGGTCGTTAAGACTGTCCGCGCCGATGGTACTTGGGGGGCGACCCCCTGGGAGAGTAGGTCATCGCCAAGAGACTTTTTCTTATTAATATCCCACACCGAGTGTCAGGTTAAAAATTGACACCCCGGTGTGAATCAGTTATAATCAAATTGCGTCGCGGGCCTGCTTGCACACGGTCACCGAACAGGAGAGAGTGTAGCGCGGTTCTGTGGAAAACTCTGGACATCATCCGACTTCATCGAGCTCGGCTGCGTCCGCGAACGCGACCGGGCTGTTTTTTTGCCCGTAACAAGGTAAGTGCTCTCCGAGAAAGGAGGTGAGAAAATTGACTTCGGTAAATTTACGCCCCAACGAATCGCAGGATCAGCTGTTCAAGCGCTTCCGCAAGAAGGTTGCTAAAAGTGGTATCCTCAGCACTGTACGCCGCAAGCGCTGGTTTGTCTCGAAGAGCGAGCTACGCCGCATCAATAAAAAGAAAGCAATTCGCCGTTCACGGCGCCGCCAGACGGTGGATTCCGAATAAATCGATAGTTACGCGCTGTGCCCAGGTTGGGTTCCAATCTGGGCCAGCCTTCCGAGGTGATAATGGCAAAAGATGAAGACAAGATTCAGGTTGAAGGTTTGATCGTTGAGGCGCTGCCCGGCACACAGTTCCGCGTCCGATTGGACAATGGCCACGAAGTCCTGGCTTATCTATCTGGCAAAATGCGTAAGTACTACATCCGCATTCTGCTGGGAGACCGTGTGCGCGTCGAGATGTCGCCTTATGACTTAACCCGCGGCCGGATTGTTTACCGCCATCGAAAATACGCCGAGATGCCCGAAGCGGAAGCGGAATAAACCTTCCGCCATCAATTTACAAGCCCTTCCGTTTTCGGGCGGAAGGTTTTCTTTCTGTATCATCAGGCTTACTGCAATCACGCAGTAAGCTTTTTATATTCTCTAATATAAAAACTACTCGCCCCTGCCTGACAGCAGAGGCGAGTAGTTTTATGGCTGGAATCAGCCGTCGTTGCATTTGACTAATATGAGCTGAGCACGCGCATATAATTCGCACGCTCGAAGGCTGAGGGGTCGCCTACCGCCTGCTGGCTCATACTACCTTTCATTTGCTGGATGGAGGTGTACTCGTGGGTTTCCATCCATTCCTGGACATCGTTCAGGATTTCGGATACCCGGCCAAAGCCATGCATCAGCAGCTCGGAAGCCACCAGCGTGACGCTGGCGCCGGCCATCACGGCTTTGAGCAAGTCCTCAGCCGAGTGCACGCCGCCGGTCAGGCCAAAATCGGCCGCCACCCTGCCCTCGCAGGATAGCGATCCAGCGCAGCGGCAGGCGCAGCTCATGCGAGTTGCTCAGCACCAGGTGCGGCACGACTTCCAGCATTTCCAGGTCGATATCGGGCTGGTAGAAGCGGTTGAACAGCACCAGTCCATTCGCGCCGGCTTCGGTCAGACGACAGGCGAAATTGGGCAGTGCGGTATAGAATGGGCTGAGCTTGACTGCCAGCGGGATGCTGACTTTCGCACGTACCGCTTCCACCAGGGCTACATGCCTGTCTTCCAGCTCCTGGCAGGTCATCTCCGGGTCGGTGGACACTTCATACAGGTTGAGCTCCAGCGCATCGGCCCCCGCCTCCTCGATCCGCCGGGCATAATCTACCCATCCGCCAGTGGAAACGCCGTTCAAGCTGCCCAACACCGGGATGCTGAGATTCTTCTTGATCTTTGCCAGGTTTTCCAGATATTTTTCCGGACCAATGCTGTACTGGCCGATTTCCGGCAGGTAAGTAAGCGCTTCGGCATACGACTCTGAACCGCGCATGTAATCCCGGTCCAGCCGCAGGGCTTCATGGATCACCTGCTCTTCGAACAGGGATGGCATCACGATTGCAGCCACGCCGGCCTCTTCCAGCTTCAGAGCCGTTTCCAGCTTGTTGGTCAGCGGGGAGGAAGAAGCACATAATGGGTTCGCGAGCTTCAAACCAAGGTAGTTAGTTGTTAGATCGACCATAGGGTTAGGTTCCTTTTAATCTCGTTATGCCATCCATCAATCGCTGCTGGGTTTTTCGTTGTTATCGCCCTCATAGTGCATGGCTGCCATCTGCCGGTACAGATCCCAGCGACCGCGCACATCCTTTTGGGCCAGTTTCATCAAGGCTTCTGCCCGCTGCTCGTCGCTCTGCAGCAGCATGCGGTAACGAGTTTCGTTGTAGGCATACTGGCTGACCGGGACACTGGGTTCTTTCGAGTCGATCGTCAGCGGGTTCTGCCCCTGCGCAATCGAAGCCGGGTTGAAGCGGTACAGCGGCCAGATGCCCGAAGCAACCGCCAGTTTCTGCTGGTCCAATCCCTTCTTCAGATCGTAACCATGAGCGATGCAGTGGCTGTAGGCGATGATCAGAGACGGGCCGTCGTATGCATCCGCTTCGAGTGAAAGCGTTGAGAGTCTGCTGGTCGCTGGCGCCCATGGCGATGCGGGCTACGTAGACGTAACCATAAGCCATGGCGATCATACCCAGGTCCTTCTTGGGCATACCTTTACCTTGGGCGGCAAATTTAGCGACTGCTGCCCGTGGTGTGGACTTGGAGGCCTGCCCGCCAGTATTGGAGTACACTTCGGTATCCAGCACCAGGATGTTGACATTTCTGCCGCTTGCCAGGACGTGGTCCAGGCCGCCATAGCCGATGTCGTACGCCCAGCCATCACCGCCGATGATCCATACGCTCTTGCGCACCAGCACATCCGCCAGGCTGAGCAGATCGCGAGCCAGCGGGTCGTCCAACCCTGCCAGGCGCTGTTTCAGCAGCGCCACACGTTCGCGTTGAGCAGCAATCCCGGCTTCGCTGGTTTGATCTGCCTGGAGCAGCTCGTCGACCAGCGACTCGCCAATGACGCCAGACAGCCTGCCCAGCAGCTCACGGGCATATTCGCCGTGCTTATCCAGGCTCAGGCGCATGCCCAGGCCAAACTCGGCATTGTCCTCGAACAGCGAGTTCGACCAGGCTGGGCCGCGGCCCTCAGCGTTCTTCGCCCAGGGCGTGGTGGGCAGGTTGCCGCCATAAATCGACGAGCAGCCAGTAGCATTGGCTACCACAATCCGGTCGCCAAAAAGCTGCGTGAGCAGCTTGAGATAAGGGGTCTCGCCGCAGCCGGCGCACGCCCCCGAGAACTCAAACAGCGGCTGGAGCAGCTGCGAGTTCTTGACGGATTTCAGGCTCATTTGAGTGCGATCGACTTCCGGCAGCGACAGGAAGTAATCCCAGTTGATGTTTTCCTGCTCGCGGATCGGCGGCTGCGGTGCCATGTTGATCGCTTTGCGGCCAACCTGGCTCTTATCCTTGGCCGGGCAAACTTCCACGCACAAGCCGCACCCCGTGCAATCATCTGGAGAAACCGCCAGGGTGTACTTCATATCCGGAAATTCTTTCCAGCGCGCATCCATATTCAACCAGCTCTCCGGAGCTCCTGCCAGGTGGGCGGGGTCATATACCTTTTCGCGGATCACTGCGTGCGGGCAGACAAAGCAGCACTTGCCGCACTGGATGCACAGGTCGGGTTCCCACACCGGGATTTCCAGGGTGATGTTGCGCTTTTCCCATTGGGTCGTGCCGGTCGGGAAAGTCCCATCGACCGGCATAGCGCTCACCGGCAGGCTGTCGCCTTCCCCGGCGATCATCCGGCCCAGCACGTTTTTGACAAATTCTGGCGCTTCTGCGGGCACCGGCTGGCGCCGTGTCAGGGAGCTGGTTGCTTTTTCGGGGACTTTGACTTCGGTCAGGTTGGCCAGGGTATGGTCCACAGCCTCGAAGTTGCGCTGCACCACCACCTCGCCACGTTTGCCATAGGTCTTTTCGATGGCATGCTTGATCTCGGCGATGGCCTGGTCGCGCGGCAGCACATTGCTGATGGCGAAGAAACAGGTCTGCATGATGGTATTGATTCGGCCGCCCATACCCGTTTTCTTGGCCACCTCGTAAGCATCGATCACAAAGAAGCGCAGTTTCTTATCAATGATCGATTGCTGGGTTTCGCGCGGCAGTTGGTCCCACACTTCTTCCGGGCCGTAGATGCTGTTGAGCAGGAAGACCGCTCCCGGGGAAGCGTATTTCAAGACATCCAGCCGCTCCAGGAAAGAGAACTGGTGGCAGGCCACAAAGCCCGCCTTGTTGATCAGGTAGGGCGCCCGGATCGGTTTCGGACCAAAGCGCAGGTGGGAAACGGTTACCGTGCCGGATTTTTTAGAATCGTAGACAAAGTAACCCTGGGCGAAGTTATCCGTCTCTTCGCCGATGATTTTGATCGAGTTTTTATTTGCGCCCACTGTGCCGTCTGCGCCCAACCCCCAAAATACACAGCGTACGGTCTCCGGCAGCTCAATGTCGAATTCAGGATCGTAATCGATGCTGTTTTGGGTCACATCATCGTTGATGCCAACGGCGAAATGGTTTTTCGGTGCAGCTTGCAGCATTTCGTCGAAGACGCCCTTGACCATCGCGGGGGTAAACTCTTTCGAGGACAGCCCGTAGCGGCCGCCGATCATGCGCGGCTTCGGGTCGGTAGCGCTGCCTTCACTGATGGCAGTGACGACATCCTGGTAAAGCGGTTCCCCAGCCGAGCCTGGTTCTTTGCAGCGATCGAGAACTGCCAGCATCTTGACCGTGGCCGGTAAGGCCTTCAGGAAGTGCTTGACAGAAAACGGCCGGTAAAGATGGACCTTAATCACGCCCACTTTTTCGCCCTGCTCTGCCAGGTAATTCGCAGTTTCTTCGGCCGTCTCGGCGCCCGAGCCCATGATCACGATGACCCGTTCGGCATCCGGCGCGCCGGTGTAATCGAACAGGTGGTACGCGCGCCCGGTCAGCTCGGCAAACCTATCCATAGACTGTCTGCACAATTTCCGGGCAGGCTGGTAGTAGGGATTGACCGTCTCGCGGCCTGGAAGTAGACATCCGGGTTCTGAGCGGTGCCGCGGAAGACCGGATGATCTGGTGAAAGGCCGCGGGCGCGGTGCGCCTGCACCAGGGGGTCATCAATCATCGCGCGGATATCATCCAGGTCGAGCTGCTCGATCTTGTTGACCTCGTGCGAAGTGCGGAAACCATCGAAGAAATGCAGGAATGGCACCCGGGCATCCAGAGTTGCCGCATGGGCGATCAAGGCCATATCCTGCGCTTCTTGCACCGAATTCGACGCCAGCAAAGCAAAACCCGTGCCGCGCGTTGCCATCACATCGGAATGGTCGCCAAAAATGGACAGACCCTGCGCCGCCAGGGAGCGCGCCGTAACATGGAATACTGTCGAGGTCAACTCGCCGGCAATCTTGTACATATTGGGGATCATCAAAAGCAAACCCTGGGAGGCGGTGAAGGTGGTGGTTAGCGCGCCGCTCTGCAGTGCGCCGTGAACAGCGCCCGCCGCTCCACCTTCGGATTGCATTTCAATCACCAGGGGCACCGTTCCCCACAGATTGGGTTGCTTATTAGCCGCCCATTCATCGGCGAACTCGCCCATGCCCGACGAGGGAGTGATCGGGTAGATCGCGATCACTTCGCTCAGCTTGTAGGCAATGTTTGCGGTAGCTTCATTGCCATCGATCGTGATTTTTGCTCTCATCATAAATTTCTCCATTCTTCCGGTCTAATGACGGAATTGCTTCCACTCTATAGTGTAGTAAACCTTTGCCGATTTGGATAGTTATATAACTCACATAAAACACCTGTGACCTGTCACATTTCTGGTATCCGGGATCCAATTTTTAGCACTATGCAGGCTACCTTGCCATTTGATTCGAGCGAGGCGATCCAAAAGAAGTGTGCTATACTCGATGGCATGACTGGCGAGCAGCAAATCTGGCAATCCTGGGCCAGAACCATCCACAAATGGGGGTTAGCTAACCTGGTGGCTGCCGTTTTAGAATCTGCCGGCCCAATTTCCCTGCTTGGCGCACAGATCGTATATGTCAGCCAGCCGCTTCTCCAACCGGTTGCCGGACCCGGTCGCCTGCAAGCGCTGGCTGATCTGCTTGAAGACCCTCGGCACACCCGTGCCTTCCTGGATATCTTGCAAGGAGAGCAATCTCGATGAATCTGGCGAACTGGCTCAGCCCGCCAGTCCTTGGGCTGGCCCTGCTCTTCATATTCACCCTGTTATTCTCTGTTTTTCCGCTACCGGCCTATTAGGAAATCACAACCGGCAGGTTTACTTAATATTCGGGAGCTTGCCGCTCTCCATCAATTAATCAAATCCCTGGGCCGGGCGCTGGAAAACGGGAAAGGCATCCATCTTTCCACAGGCAGTGGCGGAGTCAGCGGCATACGCGGCGCATCGGGTCTCACTGGCCTGGTGATGCTTTCACGGATAGCACGCAAGAGTGCGAAGAACGATAAGCCGCCTCTGGCAACCAGTGGCGATGGCATCCTGACTGCTCTTGCCCAGGATACACTTTACCAAAGCTACACCGCGGCCGGCAGCCGGCGCAATTATGATCCATCCCAGGGGCAGGTTGCCGGCATCACGCCATTCTCGTATGCAGCCGGTGCGATGCTGGCCGCGGCGGACCACCAGCTGGAGGCCAATCTGCTGGCGGGGCATTTTGGCCCCGAAGCAGCTTTAATTGCCGATGCGGCAGATCGCTCCGCACAGCTGACGATTGCCGGCAGTGACAGCCTGCCCGCCCAGGCTACTCTATTGGCCGCCGCCGACGAAGTCTTGATCGGAGAAGAACTTTTCGCCGGCGGCGCTTACTTGCAAGCCAATCCGGCACACCAGGCCAGCCTGGCCGCCCAGGATGCCCTGCGCTGGCTGATCATCCTGCTCATCCTGGCCGGATGTCAGCTTGAAACTTATGGGCATTCTGTGACACAACGGCGTTTCCCCATCTTTCTGTTGATACTGGCAGTTGCCGGCGGTGGTATCGTCCTGATGGGTTATTGGGTCGACCTCCCCGCATTGACAGCCGTCCGCAACGTGCTGCTGCGCTGGGCTGCCACCCTTACCGGAGTTGCAGTCCTGCTGGGGATACTGAACCTGCTAACTGTGCATTGGCTGAAAATTATCCAGCCCAGGGAGGGGCGTGTATTCCCTGGTCATGCTGATTGCCTTTGTCATTACTTTCCTGGTGGTTGCTGTCGATACGCCCACCGGCAGCTGGTCCGTATGGATATTTCGTTACATCCAGCTCCCGGTGGAAACCAGCCTGCTTGCCATCCTGGCAGTCCTGCTGGTCGTAGCCGTCGCCCGGTTAGTTGTCCGTCGCCCGGAATCTTTTCACCCTTTTGTTCATCGGCACCGCTATCCTGCTGCTGGTTGCTGCCACCTACCTCCCCGGGTTTGATATCCCGGTCGTGCGCAGCCTGCGTGACTGGATCGTCCAAGTTCCAGTTGTCGCTCGGGGCGCGCGGCCTCCTGCTTGGGATCGGCCTGGGCGTTGTAGCCACCGGCTTGCGTATCCTGCTTGGCGCCGACCGACCGTATGAGCGATGAGGATGACACGGTGACCTGCACTGAGTGTGGATTTGAGAACCTGCTGGAAGCCGAGCGGCTGCCAGAACTGCGGAGCCGACCTGCCGGCAGCTTTGGCGGAGAACCTGCTCGCCCAAGTACCAGGGCAAGAGCCTTTCATTAATAAAGCGCGCATTACACCTGCCCAACAGGTTCATCTTCGCCTGCTCGGCGAGATGCTGGCCGTAGAAGGTACAGGCTTTACCCCTGGGCAATTCGCCGAAGGTGGCAGGCTACACGACGCTGCGCATCGGAACCAGCCTGGTTCTCTTCCTTGTGCTCTTGTTTTCAATGCTGGCGAACAAACCGGTGTTCACCCACCCTTCATTAACTTCAGAAGCTCTGGAAGCTCGCCAGCTGGTCTATGCCCTCACACCAGGTGCGCCGGTTCTGATTGTCGTTGACTACCAACCCGGCTTCAGCGGCGAGATGACCCGCCTGGGCCAGGGAGTGCTGGCTCACATCCTGGCGCAGCGCGCCTACCCTGTATTCCTGTCTACTCACCCAACCGGTTCGGCTCAGGCTGAAGTATTCATTACCGACCTGGGAATAAGCACTGGCATTGCATACCTCACACCAGACCAATATCTCAACCTGGGCTACCTACCCGGAGGCCCCAGCGGGTTGCTCAGGCTTCAGCCAGGCGCCGCAGCAAGTGATGCCCCTGACAGCCGACGGCAATCCGGCCTGGCAAAACCCTCCCTTGCAGACCATCCAGAGTCTGTCGGATTTTAGCCTGGTTCTGGTCATGACCGAAGATCCGGACACCGCCCGCACCTGGATAGAACAGGCCGGCCCGCAGCTGCAAGGCAAGCCTCTGATGCTCCTGCTGAGCGCCCAGGCAGAGCCCAGCCTGCGCCCCTACCTGGAGAGTGGATCAGGCCAGGTGCAGGGGATGGTCAGCGGGGTCTCCGGCGGCGTGGCCTACCAGGATTCGGCCGTCTTCACGCTGCAAAGCGACACCTCCGGCATTACCTGGTCCGCTTACAGCCTGGGGTTGTGGGTCGGTGCCATCCTGCTGCTGCTTGCCGGCCTGTATGGCGTTTTCCGGCTGGTCAGGGAGCAGGAAAACGAGCTTTCCCGGGGAGATAAGCCATAATGAGCTGGAGCAGCATCAGTTCTGCCGATCAGGTTGGCATGCTCATCGGCTTCCTGCTCACGCTTTCCGTTTTTAGCTACCTGCTGCGCGACAATGTCCTCTTCCGGTTGGTCATTCACATTTTCATCGGCGTGGCTACAGCTTATGTTGCTGTGGTCATCTTGTACAACGTCGTCTGGCCGCAGCTGCTTCTTCCGCTAGGGTCCGGCGACCCGGCCACGATCTTGCTCGTGATTATCCCCCTGCTCTTGAGCATCCTTCTATTGGCCAGGGCATTCCCCCGTCTATCGTCAGCCGGCAGCCCGCCGCTGGCCTTCCTGGTGGGAGTAGGCGCCGCAGTGGCCATCGGTGGGGCGATCACCGGTACGATTGTCCCCCAGGTGCTGGCTGCTATCAATGCCGGCGCGCCTCAAACCACTTTTCCTGGCGCTACCAGGAACTGGATGGATGCAGTTAATTGGGGGGTGACCTTGTTAGGCACACTCGCCACCCTGGCTTATTTTCACTTTGGCGCCCGCCTGCGCAATCCGGGCCAAACTCCTATCCGGGCAGCCTGGATTGAAGAAATCGCCGGCGTCGGTAAGCTGTTCATAGCCATCACCCTGGGCGCTATCTTTGCCGGGGTATACGCTGCCGCAATGGCGGCCCTGGTCGAGCGAATGGATGCGATGGTCCAGTTTATCCAGGCATTGCTGGCAAAATGAGCGATTCGATGGACAGCCTCTTCTTACCCCCAGAATCACTCCTCACCCTCGACATTGGATCCAGTATGACACGCGCCGCGCTGTTTGACGTGGTGGAAGGCAGCTACAACTTCCTGGGCAGCGGGACTGCACCCAGCACCATCTATCCGCCGGCCGGCGAAATGCGCCGCGGTATCCGCTGGGCACTGGACGAGCTCAGCGCTGCCCTGGATCGCCCCCTGGTGGATTCAGGCGGACGCTTGCTGCGCCCTCAATTGCCTGGAGAGTCGGGCGCCAGCCACCTCAGCGCCACCTATTCAATTGCCCCACGCCTAAAAATACTGGCCTTCGGCTTAAGCCCCGATTATTCCCTTACCAGCCTGATTCGGCTGGCGCGCTGCATTCCCTGCCAATCCCTGGATGCAATGGATATGCAGGATGGTCGCCGGACCGACGAGCACCTGGATGAAATCCTCCGCCTGCGACCCGATCTGATCCTCGTCGCTGGGGGCAGCGATGGCGGAGCTTCGCAGGCCGTCGTTGAATTAATCGATACCCTTGCCCTGGCCTGCTCCCTATTTCCGGCAGGTGATTCCCCGTTGGTGCTGTACTGCGGCAACCAGGCCTATGCTTCCCTGGCGGATTCCAGGCTGAGCCGGCTCGCTCACCTGGTCATCACGTCTAACCTGCGACCCAGGTTCGACCAGGAAAACCTGGAACCCGCAATGCACAAGCTGGTGGAAAGCTACCACCAGTTGTGCAAGCAGCGCCTCCCCTGGCTTTCCCGGCTGGAGAACCTGGTGCAGGGCAACCTGGGGTACAGCGGGTACGCCTTTGGCCGCCTGGTGCGCTACCTCAACCGGCTGCACCCTGGGGAGAAAGGCGTCCTGGGTGTCGACCTGAGCGCCTCTGCCGCCACTATTGCTGCTGCCTTCTCGGGCGAGCTAGCGCTGCAGGTCTTACCGGAATTTGGGCTGGGCAGCGGCCTGGTGAATCACCTGGGTCCCGCAGCCCTGAAAAGCATCGCTTCCTGGTCGCGCCTCGAGCTGCCCGAAGCTTTCATCCGCGAATACCTGACTTAATAAATCGCTCTACCCGGAAAGCCTGCCCCTCACCCCGGAAACCGTGGAGTTGGAGCAGTCCCTGGCACGCTACCTGCTGCGGCAGGCGCTGAGACAGGCCCGTCCGGCATTTTCCACCAGGGCGGTGTCGCTCACTCCCGAAGGTCTCCCGATGGTTGAACCTGTTTTAGCCAGCGGGGCATTACTGGCGAATGCACCCGACCCAATCCAAAGCCTGCTGGTCCTGCTGGATGGTTTGCAGCCAGCCGGAATCAGCACCCTGGTGCTGGACGAGCACCTGGTTGCTCCCGGACTCGGCCAGGCGCTGACCAAATTCCCGACCCAGGTGGTGCAGCTGCTTGGCTCGAATGCATTCCTGCATCTGGCAACGGTGATTGCCCCAGTCGGGCAGGCGCGCCCAGGCACCCCGGTGCTCAGGATTAATATCAGTTACGATAACGGAGATGAAAACGGCCTGGAAATCAAGCAAGGCGAGCTGCGGCTCATTCCTATCTCCCCCGGGCAGCCGGCCCGTTTGCAGCTCACACCGCTGCAGCAGTTTGACATCGGGATGGGCAGCCCTGGCCGCGGCGGCAGCCTGCGGTTGACCGGCAGCGCGCTGGGAGTTGTAGTCGATGCCCGCGGCCGGCCACTTCATTTACCGGCCAATCCGGCCGAGCGCAGGCAGCAATTGGCAAGCTGGTCTGCTGGGTTACAGGCATCAAACTAAGCAAAGGCTCGTCAAGCACTTATGTCTCTTCCGCTGATTTCTTTCACCCCTCTGGCACGTGTCCGGCGCAGTCGATTGTTTTCGGCCCCTGCCCGGGTGCTGGTACGCAAAGGCCAGCAAGTCGAGCCGGATGATGTCATCGCCCAGGCGACCCTGGCGCCGCGTCACCTGTCCCTCGATCTCGCTGCCGGTCTCAGACAGCCGGTGGATGATGTCGAACGCTACCTGCAGTTTGGGGTAGGAGCCATCGTATCCCAGGGAGATGTCCTGGCCGGGCCAGTGGGGTACTCAAAACGCGTGGTACGTGCCCCTTTACCTGGGAAAATCGTCCGCATCCAGCAGGGTGAGCTGGTCTTGCAGATCGCTGCCCAGCCGGATGAGTTGAGAGCCGGGCTGCCTGGAGAAATCTTTGAGCTGGTGGAAGAACGGGGAGCCGTCATCGAGCTCATTGCAGCCCTGGTGCAGGGCGTGTGGGGCAACAACCGCTCCGCCTATGCCAGGTTCGTATTGTTGGCCGCGAATCCGCAAGATCAGCTCACTTTAAATGCCGGCGACGAACGCCTGCCGGGCGCATCCTGGTAGGTGGCGCTTGTCTGCAGCCAGAAGTCCTGCACATCGCTCAGACCGCTGGTGCGGCCGGTTTGTTAGTCTCCAGCCTGGGGGGTGATTTGTATGAAGCTGCCCAGGCTGCGTCGTTTCCTATCGTGATTTTAGAGGGCTTTGGCAACTATCCTATCCCCGCCCCCATCTTTGAGTTGTTGGCTTCTCTTGCATCACAACCCGAGGAAGGCCATTTTATGGCATTAAATGCCATGCCATGGGACCGCACCAGGAATACCCGCCCGGAAGCTATCCTGCCCAGGAACGTGAAACCAGACAGCGGAGAAATTCTTGCCTACCAACCCGATCTCGGGCTGATCCATCCCGGCCAGATGGTGCGCTTGTTAGGTCACCCCCACCTGGGGCAGGCGCGGCCGGCTGATCGATTTACCAGGCCCTAGCCGGTTTTCGAGCGGCATTCAAGGTATTGGCGCCACAGTCCGCCTTGAGGATGGGACGGATCTCCTGCTCCCGCTCACAAATTTGGAATTTATCGGCTAGATCGTGCGAGTTTATCCCGCAGTACTCTTGCACTGCAGGGCAACCTGTTCGCCATAGCTCAACAAAGCCTGCACCATTTCCGGGCTGCGCCCTTCCGCATACACGCGCAGTACCGGCTCCGTGCCCGAAGGGCGGATAAGCAGCCAGGAGTCATCCGCCAGGATATATTTCACCCCATCGGTAGCCATCACTTCCACCACAGCTTCTCCGCCAATAGCGGCAGGCGCATTGTTGATCAGCAGGTTGGTCATGCGGCTTTTTGCCACCGGAGAACTGAGGCGCAAATCTTTGCGCTGGTAGTGCGCCGGGCCATAGGTCTTCAGCAAGTTTTCTACCAGTTCGTACAGCGTGCCGCCCGAATGGGCCACAATTTCTACCAGTAAGAGTCCCATCAGGATGCCATCGCCCTCCGGGATATGGCCGCGGAAGGAGATGCCGCCCGATTCTTCGCCGCCAATCAGGATATCATCTCGCAGCATGTACTCGGCGATGTGGTTGAAGCCCACCGGGGTCTCATACACCTGCACGCCGCACTGGGCGGCGATCCGGTCGATCATCCGTGTGGTCGAGACGGTGCGCACCACCGGCCCGCACCAGCCGCGCGCTCTCGACCAGGTAGTTCAGCGCCAGAGCCATGATCTTATGCGGGTCGACAAAATTGCCCCGCTCATCCATCGCCCCGATCCGGTCGGCATCCCCGTCGGTAGCCAGCCCAAAATTGCCCATATGGGTGCTCACTGCGCCGGCCAATGCCCCCAGGTAATGGGCGATCGGCTCGGGATGCACGCCGCCAAACCCGGGGTTCATCTCGCCGCGGATTTCCTGCACCTCGCAGCCGGTTCCCTGCAGGATGCCTTTGATCACCCCCCGGCCAGAGCCATACATCGAATCAACCACCAGGCGTTGCGGGTTGTCGGCTATCACGTCAAAGTCGATCAAGGTGCGCAGGTGATCGTAATATTCCGGGATCGGGTTGAAGCGCTGGATCAATCCTTGTTGCTTCGCCTGGTCGTAGTCCATCAAGTTTGGGCCGCGGCCGCGTTCCTCGTTGTCATTCAGGTACACTTCCACCCGGCGGCACTGTCGCTGGTAGCAGACCCGCCGTAAGGGGCCTTGAGCTTGACGCCGTTGTAGCGAGGCGCATTATGCGAAGCCGTGATCATCACACCCCCGATCGCATTGCGGTTACGCACCGCATAGGAGATCGCCGGGGTGGGAGCGTCCGACTGCGCCAGGTACACTGCATAACCGTTGCCCGCCAGGACGCGCGCGACTTCGGTTGCATAGCGGTCGGAAAGGAAACGCGTATCAAACCCCACCACCACATGCTGGCGCTGGAGCGAGTCATCCGCACTACCGTTGGGCCTTAAGGATGCCCAGGCATCGGACCGAATGGCGTCGGCAATCGCCTGCGCCACCAGGCGCAGGTTGTGAAAAGTAAAAGTATCAGAAATGACCGCTCGCCAGCCATCGGTGCCGAAGTGTATAGGCATAAATGCCCTCCATATTCATCAGGTTTGAGAAGGAAACCATTTTATCACGGGTTGCTGAGGTTCATGCTAAAATCATGTCATGGAGCTTCACCAGAACCAGATCGCTAATTTTCTGGCGCGCGAATATCTCTTCATGGGGTTAAATGAAGAACAGCTTATCGAGGTCGCCGGGCATTTCAAGCCGATCCGCCGCCTGAAGGGCAAGGTACTTTTTAAACAGAGCAACCGGCCTGGATTTTTTTATATCCTGTACCAGGGACGGGTATCCGTTTCCAAAAAGAGCGGCAAACAGGTTCGCCAGCAGTACACCTTGGGGCCTGGAGATTTCTTCGGTGAAGGCGCCATGCTGAAGGGAGGCCAGCGAAATAATACTGCTGCTGTCCTGGAAGACTCTACCCTGCTGCGGATGGCTCCGGCCGACTTCCAATGGATGATGAAAGCATATCCACGCATGCGCTCGATCCTGGAGCAGGTTAACTACAGCCGGACCCTGGCCAGCAAACGGGATTTTTCCTGGCTGAAGGACCGCGAGACCATCTACCTGGTAAGCCGTAAGCACAAATTATTTCTTTGGCTGTCGTTGATTTTGCCGATTTTTCTCGGTATGCTCGCATTGGCCGCTCTGATTGCACCGATTATACAATTTGGCGCCTCCTGGACCTGGATGGCGCTTGCCGCCGGTGTGCTGGGTATGTTTGCCGCTTTGCTGTGGGGCTGGTGGAATTGGGCTAACTGGGAAAACGATTATTTCGTTGTCACCAACTGGCGGGTGCTGTGGCTGGAGAAGGTGATCTTTTTATACGAGAGCCGCCGGGAAGCGCGCCTGGACAAAGTCCAGTCGAACAATGTTACCCGGCCTTTCTTCGGACGATTGTTCGATTATGGCAGCATCAATGTCAACACCTACACCGGCAATGTGGCGATGCAACGGGTGACCAAGCCCGGGTTGATCGCTGCATATGTAGATGGCTTGAAAGAGCGCGCTAAGGTTGTCTCCGCCGAAAATGAATCCCAGGCGATGCAGCAAGAGCTGCGCCAGGCTTATGAACAACACATCCATCCGGAAGAACAGGATATTAATCTGGTGAAAGGACCTTCCAAGAAGGAGATAAAGAAAAAGAAACCGAATTATTTCCTGGATGCATTCGGGACTTTCCTGCAGCTTCGTTACGAGCGTGAAGGGGTGATCACCTATCGCAAGCACTGGTTCGTCCTGGTGCGCAAGAACCTGCTGCCTACTGTCGTTTTGCTCGTTCTGACAGCCCTGGTGGCGGGGCTGGGCGTGGAAGGCTCGCTGACCGGCATCGCCCTGGGTGGCGGGCTGTGCCTGGGCAGCCTGTTCCTGCTGGTTATTGCCTGGATAACCTATAACTACCTGGATTGGAGCAACGACCTTTACCAGCTAACGCCAGAATTCATCCGAGAACTGGAGCGCAAACCACTTGGCGAAGAGCTGGTGAACTCGGCCAAGCTTGAAAATATCCTCAGCATCGAACACGAGCGCGGCAACTTCATCCGGATCGTACTGGATTTTGGTACGGTCACCATCAATGTTGGCGATCGCCAGTTTACCTTCAACGATGTAAAAGACCCCAGCCAGGTGCACCAGGATATCGCCGCATACCAGGATTCATGGAACGTACGACAAGCGCGAATTAGAAGATCAGCGCCAGAGGGAGCAGATGGCACGCTGGTTCACCACCAACTATGACATCGAGCCAGGATAGGAAAATCCTGAGAATTGGCCGGGGCGATGAATTAATCGGGTAAAATATGCCCTCGATTGGTTTGGAAAATATTTGAGGATTGCATGGCACTACGAGAAATTATTACCCTTCCGGCGCCAACCTTGCGCCGAAAAGCCCGCAAAGTAAGCGACTTTGGAGCAGAGCTGCAAACGTTGATTGATGACATGATCGACACCATGCGCGACGCACCCGGTGTCGGCCTGGCCGCCCCCCAGGTGGATGTCCCCTTGCGAGTGATTGTGGTCGAATACGCCGAAGAGGAAGAAGATGATGAAGATCAAGAGGTCATTCCCCGGCTCTACACCGTGGTAAACCCCGAGATCGTTCGTTTCTCTCCCGAATTGGAAGTCGGCACCGAAGGCTGCCTCTCTATCCCAGGTTACGCCGGTGATGTCGAACGTCCGCTGGCTATCACCGTCAAAGGTTTTAACCGCCGCGGCCAGCCGGTGAAAATCAAGGCGGAGGGCTGGCTGGCGCGCATCTTCCAGCACGAGGTCGACCACCTGGATGGCGTCCTGTTCATTGACCGTGCCGAAAAAGTGTGGAAGCACGAAGGCCAGACCTCCCAGGCGGCCGTTTCTGATTAATTCCAGGCCGGCTTTTTTTATGAATGGATCGATGCCACGGTGCTGCCCCTCCGTGGCATTTGCGTGAATCATGAAACTGCAGCGCCTCTCCCTGACGGATTTCCGCAACTATTCCCGCCTGGTTATCGATGTCCCGGGCGGTCCAATCATGCTGGTTGGCGGTAATGCCCAGGGCAAAACCAGCCTGTTGGAAGCTGTGTACTTCCTGGCTACCTTCACTTCCTTTCATGCCAGCAACGAGCGCCAGCTAATCAACCTGACCGCCGGGCGAGAGCCCCTGGCGGTAGCCCGCATCCAGGCCGATTTCCATCGCGAACACAGCTCATCCATGGCCCCCGTTCCACTCGCCGCCGGTGATCACCGCCTGGAAGTGCGCCTCATCCAGGAAACCAATGGTTTCGACAGTTCCCCCCGTCTGCGCAAAGAAGTCCTGTTGGATGGCGTCAAGCGCAAGATTGGCGAAGTAATGGGGGCTTTCAATGCGGTGCTGTTCCTGCCGCAGATGGTCAGCATCGTCGAGGGTCCTCCGGAAGAGCGCCGCCGCTATCTGAACCTGGCGCTCAGCCAGGTGAAACCCCACTATGCCGCAGTGCACGCCGAATACCAGCGAGTCCTGACCCAGCGCAATGCCCTGCTCAAGCTGCTGGCCGAGCGCACCGGCAACGGCCAACCCGCCGGGGACCAGCTGGAGTATTGGGACGAACAGCTGGTTGCATATGGCTCGCAGGTCATTCAAGCTCGCATCCAGGCGGTACAGGAGCTCGAACGCCTGGCTTCCCGCCTGCACCGCGAGCTAACTCGCAGCCAGGAAGTGCTGCGCCTGGATTACCAACCATCCTTTGATCCTCTACCCGAGCGCAACGGACAGCTGGCCCTGCCGCTGCGCGACCCCGTCGATCGCTCCGCCATCTCCTTGGAGAAAATCCAGCAGGGCTTCCTGGAAGCCTTGCGACGCGCCCGCATAGAGGAGCTCGCGCGTGGGGTCACCACTTTAGGTCCGCACCGGGACGAGCTGCGCCTGCTGAGCAACCGCATTGACCTAGGCACCTACGGCTCGCGCGGCCAGAATCGCACTGCCGTGCTCTCCCTTAAACTGGCCGAAGTCGCCTGGATTAAAGAAAAAACCACCCAGTGGCCGGTGCTGCTGCTGGATGAAGTCCTGGCTGAGCTCGACCCGGAACGGCGCGCCGATTTGCTCGGTCGCTTGTTAGATTGCGAGCAAGCCCTGCTTACCACCACCGACCTGGACCTGTTCCCACCCGAATTTGTCCAGCATGCCGCTCGCTGGAACGTCGAAGGAGGCCACATCCAATGACTGCGCAACCCAACAATGCAAGAGGCCGCATCTTCCAGATCAATGTCTCCCAGGGCGGCGTGCCCAAGCTGGCCGTACTGGAAGCCGAAGTCGCCGTGCTCGGCTTGCTTGGCGACCAGCAGCGAAACCTGGATGTCCACGGTGGTCCGGAACGGGCCGTCTGCCTGTATTCCCTTGAAAATATCGTAGCCCTGCAAGCGGAAGGCCACCCCGTATTCCCAGGCGCCCAGGGCGAAAACCTGACCCTGGCCGGCATCGATTGGAACCTGTGCACGCCCGGCCGGCGCCTGCAGATCGGCTCGCAGGTAGTGCTCGAAATCACCCGCTACACACAGCCCTGCAACAACCTGCGCCCTTTTTTCATCGCTCAGGATTACAGTCGGGTCGCCCAGAGCCGGCACCCCGGCTGGTCACGCGTTTACACCCGCGTCCTGCAAGGCGGGGTAGTCCGGGTGAGCGATCCCGTCTTACTGCTCGATTAAGTCTTATTCCAGGGGTTTTTTAACCGGCAGACCAATCCGCCGGGGATAGGTAGACGGTGTGGCGGAGGTTTTCGCCACCACCACCAGGTGGTGTTCTTCAGCAACGCCCGGCAGCGCCACCGGGACTATTTTCTGCAGCCGCCCCCCCAGGATGCGCAGTGCATTCTCAGCCGATTGCGCTTCGGCATGCGCACCTGCGCCTTTCATCGCCAGCATGAAGCCCCCCACCTTTACCAGGGGCAGCAGGTATTCGGCCAGGGAAGGCAGGATCGCTACCGCCCGCCCCACCGCCCAATCGTAGCTCTGGCGGTGCCGGGCCTTATGCCCGGCTGTCTCGGCTCGCTCTGTCAGGATTTCAACCCCTTCCAGCTTCAAAGTTTGCACCACGTGCTCGCAAAAACCGGCTTTCTTTCCCACCAACTCGACCAGGGTCAGGCTCATAGCCGGGTTGATGATCTTCAAGACCAGGCCTGGAAAGCCCGCTCCGGTACCCACATCGATGACCCGCCCCAGGCGCGTATCGCGCATCACCAGCATGCAGCTCAGCGAGTCGAGAAAGTGTTTCACGGCGATCTCTTCCGGGCTGCGGATCGCCGTCAGGTTGAAGCGACCGTTCCAGTCGACCAGCTCCTGCTCATAGCGCTGCAGCGCGCTGAGCTGTGTGAGAGTTAATGAGACCCCGAAAAGAGCCTGTGCGGATTGTTGAATACTAAGTATCATTCGGTAGCAATCCTGTTCGGTCACGAAGCAGGAATTTCAATTCACAATTAGATTTTATCATCTTCAACAATGACTTTAAGGCCAGAGAACCTATGCCCGTCAATACCTCCACCCTCCAGTTTTCCACCCGTGGCAATGCCGATATATTGGATATCACCTCCAGTGTAGGACAGGCGATTGCTCAGAGCGGCTTAAAGAACGGTGTCGCCGTGATCTTCTGCCCATCCTCCACCAGCGCTTTGACCACGATCGAATACGAGCCCGGCTGCATTAGCGACCTGCGCCGACTATTCGACGAGATTGTACCTTCCAATAGAGACTATGCGCATAATTCCAGATGGCACGATGGTAACGGACATTCCCATGTCCGCGCCGCCCTGCTGGGCGCCTCGCTGAGCGTGCCTTTTTCCGCCGGGAACCTGCTTCTGGGTACCTGGCAGCAAATCATCTATGTAGATTTTGACAACCGGCCGCGCAGCCGCGAGCTGGTCGTACAGCTTATCGGGGAATAAAGCGACCGATCAATCGGCAGGCGGGGCGTACACCCCCAGGTGGTTGCCCACCGGCCGCTCACGCCCGGCCAGGTTGTTGTCGATCGGTGTGTTGAGCACGGTTGGCCCACCGTCCTCCACCACCAGCGTGCTCGAGCCGCCGCCATCCAGGTTCATGGCGTAATATGCCCCGTGCTCCTTGAGGATCCCGGCCAGCTCGGCCAGAGTAGCGCCTTCGCTGAACCCGGGTTGGCGTCCATCCACCACCACCAGGATCAAGGTCCGGCCTCTGCGATCGAGGCCAACCGCCGTGCGCGGCTCGGATTCACCATCCAACCCTGCCGCCTCCTGCCCGCGCTCGAGCAGCATCTGGTTGCCCGAGATAGCATGGTATATCTTGCCGTCTGGAGAGTTGAAGCGGGCTTTGTTAGTCTTGGTGATATACAGGGTCGGTTCATTATCCGTATCCTGGGCATAGACCACCCCGCTGGAGGCGGCAAAGCCATTCGGTCTGACCGGATCTCCGGGTCGTGGGTAAGAGGTCAGCGGCCCGCTGGATTCCCAGGGAGTAAAGCCGTCCCCATTGATCGCCAGCTGCAGCCCAAATTCATCCAAAAAGCGGGAAGTCGTGCGCGCCTTCAGCGGCAAATCCGCCTTTGGGTCGCCAGGCGTCACCAGAAAGGACAGTCCATCCTGGCGCAGGTCGATGGTCACGATGTGGATCACCATCGGCCGCGGGCTCTGGAGGGTCTCGCGGTGGTAGGTCACGCCCTGGAAGAGCGCCCGGCTTTCCTCCTCGGGCTGCGGTCGACCGCCCGCCAGCGAGCATCCGGAGGCAAGCAGCAGCCCAATTAATCCCAGGGTTACAACAAGGTAATAGATAATCCTCTTTGGTTTCATGGCTATTATAAAAAAAACAGGCCGCCCCCATTACCTCTGGTGCGCGGCCTGAAAGGCAGGCGAGTTATTTGAAGGCGATTCGATCGTAAGTATTTGGTCCGCAGTTATAGACTGACCGTGGCGGGCTCTGCGACAGGTTTTTCCTGCGCCCGCATGGCCTGGAAAGCAGCAATCGCTACTTCGAGCATATCCAGGCTGGGCTCGCGCGTCGTCAGGCGCTGTAGTGCCAGGTTCGGCTTGATCATAAATCGCACGATGGCGGAGTTCATGTGATTTGCCGTCCAGCGGATATATTCGTAGGCAATCCCGGCAATTACGGGGATGAAGATGATCCGGCTTAACAAGCGCAGGCCTACTGGCAGCGATCCCAACAGGCTGAAGAAGATCACCGAAAAGACCACCAGCGTCAGCAGGAAGGCTGTACCGCAGCGGGCGTGCTCCAGGGGGTAGCAAGCCACGGATTGCGGGGTCAGCTCGGCGCCGGATTCGAAGGCATTGATCGTTTTGTGCTCGGCGCCGTGATAGGAAAACACCCGATTGACATCCGGCACCCGACCAATCATCCAGATATAGCCGATCAGTAAGGCCAGGCGGATCAGGCCTTCCAGCAGGTTGCTCCAGAAGGCATCCCATCCCAGGAACTGCTGGGCCAGGTGACCCACCCCCGCCGGCAGCAGGAAGAACAGACCAATTGCCAGCGCCAGGGACACGCCCAGGGTCAGGTAAAGCTGAACACCTTCCAGCTTTTCATCTTCGCCGGTCTGCACATTGGCGGATGTCGTCAGCGCCCGGATTCCAAGGCCAAGGGCATCCCACAGGGCTAAAACGCCTCGCAGGAATGGGATTTTAATAATCTTGCTCTTATAGATTCTGTTCAAGGGCTCGGTGGCGATAACGATTTCCTGGTTGGGAGCACGCATGGCAATCGCCAGCCCTTGTGAGCCGCGCATCATCACACCCTCGATAACAGCCTGTCCGCCGTAAGTAGGTAATTTTTCAGTCATATCCAAATATTGTATAGGTAAGCCAGGCAGCCGTCAACCCCGCCTGGATGACTCTGATCGAATACTAACTAATTCAAACCTAAAGCAATCCTGGTTTTATGCCGCACCCAGCAGAGCCAGGTAATGGATAAAGACCTCAATGCCTTTGAAGTAGGTGGGCAGATGGATCTTCTCGTTGGGGGCGTGCAGGTTATCATCCGGCAGGCCAAACCCGGTCAGCACCGACTCGACGCCCAGCAGGTCTTTCATTTGTGAGACCACCGGCACACTGCCGCCTTCCCGCTTGTATACCGGCCGCTTGCCCCAGGCAGCCTCCATCGCCTGTGCCAGGCTAGCCACCGCCGGCATGCTGATATCGGCGATACTGGCCGGTGCGCCGGCATGCATCAGCAGCTCCCAGCAGATTGTATCGGGTGCATGCTCCTCCAGGTAGCGCCGCAGCTGCTGTTGTACTTCCTTGGGATCCTGATCTGGAACCAGGCGCATGGATATCTTGGCCATTGCCTTGGATGGCAGCACCGTCTTGGAGCCTTCACCGGTAAAGCCGGAGAGCAGCCCATTTACTTCCAGAGTCGGCCGCCCGCCCACGCGTTCGACCGACGAATAGCCTGCCTCACCAAACAACTGCGGTGCGCCGGTCTTTTCCAGGAAAAAGGCATCATCGTTAGGCAGCCGTTTCATCTCCTGGCGCTCGGTCACTTCCAACGGGCGCACCCGGTCATAATAGCCCGGCAGTGTGATTCGCCCCTGCTCGTCGTGCATGCCGGCGATCAGCTCGCACAGCACCTGGGCCGGGTTGTGCACCGAGCCGCCAAACAGGCCGGAATGCAGGTCCTGGGTTGGGCCGGTCACCCGGATCTCGAAATATGCCAGCCCTCGCAGGCCGTAGGTAATGGTGGGCACATCCGGCGCAATCATACCCGTATCCGGGTTGATGGCAAAGTCACAGGCCAGCAGCTGGGTATGCTCGGCGATAAACTTACCCAGGCTGGGAGAGCCGATTTCTTCCTCACCTTCGATCAGCCATTTCAGGTTCACCGGCAGATCGCCGGTGCTCACCAGCGCTTCGCAGGCCTTCAGGGTAGTCATCACCTGGCCTTTCATGTCCGAAGCACCACGCCCGTATAGATTGTCCCCGCGCTGCTCGGGAGTGAAAGCCGGGCTGTGCCACAGCTCCAGCGGCTCGGCCGGCTGGACGTCGTAATGCCCATAAATCAGCACCACCGGCTTGTCTGGTCCGGCCTCAAGAAATTCCCCATACACCACCGGGTGCTTCTCCGTGGGCATCACCTGGACGTTAGCCATCCCCAGGACTTTAAGCTGCCCGGCAACCCACGCGGCGGCTTGCTGCATGGCGGGTTTCGCCGCCGGGTCGGTAGATACAGATGGGATGCTGACAAACTCGATCAGCTCGGATAAAAAGCGAGCTTTATTCTCCTGGGCAAAGGCCAGGGCTGCGTTTAAATTGACGGGCATGACTGCACTCCTGATATTCGTTTGATTGGGCACTAATTGCGACCCGTATTATAACAAATGGCTTGAATCGTGCTAAAATTGGCAAGCTGGATCGGTGGTCGCCGTTGGGCAACCCCACGGCGGCGTCGGGCGGTGATCAGCCCGTCGAAAAGTGCCTCCGTTCAATATTTCGTAAAAAGTTGAGCTCGCCGATCCATGACCCTCTGGAAAAATTATCTCCTCCCTGAAACTGTCGAAGACGCGCTGCAGTTATTGAGCGCGGCGCCCGCGCCAACCCGATTGGTAGCGGGGGGCACCGACCTGCTGCTCGACCTGCAGCAAGGCCGGCATGCCCCGGTTGCCACCCTGATTGATGTCACCAGCATCGCCGAGATGTGCGCTCTGGAAATTCGGGATGGGCGCCTGTTCGTTGGCGCAGCCCGTCCGCTCAACCAGGTGGTTGCCGATCCCCTGGTTGCCTGGCATGTTCCGGCGCTGCAAGAAGCAGCCGGCTTGATTGGTGGGCCGCAGGTGCGCAACACCGCCACCTTGGGCGGTAATGTCGCCCATGCCCTGCCCGCCGCGGACGGCGCTATTGCCCTACTGGCCCTGGAGGCCATGGCCGAAGTCGCCGGTCCAAACGGACGGCGGTTTACCCTGCTGGACGAGCTTTACCTGGGTCCCGGCCGCTCAGTACTTGCCGAACAGGGCGAGCTGCTGGTCGGTTTTCACCTCCCGCTGCGCCAGCCCGGCCAGGCCTCCGCTTTCCGCCGGGTGATGCGCCCACAGGGAGTCGCCATCGCCATCCTCAACACCGCAGTCTGGTTGGAACGCCAGGGTGAATTATTGGCTGATGTACGCCTGGCAGTTGGACCGGCCGGCCCGCGCCCATTCCGCCTGCGCCAGGCCGAGACCGTCTTGCGCGGCAACCGCCTGTCAGCGGCCGTGCTGGATAATGCCAGGCAGAGCTTGCTTGGCGAAGCCCGCTTCCGTACCAGCCCACACCGCGCCACGGCCGAATATCGCCGCCACCTCTCCGGGGTCCTGCTGGAAGAGACCCTAACCACCGCCTGGGAACGCTCATTTGACCGGTAAACTCTATGAAACTGACTATTAATGGTAACCCCATCGAAATCGAACCGCAGCCGGGTGAGATGCTATCCACCTTGCTGCGCGAGCGCCTCGGCCTCACCGGCACCAAGATCGGCTGCAACGAGTCGGAGTGCGGCGCCTGCACCGTACTGATCGACGGATTGCCGGTGCTCTCCTGCACCTACCCATCAGCCAAGGCTCAGGGTAAAGAAATCCTGACCATCGAAGGGCTGGCGCAGCAGGCCAATTCCGCTCCGTCGCAGAATCACCTGGTTGGCGGGGAACAGGATACCGCCGGTTTGCACCCACTGCAGGAAGCTTTCGTCGTGCACGGCGCAGTACAGTGTGGCTTTTGCATCCCCGGTCAGATCATGACCGCCTACGCCTTGCTGCAGCACAACCCGGATCCCAGCGAAGCCGAAATCCGTTATGCGCTGAAAGATACCTTGTGTCGCTGTGCCGGCTACCCGACGATTACCCGTGCCATCCAGGATGCAGCCCAGGTCATGCGCAGCGGCGGAGAATTCAACCCGCCTGTCATCCCACCCACCAGCATCTCGCTGGAGCCAACACCCCTGACACAGGTCGGCAGCACGCGCATCCGCCCGGATGCCGTGTCCAAGGTGACCGGCATGGCACGCTACACCGATGACCTGCATTTCGAAGGCATGCTTCAAGCCGGCGCCCGCCGGGCGATGGTGCCGCATGCCATCGTCAAGCGCATCGACACCTCAAAAGCCCGCACTGCGCCCGGTGTGGTCGCTGTGCTGACCGCCGATGACATCCCCGGCGAGCACAACCACGGGCTGGTGGTTTACGACTGGCCGGCGCTGGTTGGCGTTGGCGAGCGCGTGCGCTATGTAGGCGATGCGGTCGCCATCGTTGCCGCCGAAACCCGCGACCAGGTGCTGGCCGCCCTGGAGCTGATCGAGGTCGAATTCGAGCCCCAGACCGTCGTCACCAATCCGGTGCAGGCGCGCCAACCGGATGCTCCCCAGCTGCATGAAAGCGGAAATTTGCTCAAGCATATCAAGGTGCGCAAGGGAGACATGCCGGCCGGTTTTGCCGAGGCAGACCTGATCCTCGAGCACACCTTCCATACCGCCATCACCGATCACGCCTTCCTGGAACCAGAGTGCAGCATTGCCCGCCCGCTCCCCGATGGGCGCATGGAGATCTACGTCGGCTCGCAGATCCCCTATTCCGACCGCGACCAGGTGGCGCGCATCCTGGGCTGGCCGGCCGAACGCGTGCGCGTCATCGGGCAGCTGATGGGCGGCGGATTCGGCGGCAAAGAAGATCTCACCGGGCAGGCGCATGCCGCCCTGCTGGCACAGGTTACCGGCCGACCGGTCAAGCTGCTCTTTGACCGGCACGAAAGCCTGCTGGTTCACCCCAAGCGCCACGCCACCCAGATCAAGATCAAGCTCGGTGCAAAGCGCGACGGCCGCCTGACCGCCGTCGAAACCGAGCTGTACGGCGACACCGGAGCCTACGCCTCGCTGGGCGAGAAAGTCATGACGCGTGCCACCACGCACTCCGCCGGGCCCTACGATATCCCCAATACCAAAGCCGATTGCTACGCCATGTACACCAACAACCCGCCTGCCGGTGCATTCCGCGGTTTTGGCGTGACGCAATCCTGCTTCGCCATCGAAACGCATGATGGATTGGCTGGCAGAAGAGCTCCAGCTCGACCGCATCGAGCTGCGCCGCATGAACGCCTTGAAAGTCGGCAGCCTGACCAACACCGGCCAGCTGCTGCGCGAGAGCACCGGGCTGCTGGAATGCATCGACCGTGTGACCGCAGAAATGGAACGTCTCTCGGGCGGCTCGCCCTTCACATCCCGCCCCGTCCCGGGCGCGCCTCACCTGGTGCGCTCCTGGGGGTTTGCCGTTGGCTACAAAAACACCGGCCTGGGCGGCGGCGCACCGGACAAGGCCGGCGCCGAAGTCGAGCTCTTTCCGGATGGCACCCTGGAAGTGCGCACCTCATCCGCCGAGCTGGGCCAGGGGCTGGTTACCGTCCTGCAGATGATCGTAGCGGAGGAATTCAACCTGCCGCTAGAGCGGGTGCGCGTCCTGGTGATGGATACCGATCTGTCTCCGGATGGCGGCCCAACCACCGCTTCCCGCCAGACTTATGTCACCGGCAACGCCGCCCTGCACGCCGCACGCACGCTGCGCCAGGCGATCGCCTCCACCCTGGCGGAAAAATACGACCAGGCGCCGGAAAGGATCCGCTTCATCGAAGGTCTGGCCCAGGTGAACGGTTATAAAATCCCCCTGGGCGACGTGGTCGGTGTGATGAAAGCCGACGGTCACGAGCCACGTGCTTTATACGAATATTGGGCGCCGGTTACGAAACCGCTCGGGCAGGGCGGAGATATGCACTTTGCCTTCTCGTTTGCCGCCCACGCCGCCGAGGTCGAGGTCGACACGCGCACCGGGCGTGTGCGTGTGCTGCGCCTGGTGGCCGCCCACGACGTAGGTCGTGCCATCAACCCGCTTGGGCTGCAAGGCCAGGTAGAAGGCGGCCTGATGATGGGGCTGGGGAATGCCCTCACCGAAAATTTCATCGTCGAAAACGGCCAGGTATATACCGACCATCTGGCGCGCTACCGCATCCCCTCCATTATGGACACGCCCGAGATCACCTCCATCGTCGTCGAGCACCCCACCGCTGAAGGACCGTATGGCGCCAAGGGCATCGGCGAGATCGTCAGCATCCCAACCACACCGGCGATTACCAACGCCATCTATAATGCAGTTGGCGTGCGTATCGACTCCCTGCCAGTCGACCAGGAGCAGATCGTGGCTGCTATCAGCCGCTCGGATGGAAACCAGCCGGCATGAGCAATGCGGCGCCGCCTCTCTGGCTCTCCTGGGCGCGTGAAATCCAGGCCCTGGCGCAAACCGGCAATCACTACGCGGTCAACGAATACCAGCACGAACGCTACCACCGCCTGCTGGAGATCGCCGCCGAGATAATCTGTCACTCGACCGGGCTGGAATACCCGCCCCTGGCGGATGCCTTTCACGCCCAGGTGGGCTATGCCACACCACGGGTCGATGTCCGCGCTGCAATCTTCCAGGGTGAGCGACTGCTGCTCGTCCAGGAACGCTCCGATGGCGGCTGGACCTTGCCCGGTGGTTGGGCCGATGTAGGCGACGTCCCTTCACAGGCTGCTGAGCGCGAAGCCTGGGAGGAAGCCGGCGTAAAGGTCAAAGCACGCCATGTGATCGGAGTGTACGACGCCAATCGTAACGGGCCGCTGGAAATATTCCATGCCTATAAAATCGTCTTCCTGTGCGATTACATCGCTGGCGAGCCTCGCCCCAGCCTGGAGACCGCTGCGGCGGCCTTCTTTCACCTTGCTGAAATCCCTTCCGCCTTATCCGGAGAGCGCACCCTGCCCAAGCACATCCGTGATGCGTATGCTGCCCTGGCCGACCCTGCTCTGCCAACCGTGTTCGATTGAAAGAGGTCACGATGCTGATTACCAACGGAAAATTGATCACCTGGGGCGATCCCAACCAGATTCTTGAGGGTTATGCCGTATACATAGAAGGCAATCGCATTGCGGCAGTCGGCCCTCAAGCCGACCTGATCGCCCGCTATCCGCAAGCTCAACAGCTCGACGCCCGCGGCCAGTATGTCATGCCGGGTAACGTATGCGCTCATACGCATTTCTACGGCGCTTTTGCCCGCGGCCTGGCCATCCCCGGGGAGGCTCCCAAGGATTTCCCGGAGATCTTGCAGAAGCTGTGGTGGCCGTTGGATCGCTCCCTGCGGGCAGAAGACGTGCGCGCCTCGGCCCAGGTAATGCTGGTGGACGCTATCCGGCACGGCACAACCACCCTGATCGACCATCATGCTTCACCCAACGCCATTGACGGCTCGCTGGATGTCATCGCCGAGGCGGTGGAGCAGTCCGGCCTGCGGGCCGTGTTGTGCTACGAGGTCACCGACCGGGATGGCGATGCCAAAGCCGCTGCGGGCATCCGTGAAAATATGCGCTTCATCCAGCGCTGCCGGAGCGAGACAGTCGCCGGCGGGCGCGTTGCGGCTACCTTCGGCCTGCACGCCAGCCTGACACTCTCGGCTGCCACCCTGGATGCCTGCCGTTCTGCCGCGCCGGAGCACACCGGCTTCCACATCCATGTCGCCGAACACGAGTTCGACGAATACGACAGCCTGGCCAAATCCGGCACACGCGCCGTTGACCGCCTGGCAGCGCACGGCATCCTGGGCCCTCAGACTATCGTGGCGCATGCCATCCACATCGATGCTCGCGAAGCCGGCCTGCTGGCGGACAGCCAGACCTGGGTCTCGCACCAGCCGCGCTCCAACATGAACAACGGCGTTGGTGCGGCCGGTGTGGAGAGCTTATTACGCCTGGGTGTCAAAATGTGCCTGGGTACAGACGGCTTCCCGCATACCATGTGGGAGGAGTGGAAAGCCGCCTACTTCCTGCATAAAGTCTGGCACCGCGATCCCCGGCGCATGTCGGCCGCCGACCTGGCCCAGATGGCGGCTTACAACAATGCTCGCCTGGCAGGGTCCTTCTTTCCCCAGGCGCCATTGGGCGTTATCGCACCCGGGGCGCACGCCGACTTGATCTTCGTTGATTACCACCCGCATACCCCACTGACTACCGGCAACCTGCCCTGGCAGATCGTCTTTGGCTTCCACGAGAGCATGGTCACCACCACTATCGGATCCGGCAAGCTGCTGATGCAAGATCGGCAGCTGCTCACCCTGGATGAAGAAGCCATCGCTGCCCATGCCCGCCAGCTGGCGCCAGCCGTTTGGGAGCGTTATTACGCTCAGTTTTAGGTTTGTGGAAAGGAGTAGTTTGAACCTATGAATTAATTACCTGTTATTGCTCTCTTAGGGGGCACCGGCAAGGAAGGACCGGGCCTGGCGCTGCGCTGGGCTTATGCCGGCTACCCCATCCTGATCGGCTCTCGCCAGCTCGAAAAGGCGGAAGCTACCGCTGCCGAGCTGAACGCAGCATTAAATATTGACACCATCCGCGGCCTGGAAAATGGCCCGGCGGCTCGCCAGGCCGATATCTCTGTCCTGACCGTGGTGCAGACTGCCCACCAGGCAGCCCTGGAAAGCCTGATCGATGATCTGCAGGGTAAAATCCTGGTGGATGCCACTGCGCGGGTCGATTTCCGCGACCCCCGTCCCCCCACGCCGCCCGCTGCGGCCCGCCTGGCCCAGGATATCCTGGGGCCGGGGGTGCGCGTCGTGGCCGCCTTCCAAAACGTACCCGCCCACTCGCTGCGCAAAAACCTGGGCGAGCCGCTCCACTCCGATGTCCTGGTGTGCTCTGACGATTTCGCCGCCGCTCAGGAAGTCATCCGCCTGGCAGAAGCCGGCGGTATGCAGGCTTTTTTTGCCGGCAGCCTGGATAATGCCGTGGTTGTAGAAGGCCTGACCGCCCTGGTAATCGGATTGAATAAAGCCTACGGCACAAAGACCGCCAGCATCGGCGTTACCGGGATTCCCCGCTAACTGCGTCTACCCGATCCTTCCATGACCTTAACCCTGACCCCTCTCCCCGGCATTCCCCTGGTAAAGCCTGGGGATGATCTTGCGGGGCTGCTCCTTCAAGCCTTGCAACAAGTCAACCTCAGCCTGCAGGATGGAGATATCCTGGTGCTGGCCCAGAAGATCGTCTCCAAGTCCGAAGGCCGCCTGGTGAATCTGGGCGACGTGATCCCCTCTCCGCAAGCTGTCGAGCTGGCCACCCGCGCCGAGAAAGACCCTCGCCTGGTCGAGCTGGTGCTGCAAGAAAGCCGGGAAGTCCTGCGCTCTCGCCCCGGATCAATCATCGTCGAACACCGGCTGGGCTTTGTGTGCGCCAACGCCGGTATCGATCACTCGAATGTCGGCCTGCCCGGCGTCGAGCACTCTGAAGACTGGGTGCTGCTCCTGCCCCGGGATCCGGATGCCTCCGCCCGGCGTTTGCAGGATTGCCTGCAAGCAGCCACCGGCGTCAGGCTGGGGGTGCTGATTATCGACTCGCACGGCCGGGCCTGGCGCCTGGGTACGGTCGGCGTGGCCATCGGTTTGGCCGGTTTGCCTGGGCTGGCCGATCTGCGCGGCCAACCGGACTTGTTCGGCTATCGGCTGCGCATCACCGAAGTGGGTGTAGCCGATGAGCTGGCCGCAGCGGCCTCACTGGTGATGGGTCAGGCAGACGAAGGCACTCCCGCCGTACATGTTAGAGGTTTTCCTTATCCACTCCGTACTTCATCAATCTTAGAGTTAATTCGTCCAAAGTCACAAGATTTATTTCGCTAAAGGAGGTATCAGCCATGTCCCCTAAGGATGAGTTAGGCACCGGCTTTGACTTAAAGGATATCAAGTTTGCTGCCCGGCCGGATACGATTGACTTTCGCGACTTAATGTATGTACCTACCCTGGTGGAGGTGCCTACCTCCATCGCTCTGAATATGTACCAGCTGGTAGGGGTTCCCATCCTGGATCAAGGCCGAGAAGGCGCCTGCACCGGATTTGGACTGGCAGCTGTAGCCAATTATTTACTGCGTACACGCAACCCGGCCGAAAACATCCCTCCGGTCAGCCCGCGCATGCTCTACGAGATGGCGCGCCGCTACGATGAATGGCCCGGGGAGAATTACTCCGGCTCCAGCGCCCGCGGCGCAATGAAAGGCTGGCATAAGCACGGAGTTTGCGCGGAAACTACCTGGAAGTATGTATTCAAAAAACCAGACACGGTGCTGACCCCGGAACGCGCCGCCGATGCCTCCGTTCGCCCATTGGGGGCATATTTCCGGGTCAACCACAAGGACCTGGTCTCGATGCACTGCGCAATTGCAGAAGTTGGGATTTTGTACGCCTCCGCCTATGTTCACGAGGGATGGGGCCCCAGCCGCATCGGCGAGGATGGCAGCATCCCCTACGATTCGACCTACAAGCGCAGCGGCGGCCACGCCTTTGTCATCGTGGCTTATGACCAGCACGGCTTCTGGATTCAGAATTCATGGTCTGCCTCCTGGGGCCTGGGTGGTTTTGCCCGCATCAGCTATGACGACTGGCTCACCAATGCCACCGACGTCTGGGTCGCCCGCCTGGGCGTTCCGGTGCGCCGGGCGATGCAGACACAGACCGCTTCAGCCAGTGCCGCGCCGACTACCGCCACCAACTACGTCGAGCTGCGCCCGCATGTCATCAGCCTGGGAAATAACGGCCTGCTTAAATCGGATGGCCAGTATGGCACCTGCGAGGATGACGTTAAAACCATCATCCTCAAGGACTTCCCATGGCTGACGAAAAATTGGAAGAAAAAGCGCATCTTCCTGTACGCTCATGGCGGGCTGGTGCCGGAGACGGTCTTCCTGCAGCGCATCGCCGACTATCGCGCCACGATGTTCGACGAAGAAGTCTATCCGTTGGGGTTCATTTGGAACAGTGATTTTTGGAGCACGGCAACCAATATTGTTAAAGACGCCTTCGGTCAGGTGCGCCCCGAAGGCGCCCTGGACACCGCCCTGGACTTCCTGCTCGACCGCCTGGATGAGTTGCTCGAAAGGCTGGTGCGCAAGGTGCAAACCCGGGCTTTCTGGGATGAAATGAAAGAAAACGCCATGTTGGCCACGACCAATCCAAATGGCGGCGCCCGGCAGGTCTTGCAGCAGCTGGCCAAGCTGGCGGCGAAAGACCCCGATATCGAAATCCATGTTGGCGGCCACAGTGCCGGCAGCATCTTCATGGCGCCGCTGGTCCAGCTCCTGACCGCTAAAGGAAAAATAACTTCCGGACCGTTGAAGGGCGCCACCGGGTTAGGTCTCACCATCGCCTCCTGCACGCTGTGGGCGCCGGGCATCACTGAGGAAGACTTCAACGCCACTTATCTGCCGGTCCTGCAAGCCGGCAAGATTTAGCGCTTTGCCCTGTACACCCTGACCGATGAGGCGGAGCGTGCCGATAACGTCGGGCGCATCTACAACAAGTCGCTGCTCTACCTGGTAGCCAACGCCCTGGAAGACGTCGTCGGTAAGGACCTCATCGGCCTGGCGCGGGATGTGGATGAATACGTTGCACTCCAAGATCTATTCATGTCTAATCCCAACTATGTCTGGATCCAGGCGCCAACCGAAGATGGCACGCCCGATGTGGTGGCATCCGAGGCCAAGAGTCACGGCGCCTTTGATGACGACCCGATCACAGTCAAATCTACTTTGCTGCGCATCCTGGGCGTGGAGAAGTCTGCAGCCACTTTCCGCTTTGCCCGCAGCTCGGCTTCGCTGCGCAACCGGCGCCAGCAGCTCGATAACCTGCCGCGCTAGACTGACAGCGGAGCGAAAGGACAGCCATGAAAGTAGTTGCGCTGGCGGGTGGCGTCGGTGGGGCCAAGCTGGCCGATGGCTTGGCACAGGCCTTGCCCCCCGGCGACCTGTCCGTAATTGTCAATACCGGGGACGATTTCGAGCACCTTGGCCTACACATCAGCCCCGACCTGGACACAGTTTGCTACACCCTGGCCGGGGTGGCCAACCCCATTACCGGCTGGGGGCGGGCTGGTGAAACCTGGGGGGCGCTGGAAACGCTCAGCGGCCTGGGCGGGCCTTCCTGGTTCCGCCTGGGCGATCGCGACCTGGGGCTGCACCTGGAACGCACCCGCCGCCTGCGTCGCGGCGATACCCTGTCTGCCATCACGCGGGATTTTTGCCGCCAGTGGGCGATCGCCTCCGCGGTGTTGCCGATGAGTGATGACCCGGTGCCCACCTGGGTTAGCACCCTGGAAGGCGAGCTCGCCTTCCAGGAATACTTCGTCCACCGGCAGTGTCACCCGCAGGTCACCGGTTTTCGCTTTGAGGGCGTCGAGCAGGCCAGGCCTGCCCCAGGTATCCTGGAGGCCCTGCGGGAGGCGGCGTTGATCGTAATCTGTCCCTCCAATCCATGGGTCAGCATCGATCCCATCCTGGCCGTGCCCGGTATTCGCTCCGCGATGCAAAGCGCCGCGGCGCCGGTCATCGCTGTCTCTCCGATCATCGCCGGGCAGACTGTCAAAGGCCCGGCCGCCAAGATGTATGCCGAGCTCGGCATCCAGCCTTCCGCCCGGTCGGTTGCCAATCACTACGGCGACCTGCTGCGTGGCTTTGTAATGGACGATCAGGATTACCAACAGGTGCCGGAAATGGCCAGCCACCTGGAGCTGCACCTGACCGACACCTTGATGAAGACGCCTGGCGATCGGCTGCGCCTGGCCGGCGAAGTCCTTGATCTTGGAAGACGCATCTTGGGATAAAATAGATTGCAAGAGGAATCGCCCGGTGTATGTCCGGCTGAGGAGTGCGCCGCTCCTTCGCTATCCTGAAAACGACGAGGAACACCAACCATGACCCTTTGGGCGATCGTCCCAGTCAAGCCCTTGAGACTTGGGAAATCTCGCCTGGCAGAGACGCTGAGCGAGGACGAACGCGCCGATTTAAACGGCCGCCTTCTGGCGCATACACTTACCACCCTGGCGGCGATCCCAGAGATCGAACAGGTTTTAGTCATCAGCCGTGATCCGGCCGCCCTGGCCCTGGCTCGCAACCATGGCGCCCGTACCTTGCAGGAGAACGGCAGCCCTCAGTTAAATGTAGCCCTGGCACGCGCCACCGTGGTCGTCAAAAACTACCATACCCACGCTGTGCTCATCGTACCGGCCGACCTGCCGCTGCTTACCCCTCACGATGTGCGCTTGATGCTGGAGCGCGCCGTTGATCCCCCGGTGGTCGTGCTGGCTCCCGACCGCCACAAGCAAGGTACCAACGGCCTGCTCATCTGTCCGGTGGGGTTGATCGAATATGAGTTTGGCCCAGGATCCTTCCACAAGCACATGGCCCAGGCTCAAGCTGCCGGGGCACGCCTGGAAATTGTCGATCTCCCTTCCCTGGCCCTGGATATGGATCTACCGGAAGACCTGGATCAGGTCAGCCGCGAGCTGGAAAGTGTACTCAAACCTTACCAAGACAACCAACAGGAGGCAGAATGACTGAACGTGTAGCGCTATACCTGCAGGACGCCCACGATTTGCGCGATGGGCTGGATTATGTCCGTTATGCTGAGGCGCGTGGCTTTGAAGCCGTCTGGCAGGCTGAATCGCGCCTGGTACGGGACGCGATCGTGCCTATGGCCGCCTATGCCGCTGTGACCGAGCGCCTGCATGTCGGCTCGGGCGTGATCAATAACTGGACGCGCAACATTGGCTTGCTGGCCGCCACCTTCCTGACCCTGGACGACCTGGCCCCCAACCGCATCATCTGCGGCATTGGCGCCTGGTGGGATCCGCTGGCACGCAACGTGGGCATCGAGCGCCGCAAGCCGCTGACCGCCATGCGCGAAACCGTTGAAATCCTGCGCCGCCTGCTGCACATGGAGCGTGTGACTTATCACGGCGAGTTTCACCATGTGGATGGCATCGAGCTGGATGTGGTGCATGGCCGGCGCGAGCCGCGCCACGTTCCGATCATGATCGGCGCCACGGGCGATAAAATGATGGAGCTCACGGGAGAGATTGCCGACGGCGCTGTGCTTAACTACTGCGTGCCACCGGAGTATAACGACAACGCCCTGGAGCTGCTGGAAGCAGGCGCCAAACGGGCCGGCCGCAGCCTGGATGATATCGACCGCCCGCAGTTGATCGTCTGTTCGGTCGATCACGACCACGACCGGGCCATTGCCACCACCCGCGAGCTGCTCACCCAGTACCTGGCACAGCAGCCCCATATCGCCAAGGCCTCCGGCGTCTCGGACGACGTGGTTCACGAAATCCAGTCCATCCTGGGTTGGCCCGCCACCAAAGAACAAATTCACCGAGCCAGCCATTTGGTTCCCGAAGATTTGATCCTGCGCATCTCGGCCTCCGGCACACCCGAAGAAGCGCGCACCAAGGTCAACGAGTACCGCAAGCACGGCGCCACCTGTCCCATCCTCTATCCGGTGGGAGGCGATGTTCGCCTGCTGATCGATACCTTTGCCCAGGCCTGAGTTTACCCCGCAAGGAATTGCCCCATGGTATCTGAAGAGCTGCTGCCCGCCCTGGCTAAGATCTATCCACCCGACCGCCTGCTGGTTAAAGCCGCCGACCTGGTACCATACGAGTTGGACGGCCTGACCGCCTACCGCGTCCGCCCGGCAGCCGCCGTATTGCCAGAAACCCAGGAAGAGGTCATCCAGACCGTCCGCCTGTGCGCTCGCTTGAAAGTGCCCTTTGTGGCGCGCGGCAGCGGCACCAGTCTGTCTGGTGGTTCCCTGCCGGTCAAAGAGGGCGTCCTGATTGCTCTCAACCGCCTGAACCACATCTTGCGGTTGGATCCAGGACAGCGGCTGGCAGTAGTGGAGCCCGGTGTGATCAACCTGGAGGTGAGCAAAGCCACCGCTGCGCATGGGCTGTACTTTGCCCCGGACCCTTCCAGCCAGCCGATTTGCACCATCGGCGGCAATATTGCCTTTAACTCCGGTGGCGCCCACTGCCTGAAATACGGCATGACCAGTAACCACGTCCTGGGAATAAAAGCCGTCCTTCCAGATGGTGAGGTCGTCCAGCTGGGCGGTGATAGCCTGGAAAGTGTCGGCCCCGACCTGGTCGGCCTGTTCGTCGGCTCCGAAGGACTGTTCGGCATCGCCCTGGAGATTACCCTGCGACTGATGCCCCGTCCGGAAATGTATCGCACCATACTGGTCTCCTACAGCAGCCTGCAGAATGCCGGCGATGCCGTTTCAAGAATCGTCGCATGCGGTATCCTGCCGGGAGCGCTGGAGATCATGGACCGCCTGGCCATCCAGGCCGCCGAAGCAGCAGTCAATGCCAACTACCCGCCCGGCGCAGCAGCCATACTGATCGTCGAGCTGGAGGGCGACCGCCAGCAGGTGGAAGAAGAGTACTTGCGCCTGATGCAGGTCATCCAAGAATCCGGCCCGGATGTGGTGCGCATCGCCCAGGACGAGGCCGACCGTCTGCGCATCTGGAAGGGGCGCAAGAGCGCATTCTCTGCTGTGGGTCGTCTCAGCCCGGATTACGTCGTCAATGACGGCGTGGTGCCGCGCAGCCGCCTGGGAGCTGCCCTGGTCGAGATCGAAACCCTCAGCGCACGTTATGGCCTGCGCGTGGCCAATGTATTCCACGCCGGCGATGGCAACCTGCACCCGTTGATTTTATACAACGGCCGGGAAGCCGGCGCACTGGAAAAAGCCGAACAGCTAGCCGGTGAAATCCTGGAGATGTGCATCCGCTATGGCGGCTCGATCACCGGCGAGCATGGCATCGGCATGGAAAAACGCGCCTACCTGCCCCGCATGTACAGTGAAATCGATATTGATGTGATGCACCAGCTGCGCCTGGGGATCGATCCAAACGAGCTGGCTAACCGGGGCAAGATGTTCCCTAGCGGTGATTCGCCTGCCCTGAAGTTCCACGGACAGCACCCGCTGGAACGCGACGGCATCATCTCCCGCGAGTAAACCGGTTGCTTTATCATGGAAATGAAACCGCAAAACCTCCTTGAGCTGCAAGAAGCCATCCGCCAGGCCGAAGCTATCCTGCCGCGCGGTGATGGTACCAAGCCGGCGCTCTCCACAGCCCCCTCGGGAGTAACCACCCTGGACCTTTCCGGCCTTTCCGGCATGTTGGAATACGAGCCCGGCGAGTACGTCTTTACCGCCCTGGCCGGTACCAGGATCTCAGAAATCAACCGCCAGCTGGCCGAGTATGGCCAATACCTGCCCTTCGACCCGCTTTTTGTGAATCGCGGCGCCACCCTGGGTGGTACCGTGGCGGCCAACAGCGCCGGACCGGGCCGCTACCATTACGGCGGTTTGCGCGATTTCCTGATCGGCGTCCGTTTTGTTGACTGTGCCGGTCAGCTGGTGCGCGGCGGCGGCAAAGTGGTGAAAAACTCGGCCGGCTTCGACATGCCCAAGCTTATGGTGGGTGGGCTGGGCAGCTTCGGCGCCCTGTACGAGCTGACTTTCAAGGTATTTCCTCGCCCCGAGGCTTATGCCACGCTGATGTATCAGACAGGCAGCCTGGATCAGGCTATGCGGTTAATCGTCCAGGCCTCGTCTTCGAAGGTCGATCTGGATGCGGTAGACTTCATGCCGGTAGAACATGGTGTAACCCTGTGGATCCGTATAGCCGGCCTGGCAGCTGCCCTGCCTGCCCGCCTGGAGCGCTTGCAGGGGGTGCTGGGCGATTGCACCGTCCTGCTCCGCGAAGAAGAGGGACGCTTATGGAGCGAAGCGAGCGAGATGGCCTGGGCGCCGCAGGGTTGGTCGCTGGTAAAAGTGCCCATTACCCCTGGTCAGGTGCCGCTATTGAAGTCAATCATAACAACCTCCCATCCCAAACTGCTCCGCCGCTACAGCGCCGGCGGCCAGGTCGCCTGGCTGGCAACGCCGGAAGCGCCTGTCGCGCTTGATGCTAGCTTGAAGGCCCTGGGGCTTTCCGGGCTGGTACTGCTGGGCGAGGCAGGGAAAGACGGTCCGCGCCTGGGTTTGCGCGGCGGCGAGTCCTTTTACCGCCGGGTGAAGCAGGCCCTCGATCCCGATAGTCGCTTTGTGGAGGTTTAGATGCAGCACACCATACCCCTGAACCTCTGGAGCGAAAAAATCGGCCCCCAAATCCAGGGCATGGCCAAAGCAGTAGACTCTTGCGTACACTGCGGCTTCTGCCTGCCTGTATGCCCCACCTATAACGTTCTGGGAGAAGAGATGGATTCGCCCCGCGGCCGCATCTCCCTGATGAAATCTGCCCTGGAGGGCACCTTGACCCTGGAGGATACCCTGCCGTATATCGACCGCTGCCTGGGTTGCCTGGCTTGCGTGCCGGCCTGCCCGTCCGGCGTCAAGTATGGCGAGCTGATGACTCCCTTCCGGGCGTATGCTCGCAGCCAGGTAGACAGCGGTTTGATGCACCGGGTGCAGCACAGCCTGCTGAAGAACACATTACCAGATCCTGCTCGCTTCCGCACTGCTGCCCAACTGGGACGGATGGTGCGACCAATGAGCGGAATGTTCCCCAGCCACCTGCGCGGTCTGCTCGATATACTCCCCGAGAACCTGCCGTCGCCTCGCCCTCTGCCCGATTTCGTGCCCGCCGAAGGTGTCCGCCGGGCACGGGTCGCCTTCCTGGCGGGCTGCGTCCAGCAAGTTCTGGCTCCCTCAATAAACTGGGCTACCCTGCGCGTCCTGGCCAGAAACGGCGTAGAGGTGGTCATCCCCGCCGGGCAGGTCTGTTGCGGAGCGATTTTGATCCACAGTGGTGAGATGGGAGAGGCGCGAAAACTGGCGCGCACCAATATCAGCCTGTTTGCCGACGACGTCGACGCCATCCTGACGAATGCCGCCGGCTGCGGCTCCGGTATGAAAGAGTATCCCATGCTGTTCGCCGGCGAAGAGGATGAACTCCTGGCGCAGGATTTTTCTACGCGGGTGCAGGATGTCAGTCAATTCCTGGCTGGTCTGGGGCTGGTATCCCCACCCGGGCTGGCCCAACCGCTCAAGGCGGCATATCATGACGCCTGCCACCTGGCGCATGCCCAGGGCATCACCGAAGCACCGCGCCGCCTGTTGGGCGAAATCCCCAACCTGGCCCTGGCGGAGATTCCCGATGGCGGCCTGTGCTGCGGCTCGGCGGGTACCTACAATCTTGAGCAGCCAGAGATTGCCCGCATACTCGGTGGGAATAAAGCAAAAAACATTATCGCCACCGGAGGACAGGCGGTTATTGCCGGCAATATTGGCTGCATGGTGCAGATCCAGAAGCATCTTCAGGCCTCCGGACAGGCTCTACCCGTCTATCACACCTTCGAGATCCTGGATTTAGCCTACAACGCCTGATCAGCGCGTTTCTCCGCACCATTTCCACTCGCCGTCCTCCCACGCTACCCGGTAGGCGCCGAGCGGGAACTCGCTCTGTTCTGTGCCATACGCCGCCACGATCTTTCCCCGGCAGCGCACGATCGATCCGTCGCCGTCTTTACGGCAATCCATCCCCTCCAGGTGGGCCTGGCTCACCCCCGAAAAAGATCGCACCTCTCGCTCGATTTCGTCCTGCATGGCGCTGCACAGCAGCCGTTGGAGTATTTGCCGGTCCCCTGTTACTTTAGCTGTCAGGTAGCGCTCCACCGCCACTGCCGGGTCACTCATGCTCTGACCACACGCAGCGAGAAGCGAAAATAAAAAGAGCACAGCAAGCACCCTAACCGCCATCCATCACCTCGCGCCACACCCGGTCGAGCATCATTAAAGCGGTCAGGTTGTGCAGGCCGTGGCCGGTCAACAGCGCATTGGGTAAAGTGTAATCGTGCTCGTAAAAATAGGACATGTGCACCCCGTCCTCACGCAGTCCGCGATCCGGCAGCGCCTGGGCTGCACGGTCAAAATCCCACAGCGGCACCTGGCTCTCGGCGGCCACCCGCCGGATAATCTCATTATTGATGTTACTCTCCCCCTCGTTGCGGTCGGCTTTAGTGCCCAGCACGGGGATCACACCCTGCGCCAGGGCATAGTCTACCAGGCGGCGCAAGTTTTTCTCGAAAGATTCGGGCACCCCCACATCGTTTGAGCCCAGGCGGATCAGTACGATGCTCGGCCGCTGCTCGCGCAGCTCGCAAGCGATCAGGGTTTCATCCGGCTCGCAGTAAAGCGGATCGGCCCACATCGGGTCGAAGACCGACCAGGAGTGCAGCCCGCGCTGCACCGCCAGCCCCTGGCGGGCAAAGGATCCTTGAAAGTGATCGATCACCTCTTGCAGATCGGCATACGGCCCCAGGTTATACGGGCTTTCATCAAAGCGCGCCAGGAAATGCGGATTTTCGATGGTGCTGTCACCGATTCTTGAAAATGCTTTGGGGTCGTTGCCAAACGCCTGGCCTAGCTGGTACACCTGGCGCATTTGGACAATTACCGCCGGCGGCAGGACAATGATCTCATCCAGCGGCACTCCGTTCAGGCTTTCGCCAGCCGGAAGGTTGGCCGTTGCTCTCGGCTGAGAAGCGGTCGGCGCCATAATTGCCGATGCAGGGGTCGCTGCGCCGCGCGTGGTTGGTGCCCGCCTCGGTGCGCCCGGATTTGTCAGCGCCACAAACAGCGCAGCGACAAATAAGATGAAGAGCAGCAGGAATAATAGCTTGCGATTCATAGGCTTTGGATTTGTCGGGTGATCCAATCAGAGAATCATACCAGAGATATATCTGGAGAATACCTATCATCTTTTATAATAACTTCGGGCAGGTTTTGGTAGAATGTGATTGTATCGGCCAACCAGGCACCACGTGTAGTGAATGGAAGGAATTGGAATACGCACATGCAGCAATTTGTCGGCTCTCCCAATACCAACCAATCCAGGATATCCAAAGCCCGGGATGATTTCCAGCGCGCCCGCCGCAGGGCAGCGCTGGAGAAGATGCTGGCTTCAGTCACAGGGCAATCCACGAGTTTTTTAGCCTACCAGCAGGTGCGCGACCAGCTTAAGTTCCGGGGCTCCGTTGAACGCGGCATCCGCGAAATCCCTGTGCATGCCATCGTGGGCAGCGTCGGCCGTTATCAAGATTTTTCCCGCTCTTTTCTGCCCACCAATCCCTCCGATGAAGCCCGTTGGGCCAATGTCAAGACCTTCATGGAAGACGAAGGCGCGCCACCGATCGAAGTCTATCAAGTAGGCGATGCATACTTTGTATTGGACGGCAACCACCGGGTCTCGATTGCGCGCCAGACCGGGCTGGAATACCTGCCCGCGCAGGTCACAGAAATCAATACCCGCGTCCCATTCTCTCACCACGACACACCCGAGCAGGTGGTGTGTAAAGCCCGCTACGCCGAGTTCCTGGAGCAAAGCCGCCTGGACGAGCTGCGCCCGGGTAGCAACCTGTTCATGACTTTATGCGACCAGTACGACCTGCTGCTCAGCCAGATCGAAGTCCACCGTTTTTTTCTCTTTATGGAACACCAGGAAGAGCTGCCCACTCCACAGGTGGTTGGCGATTGGTACGATACGCGTTACCTGCCAGTGGTCCAGATGATCCGCGAGCAAGGCATCCTGCTCGATTTTCCCGAGCGCACCGAAGCCGACCTGTACATCTTGATTACCGAGCACCGTGTAGAGCTGGAGAATCAGCTCGGGTGGGAGATTGATGCCTCTCATGCTGCGGTGAGCTTCGCCCAGAGCAAGGATTCCGGGATAGGCGACCGCTTGATGGGTACGGTACTCCCGCAGGCGCTCCGCAGCGGGCCTACGGCCGGCCAATGGCGCAAGCAAAGGCTGGCAAAAAAGGATAAGCCCGCCTTATTTATCGATATCCTGGTAGCTTTGCAAGAGCTGCCGGCCGGCTGGAATGCAGTCGATCATGCCATCCTGGTAGCGCAGCGAGAGGTTGCCCGGCTGCGTGGGCTGCAGGTGTCGGCCGGCTCTCCTGCGACCGGCCATCCGCCAGGAGAAGACGAGCGCCATGAGTTCGAGCGGCGCTGCCGCCTGGCCGGCATCCGGGCGGATTTCACCGCCGAAACAGGCCTGCCTGCCAGCCGCATCTCGCAGCGCGCCGCCTGGGTGGACCTGCTGGTACTCCCCTTGCCGCCTCCCGGCGCACTTCCAGCTGGAGCCGATCAGGCTGATGTTTTCGACCAGGTCCTGCAGACCAGTGCCCGACCAATCCTGGCTATACCCGCTGGTGCCAATTCGCCTCTGGACCGGGCAGTGCTGGCCTATGATGGCAGCCCTAAAGCCGATGAGGCGCTGTACGCCGCGGCTTACCTCGCCCTGCGCTGGGAGTTGGAGCTGGTGGTCGTCTCCGCAGGATCAAAGCCCGGCGCAGAGGAAGCATTGCACAAAGCTCGCACCTACCTGATGGAGTTCCTGGTGGAAGCCGAATATTTCAAACATCCTGATTCAACTCCTCAGGCAATCCTGGCAACTACCTCAGACCATGCCGCTAACCTGATTATCATGGGCGGGCACGGGCAGCGCCCGTTGATGCATAGGTTGCGCGGCAGCACCGTCCATAATGTCGTGGGACAATCGAAAGTCCCTGTGCTGATTTGTTGTTGACGCTCGATTCATTGCCGGATACGATAAACCGTGGTATAAATAGAACACTAGTTCTATTTATACCACGGTTTTCTAAGGCATTGGATGAGTTATGTTCGGCGGCAAAGTAAACGGCTTGACAATTGTATCAGTGGCTTTCCTGATCTTCCTGATTTACCAGGTGCTCCCCGACCGGTCGAGTGCAGCAATCGACCACCCGCAGCAGCTGTCTGACACGGGCGGCCAGCTTCAGGACGCCCAGGATATTTCCGCTCCTCAGGCGGAAGCTGTCTCTGAGGCATCCAGCGACCCCGATAGGGTGGCCGCACCGTATGCCGAGTATGCTCTCACCCAGGGGCTGCACGGCTATTCATACGGTCACATGGCTATCGACCTGGCGGCCGGCAAAGGCGCCGCCATCTTGTCGCCCATCAACGGCGTGGTCACGGAGAAATATATCGATCAGTGGGGCAATCCAACCCTGGTAATTGAAAATGACCATTACCGGGTGCTGCTGCTGCACGGCAAGTATTCCGCCAGCGTAAACGATGTCCTGGAGATCGGTGATAAGGTCGGCAAAGAGAGCAACCAGGGCTATACGGTCGATTACCAGGGCAACCCATGCTACAACCGCGACTGCGGCTATCACACCCACCTGAATATTTACGATAAATACCTGGGTAGCAATGTCAACCCCCTGGATCTTTTTTCTCCCTGAGCTCTTAACGATACGACCAGTAATAGGCCTGTTCGCCGCTGCCCAACAATGCCAGGAACCCCAGGCTGGTCGGGTCGCCACACACATAAAAGGCATTCCACGGGTCCTTCAAGGCCTGGGTATTCCACCAGCGTGGACCAGAGTCCGGCAGGTCAACTTCATCGAAAGATACCGGGGAACACAGCGCAGCAAAGCTTTCCACCGCCTCCAGGGGAAAGTCGAACGCAACCCATATCTGGTTGCTGTCTTCTGCACGCACTGCGCGAATGTTGGTGGCTGTGTCCGGGATCACCGCCGGCAGCCGGCCGTTGGCGAACCCGCCGGATTGAAGCGCCTGGGCATACGTGGCGTAGCTGTCTTCCGGCAGCTGGCTGCAGCCTGCCACCAGGATGAGCCCCAGCCCCAACAGAAGCACTATCCAAAAGCGGCGTGTTATCGCCGAAAATGTACGTCTCATGAATTTGAATTATACTGTAGCCTGTACTGGTAAATGAGCGTGAATGAACAAGGGTATCGATTGAGTTTGGCAGCCATTCATGCCAGGTTTCTGGTAGTGATCCTGCTCGCGGGCCTGTTAGGGCTTTTCTTTACCACACCCACCAAAGCATCTCAGGATAGCTCCTGGATCCCTCCCGGCTTTCGGCTGTTGCGCTCCGAGAATGGCGTCGAGTTATACCAAAAAGACTACTCCGGCGGCAATCCGGATTACGTCCAGGTGGTTAACTTGCGCCGGGGGGCAAAAATCGTCCTGCTGCATGGGAATATCAGCAGCCAGGGCGTCGGGAAAGGCATGTTTGGCGGCGATGATCCGCGCATATTATCCCGCTCGCTGCAATCCTACTGGCAGGAGCTTTCCACCACCTACGACGGCGCTTTTTGCGTCAGCAACGGGCAGTTTTTTTACATGCTGGAAAGCCCTACGCGGCTGCCCTTCTCCCTTAAGGTGAATGGCAAGGTCATCAGCGATGGTTACGACAAGAGAAATTTCGTCGAACAAAAGCTGATGCTCGAGCTGTGGGATACCTATGCCCGCATTCAACCCCTCACCCGGCAGGCGCTGTATGCTTCCTCTGCCCCCAATATCGTGGCCGGCCTGGACGAGGAAGCCCGCAAGCGCATCGACCACTACGTGGCCCGCACCTTCATCGGGCTGGTTGACCGTGACGGGGACCAGCGGCACGAAATCGTGCTGATCTTCAACACCCTCACCGCCCGCCAGAAAGACGCTGCCCAGGTGCTGCGCGAGTTCGGCGCCGACCAGGTGATGATGCTGGATGGAGGCGGCTCGACCCAGCTGCTCTGCCAGGGCAAGGATATCATCACCTCCGAGCGCCTCATCCCCCAGGCGCTGGGCGTGGTTGCCGGAAATGAGAAGGGTTTTCTGTCCGCTCTTGACTCCCGGCTGGAGCCGGAAGACCAGGGCGAGCCTGATGCGGCTGCAGAAAGCAGCTCGGATGAGGCCAAGCGGTCCCCAGCATCCGGCGATCAACCTTCGACAGACTTGGCAAGCGACTCTCAAGCCGGGGGAGATTTATCCGCCCTGGCCTGGGTGCCGGTCGTCATGGCCCCCATTGCGCTGATCCTGTTTCTGCTGATCAAAAGCCGCTCGGCTGAGCGAGAAGATTATTAGCCTGGAAGGTTACTCTACCGTCACGCTCTTGGCCAGGTTGCGCGGCTGGTCGACATCCAGCCCGCGCAGCGCCGCAATATGGTAAGCCAGCATTTGCAGCGGGATGACTGTAATCGCCGGGCTGAGCAGCCAGGGCACTTCCGGTACCCACAACACCTGGTCGGCAAGCTCCGCAGTGCGCTCGTCCCCATCGGTCGCCACCGCAATCACTAATCCGCCGCGCGCCTTTGCTTGCTCGATCTGGCTGACCATCTTCTCATACCAGGGATCGCGTGGCGCAATCACCACCACCGGCATGCTGCGGTCGATCAGGGCGATCGGTCCGTGCTTCATCTCCCCGGCCGGATAGCCTTCGGCATGGATATAAGACAGCTCCTTCAGCTTCAACGCCCCTTCGTAAGCCGTCGGCATATTGATCCCGCGCCCCAGGTACAGGCAGTGGTTGACATTCAGCAGGAAGCGCGCCACCTGTTCCACGTCCGCTTCCCGGTCCAGGCAGCGCCCGGCCAGGTCGGGAATCAGGCGCAGGTCCCGCACCAGCCGCCGGCGGGCAGCCTTGTCCAGCGTGCCGCGCAGATCAGCCAGGTAAATCGCCAGCATGTACAGGTCCACCAGCGGCGCGGTGTAAGCCTTGGTAGAAGCCACACCGATCTCCGGGCCGCTCTGCATGGAGATGTAGCCGTCCGCCAGCCGCATCGCCTGTGAGCCGATGGCATTGACAATCGACCACACCACCGCTCCCTTGCGCCGCGCTTCTTCCATCGCCGCCAGCGTATCGGCCGTCTCGCCGGACTGGCTGATAGCCAGCACAACCGTATTGGCGTCAATGATTGGGTCCCGGTAGCGAAACTCGGAGGCAATATCCACCTCCACCGGCAGGCGGGCGATGTGCTCGATCAGCACCTTGCCCACCATCCCGGCATGCGCCGCCGTACCGCAGGCGGTGATGACAATCTTTTGGATGCGTTTGGCTTTTTCGACCGTCAGGTTCAACTCCGGCAGACGGATGCCGTGCCCATTCTTAAAGTCCACGCGCCCGGCGATGGTATCGGTTAAAGACCGCACCTGCTCGTGGATTTCCTTTTCCATAAAATGGCGGTACTCGCCTTTTTCAGCCGACACTGGGTCCCAGGCCACGCTGGTAATCTGGAAGTCCAGGGGTTTTCCATCCAGGGTCTTCACCGCCAGGCTGTCTCGCCGGATCACGACCATTTGCCGTGATTCAAGAAAAACAACTCGCCGGGTATGCTCCAGGATTGCCGGCATGTCCGAAGCAACAAACATTTCGCCATCCCCGATCCCTAACACAACTCCACCCGCATTGCCGATGCGCGCCGCTACAATCTTATCCGGCTCTTGCCGCGAAAACACCACAATGCCGTGCGCGCCTTTCAGATGGCGGAACGCCAGGCGGGCGGCTTCCTCCAGGCTGCACTGGCTGGAGAGATAGCGCTCTATCAGGTGTACGATGACTTCCGTATCCGTGTCCGACTTAAATTCCACCCCCTCCGCGCCCAGCTCTTCCCGCAGCTCCAGGAAATTCTCTACGATGCCGTTGTGCACCACCACCACGTCGCCGGTCATTCCCAGGTGCGGGTGGGCGTTGCGCGCGCTGGGTTCACCATGCGTCGCCCAGCGTGTATGTCCAATCCCCAGGCTGCCATGTACCGGTTGATCGTCCACCAAGGCCGCCAGGCGGGCCAGTTTGCCGGCATCGCGACGCACCTCGATCACACCATCCTGCAGCACAGCCAACCCCGCCGAGTCGTAACCGCGGTATTCCAGCCGTTTCAGGCCGTTCAAGATGATCGGGGTCGCATCCCGCGGCCCGATATAACCAACGATTCCACACATAAGGAGACTCCCTCCGCTTTGAGGAGATAGGTTGCAAATCGCATACCACCGGGGTGACTTCACCCGGTCGATCCGATTCGCACCATGTGCCACGCCCGCCGCTTTGTCTGCCCGGTCGCCCGGCCAGCCTTACCTGGCGGTTTTCTTATGGAGGGAAAGAGATCGGACTGTGGCGGTCCGGAGGGCTTCCGCTGATCTTTCGATTTTCCCGGGCAAATTACTGCTGCCCGGTTGGCCGGCGCTTGCGAGCCGGAACCCTCATCCTCGTCACCTGGAGTAGTTATCTCCAGGCCATGCGCTATCTTCCCCGGTCGAATATTCCTTGCTGCCGCCTCATTCCTGAGGAGTAAATTATTATACCCTTAATTCTATGCGCCGATTTCTAAGCCAGGGAGATAGTATAATTATTCAGCCCTGGGTTGCAGGGCTAACGCAGAACTCCATGCCGCGTGGATCGACCCGGCCGGTATTCTTGCGCATCAATCTGGAGATCCGTCATCTTGAAAAACCGCCAGCCAAATTCTCGCCACTGTTTCGTGTGCGGCGTCACAAACCCCATTGGACTGCATTTAAAATTTTATGAAACTGCCCCCGGCCAGGTCGAGGCCTGGGTCACCCTGCCCGACCAATACCAGGGATATCCTGGCATCGTGCATGGCGGAATCGTTGCCTCTATGCTGGATGAGACTGCCGGACGCGCCCATATGGGACCTGCTGAAACCCCGCGTTTCATGTTTACTGCCCGCCTGGATGTACGCTACCGCAAGAATGTGCCCACCAACCAGCCACTCCGCGTCATCGGGCAGGCCGGTCCAACCCGGACACGTTCTGCCGCTGCCACCAGCGCTATTTATGACCAGGAAGGCGTTTTACTGGCGGAAGCGGAAGCCGTACTGGTTGATATTCCCGAGGGCATGATCGGCGGCGTCGATTTGGAAGCCCTGGGATGGAAGGTTTACCCGGAAGACTGACCACGGCGATCGTTGTTGCCGTCCTGCCCGTAAGGAGACCTATGAAAATCATCGAATATCATCGCCCGAATCAGCTTGAACAGGCTCTTGCACTACTGCAGCGGCCGGACCCGCGCACGTTACCCCTGGGCGGCGGAACCTGGTTGAACCAGCCCGGCGGCGATCCGGTTGCAGTTGTCGATTTACAATCCCTGGGTCTGGACGAGCTGCAGCGCCAGGGGCAGTTCCTGCAGCTTGGCGCCGCTCTCCGGCTGCAAAGCCTGCTCGAGCTGACGGAGTTGCCCGCCCTGGCGGATGTCATCCGTCATGAAGCCACCTACAACCTGCGCCAGGCCGCAACCGTCGCCGGGACTCTGGTGGCCGCCAATGGCCGTTCGCCTTTTGCTGCCGCCTTCCTGGCCTTAGAAGCCTCCGTGCACCTCATGCCCGATGAGCAAGATGTCGGCTTGGGCGATCTGCTGCCTTTGCGGAGCGAGCGCCTGAGAGGCCGGTTGATCACCCGCATCACCATCCCCCTCAACACTCGCCTGGCTTACGAGTACATTGCCCGCACCCCAGCCGACCAGCCTATCGTTTGCGCTGCTCTGGCCGCCTGGCCTTCCGGTCGCCTGCGATTGGCTTTAGGCGGCTTCGGTGCCACGCCCGTCCTGGCTTTCGATGGCACCGAAGCGGACGGGCTCGCCAGCGCTGCTCAAAGCGCTTACGACCAGGCCGCCGACCAGTGGGCGTCCGCCGATTACCGCCGGGAGATGGCCGGCGTGCTGGCCACAAAATGCCTGGCTGCGATTCAGGCTTGATTGAACGACTTAAATATTCTCAGGAGACGATCTATTTATGGAAACTTATGGGTTTGAGCTGGTAAGCGAGCAAGACATTCACGAATTGAACAGCAAAGTACGGCTGTATCGGCACCGGCAAACCGGCGCCCGGCTGCTCTCGGTGGAAAACAGCGACGAGAACAAGGTATTCGGCATCACCTTGCGCACCCCGCCGGAAGACTCAACCGGCCTGCCCCATATAATGGAACATGCCGTTTTATGCGGCTCGCGCAAGTACCCGCTCAAAGAGCCATTTGTCGAGCTGCTCAAAGGCTCGCTCAACACCTTCTTGAATGCCTTCACTTATCCCGATCGCACCTGCTACCCGGTTGCCTCCCAAAACCTGCAAGATTACTACAACCTGGTGGATGTGTATGTCGATGCGGTCTTTTTCCCGCTCATTCCGCCGCAGACCCTGCAGCAAGAAGGCTGGCATTACGAGCTGGAAAGCCTGGAAGCGCCATTGGCATATAAAGGCGTAGTATTTAATGAAATGAAGGGCGCCTATTCCTCGCCGGAAAGCTTGCTGGCCCGCTACAGTCAGGAAGCGCTCTTCCCCGACACGCCCTACGGCGTCGATTCGGGCGGCGACCCGCAGGTCATCCCGGACCTGACTTACACCCAGTTCAAATCCTTCCACGAAACCTATTATCATCCCTCCAACGCTTACATCTTCATGTATGGGGATGACGACCCGCAGACCCGGCTGCAGCTGATGAGCGAGTACCTGCAGCCATTTACCCACCGGCAGGTCGATTCGGCCGTTCCTCTCCAGCCGCCGTTTCTAGCGCCGCGTTCCATCAGCGTGCCCTATGCTGCCGGCGAAGACAGTGAGAGCAGCAAGGGCTATGTGACGGTCAACTGGCTGCTGGCCGAAAACCGTGATCCAGAAACCATCCTCGGGCTGTCGATCCTCTCCCATATCTTGATCGGCACTCCCGCCTCGCCGCTGCGTAAAGCCCTGATCGATTCCGGCCTGGGTGAAGATTTGGTAGGCAGCGGTCTCGAGCCGGAGCTGCGCCAGGCTTATTTCTCCACCGGGTTGAAAGGTTTATCCGTCTCAGATCAGCTCCAGGTGGAGAACGTAGCCGAAGTAGAAGCACTCATCTTCGAGACCCTGGAAGGTCTGGCCCGTGACGGCATCGATCCCGAGACCGTCTTCGCCTCGCTCAACACCACCGAATTCCGCCTGCGCGAAAACAACACCGGTTCCTTCCCTCGCGGCCTGCTGCTCATGCTGCGCGCCCTCACCACCTGGCTGTATGACGGCGACCCGGCTTCGGCCCTGGCGTTCGAAGCGCCCCTGGAAAGCATCAAAGCCCGCCTGAAGGCAGGCCAGCCATATTTCGAAGATCTCATCCGCCGTTACCTGCTCAATAACCCGCACCGCTCCACGGTTGTATTGCAACCCGACCCCGGGCTGCAGGCTCGCCTGGACGCCGCCGAGACCGAACGGCTGGCTGCGGCGCGCCTCGCCATGAGCCCACAGGAGCTGCAAGACATCATCGAGAACGCGGAATCTCTGAAGCGGCAGCAGGAAGCTCCCGAACTCGCCGGAAGTCCTGGCCCTGATCCCATCTCTCAGGTTGGAAGACCTGGATCGCCAAAACAAGCCCATCCCTTTGGAAGTCCTGAATCAGGATGGCACGCCTCTGCTCTACCACGACCTGTTCACCAACGGCATCCTGTACCTGGATGTTGGCTTCGACCTGCATGCCCTACCCCAGGAGCTGCTGCCCTACCTGCCGCTCTTCGGGCGCGCCCTGGTTGAAATCGGCACCCAAGCCCAGGACTTCGTGCGCCTGTCGCAGCGCATCGGCCGCAGCACAGGCGGCGTCCACGCCTCCTTCTTCACTTCCGCAGTGACGGAGCAGGACGACCCGGCCGCCTGGTTCTTCCTGCGCGGCAAGGCGGTTGCCTCCCAAACCGGCGAGCTGTTCTCCATTCTGCAGGACATCCTGCTGACAGTCCAGCTTGATAACCCGGAGCGCTTCCGCCAGATGGTGCTCGAGTCGAAAGCGGACCACGAGGCCATGCTCGTCCCCGCCGGTCACCGGGTAGTCAACACCCGCCTGAAATCCCACTTCGATCAGTCCGCCTGGCTGGATGAGCAGATGGGCGGCATCAGCTACCTGTTCTTCCTGCGGGAGTTGGCCAACCAGGTTGACCAGGACTGGCCTTCTGTGCTGCACAAGCTGGAAACGATCCGTAAGCTGTTGATCAACCGCCGCGTCATGCTGTGCAACGTGACCATCGATTCTGAAAACTGGGCTGTCATCCAGCCCCAGCTGACCAGTTTCCTGGCCGCTCTGCCGTCTCCGGCTGCATCCCGCCATACCTGGAGCCCTGAGTTCGTCGCCTACGACGAGGCCCTCACCATCCCGGCCCAGGTTAATTACGTCGGTAAAGGCGCCGACCTGTACCAGCTCGGCTACCGATTGGACGGTTCGCTGTTTGTCATCCTCAACTACCTGCGCACCACCTATCTGTGGGAGAAAATCCGCGTCCAGGGCGGCGCTTATGGTGGTTTTGCCACCTTCGACCACCGCTCCGGCGTGTTTACCTACCTGTCCTATCGCGATCCCAACTTGCTGGCAACCATCGAAAATTACGACCGCACGCCTCACTTCCTGCGGGAAATTGACGGCAGCCGCCTGAGCCAGGAAGAGCTGACCAAAAGCATCATCGGCGTGATTGGCGACCTGGATGCTTACCAGCTGCCCGACGCTAAGGGCTTCTCCTCGCTGACTCGTTTTCTGGCTGGAGAAACCGACCAGGCTCGCCAGCAGCGCCGCGAGCAGGTACTGGCCACCAAACAGGACGATTTCCGCCAATTCAGCCAGGTGCTGGAAGAAGTCAGCCGGCAAGGCCAGGTGGTTGTACTCGGCTCACAGGAAAGCATCAACGCCGCCGACGCCGAACGTGGCGGCTGGCTCAGGATTACCCGGGTTTTATAGCGCCGCCGGCTGTGGGCGCATCACCAGGCAAAGGAAGGACCATGCACCTCCAACTGACTATCAATGAACAAACCATTCAGACCCAGGCTGACCCTGGTGAGAGCTTGCTGGCGCTGCTGCGCCGTCTGGGCTATTTCGGCGTGAAGCACGGCTGCGAGACCGGCGAGTGCGGCGCCTGCGCCGTCCTGCTGGATGGCAAGCCGGTCAATTCCTGCGTGCTGCTGGCCGCCCAGGCTGAAGGTCATACCATCCAGACCATCGAGTCGCTGGGCGAGCACCCCGAGCAGGGCTGGAAAACAACCGCCGGGCTGCACCCTCTCCAGCAGGCTTTTGTCGAGAGCGGCGCGATCCAGTGCGGCTACTGCACGCCCGCCCAGATCCTGGCCGCCAAGCGAGCTGCTCGAGCGCAACCCCAACCCCAGCGAAGCCGAGGTTCGCGAGGCGCTCTCCGGTGTGCTGTGCCGCTGCACCGGCTACCTGAAGCCGGTGCAGGCTGTGCTGCGCGCCGCCGCAGTGCTGCGCGGCGAGAGCGTTGAGCCGGTGGGTGGCGCTGCCAGCCGCCCATTCCCGCCCCGCCGGATTGGCTGCCGCCAGGCGAGCGCTGAAACCGCTCGCCTCGCCCTGCCCGATCCTCGGTGAAGTGCTTTCCATGCCACTCGAGTGATGCCGCGCATCCAGGTCACCCCGCAAACCGAGACCTGGACCAGCGTCGGCAAGCCGGAGCCCAAGGTGGATGCCGTCAAGCTCGTGCAGGGCAAGCCGGCCTTTACCGCCGATATCGAGATGCGCGGCATGCTGGTCGCCAAGGTGCTGCACAGCCCGCATCGCCCACGCCCGCATCAAGCGCATCGATGCCAGCCCAGGCGCGCGCATTGCCCGGCGTGGCCGCCGTGCTCACCTGGCAGGATATCCCACGCGTGGTCTATTCCACCGCCGGGCAGTCCGACCCCATCCCCGGCCCGCTGGACAGCTTCTCGCTGGACAACAAAGTGCGCTTTGTCGGCGACCGGGTGGCTTTTGTCGCCGCCGAGACCGAAGAGATCGCCGAACAGGCGCTCGAGCTGATCGAGGTCGACTACGAGCCGCTGCCTGCCCTGCTCGATCCGGCTCAGTCGATGCAGCCCGGCGCGCCCATCCTGCACGACGAGCCGGAATATCGTCAATTTCGCCGACTCCGACCCGCAGCGCAACCTGGCCGCCGACATCCGCATCGATATCGGCGATGTGGAGAAAGGCTTTGCCGAAGCCGATCACATCTTTGAAGACGATTACAACGTCCCCAAGGTGCAGCAGGCGCACATCGAGCCGCATGTCGTCGTCACCTACTGGGATGAAGATGACCGCCTGGTGATCCGCACCAGCACCCAGGTGCCGTTCCACGCCCGGCGCATCCTGGCGCCGGTGCTGGGGCTGCCGGTCAAGCGCATCCGGGTGATCAAGCCGCGCATCGGCGGCGGCTTTGGCGGCAAGCAGGAAGTGCTGATCGAAGATGTGGCCGCCCACCTGACCATCGCCACCGGTCGCCCGGTGATTTTCGAATACACCCGCGAGGAAGAGTTCATCGCCGCTCGCTCGCGCCACCCGATGCGCATCCGCATGAAGACCGGCGTCAAGAAGGACGGCACGATCACCGCCAACGCGATGTACGCCCTGACCGATACCGGCGCGTACGGCTGCCACGCCCTGACCGTCACCGGCAACACCGGGCACAAAGTCGATGGCGCTGTACGTGGGCGATGGTCCCTACCGCCAGTCGCCGAATATCCGCTTCTATGCCGATATCGTCTACACCAACCACCCTCCGGCGGGCGCTTACCGCGGCTATGGCGTGCCGCAGGGCTACTGGCCGGTCGAGCGCCACATGGAGAAGATCGCCCGCGCACCTGGGCTCGACCCGCTCGAGTTCCGCCTGAAGAACGCCCTGCGCGCCGGCGAGCTGCACCCCTTCAGCACCGCCTGGAGCGAAGGCCGCGAGCCGCGCCCGGAGACGATCGAGACCTGCGGCCTGGAAGAGTGCGTCCGCCAGGGCAAGGCCGTCATCGGCTGGGACCAGAAGTACGGCAACCCCGCCTGGCATGCCGTGCCCGGCAAACCGCACCTGCGCCGAGGCATCGGCGTGGCCCTGGTCATGCAGGGCACCGCCATCCCCTACCTGGATATGGGCGGCGCCAGCATCAAGATGAACGACGACGGCTCCTTCAACCTGCTGGTCGGCGCCACCGACCTGGGCACCGGCTCGGATACCGTCCTGGCGCAGATGGCCGCCGAAGTGCTGGGCGTGCCGCTGGAAGATATGATCGTCTATTCGTCCGACACCGATTTCACCCCCTTCGACAAGGGCGCCTATGCCTCCAGCACCACCTATATCTCCGGCAGCGGCGGTGGTCAAGGCCGCCGAGCAGGTCGCCGAGCGCATCCGCGTGCGGGCCGCGCGCATGCTCAGCAAGCACGCCCGGCACGGCTGAGCTCCAGCCGGAAGATATCCGCCTGGCAGACCGCCAGGCCATTGGCCCCGGATGGGCGTTCGGTCACGCCTGGCGAGGTGGCGCTACAATGCCCTGCACCACGAAGACCAGGAGCAGATCATGGCGGTCGCTTCCTATCATGTCGCCGGTTTCGCCGCCGCCGTTTGCCGCCCAGTTTGCCGAGGTGACCGTCGACACCGAGACCGGGCAGGTGGCGGTGGACCACCTGGTGATGGCGGTCGACTCAGGCGTGATCGTCAACCCGATCACCGCCTCCGGCCAGATCGAAGGCGGCATGACCCAGGCGCTGGGCTATGCGGTGTGCGAGGAAATGCTCTATGACGAGCACGGCCGAGCCCGCGAGCGCGACCTGCGCGATTATCACATCTTCCAGGCCCATGAAATGCCCGCCCTGGAGACGATCTTTGTCGAGACCTTCGAGCCTTCCCATCCCTTTGGGGTCAAAGCCGTGGCCGAAATCCCGCATGGATGGCGTGGCGCCGGCGGTGGGCAATGCCGTCCTGGATGCCTGCGGCGCCGAGATCGATGACAATCCGATCACGCCGGAGAAAGTCTGGCGTGCGTTAAGCTGAAATGAAGGAGTAAAATAATTCCAGATGACCCGAACTTACGTCATCGGTCACGTCAACCCGGATACCGATTCGATCGCCGCGGCCATGGGCTATGCCTGGCTGCTGCGCGAGCGCGATGGCGACGATTTCGTCGCCGCCCGCGCCGGCGCCCACCAACCCGCAAACCACCTGGGTGCTCAAGCCACCTGGGGCTGGAAGCCGCCCTTGCTGCTCAACGATGCCTCGCCGCGCTTCGAATCGGTCACCCGCCGCCTGGATACCACCGCCCCCGAGCAGCCCGCTGCGCGAAGCCTGGGCGATCGCCAACCGCACCTGGGGCGTTGCCCCGGTGGTCAACGAAGACGGCAAGCCCCTTCGGCCTGGTCACCGGCGCGAGCCTGTTTGCCTTCCTCGGCCAGCTGGTCGGCACCGCATCCCGCGCCGCCAGGAGATAGCCATCGCCGAGATCCTGGATCTGCCCTGCCGGGAAGCCTGCAACACAGGATGTCCCGCGCTTCCCGGCCAGCAGCCGCATCCGCGATGTCGCTCAACCGCATCCTGCGCGAAGAAGGCGACGATTTCTTGGTGGTGGACGATAACGGGCATGTATCGTGGGCGTCTGCCGCCAGCGAGATGTGCTCAACCCGCCGCGCATGCGTCTGATCCTGGTCGATCATAACGAGCCGCGCCAGGCGCTCGGCGCTCTGGATGAAGCCGAGCTGGTCGAGATCCTCGACCATCACCGCCTGGGCAACCCTTCCACGCATACCCCGATCAGTTCACGGTGGATATCGTCGGCAGCACCAGCACCCTGGTCTCCGAGCGGATCGAAGATGCCGGGCTGAGCGCCCCGCCGGCCACTGGCGGGCTTGCTGCTGGCGGGCTTGCTCTCGGATACCCTGATCCTGACCTCGCCCACCACCACCGAGCGCGACCACGCGCCGCCGAGCGCCTGGGCCGCTGGGCTTTCGTGCGCAACGGCCCGCTGGCCGGTGAGACGATCCAGTCCTTCGGCTCAGCAGGTGCTGCAGCGCCGGCGCCGGGCTGGCCAGCCGCGACCCGGCTGAGATTGTCAGCACCGATCTGAAGATCTATGAGAGCCGGCGGGTTGCGCTTTGCCATCGCCCAGGCGGAAGTGACCGACCTGGTGCAGTTGGATGAGCACCAGGAGCGCTTGACGCAGGCTTTGATCGCGCTGCGCGACCAGCGCGGCCTGGATTTCGCCATGCTGATGGTCACCGACGTGGTGGGCGGCTCCAGCCGCCTGCTGCTGGTCAAATGAGCCGGCAGCCTGCTGGCCGACCTGCCCTACCCGCGCCAGCCAGATGGCACCCGCCTGGCGGAGGGCGTCGTCTCGCGCAAGAAGCAGCTCCTGCCGGTGGTCTTGGGTTTGCTGGAGGGTATGAGACGTGTCCATATACCAGGCACTTGGCAGAGCTGGAGCAGACGCAACCAGGCCGGCGGCGCTGTGCACCATCGTCCGCAGCCACGGCTCCACCCCGCGCCACACCGGCAGCAAGATGCTGGTTTACGCCGGATGGCACTTTCATCGGCACGGTAGGCGGCGGCGAGATGGAAAACCGCGTCATCGCTGAAGCCCGCCAGGCGATCCTGGATGGGCAGCCCGCGCCTTTTGGAATACAACATGACCGACCCGGCCGAGGCGACCCCGGCGTGTGCGGCGGTCAGGTGGAGGTGTTTGTGGAGCCGCTTATCCCCAAACCCATCCTGGTGGTGATCGGCGCCGGGCATGTCGGCAAAGCCGTTGTGCACCTGGCCCACTGGCTGGGTTTTTGCGTGGTGGTCAACGATGACCGCCCCGATTTCTGCACTCCGGAGGCTGTCCCCGGCGCCGATGAATATCATGCCCGTGCCCCTGGCCGAGCTGCCCGGCCAGCTGGAGATCACCCCCTGGACGTATCTGGTGCTCACCACCCGCGGCGTGAATGTCGATATCCCTGGCTTGCCCGCCCTGCTGGATACCCCGGCGGCTTACATCGGCGTGATCGGCTCGCAGCGGCGCTGGGCCACCACCCGCAAGGCAGCTGCTCGAGCAAGGCGTCTCCGCCGAAGGCTGATCGACAAGGCGCGCTCGCCGCATCGGCCTGGAGCTGAACGCCGAGACCCCCGAAGAGATCGCCGTCAGCATCCTGGCCGAGATCATCATGCTGCGCAATGGCGGCAGCGGCCGAGTGATGAGCGCCTGAAATGATGTGAAAGTCATCCTGAATGGATAAGTCATCCTGAGACGCAGTGAAGGATCTTCTTATGTGGCGTGAATACCATCAACGCAACCAATATCGACGAGGTTTTGACCCTGCTGGCGGAACGAGGTCCGCGCGCCCGGCTGGTCGCCGGCGCCACCGACCTGATCCTGGAAATCGAGCGCGGCGTGCGCACCGGCATTGAGACACTCATCGACATCAGCCGCATTCCCGGCCTGGAGCACATCACCCTGGACGAAGACCTGGTGCTCCACCTCGGCCCGCTGGTCACCCATAACCAGTGCGCCGCCAGCCCGCTCATCCAGGAATACGCCTTTCCCCTGGCCCAGGCCTGCTGGGAGGTCGGCGCCCCGCAGATCCGCAACCGCGGCACGGTAGCCGGCAACCTGATCACCGCCTCGCCCGCCAACGACACCATCACGCCCCTTATGGCGCTGGATGCCTGGGTCACCCTGCGCTCCCTGCAGGGCGAGCGGCAGGTGCCCCTGGGCCTGTTTTACGAACGGCGTGCGCCGCACCGTGATGCGCCCGGACGAGATGCTGGTCGACATCGCCTTCCCCGCCCTGCAGCGGAACCAGCGCGGCGCCTTCATCAAGCTGGGCCTGCGCCGCGCCCAGGCTATCTCGGTGGTCAATGCTGCCGCCGTGCTCACTTCGCACCCGGCGAGATCGACGACCCTGCCGCCCATCCGCTGCTCTCGCAATCATCACCCTGGGCGCCGTCGCCCCCACCATTATCCATGCCCCTACAGGCCGAAGCTTTCCTGGCCGGCAAGCTGCTCGACGAGAGTATCATCGCCCAGGCAGCCGGGCTGGCCATGCAGGCTTCCCGCCCGATCAGCGACGTGCGCGGTTCGGCCGAATACCGCCACGAGATGGTGCGCGTTAGTGTCGCACACGCCCTGCGAGCTATTGCTGAAGGCAGCGAGCGCAGAAAGTTTCCCCAGCAGCCGGTCCTGCTGGGGCGAGCCGGATCGCACACCTCCCGCCCTGCCGCAACCCAGCCGCCACCAGGCGGGCGACCCGATCGTTACCCGCATCAATGGACAGGAATACACATTCCAGCGGCGGCCAGGAAAAGACCCTGTTGCGCCTGCTGCGCGAAGAAGCATTGCTGACCGGCACCAAAGAAGGCTGCGCCGAAGGCGAGTGCGGCGCCTGCACCGTCTTCCTGGACGGCATGGCGGTGATGAGCTGCCTGGTGCCGGCTGCGCGCGCCCACGGCGCCGAGATCGTCACCATCGAAGGGCTGGCCCAGGACGATGTGCTGCACCCCGTTCAGCAGGCTTTCATCGAGGCCGGCGCGGTGCAGTGCGGCTACTGCACACCCGGCTTTATCATGTCGGCGCCATGCTGCTGGAAGAAAAGCCCCACCCCACCCAGGACGAGATCAGGCAAGCCATCACCGGCAACCTGTGCCGCTGCACCGGCTATTACAAAATCATCGAAGCCGTCGAGCTCGCCGCCCAGCAGGGATAGAAGCAAACATTAAAACACGAAGAACACCAAGGAAGCACAAAGAGGCACTAAGGATTTTTATTAATATCTTCGTGCCTCTTTGTGCCCTCTTTGAGAACTTCGTGTTTTAATGTTTTATCTTGCTCTTCGCAAACCCTTAGGATAATAGTTCTTCACCACGCCTGCGGTGCGCTTGCCCCAGCCGAGCGGAAAGCCCTCCACGCACACCAGCAGCCAGCCGTCCGCCCCCGGCGAGGCCAGCACCTCCCCCCGCAGGTAGGCCGCGCACAGCGCTGAATCAGCCGGTAAATCCAGGCGGCGCCGGGCGTCCTGCGCCTGCAAGCCCATCGCCAGCGCCTGCGACGGCTCGAAGCGCCCCTTCTTGAGCGTCCCCAGCCACCAGCCCGGGTGGATCGCTCGCAGACTGCCTAACGCCAGCGCCTCGGACGGCGACCAGTACAGGTACGAGCCCACCACCTGCAAACGCCCACTCTCAGGCAGCGCCACCTGCAGCGTCTCCCGCCAGAACGACTCGACCTGATCTCTGATCGATTGATTACTCGTCACCTTATCCCACAATACCGGATTACTCGTCCCCTGTTCCCCCAATCCCTGATCGCCCAATTGCCCAATCCCTGCTCTCTCCATCACCGCTACGAAGTGCCCCTCCCCGGCGGCTTGCTGCGGCCACAGGCGCACCGCTCTATCCAGCTCGGGGTGGGCCTCCGGCGCCTCCAGCCACTCCGGGCGCCCCGGGGAAAAACCCGGCAGGCGCGGCACAGCCAGCAGGCGGAACTCTCCCTTTTCCAGGAAGCGAGCGATCACCGCCTCGTTTTCCTGTGGATTGAAGGTGCAGGTGGCATACACCAGCCGCCCGCCCGGGCGCACCAGCTTCCCCGCCTGCTCCAGGATGCTCGACTGGCGCAAGGCGCAGCCGGTCACGTACTCCGGCGACCAATCCCTGCGGGCGGAAGCGCTCTTGCGAAACATGCCCTCCCCCGAACAAGGCGCATCCAGCAGCACGCGGTCGAAAACCGCCCCAAAATGCGCCGCCAGCCGTTCGGGTGTCTCGTTCAGCACCGACACGTTGCGGCTCCCCCAGCGCTCCAGGTTCTCGGCCAGCTCCCAGGCCCGGCGGGAATGAATCTCGTTAGCCACCAGCCAGCCGCGGCCCTGCATCCGGCCGGCCAGATGGGTGGCCTTACCGCCCGGCGCCGCTGCCAGATCCAGCACCCGCTCTCCCGGCTGCGGGTCGAGCAGGCTGCCCACCGCCATCGCCGACGGCTCCTGCAGGTAGTACAGCCCGGCGGCGTGATAGGCGTGCTTACCGGCAGGAGCCTCATCCGGCAGCCGGAAGCCTTCTTCGCACCAGGCCACCGCTTCCAGCTCCCAGGGACTCCGCACCTTAAACTCCTCCGGCGAAAGCTTGAGCGGATTAACCCGCAGCCCGCTCTGCGGCGTTTCGTCCAGCGCCCGGATGTAAGCCGCCGCCTCTTGCTCGCCCAGCAGGCGAGTCATCTGCGCTGGATAGGCCGGGGGAAGTGTTAGCCTGTCGGATGGGGCAGGTGTGCTGTTTTCCATTTAATCCTATTCTACCGGTATTTGAGCTACTTTTTTACTCGGCAGTTTATGGAAGATCCGTTCATTATTCGCATGCGCAGTTTTCATCCAGATTTAGCCATTCAAACTTCAAATCCCCTTCATCGGCAAATTAGGATTAAATATTAATAATACTCTTGCCAGCAGAATATATTGCGGTAAAATTAACTTAATTTAATATTAATAGCTCCGGCAGTACCCCCTTTGTCCTCCCCCCAGGCAACGGTTTTCAAGGTACTGCCTGGCCTCCCTCCCTCGACCCGGCGGCGAACTTGCTCTCGCCGCCGGGGTATTTAATAACAACCTGCCTTCACACAGGCAAAATACGACCTCCCGCGACCGTGACTGCGACTGTATAAACGATTGACTTCCTCGTCCCAGAGTAGTAATATAGATTTAACGTTAATGCCAGTCTGTTGCCGTATCAAGTTTCAAACCCATGACCTGGCGGCATAAAGGTTCATAAGGAGGCAAACTGAACCACGATTGATCGGCAGTCTCGGTGAAGCTTCTCCACCAAATAATATTCCATACAACCAGATTCTAAAAGAGGAAACCATGAAAACCAGAAAACCCCTTATCCTGTTGGTGAACGCCCTGCTGATTGGGGCCTTTTGCCTGATGGCGGTAAATCCGGCCCTGGCCGCCCCTTTCACCGGCGCCATCTACACCACCGATTCCACCTGCAGCGGTGTCAACGTCAACCTATTCGATAGTAAGCAAGATGTTTACCTGAATGGCGGCCCAGCCGGCGGCGGCTCCGGTCTGCCCGATGGATCCTACTATGTGAAGATCACCGAACCGGGTGGCACGCTGCTGGGTTACTCCACCACAGCAGTCGTGCATGTCACCGCTGGAAATTTTGACCAATGCTACCAGCTGTGGGCCATCCTGGTCTATCCCGATGGGGTAACCCCGGGCTTTGCCGATACCACCAACCCGGGCGGTGAGTATAAAGTTTGGGTCAGCCCCACAGCCGATTTTGCAGCCAGCAAAACCGACAACTTCAAAGTAAAAGCTGGCGTGACCCCCGCCACCCTGAACGTAATCAAGTTCTACGACGCCAACGCCAACGGCATCAATGATGATGGGCAGCTGATCACCGGCTGGAAAGTGCGCATCGAGGACGGCATCGACTTCATCCGCTACACCCCGGTGACCATCCTGATCGACCCGGATGATTACATCGTAACCGAGTTTATGCCCCTGGAGCCCAACTGGATGGGCACCACCCCCAACCCGGTGTACATCACCCTGGCGGCGGGAGATAATGAGACGGTCGAGTTCGGCAACCTGTGCTTCGCCCCCGATGGCGGCAAGACCCTGGGCTTCTGGTCCAATAAGAACGGACAGGCGCTGATCGGACCGGCCGACCTGACTATCCTGGTGGCCCTGAACCTGCGCAACGCCGCTGGCGCCCATTTCGATCCGGCGAATAACATCGCCTTCCGCACCTGGCTGCTCGGCGCCAAAGCCGCCAACATGGCCTACATGCTCTCTGCGCAGCTGGCAGCCATGGAGCTGAATGTCTTCAACGGCCTGGTCAATCCCAATGCCCTGATTTACGCCCCCGGAACCATGAGCGCCAACGCCCTGGGCTTCGCCACGGTCGGCGCCGTGATGGCGGAGGCCAATAACGAGCTGGGCCTGCACGGGTTAACCCTGGGCGGCAGCCCGTACCGCACTTACCAGGGAGCGCTCAAGAACGCCCTGGACAATGCCAACAACAACCTGAACTTTGTCTCGCCCACGCCGTGCGCTTTCTCCTTCTTAGATGAGTAAAGCACCCGGGAACTGACCCGCACGTGAATCCGGCCCTCCTGCATGCTAACGCAGGGGGGCCGGATTTTTTTGCCTGCCGGCCGGCGACTTGCCCACAAGTCATTAATATTAATAACTTACCCAAAACTCCCCTTTACATTAACTTGAAATTAATCCATGTTGAATGGACATGAACTACAATTAAATATTACCGTTCACCGGTCGTTTTCTGATGAATAATACCCCCTGGATCAGCCCCCCCGCTAAGATTATGGTCGTCAGCGACGATCCCGAGATCGCCGCAGTGTGGGCTTTTACCCTGCAGCAGGCCGGGCTGACCACCTGCCTGGCCCAGATGACCGACGATGCCATCCAGCGCTGGGCCGAAGAGCTGCCCGATCTGGTGGTCGTCGACAGCCATGCCTGGCAGAATGAGGATATCGAAGTCTGCCGGTCACTGCGCAAAGAATCCGTCATCCCCATCCTGCTGTTCACCTCGCAAAACGACGAGTACTACCTGCTGGAAGCCTACAGAGCCGGGCTGGATGAAGTCGTCCCCCAGCCGGTCAGCCCGCGGTTATTCACCGCCAAAGTGCGCGCCCGGCTGCGCCACGTCCAGGAAGTGCCCAGCGCCGGCATGGAGGACCTGCAGGTTGGCGAGCTGCGCCTGGACCCCGACCACCGCCTGCTGTGGCATGCCAGTGGCAGCGCCACCCGCCTGACCCATCTGGAAACCCGTCTGCTCTACCAGCTGATGCGCCATCCCGGCCGCATCTTCGAAACGCCTGCCCTGGTCGAGCGCATCTGGGGACGCTACGGCGAAGGCGACAGCGCCCTGCTCAAGAACCTGGTCTACCGCCTGCGCCGCAAGATCGAGCCCGACCCGGCCAACCCCACGCACCTGATCACCGAGAGCAACCTGGGCTATAAGTTCACGGCGCGGTAATCACTCCCAATATCCAAATGCATTTTACAATCAAAAAGGTAACGATTTAAGCGAGCGACAGTTTGTGGCGCAAGAATTGTCTCACCTGTGTTGCCGCTTCTATAGCCGATTTCCCCATCTCGACCGATACAATTACACCTGGATAGCGAACCGCTACGGCGTAGTTTTCCAGATCTAGTTAATCCCCTTCGGCTTTATCTACCCATTCACGTGTGATCGCGTTCATACAGAGCGATTCCCTGGGAAGTAACTTCTTTCAAAAACCAATCTCCCAATTCAATCCTCCGATCGATCGTCGCCTGGGATCGCACCAATAAATCTATGCTAAATGGCTGAGGCGGCAGGTCTTTCAGGATTTCACGGGCTGCCTCCAACTCATTTCCGTTTGAATCCATGATCACCAGCATATCGATATCACTGGCAGGCGACGGCCGCCCGTAAGCATACGACCCAAACAGGATGATTTTCTCCGGGCGGTATTCTTTCGCAATCCGAGAAGCGATGGAGCGAATGGTTCGCATCGGCACCCGTTTATTCCGGAAGGGGGCTGCGGTATAGCTGCGTGGATCGGTGGTGGCCATACAGAAATTATACCTTGGGTTGGTGCGAATTGCTCAAGAACCTGGTCTACTGCGAATTGCAAGACGTAGCCCGCCGGCCAACCCCACGCACCTGATCACCGAGAGCAACCTGGGCTATAAGTTTACAGGACGTTGAGAGCCCTGTTGTACTCCTAATCTTACAATTATTATCCACTTAATATGACAAGCGATGAAAACTGCGACCGCCTGCGACCGCAAGTGCGACCGTCCCTGTTACCGCGCCATGTAAGCAGCACTTATAATACCTACCAGAGGCCCCTCGACGGGCCGGTTATCACTTAAGCGAGAGAATAATCTGAAGATGGAAATCACCTGGGGCTGTTTCACTGTCGCCACCACCACTACAAATACTACCTGTAGTGTACTGCCCCCTATCTGTTCACAACCAAAAACCGGTCGCATGCCGGTTTTTGGTTTAATTCGCCCAAGTTCCACGTACACGAGCAAGAAACATAACCAACCAATTTCGAGGAGGAGCTATGTCAAGAAAAACGTTTGAAAAACTATGGAGCGCCACCACCCTGGCCCTGATCCTGGCCATGCTGGTCGCCCCGCTGGCCAACGCCCAGGTATGGACCGACCAGGCGGACTATGCCCCCGGTTCGGTTGTCACCATCAGCGGCGATAATAGCACCATGCAGAACGGCCAGTTGCCCTACGTCGATGGCAATGCCGTCTCGGTATCTGTTCTCGGCCCCAACGGTTGGACCAGCGCCTGCAATGCTACCGTTGCAGGTGGCGCCTGGTCGTGCCAGGTGACGCTTTCCAGCGATCCGGCGATTGCAGTAGGTCCGTATACCTACACTGCTACGAGTCTAGCTGCGGATGGCATCACGCCGATCGTCGAGACTGGGACATTTACAGACTCACGAACAATCACCAGTGCTACTATTACAAAGGATTTGATCACGGTACCTACTGATGCTACATCGCTCACAGTAAGTAGTAGTGCTACGATAGCAGCGATTGTCAACGTCACCACGGATAATTCAGGTTAACAACGACTGGCAATCAACTGGCTGGCGTATTTCTACAACAGCCCCAGGCACTATTACATGCGTAAACCATGCAAACCATACTATCAATGGCACCTATTCAGAAACGTTCAATATTACCGCACCGGCTTCTCCGGGGATGTACAACGTCTATTTCATTGCATATCAAGACGATAGCTGTGGAGCATCATCCCAAGCTAGCCCCTTATTCACTCTCTCAAATTCGGTGGTTGTCAAGGCGAATACCTCGACCGCGCTTGCATCCAGCGTAAATCCCTCGGTGTATGGGGATTGGTGACCTTCACAGCCACTGTGAGTTCTGCAGCCACCGGTACTGTGGACTTCAAGGATGGCGGTATATCGATATCAGGCTGTTCAGCACAACCCTTGAGCGGCGGCATTGCCACGTGCGTCACCAACGCCTTGAATGTAGGCAGCCACAGCATTACAGCGGTTTATAGCGGTGATACCAACTACTTGGGAAGCACATCTTCAGTGCTGACGCAGGTGGTGAATCCGAAAGCCCTGACCATCACCGCTAACAGCACCAGCAAGAGCTATGGCGATATTGTCACCTTTGCCGGGACAGAATTCACCACCATTGGTTTGACCAATGCCGATACTGTCACCAGTGTCACCCTCACCAGCGCAGGTGCAGCAGCCTCTGCCACCGTTTCCGGCAGCCCATATGCAATCGTTGCTTCCAACGCTGTGGGTACTGGTCTCGGTAACTACACGATCACCTATGTCGACGGGGCACTGACAGTCGATCCGAAAGCCCTGACCATCACCGCTGACAGCACCAGCAAGACCTATGGCGATATTGTCACCTTTGCCGGGACAGAATTCACCACCATTGGTTTGACCAATGCCGATACTGTCACCAGTGTCACCCTCACCAGCGCAGGTGCAGCAGCCTCTGCCACCGTTTCCGGCAGCCCATATGCAATCGTTGCTTCCAACGCTGTGGGTACTGGTCTCGGTAACTACACGATCACCTATGTCGACGGGGCACTGACAGTCGATCCGAAAGCCCTGACCATCACCGCTGACAGCACCAGCAAGACCTATGGTGATATTGTCACCTTTGCCGGGACAGAATTCACCACCATTGGTTTGACCAATGCCGATACTGTCACCAGTGTCACCCTCACCAGCGCAGGTGCAGCAGCCTCTGCCACCGTTTCCGGCAGCCCATATGCAATCGTTGCTTCCAACGCTGTGGGTACTGGTCTCGGTAACTACACGATCACCTATGTCGACGGGGCACTGACAGTCGATCCGAAAGCCCTGACCATCACCGCTGACAGCACCAGCAAGACCTATGGTGATATTGTCACCTTTGCCGGGACAGAATTCACCACCATTGGTTTGACCAATGCCGATACTGTCACCAGTGTCACCCTCACCAGCGCAGGTGCAGCAGCCTCTGCCACCGTTTCCGGCAGCCCATATGCAATCGTTGCTTCCAACGCTGTGGGTACTGGTCTCGGTAACTACACGATCACCTATGTCGACGGGGCACTGACAGTCGATCCGAAAGCCCTGACCATCACCGCTGACAGCACCAGCAAGACCTATGGCGATATTGTCACCTTTGCCGGGACAGAATTCACCACCATTGGTTTGACCAATGCCGATACTGTCACCAGTGTCACCCTCACCAGCGCAGGTGCAGCAGCCTCTGCCACCGTTTCCGGCAGCCCATATGCAATCGTTGCTTCCAACGCTGTGGGTACTGGTCTCGGTAACTACACGATCACCTATGTCGACGGGGCACTGACAGTCGATCCGAAAGCCCTGACCATCACCGCTGACAGCACCAGCAAGACCTATGGTGATATTGTCACCTTTGCCGGGACAGAATTCACCACCATTGGTTTGACCAATGCCGATACTGTCACCAGTGTCACCCTCACCAGCGCAGGTGCAGCAGCCTCTGCCACCGTTTCCGGCAGCCCATATGCAATCGTTGCTTCCAATGCTGTGGGTACTGGTTTCGGTAACTACACGATCACCTATGTCGACGGGGCACTGACAGTCGATCCGAAAGCCCTGACCATCACCGCTGACAGCACCAGCAAGACCTATGGCGATATTGTCACCTTTGCCGGGACAGAATTCACCACCATTGGTTTGACCAATGCCGATACTGTCACCAGTGTCACCCTCACCAGCGCAGGTGCAGCAGCCTCTGCCACCGTTTCCGGCAGCCCATATGCAATCGTTGCTTCCAGCGCTGTGGGTACTGGTCTCGGTAACTACACGATCACCTATGTCGACGGGGCACTGACAGTCGATCACGAAAGCCCTGACCATCACCGCTGACAATCAAACTAAAGTACTGGGAGCAACCTTTACTTTCACCGGGTATGAATTCACCACCAATGGCCTTGTCAATGGAGACACTGTCGCTAGTGTAACACTTACCAGTGCAGGTGCTGGCTCCGCTGCGCCGTGGGTTCCTACGCAATAGTCCCAAGCGCAGCTGTAGGGACTGGTCTGGGCAACTATGCTATCACCTACATAGATGGCACCATGTTTGTCCAATATGCCACCGGCGGTACGTGCTACGGTGGCCCCGGCCACACCATCCTGCAGCCGATCAACGCCGATGGCACCAGTGTCTTCAAGCAGAAGAGCACCGTCCCGGCCAAGTTCCGTGTCTGTGATGCCTATGGCAATTCCATCGGAACACCAGGTGTTGTTACTAGCTTCAAGCTGGTTAATCGTATAATGGAACACTAACGACTATCGTCAACGAAGCCGTTAATCTCGACAACACCTGATACAGCATTCCGCTGGTCGGCATCCGACCTGCAGTGGATCTTCAATATCAATACGAAGAACCTAGTCGCAGGCTAAGCTTTATGTCTACTGTGATTACTCTGAATGACGGTTCAACATATCCTGTTCCAGTTTGGGTTGAAGTAAGCTGTCTAGTTGCAACAAAAACACCCCTGCTCGATCCCGGGCAGGGGTGTTTTCATTTACCACATCTTCTCAATAATACAGATCCACCGCAAAATCCAGCAGCTTCAGCGTCGCCAGGTTGCCGCCCGGGTTGGGGAAGGTCATCGTCAGGGTCAGCGCTCTCCCCCGGCTGGATTTCCAGCGGCAGCGCCGGCTCGACGCTCAGCGGGGAGGCCGCCGGCTGCCCCTCCACCCCCAGCGAAATCTCTTCCGCCTTCACAGTGATCGGAATGCCGCCGGTATTCAGGATGGTCAGGCTGGTGGTCAGGGTCTGGCCGTCCTCAGAAATGACCGTCTCGCCGAAGCTCACTTCGCTCTGCATGGCGTTCGGGTCGGTCGGCTCGGGCGTCACCAGCTGGCCGGTGCGCACGCCCCACAGCACCGCCCCCGGGACGACCACCGCCATGCCGGGTGTGCCTTGCGCCAGCAGCGCCGCCGTATCGACCGCCTCGGGCCTGGTTTCTTGCAGCACGAATTCCTCCCGCCCGCAATCCGCCCACTGCACGACCATGGCCTCACCTGGCCGGATGGCCGGTGTATCCCTGGGCAGCAGAATGACGAACGGGGCAAAGCTGTTGGTCACCCACCAGGCCGTGCCCGGCTCTCCAGCCGGCACTTGCAGCGCGCCTGCCCCTGGCGGCTCCATCGCATCCAGCGGGAAGCTGGCCGTCCCCAGGGTCAGCGTTGGCCGCGCGCACATTGGCGTGATCGTCGGGATGCCCACCTGGCGCGCCCAGTCCGGGCGCACAAAGATCACCTGGGTGTAGGCCAGCAGGTAAACCACTGCCAGCAGCGCCAGCAGACCCAGAACGATCAGGGTGATGATTAACGCCGGTCGGCGCTTCTTGCCGCCGGCATCCGCTTCAGGGGATTGAGCGTTCGAATTATTCATCAGCAGGTTTCCTTTTGTACGTGATATGGCTATTATATCCACAATCACCTCCCCCCTTTCAAGCAGGAAATCGTGAGGTGTAATTCTGCGACCGCTTTTGCGACCGGCCTTTAATCTATTTCATGTATAATCATTAACGCGAGGGCGGCCTCATCGCCCTTCATTGACGCCAAACCGCCCTCGCTCGCCAAACCCCGCTGGCGAAAAGAAGCTGACCGGAAGTTCCCCTCCCGGCCAGCTTCTTTTTATTCGTGCGTCAGCGCTTATCCCTTCGACTTTACGGTATCCAGGACTGCCTCCGGATGTTTCGCGGCTATCAGATAAACTCGATCCGTCCGGAAATTTCCTCGGGGGTCAGCACTTCATAAATCAAGATCAACGTCCTGATAATCTCCCCCATCGATCGGTCGGCATTGCTACAATACACAACTCCATGATGCTCCTGGTTATCGGAAATCATGCGCAGAAAATCGGCATCATGCGTGACAAATACACGGTTTTCACGCCGGGCAAAGTCCATTTGCTTGCGATCGCTAGCTGAGCGCAGCCCTACTTCAACCGTTGTAGTCACATCAACTCCATACTGTCTCAATGCCCGGGCCACGTCGGGGTCAATGTGCTCGTCGAGGTGAAAGCGAATTCGTTCAGCCACGGTTCAGTGCGTTGAGTTTTTCCTGTAAGGCAGACGAGTTGTTCTGACGCATCGCTTGCACATACACCTGGTCTTGCTCGATCCGCTCGTCCACTTCAACCCGGTGATCGTAGTAGTAAGCCATAGCGGTATACACTGACGCCAGCGATAAATCATATTTACCGGCGATTGTTTCCAAAGACAAACCGAGGCGCAGATGCATGATCACGACATCATCCACCGTAACCCTGGTTTTTGCGATCCTTGGCTTTCCGCCGCGCACGCCAGGTGTAAATTCAAGATGTTTTTCGAGGACCGTTGCCATCATTTCACCTCTTTTGCAATCCCGTTCAGAAATCCAGATCAGTCGGTGAATAAACCGCTACCTACTGCCGGTAGACACTGCTCAGATCACGCATAGCGAGGATTATACCATCCGGTAAAATCCAATAAAATATCTCACGTCCTGGGAAAACCACCCAGGACCTTACACCGCCGCTAAGATCGCAAAGGTTTTTTAAATTCTTCTTAGCGGACTTGACGGCTTGGCGTGAGATTATCCTCAGCATTTCAATCTCTTTCAATCACCTCCAGCGCCTTATCCAGCACCTTGAACCCCTCCTCCAGCTGCTCCTCCGTAATGATCAGCGGCGGGATCACCAGCACGGTGTGCCAGTGCGTATACAGGTACAGCCCCTGCGCCAGGCAGTAGCTGCGCAGCCTGGCCATCTCCGGGCTGCTGCCGTTGAACGGCGCCAGCGGCTCCCTGGTCTGGCGGTCCTTCACCAGCTCGAGGATGCCGAACAGCCCGATCGAGCGCACCTCACCCACCGAGGGATGCTGCTCGCCCAGGTCGTTCAGCAGGCGGTGCAGCACCGGCCCCATCGCCGCGGCATGCTCCACCACCCCATCCGCCTGCATGGCCTCGATATTGGCCGCCGCGGCCGCCAGCGAGATCGGGTGGGCGGTATAGGTCAGCCCGGATTGGTAAGTCCTTTCATTAAAATAGTCGGCAATCTCCGGTTTCATCGCCACTGCCCCCAGCGGGGCGTAGGCGCTGGTCAGCCCCTTGGCCATCGTCATCATGTCGGGCACAACGCCCCAGTGCTCCACGGCGAACCACTTGCCGGTGCGCCCAAAGCCGCTCATCACCTCGTCGCAGATCAGCAGGATGCCGTAGCGGTCGCACAGACTCCGCACGCCCTGCAGGTAGCCCTGCGGCGGGATGATGATGCCGTTCGTCCCGGTCACCGTCTCGATCAGCAGCGCCGCAATCGTCTCCGGTCCCTCATACTGGATGATCTCCTCCAGGTGGTTCAGGTAGTCCTGGGCGAACTCCGCCTCCGGGATGTCCGGGTTGCTGCGGTGAAAAGTCGAGCGGTAGCGGTACGGGTCGAGGAAGTGCACCACCCCCGGCATATTGAGCGGCTCCCAGGCAAAGCGGCGAGGGTCGCCGGTCAGCGCCATCGCCCCGGCGGTGGCCCCGTGGTACGAGCGGTAGCGCGTCAGGATCTTGTGCCGCCCGGTGTAGGCGCGTGCCAGCTTGACGGCGTTCTCGTTGGCGTCTGCCCCACCCAGGGTGAACAGGAACTTATCCAGGTCGCCGGGCGTGATCTGGCTGAGCAGCTTGCCCAGCCGGGCACGCGGCCGGCTGGCCATCGGTGGGCCGGCATACGGCAGCTCGCGGGCCTGCTCGATGATGGCGTTTATCACCCGCTCATCGCCGTGCCCCAGGTTGACGCACATGGTCATCGAGTTGAAATCCAGGTAGCGCTTGCCGTCCACATCCCAAAAATATACCCCCTTGGCCGTCTTCACCGGGATCGGCGCCACCTTGCCCTGCGCCGACCAGGTCCAAAAGCTGTGCTCTAACGACAGCGGCAGAATATCATGATCGTCTAGTTCCAGCATTCATTCCTCACAAACAAAATAGAATAACCACAGATCCACGCGGATTTGTACAGATAATTATATAAATAATCCGTGATATCTGTTCTTTATCTGCGTTTATCTGTGGTTTGTATTATAGTTCTTCCTTCTCGAAGCGCCACAATCCCAATCCAAGAAATATCGGGATGCACACGAATGTCACAATCAGCGGCAGCCAGCTGGCGGGCGTCTCACCCAGCACCAGCGCCGAGAAGATCGTATTGGTAGAATTGCCCACCGGCGCCACGATCGGCCAGGGCAGCACATACGCCAGGAAAGGCAGCACCCCAAACACCATTTGCTGCCCGAACGCCAGCGCCAGCGGGATGCCGATCACGCCTGCCCGGTTGCTGAAGAAAGCCCCCAGCATAAGCGTCAGGGTCAGGTAGTAGGCGGCATTGATCCAGACCGCCCCCAATCCCAGCGCAAAACGCCCTACCTCCAGCGACCCCGGGTGGGCGATATTGATCAAGATGAATGCCCCGATGCCGGGGATCACGACGATCGCCACCAGCACGCCCACCATGGCGGCCGCCCACTTGGAGAGCACGAAGGCGCTGCGCGAAGCCGGCTTGGAGAGCACCCAGGCCGCCGTGCCGGATTCCTTCTCGCCCACCAGCACATCCTGCATAATGATCACCACAGCGATCGCCGGCATCATCCCACCCATAATGCCGTAGATCATCAGCGCTTCCGAGTCGGAAGGGCTGGCTTCGCTGAACAGCACCCCGGCCAGGACGCCGTCGATGATCAGCGTCCACATCAGCGCCTGCCACAGCCACAACCGGGTGCCGAACCAGCGCCCAAACTCCACCTTCATCAGGTTGTTCAGCCCGCCCGTCCAGCCGCGCGCCTGCACCAATTGGAACTCGTTGTTACCGGCCATTCTGACCTCCCTGCACGATCTGCATGAAGATATCCTCCAGCTCGAATTGCTTGCGCCCGAACTCGGTCACCACCAGCGTCGGGTCCTCCAGCAGCAGGCGCAGCAGGTGCAGCTCGGCTTGCTCTTCGTCGGCCACGCTCACCACCCAGCGCGTCACTCCGTTGGCCTCCTTCGCCTGGATCTTGCTCACCCAGGGCTGGGCGCCTGCCCGCTGCTCGGCTGCCGCCGCATCCCCCTTCAATGTCACCTCGTAGACTGTGCCCCCGCCGCCCGCCAGCAGCGTGTCGATCGATCCATACGCCGCCAGCTGGCCCTTGTTCAGGATCGCCACCGTGTCGCTGATCTGCTGCACGTCATCCAGGATGTGCGTCGAGTAAAAAACCGTGGTGTACTTGCGCAGCTTCTCCAGCACCTCCAGCACATCGTGTCGCCCCAGCGGGTCCAGCGAAGCCGCCGGCTCGTCCAGGATCAGCAGGTCGGGGTAGTTCACCTGCGCCTGGGCAATCCCAAGCCGCTGCCGCTCGCCGCCCGAAAAGCCCTTGATCGGGCGGTCGGCTTTGTCCTCCAGACCTACCAGCTGCAGAGTTTCGCTCACCCGCTCCTTCACCAGCTTGCTTGGTCCCTTGAAGTAGAAGCCGGCCACGAATTCCAGCGTCTCCCGGGCGCTCATGAATTCGTAAAAGCGCGGCTCCTGCGGCAGGTAGCCGATGTGCGAGCGAATTTCCACGCTGTCCCGCAGGATATCGCGCCCGAACACCGTCCCGCCTCCCGCCGTCGGCTGGATCAGCCCCAACAGCAGCTTCATCGTTGTCGTCTTGCCCGCCCCGTTCGGCCCCAGGAAGCCGAAAATCGAGTTGCCCTGCACCTCCATCGAGAGGTCCTTCAGCGCATGGATATCTTTATAGCTCTTGCTCAATCCCTGGGTATGGATCACCGGCGATCCAGGCATGCTGCACCTCCTTGCGTAAATAATACCTTTTTTATTATGTTAGCATAAATTTCTGCATGCAATCATTCCGACCCGTTATCCTGCTGCTAATCAACAACGCTGCGCTCAGCCCTGGAGCGCTCTCGTCCAGGGCGTCCTTGCCCGATCCCTCTGCAACGACGTTGAGCACCGGGGTGGGGTACCAGCGCAGGAGCATTGGTGCCAGGACAAGGTCGGCGGCGAAGCCCCGCGCATCGTCGCGGGGTCGTCGGTCGTCCGTCCCCGATTGACACATCCCCCATCCTTTGATAACATATCTCCTCGCGGCCTGTGCTTATTTTCACAAAACAACCTGCCTTGGAGTCATCATGTCTGAAAGCATGCGCATGTGGGTGGAAATACTTTTCAACATTACCTACCTGGTCGTCGTCTGGGGCCTGGTGATCGCCATGCTGCGCCGCCGCCCGGCGGTAGCGCCTGCCGACAAGCGCGCCGCCGACCTGGTGATCGCGGCATTCGCCCTGCTCGCTTTGGGCGATACCGGTCACGTCGGCTTCCGCGTGTGGGCCTATTCTCAGGGCAGCCTGGAGACCACCGTGCAGCTCTTCGGCCAATCCGTAGGGTTGGTTGGCCTGGGTGCGCTGGCTACCGCCTTCACCGTCACCCTGTTTTACGTGCTGATGCTCGAGCTCTGGCGGGTGCGCTTCCATAAGCGCTACGGGGCGTTCGAATACCTGCTGCTGGCCATGGCCGGACTGCGCCTGCTGATGATGCTCTTACCGCAAAACGACTGGAATGCGGTCGTGCCGCCACAGCCCTGGTCCACCATACGCAACCTGCCGCTCACCATCCTCGGCCTGGGCGTTGCTTACCTTTTCCTGCGCGACGCACGGCGTGCCGGCGACCGGGCTTTCCAATGGATCGGCGCCATGATCCTGGTGTCGTATGCCTGCTATATCCCCGTCATCCTGTTCGTCCAGCAGGCGCCCATGGTCGGCATGTTAATGATCCCTAAGACCCTGGCTTATGTGGCGGTCGGTTTCATTGCCTATGGCGAGCTCTTTCGACCCCGCCAGCCGGAAACTGTCCAGAGCATGGGCGATTCACCCGCCTGACCAATGCAACATCCATTCAATCTAGGAGTGTAAACCACATGTACGAATTCATTTTAGCCATCCACAACATCATCCGCTGGGTCGCCCTGGTCCTGTTGATCGTGACGACCGTATCTGCATTTATCGGCTGGCTGGGCAAACGTGAATGGGCCGAGCGCGATCGCAAGTTCGGCGTCTTCACTACCATCGCCCTCGACACCCAGCTGCTGCTCGGGCTGATCCTGTACTTCTTCCTCAGCCCGCTCACCAAGACCGCCCTGCAGGATTTCGGCGCCGCCATGGGCGTCACCGACCTGCGTTTCTACGTCCTGGAGCACGCTTTGTTCATGATCCTGGCAGTGATCCTGGCCCACGTAGGCAGCGCCCTGGCGAAGAAAGCCACCGATTTAAAGGCAAAGTTCATGCGGGCCGCCATCTTTTACGGGCTTGCCCTGCTGCTTGTTCTGCTCGGCATCCCCTGGGGTCGCCCAATTCTTCCCGGTTTGGGATAATATTCTCCTTGCTGCTATAAAACAGGCGGTTGAGCCGCCTGTTTTTCTTTCGGTTGACCGGCCATGAACCGCCGCCTGCTTCCCGCCATTGAAGCCACTCTTGCCGTCCTGATCTGGGGGGCCACATTCATTGCCACCAAAGTCGCCTTGCGCGATGTCTCGCCGGTGACGATCGTCTGGCTGCGCTTTGGCATTGGCGTGCTGGTTCTGGGTGGGGCGGTGTTGCTGCGCCGCCAGTTTGCCTGGCCTACCCGCCGCGAGCTGGCCTATTTTGCCCTGCTGGGCTTCCTGGGCATCACATTCCACCAGGGTCTGCAGTCGATAGGCCTGCAGACCTCCCAGGCCTCTACCACCGCCTGGATCGTAGCCACCACACCGATCTTCATGGCCCTGCTGGGCTGGCTGGTGCTGCGAGAGGCGATCACGCTGCGCCAGGCGCTCGGCATCGGCCTGGCGACCGGCGGCGTCTTGCTGGTGGTCACCGGCGGCGATTTCCGCTCACTGGCCAATGGCCAGTTCGGCGCTCCCGGGGATATCCTGATCCTGGTCAGCTCGCTTAACTGGGCGATTTTCTCCGCCCTCTCCCGCTGGGGACTCAAGCGCCACCCGGCCACGCGTATGATGTTCTTCGTCATGACCTGCGGCTGGCTGTTCGTCTCGCTGCTGTTCTTCTGGCCATCCGGGAGCGATGCCCCCCAAATTCTCTTTTTGCAGGAGGGCGGGCCGGAACAAATCGCTGCCCTAAGCCTGCCCGGCTGGCTGGCGATCCTCTTCCTGGGGCTGTTTGGCTCCGGCCTGGCGTACATCTTCTGGTATGACGCTCTGCAGAGCCTGCCCACCTCCCAGGTAGGCGCCTTCCTGTACATCGAACCGCTCGTGGCCATCGTGGTCGCAGCGGTCATCCTGGGCGAGCCGATCCTGCTGGCCTCCCTGGCCGGCGGCGCCCTGATCCTGTTTGGCGTCTGGCTGGTGCAGGCAGAGCGAAGCACGGTAGAGCAGGACCCGTGAGCTGCTTGCAATGATAAGGTAAAAGGGCTGCCCCTGAAGAGAGGCAGCCCTTTTTGTTTGGTTTGCTCCGGCCGAAAGGCCGGTGGGTGAATTTAGCCTATGGGGCAGTAATCACTGGACATGGCGTTGCACCAGTGGTGGTGCACACGATGCGCCCCTGGATCGCTGGGCTGATCGGCGTGTTGTTGGTGATGTAATCCGCCACGACCTGGTCCATGATGTTCTGGGTCGTGCCGCGGGAATACACGTTCGGGTAGCCGTCGCCGCCGGTCGCCATGAAGTCATTTTCAGCAATCAGATAGGTAGAGGCGGCTGTCAGGTCCACCGGTGTGCTGGTGCAGCTACCATTGGCCGCCTGGTACACCACATGGGTCACCCGGCTTCCCACGGGAGCCGAGATATCATAGGTGAAACACAACCCGGAAACCTGCGCGAAGCGGCCGTTGGCAGCCGGCATCTGAGGAAACGCCGTTCTCCAGGAATGTCTTCAACTCGGCTCCGTTGATGTTCACCGTGAAGACCACATTACCGAAGGGCAGTACACCCAACACCGAACCGCGCGTGATCAGATACGGCGGCGGAGTGAAGGCCGGGCAGGTATCGCCGGCAACATCCGGGAAGGGGCAGGTCAGGTTGGCGCGCAAGCCGCCCGAGTTTGTGATGGCGAAGTCGGTGTTGTAGGTCAGGCGCAGAGCATCCGTAGCCACATTGCCGATGCGTGATTCGCACAGCCGGCCGTCAGAACGACCGCAAGAATCAGAACGCGGCACCTGAACCGTCGAGCTGCCGATCACTGTGTTCAGGATCGGGCCAATCTGTGCATTCAGGTCGTCGATCATCATCTGAATCTGCGGATCGGGCGTCACGCCGATGTTCCACGGCTTGTGGTAGTCGGCTGTCATGTAGACTACTTTCTTGGTGGGAGTATCAATTGTCAGCCGCAAGCGTGAGAAACGATAGCCGGCATTGGGGCTTTCCACAACCATCACGCCATTATTGAGATAGGTGATGTATTGAGTGTGGGTGTGGCCACCCATGACGGCATCTACTCCCGTCAGAGCATTGGCGAAATCGATCAACGGACCGGTAGGATTGAAGAGATCCGTACCATCACCGCCCTTGTGACCGACGGCAACCACCGCATCCAGCTTCCCTTTGGTCCTCAACTTGGCTGCCTCAGCATTCACCGCCGCAACCGCATCCGTGACCATGAACGGGTCCAGATATCCGGGGAAGATCAGGGTTGGCAGCTCTTCCAGGGTATAGCCTACAATACCCAGCTTGAAGCCGTTGAAGTTGTGCGTGACCGAAGGCACCCATTCGGGCGGGTACTTGCCGGTAACTTTGTCAACGACATTGGCTGCCAGGTACTTGAAATTGGCCAGCGGGATCAGCTCGGTGCGCAGATAAGCTGAGCCATAATCGAAGTTGTGGTTGCCCAAGGTATCGTAGGTCATGCCCATCATGTTGAATACTTCCATGGTGGGCTTATCCCCGAAGAAATTGGAGATGGGCGGTGAGGCGCCGACCGCATCGCCGCCGGTCATGGTGATCGAGCCATCTTTGGCCTCGGCACGGTAGACATCAAACCACGGCTTCAGGTAGGCTGCACCGCCTATTGAGTAGCTTGCACCGAGTGTATCCGCGGTTTGGGAGAGCGGGATCAGCTGCCCATGGAAGTCGCTGATATACAGGATGGTCGCTTCCTTGTACTGCCCGGGAGCCTTGAACAGGTTGTACAGAATCTTGCCGCGGGCAGTTACCGGTCCGGGGATATCCAGCATGAAGGCGATGGTCGGGGCCAGGTCGATGGCGCGCACGCCCGACACTGGGCTCTGCTTGCGGATTCCGGGGCCGGCAGCCACGAAGGTGGCGTGCATATTCACGCTGGAAGCCAGGTCCACCGTCTCAGGCAGGTAGCCGTGCTGGCCGAAGAACTGCGAGAAGGCAATCGCTGTCCCAGGGTCGCCGCGTCGAACTGGTAGGGCGGCTTGAGCACCACCACCACGTCACCGCTGCGATTGGGGTGCAGCGAGTCACTGCCATCCACGTTGCGCAGCTCTTCCTTCATCATGATCTTCAACACTACCTGTGCGCCGGGGTTAGCCGGGTCGGTCAGGGCCTGGAAGGCACTCACAACAGCCGTACGAACCTGGGCATAGGTGATGCCAGTGGGCAGGGTATTGTTGACATATACCTGAGCTGTTCCGCCGGCCCAACAGACCTTAACCAGATCCGGGTAAGTCGTGACTGGTGGGGTTCCAGATGTGACTCCAGTTGATCGGCAGTTGGAGAAGACCTCCGTAGTGGTCAGCTTATATGGCGTTGCTCCAACCATTATGGGCGGTGCATCAAACAGCACCTTGCCGGCGTTTACCGCCAGCCATTGAGCGCCAAAGCCATGGTCCGAGCTGGCAACCATCGTCGGATTGCCGCCCATCAGCTCCTTGCCCAGAGCCAGAGTCTCATCGGCTTCCATGTAAGCTTCCCGCAGGAAGCCATCTGCCATAGCAGGGGTGATCAGCTGCCCGTAGGAATAGTAGTTGTTGTAATACGGGTTGGTAAGCCCATTCACCATCGGAACGGTCAACCCCAGGAACATGTGCGAGAACTCATCGGTGACCGGGTTGCCCAGAAAGAGCAGGTCTGCCGGATAGTTCATTCCAGGCACTGTTCCACCGCTAACCGTGGAGACAGGATCGTCGCCCAGGATGTAGTGCAGGTATGCGTAGTGGGCATCCTTCCACTTCAAGCCCTGCTCGACATAGGTAGCCGCATCCACCAGCCCTGACTCAAAGATGGCATAGTCCGCCGCCGTCGAGCTGGGGAACCACTTGTTCAGGTCGTCCTCGAAGTCGCCCACGTAGCCGCAGCCGGTGCAGGTGGCCACGGCGCGGGTAACCGAAGTGAAGAACAGGCTGAACTTGCTCAGGTCCGGCTCAAACATCAGTGACTTTAACATAAAAGCCGCCGGTCTTGCCTGCCGGGATAGCCAGCGTCAACTTTACATCCGCCCAGTCGCCCTGCATCAGGTTGGCAACTGATTTGCTGCCATCCTTTGTGAAGGCATTGGGTACGATCAAAACATGATCGTAATTGACCGTTGCGTCATTGGTCGAGTCATAGACATAGAAGTCATACATGATCATTGGCGATGACCGGCATAGCCGGGGAACCGCTGGTATACGATCCCAGGTCAAAGAGGCCTTGCTGTGCTGGGCTGTAGCTCACCGGCACATTCATCCAGCCGGCAGCAGCGACCAGCAGGGATTGCTGGTACTGGACGCCAAAGGCGTTTGCGCCGGCCGGCTGCCCGGGTACCGCGTAATTGGTGCGCAGCCCGCGGTTGGAGTAGAAATTGCGGTAATCGACTACCGGCCCTTTGATAGGGGTCATAGTCCGGGAGCCGCCCGCCCATTCCACCGAGACGGTCTTCTTGCCTGCCCGTTCGGCGGCCTCAGCCAGCGTATCGGCCTGCAGCACACCTGCCGAGAAGGCTGCTGTGCGATTGTTGAAGGTATCGCCAGATCGGAAGAAGGTGTTATTCGTCGAGCCATGCTCGCTCGGATAGTTACCGGTCGCCAGGGTATACCAGCCTACTCCGGTGTTAGGTGGGAAAGCCTGGACCAGACCATTTTCGCCTTTCACACCGTGTTGCATCATTGCGGCATATGTTGGCATGTACCCTTGCATGGCATAGTTTTCCATCATATCCGGGCGCATGCCATCCGCAGCGAAGAACACAGCTTTGGTAGTCAGTGGTTGATCTGTAGGGGGTTTCGCAAGCCCCGTGGCAGGCAGGGAAAACAGTCCCATGATAAGTCCTACTGCCACCAGGAGATGCATTGCTTTTGTCTTCATCAGGAAGCTCCTTTTCCATATCACACTGTTGCCGAAGTGATCCTATAAAGTGATGCGGGCTGGGAATCAATTTCTCGACCCTCAACCTCTTGAAACCACGATACTTTTTCGCAATCGACACTAATCCTTTTTGGCTGAACCCTCCTTTCGCTCGATAGTCGGTTGTGATCCATTCCTTAACTTTTTTATAGCAGATATCAAGAAAATGTCAACCTTACAAAGGTCATATTAATCTTTAAATATGACCCTGATCTGTTTCGACGATATGATTAGCGGAGATTATTCGGTTTGGCAAGGCACAACGAAAAGGCTGCCCCCTTTCAGGGACAGCCTTTCATGGTTGGGTTAGCCGGTTCACACCGGCCGCGAATGTCTCATCCGCTCGTTAGAGCCGGTTCAGGTCTGCTTGCTCCTTACGGGTATGGCATACCCAAAATGGCGTAAGCATCTCCGATTAGAATTTCTGCCGCCTCTTCAGTAATATGCACACCCTTCTGAGCCATTACCTCTTTGACAAAGGCGAGCAATACATTCTGGGCAACAGCCGTCTTGCCCTTCAGGTAAGCCATTTCAACAGCAAGCAGCTTCTTATACAGGCTGTTGAAGATACCTGCGTTGTCGATCTCGCCGTCGCCGTAGAGTCGCATCAGCGTGGTCTTCAAGCTGCTTATGGTCGCTTCGATGCTGAAGGTCACGGCCAGGTTGGATTGGTTGCCTGCCTTATCCTCGGCGTAGACGGTCAAAGTATGGTCGCCCAGGGCCAGGGTCAGCAGGTCGATCACCTGCCCGTTGGTCACCGGGACGCCATCCAGGTCCGCCCAGACCTTCAACAGTCCGGCGAGGCCTACATCCACAGCACTGAAGGACAGTGGCAGAAAATCAGAATGCAGGTAGGTGGTCGCAGTCGGCGAATTGATCGTGATCACCGGTGCATCCACATCATAGATGAACTTCAACCGGTCTTCGATCTGCGGGTTGATGGTGCCCATGGCTGTTGCATAGTTGATGACCGCATCGCGGACGTAGTATTGTGTGTCGTCCACGATCTGGTTGAGCGGCCACAGGCTGACGCCATTGTTATTGAAGTTGCACGAGCCGGCTGCCAGGTAGTTGACCGTCGATACCTTGTAGTAGGTGCTGGCATCGGCGAAATCAACTTCGTGAACGGTTCCACCCTTGGTGAACTTGAGGGAGACGACATGGTTTACCGCCGGATCGTAGGCAGCCGGGTAAAGGTCATTGTACTTAATCTCGCTGCCCGAGTTCGTATCGACCATGCAGGTAGTGTAGTAGGAGTAGCCGCCGTAGCCGGGTACGTACTTGTAGTAATAGTAGTTCCGGTAGGCTCGCTCCAGGACTGCCTTGAGCTGCGGTCCATTCATCGACATGGTGACCAGCGAGTTCTCGTAGGGCATCAGGGTGAACATGTCGCTGACTTTCATCTGGACCGGTGTGGCTGCAGTAGCAGTCGGGAACATGATCCAGTTGAGCGGGTTGCTGGGCCGGGTCATAGCGCCGGACAGGTGGAAATCGACATCAGTGATGCCGTGTGATCCCAGCTCCCAAACCGAGGCATCCGCCTGCAGGTTGGCGGCGTTGGTTTCGGCGATGTAGGCGTTGGTTGTATCAATCGGAGCAGTGGTCTTTCCCGACGAGGGTGTTGTTGTAAACGGCCAGTTGAGCCACATAGGGGTCCACAATTGCCTTAATCGCGGGGTCCTCAACCGTGGTCATGGCTACTGTGATGTACTGCCCGGTCTGGCTGACCACTTCATAGCCGCCGCCGGCCTTGGCACGCACGCCAACAATAATCTCGCCCAGGGTATTATTATAGCGATAAGCCTGGTTGATGATTACCGGGGTGTTGTTCGGGCCGCCGACATAAGCCGGCAGCTGCTTGTAAGGAACTTCGGGGCTGGCCGGATTGGTGTGGCTGTGTGAACCGACAATCGCATCCACTCCGGGAACCGCAGCGGCGAAGTTTGTATCCACGTTGTCGTCCACTTCAACGCTCTTCGGATTGGTGGTGAAGCCGATATGGGTCAGGGCAATGACCACATCGTTGTTTGACTTTAATGTCGGAGCGATGCTCCTGGCCGGTGACGATCGGATTGCTGAAGGTCAATCCAAGGATATTGCTGGGCAGCTCGTAGTTGGGTACGCGGTGGTTGGTAATTCCCAGCACTGCGACCTTAACGCCGCCGAGTGTCTTCTCGATATACGGCTTGACACCCTGCCCACCCGTGGCTGTCGCCAGGCCATAGGCGCCGGTATCGCTGACATTAGCGCCCAGGATGGGGAAGTTCGCCTGGGTCATAACTCCCTTGAAAATGGTGCTGCCGAAGTTGAATTCGTGGTTGCCCAGGTCCATGGCGTCATAGTTCATCGCATTGAAGGCAGCGATGAGCGGCTGGAATTGCAGGCTCGGCGGCAGGGTGGTGTTATCGGCCGCGTAGCCCAGGGGGGCGCTCTTAAAGTAATAGCTCATCGAGTCGCCCTGGATGTTGTCGCCACCGCTCAGCAGCAATGTGCGCGTCGGGTTGTGCAGGCGTTCCTGCTTTATCAGAGTGGCCAGCTGGGTGTAGCCGACAAACGAGCCCTTAGCCAGGTTGCCATGTGAGTCGTTGTGGTGCAGGATGGTGATCGGGACGATGCTGCCGCCCGCATCTGTGCCATCCCGGGTGATGCGCCCATCCAGGGTGCCATCCCCATTGGGGCCCATATAAGCGGTCGCCGAGGTGCCATAGTGTTGAGCCACATAAGCATTGACCGCATTGAGCATATCGCCCCAATAGGTGATATTGGTCATGTACTTGAAGCCGCCATAACCATCGCCGCCGGCCGGCGCCAGGAACTCGTTGGTACCGACTTTGTAGGTCTTGGTCATGACCAGTTTCTCGCAATCCTTGGTCGTCTTATTGACCACGCAGTAGTCGAAAGCACCCCAGGCGTATGGCTGTGGCCCACCAAGCCCATCCTTATAGCCAAACCATTTGTATTTTAAACCGGCAGGCTGGATTACGCCTGCGATTTGGGGCCCGTGGTTGAGCACTTCCAGGATTTGCGCACCGGTCATATCACCTACTGCCGTGGCGTTGCCAAACGGCAGGATGGTGAACATGTTGCCGTATGTGAGCAACAGAGGAGCATGAAGGCCGCCTGCAATCCGAGCAGTGCTACTCCATTTAATCGACCGATCGCCGGGTCGGGATCGCACACCAATCGGTGCGAATACCGCCGGCATTGTTGAAGAAGATGTCAACATCGTTGGTAGCAACGCTATCGGTATTGAGGAAGTTGTAGATGGCATCGTCGATGAAGGTGCCCATCATATTATCGCCGGTGTTGCTGCGCCCCAGGTCCACCGCAGAGTAACCAACCGGGGTATTAATTAGCGCCAGGTAAGCAGGGTCGGTGGCATAGGAGGTAATCAAAGCATCGATCGTCGGATCCTTCGGACCGGAGGTGGAGATCGCGTTCGTAGTCCAGGCAACTGTGACAGCACCAGTACCCGGGTCGAAGGTCATGTCGGCCTGGCCCAGTTGCCGGCCGTTATAGTATGCCTGCGCGACGGTAGTCTTTCCACCCACCACGGTAGCACCAGTCGACGACAGATTCGTATGGCTGTGGCCACCAATGATCAGGTCAACCGGTTTGCCATCCGTGATTAAACTTTTGGGAAGGGTTTTGTCACCAATCACCGGGATGCCATAACCATAACCGCCATCATTAAAGCCCAGATGGCTCAGCACCACAATTACGTCCGCGCCGGCTGCTTTCATAGCATCGTAGTAATGCTCGATGGAAGCCAGCGGATCCTTGAAGCATAACCCTGCGGTGGCTGTGGAGACAGTGATGATTGGAGTTTCGGTTGTGGTGACCCCAATGAAGCCAACATCAACTGTACTCCCACTGGGTCCCACGGTCAAAACCTGGAACGGCCCACCATCAACAAAAGTCGGGGTCGTCCATCCTGCTGTGGCGCAGTTGCCGGTGTCATTCACCACGATATTTGCCGACACATACGGGTAATTCGCCTCACTTGTCCGATTACCCAGGTTGACCTGGCCCCAGTCGAACTCGTGATTGCCGAAGGTAGCCACATCATAAAACATGTTGTTATACACATCGATGGTCGGTATACCTTTTCCAGTCGGCGTACCATCGCCCAGGTTAGAGAGCAGGCTGCCCTGCATCTCGTCACCGGGATCTACCAACAGGACATTTTCAGTCCCTTTAGTAGTGCGGATAGCATTGACAACGTAGGCCACCCGCGCCATGCCCGGGTTGCTGCCCGAAGCCTCTAGCTGGCCATGGAAATCGTTGGTGTGTAAAATGGTGAATGGTATCGGCCCTGCCGCTTTCGCCGACCCGGCGGTAAACGACATAGGAATCGCAAATGTTCCCAGCACTATTCCCATAACCAGGAGAATATGCAGAATTTTAGTTTTCATGAAGTTTTTCCTCATTCCGTCGAATTGCTGCAATTGATTTGCATACGATGTCTTGCGGAGACAGATATAGGATGCAGTAACGGTACTTCGATACTCATCCGATAGTGTCTTCTTGACGTTGGTCTCATTGAAATAGAAAATTAGCCGATTTGAGCTGGACCCCTCCTTTCACTCGATATTCGGTCTTTGTCAAAACCCATACCTTTTTATAGCACTGATTTGGTGAAAAACTAATGGATGAAAATCACATTAATACCCGTTACAAAAATCCCCCTCAGTTACACGAATCTAATCATCGCTTGATTTCGTATTCCCCCATCAAGATGCCCTCCTGCGATACCGCTAAAGTCAAGGCTTTGCGCTGCGTAGATGCCTGCTTCTCAGCTCGCCCTGGATATCAGATAGTGATAAACCCTTGGCTGCCAGCAGCACCAGGCTGTGATATACCAGGTCGGCGAATTCCTCCACCAGCCGCTGGTTGCCCTGCGCCTTGGCTGCCAGGATCACTTCCACCGCTTCCTCGCCGATCTTCTTCAAAATCTCATCTTCGCCGGCATCCAGCAGCCGGTTGGTGTAGGAGCCCTCCACCGGGTTGGCTTTGCGGTCCTCAATGATCTGAAACAATTCATCCAGCATGCAATCCCTCCAGTTGTCGAAAAAAACAACTTTGTGCCCCGGTATGGCAGGCCGGGCCATCCGGAATCACTTTTAATAACAGTGTATCGGTGTCGCAATCCACCAGTATTTCGCGAACGTGAAGGAAATTTCCCGACGTAGCCCCTTTATGCCACAGCTCCCCTCGGCTGCGGCTCCAGAAGTATGCCTGGCCCGACTCCAGGGTCTGCAGCAGCGCCTCAGCATTCATCCACGCCACCATCAGCACCTCTCCACTCGTTGCATGCTGCACGACGGCAGTAATTAACCCCTGAGAGTCATACTTCACCTGGCCCGGTAAAACTGGCTGATCCATGAAATTCTCCATTTTTTCATTAAATCCCCACCGGACGGATGGGGATGCCCCGCTCCATCAGGTAGCGCTTCACCTCACCCACTGTCAGGCGGTTGTCATGGAACAGCGAAGCCGCCAATGCTGCGTCCGCCCTTGCCCCGGTCAGCACCTGGGCGAAGTGTTCCAACCTACCCGCACCCCCGCTGGCGATCACCGGCACATTCACCGCCTCAGCGACTGCCAGGGTCAATGCCAGGTCATAGCCGTTTAAAGTGCCATCGGCATCCATGCTGGTCAGCAGGATCTCACCGGCCCCCAGCTCCACACCTCTTATCGCCCATTCTACGGCGTCGATCCCGCTAGGGGTGCGCCCGCCATGTGTAAAAACTTCCCAGCCGCCGGATTCCTTTCGGCGGGCATCCATCGCCAGGACGATGCACTGGCTGCCAAAGCGTTCCGCTCCCTGTCCGAGCAGCTCCGGTTCCAGCACGGCGGCCGTATTCAGGCTCACTTTATCCGCCCCCGCCAGCAAGATATTGCGAATATCTTCCACACTGCGGATTCCGCCGCCCACCGTCAAGGGCAGGAAAACCTGGTCCGCCACGCGACGCACCATCTCCACAGTCGTTTTTCGCCCCTCCGGGCTGGCCGAGATATCCAGGAAGACCAGCTCATCTGCGCCCATGGCATCGTATATGCGAGCATTATCTACCGGGTCGCCGGCGTCACGCAGGTTGACAAAGTTGACTCCCTTGACAACTCGGCCGTCTTTTACATCCAGGCATGGAATAATCCGCCGGGCTAAAGTTGAAACAGGGTTCATAATGCCAGCGCCTCCCTCAAACTGACCTGGTTTTCGTACAGTGCCCGGCCAATGATCACGCCGCACAACCCGGCCTGCCGTACTCCCTGCACATCTTCCAGGGTAGCCACGCCTCCGGAAGCAATGGTATCCATGCCGGTTGCCAGGGCAAACTCGCGCGTGGCGGTGACATCCACACCGCAGCCCAGGCCATCGCGCCCCACGTTGGTGAAGACACAGGTGCGTACACCTATTTGCAGGTAGCGACTGGCCAGCGCGAGCGGGTCAACAGCAGAATCTTCGGCCCAACCGCGCACTTGCAGCCGGCCAGCGCGCACGTCCACCCCCAGCACGAATCGCTCAGCGCCAAAAGCAAGCACTGCCTGCCCGGCAAGCTGCGGGTCTTCGGCTGCCAGTGTACCCAAAACGACCCGGTCAGCACCCACAGTCAATGCTTTTTCAATATCGCCCAGGCTGCGCAGCCCACCCCCAAACTGCACCCTGGCCGCAGGCAGGCAGCTTTGTGCCTCTCGTAGTATCGCCTGCAGTGCCGTCTGGTTGGACAGGCCAGATTCGCCAAACGCCCCATCCAGGTTGACTACATGCAGCCAGCCGGCCCCTTCTGCCAGCCAGCGGCTGGCTACCTCAGCCGGATCGGTTGCGTACACAGTCTGGCGCTGCGGATCGCCCTGCACCAGGCGCACCACCTGGCCTTGCCGCAAGTCAATAGCCGGGTAAATGATAAATTCCCCGGTCGTCATCGCATCTCCACAAAATTTCGCAGGATTTGCATTCCAACCGCCTGGCTTTTTTCTGGGTGGAACTGCACGCCAAACAACCTGCCTCGCCCCACCACACTGGCAAAGCTCAGGCCGTAGTCTGTCGTTGCCAGGGTATCCTCAGGATCTTGCGGCTCGCAGTAATAGGCATGGTTGAAATAAGCATAACTCCCGCCAGCCAGTTGATCCAGAAGACCAATTTTGCCAACCGGATGCAGCTGATTCCAGCCGGTATGCGGCACTTTCAGATCATTGTCCGGGAAGCGCCGTACTCGCCCCGCCAGATAGCCCAGACCGGGCTGCTGCGGCGCTTCTTCACTCGCATCAAACAGCAGCTGCATCCCCAGGCAAATACCCAGCATCGGTTTCTCCTTGAGCCAGGCCTCGCGCAGGACGTCGATAAAACCACCGGCTGTCAGGCCAAGCATCCCATCGCCAAACGCGCCCACTCCGGGCAAAATGACCTTATCGGCGCAGCGGATTTCTTCTGGATCGGAAGTCAGGCTCACCTCAGCCCCCACCGCCAGCAGTGCCTTTTGCACCGAGCGCAGGTTGCCAATCCCGTAATCTACCAGTGCAATCATGCCAGGCTGCCCTTGGTGCTCGGCACGGCAATCCCGCGCCGGGGGTCCAGCTGCGTGGCGGTATCCAGCGCCCGGCCCAGCGCCTTGAACAGGGCTTCCGCCTGGTGGTGATCGTCTCGACCGTAAAGTACCCGGGCGTGCAGATTGCAGCGCCCCATGACGGCCAGGGATTCCAGGAAGTGCGGCATCAGGCTGGTAGGTATCTCGCCCACTTGAGAAGCGTGCCAGTCGGCCTGCACCACGGCATACGGACGACCGGAGAGGTCCACCGCCACGAAGGCCAGGGCCTCGTCCATTGGCACATAAGCCGAAGCTGTGCGGACGATCCCCCTGCGGTCACCCAGCGCCTTATCCAGGGCCTGGCCCAGCACCAGCGCTACATCTTCAACAGTGTGGTGAACATCCACATGCAGATCGCCCTGCGCCCTTACTGAGATATCAAACAGGCCGTGGACTGCGATATGGCTGAGCATGTGATCCAGAAAGCCAATCCCGGTCTGCACATCGTGCTGGCCGCTGCCATCCAGGTTCAACTTAAGGCTGATCTCAGTCTCGTTGGTCTTACGGTGTATTTCGCCTATGCGCATAATTTTACAGCTCCATCAATTTACTTAGCAGGGTTTCACTATCCTGCGGCCGGCCCACGCTGATGCGAATGTGGTCTTCCAGGCCCGGTTTATTAAAATAACGCACCAGGATGCCGGCCTGCGCCAGTTTCACTTTCACCTGGTATGCATCCCGCCCCACCACCCGGCACAGTATGAAATTTGCTTCCGTCGGATAAGTCTCCAGCCACGCAATCTTTTGCAGTCGCTCAAATAAGCGCTGGCGCTCGGTTATGATTTGTTGGCCAATATTCCTCAGCCGGTCGGCGTGACGGAGCGACTCCATTGCCGCCGCCGCGGCCGCCACAGAGACATTATACGGCTGCTTGATCTTCCACAGGTGCGCCATCAAGTCAATTGGAAACGCGCCAAACCCTACCCGCAACCCTGCCAACCCGGCCCACTTGCTGAAGGTGCGCAGCACCACCAGGTTGCTGCGCTGCGGTACTTCCGCCAGCCAGCTGGTACCGGGGGGAGCAAATTCGACATAGGCTTCGTCCAGTACCACCAGAAGCGGTAATTCCAGCAGGCGCTGAACCAATGCCTTCGACAAGATGCTTCCATCCGGATTGTTGGGCGTCGCCAGAAAGATCAGCTTGGGCTGGTAGGCCTGCACAGCCGTTTCGATTGCATCCAGATCGAGTGAGAAATCCGGCTTACGCATCACATTGACCACCCCGGCGCGGTTCACATCCGCATCAAAGGCATACATGCCAAAGGTGGGTGGGCAGTTGAGGATCGCATCGCCGGGTTCAGCCACCAGCCTGAGCAGCAGATCAATCAGCTCGTCTGCCCCCGCTCCTACCAGCAGGTTCTCCGCCGGAACGGTGTGGTATTGCGCCAGCGCCTGGCGCAGCTCCCGGCTTTCCGGGTCCGGATAGATGTGGGCATACGGCAATTCAGCCAGGGCCTGGCGCACCTCAGGCAGGGGGCCGTAAGGGTTCTCGTTGGCATCCAGCTTGACCAGACGCTCTACCGGCAGGCCCAGCTGATTGGAGAGCACCTCCAGCGGCAGGATAGGCTCGTAAGCCGGCATCTCCAGGATGTGCGGGCGCACCAGCGCCGCCGGGTCATACATCGCTGCCCATACCCCGGTAACGTGCCGCCGACTCATGAGCAGTCAATCGCTCCACCTGGGCGATTTCGGCCGCCATCCGGCTCAGCTGCGAGCTGCTCTGCTCGTCCAGCGCCACGATGCTGGTGATCTTCACAAAGTCCATCACGTTTAGCGGTGAGGCAAAGCGCGCCGTCCCGCCGGTTGGCATAACATGGCTCGGGCCGGCAATGTAATCGCCCAGCACCTCGAAAGAACTTTCGCCAAGGAACAGCCCACCTGCATTATTGATTTGCTGCGACAAACCGAATGGGTCTGCCACGGAGAGGCACATGTGCTCGGGCGCAAACTCATCCGCCAGCCGTGCCGCCGTCTCCAGGTCGGGTGTGAGAACGATCCCACCCTGGTCTGCCAGAGATTGGGCGATAATATCTGCCCGGCTGAGATTTTCCATCTGGCGGGCTACCTGCACCTGCACGGCCTCCGCCAGCGCCCGGTCGGGTGTCAGCAGGATTGCCGAAGCTAATACATCATGCTCTGCTTGCGCCAGCAAATCGGCCGCCACCCAGGTCGGGTTGGCTGTGCCGTCGGCAACTACCACTGTCTCGGTCGGCCCGGCCAGCCCGTCCAGTCCCACAATCCCGTACACCTGCTGCTTGGCTAAAGTGACAAACAAGTTACCGGCGCCAACGATTTTATCCACCCGGGGGATGCTTTCCGTCCCGAAGGCCATCGCTGCCACTGCCTGTGCACCTCCCACCTGATATATCTTATCCAGGCCGCACAACCAGGCCGCGCCCAGAATCGATGGGGGTGGGTTAGGCGGTGTGCAAACCACTACTTCTTGCACCCCGGCCACCTGGGCCGGGATCACCGACATTAACAAGGAGGACGGCAGGGGCGCCGTGCCACCGGGAACATAGACTCCCGCCCGGGCGACAGGCGTCACCCGCTGGCCGAGAATGCCGCCCAATTTGTCGGTCTGCCAGTTAGGCAGCGGTTGGAACTCATGAAAGCGGCGGATGCGCTCCACGGCCACCAGCATGGCTGCCTTGAGCGCTTCGGGCAGCGACTCGAATGCCGCCTCCAATGCCTCACCGGGTATTTCAAATACTTCCAGTTCAGCTTTATCCAGCACCCGAGACCAGCGCCGCAGGGCGGCATCCCCTTCTTGGCGCACCGAAGCCAGGATGATCGCTACCGCCTGCTTCGGCGTCACTCCTTCCCCAAACAGCTCGGCAGTACGTCGAAGCACACCGCTGGGGTAATCATCATCCAGCAGCCCGCGCCGGCGCAGGATTGTACGGCGTGCAGTTTCCACATCATAAATTTGTAACATTCAGTCCTCCAATGCCGCCAGCATTTCCTGGTATGCCTGCGGCTCTTCTTCAAAAATGTACATAACCGGCGAAACGACCACCCCGCTGCCGCCAATTTCGCGCAGCTCAAGGATCGCCTGCCCCAGCTGCTCCTTACGTACTACCAGGTGCACGGCATACCAGCTTTCATCGCTGTGCGTGATCACCTGCGAGATCGTCGGACCTTGCAGCCCACCAATCACCGATTTGCCAAACATTTTGGCGGCAATGCTTTTTGGCGATTCACCTCGTATATTGGCAAATACGGATACATTTTCCGCTGCCCGCAGGTATGCCACGATGATTTCCAGCAGCTGCCGGGCCAACGCCAGCACATCAGGCCGCTGCTTGAGCGCCACCCGGTTAGCTACCAGGCAGGCTTGCGAATGTAAAACCACGCCATCGTCAATTGTCTTTAGCCGGTTATCCCGCAGAGTCGTGCCGGTAGATACCAGGTCGACAATCACATCCGCATACCCGATGGTTGGCGCGATTTCCAGAGTCCCTTCTGCCGAGATCATCTGAATATTCGCGATACCATTGGCCTGGAAAAAGGCCTCCGTCAGGGTTGGAAACTTGGTCGCCACGCGCAGCGGGCGGGCTGTCTCGGCATGCCAGGCTGCCAGCTGTGCCATGCTATGGATGCTCGTCCAGGCTTCCGGTACAATCACATTGAGGGTGCAGTGACCAAACCCCAGGTCCTGGAGCAGGGTGACAAATGCGCCATGCTCTGCACTCCGCTCCGTGAAAATGTCCCACCCGGTGATCCCAAAATCGACACTCCCATCCCGCACACTGGTGATGATATCGCCTGAGCGCTGGAACAGCACCGTCAGGTTGGGCAGGCTGGGGATCACCGCTCTGTACTGGCGCGGGTTGGGCTTATAGACATGCAGTCCGGCTTTATTCAACAGCTCGATCACCTCCTCGGCCATCCTTCCCTTACTGGGAAGGGCAAGCCGAATCTCGCGGCGTGGTGTCGTTTGCTCACTCATGCTTCCACACTCCATTTACTGGAAATAAAGAAGCGCTCCCGGTGCGGAGCGCTTCTGATTGGCATCAACTAGGATCTTGTTAGAGAAATCCCTTAAAGCAGTCCGAGCCGGTCAGTGAGCCGGTTAGCATGATGATAGTGATGATGGACAGCGAACTTCACAAAGGGTTTCATAATGGGGCGTATTCTACCATACCGTCCAGGCGATTACAAGGAGATCTACGATTAAGCTTTATTGCAAAGTGTTTACCAGGTCGATGTATTGCTGCATCGCCTGTTCTTTTGACTTTCCTTTTACCTTTTCCCAGGCATCATACTTCGCCCGACCAACCGGATCGGTGAAACCCGGCCTTTTTCCGCTCGCATCTCCAACGGTAGATTGTTTATAGAGCGCGTATAGCTTTAAGAGGGTCTCGTTATCGGGCTTGCGAGGCAAGTTTTGGACCGACTGTGCAGCGCTCTCGAACTGGCTTATCAAGTCAGACATCGCAAATCAACCGCCCTTTGAGCCATCAGAATCTGGGTGAGATTTATCCACCTGGAGCATGCGGATTCCATTGCGCACCTGTGACAGTGAGCGATCCAGCTCCAGCTCCAGGCGGGTAAGCGTATCGACTACATAATCATCCGCTTCTCGCCGGATGCGTTCACCTTCTGCGCGTGCCTGGGTAACCACCTGGTCGGCGCGAGATTGAGATGCCTGGGCAATAGAGTCTCGCTCGACAAGCTGATCACTCTTCTCCCGCGCGATGGACAGCGTCCGGTTGGCTTCTTCCTGTGCCTGTGCCAGGATGCGATCTCGCTGCGCCAGGACTTGCTGCGATTTCTTTACTTCTTCTGGAATCGCCACCCGCATTTGGTCGATCAGGTCCAAAATTTTCTCTTCATCGACAATTACATTGTGCGTGAATGGAAAAGGTCGGCTCTGGTTGAGAATTTCTTCTAATCGGTCAACTAGGTGTAAGATATCCATAAAGAATTCCTCCCCTCATACTACCCGGTGGTGTTTGAGGTTGAAAGGGAATGAGAGCCTCTTCGGCAAGCATTGTTACCTGTTATCACGGAGCATTCCCAGCTGCCTGAGGATTTATACATAGATTAACACGTGTATCCTGTTTCGTCAACTAATACGATACATTAAAGAAAGAATTGCATGATCCGTGCCGCCTCAATCCCGAAGGGAGGTTGGCGGCATGTGAGAATCGCCCAGTTCCTGATAGCGTTTACGCAGGGCGTGGGCTACCTGTGGCGGCACCATGCTGTTCAGGTCGCCACCCAGCGAGGCAATCTCGCGGACGGTGCTGGACGACAGGAAGGTATGCTCTTCGGCGGTGATTAACGCCATTACTTCAATATCCGGCGCCAGGCGGTGGTTTGCCAGAGCCATGCGGAACTCATATTCGAAATCCGAGAAGACCCGCAGCCCACGTACGATCACCTGCGCGCCAATCGAATGGCAGAAATTCACCGTCAGCCCGCTGTATCCCATCACTTTAATCCGCTTTTCGGTATCAAAGGAGCTTCGCACCAGGTCGATGCGTTCCTCTGGTGGAAACACCAGGGATTTCAAAGGCTTATCGTAGACTGCCACAATCAGTTCATCAAAAACCCGGGCAGCCCGGGTGATAATATCAATATGCCCGTAGTGGATCGGATCAAAAGTACCCGGGAAGCATGCTCGTACCATTTTTCCTCGCCTTAACTGATATCCCCCCTGCCATCGCCCCAGAAACGACGCAGCGCAATGGATAAGGGCTGGTATTGTGGGCCGGCCAGGTTGGGGTCCTGGTCGAACAAAGCCTGAGCCTGGTGGCGGGCTTTTTCAATCAAGCGAACATCCGTCAGGCTGGCAAACTGGAGCTCGGCAAAACCGGATTGGCGGGTACCCAGGAACTGCCCCGGTCCGCGCTGCTCCAGGTCTCGCTCGGCCAGTACAAATCCGTCATTCGTCTCTGCCATCACCTGCAGCCGTTCATTCTCTACGGCATCGGGGGCATCCGGGACCAGCAGGCAGTAAGCCTGGTCGCCGCCTCGCCCCACCCGGCCGCGGAACTGGTGTAGCTGCGAAAGCCCAAAGCGGTTAGCCCCTTCGATCAACATCACGGTCGCATTCGGAACATCCACGCCCACTTCCACTACCGAAGTAGCCACCAGGACATGCACTTCTCGATCGCGGAAACGGCGCATGACGTCATCTTTTTCATCCGGGCTGAGCCGCCCATGCAGCAGCCCAAGCTGCAGGTCCGGGAAGATGGCCGATTGCAGGCGGGCATGCTCTTCTACAGCAGCCATCGCCTCAGTTTTCTCGCTCTCTTGCACCAGAGGGTAGATAATGAATGCCTGCCGCCCCAGCTTGACCTGGGAGCGGATCAAAGCATAAGCTCTTTCTCGCTCGCGCGGCGCCAGCACATGTGTAGACACCGGCTGGCGACCTTCAGGCATCTCATCCATCACCGTCAGATCCAGGTCGCCGTACACGGTCAATGCCAGCGAGCGTGGGATCGGTGTCGCAGTCATCACCAGCAGGTGGGGGTTTTCGCCCTTGGCACGCAGTGCGGCACGCTGCTCTACCCCAAAGCGGTGCTGCTCGTCAATAATTGTTAGCTGGAGGTTGGCAAACTGCACCGGCTCTTCGATTAGTGCATGCGTGCCAATAACCAGCTTAATCCAGCCTTCGGCCAACCCGCGGCGGATATCGTTCTTCTCGGCTTCCGGCGTAGCGCCAATCATCAGACGGATCTCCCAATCTTGAAGCATGGGAGGCAGCGCTTCGACCCCCTCTTCGGACGGCGCCGGCTTTCCAGTCAGCGTGCCCAGCAGGTTCTTATAGTGCTGCTCCGCCAGGATGCTGGTCGGCACCATCAGTGCCGCTTGAGCGCCGTGCCGTACTACCATGCCGATCGCCAGGGCAGCTACCACGGTCTTCCCTGAGCCGACATCCCCTTGCAGCAGGCGATTCATCGGTCGCCCGCTGACCAGATCGCCGCGCAGGTCGGCCACGGCTTTCTGCTGTGCGCCGGTAAGTGGAAAGGGTAATCCCGCCACCTGTTCTTCCAGCCAGGCATCTTCTGTCTCGAAGACGCGCGCCGTCTGTTCCTCCCAGGCGCGTTTTTGCTGCAAAACACCAATTTGCAGCAAGAATATCTCGTCAAAAGCCAGGCGCTGGCGAGCATTCTCCAGCTCTTCCCAGGAGTTTGGGAAATGCATTTGGATGATTGCAGAAGGCAGGTCAATCAGCCTTGCCGAGCGGGCAACCTCGGGGGGCAAGGGGTCCTGGACGCGAGGCGCCCAGTACATGATCACTTCGTTCATCGTCTTGCGCAGCCAGCGCTGGGTGATCTGGGCAGTCAGAGCATACACCGGGACAATTCGATTGGTGCTCAGCTGCTGCTGTTCGATAGGCTCCCATTCCGGGTTATTCATCACCAGCCGGCCCAGGTATTGGTCCACTTTTCCCGATAATGAGATCGGGTGCCCGGATTGCAGCCGCTTACTGACCCAGGCCTGGTTAAACCAGGTCACCCGTAGCGCCGCAGTCCCATCACTGACCACCGCTTCGACCATCTGGGTATGCCCGTTGCGCAGCGAACGCACACCCACACTCTGCACCGTACCAATCACGGTTACTTCATCGCCATACTGCAAACGGTTAATCGGTTTCAGTCGCGAATAATCATCGTAGCGGCGCGGGAAGTAATACAACATATCACGCAAGGTGTGAATGCCCAGCCGCGCCAGGGTTTGAGCATGCCTTGGGCCGATGCCGGGCAGCACCGTCACCTGCGCATCCAGCGCAGCCGGCTCGCCTTTCCAGGCTGCTGCAGCCGGGCGCACCTCTGGCACAGCGTCAGGTATCGGAGCAGTTTCACTCACCTCGACCTGCACTTGCTCATCAAGGGTAGATTCTGGCAGCAAATCAATCTGCTCAATCTGCTGCTCCTCAGGTGGCGCGGAAGGGATCGTCTCCACCGGTGGCGGCGCTCCTCCGCGCTGAATGCGCTTGATCAGGCCTTCCAACGCCTCGGCGCGAGAAGTGGGCGACAGGCGCGGATAATCTCGCAGCCGGTTCTCAATAATCTGGATCAGATCCTCAGGGACGCCATCCACGCGAGCTTCCGGCAGCCAATGGTCCAGCAAGCGGTCTAGCCCGCCCATCACCGCATGGTTATCGTATCCACGCTCGGCTTCCAGCTTGAATATCTTCAGTATTTTCTGTAAGGATGATTTCATGAATTAATTTTCTACGCCCGGATGACCGTCGCAAATCCCAGGCCGTTAGGGCCGGTATGGGTACCAATAACCGTCGTGATATTGACCACCAGCGGATCTGACGGCACATCCATCTTAAGGCTGGAGAGAAATGCACGTGCATCGTCCTCGGCGTTGGTATGTAAGATCGCCAGGCGCTCAAGGGGACCCAGGCGGTACAACAATTCCCTGAGATGCTCGATGCCTCTCCGGCGTGTGCGCGTTTCGCCCAGGCTAAGCACCTGCCCGTCCCGTACCTCCACAAAAGGCTTCAGATGCAGCAGCGTACCAATCCGAGCCCTGGTCCAAGATACCCGCCCGCTCCGCTGAACATACTCCAGGGTATCCAGCATAGCAATCACCCGGGCGCGCTGGCGGACGCTTTCGAGAAGCGACAGGATAGTATCCAGGCTGGCGCCTTGTAACGCCGATTGCGCTGCAGCCAGCACCTGGTATCCCAGGCCCAGAGTAACCTGCCCGCTGTCGATCACCCGGACGCGATCGCCAAAAGCCTGCGCAGCAGCACTTGCCGCGCCAAAGATTCCGCTCAACAACCTGGGGGCGTGGATTGACAGGATCGTTTCCGCTCCTTTTTCGAACAACTGCTCATATAACTCCTGGTACATGCCAGAGGATGAAGTAGCAGTGGTGGGAGACACCTTCATCGTCGGGAGCCGATTGTAATACTCCTCCCGGGAGATATCTTTTCCGTCCAGCACACTCTGGCCGTCTATCACAATCACATTAGGAACAATGCTGATTTGAAATTGCTCCGCCAGCTGATCGGGGATATCGGAAGTGCTGTCCGTAACAATCGCAATCATCGTCGCTACTCACTCAATGGAGATGATGAAATAATAATGCGGCTGGCAGCCTTCCTGGATTTCAATCTCCAGGCCAGGATAAGCTTCACGCACCAGGTCTGATATCCGTAATGCATCCTGCCGAGAGAGATTGGACCCATAAAACAGCGTGATCAACTCATATTCGTCCGCCCCCGCATGTTGCAGGATACCCAGGCAGGCATTTTCAAGGCTGGTTTCGGAAAGTACAAGTTTACCATTATATAAGCCGATGACCTGCCCTTCCTGAACTTCAACCCCGTCGATTTCCACATCCCGGGTGGCAATGGTGATCTCACATGTCTGCACTTCATCCAGTGCAGCTATCATATCCTCGACAACACTGTCCAGGTCGCCATCCGGAATCAGGCGGAGCATGGCTGCCAGGCCCTGAGGCACCGAGCGGCTGGGAATAACCGCCACTTTCTTTACGGTCAGCTCGGCAGCCGTCTTGGCTGCCAGGATGATATTTTTATTATTCGGTAAGATGATCACCCGGTCGGTTGGCAGGTTCTCGAATGATCCGATAATTTCCTGTGTGCTGGGATTCATCGTTTGCCCGCCCTCGACAATCGCCGCCGCCCCAAGGCTGGAAAACACTCGCGAGATTCCGTTCCCAGGGGATACAGCCACCACCGCGATCTGGCCGGGCTGGAGGACAGCAGGGACTATTTGCCCACTACCGCCACAGGGTGCCTCTCTATCCTCCATCTGAGCAACCAGGTTTTCCATGGCCACTTTCGTAATCGTACCCAGCGTCATGGTGTAATCGATAGGCTCGTAGCGTTTTTCGGTCGGGACGTGAATATGCATGCGATATATGCCATCGCCTTCACCTACCTGGATTGAGGTGCCCATTTCCTCCAGGGTTGTGTAAAAGCTGCCCAGGTCGAGCGGCTGATACGGCCGGAAGTCAATCACAACTTCATAATCCTGACCGGGCTCAATAGCTTCCAAAACGTTTTCCAGGTTCATCGTGGATAGAGATTGCACAATCGCCTGGGGAACGTCCAGCGTTTGCCCGCGAATATGCCGCAGCATTCCATCAAGGATAAAATAAAAACCTTTGCCGCCCGAGTCAACCACACCGGCTTCCTTTAATACCGGCAACAGCTGGGGCGTATGCTGCACCGAGACGTCCGCAGCCTGCACCACGCGATCCAGCAGCTCGACCAGGTCGCTGGTCTCAGCGAGGGCATGCTCTCCGGCGGCGGCAGCATCCTTCGCCACGGTTAAAATCGTACCCTCCACAGGCCGCACAACGCCTTTATAAGCCGTATCGCGTGCCGCTGCCAGGGCTTGCACAAAGCCGCGCCCATCCAGATACTCCACATTGTCTAACGCACGAGCAAAGCCGCGCCAGAGCTGGGAAAGAATCACTCCCGAATTACCGCGTGCCCCCATCAAAGCGCCATGTGCCAATGAATGTACCATCCTGCCGAAATTACGCTCGCTCGAGTTTTCAATTTCGGCAAATGCCGCCTGCATGGTCAACACCATATTGGTGCCGGTGTCGCCATCCGGAACCGGGAACACGTTCAGAGAGTTAACCAGTTGCTGGTTAGTCCTCAGCCACACCAGGCTGGCTTCCACCAGATCTTTTAGCGCCTGTCCATCAATTTGATTGCTGGTGCTATCCCGAGCAGATTTATCGGTATACGGGTCAGATAACATTAAACGATCTCCTGGAGGTCAAAATCCAAACATGCGGGTTAATCATAGTTACTGACTCGTAATCCCTGTACGTGAACATTAATTTTATTCACCGGCATTCCCAGCGCTTTCTCCACATGATAGCGCACAGTATTGCTCACGCTGCTGGCGACGCTGGCAATTCGCGTGCCGTATTCGATGATCACATATAGATCGATGTTAATATCGTGGCCGTCATAATCCACATGCACTCCGTGCGTGGGGTCCTTCACCACGGCCTGGGCCCATCCATCTACCAGGTTCTTCGAGCTCAACCCGACGACGCCGTAAGACTCCAGCGTGGCATGGTAGGCGATGGTTGCAATCGCTTTGGGAGACACATGAATGCTGCCTAACGGTGTATTTTCTGCTGACATATTTTCCCTCGAATTTGCAAAATCCTTGGCTTTTTGCTTGATGAGCCTCGAAGTATGTGGTATGATTTGGCGGCTATTAACCCGGCAATTCTAACAGATAAACCACCTGCGCTGATTAGTGCGCTGTCACCGAATACGGACTTATCGGCACGAAAACGTATAAGAAAGGAATTGAGATATGGCAAAATGTGCAAATTGTGGTAAGAAGACGACCTTCGGCCTGAACCGTCCATGGTCTAAGAAAGCCACTCCGCGCACCTTTCGTCCCAACCTGCAGACCATTACGGTCTACACGGAGGGTCGCAAGGTTCGTAAAGTACTGTGCACCAAATGCATTCGTACCATGGTGAAGACCGAAGCATAGTTCGTTATCAAACCAAATTTCCTTTCTACTGCTTTGAAAATCGCGGCGCAAGCCGTGATTTTTATTTCACGGTGAAGATTAATAATACTCAAGGCAGGGTGCTTTGACAAGGGTGGCACCCATCAGCTCACCTAACGCAACTGCGCAGCAAGCATCGTGTAAACCCACATGCCAAACGGCACCAGCCCGCCGACTGCAATCAGCGCCAGCAGCGCCAGCAGCCAGGTGCCCCAATCAACATCATTGGCGCTGCGCTCGGATTGTGACGAAAAAGCCGGCTGGGGGAACACCTGGGGATTTCCTGACTGCATCATTGGCGCGTAATTCTCGACTGCAACCTGCCGGGTCTCATCAACCGGATCTACAGGCAGTGCAGCGGCCAGGTTAACAGAATAGGATTTTTGCTGAGTAAACGCTGACAGTTCCTTGCCCAGCTGGTCGGCAGTCTGGTAACGCGCCTCGGGTGATTTGGCAAGCGCCTTCTGTACGATCGTCTCTACTCCGTGAGGGATTGCCGGGAACATCGAGCGCATGGCCGGCGGCCGCGCCTCCCGGTGCAGACGGGACAATTCATCTGCGCTGGAAGCACTAAAAGGCGGCTGACCGCACAGCATCTCGAACATCATCACGCCAAGCGAATAAACATCTGATGCCGGCGAAGGTGCGTTGCCTGCCGCCTGCTCGGGCGAAAAATACAGCGGTGAGCCCCACACCACATCTATCGATTCTTCCGGTGAGATAGAGGCCAGGGCGCGGGAAATCCCAAAGTCGACCACTTTTAGCTGCATCTCAGGAGAGATCAACATATTCTGAGGCTTCACATCGCAATGCACCAACCCCGAGCGATGGGCATATCCCAGCCCGGCGCAGGCCTGCATCATCAGCGCCAGGGTATCCGCGGTCTCAAACTTACCGCGTTGCTGAATCAAGGTCTTCAAATCTGTGCCCGGGACATTCTCCATCACTATGAACAGCTGATCTTCATCCAGCCCAAAGTCATGCACCGTGACAATATTGGGGTGTGACAGATTAGCTGCGGCTCTTGCTTCCTGCTTGAAGCGCTCGCGAAACTCCGGGTCGGTCGACAGGTCCATGCGCAGCACCTTGATCGCCACCGTCCGTTCCAGCATTAAGTCGCGGGCGCGAAAAACCGTCGCCATGCCGCCCGTGCCCAGGCGGTCATCCAGCCGGTAGCGGTTGTTGAGCAAATGTAGCTCGGTCACGTGGCCTCAAGCAATAAGCACAGCATGGATGTATTATACCAACCTCACGCCACCATCTGAACTGCACCCCAAATCCTCGTCACCCTCTCACAGCTCCTGGCGGGCGGGGGGCGCACAAATCTACCGATATGGGTTAAAGTCCCCCCACAGAAGGACCAAGATGCGCCGCGCCTGCCTGGTATACAACCCAATTGCTGGACGTTACCCCTCAAGTATTCTGGCCGAAAGGGCCGCAGCTCTGCTGCGCCAGAATGGCTGGGCGATCGCCATCGAACAGTCCCACTCCGGGCCGCACGTCACCGAGTTATCCAAGTGGGCGGCAGGCGAAGGATTGGATGCATTTTTCATCATGGGCGGCGATGGATCCGTCAACCTGGCCGCTGCCGGGTTAATCCATTCCAATACGGCCCTGGGTGTCCTCCCCGCCGGAACTGCCAATGTATGGGCGCAGGAGCTGGGCCTGTCCTCTCTGGGGCGCCCACGCCAGTCTTGCGTGGAAGAGAGTGCCTTGCGCCTGGCCGGGGCATTCGTGCGCAGAGTCGATGTTGGGTTATGCAACGACCATCCATTTTTGCTCTGGTCCGGTGTTGGGCTGGATGCCTTTGTCGTTCACCGGTTGGAGCCCCGCTCTTGGCTGGAAAAATACCTTGCAATCCCTTCTTATGCCTTGAAGGCAGCCTGGAGTGCCAGTTTGTGGCATGGCATGAACCTGGATGTCGCTGTGGATAGCAGGCATATCCAAGGCCATTACCTGATGGGAGTCGTAACCAACATCCGCCGCTATGCCGGCGGCCTGGCAGTCCTTTCGCCCCAGGCGACCCTGGATGACGGTGTGATGGATTTTTGGCTCTTCAAGGGCGACAACATGGCGGATACCGTTCAGGTAGCGCTGGAGCTATTGTCAGGACGCCATACCCGTTCCGGGCAGGTACAACATTATACTTTCCAAGAATTGCACCTGGAATCAGGCTCGCCAATGTTCGTCCAACTCGACGGCGAACCGTACAGTTCGGAGGCAGGAGTAACCATTAAAGTTGCCGCGGCTGCACTGCCAGTACTGGTACCTCAGGAACTTCACACCACTCTCTTTACCTCAGGTGCGCCATGAAATCCTTCATTAAAGATCCTCTGAATATACTGATCATCGCCATCCCCCTGGCAATCCTGTCTTCCTTGCTGGATTGGCCTCCACTGGCCGTCTTTTCCCTCTCGGCAATTGGCCTGATCCCGATGGCGCGTTACATCGGGACATCGACCGAAGTACTGGCCAGCCATACCGGCCCGGCAATCGGTGGTTTGCTCAATGCCACCCTGGGCAACGCCGCCGAGCTGATTATCACGATTGTCGCCATCCGCGAAGGGCTGCTGGAATTGGTACTCGCATCGATTACCGGTTCCATCCTGGGAAACCTGCTCCTGGTGCTGGGCATGTCGATGCTGCTTGGTGGCCTGCGGCACGGCACCCAGGTATTCAACCAGAAACGCGCCAGCAATAACGCCATCCTGCTCGTCCTGGCTGTGCTGGCGCTGCTCATCCCCTCCATGTTCAGCTCAACGATTGGTCCCGCCGAAAGTATGGAAGTCGAAGCCCTCAGCCTGGGTGTTGCCTTTGTGATGATCGTTCTATACGCCTTGGGGCTGATTTACACCCTGAAGACGCATAGTGGCCCGTTGGCATCTGTGGCTACTATGCCTGCCAGTCACCCCGCGGCTGGAGCTGTCCACCCACTGGCTGCAAGCGCAGCCTCCGAGACACATCCCGCTCCGCAGACAGTCAACCCGGAGGGCAATCATGCGCATTGGTCTGTCCGCACCGCTATCATCGTTCTACTGGTTTCGACAGCCTTTGTCGCCTACATGAGCGAGCTCCTGGTAGGCGCAGTGGAGCCGGTGATGCTCAGCCTGGGGATATCCGAGTTCTTTGTGGGCATCATTTTGATCCCGCTGATTGGGAACGTGGCCGAACACCTGGTTGCCGTAAAAGTAGCGCTGCAAAACCACATGGACCTCAGCGTGGAAATTGCCGTCTCGTCCAGCCTGCAGATTGCCCTGTTTGTTGCCCCTGCTCTGGTGTTCATCAGCCTGATCATGGGAAATCCCCTTCATCTGATCTTCAATAACTTCGAGCTGCTGGCCTTGATCGCCGCCGTGTTGATCACCGCTCTGGTTTCCGAAGACGGCGAATCCAACTGGCTGGAAGGCGCCGAGCTTCTCGCCATCTACTTGATTATTGCACTGGCCTCTTTCTTGATCTGAGCGCGCCTGTCGATCTGTGCTGGCGCACCTTCTTTAACTCTATGCTGCGATCTCTGTTTACCTCCCGCGTTCTGCTCTCCGGCCTGCTCCTGGGCATCCTCTTGTTTGTTGGCGCGCTGTTATTCCTATGGTTCACCCGCCCCGAGACCCAGGCCATACCCCCTGCCTCAGTGATATTGAATGTTACGCCGGCCCCCACTGCCACACAGGCTCTGCCCACGCCAAGCACAATCCCCACTGCAACGGACACACCAGAATCCACGGGTGCCCTCTCCATTGGCAAGTATATACAGGTAACTGGCACAGGCGGCGATGGTCTGCGCTTACGTGCAACTCCCGGGTTGAGCGGGGAGATCAAGACACTGGGCAGCGAAGGCGAAATTTACCGGGTTCAAGATGGCCCGCAAGAAGCCGACGGGTATTCCTGGTGGTACCTGGTGGACCCCGACGATGAAACCAGGCAAGGCTGGGCTGTGGCTGACTTTATGCAACCCACCCAGTACCCGTGACATATAAGGATTCTTTGGATGACCCAAACCAATCGACCCATAAACATAACCGCCGACCGAAATAAAAAAGAAATGGCCATTATCTGGTCGGATGGCCATTTCAGCATCTATTCATTTACTTTACTGCGCCATGCCTGCCCGTGTGCAGAGTGCCGCGGCGGTCACGATAAGATGGGGGCAGAGCCCGACCCATCGGTATTTACTATGCCTGAGGAAGACACACCTGCCACACAGTTAAACTCCGTTGAAGCCGTGGGCGCCTATGCCCTCACCATTGGCTGGGAAGACGGCCATCATTACGGTATTTATAACTGGCATTACCTGCGCGCTCTATGTCCCTGCTTCGCTTGCCGGGGATAACCGTGATATTCGGTCGTCGGCGAAGTCCCGCGCAGCACTTGCGGGGATCGGTGGTCGGTTCTACAGATAATCCTTCAGGTTGTGCTCAACTGCATAAGCTGCAGCTTCTGCCCGGTTGCTCACGCCTAAGTTTAGATAAAATACTGCTAACATAATTGCGAACGGTGCCTTCCCCCAGGAACAAGGCTTTCGCAATCTCGCGGTTTGTCTTGCCTTCGGATACCAGGAGCAATACATGCTTTTCCTGTTGGGTGAGTGACGAAAAAGCCGAGGCTTCCTCCTCTTTGGCCGCCTTGCGCACCTCCTGGAAAATACGCTGCGTCACAGCCGGGTCCAGCAGGGCTTCCCCGCGCCCCACTGCCTCAATCGCCCGCACCAGGTCTTCACCGCCAATCTGTTTAAGCACATAGCCGGAGGCGCCGGCCCGGATTGCCGAGAAAAGCATCTCGTCTTCCGCATAGGAGGTGAGCATGATGACTTTTGAGTTGGGAAAGCGTAACGCGATTTCTTCGCAGGCTTCTATTCCCGACCCACCCGGCAGGCGGATATCCATCACGACCACATCCGGAGAGAAATCTTCTACACGCTCCACCGCTTCCCGGGCTGTAGCGGCCTCTGCCACCACTTCAAAACTCGGGTGACGTTCCAGTAGCGCTTTTAATCCCAGACGTACCACTTCATGATCATCTACCAGTAAAATCCGCTGTTTTGTCACGCTGTCTTTCTCCATTTCAAATTCCTCTAAGCAGGCTGCTTACAACTCATGATCCAGGAAGTGTCTGGCGGCGAAAATCAACAAAGCGATACCCGGTGCCCCGTTCGGTCAGTATGTACTTGGGGTTCGCGGGATCCTTCTCTAGCTTTTTCCGTAAATAGTTGATGTATAGGCGCACATAGTGCGGCTCATCGCGATATTCGTATCCCCAAACCCGGGTGAGTAACTGGTCGTGAGTAAGCACCCTGCCCACATTTTGCACCAGGTGGTAAAGCAAGCGGTATTCTGTCGGGCGAAGCTGCACCAGCTCGCCATCCACCCAGACTTCATGCCGATCAAAGTCAATCTTCAAGCGCTCGTCAACCTCGATCAGGCCATGGGTGTCGCTGCTGCCGGTTTCTGTCCGGCGCAATACCGCCCGGACGCGACTGACCAGTTCGCGAGGGCTGAATGGCTTGGTGATATAGTCGTCCGCACCTAGCTCCAGGCCGCGTACCCGATCATCTTCCTCCCCTTTGGCAGTCAGCATAATCACAGGCACCGAGCTGACCTCACGCGTAATTTTGAGCACCTCGAAGCCGTCAATATCCGGCATCATCACATCCAACAAAATCAAGTCCGGCAGATTGGTGCGGATGCGGTTGACTGCCTGGGTGCCATTGTAAGCCTCAAATACCTGGAATCCGTCATGCTCCAGGTTCAAACGGATGAAGCGCACCATGCGCTCCTCATCATCCACCACCAGGATTTTCCGGTCTCGTATTCGGGTAGCGTTCATATTACCCTCCATCAATCCGATAGCCGGATCAATACCGCCGTGATATTATCCGGCCCTCCGTTCGCATTGGCCGCCTCGATCATTTTCTGGCAGGCCAGCCGAGGGTCAGTAAATTCCTGGATCAACCCGGCAATCTTCTCTTCCTCTACAACTCCCCATAAGCCATCCGAGCATAACAGCAGGTGTCTGGCATCCTGGGGTTGGACGGTAAATAAATCCGCTTCTACCGGTTCAGCCTGGCCTAATGCCCGGTAGAGCACGTTGCGCTGGGGATGAATGGAAGCTTCTTCATTGGTGATTTGACCAAGTTCAACCAGGCGCTTGACCAGTGAATGATCGCGAGTCAGGGCTTTCATCGACCCATCCCGGCCAACCTGGTAAGCGCGGCTGTCACCCACATGGGCAATCGTCACCGAAACCCCTAACACGACCATCGCTGTAAGTGTCGTACCTCCTCCGGGGGCTTCCTCCAATACCGCCTGGTGCGCCTCCTGAATCGCCGCCGACATCAGCGACTGGATGGTTTCCTCGGGTAAATCTGCTTCGGCATTGATCAGCGCCGGGTAAAGTTTGCTAACCAGGTAACTTCCCATCGAGCGTGTGGCGATCCCGCTGGCGACCTCTCCATACAAATGCCCGCCCATACCATCTGCTACGATATAAATCCCAAACGGTTTGCGGGTTCCATCGACCGACAGCGTAGCCGTCATCGTGAACAGGGCATCCTCATTGTGATCGCGCTTCTTTCCAATCGACTGCGCGCATCCGACAAGGAACTGCTCCGGACCAATCACCTCCTGCTCCTGCTTCTTCACCGGCACGGTCTTTTCCTGGCTCGCATGCACAACTTCACTCTCTCCTGGTTTCCTACGACCTTTAAAACGCTGAAAAACACCAGTCACAATCACCTTCCTTTGTGGGCCTTTATTATAGCCAGCAAGGGAATAATCTGCAAATGCTATTTAGCGTTGATCCTCTTCCGCTTCGGGCTTGTTCTGCAGGATGTCTTCGATCTGCTGCATAACGTCATCGGATAACTGCGCAGTCACTTCGAGGGCTTTCATGTTTTCAACGACTTGCTCGGCCCGTGACGCCCCGGTAATCACGGAGCTAACATGGGGATTTTTCAGACACCAGGCAAGCGCCAGCTGTGCCACGCTGCAACCCAAATCACCGGCTATCTGTGTCAGGCGCTCGACCTTTCCTAATTTTTGAGCGGCTTCTTCGCCCTCAAATTGCTTGCGCAGCCAGTCGTACCCCTTAAGCGAGATGCGTGATCCATCAGGAATACCCCGGTTGTATTTGCCGGTCAGCATTCCGCTGGCGAGCGGGCTCCAGATCGTAGTACCCAGCCCTATTTCTCGGTAAAGCGGCGCATATTCGGCTTCCACCCGCTGGCGGTGGAACATATTGTATTCGGGCTGCTCCATCAAAGGCGGGATCAGGTGCTCCCGTCGAGCAATTCCGTATGCCTCCATGATCTGGGTTGCACCCCATTCGCTCGTCCCCCAATAAAAGGCCTTACCCTGATTAATCACATAATTCATAGCTCTGACGGTTTCCTCTATGGGAGTATAAAGATCTGGCCGGTGGCAGAACACCAGGTCCACATACTCCATTTGCAAGCGCTTCAAGGAGGCATCCACACCCTCCAGGAGGTGCTTGCGGGACAGGCCGTTATCATTCGGCCCTTTGCCGCCCCAGAAGATCTTGGTTGAAACAACCAGGTCCGAGCGCTTCCAGCCAGCCTTTATAATGACATTTCCCATCACGGTTTCAGCACTACCCCCTGCGTAAGCCTCAGCGTTATCAAAAAAATTGACCCCGGCTTCATAAGCGGCCTGCATGCATTGGGTGGCTACTTCTTCACCCACCTGCCCGCCGTATGTGATCCAGGCGCCCAATGAAAGCGCGGATATTTTCAAACCTGATCTTCCTAAAAATCGATATTCCATATTATTCCTCCATTGATCGGTTGATTGCCAACTTGCATCAAATTGCCAGCTGGTTAATTAGGTTTCGGTTGAATCTCCCGCTGCCATCTGGAAATCAATTCCGGCGTCGCCCCAGCCAGAACCGGGAAATTCATCTCCGCATAAGCCTGGCTCGCCCTGACCGGGAATGGTTGGCTGCCGTCATAGGTCTGGATCGAACCCCCGGCTTCTTCCAGGAGCAGCCAGGCTCCGGCAATATCCCAAATTTTTGGAGATACATCAAAGCTCAATATGGCGATCGAACGGGCTACGCAGCACACATTATAAGCAGCCGAGCCCAGGATGCGCGGCTTGAAAGGGATATTCACCTGATAATGGCGGAAGGTGCGCGAACAGCAGGCGAAAAAAGAGACCGGCCGTCTCTTCCCTTGCTCCGGCAACCATATCTTCTCCCCATTCAAGAATGCCCCCACGCCGCGTTGTGCCGTATACAGCTCATCCAATAATGGGAAATATAGAGCCGCTACATCCGGCCTGCCAGATACCAGCCGGCAGAGCAGTACACCCCAAATTGGCAAACCCAGGCTGAAATTCGTGGTGCCATCCAGCGGATCTACCACCCAGATCGCTGGCACAGACTCTCCTTGGAAGCCCTCCAGCGCTGGTTGCAGTTCCTCGCTCAGGTAAAGATCCTCCGGATAGGCAGCCTGGATAGCATCACAGATCATCCGGTCTGCTGCTACATCGGCATCGGTTACCACCGAATGATCCGGTTTCAGGCGCGTTTCGTTATCCGGCGCGAAAAACCGGCCGGAAAGGTACAGCCCTGCCTGGCGCGCCAATTGGATGGCGAAATCTAGTGCCGGGTCCATCAGTCGGCGACCATTTCCAGATAATCTTTCGGGATGCTGGCTTGCTCCGTGATCCCCAGCGCTGCGATCAGCTCTTTCGTCAGGGACGCCTTGTGCTCGGCATCTTTCCGGCTCCAGGTGCGGCTTTTTACCTCCAGGAAGTATCCCATGTCCGGTTTCTTGACCTGGTCTAGGTTAATGAAGAATTCTGTCCCCATGAAGAGAATCCGCCAGCGCAGACGGTCTTTCTCGATATCGACTTCTTTTTCCGGCTTAAAATATTCACGGTAGAAGCGCGGGCTGTGGGTTGCCTGAGCCAAAAACCGGCTGCGCGAGAGTAATACGTCACTGGGGAATTCGCGCTCGCGGGCTGGGCCGATAAGTGTCAGCCGGTAGCGCACATTGTTGACCTCACCCTTCTCGTCCAGATACTCGTCTTCACGGTAGCGGATCGTCCCATGCATGGGATCCTCAAACAGGAAGTAGGTATCAAATTCATGATAGTGACGGTAGTGCAGGATTTCAAACTCCGGCCGCTGCATCGCTTCCACTACCGGCGCCGGGTCATCAATACGCACCTTAGCCTGCACCTCGAAACTTTCGCCTTGCGTAGCTCCGCCAATGGCGATCAGCTTGGATAAAACAGATTTTTCCCGCTCGATCAAGAATATATCGATGCGGCGAGCATACTCTTCCGCTTCTTCAAGCAACGCGGTTTCGTCCATGTGAGGGATTTCACGATCTCGCATCAACCAACGACCGTTGACCATCACATCTTTCACATCCACCGCTTTGGCCGTATACACCAGCTGGGAGTAAATCCCATTGGGGTCGCGGGTGAAGCGCGGCGAATTATATAGCGCAGATAGATCCACCACAATCAGGTCGGCGCGTTTCCCCGGCTCCAACGTCCCCGCCAGGTGGCCCAGGTGCACGGCATTGGCCCCCAGGCGGGTTGCCATGGTCAACGCCTGCTGCGCCGGCAGGACGGTTGGATCGCCGCTGACGGCTTTGGCAACAAAAGCCGCCAGGCGGATTTCTTCGAACATATCCAGGTCGTTGTTGGAAGCCGGGCCATCCGTGCCAATCCCCACGTTCAAACCCAGCTCCAGCATCTTTCGAACCGGTGCAAAGCCGGAAGCCAGCTTAAGGTTTGACGAAGGATTATGTGCCACGCCCGCTTTATGGTGCCGCAGCGTGAGCATCTCACCTTCATCAATATGCACGCAGTGTGCCGCCAGGACTTTGGCGTCGAACAGGTTTTGTTTTTTAGCATAAGGGATGACCGGCATGCCGTGCTCGTTCCGGGAGTTTTCCACCTCCAATGCAGTTTCTGCCAGGTGGGTATGCAATGGCACGTCAAACTCGGCCGCCAGGGCGGCCGTAGAGCGCAGGATTTCCTCCGTGCAGGTATAGGGCGCATGCGGGGCGACCGAAGGCTCGATCAAAGGATGGCCTTTCCAGCGCTGGATGAAATCACGCGCCGCCGCCAGCGACTCCTCGTAAGATTGCGCATCCGGAGTCGGAAATTTCATCACCGATTGCGAGCAGACCGCCCGCAGACCGGCGTCCGCTGCAGCCTTGGCGATATGCTCCTCATGGTAATACATGTCCGCAAAACAAGTCACACCAGAGCGGATCAGCTCCATGCAAGCCAGAGACGTCCCCAGTCGCACGAAATCCGGCGAGACGAACTCGCGCTCAACCGGCATCATGTACCCCAACAGCCAGACATCCAAGCGTAAATCGTCAGCCAGGCCGCGCAGCAGGGTCATCGGCACGTGGGTATGAGCATTCACCAGGCCGGGCATCACCACGCGCCCGCGGCAGTCAACTGTCTCCCGAGCGACAAACTCCGCTTTGACTTCCGCTTCGGGACCGACCGCCAGAATCTTATCGCCTTTCACAGCCACCGCACCCGGCTCGTACTTTGTCAAGGCGATATCCATCGTCAGGACAATCGCATTGGTCAGGAGAATATCTGCTGATTGAGTCACTCACACCTCCATTTGTTTATATATTGCGGATCATATCCAGGCTGTGATGCAGTGCCCAGCGGGGCGCATACTCCACCGGACCACCATAGGGGCGGGTCTCGGTCTGCGTTCCCTGGGGCGTGATCAATACCAGGCAAACATCTTGTTTATCGCCGGATGGGTAAATAGCCACACCCAGGCCGACCTCTGCCTGGCGCGCCTGCCGATAAGCGCCGGTGAATACAGCTAATTCCTGCGGCGCAGGTCGCTCTGAGAGCACCTCGCCGCCATGAAATGGCCCCTGGGCGGCCGCCAGCCGGCGCACCAGCTCGCCATTAAGCCCGGCTTCCACTACCACCAGTGTCCAGCCCTTGGTTTGTACATGCTGCAACGCCACCTGCTCGAGGGTTTCTTCATCCGTCCCATAAATCCAGTTGCCGAGCCGTTGGCGCAGCTCCGCCTCCACCGGCAATATCAGCTCGTTGGCTTGCGCCTCCGATTCTGCCTTGACTGTGATGCGTATGTCCACCTGGCCCGAATGCGCTGCCAACCCAACCGTCGGGTTGCTCAGCCTCTCCAGGTCGCCGATGCGGTCGTCAATTTGCGACTCGCCCACCCCGGCAGTGTGCAGGGTGCGGGTCCGAATGACTGCCGTCAGGTTGTAACGCTTGCGCAGATAAGGTAGGAAAGCATGCTGCAGCAGATATTCCATCTCACGCGGCACGCCGGGTAACGCCAGGATGGTTTGCTCGCCTCGCTCCACGATAAAACACGGTGCAGTTCCCACCGGGTTTTCCACTCCGAGCGCACCTTTCGGAATGAAAGCCTGCCGGCGGTTATTTTCTGTAGGTACACGACCAAAACGCCGAAAGCGAGCCTGGATTTGCTCCCATAATTCGGGGCGGAATTCCGTATCCACTCCCAGGGCCAGGGCGACCGCATCCCGCGTTGGGTCGTCGACCGTCGGCCCCAGCCCGCCGGTTGTGATGATGATATCGCTGCTTTCCATGGCCTGCCGGATAGCCTGTGCGATACGCACAGCGTTATCGCCTACAGAAGTCTTGCGATAAAGGTCGATGCCCGCTTCTCGCAGGCTGCGCGCCAGGTAACGGGCATTGGTATCAAGAATCTCGCCCAGCAGAATTTCGGTCCCAATCGTGATGATCTCAGCAGCCGGCATCCGAAAAAGTCTCCAGGGTTGAAAGGGTATTAGACCACATTGTACTCCCGAATCAACCTTCCCTCATTGAAGCGAGCCAGGTCGAGCATGCCGACATCCAATGTAGATGCCGCACCCGTCAGCATGATCTCAGCCATTAATTTGCCGGATACCGGCCCGTGCATGAATCCATGACCGGAAAATCCGGCGCACACATACAAACCCTCCACTGGCGTGCGCCCATAGATAGGATGCGCATCCGGTGTCACTTCATACAGCCCTGCCCAATGGGATTGCAGCCCCGCTTTTTCAAGCAGCGGTAAGCGCTGTGCAGCCGCTTCCAGGTGGGTCAGTTCCCATTCCTGGTCAATACTCTGGTCAAAGCCAGGGATTTCAGCCGGATTGGACATCCCGGTCAGAAGTCCCAACCCTTCGCGATGAAAATACAGCGATTGGGCAAAATCAATCACGAAAGGAAAGGCTTCCGGGATCTCGGCCAGCGGGGTAGTGGTCAACATCTGGCGCCGCAGCGGTGTGATCGGGATCTCGACTCCCGCCATCTGACCGACCAGGCCCGCCCAGGGTCCGGCTGCATTAAGCACGACCCCGGTCGCCACATGACCCAGATTGGTCTCGACACCCGTTACTTTCCCCTTTTCCACCCGGATGCCCCTCACCTCCACCCCGGTTTGGGTATTGGCGCCTCGCCTTTGGGCGGCGCTTATGTACCCCATCACCACCCCATTCGGGTCAACCAATCCATCCTCAGGATTATACGTGCCCGCCAGGACATCTTCCAGGTTCATCATTGGCAGCCAGCGCCGGATATCATCCCCACCTACCCAATCCGTCTGGACCCCCAGGCTGTGCTGCAGGCGTACATTATTCTCAAAAACGTGCACATCTTCCGGTCGGGTCAGGAGGAACAGGTAACCGCACTTCCGAAAATCAATCGCCTGACCGGTCTCTTCCTCGAACCGCTCCAACATTGGCAGGCTTTCTATAGACAAGCGGATGTTCACATCGGTGGCAAACTGGTAGCGCACACCACCGGCACAGCGCCCAGTTGCGCCCTGCCCATAAAAATCTTCTTTTTCCAGCAGCAGGATGTTTTTCTGCCCGAGCAGCGCCAGGTGATAAGCTGCGCTGGCTCCCATCACACCGCCGCCAATAATGACCATATCGCTGATTTTAGGAAAATCCATAGCTTTTTTTCACTGCCTTTTTCTTACTATGGGAAGAGTGCAGGAGCAATACGTGTCGCTCCTGCACTCTTTATTTATTGCTTCCGGCCTGATTTCCGGATCAAAACACACAATAGATCGCGTCGAAAGAAGCGCTGCAGTCCTTCTGGTTTATTCGATGCCCAGGTACGATTTCTGTACATCGGCATTATTCCGCAGGTCCTCAGCCGTACCGCTCAGGACGATCTCGCCGGTTTGCAGCACGTATCCCCGGTGAGCGATTTGCAGCGCCACGCGGGCATTCTGCTCCACCAGCAGAATAGTCGTGCCGGCTCGGTTCAATTCCTGGATCGTCTCAAAGATGCTGTCCACCAAAACCGGTGCCAGGCCCATCGAAGGCTCGTCCATCAGAAGCAGCTTGGGGTCCGACATCATCGCCCGGCCGGTTGCCAGCATTTGCTGCTCGCCGCCGCTGAGTGTACCACCAAGCTGGGTGCGGCGCTCTCGCAAGCGTGGGAACAAATGGAAAACACGCTCCATGTTATTACTGACCACTTTTTTGTCCGTCACGGTAAAGGCGCCCATTTGCAGGTTTTCTGTCACAGTCAGGCGGCCAAAGATGCGACGGCCCTCCGGCACCTGGACGATACCTTTGGTAACAATATCATGGGCTTTATAAGCTGCCAGGTCCTCACCCAGAAAGCGGATGTGACCCTGGCGCGGCCGTAAAATTCCGCTGATCGTATTGAGCGTCGTCGATTTTCCAGCCCCATTCCCACCGATCAGACTGACGATCTCGGCTTCCTCCACCGTGATGGAGAGACCTTTTAGGGCATGGATGTTACCGTAGTACGTATGAACGTTGTCGAGTTCCAGCATCGCCATGATTGTTCACTCCGTCAAGCAGCCGGACCAGTTGGATTAGCCGGGTTGGATATCGGCGGCAAAGCATGACCATGCCCTTCCAGGGCAACTTGTGCGCTGCCCCGTCCCAGGTACGCTTCGATTACCGTCGGGTTATGCTGGATCTCAAAAGGCTGCCCTTCAGCGATCTTCGCACCGTAATCTAACACGGTGATCAGCTCGGAAATGCCCATCACCACACGCATTTGGTGCTCGATGATCAGGATCGTGATTCCCAGGTCGTCACGCAAGCGGCGGATCAAGTCGGTCATCGCCTGGGTCTCGCTGGGATTCATCCCGGCTGTCGGCTCATCTAACAGCAATATTTGCGGCTTACTTGCCAGGGCCCGGCCAATCTCCAGCCGGCGCTGAGCGCCATAAGGCAGGTTTTTAGCCAGCATATCACCCTGTCCAGTCAATCCCATGAATCGCAGCAAGCGTAATGCTTCTTCTAGTGCCGCTTTTTCTTCTCTCCGTTCGCCTCGCGAGTGCAATACGCTGGTGATGATATTGGAGCTCAGGTGGGGCTCCATACCAACCATGATATTCTCGACTGCCGTCATATTCTTAAACAATCGAATATTTTGATAGGTACGCGACACGCCCAAGTGTGTAACCCGGTCGGGTGCGTAGCCAACAATCGAGTGTCCACTCAGCAGGATATCACCTTCCTCCGGGGTGTAGAAACCAGTGATGCAGTTAAAATAGCGTGGTCTTGCCGGCGCCATTTGGCCCGATTACACTCTGGATCGATTGTTCCTTCACTTCCAGATCGATCTGGCGGAGCGCTTCCAGGCCGCCAAACCGTTTTGTCACCTTCTGAATACTCAGAATTGCCATCACTGCCTCCTACTCGCTGAAGGTCGCTGCGGGCGCCATGTCCTGCTCTGGCACCAGATCTGTCGTCTGCTCATCGTGCAGCTCCAGTTTGCGCCTTGCCTCTGGCCACAAGCCTTCCGGCCTGGTCAGCATCATGAACACCAACGCCAACCCATAGAACCACAAGCGATAATCTTCGAACTCGGTCAGCAAGCCTGGCAAACCGATCAGCACCAGCGCCCCAACAAAGACACCGGGGATGCTGCCCATACCGCCGATAATAATCAGCACCAGCACGTTAATGGAGATGATAAACGTCATACTGTGCGGATAGACGGATGTCAGCTTGGCTGCGCCCAGGGTCCCTGCCAGACCGGCAAAGAGCGCTCCTGTGGAAAAGGCCATCAGCTTGGTCCACACCAGGTTGATGCCCATTGCCTGAGCAACATCCTCATCTTCGCGGATCGCCATCCAGGACCGGCCCAGATGGGATGATTTTAGGCGCCAGGCGACAAAGGCGACGATGCCTATCCCTATCAAGATCAAGTAATACAGGTATTGCAGTTTATCGAAGGTAAAGGAGCCAATCTGCGGTTGGGCGATGCTTTGGATGCCCTGCGTGCCACCCAACCAGGGCTTGAGCCAGTCGGACAACACCAGCAGGCGCACAATCTCACCAAAGCCCAGGGTAACGATTGCCAGGTAATCGCCACGCATGCGCAGAACTGGCAAGCCCAGGATGAATCCTGCCAACCAGGTTACTACCAGCGCAATGGGGAGTGCCTGCCAGAAGGTCAGGTTGAATAAGCCTAACCCATCAGATGTCAACACGCCCATGGTGTATGCCCCAATGGCATAAAACGCCACATACCCGAGGTCGAGCAAACCGGCGAACCCAACTACAATGTTCAACCCCAGGCCCATCATAATGAAAAGCCCAACCGTATCCAGGATTTCCGTATAGAAGAGCCCCAGCACCTGGGGTAGTAAAAGCATCACGATCATGATGATGCTATACAGGATAATGCGCTTCCGTTTTTGCTCGGAGGTAGTCCTGGTCACAGCCACTGCCTTTTTGCGGCTGCCGTAGTAAGACAATCCTGCTGTAACCAAAAAGACTATCAACGCGCCCAGAGGTTTGAGGCCGCTCGACGAAAAAACAACGGCTCTCAAGACGGCCGAAACTGGCCTGAGCTGCGCCGCACTGGCAAGCAGAACTTGATCCCGCAAAGTCCCCAACAAAATGACCACTAACAACCCCATAATCACTGCTTTCCGGGGACGCTCGGGAATCAGGAAAATGCCGAAACCCGCCAACGCGGCCAGCAAACTGGTCAACGGGGGTACGACTAACCCCAGCGGAACTGGAACCCCGCGGGTCAGGTAGTCAAACAGCGCCGGAGAAGCATTGACAAAGATAGGGCGAAGATCGACCAGATTGCCAATCATGACCAGCAGGCTTAAGATAAGACCTGCAACCAGGCCAATCACGGCGCTAATCCCAAAGTGCACCTTGCGAGGCTGGTTTGGCACGCGGCGGATCGCCGAGTAAGCAAATAACAAAATCGGCGCGAAGAGGATCAGCTCTCCGAGCGTGAGTAAGCCACTGATGATATAGATATCCCCAAAGGCTTCTACCAGGCCAACCAGCGAGACCAGGACTGCTGTACCACCGGCAATCAACCCGGTGGTAAAGGCTTGTTTCCAGATAGAGGAAGTTTCTTTTTTCATCGCTAAAGCCTCACGCTTTCGCCTTGCTCAGGCGCTCACCCAATATTCCGGTTGGGCGGAAGATCAGGATCAGCACCAGGATGGCAAACGCAATTCCATCTTTCAGCTGATTGGCCGCCGGGACTCCCAAACCGCTCAAGAACAGATTGGGGCCTAGCGACTCGATTAATCCCAGCAAAGTACCTCCCACCCAGGCGCCCACGACATTGCCAATCCCACCCAGGACCGCGGCGGTAAATGCCTTCAGTCCTGGTATGAAACCCATATAAAAATGTGCCGTATGAAAAATCAGTGCATACAGGATTCCTGCTACACCTGCTGAAGCGCCACCTAAAGCAAATGTCGATACGATCACCCGATCGACGTTAATCCCCATCAACGCCGCAGCTTCTTTATCTTCGGAAACCGAGCGCATCGCTTTGCCAGTCTTGGTAAACTGCACAATGCTGTACAGCAGGAACATCATCAAAAAGGCGGAAATGATGACGACGATATCGGTTTTGGGAACATCGATCGAGCCAATCGCAACCGTGCCGTCCAAAATGTCCATGTTAGGGTAGACTTCCAGGTCGTTCCCATACAGACCGCGAAAGGTATACTGCAAAAAGAATGAAGCCCCAATCGCTGTTATCAAGGGTACCAGACGAGGTGCGTAACGCAGAGGTCGGTATGCGATGCGCTCCAGCAGGAGGGCGATGGTGACTGCTACGGTTGCGGATAAAAGCGTGATTAGGATAAGACTGATTATCGGGTGATCATTATAAAACCCGATGCTATCGAGATATTTGGCTAAAAATACCGCAGTGAAAGGCCCACTCATGAATACTTCGCTGTGGGCGAAATTGATCATGCGCAAAATGCCATATACGAGTGTATAACCCAGGGCGATCAGTGCATACACGCCCCCAAGCTTAAGACCATCGATGGTCAGGTTAATCCATTGTTCTGCCGAATACTGTGCCGTGCGCCATGTGACGAAGGTGCCATAAATCACTGCGATCCCAATTACTGCACCAATAGCCCAGACCACAATATCCGTGAAAGTCGCACGTTGACGCCGTCTCTTAAACATACCTGGCCTCCTGGTTATGAAAAGGGAGGAGCGAGGGGTAGCCTCGCCCCTCCCCAATACTAACTGGATCGAAGCTTACGTTGGCAATTATGGCCAGATCTTGACAGGAGGATACTCGCCGGCATGATATTCGTACACGGCGATCTTCGGGTCGGCGCAGTCGCCGGTGGGCGTGCAGGTCAGATTGCCGGTCAGGCCCTGGTAGTCCTTGGTAGCATACATGCAGTCACGCATCGCCTGACGGCCGATCAGCAAGTTTCCACCTTCCTTGTCACCCACCGCAACCTTCTCGATGCAGGCATACAGCATGTTGAAGGCATCATAGGCATGGGCATGGAAGATGCTGACCGGTACGGAGCCAAACTTAGCCTGATATGCCGGTACAAATGTGGTCGTGTAGGCATCGCCATAGGCAGAAAAGTCCGGGCTGGAGACAAACACGCCTTCGATTGCATCGCCGGCCCCTTCAGCAACATCCGGTGAGAACATTCCGTCCGCGCCCATCAGGTAGGTGTTCTCCAGGCCAGCGGTTTCCCTTGCCTGGCGAACGATCTGAGCACCAGCCTGGATGAAGATCGGGTGATAGATCAGCTCGGGAGCACCCGTCGCGATGGTGGTCAAAACACCGCTCATATCGGTCTGCTGCGGGTCAACCGACTCCTGGGAAGTGATCTCACCACCCAGCGCCACAAAGGCATCGGCGAAGACCTGCTGGAGCTGCTCGGCATAGATACTGCCATCATGGATGGTGGCAGCTTTCTTGATGCCTAGCTTCTCCCAGGCGAACTGGGCGGCCGCAGAACCTTGCACGGAGTCGCTGTGGGCGGTGCGCAGGTAACCAGGATGATTGTTTTCGTTGCCGGCCAGAGTCAGGTCTACGGCAGTGTTAGAAGCCGAAATAACCGTGAAACCGGCTGCAGTCCACAGCGGCATGGCTACGCGTATAGCGCTGGAGCAGGAGGTGCCGATGATTGCTACAATCGTCGGGTCAGCCGCCAGCTTGGTGCCGGCCGCCTGTCCGCCTTCAGCGGAGCACTGATCGTCCTCACCGTCGAACTGGATGGGGTGCCCAAGCAAGGTGCCGCCCTTTTCATCCATAGCGATTTCAGCCCCGTTGCGCGAGTCAATACCCAACGTCGCGTCGGCACCGGAGGTCACCATTGCGTAGGCGATGTGAATCGGGTCGCCTTCAGCAACTTCAACACAGCCAATAGCATCTTCACATTCAAGTGGCGCTTCGCCGCAGGCTGCCAGCAGCATACTGGCAAGGATCAACAGCGAAAGTACGGCAAATATTTTCTTACTCATCTTCTATTCTCCTCAGGAATTTGGAATGGGTTAATCCCGCTCAGTGTAGGGGCGGGTGACTTACAAGGGTATGGAGCAGCTGACTTAAATCAATACAGGATCGAATGGGTCACCTCCTTTGGCAAAGAGCATTCGTAAAGATTCCCAGGCCATCCGCTGGATGTCGCAGATCGACTGACTTGGGAGATGTCAGGTTACATTGCTGACGTCTGGTTAATGGGTAAATTCTACCGACAACTGATTATCTGGTCAAGGGAATATTCATATCTGTTTCAGAAATTTCTCATATTCCGGTATGGTAAAATTTGTCGAGTATTAATGGACACAACCGATCTGCACGCTCCCCCCGTACCGCCCAGCCCGGTAAAATCGCTGTTGGCGGGATTCGATATTATCAGCAACCATCTTGCTTTGATAATATTTTCGATTGTCCTGGACCTGTTTCTATGGTTTGGGCCGCGCTTGAGCCCGCAAAGATTAATCATGGACTTTTTCCGGCAGGCCCAGTCCCTGCCGGAAGCCCAGTCGGCCGATATGGCCAGTATGCTGGAAGACAGCCAAGTTCTCTGGCAGGCGCTGCTTGAGCGTATCAACGTGTTCAGTGCCTTGCACACCATCCCGGTCGGAATTCCCAGCCTGATGGCCGGGCGGGCGCCAATTCTTACTCCCCTCGGCGTTCCACAGGATTGGCAGTTGCCCTCCCTGCTGGCCACCGCCGGCTTGTGGTTGCTGCTGGCGCTTTGCGGCTTGTTGATCGGGGCTTTCTACTTTTCGCTGATCTCCCAGGCCGTTTTGGAAGGCCATGTGAACCTGGGCCAGGCTCTCGGCCAGTGGCCCTGGCTCGCACGCCAGTCCATAGGGCTGGCCCTGTTCTGGCTGGCCTTGTTTCTTGGCCTGGCTGTGCCATTCATCTGCATGCTGAGCATCCTGCTCGTTATTGGGCTGAATATTGGGCAGCTCGTGCTCCTGATTTACGCCGGTCTGGTCCTCTGGATTTTCTTTCCATTAATTTTTTCGCCGCACGGAATATTCACTTTCCGCAGCGGGCTAATGGCTACCGTCCTGCAAAGTCTGCAAATGACGCGCGCTACCTTGCCCAGCACCGGTCTTTTCTTGCTGGCAGCGCTCGTGCTGAGCCAGGGGCTGAATATGGTTTGGCGGCTGCCCAGGGAATCCTCCTGGTTTTCCCTGATAGGGATCGTTGGGCATGCTTTCATTACTACCGGTCTGCTGGCAGCCAGTTTTGTCTATTACCGGGATGCACAACGCTTTGTTCACGACAAAGCGCTGGCTCAGGCCGGCGGTCAGGCTTAATGCCGGCGCTGTCCTGCTAACCCGCGCCGGGTAGTCTGTTATTTTCTGTTGGAGGAATTTGTGACAAAAGCTAGTTCGTTTTCGTATGAAGCGAAAGATATCCAGGTTCTGGAAGGTCTGGAGGCTGTACGGCGCCGCCCGGGTATGTATGTTGGCGGGACAGACATTAAAGCACTCCATCACCTGGTCTATGAAGTTGTTGACAATTCGATCGATGAGGCCCTGGCCGGGGCATGCGATCGCATCGAGATCCGCATCCATAGCGATAGCAGTGTATCGGTCAGAGATAACGGCCGCGGCATCCCGGTGGATATCCACCCACAGATGAAAAAACCCGCCCTGGAAGTCGTCATGACCGTTCTGCATGCCGGTGGCAAATTCGGCGGCGGCAGCTACAAAGTCTCCGGCGGTCTGCACGGCGTCGGTGTGTCGGCAGTCAATGCCCTTTCAGAGTGGTGTGAAGTGCGCGTTCAACGTGAAGGGGTAGAACATTTTCAGCGCTACGAGCGCGGCTATCCCACCGGTCCGGTAACCGCCGTCGGCAAAGCCCCGCCGGGCGTCAGCGGTACAACCACCACATTCAAATTTGACCCACTCATCTTTAAGGAAGACCTGGACTTCCGCTTCGACACCCTTGTGCAGCGCTTCCGCGAGATGGCATTCGTCACCCGCGGCGTCACCATCTATTTCCTGGATGAGCGCTCTGAGCGCGAGATGACCTTCCATTTTGAAGGCGGCATCACCTCTTTCGTTCGCTACCTGAACCGCAACCGAGAAGTGCTCCACTCGGTGGTGCATGCCGAAAAGGAAGTCGACGGCATTACGATTGATGCCGCTATTCAATATACCGATGCCTATGCCGAATCGGTGTATGCCTTTGCGAATACCATCAACACGATCGACGGCGGCACCCACCTCACCGGGTTGCGCGCCGCGCTTACCCGTACGATCAACGACTATGCCCATCGCAGCGGCCAGTTGAAAGATTCGGACGCCAATTTCACCGGCGACGACACCCGCGAAGGCCTGACGGCGATCATCAGCGTCAAACATCCCGATCCTCAGTTTGAAAGCCAGACCAAAGTCAAGCTGATGAACCCAGAAGTTCAGACGTTGGCCCAGCAGATCGTGGGCGAGGCCTTCAGTACCTTCCTGGAAGAAAATCCCTCCGCCGGTAAAGCCATTGTCGCCAAGTGCCTCACTTCCGCCCGGGCCAGGGATGCCGCTCGCAAAGCGCGTGATCTGGTCATCCGCAAGTCTGCCCTGGAGAGCCTGACCCTCCCCGGGAAGCTGGCCGACTGCTCCGAGCGCGACCCTCAAAAAACCGAATTGTACATTGTCGAGGGCGACTCGGCCGGCGGCAGCGCCAAGCAAGGCCGCGACCGCCATTTTCAGGCCATCTTACCTTTACGTGGTAAGATTCTAAACACCGAACGCGCTCGCCTGGATAAAATCCTGGCAAACAATGAAGTTAAAGCTCTGATCTCCGCCCTGGGTACCGGGATTGGCGAAAGTTTTGACTTATCCGGATTGCGCTATGGCCGAGTTGTGCTGATGACCGACGCGGATGTCGATGGCAGCCATATCCGCACCCTGCTCCTGACTTTCTTCTTCCGTTATATGCAGAAGTTGATTGAAGAAGGTCACCTGTATATTGCACAACCGCCTCTCTATCGCATTACACACCGGGACAAGGTACGCCATGCCTACAGCGAAGCGGAGAAAGACCAGATTTTGGTTGAGATGGGCGTCTCTGCCGAAAAAGCCGCCCTTCAACGCTACAAAGGGTTGGGTGAAATGAACCCGGACCAGCTCTGGGAAACCACCATGGACCCCAGCCGGCGCACGCTTTTGGTGGTAGGTATTGAGGATGCGGCCGAATCCGATCGCACGTTTGATATGCTGATGGGATCGGCTGTCCCGCCTCGCCGTAGATTTATCCAGACGCACGCTCGCGAAGTCCGCAACCTGGATATTTAAGCGGGCATGCGATAATGCTCTGATTGCCGGAGTGAACCACAGGAATATCGATGGACTGACTGAGATTTAAACTGGGAGGCCGCGTACATCCACCAGTTTGGTGTGAGAGTCGAACAACATGGCCCTGGAACCGGAAGCATTACTCAATAACCGTTACCGGATTGTCGAAATCCTTGGGCAGGGGGGAATGGGTTCGGTTTATCGCGCCGTTGATGAGAACCTGGGTGTTGATGTGGCAGTCAAGGACAATTTCTTCACCACCGAGGATTATGCACGCCAGTTTCGCCGGGAAGCCACCATCCTGGCCGGCTTGCGGCATCCCAACCTACCGCGAGTAACCGATCATTTTGTTATAGAAGGCCAGGGCCAGTACCTGGTGATGGACTACATTGCCGGCGAGGACTTGCGCCAGCGCATGGACCGCCTGGGTATGCTCCCGGTAGAGGAAGTGGTTAAGATAGGAGCGGCCATCTGCGATGCGCTGGATTACCTGGCCGCCTGCAGCCCGCCCATCGTACACCGCGATATCAAGCCTGGAAATGTTAAGATTGACCCGGATGGCCAGATTTTTCTGGTAGATTTCGGCCTGGCAAAGATCCTCTTCGGCTCGCAGCTGACCACGACTGGTGCCCGGGCCATGACCCCCGGCTACTCGCCTCCCGAACAATATGGCTCCGCCCGCACCGACGCCCGCTCCGACCTGTATTCCCTGGGCGCCACACTCTACGCAGCAATGACCGGCTACGTCCCAGAAGATGCCCTGAACCGCGCTATCGACCAGGTACACCTGACCTCACTTCGCAAATTAAACCCACTGATTCCCCGACGCCTGGCTCAGGTCATCGAAAAATCGATGGCGATCAAGCCGGACCAACGTTATCAAAATCCCCTCGAATTCAAAGAAGCACTGTTAAATTCGCTGTCCAGCACAAGGCGCAACGCCAACGACCTGGAGTTACTCGTAGCCCCCCCGCCTGAGCCTTCAGCTGTGGCTGCCCAAAATGGACTGGCCGATGGCGCCGACCTGGCTGCCACCCCTGGAGACGTGCGCTCTGGCCCACCCTTGCTACCTCCTCCAGAAAATGGAGCCGTTCGCCGTCCAGGCGGGCGACCCAGCTCGCCCAAGCGCAAGGCCTTCACTCCCCTTCGCGGAGTATTGTACTTTCTGGGAATCGTGCTGATCGTAGAATCCCTGTTGGTCATTAATCCATTCATCCAGGAGTTCCTGGCTGGTTGGGGTTTGCCAGGCCAGGCGGCCGAGTTTATCGGCATAGATGCCACTTCCACTCCCAGCCCCACCCTGGCAACAACCCTTGCCGATGACATGATCAGCTTGAACAGCACCATGACCGCCTTCGCGTCCGAGGTGGTTGCCAACCAGACCCCCGCTCCGCCTCCGTCAGCCACCAGCATTTTGCAGCCCATTTCCACACCGACCAGCACAACAACGCCCACCCCCACGAATTCACCCACCCCAAAACCCACACAGCTCGGCGGGAGTGATGGGCGCGTGGCATTCGCCTCTCTGCGTGACAAAGTTCCCCAGATCTGGGTGGCTGAAATGCCCTCCCTGCAACAGCGCCAGGTCACAGATCTACCGGAAGGCGCTTGCCAGCCAGATTGGTCACCGGATGGAAGCTGGCTGGTATTCACCTCCCCATGTTTCCGCAATCAAGAAGCCTATCCCGGCGCAGGCCTGTTCCTGATCAATGTCGACGACCCCGATGCCCAGCCCGTTCCCTTATCCACCGTACCAGGTGGAGATTATGACCCGCGTTGGTCTCCCGATGGCACCAAGATCCTGTTCACCTCCCAGCGCTATACCGGCCGCCCACGTCTGTTCACCATCAGCCTGCCAGATCAAACCGTCACCCTGGTGGTAGAGACTTTCGAGCGCGATTATCAGCCGGCCTGGTCTTCGGATGGAAGCAAGATTGTCTTCGTGGCAACCAATAAAGGCGTAAATGAAATCTGGACCATGAATGCCAATGGTACCAATCGTCAACCGGTCACCCGCAGCAACAACGCGGTCGAACTCATCCCCGGACTGGTCGACCGATGGCACAACGATTTTATTCACACAGAATGAGGTTGGCTTCTTCATCCCCAAGCTGATGGCTGTAATTTTTGGCGCCGAGCGGCCGGACGAATTCCAGATTAGCCCGGTGAACGTCCCAATGCGCGAAGCACGCTACTCCCCCGATGGCCTGTGGCTGATCTTCGAATCCTGGCCGGAAGGTGGCAACCATGACATCTACATCATGACCGCCAATGGCTCAAACCGGCAAAGGATCAGCGAAAACCCGCTAAATGATTTTGACGGCGCCTGGGGCATCCTGCCGCAGCCATAGCGCAAAACTAGCTTCACCCAATGGTAAGTGCAGCCGGCGCAACTATTAGCTCTCCTGATCCCTGGAAGCCTGTTCCCTGATTGCCTTTTCTTCCAGATATTTATCCTTATTTGCCTGCCGGGCCACCTTTCCACTGCTCGTCTTTAGCAGCCAGTTCTTCCCCGCCAGGTGGACATGCCGAAGCACAATATCGGAGCCTTTCGTTACCTGGCGCCGGATTTCCTCAGCAACGGCCTCAGCCGCCTGGGCTGTATATTCTTCTTCTAGCTCCGCCACAATCACAACTTCTTCTGTACCGGCCTGCTCATTGTAGATTCCAAAAGCCACCACCCGGCCCGGATGGACACCCTCCACCTGGCCGGCCAGCCTTTCCAGATCCTGTGGATAGATATTTTTACCGCCGACAATGATCAAGTCCTTCTTGCGCCCGGTAATAAACAGCTCTCCATCAGCCAGGTATCCCAGATCGCCGGTTAAATACCAGCCGTCCAGGAAAGCCTTCTCCGTCAGGTCGGGGCGATTGTAGTAACCGCTCAGCATGAAATGACTTTGCAAGGCAATCTCGCCCAGGGTTCGCTCTGGCAGCGGGCGGCCCTGCGCATCCACCACCCGCACAGCCACCCCTTCGATTGGTGTTCCCGCCGAAAGCATCGCCACCGCCCGTGGATTTCCTTCCCCAGCAGGCACAGCCAGCTGCCGGGAGATCAGCGCCTGCCGGTCTACCCAATCCACACGCGCCGGCATGTCCAGGCCGCCTTGTGTCACGGCAAAAACATTCTCTGCCATCGCGTAGCAGGTAGCCAGGGCAGCAGCTTTCAGCTGGTAGTGTTTGAACCGCTCGAGGAACAGCTGGTGGCTCTGCAGGTACATTGGCTCGGAACGATTAATCACCGCCCTCAGGCTGGAAAGGTCAACGCCTTCCAGGTCCTTATCACGTATTTTCTGTGCGCAGAAATTGTAATGCAAAATTCGGCAACCAGCACAGGCTGCCCTGGTAATCGGATATCGCCCGCAGCAGCTTGTGTGGGGCGCGCACCCAATCAAACGGCGATATCAAGACCAGCGGGATGCGGCACAGGATCGGCATGATAAAGCCGGCAATCAGCCCCATATCGTGGTACAGCGGCAGCCAGCTCACAATGACATCCTGCGGGTTCAGATGCAGCGCCTGGGCGTAGGACTGCAGCTGGGCAATAACTGCCTGGTGCGAAAGAGCCACCCCCTTTTGCAGCCCGGTGGTGCCTGAGGAATGCTGCAGCAGGACAATTTCCTCAGATGGACGCTCTAGACCGGACAGCCCTTGCCAGTCAACCTCACCCGGCTGGATTTCATCGCTTACCAGGATAGCCCTTACTGAGCTATTGGCACTGGCGGCTTGCACTTCACCCAGGAACTCCCGGTAAGTGATCACCGCTGCCGGGGCGGTTATTTCAAACAACGAGGCCAGGGAAGCCCGATATTGTTCCGCCGATAATTTCTCCGTTAAAAACGGCATTATGGAAGGCACTGCCCCTTGCAGAATAGCCCCGAAGAAACCAAATACCAGGTCCAGACCGTGATTCAAGATCACGATCACAACCTCCCCCGGTTGGATGCCCGCTCGCTCGAGGGCAGCCGCATACCCAGCCGACCCTTGCAGCAGCTGGCGGTAAGTCAGTCGCTGATCAGGCCGCCCGCTTAACAGCAAGGTCAGGCAAACCTGGTCGGGAATTTCCTGGTATGCCTGGCGGAGCAGCCGAGAAACAGTCTCCGTCATACCTGCCGCTGGCGGATCAGCTCGGCAAGCTGCTCCAGGGTATCGAAGGTCGCCGCATTGAGTTCCGTATCGTCAATGTGGGCGCCGAAATTATCTTCCACAAATAACGCCAGATCTACCAGGCTCAACGAGTCAATCAGGCCGCTGGAAATCAACGCTTCCTGGCTGCCAATCGATCGGCCGGGTTGTTTCAGGATTTGCATGGCAATATATTGGGCTAACTTGTCGGTTATTGCATCACCCATGGGGTATCGTTTCTCCTACAGCTAAGGCTGACTCTTTACAGCTCTCCATACTATATCCAGGGCCTGCAAGGAGGTCAGGTTGCGAACGGTCCAGCCGGTTTCCAGCATGCGAGGGTCGTCAAAGCGGTTTGAACCGTAGGTGATATGGGCCTTATCGGGCTGCAGTCCCTGGTCAGGCAGGGATTGCAGCGCCTGCCAGTAGTTCAACAGCGGCACTTCATATTCCAACGCAAGCCTGGCAATCGTGGCATTGACCACCTCGTTGCCTTCCAGGTTGTCCGCCTTGGTCGAAAGAATTGGGATAACGCCGTTTTCGATCAAATACTCAATCAGCTTGCGCATCCCCGGTTCGAATGAATCCAGGTGGTACACGTCGTTGGTCCCCAGCATGACAAAGGCATACATCGGCTTGTGGACTCGCACCTCGCACGCCAGGGGAGTCTCATTAGGCAGGCATTGGGTACCATCCGCCCAGAAAGGCGACAGGATGGAGGAAACATTGAAACCCGATTTCGCAGCCAGGCTGGTGCGGGCGTACGATCCCTGGAATTCCTGGATCACTGACTCAAGGTTGGTATATTCCCCCAGGCTGTAAAAGGCCGGCCCACGATCGAAATCCCCTAAAAACCAGGACGGGGTACTGCCGCAGTCGCCGATTTTCGCAAAGGCCTGCGGATTGTTCCCCAATGCCAGTCCCCTTAGATAGATATCCTTGACCGTAGGTGAGACTTCCGGCAGGATTGGCAGGGTTTTCCAGCCATCTGGAGATAGAGTTGGGGTAGGAGTAACTGTTTCCGTCGGAGCGGGCTGAGTTGGTGGAGGCTGCGTTGCCACTATGGTCGCCACCGGGCGGGTCGGATAAACAGCGGCCACGCTTGGCTCCGCCGTGGGTAAAACCGGCTGCGTTGTGGGAGTATTCACAGCCGTCAGGACAATGTCCGGCGAGCTAACCGCCTGGTTGGTGCTGCAGGCGGTCAGGTATAACATGCATACCAGTAATATTCGATAAGGGTTTCGCATATCGGGCCGATTATATCCTTATTTTTCTTCAGTACCCGCCTGGACTGGAGAGTGAAGGCCGGGGTTTTCAAGGATCGCTCGCAACACCTGGCGGGCAAACAACCGCGTTCCCTGGGGCGTCATGTGCACTGCGCTGTTGGTAAACTCCGTGTTCGGTACGCTATCCCACAGATCCAGGTATGCCAGGTCGTTTTCGGCACTCCATGCAGACAGGATGCGGCGGTAACCGTCGTAAGCCCAGCGTGGGTAGTAAAAATTGTAACGCAGGTCGCTGTTTTCCCCCTGGCTGACAAACATTGGCTCGTTGACAATCAACACCGGCGTCTCGCCCGCCAACCGGACTCCCGCAGACAGGATTTCCAAGGCCAGGTCGGAGGCCTGTAAATCTGGCCCCGTCAGGCCGTGAAATTCGATATCGCTGGATAGGTCTTCCTGTCGAGGGGTGTAGCTTAGCGGGAGTTCCTGGTCGATGCCGGTTGCCGCCCACATAACCCCATACAGCTGCAGCCGCAGCAGGTCGGCCAGCTCCCTGCGCCGGGCAACGATCGTGCGCTGCCACCAGCCGTCTGTCTCGCTTGCGGCCAGTGGTTTCAGGCTCAGCCCGGCCTTTTCAATTAACGCATTGACCGCCTCGGGATTGTTTTGCAGCAGCGGCGGGAAAAGCTGCTTATCATAGGGAAATGATTCGAGCGTCAGGGGCCAGACGATCAGGTCCGGCTGGTAAGCCATTCCACGCTCCAGGATCAGCAGATCCTTGGTAAGTGACATCACTGGGTATCCCAGGTTGTATGCCCTCACCGACCGGCCGTCCGGCAGTACGGCCTGCTGGGCATTGATCGCCTCCGCCAGGGTATCTTCGGGTTCCAGCAAGAACCCCCAGCCCGCCGAATCACCGATCACCAGCACGCGGAATTCATCCGCCGGCTTGCTGCTTCCAGCCAGCTCGTGCGAAGCAAACATCGCCTCCAGGTTGTACAGGCTGAGGTTATAGGCTTTCGCCGGGTTATCCCCATACGGAAGGCGCATCCGGCCTGGAAACAGCAGGTTGTAGAGAGATAACCTTCCCAGCGCCTGCAGCGGTAAGACCCAAATAAATACCAGGTTCAGTACCAGGAACAACACCAACGCTTTTAAGATCACCCGGCCAGCCATGCGCCGCCGATCGTTGTCCAAGGGGGAAGTTGTAGAAGAGTGAGCCATGCGAGGCATCCTGGTATTCAATCATTAAAAGCCGAACAGTTTCTGAAACACAACCCAGGAGAGTTTCAAGCTGGGCATGGCAAAAAATACCCAGCCCAGGGCAACAAAATTGAATGTCGCCAGCCATCCGCCAAAAGCCAGGGTCTTGCGCAGTCCAGGACGGCTCTCCAGGCCGCTCCAGCGCGGCCGGCTCCAGTCGGACCAGCGGTTGTGAATGAATAGCCCGACCCCATGCCAGGCGCCCCAAACGGCAAAATTCCAGGTAATCCCATGCCACAATCCGATCAACAGCATGGTCGTGAGCTGCCCCAGCAGCAGGATTACCCAGGTAGGGATCTTGACCGGCCGGCCACGTAGATAACGTGTCAGGGGGTTGAAGTAGTATGCCCGGAACCATTGAGCCAGGGTCATATGCCAGCTATTCCAAAACATCGTCAGGTTTTGCCGGAGATATGGGCGGTCGAAGTTTTCGGGCAGGCGGATCCCCAGCATGCGCCCTAATCCAAGAGCAATATCGGTGTAGCCGGCAAAGTCAAAGTAGATGCGCAGAGCATAGGCGTAAAGCAGCACCCATGTCCACAAGCCGGGCTGAACCTGGCCTGCATTTTGGCTGTTGAGCGCAATCAGAGCTAGACCGTCTGCCAGGACGAATTTCTTGAACAGGCCAACCAGGATGCGGCTGCCACCCTGCACCAGCTGCTCCTGACGGGCAGGGTCTTTGACCGCTGCCAGGAAGCTGCCTGTTTGCTTTGCCGCTTGCGAGCGCAGGTCACCCACAAAGCGCTGGGAGCGGTCGATTGGGCCGGCGGTGTATGCCGGGTAAAACAAGGCATACGTGACAAATTCACCAAATTCAAGAGACGGCAGCTTGCCGGCCTGGTAGTCGCGCAGCACATGTACCAGCCTGAATGCCAGGTAGGAGTACCCCAGCCAGGGCAGGTCGCCCGCAGCCGCCAGCAGCGCCGATTGCCCGCCTGCCAGGCGCAACCAGGCGCTGGTCTGCTGGGCCACTGCCGGGCTTTTGAGAATTACCAGCAGCCCCAGAATAACCAGGATCGCCGCAGGCACCAGGAAGCGTCGGCTGGCCGGGAACCTCAATGGGATAGCAACCAGCAGGGCAGCCAATCCAAGCACCACCAACACCCGCAGGAGATCCGGAGGGCGGCTGGGCGTCACACAGCAAGCCGGCCCGGCATAACGCAGCAAAGCCACGCCCACGATCAACGCCGCCACCAGCGCCATTGCCACCCAGCTGCGCCGCCCGGCTGCATCCAGTGGTGTACGCGTCACCGCCCAGGTCACTGCCGTCAATGCAATTGAGGCTGTCGGAAACCAAAAATCCAGGTTGCGGATCGGCGTGGAGGGCTGCAGCCAGTAGGCTGCCAGGATGCTGGCTGCCAGCAAAAACCATACTCGCCAGCGGCTGGGGAGCAGCCATCCGGCCAGCAGCGTGGCCAGAGCGAACACCAGGATGGCGGTCAGAGTCACTTAGAAACCCTGGTAAATCCACTGCGGCGCCTGATCTGCCGTCATGATCAGCAGAGCGATCAGCAGAAAACACAGCAGGACAGCATACAGGTTTTCCCTGGAAAACAGCTTCCGAAGCATTACTGGTATCCGCACATGCGCCAATCGCCGCCTTCAAACACCACCCGGTACGTTTTGTCCGCCAGGGAAACTTCCAGCACCTCGGTGCCGTAATTGAAGACCATTCTCCCAGCGCAGGACACCTGCGCCGACTGCTCGTCCTGCGCCTCGACCTGGCAGCCCAGATCCTCCAGTGAAACGGTCAGCGCCGCCAGGGACTCGTATTCCAGGAGAGCGCCTTCCTCCCAGGCCGAGCAGGATAGATTGACCATCCCATTGGCGTCTTTATTCACCTGGGCTTGCAGGTACTCTTCCACAACCACGGCAGCCTCCTGAGCGCCGTTTCCTGAGCTGCAGGCGGCCAGGATCATAGGTACCAGCACCACCAGTGGGATCAAATATTGCAACCGGTATTTCATTGAATTCAACCCTTTCATTAACAGGCTCCGTGCGGTGGTAATTTTACCAAGAAGTGCTCCACCCACCATCTTTCTTATGGCGCCGGCGCTCAAATACAGGTAGATCAGGGATAATGATGCAAACAATTACAATCATCCAGGCTGTTTTTGGTTTTGCGATGCTCGCCTTTGGACGCAGGTTGTACTGGCTGTTTGTCGGGGGCATTGGTTTTGCCATCGGCTTTAGCCTGGCGTCAAATTTCTTTGGCGATAGCTCGATCTGGACCCTGCTGCTCGTCGGACTGGTGGTGGGCTTTTTGGCCGGCATGGCAGCTGTCTTGATGAACCGGATCGTCCTTGGCATTGCCGGCTTTCTGGTTGGCGGCTACCTGGCCATCAAGCTGGTGGAGCTGATCAATTTGAATCTGGATGCCCCAACCTGGCTGATCTTCCTGATCGGGGCTGCCTGCGGTGCGGTGCTGGTTGCCGTCCTGTTCGATTGGGCGCTCATCTTGCTGACATCTCTGCTTGGAGCCGGGCTGCTGGTGCAGCTGCTTAACACCAGCGACCGGCTCAGCCTGGTGTTGATCGCCGTCCTGATGGTCGTTGGAGTATTCATCCAGGGCAGAAAACGGCTGCGAAAGTGACAGGTTGGATTAAAATAGGGGTGTCAAATTTATCCCCTGGAGGTCAAAATGGCGGCTGATCAAATCCTATATTTATCCCGCGCGGACGTCGAAGCGGTATCGCTGGACATGCCCACCATCATTAATTTGTTGGAGCAGGCGTTTAAGGAAAAAGGCGCCGGGAAGGTCGAGATGCCCCCCAAGCCCGGCATCCACACCCGGCCGGATGCTTTCATCCACGCCATGCCCGCATATATCCCCTCGCTGCACTCTGCCGGGATCAAGTGGGTCAGCGGCTATCCGGATAACCAATCCAAGGGTTTGCCATACATCAGCGGCCTGCTCATCCTAAACGATGATGACACCGGCCTGCCGTACTGCATCATGGACTGCACCTGGATCACCGCTTACCGCACCGGCGCCGCCAGCGCCCTGTCCGCCAAATACCTGGCCCGGCCGGATAGCCGGGTTGCCGGCATCCTGGCATGCGGCGTGCAGGGCCGCACCAACCTGGAAGCCCTGGCTGCCCTCTTCCCCCTGGAACGCGTTTATGCCTATGACATCGTGCTGCCCGTCCAACAGCGCTACATTGCCGAGATGTCCTCCAGATTAGGCATCGAGATCATCGGCGTCGATCAACCCAAGAAAGCCGTGGTGGAAAGCGACCTGGTGGTTACCTCCGGCCCGATCCTCAAGCACCCCACCCCCACCATTGAAAAAGACTGGCTCAAACCAGGAGCCTACGGCTCGGCGGTTGATTTCGACAGCTACTGGCAGCCGGAAGCCCTGGCCCAGATGTCCCGCATCGCCACAGACGATCACGCCCAGTTCCAGTACTACCGCAGCGCCGGCTATTTTGCACAAACGCCAGATCCCTACGCAGACCTGGGAGAGCTGGCCGCGGGGCTAAAACCCGGCCGCGAGAACAACCTGGAACGCACCCTGGCGATCAACCTGGGCCTGGCCCTGGACGACATGGCCGTCGCCCCAGAAATCTACCGCCGCGCCAAAGCCAAAGGCCTGGGCATTTCATTGCCCTTATAAGCTAAATCTTGCTCCCCGTATACCCCACCCCCTGGATAAACGCTTTTTGCGCCAGGAAAAAGACCAGGATCACCGGCAGGCTGATCACCAGCGAGCTGGCCATCAGGTAAGCCCAGTTGATGTCGTAAGAGCTGCGGAAAAAGCTCAACCCCAGCGTCAGGGTATATTTGCTCTGGTCGTGCAGAAAGATCAGCGGGCCAAGGAAATCGTTCCAGGCCGCCTGGAAAGTAAAAATGGCCACCGTCGCCAGCGCCGGAGTCGAGATCGGCAGCACGATATGCCACAACACCTGCAACGTGTTGGCGCCATCGATGCGCGCCGCTTCCTCCAGGTCTGGGGGAGTTTGCTTGAATGACTGGCGCAGCAAGAAGACATAAAAAGCGTTGGCAAAGAAAGCCGGTACGATCAGCGGTAAAAACGAGTTCACCCACCCCAGGCGGGAGTAAATAATGTAGAGCGGCACCATTGTCACCGGATAAGGCAGCATCAGGGTAGAAAGCAGCAGCACGAAGAAAAATCCCTTCCCGGGAGCATCGAAGCGAGCGAAGGCATAGGCCACCAACGTGCAGGAAATCAAGTGACCGACGATCGAGAAGCCTGCAATCAACAGCGTGTTCAACGCAAAGCGACCAAAGGGCAGTGCAGTCAGTGCATCCCTGAAATTCTCCCAGCGCGGGCTGCTCGGCCACCATACCGGCGGAATGGCAAAAATCTCGTAGTTCGGCTTGAGCGCCGAGGAAAGCATCCAAAAAGCCGGCGCGATGAAGAGCAGAGCCGTGAAGATCAGCAATGCATAGCGCAAGCCCTTGCGCCAGCCGCGTGGCTGGACAATCATAGGTTCGCTGTCGCTCTGGTTCATTGCGCCTTCTCTCCCAGGTAAAAGACCCAAAAACGCTGGCTGCGTACCACAATCAGGGTGAGCACCAGGATGATGGCAAATAAAATCCACGCCAGGGCCGAGGCATATCCCATGTTCAGGAACTGGAAAGCCTGCCGGTAGATGTACAGCACCAGGAACAGCGTCGAATCCAGGGGGCCGCCATCTGTCGCCACAAATGCGCTGGTGAATGTCTGGAAGGTGAAGATCACACTCAGCACCAGGTTGAAGAAGATCGTCGGTGTGAGCAGCGGCAGGGTGACCTTGTAGAACTGCTGCCAGCCGTTAGCGCCGTCAATTGCCGCCGCTTCGTAAAGCTCGCCCGGGATGGTTTGCAGTCCCGCCAGGAAGATCACCATCGAGCGCCCCCAGCCCCAGAAGCTCATCATCACCAGCGAATACAACGCCAGGTCCGGATCCATCAGCCAGCGCGGTCCTTCGATGCCGATCTGGCTCAATGCCAGGTTGATCAGCCCGCCGCGCGGGTTCAGCATCCATAGCCAAACCACCACAAAAACCACCCCAGAGAACACGGTCGGCAGGTAAAAAACTGTGCGGAAGAAGCGCACACCGCGCATCCGCGCGTTCACCAGCAGCGCCAGCATCAGGCCGCCCAACAAATCGAGCGGCACGTACAGCAAGGTATAGATGGCTGTTACTTTAAGGGACTGGTAAAAGAGGGCATCGGCAAAGGCATCGCTATAGTTTTGTAAGCCGACCCACATCGGGGAAGTTAGCAGGTCCCAATCTGTAAAACTGGAGTAGAGCGAAAGCAGCATGGGCCCCAGGGTGAAAAACAAAAAACCCAGGAGCCAGGGCGAGATGAACAGGTAGAAAGTGATGGCTTCCCGGCGCTTCCGTGGCGAGCGCATGATGATTGAGGGGTGAGTGCGAGAATTGAACTCCCGCACTCACCGGGTCAAAAATTTTGGACTACTGAAGCAGCTTATCCAGGGCAGCCTGGGCCTCCTGAGCTGCCTGCTGCATGACTGCCGTCACATCCGCATTGGGGTCGAGCAGCACCGTCTCCAGCGCTTTTCGCAGGGCGGGATCGGCCGTTTCATTCCAGTAAGGGGTGAACAGGTAGGCACGCGGTACCAGGTGATTCAGCTCGCTGATCCAAACGCCCTCGATGGGGTCCGCAGCCAGGCCGGATGATTCGGCCACCGATTGGACCGGGGGCAGCGCCCAATCCTTCCACACCTGGGAGCCAGGCTCTCCGGTGTAAAAATTCAAGAACTTGAAGGTCTCATCAGCCACCTCGGTGGTGCTTGCCACGCCAAAGCCGCCCCAGAACAGCACATTCGCCCGCACAGCGTCTTGTGGGGGAGGCGCCACACCCAGGTCGATATTTGGGTTATCCTTGAAGCCAGACTGAGGCCAGCGGCCGAATAATCGCATGGCCGCCTGGCCGTTGCCAAATTCGGCATTCCCACCACCCCATTGGTTCAGGTCGGCGGGAGGCGGCGCCACTTTGTGCTTGTTATACAGATCGGAGTAAAACTGCACCGCCCGGATTACTTCGGGTGAATCCATGTAGCCGACAAACGACTTACCATCTTCGCTGATCAGCTTGCCGCCGGCGGCAGCCACCCAGTATTCAAATCCGGTTGTCCAGCTTGCCGGGAGCTGAATGCCCCAAACCTCGGGGTTTCCATCGCCATCCTCATCTTTGGTGAGTGCCTGAGCGGTCGCCAGCATGTCATCCCAAGTCCAGCCCTCCTGGGGATAGGCTACGCCGGCTGCGTCGAAGAGTTTCTTGTTGTAGTAAACCCCCAGCGGTGTATAGTCCTTAGGCAGCAGGTACTGTACCCCATCCACCTGGCCTGGTTCCAGCAAGCCAGGCAGGTAAATGGAAGGATCGAAGCTGCCCTCTTCCAGAGGTAAGAAGGCGCCTTTCTCAACAAAGGACGGCACGGCATCATCGCCAACTTGCATGATATCCGGCGCCGCCTTGGCGGCCAGCTGAGTCAGCAGGCGGGCGTAATAGTCACGCCCGGCCACCGGTTCCAACTGCAGGATGATTTCAGGATTGGCGTCCTCAAAGGCCTGGATGATCTGCTGATGCGGTGCAAGTCCTTCGCCGCTATCGCCTGTACCCACGCGGACGACGGTCACAGCTCCCTCGGCGGGCGGTTCCGGAGTCGGCGTTACAACCACCACCTCCGACACGATCTGCGTCACCACCACCATTTCAGGTGTCCCCTGTACGATTTGGGTTACCACCACCGTTTCAACCGGCGCTTCTTGAGTGCCGCAGGCCGCAAGTCCTACAACGGCAATTAACAGAATGCTAATGAGAAACAGAACTCGCTTCATAGGTTCCCGTCCTTTCTGATTCGAATTGAGTTGAACTACTTTTCAGTTTATTGGATTCTTACCAGACGCGTACTATTTTAATTATAGCCTTTCACAAAAAATATGACGCGGAAATCTGTAACCAGTTAACCAGGATTGATAGTACCTTGGGAAGTGACAAATGTCATTTGTCAAGTCGCCAAAAATCCGGTTTAATAGAATAGGGATGCCCCAATTATATCAACAGCATAATCTTGAAGAGTATCGAAAGAAAAAGGAAAAAGAAATGGCCACACAAACTTCGCAGATCATCGATGGCAAAGCACTCGCCTTGCAAGTCAGAAGTGAGGCCGCTGCGGATGTCGAAAAAATGATCGCCGCCGGTAAACCGCGTCCGGGCCTGGCAACCGTCCTGGTTGGAGATAACCCGGCATCGAAAGTCTATGTCAGTTCGAAACAAAAAGCCTGCGCCGAGGCGGGGATCGAATCCTTCGGTTTTACCCTACCTTCCAGCGCCACCCAGGCCGAAGTCGAGGGACTGGTCAAGGACCTCAATGCCGATCCACGCGTGAACGGCATCCTGGTGCAGCTGCCCTTGCCCAGCGGGTTGGATGAAGAGAGCGTATTGCAGAAGATCAGCATCGAGAAGGATGTTGACGGCTTCCATCCGCTGAATATCGGTCGCCTGGCCCAGAAAGGACGCGATCCGCTGTTTGTGCCCTGCACACCAGCCGGTTGCATCGAAATATTGGACCGGCTGGGTGTTAAACTGGATGGCGCCAATGCAGTTGTGCTGGGTCGCTCCAATATCGTTGGCATGCCGGTAGCACTGCTCCTGGTGCGTCGCAATGCCACCGTCACCATTTGCCACTCGCGCTCGCGCGACCTGCCGGGCATCTGCCGCCAGGCGGATATCTTGATCGCCGCGGTTGGTCGGGCAGAAATGGTGCGCGGTAATTGGGTCAAGCCGGGTGCAGTCGTGATCGACGTAGGCATCAACCGCATCGATGATCCTGAGCACCCCAAAGGCTCGCGCCTGGTTGGCGATGTCGCCTTCAACGAGGCCAGGGAAGTAGCCGGCGCCATCACCCCTGTTCCGGGCGGTGTTGGCCCCATGACGATTGCCATGCTGATGCAAAATACCGTGCGTGCCGCAAAAATAGCCAACGGGTAATCGGCAGGAGTTCTGACCTGATTTGGGTGGGCGGGAGATCCGCCCACCTTATTAATTCTGACAAAACATTAACCTTCTTTCCCTCTTGCAGCTTACGTAAATTCACGGCTTGAGGTATAATCGAGTTTCGTCTGTGACCAGTGCCTGGTCACCGGGATTTTTATATTGAATACAGGCGCCGTAGGGCGCCATATCTTTGAAATTGTTAGAATAGGAAGCAAGCAATATGCCTAAGCGTACTTACCAACCGAAAATCCGTCGCCGCCTGCGAGTGCACGGCTTCCGCGCCCGAATGGCGACTGCCGACGGCCGCAATGTCCTCAAAAACCGCCGCGCCAAAGGCCGCTATCGACTGACCGTTATTAAAAATAACCACGTCAAAAAAGTCAACTGGAACGCCTAAAATCGGCCCGCTAACGATCCATACAGTGTGCAGCACAGGTACCGCCTGTCCAGTTCTACCGATTTTCAGCGAGTGCGGCGACTCGGCAAATCTTATGCTCATCCGCTCGTTGTATTGGTAGTACAAAAAAATGAGAGCTCCTCGCATACCCGCTTTGCCGTTGCTGCCGGGCGTACCGTCGGTAATGCCGTGCGACGCAACCGGGCCAAGCGCCGCTTAAGAGCTGCTTTGCAGCCACACCTGGTGCAAATAGCACCGGGCTGGGACGCCCTACTCATTGCACGCCAACTGATCGATAGCGCCGATTTTTCGCAAATCCAGGCTGCGGTAACCCAATTGTTGCGCAGATCAAGCCTGCTACAGGTGTCAACGGATGAGCAAGTCTAAAAAAAGCAATAAAAAACCTCAGGCCAGCCGGCGACCCCCGACGCGCACTCAGCAGCATGACCAGGACCCGCCCTTGAGCGAGCTCCCGCGCACCATCTGGAATATGCCTCGCCTCCTCCTGTTACTATTAATCCGCCTGTACCAGGAAACACTCTCCAAAGGCGTGCCCGCCAATACCTGCCGCTTTCATCCCACCTGCTCGCACTATGGCTACCAGGCCATCTACAAGTATGGTGTACTCAAAGGCGGTTGGCTGGCAACCTGGCGTGTCCTGCGCTGCAATCCATTCAACCGCGGCGGATATGATCCGGTTCCCTGAAATGAAAAAAAGCAAACAACTTACCATCTTTGTGACCATCCTGGCAGCCGCTGTGCTGCTATCTGCCTGTGCCGGAGGCGCAGCCACGACCACCAGTTGGCCTGGCTTCGCAACAGATGTCGAAAACATGATCGTCTACCTGTCCCAAGGCACGCACGTCTATGCGATCGACCTCGCCAATCCCCTCCCCAGTGGCGATGAAAAAGACCCCACACCCAAATTCCAACAAAAGTGGCGCTTTCCGATCGACGCAAGCAACAAGACCACCTTCTACGCCGCCCCGGTGCTTACCGAAGACGGCCAGCTGTTAGCCGCCAGTTATGACTATAAGTTGTACAGCCTGAATCCGGAAACCGGCGCCCAAAACTGGGCGTTTGACGGCTCCACCAACCGTCTGTTGGCCAGCCCGCTGGTCAGCGATGGGATGATTTACCTGCCCTCCAGCGATTACAACCTGTATGCCCTGGATATGAAAGGCAGCCTTGTCTGGCAGTACAAGGCCGAAAACGCCTTGTGGACGACTCCGGTAAGCGACGGCGAGATCATTTACCAGCCATCCATGGATCACCATATCTACGCCTTGGATGCGAAAACCGGCAAATTGGTCTGGAAATCCGATGACCTGGATGGACCCATCGCCGGTTCTCCGACCCTCAGCCCGGAGGGCATCCTGTACGTCGCTACTTTCAACAGCAAATTAGTCGCCGTCGATTCCGCCACCGGAAAGATGCTTTGGGAACAGCCGCTACAGGGCTGGGGCTGGAGCGGCCCATACCTGCAGGATGGCTCCTTGTACTTCGGCGACTTGAAAGGCTATATTTACGGCAAGAGCGCCGCAGATGGCAGCGACCTGTGGCAGCCCAACCAGCCTCCTGCGCAACAAGGCCAAAAGGCCGACCTGCGTTCCATCCCGGAGCGACCGCTCCTGTTAGGGGATACGTTGTATTTTGGCTCCGAGTTGGGAACAATATTTGCCGTCAACCCGGAGAATGGCATCCCCGCTCCCTTCTTCACCCTCTCAGGAAGCCGGCTGTTCACCAGTCCACAGGCTGCCGGGGACCTGATCCTGGTCGCACCGTATGGCGCACGCCAGAATTTATTCGGGTTGGACAGCGCCGGCAGGGTAGTCGCCGATTTTGTTCCCCCAAAATAGGGTTTTGACTGATTACCTGCCCGATTGAACTTTGGGAGTTATAGATATGCCTAATATTTGGAACATGCTCATTATCGACCCGATGGTCAATCTGCTGTTATTCATATACAGCCTGATTGCCAATTTTGGTATCGCCATCATCCTGTTCACCATCCTTATCCGCCTGGTCACCTGGCCGCTGCAAGCCAAGCAAATCAAGAGCACGGCAGCCATGCAGGATATGCAAAAATCAAAGGAATGGCAGGAGATACAAAAGAAACATAAGGACGACAAGCAGGCGCTTCAGCAAGAACAGATGAAGCTCTACCAGGAAAAGGGGATCAACCCGCTCAGCGGGTGCCTGCCCCTGCTGATTCAATTCCCGGTCATTATCGGCCTGTACCAGGCGATCACACGCTCCCTGGCCATCACGCCCTTCCAGATGGTTGACCTGTCCCGCCACGTTTACCCCTTCCTGCCGATCTCGAATATGCTGCCCATCAACAACCAGTTCCTGTGGATGGATCTGGCTCTGCCGGAGCGTTGGTACCCCTTCGGCCTGGCTGTCGGTATCCCGGTCCTGGCGATCATCGTTCTGGCGACCACCTTCGTGCAGTCACGGCTGATGACCCCGCCCTCTCAACCCGGCGAGCAGGGCGCCCAGATGACCCAGGCCATGAACCTGTATATGCCGCTCTTCATGGGTTACCTGGCCCTAACCCTGGCATCCGGCCTGTCACTCTATTTCATTACCAGCAACGTAGCCACGATTGGACAATATGCTGCCATGGGCAAACTCAACTGGAACAACCTCATACCTGGCAGAAAGCCCGCCAAGATTGTGGATAAAAGTGCACCAAAACCTGCTTTGAAAGAGCCCGTTAAAGATACAGGCCAAACCGCCCGGCGAAGCAGTCAAAAGGGAGGCAAGAAGAAGTCATGATGGCACGCACCAGCTTAGAAATTATTGCACCCTCCGTTGATGAGGCGATCGCCAAAGGTTTGTCCGACCTGGGGCTGAATCGCGACCAGGTTGAGGTGGAGATCCTGGATACCGGCACTCGCGGATTGTTTGGCATTGGCTCGCGCCAGTCCCGCGTGCGTCTGACCGTCCTGGAGCCATCCGCAGGGACGCAGAAACCCAAGCCGGCACAAGCCCAAGCCGGCACAAGCCAAGCCGGCGCAGACAAACCCGGCCCAGGCAAAGCCGGTTCAGGTTGAACCTGATGACGAAGAAGAAATGTCCACCGAATTCATGGACCTGCTGGCGACTCCGATTGAAGCCGAATCAAAAGCCACCCCCGCCGCTGTGCGACCGGAACGGACCGAGCTCGAAAAAGAAATCGCGGTGCATGTCGCTCGGGAAACAGTCAGCGAGCTGTTGGAGAAAATGAACATCAACGCTACCTGTTCTGCGGTACTCAAGGAGCCCGAAGACGATCGCAGCCGGCCGACCCTATGGGTGGATGTGATCGGCCAGGATCTTAGCATCCTGATCGGCCCGCGTGCTGAGACGCTCAACGCATTGCAGTATATTGCCTCGCTGATCATTAGCAAAGAGCTTGGCCACAATACCCAAATCGTCATCGACGTCGAGGGTTATCGCGTCCGGCGCGTGCAGCAGCTTCAACAGCTGGCCCGGCGCATGGCGGACCAGGCTGTCAAGACCGGCCGTCGCCAGACCCTGGAACCCATGCCTGCCGGTGAGCGCCGCATCATCCACATCGAGCTGCGCAACAATCCACAGGTAGCCACCGAGAGCGTCGGTGAAGACCCGTACCGCAAAGTGACGATATTGCCGAAATAATCCCTGGAAATTCGGGATTGCAATCTTGACCAGTGCTAGTGCCGGTGGTAAAATCCACCAGCTTGCCCCCATCGTCTAGGGGACCAGGACGCAGCCCTTTCAAGGCTAAAACGCGAGTTCGAATCTCGCTGGGGGCACTGAGCAGGCTCCCGCTTATGGCGGGAGGTTTTTCGCCGCCTGCAGGCAACTCCCAGATGGGAGTTCATCATCTCACACGCTTCCCGACCTGGACGGGCGTGCCGCACCCTGCGGCTCCGCCCAGGGGTGACGGAAGCGGAAGAATAACACGAAGGAGTTCGTTACCATGTCACTTGTACCTATGAAAGCTCTGTTAGAGAGCGGCGTTCATTTTGGGCATCGTACCCATAAATGGGAACCCAATATGAAGCCCTATATCTTCACCGAGCGCAACGGCATCCACATTATCGATCTACAAAAAACCGTCAAAGCCCTGGAACAGGCCTATGGCCTGGTGCGTGATACCACGGCTGCCGGCGGCGTTGTGCTGTTCGTTGGCACCAAGCGCCAGGCCCAGGAAACAATCCAGGAAGAATCCCTGCGCGCAGGGATGCCCTCAGTAACCACCCGTTGGCTGGGCGGTATGCTCACCAACTGGCGCACCATCCGCCAGCGCATCAATGAAATGGAGCGCCTGGAACGGATGCGGGACAAGGGCGATTTCGACCGCCTGACCAAGAAAGAAGCTCTGATCCTCAGCCGCAAGATCGAACGCCTGGAAATCCTGTTCGGTGGTATGCGCACGCTGGCCAGCCTGCCCGACCTGCTCTTCATCGTCGACGTACGCCGCGAAGTTACCGCCATTCACGAGGCGAATTTGCTGAACATCCCCGTGATTGCCATGGTCGACACGAACTGCGACCCAAGCAATGTAGATTATGTGATCCCATCCAATGACGATGCCATCCGTGCCATCAAGCTGCTGGTTGGCAAAATGGCCGATGCCGTCATCGAAGGCAAAGCCATGCGCAAAGAGGAAGAACCTATGGCCAAGCCGACCCGCATGGTCATGACAGCTGCCGAAGAAGTCGAGCTCTCCGATGAAGAACTGCTTGGCGAGGCTACCCTGGCCAAGATCACCGTGCGCACAACCGCCACACCCATCGAGGAAGTCGCTGAGGAAGAACCGAACCTGGAAGAAACCTGGGAAGTTGATACCGATAGCGGAGACCTGGAGATCGAGTTCGAAGAAGAAATTGTGGCTACCGACGACGAAGGCGAGGAATAATCGATGGCGATCACTACTGCACAAATCAAAGAACTGCGCGAGGCTACCGGAGCCGGAATCCTGGACTGCCGTAAAGCCCTGGAATCGGCCGACGGAGACTACGAAAAAGCCGTGGATTTCCTGCGAGAGAAAGGCCTGGCAACAGCTGCCAAGCGCGCCGACCGGGATGCCTCCGAAGGCGCCGTCGAGCTATACTCTCACGGCGGGGGCCGTGTTGGGGTTATGGTCGAAGTGAACTGCGAGACCGATTTCGTCGCCCGCTCGCAAGCTTTCCGCACCTTTGCCCACGAGATCGCTCTGCAAATCGCCGCTTCTGCCCCGCTCTTCCTGCGGCCCGAAAACATTCCCGACGAAGTGCTGGAACGCGAGAGCGAAATTGCCCGCAACCGGGCGCGTGAAGAAGGCAAACCGGAAGCCATGCTGGAGAAGATTGTCGCCGGCCGCCTGGAAAAATTTAAGGACGAAGCCTGCCTCTTACGCCAGGCTTACATCCGCGACGAGAGCATCACCGTCGAACAGCTGCTCTTGCAAAATGTAGCTGCCATCGGCGAGAATATTATCATCCGGCGCTTTACCCGTTGGGAATTAGGGGAAAGCACCGCACAGTAAGTTCATCAAGGCCAACCACCCGGTTGGCCTTTTTTCTACCCCTGGAAAGGATACTTGAGATGAGTCGAGAACTGATCTACAAACGGATCTTGCTGAAACTCAGCGGCGAAGCGCTGGCCGGGCCTTCCGGGTATGGCATCGATCCCGAGCAGGCTGAGGATATCGCCGAGCGGGTGAAAGAAGTCCATGAGCTGGGCGTCGACATTGCCATCGTCATCGGCGCCGGCAACCTTTGGCGCGGCAAGCAGGGTTTGGACCGGGGCATGGATCGCGCCACCGCAGACTATATGGGCATGCTGGCAACAGTCATGAACGCCATGGCACTGATGGACGCCATGGAGCGCATGGGGTTGTATACCCGCGTCCAGTCCGCCGTGGAGATGCACGCCGTTGCCGAGCCGTATATCCGCCGCCGGGCAATCCGCCACCTGGAAAAAGGCCGCGTGGTGATCCTGGGAGGTGGCACCGGCAATCCCTATTTCTCCACCGACACCGCGGCTGCCCTGCGCGCCATGGAGATCGGCGCCGACGTACTGATCAAAGCCACCAAAGTCGATGGGGTATACGATTCCGACCCGATGAAGAATCCGGATGCCGTTCGATTTGAGACTCTAACCTTTATGGAAACCATCAATCGCCGGCTGCAGGTAATGGATAGCACCGCCATTTCGCTGTGCATGGATAACAACCTGCCCATCCTGGTACTCAACCTGTGGAGCCCAACGGACCTGAAAGACGCCCTGTATGGCGATCCTGTCGGCACGCTGGTATACGGATAGCCCCCAAAACCAAAAATTTACCCTTTTCTCCCGTCGCTTTTTAGGTTATCCTATAGGCGTGTACTTCCGGCGTTTCCCAGCCTGGTAGTAAACTCCACGGAGGCAGTGATGCTCAAAGAAGTCTACTCGGAAACTGAAGCACGAATGAAAAGCGCCATCCAGGCCCTGGAAGAAGACCTGGCGGGAATCCGTACCGGCCGGGCGCATCCAGGACTGGTTGAACGGCTCCCCATCGAATATTATGGGACGCCAACTCTGCTGATGCAGTTAGCCAGTATATCCGTGCCCGATGCACGTTCTCTGCTCATCAAACCCTTCGACGCCAGCTCGCTTAAAGCAATTGAACGCGGCATCCAGGCGTCGGACCTGGGTTTAAATCCGAACAATGATGGCAAAGCGATCCGCCTGGTCCTGCCGCCGCTCACCGAACAACGCCGGCGCGATCTGGTCAAGCTCGTCCATCATCGCCTCGAAGAAGCACGCGTGGCGGCGCGCAATATCCGCCGTGACGCCATCAAAGACCTGCGCGAATTCGAGCAGGAAAAAATGATTTCTGAAGATGACCTGAAAAAGGGCGAGGAAGAGCTCCAGAAAATAACCGATCGCTACATCGAGCACATTAATAGCATCGGTGAGCACAAAGAGAAAGAAATCCTGGAGAACTGACCGCATGGATTCCCAAGCGAAACCGGAGTTGCCCGAGCATATTCCCACCCACGTCGCCATAATCATGGACGGAAATGGCCGTTGGGCACTCTCACGCGATTTGCCCCGCCTGGCGGGTCATCGCGCCGGCACGGAAAACCTGCGCCGCATCATAGAAGCCTGCATCGAATTTGGCGTCCGCTATCTCACCATCTATGCTTTTTCAACAGAAAACTGGGGCCGGCCAGAAGAAGAAGTTCAAGGTCTCATGCACATCCTGGAAGATGTCATCGATCGCGAGCTACAGGAGTTGTACGATCAAGGTGTTCAGCTGCACCATATCGGCCGGCTGGACCGCCTGGATCCCTCTCTCCAGCAGAAAGTTCTCTATGCCGTTAACTTTACCCGGCACAACACTCGCCTGGTCCTGAATGTTGCTTTCAACTACGGCGGACGCGACGAAATCGTCTATGCCATTCAGCACATGCTGCAAGATGGCATCCAACCCGAAGCCGTTACCGATGAGATGGTCAGCCATTATCTGTTCACCGCCGGTGTGCCCGACCCGGATATGATTATTCGCACATCGGGCGAGCTGCGCGGCAGCAATTTTTTGATCTGGCAGGGTGCTTACAGCGAATGGTACTTCACGCCCACCTATTGGCCGGATTTTGACAAGGAACAGTTCCGCCTCGCACTGCTTGAATTCAGTCACCGCGAGCGCCGCTACGGGAAAGTTTCCGAAGGCGAGACGGATATCGCCTCCCATGCTTAAGCGCACCCTGGTCGTACTTGTCCTGCTGCCCATCGGCCTGTTTTTAATTTTGCTGGGCGGCTGGGCCTTTGCTGCGCTGATCACCCTGGTTCTTGCCCTGGCCGGTTGGGAATACTGCCAGGTCTTCCGGGTAGGTGGCCTGAAACCGGCCGCAGCGATCGTCATCGGCGGTATTATCCTGTTCAGCCTGGGCCGGGCCCAGAATGGCTTTGAAAGCAGCCCTATCGTGCTCAGCCTGGTGATCCTGGCTGCCATGGCTTATCACTTGGTAGCCTTTGAACGCGGCTCCGACCAGGCAGGCACCGATTTCGGCGTTACCCTGGGTGGCGCACTGTATCTGGGTTGGATCGGCGCCTATTTGATCTCGGTGCGGAATTTACCCGAAGGCCAGTGGTGGCTGCTGCTCATCCTGCCTGCCGTCTGGTTTGCCAACTCGGCCGCTTATATAGTTGGCAGCCGCATCGGCAAGCACAAAATGGCGCCTCGCCTCAGCCCAAAAAAATCCTGGGAAGGATACATCGCCGGTGTGGTGTTTGGTACCCTGGGCACTGCCCTGCTGGCCATGCTCTTCCAAAGTTACCTGAGGCCAGATACCGCCATTACGCCCTGGATCGGCCTGCTGCTCGGTTTCATTCTCAGCACCCTGACCACTCTGGGCGACCTGGGTGAGAGCATGATCAAGCGCCAGGTTGGCGTCAAAGACACCGGCCGTCTGCTGCCCGGGCACGGCGGCGCCTTTGACCGCATCGACTCCTGGCTGTGGGCGGCCGTATTGGGGTATTACCTGGTCAGTTGGCTGGTTTACAGCTAAATATTCCCCAGCTCTTCAAAAGTTAAATTCTCTCTCATCCACGGCGCCGCTGGTTGACAGCCCTGCGCCCACGTGGTAATATTTTTTTGACAATTTAATAGCCCCTAAGTGGCACTCTTATCCAGAGAGGCGGAGGGACCGGCCCTATGAAGCCTCGGCAACCCGGGAATTCCCGAAGGTGCTAATTCCGGCAGACTTGTTCTGGAAGAACGGAAAATCTGGAAGATGAGAGGGCAACCGTTGTTTATCGCGTTCCCTCTGTGCTTCCCAGAGGGGCAAATTTTTTTATGTGGAGAACCAGATGAAAACAACATTTATGAACTCGGAAAATCACCTGTTCACTTCCGAGTCGGTCACTGAAGGTCACCCGGATAAACTCTGCGATCAGATCAGTGATGCCGTCCTGGATGCCTGCCTGGAGCAGGACCCCTATTCTCGCGTCGCCTGTGAGACCGCCGCCAAGACCGGTTTTGTAATGCTCTTGGGTGAGATTACTACCAATGCCCAGGTAAACTTTGATGAGCTGGCCCGCCGGGTAATCACTGAGATTGGGTATGATGACAGTGACAAAGGCATGGATGGCAACACCTGTGGTGTTTTGGTGGCTGTTTCCAAGCAGTCGGGCGATATTGCCATGGGCGTCAACAAGGCATTAGAGGCAAAAACGGGCGAGATGAGCGAGGCCGAAGTGGAAGCCATCGGCGCCGGCGATCAGGGCATGATGTTCGGCTTTGCCTGTGACGAAACTCCCGCCCTCATGCCGATGCCGATCTACCTGGCGCACAAACTGACTCAGCGCCTGTCACAGGTGCGCAAAGACGGCACCCTCCCCTGGCTGCGACCTGATGGCAAATCCCAGGTGACGGTGGAATACCGCAACGGGCGGCCTTTCCGTGTCGACACGGTGTTAGTCAGCACGCAGCACGCCCCAGAGATCAGCCAGGAGCAAATCCGAGCCGAGGTAGAAAAGCATGTCATCGCGCCGGTTTTGCGCGCAGCCGGCCTTTCCTCGGACGGGCTAAAAATCTATGTCAATCCGACCGGCCGCTTCGTGATCGGTGGCCCGCAGGGTGATGCCGGTGTGACCGGGCGCAAAATCATCGTCGATTCCTACGGCGGGATGGGGCGACACGGTGGTGGCGCTTTCAGCGGGAAAGATCCGACCAAGGTGGACCGTTCGGCCGCCTACGCCGCCCGTTGGGCAGCCAAAAATGTCGTCGCCGCCGGGCTGGCCACGCGCTGCGAAATTCAGGTAGCCTACGCCATCGGCGTCGCCCACCCGCTCAGCATCAACGTCGAGACTTTCGGCACCGGGCGCATCCCGGATGAAGAAATCTCTCGCCTGATCCAGGAGAATTTTGACCTGCGACCCGGCGCCATTATCCGCGACCTGGACCTGCGCCGCCCAATCTACCGCCAGACAGCCGCTTATGGCCACTTCGGTCGGGATGACCTCAACCTGCCCTGGGAACAAACCAATAAAGCCGACGATTTGCGCGCTGCCGCCAACCTGGCCGAAAGCGTACTGCCCCCAGTTGCGGTCTCAGCAGACTGACTTTCAGGATTAAGACAAAAAAAGGCCCCGGTGAATATCTCGGGGCTTTTCGTTTTTATCCGCTATCCTGTGGCTAAATTGGTTTTTCCAACCCGTGCGCGCTGAGCAGCGCCTCATCCGCCATCAATGCATCGGTTGCGCCGTCCGCCACGATCCGCCCTTCGTCCATAATCACCATGCGCGGGAACAGCTCGCGCACCATCAGCATGTCGTGCGTGGAAACCAGCATGGTCATTTCCAATTCGCCCAGCAGGTGGATTAACGAGCGCCGGGCGCGGGGTCCAGTCCGGCGGTGGGCTCATCCAGCACCAGCAGCTCGGGCTGCATAGAAAGCACCGTGGCAATCGCAATCCGTTTCTTTTCCCCCATGCTCAGGTGATGCGAAACCCGCCGGGCATAATCGCTCATCCCCACCACCGCCAGTGCCTGCTCCACCCTTTGCCGTACTTCCACTTCGGGCAACCCCTGGTACAACGGACCGAAGGCTACATCTTCATAGACCGTGGGTGAAAAAAGCTGGTCATCCGGCGATTGGAAAACCAACCCTACCTGGGCACGTATCCGCCCCAGGTTTTTCTCGTTCAGCTCTAATCCCGCCACGGAAACCTGCCCTTGCCCGCGCAGGATACCATTTAAGTTCAACATCAGGGTAGACTTTCCCGCCCCATTCGGCCCAACCAGGGCTACCTTTTCGCATGGTTGGATGCTCAAGGAGACCGAGTTTAATGCCGCGTGGCCGTCGGGATATGAAAAAGAGAGTTGGTTGATTTCTATCGAATGATGCATACCGGTCCTATCCAAATAACAACACACCCAGAATCAGTAATACTAACAGCAGTCCCAGGCTAATGCATAAAATGAGCCAATCCACCGGCCGCAGCCGGGTTAAGGCAAAGCTGCGCACTTCGCCATTGTAGCCGCGCGCCACCATCGCCATGTAAATGCGATCGCTGCGCTCGATTGCCCGCAGGAACAGGCTGCCTGCCATGCCGCCTGCCACCTTGCCGCGCCATGCCAGGCTGCCGCCCGGCTTGAGGCCAGGCTGAGCGGCATGCCCGCTGCGCGCCGTTCGTGCCCGGATCAAGCGCAGTGCTTCATCCGCCATCACAAACAGGTAGCGCCACATCAGGCCGAAAACTGCCACCAGCAGGCGCGGCACCTTGACCGCCCGCATCGCCGCCATCAGGTCCGGGAATGGTGTGCTGCCTGCCAGTACAATAGCCGCTTGCACTGATATCCAGGATTTCAAGCCAATGCTGATCAATCTTTCCAGGCCGGGCTGCGTGACGGTCAGCGTCCAGGGACCCAGCTCGATGCTGAACAGCACCGGCCCACTGATCGTAAAGATCACTGGAATAGCCGCAAGCACAAACGGCAGCGCCAGGGCCGAGCGCCGCAGAATATAGCCCATTCCCAACTCAGAGAGAATATCGACCGCCAGGATCATCGCCAAAAGCAGGATATAAACCGGCCAGGCGCCCGGCGGAGTAATGGCTGTCGTCAGGATGAAAGCGATCGCCAGCACAAACTTGACCCGCGGGTCCATGCGGTGCACCGGGCTTGGCCGGTACTGGTAAGGGTCGAGAAAATGGATATGCAACGATCAATCGCCCGTTTCGCGCCGGCTGCGCCGCAAGTAAGTCGCCCCAAACATAACGCCCAGCACAATCAGCACCCCTACCACCCCAGCCAGGATCGTCGCCAGGGTCTCGTTGGACATCCCAGGAAGCAGGTAATCGGGGATGACGTTAAAAATTGGGCCTTGAGCCTGGTCCAGGAAGCCCCTTTGCTGTGCTACCCATTCCAGGCCGTCCGGCCTGGAGGATGCCAACGGCGAAAGAATTACCAGGCTGAGCGCCAATAGCAAGCCCGCCACCCAAACGATGCGGCCGCCTTTCACTTCCGCCTGCCCGGAGATCAAAAGATCGGGCCGGCTGGCGAACACCAGCGCCAGAGCACCCACCGTGATCAAGCCCTCCCCAACGCCGATGATGGCGTGGATGCCGGCCATCGCCGGGACAGCAATGTTAGCCGGCGAAGTGCCGGATAAAGCCAGCTGCAACGCCACACCTAAAGACACCACCACGATGGATAACCACGCCGCGGCAAATCCTGCCCCCATAATCCCGCTTTTCTTAGCGCCGGTAATTTTCAGAATGGCAGTGTAGGCCAGGTATGAAACCGCCACACCGACGACTGCCATGTTAAAGATATTTGCCCCCAACGCCAGCAGACCGCCATCCTGGAAGATCAGCGCCTGCACCGACACTACCGTAGTCATCACCAGTACGGCCGCCCAGGGCCCCAGTAAAATTGTGGCGATAGCCGCGCCCATCAGGTGACCGGAAGTACCGCCGGCCACTGCGAAATTCAACATCTGGCCGGCAAAGATCGCCGCTGCCAGCACTCCCATCAGCGGAACTTGCCTTTCCCCCAGGTCAGAGCTGACCCGTTTCAGGGCATAGGCTACGACCAGGATCGAAACAATCCATAACACTACTGAAACCAGTACCGATAAAAAGCCATCCGGAATATGCATGGCCCCCGGCGAGGGCGCAGGTGAGTAATACATGGCAACCTCCAATAATTTAGCTAAGCTATGGGTTCCTGGCAGCCAGGACACAATCCGAAGAATGTGGTATGCACGCTGTCTATCTGGTATCCGGTGCGGGCCTTGAAGAGACGATACAGCTCTGACAGAAGCTCGTGCTCGATCTCCAGGGTAGCCCGGCAGGCCCGGCAGATCAGGTGGTGGTGGTCGTGACCGGCAATCTCGTAAACCAGCTGCCCGCTGCCCATGTGTGCCGCCAGTGCCAGGCCCTGTTCTGTCAGAAAGGCCAGGGTGCGGTACACCGTGGCTTCGGTCAGGCCGGGGAGCACCTGGCTGGCGCGCTGGTAGACTTCGGTCGGGGTCAGGTGCATCCCGGCTTCCCGCAGGATGCGCAGGATCACCGTCCGCTGGGGTGTCACCCGGTAGCCGTGGGAGTGCAGGAATTCAAAGCAAATTGCATCATCGCTCATGCGAATACTCTTTATTGCAACTAGTATCAATAAGGATTATATCACAGTATTTTACTCTCAATTAACTTAAATAAAAATTGCCTGAAGAATACCCTCCAGGCAATCGTACACCCACTCAATTTAGCAATTAAATGTGCGGCCCAAACTTCTTTACCAGCCTGTCCTTCGGCGCGTAGCCAGAAAGTCGCTCAATGGGCTTGCCGTTCTTAAACAAGATCAAAGTTGGCACACCCATGATCTGGTAGTCCATGGTCACCTGAGGGTTATCATCCACGTCCAGCTTGACTACCTTCACCTTGCCGGACCACTCATCGGCCAGCTGCTTCACCAAAGGATCGAGCATTTTGCACGGCCCGCACCACACCGCCGTAAAATCCACCAGCACCGGCAGCTCAGATTGGATCACTTCGCTTTGAAAGTTCTCTTCTTCTAACTTCGGAATTTCGGCCATTAATATCTCCTTGAGTGACCATCTTAATCTGCCCAGCTTGATCCGTCAAGTATGCGACGGGGCCGGAGGTCAATATTCTATCAACCTTATTCCCCATCATGGGTGCGGAAGTGACAGCCCCGGCTCTGGCGGTTGTGACGCGCCGCCTGGGCAACGATCAACGCCACCTCCACCGCATTACGCAGACCAATCAAGCCATCGCTCAGCTTGGTGCTGCGGTAAAAAGTCTCGATTTCGTTTTGCAGGTGACGCAGCTCGCGGATAGCACGCGACAGGCGGTCGCCGGAGCGGATCAATCCAGCATAGTGCCACATGATATTCTGGATCGTTTGCATATCTCCCTGGATCAGCGCCGGGTCCGAATCGTGGGTCAGGCCGGATTCATCCCAGGGAGGTACATCCTCGCGTCCCAACGGGTGCGGCGGCGCTAACTGGAAGGACATCTCGATATGCTTGGCGGCGCGCGCCCCCCATAACATCCCCTCCAGCAGCGAAGTCGATGCCAGCCGGTTAGCCCCATGCAGCCCGGTACAGCTCACTTCGCCCACCGCATACAGATTCTGGATGCTCGTCCGCCCCCACAGGTCCACCAGTACCCCACCGCAAAAATAATGCGCCGCAGGTACCACCGGGATCGGTTCCTGGGTGATATCGATACCCACCCTCAGGCACTCTGCATAAATATTCGGAAAGCGCTTCCGTAATGCATCCGCTTCCATGTGCGCAGCAATATCCAGCAGGACATACGAATAGCCGTGGGCTTCCATCTCGCTGTGGATTGCCCGTGCCACCACATCGCGCGGCGCCAGGTCTTTCCATTCAGGGGAGTATTTTTCCATGAACGGCTTGCCATCCGGCGTGAGCAGTACACCTCCTTCACCGCGTACCGCCTCGCTGATCAGGAAGCCCTCCGCCCCCGGTACCGCCAGAGCAGTGGGATGGAACTGGATGTACTCGGCGTTGACGATGCGCGCACCGGCCCGGCTGGCCATCGCCAATCCATCGCCACGTGCCCCCGGGGGATTGGTCGTGTTGCGGTAGATGCGCCCCAATCCTCCCGTTGCCAGGATCGTCACGGCTGCCAGGGTGCGGTGGACTGCCTTGCCGGTACGGTCGAAAACGTAGGCGCCGTGGCAGATGATCGGCGCGTAGGTATCCAGCGGGTCATTCGAATGGTGCGGGAAAGTGATCAGGTCTACCGCGGTAGCGTTGGTCAGGAACTCGATATTCGGCCGCTCTTGCAGCGCCTTGATCAAAGCTGCGATGATCGAGTGGCCTGTACCGTCGCCAACGTGCAGGATGCGTCTTACACTGTGAGCAGCTTCCTGTCCATAAGCCAGCGCACCATTTGGATCGCGATCAAACCCAACCGGCGCTTCCCGCAGCAGCACTTCCTCCAGGCAGGAGGGGCCTTCTTCCGCCAGGATTTCAGCCGCCTGGGGAAAAGATGCTCCGGCGCCGGCTGCCAGGATATCGCGGATCAGCAGCTCGGCTGAATCACCGGGGCCGCGGTGGATGATGCCGCCCTGCGCCCAGCGTGTGTTCGAATCCAGCGTGTCTGGGCTGCGGGTGATCATAATGATCCGCCGCTGTGGGTCCTTCGACAGGCGCAGGGCAGCCACTGCCCCGGCAATCCCGGAGCCAATAATCAAAACATCGGTTTGCTTCATAGATAAAGGTCGCCGGTCTGTTCAACCGGCGACGCCTTTCAGTAGTTTACCCAATATCAAGCATGCGCCGCACGGCCTGGTAAGCCCGGGCACGCACTTCTTCCGGCACATCGATCACATACTGGTTGTACAGCAGAGAGTCGCGTACATTCTCCATCGTAATCGTGTTCATGTGCGGGCAGCGCACCATGCACAGCCGCAGCATCTCCTTATCCTGGTTGGCGGCCGCGATGTTGTCGCCCATGGCGCACTCAGTCAGCACCAGGTAGTGCGGCGCGTTACTTTCCTGCACGTACTTAATCATCGCATTGGTCGAGCCGGAAAAATCGGACGCCGCCACCACCTCGGGGGAGCATTCGGGATGCGAGACCACCACCACATCCGGGAACTGCTGGCGCACCGTCAGGATATCTTCCACGGTGAACTTCTCGTGCACCTCGCACTTCCCATGCCAGCCGATCATCTGTACGTCCAACAGGTTTTCGCCCGCCACCGGCGCCCCGCCCAGAGAGGGGAAGATAATGTGCTTGCCGGTCTCTTTGGCGACATTAGACGCCAGGTATTGGTCCGGCAGGAAGATCACCGTATCACTCTTCAGCGACTCGACCACCGCTACCGCGTTGCTGGACGTGCAGCAGATATCGCTCTCGGCTTTCACATCGGCGTAGGTATTGACATAGGTCACCACCGGCACGCCCGGGTACTTGCGCCGCAGCGCCCGCACGTCCTCCGCCGTGATCGAAGCCGCCAGCGAACAGCCTGCCTTTTCGGAAGGCAGCAGCACTGTTTTCTCCGGGCTCAGGATTTTGGCGGTCTCGGCCATGAAGCGCACTCCGCAGAAGACGATCACCTCTGCTTCGGTCGTTGCAGCCTTGCGGCTCAGGTCGAGCGAATTGCCCTTGAAATCCGGCACTGAGTAAAACAGCACCGGCTCCATGTAGTTGTGGCCCAGGATGACAGCTTTGCGCTCCTCTTTCAAGCGCTTGATCTCCACCGCAATCTCGGCTTTATAGTACAGCTCCACATCCGGGACAATTTTCCCCAGGTGCTCGCGCATTTCTTCGTAAAGTTTTTGGGCTTCAGCGTTCATTTCAGTATCCTTACCTGTAAATCTATAGTTATCCAGTTATTTTAGATAGTCGAATGACAGATCCAGCACCGGCGCCGAATGGGTCAGTGCGCCCACCGAGATGAAATCGACCCCGGTCTCGGCGATCCGGCGCACAGTATCCAGGTTGACATTGCCGGAAGCCTCCAGCATGGCACGCCCGGCGCAGCTGTTCACGGCTTCCGCCATCATCTCCACCGGCATATTGTCCAGCAGGATGCGTTCCACCCCGCAGGCCAGGGCTTCTGCCACATCCGCCAGGCTGCGTGCCTCCACCTCGATCTCCAGACCGGTGTGTGCCGCTCGAGCGCGCCGCACCGCCTCGCTCAGCGAGCCGGCAAAATCGATGTGGTTATCTTTGATCAGGATCATATCATACAGCCCGACGCGGTGGTTCTGCCCGCCGCCCAGCCGCACGGCCAGCTTGTCCACGATACGCAGGCCGGGGGCCGTCTTGCGGGTATCCAGGATCACCGCCCGTGTGCCGGCCACCGCATCCACATAGCGGCGGGTAAGCGTGGCGATGCCAGACATGCGCCCCAAGAAATTGAGCGCTGTGCGCTCCACCGTCAGCAGGCTGCGCGCCGATCCGTTAACGAGCGCCACCACCTGCCGGTTCCCCACCCGGGCGCCATCCGCGGCCTGGACCTGGAAGCTCACCTGCGAGTCAAACAGGGCATAGGCCGCCTGAGCCACCTCCAGCCCGGCAATCACGCCCTCTTGCTTGGCGATCACCTGGCCGGTCATTTGCGTCTCCCGGCGGAATAATGCTGTTACTGGTGGCATCGCCGCTGCCGATGTCTTCTTCCAGCGCCCGGCGGATCGTCTCCAGGATAGCGTGGATCTAGGGTGGGTATTCGGAGTGCTCATTATGTTATCTAACCTTAGGGAGATTATACAACCAAATAGAGTGCTCAATCCAATCCGTTGACGGACGGGTATGCTCGTGATAGAATGCCATTCGCAATTCGTCACGGGCGCGTAGCTCAACGGCAGAGCAGTGGCCTTTTAAGCCATTGGTTGAGAGTTCGAATCTCTCCGCGCTCACAAAACCTGCCATCCAGCAGGTTTTTGCTTTTAATTGACGGAATTAAGAAATGATCGTGAGATTATCTCCTTGGATGAGGTAGGTGTCCACAACCTGAGGCATACTCTCTACATCTGACTTGCCTTTTCTTCCTGTGCCTCTGGTGCTGGGGTCATACCATCCGTGAATCCGGATGGTTTCCGGCCAAAGCTGAGGATCAAGATGTAGACGCTGACGCAGAAAACCCAGGCAGGGAATAACAGCACCATCCACAGGCTGAGACTGATGCTCACAAACATGAGGATGGCCATCGCATAGGTAAAAAAGGACAGAACAAGCGGCATCACGCCGGTGCGCAGCCACAGGGTGCTCAGCGAAAACATGAATACAGCTGCCATCTTGAGAGCGTAGGTGTTGAAAATCTGGCTTATGATGGAAAGAAATAACTGATAAATATTGATGGTTATCACTTGGTCTCCACCAATTTCATAAGCGGTAAGCATACCTGCACCGATGCCAAAAGCGCAGAAGGTCATCGCCAGGAACAACAGCCCACTGCCCTGAACGACCGTGGCGAAAAATTGATCCTCATACGTACCCATCCTGGCGCGCACGACGCCGACAAACCATAGAAAAGCAAGTCCTGCAAGAGGTATCAGCTCAAATGATATAGCGATACGACTGCGGTGTGCATCAGTCCACGCGCTTATATCCACAAGATCGGCAGGCATCGACAGGATCATGATTACAATACTCACTGAAAACAGGATACCAAAAATGATCCCTGCGATTGCAGCGGCGCGGGGCGTCTTTGCTTGGTGAAGTAGTCGGATTGTATGGCGTTTAATCATCGTAATCCTCGCTTTCTTGTTTTGGTTAATATTTGCTCAGGCTGTTATCCAATCGCATGAATGCCTGTAAAGCTTGTATATTGGTAGAGAAGCAGATGCCATGATATATCCAGGTGGCTAGCCAGGTGGAAAAATGAGCTCACCAAGATAGGACACGGAGATGTGTTTTCCACATCTCCGTGTCTTTCTATTTATTCGGCCAGAATGGCACCGCCAATTGTCCTTCGCCGTTGTTCCCCCAACAGATCACGTGACCATCATTTCTTACTGCGCAGGTATGCCGATCACCCGCTGCAAGAGATGTAAAAACACCGGTGGTCGGCGCCGAAGACACGCGGCCATCGTCGTTATTCCCCCAGCAGGCGATGGAGCCGTTCGTGCGCAGGGCGCAGTTGTGCCAGTTGCCCGCGGCAACCTGTGTGTAAGTGCCGGGTATCTGGGCGTCAGCAGGAAGATTGCTCACCCGACCATTGTCGTCGTTGCCCCAGCAGACGAGGGTGCCATTGGTCCTGACCCCGCAGTTGTGCCAATCGGCCGAGCTGATTTGCTTGAAAAGGTCGGCGGCAGGCGGCGATCTGCGCCCATCGTCTTCGTCCCCCCAGCAGTAGACGTGATCGTCGCTCTTGATGGCACAGTTGTGCCAATTGCCCGTGCTGACCTGCTTGAAGGCGCCGGGCGGGTCCCAGATGCGCCCATCGTCTTCCTTCCCCCAGCAGTCGACGGTGCCATTGGTACTCACGCCGCAGCCATGCCAGGCGGCCACGCTGATCTGTGTGAAGGTGTCGGTTATTGACGGGTATAATTCGCCCGCCGTCATCTTCACCCCAACAATGGATATGGCCGTCGGTCTGCAGGCCGCAGGTGTGCCAATCTCCCGTGCTGACCTGCTTGAAGACGCCGGGTGGCTGGAAGGTTCGCCCCTTGCCATCGTCATCCCCCCAGCAGCCGATGACGCCGTCGTTCCTTAACCCGCAGGTGTCCCACTGGCCTCCGCTGACCTGGGTAAAGTAGGCATCCTCCGGCGGCGGCGCTGCCCCGGGGCCCGAGTTCTCATTCATGGTCATCATCCAGACCGGTTCCATAATCGTGTCAAAAACTATCGAGGCGTAATACCAGCCGTAGAAGATGTAGAGTTTGCGATCGTACCCGCCGCTGCTGTTTCGCTCGAGGTTGATGGCTGCGTTAGGCGACCAATACGTATCGAAATAGTAAAAGCCCACTTCGTTATCCCGTACCCCGGACGGCAGATAGACTGCCTGGGTTCCGCCGGCATCCCAGGTGCCGGTCTGTTTGTTTAGCTTGATAATATAGGGTGTATAGTCGTCGTAGGGCCCCGTCTGGTAATTGGTGGCATAGATCAGCGCCACAAAATCGGAGCCGTCCGCACCCTGGTCGTCCACCAGGAAGGGTCGCCCTTCAATTTTTCCGACATTCTTGACCTCGCTGATTGCGGTCCCGTCCTTGACGCTATATACTTTTCCATAGCCCGACGAATCTCTGACCGCCAGGAGCGTATTATAGGCGGCTCCGCCTGGCTGATAGTACACCGCGCCAGGCGCCGCCGAGATGGACCCCAAGGTAGAGCCGGACACATAGTTAGTGGCTGACCAGTTCGCCCCGTTGTCGTCGCTGTAGGAAAAGGCAACCTTGCTATAATACTGGTGGTATACGGTGATCCGGCCGGTTAGGGGGTTGTAAACCGGCGAAACCTCCCATAAACTATATGTGCCGCCGGGGACCTGGTGCCACTTGTTATCCCAGTTGGTGCCGTTGTAGATGGTGTAATAGATCCCATCGTTCAATCCCGTGATGAACAACCACAGCTTGTCACCGACCACTACCGGCATGGGGGTGCTATCGGTTTCGCTCCCCGGTACCCAGAGCTGATCAGAAAGCTTGCCGTTCGCCAGAACCTGGAATTGGACTTTAGCCTCACACCAGAAGAAACCGCAAGGAACGCCGGTGGAGAATACGTAAAATTTGCCCTTGTAGTAGATCCCGCTGGAATTGGTATGGCCTTCCAGATTCCCGTAGCCGGAAGGGGGCGTCGGGATATATTCACCCAACAGCTGCTGACCGCCGCCAAGGTCCAGCAACGCCAGGTCGAAGCCCACCTCGTTGCCGACTTTCAGAATGAACTTTCCGACCAGCCCTTCCGGCAGCCGGAAGCGGATGAGGTTCATGCTCCAATCCACGATTTTGGGATCCTCGATCACCCCGATCCCGCCGGCCCCGCCTTCCAGGTAGGCCACGCGCAGGTCGCCTTTTTTATCGCCAAAGAACTTTCCCTCGATCGTGAGGATTTCCCCATCCAGGACCAGCACAGTTGGAGGATCGGTGACAGTAATTTGAGGGCTTTGCATGACGAATGGGGAAATCGTCAGCGGTTCAGCCGGCTGTTTGTCCCCATGAAGCAGAACCGTGAGGGTGTAATTCCCATGTGGCTGGGGTTTATCCACCAGGAAGGTGATCTCGGTGTCGCTCCAGGCCAACAGCTTGCACTTCTCCGCCCCCAGCAGGACTTCACCCTGCTTTTCACCGAAGCCCGTCCCGGTCAGGGTCACTTGAGTGCCTAAAGTGCCTTCCCAAGGGGTCACCGCGGCGATGTCCGCAAACGACTGCGCCGGGGCAGGCGACACAATGCCCACCAGCAGCGCACAAACCCACAAGGCGGTTAAGAATATTTTTCTGTTCATCGCTATTCCTTTCAAGTGCAGTTTTCACCTGCATTTCTAAAAGAAAATGTTTCTGCCTGCAAGACACGCTGAGTGGGAGATGCGGTGACACGGAGACGAGTGCCCCGCGTCACCGCGTCTCCGTGTCTCTGGTCAGGGCGTGTCCCGGAGCATGGTGACCCCACCGTAATTGGCGCCGTAGAGGGCTCCGTTCGGCCCCAGCCCCATCGCCGCCCAAAAGTTGTCGAATGTGGCGGGGCCTGTTCGTTCGAAGGTGCCTGCCAACTTCTCCCAGACTACCTCGCCGGTGCGGAAGTCGAGAGCGACCCAATAGACTGCATACACGTCGTTCGTCGCGTCGTACTTCCGGTCCTGGGTGTAGATCAGCCCGTTGCGGGTCGATAATCTCATGACCATGTTTGTGTGGACTTCCGTGTTGACCCAGACCTTAGTACAGTCCTTCCCGTTCGGGTCGATGTCGATGCGCTCCATGCCCGGTCGGCCCGGCGTCGTTCAACGTCCCCGTCACCCAGTCGAACAGGTAGTCGGCGGTGTTCTGCGCGATTATCGAATTATGGAAGCCAACGAGCGAGTTGGACCCGGCGCCAGCGCCACCTTCCGGGAAGTCGAACACCGGCACCTCGCAGACGACCCGCTTCTGGTCTGGCTCGAGTTCCTCGTCTGGCAGCGGTGCGGTAGACCACGACCTGCAGCTGCTCGGCGTTGTCTGTGATGGCGACGTACTTGCCTTGGCCGAGGATAGTCGGGGTGGTGCCGGAGCCGAGCTCGTATTGCCCCGGCCTGACAACATCGATGTTATCGTACGGCGCCTGCCACACAATGCGGAGCTGGTCATTGGCATCGGCATCGACACGGTACATCGCCTCTGTTGTTACGATGTAAGCCGCGCCCTCCCTGGTGAGCGCAGTGCCGTTTCTTGTACGTTCGTCGTGGTCCCCGTCGATGTCAAGCCAGACGAACGGCAGGTCCTCAATCTCGTCCGGGGCAGTCTTGGGGTTGAGCAGGTAGATCTTCGATGAAGTCCCCAGGTTGATCCAGTAGCGGCCCTGGAAGTCCATGACGACTCCGGTGACACGCTCGGTTGTCCCAACGAGCTGCGACAGGTCGTACTCGCCAGCCTCTTGGAATTTGGGGCCGGATGGTGTGTCAGCAATTTCCAAAGTAAGGAGATACTTGCTTTTCGAAACGATGTGGATCTGATCGCGGTTGTCGAGATATGCGTAGATGGACCACGCCGAGAATGGAGCTTTCTGGGCTCCTTCCCCACCAATGCCCAGCGTGGCTTCGAGGTCATAGGATGTCAAGACATCCAACGTGTCCGGGTCCAGCAGCGCCACGGCCGCCCAGTCGTTGCCGAACAAGAAAACCACCGGCCTGCCGTGACTGTCGAACGCCATATTGCCGCCCGAAGCGATCCACGAGTCCCTCTCTATCTCTGCCAGGCTCGTCGAGCTGACGACCGGGTTGCGGCCCAACGGCCCAGCGAGGTCGGCGGTGTCGCTCATCCAGATATCTGAGTGGGCGAGGGAAAACGGGTTGGGTGCCATATTCGGATTCTGGGGCACCCCGGAGTTAGGCAAGGGCCTGGCCTTCGCCGGCGCACCAATATAATCGGGCAGCATCGTCGAAGGCCCCGGAGGAATTGGAGTGACCGGCTCACCGGCGTACGCCGGCAGGCCAGTCACCAGCACGAACGTTCCTAAAACGAGCACTGCCAGGCAATTGAGTAAGGTCGAGGTTTTCATGATCGTTTCTCCTTATTTGGTCATTAAGAGCTTTCTATGCGAAGCAATGTGTCTCTGGTCAGGGCGTGTCCCTGAGCATGGTGACCCCACCGTTATTTCCTTGGTAGAGGGTCTCCGTTCGGCCCAACTTACGGTACAGGCACATCGCCCCAGTCAAGAAACTAACCTGGGCCGAAATAAACCACCCGATCGTACACCAGCTCGTTGTCGTCGGGAGCTGCGCTCGTGGCCGGCTCCATGTAATTGCGGAAGATGAAAAAGAGCCAGTCCTTGCCGTTCTCGTAGTCGAGATAGGCCGGGCATGTGTAGTTCTCGCCCACCGGGCTCTCAAACTGCGTATCCACTTCCATGCAGTAAGGCTCATCGTTGCACTCGTGCGCCATTCCTTCCGGCATAGACATGTCGGCGTACTGATAGTACGGATCGTCCGGCGTCAGGTACTGGCGGGCACTGTCGCCGGGTTGGCCCGTCCCATCAGGTCGCAGGTCAAACTTGGTGCTTAACGTCGTACCCAGGCCGACTTGCCCTATCGGATTGCCATACAGACTGAAACTGGCATAGGTGGCCTTGCCCGTTGCCTGGTGATTAACGCCGTACACGATCACGAACTCGTCAACGTTGTTGCGAAGCATGAACAGCGGACCGGTCGTAAGATAGTTGTTATCGCGGCTAACGGCCCCTCCGTATTTGCCGCGCTGCAGTGCGACGTAGGGTTTCTCACCCATGGTGTCGGGGCCCGCCGACCAGATGTCCGTGTCCAGCTCTTTGTAGGGGTAGCCCGGGTCACCCTGGGACAGGCTGGCGTATCGGTTCAGGATGGCCACGCGGAGGCTCTTCAGGGCCTGATAGAGCTCCATTTCGGTATGCCCCGTGCCCTGCGTCCGCAGCACGGGCACCGGCTCAGGGTCGTCCGGGAACACGGGCTCCACTTGCAGCTCACCCTGGGCGTTGAGAGGCGTGACGCGGAAGGCCTTCATGTGGTCATTCGCGTTCACGATATACTCCGTTATGTCTGCCGAGCTTGCCGGTACAGAATTGCGCGTGGCAAAGGTAAAGACGGTGTCCTTCGGGCCGATTCCCAGCGGTGCAATGACGGGCGAGATTGCATCCACGTTGATAATCTCGGCGGGGTAACCGGCGGCAAGCACCGCCTCGCGCACAATCCGCTCCGTTTGTCGATTCCCGGTGATGATGTAGACAATCGGGGCCAGGAAAGGATCGGGACCGATGGTGTGCATGGTGGCGATGTTGGTTGGATCGCCGACAGCGATCCCCCTCGGCTGCTGGGATTCGTCTACGTCTGATGTAAGCGGGTCGTCGGGCAGGAAGTAGGCGTACGTCGTGAAACCGAAATAGCGGACCTCCGGAGGGGTCTCTCCAACCAGGACGAAAGCCTCATCTTCCCGTAGCTGCCAATACTGATTCCGGTCATAAGCGGACCCCGCGTGTCATGCATACGCATATCATTGGGATCCTCGAGCAGATGCGCATCTGTCAGGACCATATAGGCATTCGGCCAGGGATTGTTGGCCAGCGCGGATGGGATGACGTCTGTGCAGGCCATCTTGACAAAGTCCATGTATTCAAAGGCAGCCTGGTGCACATTGAATCCCACACGCTCGAGCTTCTGCTGCAAATTAGGGAGCCTGGTCTTCCAGTTAAACGGCGTGGGCTGGCTCGCTCCACTGGCGGACACCAGCGTCAGCACCGTGTGACAACGAACAAGAACGACTTGACCAGTTTGCCTTTCATAGTTTTACCTCCGAGTGAATAAGTGTTTCTTCTGTCATACAATTTTTTTTTCATTTACACTTCTTTTATTTGATGGATAATTAAATTGATTCCGTTACACTTCCAGGTCTGAATGACCACAATCAGGTCTGCCTGCCTGCCTGCCTCCCGGACCACACAAGCGCCTGGTGGGTCTCAGGGTTGATTCCGATCAATAACAGGTTCAATTGCTGTAAAAAGCTGAGTGGGAATTCGTGTTGCATCGCCCCCATGTCGAAAATGATGGCATCGGGACACAAGCGAGAGAGCTCCTCAAAGGACCGATCCGGGTGTCGTTCCAGGTTAAATACTTCGAGGCCAGGGTAAGCTACCAGACTGGCCTGTATCCCCGACAGGAATACTGTATCTCCTAATACAACAACCCGCTTTCGCTCTTTCGCCATGTTTACAGAATAGCAAAAAGGCGGAGCACTCACAATGTCCCAAGCGCTAAAAAAATGATAGTCCGTATAAAGCCCGCGGACTATCAATTGTGCTAGTATAGATTTTTCAAAAAAAGGTGTCGTTCGTTATTCTTTTGTTTCCAGCCCCAATTTGCCGGCATAGGCGATGACCTGGCTGCGGTTTTCCATGTGCAGCAGGTTCATGATCTCACTCATGTGATACCGCACGGTGTGATCACTCAACGATAGCAAGCTTCCAACTTCTTTGTATGTAAGTCCGGCGGCCACCAGTTGGAGCACTTCCGTCTGGCGCTTGCTCAGCCGCACCTTCTCCTCGCCCTTTTTTTCCTGCTCCGCCGCCCCACTCTTTCCCCCTGCCTCCGAAAGGTGGGCAAACTCGCGCAGCAGCCTGGCGGCCAAACCGGGAGAAAACGGCGGTATACATTCCCCCAAACCATGTAAGGCTTCGATAAAATCTGCTCCCCTGGTGCTTTTCAGCAGGTAACCGCACGCCCCGCTCTTGATTGCCTCGAACAGATCATCGTCCTCTGCCGAGGTAGTGAGCATAACGATCTTTACGTCCGGCTGCCGGGCTTTGATCAGCCGCGTGGCGGTCAGCCCGTCACAGCGCGGCATCCTGATGTCCATCAGCACCAGGTCTGGTTGCAAGCACAGCGCCTGTTCGACCCCCTCCTGCCCATCTTGGGCAGTTCCTACCACATCAAAACCGCGCGACCCCAGCAGATTGACCAGGCCTTCCACCAGAAGCGTATGATCATCGACAATCAAGACGCGCAGCGCAGGGCGCGCAGAGTCAGTCATAGGCAGCTCCTTCCATCGGCAGCTCGACGATAACACAGGTCCCCTTTCCAGGGGTCGACTCCACTCGCAGGCTACCGCCGATCTGTTTGGCGCGCTCGTGCATGAAACGCAGCCCAAAATGACCGTCTCCCTTCTTCATCGCGGCCTGCGGCTCGAAACCACGCCCATTATCCTTAATAGTAACACTCATCAAATGATCTCGCTTCTCAAATGAAATCTGCACGGATCGGGCTTCGGCATGCTTGCGAGCATTGGAGAGCGCCTCCTGGATAATGCGGAATAACTGCATCTGCACTTCGGCATCCATCCACTCATCTTCTACCCCTGCTCTGGCCGACAATTCGGTCTGGATGCCGTAATTTTGACTGTAACCGTCCAGGTAATGCTGCAAGGTGGCAAAAAAAGGTAGCTGGTCAGAGGGCGCCAGTCGTAGATTGAGGATGTATTCTCGCAGGTCGGCATGCGCCTCTACCACGATATTGCTCAATCGGGTTAGCTGGTACCCAGCCTCCACCAGCTGGGTATGGACTTCCTCCACCTTCCCGGCAGATAGCGCCGTCTGCCCATCCAGGACGCGGTCATGAACCACCTCCAACTGGAAGCCGGCATATCCCAGCACCTGCCCAGTGCTGTCGTGCAGCTCGCGCGCCAGCTGCTCACGTTCCTGCAGCATCGCCAGCGCGCGCTGCTGTTCGAGGAGCTGTGCTTGAGCCCGCTTTTGCTCGGTGACATCGTGCAGCATCAGCAGGCGGCCAACGGCCAGCCCGCGCCAATCGTTCAGAGCAGAGGCTTCCACTTGATAGTAACGGGTATCCGGCCTGCCCCCCAAGCTGATTTCGACCGGCTTGCTCCGCCTGTCTGAAGATCCTGAACCAATCCGGCGCAGGCAGGCAATAGGTCCTGGATAGAGCGACCTAACAGGCGCTTCGCCGGCAATCCCAGGATAGATTGCGCGGCCGGGTTCGAGCTGACGATATTCCCCTGGGGATCCAGCACCAACATCCCGGCCAGCAGCTGATCGATGGCCGTCTGGCGGGCCAGAGGAATCGGGTCCAGAATGCGAAAGCCAAACAGGGCGATGGCATACATAAGGAACTCAAACACGAACGGGGGCAGCTCAGATTGGATAATCTGGGCAGTCTGCAGCAGGAAAATTAAACGCCCGGCAACCATACCAGCTACCATGATCACCACCGGCCAGCGATGCTGAGGGGAGCGCACAAACAGCCAGATAAAGACGATCAAGTTGAGCATGGTCAGCCCAAGGGTATAGCCGAGATACATCCAGTTGACAGGGCCGCGGATTGGGAAAATTTTTCCATCAACCTCGAAGCCGCGCCACACCAGCTGATGGAGATTATTCGTCAGGATTAATATCAGACCCAACAGGCATGGAATGGACAGCAGGATCAGGTTGCGACGGGTGAGCCAGCGCCCTGGCCAGGCATATTCCAGGACAAAGCAGGTAGTGGCGGTAATGAGGGGAATCTGGAATAGGCGTTGAAATTTAAACCAAAAGATCTTGGCTTGTACGTCTACGGCGGCGACTTCCATGAGGGAAGTGGCTGCCCAGGCGACGGCAAACAGGCAGCCGATCATGAACGGGATGGCACCCGGCACGTTGCGCCGGCGCCCGCTGTAGATCGCCATAGCACTCAGCAGCAGGCATGTAAAGAATAGTGGCCAGATGTCAGGAGTGTAGGCGTATTTCCAGCTCATGAATAAACCATAAGGACGCAAGATGTTCCAGTGGCTGACCAATCGGGATGATGAATTGTCTTTATTAGGGTCGCTACCCAATTTGATTTTACATAGATGTCTCAGTCGAGTTCAATTACATTAACAAGAAGTATTCATGCGAAACTAAAAGAGACATTTTCGTGGATAGAAAACCAAACCAGAATTCTCCAGGGAGGTCCCCTGGGTATTCGGTTTGGCTTGCTCGCCAGCCCATCCTACCCAGGGGAGCCCTTTTGCAGGTTACCTGCCAGCTAGCCTTTAAGGTGGTGTTCCCATATCGTACAACTCCCAATGGTAATAATCCCAAGACCCATAGCTTGCCCAGAAGTCACAACCGTAGAAGAGGTAGAGATGGCGATCGGTTCCGCCGCTGCTGTTCGGCAGGTAGTTGATCGCCACATTGGGGGGCCATTGGAAGTGGTAATAGGCGCCCCCATCGAGCACCGGTAACTTCACCGCCTGGTATGCTGGCTGCCATATACCATGTAACTCAAAGAGGTATGGAGCCCACTCGCTGTGATCCATATAGATCACCGCGAAATTCAACTCCCCCGAGCCCGCGCTTAGATCCACCAGGAACGGCCGGCCCCACCAATCGTAACCATTGTTGAGGATGACCTTCTTCTGTGTTCCATCCACCGTCGAAACCTGCTCCACCCATCCAACGCCGGAAGAATCAATGAACGACAGCAGGGCAGTCGATCCGTAGGTGGGATCATTGAAGTAAAACGCGCCCATCCCATAATTGGGATTGGAATATCCCCCACCGGCTGAATTGACTTCTCCCTTGTGTATCCAGGTCTTCCCAAAGTCATCACTGTAGGACCAGCTGATCTTGTCGTAGTATTCGCGGTATACTACGATCCGTTTGTGGACCGGGTCGTAGACTACCCCAGGTTCTGTCGCCTCGTGTGTCTGATAATCGGGGATATGAGTTTCTGATCCAACCCACGTACCTGTGTTCGTGCTCGTATTGTAATTGAACCTTTGGTAGAAAATGTAATGACTGTGCTTACCGGTGCCAGGAACGCCTACATAGAACACCCATAGATCATCTTCGATTACCAACGGCACCGGCGTGCCTGAAGTCTTACCCTGCGGAATTTGAGGATTAAGGTCGGAGAACTGCCCGATTGCTGGATCGAGGATCCGAACTTTTATATCCCAGTTATCATCCTGATACAAGTATTCCTCCTCAACGGAGAAGGTGTAGAACTTGCCTTTGTAATAGGCTCCGCTGGAATTCGCACCGGCCTCTTCGTTACCCCAGCCCGGTGGATTCTCCGGATCCCCTAACAGACCCTGACCATCTTGCAGGTCTAACAACGCGATACCCTGTCCAACCTCGTTGCGGACGACCAGGGCGAACCCCCCGGTCAGATCGCCAGGCAGCTCAAAGCGAATGGAATGCATGCTCCAATCCAAAACCTTCAAGCTCTCGGTCTCAATCCCGCCATCGCGATGCGCCAGGCGAACCTCGCCTTTCTTATTGCCAAAGAACTTCCCTACGACCGTGGCGGTATCCCCGTCACGAACTAATACCCCTGGAGTAATATGGGGCCGTCTCATAGAAAAGTAGGAAAGGGTCATTGGCGCAGCAGGCTTCTTGTCCCCCTGGGGCAAAACTGTGACGAGATATTCATCGGGGCGTTGAGGCTTGAAAACCTCGCACCTGATTTCGGTATCGCTCCAGGTCAGCACCTTGCATTTCTCCGTGCCTATCAGGACCTCCCCCCGCTTCCATCCGAAATCCGAGCCGGTCAGGGTCAGCTCAGTGCCCACGGTTCCATCCCTTGGGAACATATCCAAAATGCCCGTCTGCGCCTGCGCTGGGCGGGCGCTCCCGCCTACCACTATCGCTAACAGGGCAAGAACCATCAGGAAATTCCATTTCTTATCCATTTCAAGCTCCTTGTATTATCTGTGTTCAAGATTGTTCTTCAACATACTTCGCAAGCAGGTGCAGCTCATCCCAGAGCAGTCCCGGGGTAACCAATTTTTCAATCCAACCTTGCGGGCCAGGGCTAGGGGTCGCTTCTGTGGAAATGGTCACCTGGCTGCTTTTACCCCCGTCCTTTGGATCCACAGTGAAGGTAGTGATCATGCCTGAACCGCTCTCAACCATAACCCGACCTGGCTCTGGCTCGCTCACCGTTACGTGGAGTTCCTGCTTAGTACCAGGTGCTGCCATGGTAACCCGCACGACCGTGCCGGCCCCTATGCCGCCCTGCTCTACAACCAGGTCGCTGAAAACCTGCTTTGGCAAGATAGCGGGATGGCTTTGGTTGTAGTTTGCCAACACGGCATATACTTTCTCTGCTGGTGCTTCGATTAGTTTTGTAGCCTGTGCGTGTATCTTATCCATTTTATTTCTTGCCTCCATTTCCTAAAAATGTGTAGTTCAGCCCATACAGGTCAGCTAAAAATCCTTGTAAACAGTCTTCCAATCGTCCTTCATGCTGACCATCACCCAGCCGCCCTGCCGGCCGGCAGCCAGCAGCTTTTCGGCGGCGGCGGTGGTGGCGTACTCCCGCTCTGCGTCATCATGCACCACCACCAGCCGGAAGCGGGCTGCCTGCAGCATCTCCAGGTCCACATCGGCGTTGCCGCCGGCGAAGAGCGCCATCCGGCCGGTGCGGTCGTAGATATGCTCCACCTTGCCAGGGCCCAGGGCAACATTGCCCAGCATAGCATTGATGCGCACCAGCCGCCCGCCCTCGTAAACGTACTGCGGGGCGGAACCGATCACATCCTCGCGCAGAATGCCCCAGGTCTGCTCGGAAAAGACGCGCATAAAATCACGCCCGCCGCCTGAGCAGACAAAGACACGCCAGTCGTTCGCCCGCAGCAGGTCGAAAAGTTCGAGCATGGGCTGGTAGATCAGCTCGATCCAGGGGCGGCTATAGCGCGGGTGTTTTAAGGCGGCCAGGAAAGCCTGCGCTTCGGCTTCATAGGCCTCGGGCGAGGTGCCCTCCCAGGCGCTGCCTATCGCTTTCAGGAAGGTAACCCCCGCATCAGGCGACTGCTGGCTCAGTGCCTGCAGAAAGGCCGGGTCGCGATTAACGATCGATTTATACGGTTCCTCGGCCGCCAGTGCCGGGTTGGCCTTGACCTGCTGCGCCAGTTTTCCCAGCAGGAAGCCGGTCTGTGCCGGCATCGGCTGCTCCACCCACAACGTCCCGTCGTTGTCAAAGGCGGCAATCCGCTCGGCTGGCGGGATGTAACCCGGGTTGTTTTCGTCACCCGCTCTGGCCAGGAAATCCAGGATAGCCTGTTTTGTGGCTGTTTCATTCCAGGATGACAAGCTCATATCTTTCCCTCATGAAATCGTATTATTGCCGGCTCATCGCCAGATGCAAGCGTTCCTCCGGGCTGATCAGGTGATCGTGATCGTCCACGCCCTGGTCGAGCTGGACCCAGTTGATCTTGCCGTTGAATTTGCTGGTGCCGGCGGTGTAGTCTTCAGCCACCATCGTGCCATATTCACAGCCAATGTCCATGGTCTCATCGACACTGAATATCATCGGCTGAGTATATTCGACGCGCCCTTCTCCGATCTGCTTACCGTCCAGGTAGAGCGTGACCCCACCGCCTCTGCCCAGCCCGCCGCCGTCATAGGCGAACTCCATACGCACCTGGTGTACCCCCACCGGCAGCGCCGAGCCGGATTCAGCGTAGTAGCGTTGTATGCCCAACCAGTTGTAGCAATACTTGAGCCGCCCATCTCTGGCGTACAACGACCAGCCGCCAGCGCCGCCGCCAATGGCAACGATCACCCCATTGACATCTCCTTCGGGAAGCACGACTTCGGCCGTCACGGCATAGGATTTGTTCTTGGTATTGAGAACCACGTTTTCACCGAGGCGTCCCATTCCGCTGAATAGCATCTGCGACTTGCCCCGGATCAACGTCGGCCTGCCGGCCAGCTCGGCGTTGAAGCGCTCGGGGCGGCGGTCGTCCAATGGCAGCACGTTGTATTTGGCAGCTTCGATCAGGAACAGGCGCTGCAGAACTGGTGCAGCTTCTCGGGCATCTCCTTGGCGAGATCACGCGCCTGCGTCCAGTCCTCGGGTGCGTACAGCTCCCACTTGTCATCGTCATAGGCTGGTAAATTGAGCCCGCCCGGTGTGGGCCAGGGAGTGCTGTGCTTGGTAACCGCCGTCCAGCCCTTGTGGTAGATGCCGCGGTTGACGTACATCTCAAAGTATTGGGTCTCGTGGTGCTCGGGAGCCTGGGCATCCTCGAACGAGTAGGCCATGCTGACCCCTTCATAGGGTTTCTGCTGGACGCCATTGACCATCACCGGCCGGGGAAGACCGGCGGCTTCCAGGATGGTTGGCGCCACATCGATCACATGATGGAACTGGTTACGGATTTCTCCTTTCGCCTTAATACCGTTCGGCCAGTGGACAACTGTGCCATTCCGGGTGCCGCCCCAGTGGCTGGCCACCTGCTTGGTCCACTGGTAGGGCGTATCCATGGCATGCGCCCAGCCGACCGCATAGATGTTGAACGCCTTGGGTGTGCCAAATTCGTCGATGTGTTCGGCAAGGTATCCAGGCGTCAAATAGGATTGCAGCAGGTCCAGGGTCTGGTCGGTCGTATTCATGGTGATCATTTCGTTGAGCGAGCCTTGCAGAGAACCCTCGGCGCTGGCGCCGTTGTCGCCGGTGATATAGTAAATCAGGGTGTCGTCGAGGATCTCCAGCTCCTCCAGCGCATCGATCAGACGACCGACGTGGTAGTCGGTATGCTCGAGGAAGCCGGCATAGACTTCCATCTGCCGGGCCAATATGGGCCGCATATGCAGCGGGCATATCGTCCCAGGCTGGAATCTCAGTCGTGGCGTTTGGTCAGCTCGGCTTCGGGCGGGATCACACCCAACTGTTTCTGGCGGGCGAAGGTCTCCTCGCGCAATTTATCCCAGCCCTGGTCGAACTTGCCCCTGTACTTGTCCGACCACTCAGTCGGGACGTGGTGCGGGGCGTGCGTCGCACCGGGAGCAAAGTAGACAAAGAAAGGCTTGTCGGGCATCAGCGCTTTCTGCTGGCGCACCCAGTTGATGGCCTTGTCGGTCATATCTTCGGTGAAGTGGTAGCCTTCTTCGGGGGTTTTTTCCGGCTCGATCGGCCGGGTGCCTTCGTATAGGGCCGGGTAATACTGGTTGGTTTCACCGCCAATGAATCCGTAAAAGTACTCAAACCCGCTGCCGGTGGGCCATTGATCGAAGGGACCCATCGGGCTGGTCTGCCACAACGGCACTTCGTGGCACTTGCCGAACTGCGCCGTGGCGTAGCCGTTCAGCTTGAGCGTCTCAGCCAATGGAGCACAGGTGTTGGGACGAATTGAGCTATAGCCGGGGGCGGAAGTGGCCATTTCGGGAATGCAGGCCATGCCAACCGTATGATGATTGCGCCCGGTCAGCAGGGCCTGGCGGGTGGGCGCGCACATGGCACAGGTGTGAAAGCGGGTATATTTCAGCCCGTTGGCTGCCAGCCGCTCGGCGGTAGGTGTATAGCAGGGACCGCCAAATACGCTGGGTGCGCCAAAGCCCAGATCATCCAGCAGGATGATGAGCACGTTGGGGGCGCCTGCTGGCGGGCGCAGCGGCTCGATCGGCGGATACCTGGTATCCGGGTCTTTGGCGTCATAGGTGGTCAATCCCAACATGGGAATGTCGGGAACGGGGAGAATCTCCCGCTGGATATTATCTTGTTCTTTCATTTTGGTTTTCTCCTTACTCCTTTGTCTTATCTGTCTGTTCGTCTGATGGCGTCTCTCAGTTTCCTGTGGCTATTTCCTTGCCAATCGACCCTTCAGCCGGTTCACGAGCGGCCATCTTCCCAAGCAATAATCACATAAGCCATTATCGTGAGTATGACGCCAAGGATTTCATGCCCAGAACCAACGGTGATTCCCACCAGCTCATGGTCCACAAACCGGCTGCCGATGTTTGACCGCGCACTTCACCTGTTGCAGAGCGCAAGATCATCCCAGCTCCCAGGAACCCAATGCCGGTCACAATGCCGGCCACAACGCGGGAGGCTTCAGTGGCGTACATCTCTATGCCTACCGCGGAGACCGCCGCGGAAGTCATCGTAGTCAAGGTGATGATCCGCCCGCGAACCGGTGCTCCTACTGCCCTCCGCTCCCAACCAATCAGAAAGCCAAGCAGGGCAGCGAGGAATGTTCGGAAAATGACAGTAATTTCGGCTTCAGTCAGCATGGGAAACCTGTCATGTGGGGTTGTATCGGAGCAGCCGGATAAGATCGGCCGTTGTCAGCACGCGTGCCGGTTGGCTGGAGAGCACCTGTGCTCTGCCGGTCATCAAGTCTACGCCGATCAACAGCAGCTCGGGATGCTCCTTCCATAGAGCGATGGAAAAATCGGGCTGGGTTGCTGCCAGGTCAAAAATGACCGCGTACGGTTGAATCTCCCCCATCTGCTGCTGCACATCTGACCCGCAAGGGTCCATCGGATGCACCTCCAGGTTCGGGCAGTCTTCCAGGCTTGCGCCAATCGAGGAGATCAGCAGGGATTTTCCGTAAAGCACAACCTTTTTCATGGTTATATCCATCCTGGTTGGATCATGCCAGGTAATCATGGTTTCAGATGTATTATATGCTCGCGCCATATCCCTCGCACGGCTAGGCCCTTGGGGTACAAAAAAAGTACAGTCTCTATTCTTCAGTGACTGTACTTTTGATGCCTGCGCGAACCTGTGAAACAGGCAATAATTTCACCCCTGCCGCCCGGGTAAAAAGACTGGTTATAAATCAAAATTAGCCCCCTATTTCAATAAACCCGATCTCCTGGCATAGGCAATCACCTGGGCACGGTTTTCCAGGTGCAAGCGGGCGATAATTTCTCCCATGTGGTATTTGATCGTGCGCTCGGAAAGATGCAGCTCTGCTCCGACTTCTTTGTAGGTCAAACCCTGCGAAACAAGTGTCAGCACCTCCAGCTCTCGGGGCGTCAAAGAGACTGTTGGTGACACTTCATCGCCGGCCTGGCCTGAACTTGCCGCCTGGATTTCTCGCTGCCGCCAAACAAGCGCAAGATCCTGGCAGCCAGGCCCGGCGAGAGTGGCGGCTCGCCTTGCTCGATCTCCATCAGCCTGCTGAAGAATACTTCGGTATCCTCCGTCTTGAGCAGGTAGCCGCATGCCCCACTCCTGATCGCTTCAAACAGGTCATCGTCATCACCAGACATGGTGAGCATCACGATCTTGATCTCAGGCAGCTCGGCTGAGATCAACCGGGTGGCGCCAGCCCGTCGCAAATCGGCATCTGGATATCCATCAGGATCACTTCTGGGCGCAGGATGCGAGCCTTCTCCAGTGCTTCCAGACCGTCGCGCGCCGTGCCTGCCACCTGTAATCCTCGCCCGCTGAGCAGGTTCTTCAATCCATCCAGAAAGAGCGGGTGGTCATCCACAAGCAAGATTTTCATAGACACTCACTTACCTCTCACAGGTACGTCGACGACTACCTGCGTTCCCTGGTCAGGGGCGGAGTCTATCCAACACTACCACCCACCTCTTGAGCTCGCTGTCGCATGAAGCCCAGCCCGTATTTTTGATCCTCGTCATTGCCGACAAATTCCGGGTCAAAACCAACACCATCGTCCGCGATGATCACCTTTACGTTACTGTCACACAATTCAATGCTCACCTGCACTCCCTTGGCCTGCGCATGCTTCCTGGCGTTGGTCAGCGCCTCCTGGATTATGCGCAGCAGTTGCATCTCGGCGGTCGGTTCCAGGATTTCATCGGACCACTCTGGTGGGGCAATCAGCTCAGTACGCAGCTGGTAACGCTGGCCAAAAGTCTCCAGATACTTCTGAAGAGTGGAAGAAAACCGGATTGACTGCGAGACGTGCCTGTAGCTCCCATGATGTACTCGCGCACATCGTCCTGCGCGGCCTGCGCCACCGCCACCAGCTGCTCCAGGCCTCTGTCCGCCGCGACTTGCCTTGTTTTGTGCCAGCAGATCCCGTGCCGCCTGACCCTGTATCTTGATATATCCCAGCACCTGGCCAAGGCCGTCATGCAGCTCGCGCGCCAGCTGCTCGCGTTCGTGCAGCATGGCCAGCGATCGCTGCTGCTCGAGGAACTTCGCCTGGGCCTGCTTTTGTGCTGTTATATCATGCAGTAAGAGCAGGTAACCAACTACCAATCCGCGCCAATCTGTTCAAGGAAGAGACTTCCAACTGATAAGCGCGGGGTTCCGATCCGACTCCCACACCGTCTCGCTGTGGTCCCGGGAGGTTGATTTCAACTTGCTCCGTCCCCGATACCTGGAGATCCGCAGCCAGTTCTATACCGGTGGGCAGAAGCTCCCGGATAGGACGCCCCAGGAGGTGCTTCGCAGGCGCTCCCAGGATACTGCTCGCAGCGGGATTCAGATTGACGATCTTCCCTTCGGTATCCAGCACCAGCATACCGGCATGCAGCTGTTCAATGGCCGTTTGTCTGGCCAGGGGGATGGGGTCCAGAATACGGAAGCCGAACAGGGCCAGGGCATACATCAGGAACTCAAACGCCATGCCGAACAGGTCGATAGGCAGGATGGAATGGATGCAGACCGGTCCGCTCCATCATGTAAAGTATGCGCCCTCCAAATTGTCCCACAAGCATGAGGACCACCGGCCAGCGGTGCTGTGGCGAACGCAGGAATAACCAGCCAAAGATGACCAGGTTTATGATTCCCAAAACGCCGAAAATATAGGCATAGGCGATCCAACCGACCGAGCTAAATTGCGGTTGGATAGATTCAGCGAAAGTAAAGCCGCGCCAGGCCAGGTGATATCGATAGTCGGTCAGGATCACGAGAAAGACTAAGAATCGGAGGAACGGAGAGCAAAGCCAGGTTACGGCGGGTGAGCCAGCGACCAGGCCAGGTATATTCCAGGACAAAGCAGGTAATGGCAGTTGCGACAGGCAATTGCCAGGCAGCCTGGAACTTAACCCAGAAGATCTTGGCTGCAAGGTCAGCTGCCACATATTCCATCACAGATCCGATCGCCCACATGTCGCAGCGAACAGGCAGGCGACATAAACGGCAGCGCTCCTGGCACGTTACGCCTGTCGCCGCTGTAAACCGCCAGCGTGATCAACAATAAGACCATAAGTACTGACGGCCAGATGGCGGGCGTATAAGTGTATCTAAAGCTCAAGAAAGTCTACCTGTTTCATTATAGTCGGCGAACACAAGATGATTAGAATTTGTCAGTCTTGCCACAACAGGAATTTCCTGGATAGGCCTACTATTCAATTTGATTGTACAAAAATCCCGGATTTATGTCAATTTGATGAACAACTTTACCAGATAATCGGAACAAAATCCAAAGGATGCTTCCGCGTTGACAAGTTTTTTATTGCATCCAATGTGCTCAAGGGATTATTGACATTGCTGGACAAAAAAGAGTGAAATGTCCCGGTCTATGGTTATCTTCCAGACAATCACATCGAACGGAGAATAATGAGATGCAAAATACTGCCCAGCAGTTGATGGAAAACGAAGAACGCAAAAACAAGTCAAATGTCGATTGTGAAGATGACTGTATTATGCTATTATTCACAAAAATAGAAGTAGACTGAGAATAATAATCATCAGGCTTATGCCTGGTATCCAATAAACCACAGTAAAAGGAGAAAAAAGTGATGCAAAACAATAATCAGCAGTTGAAAGAACACTCCGACGAAACACAGCAAAATGAGAATAAAGGAACGCAGCACAAAATCCCACAGTTGAAAGTACACACGGGTATCCGCAGCGGGACATGCACTTGGGACCCCAGATGCGAGAAATATTGGTGTTTAAATTTTTTAGGCTGAACCTGATATTTCTCAGATATTATCCACCGGGTTTCCCATCCTGTGCGCCTGGGAAATATCTCCTGTCGTCTTCGCCAGATAGCGGCGCAGCACTTGCAGGTCGGCGTGCCCCATCAGCTTTTGCAAGTTGAACACATCCACGCCGGCGCGCAGCATGTTGAAGACGAAGGCGCGAAGAAAGGCAAGCTGCAAGGCTGTGCCTCTCTCCCTTTGTAATTTAAGTGTATCTCACTGATCTACCGCAGCAGCTCATCAATAATTACAAAATCGCCCAGGGCATCCCTGGGCGATTTTTATTAATGACAGGTCAGGCAGTTCGATCCCATTATGCCGTCGCTTTTCTCCCTGGCTACCGGCGTCTCGGTTGCGCTTTGCGGCCTCAGCACCCACTCCGCATCTGCAAGCATAAGAGGAACGATTTCTCCATTAAGCAGGTATCCGATGCCTATGCGTCCATCCTGATTAACATCAAACGGGCTGAACGGGGGAGGATCGGACAACTGTTGTTTGCCGACGAAGCCGCACACAATTTCCGGAACCGGACCAGGGACATCCTGGGCGGTCAGGACGATTTGCATATTATCAGGGTTGTAGACAATAAAGGTCATCTGCGGAGGCAGGGCGCCGGCGCCTGATGACTGCATATCGATCAATGTGCAGACCGTCAGCAGGGTGTTTTGTCCCCACCACTTGATGTACGCGATACCTCGCTCATCCGGCACGCTGGTAAACTGGGATGTCGTGCTAAAAAGCTGCTGGAGGATCATCGCCGCGCCGATGCGCAAGCCCTGTGCTAGGAGTTGGGAGGCTTGCAGGTCGACGGCGCTGGTTGTCCCGGGGACGGTTTGACCGGATGGCAGCGGGGTCGGCGTGGCCGTTGGGGTAGCCGATGGCTCCGGCGTTGGCGTAGCGAATGGATCGGGCGTAGATGTCGGGTTAAGGAACCGGACAATCGAGATGGGCTGCGGGCTGGGAGCGGGCTGCCAGTGCCATGCTATCCAGCCGGGTGTTGGGGTAGCCCCACCAGTGGTTGCGCAGGCGGCCATCAACAAAAACAACAAGGCTGCCGGCCAGACGAAACCGATCCCTGCCTTGTTTTTCGAGTTTCTCCTGCTCTGAAACGATTTGTGTGCCATTTGATTTCCCATGCCTGCCCGGCAGCACCGCCGGTTTCTTTACCGTGTTGCTTCAATGGCTTTCAACTGCGCCTGGCGGGCCAGGTCGATCGACGTAGCCAGGATACGCAGCGCTTCCCCGGGATTGTGGAAGCCCATGCTGTTTTCCGCTGCAATAAAATCCCAGCGCAGCTGCGCTTCCCGGTGCAGCATGCGCGCTTCGTCCAAAAGGCCCTGGTCTGCTTCGGGAGCAGAGTCAGCCGCGGCAATCCCGTAGATCGCAGCCAGGATCGCTTCCTCGCTGGCATCCATCGTCTGGCGCACCTGCATCTGGCTGGTCACCGCTCGCTCAAGCGCATACTGCGTATCGCTGTGGCATTGACCGCAGGCCGCTTCTTTATTCAACAGGGGACTGTGAACATCGTGGCTGGAGAATTTGGCCGCCTGGTCGCGAGTATAGGGCATGTGGCAGTCGGCGCAAGCCACCCCTGCCCGGTAGTGCGTGCTGGCTGCAGTGAACAGCTCGAATTCGGGGTGCTGAATCTTGATCATCGGCGCCTGGCTGATCGAATGATCCCAGTCTTTTATGGCATGCTCGGCATAATAGCTGGAGATATCTTCGATGGAACGACCGCTCTCCCAGGGAAAGGTAAGGTATTTGCCTTCTCCTGCGAAGTAGTACTCCACGTGGCAGTTGGCACACACCACCGTGCGCATCTCCTGCCGGGTGAAAGTGCGCCAGTCCAGCCCCTGGGCGACCAGCGCTTCTTCCAGCGCAGGATTGGTCACGATCAGTTTCATCGTGTCGGATTCATGACAGTTAGCGCAGCCTATCGGCTCGCTTATTTTCTCGCCCAGCTGGCTGAAGGGCGTCTGGTCGTAAGCCGCCATGCCCATATCCGACCATAAGCCGGCATTATTCGACGATTTGCACGAATAGCAGGTGCCGGGTGTTGTGTCATTAATTCGCCCGGTCGCCTGCACATCGGTCAGGCTGTTCATGTGACCCCGATCTTCATTATATTCCTTGCCAAAACCGTAACCGGCAAAAATCTCAACCAACCGGGGATCTTGATCCAGCTTGGAATAAGGATCCGAGCCGCCAAACATGGTTTGCTGGTTATTGGCTTCAGTCTTGAGCAGCGAACCGTACTGATTCGGGTAGTTCTCCCCCCACACGGACGAAACAGGCTCCTGTTCTGCGATATCAACGATCTGAGCAGCCTCTTGGGCTGCCTGATCACTCTGAGTGCTGAAAATGGAGTAAATAACGGCGACTAAAGCCAGGGTCAACAGGACCGCAATGCCAGCCAGGATGTAGACGGCTTTTTTCATCTATGCTCCTCCGATATGCAAGGCCAGATAGAGAAATACCGCTAAACACGGGCAACGCCAGATTATTATTGATAAAGCTTAAATTCATTTTAGCATGATACTAACTGTGAGAATGTGCAATTTTTCACTTATCTGATGAGCTCCTAAAGGCAGGCGCCCTGGCGAGGATGGAGCAATCTCCATTTACCCCATCCGGCTCACTCCCCCACTACCCCGCGGCCAGCCTCACTGCCACCCCGCCGTTCACCAGGGAAAGGCTGGTATCCAGCCGCAAGCCGGTCTGGCGCACCAGCCGCTCATCGCTGCACAGGATAGCCACCTGCCAGCCGGGGCAGGCCTCCCGCAGGGCTTTGCCAAAACGGGCATACAGATTGCGCAAATCTTTATCCGCGCTCACCCGCATCCCATAAGGGGGGTTGGTCACCACCCAGCCAATGCCGCTGCCCGGCGGAATTCCGGCCAGCGCATCAGACACCGCCCGGCAGGTAAATTCAATCTCGCCAGACACGCCGGCGCGTTCCGCATTGGACCGCGCCGCTTCGATCGCCCCGGCATCACGGTCGGAAGCCAGGATCGTCGCCTTCCCGGTCGGAGCATTCCCCTGGCCTTCGGCAAGCAAGGTTTCCCACAACTTCCCATCGAAATCCGGCCAATCCATAAAAGCAAACCGCCTCGCACGGCCCGGTGCAACTGCCCAGCTTCATCAGGGCTGCCTCGATTGGGATGGTGCCCGAGCCGCAGAAGGGGTCGATCAATGCAGCAGCTGGCTCCCAACCGGCAGCCAGCAGCATCCCGGCAGCCAGCGTTTCCCGCAGGGGTGCCTTGGCGCTCGCCAGCCGGTAACCGCGGCGGTGCAGCAGCTCGCCGGAAGAATCAACGCTGATCGTGCAGCGATCGTGCAGCAGGCGCGCCACGATCAATACCGGGGCTTGCTGGCCCTCCGGCAGCTCGCCGGGTAGATTCTGGGCGAGTTGCGGCTCTAATACTGGTGGTTTTCCCAGGCGGTCGCCAATCGCCCCGGCCAGACGCTCGGCAACCGCGTCCGAGTGGTACAGGCGCGACTTGCGGCAGGTGACCCGCAGAGTCACGGCCTGCCCAGGGATCAGGAAGCGCTCCCATTCCAGGCGGCCGGCCTTCTTGCGCAGCTCCTGGAAATTTACCGCCGAAAACTCCCCCAGCCGCACCAACACCCGGCTGGCAGTACGCAGCCACAGGTTGGCGCGGTAAATCTCCCGCTGCCCGCCTTCGAAAGCCACCCCACCGCTCTCCTCATCCATCCCTGCCCCGGCTTGGGTTGCAGGCAGGGAGGCTGCCAATCCCAAGCCGCGCAGCTCATTCGCAGTGAAGGCTTCCAGTCCAGGCGCAGATACAGCAAACAGTTTTTCAACCAAGGTGTTGTCTCGATTCCTTAACAGATATGCTGAAGATTGTAATTCTTTCCGGTCGATTGGGATAGAGGGGCGCGGGATTGACTCTGCGTGTCAATCCCGCGCCGGTAGTGCGTGACGAAGATTAACACTCAGCGCCGAATCATAGGCAGGAAGACACGCATCAGAGGCGGCGAATCATTATCCTGGATGCTGCCGGTCGCCGAGCTATCTCCCAGCACAGCCCCACCTGTGGGGGTGTTGAGTGACACCGTGAAAGCCTCAGTGCTCTCAATGCTGGTATCGCCCACGATATTAACTGCGACAAGCTTGGCGGTTTCACCGGCTGCGAAGGTCAGTGTACCGCTGGTGTGGGTGTAATCGCTGCCTGCCAGGGCTGTGCCCGGAGAGGTGATGAAGTTCACCGTGATCTGCCCCGTGCTGGGCTTGGACAGCAGGACCGTGAAGAACAGCGTAGTCGTCCCGCTGTCGCCTTCTTCCGCAATCGCATCATTGATGGAGAGAGAAGGCACATCATCGTCCTGGATGGTGCCTGTGCCACTGCTATCGCCCAGGCTGGCATTGATCGGGTTCGCCAGGGTGACGGTGTAAGTCTCGTTGCCTTCCTTCAAATTATCCCCCACGATGCTGACTTTCAGGCTTTGTGAGCTAACCCCGGGCGCAAAGGTGAGCGTACCCTGGTGCTGGATGAAGTCTTCCCCGGCAGTCGCACTGCCACCGCTAACGGCATACCCCACGCTGACCTGCTTGCCGCTGGGGCTGTTCAAGGTGACATTGAAAGAAGCAGTGGTCTTCTGACCGGCGTCGCCCTCAGCCGTAGAGACATCGTTGACCAGGATGGCAGGCAGCGGGCTGGTATCCTGAATGGTTCCGATACCCTTGCCGTCGGCGATGAATACATAGGTTGCTGTGGAAAGCTCGACCTGGAAAGTCTCATCCGGCTCATTGAGGGTGTCAGTAAGGGTAGTCACCGGCACCGTTTGGGTCGTCGTCCCAATCGGGAAAGTCAGCTGTCCGGAGGTTGCTGTGAAGTCGCTGCCGGCAGTGGCCGAGAGCCCGGTCACGGCATAATTCACAGTAAATTGAATCTGCGCGCTGGCTGAGGTACTGACGGTGAACGTAGCCGTCCCGCCCTCCGTAACCGCCACGTCGTTAACGCTGATGGTGACCGGGATCAGTTCAACTGCACCTCGATCGCAGTCGGCAATCCCGTTGGTGCCGCCGTCGATCGGGCGCGCCTGGCCACGCTGATCAACCGCTTCGCAGGAATTTCCGCCGCTGCCTGGGACGGCGGGGTTGCCCCAATCCACGCTCATACCGGCAGCAGAAGCCACCGGAGAGTGGCTGGGCGTGGTGCCGCCATTCAGCTGCAGTGCGCCTATTCCCGCGTTAAATGTGAGATAGTTGGTCATTAACCAGGTACCGCCCAGGCTATCACTCGTACCGCCCGTCAAGACGCAGCCGGCGACACCGCCGCCATATGGCTTGCCCTGGTCACCAATCAAGTTGTATCCACCGGATGTGAATGTACCGGCGCAATCTGCCAGGCCATATTTGTAGATTCCAGCAGAGAGATCCATATTGTGTGCAACAATGCTGTTCTGCAAGCTAAGGCCAGTGCCGGACTGGAACAAACCGCCGCCATCGCCGCCATTATTATCACTGTCGCCAGTGTTATAGGCAACCGTAACATTCCTTAGCTGAATGACCGCGTTGCCCTCACCCGCAATTCCGCCGCCGCTGCCTTTAGCCTGGTTCCCGCTGAAGGTGCTGTTTAACCAGGTCGATGTACCAGCAAACTGGTACAGCCCACCGCCGTTCATGCCGGCCTGGTTGTTGATGACAGAACTGCTCGACACGGTCAGGGTGCCCTGGTTGTAGATACCGCCGCCTCCAGCCGTGCCCACCAGGTTGTTTTGCACGGTAACTGCATCCAACTCCAGGCTGGACCCACTGTTCACTAAGATGCCGCCGCCCGCACTGTTGCCAGGGTTGCCTCCTTGGATCGCCAGGCCCTTCAAGACCGCCACCGCCGGGCTGCGAATTTCAAAGCCGCGATCCAGGCCGGCTGCTTCCAGGATGGTCACATTAGCGCCGGCCCCGTTGATGGTCAAGGCATCCGTGATATCCAGATCACCGTTCACTGCGGCATTTTCACTCGTCCCGGCCCGAGTCAAGACGTACGTGCCACCGGGCAGGACGATAGTATTGGCACCTGCATTGGCGTTGGCTTGCTGGATGGCCGCCCGCAGGGTGCATTGGTCGCCTGCCGTACCCAGGTTGGTATCACATTTTCCATCCCCCAGATCTGCATCCAGGACATCGGTGATCAAGTTGACTGTGAAAGTTTCCGCACCGCCCAGCACAGCCACCTTGATGCAGCGCGCAAACTCCGACGTACTCCCCGCAGAATCCGTGGCAGTAGCGGTGACATACTGATTTAATATCAATGGCGAAAAGCTTTGGTCAAATGACAGCATGCCACTGGCATTCGTGGATGCGATCAGCTGCCCCAGGTAAGTCTCCCCTTCGCCGTAGCCGGATGCATCGCAGGTTGGAACCGAGAAAAAATTCAGGGTGTAAGACGCGTTGGGAACACTGTTGAGTGACCCTTGAATTCGTCCGGAGGTCCCTGCCGCAGTCAACACCGGGTAATTCTGCAGATTATTGGCCCCCCCATCTGGGTCATCATCATCGTTAGAAGTCACACCAAGCGGCGACAAGTCTACGCCCAGACGGGTAGAATTATAGATGCGATTGCGCAGGATGCTGTTGCCAGTGCCCTGCTCGACAATCACACCATCGCCGTTATAAGCGATCTGGTTATCGGCAATGGTGTTGTTAGAGCCCTTTTCAATTTTTACTCCGATGGTGTTGCCCAGTCCAGCTGTCCCAGCAGCATTGGTGCCGATCTTGTTGAAGCGAATGGTCGTCCCGCTCACACCATTTTGCAGCAAGATGCCCTTCGAAGAGTTGGCGATGACATTCCCATAGCCGGCAGAAGAGCCACCGATCGTGTTATTCGATCCCTCCACCAGAATGTTGACCAGGGCGTTCCCGGCGCCTATCGTGCCGCTGGCCTCCACGCCAATGTAGTTGGCAGCCACCTGGTTTCCGGTCGCCCCTGGCTCGATCTTGACGCCGTAAGCATTGCCGTTGATCAGGTTGCCGCTGCCGGCGCTGCCAATGGCGTTGTTATCTCCAAAGAGGCTGACCCCTACACTGGTATTCCCAATGATCTGCGTGGTGAGCACATCATTATAATTCCCGGTGATCACCAGCCCTTCGAAGCTGTTATACGAGATCGTGGCACTGCCATCTCCCGGTCCCTGGAGCAGATTATCGTCCCCATGCAAGACAATTCCAGCCCCTGTGTTACTGCCGGCCGCAGTGCGCAGTAGGGAATTAGAATTGCCGCTCACCACGACGCCATTATGGAAATTACCACTGGCTATATTATCCGCCAGCTGATTGAAATCCGTATTGATCTCAATCCCGTCACTGGCGTTGCCAGCCACGATGTTATTACTTATCGTCGCAGTAACACTCGCCAGACCGCTGACCACTATACCATCTTCAAAATTATTCTTGATCCGATTAGCACTGATGATCGAGCATTTGACCCCTTCGATATGGATGCCATCCATCCCTACTCCCAGGCTGGCGGTTTGGGCGGTATTGGTTCCAATGTAGTTGTTGCTGATATCATGCGGGATGCACTCCGGTGTGCCGGCCTGACCGAAAATATATACGCCATGACCGCTGGGCGCATCTCCTCCAATGACATTATCCTTGACTTGCACTGAATTGTTCGTGCCGGTCGTAATGAGCTTGACCGCGTGCACAAAATTATCCAACCTGCCGGTGCCGTCGGCATTTACACCGATATAGTTGTAGCGCACCAGGTTATTGGAAGCGCTGCTCCCCCGCACAGTGACGCCGGTCATATTGGCTCCAATCACATTCTTGTAGCTAGTGCTGGCGCCGCCGATTGTGATTGAGGAGTCATTTTCGATATCAACCCCGCCGCGCCCGGTATTGCCGCGGTATTGCACGCCATCCAGACCGCTGCCAATGTAATTGCCCTGGATCAGGGTGCCTGCTGCACTGCCGCCGATATGGATGCCGCCGTTGCTGTTGGCGGAGATAACATTTCGATTGGCTGCCGACCCGCCGATGACCGTATTGGCAGCCAAATAAATGTAAACCCCGCTGTCACGATTGCCCCCCGCATTTCCGTCGGCCTTGATGCCGATTTTGTTCTGGGTAAGAATATTGCCGCTTGCGCCGATCACCGCAACGCCATCATCCGCATTATTGACGATTACGCTGTTGATCAGCTGATTATTGCTGGTACTGATGGTTATGCCTCTGCCCAGGTTATCGCTGACTTGCACGCCGCTGATGATATGGTTCCCGCCGCTCGCCAGGAAAATTGCCGGCCACTGAAACTCGCGCAGCTTGATATCTTGCACGGTGCTGGCGCTGCTGATGAAATGCAGGCCATAGGTACTACCCGCATTGTTGCCATTGATCTCGGCAGCAGGGTCAATTCCTCTTATTAACAACGCCTCGGTAATCTGCGGTAGCGGGCTGACTGGCGAGTAACGGAAAGAAAGCTGGATCTCATCCAGGCCGGCGCTGGCGTTAGCTTCCTGGATGGCTGCTCGCAGCGTACACAGGCCCCAATTAAGGCTGGGACCGCTGATATCGCATTTTCCATCCCCAATGGTGTCATCATCAAGGTCCCAGCTCGAATTCACCACAAACACATGCGCCGCAGCCGTGAGTACATATTGCGGCGCCGGGCTGCCATCCGATAGAAACACCAGGTCGTTCAAGGCATCGGCGTTTAAGTTTACCGGCAGAGCCGCCCGTGGGGCGCCGCCTGCCTGGATGGCGGCTAACTCCACGCTGCCCCCGGCATCCATGCCTTTACTCATATGCACCAACCGCATGGTTTGGCCGGCGCGATCGAGCAGCAAAAGGTCGTCACCGGGCAGTGTTGAGCTCTTGGCGCGCAGCAGGTGTGTACCAGAAACTTCACCGGCAGCCAGGCCGGTTGAATAGGTCGGAGCCGCCCGGCAGAGCCTGTCCACCAGGTCCGTACAAGTGCAAATCACCAGCGCTAGAGAGCACCGCGATCTCCAAAGTCTGCGAGTTGCCGGCGATAAAATCACCAAGCGCCAGATCCGTCGCATTGAAGCCCAGGTCGATCGTCTCCACCTGGGGCTGAAGCTGCCCCAAGGCTATCTGGTCCTGCCCGTGCAGAATGCCCAGTCTGCTGCCGGAGACCCAGGCCAGGTCAAAGGGGAAATCGTCATCTAACTGGCCAATAGCCAGGGCAGTAGCTGGGGCAGTCAAATTCAGCGTGTAGCGCACTTCGCTTAAGTCCATCCGGAGCGCCGGCATAGACCCGAAGCTGCCCATTGTCCAGCCCAACCACCACTTCTTCCGGTCCATCCTGGCGATCCAACTCGCCTACCGCCAGCGCAGTAACCCTACCCGGCAGCGGGATTGCCTGCGGGTTGCCAAAACCACCGGCGCCGTTTCCTGGCAGGTAAGTCAGCTGCGAAGCACCCAAATCCGCCTGCTACGATGTCATAATATCCATCGGCGTCAAAATCACCGCTGCCCAGCCAGGTGGGAGCATGGGCCAGTGGAATGGTCTGCCTCCCTTCCAGAAAAGGCACATCCGAGTTCCGATCCGGGTTGCCCGGGTATATCATTAACTTGCTGCCGGATGCATCGCTGGTGCCCGAGATCAGGTCAAGGGCGCCATCCGCGTCCAGGTCGGCAGCCGCCAGGGAGATCGCCGCACCAGCCCCGACAGCCCCGGCATCGAGATGAGTCATAGATTGAGTTGGCCCCAGGTTCACCCAGGATTGGGATGGATTCGGATCATATCTGGCTGGCCCAGGGATGTAGGCCCGCGCGGAAGCAGTGCTTGAATCAAACGGCTTGAGATTGATCCCGCCAATAAGCATGGCGATCAAGATCGATCCAACCAGGGTACGGACAATTCTGCGAGGAAGGTTCATCAGTATATCCTTTCGAGGTTGTACTCAAAAATGATTTTGATGGAGTAATTTATTTATGCAAGTCGGCCCTTATATATTACACTATTTTAATTCTCTTATATTGACCTTACCCAAGGATATGACAACAACATGACAAATGTCACTTGGCATGCTGTTACTGTTAAAGCATAATTATTGCAAATGATTTGCAGTAATATTGCGAACCATTTGCAGGAATCACTTCCATGACCAAAGATCTCCTTCAGGAAGCCCGCCAACGCCTGCAAACCCGCGGTGGACGTATGACCGCCCAGCGGGCTTTGATCCTATCCACTTTGGACAACCTGGATACGCACCCGACTGCCGAAGAGCTGCATTCCAGTGCTGCCCGGCAGGACCCCAGCCTGCATCTATCGACGGTCTACCGCACGCTGCACTGGCTGGAAGAAGAAGGCCTGGTCAGCTCGCGGCGTTTTGATGAAAACCGGCGCCAGGACCGCTTCGACCCGATGCTGCCCAGCCAGCACCACCATTTCCTGTGCAGTGTCTGTGGCAGTGTCATCGAGTTCGACCATCCACAAATACCCGCAATCCAGGCGGATTTTGAGCGCCAGCACGGCACCCGGGTAGACAGTATCAGCCTGGTGTTTTACGGCCTGTGCGCCCGCTGCAGCCAGGACGACGGTAGCGGAGGCGGGACTTGAGCTGCCACACCTCTCCCGGTTCTGCCGCCCTGCCCTCCAGGGGTTCGATTGCCCTGGTCGGTCACCCCAACGTGGGTAAATCTGCCCTGTTTCAACGCCTGACCGGGCAACATGTAATTATCTCTAACTACCCGGGCACCACCGTGGAAGTGGCGCGTTCACCCGCCCGCAGTTTTCCTGGTACCACCCTGGTGGATACGCCAGGTGTGGTCACCTTCCCGCCACGCTCGGAGGATGAACGCGTCACTGCCCGGGTGCTGCTGGGCGAGGACTTGAAAGCGATTTTGCAGGTTGGCGATGCCAAAAACCTGCGGCGCACGCTGCTGCTCACCATCCAGCTGGCCGAGATGGGCCTGCCTATGGCGCTGGCGCTCAATATGACCGACGAGGCTCACCGCCGGGGTGTGCAAACCGATACACGCCGGCTGGCAGCCCTGCTGGACATTGCGGTCATCTCTACGGTGGCAACCCGGGGACAGGGGGTATCCGAGCTGGCCGAGGCCGTACAGCAGGCCGAGGCTCCCCGTTTTCAGCTGCAGTATCCCGCTCCAATCGAGCAAGCGCTGGAGAAGATAACAGCCTGCCTGCCGCCTGCGCCAATCGCAGCTCGCGCCCTGGGCCTGCTCTGGCTGTGCCGGGATGAAGTTACCCAGGGCTGGCTGGAATCCCACCTGGAACAGGCCACCATTGCCAGATTGGAAGATCTGCGCCGGGAAGCCCAGGGCGGTTCCCCCGGAGCGCTCGCACAGGCTATCTTGCAAACCCGCCTGGATTTTTCCGCTCAAACCGTGCTGCAAGCCCAAACCGATACCTCCTCGAGACTCCCTACCTGGTCCGACCAGCTGGGTCGCCTGGCCATGCACCCTTTGTGGGGTTGGTTCTTCCTGGCCGGTGTGCTGTATGCCATGTATTGGTTCGTGGGTGTATTCGGGGCCGGGGTCCTGGTCGGCTGGCTGGAGAACACGCTGTTTGGTGAAATGATTAATCCCTGGGTTACCCAGGTGGTCACGCAAGTAATCCCCTTCCCGTGGCTGGCAGAGCTGCTGGTTGGCGAATATGGTCTATGGACGATGGGCATGACTTACGCCCTGGCCCTGATCCTGCCGATTGTGACAACTTTCTTTCTGGCCTTCGGCGTGTTGGAAGACTCTGGCTATTTGCCGCGCCTGGCAGCCTTCAGCAACCGGGTTTTCCAATCGCTGGGCATGAACGGTAAAGCCGTGCTGCCTATGGTATTGGGGATGGGCTGCGTCACCATGGCCACCCTGACCACCCGCGTTCTGGAAAGCAAGCGCGAGCGGCTGCTGGCAACCTTGCTGCTGGCTCTGGCAGTGCCCTGTTCGGCCCAGCTGGGCGTGGTGATGGGCATGCTGGCCGGCATTTCCTTTGGCGCCACGCTCATCTGGAGCTTCGTGGTACTGGCCGTGTTGCTGGTAGTTGGCTGGCTGGCAGCCAGGCTGGTGCCCGGCGAGCGCACGCCGTTGCTGGTCGAGCTCCCCCCATGCGCCGGCCCCAGTTTTCCAATGTCGCCCTTAAAACTCTGGCCCGCCTGGAGTGGTACGTCAAAGAAGTTGTCCCCTTGTTCCTGGCCGGTGCAGCGCTGATGTTCGTACTCGACCAGACCGGCATCCTGGAGCGCCTGATCACCGCCATCCAGCCGCTGATTACCGGTTGGCTGGGCTTGCCACCGCAGGCCGGCGCGGCATTCTTGATGGGCTTTTTACGCCGTGATTTTGGCGCTACCGGCTTGTTTGTAATGGAATCGCAAGGCCAACTTTCACCGGCACAGGTCGTGGTCGCAATGGTCACCGTGACCTTGTTGATCCCTTGCATCGCCAGCGTGATGGTTATAGCCAAGGAGCGCGGCTGGCGTACCGCCGTGGGGATGTTTGCCCTGATCGTCCCGCTGGCCTTCCTGGTGGGCGGCCTGCTTTACCGGGTATTCTTACTGACAGGATGGGGCTTATGAGCACAAAACTGCTGACCTGCACAATGTGTGGGGAGAACTTCGACCCGGCAACCCACACCGCCTGCCAATCCTGTCCGCTGCAAAAGGGCTGCTCCCTGGTGTGCTGCCCGAGATGTGGCTTTGAAATGGTGGATGTTAGCCAATCACGCCTGGCCAGTTTTGTGAGCCGCTGGCTGCCGACCTCCTCTGGATCTTTATTCAAAAGCCACCTCGACAGCGACAGCCTGCCGGCCGACCAGATCGTCGAACGGCGTACCGGCCCATGAACCTTTTTCACCAGCGACAACGCCTGCCGGGCAAGCACCATCGATACCGTTTCTCAGGTAGAAGGCAGGATGATGAGCGGTTCCCCCTGACCCTGTTGGACGTGCCCCTGGGCTGCCGGGCGAAAATTGGCGATTCATCTAATCCTGCCGGCCTATCGGCCAGTGAGCCCAATCCCTCTCTTCCGGGGCTGGAGCAGCTGCAGGCTTACGGCCTGGTGAGCGGCTACTGGGTACGCGTGCTGCAGCGCACCCCGGTGATCGTCCTGCAGATCGATCATCTGGAGCTGGCCATGGAGAAGGAGCTGGCAGGTTTAGTGCAGGTGGAAGAAATCTGCCCCAGCAGGTAAATACATTTTTCACGATAATGAAAATACGCTCCCCTGCCCGATCCCAAGCAGGGGAGCGTATTCAATCATGCGCAAGAACCACCCTAATACTTAGTAATCCATGCCTTTTATAACCGTTCGGGACGGTGGCAGGGGTCCGATGAAAGCGGGATTTTGCTGCACCAGGTCGGGGCGCATCATCTCGTTGTCCTCGTGATCGATGATGTGGCAGTGCCAGACGAAGCCGTGACCTGCACTAAGAACCTTTCCATCACCGTCCATCCTGAATCCACCGCTGGGGTCGAACGGGAAGAACAGGCTGCCAAGGTTGGGGGTAGTCTGCACCGTTAGATTGGTGGGCGCCCAGCGCACAGCGATGCGGGTTACCTGGCCGGGGTAAACAATGATGGTATCTTTCCAGCCCGCCTCGTTGGGGTTAGGTGGCATTGGCTTACCCTGCAGGTACAGCGGCTTGCCGCTTTTCGAGAGAGCCGCCACATCCGGATTGCCGCCGTACTTACCACCAGACGCAACCGACGGGTCATAAGCCAGCGGCGGGCCAAAACCAGGGCAGTAGACGCCCGGGGCGCAGGCCGCGCCCATCATCGGGTCCCAGCCGCCGCCCGGGAAGGCCGCGTTGTAGGCTGCATTGTAGCTGGTGGCGTTAAAGGCCTGCCGGCTGATCAGCTGGAACTGCACCAGGTGCAAGTGGATGGGATGAGCGTCGGCGGTGATATTAACGATCTCCCAGATCTCGGTATCGCCCTCCCGAGGCAGCTCGGAGTAGTAAGTTGTATCCCCGTTGAGCGTGACACCGGTGAAACCGGGGATGGGTTCGAAGTCGAAGTGGCCTCCGGTAACACCTTTGATGCGCTCGCCGCCCCACTTGGTGTTGTTGACCAGGATCTCCAGGGGTCCGCCGGGGTAATTGGCAGGCAACCCGGTGACTGGGTCAATCACATTCGGCTGCGGCATACCCATGACTTCATTCAGCGTAAGCTGGCGGATCTTTTGAATATTCTGGGCTGCTCCTGCCGCGGTGACGACCACCGGGCCGCCGGGTACGCCGGGCATGCGCACGATCTTGGGTGAGCCGCTAGCTCCAGTGCGAATCGTCGCGGTGGGGTCAGCCGGGTTGAAGGAATTGTTTGCTATTGGACCACCGGTCACGCTAAACAACATGATCTTGGCGGTAGTAGCCCCCTGCGGGGCCACACCTGCCGGGAAAGGCGTCTTGGCAGTGTTCTTCAACATCCAGCCGTTGGGGTTGGCAAAGCCGGCGAAGTCAATGATCACTTCATAGCGCTCACCGGGCATCATGGTCAGCTTCTTGGCCAATACCGGTTTATCCAGGTAGCCGCCATCGGTGGCAATCACCCACATATTCGGGCCGGCTGCTCCGGTGATCGGATCGACCAGGAACATCTCGTAGGTACGCGCATTTGATCCGTTCAGGAACAGGAAACGGTAGCGCTTTTGCTGGACATCGAACTTAGGCCAGGCTTTGCCGTTGACCACGATCACATCGCCCTCGAACTCCGGCACCCAGTAAGGGTGCTCCGGGTTGGGCGACCACAACAGTCCTCCGGCGGTGTCCGCCGGGAAGAAGAGCTGACCGTTGGTATCGAATTTGCGGTCCTGGATAATCAAAGGCACTGTCGGTTCGAAACCGCCATTGTTCAGCCCATAGGCCTCCAGCCCCGTGGGCAGTACCAAGTCAGGATCAGAGATCAGGTAGCCGCCTGCCAGGCCGGCATAGACGTTCAAGCGAGTAGCGCCCAGCACGTGATCATGGAACCAGGCCGGGGTGGCCTCCTGTGTATTTGGGTAGGCGTAGACGGCCTTATTGCTGGTAAATTCCACCCATGCATCCCCCACAGAATTTACCTGGTACCACTCACTATCTTCTGCGTTTCGAACGATTGATTCGGCGGGGTAAGCCGTATCAGGTAGTACTGGCAAGGAGGATACTTCACCTTTTACTCCAGCTGTATAATAACCGTGGCCGCGGTAATTTCCATCGCTGGTGAACCAGGCGTCCGGTCCGCCATCGAGTTCGGGCGGCACTTCGCCGCCATGCAGATGCACTACCGCCGGGATGGGACCCAGGTAGTTCTCGGCACAAGGGTCACCAAAAGCCGGGGCCATCGCCATGTGGTTGCACATGTTTTCTTCATTGTTTAGCGGGTCGGCCCAGTGGAGCGTCTGGTCGGTGGAGTACTTGTAAGCCAGGACGTTGGTTGATGCGGCGTTGCCCAGGTCATTGACCCAGGTGATTTCAGTGGGCGAGCCGCGCGTGTTAAGGATGACCGGGCCAAGGTAAGTATCCAATATGCCGGACCCATCAGGAACATCGTAACGATTTACCAGCTCAGCGCAGGTCGACGTTCCTGTCGGATCGTTCAGGTAACCCCACACCCAGGTGTAGCCCGCATAGGTGCTGCCCACCGGCGGCACAAAAGTCGAAGGCAGCACCCGGGCCTTGAACTCGCACATGCGGATGGTGAGCTGTGTGTTCCCTGCTACAGTTTGGATTGGACCGCCGGCGACACTTAGCAGTGGGAGGGGGTTAACAAACTGCGGAATGGCTGCCGGAGCCAGCGGAAGCTGGGGCGTCTGGGCAGCATTGGCAGGCATCACCAAAGCTAAGACCGCCAAAAGACTGATTGCCAATAAAATCTTAACTTTCACATTTGCCTCCTGATGTCTATTTATGTTTCATAATCAAACAACATTGGGGTCCTGAAGTTACACAATCCGTTACCTATAAATATCCACCTCAAAATAACTTCTTTGGATCACCTCTATTTTCAGCCACTATAGATAGAAGGACGCCACAAATAGTTCGCTAGTGTCATTTATTCTTTACATTACCTTATTTATCTATAATGTTAATTTATATCAATTATCCATGATTCTTGCAAGGGTAAAACTATGAAAGGTAGAGCCGATTTTAGGGTCGCGCGGTAAAACTTATCGGTTATCTCGGCTGGATGTAGATATTATGTATATATTAATGATACATTACCTGTGTTCGCATGTATAATCATTTCATCATACATACAACGACAACTGCTATGTTAAAATAGACTGGCTTGATAAAGGATGGGAATAAGCATCCATGAAAAAAGACAATTCTCACATCATCGTCATTGGCTCCGGCCTGGGAGGGCTGGGCACCGCCCTGCGCCTGCGATACCAGGGCTTCCGGGTTACTGTCCTGGAGAAGTTGGCGCGCCCGGGGGGCCGCAGCAACCTGATCGAAGAGCAGGGCTATCGCGTCGACACCGGCCCTACCCTTCTGTTAATGAAGGATACCTTCGAGGAGACCTACCGTGCGGTGGGCCAGGATTTCAACCAGCGCTTGAAGCTGACTCAGCTCGATCCCAATTACCGCATCTACTTCCATGACGACACGCACCTGGACCTGTTTTCGAATATGGTGCAGCTGGCACAGGAGCTGGAGCGCGTCGAACCGGGCACTACCGAGCGCTTGTTTCGCTTCCTGGGGGAAGGCGCCCGCAAATACGAGCTGGGCATGGATTTCGTCAACCGCAACTACGATCACATCACCGATCTGGCCAATCCGACTGCCGCCATGCGTTTGGTAGGAACGCGCGCCTACGAAAATATGTATCGCCAGGTGGCAGGTTTCTTTAAGGGCAGCGATAAGCTGGCCAAGGCTTTCACTTTTCATTCCATGTTCCTCGGGCTGTCACCCTACGACGCCCTGGCAATGTACAGCATCATCACCTATGCCGACCTGGCCCTGGGGATGTGGTATCCAGCCGGCGGCATTTACAGCATCGTCGAAGATATGCTGCGCCTGGGAAAAGACATGGGTGTCGAGCTGCGCACCAACGCTCCGGTGGAGCAAATCTGCGTGGAGAATTCGCATGTCACTGGCATCCGGTTGCAATCCGGCGAATTCATCCCTGCCGATATCGTAGTCTCCAATGCCGACCTGCCTTACACTTACCAGGATCTGCTCGACAAGCGCCAGCCCAAAGATTACACCCCCCAACGCCTGGAGCGGATGAGCTATTCCTGTTCCGGTTATCTCCTTTACCTGGGCGTCGACCGCACCTACACACACCTTCGCCACCAGGCACTGTACTTCTCAGAAGATTATCGGGCCAACCTGGATGCTGTGTTTCAAACCAAAAGCATCCCGGAAGAGCCCTCCTTCCATCTCAATATCCCCACCGTCACCGACCCGAGCCTGGCGCCACCCGGCCACACCCTGCTGTATGTTCTGGCGCCCATGCCAAACCTGCAGACGAATGGCCGGCCGGCAGTCGATTGGGACCAGGCCGCTCCAGTGGTGCGGGAGAAGCTACTCGACCGGCTGACAAAGATCGTCGATCCGGAACTCCGCAGCCACATCGTCTGGGAGCGAGAATACCGCCCAACCGACTACCAATCCGACATCAACGCCTGCTACGGCACCGCGTTTGGCTCCCTGTCGATGAACTTTTTACAGGCGACCTATTTCCGCCCACATAATAAGTCCCGGGATATCCACGGCCTGTACTTTGTCGGCCAGGGTACTTATCCCGGCATCGGCATGCCGATGGTAATGATCTCTTCCCGGTTGGTGACAGAAAGGATCCTGCAAGAATGGCGCTAAACCAGTCTGCCGATCATCTATCTGCCGTCCATCCGATGGGCGCCGATGGGCAGCCTGCCCGAACACCGTGCAGGAAACCCATCTCCACACCAGAAGACTACGCCTTCTGCCGGCAGGTGATGCGTCGCGCCAGCAAGAATTATTCCTTTGCCAGCCGCTTCCTCCCTGAGGATAAACTTCCGCACGTAGAATCCCTTTATGCTCTGATGCGCATCGGCGATGACCGGGTGGATGTCTCTCACGAAGGCTTTTCATCGCCAGGCGCAGCCATCCAGGATTGGGAAAACGCCTACTGGCAAGCTTTTGAGACCGGCGACAGCCCGTACCCTGTGATGCGCGCCTATCTGGACACTGCCCTAAAATTTGACATTCCCAAAGAGATCATGGCGCCCTATTACCGGGCAATGAAAGAAGATCTGACCGTCACCCGCTTTCCCACGTATGCCGACCTGGTTCATTATATGGAAGGTAGCGCCCTGACTGTAGGCCGGGCGATGACCTATATCCTGGGCACGCGCCCCCCTTATCAGATTGAAGATGCCCTGCCCGGCGCCGACAGCCTATCGACTGCCATGCAGCTCAGCAATTTTTGGCGCGATATCGGGCCGGATTGGGGTATCGGCCGGGTGTACCTGCCGCTAGAAGATATGCAGCGCTTCCAGGTCTCCGAAGCCGACCTGTCGGCAGGTCGCATCACGCCGCAGTTCATCGCGCTGCTGGACTTTCAATTCGAGCGTACCGAAGCTTATTATCAACACGCCTTTGAGTCCGTAAAAATGCTGGCCAGCGGGCAGTGGGGTGTGATGAGCGGCCTGGAGATCTACCGCGCCATTCTCGCCGGCATCCGCCGCAACGGCTACGATGTCTTCCACCACCGCGCCGGCGCCAACGGCTTGCGTAAAGCCGGCCTGGTCGCTAAATCTTATTTCCAGGTACGTGCCGGATGAAATCGGTGCGCCCATCTTCCTCGCCCAATATTTACCGCTATGTCGGGCAGCTCCTCTCGGTGCTGCTCGGCTGGGCGGTCACTTCGATTGCCTTTGGAGCCGGTTTGCGCCGCAGCCAAGATAAAAGCCTATCCGGCACCGCCGATCAGCTCATCGCCTGGGGTGCCGTTGATGGGATGATCGCTGCTGCCGGGATTGCCGGAACGCGCAAGGACTCTCGCCGCATCGAGCTGGGCCTGCTCGACCTGCCAGGACAGGCCCGGCAGGCTCGCCGTTTTGAAGGGGTGGTGTGGGTAAACGCCCTCCTGGATATCGGTTATGTAGCCGGTGGCTCCGCCCTGATTCGGCGCAGTGCCAGCAACCCATATCGCCGCGGCTCCGGCCTGGGGATCATTATCCAGGGAACCTTCTTATTCATCTGGGATGTCTTCCTGGCTCTGTCCATCCGGAAATATCGCCGTGACCGCCTCGCCTGAGTTCCGCCCTTTCGCAGGACCCGAACACCTGCCCTTCCAGCTGGGCGACGGTCCCGCCGCAGTGCTGATGATCCACGGCTTTGGCGGCACACCGGCAGAGCTGCGCGGCCTGGGCGAGATCTTTGCCGGGCGCGGCTGGCATGCCCAGGCTTTGCTCCTGCCTGGCTTTGGCGCAGATATCGCCAAACTGGAAAGAACCCATGCCCACGACTGGTTTGACGCCGTGCGCACCGCCTGGCAGACCCTGCGCTCCGATTACGATCCCTGCGTTTTGCTGGGTTTTTCGATGGGCGCGGCGATCGCCCTGCACATCGCCGCCGAGCTCAAGCCCGACCGGATCATCCTGGCTGCCCCTTTCTGGCGGTTGCCAGGCTTTATGAACGGTATTTTGCCAGCCGTAGCGATGTTCAACCCGAAAATCCGCCCCTTTAAGCGGGCCAATTTCAACGACCCGCGCCTGCGCCAATTCCTCGGGCGGCTGCTGCCGGGCATCAATCTGGATAACCCCGCCGAGCAGGAATACATACGCCGCGAGCTCTCCATCCCCATCCGCACCATAAACGAGATCATGAAGATGGGACGGGAAGCATACCACGCTGCGCCGCAAGTCCTCACGCCGACTCTGGTCCTCCAGGGGATGCAAGATATGGTCGTTCAACCAGCTTCCACCCGCCGGCTGGTTAGCCGCTTGCCGGCTCCTCTCACCACCTATTACGAGATTCCCGGAGCGCACGACTTTCTCCCCGCAGCAGGCCAGCCGCTGAATCATGCAATTGGAGCTTCTCCTGCGGACGATTCTCCCGCCTCGCTGGTGCAGGCTATTTTCGATTGGCTGCCGATGAGTTATCCCCACACACCCATTGACCGGCCTTTTTACGTGCCGGCTCCCCTGGAGCGAACTTCATGACCTACTTTCAAGTACTGGCGACCTTCATCCTGCCTCCCCTGATCATCCTGATGATCATTGTGCCGCAAGATATCTGGCGCCGGCTGTTCAAGCGCCAGGGTCAGGTGGATTGGCTGCCCTATATTGGTGTGCTGCTGCATGTTGTGATTGCCGTGGTGTATACCACGCCCTGGGATAACTACCTGGTGGCAACCAATGTCTGGTGGTATGACCCAGACCTGGTGACCGGCGTGCGCCTTGGCTACGTACCCATCGAAGAGTATACATTCTTTGTCCTGCAAACTCTGCTGACCGGTTTCTGGACTCTATTCTTAATGCGTTACGTGTTCAAATCACCACTGCGTGAGCAGCGGAATATTAAGCTGCGCATCGCGGCAGGCTCGGTATCCGTCGTTCTATGGCTGGCATCCACAGTTGTGCTGCTTTCCGGATGGAAACCCGGCACCTACGGGACCCTGATCCTCTCCTGGGCGTTGGTGCCAATCGCCATCCAGTTATTCTATGGCGCGGACTTGCTGCTGGCTAACTGGCGCCTGGTGACAGTGGCTTTCATGACCCCCACCATCTACCTGTGGATCGTCGACTCGCTCTCCATCAGCAGCGGCACCTGGACCATCGATCCGGCCCAGACCACCGGCCTGATGCTGGGAAGCCTGCCGCTGGAAGAAATGCTGTTTTTCCTGATGACCAATGTGATCATCGTGTTTGGCATGACCCTGCTGCTAACCGAAACCACCCGACAATTGGGGCGCGATCTGGCACAGCGCTGGCGCGAACGCAAACAAGCCCTGGCCGCAGATGCCCGGTAAGTAGACGGATGCTATGGATATCCTTCTCTGGACTACCATCGCCTTTTTATCCGGCTCCATCCCCTTTTCCCTGCTGGTGGGCTGGCTGGTAAAGGGCGAGGATATCCGTCAGTACGGCGACCACAACCCTGGGGCGGCTAACGTGGCGGCTTCAGCCGGCAAACTATGGAGCTTCGTTGCCTTGCTGCTGGACGGCTTCAAAGGCGCCATCCCCGTCGGCCTGGCATACTTTTGGGCCGGCATCCAGGGCTGGGAGATCGTCCCTGTGGCGCTGGCGCCGGTATTTGGCCATGCATTCTCTCCGTTCCTGCGCTTCAAAGGCGGCAAGGCATTATCCACCACCTTCGGTATCTGGCTGGGGATCACCCTGTACGTCGGACCGGTTGTTTTAGGCCTGTGCATGGCGGTCATGTATACCCTGCTGATTACCAGTGCCTGGGCGGTCGTTTTCAGTATGCTGGCATTTGGTGCATTTGTTGCCCTTTTCTATGGCGGCTCAAACCCGGAATTCTTGCTGATCTGGCTGGTCAATTTTCTTTTGCTGCTTTACAAACACCGCCAGGAGCTAAGCACCCCTCCCAGGCTGCGGCCGAGGTGGAGAAAAGCATAGCCTTGTTCGCTCGCCGTGGGGGGTTAGTAGTATACTCAAAGCATGCCCCAAAAAATACCAACCCCATCCCCCCAAGCCGGCCTGATTGCGTTAAAAGCGCTGATCGGCGAGCGCAGCTTGCTTGCGCCTCTGCAGAAGATGAACCAGGAACTTGGAGACATCTTCCAGATCGAGCTGCCCAATTTTGCCCCCATCTTCATGGTTGGACCCGAAGCGGCCCACTTTGTCCTGGTGGACGCCCGTGGCGATTTGCGCTGGCGTAACGACAGCGACCCGGTGACACACCTGCTGCGGCACGGCGTGCTGGTCGAAGACGGCGAAGAGCACGATCGCCTGCGCCGCCTGCTCAACCCACCGCTGCATAAGCAGATGCTGACTGAGTACATCACAGATATGTGGTGCTACACCCGCCAGGTTACCGCCCAATGGAAAGATGGCAGCACGGTGGACATCCTGGACGAGATGCGCAAAATCGCCCTGCTGGTACTGATGCAAACTTTATACGCCCTGGACTTTTCCCCCGAGCTGCGGCGCATGTGGGATGTCGTCCTGGATAATATCCGCTATGTCTCTCCCGGGCTGTGGATGTTGTGGAACGGGATTCCCAGGCCGAAATACCGCGCTGCAATCCAAAAGATGAACAGCTATCTCTATCAGATCATTGCCGAGCGCCGCCGGTGGATGAAAGCGGACAGCCTTCCACCGAAGGACATGCTGGGTTTGCTGATCGCCTCCGGCATGGATGACGATCTCATCCGCGACCAGTTGCTGACTATGCTGATCGCCGGGCATGATACGGTCACTGCGCTGATGGCCTGGACGCTGGTGCTGCTCGGCCAGCACCCGGAGGCCCTCAGGGCGGCCCAGGACGAGGTGGACAACACCTTATTCCCCGATGACATCCCTTCAATGGAGCAAATAAACCAGCTGACTTACCTGAACCAGGTGATCAAGGAATCCCTGCGCCTGTACCCACCCATCCACCTGGGCTCGCGCATTTCAGCTACCGATCTCGAATACAAAGGCTACCACATCCCGGCGGATCGCCGCGTGGTGTACTCGATCTACCTGACGCAGCGTCACGCGGCATACTGGCCCGAGCCGGACCAGTTTAACCCTTCACGCCATACCGCCGGCGTCCGGCCGGAGCCGTATACCTGGCTGCCGTTCGGCGGCGGCCCGCGCAACTGCATAGGCGCGGCCTTCGGCCAGATGGAGGCACGTGTCGTCCTGGCTTACCTGCTGCTGCATTTTGATCTTAAGCTGGTTGGCCGGCATGTCCGGCCGTATATGGGCGCCACCCTGGAGCCGCATGGCGGGCGCATGCGCATCGAGCACCGCACCCTCTAATCACTCCCATCCACAATATTTTCGAGGTTTATGCTCAACCAGGCGGTCAGCGGTCCGCCGTCAACCGTCCGTCATCCGTCATCCGTCGTTCAGCGCGTACGCGACCGCTTCATCCTGGGACATGCCACGCCCCTCCCCATAAGCCCTGGCGTGTTCGACCTCACTCAACTGGTCATTTGCCCGGGCCATCAGCTCTTCCAGCTTAACCAGCTCCGTTGGCGACATCGGCGCGCCGATTTCCTGGCGCAGCGCTGCAGCTGCCCCCACCAGCCGCACAGCCCGCACCGGCTGCCCTTCTTCGGAGGCCAGTCCGGCAAAGTACTCCAGCAAATAGGCAATTGCTCGCCGGTCACCCAGGGTCAGGTTGGTTTGCATGCTCTCGTACAGGTAGGTACGTGCAGCCTGCAGATCGCCCCGTTTAAGCGCCAGCTCACCCAGGCCGCTTAATGAGTTGGCAATCTCCCATTTGTTCCCCAGCTCGCGGAAGATAACCAGGGCTTCTTCCAGGTACTGCGTGGCAGTGACATATTCACTTTGGTCCCGAGCCACCATACTCAGGTTGTTCAACGAGGTGGCTATCCCAGACCGGTTTCCCAGGCCGCGCCGGATCGACAGGCTTTGCTCCTGCAGCTGGCGCGCCCTGTCAAAATCCGACCCATATCGCGCCAGGATGCCCAGATTATTGAGCAAATTGGCGATGTTGATCTGGTCGCCCAACTTCAGACGGATATCCATACTTTGCTCGTAATACTGGGTGGCTGCCCGGTAATCGCCCTGCTGAGCGGATAATGTTCCCAGGTAATGCAGCACCATCCCCTGGCCTTCCTCATCTTTCAATTCTGTGAAACCACCCTGAGCACGCTCATACCAGGAGAGCGCATCGGCAAACTGGCCGCGCTTACGCAGCATCTCGCCGATCGAAAGCTGGCACAACGCCTGAGCCTTTCGATCTTCGGTGTTGTCGGCAACTTCCAGCGCTTGCTGGTACAGCTCATCCGCCTCCTGCCATTTGCCGATGATCTCCAACACATGCCCCAGCTTGAGCATGGTGGCTACTTTTTCAGACTCCGCCAGCAGGGGCAATGCTCGCTGGAAATAATCAATAGCCGCCTCGTTAGCGAACTTTTCCTGCGCGTTTTGGCCGGCTTTCAGCAGGTATTCTTTTTTCTTGCCCTCATTCTCGCTCAGATTGTAGTGGTACGCCAGCAGGTCGACATATTGCGCCGTCGAACCGCTGAACCGGCGCTCGATATACTGAGCCAGTAAATCATGAAAGCGCGCCCGGGTAGCGAACGGCAGGCTTTCGTAAGCCACTTCCTGGGTGACAATGTGCTTGAATAAATATGTCAGCTCCGGTTCAGGGATATCCATCGGCGTGAGGTCAAGCCGGCTGAGCACATCCAGGTCGGCGAGCACCTGCTGGCGCTCCTGGAGCGGAGGGAAGGCCATCCACAGCCAGGAAGCCACAAACAAGCGTCCAATGATGCTGGCCAGTTTGAGCGTAATTTTCTGGCTTTCGGTGCGTTGATCGATGCGCGTCAGGATCAGGCTGTGCAGGCTGCTCGGTAAATCGAGCTGCTCGACAGCATCAATATCCGAGGGATCTCGCCCGCTGTCCTGCAGGTAGTTAATTAATTCCTCAATATAAAACGGGTTCCCCTGCGACCGGCGGGTGATACTTTCTGTTAAAGCTTCCGACACATGGCGATGCGAGCCAAAGAACTGCTCCAGCTTGAGATGGATCAGTTGAGCGGCTTCCTCCTGAGAAAACTCATTCAGATCAATCTCCAGGAAATTCGGCAGTCCTTCCAGGCGCGGCATAGAGCTGCGCGGCAGGTCCGGCGGGCGATATGCCATCACCAGGCACACCGTCCGGTCGGAGATCGATTTCGTAATCGCCTTGAGCAAATCATAGGACAGCGGATCGAGCCAGTGGCAGTTTTCCAGCACAATCAAAGTTGGTGTATTGCTCGTCTGCTTGCGGAGGATATCCACCAGCATCGCTTCCAGCGATTCTTTGCGCAGCTTGCCATCCAGGGAACTTGTCAGCTCGTTGTCCGGGATGCTGAGGTTGAGCACTGGCCCCAGCAGCGGCAGGCGCGGCAGCAGGCTCGGGTCAATCTCTTCCAGCTGGCTGCGCAGCAAGGCAATCTTTTCTTCCCCGCTCAGGTGCTGGTCCATGTCAAAATAGGATTGCCAGATTCCCTGCCAGACCAGGTAGCTGGTATTCATGCCATAGGATTGGCACTCGCTGCCGTATGCCACGATGCCTTGCTGGTTCGCCAGCCGGATCACTTCTGCCATCAGGCGCGACTTCCCGATGCCGGCCTCTCCGGCAATGCCGATCACCTGCCCTTCTCCCTGCATTGCCCGCTTCAGTCTATCATCGATCAGGGCCAGCTCGGCTTGCCTTCCAACCATCGGGATGGCATACTTTGGCTCCTGCAGGTGAACTGATTGCCGCTCGCGTACCCCCAGCAGGCTGAAGGCTGGCACCGGCTCAGATTTGCCTTTGACCATCAGGCGCGGCTGCTCTTCCCAGCGGTACTGTTCGGCGGTGGTATGGTAGACACGGTGACTGGAAAGAATTTGCCATTGGGCAGCCGCCTGCATCAGGCGGGCCGACAGGTTGACTTCATCGCCATGCACCCCATAGGTGCGGCGCGCCTGGCCGCCGTAAGCCCCGGTGCGCAATCTCCCCTGGCTGATGCCGATCTGAATAAACTGGATAAACTCCAGCACGGATGCCACGCGGCGCATCTCTAACGCGGCCGAAACAGCCCGCGCCGCATCATCTTCGTGAGCGACCGGGGCGCCAAATACAGCGAACAGGTAGCTGCCTTTATCGCCAATCGTCAGGCCCAGCAGCGTCCCCTCAAATTGGGCGCAGATGGCCTGCATCCTGCGGATAAACACATCTAATTTTTTATCCCCTTCTTCGTCAGCGTCATAATCAATCCCGCCAAAGCGCAAGAACAGCGATACCGCCGGGCGCAGCTCTGCCAGGAAATCTCCCTGCCCGTCCTTCAGGCGCTGGTAAACCGGCTGCAGCATCCATTGGCGCACCTGCTCCTCGGGAATAGCGCCATCGCGGATCACCGGCCAGGGGCAATCGGGAACGGCAACGGTCAGCCGCCGCACAACCCCAAATTTTTGGTGGTCGTCCGGGTTATCGCGCCATTCTGCAATCTCAGCCTGCTCACCCAACAGGGCGGCAGTATTCCAATCCACCAGCACATCTCCGCGGCCGGCCAGATGCTCGGCAATCGCCATTTGATCGATCACCGCCCCAGCCATTGCCTCGATGACCTGGATCTCAGGATCGCCGACAATAAATCGACGCACGCTGCCGATGGTAACCGCAGCCTTCATGGCCAGGGAGATAGATTTGCCGCCTGGGATTTCTACACTTGTAAAGGGTTGCATGGCCTGCTGCATCGCCAGGGCGCAGGCGGTGGCTCGCAGCCCGTTATCATTATTGAACCAACAGGTGATCGCGTCTCCGCTAAATCCAATCACGCTGCCCGAATAGCGGTGCAGTTCCTGAATCAAAGCGTCATAAACCAGGTTCAGGTGGCGAGTCAGTTCCTCTGCGCCGCGCTGCGGGCCCAGGTCGCGCGCCAGGGCTTCGGTCAGCGGAGTAAAACCCGAAATATCGGCAAACAAAGCCGCTCCGGTTGTTTTTTCCGGCAGGGTCATATTCCCAGCCAGCGCCTGCCGCCGGTCCATGGGGATGTAAGCCAGGGATTCCATCGGGTTATTTTATCCCGAAATTGACGCCTGCGATTGCGATTTCTCCTCCGGCGGGAATCTGGCTATAGCTCTTGATGGTGATCTTCCATCATGCGGCGCAAGCGCCGGGAGAGTATCTGCATCACCTGCAAGGCGAAATAGGGTGTCTGTTGAACCAGGTAAGTAAAATATTGCTCGTTTATCGGCACCAGCTTGCAGTCCGAACGGGCCAGCGCATCTGCGCTGCGATCGCTTTTTTCGATCAATCCCATCTCCCCTAACACGTCTCCGCTTTCAATGGTATCAATCAAATGCCCGTTGTATACGATGTCCACAGCCCCTTCTATCACCACGAACATAGCATCGGCATGATCTCCCTTGGAAAAAATCTTCTCACCGGCAGTAAACGACCTGACATCCTTGGCATTACGAAAAAGATTTATGGATATGGCCACAAATTAATCTCCAAATTTCTTGTCTGGATAGGTTGCAAATGATTGTATCAAAAATGCCAGGACGAAAGTTCTTTTGAATGTTAAGGGGATGTAAACAAATGTAGGGAAATATGTTTTGGCATCCGGCGCTAATTTAGCGATCGAAGAAAAGCCGATGCCATCCGGTTGGAGGGCATCGGCTTTGTCGGTTGTCTATCAGGGGTCGCCAGGCAGATTGGCCTACCGGGCAATGCTGATCAAGGCGCTTTGATCGTCGAGTCGTAGAGCGCTCCACCGTCGATGGTATTGATGATACTGGGATCGGCAGGCTGACTCTGGTTATCGTACACCGCCACCCGCACCACGCCGGAGCAGGTACTCCCGGTAGTCGGGTGGACCGCAGTAAAGTAAATGTGGTACACCCGCCCGTCGCTGCTCTGATCACGCTCCGCACGCACCAGCGCCGTGCTGGTACCGATACCAAATCCATCTGGAGCCTGGTTGCCGTTGCCCACCGCTTCGTCCTGGAAGATGCCGGTGATCGTCACCAGGTAGTTCGTATTCGGGTCAGACGGGAACACGATATTTACCGGCACCAGGGTATTGTTGTTGGGAGGCCAGATAAAGTACTGGCTGGGCTGCGCCAGGTTGCATACCGTCGCGTCTACCGTGATCGACACAGTCGCCGGGATCGAGAGCAGCTCCCCATCACTGGCCTGGTAGGTGAAGCTATCCAGGCCAAAGAAGTTTGTGGCTGGAGTGTAGCTGAACGAGCCATCTGGATTCAACGCCAGGCTGCCATTGGCCGGCCCACTCGCCAACACTGCGGAAAGCATGTCGCCATCCGCGTCGGAATCGTTACCCAGTACGCCGGGCGCAGGAACCTGGAGAGAGGTGTTCGCCGTGATCTGGAAATCATCCGGGTTGGCAACCGGTGCGCTGTTCAACAACACCAGGTTGCCGCTGGTAAAGCCGGCACTGTAGCGCTCGTCCTGTAGTGTGATGCTCCCACCGCCTGAGAGCGGTATGACGCCGTTGAAGTAAACTTCTACCGTGTAGCTGCCGTGCTCCAGGGGCAGCACCCCCAGCGGCGCCCTGCCGGCGTAATCAGTGATGATCGCCTTACGATAGTCGCCGTTTGGCCCGCTGACCACGAAGATCAACGTCCGCTCGGGCAGCCTGCGCCCGTTTACATCCGTCAGGGTAGCCGTCATTTGCGGGTCCTGCCCCGGGTAGACGCTGGTTGAGTTGGGGTTAAGGGTCACCAGGGTGAATTGCTGGGTGACGACGAAATCGGTCTGTCCTCGAGACGGCTGGTAGATCCCGGCGCCCGGGAAGTAGGCCTGCACCGGGTAAACACCAGGAGACACCAGCAGCGGCAGTTTAATCGTCACAATCCCACTGGCATCGGTAATGCCCTGGCGGTACTGCGGGCCCAGGTCAAAGATGACCGGCTGATTAGCCAACGGCTGCCCGTTGCTGCTCAGCAAGGCTGTGAAGGTTTCCCGGGTGCCGTAAGCGCCGCCTGCGGGTGGATTGGTGAACACCAGGCTGGTCAGCTCGGTCTGTCCAGTTCGGAAGCCGGGGATGTAATACGCACCCAGGTTGGTATCCATGCTGACCAGGCCAACACCATTGGCTGCCTGGACGATGTAGCGGATGTTTTGAGCCTGAGCACTACTTACCGCCAGGCTGCCCTGCCAGCGAGTGCTATCCTGCGCATCCTGGGTCAAGTAGATGGACTGCCACAGACGAGGTAGCGGAGCACTCACATCGGTATAGGTCACCCACACTTCCTGGATGCCCGCTGCCGGGTTGCCCGCCACGCGCACATCAAAGGTGACCGCCTGGCTGCCGACAGCATCATTCACTTGAATGATAGCCGGAGCTGCCGCCAGCGCCGGCGTACTGGTGTACACCTGCTGGTTGACGGTGGTCGTCTGGCTGGCAATGTTGGCGCTGTAGTACAACCGGAAGCTCATCTGGTTGTAGGCCCGCAGAGTCGACAGGTAAGAAGCCGGATCGGGCGTCTGGATGTGGGCCGGAGTGATATACAGTTGGGTCTGGCCGTTTTGCAGATCCACCAGGGCGTCAAAGTAATTGATTTCCCAGGGCTTGATCGGGTAGAACACCCGGCTGGTGAAGGGCGTATGCACGCCGCGTACCTCCGTAGTAGGCGCCCCGCTCAGTGGCAGGATATCCTGTACATCGTTGTACTGCCCACCCAGGAAGCCCACACCTCGCAGCACCAGGTTGGATTTGGCCGCCGGTGGACTGACGTTGAACACTTCGACGGGTAAGGTCGGCTCACCCGGGCGGGTGACTTCCCCGTCCGAGCCCGACAGATAGGTTGCTGTGATGCTGCCATTACCATTCGAAGTATCCTGCAAGTCGACCGTGTGGATCGCCAGGTTGAAAGGCAGGGTCACATCGGCAAATTCCAGGCCCAGGGTAGCCCCGGGTGCGCTGCCGAAGAGTGTTGTTGCGTTCACCACCGGGGTTTCACCAGGGTCGTCGCCTCTACCAGCCGGCAGGTCCACTTTCAGCATGGGCAGCCCAAACAGGGTGGCAATCTGGAAAGATTTCTCATGGATGCCGCGCAGCTGCGGGGTATCTTCCAGGTATGCCTGTTTGGCTCTGACCAGCGCTTCGCCCACAGCCACCGGGCCGCTGCCGGCGCGCAGCTGTTTGCTGAACTCCAGGTACAGCCGCTCGCCGTACTCGATGAAGTCGGTGTCGCCATACTGGTAGCCGGTACCGGCGATCAGGGTCGCGCCCATTTGGGCAAATGCCTGCGCCCAGTCGGGTTGTAAGGTCACACCCGGGACGGCATGCGCATCCACCGTGTTGTAGCCGGAGTGGCAGCCCGGGCTGAAGACAATACTGTTCGTAAAGTCGGTGCTGCTCGCCAGTAGCTCAATGGTCGAGAAGCGGGTCTTGTAATCCGCCGCCAGGGTAGTTGCCTGGCTGAAGTGTCCCGCCAGCGCAACCAGGTCATGCCGGCTGCCCAGCAATACCGTGCGCAGATCATCTGCCGACCAGGGGATGCCGGCCGGGTTGAGCGTCTCCTCGGGGGAGAAGCCGCGGGGTTGGATCAGCGACTGCACCTGCCCGCTTGATCCCAGGCCGGCGCTCAGTTCTCCTTGTATTCCCAGAGCGGCATCCGTCAGGAAATCGTATCCAGTCACCATGGCGGAGGTCGGCGTGGCGACAGTCCCATTGGCGGTCATCAGGTAAGCATCCAACATGGTCATGATTTCGTCTGGTGTTTCTACCAGGCGGCCGACCGCCAGCTCGGGGATCCACATCGTGTTCGACTTGACTGATACCCCACTGCGAGCCCCATACGGATCCTGGGTGAGCAGGTAGCCATAACGTAAGCTGGCCTGCGAAGGGGTGTTATCCAGGGCGGGCGGCACATAATTGCGCTCGTTAGCCAGGCCGGCATTATCCGGGTAGCGGAAGAATGGGATTACCTCATCGCCACCCACCAGCACAATGTAATCCAGGCCAGGATTGGTTTCCCAATAGCCATCGACAATTTCTTTGATTGACGAGGCGACCAGGTTCTTAGCATACGGGCACAACGGGTAGGCATCTGCCTGCTGGTTTGCTGCCGCGGTGCGGCTGTCTGCATCGGTATCCAGGACATAGCCGTTTACTTCCGAACGCATGGCAAGATCCTGCAGGCGGCCCCACAGAGCGCTCTTCTCAGCGAAAGTGCCTTCCAGGCGTGCCAGGTTGGTGATGATCAGGGTCGTAAACCCGGCCGGGATGCTCGTATTCGATGGCACAGTGACCGGGGCAACATTTTGGCAGGTGCCGGCGGCCAGCGCGATATTCAGGTGGAAGGGAGTGTTCAGGTTGTACGCCCCGTTCCGTCCACGCACGCGGATGTAGTAATCGCCCGTGTTTTCCCAGGTATTGACGCGCACCCCTTCCCCAATAGTTCCTTCGAAAGCGGACACAGCCACCAGGCTGCGGGTCTGGGCGCTGGAGAACGAGTCTGGGCTGAAGATATCGGGATAATAAGCGTCCGTGCTGAACGAGTCTGGACTGAAACTGTCTGGGCTGAAGCTGTCCGGGCTGAAGCTGTCCGGGCTGAAGCTGTCCGGGCTGAAGCAGTCCGGACTGAACAGGTCTGAGCTGAACGAGTCCGGGCTGAAGATATCCGGGCTGAAGCTGTCTGGACTGAAGAAGTCCGGACTGAAGCTGTCCGGGCTGAAGCTGTCCGGGCTGAAGCTGTCCGGGCTGAAAGAATCCGGGCTGAAGCTGTCCGGGGCAAACTCGGCGCTTAGCTGGAGCAGGTCCTGGGAAGTGGTCAGTGTCTTAAAGGCATTTTTAATGTCCTTGTACACCGTCAGGTCATAATTATCCGGCAGGTTGGTCAGCGCAACGGTCAGCTTGCTGCCCGGCTGCACAGATACTTTGAACCAGCGCGATTGGCCTTGCAGGTCAATGTAATCGTCCACGCTGCCAGTCGCTATCCCCGCACCCGACAGGGTAACCTCTAGGGCCTTAGGCCAGGAGTCATTACCCAGGCCCAGGCGAACACAATCCGAAGTGCCTGAGGGGTTGCCGTTGGCGTCGTAAGCTATGGCCGTAATGAATGCCCCCAGTGGCGCCTGCCCGGCAACATCTGCCAGGAAGAGAGAATTTCCATCGCCATTCGTGGTTATCGTAGTTGTACCCAGCGAAGTACGCGGCGCATTCGTATCGCAGCTATCAGAGTAATAGAACTCAACCGTAAAAGTTGCATTCACCAGGCTGTTGAGACGACCAACAACTCGTGTCCCACCTGCCCCAGAAGCCAGCTGCACCGAGAAGGCACGAATGATTACCGGCGGGTTAGCCAGGCCGCTTTCATATGCGCCGATATCACAGGCCTGGCCGCGCGGGCGAGGAACGCCGCGCTGGTCGGTCGCCAGGCAGGCGCTGCCGGCTGCCCCGGCATCGATCGCCAGGCTTCCATCCAGAAGAGCCAGGGTGAGCGTTTTGCCACCGTTACTCGCCAGGGCGGACGCCAGCCCAGCCGGCTGCCCGGAGATATCCCCGGCGGCTGCGGTGACCGTGCAGCCCGTCTGGTTCTGAATCAGGTTGTAGCCCTGCGAAACTAGGTTGCCAGAGCAATCGCCGGCGCCGGTGTTAGCCGCCAGGATGGTATTTTGCAGGTTGAAAGTTCCCCCAGAAACGAACACGCCACCGCCTCTGGCGGCAGCCTGGTTATAAGCCACCGTCACGTGGTTCATCGTGGCTTTCGTGGTGCTGGATATGCCGCCGCCGGACTTCAGGCTGCGGTTGTTCGCCAGGGTGCTGTTTTTGAGGTTAATCGTCCCCGCTGCCGGCAATCCCGCCACCGTTGCCGCGCGCCGTGTTGCCGGCGATGGTGCTGCCCTCAATGGTCAGTTTGCCGGTTGCCGTATTATAGATCCCGCCGCCTTCCCCGCTGGCCGCGTTGCCAGTTATGACGCTATCAACCAAAGTCAGTGTTCCATTATTATACACACTGCCACCGTTGCTGGAAACATTGCCGCCCTTGAGGGTCAATCCGGAGATGGTGGCGTTCGTGCTGCTTTGCAAAATATGGAACAAGCGATCTTTTGCGTTCACCGCCTCGACGGTCAGCTGGTCGGCACCTGGCCCCTGGATTGTCAGGCTGCCGAGGATATCCAGGTCGCCGCTCGAAGAGGCATCTTCTTTACCGTTATCTGTCTTGGTGATCTTGATCACCAAGGGGCCGGGAGTTCGAAAACTTAAATTCAATAATGTCGGCGCCACTGCCCGCCTTGCATTCGCCGGGCTTGCTGCCGGAAGATGTATCCTTATTCGCCGAAATGACCGCCTCCCGCAATGTGCATGTACCATCATTGCTCAGACCATCCACCAGGCTGTTCACCTCAATTGTTGTAGCTGCCTTCACAGGCGCAGGAGTTACCCAGGGTCCAATGGTCAATGCCAGGATCATGACGGCAATAAAAATTGCACTCAACGAGTTGGACGTAGTTTTTCTTTTCATTTTTCCCTCAAATACAAATTCTAGTTGGTCTTATTACTCATATTATATCTGGATATTCAGCGTGCTAGCAAGTTATTAATTAATGCTCACGAATGAAACAAGGCTGGAGGAACTGCTAGATACCCGCTGCGTTTCGTGGCAGTCGAGGCCGGCGGCTGGAAAGGCCACCACTAGAGCCTTCCTCCCACAGCCCTGAAAGGATCAGGAAAAAACATTTCCAGCCTCCCGGCCTTTCCGGCAGCTCAAATCCGCAGGTGTTATAATTCGAATACCGAGAGACTAAATTCGTAATCCTCGTCGTCAAGGCTGCCAATAAGGCGACCAAACAAAAAGAAGCGGCACCTGCGTCGCCGGCTGCGCTTTATGATGAGGTTGTCTTGCTGGCTGAGATTCGCGATCTGTTGAAGAAATAGCATTCTTACCGAACGCCCTTCCTACCTGAACGCAGCTTTCCTTGGAAAGCACACGCCCTGGCGCTATATCGCTGGGATTACTCTGATTCTGATCATCTGGCTGGTTCTGGGCAGCCTGGCGACAACCGTCCTGCTGGTCATCCTGGCTGTTCTCCAAGGGGTCAGCCCGGCCGAGATCATCGATATCGCCGCCAACCCATCCGCCCTGGGGTACTCGTCCAGCTTCCTGGTTCTGAACATCAGCTTCCTGTTCTTGTTTGCCGGCCTCTTCCTGGTTGTGGTTGCCATCCATGAGCGCCCCTTCCGCACCCTGGTCACCGCACTGCCGGCGATAAATTGGAGGCGCATGGTCTTCGGGGGATCCATCTGGCTCGGCCTGGCAGCCATTTCCAGCCTGGTGGAATTTGTCATCTGGCCCGAGACTTTCACCTTCCAGCTGGATTTCCGCGCATTTCTCCCTTTTGCCCTGCTGGTCTTGCTTTTCACCCCGATCCAGGCTGCGACCGAAGAGCTGCTCTTCCGCGGTTATCTGGTGCAAGGCGCCAGCCTGATCTCCCGCAACCACGTGTTCCTGGCGCTGCTTTCCGGCCTGCTCTTCATGCTGCCCCATCTGTTCAACCCGGAAATGGCCGCCAATTTCTGGGTGATGGCCTTTTCCTATTTCCTTTTTGGCGCCTTTCTGGCCTGGGTTTCGCTCGTCGACGGCACCCTCGAACTCGCCATCGGGGTGCACGTTGCCAACAACCTGTTTGCTACCCTGGCCATCACCTTCCCGCAATCGGCCATCCCTTCGCCGGCAATCTTCTTTACCACCCATTTCGACCCGGTTTTTTCGCTAATACTGCAGATTTTCACCTGCCTGGTATTCTACGGTCTGGTATTTTTCTGGCAGAAGCGGCGGCAGCTCCCGGAAGCAGCTTAGTCGCCCCCCTCTAATCCATATCTCCCACCGTAATAAAAAAAGGGCTACCCCACTTATCGGGGCAGCCCTTCTATTTCTTACTAAAAACTGAGGCCTAATACTCAGGCATCTGCGGGGGAGCCGGTTTGTCCTTTTCGGGAACATCGGTGATCAGGGCTTCGGTGGTCAGGATCATGGCTGCGATCGAGGCCGCATTTTCCAGGGCGCCGCGGGTGACTTTGGCGGGATCGATCACGCCGTCTTCAACCATATCCATGTACTCTTCCGAGATCACATCATAACCGATATTCAGGTTGCCTTTTTCCTTCTGTGCTCGGCGCACATTTTCCAGGACCACAGAGCCATCTTTACCGGCATTCTCAGCAATCTTGCGCAGCGGCATTTCCAGCGCCTTGCGGACGATGTTGACGCCGATCTGGGCAGTCATCGTTGTCCATCTTCAGGTCGAACAGGGCGGGGATAGCATTGATCAGGGCTACGCCACCGCCAGGCACGATGCCTTCTTCAACTGCCGCACGGGTCGCCGAAAGGGCATCTTCGACGCGGTGCTTCTTTTCCTTCAGCTCGGTCTCGGTTGCTGCGCCAACACGGATGATGGCAACGCCGCCGGACAGCTTGGCCAGGCGCTCCTGCAGTTTTTCTTTGTCGTAATCGCTGGTGCTCTTGTCGATCTCGACGCGGATCTGCTCGATGCGGCCCTTGATCTGCGCCGCTTCGCCCTTGCCGCCGACGATGGTGGTGTCGTCTTTGGTGACGACGATCTTCTCGGCGCGGCCCAGGTCGGTGACCGTGGCGCTTTCCAGCTTGCGGCCGGTCTCTTCAGAGATCACCTGTCGCACCGGTCAGGGCTGCGATATCCTGCAGCATCGCCTTGCGGCGATCGCCAAAGCCGGGGGCCTTGACTGCCACAACATTCAGCATGCCGCGCAGCTTGTTCAGCACCAGGGTAGCCAGAGCTTCGCCGTCGATATCCTCGGCAATGATCACCAGGTCGCGGCGGCCAATCTGGACCAGCTTCTCCAGGATCGGGACGATGTCCGCGGCAGCGGAGATCTTCTTGTCGTGGATCAGGATGTAAGGATCGTCGATCGATGGCTTCCATGTGCTCCGGATCGGTGATGAAGTAGGGCGAGATGTAACCGCGGTCAAACTGCATACCTTCGACATACTCGGTCTCGAATTCCAGGCCCTTGGATTCTTCAACGGTGATGACGCCGTCTTTGCCGACTTTGTCCATCACTTCGGCGATCAGGTCGCCGATGATGCGGTCCTGGGCGGAAATGGAAGCGACGTTGGCGATTTCTTCCTTGGTGGTCAGCTCGATGGCCTGTTCATTGATTTTTTCAGCAACAGCCTTGGTAGCAGCTTCGATGCCGCGCTTGAGCAGCATCGGGTTGGCGCCGGCAGCCAGGTTCTTCATGCCTTCGATAACGATCGCGTGCGCCAGGACGGTGGAGGTGGTGGTGCCATCGCCAGCGATATCGTTGGTCTTGGTGGCGGCTTCTTTGAGCAGCTGGGCGCCCATATTTTCAAAGGGGTCTTCCAGCTCAATTTCCTTGGCAACGGTCACGCCGTCATGGGTGATGGTCGGGGAGCCGAATTTCTTATCCAGGGCAACATTGCGGCCCTTGGGACCCAGGGTGGTGGCGACTGCGGTGGCCAGGGTTTCCATACCCTTGGAAAGTTGGTGGCGTGCTTCTTCAGAGAATATTAAGTTGCTTAGCCATATTCATTTACTCCTTCAGGATTGAGATTACTCAAGAACAATTGCGAGCAGATCGCTTTCGCGCAGGATGAGCAGTTTCTTGCCATCCACCTTGATCTCGGTGCCGGCGTACTTGGCGAACAAGAACCGTATCGCCTTCTTTGACATCCATCGGGATGTACTCGCCATCTTCATCCCGTTCGCCAGGGCCAGCTGAGAGGACTTTGCCCTTTTGGGGTTTTTCTTTTGCGGTTTCGGGGAGTACGATTCCACCAGCAGTGATTTCTTCCTGCTCGGTGGGTTCAACAACAACACGGTTGCCGAAGGGTTTGAGTTATAGACATACGTAACCTCCTGATAAAAATTTGAGTTGATCGTTTCACAGAACAATTAGCACTCTATCACGACTGAGTGCTAACGTAGCGTGCCGAATCATACTCAGTTTTTCAGGCTAAGTCAAGGGGATATCGGAATGGACGATTCTTATGCAAAATCTTACATACCCGAAGGCGTTGGCGTCACAGTGTCCATGCCCGGCTCAGTCGGCATCGGCGTAGTCGTCGGCACAGGCGCCTGCCCCGCTTCCAAGCCGCCGGCAGATGCCCTCGCTGTCTTCGACAATCCCCATCAAGGCTGGTGTCGTCGGGATAAGCCTGCCGCACCTGCGCAAGCACCTGCAGTGCTTCCGGGCAGTAGTTTTCGTTCGGCCGGCTCAGAAATGCCAGGTTGGTGCCGTATTCCACATAATAATATGCCACGGTCAGGCTGGAAAGCGGCAGCCCTTCGACAGCCATCTTGCCCATTTCATTTTCTTCTGCGCGTGCAGCCCACTACCGCGCATTTTAACAGCGGCATGGCGCCTTCATAGTTGCGCGCCCGCCGGAAAATGATCCCCAGCTGCCCATAAGTGTGCGCATTCGTCGGTTATCCAGCTGCAAGCGCTTTTTCGGCATTGATGCGAGGCGGCAAAAAACTGCCCCAGCTGGGTGTAGGTGCGGGCGATCTCGATATAAGGCAGCGGGTTTTGCGATCCCCAGCTGCCTGGATTGATCTTTGCCGCCCGGTCGAAATACTCCAGCGCCCGGTCGGGATTTCTGATGCCTTCGCGGTAGTTCTGCCCAATGCGCATATAGAGGAAGGTCATGGTTGGGGCTAATATCGGCCGCTTTCTGGTACTGCTGGATGGCGCTGTTGTATTGCCCCAGCGTTTCCAGCACATAGGCATACACCCGGTGGGTATCCATCAAGTGCCGGGTCCTGTGCCACTGCCTGGGCGGCATATTTCTCAGCCTGCGCCATTTCTGCTGGTCCGCCAGGATTTCGGCATAATAAGCCAGCGCCAGTGCATTCTCGGGGTCGAGCTGGAAGGCCCGGGAGCTTCCCGCTCCGCCTCGACCAACAGCTCGCTGCGTCTGCTCGCTGGGAACCAGTGGGTTGTAGGCGTACCAGTCCAGCACAAATGCCCGGATTGCCCGCACCGTGCTGTCATCCGGAGCCAGCTCGACCGCACGATCGGCGGAGCTTCAGCGCTTCTTCCAGGCGCCTGAACTTGGTCGGTATCCGTTCTGCAGCATGTTGGATGAATAAGCCTGGATGCGCGCCAGCTCTGCCCAGGCCTGCGCATTGGTGGGGTCGCCCTCCAGAGCCGCCTTGTAGGCATCGATCGCATCGTTGATCAGCAGGACTCTCCGGTCCCGGCGTAGTCGTTGCTCGGGTCGTCCAGCTTGCCAGCATTAAAATATGCCTGAGCTTCCAGGAAATATGACTCGGCCATGCGGGTCGGTGTCGGCGTCGGCTCGAAGGGCGAGATGATCATCTGGCCGCGCTGTAATGACAGGAATACCCAAACGCTGGCCAGGATCAGGCCAAGCAGATCAATACCCGGATAAAAGCTGGTGCCTTTCCGCTCCGGGCGAAAGTTCGGTCGCTTTCCGATCAGATCGCGTTCCATCATTCAACTCTTATCAGGGAGCGGCGGTCGCTTCCGGAGTGCCTTCCGGCGTGGCGGTTGGCCTGGGGCGTCCCCAGCTGCTCTGCTGGCACATCGCCAGCCCTTCGGTCGCATTATAGACTGCGATCTCATCATTCGGGACGCCGGTCAGCAGCGCCTGGAACACCGGCACGGCCTCCGTACAGCGGCTTTGCCCTGGCCAGGGCAAACCCGTAATACCAGTAATATTCTTCAATCCGGCCATATTCCAATGGCAGTCCTTCTACAACCTGCCCGTCCTCGGTCGTGCCGCCGCTGCACGGCCATGCTTGAACGAATCGATTGCCTTGGGGTAATCTTCACTTTTGTAATAGATGATTCCCAGGTTGCCGTGCAGCCGGGGATCGGTCGGTTCAACCTTTACCGCCTCTTCGGCATACTGGGCCGCCTGCGGTAGCGCCCATCAGCAAAGAAGGCGCGCGAAAGCTCGGTCAGCGCTACGGTGTCGGTCGGGTTCAAGGCATAAGCCGCCAGCAGCGCTTCCTGGGCCAGGTCGTATTTCTCCAGCAGCCGGTAAGCTAGATCCCCAGATACAAATGCAGGTCGGCGATATTCTTATTGATCGTCAGGGCCGTCTGGAATTCCTGATACGCCTCTTCCACGTTCTGCGTGTTCAGCAGCACAATGCCGCGTGCCCGGTGCGTTTCCAGCAGGCTCGGATCCAGGTCTGCTGGCAGTTTGTGATTCAGCAATCGCTTTATCGAACAGGTTGTAATCATTCTGGTTGATCAGGATTTCGGCATAGTATGCATGCGCCAGGGCATTATTTGGATCGATCGACAGCGCTTTCTTGATCTCCAGCTCCGCTTCGCCATATTTTTCCTGGAAGCCCAACGCCCAACCCATAACGGCGTGCGCCAGCGGATTATTCGGGTTCTTAAGCAATGCGTTCTGGGAATTCTCGATTGCCTCGTCGTAATCGCCGGCAAAAACCTGCAGGCGGGCCAGCTCGACATAGTTGGACGGGTTGGTCGGGTCGCTTGCGATAGCCTGCTTGTAAGCATCCATCGCCTGGGACAGCTTTCCGGCCGCGTACAGCTCCTGGGCCTTGTTGATAAACGACTCCGGGCTTTGTGTCGGTGTCGAGGTGGGCATCATCAAGGATGCATGTCTGCCGGGACAACCACCCGGTTAACATAAAAAGCAGCGCCAATCAGGCCCAGCAGCGCAATAATCCGCCACGGGCTGGTACGCCGTTGGGGCCGCCGAGTCATGGTCCATTTGTTTCCGCGCAGATACATGCAATCATCATACCATTCCATAGAATAGCAAGTCAAGGCGAGACCGCCTTAACATCAACTTAACGACTTGCCATTCTCCGCCGCATGCGGCTAGAATGGAGTCATGTCTGAACCGAATATCCGCTTCGACATTTTTACTCTCTTTCCCGAGGTGTTTGAGCCCTATCTGCAGGCCAGCATCCTGCAGCAGGCCAGCCAGCGCGGCCTGGTTGAGATTTCCCTGCATAACATCCGCGACTGGACCACCGATCGCCACCATATCACCGACGATATGCCCTATGGGGGCGGCGGTGGGATGGTCATGAAACCCGAGCCGATCTTTGCCGCCGTGGAAGCTGTGCTCGGCTCGCCGCCGGCCTGTCCGGTCATCCTGCTCACCCCCCAGGGGCGGGTTTTCACCCAGTCGATTGCCCAGGAGCTGGCCGCCCCCGCATCCCGCCAGCCGATTGCCGGCGAACAGGCCTACCGGCTGGCGCTGCTCTGTGGGCGCTACGAAGGCATCGACGAGCGCGTGCGCCAGCACCTGGCGACTGATGAGCTCTCCATCGGCGATTATGTCCTGACTGGCGGCGAGCTGGCCGCCCTGGTCGTGATCGACGCCATCAGCCGGCTGGATGCCCGGCGTGCTGGGCGACCCGGACGGCGCCTGGGACGACTCACATGCCTCCGGACTGCTCGAATACCCGCATTACACCCGCCCACCGGATTTCCGCGGCTGGCGCGTCCCGGAGGTTCTGCTCTCCGGCGATCACGCCCGCATTGCCCGCTGGCGGCGCGAGCAGGCCGTGCTGCGCACCTGGCAGCGCCGGCCCGACATGTTAGCCGGCGCCCCCCTGACCGATGCCGAGCGCAAATACCTGGATAAGCTCAGCCAATCCAAACTCGATGAAGACCTGGAGGAATGATCATGAAGCAGCGTTTCCCATTTGGCAAGACCTTCGTACTCGGATTTGGTTTCTTCGGTATCAGCCTGATCTGGCCGATCTTCAATAACTTCGTCCCGATTTTCCTGAAAGAGGAGTTTTTGCTTTCCGCCACGCTCATTGGCTTCATTATGACCTGGGATAATTACCTGAACCTGTTTATCCAACCCATCGTCGGTGAGCGCTCCGACCGCAGCTGGACTCGCATCGGGCGGCGCAAGCCCTGGATCCTGCTGGGCGCGCCGCTGGCCGCAGTCTTTTTCATCACCGTTCCGATCATGGGCACCGTGCCGGCCATCATGATCGCCATCCTGCTGACCAATTTGAGCATGGCGCTCTTCCGCTCGCCGACCATCGCCCTGCTGGGTGACCTGTTCCCTTCGGCCCAGCGCAGCACAGCCAACGGCATCATCAACTTGATGGGGGGTTTGGGTGCCATCGCCGCTTTCCTGGTTGGCGGCGCCCTGTACGCCATGGGCAAGGTCGCACCGTTCGTCTTTGGCAGTATCGTGTTGCTGGCGGCTATGACTGTAGTGCTGATCTTTGTTAAAGAGCCGCAGCGGGATCAGGTTGAAGAAAGCTCTGACGAGAAAGGTGGCTTCATCACTCATCTGAAGCAGGTGCTCACCGCCTCCGATCGTTCCGGGTTATATGTTTTATTGGCCATCCTGTGTTGGTTCATGGGCTTCAATGCCCTGGAAACCTGGATCTCCTCATTCGGCAAATTTACCCTGGGCATCGACGCCGGCCGCATGTCTATCCTGACCTCAGGCCTGGCGCTGATGTTTGTAATCTTTGCCGTCCCCAGCGGGCTGATGGCCACCCGCTTTGGCAAGCGCCGGATCATCTTGATCGGCATTGCCGGGCTGACGGTGCTGTTCTTGTTCGGATTGATCATCAGCAACCAATGGATGCTGATTGCCTTTTTGATCCCGGCGGGTTTCTTCTGGGCGCTGATTAACGTCAACTCCCTGCCAATGGTCTACGATTTAGGCGGGGGGACGCGCGTCGGCGCCTTTACCGGTCTGTACTACCTGTCCGCCAGCCTGGCGGCGATCCTCGGCCCCCAGGTGGTTGGCATCCTGGTGGACCTGACCGGTGACAACTACCGCGTCATGTTTATCTTCTCGGCTATCTTCATGGCTTTAGCTGGATTTTTCATGCTGCGGGTTCACCCTCCCCAGGCAGTTGCAGCTATCCCGGTTGAGCTGGATTTGGAAGCGCCTGCTGGCGCCTGAGAGGATGCATGCTGGAGGCGCCTCGTCGCCGGACCTGATCTTATACGCCGACGTGGACCTGCTGGTGGTAAACAAACCGGCTGGGCTGCCGGTGCTGCCGGACGGTTACAATCCGGAAGCGCCTTTCCTTAAAGGGTTGCTGCAGGCCGAGCACGGGCCGCTGTGGGTAGTGCACCGCCTGGATAAAGACACCAGCGGCGTGCTGGTGCTGGCGCGCAATGCACCCGCCCACCGCTCGCTCAACATCCAGTTTGAGAAGCGCCAGGTATCCAAGGTTTACCACGCCCTGGCGTTGGGCAGCCCCTCCTGGGAAAGCCAATCGATCACCCTGCCGCTGCGCGTGGACGCCGACCGCCGGCACCGTACCGCAGTCGATACCCACAGCGGCAAACCGGCTGCCACCGACCTGCGCATCCTGGAGCGTTTCTCGAACTGCGTGCTGGTCGAAGCCCAGCCGCACACCGGCCGCACGCACCAGATCCGCGTTCACCTGGCGGCGGTTGGTCTGCCCATCCTGGCCGATACCTTGTATGGGGATCGCAGCACCGAATATGATGCTGCTGCTTTGATCGAGCGGCTGGCCCTGCATGCCTGGCGCCTGAGCTTTACCCACCCGACCACCAGCCAGGCCGCGGTCTTCGAAGCCGCCTACCCGGAAGATTTCGCCGCCGCAGTCGAATTGCTGCGCAGTCGATCGCTCAACACAGCCATGGGATAAATCGCCGGGTACGCCGCATGTATTCCTGGTAGACCGGGCCAAAATAACTTAGATTTTCTGCCTCTTCAGCCCGTGCTGTCAGCACCAGGAATGCCGTTGTGGCCGCAGCCAGCAGCCCCGCCAACCAGGATGGCGATTTAAAGAAAATCCCCCAGGCCAGCAGCAGCAGCGAGCTGTACATCGGGTGGCGAATGTAGCGGTACGCTCCCACCTCCACCAGCGCCGTCGTCTTCTCCAGCGTGTAAAGCGACTCGCCGCTACGCCCGGCATCCTGCCGGCCTACCTTCCGTAACAGCCATAGCGCATGCAGGACCAGGATTGCAGATGCAATCAGCAAGCTCCAGGAAATTAACTGCTGGCATGCAAATGGATCATGGAACCAGTAGCCATTATTGAGTAAAAATAAGGCCAGGATCGCTTCCCAGGCAAAAAACCTGTAAAAGCCGTGGGATGCCGGCTGGCGCAGCGACCGGCGCGAAATGTAGACTAGCCACAGGCTGACCAAAACAAAAATGCTCATTTTAATGAGGATATCGACTGGCATATAATATTTATAGCATGTGAATCAGCATCCACCTGAGTATCCGGACTGGAGGCCCAGATGCAAAAAACGCAGGAAAATAAAAAGCGGGAGCTGATCGATGGCCTGCGGGCCGCCCGCAGCAGCATCCTGGAACTTACTCTGTCTTTGAGCCCCGAGCAGCGTGACGTGGTCTTCCTGGGAGAATGGTCGGTCAAGGATCTGCTGGCGCACCTGGCCGGGTGGGACATTACCAATCTCCAGGCCGTAAAGCAAATCCTGGAGGGCGTTTATCCTTCATTCTTCCAGCACTATGATAAAGACTGGCACACCTATAATGCCTCTCTGGTCAACCAATACAAGATCGAGCCGTTTGAAGCCTTGCTTGCGGAGTTGGACGACTCTCACCGGCAGTTGACCACCTACCTGGAGGCACTGCCTGCCAATGATATTTTGCATGCCAAAGTTCTCCGAGCAAGTGGGCGCTCGGTAACCATCCGCAACCTATTGAAAGCAGAGGCGGCCGATGAAAGCCGGCATGCCCTCCAGCTGCGCGATTTTTTTGTATAAGACTCTTGTTAGAATCGCCTCCCGCCAATCGGCGTTTTCTTGACGTCCATTTCCCCGCGTGGTATCATGATATCCAATCACTTAGCACTCTCGCCATGAGAGTGCTAATTTCTGGAAACATCTCTTAGATGAGCAATCTTACAGAACGACAAAGGCTGGTGCTTGCGCTGGTGATCCGTGATTATATCGAGACGGCTCAACCGGTCAGTTCGCTGCACCTGGTGGATCATTATGGGCTGGACAAAAGCCCGGCCACTGTGCGCAACGAGCTGCTGGCGCTGACCGAGCTGGGTTATCTGCGCCAGCCACACACAAGTGCCGGCCGCGTGCCGACGGAAGAAGGCTACCGCTACTTCGTGCGCCAGTTGATGGGCCAGACTGAGCTGCCCGCCAACACCCAGCGCACCATCGTCCACCAGTTCTTCCAGGCCGGCCAGGACGTCAACCACTGGATGCGCCTGGCAGCCTCGGTGCTCGCCCAGCAATCACAGGCGGCCGCCCTGGTCACCGCCCCTCACTCCGATCGCTCTTTCTTCAAGCACATCGAGCTGATCAGCACGATAGGGCGCCAGGTGCTGATGGTCCTGGTGCTGGAAGGTGGAGAAGTCCGCCAGCAGATGCTTGCACTGGCAGAGCCGGTCACCCAGGAGCAGTTTAGCGCTGTTGCACATAACCTGAACCAGCTGATTCAGGGAATGCATGCCGACCAGGTGGCAGCCATAGCCGACCAGCTAACCACCCTGGAGCAGGATATTGTCAAGCTGGTGGTCGAAGAGCTGCACCGCTCAGGCGATATTCGCATGGGCGAAGTCTTCCGGGACGGTCTTTCTCACGTCTTGCTGGAGCCCGAATTCGGCGAGATGGAAACCGCCCGCCGTGCGCTGCGCATCCTGGAAGAGCGTCCTCTCTTGGAAGACCTGCTCTCACGCACCGTGCTTTCCAGCGATGCCGACGGCGTGCAGGTCCTGATAGGCGGCGAAGGCACCTGGGAAGAGCTCAGCGATTGCTCGATTGTCCTGGCCCGCTATGGCGTACCTGGCATCGCCACCGGCACCCTGGGCGTGCTGGGGCCCATTCGCATGTCTTACGGGCGGAATATCTCTACCGTCCGCTTTATGGCCGGATTGCTGAGCGACCTGGTCAACGAAATGCTGGAAAAGTAGGAGCACCATAAGTACACATGACCCCTAAGCACAAACAGAAAGACACTCAAACTACAAACCAAAGCGACATCCAGCCGGAGGAAGATCTCCAGTCTGCCGACCAGGCAGCCATGAAAGAGATCGAAATCGAGACCGACCAGCTCCTGAATGCTTTGCAGCAGGAGCTTACCGAATGCCACTCGAAGTCTGACGAATACCTGGACGGCTGGCAGCGCGCCCGGGCCGAGTTCACCAATTACCGCAAGCGCGTCGAGCGCGACCAGGCGCTGATGCAGCAAACCCTCACCGGCAACATCGTCAAGCGCTACCTGGAAATCATCGATGACCTGGACCGGGCTTTGAAGAACCGCCCGCAGGAAGGCGAGGGAGCCAGCTGGGCCAACGGCATCGAGCTGATCTACCGCAAGCTGCTCAACATCCTGGAGAGCAACGGCGTCAGCCGCATGCCCACCGGCGAGATGTTCGACCCCAACCTGCATGAAGCCATCACCTCGGAAGACAGCGACCACCACCAGAGCGGCGAGATCATCGAAGTCGTTCAGCAAGGTTACCTGATGGGTGACCGTGTCTTGCGGCCGGCGCTGGTGCGTGTGGCTCGTTAATTGCAATCATTTATCAAGATATCCGTAACACAAGCAATCTCTGGAGGAATATTCTATGGGCAAAATAATCGGCATCGACCTGGGAACGACCAATTCCGTGGTGGCGGTCATGGAAGGCGGCGAGCCAACCGTGATCTCATCGGCGGAAGGCGAACGCCTGGTGCCTTCTGTCGTGGCGGTCAACAAAAATCACGAGCGCCTGATCGGGCGTGTTGCCCGCAACCAGGCGGTCGTCAACCCTGAAAACACCGTCTTTTCCATCAAGCGCTTCATGGGGCGCAAATTCAACGATCCTGAAGTACAGACAGCGCCCTCTGCCGCGTGCCGTACAAGGTCAGCGAGGCCCCCAACGGCGATATCCGTGTCAACCTGGATGGGCAGCGACTACTCCCCACCGGAAATCTCCGCCATGATCCTGGGCAAGCTCAAAGCCGATGCCGAAGCCTACCTGGGCGAGTCGATCACCCAGGCAGTCATCACCGTACCGGCCTATTTCAATGACGCCCAGCGCAATGCCACCAAAGACGCCGGAAAGATCGCCGGCCTGGAAGTGCTGCGCATTATTAACGAACCCACTGCCTCTTCCCTGGCCTATGGGCTGGATAAGAAGAAAGACGAGGTCATCGCTGTCTATGACCTGGGCGGCGGTACTTTCGATATTTCAGTCCTGGATGTGGGCGATGGCGTCTTCCAGGTGCGCTCTACCAGCGGCGACACCTTCCTGGGTGGCGATGACTTCGACCAGCGCATCATCGACTTCCTGGCCGATGAATTCAAACGCGAGAACGGCATCGATCTGCGCCACGACCGCCAGGCGCTGCAGCGCCTCAAGGAAGCTTCCGAGAAGGCCAAGATCGAGCTTTCTACCACTGATGCAGACTGAGATCAACCTGCCTTACATCACCGCAGACGCTTCTGGCCCAAAGCACCTGGTCACCACCCTGACCCGCGCCAAGTTGGAGCAGCTGACCGGCGATTTGATCGAGCGCTCGCTCGGTCCGGTGCGCAACGCGATGAAAGACGCCGACCTGGAGCCGGTAAGATCGATGAGATCGTGCTGGTGGGTGGTATGACCCGCATGCCGGCAGTGCAGGAAGCTGTTCGCCGCCTGTTCAATAAAGACCCGCATAAGGGCGTCAATCCCGATGAAGTCGTGGCAATCGGCGCGGCCATCCAGGCCGGTGTACTGGGCGGTGAAGTCAAAGATATTCTGCTCCTGGATGTCACCCCCCTGTCGCTCTCCGTGGAGACCCTGGGCGGCGTCGCTACGCCACTGATCGAGCGTAACACCACCATCCCTACGCGCAAGAGCCAGATATTCTCCACCGCCAGCGATAATCAAAACCAGGTGGAAATCCATGTACTGCAGGGCGAGCGCCCGATGGCCTCCGACAACAAGTCCTTGGGCAAGTTTAGCCTGGACGGCATCCCGCCTGCGCCGCGCGGCATTCCGCAAATCGAAGTCACCTTCGATATCGATGCCAACGGCATTATCAAGGTCACTGCCCAGGACAAGGCCACCAGCCGCAGCCAGCATATCACCATCACCGCTTCTTCGGGTCTCTCCGATAATGAAGTGGAGCGCATGCGCAAAGACGCTGAGGCACACGCTGACAGAAGATTTACGCCGCAAAGAGCTGGTGGAAGCCCGCAACAATGCCGATAACGCCGTGTACACCGCAGAAAAAGTGCTGCGCGATCTGGGAGACAAAGTCCCCGCCGACCTGAAGCAGCAGGTGGAAGATGGCGCTGGTAAAGTCCGGGCGGTGATGAACACCGATGACGTAGAAGGCATCCGCAAAGCCACCGATGACCTGATGCAGGTTGTGCAGCAGGTAGGTGCCGCCGCTTACCAGCAAGCCGGTCCGGCGCAGGGCGCACCTGGTGACGCCCCACAGGAACCGGGCCCCGACGAAAATGTTGTCGATGGCGAGTTCCGCAACGAGTAATTGATCCATGCCCGCAGGGAGGCCGGCGAGTTCGCCGATGCCTCCTTGCGGGCGTCTGATTTTATTCTATGACCGACCGCGATTACTACGAAGTACTGGGGGTGCCAAAAAATGCCGGCCCCGATGACTTAAAGGCGGCATTTCGTAAACTGGCGCGCCAATATCACCCGGACGTCAATAAAGAGGCGGATGCCGAAGAGCGCTTCAAAGAGATCAACGAAGCCTACGCCGTGCTCTCCGACGAGCAGCGCCGGGCAGCTTACGACCGCTATGGCCATGCCGGTGTGCGCGGTCCGGGCGGCAGCGCCCCGGATTTCAACGTGGATTTCTCGGATTTCGCCGATATCTTTGGCGATCTGTTCGGGTTTGGTTTCGGGCGCTCGTCGGCTCGCCAGCGCAATGCACCCCGCCGCGGCGCCGACCTGCAGTACCAGGTGGACCTGGAATTTGAGGAAGCGGTATTTGGCATCGAGAAAGAGATCGACCATCACGCGTGACGAGCCCTGCCGTACCTGCAATGGCTCCGGAGCAGAGCCGGGCAGCACACCGCAGCGCTGCCCCACCTGCAACGGCAGCGGAGAAGTACGCCAGGTTCGCCAGACAATCCTGGGCTCGATGGTGCAGGTCTCGACCTGCCCGCAGTGCCGCGGCCAGCGCGAGATCATCTCCAATCCGTGCCGTACCTGCAGCGGGCGCGGCCTGGAGACACGTACCCGCCAGAAGGTGGTCAGCATCCCGGCCGGTGTTGATATAGGCACGCAAATCCGCCTGGCAGGCGAAGGCCAACCAGGGATAAACGGCGGCCCGAGCGGTCACCTGTTTATAACCATCAACGTCAAGCCGCACAAATTCTTCCACCGGCGAGAGAATGACATCCTGGTCGACCTGACCATCAACATCGCCCAGGCAACCCTGGGGGCAGAAGTCGAGATCCCCACCGTGGATGGCCCGGATAAGCTCAAGATTCCCGGCGGGACCCAGCCAGGTAAGGTGATGAGCCTGAAAGGCAAAGGCGTTCCCCGGCTGCGCGGCAGCGGCCGCGGCGACCAGAAGGTGATTATCAACGTGCAGGTGCCAACCAACCTGACCGCCGAGCAACGCAAACTATTCGAGCAGCTCGCCGCTACCATGGGCGGTGATACCAAACCCCAGGAGCGTGGATTCCTGGATTGGCTCAAAGAAACCCTGGGCTCATAACTTAATCAATGCCTCCGAGCTGGCTGGAAATTTCCCTGGTTGTCGAAGCCGAGCTGGTTGAGCCGGTGAGCGAAGTGCTGGCGCGCTTTGCACCAGATGGCGTGGTCGTGGAGAGCACCGCCGTTACCGCCGAGATGGACGACAGCCTGGGCCGGGCGATCGGACCGCTGCGTGTGGCGGCTTACCTGCCGGTCGACGACACCCTTGAAGAGAAGCGCCAGCGTTTGGAAGAGAGCCTGTGGTACCTGGGGCGCATCCGCCCGCTGCCGGCGCCAACCTTCCAGGTGATCGAACAAACTGACTGGTCCGAAAGCTGGAAGCAGCACTACCACCCGATTGATATTGGGCAGCGGCTGGTCGTGGTGCCTGCCTGGCTGGAGAACCCGCACCCCGAGCGTATCCCAATCCGCATCGACCCCGGCATGGCCTTTGGCACCGGCACCCACCCAACGACGCAGCTGTGCCTGGCGGTGGTGGAGGAATACCTGACGGGAGACGGAGGACGGCGACGCTGACGGAAGACAGAAGACGGAATTACCGGGAGTACGCACCAGGGAAGATCACGGACGATTTCAGCGGAATGCCCGGCGGTCTACGGTCGTCGGTCGTCGGTCCTCTGTCGGCGAGCGAAGCCACGCGGCGACGCCGCGGGGTCATCGACCTTGGCTGCGGCACCGCCATCCTGGCGATCGCAGCCATCAAGCTGGGAATGGAGCGGGCCTTGGGGGTCGATATCGACCCGGAAGCCATCCAGGCGGCGCAGGAAAATGTGGCCGCCAATGGAGTGCAGGCGCACATCCAGCTGGCGGTAGGCTCACTGGAGGAAGTACTGGCGGGCAAGTTTGGGCTGCGAAAAGGCCACCTTGTCCTGGCCAATATCCTGGCGCCGGTGCTGGTGCGGTTGTTAGATGAGGGCCTGGCTGAGCTGCTCGAACCGGACGGTGTACTGGTGCTTTCGGGCATCCTGGCCGAGCAGGCCGGCGATGTGCAGACGGCATTGGAGAAAAGCGGCCTGCGTCTGGTTGAAACGCGCCAAATGGGGGATTGGGTGGCGCTCGTCGCAGCGGTTTAACTCAGGGCGTTGGCGTGGGTCTCTCGCACCCGATGCCATTACGATCTCGACCGTCCAGATCGTGCGGGTCGGGCCATAACACCAGGAAGTTCCGATAAGGAATATCACCACAATTGAGGTAAGGCGGGGGTGGGGGGATGCAAATCGTGGGATAAGCCGGGTCGCAGCGCGGCGTCGGCGAGCCGCGTGTTGGCGTCGGCACAATCAGTCGCCCGTAATTAGGAGACTGCAGGTCCTCGCCAGGAATAATGGTGGCGGTGGCCGCCAGGTCTTGCCCCAGGCCCATTCCCCACAATCCACTAAAATTTTCAAAGGCCGCCTGTGTCATCCGGCGAAAAAGCGCCACGCAAGCCACATCCGGGGGTTGGGCTGCATGCCGGGCATAGCCCTGCTGGAGCATGGCTGCGTTGATAAAAGTGTCGCCCGCCAGCACATAGCGCGGCAGTGCGCCATCCGCATCCTGGTAGGTGATATCCTGCAGCAAGGTGACTGACTGCCCATCTGCCAGCTGTCGATTGTAAGCCGCTGCCTGAAGGGCGCCGGCAGTGCCGGGCTGCGGTGGATCAATCCCCAGGTAGCGCACGATAGCCTCTACGCCATCCTCGAAGCGCACGCGAATCTTGCTGGCATCCAGTACTTCAATTACACTGGCGGTTTGGCGCAGGCTGTCCGCAGGCAGGCAGCTCCGCAGCAAAGTAATTGGCAGGGTGGGGGTCGGTCCGGCCGGGGTGATGGTGGCGGTGGGTGGCAGGTTGGTCGGAATGGGCGTCCGGGAGGGCGTGGGAGTTGGCTGGGTGGGGGTGGGGGTATAGGTGGAGGTAGGCTGCGGCGTTTCCGTTGGTAGGAGCGGGGCTACCGTCGCCGTGGGGGTCGTTGTGCAGGCGGTGATTACCAAGAGGACGAGCAAGAGAAGAACAAGTACCTTCATGCGGTTATTATAATGCCGAGGAGGGGTAACAAAGACCGAGAAATATTTACTGATTATCTGATATACTGAATATCAGAAAGGAACCGGCCAATGCCCGACACGATGATTATTCAGGTATCCCAACGTGGTCTGGTTACTCTGCCTAAGTCACTGCGTGAAAACTACCATATTCGAGAAGGCGATCAGCTCAGCCTCTTAGATCTGGGTGGAATCTTTGTACTGAGCTTACGCCGCTCTGAGATCGATGGATTGGCAGAACAGATCCAGACGGCCCTGGTAGAAAAAGGCGAAAGCCTGGAAAGCATGCTGCTCGCTCTGCGTGAAGCCCGCCAGGAGTATAAAGATTAAGCCTCGCATTTTCTTAGATACCAGCGCCCTGTTCGCCGGAATTTGGTCGGCGCAAGGCGGGGCGCGCATGTTGCTCAAGCTCGGTGAAGCGGAAGCTGTGCAACTGCTCGTCAGCCCGCAGGTACTTGGCGAAATCGAGGCAGTGATCCGCCGAAAATCCTCCGGGCAGCTGCCAATCCTGACGGTTCTGCTGGACCGTAGTCGTCTGGAGATCGTCCAGTCAGCCCGTGAAGAGTTGCTTGAAAGCTGCCGGATACTCGCCTCCCACTCTGGTGATGCCCACATCCTGGCAGATGCCTGGAGCGGCGAAGCAAATTACCTGGTAACGCTCGACCGGGCGCATCTCCTGGGAAGTCCTGCCCTTGCCAGCGTTCTCCCGTTCATCACTGGTACCCCAGGCGATTGCCTGTCCTGGTACCGAAATGCACTGAGGAAACCCTGATGATCCCATCTTCTGCTGCCACCTCCTGGCTCGCCTCCATCCACCACGACGGCTCCGACCTGTACGTCTCCAATCCTTACCCGCGCCTGGGCGAACGCGTCCGCCTGCGATTGCGAGTGAGTTCCAGCGCGCCGGTGCGCCATGTTTACCTGCGCACCTTCCCGGATGGCGAGCAGGCCATCGCTCCCATGCAGCCTCAGTCCGTCGAGCCGCCGGTCACCTGGTGGGAGATCGAGCTGCCCATCCTGGAGCCGGTGGTGCAGTACCGCTTCATTCTTGCCGCCGACGACGGCATCTGGCACTACTCGGCTGCCGGCCCGGCTGCCCACGACCCGCTGGATGCCTTCGACTTCCGCCTGTTGGCCGATTACGAGCCGCCCGCCTGGGTGCATGAATCGGTCTTCTACCAGATCTTCCCGGATCGCTTCGCCAACGGCGACCCTTCCAATGACCCCCGGCCGGAGGAGTACGACTACCGCGGCAGCCGGCCGCGTCACCCTCCCCTGGGGCAGCCAGCCGCCTTCCGGGCAGCATGTTTCACTCACCTTCTATGGCGGCGACCTGCAGGGCATCCGCCACAGGCTGGATTACATCCAGTCCCTGGGGATCAACGCCCTCTACCTGACGCCGGTCTTCACCGCCTATTCCAACCACAAGTATGACGTCATCGATTACGAGCACGTCGACCCGCATTTTGGCGGCGATCAGGCCCTGGTGGCGCTGCGCCAGGCGCTGGACGAGCGCGGCATGCGCTATGTGCTGGATATCGTCCCCAACCACTGCGGCTACTGGCATCCCTGGTTCCAAACTGCCTACCGCGACGTTCATGCGCCGGAAGCGGAGTTCTTCACCTTCAATCCGCATCCTGAAGGCTACCTCTCCTGGCTGGGCGTGTGGACTCTGCCGAAGCTCAACTACCAGAGTACCGAGCTGCGCCGCCGCATCTATGCGGGCGAGCAGTCCGTCTTCCGGCGCTGGCTGCGCCCGCCCTTCTCAGCCGACGGCTGGCGGGTGGACGTGGCCAACATGCTAGCCCGGCAAGGCGCCAGCCAGATGAATGTCGAGATCGGGCAGGGAATACGCCGGGCGGTGAAAGAGACCAACCCGCAGGCTTACCTGATCGGCGAGAACTTCTTCGACGCCACCTCCCAGCTGCAAGGCGACCAGTGGGACGGCGTGATGAATTACATGGGGCTGGCCAAACCGCTGCTGTTCTGGCTGCGCGGCTACCAGCAAGGCGCACACGGCCTCACCCATCGCATCATCGGCTCCCAGCCTTACCCCACCTCAGCCCTGGAAGCCTTGTGGCGCGAGCGCCGGGCGGTGCTCCCCTGGGCGGTGGCGCTGCAGCAGTACAACCTGCTCAACAGCCACGATACCCCTCGCATTCGCAGCCAGGTGAATGGCAACGATGCCCTCCACCGCCTGGCGGCTATTGTCTTGCTCACTTACCCGGGCGTGCCTGATTTATACTACGGTGATGAGATTGGAATGCTCGACCTGCCGCACCTGGGGCCGCGCGGCTGCATGGTTTGGGAGGAAGAACGCTGGGATCACTCGCTGCTGGAGTTTCACCGCCGGCTGATCGGCCTGCGCCGCAAGTCCAGCGTGCTGCAGCGCGGCGGCTTCCAGATGCTGGCGGTCGAGCCGGATGCATTCGCCTACCAGCGACACAGCCGACAGGGGCGGATCATTGTGGTTGCCCAGCGCGCCACCCAGCCTCGCCCAGCCGGTCCCCTCCCGGTGTCCCATGGTGGCATCTCAGATGGTACTCGCTTCGTCGAATACTTCACTGGCCAGGAAGCCCTGGTCAGGGATGGGGGCTTGCTTTTACCAGACCTACCGCAGGGCGGGGGTATCTGGGAAGAGGTTAAGGACTAACCCAAACACACATACGGCCGCAAGAACTGGCCCGTGAAGGAGTCATCGCAGGCACACACCTCTTCCGGCGTGCCTTCCACTACCAGCTTGCCGCCCCGGTCGCCGCCCTCCGGCCCCAGGTCGATGATGTAATCCGCCACCTTGATGATATCCAGGTTGTGCTCGATGATCAGCACGCTGTTGCCGGCATCCACCAGACGCTGCAGCACCTCGATCAGCTTGTGCACATCGGCGGCATGCAGCCCCACGGATGGCTCATCCAGTACGTACAGCGTCCTCCCGGTAGCGCGCTTGGAAAGCTCACGCGCCAGCTTGACGCGCTGCGCCTCGCCGCCCGAAAGCGTGGTGGCCGGCTGCCCGATGCGTCACGTAACCCAACCCGACGTCTTGTAGAGTCTGCAGGCGGCTGAGCATCGGCCCGAAGGCCGAAAACAGCTCCAGCCCGGCATCCACCGTCAGATCGAGCACCTGGGCAATATTCAGATCTTTGAAGCGCACCTGCAGCGTCTCGCGGTTGAAACGTGCCCCATGGCACACATCGCAAGGCACGTACACATCCGGCAGGAACTGCATCTCGATGCGCAGCTGCCCCTGTCCCTGGCAGGCCTCGCAGCGCCCGCCGTGTACGTTGAACGAAAAGCGCCCCGGTTTGTAGCCGCGGATCTTGCTTTCCGGCAGCTCGGCAAACAGCGTGCGGATGTGGTCGAACAGGCCGGTGTAGGTGCCGGGGTTGGAGCGCGGCGTACGCCCGATGGGCGACTGGTCGATATTGATAATCTTATCCAGGTACTCCAGTCCTTCGATGCGATCGTGCTCGCCTGCCTGGGTATGCGCTCCGTTGAGCTCGCGCGCCAGCGTTTTGTACAAAATCTCCACCATCAGGGTAGACTTGCCCGAACCGGACACGCCCGTGATGCACACCAGCTTACCCAGCGGGATGCGTACGTCCAGGTTCTTCAAGTTATTCTCGCGCGCCCCCACCACCTTGAGCCAGCGGCCATTACCGTTCCGGCGCTTCTCCGGGATCGGTACGCTCAGCCGGCCGGACAGGTACGCCCCGGTCAGCGACTCATGGCTGTGCAGGATATCATCCACAGTGCCTTCGGCTACCACTCGCCCGCCGTGAACGCCGGCCAGCGGCCCTAAATCGACGATCCAATCGGCGCTCATGATCGTCTCGGTGTCGTGCTCCACCACCAGTACCGTGTTCCCCAGGTCACGCAGGCCCATCAGCGTGTGCAGCAGGCGGGTATTGTCGCGCGGGTGCAGCCCAATGGAGGGTTCATCCAGTACGTACAGCACGCCCATCAGGCGCGAGCCGATCTGCGTCGCCAGGCGGATGCGCTGCGCTTCCCCGCCGGAAAGCGAAGCCGCACTGCGCTGCAAGGTCAGGTAATCCAGCCCCACATCCACCAGGAAGCCCAGCCGGGCGGTGATCTCTTTCAGGATGCGCTCGGCGATAGCCTGCTGCCGGGAGGTGAGCGGCGTGGCGTCGCTGGCCAGCTTCTTCGCCCACTCCAGCGTATTCAGCACCGGCCACTGGGTGACTTCTACGATATTAACCCCGTCCACAGTCACCGCCAGGGCTTCTTTGCGCAGGCGCGCCCCGCCGCACACCGGGCAGACTCGCTCGCTCATCAGCTCCGAAATCTTCTCGCGCATATACTCGGAGTTGGTCTCGGCGTAGCGGCGCTGCAGGTTATTGATCACGCCCTCGAAAGTGGTGCGGAAGGTTGCCTGCCTTCCATCCTTGTTGCGGTAATTGATGGTGATCTCCTGGCCACGCGTGCCATACAACAAGATATCCATCTGATCAGGGTTTAGCGCCCGCACCGGGGCATCCAGGTCGATGTGATAAGCACGCGCCGCCGCTTCCAGCGCCTGCCAATAGTAACCGCCTTCTTCGCGCGGCCCGCTCCATTCCGTTGTCACGATCGCCCCTTCATTCATCGACAGGTCGCGGTTGGGGATCAGCATATCCGGGTCGATCTCCAGCTTTCCACCCAACCCCTGGCATTCCTGGCAGGCGCCGTGCGGTGTATTGAACGAGAAGGTGCGCGGCTCAATCTCGGGCAGCACCGAGCCGTGCTCGGCGCAGGCCAGGTGCTCCGAGAAGTGCAGGTCTTTGCCTTCCTGCGGCGCTTCCCCAAGACTCTCGGCTTCGGGGTGTGCCTGCGGCAGCAGATGCACTGTGACATAGCCCTCGCCAAATTTGAGCGCCGTCTCAATCGAGTTGGTCAAACGCGAGCGGTTGGCCTGCTCGTCGGATGGGTTTTCGGCAGCCTGGATTACCAGGCGGTCCACTACCGCCTCCACCGTGTGGATCTTGTAACGGTCCATTTGGATTTCGTCTTCCAAGGGGAAAACCTGCCCATCCACCCGGGCGCGCACAAAACCTGCCTTACGGATTTCCTCCAGCACCGCCTGGTGGGTGCCCTTGCGGCCGCGTACCAGCGGCGAGAGGATTAGCAGGCGTGACCCTTCCGGCAATCCTTCAACGGCTTCAACGATCTCCTGGGCCGACTGGCGTGCCACTTCCCGGCCGCACACCGGGCAGTGCGGAATGCCTGCCCTGGCGAATAGCAAGCGCAGGTAGTCATAAATCTCAGTCACTGTGCCCACCGTCGAGCGCGGGTTGTGCGATGCGCCTTTCTGATCGATCGACACCGCCGGTGACAGCCCCTCGATGTAATCCACATCCGGCTTGTTCATCTGGCCCAGGAACTGGCGGGCGTAGGCCGACAGCGATTCTGACATATCGCCGCTGCCCTTCCGCAAAGATCGTATCAAACGCCAGGGACGATTTGCCCGACCCCGACAGCCCCGTGATCACCACGAACCTGTCGCGCGGGATCTCCACCGTGATGTTTTTCAGGTTGTGCTCGCGTGCGCCTACCACGCGGATAACGTTTTGAGTCATACTGCCTCACATAGGATAAAGTGGGGTAAGTTTTGTGAACGGATATTGAGGCTGATAAGCCCCTCATCCATATTATAGCACAAATGTTTTATTCACGACACCTGTCATTTCATGCCGGCTGCACAATAGCAAACTTTTATTATACCAATGGCTCTTATCTGCCAGTGAAAATTGCCGTGCACATTTCATTAAAGATTTTGGGTGATTTCATGTCAGAACAAGGTACAATCTAACGATTATATCCAGTTTAAATCTGCCTCCACCCATGGGATTGATGAATTGGACAACCTCACCTGTCCTGCCTGAACAGAATTTTTTACCGCAATCGTATAAATTACCCGAAGGTAGTCTGCGCGGGCCGGTTATTGACACTGGCCCCACGGTTGTGTTTATTGAAGTGACAAACCGGTGTAATCTGCTTTGCGAGACCTGCCCCAGGACCTATTTTGACCGCGAGCCGCTGAAGTCGCTTTCTCTGGCTGAATTCATTACTATTGCTGAGCAATTTCCCATGATGCAGCGAGCTTGTTTGCATGGGATTGGGGAACCGCTTCTAAACCGTGAGCTGCCACAAATCATTCGCTATCTCAAAAACAGGAATGTAGAAGTCATTATTAATTCGAACGGTACGCTCCTAAGCGAAGACTGGCAGCGAGAGTTGGTGCTCAGTGGATTGGATCAGTACCGCTGCTCGATTGATGGCGCCACCGATGAAACGTATGCCCGCATTCGCGGAGCAAACTTGCTACCGAAACTAAAAAAAGGGCTGGCAGGGCTGGCAGAAACCAGGCGTCAACTCGGATCGGATACTCCCCACATCTCCATCTGGTGCGTGGCCACCCGTGAAAATTTACAGGAGCTACCCGGCCTATTGCGGATGGCTGCTGAGCTTGGCGTGCCGGAGGTCTACTTGCAGCGCATGGTTTTCTTTGCCGGCGAGCCTAACGAGCAGTACGGCATGGCCCGGCAGGAAATGGCTATCTTCGGCAAAGGCGATCAGGAAGAGCAGATCATCGCCGAGGGGCTGGTCCTCAGTGCCGAGCTGGGCATCCGCTTTTTGGCCTCTGGAGCACGCGACCCGGTGAACAGCCTGGCTGCCGCCCGGCCGGCCGATTTTACTCCCTGGAAGGCCTGTATGCGTCCCTGGACAACTGCCTACGTGACAGCCAATGGGAACTGTCTGCCGTGCTGTATCTCCCCATTTACCATCAGCGATTATGATAGCCTGATCATGGGCAACATATTCAAGCAACCCTTCGAAGAAATCTGGAACAACCCGCACTACCAGATGTTTCGCACGCGATTGATGAGCGACACCCCAAATCCTTCCTGCGCCAGCTGCGGGGTTTATTGGAGCCTGTAAATGACAGATTGCCAATCGGCATTCCATTGGAAATTGTGGCTTTACACCAACTATGATTGCAACCTGCGCTGTTCATATTGTGTTGCTAAGTCCAGTCCCAATACCCCCCGGCGGGCATTAGGCCTCGCTAACGTACGCCGGCTGGTAGACGAAGCTCTAGAGTTGGGTTTTACTGAGATATTTTTTACAGGGGGGGAGCCATTTATCCTCCCCGATATCTACGAAATGTTGAGATATTCGTCACAACGCATGAAGACCTCTGTGTTGACCAATGCCATGATCTTAAGGGGTAATCGCCTGGATAACCTGCTGGCCGTTACCAACGACGCTTTGACCGTCCAGGTCAGCCTGGATGGCGGGCGTGCCGAGCACCACGATGCCTATCGCGGCCGGGGAACCTGGGAGCAAACCGTAACAGGAATTAAGCTTCTGCAGGAGAATAGTCTCCGCGTCCGGATCAGCACTACGGAAACTCCCGCCAACCGCGATCACCTGGATGAGATTTGTGCCTTTCATCACTCGATTGGGATTCCCGACGAGGATCATTTCATTCGACCGCTTGCCCGACGGGGGTACTCCAAAGAAGGGCTTGACCTGGCCATGCAAAACATCATGCCCGAGGTTTCCGTCAATGTTGATGGCGTATACTGGCATCCGCTCTCGACGGATGCGGACATGCAGATAAGCAAGAAAATTTTCCCGCTGGCTGAGTCGGTTGCGTCGATCCGGGCACAGTTAGCCGTCCTGGAAAGTGGTGGCATCCCGTTGATCACCTTCACCTGAGGGTAAAACTGGCTTCCGTAGGAAGCCTTAACCATTCAAAATGGAGATTGAATATGATCCAAGCCATGGTACTGATTGAAGCCGAACCCAGCCGAATCCAGGAGCTGGTGGAAGAGCTGCCCGACCTGGAGCTTGCTGGCTCGGTCATCCGGCAGGTATATGGGGTAACCGGGCGGTACGACATCATCGCCTTGATCGAAAGCCCTGATCTGCAATCGCTAGGGGATTGAATCACCACAGGAATAGGGAACGCCGTGGGCGTTCGACGCACAGAAACCTGCCTGGTGGTGTGGAATAAGCCAGGCGCGCCAATACCTTGAGGGTCCGAATCGGCTGATGCACTCCCAACAGCAGGACCGCTATCTCATCCAGCATAAGGCATAGAAAACGGGAGATGTTTATGGCCGAGATATTAATTAACAACACCCACGGCAAAGATGACCTCGAACCCGCCGCACTTGCGCTGGCTATGGCCAATACTGCGCTCAATTCCGGTTATTGACAGGGAACCCACACAATGGAATCGGACATATTGTTTACACAGCGAGGAGATCAGCGGTTCTATAAAATTTGTATGATTATTGCCCGTCTCGGTCTGGCGTATCTCTTCTTTACTCAATTATTCTGGAAGCTTCCACCCAAATTTGGCTGCGCCAACGATTATGCCTTTCCTGTTCCAGCTGCCGAAAATGTCTTTGACACCAACGGCAGCACTGGATTATGCTATTGGATGGGCCTGGAGTCTGTATATGCATCCCAGCCGCGCCAGATATTGGTCGCCGATATGCGCTCCGCCGGCCTGCCCAATCTGGGCGTGAGCATCACACCGCTGGCCCGAATTAATGCGGCGCTGCTCGATAACCTGATTATTCCAAATATCCAAATCTTTGGCTGGTTGGTTTGGCTGGCAGAATTTTGGATATTTATTTCGATGTTCCTGGGCTTGCTGACCCGTTTAGGGGCGATCGTATCGATTGGGGTATCGGCTCAGCTCTACATTGGCCTTGCCAATATCCCCAGACCCTTTGAGTGGGAATGGACCTACGGAGCCATTGTGCTGCTTTCGGTAGCCATGCTCGGCGCAGCTGCGGGTCGCTTCTGGGGCATCGACAGCTGGCTGCGCAAGAAGTTGAGTGGCCCGGCCGGGCGCGGTAATCTATTTGCAAAAATCGGGTTGTTCCTGAGTTAATCCGTCATGTTCCAGAACGCTCTCATGGTAGTCGCCCGGCAGCCTGTGCCAGGCCAGACCAAGACCCGCCTCAGCCCTCCCCTCAGCAGCAAACAGGCGGCCGATCTTTACACCTGTTTTCTTTCCGATACACTGGAGACGATACGCCGGGTGCCCAATGTTCGTCTCATCATCGGATTTTCGCCACAGGATGCCCAAGGCTATTTCCGGGAGCTTGCCCCGGATATTGAGCTGCTGCCACAGCACGGCACATCCCTTGGCGAGCGGCTGGACAACCTGCTGACGGAGGTGCTTTTAAACGGAGTTGAAAAGGCTGTCGTTTTAGACAGCGACAGTCCATCCCTCCCCGATGTTTATTTATCCATGGCATTCGAGCATCTGGACAGCACCGATGTTGTCTTGGGCCCAACGCAGGACGGCGGCTACTACCTAATCGGGATGAAAAAACCTCACCCGCAGCTCCTCAGGCAGGTCCCTATGAGTACCCCTCACGTGCTCCAGGATACGCTCAGCCTGGCAGCGCAATCTGGCTTGAGTGCCTCGCTGCTGCCCACCTGGTATGATATCGACACGGTCGATGACTTGCACCAGCTGCAAGCCGATCTGAACGCGCATCGCAACGGGACAGGGGTGCGTACGCGGCACTGGCTAACCACGAATTCATGGTAGCCCTGGTGGACAGGCGGGCGGCGTGCAGATATCGTTAATTATCCCAGCCCAAAACGAAGCCGAGTGCATCGGCCCACTGCTGAAAGAAATCCCGGCTGGCCTGGTGCTGCAAATCATCGTTGCCGATAACGGGTCAGTCGACGGCACCGGTGATATCGCTCGTTCGGCCGGCGCCCTCGTGGTCAGCGAGCCGAGACGCGGGTACGGCTTCGCCTGCGCCGCGGGCGCAGCCGCGGCCGATGGGGAGGTGTTAGTATTTATGGATGGAGACGGCAGCTTTGCCCCAGCTGACTTGCCAGGGCTGGTAGCACCCATCCTGAATCAGCAGGCCGACCTGGCTCTCGGGTCTCGCATGCTCCAGGAATTACCGCCTGGTGCCATGCCTGTCCACCAGCGTTTCGGCAACTACCTGGTTTCCTGGTTGCTGAGCAAGCTATACGGCCTCCACCTGACTGACCTGGGCCCTTTCCGGGCTATCCGGAGAGACCTGTACATCAGCCTGCAAATGCAGGAATTCACCTTTGGCTGGACGGTAGAGATGATGGTGAAAGCCGCTCGCCGCCACATGCGAATTGTAGAAATCCCAACTGCTTACCGCCCGCGCCTGGCCGGGAGATCTAAAATAGGCGGTACGCTGCGCGGAACAATCCTGGCAACCTATCACATTTTTCGTGTCATCTTCCGTTACGGATTCTAATTCGGGCGCCAGAAAGAACTTAGGCTGGCTGGCGGTAATTGGCGCCACCTCCTTTGGGTGCTATGTATTGCTTGCCCTGCGCTACCCTGTCCTGCCCAGCCTGGACTTTCCCAGGGCAAGCTGGGCCGACCTGGTCACAGATGGCTGGCCGGGCAAAGCCCTGCACCTGGCATTATCCATCGGATTGACCCTCCTGTACCTGGCGGCCCTCAAACTGTTAAATAGTCCAGCAGGCCAAACTCTTTGCCAATCAGTCACCCAGCAGGCTTTCTGTAGGAGGGCTACTTTCCTGATCATAATCGTCTGGCTGGTCAGCTGCCTGGTCTTAATGAGCATGGCACCCGCCGGTGAAAGCCACGATATCTTTGATTATGTCTTCCGTGGCCGGATGATGGCCGAATATCAGGCGAATCCCCTGGCAGAGACCCCAAAAACCTACAATACGGCTGCGTATTATCGCTACCTGGCCTGGCACAGCCATGTGGATACCTATGGTCCCTTATGGGAAATGACCAGCGCCGGCATAGCGAGGAGTGTGTCCCTTATTGACCGGATTTCCCCATTCGGGCAAGTCTTGTCTCCACGCTGCCCCGGCTCGGCTGCGGGGTGCCAGCAGCTCATCGGCTATCTGAGCGGTTATCGGCTGCTGGCTATCGGGCTGATGGGCGCTGTGGCCGCCTTGATCTCAGGGATATTACGGCGCAGCCGGCCAGAGCTGGCCCTAGCTGGGCTTGCGGCCTGGCTGTGGAATCCACTCGTTCTGCTGGCAACCGCCGTGGGCGCTCACAATGACCTGCTGATGATTGCATTGCTGATGCTGGGCTTATGGTTGATGCAGCGCCGGCTGCCGCTGTTAGCCCTTCTGGCCTTGATTCTGGCTCTGCACGTCAAGCTCACCGCGCTCATCTGGCTGCCGGTATTTATCTTATGGATCGTCCGAAAATGGGGCTGGCGGCGCGCGGCAGGCAGCGGTTCAGCCGCCTTCTTCATCGGGCTGGCCGTCTCCTGGCTGCTCTACCTGCCCTTCGACGGATGGAGCACCCTGCCGCGCATGCTGCACGAGCGCGGTCTCTTTCTCGCCAATTCACCCTGGCAAGTACTTCACGAAATTCTCTACAAGCAGTATGGCTGGCCCAAAGACACAGTCCTCACCCTGACGGTTGACCTGCCCACGGTGCTGGGTGTCGCTGGTTCAGTTTTACTCACGCTGTGGATATTTAACTTCCGGCCAAAGCGCTGGCAAAGATCATCAGGCTCAGCAGAGGATGATTATTTCCGGCTTTGGGCTGCTGCGACTGCCGTACCTCTTTTTTACCTTCTGGTCGGGGCCTTCTGGTACCAACACTGGTATCTCGTGTGGGTGCTGGCGCCGGCTGCGCTGCTTCCCGATAGCGCCTTCACACGTTCGATTATTCCCTGGCTGTGCTTTGGCGCGCTGCTGGCCAACTTTTCCGGCGGTGCCATCCTGCCGGCCTTTGCCGAAAATCTATCTCGCCCGCTGGTCCATTCTCTGACTGTAGCCATGATCTGGCTCCCCGCCTTGCTTGCTGCTGGCTTAACTTTCTTGCTCCATATCCCCAAGCGATAATAAACGGACATCCTCAAGCTCAATGCTTCTCCCCGCTGCGATTTTTGACTTGATCAAATCATCTTTTGAAGCAAAATAAAATTGTTGGCCTTGAAACTCAAGCGTTTTGCGGTTATTCCAGGCATTAGCAAAGATCAAACCAGGGGTATTGATTTGCACATCAATCCGTACCCGTCCTGGAAAATAGTAATCTCATTAGCCAGAATCTCCTCTGCCGAGATCATCGCTGCGGTGCCAAGATTGGCATCTATCATTGCATTCAATAAATTCTGAGCATTTTTCGGAGTGGCTTCGATCAAAATATCCAAATCAAATGTAGTTCTGGGTACCCCATGTAATATAGCGGCAATCCCCCCGATGACCAGATACTTGACTTTATACTTTTGAAATGACGCGAATACGGCCTTCAACCGGTTTAGCACGTTTGAACTCCACGATCCTCGGATTGGCTTCCAGGACCATCTCGGTAAACGAATTGAATAATTCCGCCCGTTCCTGGAAAGTCAATGATTGGAACCACCGCGCCTTCGATTCGGGCGATTCATCCTGGCGATCGTGACTGATTTTTGTTTCCATAAAGAGAGATCATCATTGAAAGATTATTGTTCATATTATTTTACCATGATCGCAATTTGAGATTTTTGTCCCAAACGCTAGCGCAATGACGGGTTTTTGGAGCCAGGCCTGTCAGTTCCTTCCGGTGCTATAATTTATATTATAGATTTTTGGATGGCAATATGGGCTTCTTCAAAAAATTAACCTCCGCGTTCACCTCCCCTCCCAAACCAGCCGATCTGTCCTACTGGTACACCGTGCGCTGCAAACGCTGCGGCGAAGAGATCAAGGCGCGCATCGACATGCGCAACGACCTGAGCATCGACTATGATGCCAGCGACGGCAGCTATTTCTGCCGCAAGGTGATTATCGGCGACGGGTACTGCTTCCAGCAGATCGAGGTGCAGATACGCTTCAATTCAAAACGGCAGCTCGTAGACCGGCAAATCACAGGTGGAGAGTTCGTCGACCGGGAGAGCTAATCACCTCTCCCGGAGGGCAATGCTAAGCAAGGAATTATGGCAAATTCGGGCAGCTTAAGATTGCCTGGATCGCCTGTACGGCAGTCTCTTTCGCCTGACTTTCAGGGGCGTTGCGCAGGATATCCTGCCAGGTGTCGCACAGCATCGGGCCCATGAATTTGTTGATCTCTATCGTCTGCGCAGTAAGTTCTACTGCACGCGCCCATTTTCCGGTATAAGCATAACCTTGAATGAAGGGCACTCTTTCTGAGGCATGGTTGGGCGAGTTGTCCAGCCGGAAGGCAATTTCCCCGATCTCTGCCACTTTTTGCCAGTTACCCATCTGGCGCGCCAGATCAGCCTTCTGGAAGTAATAGCACCAGCTCGTCTCAGGTCCCGGGTCGAACACCTCCCCCGGCAAGCTGGCCGGCGTTGCTGGGGCCGCCTGGATCAGGTCCAGGTTTGACAGCGGCATGGCTTCTGCCAGCCAATCATTTAGTCGGGGGTAATGGGCCTCGTATTGGGGATTGAACACCCGCAAACAGGCAGGCGGGGCGTAATATACCAGCAGGGTTCGATCGGTGGAGCCCGAAAAAGCCATCTCCCCATACCTGGCCTGGATTGGCAGTCCCGGCGCAAGCGAAGGGAGGGTAAGATTCCCGGCGCAGCTCCAGGTAAAGCAGCATATAGGGCAACGCTTTCCCTTCCAACTGCGGGGCATAAATCCAATTAAGCGGGGCAGTCAGCGAGTTGTCCGTAGAGTAGCTGTTGGGCAGCTCAGTCGTCAGCAGGGCAGTATTCGGTTCCAGCCCGGGGACGCGCCAGGTCAGCTGGCGCAAGAACTCCTGTTGATAACTCCAATCTTGCTGGTAGGAGGCAGCCGCCCGGTATTGCACCCCCACCGCCAGGGCGATCATCAACGAGACGGCCAGGATTTTGAACAGGCGTGGGACTGGGAGCAGATCCAGCAGGCCAACCAGCAGCAGGCTGCTGCCAAACGCCATCGGCAGAGTCAACCGGTCCGAAGGAAAATTCAGGCCAACCGACAGGCCGGTGAGCAAGAACGGCAGCCCGGCAACGACCAAAGCCAGCAGCCCCAGGGAGATTGCCTCCGGCCAGAACTGTTTGCGAGAGTTATCCCGCTTCAGGTTCAGCAGGTAAGCCAATCCCAGCACGAAGCAGCCTGCCACGAGCAGCCAGTAGAAGACCGTCTTTTTCTGCCCAAATGCAGCCGAGGCAGGAAATTCAAACACACTCGCCCAGGCAGCAAAGAAAGTCTGCCACACGTTGCGCGCCAGGATTTGGGCTGCCATCCCCAGGCTGCCTGCCGGGTTGCTGGTCATCTCCTCGGTATACGTAACCGGATAGTTTACGGTTTGCGATATCCAAATGCGCCACAGGGCGATCGCAATAAAGCCCGCCAGGTAAGGAGCCCAGGCCAGCACGACTGCCTTGAGCCGTGCACCGAGCGTTTTCTGCTCCCTGGGGATCGCAATCCACAGGAAAGCCGGGCGCAGCAATTCCAGTCCATAGTAATAGTCAGTGGAGAGCATGGCAAGCAGCATCACAGCCAGGGAAGCCAGATGCAACCCCGCTCCTGGTTTCTTATTTGCCCGTACCGCTTTAAGCATCAGCCCAATCGACAGGAAATATAATGCCAGGGGCAGGATATGGCGCAGGCTGTTTATAGCCACGAACTGTTGGGTAAAAGCCGGATACACCAGAAACAGAAATGCTATCCATGCCTGGCGATTGAGCCGGCCGGGCCATAACGATCGCAGCATCCAGAACAGAGCCAGAGCAGACAGGAAGCGGGCGACCAGGCTGAGGATTTGCCAGGCCACGGGGGACTGCCCAGCGATCAGGCCGGCGGACCACAGGATTTCCCCTGCGAATGGACGAAACAGGCGATCAATTGAGAGTAAGCCCGCGCCACCCTGCAGGTGCTGTAACCAGATCCACGGCCAGTCATCCCAGTAAAAATCCCAAAAATGGGATGAGCAGGCCATAGGCCAGCACGCATAACAAAAGCAATGCAGGCGGCACGCTGCGGGCACCGAAGGGGTCCAGCTTTAATTTTTGGGCCAGGCGCATTTACAGAAATAAACACTAAGGGAGGCCGCAAGACCTCCCTTAGGTAATTAGCTATGCTTCAGCCGGGTGCAATGAGTTGGCCGGGATGGCTTCGCCCATCTCGTGGAACACGAGCTGTTTGGACTGCTCATCCACATCGACCAGGATTTTATCGCCGGTCGAGAACTGCCCGCCGAGCAGCTTGACCGACAGTGGGCTTTCGACGTGCTTCTGCAAAGCCCGTCGCAGCGGCCGGGCACCTAAGGCCGAGTCGAAGCCCTCTTTTGCCAGCCATTGGCGGGCAGCCGGGGTCAGCTCCACATTCAGACCACGCTCGTTCAAGCGTTCCTGGACTTCCTTCATCTGCAGATCGACGATCTGCACCATCTGTTCCAGCGAGAGCGGCGAGAACATGATGATCTCGTCGATGCGGTTGAGGAACTCCGGGCGGAAGGCGCCCTTCAGCGCCTTATCGATCTTCTCGTGCTCCTGGCGGTCCTCGGCGCTAGCCGATTGCGTGCAGAAAGCCGAGGCTGCCCGACTTGTGCACGTACTCCGTGCCCAGGTTGCTGGTCATGATCAGCACCGTGTTGCGGAAATCCACCATGCGCCCCTGGCCATCGGTCAGGCGGCCGTCGTCCAGGATCTGCAGCAGGGCATTCCACACCTCGGGGTGGGCCTTCTCAATCTCGTCGAACAGGATCACCCGGTACGGGCGGCGGCGCACGGCCTCGGTAAGCTGGCCGCCTTCCTCGTAACCCACATATCCTGGCGGGGCGCCGAACAGCCGCGAGACAGTGTGCTGCTCGCGGTACTCGCTCATGTCCATGCGCACCATGGCGTCTTCATCATCGAACATGAACTTGGCCAGCGCCTTAGCCAGCTCGGTCTTGCCCACACCCGAAGGGCCGATGAAGATAAACGAGCCGATCGGGCGGCGCGGGTCTTTCAACCCGGAGCGCGCCCGGCGGATGGCGTCCGAGATCGCTCGGATGGCCTCATCCTGGCCGATGATACATTCGTGCAGGCGCTCTTCCATTTGCAGCAGCTTCTGCAGACTCGGTCTCCATCATCTGGTTCACCGGGATGCCGGTCCACTGGGCTACCACTTCGGCGATATCCTTGGCAGTCCACCACCTCGTCCAGCTGGTGCTCCCGCTCCCATTCGATCGCGCAGCTCATTGAATTCGCCTTCCAGGCGCAGGCGCTCGGATTTCTTCTGGGCGGCGCGCTCGTAATCTCGCTCCACGCCGGCCTGCTCTTCTTCGGCAGCCAGCCGGTCGATCTCGCTCTTCACGGGCTTTCAATTCTGGCGGCAGAGAGTAAAGCGCCACGCGGAGCTTGGCAGCCGCTTCGTCGATCAGGTCGATCGCCTTATCCGGCAGATGGCGGTCGGTCACATAGCGGGCAGAAAGACGGGCAGCATCGACCAGCGCCTCATCCGAGAAGCGCACTTTGTGGTGCGCCTCGTAGCGGTCGCGCAGGCCGTGCAGCATCTTGATCGTATCTTCCACGCTGGGTTCTTCAACAAACACCGGGGCAAAGCGCCGCTCCAGGGCAGCATCCTTTTCGATGTATTTATGGTATTCGTCCAGGGTGGTGGCGCCCACGCACTGCAGCTCGCCGCGCGACAGCGCCGGCTTGAGCATGTTGGAGGCGTCCATCGCGCCCTGCGCCGCTCCCGCGCCCACGACGGTGTGCAGCTCATCAATAAACAGGATCACCTCGCCCTGGGCGCGCTGGATTTCCTCCAGGGCGGCCTTCAGGCGCTCTTCAAATTCACCGCGAAAGCGCGAGCCGGCGATCATCGCGCCCAGGTCAAGCGAAAGCACGCGCTTGCCGGCCAGGATTTCGGGCACATCGTTGGTGGCGATCTTTTGCGCCAGCCCTTCCACGATGGCGGTCTTGCCAACCCCGGCTTCGCCGATCAGCACCGGATTGTTCTTGGTGCGCCGGCGAAAGGATCTGGATCACGCGCAGGATTTCAGCATCCCGGCCAATCACCGGATCCAGTTTGCCTTCACGCGCCAGCTGTGTCAGGTCGCGCGAGAAGCGCTCCAGCGTTCGGTAGCGCGTCTCGGCCTGCGGATCGGTCACTCGCTGCCCGCCGCGGATTTGCTGCACGGCATCGTACACCCGCTCGCGAGTCACGCCGGCGCCTTCCAGCAACCGGGCGGCTGGTGTGCTGCGCTCATTCAATATCGCCAGGAAGATATGCTCGGTCGAGATATACTCGTCCTTCAGCCTGTTGGCTTCTTCGTTGGCCAGGTCGATAATCCGCTTCACCCGCGGGGTAATGAAAATCTGCCCGGCGCCGCCGCCAAAGATATTGGCTTTCGGGCTGGTGCGCAGGATATAATCCAGCCGCTCGGTCAGGGCTTCCGAATTCACCTTTAATATCTCCAAAATCTGCGGGATGACTCCCTGCGGCTGTTCGATCAAGGCCAGCAGGATATGCTCGGTGTCAATCTGGTTGTGCCCGTAGCGCTGGATGATCTCGGCAGCCCGCTGTGCGGCCTCTTGCGCTCGTTCAGTAAAACGATCAAATCGCATCATAGCGTGTTTTCCTTCTCTCTAGCAGGGCAGTCTGCCCTTCACAGAAAATTATATCATTTGCGGTATTAATCTTTTATATACAAGCTGTAAGAATTACGCTAACGCCCTAATCGGACAGTTTGGGTTGCCATTTAGATTATAATTCGGGAACATTTGCCAGAAGGCAGGCGTCTATGTGGCAATCGAAAACAGATACCGGCGCAGAATATCCCTATTCTCGCCACAACCAAACATAACGGAGGATCACATGTACAAGAAAGTTTTACTCATTGGATTGGCGCTGCTCGTGGCTGCTGCTCTGGTCGGGTTCGGCGGAGTGGCCGCTACCCAGGCCCTGTCCCCATCCGCACAGACCAGCGAGAGCTCAGAACCGGTTCGCACCATCTCGGTCACCGGCACTGGCAAGGTGGAGTTGACTCCCGACATCGCATATATCTACATCGGTGTGCATAGTGAAGGCCCGGATGCTGTTGAAGCCGTGTCCAGCAACAACGAAAAGAGCGAAGCAGTCAAGGACGCGCTTGTTGCCCTGGGCGTTGCCGAGGACGACATCCAGACCACCAACTTCAGCATCTATCCGCAGCCGCGCTACGACGACCAGGGCCAGCCGACTGGTGAGATCACCTATATGGTCGATAACACCGTCTACGTCAAAGTCAGCGACCTGGATAAGGTCGGCGAAATCCTGGATGCAGCCGTGAAAGCCGGCGCCAACTCGATCAATGGCATCTCCTTCGACCTCGAAGATAAGTCGGCAGCTATGGCCGAGGCACGCGAGAAGGCAGTCGATGATGCTAACGTGCAAGCCCAGCAGCTGGCTGAAGCTGCCGGTGTCTCGCTTGGCCCGGTCATCACCATCACCACCAGCAACGTCGCTCCGATAGTCCCGATCTATGGCAAGGGCGGTGGCGCTTCGGTCGAGATGGCAGCCAGCGTGCCGGTCTCCCCCGGACAATTGACCATCAGTGTAGACGTCTTCATGGTTTACGGAATCCAGTAAACTGGAAGCACCTCCCCTTCCCGAGGGTGGGGTGAGGTTCCGAGAAAACCGGCCGGCTGAAGTGCCGGCCGGTTTTCGACATCCCGCAGCAAAACTGCGGGGCTTTTTTTGTTTATGGTATAAATAGCCGCGTGAATACCGAGATGATCTTCCTGCCCGACCGCCGGCGGGGAATTCTCTACCAGGCGGCGGTGATGCTGCTGCTCATCGTACTGGGTATCCAAGGGTTGTGGCAGGCTTCCCAGGCATCCATCGGGCCATCCTTTGTCATCTCGTTGATTCCGTTACTGATCGCCGCCATCGGGCTGCCCCTGCTGGCTTACCGGGTTTATGCCCTGCAGACGGCTTACTACGCCGTCCAGCGGGAAGGCTTGCGTCTGCGCTGGGGGCTGCGGCAGGAAGAAATCCCCATTACTTCCATCCAGTGGGTCCACCCCCAGGAAGATTTAGCGGAGAAGCTGCTGTTTCCCTGGCTGCGCTGGCCCGGGGCGCTTTTAGGCACGCGCCCGACTCCCAACTTGGGCAATGTGGAATACATGGCTTCACGCACCCGCGGCCTGGTTTGCATTGGTACAGCCGGGCGGGTTTATGCCATTTCGCCGCGTGACCCGGCCGACTTTCTGCGCCAGTACCACCGCCTCACCGAGCTGGGGTCGCTTGCGCCGCTCCCGGCCCGCTCCGTGTATCCTGCCTTGTTACTACGGCGTGTTTGGGCCTCCCGCCCGGCGCGCCTGCTGATTATCACCGGCTTCCTGCTCAGTCTGGCTCTGCTGGTTCTTGCCAGCCTGGCCATCCCCTCGCGGGTGGAAGTGCACCTGGGTTTTCGGGTAGACGGCAGCCCGGGCGACCTGGTACCCGTTGTTCAGCTGCTCCTGCTGCCGGTGCTCAACACCATCTTCTTCGTGACTGACCTGTTCCTGGGCCTGTTCTTGTTCCGGCGCGAGTCCAGCCAACCGCTGGCCTACCTGGCCTGGGGGATGGGGGCGATCCTGCCGCTGCTTTTTGCCGCCGGCGTGTATTTCGTCCTCAGGGCAGGCTGAGTCCTTAATCCAATGCAGCTGCTGATCGGGTTTCTCCTTGCAATCCTCATCGCTCTGCTCGCCTGGCGAGCCGGGGCCCTCAGTCCCAGTGGAGCGCTGGCTGCTATCCTGACCGGCGGCCTAATCTTCGGATTGGGAGGGCTGTCCTGGGCAATCCTGCTGCTGGTGTTTTTCATCTCTTCTTCCGCCCTGTCCCGCCTGTTCACCCGGCGTAAAGCTTCCCTGAACGAAAAATTCTCCAAGGGCAGCCGGCGTGATTGGGGCCAGGTGCTGGCCAATGGCGGCTTGGGGGCGCTGTTAGTGCTGGTTTTTACAGCTTTGCAGGCATTCGGTGCAGTCCAATCGGGAGCCTGGGTCTGGCTGGCCTATGCCGGGGCAATGGCCGCCGTCAACGCCGATACCTGGGCGACCGAAATCGGAGTGCTCAACCCCCATCCGCCGCGCATGATCACCACCGGCAAACCGGCGGAACGCGGCGCTTCCGGGGCAATCAGCCTGCTGGGCACCCTGGCAGCCCTGGGTGGAGCAGCCTTGGTGGGGCTGTTTGCCGCACTGCTGCCGCCATCAAATCTTCCCAGCGAAATTACTTCCGGGGGAATGCTGCTCCTGACCGCCGCCCTGGGAGGCCTGGCCGGCTCGCTCTTCGACTCGCTGCTGGGGGCGACCGTCCAGGCAATTTACTACTGTCCCGCCTGCCAGAAAGAGACCGAGCGGCACCCTCAGCATACCTGTGGCAGCCTCACCCAGCCGCGCCGCGGCTGGCGTTGGTTGAATAACGACGGCGTAAATTTCCTATGCTCCCTCGCCGGCGCCCTGGTTGCCGTTATCATATGGACGCTGATCTCTTAAATGAATTGCTGCTACCGTCCAATAAATGCCCAATTTTTCTAATAAGATACAGTCTACCGTCGGAGAGCAAAGTCGATCGACCGTCAGCCGTCCGCGGTCTTCGGTCTTCGGTCGCGAAGTCCCGCGATGCTCTTCCGTGGGACGGTCAACCCTACCCCCCAATCTGGTTCATCACCCGGTTCAGCGGGATCAACCCCTCTGCCAGGCCATGCCCCCAGGGTTTATGCCACACGCCATCCAGCACAATCGTGCGCAATTCAGAGAGTCTAGCCCCAGCCCGCAGAGGCGTTAGCAGGTCGACTTCGCCTTCGCGCAGCAGGCATAATCGCAGGCGGCCATCGGCGGTCAGGCGGGCGCGGGTGCAGGACGCACAGAAGGGCTCGGTGACGGTCGAGATAAATCCGACCGTCCCGGCTGCGCCTTCCAGCTGAAACAAGCGCGCTTCGCCATCCATCTTTCCGCCGTTGGCGCTGTGCAGCGGGCCCAGCTCGGCGCTGATGCGCTGCATGATCTGCTCGCTGGTAACCGCCTGGTTGAGCTGCAAATCGGTCGCCCCGGCAAAAGGCATCATCTCTATGAAGCGTACCTGCCAGGGCCGCTCGATCGTCAGGCGCGCCAGCTCGACCACATCGTGTTCGTTATAGCCCCGCACCACCACGGCATTCAGCTTGATAGGCGTCAGCCCGGCCTCTTCGGCCGCCAGGATGCCCTGCCAGACATCCTCGAGCGAGCCCCAGCGCGTCAGGCGGCGAAATTTCTCCGGATTGAGTGTATCAATGCTGATGTTGACGCGCTTCAAGCCGGCTTCTGCCAGCGGTCTGGCAAGTTTGGGCAGCAGCACGCCGTTGGTGGTCATCGACAGCGAACGCACGCCGGGCGTGTTGGCAATCTCCCGCACCAGCTCGACCACGTTTTTGCGGATGGTTGGCTCGCCGCCGGTCAGGCGGATCTTATCGAAACCCCAGGCCGGCAAACAGATGAACCAGCAGCACCAGCTCATCGTCCTGCATCAGCTCGGCTGTTCGGCTGGAAGGTCATGTCTTCCGGCATGCAGTACACGCAGCGCAGGTTGCAGTGGTCGGTCAGGCTGATGCGCAGATAATGGATGTTGCGTCCGAAGCGGTCTAATGCCATAGATCAATACCGGTAACGATGAATATTTATCACAATTATGAATATTATATCGTATATATCGCTAATTTTGTCCGATTTATCCCCAGCGCAGCCTGCGAATATGGGCCGTGTGATCGCGTTCGTGCCAGGCTGCCCGTCGCAGCAGCTTGCGCGGGCTCCAAAACTCTCCGTTAACCCCGCGTACCTGCCGCGAGCCGGCCAATTCCGGCATGACCTGGTTCAACCGCCTGCGCACTTTATCCAAGCGTTCAAACGGATCTGCGGGGAGTTCAGCTTTCGGGAAAGCCAGCCCCAGCCGGTCCAGGTACCACCATTCAGCGCCGGCGACGTGCTTCAGGATGCCGGCAATGTTCCACTTTTCCCCCGTACGCTCGGCTTGCAGCGCTAAAAAGTCCAGCCCTTCAGCACTTTCCAGCAAATCAACCCGGCTCCACTCCAGAACCTTCAACCCGCGCAACACCTCTTCATCGATCAGCGGCTTCCAGTCATGCAGGAACCAGGCATTCACCTCGTAGCCCTCATTGGCCAGGTCCAAGGCTTCATCGATGGCATACACGTCCCAGCTGCCGTCCAGATAGAACTCTATCTCGCCATCTTCTATCCAGCCTCTTCCATTGGCGCGTGCCTGGATCCAGGCCTGGTAATCCCAGATGGCTTCCGGCAGGCCGGCCAGCGCCCGCTCGGCAGTGGGCCCGTAGCTGAAGCAGCCCGGGTGATCCAACGCCCAGGCCATCGAACGGCCTTCTACATTATTTTCAATTCCTACCCGGTATAGCATAGCTGTATCCCTTGATTACTGGATATTGGTGACTGTCCCACCGGTCAGCGCCGGCAGGTCGGCCGGGTTGAGTTCAAAGATGGCGTGCGGTGTACCGGCTGCCGCCCAAACCCGCTTGTACTGCAGCAAGTCTTCGTCAATGTAAGTTTCCAGCGGCTGGATATGCCCGAGCGGGGGTACCCCTCCGATGACAAAACCGGTCTGCTGGCGCACGAAATCGGCGTCGGCTTTCCCCAGCGGCTCACCGATCAGCGCCTCGATGCGGTTTTCGTTGACCCGGTTAGACCCGCTGGCCATCACCAGGATCGGGCTTGTTAGAACGCTTGCCCTTAAATACCAGCGACTTGACGATCTGCCCCACCTCGCAGCCCACTGCCTGGGCCGCCTCCACCGCCGTTCGCGTCGAACCGGGCAGCTCAATTACCTGTAAAGAAAACCCCGCCTCTTCCAGAGCCTGCTGCACCTTACTGGCACTGGGGCTTAATTCATTCGCCATCTACCAACCTCCTGCACAGGTTTCAATTCTGCCTTCAGAACCAGCCGCGGTGGCGCATCCACCAGTACATCAAGAGCGGCGTGAGCGCCATGATCACCAGGGATAAGGCAAAAGCCAGCGAATCGGTCCACGGCCTCAAATTGACAACCGGAGCGAAAAAATTCATCCCGAAGAAACCGACAATAAAAGTCAACGGCATAAACAGCGTCGTGATCACCGTCAGCGTGCGCATGATCTCGTTCATGCGGTTGTTGACCACCGAAAGATAAGTATCCAGGGAGCCGCCGATCAGGTCGCGCAGGCTCTCGGTTATCTCGTACTGCCGCACCAGGTGATCGTAAACATCTCGGAAATAAATCCGCGCCTTGGTATCGATGGTTGGATATTCATCCCGCGCCAGCCGGTTTAGCACTTCACGCTGCGGAGCAATGATGCGCCGCAGATGAACAATGCTGCGCTTGATAGAAAAGATGCGCTCCAGTGTCTCCGTAGTTGGATGGTTGAACAACTCATCCTCGGTGCGGTCGATTTCGTCATCCAGCATTTCAAAGATCGGCATGAATCCGGCCACGACTTCATCCGTCAGGCGGTATAGCAAGGCATCCGCACCATTCCGCAGCGTCCGGTCGTCGCGCTCCAGGTACTGCCACAGGTGGTTCACTGCCGGGATCGGCCGGTTGTGGTGGGTAACCATGTACTGGCGCCCCAGGAACACATCCAATTCCTCGACAGACAGATCGTCAAATTTTGTTTCCCCATTCAGGTAAACGGCTTCCAGCACGATGTAAAGGTATTTATCCCAGTCATCCATCTTCGGCACGTGAGTCTCTTGCAGGGCATCATCAATCGCCAGCGGATGGAAGCCAAAATTCTCTCGCAAGATCGGCTCGTCCGTTTCGGGAGGCGTGCCTTCAAAGTCCACCCACACCACACCATCCGGATCCTGCAAGATCTCCGGCAGGTCGCTGAGCGCCAGGTCTTTGCGCACCCCCTGGTCAGGTTTATAGAAAAGAATGCGGATCATTGAAATCTTCCTGTGATGAAATCGACGTCTATCCAGGTAACAAACCCAATTTTACCTCACCCAGGCAAAGCCCTGGGTTTTGTTGTAGAATTGGGATGATAGAGCGAAAGCATCGCTCTTTTCTTATCAGGCCGGATAAATCCAGATGACTGCCTCTGTGGCTTCTCCCCGCGAATCCTGGCGCCAGACCTTTGCTGCGCTGCGCTACCCCAACTACCGCTTGTGGTTTGCCGGGCAGCTTGTCTCGCTGGTTGGATCCTGGATGCAGACCACCGCACAGGGCTACCTGGTCTACGAGCTGACCGGATCCCCCGCCTTCCTGGGATATGTCGGCTTCGCGAATGGCCTGCCTTCATGGTTGTTTATGCTCTATGGCGGCGTCATCGCCGACCGGGTCTCCCGGCGCACACTGATGGTGATCACCCAATCCGCCATGATGCTGCTCGCCTTCCTCCTGGCCGGTCTGGTGTTTTTCGGGCAGGTCCAGCCCTGGCATATCATCCTGATTGCGTTTGGCCTGGGGATCGCCAACGCTTTCGATGCCCCTGCCCGCCAGGCCTTCGTCGTCGAGCTGGTAGACCGCAAAGAGCTGACCAATGCCATCGCCTTAAATTCCACCATGTTTAATTCGGCGATCGTGGTCGGCCCCGCGGTCGCCGGGATTGTTTATGCCGCCTTTGGGCCGGCCTTGTGTTTTGCGATCAATGGGCTGTCCTTCGTGGCGGTCATCGTTGCCCTGCTGTTGATGCGCCTGACACCTGTCGCCATCGACGCTTCAGCCAGCCGCTCTACCCTGGTCGCACTGAAAGAAGGCATCCATTACGCCTATTCCGAAAAAATGACTCGCACTTTGATCTTGAACCTGGGCGTGGTTGCTCTCTTCGGAGTCAGCATGATGACCCTGGTGCCGGCCTGGGCGGTGGACGTGTTGGGTGGGGATGTGCGCACCAACGGACTGCTGCTATCCGCCCGCGGTTTGGGGGCTTTAATTGGGGCCTTGATGATCGCTGCGCTCAGCCACCGCGGTGTCCGTGGCCGCCTTTGGACGATTGGCAGCTTTGCCCTGCCGTTGACGATGATCGTCTTCTCTGCGGCGCGCTGGGTTCCAGCTTCGATGCTGATCCTGGTGATGGTTGGTTGGAGCTTCATGGTGCAGGTAAACACCTCCAACGCCATGGTGCAGTCCAGGGTGCCGGATGAGCTGCGCGGGCGGGTAATGAGTGTGTTCAGCCTGATCTTTTTCGGTGGCATGCCCCTCGGCTCGCTGCTGGTAGGCTCCCTGGCCAGCCAGGTAGGAGCGCCGCAAACCTTGGTGATTAACGCCTGCCTGCTGCTGGCCTTTGCCGGTTTTGTTGCTCTGCGGCTGCCATTTATCCGGGAGATGAAATGAGCCTGCTGCTCGTCCGCCACGGCGAAGCCGTACACCATATCCAGGAAATTACCGGTGGGTGGACCGACACCGACCTGACCGAGCTGGGCCGCCGCCAGGTAGAGCTGCTGGCAGAGCGCTTGAGTCGCGAGCTGGCTGACGTACCGCTGCTGCTGGCTACCAGCCGATTGCGCCGCGCCATCCAGACTGCCGAAATCTTAAGCCGGAATTTGGCGATTGACTTTGAAATCCACCCTGCCCTGGTAGACCTGAATAACGGGATTGCTGCCGGGAAGACGCATGCCGAAGCCAGAACCCTGGCCCTCCAACCGGTCGAGCCGCTTTTAGACTGGCAGCCCTATCCGGAAGCGGAAAGCTGGCGCCAGTTCTATAATCGTGTTGCAGGATATATGCAGGCTTATATCAATGGGCAAAGCAGCACGGCGCTTCTGGTAACCCATGCCGCCAATATCCACGGCATGGTCGCCTGGTGGCTCGGCGTGCCGGTCGAATCACGCAGCCACATCGCAGTGGGGCCGGCCAGCCTTACGGTGCTTAATCTCAACCGCGGCCAGGAGCGCACATTGGAGCGCCTGAACGATTGCGCTCACCTGTATGCTAAGTATCCGGGGGGCCACCGCTGAGCATCAATACCGGAACAAACCGGGCAGCGAGTGCTCTTCTCGCTGGCTGGTTTGCGGAACCCCGCAGTGCTCTCCTGCGGGGTGGAGCGCCTTAACAATTGTGCTCACCTTTATCCTGCCTATCTGGAGAGCCGCCGCTGAGCCCCGCAGTACTCTCCTGCGGGGTGGAGCGTCTTAACGATTGCGCTCACCTTTATCCTGCGTATCTGGAGAGCCGCCGCTGAGACTCGATCTCGCAGCTAACCCAAACTGCCGTGCGCGCCGCGGCAGTCAGCGCCAGGATGATTACCCCCAATACCAGGTTCAATCGCATCAAATTGGCTTCTTGCTGCTGCAGTTTGGCTGCGGATAGGGCATCCGCTTCGGACTGGCTTTTCGCCATCCGCAGCGCCGCCCGGCGCATTTGCGGAAACAGCACCCAGGTAGAATAAGCGGAAAGCCCGACCATCACCAGGAATACCAGGTGCTTGATCAAAATTGCAACCGCCCATTGGTTGTTAATCGCTAATAAACCGCCATAGTTCGGGCTAGCGCTCATCTGGAACATCCCGGTAGCCACCAGCGCCGCCAGGCAGAACCAGCCGATGGGATCCAGCCTGCGCTGCAGGCTTTCCAACAGGGCGGCGAACGCCTTAGCATCCAGGGTCTGGCGGGCAGCCGGGAGCACCAGCAGCGCCAGGGCGGTCAGCCCTCCGATCCAGACCACCGTAGCCAGCATGTGCAGCCAGTAGGCCAGAGTTAACGCCCAATCGGGGATGCTCATGGAACCGGAGGTGGCGGCGGCTGGGTGGAGTTCGGATCAGGCGTGGGAGCCTGGGGATCCTGGGTGGTATCCGGTGGCGGAGCTTCTTCTTCTCCTCCGCTGCACAGGTTGGTGGCTTCCGTCAGCGCCTGTTCGGCTTCCGAGTCGGCGCCGTAGGACAGGGCCAGGGTATATCTCTCCACCGCGGTGCAGTAATCGCCTTCACGCATCAAGGTATCGCCCAGACCAATCAGACCCAGGCGGTAGCGCTCAATCGCCGTCAGTCCAGAACCATCCGTCAGGTAGGGTAGCTGAGGTGCAATTTGCTCGAAGTAGAATACCACCTGGCGCCAGTCCAGGTCCCAGAAACTGGCCCCGGTCAGGTACAGGCTGGTCCAGTTCATGTAGCCCTGGGCCTCGTTATCCATCGGCCCAAAACGAGCCGCCAGTGCCAGGTCGTACAGCCCGCCTTCCAGGTCTGCTTGCTTGGCTATCTTATCCATCCCCCGGTTGCGCAGCGCCATGAAGAGCATCCCATCGATATCGACTGCCCGGTAGGTCGGGTCCTGCTTGCGCAGCTGCAACAGCGTCTCGATAGCCGTATCCCATTCGGTATTGGCAAGCTGCTGCCCTGCCGAATCATATAGCCCATCAATGCCGCGTGTATCCGGCGTGGGGGTTGGTGCAACAGTCGGGACCAGGGTAGGTGTAGCGGTGGTATTGATTTCCAGCAGCACCCCGGCCAGCATATCGGCAGCCCCCGGGTAGCTTGGATCCAGGCGGATCACGTATTCAAAACGCTGGCGGGCACGCTCGAAAAAGCCGCTTTGCATATCCTGCACACCCAGCTCATATTGCTCGGCCGCCTGCTGGGAAACCAGGGTTTTCTCGGCTGTGGTGCGCATATTGATCCCGGAACGGTAGCCTGCCAGCCCGCTTAAGGCAGCAATCAACAGGAAGATGATTATCCCCGCCAGGGGAATCAGCGCCCGCCTGCCCCGCCCGGATTTGTCCTTCAGCGGGGTCTCTTCTTCAGGTGATGCCGGTGGGCTCGCATCCGAAACGGCTACCGCATCGTGGTGCTCTTCAAGCGCAGGCGTTTCAATAGCTTGCGTCTCCGCCAGTCCGCTATCTTGCTCAAGACTTGCAGCCGGCGTCTGGGCATAAACAGGTTGTGTAACCGCCAACTCGGGTTCCTCAGCCGGGGTGGGCCTCTCCCAACCGGAAGAAACCGGAGTCGGTAACGTGTCGTCTAGCTTGTCGTCCATCATGCGGCAGATTATACCGCACAACCCAAGCTGCCCAACTACGGCAAATGGCGTAAAAACCTGCGTTTCAGCATATAATTCGAGTTGATGAACGGCTTTCGCTTTTTCCATCCCATCGAAGTCCGTTATGGCGACCTCGATCCCCAGGGGCATGTCAACAACGCCAGTTACCTGACTTACCTCGAGCAAGCCCGCATTGCCTACATCCGCCAGCTTGGTCTGTGGCCTTCCGACTCATTTCTGGATATCGGCATCATCCTGGCAGACGCCCAGCTAACTTTTCGATCCCCCATTCTGTTCGGCCAGCCGGTGCGGGCAGGCGTGCGTGTTACCCGCTTAGGCAACAAGAGCCTGTCCATGGAATACCGCCTGGAGGATGAGCAGACAGGCCAGGAACTGGCCTCCGCTTCATCCGTGCTGGTGGCTTATGACTACCACGCGGTGGCAATCCATCCCTATCCCGCCAATATGGCGGGAAACCATCTCACGTTTTGAAGGATTGATAGATTAGCATGACTCAACTTCCCCCTGTTGATCAAGATACCCTGCTAAGCCAGCTCGTAGACCTCCTCAACACCCCCAGCCCGACCGGTTTCGCCCATCTTGCCGTCGAGAAGGTACAGGGCTGGCTGCAGGCCTACCCGCACATCGATGCCACCCAGACGCGCAAAGGCGCCCTGGTAGCGACATTACCGGGTGCCACCGGCGATAAGCCCGCGCGCCCTGACCGCCCATGTCGATACCCTGGGAGGCATGGTCAAGGAAATCAAGTCCAATGGGCGCCTCAAGCTCACCCGTATTGGGGGCTACGCCTGGAATACCGTCGAAGGCGAAGGCTGCACCATTCATACCAGCCTGCGGCGTTCCGGTACGCGGCTCATTTTTATTGGCCAAATCCTCTTCACACGTGCATGGTGCCCAGGTCAACGACCTGAAACGCGACGAGGACAACATGGAAGTGCGGCTGGATGCCCGCACCAGCTCTGCCGATGAGACCCGCCAGCTGGGCATCCAGGTCGGCGATTTCGTCGCTTTCGACCCGCGCGTGGAAGTGACCAACGGCTTCGTCCGCTCGCGCCACCTGGATGACAAGGCCTGCGTGGCCTGCATCCTGGCGGCGGTGAAAGCCCTGCACGATGCCGGGCTGCAGCCGGCCCAGACCACCTATCTGCACATCAGCAACTACGAGGAAGTCGGCCATGGCGCCTCGGCCGGCATCCCACCCGAGGTTCACGAGCTGGTCACCGTCGATATGGCCGCCATCGGCGACGGGCAGACTTCTGATGAGTTCAACGCCACCCTGTGCGTCAAAGATTCCGGCGGCCCCTACCACCACGGGCTCAGCCAGAAGCTGCGCGGCCTGGCCGAGCAGTACGCCATCCCTTATAAAGTCGATATCTACCCGTATTACGGCTCGGACGGCGAAGCATTCTGGCGGGCGGGCGGCGACGTAGCCGTGGCGCTGATCGGCCCGGGAGTGGACGCCTCGCACAACTACGAGCGCACCCACCTGGATGCCTTGCTGGCGACCACCCACTGGCTGCTGGCATACCTGCTGGCGGAGTAAATCCCTGCCTGCACAGGGGAAAGGAACGGCCCAAGATATGTACCTGGATGCTTCGCTGCCCCCCACCTCACTCAGCAGGATTCCCGGCATCGCCCAGGCGGCTGAGACGGCTGGTTTTGACGCCATCTGGTCCACCGAGACCATGCACGACCCCTTTCTGCCTGGCGCGCTGGTCGCCGAGCACACGCAAACACTGCAATTCGGCACCGCAGTGGCGATTGCCTTCGCCCGCAGCCCGGCCACCCTGGCCTACACCGCCTGGGACCTGGCGCAGGCCTCCGAAGGGCGCTTCATCCTCGGTCTGGGGACGCAGGTCAAGGCGCACATCGAGCGGCGCTTCGGCATGCCCTGGCCCGAGTCGGTTGTCGGCAAGCTGCGCGAGCAGATCCAGGCTGTCCGGGCCTTCTGGCATACCTGGCAGACCGGCCAGCCGCTTAATTTCCGCGGCGAGCACTACAAGCTGACCCTCATGTCGCCGTTCTTCAATCCGGGTCCTATCCGCCACCCGCACATCCCCATCTATATTGCCGGGGTTAACACCGGCCTGGCACGCCTGGCCGGCGAGCTGGCGGATGGCTTTCTCGCCCACCCCTTTCATACCCTCCCCTACCTGCGCCAGGTGCTGCTTCCCGCCATCGAGCAGGGATTGTCCCAGACCGGGCGCCAGCGCCCGGACCTGGCACTCTCGATCACCGCCTTCGCCATCACCTCACCGGAAGAAGAATTGTTCGTGCGCTCCCAGGTGGCATTCTACGCTTCCACGCCTTCTTACCGCCCGGTGATGGCGCTGCATGGCTGGGAAAGCACAGCCGAAAAGCTCTCCGGGCTGGCAGCGCGCGGCCTGTGGGGCGAGATGCCCGGCTGCATCACTGATGAGATGCTGTCTGCGTTTGCCGTGACCGCCACCCCGGCGACCTGCCGGCGCTCCTGCAGCAGCGTTATGCCGGCCTTGCCGATCGCCTTTCTCTTTACCTGCCTTATATCCCCGGAGAGAGAGACGGCTTCTGGCATGATTTCCTGGCGAACATGCGCCTGTGAGGTAAGTTGTCATGCAACCTCCAGGCAACGATCAGGCCTTCCTCGAGACCGAGCGGGAGTACATGGTGGAGACGCAGCTCCGCCCGCGCCGCATCAGAGACCCGCGTGTCCTGCAGGCTATGCTGCAGGTGCCGCGCCACCTGTTTGTCCCTACGGAATACCGCCACCTGGCATATACCGATGGCCCCTTACCCATAGGGTCTGGGCAGACCATCTCGCAGCCTTATATCGTGGCCTTGATGAGCCAGGTGCTCGAGCTGCAGGGCGCCGAGCGCGTGCTGGAGATCGGCACCGGCTCCGGCTACCAGGCGGCTGTATTGAGCTGCCTGGCGGCCGAAGTGCATAGCGTCGAGCGCTTCCCCGAGCTGGGCCAGGCAGCGCAGGCGACCCTGCAAAAATTGGGCTATCAGAATGTCACCGTTCATCAAGGGGATGGTACGGAAGGCCTGCTGGAATTTGCACCCTTCCAGGGCATCATCGTTACCGCCGCCGCGCCGCGCGTGCCGCAAGTTTTGCTCGACCAGTTAGCCGATGGCGGCCGGCTGGTTATCCCAGTCGGCGAGCGTGGCGCTCAGTTCCTGGAGCGCTGGGTGCGCCGCGGCGGGAAATATGATGTCGACTGAGCTGATCCCTGTGGCCTTCGTCCCGCTGGTCGGCAAGTTCGGCTGGTCCAGCGCCGATCACGACTGGTAGCTCAATCCAGGTCATCCCTCCCCATGTAATCCAGCAAGCAGAACTGTAATGGTTCTTAGACGCTGCTTTTTTCTGTAAACATATTTCAGGACTGACACCTCGGTCTGCCGTCGTCGGTCCTCGGTCAGCCGTCTGCCGTCTGCTGTCGGCCGTCGTATTTCGGCATCCAGAACGCCATCAACAGCGCCGCAATAAACGCCATCAGCGCCACCAAATAGGAACGGCGCCGCCGCCCCGAACCCGCTCCACGCCCCCGCCCCCTGCCACAACAACCCGGCAATCAGTGACGCCGGCAAGTCCAGGATGCCCAGCATGGCGTTGTAGCTGCCATAGGCTGTGCCGCGTACCGCTTCGCTCACCAGGTCGGCAACCATCGCCTTGGACGTGCCGTACGCCAATCCGTAATACAGCCCATAAAAAACGTAGAGCACCCACACCTGGACTGCGTTCTGAGCCAGGCCAAATCCCAGGTAGATCAGGGCGTAAACCAGCCAGCCGCCAATGATCAGCCGCCGCCGGCCGATCCGGTCGGAGAGCGACCCTGCCGGCGCCGAAACTAACGTATATACCAGGTTGAAGACCACCAGCATACCCAAAATCCCGATCACGCTCATGCCGCGCTCCTGGGCGCGCAGTACCAGGAACGCGTCGGACGAATTGCCCAGGTCGAAAATCCCCACGATTATCATAAAGACCACGAAAGGGCGGCCCAGGGCGCGCAGGGCAAAGCGCGGCATTTTTACCTGACCGGAGACCTTGACATCTTTTGCCCCGATGGCCAGCACCAGCACGGCCAGCACCGCCGGGATCAGGCTGATCAGCACCAGCCGCTGGAAGGTCGCCTGCTGCAGCGTGGCGGCGTTACTCTGCACCGCCCACACCACCCCCAGGGCAATCAGCATACCCAGCATGGCCCCCGCCGTATCAGCATGCCCGTTGGAAGCCAAACGCCCGCCCGCGCTGCTTCTCGCTCACCGAGTCGGCCACCAAGGCATCGCGCGGCGCCGTGCGGATACCCTTGCCAACCCGATCCACCCAGCGCACCCCGGCCACCATCGCCCAGCTGCTCGCAAAATAAAAGAACGGCTTGGTAATGGCCGACAGGGCATAGCCGGTTACCGCCAGCCATTTGCGTGCCTGCAGCCGGTCCGATAACCAGCCGGAAAACAGCTTCAGCAGGCTGGAGGTAGCCTCGGCGACCCCCTCAATCAGGCCGATGATCGCCGTACTGGAGCCGAGTACATTGGCCAGAAACAGCGGCAGCACATTGATGACCATCTCTGATGAGATGTCCATGAAGAAGCTGGTCAGGCTGACCGCCCACACATTGCGTGGCAGCCTTGTACTGGAGTTGTCCGGTTCTGGTAGGATTGGTGGGACGCTGCCGGTTGTATTGCTCATGAATCAGGAGGCTGCCTTATCCTGCAACATTAACCCCGATCAATCGCCCAATCAGGTAGGTAACCGCCGCTGCGGTCATGCCAAACAGTACTTGGCGCAGCCCGGACTGCCATCACTGGCCGGCCGGTGAAGAGCGTAATCGCCGCGCCGATAGCGAACAGCCCGGCGGCGCTCAGCAGAGCGCTTAAGGCAACCGCCTGCATTCCGCTCAAGAAGAAATAAGGGATTACCGGGATGATCGCCCCAAAGGCAAACAGCAGGAAAGAAGTTATCGCCGCCTCCCAGGCTGAGCCGCCCAGCTCTTCCGGGTCAATACCCAGCTCTTCCCGGCTCAAGGTGGCCAGGGCAGTCTCGCGGTTGGACATGATCTGATTGGCCAGCTGCCTGGCAGAATCTTCCTCCAGGCCGCGCGCCTGGTAGATTAAAGCCAGCTCTTCAGCCTCTTCCTCGGGTGATTGGGCAATCTCTTCCTTTTCGATACGTATTTGCTTTTCATACAGCTCGCGCGAGCTTTGCACCGAGATCCACTCGCCCAGCGCCATCGATATAGCACCCGCCAGCAGTCCCGCCAGGCCGGTAAGTAGAATAGTGCTACTGGCCAGCGAAGCTCCCGCCACACCCATTACCAGGCTGAAGTTGGACACCAATCCATCGTTTGCCCCCAGCACAGCCGCCCGCATGGCATTGCCGCCCGCCGTGCGGTGACGACCCTCGAACTGCGCCAGCAAGCCGCCTTCCATCCCGCCGCGCCCGGTTTGGCTGATCTGGCGTAACAGCCGGGCGTGGCTGTTCTCCTGTGCAGTCATCTGTGCAGTGCCCGGCACCTGGCTGTACTCCTCGCTTTTACTGTCTTCCATGGCCGAGACTGTGGGCAACACTGCCCCGACACCAAAACGTCTTGCTATCCAGATCAAGGTGCTCGTGCGCCAATCAGGTTTGTACGGTGGTACGCTTACCCCGCGGGTTTGCAGCTCGTCAACCCAGCGCCTGGCGTGGCTTTCCTCGGTTTCAGCGAGCCGCCGGTAGATCTCAGCCAGCCGGGGATTCTTTTCGACTTCGGCGATCGCCCGGTATAAGGCAGCACCGTTGCGCTCGTCTTTCAGGAATGATAGGTATTTATCGTTCTCGGATTTAATTTTCATACCTTCTCCCTAAAAGTGATTCTTAATGAGATTATCCGGATTATTCTCTCTCGGCATAAATGTACCGGGCCGCCGAAAAGCCCAGCGTCAACAATGTGCCACCTGAATGGATGGTCAGGGTTTGGTTAAAGGGCAATATCTCCATTACCCTGATTTCGGCGCCAGGCAAGATTCCATTTTTGATTAAAAAATTGAGCAAATCCTGGTTTTCCTCCGCAAATTCATGCAGGCGTCGGATTACCCCTCGCTCCCCGGCAGCCAGCTCGGTGAGTGGTACCCAGGCGCTGACCACATCCTCATATCCAGGCAGGGGATTCCCATGTGGGCAAACCTGCGGATTCCCCAGCAGCTCACACAACCGCTCCTCCAAATAGGGTGAGAGGGCGTGCTCGATGCCATGCGCTTCATCGTGAATCAGGGGAAGCTCCACTTTCAGGATTTTCAACAGCAGCCACTCTGTCAGCATATGCCGGCGGGTGACCGAATGCGCCGCAGCGCGCCCGGTCTCGGACAGGTGGATTGCCTTACGGCCTTTTCCGATTATCCAGTTGTCGCGCTCCATTCTTTTTAAAGTCATGGCTACGGTTGCCGGCGAAACCTCCAGCATCTCTGCCAGTCGAGCAGCGACAATTTCGCCGTAATCCCTCTCCATGACATGCATCATCATGAGATAGTCTTCAACAGTGTGCGTTGGGCGATGGCCTGCGGGAGAACTATTATGCTTTGACATAATTTCTATGAAAATAGTGACATTAATTGACTTTACTAAACTCAAAAGTTAGCATATACTAATATCGATATTCTGGATGAGTTTGGTGAATTAATGCGCAAATATGCGTTCATTCACGCATTTTTTGGATGATCAAATTATAAACCGAAAGGAACCATATCTTATGCGTCTGAGGATTATTGTTTTCTGTCTGCTCTTCTTAATTCTGCTTGCTGCCTGTGCTCCTGCCGCCTCACAACCACAGGCAGCAACTGAAATTTCAAATCCCTCGGAAGACACCAATGAGGAAATCGCCGGAAAACTGGTAGTGTACTCCGGACGATCTGAGCCGCTCATCCAGCCGGTCATCGATGCCTTCAAAGCCAGGTATCCCGAAGTTGAAATCTTGCTCAAAGCGGGCAGCAACAGCGAAATTGCCAATACTTTGCTGGAAGAACAAAAAAATCCCCAGGCAGATATCTTAATCACAACCGAATTGTTTACAGTTCAGTCCTTATCCGACCAGGGTGTGTTCCAGCCGTATTTGCCGGCCGGCGCAGAGAAGCTCCCCTCAGATTTTCTTGGCACGAACAACCTGTGGACCGGCCTGACTCGCCGGGCACGTGTCATCATGTACAACACCGATCTCGTTTCTCCAGAGGAAGCACCCAAATCCATCCTGGACCTCACCGACCCGCGATGGAAGGGACAGGTCGCTGCAGCCGGATCGACCAACGGTTCATTGCAAGCACAGATTGCCACGATGCGCCAGCTTTTAGGCGAAGCGGCTACAGAACAGTGGCTGAATGACCTGATTTCGAATGAGATCACTTTCTTTGGCGGCCATACCGATGTGCGCAAAGCGGTAGGCGCCAGTGAATTCAAGCTGGGATTGGTGAATCACTATTACTATTACTTGCAGCAGGCAGAAGGCAGCCCCGTTGGCATTGTCTTCCCCGATCAAGGAGAGGGTCAGCTAGGGCTGATAACCAATGCCTCTGCGGCCGCGATTGTGAAGGGTGCTGCCAATCTCACTGCAGCGCAGGCGTTTATGGATTTCCTGGTATCTCCAGATGGCCAAAAAATATTTTCGGAACTTAATTACGAGTATCCCTTACTGCCCGGAGTGCAGCTGCGAGAAGGGCTTCAGCCTCTGCAAGATTTTCGCCTGGCAAAGGTGGATATTTCCAGGGTTGCCCAGGATTTCAATGCCACCTTCGACCTTATGGAGAATGTTGGGCTGCCTTGATCGGTTACCAGCGCAGCTTCTAAAGCCTTTTATGTCGCCTCATGCAGCTAACTAAATCATCCCGCCTCACTCTCACGCGCCGGTCACTCACCCGCACAAATCCGCGGCTGATCGTTGCAGCGGGGGCGGTGGCAGCCTTTGTTGCCGTCCCGCTTATCTACATCTTCATCCGTGCCGCCGAGGCCGACCTGGCTGCCTGGGAGCTGTTACTGCAAGCCCGCTTGTGGCTGCTTATGGGCAACACTTTAACCCTGGTGCTGGCGGTGACGGCAGGTGCGTTGCTTACCGGAACTGGCATGGCCTGGCTCACCGAACGCACCGACCTCCCGGGGCGCAAAGTATTCCGCTGGATGCTGGCCTTACCGCTGGCTATACCGCCTTATATCGGAGCAATTGTACATCTTACCCTCTTACGACCACGCGGCGGCTTCATTCCACTGGCGTTGGAAGCTCTCTTTGGACGGCCAGTGCCTCTCCCCGCCCCGGTCGGGTTTTGGGGTGCAACCTTTGTCCTCACTCTGTTTACTTTCCCCTATGTCTACCTGCTTGCAGGAGCGGCTTTCCGCTCGCTGCATGCCAATCTTGAAGAAGCATCTCGCACCCTGGGTAGAACACCCTGGCAAACCTTCTGGGGGGTTACCCTGCCGGCTATGCAACCCGGATTGATGGCCGGTGCCCTGCTGGTGGCACTCGACATCCTGGCGGAATACGGTACCGTTGCGCTGCTGCGTTATGAGACCTTCTCTTCAGCAATTTTTATCCAGCTCTCCGGGCGCTATGATCGCTCAGCTGCATCCATTCTCAGCGGTGTTTTGGTATGCATCGCCATATTTTTCTTGTGGCTGGAACTGAGATTCCGCGGCAGGGCTCGCTTCACCCAGATGGAAAGCAGCTGGCGGCCGGCGCCGCTCACCCTGCTGGGCTACTGGCGCTTACCTGCTTTGCTCACGGTCCTGCTGGTTGTGTCCGCCAGCTTGCTGGTGCCCCTGGCTGCTCTGCTTACCTGGAGCATCCAGGCACTGCAAGACTCCCAGGCACTAACCGGGGCCTTCCGCACGGGATCACAAGGGTTCGGCAATTATGTTTGGAACAGTCTGTGGACCGCAACGCTGGCCGCGGCTATCGCGGTATTGTTATCCTTACCGATCGCCATCTATTCCGTGCGCCACGTGGGTCGCAGCTCTCTCTTCATCTCCCGCCTGTGCCAGGTTGGTTACGCCATCCCGGGCGTGGTGATTGCCCTTAGCCTGGTAATGCTGATTAATAGAGGACTGCCTTTCCTGTATGCCACATCTTTCGTGATTGTGATTGCTTATGTATTACGCCACATGCCTCAGTCGGTGCGCTCCAGCGAATTGGCTTTTCACCAGCTCTCACCGGCAATCGAGGATGCAGCCCGCACGCTTGGGCGGACTCCCCTGCAAACTTTTTTTCAGGTTACCTTGCGGCTCATATTACCGGGACTGCTTGCCGGTGGTGCCCTGGTCTTCCTGACCTCCCTGAAAGAATTGCCTGCCACGCTCCTGCTACGCCCTGCCGGGTTCGATACCCTGGCCGTGCGAGCCTGGATCTGGGCTACCGATGGATATTACCTGCAGGCCGCTCCTGCCGCTCTGTTATTAGTTCTGGCTGCAATCTTGCCGTTATCTTTCCTATTACGACGGGAGAAAGTCTTTCGATGACCACTCTCGACGTTCAACATCTCACCCGCCAATTTATCAGCACGCGTTACCCGGCGGTGAACGACATTTCCCTTCAACTAGAGGATGGAGAAATCCTTGCTTTGGTAGGCCCAAGCGGGTGTGGAAAAACTACAACCCTGCGCCTTATCGCCGGACTCGAATACCCCGACTCCGGCATGATCTGTTTGAATGGCAAAACACTGGCCTCGGATGTTGAATTCATCCCACCAGAACGGCGCGGCATAGGTCTGGTATTCCAGGACCATGCGCTTTTCCCTCACCTGACAGTTTACGAGAATATCGCTTTCGGGCTCTACAAACAGAAGGCGTCTGAAATCCGGGCAACTGTGAGTGAGATGCTGCGTCTCGTAGATATGGAATTGCTTTCCAACCGGTATCCATACGAGCTTTCCGGCGGAGAACGCCAGCGGGTGGCCCTGGCGCGCGCCCTGGCTCCCCGACCACTTTTGTTGCTGTTGGACGAGCCGTTCAGCAGCCTGGATGCAGATCTGCGTGTCGAAGTCCGTGAGCAGGTGCGCGGCATCCTCAAAGCGATGCATACCAGTGTAATCTTTGTTACCCATGATCAGGAAGAAGCCCTCTATATGGGCGATCGGCTGGCTGTTTTCCAGCACGGCCGGATGGAGCAAATTGGAACACCCGAGCAGATCTTTCATTCTCCGGCGACCCGCTTCGTCGCCGAGTTCATCGGTGCCAGCGATTTTTTACCCGGGCTGCCTGTTTCTGGGGGCTTTCAAACCGAAGTTGGCCTGCTGTCCCAAACAGTTCCGGTGAATGGATCAAAATCGGTTGAAGTTGCGCTGCGGGCTGATGATGTCGATTTTGAGCTAAGCGACGGCGGAAATGCGATCATCATTGAGCGTTTCTTCCGTGGACCTGCCAATCTCTACCGCTTGCGCCTGGATTCCGGGCAGGTTTTGCATGCCATCAAAGATCATACGGTTATCATCCCGGTTGGGGAGCGTGCCAGGGTTTTTATCACTGCCAGGCACCCCTTGATGGTCTTTCAGTAAGCCCGCATGCTGACCCGCGGTCGATGACATATCTTTCCTGTCACGGGCTATCGGGGCGGTTCAAGCAGGGTGGGAGACGTTCGATGAGGGAATGTGTGTTATACTCGTTTCCCGCAGCAAGTTGGCAATACCGATAAATTTTTTTGTGGTCGCACATTGACGCTGGTCGGCGTTAACCTGCTTAATTTATGGAGACAATCTACGGAGGAGTTCGATGCTGGTCCGAATCAACCTGGTTTACTGCGCAGTTTGACATTACACCGATCGAGCCGTCAGTTTGATGGCTGAATTAATCAAGGAATTTGAACCGGACATTGAGTCCTTTACCCTGGTACCCTCCGATGGTGGCAAATTTGAATTGACCGTCGGCAACAGCTTGCTTTATTCAAAGCTGGAGACTCACCGCCATGCGGAACCCGGAGAAATCGCCGGGCTGCTGAACAAATATCTTGAGGAGGCTGCATGACACCTGCCAAGAAAGGCCGGGTTTTTTCCGGGGCGCGGCCTACCGGCCGGCAGCACCTGGGCAATTATCTCGGCGCCATCCAAAATTATGTTGCTTTACAGGATGAATACCAGGAGTGCGTGTACTGCATTGTAGATATCCATGCCCTGACCACGGTCGAGACCACCGAAAACCTGCGCCAGAACACCTACGAGATGGCCCTCGATTGGCTGGCGGCGGGCATCCGTCCGGAAGAATCAATCATTTTTATCCAGTCGCAGGTGCCCGAAGTGACCGAGCTGCACATGTTCTTTTCCATGGTCACGCCGTTGGGCAAGTTAACCGACCTGCCTACATTTAAGGAAAAGGCGCGCCAGCAGCCGCATAACATCAACTATGGCCTGGTGGGTTACCCGGTTCTGATGGCCGCCGATATCGCCCTCTACAAGGCCGATGCCGTCCCGGTAGGTGTTGACCAGGCCCCGCACATCGAATTTACCCGCGAAGTGGTGCGCTCGTTTAATTACCGCTACAACACCAACGTGCTGGTTGAGCCGCAGATGAAGGCTACCGAGTTCCCCAAGGTATTGGGCATCGATGGCCAGCAGAAAATGAGCAAGAGCCTCAACAACCACATCGAGCTGGCTGCCACCCCCGAAGAGACCAGCGCCCGCGTTAAGCAGATGGTTACCGACCCGCAGCGCATCCGGCGCAGCGACCCCGGCAATCCCGATGTGTGCAATGTATTCAGCATGCATAAAGTGTTCTCGCCGGCAGAGGAAGTCGCTATGATTAACGTCGAGTGCCGCCAGGCCGGCATCGGTTGCGTAGATTGCAAGCAACGCTTTGCCGGCAACCTGAACCGCAGCCTGGAGTCATTCCGCGAACGGCGGGCCACCCTGAGTGAGAATCCGGATCGAGTTTGGGACGTTTTACAGGATGGCCAGCAGCGCGCCGGCAGCATTGCCCGCCAGACCATCCGCGATTGCAAAGATGCCATCGGGCTGCCCTAAAGGATCGCCATGCGCTTGCTCCTGCAGCGGGTAAGCTCCGGCCGGGTATCTGTCGCCGGTCAGGCCATAGCCGAAATCAACGCTGGCGTGGTCATCCTCTTCGGAGCAGGCCAGGCGGATACCGACTCCAGGCTGGCGGAAGAACGCCTGCTATACCTGGCGGAAAAAGTGGCCCACCTGCGCATCTTTGAGGATGAGAACGGCTTGATGAACCGCTCCTTGCTGGATATAGGCGGAGCTGCAATCGTAGTCTCCCAATTTACTTTGTTCGCCGACACTCGCAAGGGACGCCGCCCATCCTTCACGGAGGCCGCCCCGCCGGAGATAGCCCGCCCCCTGGTCGATCGTTTTGCTGCCCTGCTGGGTGAACTGGGTGTCCCCACCCAGACCGGTCAGTTTGGCGCCCATATGTTGGTGGAAATCAACAACGATGGCCCGGTGACAATTTGGCTGGAGCGTTAGGATTGACAAAAAACTGGACTCTTTAATTGTGTTATAATATTAATGCTCAGGGGAATTTCCCGTATTTATATACTGCCAGACGGAACATTCTGCAATCTGGATCAAGCGATTGGAGCAGGTATGTGGGACAGCCTGCCAGTCAGGTGGGCTTGACACAATGCAAGTTACGATGCAGCGGCTTGCGATACGGGTGTGAATGTGCTATAATCAAACAAATAAGGCTGGTTTTCCCCCTGATCGTAATTATTTTGTCATCAATAAATCCCAACCCCTTTCGGGGCAATTGAATACCCCCATATTTACCATCCCTATAGAACCATTTCCACATCGAGTTGAAACCCATGAAAGTTATTGAACTGGAAAACACTTCCTTGAGCGATCTTCGCACAATGGCCCGCAATCTGGATGTAGCCAATGCCAACCGCCTGAAGAAAGAAGACCTGATCCTGCGCATCCAGCAGGCTGAAGCCGAGCGGCAAGGCCTGGAGCTGCGCGGCGGTATCCTGGAGATTATGAGCGAAGGCATCGGTTTTCTGCGCTCCGGCCATTACCAGCCGGGGCCTTATGATGTCTACGTCTCCCAGTCCCAGATCCGCCGCTATAGCCTGCGCAATGGCGACCTGGTCATCGGCCATGTGCGCCCGCCGCGCGAATCCGAACGCCATTACGGCCTGCTCAAAGTCGAGATCGGTCAACGGCATCGATCCCGAGGAAATCCGCAACCGCTCTGCATTTGAAGCGCTGACCCCGATTTTCCCTGATCGCCGCTTTGACCTGGAAATCGACCGCCATACCCTGTCAACTCGCCTGATCAACCTGGTCACCCCCATTGGGCGCGGCCAGCGCGGACTGATCGTCTCGCCGCCCAAGGCTGGTAAAACCACCATCCTCAAGCAAATTGCCAACTCGATCTCCACCAAATACCCTGAAGTGCATCTGATGGTGGCCCTGATCGGCGAGCGCCCCGAAGAAGTGACCGACATGGATCGCTCGGTGGATGCCGAAGTGATCTCCTCGACCTTTGATGAGCCGGTCACCTCCCACGTGCGCGTGGCTGAAATGGCCCTGGAGCGCGCCAAGCGCCTGGTGGAAATTGGCCGCGATGTGGTCATCCTGATGGACTCGATCACCCGCCTGGCGCGTGCCTACAACCTGGTGGTCACACCTTCCGGACGCACCCTCTCCGGCGGTATCGATCCCTCGGCCCTCTACCCGCCCAAGCGCTTCTTCGGCGCCGCCCGCAACATCGAAGAAGGCGGCTCGCTGACCATCATCGCCACCTGCCTGATCGACACCGGCTCGCGCATGGACGACGTGGTTTATGAGGAGTTCAAGGGCACCGGCAACATGGAGCTGCACCTGTCCCGCCGCCTGCAAGAGCGGCGCGTCTTCCCGGCCATCGATATCGAGCGCTCCTCCACCCGCCGTGAAGAGCTGCTGCTGGGCCCGGATATCACCCCGCGCGTCTGGCTGATGCGCCGCATGTACGACCAGATGGTCTCCTCTCCCCCCCATGGCGCTGGCCTCGATCCATCCACCGCCACCGAAGCCATCCTGCAGCGCCTCGGCCGCACAGCCAATAACCAGGAATTCCTGGAGACCCTCACCGAAGGCTAACCGAATCCCATTGGTTGCCGTAGATTGATTTGAAGACCCTACATCCTCCAGCCTGATGAACACAGAACGCATCTTATCGGGGCTGGCCTGGGCGGCAGCATTGGCGCTGGCAGCTTTTGCCTTCTACCTCGGTTGGCGAACACTGGCCGGAGACCCCCTGGCGCTCAGCCGGCCCGGCCTGGCAGTTCGAGCTTCGGCCCCAGACCCGCCTGCTTCACCTACTTCAACGTCTGGCGCAACCCAGCCCCAGGCAGCTCCTGCTATCCCGGCAGCCGTTTCGGCCGATTCGGCGATCCAGCGCCGGCCCACCCTGCATACCAACATCCCAAACCGGCCTTCTCTCCAGGTAAAGACCTATACCATTGACAGGGGCGACTCGATCTTCGAGCTCGCCAACCGGTTCAATGTCAAGCCCGAAACTATCCTGTGGGCCAATTACGACCAGCTCAACGATAACCCCGACCTGATTGCCGTTGGCATGCAGCTGGCCATCCCGCCGGTCGATGGTGTTCTCCATCGCTGGCAGCCGGGAGACACCCTGGAAAACGTTGCCGCTCAATACGAAGCTCCCCTGGATGACATCCTCAGCTTCTCCGGCAACCAGATCGACCTGGTAGAACGCCAGGTATCGCCCGATGCGTTGATCATGGTGCCCGGCGGACACCGCGAGTTTCGCCAGTGGCTCATCCCCACCATTCCGCGCGGCCAGGCTGGCGTCTCCCGCTCGGTTTACGGCGAGGGCGCCTGCGAAGGCGGTTACGACGGCGCCTATGGCACAGGCGGGTTTATCTGGCCGGCCGGCAACCATTCGCTTTCCGGAAACGACTACTGGTCAGGCCACCTGGGGATCGATATTGCCGCTGGTGAAGGCGCAACCATCTACGCCGCAGACAGCGGCGTGGTCGTGTTCTCCGGATGGTCCACCGGCGGCTACGGCAACACCGTCATTATCGACCACGGCAACGGCTACCAGACCTTGTACGGCCACCTCAGCAGCACCGCCGCCCGCTGCGGGCAGAGCGTATCCCAGGGCGGAACCATCGGCTATTCCGGCAGCACCGGCAATTCAACCGGCGCTCACCTCCACTTTGAAGTTCGCTACCAGGGCGGCTTTGTCAGCCCCTGGTATGTCCTACCAGCCCCCTAATCTTGTCTCACGAGGAGAATCCCATGGCAAAAAATTCTACAGACCCCCAAACCCAGGTGATTGGCGAAACCGATAACTACCTGGCATGGATGGCGGAAGAGCCCGATGGCGAGGTCACTTACCATCTCGAGCTTAACAATGTCACCCTGCACTTTTTCCAGGAAGAATGGGACGAGTTTTTACAGCTGGTTAAAAGCCTTTTAGGCTAGGGATCCAAATCGCTGATTTTGTTTACGTACGGCACCACGCCTTTGCAGGCTTCGGTGAAGTGTACGGATACGGTATCCCAATTTAATTGACCGGTATTTTGCCAGGCCATGTGCATGGCAAAAGCCACGCAACCCGGGCCGGCATGATAATTTGCTACGGTAAAGCGCCAAAGATCTTCATAACTGCTGGTCTGGCCCGGCAGCTGCTGGGTGGCATCCACCACCATCTGCCCTACCTGAGAACAGTTAGCCTTTAATGTATTGGCAAATAATGAGATGCTGAACCCGGCTTCGTTCAAATCGACGCCGGTCGGGCAATCTGCGCAGTCGGCATTGGCCTGGATGGCCAATGAACCGCGCAACAGCGCACGCTCGTTCTCGTTTAGTCGCAAGTAACCCTTGTCGCAAGAATCGGCATCCAAAACAAGCGGGCAGTATTTACTGTAAAATGTTGGGTTCCACAGGAATATTGAATCTGCCCCTTTTTCCGTGATCTGACCCAGGCCAAACTCAAAGGGCACCCGGAACATTCCGGGCCAGAACTGGCTTTCCTGCGCAAACAGGTTCTTCATTAACTGCGCCGGGACGCCGGTTTCGCGTGATACCTCAACCATACGCTGGTCGAATTGGTTCTGCCAGGTCTCAACCAGTGGCCGGGCCCGTTCCAGCCCACAGGTATTGGCATACCCGTTGGGTTGCAAGCCGCCAGACGGGCAGCCTGCCACGTTTACCTGCTGCTTGGAAATCAGCCGTCCCGCCAAATAGAAAAGCGGATCGCCAGAAGCCATAATCTGGCTCTGCTCCGGAGTAGACAGCCAGTTGGGCGTACCGCCAAAGGGCGGGAAAGCCTCCCATGTACGCGGACAGGTCTCCAGCGGCGCCCCTTGCCACTGGTCGCTGATCACATCAATATACCAGCCGCTGCCGCCAGGCGTGGGGGATACCCCCGTGTCAATCACGCGTACCCGGGCAAAGAAATGCTCGCTGCTATCCCCATAGCTCGAATCTGCCCAGAACTCCAACAACGAGCCTTGCAACGGCGAAGGGTGCAAAGCAATTTTGCAGATATCTCCCTGGCAGGAAAACGGCACATTATCATAAAGCCCGTGGATAGCGACGATTTCCTCTTCCGGCAGCGGCTCTTCGCCGATAAGCACCAGCGTAGGGATCTCCTGGCACAGGTTGTCGGGCGGCGTCGGAGTGCAGCCCTCCAGGTTGACCCACACCTTTGGCAGGGGCAGCTCGATCACCACTTCCTTCTTCTTCGGTTGCGTCGCAATCAAATGCAGGTACATCCCGGGGCATTCCGAAACATCATTATCCTTCACATTGCAAGGCGGCGTGTTTTGCCAGATGAGGTACAGATCCCATCCACACTGCGCCAGGACTTCCTCCCCCGTGGGTACCCCCTCATGGTCAATGAGCAGGCGGCATTCGATCACGTTGTCCTCCCAGCTGATCAGCCACCACTCATATTCGGTGTAAGGCACGATGATGGTAGTCGTCCGCTGTGGCGTCTCCGCACCGTCCGCCAGCGCAGCCGGACTTATTGGTAGCGCCGCGTTGAACAGGATCACCAGGATCATTGCCAGGAGAACGAGCCGGAGGGATTTTCCCATCGGTATTAGATTTATCACATTCGGTGGGAGTTGTCAACTGCTTGCCCTGCTTTCTGGGCCTGCCACCTTGCTTGCCTTTCCTGCCCGTGATACACTCAAAGAATTCAGCCTGGAGAGGAGTTCCTATGCCGCCCACTCTGTACCTGATCGATGGCCACGCTCTGGCTTACCGCACCTACTACGCCCTGACCCGCGGCAGCCCGAGCGGCTTTACCACCCGCAGCGGCGAGCCGACAGCCGGAGTGTTTGGGTTCGCCAGCGTCCTGCTGCGCTTGTTGGAACAGGATCAGCCCGAATACCTGGCGGTCGCCTTCGATGTCGGCCGAACCTTCCGTGACGATTTATTTCCGGCCTATAAAGGCACCCGCGAAAAAATGCCGGATGACCTGGTAATCCAGATGGAGCGCATCCGCCAGCTGGTAGATGCCTTCAACATCCCGCGCCTGGAAATGGAAAACTATGAGGCCGACGATATCCTGGGCAGCGTCGCTCGCCGGGCAGTAAAGGATGGCCTGGGTGTGCGCATCATCACCGGGGACCGGGATTTGCTGCAGCTGGTAGAGGCGCGCATCATCGTCAGCCTGCCGGGCAAGTCCCTGTCCGATTCCCGTGATTTCCTGCCCTCCGATGTCCAGGAAGACCTGGGCATCCGGCCAGATCAGGTGGTGGATTACAAGGCTCTGGTCGGAGATAAATCCGACAACATCCCCGGCGTGGCGGGCATCGGTGAAAAGACCGCCATCTCACTGCTCACTTCATATGAAACCCTGGATGGCATTTACCAGCACCTGGCCGAAATCTCCGGCAGCGTCCAGAAGAAGCTGGAGGCCGGGCGCGAATCAGCCTACCTCAGTCGCAAGCTGGCCACCATTGTCACCGACCTGGACGTCCCGCTCGACCTGGAGCAGCGCTCGTCCGGAGCGTTTCGATCCCGAACCTGTCGAGGCCCTGTTCCGTGAGCTGGAGTTTCGCACGCTGCTCGGGCGTCTGGTCGCCCTGGAGAAATCTTTCGGCGTGCGCGGCCCAGCAAAAGGCCAGCAGCTTTCATTGTTCTCCTCAAAGGCAGAACCCGAAGTAGCCGAGGCTCCCGCCTCCACGACCGGGGTGCAGCCGGCAACGGTCATCGACACACCGGAAGTTCTGGCCTCCCTGGTGGAGCTAGCTGGCCGGCGCGGCGCGAATCTCCTTCGATACCGAGACCACCTCCACCGACCAGATGCGGGCCGACCTGGTGGGCATCTCCCTGGCGGTTGAACCCGGGCAGGGCTACTATATCCCACTGGGTCACGTCAATGCTGCCCGCCAGCTGCCCATCCAACAGGTGCTGGATGCTCTGCGCGGCCCCCTGACCGACCCGGCCATTCCCAAAGTCGGGCACAACATCAAGTACGATTTTGTCGTCCTGGCGCGCTATGGGCTGCGTGTGTCGCCGCTGGCCTTCGACACGCATGATCGCCGAGTGGCTCATCAACCCCACCTCGCGCAACCTGGGGTTGAAAAACCTGGCCTGGGTGCGCCAGGACATCCACATGACCAACATCGACGAGCTGATCGGCAAGGGCAAGAACCAGATCACCATGGCAGGCGTCCCGGTGGAAGCCGCTGCTGCCTATGCCGCCGCGGACGCCGAGGTCGTCCTGCGCCTGATCCCCGAGCTGGAGCAGGAGTTGGAGCAGCGCAATGCCGCTGCCCTCTTCGATAACCTGGAAATGCCGCTCGTCCCGGTGCTGGCCGATATGGAGATGGCCGGCATTGCCCTGGACAGCGCCTTCCTGAGCGGGATGTCCGCCGAGCTGAGCGGGCGCCTCGCCGAGCTCGAAGATCAGGTCTACCAGCAGGTGGGCGAACGCTTCAACCTGAATTCCACCCAGCAGCTCTCCGATGCGCTCTTCAATCGCCTCAAGCTGGAGCCGCCCGACCGCCGCGCCAAAACAGCCAGCGGCCATTATTCCACCTCCGCCGAAGTGCTGGAATCGCTGCGCGGCCAGCACCCGGTGGTGGATCGGGTGCTGGAATACCGCGAGCTCTCCAAACTGAAATCCACCTACCTGGATGCCCTGCCCCAGCAGGTCAACCCTGCAACCGGTCGGGTGCACACCTCCTACAACCAGACCGGCGCAGTCACCGGGCGGATCGCCTCTTCGGAGCCCAACCTGCAGAACATCCCCATCCGCACCGACCTCGGCCGCCAGGTGCGCCAGGCTTTCGTTGCCGCCCCCGGCAGCGTCTTGCTCTCGGTCGATTACTCGCAGGTCGAGCTGCGCATCGCCGCCCACATGGCCGGCGACCAGGCCATGCTGGACACCTTCCAGGCCGGCCAGGATATCCACACCGCCACGGCTGCCGCAATCTATGGCATGCCCCTGGATAAGGTCACCACCGAACAGCGCCGCCGGGCCAAGGGCATCAACTTTGGCCTGATCTATGGCATGAGTGCCTTTGGCCTCACCCGCCAAACCGACCTGACCCTGGCCGAAGCGGAAGACTTCGTCCAGGCTTATTTCCGCCAGTTCCCAGGCGTCAAGTCCTACCTGGATGGAATGCGCCGCCTGGCAGCCGAGCAAGGCTATGTAGAAACCCTGCTTGGGCGCCGGCGCTACTTCCCCGGCTTGAAAGGCCAGGGCAACCCGGCTACCCGCAGCCGCGAGGAGCGCGAAGCCATCAACGCCCCCATCCAGGGCACTGCCGCCGATATCATGAAAATCGCCATGCTGCGCGTGCCGCCTGCTCTGGTCGAGCACAACCTTCAGGCGCGTATACTGCTTCAGGTGCACGATGAGTTGGTACTGGAATGCCCCCAGGCGGAGCTCGCCCAGGCTGCTGCTTTGGTACAGTCCGTAATGGAAAGCGCTTACCCCCTGGATGCCCCCCTCAAGACCGAAGCCCGCTCTGGCCTGTCTTGGGGCCAGATGCAGCCAGTCAAGTAATCTGAGTCAGACCGCCGAGCCGGCTTTTGTTTTTATTATCAGCCTGTAAATGGTGAACGGGGCTGCGGTCAGCGGTCTTCCGTCTTCGGTCGCCTCACCATACCCGGAACGAAGCCCGCGAAACCGCCGACTTATTCTCGAAAGTTGCCTCCGCCCATACTTTGATGATCCCAGGGGTGGCTGATTCGTAGGCAAAGGCTACCTGCGCCAGGCCATCCCCATCTGTCTGCAGTTCGATAGGCAGCTCCAATTGTTCGCCGGTTGGCAAGCGCACCGTGACGATTACCCGCGCTCCTGCAACTGGAAGTTGGTTTTGATCGCGCACCACAACAGTCACCGTCTGTTCACCTTCCAACGAGTTGGCTGCCTCTTTCAAAAATACTTTCATGTTCAAGTACAGGATAATCTGAAGCGTACTCTCGTCAATATCGCCTCTAGAGTTTGTTTCATACTGCTGGAAATAGCGCTTCCCCAGGTTGCTTACCACAATGCGCTGATTGGGTGGCATCTCGGGGTACCACTCAAAGCGCGCGTTTTGAAAATACTGCACGATACGAGTATCATGCAGCTCGAAATTCGAGATTGGGTAGCCGAACTGCTCCACCCCACCCTGCTCGTTGAAGAACTCGAGGAAGGTATAGCACACCTGCATTCCCGTTTCAGGAAATCGCTGGCAGGGTGGGAAGTTTTTCGGCAGCGGCAAGGGCTGTCCCGGTGTATACATATAATAACCCAACGGGCTTAGCTGAACCCGCAGGCCGTTCGGGGCTTCCGGATGCAGCTCGAAGCGCGCCTTTTCGAAGTATTGGATGATCCGTCCGTCGGGCGATTTGGGATAAGCATCGGTGATCGGATAACCATATACCAGCTCTGCCTGCGGGTGGCTCTCATAAAACTCCAGGAAATCACCGCGCACAAAGTGCCCGGTTTCCGGGAAATACCGCGAGCCCCCCTGGGCGCGCCCTGGTGAAGAAAGAACCAGACTGCCGAAGCACAAAACCAGGATGACTGTCAGAAATCGCAACCCCTTTGACATCATGTACTGATTATATACGCAATTGTTTTCTGAAGCAATAGATTTGAGTCGAATCCCGCATAGGTGGGGGTCAGTGATTGATAATAGCGTATATATTGGGTATATTTTCTCTAATTTCCCGATGGGTTTCCCATAAGTAAGTCGACCAGATCAGGCGTTCGTTGCAAGATGATATCGGCCCCCTTGCGCTGCAGTTCGGCTTGCTCCCCAAACCCACACAGAACTCCCACACACATTGCCCCGGCTGCTTTCCCCATGACCATATCCACCGAGGTGTCCCCAACCATCAGGCAGTTCTCCGCTGCCACACTCATGTGTTCGGCTGCATACAGCAGCGGATCGGGGAATGGCTTCGAATGCCGGCAGGTCAGTCCCGTCACCACCACCTGGAAGTAGGAGCCCAGGTCAAATTCATCCAGGAAGCTGCGGGTAATGTGTTCCCCGCGGGCGGTGATTACCGCCAGTGGATAGCGCCCTGAAAGCCGTTGCAGCATCTCCTGCGTCCCATCGATGATCAGTGAGGCCGGCGCCGGGCGCGCCTGCCGCCGGAAGTGCAGCCGGCTGCTCAAGCGGTCCAGGTGGCCATCCAATCCCAGCCGGTCGGCGAGCTCAAACGAGAAGTTCCCCGGACTTTCCAGCGCCATCACTGCCCAGCGCGCCAGCAGCAATGGGTTGCGATATGGCAGGAAGGCCCGCAGCGGCGACAGCCAGCGGGCCAGCCGTAGAGCATACTGGTCGTCGGTGTCGCGTAGCGTCCCATCGATATCAAAGCAAATGGCCTGGATGCGGGCTGGGTCAAGCGGCATGCATGCGTTCCTGGCGTAGTAAAATAGCTGTAAGATGGACTACCGACCGATACATTTCATCGGCGAGCCGATTGAAGTGCAGTTCGACCGCCCGCCGCTCCTGGAAAAGAAGCCCGGCTGTCCCGACCGCTTCACCTGGCGAGACCAGCTCTTCCCGGTGATAGAGCTGCTGAGTGAGTGGCACGATTACCGCCGCCGCGGCCGCATGTCTCGCAACATGGAACCCGCCCACTCGGAGGCTGCCACCAGGCGCGGCTCCTGGGGTGTCGGGCAAGATTACTACCGGGTGCGCACGACCTCCGATCGGATTTTTGATCTGTACTACGATCGCGCTCCTCAGGATGCCGATCGCGGCAAAGGCAGCTGGTTCCTCGACCGCGAGCTGCAATCCACCGCCTGAACCTTTGGCGAGAGGCGATTATCACAGCGGCCAATCACCCGCAGGTTGCCCTCAGGGCTACCCCCCGCCTCGCCGCAGCGCTCCACCTGCCACCAGCAGTACAGTCCCCAGCACGATCAACCCACCAATCGCCAGCAGCACAGGGTCCGCCGGCAATTCCAGGCTTTGCCTACCGATCGCAGTAGGTGTAGGAGCCGTCTGCGTTGCCGGGATCGAGGTTGCCTCTGCCGCAGCCGATTTCGCCGGCGGCGTCCTGGTGGGCACACGCGTTGGGCGGGGTGCAGACGTCGGGGTAGCATCTTCGACTTCTTCGGTCGGTGTCGCACTCGGCGCCGGCAGCTGGATCAGGATCTTCTCACCCGGGTAAATGATCGAGTTAAATGTCAAATTGTTCAACGCCAGCAGGTCGGCCAGTTGGATCTCATACGCCTCCGCAATACGGATCAGCGTGTGCCCCGGTTCAACCGTGTGTACGATCGACCCATCCTCTTGCGCCTCCGCCGCCTTAACCGGCATGATCAAGGGCACAGCCGGGGCGGCCGTCTGCCCGCCAGTCTGTCCACCGGTTTGGCCGCCTGTGCTACCGGCCGGCGCGCTGCCTGCTGCTCCGGCCACATAGCCCACATCCAACGTGTAATAGGTCGTCCCGCCGGAGCTAGCCACCCCTGCTCCCGCATCCGTGTAGTTCGGAGAGAGGACGATATTTCTATGTAGAGCATCCATCGTGATCCACATATTGGCGGCATATTCAGCGCTCATGCTCGAACCAGAAGCAATCACTTCGTTCACAGAAACCGCAGCTCCACCACCATAGCCAAAAGCTAAGGCCCGCGACCGGGAGTCCGAACCCCCCTTGCCGGTGTGGGTAGTCACCCCATTGGCCGCCTGGAAATCACTGTGCGACTGGGCAGCCGCCATCAAGGCGTCATTTACTTTGTAAGGTGCCAGCCCATAGGAGATGCGTATCGCATTGACTGCGTCGATCAGCCCCCAAGCCGATCCCGCCGGCGTCCGCGCCGCCACCGGCCTGATCTCTGCCAGCGGCAGCAGCAGCGCCAGAGCAATCAGCCCCAGGCAAATTTTCCGTTTTAGACCATTCATGGGTAAATCATACCACGCAGTACGACCGACGACCGACGTGTCAAGTCCTCCGTGAATCCAGCGATGTTCTCCCGCTGGACGTCCGTCATCGGTCGGCCGTCAGCCGTCCGCCGTCGGCGGTCCTCCTAAGCACTTCAGCACTCCACGTATTCACCACCTGCCCCGCTTCTACCCATGCCCGGCGCGCTGTCGCCACGCCAAAGTGCAGCAGGTCCATATCACTTGGGCTGTGCGCGTCGGTGTTGATCGCCAGCGGGATGCCCATCCCAATCGCCCGCCGGGCGTACACATCGTCCAGGTCCAGCCGTGCCGGGTGGGCGTTGATCTCCAGCACCACACCGCTCTCCTTCGCCGCCGCCAGCACCGCCTCCATATCCAGGTCGGCTCCTTCCCGGTTGGGGATCATCCGCCCGGTCGGGTGACCGATGATATCCACGTGTGGGTTGCGGATAGCATTGATCAGCCGCTGCGTCACCTGCTCGCGCGGCTGCCTCAGGCTGCTATGCAGCGAGGCCACCACGATATCCAGCTCCGCCAGCACCTCGTCCGGGTAGTCCAGCGTCCCGTCCGCCCGGATCTCCACCTCGCTGCCTTGCAGCAACAGCAGCGCATCCCCTAATTCCGCTTGCACCGTTTCAATTTCCTCGCGCTGCTTGTGCAGGTCTTCAATAGACAGCCCACCAGCCACGCCCAGGCTGCCGCTGTGATCGGTGATCGCCAGCACTTTCTTGCCACGCGCAATCGCCGCCTGCGCCATCTCCCGGATCGTGCTCGTGCCGTCGCTCCAGGTGCTGTGCGAGTGCAGCTCGGCTCGTAGATCGCCAATTTCAATCAGCTGGGGCAGCTTGCCTTCCTTCGCCGCCTGCACTTCGCCGCGATCCTCGCGCAGCTCCGGCGGGATCCACGGCAGCCCCAGCTCGGCGTAGACTTCCTCTTCCGTGGCGCACAGCAGCTCGCTGCCATCTTCGCGCAGGAATGCCTGATCCGACAGCGACAGACCTTGCTTCAAAGCCAGTTCGCGCAGCCGCACGTTATGATCTTTCGACCCGGTGGCGTACTGCAGCGCCGTGCCGAAGCGCTCCGGCGGGTGCACCCATAGCTGCGCCCGCAGGTTATTCTTGAACTCCACGCTGGCTTTTGTCTCCCCCTGCCCCATCACGCTCAGCACTTGCGGGTGACCCACAAAAGCCGCCATCACCGCCCGCGAATCGGAGGCCGCCGCCAGCAGGTCGATATCTCCGACTGTAGAGCGCATCCGCCGCAGGCTGCCGGCCACCTCCAACCGCACGACCCCCGGCGTCTGGCGCAAGTCGGCCAGCAGCTGCTGCGCAAACGGCCAGGCCTTCCCCAATGGAATGCGCTTCTCGCGCCGCTTCAGCGCCTCGATGCCCGCCAGGATCTTGGCCTCCGACTTCTCACCCATCCCCGGCAGGCTGCGCAGCCGCCCTTCTTTAGCCGCCGCTTCCAGCCCTGCCAGGTCTGTCACGCCGGCCTGCTTCCAGAAAAGCGCCGCCTTCTTAGGGCCCAGGTCCGGCACCTCCAGCACTTCAATAATCGTTGCAGGTACTTCCTGCTCCAGCCGCTCCTGGAATTCCAGCCGGCCTGTCGAGAACAGCTCGTCCATCTTCTCGGCAATCGCCTTGCCCACCCCCTGGATTTCCGTCAGCCGCCCTTCTTTCCACAGGTCGTACGCCTCCCAGCCCAGGTTTTCCAGGCTGTCCGCCGCCTTCCGGTAGGCCAGGATCTTATAAATCACCTCGCCCTTGACCTCCAGCAGATCGCCGATCCGCCGGAATTTGTCCGCCAGTTGCTGGTTTGAGAAATAAGTTTCGCTCATAGCCCAAATCATACCACGTCAAAGAGCACACTATGTGGAGTATACTAGCCGCATGATTCGCAGCACACCGAGCGGCAGCCGCCTTCAACGCCTCCTTGCCCACGATTATTTCCCCATCGCTGTCCTGCTGACCATCAACATCATCATCGGCATGCTCATCTTCACCGATTATGGCGAGTCCTGGGACGAGATGCTCCGCTTTCGCTACGGCGAGCGCTCGCTGACCGCATACACCGGCGCTGATGTCAGGCTGGTCGATGAGAAGGGCGCCTTCTATGTCATGCTCGCCCGGCTGGGATCGGATGCCGTCCGCATGATCGACAGCAGCTTATATCCCATTGAAGCCTGGCATATCATTCATTTCCTGTCTTTCTTGCTGGGGCTTTTTTTCTTTTATAAGCTCTGCTTGCGTTATTTCGGTAAATGGGGCGCCTTTGGCACCACGCTGCTCTTTAACACCCAACCCCTGCTATGGGGGCATGCTTTCATTAATCCCAAGGATATTCCCTTCATGGCCTTTTTTCTGGGCAGCGTCTCCCTGGGCATGGACATGGTGGATCGCATCAGCCCCTCGCTTCCGGCCCGGATCACTGCCCCCGGCTGGTTTCCAGATCTCAAATCCGCCCTGCGCCAGGATTGGCAGGCGCTTTCTGTACACCGTCGGGTCTTTCTGGGCGGGGTGGTTGGCATCGCATTCGGTGTATTGCTCGGGCTGGTGCTCTTCGCCGGTGCGATCCAGGCCTGGGTTGCTTCGCTGATCCAATCGGCTTACGACCCGGCTTCCACCAGTCTGCTCAGCCGCATATTTTCCCGGCTGGCCGAAAATCGACTCGCTGTCCCGGTTGATTTTTACATCCAAAAAGCAACCGCCTTATACCCGCGCCTGGTCATCCTCTACCTGGCGCTGCTGCTGGGTTTGCTGCTGCTGCTCTGGATCACCCAGTCTCCATCTGCCGCTTCCCTGGCCTGGCGAGCGGTAATTAAGCCGCTGCTCAGCCGGGTGGGCCGCAGTCTGGTTAACCCTTACGTGATTGTCGCCGCCATCTTCCTGGGCCTGAGCACCTCGATCCGCATCCTGGGGCCGGCCTCCGCCATGTTGGTGGGCGCCTATTTCCTGCTCAAATCCCGCTGGAGGTCGCTGCCCGTATTGGCGGCTTATGCCGCCATTGCCATGCTGGTGACCTACCTCACCTGGCCTTACCTGTGGGGGGCGCCTTTTGAAGGCCTGTTTGGCAGCGCATCGACCGCCTCCGATTTTCCCTGGGAAGGCAAAGTCTTGTTCGCGGGTGTGGAATACCCTGCCTCCAGCCTGCCGCGCACTTATCTGCCGGTCCTCATGGCGCTCCAAACCCCCGAGATCACCCTGCTGTTTTTCTTCTTCGGGTTGGCCGTGGTTGGCTACGGAATCGTCACCAAGAAAGTCGATTGGATCGAGTGGCTCATCCCGGCTTTATGGTTCTTCGCGCCATTTCTGGCAGTAATCGTCCGCAACCAGACCATGTACGATAACTTCCGCCAGTTTATATTCATCATCCCCGGCGCCTTTTTGTTTGTCGGCGCCGGCCTGCAGTGGATCCTGGATCGCATCCGCAGCCGCCCATTGGCCGCCCTGCTCATCCTGGCCCTGGCGCTGCCGAACCTGATCACCCTGGCCCGGCTGCATCCTTACCAGTACGCCTACTACAACAGCCTGGCAGGCGGCCAGGCAGGCGCCTTCCGTCGCTTTGATACCGACTACTGGGCTACTTCATATAAAGAAGCTGCGGAATACCTCAATGCCAATGCCCCGCAGGGATCGCTGGTCGTGGTAGTCGGCCCCGACCATATTGTCGATCACTATGCCCGCCCAGACCTGGTCATCCAGGAATACTCCAAGCGCAATCCCGTTGGTAAAGACGAACCCTTTTATGCCGTCCTGCTGAGCCGCCACAATAAAGATCAGACCCTCTTCCCCGAAGGAGAGCCGATCCATTCAATCGGTCGCCAGGGTGCGGTGTATGCGGTCATCAAAAGGGTCAATCCCTGATTGCAGTGGGGGTAATGTGGCGCAATCCAGGCATTCTCAGGCAGTCCTGATCTCATTCTTGCTCGCTATTGTTGCCATGGCGCTGTCCTCAATATGGATTGGTCGCCAGGTGTGGGCATTTCGCGCCTATCAGATGGACCTGGACGAAGCTGTCCACGCCAACCGCGGCCTGGATATCGCCTCCGCCCTTCAGCGCGGCTCCCTGGACGATTTGTGGCGTGAGACCATCAAGCCGGACTGGTACCCGTCTGCTTACGGATACCTGCTGGGGGCCTGGTTTCTGCTGGTTGATCCCAGCACTGCCTCCGCCCGCGGCTTCGCGGTATTCTGCTATTTTCTCCTGGGATTGGTGTTATGGCTCTCAGCCAGGCAGGCGTTCCCACAGGCCAACCCTTTCCTCTACCTGCTCCCCCCGCTTTTCCTGATCTCCGACGATCAGCATGCCGTGCATGCCGCCATGACCATGCTGGAGCTGCCCGCCACCCTGCTGGCGATGGTCTCCCTGTACTTCTTCATCCGCTCTATGCAAAAACCTGCCGGCGCCAATTTTTTCCTTACTTCCCTCTTCGCCGTCTTATGTTTCTTAACGCGGTACAACCACGGCATTTTTCTGATGGCCGCGCTTGCCGTAAGCTACCTGGTATTGATCAAATCGAGCTTTCGTGGAAAATTTTGGACGATCGCACTGGGCTGGCTGCCTGCCCTGGCCTTTCTCTTGATCTGGCTGTTCGGCCTGGGACAGTGGCAGTGGCTGGTATTCTATGCCGACGTGCAGTCGCAAGGGGTGAACCAGCCGGTAACCCAGGGATTCCTGTTTTATCCCCGTCAGCTGCTGAGCGAATCGTCCGGGTGGCTGCCGCTGCTCCTGCTGGCCTCCGCCATCCCCCTGTGGATTCGCCGGCGGCAGTTCCCTGCTACTGCAATCCCCTACCTGCTCTTCATTGGCATTTCCTTCTTATTCCTGGCGACCCGCACCCACAATGTCCTGCGCTTTGGCATGCCCCTGTTCCCCCCGCTGTGGATTTTGTCTGCCGGCGCTGCCGGTGAGCTCACCGCGCTAATCAAAAATCCACGCTTGCGTGCAACCGCCACGGTTGCCGGGCTATTTCTCCTGGTCATTTTTGGCTGTAAAAAACAACTTACACCCTACCGCTGCGATTGAATACTGCCTATGAAAATACCAACACCGGGGTGGATCACGCCTACCAGTTCATCGCCGACAGCCTCGATCAGCCGGATGGCAACCTTCAAAAGCTGGTCATGGTTGGGGAGAACGATAACTGGAGTGCCTACGGGCTGCATTTCTTCCTGCAATCTCGCTGCATGGCTGCGCGACCTGAATGTCGCGTGTTGGTAAGCGGCGAGCGCGAGCTCCGTAAAGGTTGGCCGCCGCGCAGCCAACCCGTGGAACAGGCCGACCAGCGTACGGCTCAGGCTCTCTCGGAAGCCGATTACCTGGTCGTGTTCGCCAAGCAGCCCCAGATCCCTGCAGGCTGGCAGCCACTCGCAACCCGGGAGTTTGAGCTCGCCCGCGACAAAATTTCTCCTGTCAAAATGCAGGTGTTGATTCTGGAGCAGCAGTAGACAATTGTCCACAGATCAGTGGACAATTGAATGATGATTATTCATCTAGCTTACATGACATTTGTCAGATTGACAGCCATACGGGGGATACTATAATTTATTATGTTGGTTGGCCCAACTAATTAGCGCTGATTTCCAGCCAGCAATCAATCAAGGCGATCCTCTCGCGGAGGTCCATCCACTCATGGATGCGAAGACAATCACGTTTATTCTCAACGGGCTCACTCAGGCCGCGTTGCTGTTTGTGCTGGGCAGCGGTCTGACCCTGGCCTTCGGCTTGATGCGCATGATCAACCTGAGCCATGGGGCATTCTACCTGCTTGGCGGCTACATCGGCTATGCAGTCTGGACCGCCACCGGAAACTGGTACCTGGCGTTAATCGCCGGCGCTATCATGATCGGGCTATTCGGACTGGTCTTCGAGCGCTTTATGCTCACCCGCGTGCGGGGCGGCGATCTGCCCGAGACCTTGCTTACCGTCGCCCTCGCCATGATCATCGCCGATATCTGTCTCTCGATCTGGGGTGGGCATTCCAAATCGTTGACCGCCCCTCCGGAGATCAATCCCTCCATCCAAATTTTCGGCATTACCTACGGTGGTTTCCGTATCATCCTGATGGGCGCGGCCGTGTTTATCGCAGTTTCCCTTTGGCTGATCCTGTATAAAACCAAGCTAGGATCGGCAGTGCGCGCCGGCGTAGATGACCGGGAGACCGTCAGCGCCCTGGGTGTCAACATCGACATCACCTATATGCTGGTATTTGTGCTCTCCGCCGTCCTGGTGGGCATCGCCGGCGTGCTGGGCGGCACCTATCTGCAGCTCAGCCCCGGCAGCGATACAACCATCCTGACTTACTCACTGGTGGTAATCATCCTGGGTGGCATGGGCAGCCTGAAAGGCGCTGTGGTTGCCTCCCTGCTCTTGGGGCAATTGCTATCTTTTGGTTCCGCATACGCACCACAATACCTGATGTTCTTGCTCTTCATCCCAATGGCCATCATCTTAGCCATCCGTCCGCAAGGCTTGTTTGGGAGGGAGACTGCATGAGTCAGGCACCCCTACCAGGCACATCCAAAGAATCCGAGGCTGTTGTGAGCGTCACTCCTACGCCGGTTAAAACCAATAGCAAGCTCAAGAAAATCCCCCTCAACTACATCATTGGTGGAATTATTGTCCTGCTGCTGATCCTGCTGCCTTTCTACGCCGGGCAGTACACCCTGACCACCTTCAAACGCGTCATCTACTTCGGCTTTTTAGCACTCAGCGTGCGCTACCTGATCGGTGAAGGTGGCATGCTCAGCCTGACCCAGACGGCCTTTTTTGGCGTCACCGGCTACGTCGTTGGCCTGCTCGGCGCCGAGCGCGGCATTGCTTTCCCCTGGGCACAAATCGCCGCCATGGCCGTTGTCATGCTGCTGGCCTTGATCTTTGGCATGGTAGCAGTGCGCACGTATAAAATCGTTTTCTTGATGATCACCCTGGCCTTCGGGCAGATTGTCTGGGCCTTTGCGCGCCAGAACACCTCTCTGCTGCATGGCTGGTCAGGTATCCGCAACATCGAGCCGTTTACCATCTTAGGGATAGATTTCACCGTACCCCAGAATTATTACTGGGTCTGCCTGGCGCTCTTCTTGATCGGCATCTACATCATGTGGCGATTGGTAAAATCCCCCTTTGGCCTGGCGTTGAACGGCGTGCGTGAAAGTCCACGCCGTATGGCCGCCCTGGGGTATCCGGTCTACTGGATCCGCTTGGTGGCTTTCCTGATCGCCGCCGCCTATGCCGGGGTTGGCGGCATGCTGATGACCTACGCCAATACCATGATTGCCCCGGATATCATCCAGATGAGCATCACTATCTGGATCTTGCTCACCGTGATCCTGGGCGGGGTGGACTATTTCTGGGGGCCGGTGGTCGGCGTCACCCTGGTCGTCTGGCTGGATGTGTTCATCAGCTCGATGACCGACCGCTACAATTCTGTGATCGGTTTGATCTTCCTGTTGATTGTCCTGTTTTCTCCCAACGGCATCCTGGGATTCTTCGACAAATCCCACCAGGGAGACCGTTTTCGGATCATCAAAAATTTTTTCAAGCAGGTAGGATAAGGAAGGGGGCCTTGACAAATAACGGAGGTGAAGTAAAAAACACAGCGTGAATTGTCATTCCAGCCTAAGGAACCCATCCATTCATCAAAGTATAGGAGAAGGATAATGTCTAAGAAAATTTCAATCTTGCTATCGATCCTGATAGCGCTTTCCATGCTTTTATCTGCCTGCGCTCAGGCCGAAGAAGCCACCGAAGCGCCCGCCGCTGAAGAACCGGCCGCCGAAGAACCGGCTGCCGAAGTGCCTGCAGCTGGCGATCCAATTAAAATCGGCATCTTGAGCGCCTTCACCGGCGTGTTCTCCGCCTTTGGCGAGATGCAGCGCTCCGGCTACGAGATGGCCCTGGAAGAGTGGGGCGGCAAAGTTGCCGGCCGTGATATCCAGATCATCGAAGAGGACGACCAGCTGAACAACGAGCTGGCCGTCACCAAGGCCAAGAAGCTGGTGGAACAGGATCAGATCGACATCCTGACCGGCCTGGTCTCGGGTGATGAAGGTCTTTCCGTGGGCGCCTACATGAAAGACAAGAACATCCCCGTGCTGCCCATGTACTCGGCTTCCGAGGATATGACCATGCGCGAGTGGTTCCCACTGATAGTGCGCGATACCTGGACCGGCGCCCAGTCGATGGATGTCTTCGGCTACTGGCTTGCAACAGAAAAGGGTTGGAAGAAGATCTACATGATCGGCGAGGACTACTCCTACCCCTACAATCAGGGCGGCGGTTTCAAGCGCGGCTTCTGCCGCGGCGGCGGTGAAGAAGTCACGACTGTGTGGCATCCCCGGAATTCCCCTGGATGACTTCTCATCGATCATCGCCCAGATCCCCCTCGACCAGGGCTACGACGCCGTCATGTATAACGGCGGCGGTTCCGATGGAGTTAATTTTACCAAGCAGTGGGTTGACCTGGGTATGGTCGGCAAGATCCCGCTCATCGGCCAGTCCAACACCTTTGAGCAGAGCGAACTACCCGCCATGCCGATTGAGGCAGTGACCGGTGGCCTGAGCGCTCACCACTATGCCGAAAGCCTGACTTCACCCGAGGCTGTTGCCTTCGCTCAGAAGTACCAGGAAAAATACGGCCGCCCGCCTGCGGCTGCTGCCGAGTTCGCCTACGTCGTAATGAAGCTGATCTTGAATGCTATCGAAGCGCGCGGTGGCGATGTTTCCGACCCGGCCGCACTGGTGGCTGCCATGAAAGAGGTCGACCAGTCCGGTGCCCCGCGCGGCCCGCTCACCCTGGGCGAGTTCAACGATGTCATCGAGAACGTCTACATCCGCGAAGTCCAGGTTGGCGAGGACGGCAATGCCTTCAATCAGGTACTGCTCACCGTCCCCAATGTCACGCAGTTCGGCCCGTACGCCAAAGAGCTCTACATGGCCCAACCGCCTGACTCCAACTCCTACCCGCCCGATGTGTGCGCCGACTTCCCGGCCGAGATGCTCTCCGCCGAGAACACGTACGAGTTCCAGGAGTACAAATAGTCTGAAAGCAGGCAGTGCGTCGTACGTTCGTGTAAGCAGTGCGACGCACTGCCTCGCCTGAGCCATGCAGTATTGAAAGCATACAGGCCGAGGAGATAGTATTTTTATGGATGGTTCCACCTCCCAGCACGCCCTGGCTTTAGAAAATGTCTCCAAAAGCTTTGGAGGTATTCACGCCGTACGCCAGGTTAGTCTGAGCGTGCCGGTTGGCGAGCGGCGTGCATTGATCGGGCCGAACGGTGCCGGGAAAACAACCCTTTTCAATGTCATCACTGGGGATTTGATGGCGGATGAAGGCAAGATTGATATCTTCGATCATGAGATCACCCACAAGTCTGTGCAGCAGCGCGCCCGGCTGGGTCTCGGCCGCACCTACCAGATCTCCCAGCTCTTCTTAAAGCTGAGCGTGGAGGAGAACCTGTTCCTGGCCAGCGCTGCCAACCGAAACAAAGAGTTCAAGCTGTGGGGCGCCTGGCGCAAGCACGCCACTGAGCTGGATCGGGCCGAGCAAGTGGCCAAACAGGTCGGCCTGGGTGAGTATCTCAATGCGCAGGTCTCTGAGCTTTCGCATGGCCTGCAGCGCCAGCTTGAGCTGGGCATGGCCATCGCTCGCCAGCCACGCCTGATCATGTTGGATGAACCTGCTGCCGGCCTTTCCCCCAACGAGCGCGTCATCCTCACCGGCCTGATCAAAGAGCTGCCGCGCACCGTCACCCTCATCCTGATTGAGCACGATATGGAAATCGTCCTCGACCTGGCCGACTCTATCACCGTTCTGCATCGCGGCTCGGTGATCGCTGAAGGCACTCCGCAGGAAATCAAAGCCAACCAGGAAGTTCAAAGCGTATATTTAGGGAGCTCGTATGCCTGAACAGTCACAGGACAGGCAGGATTACCCGGCCGATTTAGAGATCATCGACTTGCATGCTTACTATGGCGATAGCCATGTGTTGCAGGGCTGCAGTCTATCCATAGGCAAAGCGCACACCTCCCAATCATCGCCAAATGGGCAGGAGTGCGTGGCTGTACTGGGTCGCAACGGGATGGGCAAAACCACCCTGCTGCGCGCCATCTTGGGTCTCACCCCGCCACGCCGCGGCAATGTCATCTGGAAGGGTAAGGACATCGCCGGCCAAAAACCCTTTCTCATCGCCAGCATGGGCATCGGCTACGTCCCTCAGGGTCGCAAATTGTGGCCTTCCTTATCCGTTGATGAGCATTTAAAACTGACCTTCCACAAGAAACGTGCCGGCAACGGCTGGAACCCGGAGCGGGTATACGAGTTTTTCCCCGAGCTGGCCGGCCGGCGCAAGCTGAGCGGCGCGCGTTTAAGCGGTGGCGAGCAGCAAATGCTGGCCATCGGCCGCGCTCTGGTCACCAACCCGGATATCATCCTGTTGGATGAGCCTTCCGAAGGCCTGTCTCCCGTCGCCATCGAGCGCGTCATCGAGATCTGCCGCGAGCTGCTCAAAGAGAAAATCTCCATCCTGCTTATCGAGCAAAATATCCATGTTGCGGCAGCCCTGGCCGAGCGTATTTACATCATGCTGAGCGGCAAGACCGTTTACGAATCGGAAGCCGGGCTGTTCCTGGACGACCGTGAAATCAGGCAGAAATACCTGGGTGTATAAAATTAAGGAGAAATTCGCATGACAAAAACCATCGCCATTATCGGAGCACTGGATACCAAAGGCACCGAATTCGGTTTCCTGAAAGCCGAGATTGAAAAACGGGGCTGCAAAGCCCTGGTGATCAACACCGGCGTGTTCGAGCCCATGTTCCCACCGGACGTGAGCGCCGAAGAGGTTGCCGAAGCCGGCGGCGCCAGGCTGGCCGACCTGGTCGCCAAGAAAGACCGCGGCGAAGCCATGGCCGTCATGACCCGCGGCGCCACCATCATCGCTAAAAAACTATATGCCGAAGGCAAGTTCGACGGCATCATCTCGGCCGGCGGCAGCGGCAACACCGTCATGGCCACCGCTGCCATGCGCGCCCTGCCCGTAGGCGTGCCCAAGGTCATGGTCAGCACCGTCGCCGGCGGCGATGTCGGCGCCTACGTCGGCACTTCCGACCTGATCATGATGCCCTCCATCGTCGACGTCGCCGGGCTCAACCGCATCAGCCGCACCATCTTCACCAACGCCGCCGGCGCAGTCTGCGGCATGGTGATGGGCGAAGTCGTCAAAGAGACCGAAGAGAAGCCCCTCATCGCCGCTTCGATGTTCGGTAACACCACCCCCGCCGTCGATAACGCCCGCAAGATCATGGAAGAACATGGTTACGAAGTCCTGGTCTTCCACTGCACCGGCGCCGGCGGCAGGACCATGGAAGCCCTGATCAAAGACGGCTTTTTCGATGGCGTGCTGGACATCACCACCACCGAGTGGGCCGACGAAATCTGCGGCGGTGTGCTTTCCGCCGGGCCCGAGCGCCTGGATGCCGCCGCTCTCACCGGCGTGCCGCAGGTGGTTGTGCCGGGCTGCATCGACATGGCCAACTTCTGGGCGCCCAGCACCATCCCCGAAAAATTCAAGGGCCGCATCTTCTACGAGTGGAACCCCAACGTCACCCTGATGCGCACCACCCCCGAAGAGCTGGCCCAGATGGGCAAGATCTTCGCCGAGAAACTCAATAAAGCCACCGCCCCAGTCGCCGTGCTCCTGCCCCTCAAAGGCGTCTCGCAGATCGACCTGGAAGGCAAGATCTTCTACTGGCCGGAAGCGCTGCAGGCCTTCATCGATAACCTCAAAGCCGGGCTGCGCAAAGATATCCCCATCATCGAGATGGATACCGATATCAACGACCCGGCCTTCTCGGGCAAAGTCGCCGAGACCCTGCTCGCCATGCTTAAATAAATAATCTTTCAATAAAGAATCGGAGGCAAATCAAATGGCAATCCCACGTTCAGAATTACTCCAGCGCCTGCAGGCGCTGGTAGACGCCGGTAAACCGATCGTCGGCTGCGGAGCCGGCACCGGCATCTCCGCCAAGTTCGAAGAGGCCGGCGGCGCCGACCTGATCATCATCTACAACTCCGGGCGCTACCGCATGGCCGGGCGCGGCTCGTTGGCTGGCCTGTTACCTTACGGCGATGCCAACGCCATCGTCGTCGAGATGGCCGGCGAGGTCCTGCCCGTCGTCAAGAACACCGCCGTCCTGGCCGGTGTCAACGGCACCGACCCCTTCCGCCTGATGCCCAACTTCCTCAAGCAGCTCAAAGACATCGGCTTCTCCGGCGTGCAGAACTTCCCCACCATCGGCTTGTTCGACGGCGTCCTGCGCCAGAACCTGGAAGCCACCGGCATGGGCTACGGCCTGGAAGTCGACATGATCCACCTGGCCCACGAGATGGACATGTTCACCTCGCCCTACTGCTTCAACCCCGATGAAGCCGTCGCCATGGTCAAAGCCGGCTGCGACCTGCTGGTGCCGCATGTTGGCCTGACCACCGCCGGAACCATCGGCGCCGGTGTCGCCCTCACCCTCGACGAAGCTATCGAGAAAGTCATGGCCATGGCCGAAGCCGCCTGGAAAGTGCGCAAGGACCAGTGGGTCATGTGCCACGGCGGCCCCTTTGACGAGCCCCAGAACGTCGCCTATGCCCTCTCGAAGATGCCCGGCATCGTTGGCTTCTACGGCGCCTCCAGCGCCGAGCGCCTGCCCACCGAGCGCGCCATCAAATCCCAGGTCGCGGCCTTCAAGGAACTGAAGGTCACCAAGAAGTAGGCTGCCTGTGTGATTCTGAAGGAGCCCAACCGCTCATGTCATTCTGAAGGAGCCCAACGGCTCATGTCATTCTGAAGGAGCGCAGCGACTGAAGAATTTGAGGGCCTCCCCTGGCTCCCTCGCCCCCAGCACAACCTCTGGCTCCCACGCTCCGCGTGGGAGCCCTTTTTCTCCACAATTCCATTGCATTAACTTATCATTCCTGCTATAATATTGCTATGGACTTCGAACATCTCCTCGAGCTGATCGGTAATGAGCCGGTCTTCGAAACCGCCCTGCTCCTCGCCGGGCCGGTCGACCCCAATCTCGTCCGCCTCCAGCTCACGCGTTGGACGAAAAGCGGGCGACTTTACCAGCTGCGCCGCGGCCTGTATGCCCTGGCGCCGCCCTATCAAAAAGTACGGCCGCATCCCTTTTTAGTAGCCAACCGCCTGCAGCGCGCCTCTTATGTCAGCCTGCAGACTGCCCTCGCCTTCCATGGCCTCATCCCGGATACCGTCCAGGCCACCCTCAGTGTCACCACCGGTCGCCCGGGGCGCTGGAAAACGCCGTTAGGTGTTTTCGAATATCGCCATGTCGCTGCCGATCTGCTGAGCGGCTACCACCTGGTCGACTTGCGCGGTCAACAAGCACTCGTTGCCTCGCCCGAAAAAGCCCTGCTCGACCTGGCCTATTTGCAGCCCGGCGCCTCATCACCCGATTACCTGCTTGAGCTGCGCCTGCAAAACCTGGATCGGCTGAACTTACCCCTGCTTCACCAGCAAGCTAAAACTTTTGGTGCGCCCAGGTTGTTGCGCGCCGCGGCCTCCGCTGCCATCCTGGCAGAACACGAAAGCGAGGATTTCGTCGCATTATGAAAGATTATCTGGCGGCTTTAGTACTTTCTTCACCAGATCAGGTACAGGGGCGCAACCTGGCGCGTGAATACCTGCAGGCCCGCCTGCTGGCTTGCTTGCAGCGCACCGGCGCCATGATCCCCCTGGCATTCCACGGGGGCACTGCTTTGCGCTTTTTATACGCTCATGGGCGATTTTCTGAAGATCTGGATTTTGCCCTCGAAGGAGACCCTCGGCTTTACGACTTTCGACGCTACCTGCAGGCCATTCGCACCGAGCTGACCCCCGAAGGTTACCTCATCGAGCTAAAAGTCAGTGACCAAAAGCCCGTGCACAGCGCCTTCATTCGTTTCCCTGGCTTGCTTTTCGAGCTTGGCCTTAGCGATCAGCGTAATGAAGTCCTGGCAGTCAAGCTCGAGGTGGATACCAAACCGCCATCCGGCGCCGGCTTGGCAACCACAGTCGTCCGTCGTCAACAGGTCATTCTCCAGCTTCACCACCACGACCAGGCTACCTTACTCGCCGGCAAGCTGTATGCCATCCTGCAGCGCCCGTATACCAAAGGCCGCGACCTGTACGATTTGCTCTGGTACCTCGCCGATCCCACCTGGCCCGCTCCCAACCTGACCATGCTCAATAATGCCCTGCTCCAATCCGGCTGGCCGGGTGAGCTGCTTACAGCCGACAACTGGCGCGCACTGGTGCGCCGTCGCCTGCAGCAAGTCGATTGGCCCGCCGCCCAGGCCGACCTGCGCCCCTTCGTCGAACCATCCTTCGATCTCAACCTGCTCACTCTGTCGAATCTTGTAACGCGTACTGGGTGACTAACTCCCCATCCCGAACGGAATGATGGAGAGTTTTCTCCTGGCTCCCCCGCTCCCCGCACAGCCCCTGGCTCCCACGCTCCGCGTGGGGAGCCAGCGTGTATCCGAGCGCTGTTGCGAATCCCGGGAGCGAAGAATGTAATATAATTAATCCGATATGAAAAGGCTATTTTTATTCGGCCAGCCTCACATGGAAGTGGATGGATTTAAACTGCAGATTTCCCGGCGAAAATCCATCGCCTTACTAGCCTATCTGGCCGCCACGGGGCAGCCTCAAAGCCGGGATGCGCTGGCGGCGCTATTCTATCCAGAAAACGATCAATCCAGTGGACGCAGTAATCTCCGCCGTGATTTATTTGATTTAAAGACCTCGCTGGGCGAGAAGTATCTGCTCGTTGAGCGTGACCGGATTACTTTATTGACAGGCGCGGACATATGGGTCGATGTGAATGAGTTTCGGGCGCGTATTGAATATGCCTTCAGCCACCATCCACCAAAAAACCGAAATCCGGACAGCCTGTGCACGGACTGTCTGACAGGCCTGGCCGAGGCTGTCGAGTACTATACAGCCGATTTTCTGTCCGGTTTCATCCTGCCTGCAAGCCGAGAATTTGAGGAATGGCAATTTTTCCAGGCCGAGAAATTCCGCCAGGCGCTCGCTGAAGCCTTGCAAATCTTGATCCAGGTGCAAAGCCTCAGGCACGACTACACTTCCGCGATCCATTACGGGCGTAATTGGTTAGCCCTGGACCCTCTCAATGAACCTGCACATCGCCTGTTAATGCGCTTATACGCCGAATCGGGACAACAGGCAGCAGCTGTGCACCAGTATCAGGAGTGCGTGCGGAGGTTACACACTGAACTGGCTGTCGAGCCCGACGAAGAAACCACCGCTTTATTTGAGGCAATACGCAACCGCCAGATTTATATCCCGGAGTCAGGTGGCTCTACCAGAATGTCACCGCTTCAAGGGATGAGTTACCCTGGTCAGGTTCCCAATAATCTTCCTCCAGCCGAAGAGCAACTGATCGGACGGGAAAGGGAGCTGGATTCGATCACACTATACCTGCGGGATGTACCGGATTGCCGGCTTTTAACCATTGTGGGGCCGGGGGGCATTGGCAAAACCAGCCTGGCAATCGAAGCGTCGTTTCGCCTGGCAGAAGATCCTGCCTGTCCATTCTGTGAAGGAATCTATTTCGTAAACCTGGCTGCGATTTCGCAAGAGGAATATCTCATCACGGCGATAGGAGAGGCGTTGTTGTTGACTTTGCTTGCTGAGCCTGATCAGCGCACCCAGCAGCTACTCAACTACCTTAAGCCGAAACGCCTGCTCCTGCTGCTTGATAATATCGAACACCTGATCAGCCCGCAATCTACCCGGCTGCTTCTAGGTATTCTGGCACATGCCCCTCAGGTGAAGCTGCTGATAACTTCGCGAGAACGCTTGAATGCGCATTTGGAGCAAGTCATCTCGTTAATAGGTCTGGATATTCCAAAGCCCGAGGCGAAAATTCATAGCCAATCCGTTGAGGTTACGATTTCCGGCTATAGCGCCATCCAGCTATTTGCCTTCGCGCGCCAGGCGGTTAAAGCCCAATTTTTCGATCACCCCGAGTAACCTCCCTGCGGTGGTGCAAATTTGCCAGTCGGTTGAAGGGATGCCTTTGGCCATCGAGCTGGCCGCAGCCTGGTCAGAAGTGCTCACCCCTGCAGACATTGCAAATGAGATCACCCGCAGCCCGGATATTCTCGCAGTGAATTGGCCCGATCGACCGGATAGACACCACAGCTTGCGTGCTGTATTTGACAGCTCCTGGAAGCTGCTGGCTGAAAAAGAGCGTTTCGCATTGATGCAGCTGACTGTTTTTGTAGGCAGTTTTTCTCGTCAGGCGGCTTTGTTTGTGACAGGTGCATCGCTTCAACTCTTGATGACTCTGCAGCAAAAGTCCTGGTTGCAAACCCTGAACAACGGGCGCTACCAAATTCACGAGATGCTTCGCCAGTATGCCTACGAGAAGCTGCAAGCTGACTCAAGCGCCTGGCAGGCCACCATGCAGCGATACAGCTCCTATTACGCAGGCTTCCTTGAGGAACAAGCTACCGATATAAAAGGCCCTCGTCAAAGGGAAGCGTACGATGCTATTGCCGGGGAATACAATAATGTCCGCCGGGCCTGGGAGTGGCTGGTTGAAAACGAACAGGTTGAGCTTGCGGTTAATAAGATGCTGCTGGCCCTCTATCGCTACGCCGAGGCACGCGCCAGGCCATTCGAGCTTAACCGGTCGGTGGAATTGGCTATCCAGGCGCTGATAGGGGATAGTAAATCCAAATCTTATCCGCACTTGATGGCTATATTGCTTATTGCGCGGTCCGGATTTAACCAGTATGGAGATTTGCTACGGTCTGGATTTGCCTATGCAACTCAAAACCAGGAAGAGGATATCCGCCAGGCATGGCTCTACACGCAGAATGGAGAAATGCTCAGGGCTGTCGGATTCTGGGGAATATTATTAGCCGAAATCTATGGATATATCTTCGATCTGCAACTGGCAAAGGTCCGCTTACGCGAATTGCAGTCCTACTATCGTAATCTCAATCTCCTATGGGAGCTTGCTAATACACAGGGTGTCTTAGCAGTACTTTCCATCGTAAAGTGGGAGTCCCATAGTGACCCAATAAAAAATCCGCAGGAGATGAGAGACCTATTACTGAGCGCCCTGGCGCTCTTTGAAGAGCTGGGCGATCAAAGTGGCATCGGATATACTATGCATGATTTAGCCAGGTTATCGTGAAATCAGGGATTTCACCGGGAATCGATAAATCATCTTCTGAGGGCTCAGGAATATTTGCAAGAGGTTGGTGAATGGATTGCAGCAGCCTCGATGTATTTTGCTTTAGCGCAGCAATATATATTCATTGGTGAATTCGAGTCGGCCTTCCGATGTTGGCAAACCATAACTCAGAAATATCTTGATATGGGGGATAATATCCGCGCAGCACATGGACTGTCTGAGGAAAGTATCAATGCCCTGCGATACAACAGTGTCGAGCACGCCAGGCGGACCCGCCTGAGGAGCCTTGCGTTATACCAGGAGGCAGGTCTTCCTTTGGGGACTGCCTGGGCAACCTGGGAGATGGGCGAGATTGAGCGAGTTGCCGGAAACATCCATAGCGCTCGAGAATGGTTCACTAAAGCAGCCATGCTTTTCGATCTGCTTGAGGACCGCACCAGCCCAATATTTATTCAACGCGGCCTGGGCGATATTGCCCAGGTAATGGGTGATTATTCCGGCGCGAAACAACATTTTCAGGAGAGCCTGCAATACGCCGAAGCGACCAATCATAGATGGGCCGAAGTCTACGCATTGTGCGGTTTGGGCAGGGCTGAAGTTGTATCCGGCGATATTGTTGAAGCTCATCACCATTGTAATCAGGCCCTGGAAACTGCCTGGCCCATCCAAGGATGGGATATCGTCCACCTTCCAATCTCAGTATTGGCAACCATATATATGTCAATAGGCAACCCAGAAGCAGCAGTCGAATGTGCATCCTGGGTGATGAGCCACAAACTGAGTTGGAATGAAACCAAATCTCAGATGACTGTCCTCCTTCATTCACTTTCAAACCTCCCTCCCGATCGTTTCCTGGCAGCCCAGGAACGCGGCCAGGGGCTGGATATAAAAGAAATGATTGCTCGTATCCAGAGTTATAATAGCGAGCAAGATCCGCAGATTACTTCCTTAAAATCATCAAGCAGGTGGGCCAGACCCACCTGCTTGATTTCTTCCCCCTTCGCCTACCGGACTGTGAGATCCGGTAAAACCGCCCTGTCAATACCGCCAACCAGATCACTTGCCTGGGCCCAGCCAATAAATTTTTTGCTGTTTATATTGGCTACAGCGAACCAGGTTCCATTGCTGTTCCGTCCCATCAGGATCACTTTCTGAGCCGGGGGTAGCACGGAGCGGATAGCGCTGCCAGAGTCAGCCCGGGCATACAGCTTGGTTAAGTTGCTCGTGGTTGCGATCACATCCGGCAGCTTGATGTCACTGGACGCAACCCACTGCACGAGAGCTTTTGACGAGCCAGGATTGGTGAGGGCAACCCAGGCGTTGTCCGGGCTCCGGCCAAGGACCTGTACCTTGATTCCTGGTATGAGGACGGACTGGATCCCGCTGGACGAATTCGGCTGCTGGTAAGTCTGGACAAGGGTGCGAGTCGTCCCGACAACGAGGTCATTTTTTAGCTCCGCTGCTGAAATCCACCCAGCCAATGCAACTGGCTTTCTTGGGCAATCGCAAACCATGCCCCACTCTGGTTAATCCCCAGATTTGCACCTGTTTTTGAGGGCGGCAGCACATTGAGGATTGGGCTGGCGTCATCTGGCTCTGCGTACACTTTCGCTAAAGTACTGGTTACTCCTGCGGACTCACTGGGCAGTGCCAGGATTGAAACCGCCGAGTGGGTTGCTGTGGACGGCTGGAAGAACCCTACGGATAGGATTAACACCAGGGCGCCGGCAGCCAAAACCGAGCTGTGAAACAGTTTCTTATCCATGATTATCTCCTTCTACGACATCTAGGTTCTTTTTCATGTACGCTGTGTGACCTTGACAGCTTAGGCACACACGTTATTCAACATGAATTGCCTGTAGTATATGGACCGCCCATTCCATAAGCGTTCCGGTAAGCGTTGCAAATAGGATGTAAGCTAAAAAATTAATTAGAGAAAGACAGCTTGTCCGGCCTTACCATTCAGCAGGCCGGTTGGCCTGGAGTTCCGCAGACGTGAACGTGCATTCCCGTTGTTATTCCAATCCGAGTAGACACCCAGACAATGTTCATATCTTGGGCGATCATCAGGTGCTTCGCCAAAGAAATGTTCATCCTCACTGCGTCCAAAAACCCCCCTCGGGGGATAGCCTTTCCTCCCCAATCTCTGTACAATACCCTCGCCGCCCTCCCAATGGGCTGCATCCGGATTCCCCATGTGCCCTCTCCCACCTCCCACTCCCAGCTGGCCTGCCAGGCGCCAGCAACCCCAAATCTCCGCCGCGCAGCAAGCAACTGCGCGCCCCTCCCAGGACCCGAGCCAACCTCCCCATTCCCGAATTGCCGGTTCCCTGATCCCCAGTTACCTTATTCCTTCCAATTCATTCGTATTTATTTGTTTCAAATTTATTTACTCAAAACCCCCTCCTCCGGCAGGATTGGAATCCTGCCCTACGTGCCAGACCCTTAGCCTGCGGCTCAGGGTGACAGAGATCGGTCGGCAGCGATGTCCTGCGGCGTTCTTCGGTCATGCATCCTTGCTGTGCTTGCCGGGACGATTGGCGGCGAAGCCTCGCGGCCGACGGCCGTTGGCGGTCCGCCGTCGGCTGTCCGCGGTCATCGAGCTTGTCCCCGAGGGAACCCCCGGAAGTTCTTCTCCGGGGCGACGATCTTTCGCGGGATCATCCGTCTTCGGTCTCTTCGCGGCGGTCGGCCGTCGGCTGTCGACGGTCTTCCGTCATCCGTCTTCCGTCCTCCGTCGTTTTCCCCCTTGACATCCTCTCCCATTCCGCGTATAATTATTTCGATCTACATCGAATTAATTAGGTGATGCTTATGGATGACAACGAACAATTACTCGAATTTTTCAAAGCCCTATCGGACGCCAACCGGCTGAAGATCATCGGCCTGCTGGCCGAGCGCCCGCTGACCGTCGAACAGATGGCCGAGATGCTCCACCTGCGCGCCTCCACCGTCTCCAACCACCTCAGCTTCCTGGCACGCGTCGGGCTGGTGGAAGGCCGGTCGGAGAGCTACTACAACGTCTACTCGCTCAAGTTCGACCGCATGGACGAGCTGGGCAAACGCATGCAGATGCCGGAGACCTACCCGCCGATGGCTTCCGAGGTCGACGTGGACGCCTACGATCGCAAGGTGCTGGCCGATTACAGCCTGCCGGATGGCAGCCTGAAGACCATCCCCGCCCAGCGCAAGAAGCTGGAGGTCATCTTGCGGCACATCGCCCGGGATTTCGAGCCCGGCGTGCGCTACAGCGAGAAGCAGGTCAACGAGCTGCTGGAGCGCTATCACAGCGATACCGCCACCCTGCGCCGCGAGCTGATCGGCTACAAGCTGCTGCAGCGCCAGGGCGGCGGCGGAGACTACTGGAGAGATTAAATCAAAATCTTAGCAAGGACGTGAAATATGGACACAAATACAAACATGGATGAAATTTTGAGCGCCTCTCAGGCGTTCATGGACGATGAACGCCTGCGCATCGCCGGCCTGCTGGCCGTCGAGCCGCTGACCGCAGCGCAGGTAGCCGAGCGCTTGAGCCTGCACCCGGCCAGAGTGCAGCGCCACCTGGAGGTGCTTGGAGAGATGGGCCTGGTGAAGCAGCAGGAAAGCGCCTACCGGCTGGATGTAGCCGGGCTGAATGCTCTCTCGCAGCGCCTGCTGGCCGACCGTTCCAAGAGCAAGCTGGACGAGTCCTTCGAGGGCGACGAGTATGACCGCAAAGTGCTGCGCGATTACATGCTGCCCGACGGCCGCCTCAAGCAGATCCCCAGCCAGCACAAGAAGCTGCTGGTCATCCTGCGCTACGTGGCGGGGCGTTTCGAGCCCGGCGTGCGTTACAGCGAGAAAGACGTCAACGCCATGCTCAAGCCAGTGCACGCCGATACCGCCGCCCTGCGGCGCTACCTGGTCGACGAAGGTTTCATGGCTCGTGAAGCCGGAATCTACTGGCGCACGCAGGCCGCCCCAGCGGAGGGCTAAACGAGCGGCTGCAATGCTTTACTTTACCAGCGGGTCGTGGGGAGAGCGGGAAGGTTTCATCACCGGCCAGCAGCCCTCCCAGCGACCCGCCTTTTAATGCCAGGATGCGGCTGTTGGCGAAGAAAGCGAAGTCGAAATCGGTCGGGTCGCCGGCCCGCTTGCCCGGCACCGGCATCAGGCGGGCGGTCAGCGGCTTGCCCAGGCGCACTGCCAGCGCGGCGACATCCAGCAGCACCGCCGCCAGCGCTTCCGCGGAGGCATCCCCGGGCAGCGGCACGGTATCCAGCCCGGTGCCGCACACCGCCGAATACAGCAGCAAATCCTGCACTGTCAGCGTCCCTTCGGCGGCGCGCTGCGCCAGGACGGCATCTTCCAGCACCGGCAGCATCAGGCCGTTGAAGCCGGTGCGCAGGAAGCTGGCCCGGTCGAGCGTGTCCGCCAGGAAAGCCGCCGCCGCCAGCGAACCCGATCCGCCCAGCGCCGGCAGTCCCAGCGCCTCCAGCGCCGCTCCAATCGACAGTTCCGGCTGCGGGAAGGGCGCCAGGGTGAAATCCAGCCCGGCAAAGCGCAGCCCGCAGGACTGCTCCAGGCTGCGGGCAACGGCTTCCAGGCCGGCAGCATCCTTTTCAATCGCCGCCACCAGGGAGCGACGGGCTTCTGCCAGGGTGGATGCCTGTCCAAACGCCGCCACTGCCAGGTCGGCCGCTTCCAGCGCCAGGGCGAAGGCCGGCTCGCCACCTGCATGGTACGCTGCCGGGAAGAAGGGCGCCCCCGCTGGGACGTTAGCCAGCGCCGCAAAGCGCAAATTGGCGAAGCCGTTGGGCAGCACGGCACTCAGCCCGTGGATCACTTCGGCGCACTGGCGTACGGCCGGCAGCGAGACGCCCCCCGCAGCGGTCAGCATGCCGCCCAGGAAAACATCCTGCGTGGCTTCCACCACCGCTCGGATGGCGGCGTAGCTCTCGGAGTACTCCGGCAGGGCCGGGCCCAGGCACACATAGTCCAGTCCGGCCGGTCGGGCGGCGATCAGCTCCTGCGCCAGGCGCACGGCGCTGTGCGGGTCGCCGGAGCCGATCACCCGGGGGAACGGCGGGGTCGCCAGGCGGGTGGTCTGCACTTCGTAGCCGGCTTCATCGAATGCCAGGCGCCCCGCCGCAATCAATTTCTCCACCGGTCGCAGGGCTGCAGGGTCGAGCGGCCAGCCGGGATCAACGAAACAGGTGATCGAGCGAATTTTCATCCTACGCAACGCTCCGCTGGCGGGCAACTTCGAACAGCAGCAAGCCGGCTGCCACGGCGGCATTCAGCGACTCGCTGCCGCCCGGCATGGGGATGTAGACGCACTGGGTAGCCAGCTGGCGGGCCTGCGCACCGGCGCCTTCCGCCTCCCCACCGATCACCAGCGCCAGCGGCCGGCGCAAATCGGCGGCGGTATAGGCCACCCCCCGCCCGGCCTCTGCCAGGTAAACCTGCAGCTGGAACTGCCCAACCAGCGCCTCGATCTGCGGCCATTCCAGCGCCAGCAGCGGCAGGCGGAAGTGCGCCCCCATCCCGCTGCGCAGCACCTTGGGCGAGTACGGGTCAACCCCACCCGGCGGCAGCAGAACCGCCCCCACATTGGCGGCAGCCGCCGTGCGCAGCATCGTCCCCAGGTTGCCGGGGTCGCGCACCTGGTCGGGGATAAAGACAAAATCCAGCTGAGCGGGCGGCTGCGGCTGGGCCAGCTGGAGCACTGCCAGCGCCCCTTGCGGCGTCTCGGTATCGCTGGCTGCAGCCAGGACATGTGGCGCCACCGTCTCGAGCGCCGCCCCACGCGCCACAAAGCCATCCACCACAGCCTGCAGGCGCGGCTCCAGCGCTTCCAGGCAGAATACCGCCTGCGCCTGCCACCCGGCTGCCAGCGCTTCCTCCAGCAGGCGCACGCCTTCAGCTACGAACAGGCCGGCTTCACGCCGCTCGCGGCTGCTGCTCTGCAGCTGGCGCAGCCACTTGATCTTGGGGTTTTGTGCCGAGGTGATCATTGAATTATTCGCTGCCTTCATCCACCGGGAATATTATCTCCCAGACCGAGTGGAAAACATCCAGGGTAGGCTGGTCAATGATCGTCAGACGAACCTTCTGCAGATAGGCAGGCGGTATTTCGTCGCAGTAATCTTTAATGGCCACCAGGATGACCATGGCGGCGCGCTCCTTGGGAAAGCCGAAGATACCTGTCGAGATCGGGGGCAAAGCCAGCGAGCCGATCTGCAACGCCTCAGCCTGCCATAGAGCGCCACGCACCGCCGCCGCCAGTTTGGCGACTTCATCGCCTGAACCCCACATCGGGCCAACGGCATGGATCACGTAGCGGCAGGGCAGCCAGCCGCCGGAGGTATAAGCCGGGCGCTCGTGGGCCACTGGGCCGTGTTGTCTCACCCAGGTGTCGCTCTCTGCCTGGATCTGCGGGCCGCCGCGACGGGAGATTGCCCCCGCCACACCGCCTGCATGCTGCAGGCGGGAATTTGCGGCGTTAACGATGGCGTCCACCGCTTCCTCGGTAAGGTCGCCCTCCACCAGCTGGAGCAGCATGCCACCCCTCAGTTTGGTTTCCAGGATCACACAGTTCATACGGTTGCCACTCAGGCTAACCCATCGGGAAGCGCATGCGGCGCCCGCCTATGACATGCAGGTGCAGGTGAAAGACCGCCTGTCCCGAGTCCGGCCCGGTATTGAGGATCAGGCGGTAGCCCGACTGGTCGATGCCTTCCTGGCGGGCCACCTGACCGGCTATATAGACGAGGTGCCCGATGAGCGACTCGTCTGCGGGGGTCAGGTCGTTTACCGAGACAATGTGCCGGTTAGGCACCACCAGCACGTGGGTAGGCCCTACAGGCTGGATATCGCGAAAAGCGGTCGCCAAGTCGTCCTGATACAGAATGGCAGCCGGCGCCTGGCCGGCTACAATCTTGCAAAAGATGCAGCTGTTCAAATCACCTCCTGCCCGATTAATGACCCATCCATGCGCCCATCCACCAGGGCGGTAAGGTGTACAGGTGTGATGCGGTTCCACAGCTGGCGGGGCGCGGCCGCCTGCACCCGCAGGTAATTGTCGGTCAGCCCGCTCATCTCCCAGCCCGACGGTCCGAGGGATACGGCGCTCTCCCACAAGACGGGCAGTACCTGCCCCAGGTGAGCTTCCCGGTAGCGGCGGTTAGAACCTTCCAGGGCGAGGCGCAGGCGGGCATTACGCTGCTTGCGCACGGCGTGCGGTACCTGCCCGGGCAGACGGGCGGCGGCTGTGCCGGGGCGGGTGGAGTAGGTGAAGACATGGCCGTCGGCAAACTGCATCTCATCCACAAAAACCAGGGTCTCGGCGAACTCGGATTCGCTCTCACCGGGGAAACCGGCGATCAGGTCGGTGGTGATCGCCACACCGGGGATCGCCTGGCGCGCAGCCTGTACCAGGCGCCGGAATTCCGCCGGCGTAGTCTTGCGTGCCATGCGGCGCAGTGTGGCGGCGCTGCCGGACTGCAAAGGCAGGTGCAGCTGACGGCACAGTCGCGGGTTCTCCCACAGGCGGAAGAAGCTCTCATCCAGGTCCCAGGGCTCCAGGGAGGACAGGCGCAACCGGGGCACATCACTGTGCTCCAGAATAGCCCGGATCAGCGCCTGCAAATGCAGTGGCGCGGCAAAGTCCTGGCCCCAGGAACCCAGGTGCACGCCGGTCAGCACGATCTCCCGGGCGCCCCCCTGCCCGTCCGGGGCGTTCTGCAGCGCGGCCTGCACATCCTCCAGCACCTCAACGATGGAGCGACTGCGCCCAGCCCCCCGGGCAACGGTGGTAATGCAGAAAGTGCAGTGGTTATCGCAGCCATCCTGCACCTTAATAAAGGCGCGGGTGCGCAGGCGCGCACCGGGGATCGGCTCGCGCTCAACCGGTTCGGACTCAAACTCGGGCAGCTCGATCTGCAGCAGATCCGGCACCAGGCGGTCCTTCTCGGCGTTAGGAACGACGCGGCTGACGGCCGGCAGCTCGGCGGCCTGCTGTGGGCTGAGAGTCGACCAGCAGCCGGTGACGACCACCTGTCCGGCGCCGGCAGCGGCTGCCTGGCGTATCTTGTGCCGCGAATCGGAGGCGGCTGCGGCTGTCACGCTGCAGGTGTTCACCACCGCCAGGTCGGCCTCGGCCGGCGTGGCGACCAGAACATGCCCGGCCAGGCGAAACTGGCGCGCCATCTGCTCGATTTCCGCCTGGTTCAGGCGGCAGCCAACCGTATCCAGGAACACCTTCATGGTAGATATGCCTTAAAGTTATCGAACAAGATTTCGGTTCCCTGCGAGCTGTACGAGCCGGCTATCAACCCGGCTTCCCCTTCTACCAGGTCAGCATCCTGGACTTCATACAGCTTCTCACCGTTAACAAACAGCGCCAGGCGAGAACCGTCGCAATCGGCGCGCAGGTGGGTGAGGCCAGATCCCAAAGGGACAGTCTCCCCCGGCAGCATGGCTTCCATACCAATCAATTGCGGGCGTCCAGCAACAATCTTGCCGATGCCGTAGAAGCCGTCGCTGCTGATCAAGAAGACATACAGGTTGTCGGCATCCGCCGCCCGGCAGATCAAGCCGAAGCGGTTATTGCGCTCCCCCGGCGTCTTGTAAGCATCCACCTCCAGGCGCACATCGCTAAAGCTCTGCCCGCTGCTTGCCAGGACATTGTAATTGGCGCCGTCCACGCGCACCTGGTAAACGCCATCCGCGTAGTCCGCCGTGCCGCCTGCCGGGCCAAATTGGCGCCAGCCGCTAAGCGGGTTAGCGAAATCATCCTGATAAAGCAAGCCGGCCGGCAGCGCGGTCTCCGAGACAGGTGAATTCCCGCCGGCATCAGCAGGGGCAGATGTCGGTCGTCCAGCTTGTCCCGGGCTGGATGGCGCGGGATCATCGGTCGGCGGTCGCCCCTCGCAACCCGCCAATAGCAGGCCGGTCAGCAGCAGTCCAATCCAGAGTTTCTGAAGTATACGCACTTGATCACCTTGCATCTTGCTGAAACGGGTCGATTTTACCATGCCCATCATTACACTGGCTTATAATAGAAGGAAACCAACTTTGACCGGAGGAAGCATTATGGATTTTGCCCTGAGTGAGGAGCATCGATTTGTACAACAGATGGTGCGGGACTTCGCCCACAAAGAAGTATGCCCCGATCATCAAGGAATGCGACCGCAAGCAGGAGATGGCTCCCTTCGTGCTGCCGCGCATGGCCGAGCTGGGCATTCTGGGAATCTGCATCCCAGTGCGCTACGGCGGGCAGGGCATGGATTACATCTCCCTGGGCCTGGCCTGCGAAGAGCTGGAAGTGGTCGATACCTCCTTGCGGGTGGTCATGTCGGTGCACATGGGGTCTGAACAGCATGGCGCTCTTGCAGTGGGGAACCGAGGAACAAAAGCAGCGCTTCCTGGTGCCTCAGGCGCAGGGAAAGAAATATGCCGGTTTTGGACTGACCGAGCCAGACGCCGGGTCGGATGTGGCCGGAATGCAAAGCACGGCTCGCCGAGAAGGGGACGAGTATGTCATCAACGGCGAGAAAATGTGGATCTCGCTGGCTACCAAGATGCATCACTGCCTGTGGGTGGCGCGTACCGACCCGCAAGCCGCCGATCCGCACGACGGGCTGAGCGCATTCATGGTCGAGATGGACCGCCCGGGCATCACCGCCGGCGATATCCACGGCAAGCTGGGCGTGCGCGCCGGCTCGACCGGTTGGATCGCCTGCCAGGATGTGCGCATCCCGGCAGAAAACCGGCTGGGGGAAGAGGGCGAGGGCTTCAAGATCGCCATGTCCTGCCTGGATAACGGGCGCTACACCGTTGCCGCCGGGGCCACCGGGCTGATCCGTGCCAGCCTTGAGGCCAGCGTCAAGTATGCCCACGAACGCAAGGCTTTTGGCCGGGAAATCGGCACGCTTTCAGCTTATCCAGCAAAAAATTGCGGGTATGGTACAATCTTATGACGCGGCGCGTCTATTGTATCTGCGAGCCGGCTGGATGAAAAACCAGGGTCTGCGCAACACTCGCGAGACCTCCCTGGCCAAGTGGTATGCAACCGATGCTTCTTTTACGGCTGCATCGGAGGCGGTGCAGGTGCACGGGGCATATGGCTACAGTGATGAATACGATGTTGAGCGTTACCTGCGCAATTCAAAAGGCGCCATCATCTACGAGGGCACCAGCGAAATTCACCAGCTAATGCAGGCCGGCTATGCCCTGGATTTCCGCCAGGATGCCCCGCTGCGTTGTGAGCTGCCTGCCTATGATCCAGAAATCTGGCAGGAGTGAGCTTGCAATTATTATTCACACCCTTAAAGATCCAAAGGAGGTCAATTTGAAAATTATTGTATGCATCAAGCAAGTGCCCGACAGCGCCGCCAGGATTGTGGTAGAAGGCGGGCAAAGTATCCTGGGGCGATGCGCCGGCTGTGATGAATCCCTGGGACGAGTATGCTGTGGAAGCTGCGTTGGTGCAGAAAGATGCAGTCGATGCGGATGTGGCCGTCATCAGTGTAGGTTCCGAAAGCGCCAAGGAAGCGCTTAAGACTGCACTGGCGATGGGTTGCACGGAGGCAGTCCTGATCTCGGACCCGGCGCTGGCCGGTGCAGATAGCCAGGCACTGGCCCGCACGTTGGCCGCAGCCATCAAAAGCTCGGCGCGGCGGAGCTGGTCTTCTTTGGCCGGCAGGCAATCGATGGCTGACCTGGGTGTGACCGCGGCCCAAACCGCACGTGTCCTGGGTTGGCCGGCATTGACCCTGGTCTCAAAGGTTCAACTCACTCGATGGCAATAAAATCACCGTGGAACGCAGCACGGAAGAAGGCCGCCAGGTGGTGGAAAGCAAGCTGCCGGCTGTGGTCAGCGTTGGCAAAGACATTGGCGAGCCACGCTACCCGTCCTTCATGGGTATCCGCAAGGCCGCCAAGGCAGTCATCCCGACCTGGAGCCTATCAGACCTGGGCATCAACGCACCAAAATCTCACATCCGCTGGCCTGCAGTGATGAGCCCGCCGGCCCGCGATATAACCACCGAGATGATCACCGGCAACAGCCCGCAAGAAATCGCTGACAAACTGGCCGACAAAATCCTTGCTGAGAAGGTGCTGTGATGAGCAACAATATCCTGGTTTACATCGATCAATATCAAGGCACCGCTCTGCCCGCCTCCTGGGAGGCCCTGGGCGCCGGGCGAATGCTGGCCAAGCTGTATGGCGGCGCCAACCTGGTTGTGCTGGTTGCCGGTGAAAGATCGAAGGATGTTGCCGGCCAGGCTTTTCAATATGGAGCCGAAAAAGCCTTGTTTGCCGATGATGCGACCCTGGCCGACTACCGGGCGGAAGCTTACGCAGCCGTCCTGGTTAAGGTTGCCAGAGAGCTCGCCCCGCTAGCAGTGCTTCTGCCGACCACCTTCCGCGGCCGTGAGCTGGCGGCCATGAGCGCCATAGACCTGGACAGCGGCATCCTGGCAGACGTAAGCGCTCTCGAGTTGCAAGACGGTAAAGTCCTGGCCACCCGCCAGGTCTATGCCGGCAAAGCACTCTCCAAGGTCGTGTGTGATGCGCTTCCTCAAATCATCACCACCCGCGGCCGGGCATTTGAAAAGCCCGCGGCCGACCCGGCTCGTTCCGGAGCGCCCACCCAGGTGCCGGCAGTCCTGGCGGAGGCGGATATACCCACCAAAATTTTGAGCCATGCTGCGGCAGAAGGTGGAGTCAGCCTGGGAGATGCGGCAGTGATTGTTTCCGGCGGACGCGGGGTAGCCAATAACCCCACCTGTCTCCGCCGGCAGGGTTGGACGATAAGCAAGCCGAGATCTGGCGCGCTCAGCAAGGCTTTAAGCTGCTGGGTGATCTGGCAGGTGTATTGGGTGGTGCCGTGGGCGCCAGCCGTGCGGCCGTGGATGCAGGCTACATCCCCTACGAGCACCAGGTCGGGCAAACCGGTAAAGTGGTCAGCCCTAACCTGTATATTGCTTGTGGCATCTCCGGAGCCATCCAGCATCAGGCCGGTATGCGCAGCAGCAAAGTCATCGTGGCGATCAACAAAGACCCCGAAGCGCCAATCTTTAAGCTGGCCCGTTTTGGTGTGGTCGGCGATCTATACACGCTTGTCCCGGCTTTAACCGAAGCCCTGCGCCTCCGGCTGGGCAAGTAAACTAGTGCAATCGAGAAAAACCGGGCGCTGGCCCTTGGTTGACCCTTGCGATGGGTCAACCAGGCTCGCGCCTGGTTTTTATTTTATAGTCATAAACCGGTTATTACATTCTTCCTGTTATCGCATAGTTTATATCCTGCAGGATGATGATATTCGTCTGTGCAATAAGGATATTTGCCACTGGAAAAGGATGGGCAGTTGGGTGTAAATTGTACGGTAGGGAAATTTGAATTTTTTATGGCTACCACAACAATCCAGCAATTAAAGTTATTCCAAGACCTGAGTCCGGCCCAGTATGCCATCCTGCAGCGTCTGTTCTACCCGCGCTACGAGCCGCAAGGAGCGGTGATTTTCGAACAAGGTGAGCCGGCATCTGCGCTGTACATCCTCGTAGCCGGCGAGATTGACATTCGCTTCAAGCCGGAGGACGGGAAAGAATTAACCATGACCCACGTCCACCCGGAAAGCGTGGTCGGTTGGTCGGCGGCGCTGGGCAACCCGCTTTACACATCCACAGCCATCTGCCTGAGCGACTGCCAGATGCTGTCCATTCGTGGCCAGGATTTACGCCAGTTATGCGAAGACCACCCTGAAACCGGTTTGGTAATCCTGGAACGGCTGGCAGCGGGCATATCCCAGAGATTAAAGAACTCGCACCAACATGTGCGAGCCTTGCTTGAACAGGGATTGTGTATTAACATCAACAGAGAAATCGCGATCCAAGACCCATGGGTGAAGCCGGCCGAACAAACCGCCGATTTGCCCGAGTCAGGAGAGACTACCATGAGCGAAAACACAAACAACATCGGTGACTTCACCGATCAAGAACGCATGCAGGCCCTGCTGGATAAGATCAGTGCTTATATTGAACATTTCCACGGCGGATCGGTGGAGATGGTTTCGTACGATGGTAAAGTCTTGAAAGTTCGCCTGGGCGGTGCCTGCCTGGGCTGCCCACTCTCTCCCAATACCCTGCACGGCTGGGTGGAAGGAACGGTGCGCCAGTTTTTCCCCAACATCGAGCAAGTCGAATCGGTCAGCCTAGCGACCTGAAGTGAGCTAAAAAAAAGCCCTCCAGTCCAAGCCTGGAGGGCTTATATGTTAATCGGAGCGGTTAGCTTCGGGTTTCGGAAGCATCGCGTGAGTGCAAGCCAGCCTGGTGAGCGCGCCCCTGGCGCAGCCCGCTCCAGCGGCAGCTGGAATTTGAGCAGCGATAACGTGCTGAGTTAGGCAAGAAGATTGGCCCAAGCAAGCGATCCAGCCGGGTACGATGCACGCGGTGCAGCTTGCTTCCGCACTTAGGGCAAACAGTTGCCTGCCAGTGGTCAGACTTGAGGTAGCGTCGCCGCATTCGATATAGGATGATTACCGTTCCGCTAATGATCAGCAGCCAGGCCAGGAGCTCTGCGGCGCTCATGCGGCCCAGGTAGCCGAAAGCCGAGTTCAGCAAGTCGTTGAACCACTGGCTGATGCCGCTAATGAACCCCCTACCCGCCACACGGATCGCCCATATATTATTCCGATTCAACAACAAGAAAACGGCGATCAGTACAGCTATTAGGCCAAGCAGCTCAAGCCAGTATTCCCGAATAAATTTTTTCACAATAATCTCCCCAATATCCCCTTACCAGGAAGGGGGGAATACACCTCGGTCAAATATTTCAGCAAATATACCACAGGATATTTCCCGCAACCAGCCTGGTGTGGGCCTTTAATCAATGATTAACAAGTCATGGCGCAGCCATCGGCTCTCGGGTCGCTGCCTGCCCATAAGACACCCTCCCCTGCCGAGCGGAGAATCACCTGGCCCCGCCCAAACACCGAACGCGCGTAACCGCTCGTGGGCTGTACCAGGTGTCCCATGCTGGCAAGGGTAGCCATAACCTGTTCAGGGATGCCATCTTCGAGGGCCACCTGCCCGCCGGCTTCACCATTCTGGATGCAAAAACGCGGCCGGTCGAGCGCCGACTGAGGATCAAGCTGGTCATCGATCAGCGCACAGACAACCTGCAGGTGGCCCTGCGGCTGCATAAAACCACCCATTACGCCAAAGCTGGCATACAACTCCTCACCGCTCTGTTCGCCATCGGGTGTAGCTCGGGTGATCAACGCCGGGATGATGGTGTGATAAGGGCGCTTACCCGGCGCCAGGCAGTTGGGGTGATTAGGGTCGAGGCTGAAATTATGGCCGCGGTTTTGCAGGCTGAATCCACATCCAGCGGGCACAATCCCAGTGCCAAAGCCCATATAGTTGCTGTTGATAAACGAGCAGGCATTACCCTGCGCATCCACCACGCTGAGATAGACTGTATCCGAGCTGGCCACCGGAACGCCGTGCGCTGGCATCCAGCCTCGCCCGGTGCGGGTCAATTTGCGCTCGCCGCGTAGCAGCATACTCTTTTGAGAGCAAGGCATCCAAAGGGATGTCGCCGAAGGCCGGGTCGGCTACGTACCAGCGAGTATCGGCAAACGCCAGGCGCATAGCTTCAATTTGCAAGTGCAGGCGCTCCGCCGAAAGCGCCGGCAGGGCTGTCAGGTCGTAACCTTCCAGGATATTCAACCCGAGCAATGCCGCCAGGCCCTGCCCATTCGGCGGGCATTCCCAAATGCGAAAACCGCGGTATAAAGTGCTGATCGGGGTATCCCAGGTGCTGTGGTGGGCAGCCAGGTCATCCACCTGCAGGCAGCCACCGGCCTGCTGCACTGCGCTGGCAATCGCTTCGGCAATTAGGCCCTGGTAAAAGGCCTCTGCACCGCCTTCTGCCACGTATTGCAGGGTGCGCGCCAATCCCGGGTTGCGGAAGATTTCTCCAGCCCGCGGCGCACGCCCGTCTATAGTCAGATCCTGACCGCCCGGTGCGCTGCGCAGCTGGTTGGCGGCCCCACTCTGCCAACCCCGAGCAGTGACCGGGGCAACCGGATAGCCTTGTTCGGCCAGGCGAATCGCCGGGGCAAGCACTGCCGCACGCGGCAGGCGCCCAAATCGCTCAAGAGATCGCACCAGCCGGCGCAGGCGCCGGGCACGGTGACTGTATAAGCATGGTAAGCAGGCAGATGTTGGCTGTATCCTTCATGCTGCAGTCGTTCCAGCGTCAGGGCAGCCGGAGCGCGCCCAGAGCCGTTCAGTGCGCTTACCTGGCGGCTGGCGGCATGGTAGTACAGGGCAAAACAATCGCCGCCAATCCCGGTTGAGGTAGGCTCGGTGACGTTCAAAGCAGCCGCGACCGCCACCGCAGCATCGGCAGCCGTGCCGCCCTGGTGCAGAATCTCCAATCCGGCAGCCACGGCCAGCGGTTGGGAGGCCGCTACGATACCGCTGCGGCTGACAACCGGCGAGCGTCGAGAATGAAACTCAAAAGAGGTTTGCATTGCGTGCGCTCATACTATTCCACGACCTGGATACCAGCGCCTGCCAGGGCTTCGCCAACCACCCATAAAGGTTGGTCGGCCTCCTCGGCTCGTTCCAGCAGTCCTGCCAGCCGATCCGGCGGGACCGCGCACAGCAGCCCACCGCTGGTTTGGGCATCAAAAAGAAGCATTTGCCAGGCTTCATCGATGCCTGGATCAAACGCTACCTGAGAGCCATAATACAGCCGGTTGTCGGAAGTACCCCCCGGGAAAGTCCACTGCTCGGCATACTTGCGCGCCCCTCGGGTGAAGGGGATTTTTGCCAGGGAAAAGCGCAGCCGTACACCAGAAGCCTGTGCCATCTCGAGCCCATGTCCCAACAGACTGTAACCGGTAACATCGGTTGCGCCGCGCACTCCGGCTGCCATGGCCAGCTCGCTGGCCAATTTGTTGAGGCGTATCATCCAACCAACCACCTCTTTTATGTCCTGCGGGTCGGCCAGCTCACGTTTCAAGGCGGTTGTGGTCACGCCAAAACCGAGAGGTTTGCTCAGAACCAGAATATCTCCGGGTCGGGCGCCGCCCTTGGTAAACATGCGCTGCGGGTCCACAAAGCCCAACACTACCAGACCGTATTTGGGTTCCTGGTCCTGCACTGTGTGCCCGCCGGCCAACACCACACCTGCTTCCCGCGCCTTTTCCGCTCCACCGCGCAGGATTTCCGCTATCATTTCGGAGGGCAAGCTGGGGGGAAGCGCAGCCACATTGAGTGCCATGAACGGCTGCCCGCCCATAGCGTACACATCCGACAGGGCGTTGGCAGCCGCAATGGCGCCATAATCGTAGGGGTCATCTACAACCGGTGTAAAAAAGTCGGTTGTCGCCACCAGTGCCCGGTCGGCATCCAGCCGCCAGACCGCGGCATCATCCGGATCTCCCAGGCCAACCAGGAGCTCCGGATAATCTGCCGGATTGAATAAACCTTGGATCGGGCGCAGAACCTGCGCCAGCGTTTCAGCGTTTAGCTTAGATGCTCAACCAGCGCAGCTGGAAAGCGTGGTAAGGCGGATTTTCCGCCCGGGCGCAGGCATACTATGGCGTTGGCGTAGGCAGAATCGACGGAAGAATCGTGCTGGGCGCCGGTGTGGCCGCCGGAGCAGCCGGCCCAACTGTCGGCAGCGGGAACAGGAAGGGCGAGTTATTCGGCAGCAGCATCACCTGAATTGCCGGGCTGAGCTTGTTGATGTAAGTGTAAGTGAGTAAATCCTGCTTGTTCAGGATAGCGGCTGCCAGCAGCTCCAGGGCTTTGGCTTCCGCCTCCGCCTGGATCAGGCGGGCATCTGCAGAGCCCTGGGCATTGATCACGACAGAATCCGCCTGACCCTGGGCTACCTGGCGGGCCTGCTCAGCCTCCTGTTTGCGCTGCTCGACCACAAAGCGGGCCTGTTGGGCCAGCTGTTCGGCAATCTGCTTCTGCTCGACAGAAGCGGCATACTCGGGTGAAAAGGTGATATTGCGCAAGACGAATTCCACCAGGGTCAGGCCGTTCGCGTCCAGTTTAGCAGACAACGCTTCGGTGATCTTTTGCGTCAATTCCAAGCGCTTGCTGCTGTAGACCTGCTCGATACCATATTGCGAAATTGCATCCCGGATCACACCGCGTGCCGTTGGCCGCACCAGGTCATCACGATAACGGTCTTGCCATTTGATGTGGAGATCAACTACCTGTTCCGGATCGAGAGCATAGATCACCGAGGCATCCACAAAAACTTCCTGCCCGTCCGAAGTACGGGCAGTAATCGAAGTCGTCCCCTTGAATTTGCCCTTCCATCTGTGCGATGGACATCGTGTATGTCTGGCGCGAGATGGGATATTCCTCCACATTTTCGAAGAACGGCACGATCCAGTTCAGGCCGGGCTGGAGCGGCTGTTCGCGATAACCGTTGGGCGCCACCGCGGATATGACCACACCACGTTCCTCCGGTTGCACAAACACCAGGCCGGCGCTGATCACGGTCAGCACCACAGCCGAGACAGCCACGACTATGATAGCTGTCGTCAGTCCGCGGGCGGGCAAATTTCGCGAGGCGCGAATCACCGCCAGGATAACCAATACAATCACCAGTACCCATAAAACCGATACAATCCCCTGAAGCACGACTGTAACATTCATAATTGAACCTCCTTAGTTCACATTAACCGCTTAATTATACACGGGGTTGGCCTGCCGCCCGAATGATGTTATCATCCCTCTTATGCAGACGCGCCCGGGATTGTTAAAGAAATCCGATTAAGCGCGGACGGCCTGCCCGCTGCCTGGATCGAATGCCAGCAGCCCAGCCGGCCGCAGCCCGGCCAGTACTTGCTGGGTTGGGAAGCCGGCGACCTGGATGCCGCCCTTGCCGCTCCATTGTTCCCCACAGAGCTGGCAGATGACGGCTTCCTGGCGGCTGGCACCCCCGCTGCCTGGGAGCCCGGCACGCAGCTGGAGCTGCGCGGCCCATTGGGTCAGGGCTTTACTCTACCGGCTGCCACCCGACACCTGGCCCTGGGAGCTGTCGGGGGGTCGCTTGACCGGCTGCTGCCGCTCATCCAGCCCGGCTTGCAGCAGAATATGGCCATTACCCTGTATGCCGATCAACACCCGGCTAACCTGCCCAGCGCCGTAGAAATTTACCCCCTGGCCGGCCTATCCGAGGCGCTCTCCTGGGCCGATCTGCTGGCCCTGGACCTGGAGCGTCCGCAAATTTCCCGGTTACGCTCTCTGTTGAACGTCGAAATTGATCGCCGTCTGCCCTGCCCCGTCCAGGTGCTGATCCGCACACCCCTGACCTGCGGTGGGCTGGCCGATTGTGGAGCCTGCGCAGTAGCCGGACACCGGCACTGGAAGCCGGCCTGCAAAGATGGCCCGGTATTTTCCCTGAACGAGCTGGATTGGTAACACCAAGCATGCCGAAGTATGATCTGCTCATTGATCCACCTGTGATGAACGCTGCCGGCTGCCTGGGCTACGCGCCCGACCCGCACGGCCCTATCCGCCTGGCATCACTGGGTGCTTTTATCACCAATCCGGTCAGCCTGGGAAGGCGCACTCCGGCCCACACCCCTCAGCAGATCAACTTCCCGGGTGGCTTTCTGCTGCACACCGGCTACCCAAACCCCGGGCTAAGCGAGGTCGTCCGGCGCTACGGCGAGCGCTGGGCGCGCTCACCTGTACCGGTGATCGTCCACCTGCTCGTCCAGACGCCGGCCGAGGTTGCCCTGGCGGTCAGCCGGTTGACCCATCTGCCTGGCGTTACCGGGATCGAGCTTGGTTTACCGCCGGAATACGACGCGGCTTCCGCCAGGATTTTTGCCGGCGCCCTGGCCGAAGCTTCTGGAGGCGAATTGCCGGCCATCCTGCGCCTGCCGCTGGATCATGCCAGCGCGCTGGCCCCCGCCCTGGTAGGGCAGGAGCTGGCGGCAATCAGCCTGGGTCCACCGCGCGGCGCCCTGTTAGATCAGCAAGGGCAGCTGGTGCGCGGCCGTGTGTTTGGCCCAGCCTTATTCCCGCTGGCGCTGGCTGCCGTACATTCGTTGGCAAGCGCCGGGATTGCAATCCCAGTTATCGGCGCTGGCGGCGTGTACACCCCGGCCCAGGCACAGGCCATGCGGTCTGCCGGGGCGATGGCCGTGCAGCTCGACTCTGTTCTGTGGCGCGGCAGCTGGCCGGCCGGTTGAATTTCCGGAAATTTGACACACATTCATCCTCGATAGCTCAACCACTATCCCCCAAGGTACTTCTCTATAATAGAGTATAATTATCCTAATTCGGTATTACCGAGACACTATACCTTTTTACCAAGGAGCACTTTCCATGAGACAATTTTTGACTGCCCTGCTGGCGATTACCATCCTGGCACTGGGAACAGCCGGTCTGGCTTATGCCAATGGAGGTGAGGCAATGTATGGCTGCCCAGATACCTTTGAGCTGCACATGGCAGATATGGATCATATGAATGACATGGATCACCACCATGTCGGTCTGGATATGGAAGTCGCCGATATAAATGGAGATGGTTGGATTTGCATGAAGCATGTCGGCGCCGATGGATACAATCATGTCCATATCGACAACAATTTCCCGTTCATGCCGTAATCCAGAGTCATTCCGAAAGCAGAATGCAGAACACCGGCCCTTTAGAGCCGGTGTTTTTTTATACCTTAACAGATTGTCATTAACTTGAGTTATCGATAAATGTGGTCTTGTGATTGGGAATGTCTCGCCAAATAACCCCACCAGATCACCCACCGAGGCATTCGTGCGCAGGCGGGCATCCACTAGCGGTCGGGTTGGATGATCTTCGCTCCTATCGGTCAGCAGCACAATCCGGGCCTCGGGCCAGGTAAGCCGCATGCGCTCAACCAACGGCTTGAGTGACCTCGTGGCAGGTCGAGATGGCGGTGTGGCCAGCATGACTATATCCGGTTCATCTTGGCCGGAGAGCGAATCGGCCTGGTGAAAGTCAGCAGCCACCAGCACCCGCTGAGAACGCCGCACTGTGCCCAGCAAGGCTATCAGGCTGTCCCGATAATATCCCGGTGGGGCGATCACCAGCACAACCGGGGAGATCACGGCCGGCATCTCACTCATTTTCATCCTTAACATAGCGCATGTGTGCGATGCCTTCTCGCAAGGCATACAGCGCGGCCTGGGTACGGTTGGATAGCCGCAGTTTAGCCAGGATATTGGTGATATGCGTCCGCACCGTGCGCTCGCTCAAGAACAGCTCATCCGCAATTTCCTGGTTGGTCTTCCCCAGGGCCACCTGCTGCAAAATCTCGATTTCACGCTCGGTGAGGGTATTGACCAGGGATTCCTGGCCAACCTGGCTCTGGATGTCCCTCATCAGCTTGCGGGCAATCTCCGGCTGCAGGGCAGGCTTATTGTGATAGGTATCCCGGATCGCCTGGATCAAATCCTCTGAAGAGGTATCTTTCATCAAATAACCGATTGCCCCGGACTTAATGGCCGAAAAAACCTGATGGTTCTCGGCAAAACTGGTCAGCACCAGGATGCGCGCATCCGGGTTGGTACGCTTGATCTCAATCGTGGCCTGCACGCCATCCATGCGCGGCATCACCAGGTCCAGCAGGATGACATCCGGGTCTAGCTGTTGCACCAGGGCCACTGCTTCGATCCCATCGGCGGCAGAGCCGACCACCTCAAATCCCGGCTCGGCGGAAAGCAGTGCATTCAGACCATCGCGAACAACCGTATGGTCATCGACAATCAGGACTCGGATCGTCTCGGTCATCTTAACTCCTCAATCGTGGCAATTACCCGGGTGCCGTTTCCCGGCTGGGTCAAAATACGTAGTGAGCCATTCAAGGCGGTCGTGCGTTCCTGCATGGTAATCAAGCCCATCCCACCTGCAGCAGCCTTATCCTGCAGGTTGAAGCCACTCCCGTTATCGGCAATTTCCAGCTCCACTCGCCCGGGGCTGGAGCGAATTTCGACACTGACTGCAGTTGCACCGGCGTGCTTCAAGGTGTTATTCAGTGCTTCCTGTGCAATGCGGTAGAGTGCCATCTCGGTGGATTCATCCAGATTTAGCTCACCACTCACCAGCAGGCGAGCATTCATCCCGGTGCGCTTCTCGACTGCATCCAGGCGGCGCTGCAGCGCCCCTTGCAGGCCCTCTTCCAGGTAATCCGACGGGCGCAGCTCGTAGACCAGCAAGCGCATTTCCTTCAGGGCCTGCTGAGCGCCCTGGTCGATGCGCGAAAGGTGCTGCCGGATGAGAGGCAGGTTACCCTGGTTGAGCACCTTCAAGCCCGCGCCGGCAAACAGCACCTGGCTGTAGAGCAGCTGAGTCACCGAGTTCGTGCAGCTCGCGCGCCAGGCGCTGGCGCTCCTCTACCACGGCTGCCTGTTCAGCTTGCTGGACCAGGCGCGCCCGCTCAACAAAAATACCCACCTGGTCGGCAATCGTCATCAACAGGGTAATGTCGTCAATCGTATAGTCCTGAGGCGTTGAGTTGAAAATGCTCAACAGGCCGAGCAATTGTCCTTTAGCCCGCACCGGAGTGCCAATGTAAGCGCGGGCAAACTCCTGCCGACCAGCCAGGAATGAGGCCATCAGCCGCTCGTCGTTGCGCACATCCGGCACTACCAGCGGCGAGGTTGAATCTACCAGAGAGCGCCACAAGCTGTCTCGCAAGGACAGGCTATCCAAATCCGCTGCCAGGGCGGGAGGTAGGTTCTGCTGGGCGTACAGGTGGAGCTCGTGACCGGCGGGATGCGCCAGGTGTATGGCGCCGCCGGCATTGTTCATTGATTCAAGCAGAATTTTGAGCACCTGTTCCAGAATCGAGCGCAAATCGAGGCGCTCGCTGGCAATAGCATTGATGTGATAAAGGGTGGAGAGGTGCTGGGTGCGTACATCGACCTGCTTTTCCAACCCCTCCAACATCACGGCCCGGCGTAGAGAGGCCCCGGCGACCCCGGCGATGGCGTTGTAGAGGTTTATATCCTCAACCGAAAAGCTGCGCCGGTCCTGGAAGGCAAAGCATAAGACGCCATAGGTGGCATTTTCAGATTTAAGCGGAATCAGGGCCGCCGACTGCATGTCCTCGAACAGTGCCCGGTAGACATCAACCCCTTCACCTTGCAGATAGGGCTGGAGTTCCGAGATAGCAGCAGCCTGGCCAGATTGATATACCTGGGAGATCAGGTCATCACCCAGGGGCTGGCTTAATGCGGCTATGCTCCCCTCCAGCGTGAGCTTCCCAACCAGGTGGGTCTTGGATTTATCGGGGAAGAGGAATACCCCCCGTACGGCCCCAAAAAAGCGCGTCACCAAATCCAGGATGGCGGCCAGGGTATTTTCACTGGTATCGGCCTGTTCCAGAGCGATTGTGATCGACGAGAGCACTTCCAGCTCTTCCGTGCGGCGATGCGATTGGTCGTGCAGACGTGCCCTTTCAAGCACATCCGCCACCTGAGAAGTAAAAGCCTGAATCATGGCTGCGTCACTGTCGCTGTAAGCCCCCGTTTCCAGAGAACCCAGCGATAGAAAGCCGATTACATCTTCCCCGGCCAGAAGCGGAGCGCCCATCCAGCCGTGAATTGACTGCATGTCCGTCCAGCTGTCAAAACGCGCATCTCCCTGGATGTCACCGATGACCAACGGGCGGCGGGTGCGGCGGAACTCCTCAACCAGGGGGTGCGTGGCCACATGGCTGGCATGCTCGGCTTCGCTGCCCGAACCGGATTTCTCCATCAGTACAAAGTGGTTGGTTTCATCCAGTAAGAATAACCCCGCGCGATCATATTCCACCACATTACGCAGGTTGACCAGGATGATCTCCAGGGTTTGATTCATGGTGGCCGCACTGGCCAGGGAGGCCATGACATCCCGCATGATCTCGGCTTCCTGGCGGCGCTGCTGCTCGGCCTGGCGCAGGCGTGCCTGCTGGATGGCGACCGCCAGCGAGTCGGCTACTTCCTGGGCAATGCGGACATGCTCAGCATTAAAGCTGCCTGGCTTCTCGGAAGCCAGGTTGAGCGTGCCAATCAACTCGCCACTCAGCCGCAGCGGCACAGACAGGTAAGAATGGATGCCTAATTCCAGCATGTCATGCTGCAAGGAGGTATGATGAGGTAAATCCCCCAGGTTATCTACCAGGTAAGCACGGCCGCCGCTTAATTGGTCCAGGTCAACCGAGAGCTCATCCAAACGGTAGCTTTTGCGGATATCCCAATCCGTCAGCCGGCGGTTGAAATCCAGCGCCAGCAGCTGGGCTTCTTGCGTGTGCAGGTCGACCAGGACAACACTGCTGGCGCGATAATGCGGGACAACCGTATGAATCTGGCGCAAGGCTGCCTGGGCGCTGAGACGTTCGTCCAGAGCCGACAACACCGCATGCTCGATATCATGCAGGATCTGCAGGCGCTGGATATGCTGGCGCAAGCTTTCTTCTACCTGCCGGCGTTGGGAAATATCCAACAAGCTCAGCTGAAGAGCTGGCTTTCCCTGATATTCCGCCTGGTTCAGCAATACATCCACCCATTGATCCGAGCCATCCGAGTGTGCCAGGCAAACCTCTGGCTGCAAGGGGACAATCTCACCGGCCAGTGCTTGCCGCCAGGATTGCTCGACACGGGAGCGGTCTTCCGGCCGGAGCAAGGCAAACAAGCGCTCTGTGGTCAGGCTGTAAACCGCCTCCGGCTCAATATCCAGCATCTGAACGGCTACCGGATTGGCCAACACCAGCTCACTATCCTGAAAAATAAGCACGCCCTGCAACAGCGGGCGCGCGGCGGGAGATTGGCTCGTCGATACAAGCGATTCAGACGATTGGCCCTGTCGCCGGACCGGCAAGCTCCCGGCAGGGTCTCGTGTAGCGTGAGGGGATTTGCCCGTTTGCATCAGGCTGCCTGGAGGTCGTACTTGCTTGCCGGCCCGTCTCACAATCGGGATGGTTTAGAGGGTGCCAGCCAGTAGCTGATCGATCTTGGCGCGGAACTCAGTCTCATCGGCGCCGCCAAACTTAATAAACCGGATAACTCCCTGGGAGTCAATGAAAACCGATGTAGGCATGAAACCCATCCAGTATGATTTGAAGATCGTATCCGCTTCATCCAGCACTACGGGATAGGCAAGACCTAAACCCGAGACGGTATCTTTAACCTTCTGCAGGTCATCTTGTGCGATACCGTTGACCGACAGGATGATCAGGTTCTTCCCCTGGTATTCCTGGTAGATTTTATTAAGCGCCGGCATCTCTTCCAGGCAAGGTTCGCACCAGGTTACCCAGTAATTAATCAGCACATTCTGGCCGCGCAGGCTGGTCAGGTTGATCGAGCCGCCATCCAAAGTCTGCAGAGTAAAATCCGGCGCGAAAGAACCGACGGTCGGTTCTGTTGCAGTAGGTAGAATGGCAGCAGCATCGCTGGCGGCTGCAAGTGGCTGTCCCTGGCCGGCCGCAAGCGACGCATCGCTGGCAGGTGCTTCCTGCGGTGCAGGAAGAGCCTGTTTTGCGGATGGCTGGTCAACTGCAGGGGCTGCATTGGCCGTGTCACTGGCAGGAGCAGCTTCAAGAGCAGGCTGTTCCACCACGGTGGATTCGACAGTTGTTTCTACGGCTGGGGCAGCTGGAGATTGCGCTGAGGTAAATTCGTTGATTGAGGGGGGGACCGCCCTGCCTTGCAAGACGGTGGTTTGGGAGGCAACCGAGGGGGCTGAGCCACATGCGGTTGAAACGATAAGGATCATCACGGCCGATACAAATAAGGGCCAATTCTTCAATTTGGCATTCCTAAGATTCACTATATTCTCCTGTAATTGTTGTATATCAGTAAGCACGCGAATTATAACCGCTATCCTTACCCACATTTTAGCGCAATCTGCTTTTTACTGCGAATCAAGTCAAATGTTTGGTAGCCGCAGCACTTCTAATTAAGTCAAACGTCGTATTGCCAAGGTCGATAAATCTATTAAAATATAAGTAGCCAATAAGAGGCTGGAATAATTAATCCTGACCGCACAAATCGAAGGTGTTTTCGATTAATAAGCTTTTTGTCTTGAGGAGACAGCTATGAAAGTACGAACCGACACGAAATCCGGCGCAGCCTGCTACGTCGTCCAAAACGGGGACAGCCTGGGCACAATTGCCCAGAAATTCTATGGACCCAGCGCCACTTATTCTGATGTCCAGAAGATTTATTATTCCAATATGACCATCATTGGGCCAAACCAGAACAATATCTTCCCCGGGCAAAAACTCTACATCCCCGACTAATCCCAGCACCGAAACCAGGAATAAATATTCGTCCCCTCGGCTCCCGAAGGGACGAATATTTAAATTAACCACAATCAGACCTTTATCCTTTGTCTTTCTGTTCTGGCTCAGTGCGCGCCAGGACATAACCCAGCACCATAAAAACCAGCAGAAAGATAATTAGCTGCATCAGCGCGCCCCAAGAATGTAGCCGACGGCAAGTGCCAGTAATACAACGATCAGCAATTCCATAGTTTATCTCCAGGCGGCTCAAGAATACACGAGCCCGAAATCTATACGGATCTATCTTCCCGGCCAGGTGCCGGCATTATAACATATCCCCAGCAGCCGGTTTCTCCGGGCTACCCGGGATCTTGAAGTCATCCGCTCGCGGCGCCAGCCGCCCGTCGTCGATCCACAGCCGCTGCCAATCGGCGCTGGCCCACAATCCCTGGCGCACCTGTTCTTCCGCTTCCAACAGCTGCTGATAGCGCGTACCAGACTGGGCAGCCAGATCCTGAGGCGTACCATCTTCGATAATACGACCTTCTTCGATTACCAGCACTCTTGGGAAGTTCAGCGTTTCGCTCACATCATGCGTGATGCACAACAAAGTCGCCGCCTGCCAATGCTGGCGCGCCTTCACCAACAGGCTGCGCCGCTTTTCGCGATCCAACCCGCGGAATGGCTCATCCAGGATCGCCAGGCGCGCGCCACTGCGCAGCATGGCGCGCCCCAGGCGGACGCGCTGCCCTTCACCGCCGGAGACCAGGCCGCCCCCCTCCCCCAGGCTGGTCTTCAATCCATCGGGCATCCTCTCCAGCACTCCAAACAAGTCGGCATCCTGGATTACCCCGCCGATCGGCTGGCCATTAGACTGCTCCATCCCATAACGCAGGTTATCGTACAAGGACCTGTTCCAGAGCTGCACGGCCGGGTCCACCCAGGCGGTTCCCCGGCGCAGCGCCTGGATACGCTTGCCATCCAGAGCTTGCTCGTCCACGAAAATACGCCCCTGAGAAGGCCGGTTCCAACCCAACAGCAAACCCACCAGGGATGATTTCCCCGCGCCAGAAGGACCAACTATGGCAATGTGCTCACCAGGTTGGATATCCAAAGTGACTTCCTTTAATATGATATGCCCGCCAGCCTGAACCCAGACATCCTCCAGCGAGATGCTGGCAGCCTGGCTCATTGTGTCCTGCTTCAAAGGCGCCTGCGATGCTTGCTGGTCCTGCAGCCAGATATCTTCTTCGTCCGGCGCGCCAAGCGGCTCCAGCAAGCGGACGATGCGATTACGCAGCATGGGGTATTGCTGGACCTGGTCAGCCAGCGATTGCCCCAGGGCCGGCAGGTTTAGCGTCCAGTAGAACAGCAACAAGATCTCGCTGGGCTGCCCGCCTTTGGCGACGTAATTCACCAGGATCAGGATCGCAAACAGCGAATACAGGATAGCCCCAAATGCTCGCAGATATGTGCCGGTATTGGAAAACTCCCGGTTGGAGCGTGCCCACTCAATCATCTGGCTTTCGTGCTGCCTGCGCAGGCTGCGCTCCGCCCCATGCGCCCGAGCCGGAATCAGCCCAAGCAGGGCATCCAGGTAAAAACGACTCAGAGCCCCAATATGAGTGCGCAGACGCAGGTCGCGCTCATCCAGGATCGGACGCGTGACAAAGGAAATCCCAAAGAAGAAAGTGGTCCCCAAGATCGCCAATGGTGCGCTGATTGGATCCAGCCAGATAACGCCGATGGTCGTAAGAATCAACTGGAACGCAGTACGTAACAGGCCAATACCCACCTGAGGCATTGTCCGCAAGGCACGCAAGTCGTGCGCCCGCTGCGCCATGTCCGAGGTCAGGCGGCTGCGAAAGTAGCGGTCGCCCAGACGGGGGATCTTTTCCAGCAATGAAACCCGCAGGCGAGTCTCCAATCGTCTGCCCATGCGCAGGGCAATCGAGTTGATTGGAAACTCCAGCAGCAGCAGCGCCAGCATGAAACCGGATAAAACTACCACAGCCGCTATTCGCTGCGAGACATTGCTCAGGCTCTGGCCTAAAATGACCAGACCCTGGAAAAGGATGGCTTCGACCATCACGCCCATAGTCGCCAGGGCTACCGCCAGGAGCATAATTCCGGGAGTAAGCAGTCCATCTTGCTTCAAAGCCTGCCAAACAGCGTGCAAAGGTCGATACTCGGGCTCTTCCAGGGCAGCTTCCAGATCAGGAGGCAATATGCGCTCTGCTTCCGGTTGTCCTTCTTCATCCAGTGTCAGGTCGGCGGTCGGCCGGCGGCCCAGGATGCGCACCAGGACCGCCCCGCGTAACAGCAAGCGCTCCTCCTTGGCTGTCTGACCAGATGGAGTGGGTAGTGGCAAAGCCGACCAGTATGTCTCCGGAATCCGGATTTCCCTGACCACCGTCTCATCTGGCTGCGCCTGGATAAATTCTCCCGGCAGTGCCTCGCCACGGTTCAGCTCGAAAAAGCGACCGATCACCTTGCCGGCCTGCTCGCCGGCTTCTAACCCGCGCGAACGCACAATAGCCGCCACCATGCGGACAGCTGCATCCAGGGTGGCCAGCGAGCGCCAATCGTTATCCATTATTGCGGAATCGATCAGCTGCTGCAAAACTTCCGGGGGAATTTTCAGGTCGGACATGCGGTGGCGCAGCGGCTCCAGAAAGCCCTCAGTTCCAGCCCATTCGCGCCAGGCCGCCGCAGCCACCGGGAAAGTATGGATGTACAGCTCATCCTGGAATCGCTGCCAGCTTGGCCAGCGCCGCCCGGTTGCCGGATCCATAATCTGCAGATGGTTGCCAAAACGGCTCCATACCACCAGGAAATGCGTCATACCGGTGGGCAGACGCACCACTACCAGAGCCGGCAAAGCCTGTGCCTCCGGCAGCAGCAGGTGGTCCATCGGCAACATTACCTGCTCGGCCTGCAAGCCTAGCTGGACCGCCAGGTCCTCAATCGTATTGATTGAGGTGCCATCGACATCTGTCTGGCATGCCTCCCGCAGGCGGCCATAATTCACCGTAATGCCGAAGCCCTCCAGTATGGCTTTCAATGCCGCCGGTCCACAATCCATTTCCGACGACTGGATGACTTCGGGCGCCAGGAAGCGCTGGCCCTGGGTAGGCGTATCCAGGATCATGACGAGCTCGGGTTCTCCTGGGGCGTGACGGGGATTTCTTGCCGGTTCAGGTATTTGCCCATTGCGCGTATCACCAGTACAGCTGGCGTGACATACTCCGCCTCAACCTGCACCTGGCCTTTAAAGCCCTGAGTGAGCAAGTTTTCTGGGATTTCATTGGTTGTCAGGGTGATTTCAACATCATTGCTGCCGGGTTGGATGGTGAATACCATGGCTGGCAGTGGGGTTACCGATTGGTCTGAGCCAACAGTAACGCGCAGAACAGCCGGCTGCCCCTGGCGCAGGCGCGCCATCGACTCAGCCGAGAACTTTGCCATCAGGCGCCCGTCTTCGGTCATACTTACTGTGTTGCTTACTTCAAATAGGGTGATCCTGGCCGAAAAAAACCACACAACCAGCGCCAGCATGACGACACTGGCCAGCAGTATTCCCACCAGCGAAGCGCGATAGCTGTCCACTTTCAACGATCGCATTGAACGCGAGAATGGAATTGACACAATGTCCTCTTACAGGCCTGGAATCAAAATAATCGGTGAATGCCATCCGTGGCAAGCGTATTATAAAGGAAAACCCGGCGGCCCGGCTGGCTCGCAAGGCCGCCTGGAGAAAGCTTAGTCAAATGACTTAGGTTGGGGACTGAATAGTTTCCGTCAAAAGTTTCTGGAAAAAACTAGTAAAATCAACAGCAATATGGCAAAACGGGATCTGGTGTGGGAAAATATTGCCTGGCCGGTTTCCAGGCTGGGAGAGCTGATCGAAAACCTGGCACGCCGTTCGAAATTGATCACACGCCCGGCCAGGCTGGCTCAGCCCTCAGAAAGGCTGGCTCAATCCGACGATGAAACCATCAGCCGGTGGATTGATGTGGCGGCTGGCCATATTGGGTTGGAAGCCGAACCGGTCGACCTGCTGTATGGAGAAGTTGAACGATTTTTGCAGGTTTCTGCGCCCGTCATCCTGCGCCTGCCCGGTCCTTTAGCAGGAGATACCCCCCGACTGCTGGCTCTGGTTAGCGCCAATAAAAAGCGTGTCCGAGTACTTGGTCCAGACCTGCGCACACACAGGATACCGGTCGAAAGCCTGCGAGCTGCCATCTGCCAGCCATACGAGTCGGGCCTGACCCTGCCATCGACCAGATTCTGGCGGATGCGGGTGTGGCCGAAAACCGTCACGGGCAAGCCCGCCGCTCGATCCTGAAAGAAGAACTCAGCCCACTGCGCTTGCAAGGCGGTTGGCTGCTGCGGCTGCTGCCCGGCTCCAGCATGGTTCAACTGTTCAGGCAGGCGCGGGTATTTTTCCCCATCAGCTTGCAGCTGTTCACCTACCTGATCCTGCAGCTCATCGGAATTGCCACCTGGTTCGTTATCGGGCGCGGTATCTTTCAGGGCAGCATTGACATGGGTTGGCTGCTTGCATGGGTGATTTTGTTGTTCTCCGCCATCCCAGTGCAGATGATCGTGAGCGATTCGCAGGGCGAGCTGGCGGTGAGTACCGGTTCTGTGTTTAAACAGCGGCTGATCTACGGAACCCTGCGGCTCGACCCGGAGGAAATCCGTCACCAGGGACGCGGCCAGTTCTTGAACCGCGTGATGGACTCCGAAGCAGTGGAGATGCTGGCCCTGAACGGCGGCTACATGGCCATTCTTGCCGTAATCGAGCTGGCCCTGGCAGGCGCCGTGCTTTCCCGAGGAGCCGGCGGCGCCCTGAACAGCCTGCTGCTGGTCGCCTGGACACTGGTCACCCTGGTGATCCTATGGCGCTATTACCAAACCAACCGGGAATGGAGCAGCGTCTACCGGGAGATGACCAACGACCTGGTTGAGCGCATGGTTGGCCACCAGACTCGCCTGGCTCAGGAAGACTACCATCACTGGCACGACGATGAAGACCAGGCCCTGGACCGCTACTTGAAGCTCTCGGAGAATGTCGACCAGGTGGGCATCCAGGTCAACGCGATTATCACACGCGGCTGGATGCTGGTGGGACTGCTGGGTATTGCTGTGCCCTTCATATCCGGCACAGCCTCGCCACAGGCCATGGCAGTCAGCGTAGGAGGTATCATCCTGGCCTCGCGCGCCCTGGCCCGCATGGCAGGCGGCGCCCAGAGCCTGAGCGGACTGGTGATTGCCTGGCAACAGGTAGGACCAATTTTTAAGGCTGCCGCTCGCTCGCGCGAACTTCAATCACTGGATTTTGTGTCTTTTCGCAGCGAGGATACCGCCACGGCCGCGCACCACGATCAGGTTATGCCTGCCACCGGTCGGCAACCGCTACTGCAGGTACGAGATATCAGCTTTCGCTACCGTCAGACCGGTAAACCGATCATCCAGGATTGCTCGCTGCAGATTCAACCTGGGAGTCGTATTCTGCTGGAAGGACCTTCCGGAGGCGGAAAATCCACCCTGGCATCCCTGCTCACCGGGTTGCGCCGGCCGGAATCTGGCTCGATGCTGTTGTGGGGTTTTGACCGGCAGATACTGGGCAACGAGGAGTGGCGCCGGCGAATTGTGATGGCGCCGCAGTTCCAGGAGAATTACGTGTTTTCGGACACTCTTGGCTTCAACTTACTGATGGGCCGACACTGGCCCCCTTTGCCTGAAGATCTGGAAGAAGCTGAGCTGCTGCTGCGCGAGCTGGGGCTGGGAGAGGTCTTCGACCGCATGCCGTCTGGATTCCAGCAAATGCTCGGGGAAAGCGGCTGGCAGTTATCGCATGGCGAGCGCAGCCGGCTGTATATTGCACGCACGCTGCTGCAGAAAGCGGATATGATTATCCTCGACGAGAGCTTTGGCGCTCTCGACCCGGAGAACTTATCGCTGTCATTACAATGCGTGCTTAACCGCGCCGCTACATTAATGGTGATTGCTCATCCTTGACCTTCACCGGCGCAAACTGAAACTATAATATAAGCAGGAGATATTCGATGAAAGTACGAACTGGACTAAAAGCAGGCAGCAACGGCCTGGGCGACACCGTCGCCGACCTGGCTCACCTGACCGGTATGGATCAACTGGCCAATAGTTACGAGCAGATCACTGGAAAAAGCTGCGGGTGTAAAGACCGGCAGGTAAAACTGAACCAGCTGTTCCCTTACACTTCCGCTAAGACCGGATAGGCATGCAGCGCATATCGAAGGTATTGGTTGCGGTTTTCCTGGTGCTGATCCTCAGCGGCTGTGGCACTGCCCTGCCTGGGGGCTGCCCGCCAGAATGCGTCGGCGCCAATCTGAGTAACAAAACATTGCGCGGCCAGAAACTGGCCGGTGCGAATCTGGTGGAGGCCAACCTGGACAAGGCTATCCTGGTTCGGGCTAATCTATCCAACGCCAACCTCAGCGGAGCTTCGCTGATGGAAACGGATTTGGAAAGCGCTAACCTGACCGAGACGCTGCTGGTCGGCGCCGATTTAAAGAACGCCAACCTGCGCAATGCAACGATGGACCGGGCGGACTTGCGCGGCGCCAACCTTGAAGGGGCTTCACTGGGCCGCGTTGACCTGACCCGCGCCATCTTGAATGGGGCGAATTTCAACGGCGCCGAGCTGATCGGGAGCAACTTGAGCGCCCTAAACTTGAGCGGCGTCGAGATGATCGATACCGTCCTGAGTGGCGCCAACTTGAGTGCCGCCAACCTGAGCGGCGGCGATCTGAGCACGGCTAATTTCAACGGCGCCGACTTGAGCAATGCCAGCCTGGGGGGCGCGTGGGTCAATCTCTCTTCACTGGTCGGCAGCAACCTGAGCCAGGCGTATCTGGCCGGAACGACCATGCTGGGGACCAACCTGACCGGCGCTAACCTTTCGGGGGCCAGGCTGAATGGCGCCATCCTGGTTGGAGCCGACCTGAGTGGGGCCGATTTGCGTGGCGCCGACCTGACCGGGGCGCTGCTGGTGCTGCCCCTGCCCCCAGGAGCAGGGGAGGATTTCTCTTACGACAATCTCACCGGCAACGAGCTGCGCCAGGCTATCTCTCAAACAGATATTGTTAAAGCCGCCTATGATCCAATAATTATGGACCTAATTGAGACACAATTCAAACCCTTATTGAAGGATGCCCAACTCAAAGGGGTATTGTATGATGATGCGACAGTCTGGCCGGTCGGTTTTGCCATACCAGACTCCGCAATCAAGGTAGTCTCTCAGCCATGAGTACCAGGCAAATTATGCGTAACAACCGGCCGCTCATCGAGATGCTTGCCATCATTGCTCTGGGGGCCGCCCTTTTCCTGGCCGCAGTGTATATGTTCCGCACCGTACGCTGCCCACCGAGCTGCTCGGGTGATAATCTGACCGGCAGGGATTTCCGCAACAAGACCCTGGATGGCAGCAATTTTTCGGGCGCCACCCTGACAGGAGTTGATTTCACCGGAGCATCCCTGCAAGATGTAGATTTCAGCGGCGCTGATCTGAGTGGCGCCGTCCTGGCTGGCACCAATCTAATCAATAGCAACCTGAGCAGCGTCGACCTGATTGGCGCCAACCTGGAAGAAGCCAACCTGAGCAACGCCGCCCTGGCGAACACCAACCTGAGCGGAGCCGACCTTACCGGCGCCACTCTGACCAATGTGGATTTTACCCAGGGTGTCACGCTGACCGCAGTGATCTTAAATAAAGCAACTCTCATCGGCGCCGACCTGACCGGTGTAACCCTCAGCGGTGCGCTGCTGGAAAAAGCTAATTTAAATGGGGCTAACCTGACCGGGGCCAGCATGGATGGGGCCAACCTGACCGAGGCGACGTTGCAAGGTGCCATCCTGGACGATGCCAACTTGCTTGGCACAACGCTGGATCGTGCTACCTTGCGTGGCGCCAGCCTGGCAAATGCCCGGCTATCAGGCATTTCCCTGAATAATTCTATAATCTCCGGCGCCAATATGCAGGGCGCCGACCTGACCGGTACGACCCTGCTCACGACACGGGCGGGCGGCGCCAACCTGGCTGGGGCAATCCTGGATTCGATCAATTCCCAGGGCGCCCGGCTGGCAGGCGCCGATTTGCGGCGCGCCCAGATGCGGGATGCCCGGCTGGATGCCCTGGTCAATCCGGATGACATCACCCTGCGAACTATTCTGGACGGCGCCGACTTGACCGAAGCCCGTCTGGCCGGCAGCTACCTGGCTGGTGCTACGCTAGGCGGCGCCGACCTTACCCAGGCCGATCTCAGCGAACGCGGCTTTGCTCCGGTGGTATGGGCCGATACGCGTACCATTGCCGGTCAGGAAGTCACCCTGCAGGCCGACCTGTCGGGCGCTAATATGTCGAACTCGAACCTGCAATCTGCCAACCTGGCAGACGCCAGCCTCGCCTCCGCCGACCTGACCGGGGCAAACCTGCGCTATGCCATCTTGCGTAATGCCGACCTGGACAGAGCTAAGCTAGAGCAAGCCGACCTGCGCTCCGCCAATCTGCAGGGCGCCAGCCTGGAAGGCACCGATCTCACCGGAGCGCAGCTGGTTGGGGCGAACCTGTCCGATGCCACACTGGCCACCAGTGTGATAAGCAATACGCTTTTTGTGAGTGCCACCCCGGTCGATTTTCGGCCGGATATCACTTACCAGGAATTTATCAGCACCATCTACGCAGCAGATTGCCAGAACGGTATCTTTCTTCTGGCGAATGAAGCTGGTTTGACGGAATCCCGCTTCAACCTGGGAGGCAGCCTGGGACGCGGGTACTATAACAGCGGCCTGTGGGAAAACGCCGTACTTTATATTTGTGCAGTGGACCTGAGCGGAGCCACCATCGCCACCAGCTTCCCGCAAATTGACCTGGCAGGGGTCGACTTTTCGCAGGCGATTTTTAAGGCTGCCAACCTTACAGAAGCCAGCCTCAGCCGGATCATTCAAATCAACGGGCAGGAGTACACCCTGGAAGCCATTTTTGACGACATCATTTATGATGAATTTACGGATTGGCCGCGTGGTTTTATCCTGCCTCCATCGGCTACACAAACCGGGCTGCCCTGAAATCACCCCGAGCAGATCGAGGAGCCTTGCATGACGACCATCATCACCGTTGCCAACCAAAAAGGCGGGGTTGGGAAAACCACCACCGCGGTCAACCTTGCTCATGGCCTGGTATTGCAGGGCAATCGGGTACTGCTGGTCGATCTGGACCCCCAGGGTCAGTGCGCTACGATCCTTGGCTTGAAGCCGGAGTCCGGCGCTTTTAATTTACTGGTAGCCGAAGAACCCCCGAACCGTGTGGTCCGCCTGACAGATCGCCCTGGACTGTATGTGATCCTGGGCGACAAGAAAACCGCCACCGCCCAAACGGTGCTCAGCATCCAGCGATCAGCGGTTTCCTTCACAGCCAGTAAGCTTAAGCCAGCAGCTCACAACGACCACCTGGATTATATTGTGGTCGACACCTCACCCAGCGTGGGCGAGCTGCAGGAGCAGGCGTTATGGGCTGCCGACGGTGTGCTGATCCCTTGCGCCACCGACTACCTGGCGTCAGATGGCGTCTTCAGCATCGTCTCTACCTTAAAGAAAATCCGCCAGGATTTCGAATGGCAGGGCCAGGTGATCGGAATTCTGCCCACTTTTTATGACGATGTTACCCGAGAGAGCAAAGCCACTCTGCAGGACCTGGGTAAGCGCTTCAGCGGCATGCTGCTAGAGCCGATCCACCGCGCCACGGTGCTGCGGGAATGTGCAGTGGAAGGAAAAACGATTTTCGAGTTGGATGCCTCCAGCCGGGCAGCCCGGCAGTACGGGCAACTCGTGCAGACAGTCCTGGACTGGAACCCAAAATCTGTTACCTCTCTATAAACAAACTCACCCCCCGCAAGACGGGGGGTGAGTTTGTTTTTCAAGCAATTAAATATCAGGCTGCAGCCGGAGCTTCGCTGCTTTCGGAGCCATCGCCCCGACGCCGGCTGACGCTCTTTTCGGCAGGCTGTTTGTCGTCCACAGGGGCGGCTTGCTCGGCAGGCGCGGCGGTCTTCTCAGCCTCTTTACGGGCTTCCTTCGCTTTGCGGTACGCCTGGCTGTAGACCACGATCGTCTCCACAAAAACCTGTCGCTGTGGCGGAGCGAGCACAATCTGGCCGCTGATCAGCTTGGGGAGATCGTACCCTAAACCGGACAGGTATGTAAACAACTGTTTCGTAAAGGCCTCAGCTTCTTTGTCCGATAATCCGGCGAGCCAGGTCTTGAAATCTTCGGGCAGTTCATTGGTCGCCGGTCCAGTAGCAGCCCAGCCGCGCAGACCATCGGCATACTTGCCCTTAGCAAACTGCTTGCGCCACAGGTCTTCCGTCTTCCCCGCCAGATCCTTAGATGTACTAACGACCTGGTCTGTGGCATTATCGACTTTCTTGCTGTATTGACTGCGGGCTAAGAGATATCCGATCAGGGCCACAGCCAACAGGATTAAGATCAACTCCATATTGTTATCTCCTTCATAACGTATCCTGGTAGCACCCGATACGAATCAGGCAGCTTTCTTGGTTCGTTTGCCGATGAAATACCCAAAGGCTAATGCTAATACGAGAAAGGCTATTATCCACATTTTGAACCTCCTTCGAGTTGGTGTTGTTCTATACCTGGGTGCTGTCCGAACCAGCAGGATTATAACATATCTCTTTCAGCCGCCATCAGGGAGTGGCAGTTGGGGTGGGGGTTGGTACGGGCGTAGGCGTCGGGGTTGGGGTCGGTGTAGGCGTGCCTGTATCCATGCCCAGGTCCGGAAGCGGCAGCAGGTAAGGGTTATTATTGGGCAGCAGCATGACCTTAATACTGGGAGCGATCTTGCTGATGTAGTTATAAGTCAGCAGGTCCTTGTTCTTTTGCAAAATCTCATTGATCAACTTTAAAGCCTGCGCTTCGGCCTGGGCTTTCAGCAAGATGACATCTGCCTGGGCACGGCCTTCTGCCAGGATAGCAGCTGCCCGGCCGTCGGCCTCAATCTTTAGTTTATCGCGCTCCCCTTCCGCAAGCTTGCGCATCTGCTCTGCCTGATATTCTTTCATGGTGCGCTCTTGCTCAGCCACCTGTTTTTGCTCAATTGCGGATGCATACGCTGTTGAGAAGGCAATATTGCGCAGCAGGAACCGGTCGAGGGTAAATCCTCGCTCCCGGAAAGCCTCACGGATCAATTCTTCCAGGTTATCTTCCAGGTTCTTACGCTTGGAGCTGTTGACCTCGTCGGCAGTGAACTGTGAAACCTCGGTACGAATAATTCCCCGCATAATCGGACGGATAAAATCATCCACATACCGGTCCTGCAGGTCAATGTGTACCCGGATAGCGTCATTCGGGTCGATGCGGTATAAGATAGAGGTATCCACGTATACCGCCTGGCCATCGGATGTTCTGGCTGAGATTGCATCATTGCCTATTTTGCTGCCTTCAGACGGTTCAGTGGACATTGTATAGTTCTGAATATAAATGGGGTAACGCACTACCCGCTCGGCCAGTGGAACGATCCAGTGCAGACCTGATCGGAAAGGCTGGCTGCGGTAGCCTTCCGGGCTGATTAAGGACACGACTACTCCCGCCTGCTGCGGTTCGACGAACACCAGGCTGGCGCTCAACAAGGTGAGCGACAGTGTGATCAGTAATGTCAGCAGGATACGCCAGGATGTGAGGGCTTTCAAGGCTTCGCGCACACCTCCCACCTGGAAGGCGCGCAACGCAAGGATAGCCACCATGAAGGCAAAGAAAACCCAGGCAGCAATTGTGATTACATTCAGTGCATTATCTAACATGGCATCAATTTCTCTTGCAGGGGATAAATAATTCCGGACATTGAATGTATTATAAAATAAATTCACTAACCACTTTGGAGAGAATACAGCCGGCATAGAAATTCAGTCAAATGACTTACCCCCACACGAAGCCCAACAACCGACATATGGCACTTGATACCGTCGCCGGATCGTGATAACATGAACCAGGAAAGGGATTCATCTATGATTGTTAAGACTAACCTGAAAGCCGGCAGCGTTCTACAGACTCTCTCCCAGCAAGCTGGAGCGGCAGCCGAAAGTGCGACCAGCTTCCTTGGTAAAGCCAACCGGGAGGCTAGAGATCTGTCGCTGGGAGCCTACAAGGTATCTACCTCTTTATATAATTGCACGACCCAATCTCTGGGCTTAAGCTAGACCCGCCAGAAACCATCGGCATGAGAAGCAGGGTGAGGAATTAAATCTTAGACTCGCCCTGCTTTTTTATTGAGATCAACCACGAACCACTAATCTCCACTACTCTAATCCAGAGGCATTCTCCATAAGAGGCAAACAATCGCTATGGCAAATGTGCTGGCATTCCAAAACTCCTGGAACACAATCAAGGAAGTCGACCTGCGCCCCTTGCGGGAGTCAGCGCTGCGCGGCATCCGGATTGCCATTGTCGGCGAGTCCCAGGCATTGTGCGCCGCACTGGCAGGACAGCTGCGCCGCGATCCTTACCACCCAACTATAGAAGCCCAATCCCCTGTACTGGTGACCGATCTGGAAAACGCCCATAAAGCGGATCCGGCCGACCTGATTATCCTGGTGATCGATGCTCGCAAAGCGAATATCGAGCCGGAAAGAAAGCTGGCTTTAGATTGGAGCGACCGGGAGAAAAAAGTCTTTGTCCTGGTGGATTACTCTTCGGTCCCAGACGGTGAGACCTCGGTCATCCCGGCGCAGGAAGGGCACAACCGGCAAGTTCTGCACGGCGTAGTGACGGATACCAATTTTTTACAAGAAAAATTCGCCCCGGCAATTATCCAGTTGATGGGTGATCACCTCGTACCACTGGGGCGAGAATTTCCGCTCTTCCGCGTCCCGATTGCCCGCTTCATGATAAGTGACACCTGCTTCTCGAACGCGGCTTTTTCGCTCAGCACCGGGCTGGCCGAGCTGGTGCCTGTGATCAATATCCCCTTTGTGATTGCCGACAGTGTCGTTCTGACCAAGAACCAGCTTTACCTGGTTTACAAGCTCGGCCTGGCTTTGGGCTTTTCTTTAGAGTGGCAGGACTATATTAAAGAGTTTGGCAGTGTAATGGGTGCGGGGTTCTTCTTCCGGCAAGTGGCGCGCAGTCTGATCGGGTTGATCCCGCTGTGGGGGATTGTCCCAAAAGTTGCGATTTCCTATGCCGGTACCTACGTGGTTGGGAATGTTGTGCTGCAGTGGTATCTGACTGGCCGGCATGTGACCCGCGAGCAGATGGGCCAGCTATACCAGCGAGCCTACATGCGCGGGGTAGAGGCTGCCGGACGCTTGCGCAGGAAGCTGCCAGGGAAAAAGCAGGTTGCCCAGGCGCCCCAACTGGCCGCGCCGAAAGCCGCTCACCCCGCTCGAAAACCCAGGAAGCAGGTCTGCCCATCCTGCCAGCGCAAGAACTCCTCGGAGGCTGCATTCTGCCAATACTGCGGTCACAGCCTTACTGAAGGTATCGATATGCCACAAGCCAATAGCCCAGGACACGTAGACAGAGGATAACGCCCCAACGTCCGTCTTTCCTCATCGGTCTTCGGCCAACACCATCCCCCACCTGGTCGCAGTCATCTGTCTTCCGTCTGCAGCGAAGTCCCGCGACGCTCTTTCGCGGGATCATCCGTCATCCTCATCCCCCTCGCCAACCGAGCAAGGCTGCCAGCGCCAGGCCAACAGTGACGCCAACCACAGCGCCCAGCACGTTCATCCCTTCGCCGGTAGCCAGCGACATCCCGATGGCCGACAAAACCCACTGACTCACGCCGCCCGCCAGAGCGCCGCTCAGCATCCCAACCGCCACACCCGAGCGCAGCCCGGCACGCAGCCCTGACCGACCAGATTGGCGGTTTAGCCGCCCGGCTGCTCCGGTGATCGCTCCCGGCAAGAGCGAGAGAAACATTCCGATGATCGCCCCGGTCAGAATGCCCCCAAAAACGTTGCTTACCCCGCCAAATATTCTGGCCGCAAGGTAGCCCAAAAAGCCGCCAAAGAACAGACCGTAAACCGCCAGGATCATGGCGCCGCCTGTTGGAAGAGTCCAATCCCCCGCGACCGGCGCGGTGTTTTGCGGCGGAGCCTTTTCCGCACGGACCGGCGCCCGCTCTTGCTTCCCCTCGCGCAGGACCACGCGCACTGGCACTTGCATAGACTGCGACCAGTTTCCAGCGCTGGCGGTCAAATTGATCCGTGAGCTGTTTTCGCCGGGCTTGAGATGCCGCGGATGTGCAGACACCTTGAGCAGGTAGGGCTTTCCCGGAGCGCACAAAAAGCGAGCCGGCTCGATGCGCACCCAGCTGGCCTGGCCGCTGACTTCAGCCAGAAAGGAACTGCCGCCTGAATTACTCACCCGCAGCGAGCCCAGCGCCGATTTGTTGCGCCCGGTGATCCCCAGGTCGAGCTGGCTGCGGTCCAGGCGCATCTTGGGCTCCGGGATGGTCAGCGTGACCGGCACGTATTTTCTTCCACCATTACCGGCGTCTATGCCCACAAATAAGGTCTGCTGTTTGGAGGATGGCGAAAGCTCGGAGGTATCCAGGGTGATCCTGACTTTTAGCCACTCGTGGGTGACAAACTGCATTGGGCTCACCTGTATCCCGACCGGCAGGTCAATAAAACGCCCTTGCAAAGCTCCCCCACCCAGGTTGAATATCTCCAGCTCCAGCGTGGCTTGCTTCTGCCAGGGCACGATGCCGCCATCCAGCACCGGGACCGGCAGGTGGATTTCGGGCGGGTCGAGGCTGGGGTCAAGCATGCGCAAAAAGGCATCCAGTGCCAGATCGGGGTCTTTGTGCTGAGTTTTAGCCTGTTGGAGCTGGGCAACCAGGTCATGCCTGTGCATTTCCTTGAACCACCTGGCCCACTCATCCCCAATAAAGTAGCCGCGCGCTTCCTCCCAGTTCTTATTGCTTGTCGCCGCCAGATCGCGGGTTGACTGGCCAGGGTGCCGTTCTGCCAGCGAAAGGTTGCGCTGGCCATCGTTTCTGTGCCTGTCTCTAAGAGAGCCGCAAACTGCCGTGCGCTGCAGCGCTGGTTGACATCAAAGGCCAGCGCCGCTTTCAGAGCTGCCTGCATATCTTGCGGCAGCGTATCCAGCTTCGGAAATGAGAACGGGCTGTCCCGAGGATCGTCATCCGTGAGCAGATGATATAGCGTAGCTGCCAGGGCATACACATCCGAGCGCGCTTCGGCGTTGCCCCCGGCTTGCTCGGGTGGTGCGTAACCCTGGGTTCCGTAAACACTGGATTTCTCCAGCCCAACCGCGCCACCTGGAGTGTAACCATGTGGCGCCTTAGCTGTGCCAAAGTCCACCAGCCAGATATCGCCAGACTCATTAACAATCAGGTTGGCGGGCTTGATGTCCATATGTACGACCGACTGAGCCGATAGCGTTTCCAGTACTTTGCACAGCTGGATGCCCCAACGCCTTACCCTGTCCACCGGGTATGGCTTGCCCTGAATCCAGGCGCCGCTTTCATCCTGACGGGTCAGGCCGCTTTCCAGGTTTTCGCCCTGGATGTACTGCATCACGATGTAGTTGCGCCCTGCGGCGCGGAAAAAGTCAAAGATTAGGGGAATACCGACGGTGTTCAGGCGCGTCAGTGTGGCCGCTTCCGACTCAAACCTTTTGAGGGCCTTGGTTTCGCCCTGAGGATCGGCGCGATCGTAATAATCGAGCATCTCCTTGATCACTACCAGCCGCTCCTGGTTGGCAATCGTCTCTGCAGCCAGGTAGAGGGCGCCCATACCTCCTTTGCCCAAAGAACGCAGAATCGTATAGCGCTCGTGCATTACCTGGCCATCGGTCAGCGGCCCGGTGCCGGATGTGGGACTCGCAGTGCTGAGCGGCGCTTCCTCTTGCGTTGGTGCCGGTATGGGCTGCAGCGATGCACCGCAGTTGGAACAGAAATCCGTGCCTGCGGGATTGGATGTAAAACAATGAGGGCAGGTGAGCTCGCTCATAACGGGTAAATTGTACCCCTTACAAGGCCGGACGGAAACCCACGTCAAGCAGACGGAGCATGGTATAAGGCCGCATCCAATTGGTATTGGCCGTGTTCGCAATCATCCCGCTTTGACTCCAGGAACCGCCTTTAAGATTCATGCCCTCAAGCCATTCCCAAACATTTCCGCACATATCCCACACGCCAAATGGGCTGGCGCCTATCGGATAGCGATCGACCGGTGTGGTGGCGCCAATGCCCGCTTCCTTTGTGTTGCAATATCTGGCATCCCAGGCAGAACCCCAGGGATAAGGTCTGCCATCTACACCGCGGGCGGCTTTTTCCCATTCCTCTTCGCCTGGCAGGCGGCAGCCGGCCCAGCGGCAGAATGCAAGGGAATCTTCGTAGCGTACCCGGGTGACCGGATACCGCTCTTTGCCCGCAGGGAATCTGCGCTCTTTCCAACCGGGGGGAGCGGGATGTTGCAGATTGGCATCTAAAAACAGCTGGTACTGCTCGTTGGTCACCGGGTAGCGTGCCAAGCGAAATTCTGGCAAGTAGATTGATTTCTTATTCGGGCCAAATAAGAACTTGCCGGCCGGAATTACCACCCACTGGATGCCGGCTGGTCCGCTGGACTGAGGCTGGGCCGGCTCTACAGGTGGCTGGGACGGCCGTGGCTCACTGGCTGCGGCAGGCGCCGGATGGGGTTTTGCAGGCTGAGTATCGGCCAAGGTTGGGTCGAGCAGCGCTGCCCGGAAGGCGGCAATGCTGGGGAAGCGATCCTGCGCCAGGATCTGCAGTGCCTTCAACAAAGCTCGTTCAGTTCCCGGGCTGATCGCCGGGTTAAGCGAGCGTGGAGGCGGAAGTGGAACGCCGGTTACCCGAGCAATACTCTCGGGTGGATCCTGGCCGGTGAGCAAGGCATACAACGTAGCGGCCAGCGCATACTCATCACTGCGCCCGTCGGTCGTGCCCTGGCCGTATTGCTCCAGCGGCGAATAACCGGGCGTCACACCGCGTGCCCCCAGGGTAGTTTTCAGGTGCGGGTCGTACACCTTGGCAATGCCAAAATCCACCAGCATAGCGCGTCCCTGAGGAGTGATCTTGATATTGGCTGGCTTGACATCCCGGTGGATGATGGGCGGCTTTTGGCCGTGCAAGTACGCCAGGGCATCGCCTACCTGCAGGATCCAACGCAATGACTGCTGCTCGTCCAGAGGCTTCTGTATGCGGTCCAGGCGCGCCTGCAGGTCCTCGCCCTCCACAAAATCCATCACCAGGTATTGCCCTTCTCCCGGCAGGAAAAAATGGTCGGTGACGCGCGGCAGGTTGGGGTGCGATAGGCCGGCTAGGATCAGGGCTTCGCGCTCAAACTGGCGCCGGCCCTCCTCGGATGAGTCCAGGTTTTCCTTAACCGCACAGGGCGCCTGCAAGACCACATCCAGGGCGCGGTAAATTGTGCCAAAGCCCCCCTGCGCCAGCAAGGAATCGATCCGGTAGCGGTGGTTGAGGGTCGTACCGGGGATAAGCGGCATGAGGTTAAGTCGGCAGCCTCAGGGTTGCCGTTCAGCTCAGGAGTAAAAGCTTACTCAGACAGCCGGATCGTTTTCCGGCTGGTCAGGCGAATCGTCTTCTTGGCTTCGCTCGACATCTGGCCGGATTGATCCAACCGCTCAGCCTCCTGCGACATCTGCTCCGCCAGGTCTGCCTCACCCTGGGATAACAGGATGGTGACCGCCTGGCGCAGCTTTTGCGAGGCGGCATGCACGTTGCCAAGCTCGGCTTCGCTCAATGCCTGGGTCTGCAGCTTGTAAGCCTGCACCTTTTCCACAACGTTCATTACATGGCCGTTTAGCAGGCCGGTTGCCGCCGGGTCGCTGGTAAAATTCACCACCAGGTCCGCCATCTCGCGCTGCTGGCCTTGCCCGGCAACGGTGTAGGAAGCCTCTGTTTGGGCAATGCGCACCCCACCGGGCGGACGCGGCGGGAGCATGATTTCTGCCAGGTAAGCGGCCCCGCCCTTCTCCAGCTCGCCTACCGGGATGACGATCGCCCGCCCCTGGATGGCATCCAGACCAATATCCTTAATGGTAGGCACTACCTGCCAAACACGGCGCGCTTCCAGTCCCTGCACCATGCGCAGCGTAACCTGCACGTTCTGAGCCACGACCTGCATCGATTGGTATACCTGCTGAAAAATTCCCATAGCATCTTTAGGCCGGGGGATATACTCCACCATGCCCGTCTGCGAGCCTGGTTTGGCCTGTACGCTGCGGTCGGCCAGGTCGATCAGGAACTCCTCATTCCAATCTTTTCCAAAGCCGAGGCCGATCACCGGGATGCCCTGTTTCCCGGCTTCATCGGCCAGGCGGCGCAAATCGTCCAGCCGGTCGGTGGCCTCGCCATCCGTCAGCAGTACCACCCGGCTGACTCGATCCGCGGCATGCCGTTGCGCCACCTGATTCAGGCCTTCACGCAATCCCTGTGCCAGCTTGGTCCCGCCGCCATCATGAATCTGATCAACCAGGCGTTTCAGCTGGATCTTGTCGCCAGCTTCCTGGGCTGGAGCCAGCACCTGGGTGCGGTTTTCAAAGGTCACAATCGAGATAACATCGTTAGCCTGCAATTGGTCGAGGATGTTTTTGACCGCTTCTTTCATGGTGCGCAATTTTTCCCCGGCCATCGATCCGCTGCGATCGAGCACCAAGGAAAAATTGAGCGGCAGGCGAGTGCGTGACATCGCCGTGCCGGGAAACAACTCGGTAAGGACATAAACCAACTGCGGCTGGTTCAGCACGGCCACCGCATCGCGGTTGCACATGCTCTTCAACTGCATAACATCAGACATTCAAGCCTCTCCAGGCAGGTCACTGCCATGAAATATCGGCCTCCCGGTCAGGCTGCCGAATAGAGCAGCACCAGTTTGCCCAGGCGGATTTCATCGCCATCCTTGACAGGGCTGAGCTGTCGTGGGGCCAGGCGCTGGCGATTGAGCGCCGTGCCATTAACGCTGTCCAGGTCCTCCAGGAATACCTGGCCGTTCTGCAGTACCAGTTGGGCATGTTGGCGGCCAACGCCGGATTCCAGGCCACCGTGTGGGTCCAGGTCGATATCGGGGAAGATGCCGCTGACCGGGTCTTCACGCCCGATCACAATGATTTGCTTCCCGGGCGGGAACGGCAGGCTGGCATTGGTACTGCGCACCAGCAGGCCGCCTGGGATAGCAGTCAGCGGGACGAATGGCGCCGGAACAGGGGCTGGCGCTTCGACTACTATCGCTGGCGTTTCGACTGCTACCGCCGGTGTCTCGACCGGTATCGCTGCCTCTTCGGCAACTGGCTGCGAGGCCGGCGTGGCGCTCATTTCAGCCCCGCAGTTTTCACAAAACACCGCCCCGGGAACGTTCGGGTGCCCGCACACCGGGCAGTTGGGGCCTGCAGCTTCTGCCACAGGCATGGCTGCCGCGGGGGCAGGCGCCGAGGCCGAAGGGGCGACATGTCGCAGGTCAAACCCACAGTTATCGCAAAAGACTGCTCCCGCAGGAGCTTGCGTTCCACAGCTCGGACACATTATTTCTGACATGGCTATTTCTCCTTTACAGAATCGTGATGCGTATATCGATAGAATTACAGTTCGCCAGGTTCGCCGCCCTCCGCGGCAAAACCCGCTTCCACTCCCGGTCCCTCGTCCGGAGAGATGGTTTGCTCTGGTAGGGATTCTTGCTCCTGCGGAGCGCTGGCCTCTTGCTCAATCGCAGGCTGCGCTTCGCCAAGCTCAACTTCTGTCAATCGGCGGGTGGCGTAGCGCATGCGCTGCATATCGGCTGCATCCAGCTGCCCGTCTTGCTCCAGGTTCTGAGCCTGCCGGCTGGCTTCCTCGGCAAGCTGGTCTTCACCCAACTCCAGCAAGCGGGTAGCAGCCGCTCGCAGCCGCATCGTCGCCCGCGGGATATCACCGGCTGCCGCCTCGTCCAGGGCCTGTGTCTGCAGCTTATGGGCTACCACGCGCTCAATAATATTCATTACTCGACCCTGTGTCTGACCGGCCTGGGCAGCCTCAGCGGTGAATGGGATCACGACATCCAGCGCGGCCCGCTGCCTGGTCAGCCCCTCGGCCGGCACATCGTAAAGGATATCGGCCTGCAGCAGGCGATAGGCGCCCGGCTTGCGTGGCGGCAGCAGCAGGTCCACCAGGATGGACTGGCCGCCTGCTGATTGGACATCACCAGGGTAAACCTGGACATCTCGCGTGCCGACAAACTCGTGGCCCAGGCGGCTGATGAGCGGGGTTACCCGCCAGACGGCGCGCGGCGCTACGCCTTCCACCATACGCAGCGTCAGCGCTGTGTTGGTCACTGCGGCGCCCTGCACCGACTGCAGCGTGCTGGCAAATACCGCTGCCACAGTCTCCGGACGATCCACTACCGTCCACTCGCCGCCGGAGCGTACCGCTAACTCCTCCAACAGACGAGGATCCCAATTGCTTTGTTCGCCTACTCCCAGACCCAGGGCATTGAGCGAGAAACCGGCCTGGCGGACCTGATCGGCCAGAGACTGACAGGCGTCCGCATCTTCCCAGGTCTGACCGTCAGTCAGCAGCAGCATCCGGCTGACGCGGTCGGGTGCCTGGCCGCGCTGCAGCTGCTGCAGACCGGCGCTCATTCCAGTTGACATATGCGTGCCGCCGCGCTCCTGGATGGCGTCGATCTTCGCACGAATGGCGGCCGGATCCTGCACAGGCGAGCAAGGCAGGATGACATCCGCCGTGTCGTCAAATACAACCACCGAAAGCATATCGCCAGGGCTCAGACGGTCCACCACCAAACCGGCAGCTTGCTTCATTTGCTGCAGCTTTTCACCTGCCATCGAGCCGCTGCGATCGAGCACCAGGCAAAAATTTACCGCCTGCCGCACTTGAGGCGCCGCCGGTACGATCTCCAGCAGTATATAGGCTTGCTGCGGCGTATCCATAGCCAGGTAGGCTGCCCGGTGTAAGGTTGCATGTAAGGTTACTTCTCCAGTCATAAAATCTCTCCTTGGTAGGGGCCGGTCAGAGACCTATCCCTACTATTGATTATAACTTTTTCAACCAATCGCGCGCCAACTGGCAGCCCGGATCGAGCTGCAGGGCCTTATTAAAAGCATTCCGCGCTTCGGTCCGGCGCTTCAGCTGCGCATAACACTGCCCGAGACGGGCAAGTTGGTTCGCATCGCCGGGGCTTAAATCGGCGGCCTGCTGCAGGTGAGGCAGAGCCTTTTGAAACTGGGATTGCTGCATCCAGGCCTCGCCCAACCATGCATAGGCTGAGGCAGACTTCGGATCTACCGCCAAAGCCAACTCCAGACGCGGCAACTGCTTCCCGGTACTTGTGCGCTCGCACAAAATACACGCCCATCCAGATGTATGGATCGGGGCGGGTCAGCTCCAGCCGGGCAGCTCGGTTGAGGGCATTGGCAGCCTTCTTCCATTCTCCCTGCTCGCCGTAGGCACGCCCAACCAGCAGCTGCGCCGGATAATCGTTGGCGTTCCTGGCAAGGAATTTTTCCAACTGCTGCGCCGCTTCCTGGCAACGCCCCGCATCGATCAATAGCTCGCCATACAGGCGTTGGTTCTCCGCGTCTGCCGGCGCCAGCTGGCTGGCTCTGGTCGCCGCGGCCAGGGCTTTCTCCGGCAAATTCTGGCTGCGCAGGGCTAAAGCCAGCTGGTAATGCATCTCGGCATCTCCTGGATGACGTTGCAGGCCGTCTTCCAGGATGCGGATCGCGTCCGCCGGCCGCCCAGTCTCCAGGTAAGCCGCTCCCAGGTTGAAATATACTGCCTGGTCGGTAAACCCCTGGCGCAAGCAGGCTTCGTAGCGCGGGATGGCCTGGACGAAGTCCCGCTTGGCAGCAAATGCATTCGCCATTTCAAACAGCATCTCGGCCGGCATAGGCGCAGCGGATGGAGCCGGCTGGGAGGCGGCTGCCGCAGCGGAACGGGGAGCGATAGGCGTGCCATCCCGCACGCAGAATTTCGCGCCTGCCCGGTTGCCCCAACCGCAGCGCGGGCAGACAACCCCCGGCGCTTCATAGACAACCGGGCGATTACTCAGATACGAGCGCAGTGCAGCCGCCAATCGGTTAGCATTCGGAAAGCGGTCATCCGGATTAAGTTCCAGGCATTTCAGGATAATGCCATCCAGCGCCGGGCTTATCGACGGGTTGATACGCGCCGGGCTGACCACCTGAGCACCTTGGTTCAGGCGCTCCATCGCATCCGGCGGCACGCTCAGGCAGGCGGCAAAGTACATCGTCGCCCCTAATGAGTAAACATCCGAGCGCGTATCCGTCTTGCCGATATGCTGCTCCGGCGGGGAAAAATGCTTGGTGACCGCCTTGGCAACCTTGGCTGTGCCTTTCATCGGGTGGTACAGCTTGGCAATGCCAAAATCCACCAGGATAGAATGGCCCTGGGGGGTGATCTTGATATTGGCGGGCTTGATATCCCGGTGGATCACCGGCTGCGGGCGGCGCGTATGCAGGTAAGCCACTGCTTCGCACACCTGGGCCATAAGCGAGGCCGCCTGACGCTCTGGCAGCGGGCGACCCTGGTCGATGACCAGCTGGTCCAGATCGCGTCCTTCAATATAATCCATCACCAGGAACTGGCGGCCATCCAGCTCCAGGAAATAATCGGTAACACGCGGCAGCCCGGGGTGCTGCAGGTTAGCCAGCAGCTGCGCTTCCAGACGAAATTGATCCTGGGCGGCAGGCGCCTGGTCGAAACTTTCTTTCAACGCCACGGTTTTGTTCCCCAGGCGATTATCCTGCGCCAGGTAAACTGCCCCGAAGCCCCCTTCGGCAATCAATCGTACTACCTTATACCGACCCGAAATTACCTCACCTGCAGCAAGTGCCAAAGCCCTACTCCCATTTATCTCGATTTAGAGCAATGGTTCGAGATTAATCACAACCACGCTAATATTATCTTCGCCACCGCTAATATTTGCCATCTCCACCAGGCGATCACAGGCCTGTTGAGGATCGAAACGCTCCAAGAGCACCTCTTCAATCAATGGATCACGCACCATCTCCCACAAACCATCGCTACACAGCAGCAGGCGGTCGCCGGGGTGCAGATCGAGGTGAAAGGAGTTTACCTCCAGGTCGGGGCGGTCACCCAGGCTGCGATAAATGACGCTCTTCTGGTTATGCGTATAAACTTCTTCCTCCGAAATGTATCCCTGCTCAACCAGGCGGGCAACCACTGAGTGATCGCGAGTAATCTGCGACAGGCGGCCTTCCCGCAACAAATAAGTACGGCTGTCGCCTGCATTCACCACAAAAGCCTGGTTTCCCCACACCAGGGCGGCAGTCAGCGTGCAGCCCATGTTGATCTCGGTGGCAGCCTGGTGACGTAGCCCCAGGATTACCTGGTTGGCGGCCAGGGCGATCTGCTTTAGCCAGGTCTCCGGGTCGGCTTCGGAGAGGTCACCCTGCCCAATCGCCGGGCGGAAGATCTTTCCCATCGCTTCATCCGCCAGGCAGCAAACAGCCGCCTGGCTGGCAATCTCGCCGGCTTCATTGCCTCCGATCCCATCGGCTACTGCAAACAGCCCCACTACCGGCAGGACAGGCGGCCCGCACAACGCAGCCAGCTGCAAGACAAGCAGGCTGTCCTCGTTGATTTCGCGCTCCATCCCCGGGTGGGTTCGGAAACCGGTTGCCAGTCGCAGCACAGGTGGCGGTTCCTGGGCCGACGCTGCCGGCAGTGGTTCCAGGCAAAAACAATAACCGGCTTCGCTGAAACATTCGGCAGCCCCTTCAGGCGCCTGGTCCAACAGGTACGCCCGCAGAAAGCGCCGGGGTTTCTGCAGCTGCTCGGCGCCACAGGTTTCACAGTACTGCTGCTCCAGCTCGGATTGTTCTGCACCGCACGACCAGCAAGCCAACAGGTCTTCCACCTGATATATCTTTGACTCTTCCTCAGCCGCCTCCAGGCTCAGCACCTGGTAGCGCCCCCCCAGCAATACACCGGCTAATATGGCGCCAAATTCCGCCTCAGAGTCGATTGTTTGCTCCTCTTCCGGTGTCTCATCCGGAAAAAGTGCCTGTGAAATCTCGACCGGGCTTTCTTCTTGCTCAGGCACAGCTTCGACTTCCGACGGAAGAGGCTGTTCTTCCATAGTAAGGTCTTCTGCGATTGCGACCGGTGCAGTTTCCTCGATGATAATTTCCAGCATCTCGGCCGGTGCGTCCACCTCAGGGCTATCAGCCACCATTGCAGACTCTGGAATAGCCTCAGGCGTCTCTTCTAACTCGGCAAATATCTCGGATTCGTCGGCGTATGGAATATCCGGCAGCAAAATAGGGCCTGTGTCCTCAGCCGGCGAGTCACCGATTGCAGAATCCAGCGTCTGCCCGCAATAGCGGCAATACCGCGCCCCCTCACGGTTTTCATTTCCACAGTTACCACAAACGACCATTCTGGCCCTCCTAATGTTATACGATTCCTGCGGTCTTTAGTTGCGCGGATCAACCTCTGCGCGCCACTTCATCCGGGTCAAATACCACTTCTTCCTTGCCCATCAACTTCTCTTCCACTTTTTCAACGATGAGATCGAGGTGCCTGGGGTTGGCGACATAATCCAGCGTATCGGCCGGGACTGTCAGCACCGGGCATAGATTAAAGCGGGCAATCCAGGCTTCGTACAGGAGGTTGACCTGTTCCAGGTAGCCGGGCGAGATTTGTCGTTCATAGTCGCGGCCGCGGCTGCGAATGCGGTCATCCAGCGTGGGAACAGTAGCTCGCAGGTAAACCACCAGGTCGGGCGGCTGCAAAAATTCGGTTAATACCTGGTAGAGCTCCCGGTAAGCGCTGTAATCCCTATCATCGATGAGGCCTTGGCGGTACAGGTTGTGGGCAAATACTTCAGCATCCTCGTAAACTGTGCGGTCCTGCACAACCGACGATGGATGATCCATCAACTGGCGATGGGCGCGCAACCTGCGGGTGAGGAAGAAGATTTGGGAATGGAACGCCCAGGCGCGCATATCATGGTAAAAGTCTGCCAGGTAGGGATTTTCCCCCACCGGCTCGTAAAAAGGCTGCCAGTCCAGCCGGTCGCAAAGCATCGTAACCAGTGTGGATTTGCCAACCCCAATGTTGCCCGCTACAGCGACAAACTTTTTCACTTTACCTCCTGTCCCGGGCATCCCGGGAATCGGTTATTAGGGGAGACTTGCCTTCAATCCGCTTCCAGGTAAGCAGCGGAGCGTGCCTGCTCGTCATCCATTACCAGCTCAAGATGGAATCCGGGGCGGTAAGCGGTCGCATCGATCACCCGCAGGCATGCCGGAAGATCTGTAGCTTCGGGGAAGAACTCGGCCAGGCAGTTAGGAGCCTGGTAGAAGAAATCCTCTCGGAAGATTGCATCCTCATCATCCAGGTCGATCGCCAGCGGGTAAATATTCGACTCTACCAGGTCCTGAAAAAAATGCGTGCCGAAGGAAGGCTCTGGGTGAGGACCAATCCCCGTACCGGAGAGCTCGACCAGGGCGCGGGTATAGTAGATATCGCCATAGCCGATCTTCACCCCCAGGTCGGGGTTGTTTGTGCCCCAGCGGCCAGGTCCAATACAGATGAAAACCCTGTCTGCCAGGGCTGCATTCAAACGCCCGATGATCCGGCCAACTTCTGCCCTGGCCGCAGCAGTAGGCAGCGAGTAATAGCCCTGCGGCTCGACGAATACAACATGTTCGATCCGGCTCACCCGGCCCTGAGGGGCCATGCGGCGCGTGGCAAAGACAATCTCTTCTTCGCGCAGCTGGGCTGGAAGGCGAGCATCGGACTCCATCAGGTGGCTTTGCGGGCGACACTGCAGTAAAGTAATTTCGATCTCAGGGTTGACTGCATTGGGATCAACTACCGAGACGGTAAACTCGGTGTCCACCGGCGAACCGTAATGCTGTTCCAGTAGCTGCAGCATGCGTGTCATCCGCCGGGCCAAGGGCGTTCGACGCAGAAACTCGTCAAAAGTCAGCACCAGGGCGCCCCCCTGAGCTTCGCGCAGCATGACACGCATGGGCACCAGATAGCCGCCCTGGTCGACCTGGAACAGGTAGCGCATCATGGGGTAACGCGAGTCTACCACCTGCTGTATAGGCAGGGTCTTAAACTGGTTGGCCTCCAGATCGATCAAGTCTACATACTGCTGAGAATAACGGCGGATGGCTTTAGGTGAGGCTTCCGGGTGAAGCATGGGATGGCTGAGCGCTACCAGGCGGGTGTAGTCATTCCCCACCCGGTCCACCGCCCGCGTGCCCAATCCCCACACCAGACGTAAAAAGCCGTCATCGCGGCGTATTTGGGGCGACCAGCGATACAGGTTGCGACTGAAAGCCACCCCGGCTGCGTGGGGCATGTAATAACGACCGTACTGCTCGCCCTGCACCACCTGGATCAGGATTGCCATGCGCTCATCGTAGTCTTGCAGACCCTTAGCGCGGCGGTAAAGCAGCGCATCGGGGTTCAGAATGCTGGCATAAATATGCTGGATCGCCCGGGTGAGATCACGCAGGTTCTCTTCGGCTGTGCCCTGGTTGGGACAGAAATGGCTTTCATACTTACCAGCAAAGGAGGTGCCCAGGTTGTCCTCCAACAGGCTGGAGGAGCGGATGATCAGGGGTTTGCGCCCAACATGATCCAGCAGACCCTTAAGTTTCTCCAGGATATCTGGAGGGAACTCACCGGCCAGGAATTCCGATTGGATGGTCGGATACTCGGCCATGATTTGTTCTTCCAGCTTATATTTCTGGTCCGCCCAGTGGATCAGTCCGTTTAAAGCCAGGAAGGTATACATCATATCCGCGCCGATAAAGTAGGATTCCGGGATGCGCAGGCAAGCCCGCACCTCGTCATCGGCTACATCCGAAAGGATGCGCGCCGCCAACAGCATACCGGCCGCCTTACCGCCAATCTTGCCTCCGCCAATCTTGCGGTTGCGGATCTCCTGCAAATCGGCAATAGTAAACCATTCCTTGGCGATCTTCACATAGGTCAGCTGATCGCTGATCATCGTGCGGATGAGCACCACCTTGATCTCTTGCAGGCGTGCCTCGGCCAGCGGGCGTTCCTCGGCGGGCATCTTTTCAATCGCCACCGCCTGCTCGAAGAGCATGTTCTGAGGCGCCAGCTCGGGGTTAAATGAAATTAGAAGGTCTTTGGCGTGGGCGCCGCGCTCCGAAAGCGTGTCACGCACAATCTGCTCGAACAGGCTGTAAGGCAGATTGTAGGCAAAATAAAAGTCCGTCATGTGGTCGCGGATGCGCAGTAAACGCAGCTCCCACACATCCGAAGGCTCTTCTCCAAACGGGTTATGCAGACCCTCGAGTGCCTGCGACTGGATGGCTTTCTCCCGAATTTCAGCTTCGAAGGCTGTGGAGGTGATCACCCCCCGATTAAATAATTCGCGCCGCATGCGGGCGCGAATTTGCGTGCTCAGGATGGGGTATTGAGCCAGGGAGAGGTAGACGTGGAGAACCCGGTCGGATGAGGCGGGCGGCAGGGTCATTTACGTGCCCAGTTGCATGGGCATGATCACATGCAAGAACTCACCATCCGTGGCCTGCGCCCCTACCGGGCGCAGCAATCCCGGTGTCCGATCGGTGCTTGTCTCCAGCGCCACGTTCGGGGTCTTAATCACATCCAGCACTTCGCGTAAGAAGCGCACATTAAATGCAATCACCAGCGACCCACCTTCAATGGTTGCATCAACCAGGTTCTGATTGAAACCGGTTTCCTCGGATTGGCCAGAAATCTCAACGGAGCCAGGTTGTAGCTCACCACCCGCCATAATATTGATGCGGGCAATGTGCGAGCCTTCTCGGGCGAAAATCTCCGCCTGGCGACAGGCCTTCAAAAAGGCTGAGGTGGAAAGTACGGCGCGCGTCTTGAAGCCACCCGGGATGATTTGCTCATAATCGGGAAAATTACCATCGATGAGCTGGGACACCAGCTCGACATCGCGGGTACGGAAGACCACCTGGCTGCGGCCACGCGGCATGACCATGGTCACCATTTGCTCGCCATCGCCTGCAATGCGCGCCAGCTCGCTCAGAGCGCGTGCCGGGATGACTGCCGTGATAGCCTGCCCGGCGGAAGAGGCCAGCTCTGCCTTGCGCAACGAAAGCCGGAAGCCGTCGGCGGCTGCCAGGGTGATTTTATTCCCTTTGACTGTCACCAACACACCGGTAAGGATCGGCCGGGCGTCATCGGTAGAGGCGGCAAAGACGACCTGCTGGATCATTTCCTTCAGTTCGGATACTTTGATTTGCAACCCCTGGGAGAGGTCCGACACCGGCATTGGGGGGAATTCCTGAGCATCAATACATTTCAAGTCAGTATTGGAAGCCCCGCAGCGCACATTCAAAGTCTGGGTACGGACAGTGAGCGACATATCTACCTGCCGGTCGGAGAGCGTACTGACCAGGTCGGTAAAAGTGCGCGCCGGCACCGTCGTCGAGCCATCTTCTTCGATTTTTGCGCCAATCCAGCAGGTGATCCCCAGTTCCAGGTTAGTAGCCGAAAGTCGCAGCCGCCCTTCATCGGTCGCCATCAGGACGTTGGCCAGTACGGGCAGGGTGCTGCGCGGTGAGACTGCCCGCGAGACGATGCTTAAACCATGAGCCAGATTCTCTTGTAATACGGTTACTTTCATATCAGCCGTCCTCTCCTCGTTTTATATCGCCTCAGAGTATACAACGAGAGAAACTATTTTGCCAACATTTTTGGATAGATATTTTCCACCCTCAGCCAATTACCAGGGTGACGATAGCCAGGATCAGCGCCAACAGGAATATCACGCCCAGGAAAGCCACCGCCAAATATGCCGCAATCATCCAGGGTGGTTGGTTTCCCTGAGCTGACGCATCCCCTTCCGCCAGGCGCCGTACGGCCTGGGCTGCCTGGCGTGCCAGGGCCGGCATACCGCTGCTTCCCACACCTACCCAGTGCCAGCCTTTGGCCGGAGTCGGGATGACCAGCCGCTGGCCCTGATAAGCCTGCAGCCACAGCCGTAAAGCTTCGCTCGGGCGAGCTACCAGCTCGGCTGGCAAAATGACAACCTGTGCCGCAGCCAGCGCTTCATCCGGCACGCCCTGGTTATAGGCGTGCACTTCTATCGGAAGATCGGGCACCAGGCGCTGAATGGCATCCACCAGACTGCGAGAAAAGGCTTCTGGGTGATCCATTTCCTGCCCGTCTGCTTCGGGAGTCAGGATCAGGACTGGGAACTGAGCATAACGCCTTGACAGGGAGCGCTGCGCCAGGCGGTTATCCTTCATCAGCACCCGCCAGTGGTAAAGCAGCACAGCTCCGAACAAGAGCAGCAGCGCCAACCCCGGCAGCAATTCACCGAGCAAATCTGGTGCCGGGCTGCCAAACAGTGCTTGCAGCAGCGCAAACAACTGGGCGCCTCCGCTGATCATCACCCCCAGCACACTGGCAAACAGGACCAGGAACAGGTAACTGCGGCGCACCGGTGAACGGCGTGCGTAGTCACCGGCCTCACCTTCCAGTGCTGCTTCAGCTTGTAGGGGGCGCCAGGAGAGGATCCACAATGGAAGTCCAACCCACATAGCCGCCAGCCCGGCCGCCAGGCTGTTCTTCTGACCGGGCTGGCTCCAGGAAGCCGGATCGATGGCCAGGGTGACCAGGAAATCTAGCAGTGCAGCCAGGCCGACAAAGGACGCCGTCAGCCCAGCCAGCGAGGCGAAGTAGCCATACAAGCGCTGCATACCGGCTCGCCGGCCGGCGGCCGTCCCAGACCAACTGGACCTGCCGGCGCTCGCTTTGGCCGGGCGTGTCTCGGTCTCTGAGTTTGCCGCATCCAACTCAGCTACCGATGCGATACTGCGGCGCAGCAAGCGCAATTCGTACAGCCATAAGAGTCCAAAGGGCAAGATCAGGGAGATGGGTAGGGCGATCTCCGCCAGGAAAGCCGCCCCCTCGGGCGCAGCGCCCAGGACAAAGAGCAATGCGTAGTACAGGGCAACGCCGGCTGCGGTCAGCGTGACCGCCAGGCTGATGAATACCACCAGATAGAGAACAGCCAGCCGCAGCAGAGAGTTTCTCTCCTCTGGGTCTTTAAGCGAGCGGCGCACCAGCCGTTCCAGCCACCACCATAACGGCGCGCCCAGCAGCAGGAGTGCCAGGCCATTTGCCAGGTGCACCCAGGGCTCGACATCTCCCGTTCCCCAGAGCGTCAGCACCGCCAGCAGCGCTTGCTGAATGCCGGCGACCACCAGCGCCAGGCTGTACAGCAGCCAGAGATAGCGATACAGGCGCCGGGTTTCTATCCAGGCCCGGGAATACTGGCCGGGGGACTCGCGGGAGGCATCCTCCTGGGCGAGTGCCAGGCCATCGCCACGCGCCACCCAGTAGAAGTAACCGCCAGCCAACAGGTTAATCAGGATAGCAACCAGGTTGTCGGTCAGCGTCTGCGTACCACCAAAGATAGCCCAAAACGAGTTAACGCCGAAAGCCTGCAGGAACAGGCGGTCCAAAGCGGCGACTGCATTCTGCGCAGCTGGGATGCCGGTGGCAAGCAAAACACCAAACAGAAAAATAGCACGCAGCCGGTCCGACCGTTCCGAAATGTCTCGCTTGGCGCCTCGCTGGGCAATCCACCAATGCAAGCCAAAAACGGGGGCGCTGACCAGGAGCAAAGCCAACGCGCCTGCCAGGCTGTCTGTTTCCTGCCCCAAATTTGCACCGGATAGGAAAAAACGAACCAGCCCAATCGACCCCCATAAGACGATCTCCAGGCTGATGAATGCAACCAGGTAAACGTATAGACGCCGGATCATAGGCCTGCCTCTCGATCAAGGCAGTCGCCGGCAACCCATCCCCCCACCGGCAGCGTCAGGGAATGCGCGCTTAGCGGCGCGGCCATGCGCGGCGTTGTGCAGCCTTGTTTAGCAGCCCGGCTTGACCCGGCCCGGCGGCCTGGCCCGGGCGGGTAGCAATCGCCAGGAAAGGCCCCAGCAAGGGAACCAACACGATCACCAGCGCCCATCCCCAATATTCGGACATGGAGAGGCTGCGTGTACGCAGGTACATCGCAGCCAGGATAACCTCACCGATCATGCAAACGACCAGCAGAGCAATGAGTATTTCGGGAAATGTGATATTCATGGTAGGGCAGCTCCTGGTGGTGTGAGTCGCGGCCCTACCGATTGTATATCAAGACGCCAGAATGTGCAAGCAGGCTACAGCCAGCCGCGCAGCTCCATTGCTTTCACCACCCGGCCAATAGCCACCATGTAGGCGGCATCGCGCATGTATACTTTTTCGCTCTCAGCCATGTCGAGCACACTGCGGAACGCCTGGGTCATCTTGTAATCCAGCCGCTGCAGGACTTCTTCTCCACTCCAGTAGAAGTTCATATCATTCTGAACGCCTTCGAAGTAAGAAACCGTGACACCGCCGGCATTGCACAGGAAATCGGGAATCACAAAGACATTATTCCGCTTGAGGACTTCATCCGCATCCGGAGTGGTTGGCCCGTTGGCGCCTTCGGCCACCAAACGCACCCGCCCGCTGATGCGCTTGACCGTTTCAGCATTGATCTGACCTTCGAGGGCGCCTGGGATGAGCACATCAACGTCCTTCGTGATCCAGGCATCGGCATCTTCGATCACATACCCGGCCTGGATAGCCTGGTCTTTATCAATCGAGCCGTATTGGTCGGTGATGGTCTGCAGGAAGCGGGCATCGATCCCCTTTGGATGGGAAACAGTATAGGCCGTACGGTCTGCGCGGTCCCAATAGGAAACACAGACCACCTTTCCACCCAGCAGCTCGGTGAAACCGATAGCGGCATACTGGGAAACGTTGCCAAAGCCCTGGATCGCGGCGACCGATTTTGTGGGATCCAGCTTGAGATGCTTCATCGCCTCGCGCACGGTGTAAATCACGCCATAGCCGGTCGCTTCGGTGCGGCCGAGCGAGCCGCCGCCGCCCACCGGCTTGCCGGTGATCACGCCCGGGGTGTACTGGCCGACCAGCTTGGAATACTCATCCATCATCCAGCCCATCATCTGCGGGTTGGTGCCGACATCCGGCGCGGGGACGTCCTGGCGCGGGCCGATATTGCGCCACATCTGGTCAATCCAGCCGCGGCACAGTTTTTCTTTCTCGTGGATAGACAGGGTTGCCGAATCGACCGGGACCCCGCCTTTGCCGCCGCCCAGCGGGATATCCGCCACGGCGGTCTTCCAGGTCATCCACATCGCCAGGGCGCGCACTGTGTCCAGGGTTTCAGATGGGTGAAAGCGAATGCCGCCTTTGGCCGGGCCGCGGGCATCATTATGCTGCACGCGGTAGCCAAAGAACACCTTCAGGCTGCCGTCATCCATGCGGACCGGGATCATGAACTTAAATTCTCGCGCCGGCCAGCGCAGCATCTCCGCCACCTGGGGATCCAGGTTTAGCAAATTGGCCACATGATCGAACTGGGCCTGAGCCATTTGAAGGCGTTGATTGGTTCTGCCATACTTAATCTCCTCTTGTCTGATTTTTGTCCTATTAAAATAATAAGCGGGCACCTCGGTTTGGAGCCCGCTCGGGTAATTGTCGTTATGGAAGCAAAGTAGTTCATGGCAGCATTTCCTCGCCAATCTTACCCCAAGGGTAACTGGAGATCAGGCAGCCGTCAAGTGACGAATGTCACCCCTTCATACCGGACACACATCACATTTTTTCTGGTGGTGACTGATTCTTCAGGGCTAACAGGCGCTTATCCAGCTCCTGCTGGATCACCTGCGGATTGGCCTGGCCTTTTGCCAGGCGCATCACCTGCCCAAACAGCCAGCGAGAGACCGTCTCTTTACCCGCCAGGTAGCTGGCGACCTGATCCGGATTTTCTGTCAGCACCTGCTCCACCAGCGCCGCCACCTGGTCAGCATCCGAAACTTGCTTCAATCCACGCCGGTCGACGATCTGCTCGGCGGTCTCCCCACTTTCAAACATCTCTGCCAGGACTGCTTTGGCGGTATTCTGGTTGATCGTCGCCTGTCGCCACCAGACGGATCAGCCCGGCCAGGGCTTCAGGCTTCACGCGGATCTCCTCGATGCCCTGGCCGGCCTGGTTCAGCAGTGCGAACAAGATCGCCGCTGATCCAATTGGCAATCGTTTTAGGGGCTGCCTGCGCAGCCAGGCCTGCTCGAAATAATCCGCCACACGTGGCTCCAGCGGTGAGCACCGCAGCATCATAGCTGCTCAGCTCGTATTGCTTCTGAAAGCGCTGATACTTTCGGCCGGCAGCTCCGGCAGCGTCCGGCGAATCTGCTCGACCCATTCCGGCCTCGACCACCAGCGGCGGCAGGTCCGGCTCGGGAAAGTAGCGGTAATCGTCCTCGCCTTCCTTGACTCGCTGGGTGAAAGTCACGCCGCGGGCTTCATCCCAGCCGACGGTCTCCTGCACCACCGGCCGCCCTTGCGAATAAGGTCGACCTGGCGCTGGATTTCATAAGCCACACCGCGTTCCAGGGCACGAAAGCTGTTCAGGTTCTTGATCTCGGTCCGCGTGCCCAGCTCCGTGCTGCCCAGCGGGCGCACCGACATGTTCGGCTCGATGCGCATGACGCCTTTTTGCATATCGCCGGAGTTGACGCCCAGGTAGCGCAGCATGGCGCGCAGGGCCACGGCATACTGGCGCACCTCTTCCGGAGTGTGCAGGTCCGGCTCGGTGACAATCTCCAGCAGGGGCACGCCGGCCCGGTTCAGGTCCACCAGGGAGTAAGACTGGCCATCCCGGGTGACATGGGTCAGCTTGCCGGTATCCTCTTCCAGGTGCACCCGGCGGATGCGGATTACCCGCTCGCCCTGGAGGTGTGAGATAGCCAGCCGGCCATTGCGCGCCAGGGGCTGCTCGTACTGCGAGATCTGGTAGCCTTTGGGCAGGTCGGGGTAGAAATAATTTTTGCGGGCAAAGAGGCTGGTGTGGTTCACCTGGCATTCCAGCGCCAGGGCCACCCGCAAGCCATACTCCACGGCCCGCCGGTTGACCACCGGCAGCACGCCGGGCATTCCGGCGCACACCGGGCAGACGGCGATGTTGGGCTCGGCGATGGTCGAGTCGACCACCGGGCAGGCGCAAAACATCTTCGAGCTGGGTTTCCAGCTCGGCGTGAACTTCCAGACCGATAACCGCTTCGAATTCGATTGCTCCGGTCATGGATTATCCGTAACGGCGCATGAAGCGCTCCAGCCTGCGCAGCGCCTCTTCGATTTTCTCGTAAGCGGTGGCATACGAGCAGCGCACAAAGCCTTCGCCGCCGGGGCCAAAGGCCGTGCCCGGCACCACCGCCACCCGTTCCTCTTCCAGCAGCTTCTGGGCAAAGGTCTCTTCATCCATGCCGGTAACGGCAATCTTGGGGAAGGCATAGAAGGCGCCGTGCGGCTCGAAAGTGGGCAGGCCCAGCTGGTTCAAGCCGCCGACGATCAACTTGCGCCGGCGGTCATACTCCGCCAGCATCTCATCAACATAGTCTTGCTCCGTGCAGCCAGCGCTTCCAGGGCGGCATCCTGGGCCATGGTGGGCGCAGACATGATGGTGTACTGGTGGACGCGCAGCAAGCCCGTCATCATATCCGCCGGGCCGGCGGCATACCCAATGCGCCAGCCGGTCATGGCATAGTTCTTGGAGAAGCCGCCCAGCAGGATGGTGCGCTCTTTGACCCCCGGCAAAGCGGCGAAGCAGACGTGCGCACCGCCGTACACCAGCCGGTCGTAGATTTCGTCGGAGATCACCACCAGGTCGTGTTTTTCGGCCATGCGTGCCACTTCCAGCAGCATCTCGCGGGAGGCCACCGCCCCGGTGGGGTTGTTGGGATAGCCGATCAGGATCGCCTTGGTGCTGCGGGGTGATGGCGGCTTCAATGCGCTGCGGGCTGAGCTGGAAGTTATCTTCCATGCGGCTGGGCACCTCTACCGGCACGCCGCCTGCCAGGATCACCTCGGCCTGGTAGGCAACAAAGCAGGGTGTGGGGACGATCACCTCATCGCCCGGGTCGAGGAGGGCGGTCATGGCCAGGTACAGCGCTTCGGATACGCCCACGGTGATCACGATTTCCGTCGACCGGGTCGTAAGCCACGCCATACAGCCGGTTGAGCTGCGCTGACAGCGCCTTGCGCAGCTCCAGGATGCCCAGAGTTGGAGGTGTAGTGGGTCTCGCCGCGCTCTAACGAGCGGATGCCTGCCTGCAGGATGCGATCCGGGGTAGTGAAATCCGGCTCGCCAATCCCCAGAGAAATGACATCCTTCATAGTTGCGACGATATCAAAAAACTTGCGGATGCCGGAAGGCTTCAGCGTGGCAACCCGCTCGGATAAGATAGGTTTGGCTCATCACGGCTCCTGTATCCTGTTGACAGTTCACGCCTTCAGACCAGACCAACCTGCCAGGCCTGGCTCATCTCGTCATAACACAAATCGTACAACCGCCCATCGGCAGCCAGTACACGGAAAGTCTTGCCGGATGGTGTGCGCCGACGCTGCAGGATCTCGTCCACAACCAGCGTTGGCCTTGCCAGTCAAACGCTTTGGGATACTCGGCATATTCGCTACCCGAGTAACATTCGACGTGGCTGCCGGCTGGGATCAAAAGGATCACCTCGGTCTTGTCGCCGGCGTTGATTACGGAAGCCCGGCGGTGGAGGCGCGCCCGGCGGCCCACCAGACTGCCTCCAGGATCACCTGGTTGATCTCGGCCTCATCTTCCAGGATCGAATCGCGGATGATGCTGCGTGACACCTGGCAGCCGGCGCCCAGCGAGACATACGGACCAATGATCGAATCGCTCACCTGGGCAGTGGGATGGATGAAAACCGGCGGGATGATCACCACTGCCTGGGGGTTCGTCCGCCTGGGCGCTGCTTTTCGTCGCCCGTGTTCCAGCAGGTAGCGGTTGGTTTCCAGCAGTGCTTCCGGAGTACCGGCATCCAGCCAGACATCCACCTGATGGGCGCGCATCTGCAGGCCGCGCTCCAGCATGATATTGATGGCATCTGCCAGGAAGTACTCGCCATTCAGCTGCAGGCCGCGCCTCATCTGCTCTTCGATCGCCGCAAGCAAATCGCCCGCTTCGGCAAAGTAATAAAACCCGACCACGGCCAGGTTATTTTGCATGTCCTGTGGTTTCTCGATCAGGCGGGTGACCCAGCCATCCTGATTCACTTCAGCCACGCCAAAGCGACGCGGGTCCGGCACCGGCTTGACCCAGGCCACTGCCTGAGCTGTCTCAGCTGCCAGGAAGGACAGATCGGTCTCGATCAGCGTATCGGCAAAGACCATCAGCATCGGGCCCGCCAGGTACTCCCCCGCCAGCTGGATGGCATGCGACTGACCGAGCGGGTCTTCTTGCACAACCGTGTGCGGCTACGACGTGTGGGTAGAATTGGTGAATGTGATGCTTCAATCTGGTCGCCCAGGTAGCCGACAATGTTGATCAGCTCGATATTCTCGGGGTTGGGCAGCGAGTGCAGGCTGTCCAGAACATGGTCCAACACCGCCTTGCCGGCCACGCTGACCAATTGCTTGGGCTTGCTCCAGGTCTGGGGACGCAGCCGGGTGCCTAACCCGGCCATTGGGATAACGACCTTTAACGTCGTTCCTTTCATATAATCTTCTCACTCCACGAATGAAATCTGATGGTCAAATTTATTATACGCTCGAATTACCCCTTGCGGCACACCAGCAATCCCTTGCCAATCGGGACGACCAGCGCGTCGACACGGGTATCGCTGCGGACCTGCTGCACGAAATCGCCCAGCTCTTCCTGATGGCTGATGGCGTTATCGGCCACAAAGAATCCGCCCGGCGCCAGTCGCGGGACGACGAGCTCGTAACACTCGCCGTAGATATCTTTTTCCACGTCCAGAAAGCAGAAAGCGATCCCGTCCAAACCGGGCAGATGTTGGCGGGCATCGCCCAACACAACCTGAACATGCTCCAGCACCCCGGCTGCGGCAAAGGTCTCCTGGGCGCGCCTGGATTTCTCCACATCGCTATCGAAGGTTGTCAGGCGGTCGCCCCTCTGGCGGCAGGCCAGCGAAAGCCACAAGCCGGAATAGCCGCCGCTGGTGCCGATCTCCACCACGCGCCCGGGCGGCGCGCTGGCCGCTAAAAGCGACAGGAAACGGCCTGTCTCCGGTGGAATCTGCCGCAGGCGCGCAACCTTTGGTGTGCCATCCAGGCGATCCTGGGCATCGATCGCTTCCAGGAATGCCATACGCTCTACTATTGCCGCAGGTATATCGTGGAACACGCTGCTTAGCCTCCCAGCGCCTGTGGTTCCAGGGATTGGATAGTGGCTTCCGATAGTTCAACTGTCTGGTGTAAGGTCGCAGAATCAAAGGCAAACCTGGCCCCGGCAGCACCAAACAACTGCGGCAGGGGCACACTGCCACCCAGGGCCAGCGCCCGGCGGTAAGACGCCACTGCCCCAGCCTGATCGGTTAGGGAGTTGCGCCAGATCTGCATAGCGCCCAACAGTGCCAGGCCGTATTCGATGTAATAAAACGGATCCTGGTGGATATGCGCCTTGCGGTGCCAGCCGGTAGCCAGCTCATCTTCCAGGCCGCTCCAATCCACCCCTGGCATGAAGCGCCTCCATAGCTCAATCCACTTCTCGTCGCAGTGATCCGAGTTGGAGGCCGCCTTTGGAACCGTATAGACCCAGTGCTGGAAGGCATCCACCACGGCCATGTATGGGAAGAAGCGCAGGCCAGCCTCCAGGTGCTCGATGCGCGACCGGGCAGTATCCTGACGGTTGTAGAAACCGCCCTGTTCAAGAGCCAGGTACGGCGAAGCCAGAAACTCCATCCCCATGGATGCCACCTCGGCAAACTCGTTGCCTACCTCGCGTTGCAAAAAGTAGGGCAGCCCGGCCGACTCAAATGAATGGAATGCGTGGCCGCCTTCGTGCAAGAGGGTCAGGACGTCGTCATGGATGCCAACCGCATTCATAAAGATGAACGGCCGGCGAACGGCAGAGTATTCGGTACAATAGCCACCCGGACCCTTGCCCTTGCGGTTTTCCAGGTCAAGCAGTTTCTCGCGGCGCATGATTTCAAAATAGTCCGCCAACTGCGGGTCGACCCGGGCGAATATGGCAGCCACACCACTCTCCAGGTTCTCGACCTTCTCGAATGGCTTAAGCGGCGGTAAACCGCTGGCATCCACATCCAGGTCCCAGGGCCGCAGCTTGTCAAGACCAAGACGCCGGCGGCGTTTTTCATTTATTCGCCCGATAACCGGCACAATCACTTGCTCAATTGCCTGGTGGAATTGGAAGCAGTCTTCCGGGGTGTAATCAAAACGCAGCATCTGCTTCCAGCGGTAAGCGCGGTAATCCGGCTCTCCGGCATTTTCGGCCAGTTTGCAGCGCACGGAAAGCAATCTACCCCACAAATCGTTGATTCCCTGGCGATCTTCCAGCCAGCGCGGCGGAAAACAGGCGCCAGGCCTCTTCCCGTTTCTTGCGGTCGGGATCCATTAAGACGGCCTGCAGCTGCATCAGGGTAACTTCCTGTCCTTGCCAGACAACACCCTGCGCTCCGATGAGCTTATCGTATTCGGTCTTCAGCTCGAGCTCCTGGCTCAGCAGCGGCAGGTTTTCTTCCCGGTAGATCTCAGCCTGCTGGTGCATATTGCGCAGCGGGACTTCGAAGCCGGTCGGCTCCAGGCCGCTGGCCAACAGTTTCTCCTTCAATATCTGGGAAGCTGCTTGCGATTCCGGGTAGACCTCGGCCAGGTGCTGCTGGTAGCGCCTGGCAGCCACCTCGTCGTAGGTGTCCACCGTCGTTGCAACCCACAGCCGCTGGTAAGCCTCCGAGAGCAGCTCAGCTAAACGGTCCCAATCCTGAATCCAGGCTGCTACCGTGGTTGGGTCAATCCGGCGTTCGGACAGCTCCCGGAAATACGGGGAAATTTTCTTCCAGGGCCAGCTGGAAAATTCGATGGCATCTTGCGGCAGTGAATCAAACATGGGCTTCACCTTTCATAAAGGTCGAATTCCAGCCCATGTTATCTCAGGATAGATAAATTTGCAAGCGAGGTTCGGACATCTAAAAATTATCTAGAACAGCAATTTCGCTCGTTGAAAGCGCCTGGCTGCCAGCCAGAAGGCCACTACATCCAGAATTAACATCACCGCCAGAATAATCGTCAGGATCAATTCTCCGTTGAGGCGAGGCAGAAGTGCATTCAACTGGTCCCGAAACAAGATCACCCCTACCTGCAGCGCCACGATCGGGATCATCAGGAAAGCCATCAGAATCTGGGCAGCCTGCTGCGCAGTGGCAGCGCGCAGCGAGATATGGATACCCACCCCGGCGGTCAGGGTAGCAGCCAGGAAGCTCAAGGCCAGGTCGGCCAGGGCAACCGTAGGCGTGTAGAGTAAAATCTGCCCGTGACCATGCGCGATGTTGGCCATCACCAGGCTGAGTAATAAGAAGACCAGAGTGATACTCCAGCCGACCACTACCGAGAACAAGTATTTACCCAGTAAGATCGCCGGGTCCGGCAGCCGGCTGGATAACAACGTCTCCAGAGTATGGCGCTCGCGCTCCCCCGCAAAAGAATTGGTAATCGTTATCCCGATGATCAGCACCGGGGTGAAGAAGGCCAGCAGCATGGTAGGGAAATCAGTCACCCAATCCGGTCCCCAGGTCCAGGGAAAGACCAGGCCAAGTAGCATGGGAGCAAGGAAGAGTGTGAAATATCGGCTGCGATTCTCCCGAAATTTGAAAAGACTCTTCGATTCCTTCCACAGCACCGTCCGGATATCATCCCAGGCAAACGTGCTCATTTCTCCTCCTCTACCAGATCCACAAAGGCTTCCTCTAGAGTGGCCTTGCCGCGCCGGACTTCCTCCACCTGAGCGCCTGCCTCCACCAGCAGGCTGACCAGCGGAGCCGCTTCCCCATCCTGTCGTATATCAATTAACAATCGCCCGTTGCCGGCTTCAACCGCAACCACCGCAGGCTGGGCGCGCAGGCTTTCCAGGGCAGCGGCAGTGAAGTTGCGCCCGATGATTTCCAGGCGAGAGCCGCCTGCCCGCATGCGCAGTGCATCCGGATGTCCCAGGGCTACCAGGCTGCCGTGCCGGATGACTGCTACCAGGTTGCACAGTTTCTCGGCCTCCGCCATGTTGTGAGTTGTCAGGAAAACCGTCACACCCTGCTGGGCAGCCAGCGAAGCCAACGATTCGCGCACTTCCATAGCCGCCATCACATCCAGGCCGGCCGTCGGCTCGTCCAGCAGCACCAGCGGCGGGCGATGCAACAGTGCACGGGCGATGGCCAGTTTCTGCTTTTCCCCGCGGCTCCATCTGCCCACCATCTCATTACGCCGCTCCCACATCCCGATGCTGCTCAGCATCTCCCGGATGCGAGCCTTGCGATCGGGGACAGGCATGCGATAGGCGCGCCCGTAAAATTCCAGGTTTTCTTCTGCACTGAGCTGCTCGTAAAGCCCGCTATATTCCAGCAGCGCCCCACAACGCTCCCGCACAGCAGCGCCCTGGGTGGCGGAATCTAACCCCAATACCTGGCAACGCCCGCCGGTCGGCTCAAGCAAGCCAAGCAGCAGGCGGATGGTGGTGGTCTTGCCCGCTCCATTCGGCCCCAGGAAGCCAAAGACGATCCCCGCCGGTACTTCAAGAGTCAAGTGGTCCACCGCCAGTACGTCGAAGCCCCGTAGTGCTTTACCACGAGATCCGAATTGGCGAGTCAATTCAATTAAGCGGATTGCTATCCCATCCATCGACAGCTCCCTTACTAACGGCATTCCTGGCAGGTTCGGACGGCTGCCAATCACAGGATCTGGTAGTACGACCAGTCCCACATCCAATAGGCCAGGCCCTTGTAATTGCTCCATTTCTCGAAGGCGGCTTCCACTTCTTTGCGCCCGATGGGCTGCCCGTCGTACCATTCGTACGAGACCACCTTCAGCGCCCAGGAGTCAACCGGCAGGTCATCGTAATGACCCAGCAGCATCAGCAGGTTAGCGGCCGCGTAGGGACCGATGCCCTTGATAGCCAGCAAGGCCTTACGCAGGTCGGCGGTGGATATCCCGGGGTCCTTGAGCGCCTCCAGGTCCAGGTTGCCGGAAGCAACCGCCTGGGCAAGGTCCAGCACATAGGGTGCCCGGTAGCCCAGGCGGGTTTGCTGTCGCAGGGTAGCCTCATCGGTCTGCGCCAGCCGTTCGGGCGTCGGGAAAGCCTGCAGGGAGGGGTCGGCCGGCCAGGGCTCGCCAAACTGCGTAACCAGGTTGCGGTCCATACGGATGGTCGCCGCCCACAGGGTGTTGGTGGTCAGGATGGTCTTGAGGACGTCTTCAAAGAGAGTCGGCGAGCGCAGGATGCGTCCTTGGGAGTGAGCGGCAGCCTTCTGCAGCTTGGGCTCCGCCTGAGCCAGAGCATAGAATTCCGAGAAATCCTGCTCCAGTCCCAGCATCCAGGCCAGCCTTGCACGCGCCTGCTGCTCTTCGCCCGGGTTCAAGTCTGGATCAACCGTCACCTGCACCCCATCCGGCGCCTCCCGCACCTGGTAACGGACTACTTTACCAGCAGGTAGCCGGTCGACATAGTCGAAGCCACCGCTGCTATCGTCGATGGTGTAGGGCGCCAGCTGCACCCAGCCATGTGAGCGGGTTACGCTAGGCAGCGAGAAAGGATGGCGAGCAGGAAGAATGAGGTTCATCGGCAACTCCTAAATGCGTGAAGTGATATTTTTATTTTACTGCCTCTTCCTGAAGCCAGCCGATTTATAACGACAGCATAATCAGAATATCTGTCATTGGCAGGCAAACAACTAGACCCCAATTTAGTCTCTCAAATGCTATAATTTAGATTATATTTATAGTAAATTGGGAGGTTAGAGATGTATCAATGGATGACTTTTCTGCACATGGCCGGCCTGTTTTTGTTTCTCATGGCGCACGGCATCTCAGCCGGCGTGGCCTTGAGCCTGCGTAAGGAACAGCGCATCGAACGATTACAGACCCTGCTGGACTTCTCTGGCGCTTCTTACAGCCTGATGTATGGCGGCCTGCTCTTATTGCTCATTTCCGGCATTGTCAACGGATTTATCGGCCATTGGTGGGGGTCCGGCTGGATCTGGCTGTCAGTCATCCTGCTGGTCGTGATCATCGTAGTGATGGTTTTCCTGGGCTCGCGTTACTTCACACGCCTGCGCCAGGTGAGTGGAACGAAGTACATGCAAGGTGGAAAAATCCAGCCGCCCCAGGAACCCGCCAGCCCGGAGCAAATTGAAGCTGCCCTCAAATCCGGCCGCCCGATGGAATTAGCCCTGATCGGTTTTGGAGGTCTGCTCGTTATCGCCTGGCTGATGATATTCAAGCCATTCTAGTCAGACATAGCCAGGGCAATCGCCTGGTCGACATCCATCAGGCGGCCGGCAGCCCAGGCAGCTTCCAGGATGTCGGCCGGGAGAGCACTATGTAAGGATTTTACTTCAGCAGCATATTCCACCTGCTCGTAAGGGTTCATTGAAGAGTTGATCGCCTCGCGCTGCGCCTGTGCCGCCCCCAGAAGCCGGGCAGCCTTCTCGCATTGCCCATGAGCTCGGGCAATAAAAGCGATGCACTCGATCTCATGGACAACGGCTTGTTTCTGTCCAATCTCCCGCCAGATGGGCAGGCACTGCCGGTAGAGCATCAGGGCTGTAATCAGATCACCACACCTGCGCTCCAGGTGAGCCTGCTCGCTGCGCGCTACATTCGCAAAGAAACGGTCACCCATCATCTGGAAACCAGCCTGGGCAGCCATGAAATAGCGGCGGGCTTCTTCCGACTCATTTTCGAAGGCCAAGGTGCGTCCCAAGGCTGTATTGGCCATCTGGATAGCCCACTGGTAGCCTGTTGCCTGGGCATGACGAACGCTAATCAGCGTAGCGGCACGCGCCGCATCCAGATCCTGGCGGACGAATAGTTCGTAATTCCCCATAACACCAGAAACCATCGATATAATCTGGTTATTTCCATCTGCCAGCTCCATGGCTTCTGTAAATTTGCGCTTCCCCAGGTCATAATCCCCGGATAAATTGGCAGGTAAAACCTGCATCCCAACCGTATAACCCAACCATGGTTTATCACCCAATTCGCGGAAAATCTGCTCGCTCTCTGCAAACGCTTCCAGGGCCTGAATTACCAGGCCCTGGCTGATATACATAGTGCCAATACCAAGTAAACCTTTCGCCCGGGCTTGTTTTCGCCGCTGTTCCACTACAGCGCCGGCATCCGGTAAAGAAGCAAGACGCTCCAGTGAAGGCTGAAGCCATTGTTGGGCTTCCGTGGTATACCCGCGGCGAAGCCAGAAGTTAGCCAGGGCGCCGGCCAGGCGCAAAGCGGATTCTGGATCGGACTCCAGACCCCATTGCAGCGCAGCCCGGAAATTATCCTGTTCCAGATCAAGGGAATTGAAGTGCTGGATCTCCCGCGGGCCAAAATAATCACGTTCCCCGGCTTCAACAAAGTCCAAGTAATAGCTCAGGTGACGGTCGCGAGCCTCCGAGGTCTCACCTGCCTCCAATAAGCGTTCCTGGCCGTACTGGCGCATGGTCTCCAACAGGCGGTAACGCATCGATCTATCCTGGACATCCTCGGTTGCCACCAGGGATTTATTGACCAATGCCGCCAGGAGCTCCAGCAAATCCATATCCGGGCAGATGGCTTCCGCCGCTTCCAGGGTCCAACTCCCAGCTAAGACCGCCAGCCGGCGAAAAAGCCCTTGCTCCTCCCGCGATAACAGGTCGTAGCTCCAATCGATCAGCGCCTGCAGCGTCTGCTGGCGGGGCATCGCTGCCCGGCTGCCGCCGGTGAGCAGCCGGAAGCGATCGTCCAGGCGGGCGGCAATCTGTTCGGGGGCCAGCAAGCGCACCCGCACCGCCGCCAGCTCGATGGCCAGCGGGATGCCGTCCAGCCGGCGGCAGACCTGCGCCACCGCAGCGGCATTTTGTGCGGTGAGGGCAAAGTGCGGCTGGACGGAGGAGGCGCGCTCAACAAACAGCTGCACCGCTTCCGATTGGCGGATGCTCTCCAGGTCGGCTGCCTGCACCGGGGCGGAGCTCGCTGGGAGGTACCGGCTCTCCCCCGGCAGAGTTGGCAGGCGCAGCGAAGGCAATGGGAAAGCTGACTCGCCGGCCGTCCCCAGAGCTTCCCGGCTGCTGGCTATGATCTTGAGATGTGGGCAGTTGCGCAACAAATTGTCCGCCAGCCGTGCGCAGGCTTCTATAAGGTGCTCGCAGTTATCCAGGATCAGCAGCGATCGCTTGGCCTGCAGGAAGCTGATCACCAGCTCTGGCAGCGTGATCCCTGGGCGCTCGCGCAGATTCAGCACCACCGCCACAGATTGCAACACCAAATTCGGGTCGCTTACTGGCGCCAGCTCCACCAGCCAAACCCCATCAGGATATTTACTTAACACCTCGCTCCCCAGCTGCACCGACAGGCGTGTCTTGCCTGTTCCACCTGGGCCGATCAGGGTTAGCAAGCGGGTAGAAGCCAGCTTTTCAATCATATCGGCCAGCTCGCGCTGGCGCCCGACGAAGCTGGTCAGCTGCGCCGGCAGGTTATTAGGAAAGGCGTCTAATGTTTTCAGCGCGGGGAACTCGGCCGGCAGATCGGGAATCTGAAGTTGAAAGATATGCTCCGGGCTGGAGAGGTCTTTCAGGTGGTGCTCCCCCAGGTCCCGCAGAGTCACATCGGCAGGCAGCTGCTCCCTGCTCAGCCCGGCAGTGACCTCAGAGAGCAGCACCTGCCCTCCGTGACCGCTTGCCATCAGCCGGGCAGCCCGGTTGACCGCAGGCCCGAAGTAATCCCCCTCCCGGGTTTGCGCTTCTCCGGTATGCAGCGCCATGCGCACGCGCAGCGTTTGCGGCGCGATCTCCAACCAGGGGTCGGTTTCGATGACTTGCTGGGCGGCTAGCGCTGCCCGCAATGCCTGCTGGGCTGTCAAAAATACTGCCATGCAGCCGTCACCTGTGGTTTTGACGACCATCCCGGCATGGCTCTCAATCGCCTGCCGCAGCTGTGCATCGTGCCGCTTCAAGGCAACCTTCATCGCCTCAGGGTGCTGCTCCCATAGCCGGGTGCTGCTCTCAAGATCGGTAAACAAAAAAGTAAGCGTGCCGATTGGCAACGGTTGAGTCATTAACTTTTATCCAAGGGTGATTGTAAATATACAATTTCAGGTAATTATAGTCCATATTCTTTCAGGGCATTATTAATAGCTTATGGCAGTTTGCCCTTCACCGGGGTTGACGTTATAATCTGGCTCACATTTATCTTGCACTCAGGTAGTCGATCACATTTCACCCGGCGAGGAAGGCCAGCATGGAAAGTAAAATCGATAAGCCCACATCTATCGAACCCACTTCGCCTGAAGAAGGCACTGAGATCGTCTTTCATGCCAACTACGAGTTGTTCATTGTAGCCCTGCTGGTGTTGCAGCTGATCAACTCAATCCTTTGGATTCTGGTGGCCGATCCCGAGCAGTATGGCGTATTAAAAATTGTAGGTGGAGGGATTGGGTTTTTCCTGCTGATAGATGCCTTTTACCGAGTATATAAAGCGCCCCATCGGAAGCGCTATCTGGGCCAATTTCATGGCTGGATGACCATCCTGGGCAGCCTGCCTGTGCCGTTCTTCTGTCTGGTGCGTCTGCTGTGGTATGTGCTGATGACCAGAAAGCTGCGCAGGGATGACTATGGACTGATGCGGCGCGTGGTTGTAGAGCAGCGCGCCCGCAGTACACTCCTGGCGGTCATCCTGATGGCTATCATCGTTGTGGAAATCTCCAGCCTGCTCATCATCAAGACAGAAACGCAGTCCACAGATGCAAATATCCATACGGCCTCGGATGCAATCTGGTGGTCGCTGGTTACGGTTGCCACGGTTGGTTATGGCGATAAATACCCGGTGACGAATCCAGGGCGCATTGTCGGCGTTGGATTAATGCTGGTTGGAGTCAGCCTGTTTGGCGTTTTTACCAGCTTCCTGGCCCAGTGGTTCTTCAGCCCTAAGAAACGCCTGCCATTCCAAAAAGACGAACAATCGGAAAATAAAGACCAGGATGAGCTATGGGCACGCCTGGAAGAAATCAAACTCATATTGGAACAACAGGCGAGTTCCCACCAGGAATCAACCACTGGCCTGCAGGAGCGCCTGGAAGCAATAGAAAAACACCTGGAATGAGGCATGCCACTAAGGACGTTCCGTGTGTTAAAATTGCTCAATTAATAATGCCCCCCCCATTGGAGGTCAGGATAACTCAGTGCGCGCCCCTCGCATCCTAGGTAGCCTTAATGTGCCGGCCGCTTCGGTCTGCTCGCTGTGCGGCCTAGCCATTACCCCGGAAATCCGCCCGCTCTTCACGCGGATTGACCCCTCTGTAGCGCGCAAAATCAAAGAAACTCACCCGCACTGGGCGGCCAGCGATGGCGCCTGCCCGGAATGTGTCCACGCCGCCAATCTGGAAGTCCTCCAGGCGCGCAGTCCAACTTCCCTTCATGAAGAGCTGCTCCTTCCCTACCCGGTCTACACACCCCAGGAAGGGCGCCTGTTGCCTACCCCTCATCGCGTGCCGTCCAACCCGCAGTTTACCGGTCAGGGCGTCAGCATGGCCTTCATCGACTCCGGGTTCTATCCCCACCCCGACCTGGTACGACCGCACAACCGCATCCTGTGCTATGTGGATATGACCGACGACGAACCTCTGGAGCAGGCCGATTTCAGCCAGCCCGAAGCGGTGAGCTGGCACGGCATGATGACCTCCTGCGTGGCAGCCGGCAATGGTTACAAGTCCAACTATCTCTACCGCGGGATCGCCAGCCGGGCGAACCTGGTGCTGGTCAAGGCCGGAAACCCACGTAAGCGCGGCATCCTGGAGATCGATATCCAGCGCGCCCTTTCCTGGGTGATTGCCAATCAGGAGCGTTTCAACATCCGCGTGGTTAATATCTCGTTAGGCGGCGATTACACCCCGCGTGGCTGGCAGCTGTGCGACCTGGATCAGAAAGTTGAGCTGGCCGTTGCCCGCGGCATGGTGGTGATCACAGCGGCCGGCAACAGCGGTATAGAGCGCCTGCTGCCCCCGGCTACTGCCCCGTCTGCCATTACGGTCGGCGGGTTGGACGATCGCAATTCGTCAGATCCTAGCTTGTGGCGCATGTACCACTCCAATTATGGCAAGGCTTACCAGAAGCACCCCAAGCCGGAAGTAATCGCCCCGGCTATCTGGCTGGCCGCCCCCATGCTGCCGGGCACCGATATTCATAAAGAAGGCATGCGGTTGTGGCAGAAAGAGCAGGCCTTGCGCCAGTGGGACCAGTTGATCAGCTCAGAGGCAGATTGGGCGCGGGCGGCTGTGGAGCCCCCGGATGCCATGACCAGCTCGCGGCGCAATCTCCGCCAGCGGATGATCGATCAGAAATATATCCACCCGCATTACCAGCATGTCGACGGCACTTCCATGGCGGCGCCGATCGTCAGCTCGATTGTCGCCCAGATGCTGGAGGCCAACCCGGCGCTCACCCCCGGGCAGGTCAAGGATATCCTGATGAGCACAGCTACACCGCTGGAAGACGTGCCACTAGAACAACGCGGCGCCGGGGCGATTAACGGCATCCGTGCCGTCGCCACTGCTCTACGACTGGGAGCAGGCAGCGCCCTGCATGGGCTGCCGGTCTTTCCCCATGTACAGCCGGAGCAGATCACCTTCTACTATTACGATCCTACGCACCAGGCAGCTTCCGTTGCACTAATCGGCAATTTCAACCACTGGAACCCGCATGTTTTTCCCCTGCGCGCTCTTGCGCCAGGTCTGTGGCAGATCATCCTGCCACGCTTACCAGCCGGTCATTACCGTTATAAGTTCTTGATCGATGGCCGATGGATGGAAGACCCAGAAAATCCCAACCGCCAGGAAGACGGCTACGGCGGATTTAACTCAATCCTGGATGTATAAATCATGAATCGAGAGCATCATCGCTGGTATAGCCCCTCACTCGGGCGAGACATGGAGCTGCTGGTTTTTGGTCACGCCGGTGCGCGCATGCTGGTTTTCCCCACCTCTATGGGCAAGTTTTACGAATGGGAAGACCGCGGCATGATTGCCGAGCTGAGCGACCAGCTGGAAAACGGCTGGCTGCAGATGTACTGCGTGGACAGCATGGATGCGGAAAGCTGGTACGCCTGGCACAAGCATCCAGCCGACCGGGCCTGGCGGCACGTGCAGTATGAAAATTACCTGCTGGAAGAGGTCCTGCCGCTGGTCTATAAGAAAAACCAAACCCCTTACATGATCGTCACCGGCGCCAGCTTCGGCGCGTACCACGCCATGAACTTCGCCTTGCGCCATCCGGACCTGGTTAACCGGGTGATTGCCATGAGCGGTATGTATAACATTGAACGCTGGCTGGGCAGCTATCGAGACGACAATACTTACTATAATTCTCCCTGCCTGTACTTGCCCAATGAATATGAAGAAAGCCGGCTGCATCTGCTGCGCAGCCTGGATATCATCATGGCCATCGGGCACGATGACCCCAACATTGCCAATAACCGCTGGTTTTCCAGCGCGCTATGGAACAAGAACATCTGGCATGCCCTGCGCGTGTGGGACGGCTGGTCGCACGACTGGCCATACTGGCGCAAAATGATCCGCCTGTACCTCGGCGGGCACGACTGATCGCCGCCGCATAGAATTTCAGTACCCCGGGAGGAGATATGCTCAAAATTGGAGTCATCGTGGGTCGTGAATGGTCCTGGCCGCCGGCTTTCATCGAGGAAGTCAACCGCCGCGACGCAGGCGTGATTGCCGAGTACGCCAAACTGGGCGGCACGCGCATGAACGAGCCCTGCCCGTATGCCGTCCTGGTCGACCGCATCTCGCACGAGGTGCCTTACTACCGCTCCTACCTCAAGAACGCCGTGCTGCAGGGCTCATACGTGATCAACAACCCCTTCATGTGGACCGCCGACGACAAGTTCTTCGAAGCCAGCCTGGCCACCCGGCTGGGCGTCGCCAGCCCGAAGACGGTGGCGCTGCCCAACAAGGAATATGTGCCCGGGCATCGTGCACACCGAGAGCCTGCGCAACCTGGTCTATCCGCTCGACTGGCAGGGCATCGTCGACTACGTCGGCGGCTTCCCGTCATCCTGAAGGACGCCCACGGCGGCGGCTGGAAGAACGTCTGCAAGGTGCACTCCCTGGAAGAGCTGTGGCGAGCCTACGACGAGAGCGGCCTGCTGACCATGATCGTGCAGGAGTTCATCGAGTGGGATGGCGACCAGTACGTCCGCTGCATGTGCCTGGGCCAGGAGGAATGCTGGTGCCAAGTACGACCCGGACAACCGCCGCTACCTGCCGGCCGACTTCTCGCCCGAGCTGATGGAGCGCATCGTGGCCGACTCGCTGACCCTGGTGCGCGCCCTGGGCTACGACATGAACACCATCGAGTGGGCCATCCGGGACGGCGTTCCCTACGCCATCGACTTCATGAACCCCGCCCCGGACATGGACGTCAACTCCACCGGTTACGATTATCACCGCTGGTGCGTGGAGCACATGGCCGACCTGTGCATCCGGCTGGCCAAGAATCCACGCCCGCAGGCCACCTCCGGCCAACTGGGTACCGGTCATGAAAGAGCTCGGCGCGGCCATCGATCTCTACCACTCCCTGCTGGACGACGAGCTGGGCGCTGATCAGCCAGGCGCAGCTCACCCGGCAGCTGCACCACCGCCAGCTGTTTTTCGGCGAGCGCCCGCTGACGCACCGTGCTGCGCCCGCGCTTCTTGACCACTACGCCAATATCGACCTGCTGCGACGCTCCATTCGGCGGCATCATGCCGGCCTTTGCCACGGCCTACCGGACGGCGCTGATCAACCCGGATTTTCGCCGCCAGTTCGGGCTGAACGATTGGGAAGAGCAGCTGATCCAGGCCGATCCGGGCTTTCGCGCCCCCAGCCCCACGGCGCGCATGGACACATTCTTCAGTCCCGCCGGCAACAGCGGCGAGATGGGATTGTACTTCACCGAGTACAACGCCGAGACGCCGGCGGCCGCCGCCTATAACGACGCCCTGTCCGAGGTATTTCTGGGCCTGCCGGTGATGGGCGCTTTCGAGAAGCGCTACGAGGTGCGCCCGCTGCCCGGCCGCCATCACGTGCTGCATGCCCTGCTCGACGCCTATCGCCAGTGGGGCGGGCGCGACCGGCCGCGCATCGCCATCCTGGACTGGCGCGAAGTGCCCACCTACAGCGAGTTCATGCTGTTTGCCGACTACTTTGCCTCGCTAGGACTTCGAATGCATCATCGCCGACCCGCGCCAGATCGAGTACCGCCACGGCCGGCTGCTGGTAGATGGCATCACGCCAATCCAGCTGATCTACAAGCGCGTCCTGATCAGCGAACTGGTGGAGCGAGAAGGGTTGAACCACCCGGTGATCCGGGCGGTGCAGGATGGCAACGTGTGCATGGTCAATCCCTTCCGCTGCAAGCTGCTCCATAAAAAGGCCAGCCTGGCAGTGCTTAGCGACGAAGCCAATGCCGCCCTGTTCACCCCCGCCGAACGAGCCGCCATCCAGCGCCACATCCCCTGGACCCGCGTGGTCAGAGAGCGCCGCACATTGTACGAAAACCGGGAGATCGACCTGCTGCCCTTCCTGAGTCAGAACAAAGACCAGTTCGTGCTCAAGCCCAACGACGAATATGGCGGCAAGGGGATCGTGCTGGGCTGGGAAGTCGACCAGAGCCAGTGGGATGCTGCCCTCAAAACCGCATTGGAAGAGCCAAGTATCGTCCAGAAGCGGGTACCGCTGCCAAAGGAACCCTATCCCAGCCTGGTGGATGGCCAGATTCATATTTACGATCGGATGACCGATACCAATCCCTACATCTGGTACGGAGATCACGTCTCCGGCTGCCTGACCCGCCTGTCCACGGTGGACCTGCTCAACGTCACCGCAGGGGGCGGCTCGATCGTGCCAACCTTTGTAATCGAAAGAAGGAATTGAGCTATGAAACAACCATCTTTCAACATCGGCATCGAAGAAGAATACCAGATCATCGATCCGGAGACCCGCGAGCTGAAATCCTACATCACCGAGATGCTGGAAGCAGGCAAGATGACCTTGCGGGAGCCGGTCAAGGCCGAGCTGCACCAGTCGATGGTCGAGGTGGGCACCGAGGTCTGCCACACGCCTACGGAAGCGCGCGCCGAGCTGGTGCGCCTGCGGGGAGCCATCATGGAGCTGGCCGGCCGGAGCGGCTTGAAGATCGCCGCCGCCGGCACGCATCCCTTCTCGTCGTGGATCACAGCCGAGATCACGCCATTCGAGCGCTACATGGGCGTCAAGCAGGACATGCAGATGCTGGCGCAGCAGCTGCTGATCTTCGGCACCCACGTCCACATCGGCATCGAGGACCCCGAGTTCCTCATCGACGTGATGAACGTGGTGCGCTATTTGCTGCCGCACGTCCTGTGCCTGTCGACCAGCTCGCCTTTCTGGATGGGGCAAGACACCGGCCTGAAATCCTACCGCAGCATCATCTTCCGCAACTTCCCGCGCACCGGCATCCCGCCATATTTCGAATCCTATGCCGACTTCAATCGCTATGTCGATACCCTGGTCAAGACCCGCTGCATCCCGGACGGCACCAAGATCTGGTTGGACGTGCGGCCCAACCACAACTACCCGACGCTGGAGTTCCGCATTTGCGATGTGTGCACGCGGGTCGACGAAGCGGTCTGCATCGCCGCCATCCTCCAGGCGCTCGTCTCCAAGCTGTGGAAGCTGCGCCGCGACAACATGACCTTCCGCCTCTACCCGGCTGTGCTGATCGAGGAGAACAAGTGGCGCGCCGTGCGCTACGGGCTGGACGGCAAGCTGATCGACTTCGGCAAGCAAGAAGAGCTGCCGGCCCGCGAGCTGATCCACGAAATGATCGAGTGGTTCTTGGATGATGTGATGGACGAATTCGGCAGGCGGCAGGACATCGAGTATTTTCACCACATCCTGGACGGAAGGCACCAGCGCCGACCGCCAGCTTGCCACCTACAAGCAAACCGGCAGCCTGCATGCCGTGGTCGACCAGCTGATCGCCGAGACCGCCGAAGGCGTGATTTGAGGAGCAACCCATGAGCGAGACAAAATCCCTGACCATTCTTTGTCTGGCCAGCCATTTTAAAGGCGCGGCTTTCATGCAGGCCGCAAAAAAGCTTGGCTGCACGGTGCTGGTAATTGCCCGCGAAGCCGAAGCCGCTGAACCCTGGCCGCGCGAAAGCATAGACGAGATGTTCTTCATGCCGGACCTGCGCAAACGGCCGGATATCCTGTATGCAGTCAGCTACATCGCCCGCAGTCACGCCATCGACCAGATCATCGCCCTCGACGACTTCGACGTCGAGACGGCCGGGGCGCTGCGCGATCACCTGCGCTTGCCGGGAATGGGCGAAACGCAAGCCCGCCATTTCCGCGACAAGCTGGCCATGCGCATGCTGACTCAGGCTGCCGGCATCCCGGTACCCGAGTTCACTTCGGTCTTCAACTACGACCGTCTGCGGGCCTTCATGGAGCGGGTTCCGCCTCCCTGGCTGCTTAAGCCACGTTCGGAAGCCAGCGCTATGGGCATCATGACCATCAACCACGCGGATGAAATCTGGCCTGCTCTGGATCGCCTGGGCGACGAGCAGTCCTTTCACCTGTTGGAACGCTTTGTTCCGGGGGACGTGTTCCATGTCGACGGGCTGGTGCAGGATGGGGAGCTGATCTTCGCCGAGGCGCACCGCTATGGCCGTCCCCCGATGAGCGTTTACCAGGGCGGCGGCGTGTTCGTCACGCGCACGCTGGAGCGGGATGCGCCCGCCTATAAATCTCTGGTGGCACTCAACCGCAAGGTACTGAAAGCCTTGAGCGGAGCGGCAAAATCCTCACCAGCTGTACTGCGGGGTGCCACGCATGTCGAATACATCCGCTCGTACGCCGACGGCAAGTTCTATTTCCTGGAATGCGCCTCACGGGTAGGCGGCGCCAACATCGCCGAGATGGTAGAGTTTGCCACGGGAATTAACTTGTGGGCAGAGTGGGTGAAGATCGAAGCTGCTTACCTGCTGGGAGAGCCATATCAACTGCCCGCCGTGCGCCAAGATTACGCCGGTGTGATGAACTGCCTGTCGCGCCAGGATTACCCGGACTTGTCCGGCTACGCCGACCCCGAGGTCGCCTGGCGTATGCAGAAGAAACACCACGCCGGGCTGATCCTGGCTTCGCCTGACTCGCAGCGCTTACAGTCCTTACTGGACGATTACAGCCGGCGCTTTGGAGAAGACTTCCTGGCGGTCATGCCGCCGCAGGATAAGGCGCTGTAGCAATCACCCTGACAAAAGGGCCAACAGCAGCGGGATGAGCAATGCCAGCGCCAGCAGGACCAACATGGCATACACCACCCAATTGCCGCGTTTAGGCTGCTCTTTACCGACCTCCGTCGCCCGCCTTGAGCGCAATTCGCGCCGCACACGTTCCACAGCCCAATCCGGTTGAATTTCCAGGATCCAGTCTTGCAGAAGCTGGACGACCCGCTGGGCTTCCTGACGGCTCGAATCCTGGCTTTCGCGGTACAGCTTGATGGCCGCCTGCCGGTCGCCACTACGGGCTAGCCGTGCTACCTGCTCCAGGGCAGCGTGCGGGTCCATCCGGGCGGTGAGTTTGCCAGGTGGTACGCTTGGAGCAGTCTGCGGTTCAGCTCCTGTTTAAAGGCAGCTGTCGTTCTTCCAGTACTCCAGGCGGTTCCACATACAGCTCGCGCACAATCACCTGCGAACCGCAGTAGCGGCAGGTAACCACGGGCGGGTCCCCTGCCGCGTTGGATAGCGCCAGAGGGGCGCTGCAGTTGGGGCAGGCCAGGGCTTCAGGCATTTATTGCAGGAGTCAAACCTGGTTTAGTCGGCAGGTTCGTTTGGATTCGCCCAGCCGGGAGTTTCCTGTTCCACCTCAGAGCGCGCAGGCTCTTCCGGGTCCCCCCAGCCAGGAGTCTCCTGTCCGGTGTCCTCGCGCATAGGCTCGCGCAGGGCTTCCGCCCCGGGTAGCGAGCGCTTGCGGTAATCAGTGTAATCGGGAACCAGCCGGTCGTACTCCCCATCCATGAGCGGGGACGAGATCATGAAATCCGCCGAAGCTCGGTTGCAAGCGATGGGGATGTTCCACACCACTGCCATGCGTAGCAGAGCCTTGACATCCGGATCGTGCGGCTGTGGCTCGAGCGGGTCCCAGAAGAAGATCAGGAAGTCGACCTGACCATCCACAATCCTGGCGCCAATCTGTTGATCTCCGCCCAACGGACCGCTATGCAGCCGGTTGATCGGCATGTCAAGCACTCGCTCCAGGATTTCACCGGTAGTGCCGGTGGCGTATAGCTCGTGGTGCGCCAGCAAGTCGCGGTTGAACTTAGCCCAATCCACCAGGTCTTGCTTTTTATTATCATGCGCCACGAGCGCTATTTTCTTATCGTGTTCCATTGCCACTTTATTGTAGATCATGGTGTTACCTCGCTCCCTGAATTATGACACGGTTTTTCTCGTTTTTCATGGGCATTTCGCCCGCCGCAGTTGCTTGGGGTATACAGGCAGGCATGGATTAGGTGAGAGTACGGAAGTGGTAAAATTAACTTACATCACCGGCATCTTCGCGATTTCTAAGGGGAACATCCTGGGCAGGACGAACATCACAATTCTCTACTTGCTGTTCGGCAGGATGTTGACGACGCACCAGACTGGTAATCGGGGCTGATACCCCTCTCAGTTCAAACTGCCTCCGGCAAGAAATGAGGAATTACGGATGGATAGTACAGTCGCTGGCAACCAAGAGCAGCCGGAAAAGCTCTCCTGGCAAAAAATAATTGCTCCCTATCAGCATTCGGATAATTTACGCAGCATCTGGCAGATGTGCAACAGCCTTATCCCCTACTTCGCCTTGTGGGTCTTGATGGTGTTCAGCCTGCAAATATCCTATTGGCTGACTCTTCTATTGGCCATCCCGGCAGCAGGGTTTATGATCCGCATCTTCATCATCTTTCACGATTGCGGGCATGGGTCGTTTTTCAAGTCAAAACGCGCCAACGACACTGTGGGATATTATCACCGGTATCCTGACCTTCACACCTTATTACAATTGGCGGCAGCACCATGCCGTGCACCATGCTACCGTAGCCGATTTGGACCGGCGCGGAGTAGGCGACATCCTGACTCTGACTGTAGCCGAGTATCAAGCCCTGAGCCCGTGGAAGAAATTCGGCTACCGGCTAGTCCGCAACCCCTGGATCATATTCACTATTGGATCGCTGGGAGTCTTTCTGATTGGCCATCGATTTTACAGCCGCAAGGATGGCAGGCGCGAGCGCAACAGTGTGCTGTGGACGAACCTGGCCTTGCTGCTGATCATTGTGCTGTTGAGCGCCATAATCGGCTTCAAGGCTTTCGTGCTCGTCCAATTGCCGATCCTCTTCCTGGGGACTTCCGTGGGGGTGTGGCTTTTCTATGTGCAGCACCAGTTCGAGGGGGTTTACTGGGCGCGGCACACCCGCTGGGATTACCTGTCTGCCGCCCTGCAGGGCAGCTCATTTTATAAGCTTCCCAGGGTGCTGCAATGGTTCACCGGGAATATCGGCTACCACCATATCCACCACATCAGCCCGCGCATCCCGAATTATTTCCTGGAAAAATGCCATAAAGAACAAGCCATGTTCCAGCAGGTCAAGCCGCTGACTTTGCGCAGCAGCCTGAAATCGCTTTCGCTGCGCCTGTATGACGAGGATGCTAAACGGTTGGTGGGCTTCCGTTCGATCCGGCCAATGAAGGGGGTAAATTAGGCAGGGCTCGCCTGCCAGGGGCTTGGCTTGCTATAAGCGGCCTGGGGGAAGGCGGCCGCTTTTAAACTCAACTACCTGATCATCGGTGAATGGCGGTTCCAGTAATCGCGCATCAACCTGGTAGCAGCGAAAAAGATCGGCGATGAAATGCAGCCTGTCGGGCAAATCACCCCACAGCTGCGCGCCTGAGTGAATCGTACTATCCGGTGTGGGGTCGATCTGCGCCAGCAGTGCCTGCAGGTCGGGAAGTGTCACCTTCCGCAGGATGGGCGGGAAGCGATCGACCAGGTCGTCTCCCAGCCGGATGCGGTTAAAGTTCGGCATCTCAATCATCATCATTGTCTCTGTGATAATAAACTGGGCTTCCCGTTGAGCTGCCGCCAGGTAAACAGCCAGCAGCTTATTGACCCCGGCCAGCTTGCCTGCTGCTCGCAAGAGCAGCCACTTGTGTCCAGGATACAGAGCGTGCAGGAAGTTTCGCGCAAAAACTGCCACAGAGAGCAGAGGCGCCTCCAACGCCTCGTTAATTTCCGGCTGCAAGCGAGTCTGCTCGTGATAGCCAATCTCCAGGTTGCCCAATAAGAGCAGCTCAACGCGTGTTTTGAGGCGGGTCTCAAACAGCGCCTGGTAATAGTGCACAAAGGCTTGCCGCAGGAAGCGTTGGCCATCGGGGGGCTCGCCTGGGCGGAGCTGCTCGCAGAAAGCGGCGATATGCTCTGGGTCGTACTGCGCATCCGGCAGGCACTCGGCATGGAAACGGGCAAACTCCCGCCCAATCTCTGAGAAAACCTTGAGATTGCCGCGTGCCACCGCCTCACTCGATCGATCGAAGGCCGAGCGCGAATCGTTCGCCTGCCAGATCGTGTCCACGATTTCATCCAGACGGCGCCGTACGCCCTGGCGGCGGACAGTGGTAGCCAGGCTTTTGGCGGTCTGCGCGCTTTGCTCTTCCGAGCCCAGGATGAGCTCTAAAGTGCGACCGAGATCCTCTTTACGAATGGTCTGCCCGGCCTGCTTCGATGCCCAGGTAGCAAATGAGCACCAATTGGCGCCTACCGCACCGGTGCGCCGGGCCAGCACGAGCGCCAGCTCGTGGTAGCACTGCGTGATCTGCAGGTTGCGAATGGCAGGATCCGCCAGCGCGGCGATGCGTTCGACGTCGGAAACCGAAGGCCCTGCATTGGGGGTAAGATTAGCAGTCAAGATAGAACGCTAAATTGGTCTCAGGTCAGCAATGGATACAGGCTTTCCCCCCAGGAGCGGATGGCCGCCCAGTCTCGATGGTCGCCCTCTTTCCACACCCCAAAGGCCACGCTCATGCGGAACTTGATGCGGTCGCCGAGTGAAGGGATTTTACTGATATCCAAAGCCCCGGCGAACAGGCCTTCGCTGACCGGCCGGACCTGCTGGCGTACCGGTCCCAGCCAATCCGAGACCTGCTGCCGATAATCCGCCTTCATTGCCAGCGTCATGCACACCAGGAAGGAGGCAAACGGCTTCTGCCCCAGTGCTGCCCGATTCTTCTGGACGAACTGCATGGCTTCCGGCAGCCATTCCCCGCCGCGGATTGCGCTGCCGGCCACCACCGCCCCATAAGGAGCGAGGTCACGGACGGCTTCCATTGGCAGCACATCAACCTCGGCGCCACACCCGGTCAGGGCCTGGCCAAGAGCTTGCGCCACTCCGGCGGTCGATCCCAGCCGGCTGGCATAGGTAACAAGAATTTTTTGGGACGGCATGTTGTTTTCTCCGATGCATTTTCTGGGTTAGCGCAGCAGCGCGCTGATCAGCCCAACGGCAGCCCCACCGGCGATCAACCAGGTGGAGTTTATCCGCCAACGAACTAACAGGAATAAGGATATCACCGCCAGCAGGATCGTCAAGGGGTCGATCAAAGTATCGCGCCCCAGCTGTATTGTCACGCCTGCCATCAACCCCAGGGAGGCGATATTGACCCCATCCAGCAGGCTGCTAAACCATTTGGAGCCGCGCAGGCGGGGAATGAGCGGATTTGAAATTGCTACAAAGAAGAAAGACGGCAGAAAAATGCCGAGGGTCGCCAACAGCGCCCCCGGTGTGCCTCCCAGGAGATATCCGATGAAGGTGGCGGTGGTAAACACAGGCCCAGGGGTCATCTGCCCCACTGCGATGGCATCCATCAATTGTTGATCGGTGAGCCAGCCATACTGGACCACGAAATCCGACCGCAGGAATGCCATCAAGACATACCCGCTGCCGTACAACACAGCGCCAATCTTGAGAAAGGTAAAAAACAGCAGGGGCAGACTGAACGGGACTGCGCTCTGCAGATAAATTCCGATTCCCGCCACAGGCAGGAGGATGGCTTTTATCGCCCGCGAGCGCAAGCGCTGGAAATTCATCACCGCCATCACTACCAGACCACCCCCGAAGAGCAAGACCAGCTCGTTGATACCCAGGAAATACAGGCCAACGATAATCAGCATTGCCAGGAGAGCTTGCCAGCCCCGGATTGCCTTTCGCCCCAGGTTCCAGATCGCCTGCGCAATAATGGCTATCACTACCGGCTTGATGCCGTATAGCAGCCAGCCGGCTTCGGGAGTTTGGCCCATGCGTACATATAACCAGGCCAGAAGGAGCACAATCATCATCGCCGGGGTGATAAAGCACACCCCGGCTGCAATCAGGCCTTGCCAGCCGGCGCGGCGGTAACCCAGGTGAATAGCCATCTCGGTGGAGTTCGGCCCGGGTATCAAATTCGTCGCTCCCACCAGGTCCAGAAATTCCTGGTCGCTCAGCCACTTGCGCCGGATGACCACATCATCGTGCATCATGGCGATGTGCGCACCGGGTCCACCAAAGGCAGTAAACCCAAGTTTAAGAAAAAGGGAGATTACTTCTCTGAGTGGTGTGGATAGCTGAGGCTTCACAGATGTAGTATAATTTATCTTGACAGAACATATGTTCTTGGGTATAATTTGGACATTAACACACTGGATACCCCACAATAAGGAGAGATTACCATGAACCGATTCACTCATTTCGAGCTGGCAACCGACGATCTTGAAAAAACTGCCGCTTTCTACCGCGAGGTATTCGGCTGGGGAGTATATAAGTGGGAGGGGCCGGTCGATTATTGGCTGGTCGATACCGGCGATGCCAGCACCCCTGGTATCAATGGCGGCCTGATGCCAGCAGGCGGCGAGTTCAAAGGCACCATCAACACCATCGAAGTAGACGACATTGATGCTGCCATCGCCAAAGTCAAAGCTAATGGCGGCGAGATGATTATGGACAAAGACACTATCCCCGGCGTGGGCTTCCAGGCATATTTCAAGGACAACGTCGGGATCATCGTCGGGCTGCACCAGGCCTTTCCCGATTCAGCCATGTAGGGCTAATCACCGGCGCACAGGCTGTACCATCCAGGCAGTCTCCTGGGATTTTTTCCACAACAAGCTCAAGGATCGCAGTTCAGAGATGATATAACTGGCAAGAGCCACAAAATGCAACCAAGCGCACCGACGATCAGCATTGAATAGGGTAAAATCGGACTGAAAGGCTATGATATGCCAGTCAGTCCGATTTTATTTCCTTCCAATCAGGCCTAAACAGGAAAAGGGAAACCTCCGATGACTTCGCCGGATCGAGAATTTTTTAGCGTATGGCGCTTGAATGCTCGCACCCAATCCCTGGTTCGCCTGCCGGTCCCTGAGTTTTGGGCTCACCTGGGCGGTCGCGGCTTGCTCGCCCGCATATTATTGGACGAAGTACCCGCCACCTGCGACCCACTTGGCCCCTACAACAAGCTGATCTTTGCACCCGGCTTGCTGGTAGGGCATATGCTCTCCAGCTGCGACCGGATCTCGATCGGCGGGAAAAGCCCGCTGACCGGCGGCGTAAAGGAAAGCAATGCCGGCGGCCGCACCGGCCTGCAGCTTACGCACCTGGGCATCAAGGCATTGATCATCGAAGATCGTCCGGTGGAACCCGGCTTGTGGCTGGTTCACCTCAGCGCGGCAGGAGCGCGCTTCGAGCGCGCCGATGAGCTGGCCGGCCTGGGAGTTTTCGAGGCAGCCCAATCCTTGATCGAACGCTATGGCGAGAAAGTTGCCATTGCCTTAATCGGCCCGGGCGGCGAGATGCGCCTGCGCACTGCCGGCATCCAAAACCTGGATAAAGACAAGCTGCCTTCCCGGATCGCGGCACGCGGCGGCCTGGGCGCCCTCATGGCCAGCAAAGGCCTCAAAGCCATTGTCATTGACGGCGGCAGCGGCCAAAAACCACCAATAGCCGATCTGCCGGCATTCCGTAAAGCACAGAAGGCTTACAACCAGGCCCTGGCGGCCCACCCGCAAACTAAAATCTACACCGATTTTGGAACCGCCGCCATGGTCAACATGTGCAACAGCTTTGGCGGCCTGCCCACGCGCAACTTTTCCAGTGGGCAGTTCGAGGATGCCGAGATGGTCTCCGGCGAATTGATCCGCGAGCAGCAGCTGGCTCGTGCCGCGAACCCAAACAGCCAATGCGATATTTCCCACGCCTGCATGGCCGGCTGCACCATCCGCAGCTCGAATGTATATGGCGGCCCGGATGGCAAGATGCTCGTCTCGCCGCTAGAATACGAAACCATCGGCCTGATGGGGCCAAACCTGGGGATCAACGACCTGGATACCATCGCCCGCCTGAACTGGGAAGTCAACAACCTGGGGTTGGATTCGATTGAAATCGGCTGCGCCTTGGGCGTAGCTGCCGAAGCCGGCCTGATGGCCTGGGGCGATGGCGAGCGGGCATTAGAGCTGGTGCGCGAGATCGGGCTGGGCACGCCACTCGGGCGCGTGCTCGGAAGCGGCGCTGCCATAACGGGCCAGGTGCTGGGCATCGAACGTGTGCCGGTCGCCAAAGGGCAGGCGCTGTCGGCTTACGAGCCCCGCGCAATCAAAGGCACCGGCGTCACTTACGCCACCTCCCCGCAGGGCGGCGATCACACCTGCGGCCTGACCATCCGTGCCAGGGTGGATCACCTCGACCCGAGCGTCCAGATCGCCGTTTCCCGCAATGCGCAGATCAACATGGCCGGTTACGACACCCTGGGAGCCTGCATCTTTGCCGGATTTGGCTTTTCTACCAACTTCCCAGTGATTGCCGATCTGCTCAACGCCCGCTATGGCTGGCAGGTGGGCAGCGATATCCTGAGCGTGCTGGGGCGCGAAACAATCCAGCTGGAGCGCGAGTTTAATACCCGGGCCGGCTTCACCCGTGCACATGACCGCCTGCCGGAATGGATGACTCGCGAACCGCTGCCGCCCCACAATACGGTGTTTGATGTTCCGGATGAAGAGTTGGATAAAATCTTCGACTGGCTCTGAGACTACCAGACTGTCTTAGGATAATAGCCGGCACTGATGTTATCAGAGGTATCCAGGACTATTATTCGGCATCTCCCCATTCCACCAGATTGGGCGTGTTAATGTCTTCCAGGTAAGTAACCTGGCCCTGGAGTTCCTGAAACACCTCATCAACCGTTGACGTGTCCTTCAGGGGGATGATTTTTAACACCGGCTTACCATGATCGGTCACGATCAACTCGCCGCCATTTTCTTCCAATTGGCGAAAGATTTCCAGCATCCTGGCCTTCAGCCTGGCTTTTGATATTGTGATTTCCACTCCAACACCTCGCTGATTGTAGCCATAGTCATGCCCAGAGCATATTATTATCTATCCAGAATGACCAGTCAAGAAACACAAGGCTAGCAACTCTTGACTGAAAAGATATAATGTTGTATATTTACGCTGTTTATTATAAGGAGCACTCATGTCCCCCCGACCGAAACTCATCACACCGCTGGGCAACCTGCCAGAAGCCATCATCTCCATCGCCTGGAAGCAGATTGCCGAGTTGGGTGCCGCCTCTCTCAGCCTGCGCGCCATCGCGCGCGAGCTCAACATTACCGCCCCGGCGATCTACAACTATTACCCTTCGCGTGACGACCTGGTCACCGCGTTGATCATCCATGCCTACACCGATTTTGGCGATGCCCAGCTGGCAGCAGTGCAGGCGCTGCCGGAGAGCGACCTGGCTGGTCGCCTGCTGGCCTCCGGCGCTGCCTATCGCGCCTGGGCGCTGGCTTATCCGGAGCGCTTCCACCTGATCTTTGGCACGCCCATACCTGGGTACGTCGCCCCCGAGGAGCAGACCTTGCCCGTGGCGGCGCGGGCGTTGACCGCCCTGCTCAGTGTGCTGGACGCGCTGCGAGATCAGGGCAGGCTGCTAAAACTTCCAAGCCAGGAAATCGAGCCAGAAAAGCTGGCCCTGCTTGAAGAACGCAAAAAGATGGGCGCTGATGGGGATATCGAGTTATTGTCCATCGCTGTGCTCATCTGGTCGCGCGTACATGGCTTTGTCGCCCTGGAGGTCAGTCACAACCTGCCGCCGTACGGCACATCCCCCGAGACACTTTACCGGTATTTGCTGGAAGCAATTGTTCAAGAATTCGTGCGCTGATTGAATTAACGAAAATCACACTGGACATTCCGGATGCAGGTATCATCCTTTGGGGACAATCCCCTCCAGCGCCGCGATGATCCGGTCTTGCTGGGTATCGCAGTAGGCGTCCACTACTTGCCGGTCCGGATTGGCATCGTACCACCCAATTATCTCACGTGCCCCTTGCCAAAACGGTATAGCAGGCCGGAACTCCGGCACCAGGCGGCGGATTTTGCTGTTGTCGAAGATCATGCTGTGGGTCTTGTCGCCCAGCAGGGAAGCCCCCCAGATCGGGTCAAAGGCGGCGATTAGCTCCGAGGGGACGTGCACCAGGTGGGGCTCGACTCCGGCAGCCCCTGCCACAATCTGGTAAATCTGGTTCCAGCTCAACCACTCATCGGAGGTGATGTGGAACGCCTCGCCCAGGGCATGCGGATTCCCCAATAATCCCAGGAAGCCAACTGCAAAGTCTTTATGATGGGTCATTGTCCACAGTGAGGTGCCGTCGCCGTGCACGATCACTTTTTTGCCGGCCCGCATGCGCGCCACCGTGGTAAACCCGTCATGGAAAGGCAGCAGGCTGCGGTCGTAAGTATGTGACGGGCGCACCACCGTGACCTGGAAACCTTCCCAGCGATATGCTTCCATTAATGCTGCTTCGCAGTCGGCTTTCTGGCGGGAATACTCCCAGAACGGGTTGTGCAGCGGCGTGCTTTCAGTCACCGGCAGAAAATTGGGAGGCGTCTGGTAAGCCGAGGCAGAGCTGATGAAGATGTACTGCCCGGTGCGGTCACGGAACAGCTCCACATCGCTTCGCACTTGCTCAGGTGTAAACGCTACCCAATCCACTACGACGTCGAAAGTTAAATCCTGCAGTGCTGCCCGAGCCGAGTTGCTCATACGGATATCGCCATTCAGCAACTTTGCGCCTTCGACTGCTGGACGTTTGCTCTGCCCCCGGTTGAGCAGATACAGTTCGATGCCGCGCTGGATAGCCAGCTCGGAGCATGCCGAGCTAATGATGCCGGTACCACCGATGAACAGGACTTTCATAGGCATAATTTCATCTCCTGATACATTTTCTTTACTGAATGAATCCACAATGTATAAGCACTTCCAACCCTGTCAGGTCATGCATAACCAAGCACCGTATGCGGCTGGTTTCTTCATCCAGCGCCCAGGGCCAGCGCTCGTTCGGCCCGCCGTAGCTCATGCAGCCCAGGCAAATGCGTGAAACCTTCATTCCCGTTGATCCTAATCGAATGGTTTCCATGCTCTCTCCCTTCAGATGATTCCTCAGAATTGACTATTTGCTTGTTCAGTGCGGCACCAGTTTGAGCGTTGCGGCGCGTACCTGGGAGTCACCATAGGGGCGACGTACTGAGGGTAGCGGCGGTATTTGGCAAGATACTCGGCATCAATCTGTTCGTTAATGCCAGGGTCGTTTTCGTCCGCAATAGCAACTCGCTTCTCGACACCGCCGGCCCAAATATGGCCTTCATGGCGCACCTGAGTGCCGCGGAACCAGGCGGAGCTGCGGCCGTAGACAGAGCGCACATAAAGATCGTCCCCGACGCGCACGACCCAGATCGTCACCGGTTTTCGCAGCGTTCCGTTGCTGCGAAGCGACGCAATCTGCAGTTCTTCTGCATTTCCGATCTGGTTAAGCTCATCGGTTGTCCAGGTGCTCATGGGTATGCTCCTTTCGTGCGATGGTTACTGATGACCAACGATGCGATGCGGCACGTACGGCTCTTCCAGGTATGCGACCTCTTCCGGGGTCAGCTTGACGGACAGCGCGCCGACGGCTTCTTCCAGGTGCGATATCTTGGTTGCCCCGATGATCGGCGCGGTCACCGGCTCTTTCTGCAGCAGCCAGGCCAGCGCGATATGCAGCGCGCGGGACGCCCATGCTTCTCCGCCATTTCCGCGACCCGCTCCACGACCTGCCGGTCGGTTTCGGCAGTTGCATCATATTTCTTTTGGCGATCTGATCGGTTTCGGAGCGCAGCGTGCTTTCCGCTGACCAGTCGCGCGTCAATCTGCCCGGAGCGAGCGGGCTGTAGGGGATCACGCCGATCTTCTCCTCGCGGCAGAGCGGCAGCATCTCACGCTCTTCTTCGCGGTAGATCAGGTTCAGGTGATTCTGCATCGAGACGAAGCGGGTCCAGCCATGCTTCTCGGCAACGTGCAGCGCCTTCTGGAACTGCCAGGCGAACATGGCCGAGGCGCCGATGTAGCGGGCTTTGCCGGCCCGCACCACATCATTCAGCGCTTCCATCGTCTCCTCGATGGGGGTTTCGTAATCCCAGCGGTGGATCTGGTACAGGTCCACGTAATCCGTCCCAAGCCGCTTCAGGCTGTTGTCGATCTCGCTCAGGATCGCCTTGCGCGACAGCCCGCAGCCATTTGGCTCCTTCGCGCATTTTGCCATGCACCTTGGTGGCGATGACGACCTCGTCCCGCTTGGCAAAATCCTTCAAAGCGCGCCCGAGGATCTCTTCACTCACCCCAATGGAATAGACGTTGGCCGTATCGAAGAAATTGATCCCCAATTCGAGGGCTTTCTGGATGATCGGCCGGCTGTTTTCCTCATTGAGCACCCATTTGTGAACCCAACGCTCCGCGTCCCCAAACCCCATACAGCCCAGGCAGATGCGCGAGACTTTCATGCCTGTTGACCCTAATCGAGCGTATTCCATGGGTTACTCCTAATACAACTTACGAAATTGACCTTCGAGTCAATCCAGCCATAGATCTTATCAATTATGCCACAATCGATTTCATCCACAAAGTTGACATGCATCTCAACTCCGCCGGCCCAGATCAGCCCCAAACATCGTCTGCGCCATATCTGCGCTGTTGTTAGAGTTCCGCCACTGCCGGGATGATTTCTTTTGCAAAGGTTTCGAGCGGTGTAATTTTGTAAACATCCGGCATATTGAATATCGCGTGCGTGAAGCCCATCTCAGAGAGTTCCTTGATACGACTGATGATGCTGTCTACCGTATCATCTCCGGAAAGATTCACGGTGCAGAGGGATGTTTTCTCGATGGTGTCGTAATCACGCCCCAGAGACTTCACAATGTTCTTTGAGTGTGTCGAGTGCTTTTTGCATATTTTCTGTGCCGACCCAATCCCCAATATTGCAGGCATCCGCATATTGAGCAACCATGCGCAGGGTTTTATTCGGGCCTGTACCGCCGATCATGATGCGCGGATGCGGGTTTGAGAGCGGGCGGGGATTATTGGTGATTGCCGGGGCAGAAAAATGCTTGCCCTCAAAGGATGTCTCATCACTGTCCCAGAGCGCCTTCGCCAGTTTCAGATTGTCTTCCAGTTGCTCGAAGCGCTCGGATGTTGAAGGGTAGGGAATGCCATAGCCTTTTGCTTCTTCTTCATACCATGCCGCGCCAATGCCGAAATAAGCACGACCACCGGAGAGAATATCGAGGGTGTTGACCATCTTCATCAGCACGGAGGGATGGCGATAAATAACGCCCGTTACCAGTACACCGAGATAGGCTTTTTCAGTTAACCCGGCAAAATATCCGAGCGTGGTATAGGCTTCCAGCATCGGGTCGGTATAGGCTTCTCCGAACAATCCCTTGATTTGATAGTAATGATCCATGACCCAGAGGCTATAAAAACCTGCTTCTTCTGCTGTTGTGACGATTTCTTTCAGTTTGGGTCGGATGGCAGCCGTGCCGCCGGGATATTTGAAAGACGGAATTTGTAATCCAATGTGCATCTTATCTCCTTGTTTGATCTTTCACAAATATTCTGGCTCCAGTTCTTGTAATGCGAGCAGCTAATATTTTGGTTATTGATGTTGCTCTGGGGTAAGCAAGCCGGGTGAACGAGAGCGATGCTAACATCCAGCTATCCTCTTGCTGCACATATACTTCTGTAACCATGAAGGGATTGGTGACCTCATTGCCGCCAACCACGGCTAGCAGCGTAATTCTGTTTAAAAGGATGGCAGTTGCGCCGATGATATTCACCGACACTTCATGGATGTCCGCTTGCTTGTAGTGAATTCCGCCACTCTTGATAATCTCAATTTCCTGTTCTTTTCCCCAGGATCCGCCCATGTGGACAAAGACAGCCTTTTCATGGAAGAGAGCGTCCAGGGAATCTACTTTGCGCTCTGACATCCAGCGCCATTTCTCTTTAGAGAGATTGATTACTTCTTGTTCCAAGTTTGGATTTTGCATTATTTTCTCCTGTTGATTCTGCTGTGTCGCTGAATTTTATGCTTGCCACCAACCCATAATTTTTGGGCAAACGAGTTTTTTGCTGATGCACTACAAAGCGGGGTGTATGGTTTTTCCAGATTTGTGGCATATTCCTGGGTCAACTTCACAGAAAATTCCCCAGTTATTCAATCTCTAATCCAGCCAGGTATTGTTCATCGCTGACCTTTTCCATCCATTCGGCGGAATTTTCGCCGGTAAATTCCACAATTGAGATATGGACCATCGCGGTGGTTGGCGCAGCGCCGTGCCAGTGCTTCTCTCCAGGTGCAATCTAAACCACATCTCCCGGCCGGATTTCTTCGACTGGCCCGCCCCAACGCTGCACCCGGCCACAGCCGTCTGTGACAATCAGAGTCTGGCCAGCGGGTGGGTGTGCCAGGCGGTTCAGCGCGCCGGAATATAGCCCATTGGGGCGCGCTCGATCTGCTCGACGGGCAGCACGTCGATCAACTCATATTCGCACGAACCAAGCCCCAGCTGCGCCCCATATTCGGTCACCAGGTATGGATCCTTGTAAGGCCCGTGCAGCCAACGGAAGGGATGCCCCTGACGCGTGTGGACTTCAAGAGAAGTGGGCAGGTTCTCTTCGATGAGTTGCATGCGTCCCGTCACATCCAGGACAGCCCGGTCGATGGCTACGATGTCATCCGAGCCGAAAACGCCGGCATCCGGCAAGACCGGCATGCTGGTGAAGCCAAAACAATCGCACACTGGCGTCATGTGTGTCGCCAGGCTCAGATGGGTGGTCTTGCCTGGCGCGAATGTAGCTAATACCTGCTCGACAGAGATAGCGCAGGCTTCCTGGAAAGCGTGGAAGTTGACGGGGTCGATCTTCAGGCTGCCGGGCGGTGCGACCTGCAAACAGCGCCCGCATTGGTTGCACTGCTCGAAGTGCAGGTGCATTTCCCCCGGCCGGTCGCGATCTTCGACGATGGCGTCATGCGGGCAGCTGGCAGCGATGCGCTTCGCGTAGCTTCGTCCGGGCAGTGCTCGGCGAACCAATAACGATCGAAGTGCATGGCGTCGTGCATGGCGCCGCGTGTTTCGCCGATCATGCAGCCCAGCGCCAGATTCTTGAAAGCCGCACCGAAGCCGCAGCTGGGATGTCCTTTGACGTGCGCGAAATTGATCAGGAAGGTCGCATCTTGAATGAGCCCCGCCATTTTCCATTCGCGGATGTTTTTGAAGGGTCGCGGGTGGGCATAGAAGTATTTCTCGTCAGGTCCGGCAGTCGGGAAGACCGGGCAGCCCAGGGTCTCCGTCGAATAGCCGCGCTCTTCTGCGCCGCGCACATCCCAGTAGACATCGGTGACGAAGGGCTTGCCGCCGCCATCTTTCACCGCCTGGACCACCTTGCGCACGAAGACCGGATGCACCGTTGAGTAACCAATGTTGTTACCAGTGTGCATTTTGATAGCAACGGTTTCATCCTTCACTCGATCGCGCAAGTGGAGCCGATCGAGAATCATATCGAGCTTGGCGGGCAGGCTTTCGTTGGCTTCCAAACGCGCTTGACGGGCCGAACCGAAATAGACTGGACTTGGCATGAACTTGATCTCCTCGTTGGTGGTGTTTATCTTTTTCGCTTAGCGACCGGTCATCTGCTTCAGTTCTGCGGGATACCTGTCCCCTTGCACCGTGATCATTGAAATGGCACTCTCGATCTCCCGCAGATCATCGGCCGTGAGTTCAACACTTAACGACCCAATGTTCTCATCCAGGCGCTCGAGTTTCCGACTGCCCGGGATGGGAACCAGCCACGGCTTCTGAGCGAGCAGCCAGGCGAGGGCGATCTGAGCCGGTGTCGCTCCCTTCTGTTCTCCGATCCTGACCAGCAGATCAACAACTACCCTGTTTGCTTTCAGCGCCTCCGGTGTAAAGCGAGGCAAGCGGCTGCGGATATCAACACTTGCGAAGGTCGTGTTTTCGTCGATCTTTCCTGTGAGATAGCCCCTACCTAACGGGCTGAATGGCACGAAGCCGATCCCGAGCTGCTCGCAGACAGGCAGCACTTCCGCTTCCACCTCTCGCCACCAAAGCGAGTATTCGCTCTGCACCGCCGCTACCGGCTGGACTGCGTGGGCGCGACGGATGGTTTCTGCTCCCGCTTCCGAGAGGCCGAAGTGCTTCACCTTGCCTTCCTGGATCAGGTCTTTGACCGCTCCGGCAACGTCTTCAATAGGCACATTCGGATCGACGCGGTGTTGGTAGAACAAATCGATAGCCTCGACCTGTAGCCGCTTGAGCGAGGCTTCGGCGACACGCTTGATCTGCTCCGGCCGGCTATCCAGTCCAACCGCGGGTCTTGGCCCCTTGCCAGGATCGTGCTTAAACCCAAACTTGGTGGCGATCACCACCTGGCCGCGGAAAGGAGCCAGCGCTTCGCCCACCAGCTCTTCATTGGTGAAAGGACCATAGACTTCGGCAGTATCGAAGAAGGTAATGCCGCGGCCGACTGCGGCGTGAAGGAAGGAGATCATCTCCTGCTTATCGGGAACCGGGTTTTCATCATGGCTCATCCGCATGCAGCCCAGCCCGAGAGCAGAAACCTCCAGACCGCTGCTTCCAAGTTTTCGCTTTTGCATTTTCCAAACTCCTGTTTTTCGTTAAGCTGATTATTACTTGAAATAGACTTTCAATACTCCTTCACTCCCTTATTCCGCAATCTGGGCAATGTCTTTTTCCTTTTTCACAATTGCCTTTTCATAAACACTTATTTTGTAGTCCAATAAATCCAGCGTAGCTTGCATTTCTTGCATCCTGGCTGCAAGCATGGCCCGCTGCTCTATTAATATTTCTTTTCTGGCCTCAATGGTTTGATCGCCCTGTTGAACCAGAGCGATATACTCAATAAGAGTCTCTATGGGAAGCCCGGCGCGCCGCATACATTTGATGAATTCAACTCGCCGCATGTCGTTTTCGTTGTAATCTCTGATACCGCTTCCGTTTCGATTTACTTGCGGAATGAGCCCAATGCGCTCGTAGTAGCGCAGCGTATCCGACGAAATTGCATAGCGTTCGCTTACCTCTGCAATCTTCATGATTACACCTCCAGGGATAGTTTATCACCTGGAGTCGACTCCAAGTCAAGGGGCCGTGAAATTTTTTGCATCATTCTTAAAGCAAGATCGCCCAGCATCTGCTGAGCGATCAGTTTTGCGGAGAGGGTGGGATTCGAACCCACGGTGGGCACAAGTCCCACAACGGTTTTCGAGACCGCCCCGTTCAACCACTCTGGCACCTCTCCAGTACGTCGCGCGGCCTGATTATAGCAAAGAATGGAAAAAGTGGGGATAAGGCAACAGGGCAATTGGGCACCCAGGCAACAAGGATGTCAGGCAATTGGGAATTAGGGGAACGTTTGTGTTGACTTAGTCCACGACTTAGTCTATAATCACCCTCGAGGTGTTCCTATGGACAAAATCGTCAACATCCACGAAGCAAAAACACATTTGTCAAAATTGTTAGAACGGGTGAAGAGCGGCGAACGCATTATCATCGCAAAGGCAGGAAAACCGGTGGCGATCCTCTCGCCCATCACAGAATCGCCTGCCGTCCGAATCCCAGGGATTGATGCCGGCAAGGTCGTGATCGCAGATGACTTTGATGCCCCTCTGCCCGAGTTTGAGTTATGAGAGCCCTGCTAGATACCCACACTTTCCTGTGGTGGAATATGGATTTTCCTATGCTTTCAACAACCGCCCGGGAATTCATCGGGGATGGAAGCAACGAGCTTTTTCTAAGTGCAGCCAGTGCCTGGGAGATTGCAATTAAGTACTTCAGGAGACGGTTGGCATTACCATCCACACCGGATGTATATATTCCTGATCGCATGGCAAATCAACGGATTCAACCATTGGCGATATTAATCAGTCATGCGATCCACGTTTACAAATTACCAGAAATCCACCAGGACCCCTTCGACCGGCTGCTGATTGCACAATGCCAATTAGAAGATTTACCACTCCTTACAGCCGATTTGACCATCGCCAGGTATGAAATCAACGTGATCTGGTAAGGGGAATCCAGGAACTTTGTCCGTGATACAATCGGGCGAACCATGACCATTATCGAGCTCCCATACGGCAATACCAGCCTGCGCGTGGAAGTTCCCGAGGCGTGGCTGGGCGAAGTAGCTGCGCCGCGACCGGTTGTTCCCATTGTGGATGTCACTGCAGAGGTGCGCCGGGCATTATCCGATCCGATGGACAGCCTGCCGCTGGAGCAGCTTGCCCAGCCTGGCTTGCGCGTGGCAATATTGCTCGATGATTACACCCGCCGGACGCCTCTCCAGCAAATGCTCCCGCCTGTATTGGAAGCGCTGCTCTCAGCCGGTGTTGCCGCGCCAGATATCCGTCTGATCGTCGCCTCCGGCAGCCACCGGCCGATGACCAACAGCGAGCTGTTGGACAAGCTGGGTGCCGACCTGCTGCAGCGCTTCCCGATCATCCAGACTGGCGGCGACGAAGATCACATGGTCGACCTGGGTGTGACCGGCAACGGCATCCCGGCCCGGGTGCACCGGGCAGTGCTAGATACCGACCTGCGCATCGGGATCGGCATGATCACGCCGCACATGGACGCCGGCTTCAGCGGCGGCGGGAAGATCATCCTGCCGGGGGTGTGCGGTGAGACCACGGTGAATGCCTTCCATGCCCGCCAGGCAAACGATTCCGAAAACCGTTTAGGGCAGGTCGAAGCCCCCTTGCGGCTGGACCTGGAGTATTTCGTCGGCGAGCAGCACCTGCTGGATTTCATCGTCAACGCCATACTGACCCTCGACGACCGGCTATACCAGTGCGTGGCCGGCGACTTTATCGCCGCACACCGGGTGGGAACGGCATACGCCCGGCAGGCCTGCGGGTTTCCTATAATACGCCGCTACCCGGTGGTAGTGGCAAGCAGCTACCCCCATCACCATGATCTGTGGCAGAGCCTGAAGGGAATGTGGAGCGGCGACCTGATGACTGCAGAGGGAGGAACGTTGATCCTGGCGACCCCACTGCCGGAAGGGCTGGGCGGCTACCCGAAGTTGGCTGAGTACCTTGCCTTTGAGCCGAGCAAGCTGCGCTCCGATCTTTCCAGCGGCAGGCTGTCCGACCCGAAGAGCGCCGCCACGGCCTTGATGATCAAACGGCGCCGGCAACGCCTGCGCATCGCACTGGTCACTAGCGGGCTAACGCGTCAGGAAGTGGAGCGCATGGGATTCGGGTATTATCCGTCTGTGGAGGCCGCCCTGCAGCAGACAGTATCCCAATTGCCAGAACAGGCCCGAAATGGCTCGGTTGGTATCTTGACACATGGCGGCATCCTGTTGCCATTGATCTCCGAAATTGAGTTAAAATAACATGAGCACACGGAGATCGCATGCCAATCGGTAAACTGGTAGCTATCTATATTACTTCAGAAACCGGCCAGCCCATGGTGGAAGTCCCCCAGGGGCAGGCCATCCCTGGGACTGGCCTGGAAGGCGACCGCTATGCCTCAGGTACTGGTCTGTACTCCAACACGCCCGGCACCGGGCGGCAGGTAACCCTGATAGAAACAGAGGCTCTCGAAGCCCTCAACCAGGAAGAAAACCTGGGATTGGAAGCTATCCAAACACGCCGCAACCTGCTCACCCAGGGCGTCCCGCTCAATCATCTGGTCGAGAAAGAATTCCGGGTGGGTGCGGTGTTGCTGCGCGGCGTGCGTCTGTGCGAACCTTGCGACTATCTGGCCGGGTTGACCCGCCGGAGGTGCTGCCCGGTCTGGTGCACCGTGGCGGTTTACGTGCCGATATCCTCTCGTCCGGCGTGGTCCGTCCGGGCGACGAAATCGAGTGGTAAACCCCCCGGTTTCACCAGGTAAAAGGAGGCAGCCCTATCGATTCTATTTAGCATACCCACAAACTATACGAGTACAAACACCGGCCTTCCGGCCGGCAACTTTGGTAATCTCAACCACTAAATTTTTGGAGGAAGACAAGCAATGAAGACACGATCCTATATTATTCTGGCCATTGTACTGGTGCTCACCATGCTGCTGGCAGCCTGCGGGGGCGGCGAGCCCGCCAATAAGCTAGAAGCCATCAAAGAAGCGGGCAAGATGATCGTTGGCACCTCAGCCGATTATCCCCCCTACGAATCCAAGGATGAAGCCGGCAACTTTGTTGGCTTTGACCTTGACCTGATTCGCGAGATCGGCAAGCGCATTGGCGTGGAAGTCGAGATCCAGGACATGGCCTTCGACACCCTGATCGCCGCTGTGCAGGAAGGCAAAGTCGACGCCGTTATCGCCGCGATGCAGGCCACCCCTTCCAGAGATGAGCAGGTCGATTTCTCGACCCCCTATCACTGGCAGATGGACGCTTTCATTGTGGCAGGCGATTCTGCAATCACCATGACCAAACCGCAGGATGCCGCCGGCCTGACCATCGGCGTCCAGACCGGCACGGTACAGGAGACCTGGGTGCTTGAAAACCTGGTCCCGCTAGGCACCACCGAAGACCAGATCTTCCGCTATGAGCGTGTAGACCAGGGCGCCCTGGATGTCAAGAATGGCCGCATCCAGGTGTTGTTCATTAACGCCGACCCGGCCGCCGAGCTGGCCCAGAAGGAAGGGCTGAAAGTAGCCCTGGCGACCAGCGACACGGTAGATTCAGGCCAGGCGATCGCCATCATGGATGGCGAGGCTGCTTTGAAGGCCGAGATCGACCGCATCCTGGCCGAGATGGAAGCCGACGGCACCATCCAAAAGCTGCTTGACCAATACGGCATCAAATAAGCTTCAGGACCTACGCTCTATACGCCCGGGCAGCTTCCTGCCCGGGCGTATCTGTAGGTTCTCTTTAGGTCGATGCAAGACCTGGCTTTCCTGTTTTCCTATCTCCTGCAAGGGTTGGGCGTCACCATCGGTGTGACGATCATCGCCCTGAGCTTTGGCTTCGTACTCGGTATCGGGATGGCGCTGCTGCGGGTGTATGGTAACAAACTTGCGTCCACACTGGCTGCAATCTACAGCACGGTCATCCGCGCCCTGCCCGTCGTGCTGGTGATCTTCATCTTGTATTTTGGCATCTCGCGCGTTGTCGACCTGTCGCCTTTTCTCTCCGGCGCATTTGCCCTGGGGTTTGCCAGCACAGCCTACCAGTCCGAGATTTTCCGAGGCGCAATCCTCTCGGTGCCCCAGGGGCAGATGATTGCCGCCCGGGCGCTGGGGATGAGTTGTTGGAAAGCCATCCGCTACATCATCCTGCCACAGGCCATCCGCATCGCTATCCCGGCCTGGTCTAATGAAGCAGCGATCGTACTGAAAGATTTATCGCTGGTTTACGTGATTGGCGTCCCAGAGATGCTGCGCCGGGCTGAATATGTCAGCGCGCGCACCCTGGAACCATTTATTGCCTTTGGGGTGGCAGCGCTCATTTACTTTATCCTGACCTTCACTACCAACCGGGGCCTGGATTATTTAGAGCGCCGCTATAAATTGCAAATGTGAGGCCCACCGATGAGCGATCAGGCACTGCTCCGAATAGAAGACCTGCACAAGGCTTACCATACCCATGAAATACTCAAGGGCATCTCGCTTGAAGTGCAGGAAAAAGAAGTCGTAGTCATCATCGGGCCCAGCGGCACCGGGAAAAGCACCATGCTGCGCTGCATCAACCTGCTCACTCGCCCAGACCAAGGCCACATCTGGCTCGAGGAGATAGAGATTACTGCCCCGCATGTCAATATCGACAAAATCCGCCAGCGGATCGGCATGGTCTTCCAGGATTTCAACCTGTTCAACCACCTCACCGCCCTGCAAAATGTGACTATCGGTATGGCCAAGGTGCTTAAAATGTCAGCCAAAGAAGCCCACGAAAAAGGCATGTGGGAGCTGGAACGTGTTGGGCTGGTGGATCGCGCCGATCACTACCCGGCTCAGCTTTCCGGCGGGCAAAAACAACGCGTGGCAATTGCCCGCGCTCTGGGGATGAATCCTGCACGTCATGCTGTTCGACGAGCCAACCTCGGCGCTCGATCCCGAGCTGATTGGCGAGGTGCTGACCGTGATGCAGAAGCTGGCTGAAGAGGGCATGACGATGCTGGTGGTCTCGCATGAGATGGGCTTTGCCCGCGAGGTCTCAGACCGCATCGTATTCATGGAAAACGGCGTGATTGTCGAGCAGGGCCCTCCCAAGCAGCTGTTCTACCAGCCAAAGTTCGAGCGCACGCGCGAGTTCCTCTGGAAGATCAGCGAGCTGTACGGCAAAGACGAGGAAGAATTGAGCGAGTGAGACTGTCATGGAATCGCTGCTGACTCTTCTGCAAGAGGTGCTGCCCGAGCTGCTGCAAGGCACGCTGGTCACTTTACAGTTAACTGTGGTAGCCCTGGCGATCGGTCTGGCAGTTGGATTGCCGGCCGCGCTGGTGCGCGTCTACGGCGGACGTGTGCCGCGCTGGCTGGCGGTGGCTTACATTGAGATTTTCCGCGGCACGCCGCTGGTTGTGCAGCTTTTTGTGGTCTATTACGGTCTGCCCGACCTGGGCATTACCTTCTCGCGCATGGCAGCAGCCTTCGTAACCCTGGGGTTGAACAGCGGCGCTTACCAGGCGGAATATTTTCGCGGCGCCATCCAGGCGGTTGGCAGCGGGCAAATGACGGCTGCCCGGGCGTTGGGCATGACCCAATGGCAGGCCATCCGCTACATCATCCTGCCCCAGGCAATCAAACTGGCGCTGCCAGCCTGGTCCAACGAAGCCATCTCGATGATCAAGTACACAGCGGTGGTCTTCTTGATCGCCGTGCCCGATCTGATGGGCAAAGCCAAGATCCTGGGCGGGCGCAATTTCAACTACATGGAGCTGTATATCATCGCAGCCGTCATTTATATCCTGCTGGTGTTCATTGCCACCCGGCTGGTGCGAGCTATCGAACGCAAGCTGTATACGCCCGGGTTGGAAATGGAAGCGGAGAGACATTGAGGCCACGGACGACCGTCCCGCGGGAAACCACCCCGGGATTCGATGACGGCCGACCGCAGACGGTGGAAGCCAATTCTATGCAGGATTAATTGATGCTGGACAAGGAACAGATCAGAACTTTAGTCGGGCTGTTTGGGCCGGGCCAGGTGTTTACCGACCCGGCTTCTTTGATTGCCTACCAGGTGGATGCGGGCGGCGACCAGGGGACACCGGACGCAGTGGTTACCCCGGCCAACACTTGACAGGTGCAAAAGTTGGCGGCCTGGGCGGCAAAACAAGGCGTAGCACTGATCGCCCGTGGTTCGGGTACCGGGCTGACCGGGGGAAGCGTCGCCCAGCAGGGTGGCATCGTGGTGAGTTTCTCACGGATGAACAGCATCTTGCAAATCAACACAACCGGGCGGCAGGCCAGGGTGCAACCTGGGGTGATCACTGCGGACCTGCATCGCAGCCTGGCGCCATTGCGGCTGGCCTACCCGCCCGACCCGGCCAGTCAGTCGGTGTGCACCCTGGGAGGCAATATCGCAGAGAATGCCGGCGGCCCGCACTGCCTGAAATACGGCGTCACGGGCAATTACATAAACAGTCTGGAGGTTGTCCTGGCAGGCGGGCAGTTAATCCGGGTAGGTGATGAAACGCTCGACCCACCCGAATATGACCTGGCCGGGCTGCTGACCGGCTCTGAAGGCACACTTGGGATGGTGACCGAGGCAACAGTCCGGCTGCGCCGCCCGCCGGAGGCCGTCACGACTCTGACAGCAATTTTTACTTCAGTCGAACAGGCCGGGCGCGCCGTCAGTGCGGTGATTGAAAACCGCATTCTGCCGGCCACCATCGAGCTGATGGACGGCGAGATGCTGGCTATCGTGGAGGCATATTTACAGAGCGGGCTGCCCTCCGGCGCCGGCGCTATGCTGATCTTCGATATCGACGGTTACCCGGAAAGCCTGGAGGCACAGGTTAGCGAAATCCGAGCAGTGCTGCAGCGCTTTCAGCCGATCGAGATGCGCGCGGCAAGCACAGCCGCCGAGCGCGAGCAGCTGTGGCTTGGCCGGCGCAACGCCGGGGGCGCCATTTCCTTAATCAGCCCAAACGAATATCCTCTGGACGTGACCTTACCGCGCTCCCGGTTAGGGGAAGGGCTGGCGGCGATCAACAAAATTGCCGCTGCACACGGCTTTCGCACCGCCATTTTGGGTCACGCCGGTGACGGCAATCTGCACCCTTCCCTGTTGTGCGACCTGGCCCGGCCAGGAGAGGAGCAGCGAGTACAGCGGGCCGGCGGGGAAATCCTGGCACTGTGTGCCCAGATGGGCGGCTCGATTGGCGGCGAGCATGGGATTGGGATTGAGAAGCGCGAATACCTGCCCGCCATGTACGCCGCCGCAAGAGATCGCAGCCATGCTGGAGGTCAAGCAGGTTTTCGACCCACAAGGTCTGCTGAACCCGGGCAAAATCTTTCCACTCGATTTCCAACCACCACCCCGGGTAGTAGCCAACGGGCAGCCCCCTGCTCGGATATTCATACCCAGCAGTCCACAGGAAGCCGCTGATGGGCTTGGGACGCTCCAAACCACTTGCCGGTCCACCTATATTACTGGCGGCGGCAGCCACTGGCAGGGCCAGCCGGCTCTAGCGGAGCAATTATCCTTTACGACACTCTCAACAGCCGGGCTGCGAGGTATTACCCAACTATCGACCGACGACCTGTATATCTCGGCGTTGGGCGGTACCTCGGTTCGGGAGATGCAGGCTGAGCTTGCCAGTCGTGGCTTCCGCATCGCCATCGGCGATTTGTCCGCAGCAGCTACCATCGGTGGGGCGATCGCTTGCGCCGCCAATTCCCCGCTGCGGCTGCTATACGGCGGCCTGCGTGACCAGCTCCTGGCCTGCCAGGTAGCACTGCCGGACGGGCGTTTACTGCGCTTTGGCCGCCCGCTGGTCAAGGATGTGGCCGGCTACGCCATGAGCAAAGTTATGGGTGGCGCATTCGGCACACTGGGCCTGCTGTGCGAGGTCACTCTGAAGATCTGGCCGCTGCCCGCTGCACAGCGCAGCCCTGATTTTCACCGCCGCAAGCCTGGCCGAGGCGCTGCGCCTGGCCGCGATCGCCCTGGAGTCAGCGGTGATTTGCTCGGGCGCTGGTTGTAAGCCGGGATGCGCACGGCCAGACCCTGGTCTACACGGCCGAGGGTCACCCGGAAGATGTACAGGCCGAGCTTGAAAGGCTGCGCAGGGTGCTGTCAGCCGCCGGTGCCGGCCAGGTTAACAAGCTGCCTGATTGGGATGCCGGCCAGGCCTGGTCGCAAGTCACAGCGCCGGGCAATTTCACAGTTCGGATCGGCCTGCCTGCAGCACAGTTAGCCCAGGCACTATCCCAGCTGGATGCCCCCCTTTCAGGCTGCCCCCTGGCAATTGACGCTGCCCATGGGCTGATAGTCGCTTCGCTCCCGGTCAACGGTCCGCTGGAAGCAGGCGAGTGGCTGTCCAGGCTGCGGGCGGTCGCCGTCCCTCTGGGTGGCTACGCAGTCATGGAGCGTGGGCGGCGTCTTTGGTTGAGGCAGATCGATGCATGGGGGGCACCCCGCTCGGCGGCGCAGATTATGCAAATACTAAAATCAATCTGGGACCCATCCGGCATCCTCAATCCCGGCGAGTTCCCGGCACGTATCCCACAGGAGAGTAGATCATGAAAGCAGAATTTGATTACCTGGAAGCTGTCGCCCAGGTGCGGCAGCGTTTAGCCCCCAGCCTGGCTGAGGACTGGCCCCTGCTCCCGGCTGTGCGGGCAGAAGGCGCCTACCTGTACACTGCCGATGGCCGCCGCTACCTGGATTTCACCTCCGGAATCGCGGTGACTAACCTCGGCCACGGGCATCCCAAGGTGCTGGCAGCCGCCCGCGAGCAAATGGAGAAGTTCTCGCACAGTGCGGTCGGCATCACCATGCACGAGCCGCTGCTGCGCCTGGTCGAAGCCCTGCCGGAAGTGCTGCCGTCGGGAATGAACATGTTCTTCTTCGGCAACAGCGGCGCTGAGGCGGTGGAAGGCGCCATCAAGCTGGCGCGCTATGTCACCGGCCGGCCGGGAATCATTGCCTTTGAGGGTGGCTTTCACGGTCGCACTTACGGGGCTGCCTCGGTGACTTCGGTGAAAGCCAAGTACCGCAACCACTATGAGCCCTTTGTGCCCTCCGTATACTTTGCACCCTATGCTTATCCGTATCGCTGCCCGTTGGGAGAAGATGAGGAGTCTGTATTAGCCTGGAGTTTGGGAGGACTGCAGAAAGTCTTCGAACGCCTGATTCTGCCTTCGCAGGTGGCCGCCATCCTGGTCGAGCCGGTGCAGGGAGAGGGCGGCTACATTGTGCCGCCGCGCGGTTTCCTGCAAGGGCTGCGCCAGGTGTGCGACCAGCACGGCATCCTGCTAATCCTGGACGAGGTGCAGACCGGCTTTGGGCGCACGGGGCAGATGTTCGCCGCCCAGACCTTTGGCGTGCAGCCCGATATTATGTCGATTGCTAAGGGCATCGCCAACGGCTTCCCATTAGGCGCCACCGTAGCCAGCCGGGAGCTGATGAGCCAGTGGAAGGCCGGCTCACATGGCACGACCTTTGGCGGCAATCCAATCGCCTGCGCTGCATCGCTAGCAACCCTGGAAGTCATCCGGGAGGAAAACCTGCTGGAAAACTGCCGGGTCATGGGCGAGCGCTTCCTGGAGGGCTTCCGCCAGCTCCAGGGTGAATACCCGATGATTGGCGAGGTGCGCGGTGTTGGATTGATGGTCGCTATGGAGCTGATCGTGCCGGGAAGCGACAAGACGCCCAACCCAGAAGCAGCCACGCAAGATTCTGGAAAACTGCCTGCAGCGCGGCCTGTTGGGCTACATGGCCGGCCTGTCGGACAGGTGATCCGCTTCATCCCCCCGCTCAACGTAACCGCCGAGCAGGTGGATGAGGCACTGGCCATCCTGGACGACAGCCTGGAAGCAGTATCTCGGCAAATAAACCATCCGGCGCTGGCTAACCGTGCCGGAGTTGGCAAAACGGCGGTCGTCCGTCGCGGTCGCCGTCGTTTTGTTATATCTCCACGCTGCTGTGCAGATCGGGGTAGGCCACTTGGCTGATGCCGGTATCGGCCAGCCGCTCGGTCAGGATTTCAGCCGGCTTGGGCTCGCCATGTACCAGGAAAACCTGCTGCAGGTTGCCCTGCGCCGCCTGGGCATACTCCACCAGCATATTCTGGCCGGCATGGGCGGATAGCCCGCCGATGGTGGCTACCTCGGCCCGCACCTGATACATTTCCCCGAATATCTTGACCACCGGCTCGCGGTCGGCGATGCGCCTTCCTAACGTATTGGGGGCCTGCCAGGAAACGATCAAGACTGTATTTTTAGGGTCTTCGATGTTGTTCTTTAAGTGGTGCAGGATGCGCCCGACTTCCGCCATGCCGGATGCCGAAATGATGACCATCGGCTCCTTACGGTTATTCAGTGCTTTCGATTCATCCGCCGAGCGGGTATAAATCAAGTGATCGAAGCCAAAAACATCCCGGTGTTTCCCGGAACGGATGAAAGCCCAGGTCTCATCATCGAAGCACTCCGGGAAATCGTTGAACACTTCGGTGACGTTGATTGCCAGCGGGCTATCCACCACGATCGGGATGGGCGGGATATCGCCGCTAACCATCATCTGGTGGAAGGCGTAGACAATTTCCTGCGTGCGCCCGACGGCAAAAGCCGGAATGATCACCTTGCCACCCCGCTTCACCGTGCGTACCACCAGATCGCGCAGCTCCTCAAAAGCCCGCTGCGGATCGCGGTGGACTTTGTCACCGTAAGTCGTCTCCATAATCATGTAGTCCGGGCGATCCGGCAAGATGGGATCGCGGATCAAGGGCAGGCCGCGCCGCCCGATATCCCCGGAGAACCACAGGCGGATTTTTCGCCCGTGATCATCAATATCCAGCGCCACCGCCGCCGATCCAAGAATATGCCCGGCGTCCACCAGGTGCGCTACCACGCCCGGAACCGGTTCAAAAGACTGTTGGTAGGGGATATCTTGCAGATATTCGCCGGCCTGTTCGGCATCCGGAACAGTGTATAACGGCTCAACCGGCTCTTCTTGCCGGGCAGCCCGTTTGCGGTTGATAAACTCGGCGTCTGCTTCCTGGATATGCGCTGAGTCCAGCAGCATAACCCGGGAGAGATGCGCCGTAGCCGGGGTAGTATAAATCGGCCCCTGGTAGCCGTTCTTCACCAGGTTTGGCAGGTTGCCGCTATGATCGATATGGGCATGCGAGAGGATCACCGCATCCAGGCGGCGCGGATTGAAGCGAAACTGGCGGTTGCGCTCATAACTTTCCCGTCGCGGCCCTGGTACAAGCCACAATCCAACAGCAGAGAGCTGCCATTGACCTCGATTAAATGCTGCGATCCAGTGACTGTGCGCGCTGCGCCATGGAAAGTGATCTTCATACTCGCTACTCCAATCTGGTTATAAAAACCGCCCCATTGCTCGGGGCGGCGAATGCCTAAGCGCGGCGCAAGACTTCTAGAATCTGGCCGCCAAAGTGCTCCAACCGCCAGGGGACGTCCTGCAAGATGACCTGCAGCTCATCAGGTCCCTGCGGGTTTTGCTCGGCCAGCTCGGTGAGCAGGTCGCGCGGCAGGACCACATCCGAGGCGACGCCCATGTCCAGGCCCGCCTGTTTTCGCCAGCTACGCAGCGCGTCCAAGCGCTGCAGGTAGGCGTCATCAGGACGGGGAGAGCGAGGGCGCATAGAGAGGTCCGGCTTGCAGGCCGCGCTTTACCGCCTCCAGGATGCGATGGCCATGCCGCCTGAGCTGCCCTTCGTTCATGCCCTGCACCCTGCCCAGCGCTACCATATCCTGCGGCAGCTCGAAAGAAATGTCGATCAGGGTTTGGTCATTGAGCACCTTAAACCAGGGGCGATTTATGCTGCGCGCCACCTGGTCCCGATAATGGCATAACTCGTTGAGCACTGCAGCCTGCTGCGGGGACAGGTCGCCGGCACCGCGCACCCGCCAGCAGTCCACTTCGCGCTCTTCTTGTGAGTGCCCGTTCATTCGGCTCAGGCGATGGAAATCCTCCTGGGCCAGATTCGCCATGCCTTGCCGTTGCAGCTCTGTCCACAATCGATCACTCAATGGGATCAAATAATGGGTGTCCAGGCGAGCATAATCCAGCAAATAGGGCGGCAGCGGCCGTTGACCCCAATTGGCCCTTTGGTGGCGCTTATCCAGCTGGATGCCAAATTCCTCTGCCAGAACTGCCCCCAGGCCAACCGCTGGCCGGCCCAGAATGCGCGCTGCGACCATCGTATCGAACAGATTGGTAAATGTAAAGTCAAAATCGCGCTTCAAACACAGGATATCATAGTCGGCGGCATGGAACACTTTCAGGATGGCAGGGTCTGCAAATAACCCGGCAAGCGAGGACAGGTCTCGCAAGGCGAGCGGATCGACCAGGTAATCGACTTGCGGCGTGGAGAACTGCAGCAAGCAAACCTGCTCGCGATATGCGTACAGGCTGTTCGATTCGGTGTCTACCGCTACAACGGGCTCTTGCACCAGCTGCTTTACCAGGTCTTTGAGAGCTTCTGCGCGCGTGATCAGTACAGGTGCGGGTAATTCGGCAACAAGCATGGGGTAATTATAGCGCGTTCAGCGGTTTTTGCATGACCAGGGCGTCTTCGCCATCCTGGTAGTATGCCGGCCAGTAACCGGCTTTTTGATACCCAAGGCGCTCATAGAGGCGGATGGCTTCCAGGTTGCTGACGCGCACGCTCAGGCGCACTTCAGACACCCGCAGGCGCTGCTCGCAGGCCAACACCAGCGCCTCGCCAATCCCCTGCCGGCGATACTCGGGCAGTACGCCCACGGTGGCTATCCAGGCCAGGTTTTCGGAAGGCCGGAAATCTCCGGCGATGAAGCCAACCATCTTGCCATCGATGGCGGCTCGCAAGCGTACCACGTTGGGCAGGGTCAGAATGCCGATCAAATCCCACAATGGCCAGGCATCCTGGGGAAAGCAAACCTGCTCCAGATGGCGCAAGGCATTTAAGTCACGCCAGGTAGCTGTTTCAATCACAAACAGACTACCTGGCGCAGATGTTGAAACCAGGGTCATTTATTCTTTGGGGGTAAACCGCAGGGTCAGTTTCTCCAGTAAATCGGTAATCTCCATCGGGAGGATCCACTTGGTGGATGGACTGGCGCCCAGGGCTTTCAGGGTCTCAAAATATTGCAGGGTCATCGTCTTGGGGTCAACGGTCTGGGCAACCTGGAAGATCTTATCCAGGGCTGCCGAGAAACCTTCGGCACGTAATAACTGTGCCTGTCGCTCCCCTTCAGCCTTCAGAATAGCGGCCTGTTTTTCACCATCCGCCCGCAAGATGTTGGCCTGCTTATCACCTTCGGCGACGTTGACAGCGGCTTCACGCGCTCCTTGTGATTCGGTCACGACGGCCCGGCGGATGCGCTCGGCAGACATCTGCCGGTTCATAGCATCTTGCACCTCGCGCGGCGGGTTGATCTCGCGGATTTCCACGTTGGTGACTTTGACGCCCCAACGCTCGGTCACCTCATCCAGACGAGTGCGCAGCATGCTGTTGATATGCTCGCGCTCCGAAAGGACATCATCCAGGACCATACCGCCGATGACAGCCCGCAAGGTAGTGGTTGCCATACCCTGGGCGGCGGCGTCGAAATCACCGACCCGCAGCACGCTTTCCGTCGGATCCAGGACCTTGAAGTACCATAGGAAGTCGATTGAGATTGGCGCGTTATCTTTGGTGATCGAAGTCTGATGTGGGATTTCACGCACCTGCTCGCGTAAATCGACCTTACTGGCCCGATCTACGATGGGGATCAAAATCACGATACCTGGACCTTTAGGGCCTACACAGCGACCCAGCCGGAACACCACCAGGCGCTCGTACTCGGGCACGACCCGAATAGACTGGAATAAGAAACCCAGCAAGACCAGGATGACTGCCCCAACCAAACATAAGATTAATGTTCCTCCGCCCAGAAAATCCATCTATCGCCTCCTTAACTTTCAATCGACTCAGGCAGCTCGAACCTTATTCCAGCGGCGGTTCAACCTGCTCAACTTGCAAGATAAACCCATCCCGGTCTACCACTCGCACAGTACTCCCATTGGGGATCAGTGCACGACTGCGCGCGCTCCACATCTCTCCCGCTACCTGAACCGACCCTTCGCCATACACATCGGTCCTGGCCTCCCCCACCTGGCCAATCAGGGATTTTAGATCGTGCGCCGGCCGCTTACGCTCCGCTTCCAGGTACTTCGTGGCGGCAATCCAGAAAAAGCTAGCCGACAGCCCGGATACTACCAATGCCAGGAAAGGATTGACCGCCGGCACATACCAGGGATCGGATGCAAACAGATAAACTGAGCCAATAACCAGTAAAGCAATCGAAACCCCCAGCAGCTTCAATGATTGGGCCTTGCGTACGGACAAGACAAAAGCCACCACTCCCAGGAAGAGCACAGCCAGAGCCCAGTAGTTGATTGGGATATTCAGGGCAGCATAACCGGCCAGCAACAGGCCAAATAAGGCGGCAATTTCCAGGATGCCCGAGCCCGGAGCCAGCACCGCCAGCAGGGCCAACAATACCCCGCCTGCCAGAAAGAGATAAGCCACATTGGGGTCCAACAATACATCCATAATCGTCACATTTCCTGTACTTTCAATAAGCACAATCCTTCTATCTCATTATACATCCACTCCAGTGGACAAACAAATCATTGACCCAGACAACAAGGTCGGCGGTCGGATTTTCCATCCACTCCAGTTGGCAGGTAAATTATTTACTCCGAGCGTGGTATGATTCCGAGATATCACCACGCAAAGGGCACTCGCTATGAAAATTAACCTGGCGCTCGCTCAAATCAACACCCGGTTGGGGGATGTAGAAGCCAACCTGGAAAAACACCTGGCTCTCGTCAAAGAGGCACGCGGGCGGGGAGCCGATCTGTTGGTCTTCCCAGAGCTCTCGCTGACCGGTTATGTCCTTCAGGATCTGGCGCCCACAGTCGCCCACTCGGCCACGGCAGATGACCCCATCTTCCGTCCCCTGTTGGAGGCCAGCCACGAGCTGGACCTGGCGGTGGGTTTTGTCGAAGAAGACCGGCGGCACCGGTTTTTTATTGCCGCGGCTTACCTCTCCCAGGGGCAGGTGGTGCATGTGCATCAAAAAGTGTACCTGCCCACCTATGGGCTGTTCGACGAAGGCCGCTTCTTCGCCTGGGGTGATTCGATCTGTGCATTTGACACCCGCTTCGGGCGGCTGGGGATTCTGATCTGCGAGGACTTCTGGCATGTCTCGCCCCCCTACCTGCTGTGGCTGGACGGGGCCGATCTATTTCTGTTCATGTCGGCTTCGCCCGGGCGAGGACTCAGCACCGATCCTCGCCTGGAATCTGCCCGCTGGGTCGAGCGCATCAACCAGGCATACGCCTCCGTGTTCACCTCCTTCGTGGCGCACGCCAATCGCTGCGGCTATGAGGACGGGTTAAACTTCTGGGGTGGATCGACAGTTTTCGATCCAAACGGCGGGCTGCTGGCCAGAGGGGCCTATTTCCAGGAAGACCTGGTGATGACTGAAATCGATTTAAACCAGCTCCACCGCACACGGGCGCGGCTGCCGCTGCTAAGGGACGAACGCACCGCTCTGGTGCAGCGCGAGATCGGCCGCATCCTGGGAGGGCAAAGCCGATGATCGACTTGAGCATCAATCCCGAGTTGACCCAGACGATCCTCACCGGTTTCATCCGCAGCGAGCTCACCCGCGTCGGCTACACCCGGGCAGTGGTGGCCCTTTCCGGCGGGCTGGACTCGGCGGTGACCTGCTTCCTGGCGGCACAAGCCCTGGGCGCCGAGAACGTGTTGGCGGTGCGCATGCCATATAAGACCTCCTCAGCCAACTCGCTGGAGCATGCCCAGCTGGTAATCGAAGCGACCGGTGTACAGTCCCTCACCATCCCCATCAGCGGGATGGCCGATCCATTGCTCGAACAGATTCCGCAGGCCGGGCCGGTGCGGCGCGGTAATATCATGGCACGGCTGCGCATGATTGTGATTTACGACCAATCGGAAGCCTTCCACGGCCTGGTGGTCGGCACCGGCAACAAGACCGAAATCCTGCTGGGCTACACCACCCTGTTTGGCGATGCGGCCTGTGCATTGAACCCTTTGGGTGATCTGTATAAAACCCAGGTGCGGCAGCTGGCGAAAGATATAGGCGTACCATCCCCAATCATCGACAAACCCCCTTCGGCCGATCTGTGGCTCGGGCAAACCGACGAAGGCGAGCTCGGATTCACCTATGCCGAGGTCGACCAGCTGCTATACCTGTTGATCGACCAGCGTTACAGCCCGGGCGAGTGCGTGGAAGCCGGATTTGCCGAGGATTTTGTGCGCAAGGTGGTCGATCGCGTCCGCCGCAGCCACTTTAAGCGCATCATGCCCCCGATTGCCAAGCTAAGCAACCGCACGGTAGGCTACGACTTCCTGTACCTGCGCGACTGGGGCACTTAATGGGTTTGCGCATTCCGCCTGCGCTGCACCACCGGCAGTACCGCTACCTGTGGATCGGCTTAATGATCTCCATCGCCGGTTCGCAGATGCAAATCTGGTCGATCTTCTGGCAAATCCGCACCCTGACAGACCAACCGATCGCCCTGGGGGCTGTAGGCCTGGCGCGCATTCTGCCGATTATCCTCTTTTCGCTGATCGGCGGGGTGATTGCCGATACCCTCAACCGGCGCAAGCTGATCTTTTTCACCCAGAGCGTGATGGCACTGGCCGCCCTGGTGCTGGCCATGCTCACCCTCACCCAGCGCATCCAGCTCTGGCATATCTACCTGCTTACGGCCATCCAGGCCTTTGCTGTGGCTTTTGATTCACCGGCCCGCCAGGCCCTGGTTCCTAACCTGGTGCCGGCGCGCGACCTGCCCAACGCCTTCAGTTTAAACTCGATCGCCATGCAAGTCGGGAGTATTGTTGGCCCTGCGCTGAGTGGACTGGTGATTGCCTACTTTGGGCTGTCTTATGTCTATTTTTTCAACGCAGCTTCATACGGGGCGGTCATCCTGGCGTTGGTGCTGATCGGCCCAGTTAAGCAGCAAATTATGAAACCCGCGGCACAAGACGTCGCGCAAGCCGCTCAAAAGCGCGGAGTTCTGGGCTCCCTGAGTCGCCGAGGCGTAAATTTGAAAGCTATCCAGGAAGGCATCCGCTTTATCCTGCACCAGCCGATCATCTTATCCACCATGCTGATCGATTTTTTTGCCACCTTCTTCGCCTCCGCCAACACCTTGCTGCCTATCTTCGCAGTGGACATTCTGAAGGTCAGCGTAGTGCAATACGGCTGGCTCTCCGCGGCGCAATCGGTTGGGGCGGTTATTGCTGCACTGGTTATCTCTCAGCTCAAGGAAATTCGCCGCCAGGGGCCGATATTCCTCTGGTCGGTGGTGATCTTCGGGTTAGCCACAGTGGCCTTTGGCCTATCGCCAACCTGGCAAATCGCCTTTGTCGCCCTGGTTTTTGTAGGCGCCGCCGATTCGGTCAGCACCATCATCCGCAATACCATCCGCCAGCTGCAGACGCCAGATTATATCCGCGGCCGGATGACCAGCATCAACCAGATCTTCTTCATGGGTGGACCGCAGTTAGGCGAGATGGAGGCCGGGCTGGTAGCCCAGCTCTTTGGGCCGGTGTTTGCAGTAATCAGCGGTGGGATTGGCTGCATCGCTGCCGTGATGTGGATTATGCGTCGTTGGCCGCAGCTGCGCACCTACAACGGCGACGAGCCGGTACTCGCCGGCTCCCAGCCACCCGAGCAGAACCTCGCCCCCAGTTAAGAAAGCTCCCCCCACTCCTCCATCAGGCGATCCAGCTCCTGCTGCACACGCACATATTCCTCCCCCAGCTTCTGCACCCGCACCGGGTCGGCCGGGGGGTTTTCCAGGCGCAAACCCAGCTCGTGCAGTGTAGCTTCCAGGGTTGCCACCAGCCCTTCGACCTCCCGCAGTCTGGCCTTGCGCTTGCGTAGCTCCGGGTCGACCGCCGTCCGGGAAGACCCTGCTCCAGCCCGACCAGAGCCGTATTTAGCGGCCATAGCAACCTGCCGGGTGTGCGCCTCGGCTTCATCGACCTGGACCTGCTGGTAAGCCTTGTACTCGCTGTATGTGCCCAGAAATACCTGCAATACCGATTCATCCGGTAGTATCTCCCATATCTGGGAACCCAGTGCATCGATCAGGTAGCGGTCATGCGAGACCAGCATGATCGTGCCTTCATAGTCTTGCAGGACTTCTTGCAAGATTTCCTGGGAGGGGATATCCAGGTGATTGGTCGGTTCATCCAGCAGCAGCAGGTTAGCATCCGAGAGGGCCAGCTTGGCAAGCGCCAGGCGGCCGCGCTCCCCTCCGGACAGGGTAGAGACCTGCTTGAAGACATCCTCACCTGTAAACAGGAAGCGCGCCAGGTAATCGCGCACCTCTCCCAGCAGCATGTTGGGCGATATCAGGTTGATTTCCTCCACCAGGGTGTTGGCCGGGTTCAGGTCCTCGTGCGCCTGGGCGAAATAACCGATCTTGAGGCTGGCCCCCAGGACCACCTCGCCTTCCAGGGGCGGCAGTCTCTCCAGCAGGGTTTTCAGGAACGTGGTCTTACCCGCCCCATTCGGGCCGATAATAGCTGCGCACTCGCCACGACGCAGCAGCAGGTCCGGGGCGTGGAACAAGGGCTTGCCTTCATCTTCATAGCCAATTGCCAGGTTGCGAGTGCGCAGCACCAGGTCGCCCGAGCGATAGCCGGATTTTAAGTTGATATGCAGCCGTGGTGGGCGGTGGCTGGGCGGTGAAAGAGATTTGATGCGCCGCTCTACTTCGGCGGGGCTCAGCGTGTGAGTCGAGATATCCGCCTGGGCGCTGATCACCAACCAGTTTTTGCCCTGCACGGCATCAAAGCCCAGGCTCTGGATCGCCTCCACCTCACGGCTCAAGCGGCGCAGCTTGCCCTTGGCCTGCAGGGTGTTTTGACCGGAGATGTTGCGCTTGATATAGTCCATCTCCTTCAGCAAGCGATCTTTTTCGGACTGGAAGACTTCCTGAGAGCGTTCCCAACGCGCCTGGCGCTGTTGGATGTATGCGGTGTAGTTGCCGCGGTAGACCTGCATTCCCCGCCGGCTCATCTCCCAGATATGGTCGACCACCTTATCCAAAAAGTAGCGATCGTGAGAGACAATCAGGGTAGCGCCATGCCATTGACTCAGGTAGCCTTCGAGCCATTCCACCGCCTGGATATCCAGGTGGTTGGTCGGCTCATCCAGGATAAGCAGGTCCGGATCGGAGAGCAGCAGCCGGGCTAACACCGCTCGGGTACGTTGCCCGCCAGACAACTGCGGCAAGGGCCGGTTGAAGTCGGAGGGCTCAAATCCCAACCCGGTCAGAGTTTGCCGGATACGGGTCTCGTAGGTGTAGCCGCCGAGATGCTCAAATTCGTGCTGCAGCCTGCCGTAGCGGTCCAAAAGGAGCTCTTCGGAGGCCTCACTCAACATCGCTTCGATATAGGCCAGCTCGGTTTCCATCTCGCGCAGCGACTCAAACGCTTCCAGGCACTCTTCCCACAGGGTATGCGTGCCGGACAGGCCGGCCTCCTGCGTCAGGTAGCCAAGGCTCAGCTCGCGCGCCCGGCTCACGACACCAGCGGACGGCTCATCCATATCCACCAGGATGCGCAGCAAGGTGGTTTTGCCGATCCCATTTGGGCCGACAATCGCAATGCGCGCCCCGCGTGGGATCGCCAGGTTGATGCCGGAGAAGATATCTACTGGGCCGAATGATTTTGCCAGATCGCTGGCAGTCAACAAGGACATCGAATTATCCTGTAATCTGAATGATGTAAATCGCTTTGCTGCCAGATCGGAGGTTAGAGCGCTGCGCTCTCCCAAAGTTACGACAAAACGCCCTGGCAGGCAGGCCCATTATACCGTGATATAATCCGAGGCTGTCGGTCCTTGGACCAAGGAATAAGGGTATCTTTATGGAAAGTTCTGAACAATATTCAACGCAAAGCGCGGCCTCAAATACCACCCGGGTGCTGCGCATCATCCTGTTTTCTGGATTTGTTGTGGCGGCCATCCTGGTCGCCTATCTGACGTATGTCGCCGTGCGCGATTTTGTAGCCTCATGGGAAATCACCAACCTTCCGGGAGTATCTATTCAGGAGTTTGAACCGCCGGTTGCTGCCGGAGAAGAACCCGGTGGCGTGCAAGACATAAACACACCGCTGCAGTCCCCAACCGGCCCTACCCCCGAGCCGTGGGATGGTGTAAAACCGGTCACATTGTTGGTCATGGGTCTGGATTACCGGGACTGGGTGACCAATGAAGGGCCGCCGCGTACCGATACGATGATCCTGTTCATGCTCGACCCGATCAACCGCACCGCCGGAATGCTGAATATCCCGCGCGACCTGTGGGTAAACATCCCAGGCGGCTACAATTACGGGCGCATCAACACCGCCTACCAGCTTGGTGAAGCCTACAAGCTCCCCGGCGGCGGTCCCGGGTTAGCTATGGAGACGGTCGAAGAGCTGCTGGGTATCCCGATCGACTATTACGCGCAGGTCGATTTCAGCGCATTCGAGCGCTTTATCGATGAAATTGGCGGCATCCAGGTAGACATCCCCGAAGAGATCGTTGTCGATCCATTGGGCGACAACAACACCAAGCGCATCAAGCCCGGCTTGAAGAAGCTAAGTGGTCCGGTAGCCCTGGCCTATGCCCGCGCCCGCAAGACTGAGGGCGGCGACTTTGATCGTGCCCAGCGCCAGCAGCAGGTCGTCCTGGCTATTCGGGATAAAATCTTGAGCCTGAACATGCTGCCAACGCTGATTTCCAAAGCGCCCGTGCTGTACAACGAGCTGGCGGCTGGAGTCAACACCAACCTATCGCTCGATCAAACCGTCAAGCTGGCCTGGTTGGCTTCCCAAATTCCAGAGGAAAGCATAAAGAAGGGCGCCATCGGCTCGGAGCAGATCAACTTTGCCACCTCACCCGATGGGGAGCAGCAGGTGCTCAAACCGCTCACCGAAAAGATCCGCTTGCTGCGCGATGAAATCTTCACCAATTCCGGCCCAACCAGCCCGTTGGCCAGTGCCACCATTGAAGAGCTGGTAAAAGCTGAAAATGCCCGCGTGCGCGTGCTCAACGCCACCTACGAAGCAGGGCTGGCTACCCGCACTGCGGATTATCTAAAATCGTTGGGTATAAATGTAACCGAAACCGGCAATGCCGACGTGTTTAAAAACACCACGGAAATTACCTTTTACAATGGCAAGCCGTATACAGTGAAATACCTGGTCGATCTCATGAAGATCAACCCGCTGCGCGTCTTCCACGTCAATGATCCGACCAGCCCGGTCGACATCACTCTCATGCTGGGGGATGATTGGGTCGTCAATAACACGATGCCGTGACCTGCCCGCAGGACATCATTGTATGAAATCCGCACCACGCGCCCAACGCCAGGTTGTTATCCTGGACAGGACCGCCTGGTGCGTGACGTTTAATCAGCTACCAGCGAATTAGCCGGCCGGCGCATGGACAACCTCAGCGGATCGATAGAGCGCGTCACTTACTACAATCCCGAGAATGGATACAGTGTGCTGCGTCTACGGCCCGACCAACGCGTCGCCGCAGCCAACACCAGCCGGGATACTGGCGTGGTGACCGTCACCGGCAATCTGCCCGAGCTGTCTGCCGGCGAAACCGTCAGGCTGCAGGGGAAGTGGGTCAACCATCCCAAGCATGGTCTGCAGTTCGAAGTCGAGAGATGCGAGCAAACCCTTCCCGCCACCGCTGCCGGCATCCGGCGCTACCTGGGGTCCGGGCTGGTCAAGGGCATCGGCCCGCGTCTGGCGGAACGCATCGTCGATCACTTTGGCAGCCAGACCCTGGAAGTAATCGAGCATCACCCAGAGCGGCTGAGAGAAGTACCGGATATCGGGCCCCGCCGCAGCGGCCTGATCGCAGCCGCCTGGCAGGAACAGAAGCAGGTCAAGGAGATCATGCTATTCCTTCACAGTCATGGTGTCAGCACCAACCTGGCGATCAAAATCTACAAGCAGTACGGCGACCAGGCGATGGAAATCGTGCAATCCGACCCTTACCGGCTGGCCCAGGATATCTATGGGGTTGGCTTCAAGACCGCCGACCGGATCGCGCAGGCACTCGGCTTGCCGGCAGACCACCCCACTCGCCTGGAGGCGGGGATTGTGTACGTAATCCAGCAGGCGGCGAACGATGGTCACGTCTACCTGCCAAAAAGCGAGGCACTGGAAAAGGCAGCTGAATTGCTGGCAATCACACCCCAGCAGCTGGAACCGGCCCTGGAAAGGATAGCAGGCTCCGGGCGCGCCCGCCTGGAGCTGGTGCCGCTCCCTGGTGATCGAGCGAGCACAGCCCCGCAGCAGACGGGGGAGGCAGCCGCCGAGCCCAGAGCCCCCTACGAGCAGCAGGCTGTCTACCTGCCAGCGCTTTATACCAGCGAAGTCAGTGTCGCCGAAAAGCTCAAAGCGCTGGCCAACACCTGGCCCACGCGTCTGAGCGATCTGCCACCAGCCTTCGCCATCCTGGAAAACCAGCTTTCTCTGGAGCAGCAAAGCGCCATCCGCAGTGCCCTGGGTCACCCGGTGAGCATTCTGACCGGCGGACCCGGCACCGGTAAGACGACCGCATTGCGCGCCCTGATCGCCGCGCTGGAGGCAGCAGGCAAGCGCTACGCCCTGGCTTCTCCGACCGGCCGAGCTGCCAAGCGCCTTTCGCAGGCCACTGGCCGCCCCGCCAGCACCATTCACCGGCTGCTGGGCTTCTCACCAACCGAGGGATTTAAATTTAATGCCGCTAATCCACTCCCGGTAGATTTCCTGGTGTTGGATGAGGTTTCGATGCTTGACCTGCTGCTGGCCAACCACTTGCTCAAAGCGCTGCAGCCCGGTACGCACGTACTCCTGGTGGGCGATGTCGACCAGCTCCCTTCGGTGGGAGCCGGCGATGTGCTGCGGGATATCATCGCCAGCCAGGCAGCCCCGCTGACCCGGTTAAGCGTTATCTTTCGACAGGCGGCCAACTCGCACATCATCACCAACGCCCACCGCATCAACCAGGGCCAGCAGCCGGTCTTCCCGACGACCAGCGGTGGGGAAAGCTCTCTAGGTGGTGATTTCTTCCTGTTTCCGGCAGAGCAGCCGGAAGAGGCTGCCTCCTGGGTGCAGGAGCTGGTCTGTACCCGCATCCCGCAGAAATTCGGCTTTCACCCGCGGGATGATATCCAGGTGCTGGCGCCTATGTACCGTGGCCCGGCCGGGGTAACCGCTCTTAACGAGCGCCTGCAAGCCAGCCTGAACCCGGGCTCGCCGGGACGGCCGGAGAAGATCCTGTTTGGCCAGCTCTTTCGCCCCGGCGATAAGCTCATGCAAACTCAAAATAATTATGATAAAGAAGTATATAACGGGGACATCGGTTACCTGTTTGGCATCGACATGGTCGACCAGACTCTGACGGTTGATTTTGAAGGGCGGGCGGTGCAGTATGAATGGAGCGAAGCCGACCAGCTTGTGCTGGCTTATGCGGTTACGGTGCACAAAGCCCAGGGATCAGAGTTCCCGGTCGTCGTTCTCCCCCTGGTCACCCAGCATTACATAATGCTGCAGCGTAATTTATTATACACTGCGGTAACCCGGGCCCGGCGGCTGTGCGTGCTGGTGGGCAGCCGGCGGGCGATCGCAATTGCAGTGGGAAACAATAAGATCGCTCAGCGCTATACCGCGCTGGAATGGCGCCTGCGCAGCTAGAAACCCTATCCTGGATATACCCGGGCAAGCTTAACCAAACCGTTCTCTCTCCGCACCGGCATGGCAAAATCAAAGCGGTTGATCTGCAGGCAATACTCCAGGTCAAGCAGGGGCAAATGGAATGCCTCTGGATCGGCAAAGAGCAAGCCGGTCGGCGAGTGACGCACCCGATCCAGGAATGGCTCCGGGGCAGGATCTTCCCCTTTAAGCAAGGCTTCCAGGTAATCGGCGCAAGCCGCATCCTCATCGGCACCCCAGGCGCTTGGGTCGCGCTGGCCGGTAATCACAAAAGTGACCTGCTCCGGCGCCAGGCGGCGGATGTAGGCGGCTGTTGCCGATGCACAAACCAGGCTGGCAGCCAGCAGGTGTTCTGCAGCACGGCTCAGCACGACCCCCTGGGTGCCGGCGCTGGTGCGCTGGATCAGCCGGCGTCCTGCCAGGTCGGCTCCCATCAACTCGCTGGGAGAATTGCCAAAGTCGAAACCAGGCACATGACGTCCGCCTACTTCTCCGGTGATGCGCGCTTCCGGAAATTGGAGGCGCAGCGCTTCAGCTTCATCGACTTCGCGCACCAGCAAGATATCGCTCACTCCAGCCGCAAAGGCGAATGCCGCGGTGCTGAAGGCACGCAGCACATCGATGACAACAACAGTGCCGGTCGCCGCGGCACAATTATCCAACGTAGCGCGGGAAAAGATCATTCGGCCTGATGGTCGCCAGGTGTTTGAGCTTGCTGTTCCCAGGCCAGGCGCCAGGAATCATAAGCATCCGCCCAGTTGTTCTCATCCACCAGCAGGGTCCGGTCTACACCGTCACGGTCCAAGATCATAAATTCCCGCTCCGGGCGCCCATCATCGATAATTTGCAGGGTGCAGTCCACCGGAGTGACTTCATCGCGCAGGAAATGCCAGCCAAAATGAGTTTCACAGGCCTGGTCGTAACATCCACACGAACGGCGATCCAATACAATCTTCATGGCTACCTCCAAATCAAGGCTGGTTGGGTAAACTAAGCGTTGGTGTAAACACAATCGTGGCAAAGGGGGTAGGCGGCGGGCTACCCACAGCCGCGGCCAGTAAGGCCAACGGACCCGCTTCCGGCAAGCCGGCTGCCTGCGCCTGCTGCGCCTGGCTGGCCAACGCGCGGAAGAGGTCCGGGTCTGCCAGCAGCTCCAGGCGGGCTTTTGCACGCACCAAGTCGCCATCCGCCTGGTATGCCAGGGCAATCATCGCCCGGTATTGGTCTTTATAATCCGCCCGCAGGGCCTCCGGCTTGACTTCCGGGGTGATGGCTTCAGGCGGCCGCAGCAGCCAGGCTGCTCCCAGGCCAAGCAGCAGGCCGAGCACCAGGCCAGTGATCAAGTACCAGGGACCGCGCCGCTCGTTCATGGGCTCGCTCCTGCCCCGCCCTGGCTGCCGGCTTGCAGCGCTGAGAGCAGGCTACGCATCTGCAAAAGATCGTCAGGATGGTAGCCAACTCGCTCGGCAAAATCGACGGCTTCCAACACAGCCTGGGCCGGGTCAGGGCTTTCCAGGTATTCCAACCGGTCGATTGCCACACTCAGGTCCTGCCCAGAGCTGAAAGTTTCGGCTACCATTAAAACATAATCCGTGCGGTAGTCTTCCTTGAGCAGAGCAGGGGAGGCGTTTGTGTATTGGGCTGGATTGATCACCCAGCCATAGATCAAGCCCGCAGCAACACCCAGGGCGATGAAAAGCAGGAAAAATAACCAACGCCAGAACATACCTCCGTATTGTGCCACAGACCGGACAGGCGGGCAAGAGGTACACAAAAAATACGCAGTGAAACCCCTGGCGCATAAAGCCCAAGACACTCATTATTTATAAAGGGTTCTAGACCAATTTTACAATTCACCTTCGGAAAGCTTGATTCGCGGTGAAAAATCCTGTAAAATGAATTTAAGCAGGGTAATAATTGCACCGTCTATCTGCATCATGACCATTGCCAGGGAGGGAGTTCAATATGAACGTCATCAAGGTCTCGGGCACATCGCGAACTTCTGCTGTTGCTGGTGCCATTGCCGGTGTTTTTCGTGAGCATAAGCATGCTGAAGTCCAGGCGATTGGTGCAATTGCTGTGAACCAGGCTGTCAAAGCGCTGGCTCTTGCAAGGGGCTACCTGAAAGAAGATGGATTTGACATCGTCTTCATCCCAGAATTTGTGGATGTAGAGATCGAGGAAAAGGTCCGCACCGCTATCAAATTTACCATCGAGCCACGCTAAGCCAGTAGCGTCTACCCAAGGAATGATTTGTCGATACGCCCTTCAGGTACAGGGCGACCCTGAAAGGCGATTTTTGATTACCACATTGAGGCCTACTTCTTGAAACATAAATTACGCAACATTGGGCTGGCCTGGATGACCGGCCTGATCCTGGCTGCCTGTGCGGCTTCGCCTACCCCAGGCTCGACACCGGTCAGCGGTGTAGCTGCACCAGGCGGCGCAACCCAACAGCCCACTGCTTCCTCCCCAATTGCGGATGATCCCATTCCGACTGCTACACCACAGCCGGCTGCCACCCCTTCCTCAGTGGCTACCCGCCCGGTGCAAGCCACACCCGAGGATGCCGATGTGGCTGAACCGGCAGACTGCGAGCACCCGGCCGGTCACATGGTAATCGCCAGCCTGGAATCCAACCTGCTGAACAAACCGCTCGATTACCGGGTGTATCTGCCTCCTTGCTATGAAGAGCAAACGGAGGAGCGCTACCCGGTACTTTATCTGGTGCACGGCCAGAGCTACAACGACGACCAGTGGGACCGCCTGGGCGCTGATGAAGCCGCCGGCCGCTTGATCGTCGCCGGGGAAATTGCCCCTTTGATCCTGGTGATGCCGCGCGATCGCGTCTGGTCGCAGCCGGACGAAGATATGTTCGGCAGGGCGGTGGTGGAAGAGTTGATCCCCTTCATCGACGAGCATTACCGCACCCTGGCCGACCGCAGCCACCGCGCGGTGGGAGGGCTATCGCGGGGTGCGGGCTGGGCAGTCCATCTGGGTCTTTCGCAGTGGAAGCTATTCAGCGCCTTTGGCGCGCACAGCCCGGCAACTTTTTGGTCCGATGCACAGCAATTTCGCACCTGGCTGAAGGAAATCCCAACCGGCTTGCTGCCGCGCATTTATGTGGATGCCGGCGATCACGACCGTCCGGAAATCCTGGATGCAGCCCAACGCTTTGTAGCCCTGCTAACCCAATTCGGCATTCCACACGAGTGGTACCTCTTCCCCGGCTACCACGACGAGGCTTACTGGTCGGCGCATGTGGAGAAATACCTGCGCTGGTATGCGAGCCCCTGGGGAGAGGATCTGCCATAAGGCAGGTGATATAATCCAGCCATGAGCCTGACGACCGAACAAGTTGAAGCGATTGCCAACCTGGCCCGCCTGGAATTGAGCGCTGAAGAGAAAGAACTGATGAGCCGGCAGCTCTCGGACATCCTGGATTACGTCAACCGGCTGCAAGCGCTGAATACCGGGGGTATCCCCCCTACTTCCAGCGTGCTCCCACCGCGCAGCGTGCTGCGCCCGGATGAGGCGCGCCCCGGCCTGGAACGTGAAACTTTGCTGCGCAATGCCTCCGAAACGGAAGCCGGGCAATTCCGCGTCCCTGCGGTACTCGAGTAAGCCATGTCTGACCTGACCGAGCTTTCCCTCAGCCAGGCCGCGCAAGGACTGCGCAGCGGCCATTTTTCCAGCCGCGAGCTGACGCAAGCCTACCTGGAACGCATCCAACGCCTGGACCCGCAGCTGCATGCCTTCCTGACACTTACCCCTGAGCTGGCCCTGGCGCAAGCCGGATTGGCCGATAAAATCTTTGCCGCCTGGCAAAAAAATGGCGGCGCAAGCCCCTCCCCTTTGCTGGGCATCCCTCTGGCGGTCAAGGATATCCTATGCGTGGCGGATGTACGCTGCACGTGCGGCTCGCGCATCCTGGAAAATTTTGTCCCACCCTATGATGCCACCAGCGTGGCCCGCCTGCGCCAGGCTGGAATGATCATCCTCGGCAAAACCAACACCGACGAGTTCGCCATGGGCTCCTCGACCGAAAACTCGGCTTACGGCGTAACACGCAATCCCTGGGACCGTGAACGCGTGCCCGGTGGGTCATCCGGCGGGAGCGCGGCGGCAGTGGCGGCCAGGCTGGCTCCCCTTGCGTTGGGCACCGATACAGGCGGCAGCGTGCGCCAGCCTGCCTCTCTGTGCGGCGTAACCGGGCTCAAGCCTACCTACGGGCGCGTCTCACGCTACGGGCTGGTTGCCTTCGGCTCTTCGCTGGACTGCGTGGGTGTCCTGGGACGCAGCGCCGCTGATATAACCCCCGTGTTCGCTTGCATGGCAGGCGCCGACCCGTTGGATGCCACCTCGCTTGATCTGCCCGCCCCCCATTTCGAGCCGGAGCCAGATAAAGACCATCCCCTGCTAGGGCTGAAAATCGGCGTGCCCGCAGAATATTTTATCCCCGGCATCCAGGCTGAGGTGGAAAGCGTCGTGCGCCGTGCCATTGATGTCTTGCGAGAGCTGGGCGCAGAAATCCTGCCGGTAAGCCTGCCACACACACAGTATGCCCTGCCGGTGTATTACCTGATCGCCCCGGCGGAAGCTTCGGCCAACCTGGCGCGTTATGATGGCATCCGCTATGGGCCACGTCAGCCGTCCGACACAATGTGGGAAGTATTCCGGCACCGCGCGGCGACCTGTTTGGCCCGGAGGTCAAGCGCCGTATCATGCTGGGCACCTATGCACTTTCGGCCGGTTATTATGATGCCTATTACGGGCAGGCGCAGAAAGTGCGCACCCTCATCAAACAAGACTTCGAGCAGGTCTTCAATCAGGTCGACCTGGTAGCTACACCTGCTTCGCCCAACACCGCTTTCCGCATCGGCCAGCACGTCAACGACCCGCTTTCCATGTACCTGGAGGATATTTTCACCCTGCCGGCCAACCTGGCAGGCATTCCGGGGATATCTTTCCCGGCGGGTTTTGATAGTGCAGGGCTGCCCATCGGGATGCAGTTGATGGCAGCTTCTTTCAGGGAAGACCGCCTGCTTCAAGCGGCCCATGCTTACCAACAGGTCACGGATTGGCATACGCGGCGGCCGGAATTGTAAATTAATAAAAGCGGCATGCAGGTCAGCCTACAACCTGCATGCCGCTTTTATTTTTAACTACATCAGTCTCAGTCGCCAGCTGCCTCAGGCGCCATCAGCCGTGGTGCGGCTTTCTTGCTGCGCATAATGCCCCAGACGACACCAGCCGCCATGATAATCACGACCAGCCACCCAGTCCAACCCAGGTCGCTGTAACGCACCAGGATCGGGCGCGGCGATCAGCGATACCAGGTTGACGACTTTGATCATCGGGTTCAGGGCTGGTCCGGCTGTGTCTTTCAGCGGGTCGCCAACTGTATCGCCGACCACACCGGCTTTATGTCGCTCGGAGCCTTTGCCGGTGTTCATCGCAGGGTTGCTCGGCTCATCTTCGATCGCTTTCTTGGCATTATCCCAGGCGCCGCCGCCGTTGGCCATAAAGACTGCCAGCAGCTGCCCGCTCAAGATCACGCCCGCCAGGAAGCCGCCCAGCGCTTCGACACCCAGCACCAGCCCCACCAAAAGCGGGAGCAGGACGGCGATCGTCGCCAGGGGGATCAGCTCCTTCTGCGCCGATACGGTCGAGATATTCACCACCCGGGCATAATCCGGCGTTCTAGTGCCTTCAAACACACCCGGGATGCGGAACTGCCGGCGGACTTCCTGTACGATCTCCCCGGCAGCCCGGCTGACCGCCCGGATCGACAGGGAGCTGAACAGCCAGGGTAACGCCCCGCCCAGCAGCAGGCCAATGAACACACCGGTGTCCGAGATCCGGATCAATTCCAGGCCCGGCAGGCCTAGCGCAATCTGCGCCCGGCTGACATCCGTAATGAATGACGCAAACAGGCTGACCGCCGCGATCACTGCTGAGGCGATGGCCACGCCTTTGGTAATAGCCTTGGTTGTGTTGCCCACTGCATCCAGGTCGGCCATGATCTGGCGTGCTTTCAGCGTTTCCTCGTCATGCATGTCGTGCCAGGCCAGCTCGCCGATGCCGTTGGCATTATCTGAAATTGGCCCATAGGCATCCATGGCCACGTTATTGCCGGTGTGACTGAGCATACCGATGCCGATGATCGCCACTGCATACAACACATAAATAGCGCCATCGGCTCCGTAAGCAAGCCTGGCAATCACGAAACTGATTACAATCACCACCAACGCCCAAACGCTGGATTCCATTCCAAGGGACAGGCCGGAAAGGATCGTGGTTGCTGGGCCGGTATCGGTGGCATCCACAATTTCGCGCACTGGGGGGGACTTGAACGAGGTGAAATAAGAAGTCAAGGGGTTGAAAACCACCGCCAGGCCTACGCCTACCGCAGTCAGCAGCGCCAGCCGCCAGTCACCGGCGTACAGGATCGCCACAACGAAGGACACCAGGATGGTGATGATGCTGGAGACTTCGTAGGAGCGGAACATGGCTTCTTCGGCATTGTGCGCCCGCAGGAAGCGGATGGGGAACTTCTCCCAGATCGGCACGGTAAATGTACCGATCATCGAGCTGATCACACCAATGCCGCGGATGATCAGCGGGTAGACAATCCACTTCAGGCTGTGGGTCGGGTCGAGTGCCACCAGCGTCAACCCCAGGATCAGGGCCGACACTATGGTGACCTCATAACTTTCAAAAATATCGGCTGCCATACCGGCGCAGTCTCCCACGTTGTCGCCTACCAGGTCAGCAATCACGGCGGCGTTGCGCGGATCATCTTCAGGAATGTCTCTTTCGACCTTGCCCACCAGATCGGCGCCCACATCTGCGGCTTTCGTGTAGATGCCGCCTCCCACCCGCATGAATAAGGCCACCAGGGTGCCGCCAAAACCAAAACCGAGCAACGCATCTGGCGCCGCTCGGCCGAAAATAATGAAAATGACTGTTCCACCCAACAATCCCAGACCATCGGTGAGCATTCCCGTGACTGTGCCCGCATAATAGGCGATGGACAGGGCTTCATTAAAACCACGCCGGGATGCTGAAGCCGTGCGCACATTGGCCTGGATCGCCATGCGCATGCCCAGCTGCCCAACCATCAGCGAGAAAGATGCCCCTGCTACGAAAGCCAGAGCGCGTCCAAAGGCAATGATGATGGTGGTATTTTCGGGGAATTCTAAGAGCGCTTCCCGGCTCGGCGGCACAATATAGACGCTGAGGAAAAGAGCAATCGTGAGCAAGGCCATTGCAGGCAGAATGGTCTTGAGCTGGCGGTTGAGGTAGCTATCCGCACCAACTCGGATCGCATTCCACACCTCCTGCATCTTTTCGGTACCCTTGTCTTTCGCTAATACCTTATTACGCAGCAACCAGGCATAGATCAAGCTGGCAAAAGCCACCACGATCACTCCCAACACTGCTACTTGTTCGAAGTCGTTGAGACCATGTCTGGCAAGTCCAAAAATGTTCATCATACCTCCTGGGAATTCATGGAATAGTTAACACTTGTATTACAATTCGCCAATTCCGGGAAAAATGTTATCACAAAGGTTAAGAACGAAGATTAGAAAAATGAGACGAATATCCTTGACTGTCGCCAAGTGACCGTGATAAACTCGGACCAACTTGATGTGAAAGGAGGCGTACAACTTATGCAAGTTATCTCTCAATCTACCGACAGATTCTTGAACGCGCCTCCTGGGCTGCAGCTTTAGGCTGCCTTTTCCCGACCGTTGAAAGCCACCGGCGCGTTCTCAGCCTGTGGCTTTTTTGATTCACTCGCCACAGGGATACCTTATCGAACCGGATTTCATTGAACAACACATTCACACGAGGTAAACCCGATGGCTCCCCATCGAGACAATAATTTTTACAACGAGTTCGACATGAACGAAACCTGGGATTCCATCCCGCCCATCCGCAATATGCCCGTCGAACGCCCACCGGCGCAGCGCGCAGCAGTCCCTGGGCGCAAGCCCAGGCGGGATCCGCAAAAGGTCAAAGCCGAGCTGGCTGCCCAGCCAGAAACGCAGGGCGAGTTTGACTTCAGCTACCACGCTTCACGCCACGAGCGATTGTGGATCGTCAATTCGCTGGGCGGCTTCTACGAAGACCACTGGCTGGATGATGTGCTGCGCCTGCTGCAGGGCGGTAAAGAAGCCAATGTCTACCAGTGCGCCGCCAACCCCAACTCGATCCCCGGGGTAGACTACCTGGCGGCCAAGGTCTACCGTCCGCGCCAGTTCCGCAACCTGAAGAACGACCATCTGTATCGAGAAGGGCGCGCTAACCTGGATTCTGAAGGGCGGGTCATCCTGGATGACCACATGAATCACGCCATGCAAAAACGCACTCGCTTCGGCCTGGAGCTGCTGCACAGCTCCTGGATCGAGCACGAATTCCAAACCATGCTGCGCCTGCACAAGGCCGGCGCCGACGTGCCAGCTCCTTATGGGCGCGGGCACAATACTATCCTGATGGAATACATCGGCTTTGATAATCAGCCTGCTCCAACCCTGCACCAGGTCAACCTGGAGCCGCTGGAAGCCAAGCAGCTGTTTGAGCGGGTAGTGCACAACCTGGATGTGATGCTGGCGCAGGAGCGCATTCACGGCGACCTGTCAGCCTTCAACATCCTGTACCTGGACGGCGAGATCACCCTGATCGACTTTCCTCAGGCGATCAACCCCAACGAAAACCACAGCGCGCTGCGCATTTTCGAGCGGGATGTGACCCGTGTATGCGAGTACTTCACCCGCCAGGGCCTGCGCACCAACCCGCGCCGCCTGGCCAGCGACCTGTGGCGCAAGCACGGACACCGCCTGACGCCGGAGGTGCACCCGAGCCTGCTGGACGACCAGAATGAGCAGGACCTTGCCCTGTGGCGCCGCCAGCAGCAAGACTGAGCGAGTTGGCTTGCCTCACGGCAAGCCAACTCCTACTCTTTAGAGGTGCCTATGCTAAACATGCCAGTGCTGGAGACAGCCCGTCTGTACATCCGTCCCTTTGCCGCGGACGACCTGGAAGCTACTGCCGGTTTCTGGGAATACCCCGAAACCGAGCGGGAGGAGCTGCTGGCTTGGAGCCAGGCAGAGAACAAGCTGCTCGCCCGGCTGCATCAGCCGCCCTACGGTGATCGCGCCGTTGAATTGAAAGACACCGGCCAGTTGATTGGATCTGCCGGGCTGGTACCCTGTCTGGGTGCTTTTGGCCTGCTGCCGGGATTCTACCCTGCCGCCTGCCAGCCAAATTCGTACTGCAACACCACCGAGATGGGGCTGTATTACGAGTTTTCCCCGGCCTACCGGCGCCAGGGCTATGCCAGCGAAGCCGCTGGAAGCCTGATCGACTATGCCTTCAACACCTTGCGGCTGGAGCGCATCATTGCCGAAACCGACTTCGACAACCTGGCCTCGCAAGGTGTAATGCGCCGCCTGGGGATGCAGATACTGCGCAACCCATACCCCGAGCCGGCCTGGCTGCAGGTGGTCGGCGTGCTGAAAAACCCGGCCTGCCGCACAGGGTAAATTCTGCTATAACAGAATCACAGGCGGGTTTTACCACACAAAGCTGAGCATTCCAGCTATAACCGAAACGCCAGGCGAAACGGTGCCGAAACGCGAGCCAGGTAGAATGTGAGGCATTATGGCAGTAATCGAGACTGAAAACCTGACCAAGGTCTACCGGACCACGCGCAAGGATCCCGGTCTGCGCGGGGCGGTCAAAGCCCTGTACCACCCGCAATTCGTGAACAAATTGGCGGTTGACCGCATCAACCTGCAAATCGAGGCTGGCGAGGTGGTAGGCTACATCGGGGTCAACGGCGCCGGCAAGTCGACCACCATCAAGATGCTGACCGGCATTCTGCTGCCCACCGGCGGGAAGGTGCGCGTCCTGGGGCGCGACCCGCACCGCCAGCGAGTGGACAACGCCCGCCAGATTGGCGTGGTCTTCGGGCAGCGCACCCAGATGTGGTGGGACCTGGCCTTGATCGAATCCCTCAACCTGATCGCCAGGATTTACGAGGTGGAACCTGCCCGCTACAAGCAGCTTCTCGACCAGTTCTCCGAGACCCTGGAGCTGGACGAGCTGCTGCGCCTGCCGATCCGCAACATGTCCCTCGGGCAGAAGATGCGCGCCGAGCTGGCCGCCGCCCTGATCCATGAGCCGCAAATTGTCTACCTGGATGAGCCCACCATCGGGCTGGACCTGATTGTCAAGGAGCGCATCCGCGAGTTCATCCGCCAGCAGAACCGCGAGAAAGGCACCACCGTCATCCTGACCACCCACGACCTGGGCGATATCGAAGAGCTGTGCCGGCGGGTCGTGATCATCGACGATGGGCGGCTGATCTACGACGGGCCAATCACGACCATCAAGGATCGCTTCGGTAAGTTCCGGGTGATCACCTTTGAGACCTGCTTCCCGCTAACCGGGCCGATCAATCTGCCCGAGGGCGCCGAGGTGGTCGCCAACGGGCATGGTCCGGAAGAACGCAAGCTGGCGCTGCGCTTCGACCGCACCCAGACCAGCGCCAGCAAGGTAGCCCATGCCGTGATGGACCAGGTGGAGGTGGTCGATTTTTCCCTGTCTGAGCCGGGGCTGGCCTCCATCGTCAAGCAAATCTACAATGGCGCCTTGCGGGAGGAGATGGAGGCATGATCCAAATAATGCGCCGCCGGGCAGGCATCTATGCCGCCTTCGCCGGGATGGTGCCCAAGGTCTTCCTGGCCTACTCGCTGTGGTTCTGGGTCGGTCTGGTGCTCAACACCATCGCCATGACTATCCTGGTGTTCTTCTGGCAGGCGGTCTACAGCAACACCACCAGCATTGCCGGGCTGGATCTGAACCAGACCCTGACCTACATCTTACTGGCGCAAATTTTCGCCCCATTGATCGAAATCAACATGATCTTTGAGTTCGGCTACAACCTGCGCGAGGGCGGCATCGCCCACGCCCTGCTGCGTCCGATGGATTTTCAAAGTGGAATGTACGCCCAGCACATGATGCAGACCTTCACCGCTCTCCTGCTGCAAATTCCCATGGCATTGGTAGCCTGGCTGGTCTTCGGGTTACGCTTCCCCCATGATATCCAGGCCTGGGCAGTCTTCGTCATCTCCGCCCTGTTGGGGCGCACAATCCTGTTCTTCTTCGACTGGATACTGGCCTGCCTGACCTTCTATACCACTGAGGTATGGGGGCTGGGCGTCCTGGTCTACGGGCTCAGCCTGTTCTTCAGCGGCAGCCTGGTGCCGCTGGCGATGGTACCCGGCTGGCTGCAAACCCTGGCGCTGGCAACCCCTTTCGCCCAGGCGCTGTACGTGCCGCTCTCTTTCCTCACCGGCATCACGCCGCTTTCACAGGCGCCGGTCATCCTGGCATTACAGCTGGCAATGCTGATCGGTTTTGGCATCTGCTCACGCCTGTTCTTCCGCGTGGCGGTGCGCAAAGTCACCGTGCAGGGAGGTTGAGCCATGACCCGCTACCTCAACCTGTACGGGCTGTTCCTGGTCCAGCGCTTCAAGATCCTGATGGAGTACCGGGTCAACTTCCTGATCGGAGCCTCCTCCACTATCTTCCTGCAGGTCTCCAGCCTGCTGACCATCTGGGTGGTAATGAGCCAGATGCCCAGCCTGAACGGCTGGAGTTATGCCGAGGTGCTGCTGATCTACGGGCTGGTGACCCTGGCCAAGTCGATCAACCACATGTTCGCCGACAACCTGTGGACCATCGGGCGGCAGTACATCCGCACCGGCGGCTTCGACCGCTTCCTGGTGCGGCCGATCAACCCGCTCTTCCACCTGCTGGCCGACCGCTTTTGCCACGACGGGATCGGCAACTTCCTGGTTGGGCTGGTATTGGTGGCTACCGCAGGCCGCCAGCTAGCCATCACCTGGACACCGTCCAACTTGCTGTTCATGGTGGTCGTGGTGCTGAGTGGAGGGCTGATCTTCATCGCCCTCAACCTGATCACCGGGACGGCCGCCTTCTGGCTGATGGATGCGGTGCCGGTGATGCGCGTGGTGTTCGACTTCCACCTTTTCGCCCAGTACCCGCTCTCCATCTACCCCCGGGCGGTTGGCATCCTGCTCACCTGGCTGATCCCTTATGGCTTTACCTCCTTCTACCCAGCCAGCTACCTCACCGGTCGCAGCCTGGGCTGGCTGGCCTGGCTCGCGCCCCTGGTGGCGGCAATCTTACTGCTCATCGGCTACCAGGTATGGAAGTTTGGCTTGAGGCACTATGCCGGGACGGGGTCGTAAAAACCTGTCAACGGATTTCGTTAGCGGATTGTCACAGGTGCAGTTATAATTTAAGTATCAAAGAGATCAGCGTTACTTAGGAGCAGCTGCCATGGACAATTCCGATCTGCTTGACACTCTCGAAAAACTGCACCAGGAGCTGGAACAGACCGAAAACCTGGATGATGAATCCCGCCAACAGTTGCAGCATTTGATGGGCGACATGCGTACTGTCCTGGAGCGTGAGGAACCTGCCTCCACCGAGGAGGATGACTCGTTCATCGAACAGCTTGGTGATGCCATCCAGGAGTATGAAGTATCGCACCCCAGCCTCACTGCTGCCTTGCAGCACGCTCTGGATATCCTGAGCGGGGCCGGGATTTAGCCTCATGCCCCACGATCCCGAAATCCACGCCTTCCTGCTCCGCCACCTGGAGGGCATCCGAGTTAACGACCTGGATGCCTACCATGCCACCACCAGCCAGGAGCTAACTCTGTACGAGTGGTGGGTCACCCCCCATCGCCTGGACGGCTTGCCTTTCCATGATTTTATGATGCAGGAAAACGCCCGGCGCGGGGCTGTCTTTGGGGCAGAGGGCGAGGCCGCCGGGCAGACGCGCTTCGATCTTGCCAACCTGCACATCCAGCGCTACGGGGATACCGCTATTGCCAGCTACACCCTGCTGGTCAGCAGCGGCACGCCGGCGGGCGTACGCGTCGATGCTCACAATGAGAGCCGGGTGATGGTCAAGCTGGATGGCGAGTGGCAAGTAGTGCACGTGCACAAATCGCCTGCCTGGCCGGCGGATCACGTACAGCCGCGGGACTGATCTCCCCGCTTCAGCCCCAGAAAATCATCCGCGCCCCCATCAATATTAATAGGAACAGCACCAGCTTGCGGAACACAGCCCGGTTGATCCGGCCGTCCAGCCACGTCCCCAACAGGATGCCCAGCGCGATCGCCGGCAGCACCCAAAGGTAGCCGGTCCATACTCGTTGAGTAAGGTTTCCGCTCAGGGCATGCCCGGCAATCACAAAGCACGTTGATAACCAAGAAGAAGCCCTGCAGGTTGCTCTTGAACTCAGCCGGCGGCCAGCGCTGCGCGTCGCCGTAGATAACCACTGGCGGGCCGGAGGTATTGTAGGCGCCGCCCAGCATACCGGCCACGAAACCCGTGCCGTAAGCCCAACCGTTTGATTTCAAGCTGGGCAGCGGCCGGCCTAGCAGTGCGTACACCGCGTACCCCACCAGCACACAGCCCAGGATCACCAACGCCAGGCGCTCATCCACCCGGCGCAATAACAGCAACCCCAGGGGTACGCCAAGCAGCGAAGCCACAATCAACCGCCAGACGGATTGCAGCCGGAAGGCCGCGTGGTAGCGCAGCAGCAGAGCGATTTCGATGGTCAGCCCCACCAGTGCCACCAGCGGCGTGGCGGTGCGAATGCCGATCAGTGCCGGCAGCAATGCCATCGCCACCAGCGCCGAGCCAAAACCGGTCAGACTCTGGGTAAAAACGGCCAGGAAGATCACCAGGGAAACGAGCAGCAGGTTGTCCAAATTGGACGCCAAGAGACAGAAAAAATCGTTATCCCTGGATGACAGGTAAGTTTAAGCCTTCGTGCGCTTGAAATACAGCTGGTAGCTGTCGGCGGCAGCGTACATGCGTTCTCCCGAGGTGGCGGCTACCAGCTTCCAACCCTGGGCGGCCAGCTGCCGGATATGCTCGTGCACGGGCGGGCCTTCCAACCAATCCTCCAGCTCCTGACCGTTGTGGAAGCGCGGCCGCCAGCCGCGGTGGTACTGGAAGGACACCAGCAGATATTCCAATTCCTGCGCGGCAGGGGCGCTCGGGGATGCGGCAGGTTTGCGCGCCGGTTTAGCTTCAGTGGAGGCGCTGCGCGGCGCTCTAACCGCCGGGCGGGCGGGTGCATTCCGCGTGGTGGGCTGCGCCTCTACCGGCGGCAGCTCATCACCACCCAGGATTTCAGCCAGGATGTCGGGGGTTTCTTTACGCTTGGTCATCACTCAGGATCCTTTCTGCCAGTGCCTGGTAATCATGCGCTCCCGGCGACTGCGGGGCATACTCGAAAATAGTTTGTCCGTAGCCGGGCGATTCGGACAGGCGCACACTATAGCGGATAGGCGTGCAGTACTGCTGGGGATAATGGCTCTCCAACAGCGACAGGATTTCGGTGGATTTCTTCACCCGCCGGTCGAGGAAGGTTGGCAAAACATACCGCAGATCCAGTTCTGTGCGGTAGCGCTGGATCGTCTCCAGGCTGCGCCGGAACTCCAGCAGGCTCTGCAGGGACATCACTTCCAGCGAAACCGGCGCTACCACATCGACGGCATAAAACAGCACGTTGATGCTCAGCGCATCCCAGCCGGGGGCGGTGTCCAGGATCACAAAATCGTAGCGACCTTCCACAGCCGCCAGCCCTTCAGCCAGGGTTTGCTCTCCGCCAAAGTCTTTGCGGGTGATCAAGCGCTTCAGCCCGGCTAGCGTGCGGCCTCCCGCCAACAGCGACAGCCGCTCACGGGCGGGGTATACCGCTTCTTCTATTGTTTTTTCCCCGGAGATCAGCTCGGCCAGCCCCGCGGGCGGCGTGCATCCCAGCATGCGCGAGACCTGGCCCTGGGTATCCACATCCACCAGCAGCACCGATTTACCCTGGCGCGCCAGGCCGGCCGCCAGGTTGACCGCGGTAGTTGTTTTACCCACTCCACCCTTGGAAAGGGCAACGGCAATTTTCCTCATCTTCACCTCCACACAGGTGCGAGTGCTTTGTTAATCTTATCACAACCACCCGCATCGCGATGGTGTTACAATTAGGTCTCCCATGGAGATCAAGTATGCCTGAACTCAAAGCCCCTGCCAGGACCCTGGTCGCAATTGGATCTGGTCGGCGCGTGACCTTGAACCGGCTGGCCAAACCGGCGGTGCTGCTTTTCCTGGCACGCGAGACATCCAACGATGGCGCACCGGTCATCGCCCGGCTGCGTGAAGACTATCCGTACGCGAAGGACGTGATGATGGCCAGCGTCGTCGACCTGCACATCGTGCCCCGCCTGGTGCGCGGTGTGGCAGAGGCTGCCATGCGCCTGGCCTACGACAAGGCTGTAGAACGCTTTCCGCAAGAGTTCAAGCCACTCCCGTCGGGAGAGCCAGTCGACCCGGCGGATTACATAATCATCCTGCCGGATTGGGATGCCTCGGTCACACGGGATTTTGGCGTGCGCAACCCGGCCCGCACCCCCGCACTGGCCGTGCTGGACCGACATGGCGTGGTCGTAGGCATGCAGGAAGGCGGCGATCTGACGGCAGGCGCTTTGAGCAGCTTACAAAAAATCATCCTGCGCGACGAAGTTGAGAAATAGAATATTTGATTAAGACCTGTAAATCAACGTTGACTTTATATCCGACTCGGCTTACAATTCTTTCCCAGGAGCATATGAATTGAGAGGCCGAAACCAAGGGTTTTCTCATCGAGGGGAGAACGAGCACGCGCGGCGCGTGCTTTTTTATTTTATTCCTGTTTGAAAGGAGAGCAAAATCTATGGATTACGGGATGATCGGAAAAATCGAAAAGGCTAAGCGATACGCCGAACAAAAAGACCGCATCCACATTCAAGAGCTTACCGTGACGTTTGAGGGAGAAAATAACCCCCACACTGTCCACCTGGAAAACGGCATTTGGAGCTGCGACTGCGATTTCTTCCATACCCGAGGGCGCTGCAGTCACACCATGGCCCTCGAAATGATCCTTAAAGGTATGCTCCCCGAGACCATCGAGTTTTATCAATAACCTGCTGTCTGGTTAACACCGGTTCGTGTTTGCAAAAACCGGGCGCTGCCACGCGCCCGGTTTTTTTCTCGCACTGCCCAATCAGGGCATGACAACCAATTTGCCCACCATTCCGGCGGTATAGTGCACCCCTTCCTGGGAAAAGCACCCCATCTCCCACTCGCCGACCATATCGCTGGTAACGGCGAATTTGAGGGAGCCGGATTCACCGTCAGGCAGAGTTACCATTACCCCCGGATTGGCATGCATATGCCCATCGCCTGATTTGCTTGCAGGTTCCCCACCAGTCACTTCAGGTTCTACCCCGCCAGTCACAAATAGATCTTCCTGAAAACCGTTCGGGCGGCCATCCTCGTAGATCACTTGCCTACCAATCATCAGCTCATGCTCCACCTGACCGGAATTTACCAGGTTCAAGGTAACTTCCTGGCCGACTTTCACTTCCAGCACAGCCGGGGAATAAGCGTACTCGCTCATTTCTAGATCAAAACTGACAGGGGCAGACGGTTGCCCACCACAGGCCGCCAGGATCAAACCAGTAGCCAAAATCAATCCAGCCAAGATCCATCTTTCTTTCATATCACTTTTCCTTCAACAACAATTATTATCAACTTGGTCTATTATATTATCACCCTCTACCTTGATCTGCATGAGATTTTGCTAAATATCTCCCGAAAAAGGCCGGCACATCGCATTAACAATCCATCGAATTAATCACCTGTGCTAAAATAACAGGACGCCAGTCAGCGCGAGCGGTTCGGCATGGCTTAAGCAAGCATACTGGCCTGACGAAAGCTATTTTTGAGAAGAGAGGTTTTATGAGCGATAGCAGAGAAGATTTTTCGACTACGGAAGAAGAAGGCGAGACTGCAGAGAAGAAACCGGCGTTGGTGCTCAACGTCTACTCCTGGTGGACTCCCGTGCTGGGAATTATCATGCTGGTGGTTGGGCTGCTCGCCGGGTATTACGTCCGGCCTTACGTCACCGCCCGTTTTCCCGATATGGCAGGCACCACCTCGGAAGGGGTTGCCAGCCCGACGGAAGCGATAGCCGGCACGCCGGCGCCGACCGTTGATCCTACCCAGGTAGCCGAGTCACGCGACCAGATGATGACCTTCCTGGTCGGGCAGGCGCGCCATTTCATTGGCGACGAGAATGCCCCGATCACGATGATCGAGTTCAGCGACTTTCAATGACCATACTGCGGCAGTTTTGCCACTGGCGCGGGTCGCCAGATCATGGATGAATATGTCAACAGCGGTAAGGTTCGCCTGGCTTACTGGCATTTTGCTTTCTTAGGTCAAGAATCAAACTGGGCAGCAGAAGCTACAGAGTGCGCAGCCGACCAGGATAAATTCTGGGAGTACCACGACCTGCTCTTCGAAAAGCAAGCCGGCGAAAATCAGGGTGGTTTCAACAAAGACAACCTGAAAGCCTTCGCAGCAGAGATGGGCCTGGATACAGCTGCCTTCGACGAGTGCCTGGATAGCGGCAAATACACCGAAATCGTGCAGCAAGACACCGCCACCGCCCAGCAGATTGGCGTGCAGAGCACCCCATCGTTCGTTGTTAACGGGCAGCCGATCATTGGCGCGCAGCCTTTCGAACAGTTCGTGCAGGTGTTCGACAGCATCCTGCCATAACTATCAGACTGCTTTGATCAACCACCGACCGACCGCAGCAAAACGCGGTCGGTCTTTTTATTCTCCAACTTCAGACTTGTCAGGTAAAAGTGATGACATTTGTCACTATTGCATCCCATGCCCGCTGGGTATAATCCGGCCAATCACGACAATAATGGGTATATTTAGTAGAGGCAGCTTAATGGTTACTAAAACGCATACATCACAAATTGGATCCCGAAAATATGCCCTGCTGGCGATGATTTTCATCATGGTCATCACAGCTGCCGGCTGCGGCGACGGCGGGGAGAAAAGCTCCCGCCACAATTTGAAAATGGCTACAATGGACGAGATGCCGGTGGAAGTCAAATCTGCGCCGCTGGTGGTACAGGAGTCCTACCAGTTTGCCGCCGCCAACCCGGACCTGATGACCCATATTCCCTGCTACTGCGGCTGCGGTGACATGGGGCATAATTCCAATTATGCCTGCTATGTCTCCGGCCAGGGACCGGACGGGAAGCTCGAGTATGATGCGCACGCCCTGGGATGCTCGATCTGCGTCGACATCACCCAGGACTCGATGCGCCTGTTCGAGCAGGGTAAGAGCCTGGCGGAAGTGCGCAGTTACATCGACAGCACTTACGCGAAATACGGGCCATCCAACATCCCTTAAACCACTTTGCCAGGCAAACCGATGCTCAATAGACTGCGATCCAGGCTAGCCAACGGGGGATGGAAATGGGGCATCTTTTCCATCCTGATGCTGCTTATCCTGATATCGCCCGTGCCGGCGATTTCTGCCGCGCCGGTCGACCGCCATATCAAAATTAATGCCAGCAGCTTCGAATATGACCCGGGAGTCATTCGAGTCAACCCGGGCGACCGGGTGACTCTGGAGCTCAGCTCTACGGATGTGACGCACGGCATCGCCATCGATGGTTACAATCTCCAGGTGACCGCCGAACCCGGTCAGAATCAGAGCCTGACCTTTGTTGCCGACCAGCAGGGTACATACCGCTTGCGCTGTTCGGTCACCTGCGGGGCGCTGCACCCCTTTATGATCGGCAAACTGCATGTCGGTCCCAACACCCTGCTGCTGAAATCCATCCTCATCGCCACTCTGGGGTTGGCAGTAATGATCTGGACAGGTACTCGTCAATGAGCCGTCTGGAGCTGACCCGCATTCCGGGAATTAAAACCGCTCTGCGCAGCCGCTGGCCGCAGCTCGTGCTGCGCGTAATTGCCCTGGCTGGTTTTGCTCTGGCTATCGTGGCCGGCATCAGCGGGACTCCGGTAGGCAGCCGCAACTTTGCCATCGTCTTCGTATGGATCGGATGGTGGGCGCTGCTGATGCTGGTAGCCGTGCCGCTTTTCGGGCGAGGCTGGTGTTCTATCTGCCCCATCCCGATGCCGGGCGAATGGCTGCAGCAAGGCTCGCTGCTTAAACCGCAGGGCAAAGGACTGGGCCTGGGCTGGCGCTGGCCAAACAAGCTGCGCAACATCTGGCTGCAGAACGGCGCTTTCGTGCTAGTGGCACTTTTCAGCACGGTCATCCTGACCAGCCCGCTTATTTCTGCCCTGGTACTGGCTGCATTTCTGGTGGTTGCGGTAGCCGCCAGCCTGGTATTCGAGCGGCGCGCCTTTTGCCGCTACCTGTGCCCGGTGGGCGGTTTTATTGGCCTATACTCGCAGGTTGCCCCGCTGGAGCTGCGGGTGAAAGATAGCTCGGTATGCGCCGCCCATACAGAAAAGACCTGCTATCAGGGCAGCGCCGAGGGCTATGGCTGCCCCTGGCAGGTGTTTCCACCTGGCCTGGTCAAAAATACCTATTGTGGCACTTGCATGGAATGCCTGCGCACCTGCCCACACGACAACCTGACAATTAATTTACGACCGTTTGGCGCCGACCTGGAGAAACCCGGCGGGCGCAAGCTGGATGAGGCATTCAAGGCCTTTATCATGCTCGGCTCGGCTATGATCTACTCAGCCGTGATGCTGGGGCCATGGGGCTTTTTGAAGAACGCGGCTTACAACATCGGCTCCCTGCAGTGGTTGGTGTATGCCGCCGCATTCCTCACCTTCATCTTCCTGGCGCTGCCGGGAATATTTTACGCTGCCGTTGCACTGGGGCAGGCCCTGAGCAGCAATAACGCTCAGGTTGTACGTGTGCGCCAAAGGCGCCTCTTCTCCACTCATCGCCAGGCTTTTATTGCTTTCGCCTACAGCCTGGTGCCGCTGGGGCTGGCTGCCTGGATCGCCTTCAGCCTGTCGTTCGTACTTGCCAACCTGTCCTACCTGTGGCCGGTGATATCTGACCCGCTGGGTTGGGGCTGGGACTTGCTGGGGACAGCCCAGGCCCCCTGGACGCCTTACCTGAGCGGGGTGACCCCCATATTGCAGGCCGGCGTCCTGCTGGTCGGGCTGCTGTGGGCTGCGCGCACGGCGCTGCGCACTCCCGCAGCTCCCGGAGCGCGCCCCGTGGAGCCCAGGCAGCAGGTCATCCAGGCGCTGCCGGTAATCCTGTTCTGCAGCGCCGTCTCCTTTGGCTTGCTGGGACTACTGGTGGCATGAGGTACTCCCAATGAAAGTCGAGTCAATCGCCCGCTGGCTGCTGATCCTGCTGCTACCCGTTCTGCTTTTGGCTGCCTTGTTACTCCGCAGCCAGGGCAGCAGCCAGGCGGTTGAGCTGCGCGCTCGCATGCCGGAGCAAGGCGGCTGGACACCCACCGACATGATTATGTCCGCCGGCCAGCCCCTTCTGCTGCGCCTCACTTCAGACGATGTCCTGCACGGCTTTGCCATTGGACAGAGCGACCAGCCGGCAGTTGACGTATTTCCCGGAAAGATGACCGAGCTGACCCTGCTTTTCGACCAACCAGGTAAGTATACTTATTACTGCACCCGCTGGTGCGGGGCAAACCACTGGCGCATGCGTGGCACGATCGAAGTGCTGCCAAATCCCGACCAGCCTGCCCCGGTCCAGCTGGAGGTTCCCGATGAAGAACCCCTGTTCATGCGTTTGGGCGTGGAGCTCGATGGCCATCCGCACACCGATCTCGTCCCGGAACAGGGCCGGCCGGATGCCCACCGAGCAGCAGCCCTGGGGATTGCGCTGCCCGAGAGTTACCTGGTTCCCGAATACTACCGCACCCACAGCCCGGTAGAGGTATTTGCCGCGCTGCGCCGTGAGCCGTTCTCCGCCTCACTCAGTGACCAGCAGGTATGGGATTTCGTCGCCTGGATCTGGCAGCAGGGCACATCTTCCGAAAAGCTGGCTGAAGGTCAGGAGTTGTATTCCCGCAACTGTGCTGCCTGCCACGGCGCATCGGGGGCGGGCGACGGCGTGATGGCGGCCCAGGTCGCCGCCGAATATGCCAACTCGGGCCACCAGTCCGGCCCAACCAACTTCACCGATCCGCAGCGCAGCCTGGCCACCAGCCCGGCAATCCAGCAGGGCAAGATTATCCGTGGCGGTATGGGCACTGGTATGCCGTACTGGGGACCTATCTTTACCGAGGAGCAGATCTGGTCGCTGGTCGATTATTTATGGACTTTTCAGTTTGACTACTGAGAAATTAGGAGAAACCAACAGATATGGCTAACAGTAAGAAAGCAGGTAAAAAGACGCCCAGGCCGGGTCGAGCACCGGCCGGCTCATGCCGGTGCTGGTTATCGCCGGCGGGATCTTATTAGTAGCGGTGGCTTATTTCGCCATCCGATCCAGCAACCAACCGCAGACCGATTTCGTCCCCCTGGTCACTGGCGCCCCGGCGATTTCGGTTCAACCGGAGCAGATCGATATGGGCGAGGTAGCTCTCGGCACCCCGGTGCGAGCAGACTTTGTGGTCAAGAATCTGGGCGATAAGCCGCTCAAGTTCAGTGAAGAGCCTTACATCGAGCTGGTAGAGGGATGCTGACCGCCTGTTCCGACCATCGGTGCGATGGTCCTGAACCCGGGTGAGAGCACGACTGTCTCAATGGAATTTATGATGCACGGGGATATGGGCGGGATGCACAACTTCCGCCTGCACCTGCCGACCAACGATCCCAACCAGCCTGATCAGACGGCTAACGTGATATCGAACTGGGTGCCTTAACGCAGATATTTACCAAACCAGGCCAAAGTGCGCTGCCAGGCATCCTCTGCCGCCTGAGGATCGTAGATATGCGGGCGCGCATCGTTGAAGAAGGCGTGCTGCGCCTCCCGGTAAACGTGAATCTCGTGCGGCGTAGCGTCACGCTCCAGCCGGTGCTGCAGCTCATCCACTGCTTCGAGTGTGATGCCATGATCATGCCCGGCGTACAGCCCTAGCAGCGGGCTTTTAATGACCGGCAGTTGCTCCAGGTCCCGTGGCATACCGTAAAACGCCACAGTCGCCTTGACCTCCTCGCAAGTTGCGGCCGTAGAGATTGCCAGCGAGCCACCCATGCACCAGCCCACGATACCCACCGGGCGGGGTTCGGGTGACTGCCAGTGCTGCAGGTAACGCACCGCCGCGGCGACCTCGCTAACGGCGTGCTCGCGGTCCAGCTCCATAGCCAGCTTGCGGGCTTCGTCCGGCTCGGAAGCCTCTCGGCCGTGATACAGGTCGGGCGCCAAAGCCACAAAACCTTGCCGGGCGAACCGGCGTGCGACGTCTTTGATGTGTGGCACCAACCCCCACCATTCCTGGATCAGGACCACACCTGGATAGCGACCTGCAGGGACAGGCTGGGTCAGGTAGCCCGGCACAGGTTCCCCTTGATAGGTAAACACCGTCATTCCCTCAGCTACTTCCATATTCCACCAACCCTCCGTTCATGGGCCAGCGTACCGGCTGGCCTGCCGTATAGCGTACCCTTTCCCAGCGATTCCAGATGGTGACGCCGCCGCGGCCCAGCACCTGGAGCAGCTCTCCCTGCAGGACCAGGGCAGTATAGCCATCTACACCCACCAGCACCTTGTCTCGGGAGACAAACAAGCGCATCGTCTTGCTGAAGCTCTCGGGCATCTCATCGAAGTGGGGCACAATCACCGCCCCCGGCAGCAAGTTGAAAGCGCGCTGCCAGACGGGAAAGGCCGGGATGCGCTCGCCAAGGATCATGGCCCCAGCGCTGCAGCCCGCCAGAATGCCGCCCTTGGCCAGCACAGACTGGATGGCTTCCCAGGCCAGGCTGCCTTTGAGCGTGCTCAGCAGATAGTTAGGCCGTCCGCCGGATAAATAAACAAAATTAGCCTGTCGGATACGCCCGGCCAAATCCGGATCATTGGCGCTGGGTACATCGATGACAGGCAGCGCCTCGACATCAACGCCCAATCGTGAAAAATAACTAACCCCCAGCTCCGACCAGTAAGCCACCCGCTCGGGGCCTTCGCTGCCGGCGGCAGTCGGCAGGCAGACCACCCGCGCCACCGGCCGAGACCCTGTGCCGCTCTCTGGCATGCGGGTCAACCTGCCCAGCAGCTCGCGGTCCACCGGCTCCATAGGAGCCAGGTACTCGCCGCTGCCTACCAGCGCCAGCATAATCGCCGCACCCGCTTTTCCGGAATTGTTGCGCCGCTCAGGATGCCCGCCCTGCCAGCCCTGTTTGTAACTGCTCCAGCAAGGCCGCCATCCGCTGCCGGTCAGCCGCATTCAGACACTCCCAGGGAGCGTAAAACATGCGGTCCGTATCCTGCTCAACCTGTTGCCGAAATGCCTGGCCGGCGGAAGTCAGCTGCAAGGCTTCGTCCGGGCCGGCAAGATAACCTCGCCCGCGCAGTTCTTCGATTGCATGGGCATACTCTGCCTGCAGTCGCCCGCGGCTGGCCAGCCGTTCGAACAGCTCGCTCAGGCAGGCAGCCTGCTCGCGCCATAGCAAAGTCAGGCTCTCCAGAGCCGTGGGGCTCAACCCGGAGGGGCGCCAGGCTGCCAGGTGGGCATCATCGCGGTAAGAGCTCAGGCAGGTAATGGCCTGTTCGATCAGAGGCAGCCGCAGCTCCGCCACAGGCATCAGCTTATAAGACAGGGAGATCGACCAGGTATCTGGGGGAGGCGGCGCTTCCAGGCAGGCTCGCACCAATCGCAGGAGCAGGTCTACCAGCTGCTGCCCATCCTTCCAATCCAAAGGATCGGCGGCAGTCATCGCCTGGTAGCCGTCTTGTATCACGGCCACCAGCTCTGAGCGCCCTTGCTGACTCAACCGGTAGGCGCCCGGCTCCGCTTCTGCCAGGTAGCCGCGCCCGGCCAGATCCGCCAGGCGTGTGCGATAGACTTCGTCCGCTGTGTAAGGGCCGCGCACCGCCAGACGTGCCGCTGTTGCCGCTTCAGGCTCAAAACTCAACGTGGCCAGCAGCAAGCCCAGCGACCAGGATTCCAGCCAGCTGCGCTCCAGGTAACGGTCGAAGACAGGATCGTAAATCCCAATGATCGCCGTCCAAGTCTGGCGGGTCAATTCCCAAAGCTGTGCGGCCTCCATCATCACACCGGAACCTGAGGCACAGCCTCGGTCTCGACTACCTTATAAACCAGGTCGCCAGCGCGCACCGCATCCATGACCTTGATGGCAATCTCCTGGCCCGGCAGGGCAGCCTGGATCTTGTGATGGTTGACCTCCAGGGAAGTCACCTCCTGAATAAGCTCGCTGGTGTGGCCCAGAAAGAGCACCGTGTCGCCCAGTTGGAGCGGCTGGTCCAGCTCCAGCACTGCCACTCCCAGGTGGCTGTAATAATGCGTAACTTTACCAATCCGGATATCCATCCCGACACCTCCTGAAACGGTCCATCCGACAGTTATAGGCATCCTTCTATTTAGGTTATAAATGAAATCCGGGTAAAAAGCAATAGAACAAAAATCTTATATGTCCTTCTTACCTTTGTGGTTCAAGTTCATGCGAGATGCATCGCAGCTTGCAGCAGGACATTCGCCCCGTTGACACAGTCTTCCCAGCGGCTGAACTCGCGCGGCGAGTGGCTGGCGCCGCCCTGCGAGGGGATGAACAGCATGCCAGCCGGGCAGATGGCAGCCAGCGATTGGGCATCGTGGCCGGCGCCCGAGACCAGCGGCATGGCCGGCAATCCCAGCTCCGCAGCCGCCCGGAAGATGGCCCGCTGGGCGACCGGGCTCATCGGCGTGGGCTGGTGGCGGCCCAGGAAATGCGTCTCCAGTCCCAGGCCAAGTTCCTGTGCCGCCAGTCGAGCCTGTTCGAGCAGGGCGGCTTCCAGGCGAGTAAATGAATCTGCCTCGGGCGCGCGCAATTCGAGCGCCAGGCTTGCTCGCTCTGGCACGATATTGAATGCGCCGGGGGCGTAAGCAAGCTGCCCAATATTTGCAACGCAATCGGGGAACTGTTCCATAACCACGCGGCGCACCGCCAGGGAAAAGGCGCTCGCCCCCAGCCCGGCATCCCGCCTGTCCTGCATGGGAGTCGTGCCGGCATGGTCTGCCCGACCAATGAATTCCACTTTATACGAGCAGATGCCGACAATTGCACTGACCACACCAATCGAGACACCCGCGTTCAGCAGGCGCGGCCCCTGCTCGATGTGCAGTTCAAGGTAGCCGGCCAGGGTGCGGGGGTCACGGACGGCCTGCAGCAGCCCCTCTTCTGTCAGGCCGGCGCGCGCCAGGCCGGCTTCCAGCATCTCCCGGCCGCCACGTGGCGAGCGCAGCTCCTCTGCATTGAGCGCACCAGCAAGCGCTGCGCTGCCCAACAGGCCCACCAGGGTGCCTTCTTCATCGGTGAAATCGATCGCTTCCAGGTGATACGGCAGGCGCAAACCGGCTTCCTGAACCACCCGCAGCACCTCCAGGGCGGCCAGCACGCCTAGTGCGCCGTCGTAGCGCCCGCCATTGGGCACCGAATCCAGGTGCGAGCCAAGCAATAATGTGGGGGCACCGTCGGGCCGCATTCCAGCCGGCCGGAGTGGTTGCCGGCCGGGTCGATGCGCAGCTCCAGGCCGGATTGCTGCACTCGCTGCGCGAACCAGCGGCGCGCCTCAAGATGCGCCGGACCGAGCGCCGGGCGATGCACGCCCTGCCCGTCGGCCGTCGCGCCAATAAGGCTGAGCGCCTGGAAATCCTGCCACAGGCGCTCAGCGTTAACTCTCAGGTCCGTCGAATTGAGCATGGATGCCGGGTTACTTCTTGGCTGCCAGGGCGCCGGAGGGCAACCAGCCGCGCTCGCCGTTGGCGGTCTCTACAAATACCCAGTCGCCCTTCTGCCCAATCTGCACAGGCGGGTCGTCCGGGTCGCTGATTACAACCAGCTCGTCGTTGCGTTTGACCGGCTCCTGGCGCGGGGAATGCGGGGCCGGCTGCCGGCGCAGGTAGGTATTGACGATCGCCTTGACCGTCGCGCCGGCTGGCACGAAGGCCATCACTGGACCACCGAATGAAGCCGCATCGGCAGCGCGCACGTACCAGGCCGCCACGTAGCCCACCTGCCCCTGGAGCGTCTTCACATTCAGCCAGTTGAACTGCTGCCCAATTTTGCCGCGCTCCACTTTCTCATCACCCAGCACAGTCAGGGTATCCATTGGGGTGACCAGGCCGAGTGAGAACGACTCAACCATCGGTCGGGCACGCAGGTTCAGGCCATCGGTGGTCGGCACCACCACCAGCCCGGTCGGCGGTAGTGTGCCGCCGGTTGTACGCACCAGCCTCGCCACCACCCAGCCGACTTTGCCGTCGCGCCGCTTGACCTTGAGCAGGCTATCGGATTTACCGATCTGTTGTTTGGCCTGCTCGGCATTACCCATCACTCGCAGCGGCTCGCCATCGGTGAGCTGCGCCCACAGCGCGGCGTCCTTGCTCGGCCCGGAGTAGAAGGCAAGCTTGTCGGACGGGAAAACGATGATATCGGTCAGCTCGTCCGGAGTCGTTGCCGGCGGTGTCCCCGGAGTTGTGCCCGAACCTGGCCCGCCCCCACCGATCACCTGGCCGGAGAGGTACGGCAGCGGGTCAACGATCCCTGCCGGGTAACCTGGGGTGCTCTTGCCAGTGATCTTGAGCGTCAGGTGCAGGTGTGAGCCGGTCGAGTTGCCGGTATTGTCCGCCAGGCCGATCACATCGCCGGCCTTGACCTGCTGCCCAACCTGCACCAGGATCTGAGTCAGGTGGGCATAGACCGTCTCAAAACTGGTCGTTCCGGCCTTGCTCTGGATGCGGATGTGCATGCCGTAGGGATGCTTGTTGGGGTGCCCCGCCATGCTCACCTTACCGTCAGCCGCGGCGTAGATGTTGTCGCCGTGATCGGCGTACAGGTCGATGCCCTCGTGGCCGGGCAGGCCAAATTGTTTGTAAAGCTCGGGAAATTCACCAAAGCGCCGGTTGATGATCCGGTTGTCCACCGGCCAGCGCAAAACTACTGGATCCGCCATGTTAACCTCCTGGGATAGTAAATTGATTCACCAAGTTGCCTGCCCCCAAGACAGAGTGTAACTCAAATCTAGCAATCAGTCAATTTAAACCAATGATATCGGGAATAGAATCACTGAGGCACTGAGAAGAGAATGAAACACTGAAGGTTTTCCTCCGGTGATCCACCTGATGAACGCCATCAATTCTTATCCTCTCTATATTTTTTAATGCCGATGAGCGAGCGATCCTTTCAGTGTCTCATCTTTTTTTCAGTGCCTCAGTGGTTCTGGTACAATTTCGCCGGAGGTGTTCATGGCCCGCAAACTTCGTACCATCCCCCAACCCAACCCGGCTCGATCCTATGCCGAGGCTATCGAACGGCTGGAAGCCTGGCAGGCGCAGGAGCCGGGCGACGTCAACCCGCAAGCCTCCATGCGCTGGCTGGTGCACGGCCAACGCGTGGAGCAGGCAATCGTCCTGCTGCACGGCCTGACCGCCACGCCCTACCAGTTCTACCCGCTGGGCGAGTCTTTGTTTGAGCAGGGCTATAGCGTCATCATCCCGCGCTTCCCCTACCACGCTCTGCAAGACCGCATGACTGAGACCATTGCCAGCCTGAAAGCTGAGCAGCTGGTCGAGACCCTCTGCCGGGCGCTGGACATTGCCCAGGGCATGGGCGAGAAGGTCAGCGTGGCGGGGCTGTCTATGGGCGGCGTGGTGACATCCTGGGCAGCCCAAAACCGGCCAGATGTCGATAGCGCTATGATCATCTCGCCGGCGTTTGCCATTCAGCTTATCCCTATTAGCCTGACGCCTGTGGCCGTATCCTGTATCTTAACAGTGCCAAATTTCTTCAGGTGGTGGGATCCGGTGCTCAAGGATACCCCGGTGCCACCGCTGAACAATTACCCACAGCTTTCCTCGCATGCCCTGGCGCAGGTGATGCGCCTGGGGTTGCTGGTGCAGGCCGAGGCACGCCACAAACCTCCTGTAGCCGGCAAGGTGGTGGTAGTGACGAATCAGAAAGATGCTTCGGTGGACAACCGGGCTCCCGAAGCGCTGGTGGCTAGCTGGCGGCAGTCAGGAGCCAATAAACTAAGCACGTATTCCTTCGATAAGTCCCTTGAGCTCGATCATGACCTGATCAGTACCGACAGCCCAAAACAAAAGGTCGACGTTGTGCATCCGGTGTTAGTGAGGTTGTTGAACGAGGTGTAACTAGGATAATTGTCGGAGCGGGTCTGGCATCCTGGTCGTTGACCGAGGAGTCCGTGTAGATCACGGATTTTGGGTCATCAACGCCGCCGCCCGGCGGCCGATCTCCACGGCGAAGTTGGTGCCGCGGTCCCAGGGGTAGACCTGGCTCATGCTGGCGAAATACAGCCCGGGGAGGGGGGTCTGGATGGCAGGGATGTTGCTGCGAGTGGTTGACCAGCGGCACGGGCTGGGCGTAATGCGGTGCGGAACAGCCAGGTCTTGCGCACCCAATCCGGCTTGAACTGCGGGTTGAAGCGCGGCAGCACGGGCAGGAAGCGCTCCAGCAGCTCTTCCTGGCTCAGGCTGAAATACTCGTGGTCGGTTTCCAGGTAATCGCCGATGTAAACGATGTGGTCGCCGCCGAAATGCTCGGGGGACAGGAAATTGGTGTGCTCGACCAGCGCCAGGAAGGGGAAACCGGCCGACTTGGGGATGTTGTACCAGTAATAGCCCTGCTCGGAAAGCTGCTGCTTCAGCGCCAGCACCATCACCACCGCCCCCATGCTCTTTCAGCTCCAGCAGGCCTTTCAGGTAATCGGGCGGCAGGTCCGGGCGCCAGGCGGGCCAGCAAGCGCCGGCGAGGTGGTCGACCAGGCACTGGTCGAAAGCTTCGGCGTCTCGCCGTGATCTCGACCGCAGTCCGCCCCCTGTGAGCGGGATCGATGCGCTCTACCGGCGTTGACAGGCGGATCTCGACGCCCATCTCGCGCAGCCGGTCGGCAAAGCGGTCGGCAAATGCCTGGAAGCCGCCCTGGAAGGTGCCCAGGCGGGTGGTGCGGGCTTTGATGCGCGCCCACATCCAGGCCATATTCACCTGTCGGGCGTAGCGCTCGCCGAACTTGCCGACTCATCAGCGGCTGCCACATCAGCTCGTAGACCCGGTCGCCGGCCCATCTGCGCATCCAGGCGTCCACCGTGGTCTTCTCCAGCGCCTGCCAGTTGTTCGGTCAGGCGCAGGTACAGCCCCACCAGCCCAAAGCGGACCTTGTTGACCCCCAGCCCAGGCCGGGAAACTTGATCGCCGTCTGCGGGATCGAATCGAAGGGATAGAACCGCCCTTGTGGTACATCACCGTGTACGGGCGCGGGAAGAGCACCTGGTCGCTCCAGCCCAGCTCATCGATCAGCCCCAGCATGTGGCGGTCGGCTGGCAAACCAGTGGTGGTAGAACTTCTCCACCGACCAGTCCCAGTGCGGTTCTTTGAAGCCGGATGCCAGCCCGCCGACCTGATCGGCGGCCTCGAAAATCGTCACCGGGTGCCCGGCGCGTCTCAGGTCGTAGGCTGCCGCCATGCCGCCGATGCCCGCGCCGATGATTGCGATCTTTTTCATGCTTCCGCCCTCAACTTTATCCAGGTCCGCGCCCCAGCGGATGCCCTTCTTGAGCCATGTAGTACACCCCCAGGACGGTGATCGGGAACCACAGGGCGACATGCAGCACCAGGGTGTAGGCCGCCGCGATGGTCTTTTCCACCCCGAAGGCCTGCAGCACAGCGATGCCGGGCGCGTCGAAGGTGCCCATGTAGCCCGGCGCCGAGGGGATGGTGGTGGCCAGGTTGACGATGCCGTTCATCAGCATCAAGGCAAAGAAGCTGACCTCGAAGGGGAAGGCGTGCATCACGAACCAGTATTTAACCGTCTCCAGCAGCCAGATGACGACCGAGGTCAGGAAGACCATCAGGACGTCCTTAGGCGAGCGCAGCGCCTCCAGCCCACCCAGGAAGCGCATCGGTGAACCCCAAGGATTTTTTCCCGGTAACGCAGCGGGCAGGAACTGTGTTAATGATCAAGCCGGCAGCAGTCTCTGCGCTTTCTGGGAAACATGGCCGCCAGCAGGAAGACCGCCAGCGCACCCAGGAAAATGACATGTGCCCCACAAGGCCAGGGTGCGGATGCTGCCAATAAAGCCTGAGGTGGCGGTCAGTTTGGCCAGCTCGGGCAAGTTGAGAAAGACAAACCCCAGCATCACCACCCCATCAAAGACCCGCTCGACGATAATCGTCGCCAGCGAGGCCGAGACGGGCACTGCTTCGCGGCGCTTGAGCACCACCGCCCGCAGCACCTCGCCGGCCCGCGCCGGGAAGATATTATTGCCGGCGTAGCCAATAGCAGACCATCGGGAAAAGTTGGCGGGTGGAGATGGATTTGAGCGGGCGCAGCAGGTAATGCCAGCGCCAGGCGCGCGCCCAAACCGCCAGGAAATATACCGCTACCCCCAGGAAGAGCCAGCCGTACTTGACACCTGGTAAGACTGCCAGCACCTCGACCAGGGATAACCCCCTGAGTGCCAGCCACAAAAAGAAGATGCTGAACAGCACCCCGATCCAAAACTGCCAGCGGCGCATAGCAAGCATTCTACCACGTACCGACGGTCCCGCAGTAGAACCCCACGGGACGGCAGACTAAAGACGGTAGTGCGCTGATCCGTTATAATCCATTCATGAACGCTCGCTGGATTTTCCTGATCACCGTCCTGGTGCTGCTGGCGGCGGCGGCCGCCATTTTTTGGCTGGGCACGCCCCGGCTGGAAGAAGTCTCCCCGGTAGACCAGGCCGCAGATGTGCCGGCTGGCACGGCTATCCGCCTGCGTTTTTCCCGCCCAATGCAGGTCGAACTCGGTGGTCGAGCGGCTGATCCTAAGCCCATTCCGCACCGGTCAGGTCAGCACTGAGGGGAATGAAATCGTGTTCACGCCCGACTCAGCCTGGCAGGCCGGCGAGACCGTCACCGTCAGCCTGGAGTCTGGGGCGCGTGCCGCTGGTCTGTTTCAATTGCCGCTGCCGGGCGAACAATCCTGGTCGTTCACCACCCGCCGGCCGCGCCTGGCTTATCTGTATCCCTTCGATCGAGCCGCCAATATCTACCAGCTCGACCCGGCCAGCGGAGAGACGCGCCAGCTTACCGACAATCAGGCGGGCGTGTTAGATTTCGATATCGACTCCCGGGGGGAAACTCTGATCTACAGTGCCTATGTCGGTGACCGCGGCAGCGCTATCTACAGCCTGGATTTAACCACACCGGATGCCGCCCCGCTATCCATCCTGGAATGTCCGCAGGCACTGTGTACTGCCCCACGGGTTGCGCCCGGAAATGACTTCCTGGCGTACGAGCGCACCGCTTTTCCAGGAAAGGACGTGGTCGATTTTCCCCAGGTCTGGCTGCTGCCCTACGCCAACCCCCAGGAAACTGCGCAGGAGCCTACCCTGGCCGGCGATGCGCTGAACCAGACCTTTGAGCCGCACTGGTCGCCGGGCGGCCTGTTGACCTATTATGACTTTACCCAGGAAGCGTTTATTCTGTTGGATCCGCGCAGCGGTGAGCGCCGCGAGATCGCCAACCAGACCGGCCAGCCCGGCAGCTGGAGCCCGGATGGTCTGGCCTATGTCGTTCCGGAGATCCTGGACAACCCCACCGTCGACCCGGCTCCCGATCCAGCTACCTTTCCGGTCGTCAGCAGCCACCTGCTGCGTTTCAACATGGATGGCAGCCAGCAAGACCTTACCATTGAAGAAGAGCTGGAAGATACTGCGCCGGCCTTCTCGCCGGACGGAAACTGGCTGGCCTTCGCCCGCAAATACCTGACCCTGGCCCTTTGGACACCCGGCCGGCAGATCTGGCTGATGCGTCCCGACGGGACGGAAGCCCGCCAGGTAACCAACACACCCGACACCAATCATTACAACCTGGCCTGGAGCCCCGATAGCAGCCAGATCGCATACAGCCGTTTCAACCAAAACGCACCTACCGATCCGCCGGAAATATGGCTGGTGAACCCAGTTAGCGGGATAGAGGCACAGCTTGTGATAGGAGGCTACGCACCCAGATGGATCCCCTGACCAAAGTAAACCAATCCGCCCCGGATTTCGAGCTGCTCGACCTGCAAGGCCGGCCGCATCGCCTGAGTGAGCGAAGCGGCGCTATTACGATCCTGAACTTCTGGTCTGCCGATTGCCCCTGGTCGGAGCGGACAGACCGGCTGATTGCCGGGTGGCTGGAGGCCTGGGGCGGAAGCATTGCTATGTGGACGATTGCCGCCAACGCCAATGAGCCGCCCGATCTGCTGGCCCGGATGTCAGAGGAGCGCAGCCTTGACTTCGTGCTGCACGACGCCTATCAGGAAGTTGCCGACCTGTACGCAGCCCAGACCACGCCGCATGTCTTTGTGATTGATGCCCAGGGTATTCTGCGCTACCAGGGAGCTGTTGACGATGTTACCTTTCGCCAGCGCACTCCAACCCGGTACTACCTGCAAGAAGCTGTTGAGGCGCTGCTGGCAGGCGAGCTGCCGTCACTGGCCGAAGCCCCGCCTTATGGCTGTTCCTTAGTGCGCGAAATTTAACCTCCCCAGGAAACCAGTTGAGTAAAATTCTACAACTCACCCCTCGCAGCCAGTTCTTGCGGCAGCAAGCTGGCATACAGGGTGTCGTGCAGTGGTGTTGGCGTACCACTCTCCAGGCCCATGCGTACTACCACGCCGGTCTGGGCGCCCAATTCCGACGGCCGCCCCTCCAGGATATCCCGCTGCATTGAAGCCATCGTCTCAGGGGGCAGGCTATCGATAAGAGCCAGAATCCGCACTACGAGATCGTCCTGCAGTTGAACGGATCGCTTCCGGCCCACGGCAACCACTTCCCGTACTGCCTGCTCCAGCATCTGGCGGCATTCGGGCAGGCTGCGCAAGATACCGAAGGGCGCCCGCGTTACCGCTCCAACGCTGCTGGTGGCGCAGATAAAAGCGAACTTTTCCCACATGGCGGCCAGGATATCCGGAGGTTGAGCGACCTGCACTCCAGCGGCCGCCAACAGGCCGCTCAGTGCCTGCACCCGCTGGCTGGCCCCTCCCATGCCGCCCGGCCCGGTGTTCAGCTCGCCCAGCGCTATGTAGGGTTGGATGCCGGTGTGATGGATATGTCCGGGGGCAACCAGGCGGGCTGAGATGCGGCACAACCCGCCCAGGAGATGCTCGCTGCCCAGCACGGCTCCCAGCTGTGCGGGGGCGTCCACACCGTTACCCAGGTAAACGACCGCCGTATCCGGCCCTACTAGCGGCAGCATGGCTGTGGCGGCTTCCGGCACCTGCCAGGCTTTGACGCACACCAGAATGGCATCCACCTGCCCCACTCGGGCGGGTTGGTCGCTGGCCAATTGCGGCCCCAGGGTGAAATCGCCAACAATCGACTCGACACGCAGGCCCGTCGAGCGTAATGCGGCCAGCTGCTCGCCGCGGGCGATAAAAATCACTTCCAGATTGGATATACCTGGACGATCCGTCTGGGCCGCCTGCGCCAACCGACCGCCGAAATAACCTCCAACCGCACCACTGCCAAAGATTGCCACTCGCATGACAGCCTCCACCTCGCCCTCAGGCCGATTTGCAAACTACGAAAAAATAGGGTAGAATAAATTCTAACATCTCTAGCCGAGAGGAGACCAGGCCAGGAGCGTTCTGTTTTATCAGGTTGATCCGATCGATCCTGGTACAACCAAGGGAACATTAAAAATGAGCGACAAGGATAATCCCCAAGACGTGATCGAAGCCTACCGGAAGAAACGGCAGCAGCGGTCGCAAAGGGTGATGATTTTGTTCATCGGTGCCGCGGTTTTGTTAATTGGCGGCTTTACCGTGGTCATCATCTGGCTGACCGGAGACGGCGGACCCAGTATTTCACTGTTCGCCACCGACACGCCGACCCCAACCGCCACCTTCACGGTGACCCCAACCTTTACTCCGACGAATACCCCCACAGTAACTCCCACGGAAACAGCCACCCCGACGATAACGGTCACACCGACCCAGGCGGGCCCCTTCATCTACGAAGTGATTGAAGGCGATAGTTGCTGGGGGATCGCATTAAAATTCCAGGTTGATCCGCTGCTGCTGATTACCATTAACAACCTGGACCCGACATGCCCGATCCGCATCGGCGACAAGCTGACTATCCCCGGCTCTGACACGACCCTGCCATCCGGAACGCCGGTGCCCAGCAACCTGCCGCGCGGCACCGAGATCGAGTACCGGGTGCAGACCGGCGATACCCTGGGCTCGATTGCAGTGGCTTTCAACAGCACAGTCGATGCGATCAAGGAAGCCAACGACATCGAGAACGAGAACGAAATCCTGGTCGGCATGCTGCTGACCGTTCCGGTCAACCTGGTGACGCCCGTCCCGACCAACACACCCACCAGCACCGGCACCATAACGGTGATCCCGACTCGGGTAGCCCCGACGATCACACCCACGCCAACCCGGCTACCCTAGTCTTCCCCTAAAACCTATCTCCAGCGCCCGAGTGGTGTACATCACTCGGGCGCTGGCCCTTTTCTACAAGATCAATGCATTGACAGGCCAGGGCAGGTTCGCTATAATCCTCTTTATGAAAATGATTTTCAATTTCATTAAACCACCATCCCTGATTGTCCTGCCGCTGCTCGTTGGGCTGCTGGTTTCTGGTTGCAGCCAGGCCCCCGGTCCCAACCCCCAAGAAGGAGATAAGCTTCAGGCAGTCGCAACCACCACAATCGTGGCGGACGTCGTGCGCAACATCGGTGGAGACCGGATCGAGCTGGACACCCTGCTGCCGGTCGGCGCCGACCCACACAGCTTCCAGCCTGCCCCGCGCGACCTGGCGCGCCTGGCCCAGGCGGAGGTGATCTTTGTCAACGGCGCCGGACTGGAAGAGTTCCTGCTCCCGCTGATCGAAGGCGCCAACCCGGATGCCATGCTGGTGGACGTGTCTGCAGGCATACCCCTGCTAGAGCCGTCCGCCGGTGAAGCGGAAACAGAGCACTCGGAAGGCGATCCGCATGTATGGACTGACCCGAACCTGGTGCGAACCTGGGTGGAAAACATTGCCGAAGCGCTGAGCGACGTCGACCCAGGTGGCGCAGCCTTTTACCAGACCAATGCGAATTCCTACAGCCAGGAATTGCTTGCCCTGGATGTCTGGGTGCGTGAGCAGGTAGAGACCGTTGCACCCGAGCACCGCCGGCTGGTTACCGATCACCAGGTGTTGGGCTATTTTGCCCAGGCCTATGGCTTCGAGCAGGTCGGGGCCATCCTGCCGGGTTTCAGCACAGTCACCGAGCCGACGGCTCGCGAGCTGGCCGCCCTGCAAGACGCCATACGCGACCTGGGGATCAAGGCCGTGCTGCTGGGCAACACCATCAGCCCCACCCTGGCGCAGCAAGTCGCGCAAGATACGGGAGTCAGGCTGGCGACCATTTACACCGGTTCGCTCAGCGAGCCGGACGGTCCTGCCGGTACTTACCTGGATTACATCCGCTACAATGTGCAAGCCATCGTCGAAGCCTTGAAGTAACACCGGACAAAAATGAGCCTGATTAAGGAATTCCGCAAACCATCCATCACCGGCCATGGCGCAGTACACCAGCCCTCAGCACCGGTGCTGGAAGTATCCAACCTGTGCCTGCGCTATGAAACCGGCACAGTGCTGGAGGATGTGTCGTTCGAATTAAATGCCGGCGAGCGGCTGGCTGTGGTCGGGCCGAACGGCGCCGGAAAGAGCACTCTGTTCAAGATCATTGCCGGCATTCTAGCCCCCAGCAGCGGCGAAGTCCGCATCCGCGGTTCCAATCCCAACGAACATCTGTGCATTGCGTATGTCCCACAGCGCACCCAGGTGGACTGGAATTTCCCAGTGAGCGTGGCGGATGTGGTGATGATGGGGCGGGTAGGCAAGCTTGGCCTGCTGAGCTGGCCCAAGAGCCGCGATCGAGAACGGGTGACCCAGGCGTTATCCGAAGTAGGGTTGCTGGAGCTAGCCGGGCGCCAGATCAGCGAGCTCTCCGGCGGGCAGCAGCAGCGCATGTTTATCGCCCGGGCTCTGGCCCAGGAGGCCGAGCTGATCTTGATGGATGAGCCATTGACCGGGTTGGATGTTCAATCGCAGGAAAACATCTTTACCATCCTGGACGATTTACGCCGCTTCGGTGTGACGGTGCTGGTAGCCACGCATGACCTGGATCAGGCCGCCGAGCGCTTTGATCGCGTCCTGTTGATCAACCGCCGCCTGTTGGGCTTTGGCCCGCCTGCCGAAACCCTGGCCCCCGAACGGCTGGTCGAGGCCTACGGCGGCCACCTGCACGTGCTGCGCGCCGGCGATGGCACCCTGCTGGCTCTGGCCGACACCTGCTGCGACGAAGGGGAGGAGGGCTAAGCGCATGGCTGGCTGGGTCCTGGAGCCTCTACAATACGCCTTTATGCAGCGCGGTGTGGCAGCTGCCTTGCTGGTGGGGGTGGTGTGCGCGGTGGTGGGAGCATTCATTGTGCTGCGCGGTATGGCCTTCTTCGGCGATGCCCTGGCGCATGCTATCTTGCCTGGGGTTGCGGTGGGTTACCTGGTGGGCGATGGCGCCCGCGCGCCACTCTTCTGGGGGGCGCTAGGGGCTGCACTGCTGGCCTCCTTTGGAATCGGAGCGATCAGCCGCGGGACGAAGATCCGGGAAGATACCGCTATCGGGATCGTGTTTGCCTCCATGTTCGCCCTGGGCGTGGCGCTGATCTCAACCGTGCGCAGCTATTCGGTCGACCTGGCGCATTTCCTGTTTGGCGACGTGCTGGGCGTTTCGTCCGCCGATCTGGCCTTGATGGCAGCCTTTGGCGCCGTGATCATCCTGGTCGTGCTGGTTTTCTACAAAGAGTTCCTGGTGCTCTCCTTCGATCCACTGCTGGCTGCTACCTTGCGCCTGCCCGCTCGCCTGCTGGAATACCTGCTGCTGATCCTGATTGCACTGGCCATCGTCGTTTCGCTGCAAACAGTGGGGGTGGCGCTGATGGTGGCAATGCTGGTCACGCCGGCTGCGGCGGCTTTCCTGCTCACCCGGCGCCTGCCGGTGATGATGGTTCTGGCGGCTGCAATCGCCAGTTTTTCGGGCGTGATCGGACTGTACATCTCTTATTACGCCAATATTGCTTCCGGCGCAGCTATTGTGCTCACCACCACGGCATTTTTCCTGCTGGCCTGGGTCAGTCGTGCTGCGCAGCGAGCTTACCTCACGCGTCAGGCAGCCAAACATGCTTGAAAGCCTGCCCTATCTCCCTATCGAAGACTGGCTGTCGCGCCTGCAGGAGAACGGCTACCGCCTGACCGAGCCTCGCCAGGCAGTGGTAGAGGTGATTGCATCCAGCCGGCGAGTGATCAATCCTTTGGAGGTCTTTAGCCAGGCGCGCCAACTCTATCCTGGCCTGGGATTGGTAACGGTGTACCGCACGATCGAAAAGCTGGAGGAGCTGCACCTGGTGCAGCGCGTCCACCAGCCATCCGGCTGCCAGGGGTTCGTAGCGGCCTTTCGCGGCCACCAGCACCTGTTGATTTGTGAGGTCTGCGGCCAGGTGGAGTTTTTCAGTGCGGAAGATGAACAGATGGATGGCTGGACTGCCGCCCTGGAGCAAGAAAGCGGCTTCACCATCCGAGAACACTGGCTACAGCTTTTTGGGGCTTGCGCAGCCTGCCGGGGGTCAGTACGCTCTCCAGGTTCCTGATCCCGGTTTACCGATCACTTTTTCCTATCTCAGGGACCTGTCCCCAGCAGCGTCAGCCAGTAGCGGCCGAATTCTTCTTTCAAGCCTACCAACAGGATTTTATCGCGCACCCAGCCCTGCGGGGCCAACTCGCCGTTGCCGGCAACCCAAGTGTATGGCAAGACCGATTGGACAGAGAACCGCACGCTGGCGATTTGATCGACGCCGTGCTCGGCAGCCGCAGTCTGAAAGGCGGGTTTCAGCTCAACACTATGGATTTCGTAATCGACTATCCGCCGGTCATCCGGTTGAGCCGCGATACGGTATGCATCCAGGTATTGCTGATATAGACGGCGGACGATTTCTTCATGCGGCATGCCTGCTGCATCGGTGGCAGCCATACTGGGATGGTAGTACGGGGTATCGGCATTGCCCAGTTCGCCACTGGATTGCTCCAGGCGCAGCAACAGCTCGGCAGCAGGCTGAGGGCCGGCAACGGATACCCGGCCAAATTCATTGAAGCGGGTAGGGACCAGCTCGTAACCCAGGTATTCCCGGCCCTTAAATTTGACCAGCAGAATGGCGGCCTGCTGGTGGTCTTCCAGATCCTGGTCAAAGACAAAATTACCCAGGCCGTAGAATACCGGGACACCGTCGATCTCCTGGATGGCCTGCATCACATGCGTATGGTTGCCCACCACCAGGTCGGGGCCGGCAGCGACGATCTGCTGCGCCTGGTTGCGCTGCACCCAGTTGGGAATCGAGATATCTTCCGATCCCCAGTGGGGCATGAAAACGACCACGTCGGCCATTTCACGTGCTGCGGCAATGGCGGTGTTAATGTTCTCGGTGGTCAGGCGGGCGATCCCAGGGCTATTCTCAGTGGCGAAGGTCCACTCTCCCTGCTTGCTATCGCCGGCCGAAACGAAGCCGAAGCGCACGCCGTTGATCGTCACCACTACCGGTTGGAGGGCGGCAGCCTCATTTTCACCAGCGCCAAAATAAGGGATTTCTACCCGCTGCAGGTTCTCCAGTGTGTCAAAAAACGCCTGGTCGCCACAGGTGGCAAGCCCGCAATCCTTGATGTGATTGGTAGCCACGCCCATCAGGTCAAAACCGGCGCGTTTGAGCGCATCGGCATTATCCGGCCCGCCCACCAAGACGTAAGTCCGCTGGCAGCCGGTACGCGGCGGCACATCGCTCATCGTGGCGTTGAAGGTGCCCACGGCCAGGTCGGCGCCCTGGATGATCTGGCTGATTTCCTCATAAGGGTAATCCGGGTTGCCCAGCTCGTCTATCTTAGCCTGCACGCAGCGCGCCGGAACAATCACTCCGGTAAAAGCCAGGGTGGTGATCGCCGGGGTCGGCGTCGCCGTCACAGTGGGGGTGATTGTCGGGGAGGCCGTGGGGGTGAGGGTGGCGGTTGGTGGCAGCGGAGTAGTGCTGGCGGTTGGCTGGCCGGCAGCCGCAGTCGGCTGCATGCCCTGGCCAGGCTGGGCTGGGCCTGGGGCTTGCACCAGGGGGTTGGCGGTCCCACCCTCTTCACCGGGGGCGCAAGGAATGATCGGCGGAGGAGTACCGCCATCAGAAGTTGCCGTCGGGCAGATGGCCGTCGGCTCGGGAGCCAGTCCGATCGTCTGGCAGCCAGCGGCAAGAAATATGAAGACCAGGAATAGAACGATAATTGTTCGCATAAGATAAACCCAGGGGATAGAATCCCGGCTTAACCAGGTGCAAGTATACCAGGGGGCCTACTCTTCTCCTACCGGGGGCGCGGCCTGCCCGTAATCCAGGATTTCACGTGCGCCGGTGCCCGGCTCGGGCGGCCCAACGATGCCTTTCTCTTCCATCGACTCGACCAGGCGGGCGGCCCGGGTGTAGCCGATGCGCAGGCGGCGCTGCAGCATCGAAATGGATGCCCGGCCCTGGCGGCGCGCCAGGTCAACTGCTTCGTTGAACAAGGGGTCCAGGTCTTCAGCAGGCTGGAGCTCATCCCACATCGGGATTTGCTTGTAGGGCACCCCGGAAGGTAAGGCATCCGGAATTCCGCCGGCGGCCGTCCCGGCCATCGTAGCCAGCCCTGCATAGCTCTGCCAGTAAGTCACCAGGCGTTGGATTTCGATATCCGAGACAAATGCTCCCTGCAGGCGCACTGCCGCAGGTGCATCGGGCGCCTGGAAGAGCATATCCCCCCGTCCCAGCAGTCGCTCAGCACCCGGCTGGTCCAGGATCACCCGGCTGTCCACGCCGGAAGCCACGGCAAAGGCAATGCGCGCCGGGAAGTTGGCCTTGATCAATCCCGTGACCACATCCACCGAGGGGCGCTGGGTTGCCAGCACCAGGTGGATGCCGGTCGCCCGGGATAACTGCGCCAGGCGGGTGATGGTGCGCTCAGTCTCATCTGGAGCCAGCATCATCAGGTCCGCCAGCTCGTCGATGATCACCACCAGGTAAGGCAGCTTGCGCTGTCCGGCCGCCACCGCCCGGGCATTGTAATCCAGGATATTGCGCGCCCCAATATCGGCCAGCTTCTGGTAGCGCATGTCCATCTCGCGCGAGACCCACTGCAGGGCTGCCACCACCCGCTCCAGCTCCACCACCACCGGGGCCAGCAGGTGCGGGATGCCGTTGTAGCCAGTCAGCTCGACTCGTTTGGGGTCAACCATGATCAGGCGCAGGTCATCCGGGGTATTGTTGATCAACAGGCAGCAGATCAGGGCATTGACACACACCGATTTACCGGAACCGGTCTGACCGGCAATCAGCAGGTGCGGCATGGCAGTCAGGTCGGCCGCTACGGCCGACCCCGAAACATTCTGCCCTAATGCAAAACGCAGCGGGGATTTCAGGCGCTTCAGGGCATCGCTCGCCAGCAGGTCGCGCAGCGAAACCAGCGCCACCTGATCGTTGGGCACTTCGATGCCCACAAAGCTCTTGCCCGGCACCGGCGCCTGAACGCGGATGGTGCGCGCAGAGAGGGCCAACGCCAGGTCATCCACCAATGAAGCGATCTTGCCCACCCGCACACGCAGCCGGCCGCCGCGTGTTTCGACAAAGTCCGGCTCGACACCAAACTGGGTGATGGTCGGCCCGCGGTTGATTTCCACTACACGCGCCGGTGAGCCGAAAGATGCCAGCGTTTCTTCGATGACCCGCGCCCGTTCCAGGTCGGCCTGGTCGTCAAAGACAACATCACCCCCGTCGTCCAGGATTTCTTCTACCGGAGGCAGCTGCCAGGCAACCGGCATTCCCGGCGTGGTGCTCACACCAAGCGTCACGACCGGGGCTGCCGAGCTTACTGGAATCAACGGTGACATTTCCACTGGTGGGTAAGACGGAGAGGCCGGCTGTACCACCGAGGCAGGTTTGGCTTTACGCGGCCCGCGCCAGCCGTCACCGATCTCAATCAATCCGTCCTGCAGACGGGTAGCCAGGGACGGGACCCAGCGAAACAGGTCCAGCACACTGACATCCAAAGCTAAAGCCAGGGCAGCCAGTGTCCATGCCAACAAGGCAACGCCCATCACGCCCAGGCCCATCAAGGCTCTCAAGGCCTCGCCGATAACCGCTCCAATGTAGCCGCCCCCTTCCCCGCTCGCCGCCAGGTCAAGGCCGCTTTCCCCTCGATTGACCAGCACAGCCAGAAAATGCAGCCAGGCCAGGATATTAAAAACAGCAACCCCAACCCAATAGCGCGCCAGAAAGAGAACTGGGGGATACGCTCAAAGTTGCGCAGCACCAGCCAGATGCCCGAAATCACCAGGATAACCGCAAACAGGGACACACCCCAGCCAAAGGTCTGCTCCAGCAGCGAAACCCAGCCGCCAATAAAGCTGCTGTTGTTGGTCGAGAGCAGGCTGAGTAAGGTCAGGAAGCCCACCAGGGCCAGGAACACCCCGATGATGTCCAGTTTGCGATCCGCGGTCAGCAGCGGTGGCCTGGGTTCCGCCTGCTGGCTGGAACGGGCAGCCGGGGCGCGTTTGCTGCGGGCGGACGCCGGGGCTTTACCCGCCTTCGGGGATTGCGAGGAGCTTTTGCTCGGGGTGCTGGCTTTGCTTTTTGTAGATTTCGACGAAGTAGTTTTAGTGCCAGAAGCCTTCGCCGGGGCAGCCTTCGACTTACCGGCAGCGGATTTGCTTTTCGGGGGAGCGGTTTTAGCTGGCGGGGCGTCGGATTTCTTGGCCATGCATTACATCCCTGAGTCGACGCACAGTCAAAGCGCCGCGGAAGGATTATAGCACATATGGTCTGAACAGGACGGGGTACCCCTTAGCGAGGCCAGGCCTCCAGACCCAGGCCTGGATAGACTTCGCCCAGGGAATAGCAGCTTGCAGAAAACGAGTAGATGAAGATGAGGTACAATAATCCTGACGGCGCCGCAGGCGCTCATTCCAGTAAAAAAGGCTTTCCCCTTGTTCGAGATTGTTTTTCTAGGCACTTCTGCATCCGCTCCATCAGTGCACCGCGGTCTATCCTCCCAGGTTGTGCTGCACAATGAATACCGCTTCCTGATCGACTGCGGGGAAGGCACCCAACGCCAGATCATGCACTCCGGGCTGGGTTTCAAGCGCCTGAACCGCATCCTGATCACCCACGGTCACCTGGACCACATCCTGGGGCTGGCGGGCTTGCTTTCAACCTTCATGCGCTGGGAAACGATCGACGGCCTGGAGATTTACGGCGGCAAGTGGGCACTGGATCGCATCCACGACCTGCTGTACGGTGTAGTGCTGCGCGGGGCGCGACCGCCTACCAACATCGAACTGCATCCCATCAACGAAGGTGTGATCATCGACGGTGACGATTTCCAGGTGTCGGCTTTCCCCGTATTCCACCGCGGCTCAGACTGCTTCGGCTATCTGTTCGAGGAGAAATCGCGCCGACCCTTCCTGCCCGAGCTGGCAGATGAGCTGGCTATCCCCCAGGGGCCATGGCGTAAAGAGCTGGTCGGCGGCAACCCGGTGACCCTGCCGGATGGGCGCACGATCCAACCCGACCAGGTGCTGGGCCCGGAGCGATCGGGGACACGCTTTGTGCATGTCGGCGATGCCGGGCGCACCGACAACCTGCTGGAGGTGTGCCGGGATGCCGATGCGCTGGTCATCGAAGCGACCTATCTGCAAGAAGAAGCCGAGATGGCGCAGAATTTCGCCCACCTGACAGCTCATAAAGCCGGAATGTTAGCCCGCCAGGCAGGCGTGAAGAACCTGATCCTGACGCATATCTCACGGCGCTATCGCGAGCGGGATGTGGTCGCCGAAGCCCGCAGCGTCTTCCCGGAAGCCATTGTGGCACGCGACTTTGACGCCTTCCAGGTCAAGCGGGGCGAGCTGCTGCGCACCAATATCCCTGCTGAAGAATAACCTGCCAGGTTCAGCACCGAAGCCCGGTCGGGTTTCCTGCAGTCCAAGCCTGTGGGACGGGCAGCAGTCGGCCGTCAACTATCGTCGGTCGTCGGTCGGCGAGCGAAGCCCCGCGGTGCTCTCCCGCGGGGTCGCCTTCACACTGTCACTCCGGTGAAATTGAATCTCCCGATCTTCAGCGCCGGGACGTGGGTGGCCATCCCACTGTATTCAACCACCAGCAGGCGCGTTTCGCTGCCAAGCGTCTCGACATCGGCCAGCGCCTGGAGGTAAGATTGGGTGAAACGCAGGTTTTTCACCGGGTAGGCCAGCTCCCCATTTTCGATCATAAAGACGCCATCCCGGGTCATGCCGGTGATCGTGCAATCCCGGGGATGGACCAGGCGGGTATACCAGAAACGGGTGATGTACAGCCCGCGTCGGGTGGAGGCAATCAGTTCTTCAGTTGTTGCAGTCCCCGGCGCCAAAAACAGGTTGCCGGCTGCCGGCCCAAGCATGCGCTGGTTAGGCGGCATGGCATGACCGGTGCTGCTGGCGCCGACCTTGCGGGCGGTAGCTCGATCGTATACCGGGCCCAACACCACCCCGTCCCGCACAATCTCCACTTTTTTCTTAGGCACGCCTTCATAATCAAACGGGGCCGGCAGTCCGCGCCCATCACCGCCATCATCCCACAGGTTGACCATTGGGCTCATCACCTGCTGCCCGAGGCGGTCGTTCATCCAGGAGCGTCCATCCAGCACCGTCTGAGCGCCGATCCCGTGATAATTGAGCATCGCCACCAGGTCCTGGGTAACGTAGGGGTCAAAGACCACCGCATATTCGCCGGGATCGACCAGGCGCGGTGATTTGCCCAGCTCCGCCTTGCGGATTGCATCCCGGCCTAGCGCTTCGCTCGGAATCTCGCCCGCACGCCAGGCAGAGGCCTGGGCGCGCCCGGAAGAGTTGTTCCCCATCACTGTCACCTGGAAATCGGCAACCGTCCCCGCATGACAGGCAAATACCCCGGCAGTATTGGCTACCGCCACCTGGCGCGCGCCAGTCGAGAAAGCACCGGATGCATTCAGGCGTTTTTCCGCAGCCAGCCGACAGACAACTCCTACTGCATCCGCCCGCTCATCTGCGGGGTAAGCAGCTGTCCGGTCATCATAGCCGCCGGCTTCGGCATAAACCGCCGGCTCAGCCAGCCCGGGGAAATTCAGGTCGGGCGGGCTGGCCAGCGCATTCTGCCGCGCCATTTCCACCAGTTGATCTATCCCGGCAGCATCGCTGCGGTTGGTGGCTGCCGAGCCTACTTTCCCATCCAGGATGTAACGCACAATCAGGCTGAGATTTTTCTCGGCAACATTCTGGTGAATGGTATTATTCGCAAAGCGGGTCAGGTGGTTGTCCTCTGCTACCAGCAATACCTCCGCCTGCGCCTGGCGGCAGCGCAGCAATACCTGTTGGCATAAATCCTGGGCTTCCTGTTTTTCCATCATGCCGGCACCTCCTATTTCAATACTCCAACGCGCACCTGTCGGAATCGGGCCGGCGCCGCGCCGTGCCCGGTATGGGCAATCTGCCCCGGCTGGCCTTTACCGCAGTTGGGCGTCCCCCACATCACCCAATGATTCTGGTTGCATACGGCATCGCAGCTGTTCCAGAACTGTGGCGTGATGCCGGTATAGGTCGGGTTGCGCAGCATACGCCCGCGTTTACCATGCTTGATTTCATAGCCAATCTCGGTCCCAAACTGAAAATTGTAGCGCTTATCATCAATCGACCAGGACCGGTTGGTCTCCATATAAATTCCATCCTGCGTGTCGGCAATTAAATCCTCCAGCTCCCAGTCGCCCGCCTCCAGGCTGACATTGGTCATGCGGATCAATGGGATGCGGTTCCAACCGGAGGCACGCATGCAGCCATTGGAGGTCTTGCCCAGGCGGGAAGCGGTCTCACGCGACATCAGGTAGCCCAAAAACAGGCCATCTCGCACAATGGGAGTAGATTGTGCCGGAACGCCTTCATCGTCCCAGCCAAAGGTGCCCAGGCCGCGCGGCCGCAGGCTTTCGGCAGTAATATTGACTTGCGGGGAGCCATACTGGAAAACGCCGAGCTTTTCCGTGGTCAAGAAAGAAGTACCGGCAAAAGCGGCTTCGCTGCCATAGACACGATCCAACTCGATGGGATGGCCACAGGATTCGTGCACCTGCAGCGCCACCTGATCGCCCCCCAGGATAATGTCGGTGACAATTCCACTGGGGCATGGATCGGCAGTCAGCAGAGCCACAGCTTCCCCGGCAATACGGGCTGCATTTCCCGCCAGATCCCAGGCCAGGGCCGCCTCCCAACCGGCCGTGACCTGCTGCCGTCCAAAGGAAGCCGGGAAAGAGCGGGACTGCACCTCACCGTCGCCAACCGCTGTGGCCTGGATGCCGCCGCCTGTCTCGTATATTGTCTGCTCTGTAAAGGCGCCTTCAGTATTGGCAAACCATTTTTGCTCGCGGATGAAGGTCAGGTTGCCGCGCCGCACCCGCAGACCCGGGACGCGCGCCATCTCGGAGTTGGCGGTCATCAATAAGCCCAGCTTGTCCTCCAGCGGCAGGCTGAATGGGTCCACCTGGATCGGTGTCTGGTAAGTCCCCCGGCTGTCTACCCGCGGCCCCAGATCGACCGTCTCACCGGGGACGCGCGACTGAGGCACCCGCCAGCTGGAGCGCCAGTTCGGCCACACGATCTGCTTCTGCCAGGCCCAGCTCACAACTGGAAGCAAAGCCCCAGCCCCCGCCGTGCAGCACGCGCACGCCAAAACCGGCCGACTCGGCGTCATTCAACGTCTCGACATTACCATCCCGCACGGCCATGGTCTGCGTGCGATTGTCCACCAGGCGCACATCGGCATACTGCGCGCCGTGCCGGCTGGCGAAATCCAGAGCGCGATCCATCAATTCTTTCAAATCACACCTCCCATGATCACAAAAATCAAACCGCCGGGAATGTTAGAGAATGTTAAAGAAAACGGAGCATGCACCACACAAACCTGTCGCGCATGCTCCGTGCATCCCAAGAAACGGCCGGCTTTAGCCAAAACGCTCCTCTTCCCAGACATCTGCCCGGTTGTGGTAACCGGCCTGCTCCCAGAAGCCCAACCGGTCACGCGCCATGAATTCCAGCCCGCGCAGCCACTTGGCGCCCTTCCAAAAATATGGGGTAGCCAGGTCTTCTCGCCCCGGGATGTAACCGACAATGCCGCGCAGAGGATAACCATGATCCGGGCTGATTGGCTCTCCATTGAAATGGGTCGCCAGGAGAAAATTATCCGCCAGGACAACCTCCACTGGCAGGTTGACAGTAAACCCGTATTCGGCATGCTGCATCACATAACTCGCAGTGGGTTTCAGCTTGATCAAACCCTGATCGACCAGCGTCCGCACCGAGACGCCTTCCCAGGTCGTATCGAACTTGCTCCAGCGCGTGACGCAGTGGATATCCATCGTCATCCGGGTACGCGGCAGCTGCTGAAACTCATCCCAGGTCCAGGCAACTTCCTGTTCCACCTCGCCAAACACCCGTAAGTCCCAGGTGGCCGGGTTAAAGCGCGGCACGGGTCCGTAATGCAGCACGGGAAAGCGCTGGGTCAGTGATTGGCCCGGTGGCAGGCGCCCCTCCCGATTGAACCTGTCTTCATCTTCTTTACGTCTAAAAATACCACTAAGCATGGGTACCTCCAGGATAACGATAGGTTGGCGGATTAAAGCGTAAAGCTCTCTCCGGGAGTCAGGACGTGGACTTTGGCTTGCGTCTCCGCCTCGACTCGCTTGGCCCAGGCATTGGGGTCCTGGGCAATCACATCCCAGGTATTGTAATGGATCGGGATGACGTGCTTCGGCTGGATCAGCTTGACTGCCCGCAGGGCATCGTCCGGCCCCATGGTGTAGTTGTCGCCAATTGGTAGGACAGCCAGATCGATGCCTTCTTCGCCGATCAAGCGCATATCGCCGAATAACCCGGTGTCGCAGGCCATATAGATCTTCTCGCCCGCTTTGGTGGTGAGCAAAAAGCCCGCCGGGGTGCCGCCATAGCTGCCATCCGGCAGCATCGAGCCGTGGATAGCAAACGTTAGCTTGAGGTAGCCGAAATCATAGCCGTACCCGCCGCCCAGGTGCTGTCCGTGGGTCTTCAAGCCTTTCTTTCCCAGCCAGCCGGCAATCTCATTATTGGCGATGACCAGCGCTCCAGTGCGCCGGGCAATCTCAACCGTGTCACCGATGTGGTCGCCGTGTCCATGAGAAACCAACAGATAATCCGCTTCTACTTTGGCTGCCGGGAGCGTACAAGCAGGATTACCTGAAAAATACGGATCGATCACCAGCTTAAATCCCCCGGTCTCCAAGCCAAGCGTTGCATGCCCAAACCAGGTCACTTTTGTGCCCATTTTATTCTCCTTGGTAGTCGCAATTTAAATTATACCAAAATGGAATTTGCTCGACTTCAGCGGCTCATACCCTTTCACCCACCGGCAATAAGTGTCAGAGTTTATTCGGCTCTGTGGTAACCAGTTTATACACGCTGATCACAAAAACCCAGGTGGGGAAAATGAGTGCCACCCACAGGTTCAGATTGATGATCACCAGCAGCGCCAGAGCCAGCAGGTAAGTAATGATTACCATCCAACGCGGCATCAACCCGGTGCGCCACCAGATCGTCCCCAGCGAGATCATACTGACCCCCGCCATGCGCAGAGCATATACGTTGCTGACCTGCAACATCAGGGCACGGGCAAAATAAATGAGGTCATTCGGGATAGCCAGTTCAGTTCCAGCTTTCGCCACGGCAAGTATACTGCCGGCAATCGCCATGGAAACAAACACCATCGCCAGGAACAACAGGCTGCTGCCAAAGAAAACCGTCGCGAAAAGCCGATCTTCATATTCTCCCAAGCGGTCGCGCACCACACCAATGAACCATAGATACGCTATGCCGGCAAAAGGCATCAGCGCGATCGCCAGAGTGACCCTCCTGGCCCCTTGTTCCAGCCAGTCAACCTCGAAAGTAAGCTCCTGGGGGGTAACGGTGCGAACCAAGACAATGCTGGCAGAAAACAGCACAGCAAACAATATACCGGCAATAGCAGCAGCTCGCGGCGTGGTTAATTTTCGGTATTCCTTCCCATGGGTCATAGAATTCCTCCCCTGTTTATCCCTTGTCAGGTCCTGCATGGAGCGCAGGCTGCTTGCTATAGTTGGCAAGCGTGGCATTAATAATCACCTGGTCAAACCAGTAAAGCCGCTCAAACAACTGGCGGCCTACCTCATGGTGCCCGTGAACATTGTCAGAGCCAGATATGGCAGTCTGTTGAATTAATTCTCTAATCGTGCGAACTCCATCGATAGCCTCGAAGAGGCGCAGCTCATAGCCGTCCACCGGCAGGAACAAATCGGGATCTTCATGCGCCTGGCCTCATCCTGCCAGCGCAGGCGATAGCTTTCCAGGTCTTGCACCGGCGGTGGATACTGATGCTGGTCGTAGAAGGCCTCTACGGCAATCTGAACACCATCACGGGATCCAAGTTGGACTACCAAGTCCTCCACGTCTCATTCAGTGCAAGAACTGCCGGTGCATCGGCCGCTCATCGTGCGATGCACCGGGCAGTTCCCAAAAAGGCTAGTAGTCAAAAGCCTGTTCCATCTTCTCCATCACCTTATCTATGCCGAAACTGGCTGGTTTCATGCGCGGCGGGAATTCTTCGAATGTTTTCAGGAATTCCCTGACGATGAACTGGGCAGCATAGGTCAGATAGACACGGTCGATCATCCAATCCCAATAGGTGTTGGAGGTGATGTCCGCCCGCTCAAACGGGTCGGTCCGCAGGTTGAATACCTTGGGCACGCGTAGGAAGACGAATGGCTCAGCCCAGATCTGCACGGTGCCCTGCACGCGCTGTTCAGCGAAAACAAATTTCCAGTTGTCGTAGCGCAACCCCACCAGGTCCCCATCATCCGAGAAGTAGATAATACCTTCTCGCGGGCCTTTTTGCGCTTCACCGGTGAAATACGGCAGGAAGTTTTCGCCATCGATGTAGACTTTGAATGTCTTGTCGCCGACCTGGTAGCCTTGTTTCAACTTCTCGGAAATATCCGGAGCACCGGCAGCCGCCAGAAGGGTAGGCAGCCAGTCGGTGTGGCTGATGATCTCGTTTGAGACTGTGCCAGCCTTGATTCTCCCAGGCCAGCGGATCAGCTCCGGCACGCGGAAAGCGCCTTCCCAGTTGGAGTTCTTCTCGTTGCGGAAAGGGGTCATGGCGCCATCCGGCCAGGTATTCATGTGCGGCCCGTTATCGGTGGAATACATCACGATGGTGTCTTCGGCAATGCCCATCTCATCCAGCAGGTCCAACATCTGGCCGACATGCTTATCGTGCTCCACCATGACGTCATGGTAGAAGGACTGCCAGCGCCCGGCCTGACCCAGGATGTTCTCCGGCGGATGGACGCGGAAGTGCATCCAGGTGGTGTTGAGCCAGACGAAGAAGGGCTGCTCGTTTCCATGAGCGCGCTTGATGAAGTCCTGAGCGGCGGCAATGAATTCGGTATCGCAGGTTTCCATGCGCTTCTTGGTAAGTGGACCTGTATCCACTATCTTCTGCTTCCCTACGCGGCCCCAGCGCGGCTGTTCGGTCGGGTCATCTTCCTCAGTAGCCCAGGAATGAATCACACCGCGTGGCCCAAAAATCTTCTTGAAGTTTGGGAAGTCCGCATCGGGTGGGTAATCGACATTTTCCGGCTCTTCCTCGGCATTCAAGTGATACAGGTTGCCAAAGAACTCGTCGAAACCGTGAGCCGTAGGCAGGTACTTGTTCATAGTCGCCAAAGTGGTTCTTGCCAAACTGGCCGGTGGTGTAGCCCAAAGGCTTGAGCAGCTCGGCGATGGTTGGATCTTCAGCCTGCAGCCCGATATCCACCCCGGGCATGCCGACCTTGGTAAGGCCGGTGCGGTAGGGATTTTGCCCCGTGATGAAGGCGGCGCGCCCGGCAGTGCAGCTCTGCTGACCATAAGAATCGGTGAAGCGCATGCCTTCATTGGCGATGCGATCAATATTCGGGGTACGATAGCCCATCAGCCCGTCGCTGTAACAGCTCAGGTTGGTGATGCCGATATCGTCGCCCCAGATGACCAGGATATTCGGTTTACCCTTCGGCATAGCAGTTGCTCCTTTTTAATTTTTCGCGACAAGTGGTAATCATTGATCCGATATTCATTGCGTTATTCAACCGAGTGATCAATCTTAATTTATTCTGCCTTCACTTCTGTTGGATTTTCGACCGTCCATACGGAGCGGGCAGCGCACTCATAGGCTGGGGAGCATAAGCACGCCCGTGACATTGCTTATACTTACGCCCGCTGCCGCATGGGCAGGGATCCAGGCGATGAACACCCGCAAAGGCTCGATCCAGTATCCCCATCACCTCCTTCGCTTCGCGGCCTTGCCGGATCAGTCCGGCCAGGATCTTCATTGGAAAATCTACATGGTGGAAAAAGTCTTTAAACCCGGCACACAGGTAATTCAGTCCCGGTTCGCCATCCGGGGTTAACGTAAAGCGGTTCTTGGGACACTCCCCATGGCAGGCAAAACGCACGTCGCACTCCAGGCAGTAGCGCGGCAGGCTGTCACGCTTGTCCAGGCCGAACTGCAGCTGCTGGGGCGAGGCAACCAGCTCGATCATGTGCTCCTCTTTAATATTCCCCAGCCGATAATCCGGCTCGACAAAATGGTCGCAGGAATACAGATCGCCGGTATGTTCGATAGCCAGCCCGGTGCCGCAGGTTTCGTTGAAGACGCACATGCCGGAAGATTGCATGCCCAGCCAGTTGCGCAGAGAGGCTTCAAATGTCTGCACAAAGATGCGCCCTACGTCCTTGCGCACCCACTCATCAAATATTGTGCTCAGGAAGCGACCGAACTGCTCCGGAAGAACCGAACGCTCCGATACGGTTGTCCCCTCCTGGTAGAGATTCAGCCCGTCCGAATTGATTCGCTCCACCACCGGGATAAACTGCATCCAGGTCGTGCCAATTTCGTCGCGCAGGAAGCGATATACCTCCAGCGGATAGCTTGCATTCGTCCGGTTGACCGTCGTCAATACGTTATATTCAACGCCGTGTTTTTGCAGCAGCCGCACCCCACGCAGCACCTTGTCGAAAGTCGGTTTGCCGCCCTTGTCGACCCGGTAGACATCGTGCAGCTGGCGTGGCCCGTCAATACTGATTCCCATGAGAAAATCATATTCTTTGAAAAAAGCCGCCCATTCGTCGTTGAGCAAGGTGCCGTTGGTCTGCATGGTATGCAGGAAGCGCATGCCAGGACGCCGGTATTTTTCCACCAGCGCCATGGCCCGCCGGTAAAACTCCAGGCCCATCAGGGTAGGCTCGCCCCCTTGCCAGGCGATATTGACTTCATTCACCTGGTGTGACTCAATCAGCTGGCGGATATACTGCTCCAGCAGCGAGTCCTCCATGCGGAACTTGCTGCCGGGGTAAAGCTGCTCTTTATCCAGGAAAAAACAATAAGCACAATCCAGGTTGCAGGCCGCACCGGTTGGCTTCGCCAGCAGGTGAAAAGCAGGTGGAGCATTTACAGGCCTGAGGGGCACGCCAGGGACCAGCAGCGAGGGATCCGTTTGTGACATCAACGATTAGAATATTCCGCAGGTCTACTCAGGCTTCTGTTCAAGGCTCACCGCCTGATAGGGAATATCCACCCCGGCTTGCTCGAAGGCCAGTTGCACCTCTTTAGCGGCCAGGTCTTTGATAACCAGTAGATCGGATTGTTTAGGATCGGCCCAAAACGAAATCAAAAGCTGGACTGAAACGTTCCCAAAAGCCTGGAAATTGGCCGCAGGAGGCGGCTCGGGCAAAGCCCCCGGCACTGATGCCAGGGCTCGTAAAGCCACCTGCCTGGCCTGTTCCAGGTCGTTACCGTAGGCGATCCCGATTTGGATTTCCACCCTGCGCCGGACCGCTCGGCTAAAATTAACGATAGGGTTGGTATATACCTCAGCGCTGGGAATGATCACGATACGCCCGTCCAGAGTTTGCATTTCGGTAGCCCGTACGTCGATTAATTCGACCGTCCCCGTATAACCGGATACCTCGATCGTATCGCCTACCCGGAAAGGCTTCTGGATCAATAAAAGGATGCCGGCGATAAAATTCTTGCTGACATCCTGCAGCGCAAAGCCAATCGTGAAACCAGCGATCCCCAGACCTGCTATCAGAGCAGTGACGTTTACCCCGATCTGCGATAAGGCCATTACCGCAGCCACTGCCAGGATAGAAAAATATGCGATCTGTGTCAATAGCAAGGTTGCCTGCTGGTCCACCTTGCTGCGCTCCATCGCCCGCCGGATCGTTCGGGCGGCAAGCTTGGCAAGCAGGATGCCAATCGCCAGCTCGATCATGGCAAGGATCAGATCGGGAATAAGCTTGACGAATCCGATCCAGTAAGCATTCAACTGGGCTAAGATTTTATCCAAATTTAAGACCCTTCAGCTAATGGTACTCGTAATAATACCGCACTTTTCAGGTAGAATGAAAGGCCAGAGCAAAAAAGGTCGGGGGCCGGCAGACCGGCGCTCGAGGACAACCTGTGATGACTCTCCGTATTCTTTATGATGGGTGGCCGCTGGCTACCCAACCCAATAGCCCTGCCACGCTGCACCTGCAAACCTTGCTGGCCTATCTGCCGTCTGAGATTGATGCGCATGTTGCGCTGCCAGCTATGCCATCCGAGCCGCTTCCCATTGGTGTGACCGCGCATCTGCATGCTACCAACCCCACTGAGGCGGGCCGCTTGAATTGGGAGCAGCGCATTCTCCCAAAGATCAGCCGCCTGAACCAGGTAAACCTGGTGCATCTGGTCGGCGGGCGCCCGGCGCTGATTGCCGGCGCAAATCAGCTGCTCACACCTACCAGCCAGCTATTCTCGGGCCGGCCAAGCCGCTCGCCGGCAAACTCGGCAGAGCTTCTCTTCCCGCCTGGGCGATGCCCTCGGCCAGGGCGGGCAGACCAGGCTGCAAGGATTATTCTGGCCGGAGGATTTGCCGGCTCCGGAAAGCAACCTCCCATTGCTGCGCCTGCCGCGCCTCATTCACCCCGCGTTCCTGCCTGCAACCAGATCAACAGCCCCTGCTTTGCTGGCCGGCCTCGGCTTACCGGAAAGCTACCTGCTCTACCACGGGCCGTTGGAGCCGTTCGATGTGCGTTCCCTGCTGAATGCCTGGAGCTGGGCCGCCCCGGCAATTGGTGAGTATTATCCGCTGGCGATCGCCGGCGTCGACCAGCAGCCTGAAGTCAACCTTGCTGCCTGTAATCCGCGATGCCCGCTGCGAGTCCACGGTACACCTGCTGCCCCCAATAAGCGTTGCCAGCCTGGCTGCCCTGTATCGGGGATGCAGCGCCCTGATCCACCCGACCATCGATTCACCCTGGGAGGGTGCTACCTCGTTGGCAATGGCCTGCCACAAGCCGCTGGTTGCGCTGGCAACTCCATGGAGCGACGCGTTGGTAGGTCCCGCCGGTTATCTTGTAGCGGCTGGAGAAGACCAATCGACCAGCCGCCTCCTGGGCGCGGCGTTAATTACGGTGATTGTGGAAGAAAATGTGGCAGAAAGTCTCGCCCAGCAGGCTGCGCAGCGCACCGCCGCCTGGTCCTCCGGCGAGCAGACCGGGCGATTTACCCGGCATCTGGTTGAGGCATATAGCTCACTTGTTGCGCAGCAAGCGGGCCGCCACTAAGGCAAGCACCAGACCTGCCACCAGGAACAGTCCGCCAAGGATCCCCAGCAAGGGAGTGCGCTTTTCCGGCTCGGGCAGCAAGGTGGCTTCCGCCTGGGATTGTGAATTCACCTGGGCGCCAAAATCGATGTAAGTCTCGTCCCCCGCCTTCAGCGGCAGCACCAGGCTGGTTTCGGTCGTGGGATTGTAGCCGCTGGGGACCGCCACCGAGATGCTGTATTCGCCTTCGGGGAGCTGCTCAAAGCACTGGTGCTCGGTTCCCGCCACGCTGTCCACAGCTTCGGAGATAGATCCTAACCGGTTGTTGATGCTGATAGCTCCACCGGGGATGGAGGGTTCCTCAACCTGGCGGATAGAATCACCGTTCAAGTCATCAAAGAGCAGGATGCACAGGTTTCCACTGCCCGGGCCTACCGTAGGCGTAGGCAGCACCGGGGTTGGCGTGGAGGTCGGACCTGGGGTGACCACCACCTCCGCCGGTCCGGAAAGGCCCAACAGCAAGCGCTGGCCTTCGTAGATCGTATCGCCGGTCAGGTTATTCAGGGCGCGCAGCTGATCGACAGGCACCCCGCTGATCAAGGAGATACGCAGCAAGGTGTCATTGGCCTGCACGATGTAAATAATCCGCCCATCCGGACCAGGTGTGGGCGTATAAATTGGCACTTGCAGCGGCGGAGCCGCCTGGGCCGTGCTGCGCAGGCTCACACCCAGCGCCGCCAGCATGGATGAGGGCCAGTAAGATGATCGATGCGTTTCGAATACCAGGTTTCATATCAGTTTTCCCATGTAGTTCAGCAGGATTATACTACGTCGCACAGCCCGCGAGCTTTCAGGCGGATTTACCTTGCCTTGCAAGTGGTCAGCGCAGGGCCAGTTTTCGGTGGAGATAGCGGGTCGCAACCAGAGCCAGCAGGTTGGCAAGCGCCGCTGTGCCCACGATCACCAGTATCCCGCTGAGGAAATCAGAAGCCTGCCCAAACTCGTACAGGTCCGGAGCAATCAGCGCCCCAACGGCCCGCCCGAGGGTCGAGCTGGCAAAAAAACCAGCCATGAAGGTCGCCCGCAGCCCGGGCATTACTTCGGTCATTAAGGGAATGGCGCTTACCATGGAAAATTCAAACGTCAGGTAGATCAACGCCAGCCCGGCAATCGCCCCGGGCAGGCTGCGCCCCAGCAGTGGTAAGACCAGCACCGCCAGGATGTTCAAGAGCAGACCCAGGGTTACGGCGCGGGTTTTCCCCAACCGGTCGGTAAAGCCCACCACCAGCAGCTCGCCGCTCAAATCCGAAAGGCCAATCACAGCCGCGGTGATCCCCATGGCAAGGATCTTCACCTCGAAAACATCCACCATCCAACGTTCAAACACCAGGTTGATCACTTCATTGGAGCCGCTCATACAGATGCCTACCAGCAGACCGACTAACGCCGGTGTGTAAGTGAATACACTCCGCAGATTGTGCCAGGCGGGCGGTTCGTCTTCGGCCAGCGGTTTATCGCGCGGCAGCATGACCAGCAGGGCCAGCATCGAGAGCACCCCCAGACCGGCCAGAACCGGGAATGGCGCCAGCCAGCCGCGGCTGGCAATCAGCCAGCCAACCAGCGGCACACCGATGATAAAGCTCAGCGACCATCCCAGCTCGGTGAGGGCAATAGCCCGGCCGCGCCGCTGATACGGCACCCGGTCGCCCAGGTAAGCCTGGAGCGAAGGGATAAAGACCAGGTTGCCAAGCAGCGCCAGCACCAGGGCCAGCACAAATGTCAGGAAAGTCGGCCGGATGGCGACCAGCGCGGTGCCCAGGACGAACAGCGCCATTCCAAACAACATACCAAAACGCCGGCCGCGGCGATCAGCCGACGCAGCCAGGAATGGTCCCAGGATGCTCAGCGCATAGCGCAGAGATATGGCGCGCGAGAAAGCCCGCGTGTCCACCCCCAAGCCTGCCATCCAGTAGCTCTGGTAGGGATATACCATGCGCACCATGGTGTTAAGCAGCGCCTTGATGACAATGAAAAGCAGGATTTGGTAAGACAGGCGGCGTTTCACTCCACCTACCGCAATCGGTTCATCAGCCCCGCTCGGGGATCAACTTCGCAGCGGGTCGGCCAGGCGATCTGGCTGGCGATCTTCCAGCTGCCGCAGCCAGCGAGCCAGCTGCCACTCGGCAAAAGATACCAGCCCGACCAGGGCAATGAAGAACAGCTGGATGCGCCAGGCATCCGAGCTGAAAATCGGGGAGGTGGGATGCATCACATTTTCTGTGCTACGCAGGGCAAAGAACAGGGCCACCAGGAAGACCACGTTGCCCGCGGAAGCCCAGGCCGGGTCTTCCATGAGCGAGACGCCGATCTGCAAGATCAGGCCTCCAATAGAGAAAATCACTGCAAGCCGCCAGCGCGGCTCCGAGAGAAACAAGCCGTTCCAATTAGTTTGCATCGCCCACAAAGAAATCGGCAGGTAAGTGATCCAAAATACCAGGGCAGCCCGCCCCACAGCACGCGACCAGCGATGGATCGGCTCGCGCTGCAAGGCGAGCCCGGCCAACCCCAGCAGGGCAGCTGCAACAAAACCACCCAGTGCTGCCCATACCCAGGCTCCGTGCAGGTAAACCACGCGCACATTTGTGCCCAATGATTTCTCAGCCGGGCCGACAGTAGACATCAAGAGGATCGCCGCCAGGGCGATCCCAAGCCAGAGCAAAGGGGATTTCGCCATATCCGGCGATTATAATCGAAATGTTATCAGCCGTTAGCTGTCCAGCTACTCCCAGATCACTTTGAGGTTGCGCCGCAATTTCCTAAAATTTTTCAGCAGTCGGCCAGCGTAGCCCTGCGCAAAGTCGCGGGGTCGGCTGTCAGCGGTCATTCTTCAGCATCGGCATCTTAATCCCGTGGCGGCGGGCGGCGGCAATCGCTTCGGGATACCCGGCGTCGGCATGCCGCACGATACCCATGCCAGGGTCAGCGGTCAGGACACGCTGCAGGCGCAAGGCTGCCTGTGGAGTACCATCCGCGACGATCACCTGTCCGGCGTGCTGGCTGTAGCCAATGCCCACTCCACCGCCGTGATGGAAGGAAACCCAGGTCGCGCCGCCGGCAGTGTTGATCAGGGCATTCAGAATCGGCCAATCGCTGACGGCATCCGTGCCATCTTTCATCGCCTCCGTCTCTCGGTTCGGAGAGGCCACAGAACCCGCATCCAGGTGATCGCGACCGATCACGATCGGCGCTTTGAGCTCGCCGGAAGCAACCATTTCATTGAAGCGCAAGCCTGCCCGGGCGCGTTCCCCGTATCCCAGCCAACAAATGCGAGCCGGCAGTCCCTGGAAGGGGATTTTCTCGCGAGCCATCCGCATCCAACGATGCAGGTGTAAATCATCCGGGAAGAGTTCCATCACCGCATCATCAGTACGGTAGATATCCTGCGGGTCGCCGGAAAGCGCCACCCAGCGGAAAGGCCCTTTGCCTTCGCAAAAGAGCGGCCGAATATAAGCCGGCACGAAGCCCGGAAAGTCAAAAGCATCCCTGACTCCATAATCATATGCCCGCTGGCGCAGGTTGTTGCCATAATCAAACACTTCTGCGCCAGCCTTCTGAAAAGCCAGCATGGCCTCTACGTGGCGAGCCATGGACTGCATCGAGCGCTGATGGTAGGCGGCAGGATCACTTTGGCGCAGCGCATCTGCCTGGGTCACGTTCAGGCCGGCAGGAATATAACTCATCACATCATGGGCAGGGGTCTGGTCGGTAACGGCATCCGGGATGACGCCGCGCAGGTACAGCTCCGGGTAAATTTCGGCTGCATTGCCGATCAGGCCGATCGAGCGCGGCTGTCCAGCCTGGCGCGCTTCATCCACCAGGGTCATGGCTTCTTCCAGCGTGTCTACCACCACATCCACGTAACCGATTTCCTGGCGACGGCGAGCGCGCTGAGGGTCCGCCTCAACGATCAGACCCACACCTTCATTCATCGTAATCGCCAGCGGCTGGGCGCCCCCCATGCCTCCCAACCCGGCAGTGAGCACAAACTTACCCTTCAGCGAAGGCCAGCCCCGCTGGCGCGCCAATGAGCCCAGCGTCTCGTAGGTGCCCTGCAGGATTCCCTGGGTGCCGATATATATCCACGAACCGGCAGTCATCTGGCCGTACATCATCAACCCTAATTGGGACAGGTGGTCGAAGTGTTCCTGGGTAGCCCAATGCGGCACCAGGTTCGAGTTAGCGATCAGCACACGAGGCGCATCCGGGTGGCTCTTGAAGACCACCACTGGCTTGCCGGACTGGACCAGCAGCGTTTCGTCATCTTCCAGCTCAAGTAACGCCGCCAGGATCGCATCGAATGCCTCCCAGCTGCGCGCCGCCTGGCCGCGCCCGCCATACACCACCAGGTCTTCCGGCCGCTCGGCCACTTCCGGATCCAGGTTATTCTGGATCATCCGGTAAGGTGCTTCCGCCAGCCAGGATTTGCAATTCAGCTTAGCGCCACGCGGCGCTCGAATCACTCGTGATGGCATGCTCTCATCCTCCAGGCAAAAAATATCCCCTTCCAGCTAAATTATACGCTGGAAGGGGATGCACTTCACATTAAACCTGCAGGCTCGATCAGGCAGTCCCGGCCGTTCCTGGTAAAAGGCTAATTAAGGACGATAGGGGCCTTATCGCCGTTGACAAACTTATCAAATGTCGTAAGCTGAAGGCGGGTTACCAGCTCAGTCTGCGCTTCGCACCAGATGGGGCGCATCGGGCAGTTATCGCCGTAATAGCACGAGGAGTGGTTAGAGACGCACTCGTTGAGCAGAATCGGCCCGTCGATGGCTTCCACAACTTCGCGCAGAGATATCAGGTCTGGCGTGCGAGCCAGCGACACGCCCCCACGCGCGCCACGAGAGGTTTGCAAAAGGCCAGCCACTGACAATTGCGAAACAATCTTTGCCAGGAATGAAGGCGGGATTTGCTGATCTTCAGCAATCTGGCTGGTTGCGGCGCGGCGGTCGGGGCCTAGCTGTGCCAGGTACAGCACCGCGCGGACGGCATAATCTGCTTGACGAGTAATTTGCATAGTGACAACTCCGTTTTATGTTCTTGTAGGTAAAATTTATCTTTATAGATTTTAGACTTTTTTGACCGGAATTACAAGTGACAGATATCACACATCAGATATGACAGTTATCACTCGAATGTGACAGATTGTAACCTGGCCGGCTGGCCGGTCGCTGATTGGTCGGAATAAATCCAAACAAAGATATGGTAAGATTGGTGGGTTCGGCTGGCCGGGCCGATTTTTACCGTACATCTGGACAAACCGTCTCCCGGTCAGGAAATCTTCAGGAGGAAGCTCTAAAATGAAACAAATTTGCGTGATCGGGGTCGGCTATGTAGGCCTGGTAACCGCTGCTTGCTTTGCCGACCTGGGCAACCGGGTAATTGCGCTGGACAACTCTGAGCCAAAGATCAAGCGGCTCAAGCAAGGCCTGATGCCAATTTACGAGCCAGGCCTGGAAGAGCTGGTGGAGCGCAATGTACGCGCTGGCCGGTTGACCTTTACCACTTCTTATGCCGAAGGACTGAAGGGCACCGAATTCGCTTTTATCGCTGTTGGCACGCCTTCAGGTGTGGACGGAGAAGCTGATCTGCGCTACGTGGCATCGGCTGCCGAAAGTATCGCCAAAGGCATGGAAGAGCCGTTGATCATTATCAACAAATCTACCGTGCCGGTTGGTACAGGCGATTGGGTGGCGGATATTGTGCGCAAGGCTCAGCCGGCACCGATCCCCTTTGCAGTGGTCTCCTGCCCGGAGTTCCTGCGCGAAGGCTCGGCGATCAGTGATTTCATGCAGCCCTACCGCACCGTCCTGGGTTCATTGGACCATGAAGCTGCCGAAAAAGTTGCCCAGCTGCACCTGTCCCTGCGGGCGCCTATCGTCATCACCGACCTGCGCACCGCGGAAATGATTAAATATGCCTCCAATGCCTTCCTGGCAACCAAAATCTCCTTCATCAACGAAATTGCCAACATCTGTGAAGCCCTGGGCGCTGATGTAAAGGAAGTAGCCATCGGTATGGGCTATGACAAGCGCATCGGCCCCTTCTTCCTGGATGCCGGTTTAGGTTATGGCGGGTCATGCTTCCCCAAGGACGTTAAAGCCCTGGCCTTCATGGCAGCGGAGAAAGGCCGCCATCCCCAGCTGCTGAATGCTGTCATGGAAATCAACAGCGACCGCCGCCCGATGGCGATCGCCCGGCTGGCCGAGATGTTGGGCGATCTGCGCGGCAAAACGATTGGCTTGTTGGGCCTGTCGTTCAAGCCCAACACGGATGATATGCGCGATGCCCCCTCAATTGATATCGCCCGCGGCCTGTACGATGCGGGCGCCGTGGTGCGCGGCTTCGATCCGGTAGCGATGGACATCGCCGCCCCTCTGCTGCCCGAGGTAACCCTGTATCCCGATCCTTACTCACTGGCAGAAGGCTGTGACGCCCTGGTGGTCGTGACGGAATGGAACGAGTTCAAGAACCTGGACCTGGAGCGCATCCACGGCTTACTGCGGCAGCCGATCATCTTTGACGGGCGCAATATTTACGACCCAGGCCAGATGCAAAAGCTGGGCTTCCAGTACCGCGGGCTCGGCCGGGGTTACAACGGCAGCAAGCTTACTGTCGAAGTGACTCCCTTTACCGTCGAAGGGTAACCTTCCGCCGATATCGGCAGCAGCACGCAATCGATGTGATGGCAAGCGAACGTCCACCCGTCTGCAACTACGAAGGCTCGGATTACCAGACCAGTTTCTGGGAGCAGGGCGATAGAGAGTATGAGGACCGGGCGGAAGCTATAGCCTTGCAGCGGTTGCTGCCAGCCGGGGGCCGGCTGATGCTGGAGCTGGGCGCCGGAGCAGGGCGCAACACGCCGCGCTACCAGGGTTTTGAGCGTGTTGTATTGCTGGATTACTCCCACACCCAGTTGTGCCAGGCGCGCGATCGCCTGGGTACCGGCGAGAAGTATGTCTATGTCGCCGCAGATGTCTACCGGCTGCCGTTTGCCCCCGCTTTGTTCGACGCAGCCACCATGATCCGCACCCTGCATCACATGGCCGCGCCTGCGCAAGCCCTGCAGCAGGTGCGGCTGGCTCTGCAACCGGGTGCAACCTTCATCCTGGAATATGCCAATAAACACAATCTCAAGGCTATCCTGCGCTATCTGCTGCGGCGTCAGGACTGGAGCCCGTTTGACGAGCAGCCCATCGAGTTTGCTGAGCTGAATTTCGACTTCCACCCCAAGGCCATCCAGCGATGGCTGGCCGAAAACCAGCTGCATGTCGAACGCCAGCTCACCGTTTCACATTTTCGCATCGATTGGATGAAGCGGCACCTGCCGGTAGATTGGCTGGTGCGCATGGATGCCCTGGCACAGCACACCGGCAATTTATGGCAGCTGGCGCCCAGTGTATTCGTCCAGGCTACCGCAGTCGCCAGCCCCGAGCTGGCGACCCGAAGCAAGCCGGGCGAATTCTTCCGCTGCCTGATCTGCGGCGGGTTAGAGTTGAGTGAAGAACCGGGTTATCTGGAATGCTCGAGCTGCGGCCATCACTGGCCTTTTCAGGATGGGATTTACGACTGGCGATAAACCTGACCCATCTGCCCTTTTTATCGGAAGACTATTTTTTCTACCACCCAAAAATGTGACAAACCGAGCCCACGCAGCGGTGTGCGCTCCAGGGCCTGCAGGCAGAGGCGCAATATTTTTCCGACCATCGGCCAGCGGGCAATGATGTTGTCGTAAGCGCCGAAAATCACCGTACGATTTACGATGCGCACAGGCAAGCCAGAAAACAACTGCTGCAAATCCCGGGAGGTGTAAATGCGCACATGCGGCGCCAGTCGGTCGCGCCAGCGGCGAGGCAGGTAATTTACCAGCGGAATGTTGCCGAAATGGTATTTCCCCCGCCAGTAAATCCCATGCGTTTCAAATGGGTAGCCACGATTGGGTACGAAAATCACCGCCCGCCCACCTGGGCGCAGGACGCGCACCATTTCTACTGCCGCCAGGCGGTCGTCGGCGACATGCTCGAGCACTTCATGGCTCAGCGCCAGGTCAAAACTGTCGCTCGGAAAAGGCAGTGCTTCTCCAGCGGCAGTGACGATCTCCGGCGAGCTGCGCCGGGCTTGCGCGGCACGCTCGAAATCATATTCTAATCCGATCACCCGACCGCCGAGGGCAGCTAAATGCTGCACGTACATCCCCACTCCGCAGCCATTCTCCAACACGAGGCCATGCAGGCGCTCCCCGGCCGCTTCAACGATCATCGCCAGCCGCCGTTCCTGGCCGGAGCGCCAGACATACGACGGCTCGCCTCGCAGGGCAGCTTTCTCCAGGTCCCTATCGCCGGCTGGCTCACTCATGGGATCACCCACTCCTGGGCATAGCCAAAACCCTGGCGGTTATCTATCAGGCGTATCCAACCTGGAGCAAACACATACAGAGTATTGCGCTCGACCACCTGCCGCAGATCATTGACAAAGGGGAACTTCACCCGGTAAAGCTCCCAGGCTCTCTCCCACTGTGCGCCAGGGGGTACGACGTGCACCTCGCCCTCCAGCTGCAGCCCGCGGATCTCCTGCCAATCGTAGCATTGCGGGTAAATTGCCCCTGCGGCAACCTGGGATGCGGCAGTATCCTGCGCGTGCCGGCTGGACTCAGCCGAAAAATAATACAGGCGCAAATCGTCATCAGCAACAAAATAAACCGGGGCCGCATGCGGGCGGCAATCCGGTGAGGCTGTCGCCAGGCTAAGCGTGGAAATACTGAGATACTCGGCCAGGGATTCAAAAAGCTCGGGAAGCGCCACTCGGGAAGGTATCCTTAAGCCGGTCCGGTCCAGCGCGAATACATCGGATTATCGATGCCCATCCGCACCAGCACCCGGCCAACAATATTATCGACAACCTCATCCAGGGATTGCGGGTGCGCGTAAAAGGCCGGCACAGGCGGGAAGATTACCGCCCCTGCTTCCGCCGCCTGGGTCATCAAGCGCAGGTGGCCGGGGTGCAATGGAGCCTCCCGCACCACCAGGAGCAGTGGGCGTCCTTCCTTCAGAGTTACATCTGCGGCTCGGGACATCAGATCCGCCGAGTAAGAATTCGCAATCGCCGAGAGGGTTTTGATCGAGCAGGGAATCACCACCATCCCCAGCGTGGCAAATGATCCGGAAGCCACAGCAGCGGCAATATCTTTATCGCTGTAGTTCACAGTCGCCAGACCCTGGACTTCGCTAAGTTTGCGGCTGGTCTCCTGGGCTATTGTTACCCTGCCTGCCGGGGAGATGATCAAATGCGTTTCGATCTGCATGGATTTTAGCACTTCCAGCATGCGGATGCCCAGGATCACGCCAGAGGCGCCACTGATACCAACGACCAGCCGTGGCGGATTATTCATTTCACACCCCAATGAATTGCAATAGTGCCCAGCATGCGCCGATGATAACCAACAGACTTAAAACCAGCCTCTACCAGGCGGGCAGCCAGCTGCTCTGGCTGCAGAAATGCCTCGGTGGTATCGGGCAGGTAGTGATACGCATCAGCGCTACCCGCTATCCAGCGCCCGAGGTTGGGGATCACCGTGTGCAGGTGAAAGCGGATGAACGGCGCCAGCAGTGTCTCGGGCGGCGGTGTCGTATCCAGAATCACGATATGCCCTCCGCTGCACAGCACCCGGTACTGCTCAGACAGGCTGCGGCGCACATCGATCACATTGCGCATCAGGAACCCCGATACGACGGCATGAAAACTGGCATCCTGGTATGGCAGGTAAATGGCGTCCGCGGCTGACCAGTCGAGACGGTTTTCCTCGCTGGTAGATATCGCCCTCTGCCGACCGGTCTGCATCATATCCAGGGTGAAATCGGCAGCCACCGCCTGACAGGTGGGTTCCTGGCGCAGGGCTTCACGCGATAGATCGCCAGTGCCGGCGCCCAGGTCCAATAGCCTGCCGCCTTTGGGCAACCTCGCACGGCGGATTACCTCCTTGCGCCAGGCGACATCTTGCCCGACGGTCATCAAGCGGTTCATCAAATCATAGTGCGGGGCGATACGGGTGAACATCTCCTGTACGTAGCGCGCCCGTTCGGGACCAATTAACTCTGACAGGATAGCCTCCTTACTGGCTGATCGACCCATTGGGTCGCAGATGAATCAAGTTTAACATATTTAGCGAATTTTCTACTCCGCTGGCTATCTTTTGTACTATAATAAAATATGGAAATGGGGTTATCCCATGACCAGCTGGAATTATTTTTTCATCTTTAATTGCTCACTCGAATCCCTTTATGAAACTGAGTTGAGCCGCACTCATTTTGGTATTATAAGGTGGGTTCCCGCTGCAGTACTTGCAGCGGCTCTCGAAAGCCCGATATGTGGGATGCGAGTTGAGCGCAATCGTATTGCGCTTTTTTGTTTAAGTCTACGGAGTTATTCATGAAAATCGAGTTTATTTTCCGAATTATTGGCCTGCTCACCTTAGCCTTTGTCGGGGTGTACTATGGCATCCAGTTGGCAGAGCTGTTGGGTTACAACATTATAATCGGTGCAGTTGTCCTGGGGCTGGTCGGGGCGCTGGTGGGATATCTGATCGCCCCTTATGTGACCACTCGCCCGGCTCATTACCTGCGCACTTCGCTCTCCAAGCTCTCCATGACCACCTTGCTGGTGGGATTGATTGGACTGATTGTCGGCTTGATCGTTGCCGCCCTGGCTGCATTCCCACTCTCCCTTCTGCCATCGCCTTTTGGAGATTTACTGCCCTTCCTGAGCGTGCTCGTTTTCGGTTACTTTGGCGTGATCTTATTTGTGGTGCGCCAGAACGACATCTTGAGTGGTTGGCGGGCGATCTTCCCTGGGCACAGCCATGATAAAGGCCTGGAAAATCCAGAGCAGGTCGAAGTGGATAGCGAGGCCGAATCGCTCAGCCGGGTGATCTTGCTGGATACCAGCGTGATTATCGACGGGCGCATCGCTGACATCGCCCACACCGGGTTCCTGAATGATGCACTGCTCATCCCTCGCTTCGTGCTCAACGAGCTGCAGTATATCGCCGACTCGGCTGACAGCCTGCGCCGCCAGCGCGGCCGGCGCGGCATGGAAGTCCTCTCGCAGCTGCAGAAAGACCCGCACATCGAGGTGCGGATCAGCGATATCGATGTCGAAGGGATGCGCGAAGTTGACGACAAGCTGGTTGTCCTGGCCCGCCAGCTGCGCTGTCCGATCCTGACCAATGACTACAACCTTAACCGCGTCGCCGAGCTGCAAGGCGTCAAGGTGCTCAATGTCAACGAGCTGGCTAATGCGGTTAAGTCTGTCTTCCTGCCGGGCGAGATCTTTTCGATCCATATCATCCAGGAAGGCCGTGAAGTTGGGCAGGGGGTAGCTTACCTGGACGATGGCACCATGGTTGTGGTCGAAGATGGCCGCGACCAGATTGGCAAGCAAGTTGATGTGGTCGTGACCAAGGTATTACAAACCGCAGCCGGGCGGATGATCTTTGCCCGCCTGGGCAATAATGGGTAAGATGAGTGGATAGCCTTATGACAATTAAAATCTACAATACGCTGACGCGCCAGAAAGAGACATTCGAAACCCTGGAACCGGGTAAAGTCCGGTTGTATGTCTGCGGACCGACGGTGTATGCCTCGGCCCATGTGGGTCATGCAATGTCCGCCCTGGTGTTCGATATTATCCGCCGCTACCTGGAATATTCCGGCTACCGGGTGCTGCATGTAATGAACTATACCGATGTGGATGACAAAATCATCCTGAGTGCCGCACGCCAGGGCTTAGAACCGGAAGCGCTGGCCGAACAGCACATCCAGCAGTACCGCCAACACCTGGACGAGCTTAACGTGCAGCAGGCGACGATTAACCCGCGCGCCACGCAGGATATGGAGCAGATCCTGCAGATGATCGAAGACCTGATTCGAGACGGCTATGCTTACCCTGCGGATGGGGATGTTTACTTCCGAGTGACGCGCGATGCAGATTATGGCCGGCTCTCCGGGCGGCGCCTGGAGGAGATGCAAGCGGGTGCACGCATCGAGGTCGATGCACGCAAAGAACACCCGATGGATTTTGCCTTATGGAAGGCTGCCAAGCCAGGCGAACCAGCCTGGGAAAGCCCGTGGGGTGACGGGCGCCCCGGCTGGCACATCGAGTGCTCGGCGATGAACCTCAAACATCTTGGCGAGCAGATCGACATCCACGGCGGCGGCAACGACTTAATCTTTCCGCACCACGAGAATGAGATCGCCCAGACGGAAAGCCTGACCGGCAAACTGTTTGCCCGCTATTGGGTGCATAACGGCATGCTGCAGCTCTCCGGTGAAAAGATGTCCAAATCTCTCGGCAACCTGGTCACAATCCAGGATTTTCTTGCCGAACACGAAGCCGATGTGCTGCGCTTGATGATCCTGAACTCCAGCTACCGCAGCCCACTGACGTTCAATAATGAAGTCATTGCTCAGACTGAGCGGGCGCTGGAGCGGCTGCGCTCGGCACTAAGACCGGCTGCTGCGCAGGAAAATGACCGCCCCATGCCAGAGCTGCAGCAGTCTATCGAGACTGCCCGGCAAGGCTTCCGGGAGAGCATGGATGACGATTTCAATTCCGCCGGGGCGATGGGGTACCTCTTCGACCTGGTGCGCGCTATCAACCAGGCGCGCGACGCCGGTGCCGGCCCGGGCATTTTAGGGCCTGCCCAGCAGACCCTGCTGGAGCTGACCGGCGTTCTCGGCCTGAAACTGGATAAACCGGAAAGCAAGGGCGGGCAGTCCGGTCCGCTGGTCGACCTGCTGGTAGAAATCCGCAGCGAGATGCGCAGGCAAAAGCTGTGGGCGCTATCCGACATGGTGCGAGACCGCCTGGCAGAGCTGGGCGTGATCCTGGAAGATAGCAAAGACGGCACCACCTGGCACTGGAAGTAGATCCGCTTGAAAGAATGGATTGTTGGGCGAAACCCTGTCTATGAAGTGCTGCGCGCCAGGCGCAGGCAGGCTTTTCAGCTGCTGTTGGCTCAGGGTGCCCAGGAAAAAGGGCGCGTATCCGAGATCAAACTGTTATGCACAGCTGCAAAAATCCCGCTGGTGTACGCTGCTCGCCCGCGGCTGGATGCCCTGGGCAACAACCACCAGGGAGTCGCCCTGGAATGTAGCGACTACCCCTACGTGGGCCTGCCTGATATTCTCGATAGAGCCCAGGAGCGCTCCGAAGCGCCGTTTGTCTTGATCCTGGATACTCTGCAAGATCCCCAAAACCTGGGCACGCTGCTGCGCAGCGCCGAGGCAGCCGGCATCCACGGGGTGCTGCTGCCATTGCGGCACACCGCCTCGGTCACTCCTGCCGTCGTCAGCGCCTCATCGGGAGCCAGCGAGCACCTGCTGGTGGCACAGGTCAATCTGGCCCAGGCCATTGCTGATTTAAAGCAGGCCGGGCTGTGGGTGATTGGGCTGGATGGCGGCCCCCAGGCCCAACCGGTGGAGTCAACACCCCGCGGTCCAGGGCAGGCGGGTTATGCACTTACCGTAGGTGGCGTGCGGCTGGACGGCCCCCTGGCGTTAGTGGTTGGCAGCGAAGGGGAAGGCATGCGGACGTTGGTGCGCGCCTCCTGCGATGTGTTGCTGCGCCTGCCAATGCGTGGACAGGTAGACTCGCTCAACGCCGCTGTGGCGGGCTCGATCGCTCTGTATCTGGCAGTGCAACAAAGACAAGAGCTTAATTCTTAATCCGCAGTAACGAATAATCAAAGTGGTATTCCTTGCCAGAATACCGGCCCCGAAAACCTGATTGATCAAAGCATCTCTCCGGATGAGCAGTGCCCCTCCGCCTCACCCGGATTGAAAGAGAGTAAAAAAAACGCTCCATGGCAAATCACCCTGCAATTAATTAAGCGGTATTATCGTTTTTCAGCCTGTCCCTGGCCCCAAAGCACTGACCGCTACCACACAAGCCATCGCACACGAGGGGCGAGCTGACCAAAGCCTGGCCCAGCCCCCACCCCCGAATCTGGGAGGCGCTTTTCTGACCGGCTTCATCGTTGACCGTTATTACCAACCGGCAGGGGCAAGTTGGGGCATTCAGATCACTTCAATTGAAATACAATCCGATTACCATCCCAACCTGATCTATCCTGGGCAGGTGATCTGCATACCCAGATAAACTGATTTTAATAAAGCCGCTAAACTATTGACGAGAAGTCAGAATCCTGATAAACTCTCGCCCCGCAATAGTAGATTCTTTGCGCTGGTCTCGGTAGGCCAGCAATTGAATACTGACATTCGCCAGAGGCAAACCCTTACGCAGTTAGGTCTTGCCGCAATAGGAAGCCTCTGGTATAATTCCTTTCGCCTTAAAACCGGGCGAACAAGCGCCGACGTAGCTCAATCGGCAGAGCAACCGCCTTGTAAGTGGTAGGTTACGGGTTCGATTCCCGTCGTCGGCTTCCGTGAGGTCGATTAGTCGATTAGTCAGTTCGTCTGGTCGACCAGAGCTCAGATGGACCTAGCAGCCAAGCAGACTGACGGAATTCATATATGGGCGGTTACCCAAGTGGCCAACGGGGACTGACTGTAAATCAGTTGGCAGACGCCTTCGGAGGTTCGAATCCTTCACCGCCCACTGGTTTACGGCTGACAGGTGTGCAAGTACACCTGTCAGCGCGTAGTACGTAACGGCAAAGGCCCTCATAGCTCAGTCGGTAGAGCACGTTCTTGGTAAGAACGGGGTCATGGGTTCAAATCCCATTGAGGGCTCTCGTTGCCAACAGAACTAGATAATGTTTTGTGAAGGAGAAGAAATCGTATGGGAAAGCAAAAATTTGAGCGCAACAAGCCGCACATGAACGTAGGGACGATGGGACACATCGACCACGGGAAGACGACCCTGACGGCGGCGATCACGAAATACTGTGCGCTGCAAGGGCATGGGCGAGTTCCGGGCGTTCGACTCGATCGACAATGCGCCGGAAGAGAAAGCGCGCGGGATCACGATCAACATTGCGCACGTGGAATACCAGACGACGAAGCGGCACTATGCGCACGTGGACATGCCGGGGCACCGGGACTACATCAAGAACATGATCACGGGAGCGGCGCAGGTAGATGGAGCGATCCTGGTGGTGGCAGCGCCGGACGGGCCGATGCCGCAGACGCGGGAGCACGTGCTGCTGGCGCGGCAGGTGGAAGTGCCGGCGATCGTGGTGTACCTGAACAAGGTGGACATGATGGACGATCCGGAGCTGTTGGAGCTGGTGGAGCTGGAGCTGCGGGAGCTGTTGAACGAGTACGGTTTCCTGGGGACACGACGCCGATCGTGCGCGGCAGTGCGCTGCAGGCGCTGGAGAGCACGAGCAAGGACCCGAATGCGCCGGAGTATGCCAGCATCAAAGAGCTGCTGCGGGTGGTGGATGAGTACATTCCGGAGCCGGTGCGCGATGTGGACAAGCCGTTCATGATGCCGGTGGAAGACGTGTTCTCGATCAAGGGACGCGGCACGGTGGTGACCGGGCGGGTGGACCGGGGCCGGGTGAAAGTGGGCGAGCCGGTGGAGATCGTGGGGCTGCGCGAGAAGAGCATGGCCTCGGTGGTGACGGGCGTGGAGATGTTCCACAAGTCGCTGGATCGAGGGCATGGCGGGCGACAACGCTGGGCCTGCTGCTGCGCGGCATCGAGCGCACGGACGTGGAGCGCGGCATGGTGGTAGCCAAGCCGAAGAGCATCACCCCGCACACGCAAGTTCATGAGCGAAGTGTACGTGCTGAAGCAAGGAAGAAGGCGGGCGGCACAAAGCCTTCTTCACCGGATACCGGCCGCAGTTCTACATCCGGACGATGGATGTGACCGGGAACATCAAGCTGCCGGAAGGGGTGGAGATGGTGATGCCGGGCGACAATGTGAACCTGGAAGTGGAGTTGATCGTGCCGGTGGCGCTGGAGCAGGGCTCCAAGTTCGCCATCCGCGAAGGCGGCCTGACCGTCGGCGCTGGCGTGATTACCAAGATCATGGAATGAAAGGAGATCGCCAGCCAATCCTGGCCGGCGAGTAGAGTATCATTATGGCTCCAAGAAAGATGTCCGCCCGGTCATTACCCTGGCCTGCACCGAGTGTAAAGAACGCAATTACACAACTGAAAAGAACCGCCGCAATGATCCGGGCCGCATGGAACTGAAGAAATACTGCAAGCGCTGCCGCAAGCACACGCTGCATCGCGAGACGAAGTAAGATTTATAGCCATCGCATGCCGGGCGGCGATTCCCCTGCACGCCTGGCATGAGTAGACCATAGGCCAGTAGCTCAATTGGCAGAGCACCGCTCTCCAAAAGCGGGGGTTGTGGGTTCAATTCCTGCCTGGCCTGCCTGAGATTGGCAACGCCGTCTCTATGGGCGGCGTTTTGGCCGTAAGATAAATATTTGAAGTCTGGCTCTTGCCAGGTAGTATTGACTGGCACACTCCGGAAGGAGGCCTGTGTGGCTGAGAAAGAAGAAAAGACGAACGCTGAACAAAGCAAAAATTGAAAAGATAAGGTGAAAAGCCAAAGGTCGAGCAAGCCCAAGAGTCGAAAGGCCAAACTTCCTGCAGCGCTGGGCTAATGGATTACGGTCGATGGTTCTAATCGAGACCATCGGTGAGCTGCGCAAGGTATAAATGGCCGACCCGCAAGGAAGCCATTAACCTGACTATTGTCGTACTCGATGGTATCCATTGCAATGGCTGTCTTCCTGGGATGGTTTGGATTTACATATTGTGACCGGTTGTTGAACTTCGATTATTTGAACAGCATGGACCTATTTGAGCAAGACGACCAACTCAAAGGCGAACCCTGGGATTCGACGCCGGAAGCCGACACCAGAGACAGAAGATCTGTCGCTGGAGATGCTTCCGATTCGAAGCCATCGCCGACCAGTCCGAGGACGGGCGCGCCTGGTATGTGGTGCATTGCTATTCGGGTTACGAGAATAAAGTCCGCCATAACCTGGAGCAGCGCATCGAGACCATGGGGATGAAGGACAAGATCTTTGATGTCGTTGTTCCCACCGAAGAAGAGATCGAAGTCAAAGAAGGCAAGCGCCGCACTGTCGAGCGCCGGGTATTCCCGGGCTACATCCTGGTCAACATGATCCTGTCTGAAGAATCCTGGTATGTGGTGCGCAACACGCCCGGCGTGACCGGTTTTGTTGGCATGGGCAACTCCCCCACCCCGCTGCGCCCGGAAGAAGTGGCCCAAATTATCAAGCGGATGGAAGCCGAAGCGCCGCGCATCAAAGTCACCTTCAAGTCCGGCGAGCGTGTGCGCATTGTGGATGGACCATTCAACGATTTTCGCGGCACGGTCTCCGAGATCGATATGGAACGCGCCAAGGTGCGCGTGATGGTCAATTTCTTCGGCCGCGAAACGCCGGTCGAGCTGGACTTTTTGCAAGTAGAGAAAGCGTAGATCAAGCAGCCTGGCAGCGTCCTGGCGTATATTGGTGGGAGGGTGCCTCCCAATCACCCGCTAAAACCACGAAGGAGATAAAACTGTGGCAAAGAAATTAAAAGCAATCGTACGTCTGCAGATCACGGCCGGCAAGGCCAATCCTGCGCCCCCGATCGGCCCGGCCCTGGCAGGTCATGGCATCAACCTGATGGCATTCTGCAAGGAATACAACGCCCGCACCTCCAACCGCATGGGCGAGATCATTCCCGCCGAAATCAGCATCTTCACGGATGGATCCTTCACTTTTATCCTGAAGACCCCACCTGCTTCGGTGCTGCTGAAGAAAGCCGCCGGGTCGATAAAGGTTCGGCCCAGCCGCCGCGTGACAAAGTGGGTAAAGTCACCCGCGCACAGGTGCGCGAGATCGCTGAGCTGAAGATGAAAGATCTGAACGCCATCGATCTTGAAGGCGCCATGCGCCAGATCGAAGGCACAGCCCGCAATATGGGGCTGGACGTCGTAGACTAGAACCCGGTGGGAGGGCAGTTACACTGCCCGCTTGCACCACGAAGGAGAAAATATGGCAAAACATGGAAAGAAATACCTGGCCGCAGCGGCCAAAGTAGATCGCTGATAATCATTTACACCCCAGAGAAGCCATCGCCCTGGTGAAAGAGACCTCGATCTACCAAGTTCGATGCGACAGTTGAAGTTGCACATGCGCCTGGGTGTTGACCCACGCCATGCCGACCAGCAGGTGCGTGATGTGGTTGTCCTGCCGCATGGTCTGGGCAAGACGGTGCGCGTGCTGGTCTTTGCCCAGGGTGAAGGCGCTGCCCTGGCGACGCGAAGCCGGCGCGGATGTCGTTGCCGACGACGAGAGATCATCGACAAGATCCAGGGCGGCTGGACCGATTTCGATGTCGCCATCGCCACCCCCGATATGATGGGAAAAGTAGGTCGCCTGGGCCGTGTCCTTGGCCCGCGTGGTTTGATGCCCAACCCCAAAGCCGGCACTGTTGTTCCTGGCGAAGATATCGGCCGCGTGATCAATGAAGTCGAAAGCTGGCCGTGTTGAATTCCGCGTCGACAAGACCGCCAACCTGCACGTTCCGATCGGCAAAGTTTCTTTTGAAGAAGACCAACTTTACGATAATCTGGCAGCCCTGATGGAAGCGGTCAAGAAAGCCAGGCCGGCAGCTGCCAAGGGCACTTATATTCGCAAGATTACCCTCACATCCACCATGGGACCTGGTATCAAAGTTGATCCGTCGGCGGCACAAAACATGGAGGAACGCGAGTATTAGTATATCCGGCGACAACCGTCGCTTCGCTTCGCCAGAGACAGCAGGCGCTGCCCGATCAAGGGACGCTTAATCTCCTGCCGAGGTGAAGACCACTCCACACTCACTTTCGCGTATGCGAATCCCGGTCGCCCGGGTGGAGAGTCTTTGCCGACCTAGGATGCGAGGCAAAGACTTTTTATTTGAAAGGAGGTGAAATCACATTGGCTATTTCAAAGCAACGAAAAGAAGAGTTCGTGACCCAGTATATCGACTGGGTGAAGCGCAGTCAGGCAGTATTCGTGACCGAATATACCGGCTTATCGATGAAGCAAATCGATGATCTGCGCGCAAAGTACGTGAAGCAGGCGGTGAATTCCACATCGTAAAGAATACCCTGGGAAAAGTTGCCTTCGAGCAAGCCGGTTTGCAGGTTTCAGAGAAACTGCTGAGAAGGCAGCACCGCTGTCGCATTTGCGTTCCAGGATGCCCCGGCACTGGCTAAGGTCATGACGGAATTTGCTCGCACGTCCGAGTTTGTCAAGGTCAAAGGCGGCTACCTGGAAAAGCGCGAATCAGCGCCGATGAGGTCAAAGCCCTGGCTGAACTGCCGCCGTTGCCTGTGATCCGCGCCCAACTGCTGGGTACCATCCTGGCACCCGCCAGTAAACTGGTCCGCACGCTGGCCGAACCGGCCCGCGGGTGGCTGCCGTATCAAGGCACATGCCGAACCCGAAGCTGCGCAGTCTGCAGCGCCGGCATAATCACGAGCAAACCCGTGTGCAAGAGCACGCTATACAATTTTAACTATCGAAGGATATAAGGAAGAAGGAGTTTACAATGGCTGATTTAGAAAAATTGTTGAGGAACTGAGCAAGCTCTCTGTTCTCGAAGCTGCTGAGCTGGTGAAGAAGCTGGAAGAGAACTGGGGTGTTTCTGCTGCTGCTCCGGTTGCCATGGCTGCCATGGCCGCCGCCGTCTGCTGCTGCTGCCGAGCCGGTCGAAGAGAAGACCGAGTTCGATGTCATCATCAAAGATGCCGGCCCCAAGAAGATCGAGGTCATCAAGGTCATCCGCCAGCTCACCAGCCTGGGCCTGAAAGAGGCCAAGGATGTGGCCGAGACCGCCGGCGGCAAGGTGCTGGAAGCGGTCAGCAAGGAAGCCGCCACCGATGCCAAGGCCAAGCTCGAAGCTGCTGGCGCTGTCGTCGAAGTCGCCTAAGTTCCAACAATTTATCGTTGCAAAAAAGGTCACCCAAAAGGTGACCTTTTTTCTTTGCCTAGGCCTGTGGTATATTAAAACGTTAAAGCTACCAGGAGGGCTTATGAGTGCACGAATTTTGATTATTGAAGACGATGAAGCAATCCTTAAGTTTCTTCGCCGGGGCCTGGCTTACGAAGGCTATCAGGTCGATACTGCCACCGATGGACAGTCCGGGCTGGCCCTGGCACGCGATAACCCACCCGACCTGGTTGTGCTGGATTTGATGCTGCCTGGGATCGATGGGCTGGAAGTCTGCCGCCGCTGCGAGCCGGCGGGCCGGTGCCGATCTTGATCCTGACCGCCAAAGATACGGTCAATGACCGCATCCAGGGCCTGGATATGGGCGCCGACGACTACATGGTCAAGCCGTTCAACCTGGATGAGCTGCTGGCGCGCATCCGCGCTTTGCTGCGCCGCGCCCAGCCCAGCCGCCCGCAGGTGCTGCGCTTTGCCGATCTGTCGCTGGATACCGGCACGCGCCAGGCTTCCCGCGGCGACCGGGTGATCTCGCTTGACCGCCAAAGAATACGAGCTGCTGGAGCTTTTCCTGCGCCACCCGCGCCAGGTGCTGACCCGCGATATGATCTTCGACCGGGTCTGGGGCTATGATTTCGGCGGCGAAAGCAACATTATCGAAGTCTATATCCGCTACCTGCGCCAGAAACTGGAAGCAGGAAGACGAGCTGCGCCTGATCCATACCGTACGCGGAATGGGTTACGTTCTTCGCGAAGCATCCTGAAACACCCCTGGCTTTCCCGGCCTGGTGTGATGAATCGATCCGACCCAGCTATTTGAATGTCTCTGCGCGTTCGCTTGGCATTGCTCTATACCGCCATAGTGGGCGGGACATTACTTCTGTTCGGGGCGGCGGTCTATATGACGGTGAGCATATCCCTGACGAACCAGCTGGATCGGATGCTGGAATATGTCGCCAGGGATATTATTGCCCAAACGAAAGCCAGCTCACCAGGCCCGATCCAAATCGATTTCTCTACCATTGATCTCTCGCCAGATCTCCTGGTACAGGTATGGGGGCGTAACCAGGAGCTGCTGGCTTATTCCTATAATCTACCCGGATACCTTCAAACCTCTCTGGACCCGGATGGGCAACGCTCGGGAAAATCAATTTTCCGTAATACCGTGGTCGCCGACGACGAGCTGCGTGTGCTCAGTGTTCCGCTGGTCATCAGTGGCAGCAACCGGGTTATTGCGGTATTACAGGTTGCGGTCCTGCGTGAGCCAATCGGGTCTACCCAGCAGCGTCCTGGTTTTTGTTCTGAGCATCGGCACACTGATTGCCATGGTCGTGGCTGGTTTTGCCGGTTGGTACAGCACCAATCAAGCCCTCGAACCCCTCGAAGCGGTAACTGAAACCGCCACTCAGATCACCCGCGCGGACGACCTTTCGCGCCGCATCATGTATCAGGGCCCGCCCGAAGATGAAGTAGGCCAGCTGATCCATGCTTTTAACCAGACGCTGGAGCGCCTGGAAAATCTGTTCAACACGCAGCGGCGCTTCCTGGCTGATGTCGGACATGAGCTGCGCACCCCGTTGACCGTGATCAAAGGCAACGTCGACTTGATGCGGCGTATGAACTGCACCGACGACGAGTCGATGGACAGCATCAACAACGAAGTGGATCGCCTGACGCGGATGGTGGGTGACCTGCTTTTACTGGCGCAAGCAGAATCTGGCAATATGCCGCTTGCCTCAAAAATGGTCGAGTTGGACACCTTGATGCTGGAAGTATTGCAGCAGATGCGTGTTCTGGCCAAAGACAGGCTTGTTCTAAAAATCGAGGAAATTGACCAGGTATTGGTATGCGGCGACGAGGATCGGCTGAAACAGGTGCTGGTCAACCTGATCGGCAACGCCATCAAATACACGCCGGCAGGCGGAGAAATTGTCCTTGGGTTGGCAAAGGTCGAAAATCGGGCGCGCCTGACCGTATCTGACTACTGGACCGGGCATTCCGGCCGAAGACCTGCCGCATATCTTCGAGCGGTTTTACCGTGGCGAAAAATCCCGCACGCGCTCCAAGGATGGAAAAGGCTTTGGCCTGGGGTTGTCGATCGCCTACTGGATTGTCCGGAACCATGGGGGACAGATCGAGGTTGCTAATCGACAACCAGTTGGTACGACATTTACCATCTGGCTGCCTTTGATGGAAGGCAGATGCCTGGAAGATAAGACAGGGCCTTTGAAATAGGTTGCCTGCCACATGAAATCGTACAGCCCCCGGTGAGATGCCAGGGGCTGTATTTTTTCAGGATTGATAATAATTTTAGGTCAGATGCAACTCTGGCCTGCCCGATGATCGAGGAGAGGCACTGATCACCTCTTGTGATGGCTGACGGGACTGAGAGCTCTGCGGTAAAGAACCGTTGAATGGCGTGTATACCGGCTCGGGACGGGAACTTTGATCAGTAGAGGCGGGTTTTGGCGCCGGGCGGAACGAACCGTTCGGGGTCGGGGCTGCTCGAGCAGGCTCGATATCTCGGCGGACGGAAGGTGAAGCAAGGATGCGAGCAGAGTTGCTTATAGGAGCATTTGCGGTGTTATTGTCCGATGAGAATAACCGTTCTCCGGCCAATGCAAAGGTGCCAATAATCAACACCCAAATCAACCAGACCATCATGGCGATAAAAATCGGAACTACTCTCAGTAGAATTGGCCGCTCAATAACCGGGCTACCCATGGTGGCATCGTTCAGGATGGCGATCGAGACGCCCCACCAGGTGAGCATGGCGTTCATGGTGGCGGCTAAAAGCCAGGCCCCAAAGAGATACCAAACTTCCTTGGGTTCATCTTTGCCTTGTTCTGGAGTGAATAGTCGGGCAATTCCGGCAAAATCAATGCCGCAGAAGGCAATTGCCAGAATGGTCGACCAAAACACGCCCATGAAAGTAAAATCACCCAACAGGTCCTTGAGAGCGAACTCGGTTGTGCTGAAGTTGAACACTTCAAATGCAAGCAGCGCGATAAGGATAATCAACCCAAAAATCAGGCCGCGTTGCATGCTGATTTTTTTGTGGGTATGCCCGGTTTTGAAGAGAATATTATTGAAATTCATCATCAGCCTCCTGATTTAATCAACCGGTTGTAAAGATTAATAGTTGCCAGATTCGACCTTCAAAGTGTTGACATTCAATGCGAACGTTTGTATAATAGAACAAAAGTTCTATTTTGTCAAGGAATTCGCATTTTGTGGAGGTTGAGATGAGGCTTGGAACATATCTTGGAATATTTGGTACCCTTTTCGGCAATGCATTAGTTGCTGTAGTGTTATACCTGATTACCACCGGAGCTATCTACCAACCGACATTCGATGCGACAAGGGACCAAGCTAAGTTGCAAGAATCACAATCAGATGGTTCTCAGATCGACGAAAATACAACTCGGGAAGCGGCTGGAGCGATCGACCGAACTTCCCAGGAATGTGAAGTAAGCAGCAAGTATCCTGACAGAGTATTACGCTGGTGCGGATTGATTACTCGATATGCCGCGTGAACGCAACCTGGAACCCGACTTGATCGCAGCTTTGATCCTTCAGGAGAGCGGCGGCAATCCGGATGCTTACTCGCACAGTGGAGCCGTCGGACTTATGCAAATCATGCCGCGCGATGGCCTGGCTGCCGGCTTCACCTGCATCAACGGCCCGTGCTTTAGCAACCGTCCATCGACAGCCGAGCTGCAAGACCCAGAATACAACATCAAATACGGCACCCAGATGCTTGCCGGACTTCAGAAAAAATATGGCAGCTTACGAGAAGCGTTGAAAGCCTATGGACCGATGGATATGGGCTACGGATATGCAGATATCGTGCTAAACCACTTCCAAAGATACAGCAATTAAGGGAGCTAACTCCCAGCGCATTCAGATACCAGATGGAAATGGAGCTGTGGGAACTCTTGATATTTACCACCATTCACAATCAAGCGATATCCACAATCCTGCAACCCCAGGGAACCAACCAGACTTTGGACGACCAAAAATACTTCGCCGAGTAAACTGCTGTCATCCGGCTGCACATCTGAAAGCCCTGCAATAAACCGGCGTGGCACGATCAAGATATGGATCGGGTATTTGGGGGTTGGATGCTCAAAAGCCAAAAGGGTATCGGTTTCAATCAACCGCCTGGCAGGAATCAACATAGGTAGATACTCCAGGAAAAAAGTAATCCCTGGCCCAAGATGGCAGGCCAGGGCATAAGCTACCCGCAACACACTCTGACGGTAAAAAGGCATCCTAATACTTACTGGCTCAGGGATAATGGACGACCTGGTGATCGATGTACTGCCCGTTAACGTAAACAAATTTCGCCGAAAAAAAGCCGCTGCGCTCCAACCAGGGCAGGAAGATGTGGTCGCCTTCCCAAAGGTTTAGCTCCAGGATTTTATCGTTATCCACCCACTCCAGAATGCCCTCTGGTGATTCAATCAAGTCCCCTTCCACCTGATCGACTACATACACAAACGCATACCAGTCTTCATTTTTTGCAAACAGGGGAAATGTCAGCAGCCCTTTCAATACCAGGTGCTTCACCTCCAGGCCAGACTCTTCCCGAATTTCACGAATAGCGCACTCTTCGGGCGTCTCGCCTGGCTCCAGTTTCCCACCCAGGCCATTCCACTTACCCTGGTGCATATCATTTTCTTTTTTTATGCGGTGCACCATAAGGGTTTTATTATTCCGGCGCACGTAGCAGAGAGTCGCGAACTTCATCTCACTCCCAGGGATTAAGCATCGTTTGGATCAAAATTGGCGTACCAATTTTGATATTCTGTCGCCGGGTGAGCAGCCACACAACCAGGTCCGCAATGTCCTCTGGGAAAAGGCATTTATCGTGATTTAAGCCCGACGTAGCTTTGGTCATTTCGGTGACAACCATCCCCGGGCATATCGTATTGATCCGGATACCTAAGTCCTGATTCTCCCGTTGGGCGTACTCGGCCAGAGCATTAAAAGCATGTTTCGAAGTACCATATACAGAATCACGCGGGTAGTATTCCATGCCGGATTCCGAGCTGATATTGATAATATGGCCATTCTCTTGCCGGCGCATCCAGGGCAGCACCGAGCGCATCATCAGCATCGCCCCACGCAGATTGGTAGCCATCACCCGGTCCCAATCCTGCAGCTCTATTTCATGCAGCTCCAGCCCATTATCCACGATACCGGCATTATTGATCAGGATATCGATGCAGCCAAAGCGCTCAACAGTCGTCTGGACCAGGCGCTCAATATCAGCTTCTTTACCGACGTCCGTCTGGATAGAGTGAGCTTCGCCGCCCAACCCTTGGATGGCCTCCACGGTTTGTTCCAGGCGGTCCGGTCGGCGCCCACAAACCACAACTTTGCTACCTTGCTGTGCCAGAGCCAGCGCTACCCCACGTCCAATGCCTGTCCCACCACCAGTCACAATTGCTACTCGATCATTTAATAAAGTCATCCAGTAAATCCTTACACTAAGAGATATATTAATTCAGGCGATGCCAGATGCGGTATCAAAACTCCTGAACTCAACAAGGCGATATTCTACCACCGCTACTGCTTTTTCCATCCGGCAACTATCAAACACCTGGATATCCTTCGGCTCGGCCAGGAGAATTAACTGATGAGTCTGGCGAGTACTGCGATCCAGGAAACGCGCTCGCCATCGCCCGGGCTCGGTCTGTTCCACTGAAAATAACCGGTAAGCATTTAAGCCGGTTTGCCCAAGTGTGTCCCGCAGTGCGTACTCGGCCGCCTGGGCGGGCGGCGGGTAGCTCACCCGGCCGCGGTAATTCTCGGCTGCAATCTGACCATTGAACATTGCCTGGACAATCGATACGGCATTATCACTCCCCACCCGGCCGTAGAGTAAGCCGGACGGCAGGCAGAGCAAGTTGGCGGCAAAACGGTGCCCGCCTACATGGCTGCACTGCCAGACCATCTCCCCAAACTGCCCCCGCAGCGCCTGGTAAACAGGCAGGCCAAACCGGGCGCAGCATGCATCGCGCCGGCCATGGGCACACACCAGGAAAAGCGGGGCAGCCCGCCTGAATTCCAGGTAACGGTCCGGATCTGCAAGTACATTGGCGATATCCAGGCTGAGGAGTGACTCGTAATCCAGCAGCGAGAACTCAAAGAGCGCTTCTTCACCCTCAGCAACCAGGGCGAGGAAGAAGTGAATAACTTCAATAGACCCGGGATCACCACGAATTAACAGGATGCGAGCATCCTGGATGGCCTGCGCCTGGGCAGGCCAGGTAGCTCTTCACCGGATGTGGCAGGTCCGAATCTTCAAAAGCTTTCTCACCCCAGGCGCCCGGGTACTCCAGCAGGAAAAATACCTGCGTCCGGGTGGCTGTTCCAGGCAGGCTCTCGCCGGCCCGGGCGGATATTTGCGAGCAATATTGTTTTGAGGTCGTTGGGGTAGTCATGGCAGGCTCCCATCCGATATCGATTTCCGGAAATGAATGAGGCGTTCGGATTCCTCATAACCTAATGCCAGGTGGGCTGCCAGGCTGGCATGGTTATCGAGCAAGCAATCGGAAGCCATCTCTGAACAGCCCAGGCTAAGTGCCCAGGCCTCGGCAGCCGCCACCAGCAAACCGCCTACCCCTTGCCGGCGCAGGTCGAAGTCGACATACCAGCCCTCTATATATCCCACCGGGCTGGTTGAACAGCCATCGGCGTACTTGCGCAGGGAAGCCTCCAAAAAGCCGGCAAGCTCTCCGGACGGCCGCACCGCCACAAACGCGATATCCACAGCGTCTGCCTGGAAGTAAACTTGTATTTCCTGAAGGTGCTCTACTTCGGGGGAATCCGGCCACAATAAGCGCCGCATCCGCAGCCATTTTTCTTTATCTTCCAGGGCAGCCTGACGAATATGCACCAGAGGGTTCCTTTCAGTTACTACCAGCCAGCACTCCGGCAATTTCCGCGTTCCGCAGGTAGATTTCATCCGCCAGGAGCCGGCAATCCTCGACGCCGTGGCTGCTTCCCAGAGCGGCAGTCTCTACTTCGGCCAGCGCAGCAAACACCAGCCGCAGCAAACGCCGAGGCTCCCCCGGCGGCAGGCCCAGGGCGATGAGAGTCTTCTCAATCTGAATGGTGTGCTGCCGCAGGTGCGAGTCGAAGCGGTGCAGCCGGAAGCGGATCGGGTACGGCCGGTCCTCCCAGTATATTGCCGGGGCTTCCAGCTCGGTGCTGGTGATAGTCGCAAACTCGTCCATCACCCGCTGGTGCAGAATCTCGTAATAAGCCAGCATTTCCAACGCTGTGCTCGTATCGCCCAGCTCCCGGGAAGGGTCGCCGGCCCAAAATTCGTCCCAGATAGCTTCCGTCATCTCGGTTGGCTGAGCATTACCCAGGCGCGCATCCAACAGGGCAAAGTGCACCGTGAAATAAAAGTTGCGCTCGGCAGATATGATATGTTTCAAGGCCTGGCGCACCGACCATTCTTCTGCTCCCGGCGATTGTTCCAGCTGATCAGCGGTCCAGCCGAGCAAGATGGCCTGCAGGTCGCGATAGCCGCCATGATATTGGCCCAGGATGTGCTGCGCCTGGGTTATCCCGTTGCCGGAAGCAGACCTCCCAGCAGCTAAATGCACAGCCAGGCTGCGCAGGTCCTCATAGGTGCGAAAGAAGGCAAAGCGCACGCCCTCATCGTAATCCCGCCAGTCCCAGGGCTTTTCCAGGTCAGCACCCGGCAGGTCACAAGTCAAACGGGCAAACTCCAGTATGGCGGCAAGCAAATTATGAGTCTTATCCATCAGGCATCCTTGAGTTATGCAATGGCGGCTGCAGCCAACCATACCTGGTTTAGTGCAGCCGCCATATTCTAAGGAATTTATCCGGTTACGAAAGAACCAATTAGCCGTCTTAAGTAACCTTCCGGAGTTGGTTGATGCCTAATCGCCGGCACGAGCACCCAGCGCTCGATCCGCCATCAGCAGAGCTGCACCCTGGTCGCCTGCCAGCTTCAGCATCTCGGCGATACTATTGGCGTTCTTCTCTTCCTCTACCTGCTCGTCGATGAACCAGTGCAGCATAACCTGGGTAGGGTAATCGTTCTCGGCCTGCGCCAGGGCATATAGCTTGTGAATCGAGGCAGTGACCTGCTCTTCGTGATTCACCACAACTTTAAATACCTCCAGCGGAGAGCCAAATTCAACCGGAGGCTGGTCAATGGCCTGCAGCTTAACCCGCCCACCGCGATCGTTGATAAACTCATAAAACTTCATGCCGTGTTCGGTCTCTTCTTCGCTCTGGGCTTTCATCCATTTGGCGAAACCAGGCAGGTTGGCTGCCTCAAAATGGGCCGCCATCGCCAGGTACAGATAAGCAGAATACAACTCCTTGCGAATCTGGTCATTTAGTGCGCTCTGTAGTTTCTCGCTTAACATCGTGTTTCTCCTTGGGTAAATAGTATATCTTCTCAATTGACGATATAGCCGGTCATCTGGCTCTTCATAACAGTAAATATATCTATATCATATACTGAGAAGAGCAGCCGTTAATATTTTATCAGAAACCCAATTCCTTCAGAATTTGTGCTTCCCCTCGGGGAGCGGCGCTCTTTCCCAGTAATTCCTGCCAGAAATGTTCATCATAGCGGCGGGAGCGCACGGGGAGCGGCATGGGCACACCCCAACCGAGCAACAGGACTTCCTCTTTGGCCTGCAGACGTGCCAGCATGCCGCGCAACGCCTCTCGCCCGGCCAAGCCAGAGAGCACTGCACGTATATCGTCGTCGTCGCCCAGCCAACCCGAAATCCGCGTCCCTAACTGCGACATGACTTCATCGTAAATCTGCGATGGCCGCTGGTCGATGATGAGCAGCGTGCAATAATACTTGCGCATCTCGCGAGCAATGGTGCTGAAAGTCGTCTGGGAAGCCATCTCCCGGTTGAGAAGTTTATGGGCTTCCTCAACAACGATCACCAAGGGTCGCGGCTCGCTCTTGCCGCTGGTGCGAAACTCATTGGTGCGTTTTTCCCAGGCATTGCGGATACGCCGGGTGAGCAGGTTGCTGACCAGCAGATAATCCAGGTCGCTTTCGTTCTTCCCGAATGATAGGATCACATGCTGTCCTGAATCCAGAGCTTTGATGATCTCGGTGACCGTATCGGCAGCAGGGTTTTCGACCACATAAGGCCGGTCGAAAACTCGCCCCAATTTGGAGTGCAAACCTTCAGCAGCAAAACTATTCACACCGGCCTGGTTTGCCCAATACGTCACACTATCCTTCGCCGGAGCTTTTTTACCATCCTCCGTCTCGATCATCGCCCCGTAGCGCATCTTGCGGAATTCGTTAAACCATTTATCGCGGCCAAAACTCTCTATCAGAGCGCTTAAGGTAGTTGATGTCGTCTCCTTCAAATTCAGTTCGCGGGTCAGCAGCTCGATATCTTCCGGCTGGATATCGCTCTCGGCAATCTCCAGGTTGAAGTCGGGCGGGGTGCCGCGGATCATCGCCCCCTGACCCAGGCCGACCACCCGCACCCGGCTGGGGAACTTCTCTTTCAACCCTGCGACCGTTTTTCCGGTATCGGAGGCCCGGATCCTGGTAGGCATACTCATTGTGCATATCCAATACCAGCACCGAAGCCTTGTTGTATTGGATCAATCCCGCCAACACGATGCGCGTCAGGAAGGATTTTCCAGTCCCAGTAGCGCCAAACACCCCGGAAGAGCGCTGCACGAATTTCTCCAGGTTCAGGCACACCGGCAGATCCTGCTCCCGAGTGTAGCCGATGACGAAGTTTTCGGTTTTTTCGCTTTTACCGAATATTTCGGCAATATCCCCGGCGCTGGCCCTGCGTACCGGGGCGTGGTGAGGCGGCACGGTTTTAACCGGCACTGGGCCGCCCTTAGTTTGCTCCCAAAGGGCAAATTCTGGGCTGCCCGGGTCGGGCCCACGCTCCAGCATGAGAGAAGGCAAAACTTCCAGGTTGGTGTACAGGGTCTGGCCGTGCAGCAGCCCTGCCAACCCCGGCGGCAGGCGAGTCTCGCTCTGCTCGTCGGCAAAGCGCGGGTCGGTTGCGCCGAGCTGCAGGTCGGTTACCAGGCCATAAAACTGCCAGTTGCCGCTCTCAATGATCACGAAGGCGCCTTCCTGGACATCCTGCGATGGGACGGTCAGCCGCACGCGCAGGTTTTCTTTCAGGCCGCCGCCAACCACATAGCCGATCTGGTCGTTGGAATTTGACATGTCTCAAGCTCCTGGTACTGTGAGCAGAAATCCAGTTAACGGTTGAACGGGGCAATATCACCCAGCGCCCCAAGCACAGCCATCAGCGTCTGGTAATCATCGCGCAGCAAGACAATCAGCTCCTGGGCGGCAGCTTCGATCCAGCCGGGGTTGCCGGCAGCGGCATGGGCCTGCTGAGCCTGCTGCAAATGGGCCGCCAGCAGTTCCCCTACCGGCAGGTCGACCGACCGCAGTACATGGCGAAAATAACCAAACCGCCCGGCCGCGGTGAAGCGGCGCACCTCTTCCGGCTCGCAGAGATAGATGAGGTCCAGACTGAGCGGCGGGCGCGGTGGCAGCAGATGCAGGAGTTGTCCATCCTGCCGGTAGCCGGTCGCCAGGACACTGATCTCAATCGGCGTGGTGCGGTTTTCGCGGTTATCGGCAATCGTGCCTGCGTCCACTGTTTCCACGGTGGCCAACTGGCGCACCAGGCCGTCATCCTCAATGCGAATATCGTAAATCAGCCCGTAAATCTGGTAAGCCTGCCCCAAAGGGACGCGCACCAGGGCGCCAAACTCCGGGCTTTCCAGCTGCGCCACCCGGCACCCGGCCACAAATCCGGTATTGCTGGCGCGCAGCAGCCGTCCAATCTCAATGGCTGCCATAAATCACCTCCTGCCGGACTCCAGGTCCTTGGCAAGCTGCTTATTAGATTTTTCAAACACTTCAAGTCCGCGGCCGCGCAGCTCGCGCAGCACCATTTGAGTAATTTCTTCTTTCTCTTGCAGGGTAACCAGCGCGATTTCGTGCGCCCTATGCAGCAGGTATGGATAGGGACGGCCGCCCATCACCCGGCACTGCTGCACCAGCACGGCATGCAAATCGTCCAGCATGGCCGGGGTATCGACCACCCAGCGCGGTACCTCAACCCGAGCCAGTGAATCGCGGCCTTCCAGGCCGACATTCAAGTAGAAAAAGTGCAATGCCAGGTCATCGGCATAAAAACTGCTGGATGGAGATTGGATTTCGAACAGCGCCGAGCGCTCACCGGGACGGAGCAACCCGCGAAAGAGATGCAGGTCGCGTAGTGGCCGAAACGGCTTACTGCGGCGGACTTCCGGCAGTTCCTGCTCGGTCATCCGCAACACTTCCAGCATGCGCATCACACCCCGGGCGGCCGGCCGGTCGACATAGCCGGCAGCTGAAGCCTGGGCGGCACGCAGTTGCTGAAGTACCTGCCTGTATTCCAGCAGACTTTCCTGAAACAGACTGTGCTCGTCTCGGCTGCCGGCCTCCCCCAGCCACAGCTCCATCTGCCCATCGGTTAGCGTAATGGTCCCTGGCGGCAGCTCCGTGGCCAGGTCGGCCAGCAGGCGGCGCTCGCCCAAATCACGCAGCAAGGCCAGGGTGGCATCCGTCAAATCTTCGATCTGCGCCTCGTACAGCAGCCGGCTCTCGACTTTCAATATAGGAGCTTGAGCCGCGCCAAGCTCCATGTGAATAGCGCCTACATTGACCAGGGCATATTCAAACGACTCGTGCCGGCTGGGCGCAATCTGGGAGCCATCGGCAGCCAGAATCGCCACCTGCCCGGGGAGCTGCGGCAGCGGGTATCCCTGATCCAGTGCTTCATCCAGCGGCAGGGCACAACGCAGGTTTCGATCATAGGCCTGCACTACCCGCTCGATTTTGCGCCGCACGGCATCGTAGTCCCGGGCATGCTCGTGGAGCAGGTATTGCGCTTCTTCCAACAGCCGGCGGTTATTCGCAACGCTCCGCTCGGCTGCCTCTCCCAGTTCAATGATTTGTCGACGCACCTGTTGAAAATCTACACTCATCTCCGCACCTACCAAACCAGAACAATTGTTTGATCTATTTTACCGGTTCTCCGCCCGGGCGGCAAGGGAAAGTGGAAAAAATACTGTGATCAGCAGCATATTACTGGCAACGATATAGTGCGGTAAAATTTAAGGATACTCAAAAATCCCATGATCACCACTGTCAATTCCAGCGCCCCTGACCTTCTCCCCCGCAGCATACGCCCCTTCGAAGCTCGCCGTGATCTTGGTCGTGTCGCCGACTTGATCGAGATTTGCTTTGCCGACACGCTGGATCCGGATGGAGCGCGCTACATCCAGCGCATGCGCTCCGCCGCCGGTGACCCCAATATGCTGCGCTGGGCGAGCATCTCGGCGGAGTGGGGCAATCGCACCATGGGCGGCTACGTCTGGGAAGAAGATGGTCGCCTGGTAGGCAACCTCAGCTTGATTCCATATTCAATCCACGGCAGGCGGCGCTACTTGATCGCCAATGTGGCGGTGCATCCGGAGTATCGCCGGCGTGGGATTGCCCGCCAGCTCACCAGCCAGGCGATCACTTTTTGCCGGCAACGGGGTATCTCCGAAGTGTGGCTGCATGTGCGAGAGGAGAATGACCCGGCTGTCAACCTGTATCGCGCGTTAAATTTTAATGAGCGCGCCCGCCGCACCACCTGGCACAGCCAGAGTGACTATGCACGTGGCGAAACCCCTGCCGGCCTGGCGCTTGGCAAACGGCACAAAGAAGATTGGAATTTGCAGCGCCAATGGCTGAGTCAAAACTACCCGCCTGAAGTCACATGGCACCTGCAGTTTAATATAAACACGTTAAAACCGGGCCTGGCAGGCACTCTGGCTCGCCTGTTCAGCGAGACTTATCTCCAGCAGTGGGCTGTCCAGCGCGACCGCCGCCTGGAGGCAGCGGTTGCCTGGCAGGCCAGCTCGACCTTTGCCAATATTTTATGGTTAGCTGCCCCCCCGCAGGTCAAGGACGAGACGGTTCAAGCCCTGCTTCAGTATGCCCGACGCCAGGTTCCCTCTCACCGCCCCCTGTCGCTAGACTACCCGGCACGGCAATCGAGTGATGCGATTCAGTCCGCCGGCTTCAAGGCATACCAGACCCTCATCTGGATGGCGCTCGACTCAGTTTAGCTCATCTTCCAGCCCCAGCTCGCGATGTAAAAACCGGACGGCGCCGGCAAGCTGATCTTGTGGGATGCAGAATGAAATCCCCTGACCCATGACAAACCCAGCCTGGGCGACGGCAATAATACGCGTGCCCAGTTTGCCTAACGCCAGGAAGGCTTGCGAGACAACCTGCCCATCCGAGTCCGCTCCGGGAAAACCGACCACGGAGACGGTGGCAACTTTTTCCTTCACACCCAGGGAATAAGACCCGTTGGGGAAGCTCTTCTTCAGCAGGGCCAGGCAGTGGGCCTGATCCTGCTCGCGCACCACCAGGTTGAGGCTGTGATCGGCCAGCGATTGGGAGAAGAGCGGCGCTTCCACCCCGGCTTCACCCAGCGCCTGGAGCGCTGTGGCGGCATGCTGCGGCGACCAGGAATCGTCCCGGCTGCCGATGGCCACCAGGCTCAGACCGGTGGTAGAGATTATCGCCGGTTTGACCACCCTACCGGGATGCGGCGATTTGACGATAAACGTGCCCGGGTGATCCGGGTTAAAACTGTTCAGGATGCGCAATGGGATGTCGCGCTCAAACAGCGGGCGGATCGTCTTGGGATGCAGCACGTCTGCGCCATAATAAGCCAGCTCGGCGGCTTCGGTGTAAGACAACTCGGATAGGGTGTGCGCCTCGGCCACCAGGTTGGGGTCGGCCGTCAGGATACCGTCCACATCGCTCCAGATCCACACCTCCCGGGCGTTCAGGCCCGCCCCCAGGATAGCGGCGCTGTAATCGCTGCCTCCTCGCCCCAGGGTGGTGGTGACCCCCGTTTCGTTTGCTCCCAGGTAACCGGTGACCACCGGGATAATGCCGCGAGTGACCATCGGCGCGAGGCGCTCGGCCAGCCGGGCGTTAGTCTGATCCAACAGCGGGCGGGCCTGCCCATAATGGCTGTCGGTCACAATCAGCTCCACCGCTGAAATCGCCTGGGTGCGCACGCCTCGTTCGCGCAAGACGGCTGCCAGCAGGTTGGCGGAGAGAAATTCCCCGATCGAGCTTACCGCATCGCTGACGCGTGGGGTAAATTCTCCCAGGATGGCAATACTGCGATACAGCCGCTCCAGTTCATGCAGCCGGTCTTCGATCATCCCGCTGATCTCCAGACGCTGAGGCCCGCTGCCCAGCAGCGCCTCGGCAGCCTCCAGATGGCGCTGCAGCAGGCCAGCCTTGATCTCGCGGAAATCCCGGTCACGCCCCTCCGCAGCCGCCCAGCCGCCGGCAATCAGCTGGTCGGTCACGCCGCTCATCGCCGACACCACTACTACGGTTCCGGTCACACCCTCCTCAATCGACGGCCGCTCGTGCTGCCGGATGATGATATCAGCCACGCCGGCCAACCGGCCGCCATTTCCAACGGAAGTCCCACCAAATTTTTGCACCAACATGGCCGGCCTCGCTATATTCCCGCCAGCGCATGGCGCAGATCTTCGATAATATCTATGGCTGCCTCTACCCCCACGGCGTAGCGCACCAGGTTGTCCCGAATGCCTGCCGCTTTACGCTCGACATATTCCAGCGAAAACAACGCCGCCGGCTGCTGTACAATGCTTTCCACTCCGCCCAGGGTGGGGCCGATGTACGGCAGGCGCAGCCGGTCGATGAAGCGGGCAGTGCGCTCGAAATCGCCGTCGATTTCGAAACTGACTACTCCGCCAAAACCACTAAGCTGGGCTTTGGCCACGGCATAGTCCGGATGGCTCTGCAGGCCGGGGTAGTACACGCAGCTTACGGCTGGGTGGTCTTCAAGGAAGCGCGCCACTTGCAGCCCGTTTTCATTTTGTCTTTGAACGCGCAGATCGAGGGTCTTCAGGCCGCGCAACAGCAGGTAGGCATCGTTGGGGTTGCTGACGCCGCCCAGGATACCGCGGGCTGTAGCAATATCCGCCAGCTTGCCTCGGGATCCGATCACCGCCCCCGCCAGCAAGTCATTGTGCCCGCCCAGGTATTTCGTAGCGCTCTGCACCACCAGGTCTGCACCGAATTCCAGCGGCCGGAAATTGATCGGGGTGGCAAAGGTGCTGTCCACCACCGTGATCAGCCCATGCCCCCGGGCGATCTCCACGACCGCCGGCAGGTCCAGCACCCGCAGATAGGGATTGGTGGGCGTCTCGGCAAAAATCAAGCGCGTATTCGGGCGGATCGCAGCACGGATGGCTTCCGGCTGGTCTACCGGCACCAGGGTAGTCTCGATTCCCAGGCGGCTGAGAATAGCCTGCGCCAGCTCCTTGGTGCGATGGTAGGTGTCGCGTGCCAGCAACAGGTGGTCGCCACTGGAAAGCAGAGTTAGAAAGGTGGTGGTAATCGCACTCATCCCGCTGGCAAACAGCAGCGCCCGCTCTCCCCCTTCCAGGGCAGCCAGCTTATTCTCGGCTGAGGTCTGGGTCGGGTTGCTGTAGCGCCCGTACTCGTCCCGGTTGGCCTCGCCTTGCTCTTTGGAATGCATGAAGTCCAGGATTTCCGCCGTATCCTGGAAAGTAAAGGTCGAGCTCTGCACGATGGGCGTGGTTATCGCCCCGTACGGTTTACGATGAGCTTCGCCCCCATGAACTGCCTGAGTCGCCAGTGTGACTGCCATGCCGCTACTCCTCTCCATCTCTTAGAATGCTGACGCAGGATAGCCAGAGAGACGAGAGGCGATGAAAAAGCCTCTCCAACGGGGAATACGGTTGAAGAGGCTGTGCAAACTGACAGCTCGATCTCATCTTCCAGGACCCGCCGGGGTCTGTCGGAGTTGGCACCATGGCTGCTTGCTGCCTGGTTGCCGAGGTTTCACAGGGCCGGTCCCTCCACCTCTCTGGATAAGAACTGCGAACAATTATCCTGTTAAATTGTTGGGCTGGATAATACCACAAAAGGTAGGATATGGTAAGATTTTGCCAGACCTGTAAACAGGCAGGTACAGGATGTCACCGTGAACCAACTTTCGGGAAATTCGATACTCTTGAACGACCGCTACCGCCTGGAGGTGAAACTCGGCCAGGGCGGGATGGGAGACATCTACAGCGCACACGACACCCTGCTCGATCGAGACGTAGCGGTCAAGCTGCTCTCCAAGCATGCACTCGGAACGGAAGGCCGCGCCCGGCTGCTGCGCGAAGCCCAGGCGGCCGCCCGCCTCAACCACCCCAATATTGTCTCGGTGTACGATGCCGGCGAAGCGGAAGGCAATTCCTACATCATCATGGAATTGGTGGAAGGCGATTCGCTCCACCAACGCCCACCGGCTAGCCTGGAAGAGCTGCTCTCCATCACCCGCCAGATCTGCCTGGCGCTGGATCATGCCCACCAGCACCAGATTGTACACCGCGATCTGAAGCCTGAAAACGTGCTGGTGACCCCTGACGGCACCGTCAAGCTGACCGACTTCGGTCTGGCGCGGCCGATCGCTTCACGTATGACTTCCGAAGGGGCTATCGTGGGCACAGTCTATTACCTCTCCCCCGAGCAGGCGTTGGGGCGCGAAGTCGATGGGCGTGCCGACCTGTACGCCCTGGGGGTGATGTTGTATGAATTCACTACCGGCCAGCTGCCCTTCACGGCCGACGAGCCGCTGGCTGTGATTACGCAGCACCTGTATGCGCCGGTCACGCCGCCCAAAGTACACAACCCGCAGCTCAACCCGGCCCTGGATACACTGATCATCCAGCTGATGAACAAGACTCCCGACGAACGCCCGGCCTCAGCAACTGAGGTAATCCGTCGCCTGGAGCCCGTGGCTTTGACCCGGCCGGCCCTTGCAATTGTTGAGGAACCGGACCTGTTGGAGCGCATTACACGCGGCAGGATTATCGGGCGCAGCCGAGAGCTGGCCGAGGTTCGCTCCTTGTGGGAGCGCGCCGTTTCCGGCGAAGGCCAGATGCTGCTGATCAGCGGTGAGCCGGGAATCGGAAAGACGCGCCTGTCAAGGGAAGCCATTACACTGGCGGAAATCTCAGGCGGCAAGGCGCTGGTGGGAGAATGCTACCCGGAGATCAGCGCGCCCTATGCACCGTTCGCGCAGGTTTTCCGCCGGGCTTTATCCAATGGTGCTGTACCAGATCTCAACCTGCCGGCTTTCATCCTGGCGGATCTTGTATCCATCGCCCCCGATCTGCAGCTGCGCTTCCCGGACATTTCCGCCAACCCGCGCCTGGATCCTCAGTCCGAACAGCAGCGATTGTTTGAGAATATCGTTGCGTTCTTTACTACTCTTTGCCGGCGCCAGCCCACCCTGCTGGTGCTGGAAGACGCTCACTGGGCCGACCAGGCCTCCCTGTTCCTGCTGCGGCACCTGGCGCGCCGCCTGCGCCGGCAACCGATAATGATGATCACTACATACCGTGAAGTGGAGTTGGATGAGGCCTTGCCTTTCCAGGAAGTGCTGCTCTCGATCCAACGCGAGCGGCTGGCCAGCCGCCTAAAGCTGGCCCGCCTGCAGCCCGACGATACCCGCCGCTTGCTGGCTGCCCTGCTCAACGAGCAGGTGCCGGAAGCCTTTGTGCAAGGTATCTATCACGAGACGGAAGGCAACCCCTTTTTTATCGAGGAAGTCTGCAAATCTCTGGTCGAAAGCGGGCGCCTGTCCTACGTCGATGGACGCTGGCAGCACCCCGCTCTAAACGAGCTGCAAATCCCGCAATCTGTACGCGTCGCCATCCAGGCCCGGCTCGGCAAGCTGCCGGCTGAATACCAGGACATTCTGCGCATGGCAGCCATCCTGGGCCGCGATTTCGATTACGAGGTGCTCGCCCAGGCTGTCGAATTAGACGAAGAACACCTGATCGAGGCGCTGGAACAAGCCGAGCACGCCCAGTTAATTGAAGAGACCGGCAGCCAGAACGGTGGCACTTTCCGCTTTGTGCATGCCTTGATCCCGACCACGCTCAAGGAAGGGCTGATCGGCCTGCGCCGCCGCAAGCTGCACCGCCTGGCGGCTGAGGCGCTGGAGAAGTACCGCCCGGATGACCTGGAAACGCTGGCGTACCAGTACGCCCAGGCTGAGGTGCCAGAAAAAGCCTTGCAGTACCTGAGTCAAGCGGGTCGCCGCGCCCAGGCGCGGTATGCCAACGACGATGCCATCCGCTACTATAGCGCCGCGCTGGAGTTCTGCGAGAAAGAAAACGACTGCTTCGACCTGCTCCGCTCGCGCGAGCAAGTCTATCACCACACAGCACGCCGCCCGGAAGAGCTGGCCGACCTGCAGCGCATGTATGCGCTGGCCAACAGCCTGGATGATAACCGGTTGCGCTTTGATGCCCTGCTGGCCCACGCGAACTACGCCGCCCACACAGATTTCGTTCAAGCCACGCAGCCTGCAGAGCAGGCACTGGCATTAGCAGTCAATATGAACGACCCCGTTCGCCAGGCCCGTGCCCTGTATATCCTGGCTTTCGTGGCCAATTTCAATGGCGATCAACGACGCTGCATCCGCTTCCTGGACCAGGCAAAGGAAAAATTCCAGGCGGCAGGCCAGGTATCGGATGTCATCCCCTGCCTGTACCTGCTGTCGCTGGCCCATATCAATCAGGGTGAGGCTGAAGCGGGGCAGCAGGCAGCCGAGCAGGCCGTTCAGCTCAGCCGTGAGATCAAGGACCGCCGCCAGGAGGCTACCAGCCTGCGCCGCCTGGGCATCGCCATGGATGCCCGGGACCGGAAAACCGAGGCGCTGGAGCTTTATCAATCCGCTTTAATCCTGCACAGGGAAGTGGGGGATCGGGCGGAGGAGTGCAATGCGCTCAATGCCATGGCCGGAGTGCTGGCCAGCATGGGACGATTGGACGAGGCGCGCCAGTATTTCGACGAAGGCCTGGAGCTAGCCGAGTCAATTGGACAGGATATGGCGGTCGGGATGATCGTTGCCAATATGGCTTTCTACTGCTACCAGGCCCAGGGCGATTACCAGGGCGCTCTGGACCTGCTCGAACGCCAGCTCGAACGCGCTCGCAGCCAGGCCGATCAGGGCCTGATCTTCGCTCTCAGCCGCAGCGTCACCGAGATGTACGCCAGTATAGGCCTGTATGAAGAAGCCCTGGTCAAAGCCGAAACTGCCCTGCAGATCGCCGAACAGCGCGACCTGAAGCGTGCTCAGATCGACTTACTGGCCTGGTGCGGCCGGTTGCATGCCATCCTGGGTAACTTCGGTATCGGCCACACACAGATGGATGCAGCCCTGGAAATGGCCCAGGCCAGCGACGACCCCGAATCCTATCCGGATGTATTTTTCAACCTCGCCTATACCGCCTGGCTGGGCAACGACCCCGCCGAATGGCGCCAGGGACTGGCATATTCCAGCCAGGTAAGCGCTCGGTGGAGAGATTTAGACGCCGAATATCCGTTAACCTTTTCGCTTGATATGGAAGCGCGGTTGATGTTGGCCCTGGTTGAACCGGCTCTGGCTGCCGAGCGCACTACCGCTGCCGTCGCACTCGCCGACCGCCTGGCAGGTTTCACCAGCCAGGAGCAGATGTATTTCACCCATGCCTGTGCTCTGCGGGCAGTTGGACGATCTGAAGAGGCGGATGAGTATTTGCGCCGGGCTAATGAACGCGTTCGACAGGCCACCGCCGGGTTGACCAGCGAAAAACTGCAGCGCGCCTGGCTGGAAAACGTACGCTACAACCGGGAAATCATTGCCGAATGGCAGGCCAGGTTTGGCGAAAAGGATTAACTCGCAGTTTCAGGCAGCCTGGACCTGGAAATACGCCTCCAGTTCGGCCAGGCTGATCTCCTTAACTTTAAGCACCACGCTGCTGTCTATCGGCAAATCCTGGCGCAGGTGAACTTGCGTCTCCAGCGCCAGCGCCGGCAAGACAAACCGCCCGCGCAGCCCCTTTTTCTCCACCAACACGCCTTCTCCTTGCCATTCCGGGTGCTGCAGCAGGTAAACCAGGGTCCAGTGGCGCTCGGAGAGCGTCTCCGCCTGGTTCAAGCCGCCTTGTGCTGCCTCTGAAGTTCCCACCCGTTCCAGGATTTCTTGCACATCGAGTGGTTTCTCACCTCTCAGGTGCAGGCGCAGCTGCTGGTGCGCCACCAGGTCCAGGTAGCGACGCAGCGGGCTGGTGACACGCGTGTATGCCGGCAGTCCCAGGCCGGCGTGCACCCCAGGCTGGACGCCCACGCGGCCGGGACGCTGCAGGCGGCGTAAAGCGTACATCTCGGACAGGCTCAGCTCGCGCCAGGGATCGCCTGTTATGATTTCTGCCTTAAGGCGCGGATCGGGCGCGTCCTGGGAAACAAAAGGCAACGGCAGTCCGTGTTCCATCGCGTAGCGTGCCGCCGCCGCTCCCGCCAGCAGCATCGCCTCCTGCACGCATTCCCGCATGCGAAGCGCGGGTATCGGGTGGATTTCCGGTACCCCCTCCAGCACCCGGATCCTGACCTCTGGGAGATCGATAAACAACGCTCCGGCGGACCTGCGATACTCCCGGCAGCGCATGGCCAGAGAGTACAATCCCCGAAAAGGTTCTTCTGCGATGCGCAGCTCGGCCTGTTCGTAAGTCAGCCGCTGCACGCGCACCCGGCTGGGATGGATTTCGATCTCTGCAAGGCTGCCATCTGGCGCCAGTCGCAGGCCAAAGGACAAGGCCGGGGATATCTCCGCCAGGCCCATGCCCAGCTGTGAGACGATTTCGGCAGGCAGCATAGGAATCGGGCCTTCGGGCAGATACAGCGTACCACCCCGGCTGCGTGCTTCCAGGTCTGCCGGGCTGCCTATGGGTGCCAGCGCCGCCACATCGGCCACATGCACCCATAGGCGATCGCCATCCAGGCTGATGGCATCATCCGGATCCTGGTTGCCCGGGTCATCAATGGCAAATGCCGGCAGGTCGGTCAGGTCCAGGCGAGTTTCATCCAATACTGGAACAAAGAGCCCGTCGATCAGCTCTGGGCCGGGAGCAGATAAAATCATCCCTAGCCGCACAGGGTGCGGGTTGACCCGCTCATCCCAGATTCCCGCACTCAGCAGCAGGGCATGGGCTGCCTGCGGCGTCTCGGCATGTCCCAGGTCGCGCAGCACCCGGCTGTCCGCTCGTCTTCCCAGGGCCAGGTCTTCCACTTCGCGCAGAAACGGGCGATCCTGAGGGCTAATCTTCCCCTGGCGCGCCCGATCCAGGAACCCCAGCCAGGCAAGCGCTTCGTCGGCTTTTGCCTGACGGACAGCCTGCACCGCCTGCACTTCCTGCAACGAGCAGGCCGAAAGGGCGTCCGCTGTGCCGCGGAAATACACATTATCCGCCAGCCACCACCAGGCAGCCCAGGCCGTGGCCGGGGTGAATGCGCCGAAAATCAACTCGGCCAGCTCGGCCAGGGTATGCTCGCCGGGCAGCTCGCACAGGATCTCCCAGGCAGTTTGCACATCTCCGGATTGTGGGCTCAGTTCTGCCAGGCGGCGCAGCCCGGCAGACCCATCCAATGGCCCAGGATGCAGCAGCTGCAAATCCTTGAGGCGCACTTTCTGGCTCTCACCGCTCTCCAGCTCGATCTCCACCCGGTCACCCCCGCTGGCGTTCGTTCGGCCAGCCCCCAGTGCATCGCGGGGCGATGCTACGCGCAGCACGCGCGCCGGGCGGTTTTTATACAGTACCAGGCTGTCAATCGGAATCAAGGAGGAAGACATACACCTCTTTAGGACCGTGAACGCCAATAGTCAGCGTCATCTCGATATCGGCGGTGCGGGAAGGCCCGGTCACCAGGACCGCAGCCGAAGCCTGCCGGATCGCATCCAACTTCAGAACCTCCAGCAACGTGGGGCGGATATCTCTGGCATGCAGAACGGCCAGGTGCAGCTCGGGCAGCAGGGAGGCGGACTGGAGCCGGCCTGGCCCTGCAGCCAGCGCCAATGTGCCGGTTTCCGCCGCTGCGGCGATCACGCCGGTCAGACCGGCGCGCAGCTGAGGATCGGGTTGGTGGCTCAGCTGGATTCCCTGTGCCTGCAAAGCCGCCAGCAAGCCATCCGGCAGTTCTGCTGCCTCCCAGCTCATCACGGAGTCAATCTCGTTTTCCTTCAGCAGAGCGACGATCCGGTCTACCAGGTCGAGCATACCCTGGCAGCGGATTACCTGTCCACCCAGAGCAGTAAGCTCGAGCTCGAAGCGCTCGAGCAACTGGTCGGAAGGGATTTCCGCCGCTTTAGGCGCAACCGGCTCACCTTCAAACACATGTCGAGAAGCAGCCCATATTGCCTGCTTGTTGTTGTCCGCCGGGTCAGGGGAAAGCTGATCCACCGGGGTATTGGGGTGCTCCTGTGCCATCCAATCCCGGAAGGGGCTGGACGGCGGGCGGACGATATCCCGGCTCAAGCCCCATCCGGTAGCGGCCGGCAGTTGCATCCAGGCTGAGCGAGGCGCCAGAATGCGCCCTACGAAACCCAGACTGCGCTGGGCAAAGCGATAGCGACGCGGGGAGAGTGCAAACCAGGTAAACACCCGCAGCCCAAAATCCTCAAAACGAGGCACGTGCGAGCCTTGCCGGGCGGCAGTTTTTGCCGGCGCCGGTTTGGGTTTATCTGGGTCGGCCGGCTCATCTGGGGCTACCATCCCGGCACGCACACGCAGCAGCAGCTTGGGCAGGTCAATATCCACCGGGCAGGCTTCCTGGCAGGCGCCGCACAGGCTGGTGGCGCGCGCCAGCAGGCCAAACTCCGGCTCGCCAAACAACCCCGGCGAGATGACCGAGCCGATCGGCCCGGGGTAAGGTGTGGTCTGGCCGGTTGCCCCGACATAGGCATGCCCGCCCAGCTCGCGAAACACAGGGCAGGCATTCAAGCATGCGCCGCAGCGAATGCAGTATAAGGATTCGGCCAGCGGCGAGCGGCGCAGAGCGCTGCGCCCGTTATCGACCAGCACCAGATGCCGCTGCAGCGGGCCGTCCGGCTCGTCCGGGCGGCGCGGCTCGCGGATCAGGCTGGTATACACAGTCAGTTTTTGACCGGTGGCAGAGCGCGGCAGCAATGCCAGCATCAAGTCCAGGTCTTCCAGCGTTGGCACCAGGCGCTCGATGCCCATCAGGGCGATATGCACCGGGGGCAGGGTGGTGACCATGCGGCCGTTGCCTTCATTGGTCAGCATGCACAGTGCGCCGGTCTCTACCACCCCAAAATTGACTCCCGACAGGCCAATATCGGCGGTCAGGAAGGTCTGGCGCAGCACGCCGCGGGCGATGGCCGTCAGCGTGGGGATATCGTCGGTGAACGGCACGCCGAGGTTTTCCTGGAAAGTCTGGCCAACCTGGGCGCGGCTCAAATGAACTGCCGGGGTGATGATGTGGGCCGGGGGCTCGTGGCGCAGCTGGACGATATACTCGCCCAGGTCCGTCTCAACCGCCTGCATCCCGGCAGCTTCCAGGGCATGGTTGATCTCGATCTCCTCACCCACCATCGTCTTGGATTTCGCAATCACGCCGCGCCTGGTGTGCATGGGCAATCTGGAGCACGATTTCCACCGCCTGTGCGGCGTCGACCGCAAGGTGCACCACCATGCCATTGGTGCGCGCATTGGCGATAAACTGCTCCTGGTAGCGCTCCAGGTTAGCGATCACGTCGGCCCGTACAGCGTGAGCGCGGCGGCGAAAAGTCTGCAAGTCGTCCGGCAGGGAAGCATAAGCCGATTGGCGGGCTTTCAGCCGGCGCTCGGCGTTGCCATCCAAGGCAGCTTGCAGGGCAGGGTCGGACAGGGAACTGTGAATGCGAGTTTCGAAGGGTGTGCTCATGGCTCAGCCCGCCTGATTGGCCAGGATCTCGGCAATATGCCGCACGCGCTGCGGCATGCCGCGCTCGGTGCAGGCCGCCGTTGATGTTGGTCAGGCAGCCCCCATCGCAAGAGACTACCGTTGGTGCGCCGCTGGCAGCGATATTATCCAGTTTGCGCTGCAGCATGGCAGACGAAATCTCAGCCTGCTCGACCGAGAAAACTCCGCCATAACCGCAGCACTCCTCCGAGTAGGGCAGCTCGACAAACTCGGCGCCCTGCACGGCCTGCAGCAGCAGGCGCGGCTGGCGGCTGACGCCGATGCCGCGCAGCAGGTGACAGGACGAATGGTAGGTGAGCCGCCCGGAAAAACGCGCCCCCACATCGACCACCCCCAGGTAATCGACCAGGAACTCGGTGAACTCAAAGCTGCGGTCGGCCAGGGATTTGGCGCGCGTCAGCCAGTGCGGGTCATCGGCAAAAAGCTCCAGGTAGCCATGGCGGATCATGGCGGTGCACGACCCGGAAGGGATGACAACCGGCCCCGGCGCCTTCTCAAACACCTGGATGTTATACATCGCCAGCGGGCGAGCCTGGTCGCGCTGCCCGGCGTTAAATGCCGGTTGTCCGCAGCAGGTCTGGGCGCCTGGAAATTCCACGCGCACCCCTGCCTTCTCCAGGACACGCACGACGGATTTCCCGATCTCGGGGTAAAGCGTATCGATTATGCAGGTAGCGAATAGCTGAATGGTTTCAGTCATGGTATTTGCCGGCCTTGATGAATCTGCGTTGCCAGGCGGGGATTCTCCATAATACCTCAGGCTGTGACTCACAATGAATTTGTTGTTTTATTGTATCTCCAAAATCAGGGGGCTACAAGCTTAATATAAAATAAACCTTCGCCATTTGAGGCGTGTTTCGTGTGGTAAGATTCTTTCCTGGCTCGATGGACATCAACTAATATATCCAGGCGACCCTAATTTTATAAAATATGATTAAAGCGATATCCGCCTAAAAATTGGAGAACCGCACGCTTTATGGATATGGCTTTAGCAAAACAAAGGAAATAAAAAATATGGAACCTTTTCGCAATACTACACCGAACCATTTCAGCCTGCCTCGGCGGATCAGCCAGCTAGGAGAGTTGGCCTATAACATGTGGTGGACCTGGCATCCGGATGCAAAGCGGCTGTTTATGAGAATTGACCCGGAGCTCTGGGAGCTGGCGGGGCACAACCCGGTATTGTTTTTGCGCAAGGTCGAACGCTCACGCCTGAACTCGGTCACCAACAACCGCTATTACCTTGAGTTTTACGACCGGATCATGAAGGCTTTCGACCAGTACATGACGCGCACGGATACCTGGTTCAACCAGCAGTACCCCCAAAACAAGGACCAGGTCATCGCCTATTTTTCGATGGAATACGGCCTGCACCAATCCCTGCCGTTATACGCCGGCGGCCTGGGTGTGCTTTCTGGCGACCATACTAAGGAAGCCAGCGACCTGGGCCTGCCGTTCATTGCTGTTGGCCTGTTTTATTCTGAGGGCTATTTTACCCAACGCATCACCGAAGATGGCTGGCAGGAAGCGCGCTATAGCCGGCACGATTTTGACAACCTGCCCGTGATCCCGCTGGTAGACAGCCAGGGCAGCCCTTTAACCATCTCCGTAGAGCTCCCCGGGCGCGACTTGCATGCGCGCATCTGGCAATTGAATGTCGGCCGGGTGCCTCTTTACCTGATGGATACCAATATTGAGCAAAACATCCCGGCGGATCGCAACCTGACGGCGCGGCTTTACAGTAGCGACCTGGACCTGCGCATCAGCCAGGAAATCCTGCTCGGTATCGGTGGCGTACGCTTACTGCGCAAGCTAGGCATCACACCCAGCGCCTGGCATATGAATGAAGGTCACTCGGCCTTCCTGGTGCTGGAGCGCATCCGTGAGCTGATCGCTGCAGGAACTCCATTTGAAACCGCGGCCGAGATGGTGCGCGACAGCAACGTGTTCACCACCCATACTCCCGTCCCGGCCGGCAACGATGAGTTTGCCCTGTGGCTGATGGACAAATATTTTGCCCACATGTGGCCTGCAGCTGGGGCTGACTCGCGAGCAGTTCATCGACCTGGCGCGGCATACGGTAAGCTGGGGCGACACCTTCAGCATGCCCGTGCTGGCGCTGCGCCTTTCTCAGGGGCGCAACGGCGTCTCCGAGCTGCACGGGCAGGTCACCCGAAAAATGTGGAACTTCCTGTGGCCGGAACGCCCTGAAGCCGATATACCCATCGCCCACGTCACCAACGGTATCCATACCGAGACCTGGATGGCGCGTCGACTGGGTTACCTGTACGATCGCTACCTGGGGCCGGAGTGGCTGGAGCACATCGACGATCCGGAAATTTGGGAGCAGGTCAGGAACATCCCCGACGAGCAGTTATGGGCTGTGCGCAGGCACCTCAAACGCAAGCTGATGTATTACATCCGCGAACGCGCCCGCCAAACCTGGCTGAAAGGCGGCTCACACCCGGTGCAAATCCTGGCTTCCGGGGTGCTGCTCAACCCATATGTCCTGACTATTGGTTTTGCCCGCCGCTTTGCACCGTATAAACGCGCCAACCTGCTGATGCGTGATCTGCCTCGCCTGCTGCAAATCATCAACCGCCCGGATATGCCGGTGCAGATCATCTTCGCTGGAAAGTCGCACCCCGATCACGAAGGCGGTAAGCAGCTGATCCAGGAAGTCTACCGGGCAGTCAAGCGCTCGGAAGGCGCCGGCCGGCTGGTCTTCCTGGAAGATTATGACATGGGCCTGGCGCGCTTGCTGGTGCAGGGTGTGGATGTCTGGCTGAATACCCCGCGCCGCCCGAATGAAGCCTCGGGGACCTCGGGGCAGAAAGCGGCCTTGAACGGCGTCTTGAACTTCTCGGTGCTGGACGGCTGGTGGCGGGAAGGCTACAACGGCAGCAATGGCTGGGCCATTGGCCAGGATATTGATTATATCGACCCGGAACAGCAGGATGAGGACGACACCTTGAGCCTGTACGAGACACTTGAGAAGGAAATCGTTCCGCTCTATTACCAGATCCGCTCATCAGACAATCTGCCCGGCGAGTGGATTGCCCGGATGAAAGAATCGATCCGCACATTGGCGCCGCAGTTTAGCACCCGCCGTATGGTTAAGGAATACATGGAAAACCATGTACCTGCCGGCATTGCAGAACAGCAGCAGACCGCATACGATCCCGGAAGGCAGCGATGGAAGTATTCCTGTCTCCTGAGGCCTGGCTGGGCGCAGCCCTGATTTTTGGGCTGCGCGTCGCCGACATGACCCTGGATACCCTGCGGGTGTTGGTGGTGATGCGCGGCAAGAAGGCGATCGCCTGGGTACTGGGGTTCTTCCAGGCGTTAATCTTCGTTGTGGCAATCAGCTCCGTGCTGAAGAACCTGGATAACCCGCTGAATATCCTCGGTTATGCGGCCGGGTTTGCCACCGGTAATGTCGTTGGCATGTGGATCGAGGAGCGCCTGGCGATTGGACATACCCAGCTCAGCATTGTCAGCTCCCGCCTGGGAACCGCCATCGCCGAGCGGATGCGTACCGCCGGTTACGCCGTAACCGAGATACCCGCGCGTGGCAAGGATGGCATGGTATCGCTGTTAAACTGTAGCGTGCTGCGCCGGAATGTAGACCAGGTACACAAGCTTGTTCACCAGGTTGACCCTGCAGCTTTTATCACCGCCGAGGATGTGCGCCCTGTACGGCGCGGTTTCTGGCGCGCCTGATTAATCTCATGGCCGTGTTGCTCTCTGCAATACCGATCTTTTTCCTGCGGCTGGTGGATGTGTCACTATACACCGTCCGCTTGATGATGGTGGTGCGCGGTCGCAAAGTGCTGGCCTGGGTCTTTGCGTTCTTCCAGTCTTTCGTCTTTGTCACGGCTCTGCGCATGGTGCTTTCCGATATGGGAGACTGGGCAAAATACCTGGGTTACTCGGCCGGCTTTGCAACGGGCATCCTGACCGGCATGTGGCTGGAATCCCGATTGGCGGTTGGCTATACCCATCTGCGCGTGATCAGCCCGCGACGCGGCGCCGAGCTGACCGAGCGGCTACGCGAGGCCGGCTTCGCCGTCACAGAGATTGCCGGCATTGGCCGGGATGGCGCTGTGAGTATCCTGAATTGCAGTGTGCTGCGCAGGCAGGCGGGCCAGTTTGAGTCGCTTGTCCAGCAAATTGACCCCGATGCTTTCATGACCGCCGAGGATGTCCGCAAGGTAGACGGCGGTTTCTGGGGGCACTAACCTCGCCAACCTTCCCAACCCAACCACACCCCGGGATAACCTCCCGGGGTGTTTTTTATTAAGATTGAGACTTTTGTCACAATATTCTGGTGACGATCTTTATTGACTACAATAAAAGACGGTTGTACTATATAGTAGACACCGAACACGGGCAGGGTAATTGCGCCAGGGAAGACAGAGCTGCCCGGGTCGTTTGTCAGAACTCAACAAGGAGCGATTATATGGATGCATTGATGCTCTCTCGATTGCAGTTTGGGGTCACCACGGTCTATCACTTTTTCTTCGTACCGCTCACCCTGGGGCTTTCCTTAATGGTCGCCCTGATGGAAACCCTTTACGTGAGCAGTGGGCGGGAAATCTACAAGCAGATGACCAAATTCTGGGGCAAACTCTTTGTGATCAACTTTGCCATGGGCGTTGTCACCGGCATTGTGCAGGAGTTCCAGTTTGGTATGAACTGGTCGGAGTACTCCCGCTTCGTTGGCGATATTTTCGGGGCGCCGCTGGCGATCGAAGCCCTGATGGCCTTCTTCCTCGAGTTGACCTTCCTGGGAATCTGGATCTTCAGCTGGGATAAGCTCTCTAAGGGTCTGCACGCCGCTGTCATCTGGTTGGTAGCCATTGGCGCCAATATCTCGGCATTGTGGATCCTGATCGCCAATTCATTCATGCAGGAACCTGTGGGGTATGTGATCAACGACGGACGGGCCGAGATGGTTAATTTCTTCGACCTGATCTTCAACCCCAATGTCTGGGTGATGTTTCCGCACACCATCACTGCCGGGCTTACCACGGCAGCCTTCTTCGTTATGGGGATCAGCGCTTATCACCTGCTGCGCAAAAACAATCCCGATCTGTTCAAACGCTCGTTTCAGGTGGCCGCCGTCCTCGGCACTTTTGCCGTTGTTTTGGTCATCCTGAACGGCCACAGCCAGACTCAACACATGGTAGAGTCTCAGCCGATGAAGATCGCGGCGGCCGAAGGATTATACGAGACCGAATCGCCGGCTTCATTTTCCCTGCTGACCATTGGCAACCTGCAAGGGACCGAAGAAATCTTCTCCATACGCCTGCCGCGTATGCTCTGCCTGTTGGCTTACAACCAGCTCGATTGCGAAATCCAGGGCATCAACAATCTGCAGGCGCAGTCCGAGCAAGAATTTGGGCCGGGGAATTATGTGCCACCGGTGCCGGTCATCTACTGGTCATTCCGCGTTATGGTCGGAGCCGGATTCTTGATGCTGGGGCTGGCAGCGTATGCACTATTTCTGGTGATGGGTGACAGCGTAGAAAACCACAAAAAGAGCCTGCACCTGTTCGGGTGGGCAATCGCTTTGCCTTACCTCGCCAATACCGCCGGCTGGATAATGACCGAGCTGGGCCGTGTGCCCTGGGTAGTGTACGGCCTGATGAAAATCGAGGATGGTGTCTCGGTGGTCGTCTCCTCGGGAGCCGCCCTGCTAACCTTAATCGGCTTTACCCTGGTTTATGCAGCCCTCATGGTAGCCACTATATACCTGCTGGCCAAGTTTGCCCGCCAGGCGCCCCCGCCCCTGGATAACCAGGCGCCGAGCGCCGCTCCGGAAACGATCCCGTCACTGGTTGGCGCGCAAGAATAAGGAAGGAGTAGATCATGGACCTAAATACGCTGTGGTTTGTACTGGTTGCCGTCTTATACATCGGTTTCTTTATCCTGGAAGGCTTTGACTTCGGCGTTGGCATCCTGCTGCCATTCCTCAGCCGGGATAAGGACGCCGCCCAGGTAGACCTCAAGCGGCGCATGATGATTAACACCATCGGTCCGCATTGGGACGCCAATGAAGTCTGGCTGCTGACCGCCGGCGGCGCAACTTTTGCTGCCTTCCCCATGTGGTATGCCACAATGTTCAGCGGCTTTTACCTGGCGCTTTTCCTGCTGCTGCTGGCGCTCATCGGGCGAGGCGTGGCTTTCGAATTCCGCAGCAAAGATAAGAACCCGCGCTGGCGCAGCCTGTGGGACTGGCTGATCTTTATCGGCAGCCTGGTGCCGGCCCTGCTGCTGGGCGTGGCTTTTGGCAACCTGGTGCGAGGTGTGCCGATCGATGCCGAGATGCAGTATGCCGGCGGTTTCTTTACCCTGCTCAACTGGTATGCCCTGCTGGCCGGGATTGCTGCGGTAGTCACCTTTACTTTGCACGGCGCTATCTTCTTAAGTTTGAAACTCACCGGTGAGCTCAAAGAAAAAGCCCTGGCTGCTGCACGCCGCATGTGGCCGATCGTCGTGGTAGTTCTGATCGGCCTGCTGGTCGCCACTTACTTCGAAACCGATATCCTGGATAGGCTGGGGGTCAATCCTGGGATCGTTCCGCTGATAGCCATGCTTGCCATCCTGCTCGCCGGCTATCTTTATCTATAAGAAGATGAGCGGCTGGGCTTTTGGCCTGACCAGTGTGACGATTGCATTCACTTTTGTGACCATGTTCCTGATCATGTATCCGCGGGTGATGATTTCCAGCCTGAATCCTGCCAACAGCCTGACGATCTACAATGCATCTTCCTCGGACTACACCCTGACCGTGATGACCATTGTGGCGCTGATCTTCGTCCCCATCGTGCTGATCTACCAGGCCTGGAGCTACATTGTGTTCCGTAAGCGCCTGACCAGCAAATCGCATCTGGAATATTAGTCCATATAGCCATTTCCAACCCCACACGCGCTCCGTTCGCCGGGGAGATTTCAGCCGGTCGAACGGGGTGCGTGTTATGATTTAACTCATGAACCTGGATAGGCACTTGCTCCGGCTGGCCGGCCGCCGAAAGTTTGCCCTGATGCTCACCATTGGACTGGGCGCTGCCGGTGGTATTTTTACTGTCTTTCAGGCCAGCCTGTTGAGCCGGACAATCTCCCTGGTATTCCTGGAAGTGTCCTCGGGGAAAACAAGCCTGGAACAGGTACCCATCCTGATGGCGCTGCTCGCGGGCGCTATCCTTATCCGGTACGCCTTCGTCTGGGGCAGCGAGTTGAGCGCCAGCTCGATCGCGCTGCACATAAAACAAGAACTGCGCGATTCCCTCTATAAACACATTGAAAAACTCGGTCCTTCCTTCACCAGCGAGCAGCAAACCGGCGAGCTGACCGGCACGGCGATGGAAGGGATCGAAGCGCTGGATGCCTACTTTAGCCAGTACCTGCCCCAACTAGCGCTGGCGGCAATTGTCCCGGTCATCATCCTGGTGTTTGTCTTCCCGATCGATTGGCTGTCCGGATTGGTCCTGCTCCTGACTGCGCCGCTCATCCCCATATTCATGATCCTGATTGGCAGCGTGGCGCAAACCCTGACCGGGCGCCAGTGGCAGACTCTCAGCCGGATGAGTGCCTATTTCCTGGATTTGATCCAGGGGTTGACAGCCTTGAAAATCCTGGGCCGCAGCCGGGCGCAAATCCAGGTTCTCGAGCAAGTCAATGACAGCTTCCGCCAGACTACCATGAGTGTGCTGCGGGTAACCTTCCTTTCAGCCCTGGTTCTAGAGCTGGTCTCCACGCTGAGCACTGCCGTGGTCGCCGTGGAAGTCGGCTTGCGCTTGCTGTACGGCCAGCTGGCATTCGAGCAGGCGCTATTTGTCTTGATCCTGGCGCCTGAGTTTTACCTTCCGCTCAGGATGCTGGGGGCGCGCTTCCACGCCGGGATGGCGGGCAGCGCTGCGGCGAAGAGGATATTCGAAGTGCTGGGCAGCGGGACCGCCGACGGTAGACCGCAGACCGATGACGGCCGACCGCAGACCGCAGACCGCAGACCGGCGACCGAAGAGTATTACCCGGAGGTGAATCCAGCGACTGCTCGGTCCTCCGTCTTCCGCCCTCCGTCGGTTAGCGAAGTCCCGCAGCGTTCTTCTGCGGGATCGGCGGTCGGCGGTCAACCGCCGGCCATCGCCTTTCACTCCGTCACCTACACCTACCCCGGCGAGCGGCATGCCCTGAACGAGGTGACTTTCCAGATCGCTGCCTGCCAGAATATTGCCCTGGTCGGTCCCAGCGGTGGCGGCAAGAGCACCATCGCCAATTTACTGCTGGGTTTCCTTCAACCTCAGCAGGGGAGGATTGACATAGACGGACGGCCGCTGGAAGATATGCCCGCCGCGGAATGGCGCAGCCGGGTGGCCTGGGTGCCGCAGGCTCCCCACCTGTTTCAGGGCTCGCTGGCCGATAATCTCCGGCTGGCTAAACCAAAAGCCACCCAACATGAGATGGAACAGGCTGCCCGCCTGGCAAACCTGCATGATTTCATCCAGGGACTGCCCGCAGGCTATGACACACCGCTGGGCGAGGGCGGAATTGGGCTGAGTGGTGGGCAGGCACAGAGGCTGGCACTGGCGCGCGCGTTCTTGAAAGACGCCTCCTTCTTGATCCTGGATGAGGCTACCGCCAACCTGGACCCCGAACAGGAGGCGCTGATCCAGGAGTCGCTGCAGCGCCTGCTGGCCGGCCGTACCGCCCTGGTTATCGCTCACCGCCTGCATACCATCCAGCAGGCCGATCAAATCCTGGTGCTGGATCAAGGTCGGGTGGTTGAGTCCGGCACGCATGAAGCCTTGCTCAAGCGAGACGGGCTGTACCGAAAGCTGGTAGAAACTTACCGCTGCGGTCCAATCGAGGAAACGCAGCCGCCACAAATCCGGCCTGCTCCCTTGGGCATATTCGAGGCATCCCGGAGTGATATATCCGATTCGCGGCGGGAGAGCCCGGATATCGACCCTTCCTCGCGGGAATGGACCAGTGCCTCTCTGGCAGCCGCCATGCCTGGCAGCGAGCGGGAGGCGACCGTACGACTCCCATCGATCAGCTCCCTGCCAGCCGGCCTCGCTCCGTATGCAAGAACTTATTCCGCTTACTGAGCCTGGCTGCGCCTTACACCGGGTGGGCGGCCTTATCCGTGATGACCGGTAGCGCAGCGATTGCCTGCGGCATCGGTCTGATGGCCACCTCCGCTTACATCCTGTCTGCGGCTGCCCTGCAGCCCTCCATCGCCGAGCTACAGGTAGCCATCGTCGGGGTGCGCTTCTTTGGCATCGGGCGCGGCCTGTTCCGCTACCTGGAGCGCAACCTTTCCCATGAAACTACCTTCCGGCTGTTGGGCAACCTGCGCCTGTCGTTTTACCGGGCTTTGGAACCCCTGGCCCCGGCCCGCCTGCAGCAGCTGCACAGCGGCGACTTGCTGGCGCGCATCCACGGCGACATCGCAACACTGGAAAACTTTTATGTGCGTGTCCTGGCTCCACCCCTGGTAGCCATCCTGATTACCCTGGGAGTCGCGCTCTGGTTGGGGAGTTTTGACCTGCGGATGGCTCTGGTGCTGGCTGGCGCCTGGCTGCTTGCCGGGATCGGCCTGCCGCTGCTTATCCACACCCTGGGGAGAAAACCCAGCCGGGAACACGTAACTGCCCGTGTGCAGTTGAACATCGCGCTGGTGGACGGTATTCAGGGACTGGCCGACCTGGCGATCTTCGATTTGGCCGGGCAGTTTACCGGGCGCTTCCAGGCATCAAACCGGCGGCTGGTGGCTGCTCAACGGCGCCTGGCGCGCCTGAGCGCCGCTCAAACTGCCCTCTCCGGCGCTATGGCTCACCTGGGTATGTGGACCGTCCTGCTGCTTGCCATCCCCCTGGTTCGCAGCGGCCAGGTCGAGGGCGTATATCTGGCATCCCTGGCTTTAGCGGCGCTGGCCAGCTTCGAAGCCATCAACCCTTTGCCGGTGGCTGCCCAGCACCTGGAAAACAGCCTGCAAGCTGCGCAACGCTTGTTCGAGATCGTAGATGCCGAACCTGCAGTCCGGGAACCGCCCCAACCTCAGCCCGTCCCCGAGCAGCTGGAAATAGAATTAAATGCGGTGGGCTTTGCTTACCCATCTCGCCTGGCGGCGCGTGATATCTCAGGCATCAGCCATAACCTCACATCGCAGCCTGCCCTGGAAGGGGTTTCATTCCAACTCATCCCTGGCAGGCGCCTGGCGATTGTCGGCCCCAGCGGCGTCGGGAAAAGCACGCTGGCCGGGCTGCTGTTGCGCTTTTGGGTGCCACAGTCGGGTGAAATCCTGCTGCGCCAGGCGGGTAACCCATCGGCCTGGTGGGACGCTTCCGCTTTCAACAGCTACGAGCTGCGCAGCCGGATCGGTGTGCTCTCGCAGCACACCTACCTGTTCGCGGCCAGCCTGCGAGATAATCTGCGGCTGGCGCGACCCCAAGCCACCCAGGACGAGATCGAAGCGGCCGCCCGCCAGGCTCACCTTCACACATGGATTGAGACCCTCCCGGAAGGGTATGCCACCTGGATCGGCGAGCAGGGGCTGCGCTTGAGTGCCGGGCAGCGCCAGCGGGTGGCGATCGCCCGCCTACTGCTGCAGAATGCTCCCGTGATGATCCTGGACGAGCCGACTGCCAACCTGGATGCCCTCACTGAGAGCGCCGTCATGCAGGAATTGCTGACCACCAACCCGAATCGCAGCACCCTGCTGATCACGCACCGGCTGGCCGGACTGGAATCTTGCGACGAAATCCTGGTGCTGCGCTTGGGGCAAATCGTGGAGCGCGGCAGTTTTACGAGCCTCATGGAACAGCCCGGCTATTTCCGACGGATGTGGGAGCTGCAGGCGGATTATGTGCCCGACTCGTGACCGCTCGATGCGAGGAACCGTCGTTTCGCGGCAGGCTGCCAGGCTTCACTACTGGGTAGAAATCGCATTATAATGAAAACCTGTTTGAAAATCCTGCAAGCCTGGAAAGACCCAAAGAGCTGACTTCATGAAACAAGTCCTTCAAAATTTACGCAGCGGCGAGACGACCGTCGTTGAGGTGCCCGTGCCCTCACCCCAACCCGGCGAAGTACTGGTGCACACGGCCGCCTCCCTGCTATCCGCCGGTACCGAACGTATGGTGGTTGAATTTGCTGGCAAATCCCTGGTGGGCAAAGCCCGCTCTCGCCCAGACCTGGTACGCCAGATCATCGATAAAGCCCGGCGAGAAGGGTTGTTAACCACCTTCGAAGCTGCCATGAGCCGCCTGGATCAACCCATGCCTCTGGGATATTCCTCAGCGGGAACGATTGTCGCCCTGGGTGAAGGCGTGCAGGACCTGCATATCGGCCAGCGGGTAGCCTGCGCCGGGGGCGGTTACGCGGTGCACGCCGAATATGCTGCCGTACCAGCCATCCTGGTGACGCCCCTGCCCGATACTTTGCCGTTCGACCTGGCCTGCCTTCACCACTCTGGGGGCCATTGCCCTGCACGGCTTCCGACTGGCGGAGGTGCAGCTCGGCGAGCGCGTGGCCGTGATCGGGTTGGGGCTGCTCGGCCTGCTGGCTGCTGGGATCGCCCGGGCGGCCGGCTGCCAGGTGCTGGGCGTCGATCTCGACCTGCGGCGGGTGGCCCTGGCGGAAGAAATGGGCTTTGCGAGTGTGCTGCGCCCCCAGGCGATAGAAGCCGCTGCCACATTCAGCCGGGGCCGGGGCTGCGATGCAGTGCTGATCTGCGCCGATACGCCCTCTGCCGATCCGGTTGAGCTGGCCGGTACTCTGGCGCGTGACCGGGCGCGGGTGGTCGCCATTGGGGCGGTTGGTCTCAGCTTGCCACGCAAGATCTATTATGAAAAAGAGCTGACCTTCCTCAATTCACGCTCCTACGGCCCCGGGCGCTACGACCCACTGTACGAAGAAGGCGGCCTGGATTATCCGATCGGCTATGTGCGCTGGACCGAAGGCCGCAACCTGGAAGCCTTCGTCGATCTGCTGGCCGGCGGGCAGGTGGATGTGCGTCCCCTTGTCAGCCATAAATTCCCCATAGAGCAGGCCCCTGAAGCCTATGCACTGATCACCGGGCAGGGGCAGGAACCTTTCCTGGGTGTGGTTTTGACCTATCCTGAGGCTCCCGAGATCACCGAACAGCCTGTAGTTACCCCTCAGCGATCGGCCGCTCTGCCAGCCGCCTCCCGCGCCACGCCTGTCGCGGATGTCAGGCTGGGTGTCCTGGGAGCCGGCAACTTTGCCACGGCCGTCCTGCTGCCGGCGTTGAAGGATATCCCCGGGTTGCAGAAAATCGGGATCGCCTCGGCATCCGGCGCGAACGCCCAGCACGCCGCCGGGCGCTTTGGCTTTGGCTACGCTTCCGGCGATGAGAATCGCATCCTATCCGACCCCAACATCAACACCGTCGCCATCCTTACCCGGCACAACCTGCATGCCCGCCAGGTGCTGGCGGCGCTGGCCGCCGGGAAGCATGTCTTTTGCGAAAAACCGCTGGCGCTGAATGAGACCGAGCTGGCGGAGATCGAAGCCGCCCTGGCAGCCGGCCGCCCAGAAAATGCCCCCATGCTGATGGTAGGCTTCAACCGCCGCTTTGCCCCCCTGGCAGAGGCACTGGCCGGCTTCCTTCACGGCCGCGCCGGACCGCTCGCCGCCCACTACCGGGTCAACGCCGGATTCCTGCCGCTCAACCACTGGACGCAGGACCCCGACCTGGGTGGAGGCCGCATCATCGGCGAAGCCTGTCACTTCATTGATTTCCTCACTTTCCTGGTCGGCCAGCCGCCAGTGAGCGTGGTTTCCCGCGGCATGCCGGACATGGGCCGCTACCGGGAGGATAATGTCGTCATGACCTTCGCCTTCCCGGATGGCTCACTGGGCACGCTGACCTACCTGGCAAACGGCGATAAAGCCTTCCCCAAGGAGCGTGTCGAAGTATTCTGCAGCGGGCAGGTGGCGGTACTGGACGATTTCCGCTCGCTGGAGCTCGTGACCGGCGGCAGCCGTAAGACCACCCGTTCTCGCTTGCGCCAGGAGAAGGGCCACCAGCATGAATGGCTGGCCTTCACCCGCGCCTTGCTGGCCGGCGGTCCACCGCCGATCCCTTACGAGCAGCTATTCGGCGTCACACGGGCCAGTTTTGCCGCCGTAGAATCGCTGCGCAGCGGCCAGGCCGTACCAATCGGGAACCACCCATGAGCGACCTGGCGATCACACAGCTGGAGATTACTGGACAGGATGGCCAGCCCATTCCAAACGAGTTTTTAAACAGCCGGGCGCAGCAACCGAGCTGGCTGTACTCTTTCCCGGCCTGCGCTATTCCTGTGACATGCCACTGCTACATTACAGCACCCGCCTGCTGCTTGAGCGCGGGGCGGACGTGCTGCAGCTGCATACCGATTACAACCGGCCGGATTTCGAGGCGGCAGCCCCGCTGGAGCGCGCCCAACGCATCGGTGCGGATGCCCTGGCAGGGCTGACGGCCGGGCAGAGCCAACGCCCTTATACCCGTCTGGTGCTGGTGGGCAAATCCATCGGCACGCTGGCGATGGGCTTTCTACTTGCAGGCGGCGCGGTATCTGATGCAGCCACCATCTGGCTGACCCCATTGCTGCACCAGCCGCTGTTGGTGCAGGCTGCTTGCCTGTGCCGCGGCCCGGCGCTCTTCGCAGTTGGCGATGCTGAACTCGACCTATGACCCCCAGGCATTAGAGCGCATCCGTCAGGCAACCGGCGCGGCAGCGGTCGTGCTGCCGGGCGTCAACCACAGCCTGGAAGTCCCCGGCGACCTGCAGCAGTCCATTCGGCACCTGGGGACAGTGCTGGAAGCCATCGCCCGTACCCTGGCATGAACCGCATTCTACTGGCGCTCAAAGCCTTGCAAGAACTCGGTCCCGGCCCGCTGCTGCTCTATGCACGCTACCAGGCCGGCTTGCGCACCGGCTGGTACCGCCGGCAAACCGGCAAACCGCCGCGCGTGACCTCAGGGCTGGTGCGTACCAACTTGTTACCACTCCCCTCCGATATCAAACTATCGAGTACCCTGGGACAGTCGGCCGCCGCCCTGCTTGGCGAAGCGGATGAAATTGTAGACGGCCACATCCGCCTGTTCGGCGGCGAGCCGCAAAGCATGCACCTGGAGTTACCCGGTCCGCTGCAGCACTGGACGCGCTGCCAGGAGCTATCGCCCCATGTGGACACTGGCGTGCCTGTTCAGGATATCAAGTTCACCTGGGAGTCGGCGCGCTTTGGCTGGGCCTGCACCCTGGGTCGCGCCTACCGGCTGAGCGGCGACGAGCGCTATGCCGCGGCCTTCTGGGGGCACCTGGAGGTTTTCCTGGATGCCAACCCACCGTACCTGGGGCCGCACTGGCTTTCAGCTCAGGAAGCTGCTTTGCGCCTGATCGCCCTGGTGTTCGCCGCCCAGGTATTTGCCGGCTCAGAAGAAGCCACGCTTAAGCGCCTGCAGCGCCTGGCCCAGGCTGTAGGTGACCATGCCGCCCGCATCCCGCCGACCCTGGTTTACGCCCGTGCTCAGAACAACAACCACTTGCTGAGTGAGGCCGCCGGATTGATTACCGCTGCTTTAGCCTTGCCGGAAGATCCCCGCGCCGGGGACTGGCAGCGCCTCGGCTGGCGCTGGTTCCGCCAGGGGCTGCTCGGCCAGGTCGCCCCGGATGGCGAATACTGCCAGCACAGCACGAACTACCACCGCCTGGTGCTCCAGCTGGGCCTGTGGCTGGCCGCCATCAACTCTGAAGCGCTGCCCGCCGAATGCTCTGCCCGCCTGGCCTGGATGACCGGCTGGCTGGCGGAGCAGGTCGACTCGCAAAGCGGGCAGGCTCCCAACCTGGGCCCAAACGATGGGGCTTACATCCTGCCGCTAACCCTTAGCCGCTTTGAAGATTACCGCCCGGTCCTGCAGGCCGCTCAGGCCGCATTTACCGGCCAGTCAGGCCTTCACGCCGGCCCCTTGGACGAGATGGGTTTGTGGCTGGCGCCAAGGCATCGTTCCAATCCCGCCGACTGGCCGAAGCGCCGACATACCGGCCCGCTGGTACTGCGCAGTCCGGACGGCCAATCCTGGGCCACACTTCGCTCAACCATCTTTTCTTCGGCCAGTGATAGCCAGACGCCCACCTCCCGACCCGGCCATGCCGACCAGCTCCACCTGGATTTGTGGTGGCGAGGATTGAATCTGGCCGGTGACCCGGGCACCTACCTGTACAATGCCCCGCCTCCCTGGGATAACGCCCTGACCGGCGCCGCGCTGCACAACACGATTACCGTTAATGGGCTGGACCAGATGACCCGCGCCGGGCGCTTCCTGTACCTGGATTGGGCGCAGGCACGCCTGATCGAGAGCCAGGCCGGTGAGGATCATAACCTGCAGCGGGTAGCCGCGCGCCATGACGGCTACCACCGCCTGGGCCTTGCCCATCTGCGATTGGTAGATTGCGGCCAGGCCGGTCGCTGGCTGATCGAGGACTTGCTGATGCGTTCGGATGCCGCCCTCGCCCGGCATAATGCCCCCTTCCAGCTGCGCCTGCACTGGCTGCTGCCCGACTGGCCCTGGGAACTGCAGGGGACGCACCTGAGCCTGGAATCGCCGTACGGTCAGGTCGAGCTGCGGATCGAAGCCGACCCTGCCATCCTGTCCGGACTGGATGGCCCCTACCCCAAGGCTGCCCTGGTGCGCGCCGGCGTCCTGCTGCGTGGCAATACGCCCGTAGTACCGCCCACCTGGGGTTGGCGCTCCTTAACCTACGGCGTCAAAATCCCGGCGCTGTCCTTTGCAGTCACTATCGAAGCCCCGGCACCGCTCGCCATCACCAGCGAGTGGATTCTGCCTGTCTAGCCGATGCACATCCTGCTCATTCACCAGGCTTTCGCTGCGCTTGACGAGCCGGGCGGCACCCGCCACCACGAGCTGGCCCGCTACCTGGCAGAACGCGGCCACCAGGTGACCGTGATTGCCAGCCCGGTCAGCTACCTGACCGGCCAGCAAGGGCAGTGCTGCCAGTGCAAAGCTTGAGACGGATGCCGGCGGCCGGGTCACCATATTGCGCACCTACACTTACTCGGCGCTGCATCGCAGCTTCGTCCACCGGGTGATCAGCTTTTTCAGCTTTATGGTCTCTTCCTTCTGGAGCGGGCTTAAAGTCAGGCAGGTTGACCTGGTGTGGGGTACCTCTCCACCCATCTTTCAGGGACCCACCGCCTGGCTGCTCAGCCGCCTGAAGCAGACTCCCTTTTTATTTGAAGTGCGCGACCTGTGGCCTGCCTTTGCCATCCAGGTGGGCGTGCTGCGCAATCCGCTGCTCATCCGCCTCTCGCAGTGGCTGGAACGCTTCCTGTACCACAGCGCCGACCGGGTGCTGGTCAACTCGCCGGGATTTATTGAGCATGTACGTGAGGGCGGCGCCCGCCGGGTGGAGCTGGTTCCCAACGGCGCTGACCCAGCCATGTTCGATCCTGCTGATGATGGAGCCGCATTCCGGACGCAGCACGGGCTGGAAGATCGCTTTGTGGTGCTGTACGCCGGGGCGCACGGCCTGTCTAACGACCTGGGCGTGGTACTGCAGGCCGCTGCCCATCTGCGGGACGACCCGCGCCTCGCCATTGTGTTGCTGGGCAGCGGCAAGGAGAAAGCCGCACTGCAGGCTCGGGCCGCCGAGACAGGCTTGACGAACGTCTATTTCCTACCGCCGTTGCCCAAGTTAGAGATGAGCCGGGCGCTGGCGGCCGCGGATGCCTGCCTGGCGATCCTCAAACCCATCCCGCTGTATGCCACCGTCTACCCCAACAAGGTCTTCGACTACATGGCTGCCGGGCGGCCGGTCATCCTGGCTATCGACGGCGTCATCCGCCAGGTGGTGGAATCCGCCCAGGCCGGGGTCTTCTCCGCGCCGGGTGATTCTGCTGCGCTTGCGCAGGCCATCCGGCAGCTGGCGGATGATCCACAGCAAGCCCGGGAAATGGGCCTCAACGGCCGCCGCTGCGTGGAAGAGCAGTACAATCGCGCCCGCCTGAGCACCCAGCTGGCAGAAATTATGGAGGCGATGGCTCGAGAACGGCAATCTTCAAATTAAGTTGACCTGGGGGATCTACCTGTGCTATCCTGAGAACAAAAGAATGTTCACAATAGGAGGTTGACCTATGTCTTTCCCTTGCGAAATCAAAGAACAAGACTCCCAGCCTGCGCTGGCCATCCGTACACGGGCGGCCGCACAGGACCTGCCCCAGGTGTTGGGGCGCTGTTATGGCGCCCTGTATCCGTACCTGGAGCAGATTGGGCAGCCGCCGGCCGGGCCGCCTTATATCGCCTATTACAATATGGATATGCAGAACCTCGATCTGGATGTCGGTGTACCGGTGGCTAAGGAGCTGCCAGGCAGCGGAGAAATCCAACCTGCCCGGCTGCCCGGCGGCGCAGTGGCCACCTGCCTGTACACCGGCCCATATCCTGAGATGGGTGCAGCCTACGACGCCCTCACCCGCTTCATCGAGGACAATCACCGCCAGCCGGCCGGCCCGGCCTACGAGATTTACCTAAGCGACCCATCGAACACACCGCCCGAGCAGCTGCAGACCCTGATCCTGTTTCCGCTGGCCTGATGCCCTGCCGTAAAGCTGCCATGTTCTCCAAACGAGCGGTATGCTTGCCGGCTATTGCCGGCCTGTTGGCGTTGGGACTGGTTGGCTGTGCCTTGCTGCCGCAAGACCGGCAGTTAGGCTGCGGAGAAGGCGACAAGGTCGTGCTGACCATCTCCAACGAGCAGCCCTTCTCCGGGCGGGAGGGCGACCCGCGCCCGAATTGGCTGGGCTGGGGCGCCTCAGCCTTTGCTATCGCCCCGGATGGCAGTATCTGGATCGCCGATACTGCCGTGCAGCCCAACCGCCTGCTGCACTTCGACACGGCAGGCATCCTGCAGCAAACCCTCCCCCTGGAACAAACCGTGCTCGGGCTGTCTGACCTGGTCGTCACCCAGGATGCCATCTGGCTGCTGGCACTGGCCTCCCAGCCGGCGCAGCTACACCGCCTGGGTTTGGACGGCAGTCTGCAGCTCAGCCGCGACATCCCCGAAGCAATGATGACACAAGACAGCGGCTACGTCTCCAACGGCATCTTCACGCTGTGGGTTGGAGAGGACGGCGCGCTGCTCAGCAGCGGGGTAAACGGCCTGCACCGCCTGCTCGATCCTTCCGGCCAGGTGGCAGCGGAGCCGCTCAAGGCGCTCTCGTATTACGGCCACAGCTATGGCACGGCGCTCAACCCGGATGGCAGCCGCATGGACCTGGTCATGGATGGGGCCAGCATTGCCTTCGAGGCCCCGGCCTATGTGACCAACGAGTCTTTGCTGGGCTTCAACCCGGATGGCAGCTTAGCCGTGGCGGTCAACAAGTACGATCCCAACGATCCGGCAGCCAGCCTGGAGCAGTTGGTCCACTACTATGCCGCCGATGGCACCCGGTTGGGTGTTGCCCGCCTGTGGCCCAATTTCATCCAGCCCATGTTCAACCAGGATCTGGCTTTCGGGCCGGACGGTCAGGTCTACCAGCTGGTCTCCAACCCGGACCATTCGGTGCAGGTGGTCTGCCTGGGGTTTGCCGAGGAAGCACCGCCGCCAGCACTGACCACGCCCACAGTGAAGCCCACCGCGTTGAGTGCGCTCCTGCCCGCTGGGAGTCTCCCGCCGGATGCCAGCGATGAAGAGCAGGCGCGCCAGGCGCTGTTGAGGTTCTTTGCGCTGCTGGCGGAGGGCAGGTATGCGGAAGGTGGGGCGCTGTTCAGCGGCGACTATGCAGCCACGCCCTACGGACCACCCGGAGATGACTTGGGGGCGTGGTGGCAGACGGCTTGCGGCTCAATGGCCTGCCTGCCGCCGGCCGCCATCAGCGCAGGGGAGCAGACCGGATTTGATGAATACACCTTCTACGTGGAATTCTTGTCGCCGGAGGGGGGCGTTTACCAGTATGGACCGTGCTGCGGGGGCAACCCGGCGGAGACCCCGCCCGTCTGGCAGTTCGCCTACCCGGTAAAGAAAATCGATGGGGAGTGGCAAGTAATGCGCACCCCGCTGTGGCTGCCGTAAGGCTTATGCAACTGCCAGGGGTTTCAACTCGGCCAGCGGCCAGTTGGGCAGGACATCCATCTCCAGCCCGTCGCGCTGCCCCATGACATAACGGTAGTACCCGGCGCCGGCAATCATGGCGGCGTTATCGGTGCACAGCGCCAGGGGCGGGATATGCACCGGTATCGGGGGAGCAGGCAGCCGCACGCGCCAGGAAAGTCTCGCGCAGGGACTTGTTGGCGGAAACGCCCCCCGCCACCAGGATCTCGGCGGCGCCGAATTCTTTGGCCGCCAGCAGAGTTTTACCCACCAGCACATCCACCACCGCTTCCTGGAAGCTGGCTGCCAGGTCCTCCACCGGCAGCGGGCGGCGCAGGCTGCCCTCTCCACCTGCCTGCAGGCGCTGAACTTCACGCAGCACGGCGGTCTTCAGGCCGCTGAAGGAAAAATTCCAGGTGCCCTCCAGCCAGGCGCGCGGGAACTTAAAGGCCTGCGGGTCGCCACCGGCGGCGGCGTGCTGGATGGCAGGCCCGCCGGGATAGCCCAGCCCGATCAGGCGGGCGACCTTGTCGAAGGCCTCGCCGGCGGCATCGTCCAGGGTGGCGCCCAGGCGCTGGTACTGCAGATGATCCTTCATCAACACCAGCTCGGTGTGCCCGCCCGAGACGATCAGGGCCAGCAGGGGGAAATTCGGCTCGGGCTTCGGCGTGCTGTCCGGCGCGTGGGCCCAATCCAGCCAGGCAGAGTAGATGTGCGCCTCCAGGTGATTGACGCCGACCAGCGGCAGCCCGCTGCCCAGCACCAGTCCCTTGGCCACGTTCATGCCCACCACCAGCGAGCCGGGCAGCCCGGGGCCGCGCGTCACGGCGATGGCGTCCACATCCGTCAGGTTCAGGTGGGCCTGCTCCAGGGCCTGCTCGACGATGGGGTACATGGTACGGATGTGCTGGCGCGAGGCAACCTCCGGGAAGACACCGCCAAACTGAGCGTGCAGGTCCACCTGGGAAGCCACCAGGTTGGAGAGGATCACGCGCCCGTTTTCGACGACGGCCGCGGCGGTCTCGTCGCAGGAGGTCTCGATGCCCAGGATGCGGGCGGTCGGAAAAGCCGGGGATGGGGAGGCGGTATCGGGTGTCATGGTGCGGTTCAGCTCGATTTTACCGGTAAAACCAGGTCATAGGGGTATTGCGCCAGGACTTCGAAGGCGCCGTCCGGGCGGACCCACAGGGTATCTTCCAGGCGCACCCCCAGGCCGCGCTCGGGGTAATACAGGCCGGGCTCGATGGTGATGATGACCCCGGGTTCAGGCGGTCGCTGTCGGGGGAAGTGAAGCCGGAGAAGGGGCTTTCGTGGATGTGCAGGCCAACGCCGTGTCCCAGGCTGTGGACGTAGCCTTCCTGGGTGCGGGGGTGGCTGCGCCCGGTAGGATGGCCACGCGCTTCGAACAGCTCGCAGGTGCGCTCCTGGTAGCTCTTGAAGATCGCCCCGCTTTTGAGCTCGCTGGTGACCTGCTTGATAGGTATCCAGCACATCCTCGTACAGCGCCTGCGCTTCGTCGGGGGCATAGCCCAGGCACCAGGTGCGGGTGAAATCGTAGAAATAGCCGCCGCCGGCTTCGCAGGGGAAGATATCGAAGACGATGGTCTGCCCCAGGCGCATCGGATCGCTGGGAGTGCCGGCGCTGTGCGGCACGCCGGCATCCCGCCCGATGGCAAAGATGCAGTCCTCGGGGTTCTCGGCGCCGCGCTCGGCCAGCCACAGATTGATGCGGCGCTTCACATCGCCGATGGTCAGCGGCGAGCCTCCGACTGGACCAGCACGCCGTCTTTGGCCTTGTGCGAGGTCAGGAAATCGGCGGTCTGCCCAACCACCGCGGTGGTGACCTGCCCCATGCGGCGGATGCGCTCGATCTCGGCGGCGTCCTTGGTAGCCATGGCTTCCAGGAAAACGCTGTTCGATCACCTCGCCGACGATAGTCAGATCCGGCAGAGCCTGCTGCAGCGCGGTAAAGACAGCGTAGCTCACCCCGGCATCGCCCTGGCCGTAAATCGCCAGGCGCCCCTGCTCCACGCCGGCATCGGCCAGCATGCGCCGGTAGCGCGCTACCTGGAACTTGACCGAATCGCCGCCGGCTTCTTTGAACAGCTCTTCGAGGCTGTAATCATCCAGGTTTTTGGTGCGCAGGCCGGTGCGGGCGGCCTCGTCGCGCTCCATGGAGTAGTGGAACAGGAGCGGATCCTGGCCGACGCGCTTGATCAAATCGGCGCTGCGTCAGGTGCCCGCCGCCGGTGAGGTACACCATGGGCGGGTTGTGCTTGCCCGGGCCGCTGACCAGCAGGGCATCCAGGTTGTGGGCTTGCATCAGGGCGTCAGGTCGGATTTCATAGGCTTACTCTCTTTCCGTAAAGATATCTCTCGCTAAGCCGCAAAGAGCGCAAAGGATAATTAAGGTTTATGAATGCGTCGGGCAGGTTTCTAACCTGCCGAGGTGCGGCGGCTTAGGAAAGCCGCCCTACGGTCTATCATTGCGAGATTGCTCCACGGATGGCATCCAGCAGGTATGGCTCCTGTTCGGGCAGGACGGTGCGCGGGTCGAAGACCACGCGGTCGTCTTGCAGGCGGGCGATGACCGGCGGGGTGGCACGGCGCAGGCGGGCCAGCTGCTTATCTGGGGAGGGCAGGCGCAGGGCCAGCAGATAGGTGGGCAGGGTCTCGCCGGGCAGGCTGCCGCCGCCCACGGTGGATTCGCCGGGGATGACTTCGCCTGATCCGAGGGCAGCAGCCCAGCTCTCGGCACGGCGGCGGATTTCATCCTGCGGGGCGGCAATCATGCGCCAGATCGGCATCTCGCGCTCGGCTTCGTCCTTCAGGTAGTGCAGCAGCGTGGCGGACAGCGCCGCCAGGCAGAGCTTGTCGGCGCGGATGGCGCGCGCCAGCGGGTGCTTCTTGAGCTTGGCCACCAGGTCAGCGCGCCCGACGATGATGCCGGCCTGCGGGCCGCCCAGCAGCTTATCGCCGGAGAAGCAGACCAGGTCGGCGCCGGCGGCCAGCGACTCCTGCACGGTCGGCTCGTGGCCCAAGCCCAAAGCGAGCGGTGTCCAGCAGCGTGCCGGAGCCCAGGTCGTCCACCAGCGGCAGGCCGGCGCGGTGCGCCAATTCGGCGATCTCGGCCAGCTGCGGCTCGCTGGTGAAGCCCACAATACGGAAATTGGAGCGGTGAGCGCGCAAGATCAAAGCCGGCTTCTCCTGCAAAGCTTCTTCGTAATCGGTCAGGTGCACCCGGTTGGTGGTGCCCACCTCGAGCAGGCGGGCGCCGGACTGCTTCATCACATCCGGCACGCGGAAGCCGCCGCCGATCTCCACCAGCTGCGTGCGGGCAATCACCACCGCCCGGCGGCGGGCCAGAGCTGGTCAGCGCCAGCAGCACGGCCGCGGCGTTGTTGTTGACCACCAGGGCCGCTTCTGCGCCGGTCAGGCGTTTGAGCAGGGCTTCGGCATGCAGGCTGCGCGAGCCGCGCTTGCCGGCCTCCAGGTCGTACTCCAGGTTGGAGTAGCCCAGGGCGACTTCTTGCACAGCCTGTGCCGCAGCCCGGCTGAGCGGGGCGCGGCCCAAATTGGTGTGCAGAATCACGCCGGTGGCGTTGATCACCGGCAGCAGGGTCGGGCGGGTCCACGCCTGCAAGGCCGCCTCGGCACGCTCCAGCAGCTGCGCCTGCCCGGGGACTTCGCCCAGGCGAGGATAATCCCGTCGGGCGGTTTCCAGCTCGCCGCGCAGCGCCTGCAGGGTGAGCGGCCGGCCGTACAGGCGGATGCACTCGCCGGCGGCAGGGGTTTGCAGCAGGGCGTCAACCGAAGGCAGGGAACGCAGGTCGGGCATGGGGGATTACTGAGCTTCGCCGCGCTCCGGCTTCCACTGGCTCTTTTCGCGCAGGCGCAGCAGCCACTCGATGATCACCAGGGCCACCCCCAGGATGACGGCCATGACCACGGGCAGCGCTTCATCGAAGTAGTTGATGTAAATATACTGCAGCCAGGCAACAGTGGTGGCATACACGCCCGCCCAGATCGAACTCGCGCAGCACGACCCCCGCCGAGGCGGGTGGTTTGGTGGGGAAGCGGCGGTTTAAAAATGCAGCCACGGGCATAAACGTGCCGGTAACGGCCAGCATCAGGGCGAAGAACATGGCCCAGCGCCCGCCGGCATCCGCCGGCAGGTACTGCCCGATGAGATAGACCGCAGCCCAGCCGACGCCGGCCAGGATGAGGGCGGAGGGGAGGAAGTATTTGACGGGAGGGAGGAGGAGGAGTCCATGGCTTGATTATACTGTAAGTGACGACGGTGGACAGCCGACCGCGGACAGCCGACGGCCCCGACCGATGACGGATGACGGAAGACCGGTCTTGACTGTCCCGCGAGAGAGCATCGCGGGATTCCCGACTGCGGATCCCGCGAGGAGTACTTCGCGGGACTTCGCAGCCGACCGCCTCAGGGCCTTGCTCCCGGTCCCGCGGGAAACTCGCCGCGGCAGGGGGTTTTGAGTAAAAATATTTAAATCCATAAAAAACGAATGGCGGAGAGGGACAAGGGTCGGATGTGGGAAGGCTTGAGGCAGGGAAAGACAGCTCATAGCAGGGCTCGTTTCGCCGGGAGTAGCTCACGGCAGGTTTATTGTACAGGGGGTTGCGGGGGAAGGGAATCACCCGGCGGGGGATTTTTGGGGAGAGGAGTATAGTGTTTTATTCACAGAGAGCTGTTCTCTCTATGAGAGCAAAGTAATTGTATTGCCAGTGTAAAGCTGATGAAGGCCGAGCGGAATGATTGTTGTGATTTTCAGTTGACTGCCGTATCCGGTAGGATGGCACAAGTATTTGTCAGTATAAGTGTTCTGACTTCCTCAGGAAGCCAATCATGTTCTTTGAGAAATTGACAGGAGGCTGAACATAGGGTTACTGGCAGACGGCGCGGAAGGTATTCCACAGTTCGTCGCTCTTGACACAACCAGGAGAAATCTTTGTTATTTGTACTGGTTATAAGGTTAAACCTAATATTCAGTATGATTTTATGAGCATGCAAAGCGGGTTTTATCCCATACAGGCTTTGATGGCCAGGTAGCAATATGCGCTGGTCAGCAGGTCACTGGAATGCCAGACGGTATGCTCGCCCCGGTTTGGCACGAAGAACAGCGGCTCGGCGGGCCAGCTGCCGTCCGGACGCTGACTCTTGAGCAGCAGGGTCGCCCAGCGGCGATTGTGCGGGTCCTGCCGGCCCGAGATTGGGCCGGCCAATACCAGGAAGGCGGCCTGCTGGGGAGAAAGCCGGTACTGCCCGGCTGCCCGGTCCAGGTGCTCGGGCAGGCTTTGGACGACCTGCTTGATCCTGGCGCTTAATCCCGGCTCAAGATGGCGCCCCTGGAGGGCGCCGAGCAGCTGGACAATTCGCCACAGGCAGTAGCCAGGCGGGTAGTTCACCGAGATGGCCGGGCCCTGGCGGGAGAAGCGCTCGAACAGGCCGGCGGCCGAAGCCTGGATGATGCCCCAATCCTGCTCCCAGTTTGTTTCCAGCAGGCCAGTCAAGAGAGAGGCTTCGATGCTGCCGCAGCCCTCGCCCAGCAGGTTAGCGGGCCGGTTGGCTTGCTGGGAGCTTTCAGGCGGGTGCTCGATCCACACCGGGATGCGTCCATCGGCCGGGATACTGCGGCGCATCCAGCCGAGCGGAGCTTCAAGCGCCTGCTGTTGGGCAGGCGGGTTACTGGAATACTTCAGCAGGCGCAGCAGCACACCCAGGCTGTCCGTGTCCACGTAGGGCAGAGCCGGGTGGTCGTAGTAGCTGAAGGCATGCGCTTGCTGGTATTGAAAGAACTCATCCACCTGCTCTGACAGGTCGTGGCCCTGGGAGCAGAGCACTTCCAGGACCAGGCCGGCGGGAAAGCGGGCGTTGACCAACCCGGCGCCGGCCAGGCCCTCCGGTGCACTTCCCAGCTTTCCCGGAAGGTCAGGTCGGCCAACAGGTAGCCCTCGGCCATCTCCACAGCCTGAGCCAGGCTGCTCTTAACGGGCGCAAGGGCAGGGGGCGAGGAGGCGAGGCTGGTTTGGGCCCGGCCAGGGGAGGTCGAGTCTTCCAGCCTCTGGGCGATTTTCTCCTGCTGCCTGAGGCAGGCGGCGAGGGAGGGGAGCTGCAGCTCTTCCGCCAGAGCCAGCCCGGCCTCGAGCTGCCGGCGGCCCTCCTGAAGGATGCGAGGGACCGCGCCGGTCAGCGCCATGGCCAGCCGCACCCCTAGCGGGTTAGCAGGTTTGCTGACCGGCAGGCCGAGCTCGGCCATAAACATCAAGTAGGGGGCGGTGAACCTGCCGCGCGGCAGATCGACCTCTAAGTGCGCCAGCCCCTGCAGGATAACGACGGCGGCGTGCAGGTGATCCAGGAGCAATAGCAGTTGGGGGAGGTGGTGTTCCCGCCTGGCCAGGTACGCAACCGCAACAGGGGTCAGCCGGTATGGCGCCAGCCGATCTTTGCCTTGCAGGGCTTCGCTCGTCCCGAGAAGGGCGATGCCCCCGGCCGCCAGACTGCGCTCGAACAGCGCGGCTTCGGCGTAACCTGCCCAGGCGGAGCGGTGAAGCTCCCAAAAAGGCGAATTGGCCGGAAACAGGCCGGCAAATTCCCGATCGGCCTGTTGGGAGAGGGCTTGCGCCAGGTGAAGGTAGTCGTTATCGAAGAACGAGCCTTCATCCAGGATCATATCCTGTGTGTATAGAGCGGCAAAGGTATAGAAATATGCCGCGAGCAGGTGTATGTTGATCTTGCGACGGAGGCGGCCTTGCTGGAAGCCGTAATCATCCAGCAGAGCGGTGGGCAGGCTAAGCGAGGGATAATCACCTGGCCGGAGGAGGATATCCTCCAGCCGGGCGGTATCCGAATAATGAAAAGCCAGGTCGTTACGCAGCAGCCGGCCCTGGCGGGCTAACCCGGGGGGCAGGCGATCGAAGAACTGCTGGATATCTTTGGGAATCAAAAGGATCGCCAAATCATGAATGGCTAAATCGTAAATTGATCAAATCATCTATTGAACGACGATCCAATCAAACCTTATTAGATCATTTGCGCTTGCAGAGACTTAGTCTCGTCCGCTCTCAGAGAGCTATCATCGGCCAGGTACATTTGTGCCCTGGATAAAATTAAGTCAACGCCATCAGAACCATCGAAACTGATTCCTTTGAACACATTCAGCTCGCCAATTAAATCATTGATTAACCCAGGTGGGGGTTTGGTTATCCCAACAGATCCCAAGGCATCTCTTAAGGCTGCACCAGGGTTTGAGCCCAATAGACGCTCCAGGAAGCCGGGGGTACCAACAATCTTCCCAGCGATGATGGAGTAATAATCAGGTTCATTACTGCCTTTATTTTTCGCATTTCCAGCAGCCATATCTCCCTCCTACAAATCGAACAATAGACTGATTTAACTGGCAGCGTGCGAGATGAACTTTAGCGCCTATGGATCCCGCTCAGGAGCAAGCAGAATCCGTGCGGTCGCCTCAAATCATCTCTCTTTCAGGACGGTCGGCCAGATAATCGCGTGCGTTTCTTGCGAGATATTCTTCTCCAAGAACACCCTTAAAGGTATCCAGCAATGCCACAAGCTCATCGATCAATTCATCGGTAGGCTCCAGGCTAACAGCCTCCAAGGCCTCTCGCAAGGCCACTCTTGGGTGTTCAATCAGTTTTACAGTAAATGCAGGATCATTGACAATTTTTCCAGCAATGATTGAGTAGACATCGGGTTCCCCATACGTTTGTCCATTTAGCGTCATATTTTATCCTCCTGATCAGATGCACACGGATGAACGAGAAAAAAGAGGCGGGTGATTAAACTTCTATTAATTATTATAACATGATCTAACCCAATTTCGACAACAACTGTCTCATTCGCACAGCGAGCCAGACCATCGGGCAGGCTCATGCTTTGGGTGCTTGCAGGACCTGCTTCATGCCAGCCAACAGGCCGGCAGTGGCGTGCATGGTCTGCAGCACCGCGGTCTTTTGTTTGAACACGAGCAGCTGCCTTTCGTGCAGGTAATCCAGCAATGGCAGAGAGCCGAGCTCGGCGGCCTGCGCCTGCATGGCATTCATCCATTCATCCAGGGTCGCCAGGCCCCACTCGAAGCCTTCCCGGATGACCCAATCCGCCAGGGCTTCATCCTGGCGCATGCTGCGCCCGGCCTGCGACAGGAAATAGGTCTGGGTGCCGTATTGAAGATCCTTTACCCAACCGAACAAGTCGTTCCACATCTGGTGCCAGCGGCCAAACAGCTCCACAAAGCGCAGCCAGTTTTCCATGGCGTCGGGCTGCTCGTAGCGCCAGAAGACTGCCGCCAGGGGGATTTTGGCGGCGCAGGTTTTATGGGCGCTGATTTGGAGGAACAGGTCAAGGTCGATTTGCTCTAGCTCGGAATCTTCCAGGGTGGCTTCGGCAGAGTGCATCCAAGTGCGATTGAAGAATTCCCAAAAGGGGTGCTGGTACGAGAAGTATGCCTGGTAAGGACTTTGGAAACAGGTATGAAAGAAGGCAAAAGCCGGCAAGAGATCGTGCTGCTCCTCGCCATGGCCATCCATCAGGTTATCCATCAGGCGGATGAATAAGTAACCGCCGGCGGTGGAATAGACCAGGTGCGACTGGAAGTCGGGATCCGGATCGCGGTGCAGAGATTGCTCGGCAAACCAGGGTAAGAGCAGCATGGGGAAAGAGCCAGGACTCTTGAAGGCCTGCTCTGGCCCGCCCGGCGCGCTGACCGCCTGCATCCAGGTGAGGATGCGCTGCCCGAGGACAGGGCCAGCCGCCTGCGCGGCGGACTGCAGGCGCAGGAAGGCCTGGTGGATGGCGTCGCTCAATGCGGGGTCGTACATGGGGTCAGCTCTCGGCGAGCGCCTGCCGGGCACGTTGTAAATCTCGCCCGGCCTGCAGGGTGGTGAAGAGCTCCACCGCTCTGGTGATCATTACCTGGCGCTGCGGGTCGCCGACCGGCAGGTGTCGCCCAATTTCCAGACAGGCCAGACCCTGTTCGTGACGCATCTCCAGCGTTTCGGCAAAGGCCAGGCTTTTGCTCCAGGCTTTGTGTGCGGCGGTTTGCCGGCCGGAGAGCCACTCGAAACAACCTGTGTACAGCCAGGCACGCGGTTGGCCGATGGGAAACACCCGGGCATAACGCCTCAGAATTTTGTTGGCTTTGACGACCTTTTTCTCTACCTCGGGCGGCGCTTCTCCGGCCTCCCACAAGGAAAGATAGACACAGGCAGGGCCGGCATAGCCACTGAAGGAGGAGAAATTGCTGGGCGCGGCTTTTTCGCCCAGCTGCATGGCTTGCTCGGTCATCGCCAGCGCCCGTTGTGTATCCCCAGTATGCCGGCAGGCCATGGATAACAACCCGTACATCTCCATCAACAGGGCATCATCGCTTATCTTGCTATCCACGGTCATCAATGCGTACAGCTCTTCCAGGTACCCCAGGGCGTCCAATTCATGTCCCTGGTAGACCAGGGCATAGGCTTTGCCCTGCAAGCCAAAGGCCAGGGAGTGCACCGCGTTGCGGCGGCGGGCGACATGGATGAGGTCATCGGCCAGCGCCTGGCTGGCGGCAAAATTACCCTGGAAATAGTTCAGGGCACACAGCACGCCCAGGCCATCCTCCCAACGGCGCTGGTCGCCCAGACGCGCCGAGATAGCGACGGCTTCGTCGAGCAGCTGCCTGGCATTGGCCCAGGCCCCCACTCCCGCATAGTAGAAAGCCACGGCTATATTGACCCAGTTGTGGGCAATCAAATCGTCGACGCCCTCCACAGTATCCAGAGCCCTGCGCAGGTATGCAGTGGCGACCGAGTGAAGCGGGATGAAGCCGACCAGGGCGCCAAACGTGGCATAGCCGCGCGCCAGCTCCGGCGAAGGCCCGGCCAACTCAGCCAGGTTCAAGGTACGGAAGGCCATATACAACGAAAGCGGCATCTCGGAAGTAATGTAATAGACTTCAACCAGGCGCTCACAAGCCCGCGAAGCCGCCAACAGGTTCGCTTGTTGGTCGGCAAGCCGGCCCACAAAGTATCCGGGCAGGAGGCGATGCAGGAGCTGCTGCAATGCCAGGGTAATAATACCGATCAACTCGCCCAGCCGCGTGCGCGGCACTGCCTGACCAAAAAGCGACAGCCCAGTTTCGAGATGCCGGCGGCCCTTGAGGTATTCTGCCAGGTTGACATAGGCCTCGCCCAGCAGCAACTCCCATCCGGCCCGGCGGGGGGCATCGATTTTCAGGTTTGCCTGGTCTGTCCTGAGCAGCGCGGCGCTCAGCAGCTCGACTGCTTCACGGTTAGCAAAGTTATGCACGGCCTGCGTCCCCGCTTTTTCCAGGTACTCCACGGCGGTCATGGCCTGGTCGGTCTGGTTCCAGTGATACGCCAGCAAGGCATATACCTGCGATAGGTCGTCTCGATAGGTAGCTTCATACCATTCGGCGATGGCGCGGTGCAGGTCCCGCCGCTGGGTGGCCAGCATCAGATTGTAAGCCACGTCGCGTGTAATGATATGCTTGAACATGTAGGCCAGATCCGCGCCGGGAGACTCCAGGCGGATAAAGCCCAGGCGCTCCAACGTGTCCAGGTAATCTTGCAGGTTGGGCTTATCGATTTCAACCGGGTAGATGTCGTACAAGATATGGAATGAAAAAACCCGGCCGATGGCGCTGGACATTTTTAATGTGAGCTGTTCCTGGGGCGTCAGGCAATCAATGCGGCTGCGGATGACATCCTGGATGGTATCCGGAAAATTCAGGCTGTTTAAATCAACGCTGCCGGTGACGAGCTGTGCCTCCCTGCCCGCCACGCGGATCATGCCAGCATCCCGCAGGGCAAAAATCAGCTCTTCACTAAAGAAGGGGTTTCCTTCCGCTTTCTCAATAATAAATTCAAATAAGGAGGGGGTTACATGGTCCACATCCAGGCGGTGGCGAGCCAGCACGGCCACTTCAGAAGGGGAAAACGGTTCTAACAACAGCCGGTTGGTCTGGCTCCCGCCCAGAATTCCATTATATTCATCGGGAGGCGCGGCAGTAAACGGTCGGTGAGCCAGGATCATAAGTACAGGCTGGACGCTGCGATACACCCTCTCTACCAATGCCCAGGAAGCCAAATCGAGCCTGTGGGCATCTTCAATGGCCAATAATAACGGCGCAGCCTTGGCGGCCTGAGAGAGCAGCCCCACCAGCAGCTCGCGGATATTGCTGGCACGCACCTCACTGCTCATTTGCCGCGTGAGCTCATTTTCCGGCAAATCCAGAGGCAGGATGGTGTTCAACAGCGGGACAAACCCGACCTGCTCGGGTGCAAACTCGGCCAGCTTTTCCAGGACCTGCGCCCGCAGTTTCTCGCGGTTTTCGGTGTCTGGCTCGCCTGCCAGCAATTCCAGGGCAAAAAGTTGAGCGAAGACCGGCTTCCAGGCGTAATAGGTCGAAGTCTTTCCAATCTCATCTGCCGACCCCAGCAGAACCCGCATACCGTATCGCCTGGACTGCTGCAGGGCATATTCCAGCAGGCGAGATTTGCCTACACCGGCATCTCCCTCGATCAATACGGTCCGGCTGCGGCCTGCCAGCAATTCCTGTATTCCCGCATTAATAACGGCCTGCTCGAATTCTCGCCCGACGAGCGGGTACAGGGAGCGTCCTAAAAGGTCGGCCTTCAGGTCGATCAGGAGGTTCGTTAAAACGAAGACCTCGACCGGTTCATCGAAGCCTTTTATTGGGAATTGGCCCAAGGCCTTAAATTCGAAATGGCCGGAGGCTTCTTTTTTGATGCGACTGCTGGCCAGAATTTGACCCGGGGCGGCTAAATCCATCAGCCTGGCGGCCAGGTTGACATCCAGGCCATTGGCCCCATAGGTGCGGCGGGTGGAAGCACCGTAAGCACCTACGCGCACCTGGCCGCGCGAGATACCGATTTGCACATCGTGGATGAAACTCAAATCCTCGGGAGGCGATCTCAGCTCCAGGGTGGCTGCCAGCGCCCGGTCGACGTCATCCTCGTGCGTCACGCGTGCTCCGAATGCTGCAAACAGGTAGCTGCCTTTATCGCCAATGGTCAGGTCAAGGAGAAAACCTTCATAACGGGCCAGGACGCGCTGCACCCAGCTGATATATGCATCCAGCTTGACGCCGGCCTCGTCGTCTTCGTCATAATTAATGCCGGTGAACTTGAGGAAGATAGCCACCGCAGAACGCAGTTCCGAGAGGAATTCTCCCTCGCCTCAAATCAGCCTTTCGTAAACGGGAGGCAGCAGCCAATCCCTGGCTACTTCGGGATCGAGGTCAACAGGTTCAGCCCAGGGTTGATCGGGGATTGGCTCGCTCAGCCCATCTACCACGGCGTAGTGCTCACCTCTCTCATCACTGCGCCACTCTTTGACCCGCGCCTGATTGCCAAGCCGCCCCATAACTTCAGATCCAACCACGACCTCACCACTGCGCAAGTGCCGTTCGGCAGCCGCCATGCGGTCTAAAATCTCCCCGGCCAGCACCTCGATGGTTTGAATGCGCGGCTGTCCCACCAAAAAACGCCGGGCGCGGCCGGACATCACCGCTACTTTGATCCCCAATTGGTACTCGTTGCCACCCGGAGTGGATAATATCTGCAATTTATAGAGCTCTTTTTGCATATCCAGGGCGCAGGCAGTGCCCTTGCGTCCGTTATCGCCATCGAACCAGCAGGTGATGGCGTCGCCTCCAAAACCGATGACGCTGCCGCCGTAGCGGTGAACCACGCCAATCAGGGCCTCATACACGAGGTCTAACTGGCGGCTCAGTTCTTCCGCGCCTACCAGAGGACCTAATTCCTGGTAAAGGGCGCTGTTGAAGTGGGTAAACCCGGAAATATCTGCAAATAAAACCGCGCCACTGGTTCGATCGGGCAATGTTTCCCCGCGCCCAAGCGCTTGTCGGCGATCCATTGGGATGTATGCGTCGAGAGTGCTCATCAGATTAAAATTATATATCGTTTCTGCCGAATTTAGAGACAGATTGTATGAAAATAAAAAAGCCCCGAAGGTTTTTTGAACACCTTCGGGGCTGATAATCATCCAGGCTTACGCCTCGCGAAATTCACCTTCAATCACTTCACCCTCTTCGGGGCCGTGCCCATTCCCTCCGGGGTAAGTCGAGCCTCCGTCCTGAGCGGCCTGGCTGGCATACAGCTGCTGGCTGAGGGCATGGAAGGCATTCTGCAGCTCATCGCTCAGGCGCTTGATGCGGGCGGCGTCATCGCCCTTGGCGGCCTCGCGCAGGCCTTCCAGCTTGCCTTCGATGTTCTGGCGCTCGGCGGCGGGGACTTTATCGCCCAGCTCGCGCAGCGTCTTTTCGGTCTGGTAAGCCAGGGTGTCGGCGGTGTTGCGCGCTTCGACCAGTTCCTTGCGGCGGGTGTCTTCACCGGCGTGCTCTTTAGCCTGCTGCACCATGCGGTCGATCTCGCCCTGGTTCAGGTTGGTGGAAGCGGTGATGGCGACCTTCTGCTCCTTGCCGGTGGCTTTGTCTTTAGCGGTGACGTGGATGATGCCGTTGGCGTCGATGTCGAAAATGACTTCGACCTGCGGCATGCCGCGCGGCGCCATGGGGAGGCCCTCCAGGCGGAAGCGGCCCAGGCTCATGTTATCGGCGGCCATCGGGCGCTCGCCTTGCAGAACGTGGATATCCACGGCGGTCTGGTTGTCCTCGGCGGTGGAGAAGACTTCGCTCTTGCGCACCGGGATGGTGGTGTTGCGCTCGATCAGTACGGTCATCACGCCGCCCAGGGTTTCCAAACCCAGGGAGAGCGGGGTGACATCCAGCAGGAGCACATCGCTGCACCTCGCCGCCCAGCACGCCGCCCTGGATGGCTGCGCCTATGGCGACCACCTCGTCGGGATTGACGCCCTTGTGGGGCTCTTTGTTGGTCAGCGAGCGCACCAGCTCCTGCACCATCGGCATGCGGGTAGAGCCGCCCACCAGGACGACCTCGTTGATTTTGTCGGCGGAGAACCCGGCGTCTTTGAGAGCGGCGCTGAAGGGGCCACGCAGGCGGGCTACCAGACTCTCGGAGAGCTGCTCGAACTTGGCCCGGCTGACCTTGGTCTGCAGGTGCTTGGGGCCGCCGGCATCGGCGGTGATGTAAGGCAGGTTGATCTCGGTCTCCAGCACGCTGGACAGCTCGATCTTAGCCTTTTCGGCGGCCTCGCGCAGGCGTTGCAGGGCCTGGCGGTCCTGGCGCAGGTCGATGCCGTATTCCTTCTTGAATTCGCCGGCTACCCAGTTGACGATCGCCTCATCCCAGTCGTCGCCGCCCAGGTGGGTATCGCCGTTGGTCGCCTTGACCTCGATCACGCCGCCGCCCACTTCCAGGACGCTGACATCGAAGGTGCCACCGCCCAGGTCGAAGACCAGGATGGTTTCGTTCTCCTTCTTATCCAGGCCGTAGGCCAGGGCAGCTGCGGTGGGCTCGTTGATGATGCGCATGACTTCCAAACCGGCGATCTTGCCGGCGTCCTTGGTTGCCTGGCGCTGGCTGTCGTTGAAGTAAGCCGGGACGGTGATGACGGCCTGGGTAACCGGCTCGCCCAGGTAAGCTTCGGCGTCGGCCTTGAGCTTGGCCAGGATCATCGCGGAAATTTCCTGCGGGGCGTACTCCTTACCGGTGACAGGCAGCTTGACACGGGCATCGCCCGCCGGGCCGCGCACCACCTGGTAGGGGACCATCTTGCGCTCGGATTCGACCTCATCGAAGTGCCGACCCATAAAGCGCTTGATCGAGTAAACGGTGTTTTCGGGGTTAACCACAGCCTGGCGCTTGGCGGTCTGACCCACCATGCGCTCGCCGTTTTTATTGAAGCCGACCACAGAGGGCAGCAGGCGCGAACCCTCGGCAGTGGAAATTACCAGGGGGTCGCCACCTTCGATGACCGCCACCACACTGTTCGTGGTCCCCAAATCGATACCTATAATCTTTGCCATGTTGGTTTCTCCTTAATTCTTGCGTCATTCCGATTGAAGAGCAGGGTCTAGATTCTTCGGTCGCGGGGCTCCCTCGGAATGACAGCCTGGTAGTGGGACTTCCTCAGAATGACAATAATGATTTTGTTTAGATTGAAGGATACCCCGGCGAGGCAAGAATCACGTTAACATCATGTTGGAGGAGTATATACATGATTTGGTATTTACGGCATGGAAAATGTACCTGGAAAAGGCAGCCAATATTTTAAGATTCAAATCGCCAAATAAAGTGGTAGGCGGCCATATTCCCGCCTCCTTACCCATATATGGGGGTAACATAAATCCTAACCCCAGCTATGGGGCAGCGGATTCGGGCTGCCCCTGATCTCACATACCAGAAACAACCGGAAATCCTTAAGATTTCGGCAACCTTAAAGTATCATTTAATTTTAGACTACCGTAAGGCTGGGCTATTGCTAATTATAGGAGTTCTGCTACAATACTGAATAGATCGGCACTGAGAACGAAGTCGTTCTACCTCCCAAGTCCCAGCATGGGACTGAAACTTAGAAAAGACAGAATACCGGTACATCACGCCCCTGGCAGCTGCGCGCAGGTCGGGTTAGCTACGCTGCGTTTAATTTTACCTGGATCGGAGGACTTGTGCAATGAAAGCAGATCGGGCCTGGCAAGCCGCACTCGGACAGCTTGAAATGGAAATGCCCAAAGCCGCCTACGAAACCTGGGTAAGAGACGCAGAGTTTCTTTCTTATGAAGATGGTAGCTTTATCGTTGGTGTGAACAATGCCTATGCACGCGACTGGCTGGACAGCCGGCTTTCGAGCACGGTCAGGCGCATCCTGACCGGGATGATGAAACGGACGGTAGAAGTACGCTTTATCGTCTGGCAGAACCAGGTGCCGGCGGCACAGGTCGAGGAGATAGAACCGGTGCTGCGCGAAAGCGCCGAGCCGGGCTACAGCGCCACGCTGAACGGGCGCTACACCTTTGACAATTTCGTCGTGGGGGCCAGCAACCGTTTGGCGCACGCCGCATCGATGGCAGTGGCCGAAAGGCCGGCGCAAGCCTACAACCCGCTCTTCCTATATGGCGGCGTTGGCCTGGGCAAGACTCACCTGCTGCACGCCATTGGCAACCTGTGCGTGCAAAGCGGGCTGAATATCCTGTACGTGTCGTCAGAAGAATTCACCAACGACCTGATTAACGCCATCCGCACGCACACCACGCCGGCCTTTCGGGAAAAATACCGCCGTACGGATGTGCTGCTGATCGACGACATCCAGTTTATCGCCGGCAAGGAATTTACCCAGGAAGAATTCTTCCATACCTTCAATACCCTGCACGGTCAAAACAAACAGGTCGTGATCACATCGGACCGACCACCCAAGGCGATGGTGACCCTGGAAGAGCGACTGCGCTCACGCTTCGAGTGGGGGTTGACCGCCGACATCCAGCCGCCGGATATAGAGACTCGCCAGGCCATCCTGCGCGACAAAGCCGAGCGCATGGGCAAGCAGTTCCCCAACGATATGACCGAGCTGATCGCCCGCCGGGTGCAGTCCAACATCCGCGAGCTGGAAGGGGCGCTGACCAAGGTGGCGGCTTTCGCCGACCTGAGCGGGCTGCCGGTCACCTCGCAGCTGGTGGAGACGGCGCTGGTAGACCTGCTGCCCCGCCGCGGCGATGTCCAGCCGGATGAAGTGATCTGCCAGGTGGCGCAGGCATTCGGTTTAACCGTCGAGCAGATGCGCAGCCGCGACCGCAGCCGGCAGGTAGCGCTACCCCGCCAGATCGCCATGTTCCTGCTGAGGGAAGAGGCTAACGTCTCCCTGCCCCATATCGGCGAGGTGCTGGGCGGGCGCGACCATACTACGGTGATGTATGGCTGCGATAAAATAGCCGACTTGCTGGAAACCGACGACCGGCTGCGGCGCCAGGTTAGCGAGATCAAAGAGCAGATATTCAGTCCCCCTAACAAACGCCCGTGACAAAGAAGATATTAAAAAACTGACGGTAATTCCGCCAGTTTTTTAATATAACTCAATTTGTTTGCTTGTGGAGCCTAACGCGCAACCAGGCGCGGAAGCGGCGAAAATAGCGCACCCAGGGCAGCTCGAGCACTTTGGGCGGGCGCTCGGTTGGAGGCCAGGGATCCTGGTCGAACATCTTGCGCAGGGCATAGCGGCTGAACAAAATGAAGGTTGCCAGCACCGGGGCAGCCAGCACCAATCCCACAATGCCCAGCAGGCTGGCGGCGACAATGGCTGTCACCAGCAGCGCGGCGGGATGCACCCCCAGGGCGGTGTTGTAAAAGCGGGGCACGACCAGATAATCAAAGATCTGGTCGAGAACGATGCAGCACACAATGACCAGCAGGGCATACTGCCAGGGTTCCAGGTTGAAGTAGTTGCTACCCTGGAAATAGGCCACCAGCGCAGTCACCGTCCAGGTGATGAACGGGCCCAGGTAAGGGACGAAACGGGCCAGCCCGGCCAGGATGGCAATGCCAAAGGCATAGCGCAACCCCAGGATCATTAACAGGGCAGTATAGGCCAGGACGACCAGCATAAAAATGATCAATTGGCCGCGCAGGAAAGAATTCCAGATGCGCGATAGCTCGCTGCCGATGCGGCGCAGGTCGTAATCTAATCCGGGCAGCTCAATCACTACGATACCGCGGGATACCTGGCTGGCATCGGCCAGCAAGAAATACGAGACGATCAGGATAAACAGAATCCAACCCAGGGTGGATAGGGTGCCGGAAGCAAAGGTGCCCACCAATCCTCCGGCCTGGCCCAGGATAGGCTGGACATATTGCAGCAATTGCTCGATCAATGTGGTGATGCCGGATTGGTCGGCCAACCCGGTAAAAGTGAAGGGGCCGATATTGATCTGCACCTTAGCCAATTCGGCAATCCGATCCGGCAAGGAGGCGATAAACTGGGAAACCACCTCGACGACGCTCTGCATCTGCTGGACGATCTGAAAGCCGGCATAGGTGATCAGTCCTGCCAGCACAATCACCACGACAATGTAGATCAGGCTGACCGAGAAGCGCCAGGAGAGGTGGGCGACGCGGCTCAGGCGATTTGCCAGCGGATGCAGCAGGTACGCCAGGATAAAAGCCATGAGCAGCGGCCCGACAATGTTGCGGAAGGTGATGAGCAGCGCCGCCACAATGGCAATCATCGTCAGTCCGATAATCGTCTTGGTTGTCGGGCTCCAGGCAGGCGAGACGGCAGGCGGTTTCTCAACGCTCATTCTAAAATTATTCTATCCGGATTGCCCTGTTTTGGCAATTAGTTTAAGGAGGTGATTAAACGCAAACGGTGCAGGCAGTTAATGCCCGCACCGGAGCTATTGATGGGTAAGCAGCAGTCGATTAACGCAGGAAGAAAGCCAGGATGATCAGTGCCGAGAAGAAAACCCCTGCCAGGACGCCGATACGCTTCAGGTCCTTGACAACGTAGGAGTAATCCGGGTTGAATTCCTTGTCTGCCGAACGAGCGCTGCTGGCGAAACCGGACGGCTTGGAAACCGTCTCGACTGCGGCGACGGGAGCTGCCTGGGTTTTACCGTTACCATTTGGCTGGCGTTTTGTCTTTTTTGCCATGTAAGAAGACCTCCATAATTCCTAATGCGCTGCTGGCGGTAGGCCCCGCCGGCGCGAAGGCGATTATATCACAACTCTCTTGGGCGCCAGATGTTAACCAGCTTGCCCTGCGTTTCGTCTGTGAGCTGGTCCCAGCCATCCAGCGGCAGGTCGATCTGAGCCAGGGCTGCCGTCGTCAGGCTGTCCACCTGGTCGGTCAGGAGCGCCATCAGCTCTTCCAGGCCGGGATTATGGCCAACGACCATCACGGTGGTATAGTATGCTGGAAGGGCGCTGAGCAACTCCAGGATTTCCTCCGGGGCGGCAGCGTACAGATCGTCCAGCCAGCTCACCTCGCCGGTGTAGCCGGCCGCGTCAGTGACCAGCTCAACCGTCTGCCGGGCGCGGCGGGCGGTAGAGCTCAGGATCAAGTCGGGCAGCAGGTTCGCATCATTCAGCAGCTTACCAACGCGGGGCGCATCTCGCAGGCCGCGATTTGCCAACGGGCGGTCCTGGTCGGCCAGCGATTTATCCTTCCAGCTGGACTTCGCATGCCGCAGAAGCAGCAATATTTTCATGGCTTGTGCCTCCCTGTGGTCACTCCTATCTGCTACCGTTAATAAGCGCCTTTAAACCGGGCCGTATGCAGGCAGGTAGACTGCCTCACCGTTGTTGTCGAAGTAGTAGTGCGGGAACCAGGCTACCCCAAAGTGATCCGGCAAGATATCTTTTTTGAGCGGCGTCACTTTGAGCTCAGCCACCTGGCCGGCTACTTTAGCCCAACGGGCGGCGATTTCTGCCAGGGCATCGGCCTGTTCCTGTTCAAGCTCCGCCACCTGTTTCTTCAGGCTGGCAACCAGGGTTTCGGCTGCTTTGACTTCACCCTTGGCCTGGGAGGTCATGCGACTCTTGGATTGGGAGGCGGAGAGCTTAACCTTCTTGCGAGGCAGCAGCATGCGCGCCAGGTTGTCGGCGTGGGTAGACCATTCGTCCATCCGGCGATGGCCAAGCTGATCCTGCTCAATTTCCAGCTCCTTCTGTGCCTTGTCCAGCTTGATCTGCAAAGCGTCCAACTTCTTCTCATACGAATTGGTCAGCCTGGCGGCTTCCACCTCCTGGCGCTCACTCGCTGCGGCGACACACTGCTTGCGAAATTCGGCCTGGGAAATCTGCGGGCCGGCATAGATCTGCAAAGCGTCGTTATAACGCACCAGCGCTTCGCTGGAGCGGTACACGTAGTCCTGGAAGTCGCGCTCCAGGGCTTTCAGGGTACGCAAATCCGAGAAGGGTGGATCCAGCGGGCTGAAGCCGGCTTTCTCGACCGGAGGGCCGCTCAAGGCGCGGGCATCCACGGGCATAGCGGGGTGATCTTCCCAACGCACGACCGCCCGGCGGTCCACCTCGTTAACCAGGACGGCTTGCACCTGGTCATAATCCAGATTGTACCTGCGGTTGAGGTAGCGCACGGTAACCTGGGCGAGCAGCACCGGCCGGTAAATCACACGCGGCGTCAGGCCCTCGGGCGGGCAAGGCCGCCCGGCCATTTCACAGGCTTGCTGCGGGGTCAGACCAACCGGCAGGATGAACTCCTCGACACCGGCTGGGACGGGCGGGCGAGTCGTGGAAGCCACGATTGCCGCTGCGCTGACCGCGGCAACCGGCTTTGCCGGGCGAGCCGGGCGTACCGGCTGCGTATCGGCCACGGCGGCTTCCGCGGCAGTCAAGGAGGCGGCTGCGGCAGGTGCTGCCCCAACAGGCGGCGCTTCAGCCTCCAGCCCTACGCCGGCCAGCAGGTTGAGGGCCGGGATCTGGGTGCGGGTGAGCGGACCTGCCAGGTAGCTCATCGCCCAGCGGGTTTGGAAGAGCATGGGCTCTTTTTCGTGCACATTGTGCATCAGGAACACCCGCTTATTCAAGCCGGCGATCAGGCGGTCGTAAGTCTCGCGGTCCAGCCCACCCAGAGCGCCGTCCAGCCCATCCAGCAGGCGCTGCTTATCCTTTTCGGTCTGCAGCTTGCCAATGAACCATGTGCCGGTATTGGAGAGCGCTTTATAATCCAAATCTACCGGGTTTTGCGTGACCAGCACCTGCCCTACCCCAAAAGCCCGCGCCTGCTTCAACATGCGCAGCATGACCAGCTTGGCCGGGGGGTTGCGCACCGGCGGGATATAGCCATAGATTTCGTCAAAGTAGACGATGGCCCGCAGCGTGGTGGTGCCGCTCTGCGCTCGCATCCACGACTCGACCGCGGCATACAGCAGGGTGACGAAGAACATGCGCTCGGTATCGTTCAGGTGGGCAATATAAAAGACACTCTGGCGCGGCTTGCCTTCCGGTGTGAAGAGCAGGTCGCCGATCTCCAGCGGCTGGCCGATGATCCAGGTCTGGAAGCTGGGCGAGGCCAGGATGTTGTTCATTAACATGGCCAGCTCAAAGCGGTCTTTTTCCGGGAAGAAGGTGTTGATGTCGAAGACACCCAGTTTTTGGAAAGGCGGAGACTGGATCTGCATGATCAGCTCGCCCAGGTCGAGGTCCAGTCCCTTCTTCCAATGATCTTCGAAGATGTTGGAGATCAGGATGTGCTCGCGGGAGCGCACCGGGTCGATATCTTCCATACCGACCAGGCCCATCAGGGCGGTGGTGGTGCCGCTGATCTTTTCGCGCAGCATCTCGCGGTTGCTCTCCCAGGGGATTTCAGGCGCCTTCAGGGAAGCCAGGATATTGATCGGGATGCCGGCGTCCGACCCCGGCGTGTAGACGGCAAAATCCACCGCTTCTTTCAGCGCCCGGATGCGCTCGGGCTCGATGCTCCATTCGCCCAGGCCTTTACGCCACAAGGCAGCCGTCTCTTCGGCCGCCTGATCCAGCGTTTTAGCGGCGCGGCGGGCGTCATCCGGATTGACCCAGGGCTTGAAATCCTCCGCCAGCAGTTCAGGGAACTGCAGCAGGAGATTGGTGATGTCGCCCTTGGGGTCGATCATCAGGGCCGGGATGCGGTTCAAGGCCGCTTCCTCCAGCAGGTCGATGCACAGCCCGGTCTTGCCGGAACCGGTCATCCCCAGGATGACGGCATGCGTGGTCAGATCTTCCAGGCTGTAGAGCAGCGGGTCTGGATTTAGCTTCTTTGCTTTGGCGTCATAATGGCGCCCGAGGTAAAATTTTCCTTGTATATCCATATTCAATCATCCCCGAGATAATAGATCCGGTAGACAAATCCCCGGCTGCTGTCCGTGAGATACAGGCTACCGTCGGATCCGGTGATCAGATCAACCGGCCGGCCCCAGCTGCGCCCCGGAGGGTCTATCAGCCAACCTGTTGCCCAATCTTGAGCCGGGGCGGGCTGCCCATCCAGTAGCGATAGGTAGACAATTTTAAAGCCAAGCGGTCTGCGACTTTCCCAAGAACCATGCAAGGCAATGAACAGGCCATCCCGGTAGGATGGGAGAAAGCGATCTGCAGTGTAAAATGCCAGGCCCAATGGAGCGGATTGATCCGGAAGCTCCACAGCGAGCTGAAGTACCCGGTCACAACCGGCGGACGTCCCTGCTCCAAGGCGGTACAGGGCATCCGGCATGCCAGGTAAGGCGGCGGTCACCCACAACTCATCCGTACCAGGCCGGAAAGCCATCCCGCCGATGCCGCCTGAGGTGCTGGCAACTAGGCATTCACCACTGCCGTTTGGATTATAGCGCAGAATCGCTCCCTGTTGAGAGTCCTGTGCAGCCTGGCGACCAGAGGAGGAGGCAGTAATATTTGCCACAAGGAGGGATGACTCATCCGGAGTGAAACGCAGTACGGGCGCAACCCGCCCCTCTGAAGGCAGGTCATCGATCAGGATTTCGTATTGCATGTAAAAGCCCTGATCGTCCGGCCGGCTGAGGGCGTGTGATGCGGTTCGCACCGGCAACGAACAGAGAACCGTCGCGCATAAAAGCCAGGCCGGTCGGGGATGTCAGCCCATCGCCAACCACCTCGCGGGCATCTGCGCTGCCATCCTGGTTGCGATCCGGCAGGCGTACAATGCGCCCAGAGCCGCGCTCGGCGACATACACATGACCGCCCGGGCCGATGGCGATGCCATGCGGTTCGTGCAATCCGCCGGCAAACACATTGATTCCGAAACCAGTCGGGAGAGCAATCGGATACTGAGGCAGAGTCAGCTCGAGCCGGGGTATGACCGGCAGGAGCGGGGCACAGGCCGGTAGAAGCAGCGCAAACAAGAGCCAGGCAATCCCCCGGCTAACCGCCTCAGGGTGCGGCCGCATCGAAAATCCGCTTAAATTCTTCCAGGAACTGGTTAGCGATTTCCGCGTTGTGAATCACCAGCAGGTTCTCGTCGTTTTTCATCTCGGCGTTGGCGGTGAAATTGTACGAGCCGAAAACAACAATTTGGTCGTCGATAAGGATCACTTTATGGTGCATGTTCCTGGGGTTGCCGTCCAGGCGCACATCCAACCCGGCTTGCTTCAGGCGCTCGTATTCGCCGCCGGTGTTGCTGGCTACCTGTTGCGCTTCGAAGACAGCGGTCACGTCAACCCCCTGGCGGGCACGTTCCAACACAGCATCCGCCAGATCATCGGAGGTGAACGAGTACGCCAGGATGCGAATACTTTTGCGGGCGGAGTATAACAAGTCCACCAGGTGCGCGGCAACCCCATCCTCGGGCGAAAAATACACTTCCAGCGGAGTTCCTTGCAGCTCCAGGCTGGGGTGAGGCGTGTTCGGCTGCGAGCTGCGCCCAAAGCGCCGCTCGACGAACATTTCATTGAACTCCACCAGGTAGTCTTCCGCCAGGTCGCCCGAGCGCAGGCGCACCAGGTTGTCGTTGTTGCGGTAAGCGCTGTTCACCGTCAGGTTCATCGACCCGGTCCACACCTCACGGCGGTCGATGATCACAAACTTGTGGTGCATCAGGCCAGCCTGGTTATCGCTCACCAGCGGAATGCCGGCACGCATCAGCTGCGCAATCTCGGGGGTCTCCAGGCTGTCCCGGTCGGTAACGATGCGCACCGAGATGCCGCGGCGGTATGCCGCCAGCAGGGCATCGCGCACGTCCCACAGATCGATATCGAAAGCGGCGACCTCCACGCTCAGGCGCGCCCGATCGATCGCTGTCACCAGGGCATCCGCCGGCCCGCCGCGATAATCCTGCGCCTGAGCGCTGCCGGGCTGGGTGAAATAGACCGCGTACCAGGAATCCGTGGCGCTGCCGGAAGACGACACCGGCGCAGCAACCAGGCTGCCCCGGGATGCCTGCTCACCTGCCCCGCAGGCGGAAAGGCCCGCCAGCAGCAGGACGGCCGCCAGAAACAGGGCGATCCGTCTGTATGCAGCCGGCTTGCGGGAAATCGCAGGGAAGGATGGCGGAGCGAAGCCCCACAGCGGTCTTCGATGTGGGGGCATTTACTGGGGCAGGATCCACAGATTCGGGGGGGACAGCTTCAAGTCGAAGGTAAGCTCTTTCAGCTTATCCGGGCGAGCAGCCTCGATAGCCACCACCAGGAACTCGGCTGCCTTGCGCACATCGCGGATATCCATCGTGATCGGGGCAAAGCGCACCGTTCCGCCGGCATTGGCCTCGCCTTCAGTCTCGGTCAACTGCGGCGGCTGCACCAGATATCGGATGCCCTGGCTCAGCAGCTGCTCCAGATTTGCCTGGTAAGCGGGGAGGAAGAAACGGCGCGGCTGGCTCCAAAAACGCTGGGCTTCTTCGCGCTGGCCTTTATCGGAACCGTAGGAAGCGCGCTGCAAATCAACCTGCCCATCCGCCACCCAGTAGGGCTTGCCCGGCGTGCCGGGTGGGATATCGGCCGAGTAGTAGACCAGCTGCGGGATGAGGCCGTTTTCTTCGTCCAGCGACGTGGCCTGCCCGCAGTTGGCGCACACCCAGGCCATCTCATCCGGATTGGCCGGGATAGGCGTGCTGCAGCGCAGGCAAATCAGGGGGATCAGGGCAATTTGCCGATCCACTTTTCTATCTCCTTGACGTCAATATCGTTCAGCGCGCCTTGCATGCCGGGGATGCCCGACAGGCTTTTGCCAAGCCCGGGGATATTCGGCAGGATGGAGGCTTTCTTGCCACCCAGGCGATACTCGTACTGCTCGCCGTAGCGAAAGGCCCGATAGGAAGTGTACATCAACGCCACGCCGCTTAAGAAGAGCCCCAGCACCAGGAGCAGGATACCAGTGCCGTCATCACTATCGCCCAGGGTGTAGAGCACAGCGGAGGTGGCATCGATCGCCAGGAAGGCGCCCACCGCCATGCCCACCACCAGCCGACCGGCGCGGTAAATGGTGTTCCCCGGCGCTTTGCCGTACAGGATCTTACCATTGTAGCCGTCGATCGTCACCTGGAAGGCGCGACCGCGATACAGGTAGCGCAGCACCCACAGCGGGTAGTAGACCAACCCGGTGCGGTGGCGGAACAGGCGCAGGAACAGCTGGGAGATGCGGTCAAGGTTGACGCGGTTCCTGACGTCGGTCTCGAACACGGATTCGGCGGTTTTCAGCGCTTCGGGAAAGGAGGAGACCGGCTCAAAGACCATCCCCTGGCGGTGCAGCGCTTCGGCATCGAAGGGCTCCATCTCCTGATTGTTTAGGGGAACCTGGTTGACGCCAAACTCGCCCACGTCGGCGGCAGCCCCGTTCCAGGTCATCTCCTGTACCAGGCGCACCTCGCGTGGCTCGTAGCGCGCCTTGTCGCCGCTGCCCACACGCACCTCGCCAAAAGCCCAGGCCGCCATGCGCCCCCATACCGTCCACAAAGGCAGATACACCAGGAAAGCCTCGTCCAGCTGGGCTTCGCGAGTCAGGTTGCGGGCGATGGCCACGCTGCTGCTGAAAAACTTGCGCATCACATTGATAGCCGGATCACGCTCCAGGCGCTGCGGCACCTGGTAGCGCCGCAGGCCGCGCTCGCCGCGCACGAAGGAGCGCAGGTCGCAGTACGGGCAGCGTACGATCACCTGCCCTTCAGGGATGGGCACCATACCGCCGCAGTTGGGGCAGTTCAGTCCGTGGGTGGATTTCTGCTTCGCTCATACTTTTGCCGCCACCCAGGCCGCCAGCCCAAACAGGATCGGCCCTACGATAAGTCCCACTCCGATGCAGCCCAGCAAGCCCAGCCCGGTGCCGCTGGTACCACCCATGATAGGCTCCCACCAGGGGAACGAAGGCCAGCACCAGGAACACCAGCGCCGTGGTGCAGCCGATGGCCTGGTAGGGAGTCTCGGCCTTGGCGGGAAAAATATTGGCAAACACCACCCCCGAGCCGGCTTCGACAATGGCCGTGTAGAGCTGGTTCTTGAACTGGTATTTGAAAGTGAACAAGGGGATGTGCACCAGGAACTGTTCGACGAGCTCGCCTGCCTGTGACGAGCGCCGCTGCCAGCCACCCCAGGGCAGTCTGCAGGGGAACGGTGGGCGTCTGGGACTGCGAGTCCAGCTGCGAGTCGTACTTGCGCAGGTCGCCGGCAGTCAGGCGCATGCGGCGCAGCTCGCTGACCGAGCTGGCGGCAGCCAGCTCGATGAAGGTCTGCTCCGACCCGTCGGGCTGCGACGCTTGAGATACCACACCGGAAAATATTCAAAAGTAACCTGGATGACGGTCGATTTTTTATCCAGGTCTTTGACCGTTTCGTTGCTCGCCATCCAGCGCCGCAGGGCGCCGCCGGCCTTGGCTTCGTCCAGGGTGGGGGCCAGGTACCAGTGAAAGATGACGCGCGACTTATCGACGAAGACCGTTGAGCCGCAGTAGGGGCAGTCGAGGAAGATCTGGCCTTCGTCGGGGTGCAGCTCGCCGCCGCACTGCGGGCAGAGCAAAGGCGTAGCAGTGACTGCAGGTTCCACAGTGTCCATACAAAAATTATAGCAGAAATCGTGATAAACTTTAGCCGCCCACAAGTTTTGAGATAAGGAACCTGCTTATGACCACTGCCCGTGAAATCTACCCCGTTGAAATCGCCGGCTTGCGCCGGGAGCTGCCGTTATTTGAAGTTGCGCCCGGCGTGCGCATCGCCGTGCTCAATATCCTGGGCGATACCGAGCTGGTGCAGGCCTGCGCCAAAGCCCTGGCCCAAAAGCTGGCCGGGATCGACTACGATGTGCTGGTGACGGCCGAAGCCAAGAGCATCCCGCTGGCGCATGCCCTCTCGGTGGAGGCGTGCCGGCCTTACGTGGTGCTGCGCAAGATCTACAAGCTGTACATGGGCGTGGCGCTGTCGGTCGAGACCGTCTCCATCACCACCGGGCAGCCGCAGATGCTGTACCTGGACGAGAAAGACCACGACCTGCTGCGAGGCAGGCGCGTGCTGCTGCTGGATGATGTGATCAGCACAGGATCGACGCTCAACGGGATGCGCCGGATGATGGAGTCGGCGGGGAGTACCGTAGTGGGCGAGGCGGGGGTGTTTACCGAGGGGAATCAGGAGATGTGGCGCGAGATCCACGCGCTGGGGCATTTGCCGGTGTTTAGGGACGACGGATGACCCCGCGACGATGCGCAGGGCTTCGCTCGACGACGGAAGACGGATGACCGACGACCGCTGACTTTTTCGGCGCTTGACAAATCCGCTTCTTTACTGTACAGTATTCCTGTACAGACTGGAGGCGCTATGACCATTCAAACGACTTATACCCAGGCCCGCGATGGGCTGGCAAAACTGCTCGATGAGGTGACCCACAACCGCAATATCGTGATCATCCAGCGCCGCGGCGAAGAAGAGGTGGCGATGATCGCCGCATCCGAGCTGGAAAGCCTGTTGGAAACCGCATACCTGCTGCGCTCACCTGCCAATGCCGGGCGCCTGCTTTCGGCGCTAAGCCGGGCATTAGAAAACAAAAATGAGCCATCAACTATCGAAGCTTTGCGCCGTGAGGTAGAGCTTGAGTAGAAAAGAGCGCGTCGCGGTATTCCAACCGGAATTCATTGAAGATTTACGCTACTGGGTAGAAACCGATCGCAAGATGGCAATCCGGGCATTCGATCTGATCGAAGCCATCCTGCGGGATCCCTTCGCAGGCATCGGGAAGCCGGAACCTCTGAAATATTTAACACCGGGGGCCTGGTCGAGAAGGTTGAGCCAGGAACACCGCATCATTTACCTGGTGCGGGATGAACGGATCGATTTCCTGCAGGCAAGATATCATTACGGATAAGCCAATATCACAATCGGGCGGCCTTGAAGGTGGGTGAGGAAGATCACCCGCTCTGCGCTGCCCTGCAGGCGTAAATCGCGGATGAGCTGCTGCGGTTCGAGGGGCGAGCCGCGCTTCTTGACCGTCACCCGGCCGACCTGGCGCTCACGCAGGGCCTGGCGCAGGCGCTTGAGGGAGAAGGGGAACCAGGCTTCCACCGCCCAGTGGCGGGCGAAGGGCGTGGTCTGCAGGCTGCCGCCGGTCAGGTAGGCGATATCGGGGTCGAGCTGAGCTGCGCCGAGCTGCCGGCCCAGCAGCCCGACCAACCCGGCACGCAGCACTGCCGGGTCCGGCTCGTACAAATAAGCCTGCGGCTCGGCCAGCGGCAGCGCCTCAGCCCCGAGGGCATCGTCCGGAGGCCGGACAGGGTATGCCGCCCAGAGGGAGCCGCGCGCCGTTCTCGAGGCAGGCGCAGGCGCTGCGCTGCGCTCCAGCAGGGTGGCCCGGCGCTCGGCAGAGGCCAGCGGCCCGAACCACAGCACGGCTTCCTTCAATTCCCCAGCCAGCGAGATAAACTCCACCTCGGGCGTGCCTGCGGGCCGCGCAGCAAGGGGCCCAGCTCCGCCAGGTCGACGCCCGGCGAAATCTTGACCGCAATCGCAGGACAATCCGGCAGCCAGTCCAGCACGCTCTCCAGCGGAGGCTGGTAGTGACGCACGGAGAAGGCCCGCGCGGCCCGAGCCTGACGGATTCACGGCGGGCGGGGTCGAAAAAGATGGCCGTCTGGTCCGAACGAGAGCGAAAGGGTAAAGCACCTGGCGCAGGTCGGCCTGGACCAGGGCGGCATGCGCTGCCAACCCCAGGGCCTGCAGGTTGGCCTGGGCCATCGCCAGGCGCAGCGGGTCCAGGTCGACGCCGGTCACGCGCTAATCCGCGCAAGATCGATGCCGGCCAGGGCCAGCGTATCGCCGCCCACCGAGCAGCCCAGGTCCAGGATGTGCGGGAAGCCGGAAAGGCGCCCGGCCCGGTAGCTGGAGACGGGGTAGGAGGTGGCCTGCTCCAGCGCCGGGCGGGTGAGATACAGCATGCTCGGCAAAGGGAAACTTGGCCGCCGCCTCGCGCCGCAGGATGGCGATCTCCAGCGCCGCCCGGCTGAGCTCGAGCGGGAAGCGCCGGCTGAGGGCGGTCAGGTGGGACAGGAAATCCACCTCACGCGGAGAGAGCGCCTCGGCCGCCTGCAGGACTTCCTGCCCGGCAGGGGTCAGCAGCGCCCGGAATGCAGCTAGGTCCATGCCGGCAATTGTATCCTTATTTCAACACATACCCGATTTCTCATATTAAATAGAACATATTTTCTGTTATACTGTGGTTGAAGACGATCCTTACAGCAGGCAGGTACATGTTTATTTGGCGACGACTGCAACGTGCCCTGGATCGCCAGGTTCTCCAACTCGACTTGCCGCTGATTGAAAGCTTACAAGACCTGGCCGAACGCGAGCAGCGCACCACGAAAGCGGTAGCGTCTGATTTGCTGTCGCTTGCCCTGCAGCAGCGCCACGCAGCCGAGGCCAACCTGCAGTGCTGGGGGCTGCTCTCGCCACGCGAGCAGCAGGTGGCGGCGCTGGTGTGCCTGAACTACAGCAACGCCCAGATCGCCGCCCGCCTGAACATCAGCCAATCGACCGTCAAAACCCACGTCAGCAATGTGCTGCGCAAGTTCGGCCTGCAGCGCCGCACCGACCTGCGCCTGGCCCTGGCGGAGTGGGATTTCAGCGCGTTTGAGTGAGCCTGCCAAAACAAAATAAACTGCCGGGGAGGCAGTTTATTTTTGCAGCATGGCGGCTTATGACCTGATCAGGCAGGCATTGCAACCGCTTCTTCCTGCTTGACCAGCTCGATCTGGATGCTGATCTCAATCTGGTCGCTGACCAGCCAGCCGCCGGTTTCCAAAGCCACATTCCAGGTGAGACCCCAGTCTTTGCGGCTGAGGGTGGTGGCGGCGCCGAAACCATAGCTGGTAGTACCCCAGGGGCTCTTGGCGCTGCCGGTAAATTCCACTTCCATTGCCACCGGGCGAGTAACACCCTGGATGGTGAGGTCACCGGTCAGGCGGGCATGTTCTTCATCCAGCAACTCGACTTGCGTGCTTTTGAAGGTCAGGTAGGGGTACTCGGCAGCATTCAAGAAATCGGGGGATTTCAGGTGCCCGTCGCGCTGCGCGTCGCGGGTGTTGATGCTGTCGGCGGCGATGCGGGCGACGATGGAGGTGTTCTCGGGGTGCTCCAGGTCGAGCTCGGCCTCGACTTCGAACTTTTCGAACTGGCCGCGTACCTTCGAGATCATCATATGGCGGGCGGAGAACAATATTTCTGAATGGGCGGTATCTAATTTCCAAGACATGACTAAATCTCCTTTATGTGTGATAGTTTAATGTTGAACTATTTGAGTAAAAAAACACAGCTACTCAGAAAGCGGCCGAATCCTTATTGCCGAGCTTGCGACACAGATCGCCAAGAGTTTGCTGCTCCTCAGGGGTGAGGGCGCTCATCTCTGCGGTAATGGCAGCTACCTGCGCCGGCAGCACCTGCTGGATGAGCTGCTCACCGTCCTCCGTGAGGTGGATGGTGATCATGCGGCGGTCATCCAGGTTGCGCTGGCGAGATACCAGGTGATTCTTTTCCAGGTTGTCGATCACCAGGGTCATGTTGCCGCTGCTTCTAAGGATCTTGGTGGCCAGCTCGTTCTGGCACATCGGCCCCAGGTGGTGCAGCGCCTCCAGCACACCGAACTGGCTGACGGTCAGCTCGCCAATGGCGCCGCGCTGGCTGAGGCGGCTCATCAGCGAGTTGACCGAGCGCGTCAGCTTGATGAAGGTGTTGAGCGCCAGGGTTTCTTGGGGTGTACCGGAATAATGAGTAGGCATAGTGTTTTTACATCAAATCGTTTGATATTGAAATAATATCAGGGATGGAATGATTTGTCAAGGGGGAAATGAGGCCAGATAGCGAGCAAAAGCACAGCAAAAGCCAATCCGGCAGATAAATCAAGCTGGGGTAGCACCAAGTTTCTCATTAGGAAATCCAGATTATATCTTCGCTGGTTTCTTGCTATAATCAATTTCTACTTCTTGAGAAGGGCGGCAATTAGCATACCAGGAGAATTATGCACGCGTTTCGATGCAAGATTCAGTGGGCATGCGGAAACTTCGTTTAAACATAAGCTGAAGAAATCCAGTCTTGTGGATGGCGTGAAAGCTAACCAGTTATGAAGAAACTAATAAAGCCGGTCTTACTGATTTCCATTGGGTTGGCCCTCATGATTCATGTTTCAACCTTGTTAAGTTATCCATCTCCATTTGCGGATGAAGCATGGTTAGCCAGCCGGGCATGGGGATATATCCAGGATGGGAGAGCGTTTGGTCCTCTGGATGCCGGTGTAATCGATCGAATTGAAGGTTATTCGACATTTCTCCCCTGGACTCCAACTGTGATTTAATCCTTAGGAATTCGGCTTTTCAACTCTCCCACCTTACTTGGTCTAAGGATAATCTCGATAATATCTGGAATCATTTTGCTTGGTGTGATTTATCTGATTGGCAACTATTTCGGGGGAAATGTCCTGGGGCTTATCAGTGTTCTTGTAACAATCATCTCAAGGCCTTTTTTTATTTCTGCACACTTAGGCCGTGTAGATATACTAGCTGCCACTTTTGGGTTTTCAGCAATTGCGATAACACTTTACAACAAGCGCGTTAACTATTGGTTGGCATTATTGGCAGGGCTGGCTTGTGGCATCGCTTTTGAAATTCATGCCAACAGTGCAATCTATATTCCAGTAATCGGAATGGTATTTATCTATAAGTACAGGGGGAAGTTTTACAAGATGCCTGATTTTTGGGGATTTACATCAGGTGTTTTTATCGGTATTGTTTTTTATTATTTTCTACATATAGCTCCGAATCCACAATCTTTTTTGCAATTGAATAAAGTTGTCTTTGTCCCAACAAATAACCCACCAATTTTCACGCTAGACCCCAAAATTATTTTTTCATCATTCATCGACATCCTGACGATATTTGCTGTTTGTTATCCCTTTACTTTCCCTCTCATTGCGTTAGCATTTTTCTACATAATTTTCCAAGACAGGAGGTCCTTTCTCCTACTTATCATTAATGCAATGCTTTTACTCGGGGTTGTGCTTCTGGTCAGGAATAAAATCTTCTATTATGCAATTTTATTCACTCCGGCTTTAGATATCGCAATCGCCTGGTATATTTTCAAGTTGCTTTATGAGCCCTGGAAACGCACTAAAGCCGAGTTCTTGCTGAAGGGTATTAAACAGGGGTATTTATCATTTTTACATTGTTGTTAAATTTGCGAGACACTCGAGTGAATTCCTGGAAGCAATATCAATTAGTACAAAACCAAATTAACGAGATTGTCAAACCGGATGAGAAGATCATGGGCGATCAATTGTATTGGCTAGGGTTATATGTAAATCCATATCTATCATGGGAAGAACTTATTTTTTATCAGCGCTACAAAGATGGGAGTAATTTAGAAGACGCCTTTCGAGAATTATCCCCCGATATATTCTATCATAGATCGTCAGGTAAGAACCTACATTATAGGCGAGCATGAAGCAGCTTCTTCATACCGAAAGGAATTGGAGCTACCTCAACGTGATCTAGAGAGAATTCTCACGAAACACGGAAAACTACTCGCACAATTTGATAACCCGATCTATGGCCCAATTGAAATCTACAAACTTACCTGAAATCAATGACAGCCGCCACGCCTGGGATAACTGCATTATCCTCCTGATATATGCCGGAATAGTGATGATGGTTTCGCTCACGGTAGCCGACCCCGACCTGGTGAGCAACCGGAATTTGATCTGGATAAACCCGAGCGAACAGATCGGTGATGAAGGCCAACCCCCCGCTGCCTGACAGTTTGGCCCCGCCCTCCCCCACCCCTGGCTCATCCTCCGACTAGCCCCGTTTTCCCCCAACAAATCGTCCGGCGGACAATTGCGCAGCCTTACGGCATCCGCTATGCTGGGGGCATGCTGAACAACGAGACCGCCCTGCAACTTTCGCCCGGCCGGATGCACCTGCTGATTGCGCCGCGCTCCCTGGGACGCCAGATGAACAGCGCCATGATCGCCGCGCATTGCGCTGAGCCACTCGCTGTGCCCGCCGGGCAGCGGGGTGCGCGTGGTGGATGGCGGCAACTGCTTCGATGCGCGCGGCATCGCCCGGCTGCTGCGCCGCCAAACCAGTGAGCTGTACGCCGCCCTGGAGCGCATCCGGGTGCAGCGCGCCTTCACCTGCTACCAGATGCTGGCCATGCTGATCCACAGCTCGACCAACAACGAGCCGCTGGTGGTGCTGGACCTGCTGGCGACCTTTTACGACGAGAACGCCCCGAAGATGGAGCGCCTGCGCCTGCTGGAGCACAGCCTGGGCCAGCTGCGGCGCCTGAGCAGCATCGCCACGGTGCTGATCAGCTCGCCGCCCCCGCCCACCATCAGCCCGGGGCTGGATGCGCCAGGCGGAATTCCTGGAACGGCTGGAGGCAGCCGCCGACCAGGTGTGGCGCTTTGAAGCGCCGCCGGTGCCGGTGCAGGAGAGGCTGCTTAGGGGTGGAGCTGCAGCCCGGTTTGTTCTAGAGAGAGCAGGCCACTATGGGACGCACGCTACCTTCCGTCACCCAGGCATTTCTGCAGGAGCAGGAAGCCTTCACCCGCTTCCGGCGCGCCCTGCGGCGCAGCGACCAGCTGGCGCTGGACGACCTGTTCGCCGCCGCCCGCCAGCACCTGGCCGCGGCTGCCTATGCTTCGCACGCCCTGCCGTTCGAGATCTTCCTGCTGGCCATGCTGCTGGAAGAGCACAAGCAAGTGATGCAGCTGCGCCGCCTGCTGGAGGAGGCCCCGCACTAAAGGTGCGGGGTGAACCTGCCATTGCTGAGCTGACCGGCTGGCTGCTGGATCTGTACGCCGACCCGCAACAGGGCGGATTGGCGCTGTGGCTGCTGGGCGAAGACGGACAGCGCCACCGCCTGCAGCAGGCCTTCCCGGTGACCTTTTACGCCGCCGGCCCGCAGCCGAGCCCTGTCGACGCAGAAGCGGCGTCGACGGCGCTGCGCCGCCTGCGCCAGCTGTGGCTGCGCCTGCGCCGCCAGCCCGTCCCGCTCAAGCTGAGCCGCGACGCCCGCCGCGACCTGTTCCTGCCGGAGCCCATCCCGGTGCTGGCGTCGAAGTGGCGCAGCCCGCCGACCAGCCGGGGCTGTTCGAGCAGGTCAGCCGCGAGTTCCCCGACCTGACCTTCTACGATGCCGATCTGCCGCTGCCCCTGCGGCACGCGGCGGCCTACGGCACCTTCCCGCTGGCACACTGCCGGGTCACGGTAGATGATGAGCAGAACATCCAGGCCATCGAGACGCTGGACTCGCCCTGGGAGCTGGACCCGCCGCCCGCCCCGCTGCGCATCCTGAGCATCGAGCCGGAATGCGACCCGCGGCATGCGCCGCCGCGCTTCCTGCGCCTGCACTTCCAGGCCATGGCCAGCGGCGGGCTCAGGCCTCAGACCTACCGCCTGCCGCTGGCGCTGGATGAGTCGGGAAATCCCGCCAGCCAGGCAGGCTCCGATCACCGCCCCCTGCTGGTCAACCTGGCCGCCATCCTGCGCCGGCACGACCCCGACCTGCTGCTGACCGCCTGGGGCGATACCTGGCTGCTGCCGCTGCTGCTCGAGCTGTCCGAGGCGCACCACATGCCCCTGCCGCTCAACCGCGACCCGCGCCGCGAGGTCACCCGCAAGCGCGAGTTCACCTATTTTTCCTACGGGCAGGTGATCTACCGCGGCCAGCAGGTGCACCTCTTTGGGCGCTGGCATATCGACCTGTACAACGCCATGCTGTTCCACGATTACGGGCTGGAAGGGGTGCTGGAGATGGCGCGCGTCACCGGCGCTGCCGGTGCAGACCTCGGCGCGCCTGTCGCCCGGCAGCGGCATCTCGGCCATGCAGATCGTCACCGCCCTGCGCAGCGGGGTGCTGGTGCCCTGGCACAAGCAGCAGGCCGAACGCCCTGAAATCGGCCTCGACCTGATCCACGCCGACCAGGGCGGGCTGGTCTACCAGCCGATCCTCGGCCTGCACCGCGACGTGGCCGAGATCGACTTCATCTCGATGTACCCGAGCATCATGGCGACGCTTCAATATCTCGCCCGAGACGGTGGGGCCGGAAAGGCCGCACGCCGAGCGGGTGCCGGCCCTCAACCTGTGGATCGACCGGCAGGAGATGGGCCTGGTGCCGCGGACCCTGGAGCCGCTGCTGGACAAGCGCATCGCCCTCAAGCGGAGCTGCTGGAGCTGCCCGCCTGGGACCCGCGCCGCCAGGCAGTACAAGGCGCGCGCCTCGGCGCACAAGTGGCTGCTGGTGACCTGCTTCGGCTACCTGGGCTACAAGAATGCCCGCTTTGGGCGCATCGAGGCCCACGAGGCGGTGACCGCCTACGGGCGCGAGGCGCTGCTGCGCGCCAAGGAAGCCGCCGAAGACATGGGCTACGAGGTGCTGCACATGTACGTGGATGGGCTGTGGGTGTGCCGGCCGGGCGGATCGTCCCACCCGAGCCTGTCGCTCCAGCCAGGCGGCTTGTGGAGCGAGGCGCAGAGAGCCGGCATCCCGACACGGCTCCAGGCCAACCCGGCAAACGGGGCAAAAGCTGCCGAAGCCGGACCCCACTGGACCCCGCAATCGCTTGGCGGGGTAAGCGGGGTGCAGCCTCTGCTGGAAGAAATCTCCCGGCGCACCAACCTGCCCATCTCGCTGGAAGGGATTTACCGCTGGGTGGCTTTCCTGCCGTCGCGGGTAGACGAGCGGGTGCCGGTCCCCAACCGCTATTTCGGCGTCTTCCAGGACGGCTCGCTGAAGATGCGCGGCATCGAGGCCCGCCGTCGGGATACGCCGCCCTTTATCGCCGAGACCCAGCTGGCCATTCTGGAGCTGCTGGCGCAGGCAGGGGAGGCCGAGGATCTGCCCGGCTGCCTGCCGCAGGTGCTGCAGCTGCTGCGCCGCCGGCTGCAGGATTTGCGGCTTCAGCGCCTGCCGGCGGAGGCGCTGCTGGTCAGCCAAAAGCTCAGCCGGGAGCTGGAAAAATACCGCAGCCCTTCACCGGCCGCCCGGGCAGCCGCCCAGCTGGCACGAGCAGGTAAACCTCTGGGGCCGGGCCAGCTGGTGCGCTTTATCTACATGCGCGGCCAGCCGGGCGTGCACGCCTGGGATCTGCCCGAGCCGCCCAACTTGCAGGGGGTGGACGTGCCACGCTACCGCACCCTGCTGCTGCGGGCGGCCTCCTCGATCACTCACCAACCGCTGGGCCTGAGCGAGGCCGTCTTAACCCAGTGGCTCAATGCCGCCGCGGCAGGGGTACCGCTGCAGCTGGCATCTATTTCAACGCCCAGATCCAGCCATTGCTGAATGTGCAGGTGCTTTCGCCGGAATTTTGCCAGGCATAAAATGCGAGTTGGCCATCAGCGCGGCGCTTGTCATACTGCGAGCGCAGCCGTGTCCCATTAGCATAAGCCGTCATTTTATCGCCCTGCACAACCAGGATGTAGGAATTCGTGGCACCGTTTCCCTGGTCGATGATGCGGTTAGACTGCACCCGGTCGGTAACATTCTTGACAAAGTTGTTGCCATCCCACAGCTCGATATCCCAACCGGGGAAGCCTGACAGCCGCAGCGCCTGAAAGAGATAATAATCCCCTTGAGTGATCTCCGGTTCGGCTCGAAAGATGATGCCGCAGGTGACCAGTCCCTCGGTGGATTCCCAGGCAGTGTCGGTGAAGAGCACAAAATCTCCCAGGCTTAGCCGTCCCCAATCTCGGAGTAGATGGAGGTGTTGTAGTCGAACACCCGGACGGCTTCGGGTGCTGTGCTGGACCAGGCCAGGTAGCCGTCATCAACGGAAAGGCCCAGCTTTTCCAGCTCCGGGGCAATCTTATCCGCAATCAGCGCTTCCGCCTGCTGGGTGGCCAGAGCTTGCTCGGTGGCGGCCACGTCGGGAGTTGGAGTTGGCGTATCGGTGGGCACTTCGGTGGGGGTGTCGGTGGGCAGCGGTGTCTCCGTGCTGGTGGGCTGCGGGGTATCGGTTGGCACAGGCGTAGCGCTGGGTTGCGGCGTGTCTATAACCGGGACGAGCGTAGGAGTTTCAGCGCTTTCCCTATTGCCGCAGCCGGCCAGGAACAGCGCCAGGATTAACGCCAGCGCAAGGGTGCGCGCGGCGGAACTCTTAACAGTGCGTAAGCAAGAAATCTTCATGGTCATGTCCTCCCCAATATCGAAAAACAAGGCAAATGCTGGTAGATGTGTTTTAGATTTCCCACTACCTCCCGGTAAATTTGTTCAGTCTAATCACCTGATATTACTATACAGAAGAAACTGCCGCCTGGCAAGAGGCAATTTAACCTAACCAGCCCCCGATACCGGGCGCATGTTAACGATCAGGGCACAACAGCCGCCATTTTCCCGGCTGTTGTGCCCTGTGTATCAGGCAGATCGTTGTGCTTTAGCGGCGTACCAGGACGAAGTACCCGACGATGCCAAGCACCAGCACCAGGCCCAGGCCAAGCACCAGGATGACCGGCCAGAGCGGGAAGCCGCCATCTTCCTGGGAGGCCTGCGATTGCGGCTGTGAGCCCGACGAGAAGGTCATATCGGCTTCCATGGTGACCACAAAGGCAGTCGCAGCCGCCGCATCTTGACTCTGCTGCTCAGTGAGAGGCTGCTCACCGGAAGATAGATCCTGAATTGGATACGGATATGGGTTCCATGTGGCGGTGGCAGTGGGAAAAGGCAGGGTCTGTGTGGGAGGCACGGGAGTTGGCGGGGAAGTCGGGGTAGGACCTCCAGCGTCGGCATAGGCCGTTCCAAAAGCGGCAAAAACCAGGGCCGCAAGAATCAAGAACCAGGCAAATCCTACAACAGGTTTCGACATTTCAAAATACCTCCTCAAGTCCCAACAATTTTGCCAACTTTAATTTATCGTAGCCAACAATGATGGTCTCGCGCACATCGATGGTCGGAGTGGTTTCAGCGCCATTGGCCCAGCCGCGCACCTGTTGGGCAGCGCTGCGGTCGCGGGTGATATCGATTTCGACAAAATCAACCTGGTGCTCGCGCAGGAAATTCCGCACACGGCGGCAGTCCGGGCACCAGGGCGTGCAGTACAGCACGACATCCGCCTGGGGGCGGGACGGTGGGGCCGGCTGGGCAGCAGGCTGGGCGGATACCGCAGCCGCGGCACGCGGCTCAATTTCGGCCAGCACGCGGAAGAGCACTTCGTTATCGGGCTGGTCGTCGATGGGATGCACATCCACGTAGCGGATCAGCCCCTGCTTGTCGACCACAAAAATCGCCCGCTCCGAATAGCCTTCCGCACGCAGCACGCCGTAGCGCTGGGCGATCGCCCCGTGAGGGAAAAAGTCACTCAACAGCGGGTAGGTAATCCCGCCCAGGCTATCGGCCCAGGCTGTCAAGCACGGCACACTGTCAACGCTGAGACCCAGCACCTGGGTCTGGACCCCATCGAACCGATCTAAGGCAACCTGGTACGACGGGATCTGGGCCGTTCAGGTCGGTGTCCAGGCCAGGGGAAAGAATGCCAGGACTACCTTGCGTCGGCCGCGGTAATCACTCAGGCGGATCAGCTTTTTGTCGTGACTTTCCAGGCAAAAATCGGGGGCAAACTGTCCAACACGCAACGCCATATCACTCTCCTTCATGCGGAACAAACCCGCACATCCTGCATGAGATTAGCATACCAAAGAATTGACACCCCGGCAAGTGACAATCTCGGACCGTTCAGCGGTGGATGGGCAGTGGTCGTTCCCGAAAGGCACCATCAGCATGCGGAGCGAACCCGGTGACGGTGAGCACTGCATCCAGGTTGATCGGGCCGTAGACATGGGGAAACACCTGCTCGTTTACCGGAGCAAGTCCCGGCTGCGGCGGGATGCCCGGCTCCCAGCGAATTTCGGCCTGCAGCCGGTCTGGGTCAATCCACAGCAGCACCAGGTCGGTCTGTCCCCGGTAAAATGCACTCGCGACAGCGGCAACCTGTTCCGGCCGCGAGGCATGGATGAAGCCTTCGCCGGTCAGGGAAGCGGTGCGATAGTCAGTACCTGAGTCAAGGGCCGCCAGCCAGTCCGCCCGCCGGCAGAGATGCACAATCCAGAGGTTGGCGGATGCATAGTCCTGGCGGGTAATGCCCATCAGCCACTCGTCCAGGTAGCGCCCGCGCTTGATAGTCGCCCGCCGGATGGTGCCTTCCAGCAGGAAGCCGCTCTTTTCAAAAATCCTGCGGCTGGCCTGGTTGCCGACGAAGACAGAGGCTTCGATCTTCTCCAATCCAAGATACGGCAAAACCGTATTCAACCAGGCAGCGAATGGTTGCGCTGCCATGGCCCTGACCCTGGTATGGCTGCCCGACAAACAGGCCGATGTCGGCGCGGAATGTGTTCTTCGTAAGGACGAATATCGGACATCCCGATAGGCGCCCAGTTCCCAGAGGCGTCCAGCGCTTCAATAACCCAGGAGTGGCTTTCACCGCTTTGCACCCGGTGCACGCGCTTTACCATCCCCTGGCGGTACTCTTCCAGGGAGTTCAGGGCCATCCCATTGGATGGTGTCGGTCACTTCGGTGTGGTAAACCAGCGGGAACATGCGGTCGGCATCCTCAACCGCCGGCGGGCGCAGGCGGATCATGCTGCCCCGGGAGAGGCGCCGGTCAAGCGGGCCGCCACACGCTCCAGGATTTCGGCAGCCACCTCCGCCTTGCTCATCAGCGGCAGGGGTTCGCTGCGGCCGTCCGGGTAGAGCAGGGTCACCCGGTTGGCATCCACGGCAAAACCGGCATCGCCGGCGCTGATGTCGTTAGCGGCAATCATATCCAGCTGCTTGGTTTGCAGCTTGTGGCGGGCGTTATCCAGCAGATCGCGCAACTCGGCGGCAAACCCCAGGACAAAGCCCTGCCAGCCCCCGCCAAGAGCGGGCGGGGCTTCGCCAGCCGGCCTTCGCCAATCCCTGACTGCCGCCAGGATATCCGGGGTAGGTTCCAGATGGATTTGCGGCGCACCGGCTTCTTTCTTGATCTTATGCGCCGCGGGGGCAGCCGGCCGGAAATCGGCCACCGCGGCAGCCATCAGCAGGCCATCCGCGCCGGGCAGCGCAGCCAGCACGGCCTCCAGCATCTCCTGGGCAGTGCGCACGTCCACCCGCTGTGCTCCAACAGGCGTATCGGCTGACGCCAGCGATGTGGCGCCTACAATCAGGGTCACTTCGGCGCCGCGGTCGATGGCCGCCTGGGCCAGGGCAAAGCCTTGCTTGCCGGAGGAACGATTGGTAATGGCGCGCACCGGGTCGAGCGGCTCCTGGGTGCCGCCGGCAGTAACGACCAGCCGGCGACCGGACAAGACTCCGCCGCGCCCCAGCGCCTGCCGGGCATGCCCTACCAGCTCCAATGGCTCGACCATGCGCCCGATCCCGCTGAGACCGGAAGCCAGATGGCCCATGGCCGGGCCAACGATGTGCACACCGCGCCGGCGCAGGGTCTCCAGGTTAGCCTGGGTAGCAGGGTGCTGGTACATACCGCCGTCCATCGCCGGAGCGACGAGCAGCGGGCAGCGCGCCGCCAGGGCAGTCACGGTCAGCAGGTTGTCGGCGATGCCGTTGGCCAGCTTGGCCAGGGTATTGGCCGAAGCCGGCGCGATCATCATCAGGTCGGCCTGCTTACCCAAACCAATGTGCAGCACATGCGCTTCGCTGCCCCACAGATCGGCATCACTGTAGGCACGCCGCCCGGTAACAGATTGGAAAGTCAGCGGGGTGACAAACTGCAGCGCAGCAGCCGTCAGGAGCACATCGACGTGCGCCCCGGACTGGGTCAGACGGGAGGCCAGGTCGGCCGCCTTGTAACAGGCGATCGACCCGGTCACTCCGAGCAGGATAGTTTTATCTTGAAGGGAAGTTTTAGCAGCCACGCAATTGATTATATACCAAACTGCGCAGCTTTTCGCCCTGTGGGCAAAGGCTTAGGGGCGGGCGACGAAGGCCAGGGTCAGCTTAGCCTCATCTTCAGTGCCCAGCATGCCGGCGATTTCGATCGGACCAACGGCAAAATCACTCAGCAGGATGGTAGTGGTGGCGGTCCCGGTCAGCACGCCCGCCTGCAGGATGGCGGTGACTTCAAAGGTCACCGGTTTAGTGGTTTCCTTGACGGTCAGGTCGCCAGTCATGGTGAAGCTGATCGGCTGGCCTTCGGTGTAGGTGGCCGGCAGGCCATCGATGCTGGTGGGGGTGAAAGTTGCCGTCGGGTAAGTCGCCGATTCCAGCCACTGCTGGCGGATGCGCTCGTCACGCCGGCCGCTGTCGGACTGGAACAGGCTGATATCGATGGCGATCGGTCCCACCTGGGCGCCCTGCGGATTGGCGACATCCAGCTGGATTTCCCCAGCGACCTGGCTTGTGACACCCACTGCCAGATTGAAGCGGTTATTCTGGTTGAAGAAAGTTTCGCCGACTTCGTAAGTGACCGACGACTCGCCGGGCACAATCTTGTACGTGACGGGGCCGCCGGTAGGGGCTTCGACTGCCGCGGTCGGCGCCTCAGTAGGAGCCGCCTGGGGGGCTTCGGAGGGTGTCTCAGGGGCAGTGGTCGCGGCCGGGGCTTCGGCAGGCTGGGTGGCAGTTTCGGCTGCGCCCGAGCAAGCGCCCAGCGCCAGTGCAAACACGACCACTAAGATGCTGATTTTTTGCATGGTAAGTTCTCCTTGGAAACAAAGTTCCCGGATGATACTACAATTTATGGGTTATTTGACCTTATAGGTTCATTAAATCCGATTACAGCGAGATTTCCACCCTAACTAACCGGTCCAGCCCGGCCAGGTCCGGCAGCACATCCACCTGGACATTCCCACCCTGCTCTTCCCAGCGCGAAAAGGCCTGCCGGGCCAGCAATGCGACTGCCATCCCCTGGGACAATTCGATCTCCAGCAGCAGCAGGCCGCCGCCTGCGCCAAAGACCGGCGCGGGGCTGCGTTCAGCCAGGCGCTCGGCTGCCTGCTGTAGCAGGCGGCGAATTAGCGCCAGTCCGTCCGGGCCGCCGTCCAGCGCCGAGCGCGGCTCCCAGCGAGCAACCGACAGGTCGTCCAGTTTTGCGCTGGGGATGTACGGTAGGTTCGCACAGATCAGGTCAAACACTGGGGGTTGTGGGGGCAGCATGTCAGCCTGGACTAGGGTCACACGCCCGGCAAGCGCATGCCGCTCGACATTGCGGCGGGCGACTTCGAGCGCCTGTGGGGACAGGTCGACGGCGGTCACGTGCAGGCCCCGCGACGTTGCGCGGGGCAAGCCGCGGAAATTGGCTGCCAGGGCAATCGCCACGCAGCCCGAGCCGCAGCCCACATCGACAACTCGGCAGGCGCTTACATCTCGCGTGCCAAAACGGGCCTGCAGCCAGCGCAAGGCCTGCTCCACCATCAGCTCGGTCTCCGGGCGGGGGATGAGCACCGCCGGTGTGACGATGAAATCCAGGCCGAAAAACTCCCAGTGCCCCAGCAGGTAAGGCAGCGGCTCGCCGGCCTCCAGGCGCCGGGCGCCTGCTTCCATGTCAGAAAGCTGTTCTGCAGAGAGAATACCTTCCGGGTGAGCCAGCACCCAGGTACGCGGGACGCCCAGGATGTGCGCCAGCAGCAGCTGGGCATCCAGGGAGGCGGTGTCGCTGACCGGCTGCAGCCGTTTAGTCAGCGCGGCCAGGTTGGGATCTACTCTCGCCGGTTGGCCCGAAGCCGGAAGGTCGGTTATTCGTCCTCCGCCAATCCCACCGCCGCCAGGCGGTCGGTTTCATCGCGGGTCGATAGCTCGTCGATGAACTCGTCGATGTCGCCCATCATGACCACCGGCAGGTTGTAGGAAGAAACGTTGATGCGGTGGTCGGTGACGCGCGACTGCGGGTAGTTGTAGGTGCGGATCTTCTCGGAGCGCTCGCCGCTGCCCACCTGCGAGCGGCGGGTCTCATCCATCTCGTTGCGGCGCTTTTCTTCTTCCATCTCGTACAGCCGGGCGCGCAGGATGCTCATCGCCCGCATGCGGTTCTGCAGCTGCGAGCGCTCATCCTGGCAGGCACCACGATCCCGGTGGGCAGGTGGGTGATGCGCACGGCGGTGGCGTTCTTCTGCACGTTCTGCCCGCCCGCGCCGGCCGATTTGTAGACATCCATGCGGATATCGCTTCCGGGATGTCAATCTCGACTTCATCCACCTCGGCCAGCACCGCCACGGTGGCGGTGGAGGTGTGGATGCGCCCGGACGATTCGGTGGCCGGGACGCGCTGCACCCGGTGCACGCCCGACTCGTACTTCAAGCGCGAGTAGGCGCCCTTGCCCTTGACCATCAAAGATGATTTCTTTGTAGCCGCCGATGCCGATCTCGTTGGCGGAGAGCACTTCCACGTGCCAGCTGCGGCGCTCGGCATAGCGGGTGTACATGCGGAACAGGTCGGCGGCGAACAGGGCGGCTTCGTCGCCGCCGGTGCCGGCGCGGATTTCCACGATCACGTTGCGCTCGTCGCGCGGGTCTTTGGGCACCAGCATGCTCTTGATCTCGGCTTCCAGCTGTCCGCCTGGCGGCTCCAGCTCGGCAATCTCGGCTTCCGCCAGCAGGCGCATCTCTTCATCTTCGCAGTCTCTGCAGCACGCGGGCTTCATCCAGCTGCGCCAGCGCCTGGCGATATTCACGCGCTTTCACCACCAGCGGCTCCAGCTCGCTGCGCTCCTGTTCAGCTCGGCGGCGCGCTGGTAGTCGTTGCCCACTTCCATCAGCAGGCGGTTGAGCTCATCGTATCGTTCTTCAATTCCTGCAAGTTTATCTAGCATAATATTGATTAACCTGAAAACTATTTCCTTTTCTTCGGCGGTCCTTCCCGCACCGGGCAAATTATACCATCGGAACTTTTAACATCTGATCCTTCGTCTAATGCCCAGTATGCCGCAGGCATGCCGCTTTATCGCCATTAGCACCTGACTTCTACGGAGACCAAAATGAAAGCCAAAGCTCTCCTCCTGCTGATAGTTTTGCTGCAGCCTGGCCCTCCCGGCCACTGCCCTGGCCGATGGCATCATCATCCCCGAGCCGCCGATCTGCGGCGAGGACTGCCTGCCAATTCCGGGCTGCCCCTGCACAGGCCCCTGCCCCGAGCCCAGCCCAATGGTACAGCTGGCCATCCGCTACCACCACGTCGACCGTCACCATCGAGGACCAGGTCGCCGTCACGCACGTCGACCAGGTGTTCTACAACCCCAACGACTGGGCGGTGGAAGGCACCTACATCTTCCCCATGCCGCTGGACGCGGCCGTGACCGCCTTCACCCTGTGGGTGGACGGCAAGCCGGTGGAAGGCGAGATCCTGGACGCCGAGCAGGCCCGCCAGACCTACGAGCAGATCGTGCGCAGCCTGCGCGACCCGGCCCTGCTGGAATATGCCGGGCAGGGCGCGGTGCAGGCGCACATCTTCCCCATCCCGCCGCAGGGCGAGCGGCGCATCGAGCTGGAATACACCCAGGCGCTGACCGCCGAAAACGGGCTGGTGCGCTACGTCTACCCGCTGAACACCGAGAAATTCTCCGCCTGGCCGCTGGAAAGCGTCAGCGTCAGCGTCGAGATCCAGTCCAGCCAGCCCATCCGCGCGGTCTACTCGCCCAGCCATCCGGTGGCGGTCGAGCCGGGAGAGCCCAAACCACGTCACTGGCCGGCTACGAGGCAGCCAGGACGTGCTGCCGGACACCGATTTTGCCCTGTACTACTCGCTGGGCGAGAACGAAGCCTTTCACCTGCTCACCTACCGCGATCCCGCCGACCCGACGACCCGGATGGCTTCTTCCTGCTGCTGCTGGCGCCCAGCCCGGACGCAGCGCCGCAGGCCATCCCCAAGGATGTGCTGCTGGTGCTCGACCGCTCGGGCAGCATGGAGGGCGAGAAGTTCCACCAGGCCCAGGAAGCCCTGCGCTACATCCTGCACCATCTCAACCCGGAAGACCGCTTCAACGTGATCGCCTTCAGCACCGGGCTGGAGACCTATGCCGACCGGCCTGCAGCCCGGCCGAACGAGGCCAGCGAGGCGCTGGACTGGGTGGACCGGCTGAGCGCCCAGGGCAGCACCGATATCAACCGCGCCCTGCTGGAAGCCGCCTGCCATGGCCGACCGCGAGCGCCCCACCTACCTGATCTTCCTGACCGACGGCCTGCCCACCGAAGGCGTGGTCGACAGCCAGCAAATCCTGAATAACTTCCGCCGGTCAGCGCCCGACAACCTGCGCCTGTTCGCCTTTGGCGTGGGCTATGACGTCGACACCTTCCTGCTCGACTCGCTGGCCCAGGAGCACCACGGCGCCAGCACCTACGTCCTGCCCGGGAGAGCCGCTGGACGAGATCCTCTCGGCGTTCTACGCCAAGATCAGCACGCCGGTGCTGACCGACCTGGAGCTGGATTTCGGCGGCATCACCGGTCTACGACCTGTACCCCGAGCCCCTGCCGGACCTGTTCGCCGGCTCGCAGATCATCCTGGTGGGGCGCTACCGCGAGGGCGGCACAGCCGATGTGACCCTGAGCGGGCAGGTCAACGGCGAGCGCCAGACCTTCGTCTTTCCCGAGCAGCTCTTCACCAGCAGTTCAAGCGACCTGGAGCTATCCACCGGCGATCCGCAGAGCGCCATCCCGCGCCTGTGGGCCACCCGCAAGATCGGCTACCTGCTCAACCAGATCCGCCTGAGCGGGCCCGACCAGGAGACCATCGACCAGATCGTGCGCCTGAGCATCCGCTACGGCATCGTCACCCCCTACACCTCCTACCTGGTGACCGAGCCGATGCCCCTGGGAGCGGCCGAGCAGAATCGGATTGTAGAGGAACAGGTCCAGGCTTTGAGGGCCATGCCTGCAGAAGCAGTCTCCGGACAGGCTGCGGTGCAGAAAGCGGCCGACCAGGCCTCGCTGGCAGGAGCGGAAGCACCTGCCGAGCAATCCGTCGAGGCGGCCGGGCGCGTCCGCCAGGTGGGGGCACGCGCTTTCGTGCTGAGCGGCAAGCAGTGGATTGATACCGCATACGATCCTGAACAAATGGAAACGATCAAAGTGGCCTTCCTGTCGGAGGATTACTTCGCCCTGGCAGAGCGCTACCCCGAGCTGGCAGCTGCCTTCGCCCTGGGGCAGTCGGTAATTGCTTTCGCAGAGGGCAGTGCTTATGAAGTCGTGCCGCAGGACCGGCCGGTAGCGCCGCTGGACATCCCGCTCGCCCAGCCTGAGGCGACCGGGGCAGCTCAGTCAACCCAGCTACCTGCCAGCGCAACCAGTGCTCCTACTCAGCCCGTCGAACCTGCCACACCTATCGAGCCCGAGCAGCGCAACCCGCTGCTATGCGGCGGCGGGTTGCTGCCCATCCTGCTGATCCCGATTGGATTGGTGGGAATGCAAATCTGGAAGAAACGACAGCAACCGTAATCCTACCCCAGGAGGACGGTTCTGCCGGGTATCCTACATTATAATAATCGTGGAGGTAACTCTCAATGTCTCATAATCGAAAGTTAGCGATTAGCAAATCCCTCTTCATCCTGCTGGCGCTGGCGGTTGTGCTGAGCGCCTGCAATCTGCCGCGCGGCACACCCACCCTGACGGAAATGGATGTGATCGCCACCCAGGCAGCCGAGACGGTAGCCGCGCAGCTGACCGAGATCAGCAAGCCGCCGGCTACCGCCGGACCAGGCACGCCTACCTCGGCGTTTGCGACCGCGCTGCCAACCTTCACCCCGCCATCCTCAACGCTGCTGCCGACCTTCCCACCCAACCAGCTTCCCAGCAGCACGCCACCCGCTTCTACCCAGGCGCCTACGCAGTGCGATGATGCCAAGTTTGGCTCGGACGTCACCGTACCCGACAATACGACCTTCGCCCCTGGCACCGCCTTTACCAAAACCTGGCGCATACGCAATGTAGGCACCTGCACCTGGACGACGTCTTATGCGATTGTATTCGCCGGGGGCGATAAGATGGGCGCGCCGGATATCCTGCCCATGCCAGGCACCGTCGTGCCCGGCAACGCTATCGACATTTCCATCCCCATGGTTGCGCCAAATACAGCCGGCACTTACCGGGGCGATTGGAAGCTGCGCAACGCCAACGGCCAGGTATTCGGCATGGGAGCCCAGAATAAGCCATTCTGGGTGCAGATCCAGGTAGCCTCATCCCAGCCCACCACGGTGGATTTCCTGGCGCAGGCTAAAAACGCCACCTGGATGAGCGGTGTGGGCACTAACGCCGGCACGCCGCTGCCCTACAACGGGCCAATTGATGACCCGAACGGGACGGTCAAGATCGTCCAGAGCGTCGAGCTGGAGGATGGGCAAATTTCGGGCAAAATCCTGCTGACCTACCCGCGCCGGGTGGATAACGGTTATGTCGCCGGAATCTACCCGCCCTACAAGGTGCAGGCGGGCAACCACTTAAAAGCCCGCCTGGCGTTTATGGCCGATCAGGACGGCAATTGTGGCGCCGGTGATGTCACCTTCTTCGTACACTATTATGACAACAACACCATCAAGCCCCTGGGCGAGTGGAGCAAGACCTGCACCGGTCAGCAGAAGGCCATCGATATCGACCTGTCCAAGCTGGTGGGCAATACGGTGCAGTTCATCATCGGGGTGCGCGCCAACGGCCCGGCGACGGACGCATGGGCCATTTGGAACTCGCTGCGGATCCAGTAGAAATCCCAATCCTGGTTAACGAATTCGGGCGGCAGCTCCCATGTTGGAGCAGCCGCCCGCTTTTCGTAATAACAATACGCTACCGCATCAAAGCCTGTGAGACCCAGGTGAACAAGGGCTGGGAGAAGATGCCCAGCACCACCAGGCCGATCGCGCTGGCGCTGGCGACGACGTACAGCCAGCGATCACGGGTGACCTGCGGCTCGCCATCGCGCATGTACATGTAGACCACCACCCGCAGGTAGTAGTAAGCGGAGACCAGCGAGGTCAGCACGCCGATGATGGCCAGCCAGACATAGCCGCCCTCCAGCGTGACACTGAAGACATTGAATTTACCCAGGAAGCCCAGGGTTGGCGGGACGCCGGTAAATGAGAACATGGCTATCGCCATGGTGAGTGCCAATACGGGATGACGCTTGCTTAAGCCGGCATAATCCTCCAGCTGCAGGCCTTTGCCTTCGGCCTGTTCCAGAGCGATAACTACCGACCAGGCGGTAAAGCTGGTGAAGGCGTACGCCAGCAGGTAGAACAGCGCAGCAGCCACCGCCTTGTCCGCCATACCCGGCTGGCCGTAAGGCACCAGCGCCATCAGGATGTAGCCGGCGTTAGCGATGCTCGAATAAGCCAGCAGGCGCTTGATATTGCGCTGGGCGATGGCCGCCACGTTCCCCAGGATCATCGTCAGAGCCGACACAATCCACAATATGGGAGCAAGATCGACGGACAGGGAGGGGAAAGCGATCACAAAAACCCGCAGCAGGGCAGCAAACCCGGCCGCCTTGGCGCCAATCGCCATGAATGCGGCCACCGAAGTAGGCGCGCCTTGATAAACATCGGGGGTCCACATGTGGAAGGGCACTACCGCCACCTTGAAGCCCAGGCCGATCAGCAGCAGCGCGGCACCGACCAGCAATAACGCATCCAGGGCGCTGCCGGCGTTGATCGCATCCACAATGCCCGTTAGTGAAGTCGTGCCGGTGGCCGCAAAGACCAGGGCAATGCCGTAAACTACGATCCCGGTAGAGAAGGAGCCCAACAGAAAGTATTTCAAGGACGATTCTTCCGAATCGGCGCGCGGTGTCGCAATACCCGCCAGCACGTATAGAGGGATGGACAGCAATTCCAGCGCCAGGAAGACCACAATCAGGTCGCTGGCCATGCCCATCAGCATCATCCCGCATACCGCAAACAGCAGCAGGATGTAGTACTCGCCCCGATCCAACCCCATGCGCTTGATGTAATCGTAGGAGATGGCTATTGCTACCAATCCACTGGCCAGGAACAGCAGGGACAGGAAATTGGCAAAGCCGTCTACCGAGACCATCCCATTAAACGCTGTTGTGGACTGATCCAGGCGGGTCAGAGTGAGCACCAGGCTGATCAGCAGGCCAACCGCCGAGAGCAAAGCAGTCCAGCCTTTGCGTTCTTTGGGTAGGAAAAGATCAACCAGCAGCAGGGCGCAGGCCCAGGCTACCAGCACTGCCAGGGGCAGGATCGCATTCGAGGGATTCAGCGGCGTCACTCAGGTTCATCGCATTTTTCCAGGTGCAGATGGTTCAATCTCAGCCTCCACCAGTGCGCACATCACGGCAGCCCGGCAACCGCAGCCGACTGCAGGGTAGCCACCAGGTTATCCACCGCCGGGGCCATCAAGTCGAAGAAGGGCTTCGGGTACAGGCCGATCCAGAAGATCAAGACAATCAACGGGATCAAGATGGCAATCTCGCGCCAGTTGATATCTTTGAGCGAGCGGTTCTCATCTTTGGTTACCGGGCCCAGGAACATTTTCTGGAACATGAACAGGATGTAGACCGCCGCCAGGATGACACCCAGGGCAGCCAGGCCGGCAAACCAGTACGAGCCCAGGGCTTCCCCTGGCGCACCAGCGCCCCAGGCCCCCAGCAAGATGGTGAACTCGCCCACGAAGCCGTTCAGGCCCGGCAGGCCCATCGAAGAGAGTGCCACAATCAGGGTCAGCACGGCATAAACCGGCATCACCTTCCACAGCCCGCCAAAGGCATCCATTTCGCGAGTATGGCGGCGCTCGTAGATCATGCCGACAATCAAGAACAACGCTCCCGTGCTGATGCCGTGGTTGACCATCTGCAGGATGCCGCCCTGGATACCCTGCGAATTCAGGGCAAACAGGCCCAGCATCACAAATCCCAGGTGGCTGACGGAGGAATAAGCCACCAGTTTCTTCACATCCTTCTGGGCATACGAAACCATCGCCCCGTACAGGATGCCGATCACCGCCAGGCCCGCTATCCAGGGGGCGAGCTGCACCGCCGCCTGCGGGAACAGCGCCAGGTTGAAGCGCAAGAAGCCATAGGTGCCCATTTCAGCAGGACGCCCGCCAGGATGACCGAGCCGGCGGTAGGCGCTTCGACGTGCGCATCGGGCAGCCAGGAGTGCAGCGGCCACATCGGCACCTTGATGGCAAAGGCCGCCGCAAAAGCCAGGAACAGCCAGATCTGCATGTTCAGCAGGGATGCCCCCTTTGGCCATCAGGTCCGGCAGCTGAGAAAGTGCCCTGGTTGATCCCCAGCCACAGGATCGCCAGCAGCATCAGGATCGAGCCGGCCATGGTGTACAGGAAGAACTTGATCGCAGCATACATCCGGCGCTGACCGCCCCAGATGCCGATCAGGAAATACATCGGCACCAGGGTGAATTCCCAGAAGATGTAGAACAGGAACAGGTCCTGGGCCAGGAACACGCCCAGCATGCCTACTTCCAGCAGCAGGAAGAAGATCATAAAATCCTTCACCCGGTCTTCTACCGCCGTCCAGGTGGACAGGATCGAATGCGGCGTCAGGAAGGTGGTCAGCAGCACCAGCAGGATGCTCAGCCCATCCACTCCCAGGTAGAAGTGGATGTTCCAGCCTGCCACCTGGATCCAGGGCAGGTTCACCACCATCTGCAGCTGCGGATTGGACGGGTTGAACTGGGCCAGCATCCACAGCGAGAGGCCAAATGTGACCAGCGAGGTGATCAGGGCCACCCAACGGGCAGCGTTTTTCTGCTCCGGTTTCAAGAAGAGCGAGGACCAGCACGCCCACCAGCGGGAAGAAGGTGACCAGGGTAAGGGGATTGATCAAATATTCCATGTCTATCCTCGATTTCGATAGATGCCCATTGCCTTATTCTGCATAACAATGCATGCGAATAAGCCTCCGGGGACTAGCGGAAGAACAGATACGCCATGATGAGCACCAGCCCCAAGAAAATCGATAGGGCATAATTGCGCACGTAACCGGTTTGCAGGCGGCGCAAGCCACCCGCAAACTGTTGGGTGACTGTAGCCAGGCCATTGGCCGTCCCGTCGATCACACGCATGTCAAATTTATCGGCCAGGAAATAAGACAGGCCGGTATAACCATTGGCAATCACTTTCTCGTGGAACCAATCGTGCCAGAAGCGCCAGTCGACCTACTCGCCAGGAAATGTGAGAGCCAGGCATAGGGACGAATGATGATCAGCTGGTACAGCTCGTCGACCCACCATTTATTGTTCAGGGCGGTAAACACCGGCCCCAGGATCTGGCGCAGAGGATCATCGGGACGCTTGGCGGCGGGCAGCTCTTGCTGCTGATTGTAGCGGCGGCTGTACAACCACCAGCCCAGCAGGATGGCCAGCAGCGAAGCCAGGGTAGCGGTGGCTGCCACCAGCAGGCTGAATTCCTGGGCTTCCAGGCCTTCCAGGGTATGCTCGAGCCAGTGGCCAAAGGTATGGAACCATCGGCAGGTTGAGCAGGCCACCAAAAACCGACAGGACAGCCAGGATGATCAGCGGGACTGTCATCACCGGGGGGCTTTCCTTGGCATGCTCGGCGGCTGCGCTGCGCGGCTTGCCAAAGAAGACCAGCAGCACCTGGCGAGTCATGTAAAAAGCCGTCAGGAAGGCCGCCAGGAGCAGTAAGATAAAGACCGTCTGGTTGTGCAGGTAAGCATCCAGCCAGGATTTCATCTTTCGACCAGAAGCCGGCAAAGGGGAAGATGCCTGCCAGGGCCAGGGAGCCGATCAGGTAGACCCAGAAGGTCATTTTCATGGTGTGGCGCATGCCGCCCATGTTGCGCATGTCCTGCGGATCAAAATCGTGACCGTGGCCTTTGATGGTTTTCTTCAGGTGCGGATCGTGCTCCACATGGTGGTGGCCGCGCTCCACGCCCTGGATGACCGAGCCGGAAGCCAGGAAGAGCAGGCCCTTGAAGAAAGCATGCGTCAATCAAGTGGAACATCCCCGCGGTGTAGGCACCCATCCCAACCGCCGCCACCATAAAGCCCAGCTGGCTGATCGTCGAATAGGCCAGCACTTTCTTGATATCAAACTGCCCCACGGCAATCGTGGCGGCGAATAAAGCTGTGACGGCGCCCACCAGAGCAACGATCGTCTGCGCCTCGGGCGCCAGGTCGTACAGCGCGGCCGAACGGGTGACCAGATACACGCCTGCGGTGACCATGGTGGCGGCATGGATCAAGGCAGAGACTGGGGTCGGGCCGGCCATCGCATCCGGCAGCCAGACGTACAGCGGGATCTGGGCCGACTTGCCGGTGACACCCAGTAAAAACGCCAGGGTGATAGCGCCGATCACCCAGGGAGAAGCCCCGGCAACTTCGGGAGCTTTTTCAAAAACGGTGTGAAAATCGAGCGAGCCAAAGCCCCAGAACATGATAAACAGGGCCAGCAGGAAGCCAAAGTCGCCAACCCGGTTGGCGATCATGGCCTTTTTGGCTGCCAGGGCATTGCCGATCCCATCCTTACCCTTCTCGTACCAGAAGCCGATCAGCAAGTACGAGCACAGGCCCACCCCTTCCCAGCCGACGAACAGCATCAGGTAGTTGTCGCTGCTCACCAGGATCATCATGGCCGCGATGAACAGGTTCAGATAAACGAAGAAGCGGCGGAAGCGCTTGGGGTCGCCGTTATGGCGCACGTCTTCGTGCATATAGCCGATGGAATAGATGTGGATGAGAGTGCCTACCCCCGATACCACCAGCATCATGGTTACCGACAAGGTATCCACCTGGAAGGCCCAGCGTACCGTAAAGTCGCCGATGTGGATCCATTCTGCCAGGGGCACAACCTGCCCCTCGTGGTTGGAAGCCAGTGAGACCGCCAGCAGCACGGCCACCACGAAAGCCAGTCCAGATGCCAGGCTGGCTGCCCAGCCGACAACCTTTTCCGGCAGCCGGGCGCCAAACAGGATATTGAACAGCAAGCCAATGACGGGGATGGCGACAATCCACGGCGCCAGCCAGAAGAACTGAGGTCCTTGCGAGACAGCTTCTTCAAGTAGGAACATGGCTATCCTTTCAAGAGATTGATATCGTCCACGTCAATGCTCTGTTTGGTGTGGAAAATCGCCACGATCAAAGCCAGCCCAACCGCAACCTCGGCAGCCGCGACGGCCATACAAAAAACACAAAGATCTGGCCGCTGATCTGCTGGTACTCGTAGGCATACGCCACGAATGCCAGGTTGGCTGCATTGAGCATCAGCTCGATCGACATAAAAATAATGATAGCATTGCGCCGGATCAGCACCCCGAGGGCGCCCATGACGAATAAAACGATCGATAAACCAAGGTAGTACTCAACAGGGACCATCCACACTTCTCCTTGCGCATGCCGGCGCCGCAATACCAGGCGGGTCAGCTGCGGGGTTCACGCTTCCTGTGGGTCAGCACAATGGCGCCGATGATAGCGACCAGCAGCAGGATCGAGGTCACTTCAAATGGCAGCAGGTATTCGTTATACAGCACCTCCGCCAGGACTGCGGGGTCGCCAAAACCAGGCATCGCTGTGCTGGCAATCTCGGAAGCCGGCGAGCGAAACAGCAGGGCATACACCGCCAGCACAAGCAGGATCACAGCCAGGACGATGGACACCGGCTGCTGATAAGGCAGCGAGCTACCGACCCGCAGACGCTCGGCGCCTAGCAGCATAATCACAAACAGGAACAATACCATGATCGCCCCAGCATACACCGTCACCTGGGCCAGGGCAATAAACGGCGCTCCCAAGATCAGGTACATGACAGCAACCGCGCCAAAGTTCAGGATCAGATTCAAGGCGGAATAAATGGCATTCTTGCTGAACAACATCCCAAGGGCTGAGGCAACCGCGACCAGCGCCAGGATAAAAAACAACAGCAAGTCTGAAATCATCTTCGCTCCTTAATCCGTTGGGTCTTGCATCACGGGAATCGAGCGTGTAAACACGCCTGGCTCAACCTTTTGCGGGGTGAGCTTGCCGCTATCATCCACAGGTACCAGCAGCATATCCTTGTCATAGATCGAGGCGCGGCGGTCGGTGAAGGACAGCTCGTAATTGTCGCCCAACACAATGGCTTCCGTCGGGCAGGCATCCTCGCAATAGCCGCAGAAAATACAGCGCAGCATATTGATCTCGTAAACCCGGGCATAGCGCTCTCCCGGAGAGTAGCGCTCGTCGTCGGTATTTTCTGCCGCCTCGACAAAGATGGCATCCGCCGGGCAGGCCGCCGAACACAGCGAGCAGCCAATGCATTTCTCCATCCCATTATCGTAGCGCATCAACCTGTGGCGCCCTTTAAAGCGGGCGCTCACCGGGCGCTTCACCTCGGGATATTGGATAGTTACCGGTTTTTCAGTTGCGGAGCGCAGCGTGGTCCCCAGCCCACGCAGCAGCTCCTTAATCATTCCAGCCATTCGATACCTCCAAAGTCTTTATCCGCCGATCGCCGGGAAGATTATCACAAGTAAGGCCGTCAGGACAACGTTAAAAAGCGCCACCGGCAGCAGGAATTTCCAGCCAAAACCCATCAGCTGATCGTAGCGCAGGCGAGGCAGGGTGGCCCGCACCCAGATCATGCCAAACAGCAGGATCATTACCTTGAGCAGCAGGTAGATCGGCCCCAGCCAGGGCAGCTGATCGATAAAGGGGCCGCGATATCCGCCGAAGAACAGCGTAGCAGCAATGGCGCTCACGGCGATCATTTTGACATACTCGGCCATGAAGAACATGGCAAATTTCAAGCCGGAATACTCGGTGTGGTAGCCGGCGGTCAGCTCCTGCTCGGCTTCCGGCATGTCGAAAGGCGCCCGGTTGACTTCGGCCAGGGTGGCAATCAGGAACACCAGCACGCCAATCGGCTGGTAAACCACAAACCACATCCCCTCTTGCGCCTCCACAATCTTGTTCATGCTCATCGTCCCGGCCAGCAGGATAGGGCCAATAAAGCCCAGCCCGAGTGCCAGCTCGTAGCTGATCATCTGTGCTGTAGAGCGTACGCCGCCCATGGTGGCGTATTTGTTGTTTGATGACCAGCCGGCCAGCACAATGCCATACACCGAGATAGAGGCGATAGCCGTGATGTACAGGATGCCCACGTTGATATCACCGGCAACCGAAAGGTCGACCGGCCGCCCAAAGATATTTACCGTAGGGCCAAAGGGCAGAACCGCCAGGATGATCAACGCCGGTACGACAGTAACAATCGGCGCCAGGATGAAAATCACCCGGTCGGCTTTGGCTGGTATCAGCTCTTCTTTAAAGATCAGCTTAACCCCATCGGCGATAGGCTGCAGCACGCCGAACGGGCCGGCCCGGTTGGGTCCGATGCGCACCTGGATGCGAGCCAATGCCTTGCGCTCGTACAGCGTCAGGTATGCAAAGCCGGTCAGGCAAATCAGGATCAGAACGATCGCTTTAATAATCCATTCAACAATCAGCGCAGCATCCATAACGATTTCCTAGTTTAAGATTTTCACTCCCTAAGCCAGGGCGCGTTCCGCCAACCGGACCGACACAGCCACCGGGCCGGAGATGGACAGGCCAAAACTGCGTGGCACCAGCACCACACGCTCCGGAACATCCGCATCCAGGCGTGCTGTAGCGCGCCCGCCAAACACCGTCTCGCCATCCACAGGCAGTAGCTGCACGGCTGCTCCCTCCGGAATCTTCAACCGCTCCGCATCCAGGGTATTGAGCACCACATAAGGCTCCGGGATGCGCTGGTGAAGCATACTAGAAGGCAGCAGCGTCGATCCGCGGTCATACAGGCGCGTGATGGGCACAGCCAGCAGCCCAATCTTGGGCAAGCCAACTTCAACCAGCTTGGGCCACGACAGACCGGCCGGCCCCGCCAGTGGCAGCTGCACGCCGATCCCCTGGCTGTTCTCATAGGTCGTACCACCATAATACAGGTCGGAGCGACCGACAATTGGCCACTGCTCAACTACTTCAGCCAGCTGTGTATAAGACAGGCCGGCAAACACGGGGAACTCCTGAGACAAGCGGGTAAAGACCCGCGATGCCAGGCGGCTCTCCAGCTCCATCCCCAGGAGCTGCCCAATCCGGCCAGCTGCCGAGAAGTCCGCCAGGCAATCTTGTGCTTCCGGGACGACCGGGTAGAAACGCTGCACTCGCCGCTCGCCGGAGGTAAAGCTGCCTTCACGTTCCGTCCAGGCCTTAACCGGCAGCACCACGTCCGCCAGGCGGGCTGTAGCGGTCAGGAACAGGTCCTGGACAACCAGGAAAGCCTGCTCTTGCGAGCCCAGGCGCCCTTCGGCCAGGTAGGCAGGGTCATCGCCGGCCGGATCGGCGGCCACGATATACAAGGCGCCGGCAGACTGCATGGCGGCCGGCAGGTCGGCCACGGGGCGCCAGCCCAGCTCCCAGGCGCCCTGATCGTTGGCACGCTGCCAGACAGCCAGCAGGCCGTTGTTGGGACGACCGACATGCCCGGTGGCCAGCAGCAGGTTCTGGCAAGCCCCCGCCAGGGCGGTGGAGGTTTCCAGGCTGGTGCCATCACTTCCGTAAATAATGACTGCATTTTCGGCTTCGGCAAAGGCTGCCGCGGCCGCTTTGAGCTCGGGGCTGCGCGCCAGGGAGGCCGCGCCCTCCGGCAAATCCGGGCGCTTGGCCGACAGCGCGTTGACCATGGCAAGCACAGCGCCGGCTTCGGAGCCGTAGGGGTAGCGCACCACATGGCTGGCATAGGGGTCCAGGCGGGTGGGGCGCGGGCTGGCCAGGATCAGCCGGGCGCCACGCTCGGCGGCCTGTTTCACCCGCAGCCACCACAACGGAGCCTCTTCGTGCAGGTCGCTGGCCACCACCAGGATGGTGGTCTCCTTGCCCATATCGGCGAAGTTGCTGCCCGGCGGCAACCCCACCTGGGCGGTCAATTCGCCACCGCCCATCGTGCTGTAGAGTGCTTGACGCCCACCCAGCTTAGTGGTGACCTTCCCCAGGTTGTATAAATCTTCGTTGCTCAGCCGCCCCCCAGCCACCGTCAGCAGGCGGTCGCCGGCCTGTCCGAAGCGTTCGGCGACCAGACTGAGCGCTTCCTCCCATGTGGCGGGAACCAGCTCGCCCTGGCGGCGCACCAATGGCTGTGCCAGCCGCTCGGCGCTGCGTGTATAGTGGTAGCCAAAGCGCCCCTTGTCGCACAGCCAGATTTCGTTGACCCATTCATTCTGGCGCGGCATGGCGCGCTTGATGACCCATTTGCCACCCGATACGGCTTCGCGGCGGGTATTGAAGGTAATGTTGCAGCCAACCGGGCAGTGCGTGCAGATCGAGGCGGCCGGGCGCAGCTCCCAAGGACGCGCCTTGAAGCGGAAATCGGCGGTGGTCAGCGCGCCGACCGGGCAGATATCCGTGGTATTGCCCGAAAAGACCGAGTTGAAGCCCGGCTCGGAATAGGTGACAATCTCGAGGGCGCGCCCGCGTTGAAAGAAACCAATCACCGGATCATCCACGACCTGGTCCTGGAAGCGGACGCAGCGCCCGCACTGGATGCAGCGCTCGCGGTCCAGGAAGATCAGCTCGCCCAACGGCACGTGCTTGGCCAGGTGCATCTTCTCGTCGTACAGGAAGCGGCTCTCACCCGGGCCAAATCCCATGGTCAGATTCTGGAGCGGGCACTCGCCGCCCTTATCACAAACCGGGCAGTCCAGCGGGTGCGAGGTGAGCAAAAACTCCAGGATGTCCTGGCGGCCGGCTTTGGCTTTGTCGGACATCCCCATGACGATCATGCCTTCGGAAATCGGCGTTGTGCAGGCGGTCTCTAACTTCGGCCCAAACTGCACTTTATTCGAGCCGTCTGCCTCTTTCACCGGCTCGCCGGTCGTACGATCGATGACCGGCCGCCCTACCTCAACCAGGCACATGCGGCACATGCCGACCGGTTCCATCTTGGGGTGGTAGCAGAAGACCGGGATATCGATACCGACCAGCCGGGCCGCGTTCACAATCAGCATACCTTCCGGGGCGCTGACCGTCTTGCCGTCGATTGTCAGATTGACCATTTTCATAAGCAATGTTCCAGTGTTTGCAACCAGTCGCCGGCCCTGCCTCAGGCAGCGATCTTGGAGCCAGTTACCGCTAATTCAAAATCGGAATGGAAGCGTTCAATGCCCGAAAGCACCGCTTCGGTGGAAAAATCACCCAGGGCGCACAGGCACTTGCCCTTGACCTGATTGGCGACCTCCGCCAGCAGCTCGACATCCTGGAGAGTGGCTTTGCCCTCGGTGATGCGGTCGGTGAGGTGCATCATCCAGAAGGTGCCTTCCCGGCATGGGGTGCACTTACCGCACGATTCATGCTTGAAGAAATGCATGGTTTTATTGATCAGCCAGGGAATGCTGATCGAATTGTCGATCACGATGACCGAGGCCGAGCCCAGCTGTGCGCCGACGCGCGGCACACTCTCGTAATCCATAGGTGTGTCCAGCGCCTCGTCGTTGGCAACAATCAGCGACGAGCTGGCGCCGGCTGCCATGATGGCTTTCACCTGCCGCCCGCCCGGGATCCCGCCGCCATGCGTGAAAAGCAGCTCGCGGAAAGTTGTTCCCAGGGGCAGCTCGTAATTGCCGGGCTTCTCCACGCACCCCGAGAGAGAGAATACCTTGACGCCGGGACTCTTTTCGGTGCCCAGGGTGCGGTACCAATCGGCCCCACGACTCACAATCAGCGGGACGTTGGCGAGAGTCTCCACATTATTAACCACGGTAGGTTTGCCAAACAGGCCAAAGGAGGGCGGGAAAGGCGGGCGCAGGCGCGGCTGGCCCAACTTGCCTTCCATTGACTCCAGCATGGCGGTTTCTTCACCGCAGATATAAGCACCGGCTCCCAGGTGGGTATAGATGCGCAGGCTGTAGCCGGTGCCAAACAGGCTATCGCCCAGCAAGCCGGCAGCTTCCATCTCGGCAATCTTGCGGTCCAGCCAGGCGGCCAGCTGCCAGAATTCGCCGCGCAGGTAGACATACGCGGCATTGGCCTGGATGGCATAGGCGCACAAAGCCAGTCCCTCCAGGAACTGGAACGGATTGCCTTCCATAATCTCCCGGTCTTTGAATGTGCCGGGTTCAGATTCGTCGGCGTTGGCCACCACATAGTGAGGCCAGTTGGCATTATCGATAAAGGACCACTTCACGCCGGTTGGGAAGCCGGCGCCCCCGCGGCCGCGCAGGCCGGAAGCCTTAACCACATCGGTCACCTGCCCCGGCTGCATGGCGGTGACGGCTTGTTGAAAAGCCTCAAAGCCGCCCAACTGCCGGTAAACATCCAGTTCGCCAATCGCCGGTGTATCCCGGTGGCGCAGCAGGAAGAAGCGTTCTTCTGGAGCGACGGCAGGCGAGTTAGATTCAGCGTCCATAGCCATCCCTCCGCTTGACCTGAGCTTTACGCCGCAGCTCGTCCACCAGGCTCACAGCGCTCTCAACAGTCTGGTTTTCATGGTAGGACAGGCCTTCGCCGGACTGCACCTGGAACATGGGGGCTTTATCGCAAGCCGCCAGGCACATCACGGCTTCGACCGTCACGGCTCCATCGGGTGTGGTTTCGCCAATGCGGATGCCCAGGTTCTGGCACAGCCCTTCCAGGAACTGCTCGGCGCCGCGCAGAGCGCACGGCAGGTCGGTGCAAACCTGCACCCGGTAGGTACTTGCCGCCTGGTCATAATACAGGGTGTAAAACCCAACAATGGAGGCCACATCTGTGGAACTGATGCCCAGGATATCGGCTATCTCGAACATAGCCTGTTTGGTGACGTACATCTGGTCGCGCTGCGCCAGGTGCAGTAGCGGCATAACCGCCGCACGGCGCTGTTCTGGCGGGTACTTCGTCAGAATGGCCTGGATTTCGTCGGCATATTTTTCAGCGAACATAGCACCTCAGGTCAGCATTTGGATCGGGGATGTCTAGCGATCAACATCTCCCAGGACGATATCCGCGGTGCCGATCAAGGCGACCAGGTCAGCCACCAGGTTGCCCTTCGCCAGCATCGGGAGAGTCTGTAAATTCGTAAAGGACGGCGTGCGCCAGTGGATGCGGTACGGCTTTGGTCCGCCGTCGCTTTCCAGGTAAACGCCCAGCTCGCCGCGCGGCGATTCGACCGCCATGTACACGCTACCCTTGGGCGGTGTGAATCCCTCGGTCCACAGCTTAAAGTGGTGGATCACAGCTTCCATGCTGGTACTCAGCTCGGAGCGGGGCGGAGGCACGTATTTACGGTTGTTGCTGCGCACCGGTCCATAAGGCAGTTTATCGAGCGCCTGCCGTACGATACGCAGCGATTGGCGCATTTCTTCCATCCGCACCAGGTAGCGCGCATAGGTATCGCCATCGGTGTGGGTAGGGATATCAAAATCGTACTGCTCGTAACCTGCATAAGGCTGCACCTTGCGCAAATCATGGGCAATTCCACTGGCTCGCAGCATGGGACCAGTGACCCCCCAGCGCAGAGCATCCTCGGGGGTCATCACGCCCAACCCTTTGGTGCGCCGGATGAACAGCGGGTTCTTGGTGAGCATCCGCTCGTACTGCATGATCCGCTCCGGGAGTGCATCGATGAACTGGCGCACCGCCGCCTCGAACTCGACCGGCACATCCCGCCACAGGCCGCCAGGGCGGATGAAAGTAGTCATCATACGCTGCCCGGATATCATCTCATAGATATCCAGGATCAGCTCGCGCTCTCGGAAGCAGTACAGGAAGACCGACATAGCTGCCAGGTCGAGGGCGTGGGTACCCAGCCAGACCAGGTGTGAGGAGATGCGCTGCAGCTCGACCAGGATCACCCGGATCACCTGGGCGCGTTCGGGCACGTCCAGCCCGGTAAGTTTTTCGATAGCCAGGCAGTACACCAGGTTGTTGCCCATGTTGTTCAGGTAATCCAACCGGTCGGACATCACTTCGGCCTTGATATAGGTCTTGGCTTCCATGTTCTTCTCGATACCGGTATGCAGAAAGCCTACATCCGGGATGCAGGTGATGACCGTTTCACCGTCCAGCTCGAGCAGCAGGCGCAGCACACCATGCGTGCTGGGGTGCTGCGGTCCCATATTGAGCAGGACCGTGTCGCCTTCGATCGCCCGGTCGGTGACCAGGTGGGTCATCCCATCCAGGGTGCCATCCATTAAAGGAAATTCAAATTCTTGTGTAGTCGTCATCGCTACCTACTGAGATTCTTTCGCATACGGCTTGCGTAGATCGATCTCGTCAAAGTTGAACGTGAACTGCGGTTCCTCGTAGCCCAGGGGGAAATCTTTGCGTAACGGATGACCTTCCCAGTCGTGCGGCATAACGATGCGCCGCAAGTCGGAATGCCCCAGGGAACGGATGCCGAACATATCCCACAGTTCACGTTCAAACCAGTTGGCGTTCGGGTATACCGTTTCCAGGGTGGGCATAGTCGGGAAATTGCCTTCCAGCGGGACTCGCATGCCCAGGATCAGGTTGTGCTTCAATGAACGCAGGCGCAGGATAACGTGGAAGCGAGGCTTGAGCTCAGGCCAGTAATCTACTGCCGATTCCATGACCAGCATCTCAAAGCTGTGCTCATCTCGCAGCAGGCGGCAGGCCTCAATCATACGCTCAGGTCCAATCACCAGGCTGATTTCATCCGCATAGGAGTAAGTTGAAGCGTCGAAGCGCTCCTTCAATTGTTCTACCAGAGATTGCAGCGTCTCATCCATCAGGGCACCATCATTCGATAAACTCAGGCGGGATCAGGCATTATCGCGCAGCTTTTCGCCGCGCACTTTTTCGTGCAGAGTCAGGATGCCGTGGATCAGCGCTTCGGGGCGCGGCGGGCAACCCGCAACATACACATCCACCGGCACGACTTCATCCACACCCTGCACGATGGCATAGTTGTTAAAAACCCCGCCGCAAGAAGCGCAGTCGCCCATGGCAATCACCCATTTGGGTTCCGGCATCTGGTCATACAAGCGGCGCAGCACCGGCGCCATTTTGCGCGAGACTCGTCCGGCGACAATCATCAGGTCCGACTGCCGCGGGCTGGCCCGCATAAGCTCCATGCCGAAGCGGCTCATATCATAATTGGAGGCCTGTGCCGCCATCATTTCAATCGCGCAACATGCCAGGCCAAAGAGCATCGGCCACATCGCATTGGTGCGCGACCAGTTCACCACATCTTCCAGCTTGGTTGTCACAATCCCCAGGTTGCCAAGTTTCTGCTCTAGTCCCATTCCAAGGCTCCTTTTTTCCACGCGTAAATGTAACCTACCAGTAAAACCACAATAAAGACGATCATCTCCACCAGGCCGAACAAGCCAAGCTGGCGGAAGACGATCGCCCAGGGTAGAAAAAATACCACTTCGATATCGAACAGGATGAACAGCACCGCTACCAGATAAAAGTGCACCGGCATGCGCCGGGCGCCTGGCCCAAACGGGCGCATACCCGATTCATAGGGCTGGCCTTTACGCTCGGTAGGCCTGCGGGGCCCAAATAAATGCCCCAGAACTACCATTATCACGGCAAGCCCTGTGGCTACGATAATCAAAATAACGATTGGGATGTATTCCTGCGGCATGGATGATTTATCTCCATTCGAGCAGAGTTTTCCAAATAGAGGCAGGCTAGAGGCAGGCGTGGCAGTCAAATAGAGCAGCCGCTCGCACCACCTAAATTCGGAGATAATTTGCCTATATTACCTAATCAGTTGTGTATTTTATCACAAGTAATCAGGCGTGTCAAAGTTTTTCCGCTATCAACGGCAAGACGCCTGAATTTTATCAGAAAATAAGAATAATATAAGAATGCCGCTGAGAAACCTAGCTCAGGTAATCGCGCAGCTGCCGGCTGCGAGTGGGATGGCGCAGCTTGCGCAGGGCTTTTGATTCTATTTGGCGGATGCGTTCCCGGGTCACACTGAAATACTGCCCCACTTCTTCCAGAGTGTGATCCTTACCATCTGTCAGGCCATAACGCAGCTCGAGCACCTGGCGCTCACGGTCGGAGAGCACCGCCAGGGCGTGGTTTATCGATTCGCGCAGCATCTCGCGGGCCGCCTCGTCCATCGGCTCCAGGGCATCTACATCTTCGATGAAATCCCCCAATTGGCTGCTGTCTTCATTGCCCACCGGGCTGTCCAGCGACATCGGGTCTTCCAACGCCCGCAAGATGCGGTTGACCTTGGTAGTGGCACGCACCCAGCGCTGGCGCACATCTTCCGAGACCGGTAAATCGCTGCCACGTGCCCGCAGGATGGCCTGCGCGTCCGCCGGCTCAAGATAGCCCGCCTCCAGGGCAATCTCCTCGTTCATCGGCTCGCGACCGAGCTCCTGGATCAATTTGCGCTGCACGCGCAGCAGCTGGTTGATCGACTCGAAGATGTGCACCGGGATACGGATAGTGCGCGCCTGGTCGGCAATCGAACGGCTGATTGACTGCCGGATCCACCAGGTTGCATACGTGCTGAACTTATAGCCACGCGCCGGGTCGAACTTGGTGACTGCCCGCAGCAAGCCGAGGTTACCTTCCTGGATCAAGTCCAGGAACGAGCTGCCCCGCCCGGTATAGCGCTTGGCAACACTTACTACCAGGCGCAGGTTGGCACGAATGAGAAGGTTCTGGGCTTCCTCGCTTCTGATCTGCACCGCATCAAGCTCGGTCTGGAGCACATCCTCATCCGGTAAATAGGCGCGGAAAACCGATTCATCCGGCAGGTCGCCAAGCCGGTCGATCTCGGCATGCAGAGAGCCGGCCAGCCCCGATGGCAGCATATACAGGTAAAGAAACACGGAAAAAGCAGTGCGCGCCACGCCATCCCACAAGGCATCTCTGCCCCACAAACCGTTATCCAGGTAAGCGCGCAGGTAGGAAGGCACATCGCTCTCCCAGGTCATTTGCAGCATTTGGGCTTCCGTCAAAATCAATCCCAGGTCGGGGCAGGCGTAACCCAAGCGGCGCGCATCGACCACCAGGCGCTCCCAGGCTGTGCTGAGCTCTTCAAACAGGGCCAGGTAGATACAGTGCGAAGTCGATAAGCCGGCCAGGTCGGCATCCGGCCCCGGCTGGCCGCAGCCATCGCGCGCCAGGGGATGCCCCCGGCTGAGGGCGGTGATGCGCCGTCCGGATTCCAGCCGGGTAGCCAGCCAGAACTCCCTGTTTTGATCCAACAGATCAATCGCGCCAATTTCTTTGAGATACAAGCGCACCGGGTCTTCCCCAATTTCGCCCAGCAAGCTGCCCGGCTCCAGATATTCGAGTGGCTCCTCCTGAATCAGCTTCTCCAGGTCACCAACATCGTCCAGCTGGAAAACCTCGGCATCGAAGTCGGTTTGAAGCAACGGCTCCAACGCCTCCAGCTCATCTTCCCCTTCCTCATCGATGTCAAGCTCAATTTTTTCAGCATCGCCGGTAAATTCCGGTTGAATATCCACCTGCCTGCTCCCTTCTAGCGAGGACTCGCTGGTCGGCTGGTGTACTTGCCCATGGCCTGGTCCAGGCTGGACAACAGGTTGTTCTGGCGCAGGAGGGTCTGCATGTATTGGGTAGCCAGTAAGTCCCCTTGCTCCTGTGCTTCCTGGAACAGAAAGCGCATATATTCGATCTCCTGGCGCACGCTGCGACGGCGTAAATCCAGGATGCCACGCAGTGCATCCTCCAGCACGCGCTCGTCGTTCGGGTCTAGCTTGGTCGTGCGGGCTAAAATGCCATCCGCCAGCTCCATCATGGGCAGTGAAAGGCTGTTGACTACGTAATTGAAAGGTTCGGCAATGTCCTGGTCGATCGACTGCTGCAGCAGCCGGAACATCGCCTGGTGGTCGCCGTGCTGGAAGTCATCCACCGTCATGCGGTTAAGCCGGCTTTCTTGCAGAGCACGGTCGACCTGGTAAAGCAGGTCCGGCCGGCGTAACACGACCCCCAGGATATGCGCTTCGAGCAGGTAAGTGCTCATGGAGGAAGGCACATTCACTGCCTGCGAGGCAGACGTGCCGCCAACCTGCGACCGTCTGGACCCGGGTTGTCCTGTCGGAATGTTCCGCCCCGAGCGTCCCCGACCTGCAGGCCGGCTTTCCGATTGCATCAAAGCGTTCTCGTTTACCCGCAGCAGGCGGGCCAGGCGCTGGCGGTACGTGTCGCGCTCGATGGGACTGGGCACATCGTCGATCAGCGGCAGTACCTGGGCAGCGATCTCATTCTTTACTTTGGGATCATCCACATCCTGCCCGGCGGCCAATGTCTCCATGACATGGATCACAATAGGGCGCGCTTCTTTAACCAGGCGCTCCCATTCCAGCGGGTCACGGTTAACGACCTCGTCGGGATCCAGGCCGGGTGGCAGCAGGCTGACCCGGATATCAGCCTGCAGGCGGGCCTCCTGGTGCAGCAGGCCGCGGGCATCAAAGGTGAGCTCCGGCTCGTGATCCATGGCCTGGCGGGCAATTTGCAGCCCACGTAAGGTAGCTTTATCGCCGGCAGCGTCCGAGTCCAGCGCCAGGATAATGCGGCGCGAGAAGCGCTTGAGCAGGTACAGCTGTGGCTCGGTCAGGGCAGTGCCCATTGGCGAGACGGCGTTGCTGAAACCGGCCTGGTGCAGGGCGATCACATCCAGGTAGCCCTCCACAATGACTGCCTGGTCCTGCGAGCGAATTGTCTTGCGCGCCCGATCCAGACCGTACAACAAGCGGCCTTTGTCAAAAACTGCGGTCTGCGGCGAATTAAGAAACTTAGGCACATCCTCCGGGTTCAAGATGCGCGCCCCAAACCCGGCCATGCGGCCACGCTCATCTCGGATGGGGAACATCACCCGGTGGCGGAAGCGATCGTAGATATTGCCGGAGTCGCCCTGGGTGACCAGGCCGCAGTCCAGCAGCAGTTCTTCGCTATAGCCCTTGCCCTTGAAATACTGGGTGGTCAGCTCCCAGCCGCCAGGGGCATAACCCAGGCCAAACGCATCCAGGGTTTCTTCCTTCAGGCCGCGCTTCTCGCGCAGGTAGGCCAGCGCTTCTTTACCGGCTGAGGTGTTGAGCAGGTGATGGCGATAGAAGCGCACTGCCTCTTCCAGGAGACTGCGCAGCTCGTCGTGCTCCTCGGCGGCGGCCTGCTCTTGCGGGCTGGGCGGCTTGAGCTCCACCCCGGCTCGCTCGGCCAGGTAATGCAACGCCTCCGGGAAATCCCAGTTTTCCTTTTTCATCACGAACTTGAAGATGTCCCCGCCATCGTTGCACTGCCCAAAACAGCGCCAGGTGCCGCTCTCCGGGAAAACCACGAATGCCGGTGTGCGCGAGTTCGGATGGAACGGACAAAAGCCGGTATAGCTCTTGCCCGAGCGACGCAGCTGCACCGCCTCGGATACCAGATCGACAATATCTATGCGGGACTTAATCTCATCAATGGAGGACATCGAAGCCTCTTAAAAAATTATACTCCAGCAATTTTCGGATGACTCACTGGGAAATTGAATCAAAACCTGCGGATGGTTGCCTGAGGTATTTTCCGCAGGTTGGAGTTGAGACTGGAATATCTGGTTGCGAGGCCTTATTCCAGCCCCATCACCTTCATCGTTGCAGGATGCTCGACGGTATATTCAAAGCGCACGACTTGCTTCTCGTGTGGCGCCAGGGTCAGCTCCCAATCCAGCAGGTTCAGTTCCGTCTGCTGCGACGGCTTGGAGATAGCCGCGTCCAGCCGCACCTTGATCTCTTCGTGGCGCGAGACCGGGATCTGGTCGTGCAGGGTGATTTTAGCCGGTGCAGCTAACAGGTTTTCCAGCTTGATCTCGTAAGCGTAATGGATGCGGCGTTTCCCGCCAATCATCGATTTATCGACTTCACGGCGCTTCAGCTCGCGCTCCACCTTCACCCGGTCGTCCACACCCAGGAACAGCTCGATCTCACCTTGCGGCGCAGTCAGCTCCAGCGAGGTCGAGCCGACAAACTCATCCCCGGCGAACAGGTTGGCCTTGCCGGCCAGCAGCGTGTAGGGGCTGTCGTTCGCCAGGCGCGCCCGGCGATAAACAGCCGGCACCAGGGTGGGCGCAGTGACGTAATCAAGGCGCGGTTGGAGCGGAAAGCGCGCCACAGTCACGCGGTGCGGCTGCCCATCCGGGGGGATGCTGGCCGTGCCGGCTGCCTGGTAGGTCACGGCCATTCCAGTCGTCTCCACGCTGGCGCTGGCTTCTTCCAGCGGCGCGAGACCAAAGTCGATTGATTCGTTGTCCATCTTGCTCAGTTCAACTCTAGCGCTGTTTCAGAGACGCCTGCGGCGCGGCCATGGTCGGCGGCAGTGGAACGATGGGAGCCAGCGGTTGAAGGTAACGCGGTTTCAGCTCGGGCAGCGTGCCGGCCAGCGCCGGGCGGGCCGTGGAAAGCGCCAGGCTGACCTCCTGCCAGGCTTCGCCGGTCTGCTGGGTAACCTGCGCCAGGTAACCCACCTCCAGCTGGGGGCTTGCTTGCGCCCCGGGCGAAGAGTCTGCGGCTTCCACCAGCCGCAGATCGTAGAGCGGCTGCCAGCCTGCCGAGCCAACGACATAGCTGACCTCCAGCCTCAGCTCGCCTGCCTGCCGGACATCCACTTCCAACAAGGCAGTGTAACCCTGGCGCGGCTGGGCGCCTTTCAGCTGGGCGAGCTGGTTTTGCAGCTTTTGCAGCTCGCGCTCGACCTGTCTTTTATGGCCAGCGATACCCAGCAGCTCGCTATCCAGGCTGGCCGCACGCCCGCGCAGGCCATCCAGGATACCCAGCTCCTCGTCAACACTCAACTCCCCGGCCGCCAGCGCCAGGGCAAATTTATCGGTATGCTCGGCTACGCTCTTGATCGCCTGCCGCTGCTGCCGGACCAGCTCGGCCTCAGCATCCAATCCGGATAGCTGATCCTGGGTAGCTTCCACTTTGCCTTCCAACTGGCGCACTTCCTCGGCCGGCGCCTCAATGTAGAAGGTGCGCTGCACCTGCACGCCCATCAGGCGCGCCCGGGCGGCGGGTACGCCTTCGGCGGGCAGCCCGGCCGCACGCAGCGAATCGGGATCTAGCTGAGCCGGCAGCCCGGCAACTTCCAGCAGCTGGCTGCCGGGTTCCAGGCTGATCTGGCCGGTGCGAGTGACCCTGGCCCGGTCGGGGTACACGGTTACTGCCGTCAGGGAAGTTTCCAGGATGGTCATACTAAAAGCCCTCCAGCTTCGAGAGATCTGCCACGCCATCCGCCAGGGCAGCGATGCGCTGCAGCAGCCCCAGGCGGTTGCGCCGTACGTCCTCGTCCTCAGCCATCACCAGCACCGTATCGAAGAAACGGTTGACCGCCGGGATTACCGGCTCGAAGGCACGTAGGAAACCGGCAGCTGAAGCAAACCCCGCCAGAGCAGCTTCGGCCTGGAGCAGGGCCGTGTACAGCTCGCCTTCGGCCGGTTCTATAAAGCCGGCCGCCTCGACCGGGTAACGCTCTTTGAGATCGCGGGTAATGCGCACGCAGCGGGCATATGCCGGCAGGATGCTGTTCCAATCCGGCCGCTTCACCCACTCGCTCAGCTCTTTGACAGCCCGGCTGGCCGGCGCCGGGTTGTGACCCTGCACCGCCAGGACCGCCTCAACCACGTCATAGTGCCAGCCCTGCTCCAGCAAGACATTGCGCAGGCGCTCAACGATGAAATCCAGCACCGCGGCACGGCTTTCCGGGCTGGCCTGCAGCGGCAGGTGCGAAGCCGCCAGGGAGAGAGCAGGTCGCAGGTCGAAATCCAGATCCCAGGCCAGCAGGTTTTGCACCAGGCCGAGTGCCGCCCGGCGCTGTGCAAAGGGGTCTTTATTACCAGAGGGCGCCAGCCCGGCAGCAAACAGGCCGCACAGGGTATCCAGCCGGTCCGCCAGCCCCACCAGCAGGCCGGGGCGCGCAGCCGGCACAGCGTCGCCCGGGAAGCGTGGCAGGTAGTGTTCAAAGATCGCCTGGGCTACCTCAGTCCGTTCGCCAGAGCGCAGCGCATAGTAGCGACCCATATAGCCTTGCAAGGAGGTCATCTCCACTACCATCTGCGTGCCCAGGTCCGCCTTGCATAGCTGGGCTGCCCGGTGCGTGATGTGTGCCTCTTCTTCCGCCAGGTCCATGCCCTGAGCCATATCGTCGGCCAGGGCTGTAATGCGCTGTGCCTTATCCAACATCGAACCCAGCTTGACCTGGAAGATCAGGGTGCGCAGCTTATCCAGGTAGGCTTCCAGCGGTCTGCTTGATATCTTCGCGCACGAAGTAGTTGGCATCGGCAAAACGCGCCCGGATGACATGCTCATTGCCATCCATGACCACGTCCAGCCCAAAATCATCGCCGTTGCGCACGGCAATGAATGCGGGCAGCAGGGTTTCTTCTGTGTCTGCGCCCTGCCCGGCGGCATACACCGGGAAGTAGCGCTGGTGCTTCTTCATCACCGAGGTCAACACTTCGCCGGGCAGCTTGAGATGGTCGGCGGAGAACGTGCCGCGCAGCGCGGTGGGCGCTTCGATCAGATTGGTGACCTCCGCCAGCAAGGCCGGGTCGTCTTTCACCCGTCCGCCAACCTGCGCGGCCAGGGATGAAACTTGAGCAACTATCGCCTGTTTGCGCTGCTCGGGGTCGAGCAGGATGCCCTGGCCTTCCAGGAAAGCGAAGTACTCCGCCGGCGAGCCAACGGCCTGTTCGTTCGGCTGGTAAAATCGCAGGCCGCGGGTGGTATTTCCAGATTGCAGACCGGCATACTCAAACGGCACCACCTGGAAGACTGTCTCCGCATCGCCAGCCTCGCCAACGATCGCCAGCAGCCAGCGAATTGGGCGTGAAAAGGCCACATTGGTGGCATTCCAGCGCATGGTCTTGTCGAAACGCAGGCCGGCAATCAGCCCGGGCAGCGCCTCGCCCAGGACAACCCGGGCTGGGCGTCCCGATTGGTGCACCACCGCGGTGACGTAACGCCCGCCATCCATCTCGCGCACCTGCAAGTCGGCGACATCGATGCCCTTGCTGCGGGCAAAGCCCAGGGCTGCCGGGGTCGGCTGGCCATCCGGACCAAACGCCCGATCGGCAGGCGGGCCTTTGATCACCTGCTCCAGGTCCGCCTGGACGGCTGCCAGGTCTTCCACATGGATTACCAGGCGGCGCGGCGTGCCCAGGATGCGCAGCTCGCCATGCTCCAGGCGCAGCTCGCTCAGCAGGGCAGGTACCCGCTCGCGCAGCTGCTGCAGGACGCTGTCCAGATCGCCGGCCGGCAGCTCTTCGGTGCCGATCTCGACCAGCAGCGGCGCCGGGCCGAGAGCCGGCAGCAACCCTTGCCGCGCACCGGACTCTGCCGGTAAGCGCACAGGACGGACAGCCGGCTGACCGGCAGGCTCTTCTTCTTTCAGCCAGGGGTATTCCAATCGTTGGCGCTGCTCCAGGTAAGCCTCCGCCACCCGGCGGGAGAGGTCGCGCATGCGCCCAAACAATGCCTGGCGTTCGGTCACCCCGATGGCGCCGCGTGTATCCAGCACATTGAAAGTGTGCGAGCATTTCAAGATGTAGTCGTGAGCCGGCAGCACCAGCTTCTGCGCCAGGCAGGCGTCCGCCTCGGCTTCGAACAGGTCGTACATGCGGCGCAAGCGCTCCACATCGGCAACCTCAAAATAATATTTGCTGTGCTCTTGCTCGGCCTGCAGATTGACATCCCCATCCTTCAGCGTCGGGCTCCACTGGATATCGCGGAAGCTGCCGACCCGCTGCAGGGCAATGGCAATGCGCTCCAGGCCATAGGTGATCTCGACAGACACCGGGTCGAGCACCACGCCGCCGGCTTGCTGGAAGTAAGTAAACTGGGTGATTTCCTGGCCATCCAGCCAGACTTCCCAGCCCAGACCCCAGGCACCCAGGGCCGGCGACTCCCAGTTATCTTCCACAAAGCGGATATCGTGCTCCTTGCGGGTCGATGCCCAGGGCTTCGAGCGACTGCAGGTAGATCTCCTGCGGATTACCCGGATCGGGCTTTAGGATCACCTGGAACTGGTAGTGCATCTGCATGCGGTTGGGGTTTTCGCCATAGCGCCCATCGTCGGGGCGGATGGATGGCTCGACGTAGGCGACATTCCACGGTTCCGGTCCCAGCACGCGCAACGCGGTGGCAGGGTTCATCGTCCCCGCGCCTACCTGGCTGTAATACGGCTGCCAGATCAAGCAGCCCTGCCGGGCCCAAAAGTCCTGCAGGGTCATGATAATAGATTGAAAATTAAGCGGTGTCATAAGGCATCTCGCAACGAAAAGGATTGGTGGGGCTTATTATATCCAGAAAAAGCCCCGCCCCGCTTGCAATGCGGGACAGGGCTTCTAGATAGTCAGTTTTCATCCGGCGCACGGCCGGGATTAGCGGGGAACCCCTCAGGTGCTGCCGGTGCTGCAGGACGACTGGCTGCTGCCCAGTGAAAAAGAGGCGCCGCCGGACACTTTGGAAGCGAAGGTCGAGATTTTCTTGCGCACCTGCGGGCTGCCACAATTCGGACAGGCCACCTGGTCCACCAGGCTGGCGCTGCGCAGCAGCTCCTCAAACGGCCGGTGGCAATCATTGCAGACGAACTCAAACATTGGCATACGCTTTATCTCCGCAAAAAATTTATAAAACCTGCATTTTTAGATGCAGCTTGCGGGTAAAGGTTACAGGCTTACCGGGAATCAATCCACCGGAACAGCCACCATCTCGGCAGAAGGTTCGCCTGCAGGCTCGGCTGTAACCTGCGCGGCGGCGTCCGGCAGCTCGTCTTCTACGATGCGCACACGCTGGTTGAGGTAACCAATCAGCGGGACGAGCATATTCAGCAGCCCCAGGATCACGAACATCAGCCCGATGCCGCGGCTGGGGCCGACGCCAATCACCTGGCCTACAATCGTATCGGCCAGCGGGCCGCCTTCCACCAGCAGCGGCTTGAAGACGTTATCCGCCAGCGGGCCGGCCAGGAGGTAAGCAATCGGGACCGTCGACCAGGCGATCATGCGCCGGATGGCAAACACCCGCCCCTGGATATCAAATTCCACCTTAGCTCTGCCAGATGGCCTGGCTGGAACCGTTGATAATCGGCGAGAACGAACATAGCGCAAAACCGGCGATGCCCATCAACACCAGCGAAGGCCGCAGGCCAATAATGCCAAGAAAGCGCCACTGATCACCATGAAACCCAGAACGCCGTGAATGCGCCGCTTAGGTCCACCCCAGGCGCTCATCACCAACGTGCCGGCCAGCATGCCCAACACCAACAGCCGACACCATGTAGCCCAGTACTTTCGCGGTCGTCATCTCCAGTACCAGCGGAGTGATCAGTGGGATGAGAAGTTGGAAAACAGATTGGAAAAGGCAAACACCATCAGCAGGCCGAACAGGCCGGCTCGGGCTGGTGATATATTTCCAGCCGAAGGCCGCTTCTTTCAGCAGCGAGCCGCGCTGTGCCTGCCCGGCAGCCGAGACCGGCGGTCGCGGGATGCGCACCAGCAGCAGGGTGAAGATTGCAAACAGGAAGGTGACAAAATCGATCAGCAGCACACCCTGCAAGCCCGATCGTGACCACCAGCGCACCGGCAAGCGCCGGGGCAATCAGCTGGGAGATTGCTTCGCCCATCTGCACCATGCCGCCGGCCCGCCCGAGCTGCTCCTTAGGCACCAGCACAGAAGTAGCGGCGGAATAAGCCGGCCACTGGAAGGTGCTGAAAGACGCGCTGAGGGCGATCAACAGGTAAATCAGCCAGATCCAGGGCTCGTCGAGTTTGCAGTGGCGCATCCAATCGGCCGCTCATCAACAGAGCAGCAATCGCCAGCGTACACAGCCCGCCCCGCGTCGCTGAACATCATCGCCTTGCGCCGGTCCCAGCGGTCGACCAGCGCCCCGGCAAAAGGCGTGACCAGCAGGTTGGGCACAGCTTGCGACAGCAGGCTGATGGCAAACAAAGCAGTGGAACGCGTCTGCTGGTAAATCCACACCCCCAGGGCGAAACCTGTCAACCCGGAACCGATGGTCGATACCAGCTGACCGGACCAGATGACAAAAAACGTGCGCATGCCTGCTGTAACGCTCTGGGGCGCCATGTCAATCTCCTGGAGAAGTTTTATACAACGCAGAGCCTGGGCCGGCTACAGGCAGGGATTCTTTGGCAGCCGGCCGGCCCTGCTCAATGCGCATAATCGCCGGAACGAAGAACGCCGCCGCTCCCATCAAAATGGTGACGATGCCGCCGATCACGAACCAGGCGTTTGGACCCAGCACATCCACCAGCGGTCCGGCAATGATCAATCCTAGCGGCGTCATGGCCGCCGAAACCGACATGATCAGGGTGAATACCCGGCCCTGCATCTCCGGCTCCACCACGCTTTGCAGGATGGCAAAAAGTGGTCCGTTGACGATCGGGTTCATCACCCCGGCGAAGAAGGCGCAAGCCACCGCCAGCCCAAAGGCCGAAGCCGGCGCCAGCCCAATGCCAAGCAACCCGGCGCCCATCAAGATCAACCCCAGCAGCGAGGTCACCACGCGGCGGCGAAAACCGCCCCAGGCACTCAGGATCAACCCGCCCAGGAACATGCCAATCCCCCAGGCAGATTCCATCCAGGCTAACTGCAAGGCCTGTCCTCCGAAATACCTGGTAATCAGGATCGGCATCAGGGAGAACGCCGGCGTGATCAGCAGGTTAATCACCGCCGCCATCACCAGGATCATCACCATGCCCGGCCAGGACCACACGTATCGGAATCCCTCCTTTAAATCCTGCCAGACTGAAGGTTTGGTTGCATGTGGCTGAGCCTCAGCGCTGCGCCGAGGCTGTGGGACAGCGATGAACAGCAGCGGCAGCACCGCCAGCAGCGCGGTGACGACATCAATCGCCAGCACGCCTTGCATGGGGAGCACCTCCAGCAGCAGCGCACCCAGCGGCGCGGCCAGAATGTTCATCCCGCCTTGCAGCATCTGGTTCAGTCCCTGGATGCGGGACAGGTGCTCTTTGGGCACCATCAGGGAGGTGGAGGCCTGCATGGCCGGCCAATGGAAAGCGCCCGCCAGCGAGCGGACGAACATCAACACGTAGACATGCCAGACCTGGATGCTGCCGCTCCAGAAGAGCAGCGCCAGCCCAACGGTAGCCAGGGCGATGCTGGTATCTGCCAGGATCATCACCAGCCGCCGGTTCCAACGATCCACCAGCGCCCCGGCCAGCGGCCCCAGCAGCACCTGCGGTAACAGGGCTACCAGCGTGGCTGTCGCCAATACCGTAGCCGAGCCGGTCGTCTTGGTCAACCACCAGACCAGGGCAAACTGCACCAGCTGGCTGCCCAGCAGGGAAAACGCCTGGCCGATCCAAATGGTGAAGAATGGCGCTTTCCATTTCTTTGATAGTTGAGGTTCCGTGATAGCGGTCATAACATCTCCTCGAACAGATTACTCTACCCCAATCGAGCCCCCCATCAATATTTTCAAGGATTTTACACAAAACATTTCATATATGTCAATAGTAATATCAATATTTCTAAGATTTAATTGTCAATTGTTTGATTTTATTACTAGAGAAATTAAAATAGTACAAAAAGGCCGGCTATCCTCTAGCCGGCAAAATTGAGCTCTTATCCACCGGTGAACTTTGTTTTGTAACCCAGCTGACGCAGCCGGGCGGCGATTTTGTCGCGGTGGTCGCCCTGAATTTCAATGGCATCTTCCTTAACCGTACCCCCCGTCCCGCAGGTTTGTTTAAGCTGGCGGGCCAGTTCCTTGGCATCTTCGGCAGCAAGCTGCAGTCCGTAAACCAGGGTCACTGTCTTGCCGCCGCGTCCCTTGGTTTCCCGCCGGATGGAGGCGGTCTGCTCCTGGGGTGGTAAGCTGCGCTTCTTCGGACAGCGGCAAGGCAGGCTGTGACAGCGCGGGCAGGGTTGGCTGCCCTCCCAGGCTGTGGAATAAACCGTGGGTCGTTCGTCGGATGGCATACTTTCATTATACAGTTCTTGCGGTCAATTAGGCAGGCGAGTCATGTTCACAAAATCCTACCAGATAACTCTGGATTGGCGGTGTATAATAATAATGCCGCCCGCCAGTGCGCCGTTTTTCATGGCTGCGCCCCCCAGCCGGAAAAGCACCTGGCGAGTCACCGGGGGTCCGACCATCGCAAGCTTTGCGAACAGGAGAGGCGTAATGAACCGCAAGAAGAACTCACTTGACTTGAAAAGCCTGCTGGCCGGCGCAGCGCTGGGCGCCGGAGTAGCTGCCTACATCTCTCTCAAGTACAGCCAGGACCCATACAATACCTTCAGCCAGAAACGCCGCGACCGCTCCCTGAGCATTACACTGGAAAACGCCCGCCGGGACGACCGCATCACCCTTGGCGCCCGGCACCGCTTCATCATCTTTTCCGATATGCACAAAGGCATCGGCAACCCGGCCGACTCCTTCCGCCAGTGCCGCGCAACCTATCTGGCGGCCCTCGACCATTACTTCGAGGAAGGCTTTACCCTGATTGTCCTGGGAGATGCCGAGGAGCTGTGGGAGGAATCCGTGGCGGAAGTCATCGATCACAACCGCGACGTGCTGCAGAGCGAGGCGCGCTTCTACCCGGAGCGCTACATCCGCATCACGGGCAACCATGATAACCTCTGGGAAGACCCGCTGCTGGTGCAGCAGTACCTGGACGAATTTTTCCCGGGCATCGTCCTGCGGCGAGCCATCCTGTTAGAGTTTTCCGCCACCCCAAGCCAACCGGCCGGCGGCGAGATCCTGCTGGCTCACGGCCACCAGGGCACCCTGGACAGCGACTTCTTCGACTTCGTCCCCCCGGTCATCCTGCCGCTGTACCGCAACTTCCAAAACAAGACCAACTTCGGGCGCACCAACCCTTCGCAGGATGTGTGCCTGCGCTCGATCCAGGACAACCAGATGTACCGCTGGGTGAGCCGCCAACCCGGGCTGATCCTGATTGCCGGGCACACCCACCGCCCGATTTGGAGCTCGATGAGCCACCTGGAGCGGCTGGTAGCGCGCCTGAATGCCCTGCTGGAGCTGGCCCCCAAAGACCAGCCGCCTGATTACGACCAGCAGATCGCCGGCCTGACACAGGAAATCCGGGAGCGCGAGCAGAAATACCCGCCCTGCCACGATACCATCAAGACCCGCCCGAGCTATTTCAACACCGGCTGCTGCTGCTTCGATGACGGCGATATCACCGGGATCGAGATCCAGGATCGGCGCATCCGCCTGGTCAAGTGGGGGGCGCGGAACAGCAAATCCGTACGCACGCCGCTGGAGGAAGCGCCCCTGGCGGAGATTTTCGCCCGGCTGTAGCCCGCCAACAGGAAGGTGAACATGGACTCCCAACCCAGCCTCGATTGGAAGACGGTCCACGAGCAGGCCTGCACCATCGTTGACCTGCACGCCCACCCGTCGCTGAATGTCTCGCTGTTCAACCGCGCCATCACCAAGCGGGTTTATCCATCCACGCGCGCCTTCGACCCCTTCAGCGTGCGCACCAATGTCCACCAGCTGCAGCAGGGCAGCGTGGACGTGCTGCTGTCCGTCATCTACCCACCCGGAGCGGGGCATCGTCGACGAGTGCAGTTACGTGCGGCTGCTCAAATACCTCATGCTGCCCACCTGGAAGAAGATCTACGAGCAGCCCTACTTCGAGGTAACCAACCAGCTGCTGGATGAGATCGAGCATGCCGTGAAGCAGGCGGTGGACCCGCAGACCAACCGGCCGCAGGCGAAGTTCGTCTACTCCGTCACCGAGCTGGAGGCGCTGCTGGCTCAGCCGGCAGACCAGCGCCCGATCGCCATGATCCACTGCATCGAAGGCGGGCACTCGATTGGTGTAGCCGACCCCGCCAGGTACAGCGGGGTTTCAACCGCAGCCGGACCACCTGCGCAACCTGGAGGCGCTTTTCCAGCGCGGCATCGCCTATATGGTCCTGGCGCACTTCTTCAAGAACGACCTGACGCACCCCTGCTTCCCCTGGCCGGAGAACATCCAGAAATTTGGCTGCTTTCGCGGCGAGCGCGACCTGACGCTGGGGCTGACCCGCAAGGGCGAGGAGGTGGTCGAGAAGATGGTGGAGCTCGGCATGCTGGTGGATGTCTCGCACTGCACGCCGCCGGCCCGCAAGCGAGTGTACGACATTATCGGCAAGCGCGCCCCATCCTGGCTTCGCATGTCGGCGCCTACGCGATCAACCCCGATCCGTATAACCTGCAGGATTGGGAGCTGCGCCGTATCGCCGAGAGCGGCGGAGTGACGGGCGTGATCTTCATGAACTACTGGCTGATGCCGCACGAAACCGGCCGCGGCCTGAATTTCATCGTGCACCATATCCGCCACATGATCGACACGGCAGGCAGCGAGCATGTCGGCATCGGCACCGATTTCGACGGCTTCACCGACCCACCCGACGACTTGCGGGATGCCTCCGAGCTGCCACGCCTGACCCAGCGCTTGCTGGCGGAGGGCTTCAACCTGGAGACGCTGACCCGTTTGTGGGGCGGCAATGCCCTGCGCGCCCTGCGCCAGGGATGGGGCAAGCGCACTCTGAAGGCCGGCTCGGCACAAGGCATGCATCTTCCCCAGCGGAGGTACCCTATGCCGCAATTCAACGAAATCCAACAGGCCCGGGCACAGCACGAAGCCACTTTGATGCGCAAACCGAACGTGGTGGGCGTGGGCGTGAGCTACAAGTCGGTTGCCGGGGAGAGCTCCGGCGAGCTGTGCATGGCGGTGCTGGTGCAGCAAAAGCTGCCCAAAGCCGGGCTGAGCGCAGAAGCGCTGGTGCCCGCAGGAGCTGGACGGCGTGCGCACGGATGTGATCCAGGTGGGCGAGCTGCGGGCACTGCAAGCGCGCACCGACCGCTGGCGCCCGGCGCGCGGCGGCATCAGCCTGGGGCATTACCAGATCACGGCAGGCACCTATGGCTGCACCGTGCGCGACAAGACCTCCGGGGTGCGGCTGATCCTCTCCAACAACCACGTGCTGGCCAACAGCAACAACGCCAACCCCGGCGACCCCATCCTGCAGCCCGGGCCGGCAGACGGCGGGCAGGCTGCCCAGGACACCCTGGCGCACCTGGAGCGCTTCGCCCCCATCCAATTCAACGACGAGCCGGGATCGTGCAGCATCGCCGGCAGCGTAGCCGGCATGGGCAACGCCCTGGCGCGCCTGCTCGGCTCCAGCCACCGGCTGCAGACCATCCGCGCCAACCCGCAGGCCGTCAACCTGGTGGATGCCGCCGTGGCCCGCCCGATCAATGACAGCGACGTGCTGGACGAGATTATCGACCTGGGCACGGTGACCGGCACGGTTTCGGCAGCCCTGGGGATGGCAGTGCGCAAATCCGGGCGCACCACCGCTACCACCAGCGGGCAGGTCACGCGTGCTGGATGCCACCGTCAGCATCAGCTACGGCGCCGGGCGCAGCGCCACCTTCGAGAAGCAGATCGTCACCACGGCCATGTCACAGGGCGGCGACTCCGGCTCCCTGCTGATGGCAAACAGCGGCTCGCTGGCGGTGGGGCTGCTGTTTGGCGGCTCCGAGCAGGCCACCATCCACAATCCCATCCAGGCGGTGCTGGACAGCCTGGACATCACCTTCACCGTGCCGGTGGCGGCCAAAGGCGAAGCGCAGGTCGCCGTCGAGCGGGCGCAGGCCGTCAGCAATGCCTACCAATCGGAGCTGATGAAGAAGCCCAACGTGGTGGGGGTGGGCGTCGGGCTGCGCCATACCGGCGGCCAGCGCACCGACCAGGTGGCGGTGGTGGTGATGGTCGACCGCAAGGTGCCGCTGGCCAGCTGCGCCCGCAGGATCGCCTGCCGGCCGAGATCGACGGCGTGCCGGTGGATGTCAAAGAAGTTGGCGAGCTGCGCGCCCAATAGGAATTGAAGGAGACATAATTATGAAAGCCGTCCGCATGGTGCAGGTGGGGCAGCCGCTGGAGATGCACGAGCTGCCCATCCCCGAGCCGGGAGCGCAGGAAGCATTGGTGCTGGTCAAGGCAGCCGGCATCTGCCACTCGGACGCGCACTACCGCGCAGGGCGCTCGCCGGTAGAGCCGCTGCCGCTGACCCTGGGGCACGAGGTGGCGGGCGTTGTGGCACAGGTGGGTGAGGCGGTGCAGGGCTTCCAGGTGGGCGACCGCGTCTGCATCCACTACATGCTGACCTGCGGGCACTGCGAGTACTGCGACCGGGGCCTGGAGCAGTTCTGCCGCCGCGGCCGGATGATCGGCAAGTACGCCGACGGCGGCTATGCTGAGTACATCGTCGTGCCGGCTCGCAGCCTGTTCCACCTGCCAGACGAGATCCCCTTCGAGCAGGGCGCGGTGCTGATGTGCTCGTCGGCTACCGCGCTGCACGCCCTGCGCAAGGCCCGCTTGCAGGCAGGCGAGAGCGTGGCGGTGTTCGGCGCCGGCGGGTTGGGGGCTTCGGCCATCCAGCTGGCACGGGCGAGCGGGGCAGGATTTGTGCTGGCGGTGGACATCCGGCCGGAGAAGCTGGCGCTGGCAATGCGGCTGGGCGCCATCCCGGTGGACGCCGCGGCCGGCGACCCGGTGGCAGAGATCCGCCGGCTGACTGGCGGCCGGGGGGTGGACGTTGCCGTAGAGCTGATCGGCCTGCCGCTGACCATGGAGCAGGCCTTCCGCTCGCTGGCCGTCCAGGGGCGGGCGGCCATCGCCGGCCTGAGCGAGCGCACCTTCGAGATCGCCCCCTACCGCGACCTGATCAACCGCGAAGCCGAGATCATCGGCGTGTCGGACCACCTGGCGCAGGAGATCCCGCAGTTATTGGAGTGGACCAGGCTGGGCGTGCTCGACCTCTCGCCGGTAGTGACCCAGACCGTGCCGCTGGATGCGGCAGCGATCAATGCCGTGCTGGATGAGCTGGAGAGTTTCGGCGGGGCAGGCGTGCGAAGTGTGATTACGCCTTGATAAAAAACCATGGTAGCCAGGGCATCCAGGCGCGCAAAGGCCAGGGTGAGGCTGCCTGCTGGCTCCTAACCATACGATGCCAGGACCAGCAGCCTGCGAATGGCAGCTTTCTACAATCAGAAGCGCCCCCGGCTGCAGGACTTACTCGCCGGGGGCGGGGGCTTTAGGCTGCGGGAGCAAGCTGCCGAGCCTGTCGTGCGCGGTCACGGCCTAGACTGGGGCCAGGGTGCCGACCCAGATCATCCAGGCCAGGGCTGTCTTGGCCACCAGGCTGAGCACGATGTAGACGCGCTCGCCGAACAGGTAGTCCTTCCAGGGACCCACCTGCTTGTACTGCAGCACCATGTTGATGGCAAAGATGTTAAAGAAGACGAAGATGGTCGGGATGATGGCGTACACAAATGAAGGCGGCTTGGCCTCCGCACCGCTGAGCGAGCCGGTGAAGTACACGATGATGACGATCCACGGGACGATGCCGGCGATGCAGCCGTAAATGAATGAGGTCCAGTTGATCTTGCTGGTGTACTGGTTGTGGTACTCCATCATGATGCCAAACAGGTTCATCGTAGCGTTGATGCCGAACATCAGGATTAACGCGCCCAGGTCCCACACGCCAACCAGCATACCGATCAGGACGATCATCCACGACGAGCTGAGGGCATACTCGTAGAAGCGGATGGGGTTCATGCCCAGCTTGAGGTTGCCAACGTAGCGCTGGTAGCCGATGGTGCCCAGGTAGAAGTGTGCCACCGCCGAGATGAGCAGGAAGAGCGAAACGGCGATACCGAAGGGCAGCTCATACCACAGCTCTGGGGTGGGCTGCAGCGAGCGGGTCTGCAGGTTGAGACCGAGAAAGTTGGTATAGATGGGGTAGGTGGTGTCATTGCTGATGACGATCATCAGGATGCCCTGCACCAGGTGCAGGGCGCCCATCCCCAGGTTGAAATTCCGCAGGCCGCGGTAGGTCTGGTCGGGGGTGCTGGCGGGTGGGGCGACGAGAGGTTTGTGAGAAGACTTGTTTGCCATAAAAGCTCCTTGGGTTAGGTCCTGTCCCCCGGCCCCCTCACCTTGCTCGGGACGATGCCTTCCCTAAAGGGAAGGGGGGAAGGGCAGGTGGATAAATAGATTAATAAACGGTCGAGATTATTAATAATTATATCAAGTTTTGAGGGATGGAGGTAAGAATTAAAACCACAAACGACAGGAACGGAGGCTATAAGATGGGTAACCCGATCCGGCGCAAGTACTCGAATGTACCGTCGTAATAGGACGGGGGCCGGGTAGGGTCTCACTCGTCACTACAGGAAACTTGAGGTGACAGAATTTTTCCTGGGATATTCACGCCTGCTCGCGCAGCTTGCAGATGCGAAATCCAAGCCGAGCCATGCTATACTCGACCCATGAAACCAAAAATCAGCATGATCACGCTCGGTGTATCGGATTTGCAGCAGTCTCTGCACTTTTACCAGGATGGGCTGGGGTTTAAGGCTCACAACTACAAAGAGGGCGACGGCGTCGTCTTCTTCGAGATGGAAGGCAGCTGGTTAGCTTTGTATCCCAAGGATGAGTTAGCCGCCGATGCGCAGGTCTCGCCGGCGGGTTCAGGGTTTCCCGGATTCAGCCTGGCACATAATGTCGGCTCAAAAGAAGAGGTCGATCAAGTCTTCGCTCTGGCCGTCTCGGCCGGCGCAGCCGCGATCAAGGCACCCCAGGATGTATTTTGGGGCGGCTATTCCGGCTATTTCGCCGATCCGGATGGGTACCTGTGGGAAGTTGCCTGGAACCCGTTTATGACTTGACCTGAATGCCAAGGCTAATAAGCATGCCGCAAGTTTACACATCGCAGGCAACCAAACGAATTGCAAATTGCCCTAGCAGGCGATTTTCTTCCTGGTGGGGCAGGCATAGCAATTATTTGGCAGATTCTTTAAAAGGGCGCTAGTAATAGAGAAGATGCAAACAAAAATTGCTTCTCTGTATACAAATCCATTATTCTTCAAGAATTCTCCTGATTTTATCCGCTAGGTCTTGACTTTTCCTCATCAAATCAAAAAACAGTTGTTGGCTATCCCAGTATTCTTTCCAAAGCTGTCCATCTACCATTTTCTCAATGTCGATAGGCTTATGGGGGGCCATGCCTCGAATTTTTCTAATTTTCTGACTTTATCATCTAGATCAGTGATTCCTCTCACCTTAGGAGATAATTTCGAATTACCCAACATCCAAGCCCTCCAATTTTTGTTGCCCTTCGATTGATTACATTTCCCACAAGAAGGCACTAGATTTCCAATCTCCGAAATATATCCTGTTGGGCGTTTTTTCTCTACTAAAGGACGTAAATGATCCCATTCTGTGTACGGGTTGCCACAATAAGAACAGGCTATATTTTCTCGGTCCATCCCCAATAAATATAAAGCTTCCCCGATCTCATCTTCGGATGGAAATATAGCCGGGATGATAGATATTACAAAGGCATTTGTTATTGTAGAAGACCTTCCTGTTATTTTCATTGGTGTCGGCATTTTGAATACCGATTTCATCATCAAATTCCTCCTCGATTTCTCCGATTCATGAGTTCCTCTTTATCCTTCTACAATCGCATTCTGTAATACCGCATTCGGCGCGAACAATCGAATGTGTCGCAGCAAGGCCTCGATGTGTGCGGCCACGGCTATGCCTCCCACGCCAGGCGGGGCGTAGACCACGTACAGGGCGCGACGGGTGGTTGCAGTAACCGGCGAGCGGTCGTCCTGGCCGTAGAGGATGGTGCAGGCCAGCCCCAGTTGTCGCGCATGGCCATGTCGCCGGGCAGCTGGTCTTTGAGCGCGCCGCCCATCTGCTGCAGGCGGTCCCCCGGGCGGCAGATATCGATGGTCAGCGGCGGCTGCAGGCGGTCGGCGTCGTGGCTGGCGGCCAGGGTGAGCACTTCCATCTCGGCCATGAAGTTGGCGTCCACCAGGGGCGAGACCTGCGGCAGGTCCCGGCCTTTGAAAAGCAGTGACTCGAGCTGCAGCAGGACGTGGTAGGTCTTATCGAAGCGCCGGTAGTAGGCGTGGTAGGCGGCCATCACCGGCAGAGCAAGCAGCTCGCGGCGCGTGAAATCCTGGTACTGCCGGCGCAGGGCAGCTTCCAGGCGGCGCTTTTCATCGTCCAGGGCGGGCGAGGGACGGCTGTTATCCACGCCGCTGACTTCCAGCAGCCCGATGGCGCCCCCGGGATGGGCGGTTTTCCAATCTGGTGTGACAGTAACGGCGATCAAGGCGGCCTGACCTCCTACATGCTATACTGATTAGGAGATACTCCTGATGCAGTATTATAGTCTCTCCCCGGAGGAGGATATGAGCAACTCAAGCCTGATCATCCAGAGATTATTGACCGCCGAAAGCCTGCGCCAACCGGTGCTGCAGGATGCAATCCGCTGGCTTGCAGCTGCCATCCGGCAGCAGGGGGCTGGACGCCGGCTGCGGGATCGGCCTGCAGGCGCTGATGCTGGCGCAGGAGACAGGCTCCGCCGGCCGCGTCACCGGGCTGGATATCGACCTCGAGCAGCTGGCCTATGGCCACAACCGGGTGCGGCGGGCCGGTGAAGCCGGGCGGATCACACTGTGCCAGGCAGATATCGGCCGCCTGCCGTTCGCCAGGCACAGCTTTGATTGGGCCTGGAGCGCGGACTGCATCGGCTACCCGGCGGGCGACCTGAGGCCGCTGCTGGGCGAGCTGAAGCGGGTGGTGCGGCCGGGGGGCAGCATCTTCCTGCTGGGCTGGTCCTCGCAGCAGCTGCTGCCGGGGCACGTATTCCTGGAAGCCCGGCTGAATGCGACCTGCTCCGCCTACCTGCCCTACCTGCAGGACAAAGCTCCCGAGAGCAGCTTCCTGCGCTCCATCAGCCAGATGCGCCAGGCGGGTTTGGCGCAGGTGCAGGCGCAGACCTTCGTCGGGCAGGTGCAGGCGCCGCTCAGCGATGCACAAAGCGCGGCCCTGGCTTCGCTATTCGAGATGCTGTGGGGGCAGCCGCAGCCGCAGGTCTCGCCGCAGGATTGGGAGGCCTACCGCCGCCTGTGCGAGCCTGCCTCGCCGGATTTCATTCTGAATGTGGATGGGTATTATGCGTTCTTCACCTATACCTTGTTTCGCGGGGAGGTGGTGTAGGGGCGGGCGGTAAAGGCGGGTCGGTATTCGTAGGGGCGGGTCTGCCCACTACGGCCCCTACAGACCGCCCTTACGATAGGATCTCGCCCAACAATTCGCCCCTAAATGGTATAATTTGATTTCGACGGCCAGGAGGATGTCCCGATGGAAGCTTTTCCCTTTGTCAGTGAAATTGTGAGTGTTTTGACTGAGCTCTGGAGCATGCCGGAGGAACGGCGCGTGGAAGCCCCGGGGTTCGAAGCCGCTATGGAAATGTGGGGGACGATCCATGAGGCCATGCAAAGCCAGGATATGGAGCCTGGCTTCCTGGATGAATTCCAGAATAACCCGGAGCGCATGGGCTACGACCTGGAGAGCAGGCTCAAGTACATGCTGTGGGGCAACCAGGACCTGGCGGACCTGCTGCAGAAGCAGCTGGATGGCTACAAGGAGACCTCGGTGGCCAGCGGTACGGTGACCATCACCCGTGGTGACGCCACGCTGGTCGGGCCAAACGCCCAGGTGCAGCAGGAAACCAATATCTACCTCGACAACATCGATATAAACAAGTACATCAAGAAATAGCCAGCATCAAAGGCTGCGCCAGGAAGCTCCGGCGCAGCCTTTTGTATATCCCATCCCCTGGCCCGCCAAGCGGAGGAAATCCTTATGAGCCAAAAGCCGGCCGATCCAGGCGGTCCCGCCGCCGTTCACCCATCCAGCGGACAGAAAAAAGCCCCACCCGGGGAAACGCCCTCCAGCCGCAAGTGGCTGTATGCCATGGCCGGCGCGCTGGGCATCCTGATCCTGGTCGCGCTGCTGGTGCTGGGCACCTTCCGCGGTGTGACGATCTACCAGATGGTGATGACCACGGTGCTGGTGGCTTATTTCCCGATCTCGTACCTGGCATTCGAGGTGCGCTCGGAGCGGCGCAAGGAGCGGCTGGTCTCACGCATCGCGCTGCTGGGCTTCGCCAGTGAAGAGGAGCAGCAGAAATGGGAAAACCTGTACCAGCAGATCTACAGCCCGCAGCAGTTCGTGCTGTTTGTGGGATTGGCGACGCTGGTCAGCCTGCTGGGGTTTGGCCTGATGCGCTTCAGCTGGAGCGCCGGCCCGCTGGCCATCCCCGGTGGAATATTCCTGGAGCAGGTGATCGCCCAGACGATGTTCTACAGCTTCCTGGGGGCGTATATCTTTTCAATCTACAATGTGCTCCGGCGCTTCGTGACCTTCGACCTGCAGCCCGGGGTTTATATGAACGTGGCGGTGCTGATGGTGACGGTGATGGCGATCGCCTTCATCGTGGCGCTGCAGCTTAAGGACGAGAAGCTGCTCCTGCCCGGGGGAAGCGAGGCGCTGGAGTTCCAAAAATGGATCCCGGTGGTGGCCTTCCTGATCGGCTACCTGCCAGACGCCGGCTTCCGCTGGCTGACGACGCTGGCCAGCCGCTATATCAAGCTGGGCAAACGGCGCGAGACGCGGCTGGAGAATATCGATGGAGTCAGCATCTGGCACGAGACCCGGCTGCGCGAGAGCGGGGTGGATAACGTGCAGAACCTGGCAGCCACGGATGTGCGCCAGCTGCTGCTGACCAGCCGCTTCAGCATGGCGCAGGTGATGAACTGGGTCGACCAGGCCATCTTGCTGATCAACGTGCCGGAAAAATCCGCCATCAAGCTGCGCAATATCGGGATCACGACGATGACTTCGCTGATCTCGCTGGTCAACCCGATCCAGGGCAGCGACCCCAAGCAGCTGCAGATCGAGGAGCTGGATGACCAAAAAAGCGTGCTGTCGAACAGCGAGCTGACCAGCCTGGCGAGCATCATGCGGGCCAGCCTGGAATCGAGCCCCAACCTGGCTTACGTGATGGCTTACTGGAAGGCGGTGCGGCAGGTAGAGCCGGAGCAGATCAGGGCGCAGGCCGAAAACGTGCTGGCCGATATCACCCGGCGGGCTGCTTCGCCGATCCTGGCGGACGAGCGGGCCATCGAGCTGATCAGCACCCTGGTGGACAATATGGACCTGGAGGCAAACGACCTGGAGCGGCTTTTCTCCAAGGACAGCGAATTGCTGGTGGGACTGGCCAATGTGTACACCAACAACCAGGATTACACTGCCGCCATCCGGGTGCTGAGCGAGGCGATCGAGAAATCGGTGGCGGTGCCGGTAAAACAGGCGCCGGCTTATGCCAGCCGCGGCCTGGCTCATGGGATGCTGGCGCAGCAGCGCAAGGCCAACCAGGAAGACTTCCAGGAAGATTACGACTGCGCCGGCAAGGATTTTACGGCGGCCAAAGAGAGGGACCCGGATTATTCCGGCACATATAACAACGAAGGCGCAGTGTGGATCGCCCGGCAGGATTTCCAAAAGGCGGTTGCCGCCCTCGACCAGGCCATCGAGCTCAACCCATCGCTGGCCAAGGCGTTCTTAAACCGCGGCAAGGCGCACAGCAACCTGGCGAACAATGACACCGCCATCGCCGATTTCACCCGGGCGATCGAGCTGGCGCGCGCTTATGGATTGGAGAGCGTGCTGCGGGATGCATATTATGAGCGGGCGACGCTGTACCTGAACAACCGGGATGGCGAGAAGGCGGAGCGGGACTTTGGCGAGACGCTGTACCTTTCGCCGCTGAACGCCACGGCGTACCTGGGGCGCGGGCAGGCGCTGCTGCTGGGCAAGGGCAAGAGCAGTTACACCCGGGCGATCTATTATTTTGAAATGGCCATAGACCTGTATACCCGCAAGGCGCGCCAGGAGCGCAAGCCGGCCTCGGCCGAAAAAGCGGTAGCTTACTCTAATATGGGTCAGGCTTACCTGCTGCTGGAACAGCCGATCGACGCCCTGACCAATATCGACCAGGCGCTGGCCGAGAAGGACACCCGGGCGATCAACTACAAGGTGCGCGGCCTGGCCAACATCCGCATCGGGAACACAGCCCAGGCCGTGAAGGACCTGACGATCTATATGAACATGCTGCCGGACGATGCTCCCGACCGGGCCAACGCGGCGACGCTGGTGAAGCAGCTGCAGGAGCAGGCTGCGCCTGCAGAGAAAGCCTAGCCGGGGAAATCTTTGCGATAGAGCAGGACGGGCTCGCGCACCTGGAAACCGGCCGACTGGTACAGGCTGAGGGCAGGGCCGCATATGCCCCCGCCTCAGCGGCTCCGGCCAGGGGGCGCAAACAGTAACCAGGCGGCGGTGCGCCCTTTGCCACACCCTTGTTCGATTTAAGATCGCAAACCAACAGTACTTCCTCCCAGGAATCTTCGCCAACCTCCGACTGGCAAGCCCAACCGGCCGCTTCCAGGGCAGCCAGACGGCGCTGCTGGCGGGGGAAGACGTTAGCGTACCAGGCCGGTCGCCCGGAAGGGGTATCCGTGACCAGGCAGGCGGCGCTCTCTACCCAGGCCAGGATTTCAGGGAAGAGCGCCTCTTCCAGGTCGGGACGGCAGGCGATATCGACCGTCCAGAAGGGAGTCTGCAGGACGGCCCAGGCGAGCAGCTCGCCAGTGGGACCCCGCCAGGCATGGATGTTCGCCGGGTAATCGAACGCCCAGGAGGCCAGGCGGTAGGGAAGGTCGACCACGTGAACGTGGTCGCGAGGGTATTGCTGCGCCAGGGAGAGCATCTCTTGGGGCGGGGCGCCTGTCATCCGATTACAGGATCAAACTGCAGCAGGTAACGCCGCCCTCGGCCTTGGCCAGCTCGGAGGCATCTACCCGATAGAGCGACAGGCCCAGCTGCTCGAGGCGGGCGGCGGTGCGGGTATAAGCAGCCGGGTACACCACGGCTTCACCCAGCAGCAGGGCATTGGCGGCGTACGGCTCCTGCGGGTCGACCTCAACCAGCCGCCATCCACCGAACACAGCCGGGTCTACCCAATGCGGGTTGACCAGCAGGGTGTCGCCGGCAATCTGGGTGACTGCCGACTTGAGGTGCAGGCAGTCACTGAGCGGCACGCCCTGGACTGTGCAGCCGAAGGACCCCAGCAAGCTGCCGAGCTGGCGAAAGCCTTCGATGTTGCTGCGCCCGGAAACTCCCACGTACAGGCTATTCCCCAGGCGCAGGATATCTCCACCGTCCAGGGTGCCGGGCGGCTCGATGAAGACAAGCGGGCGGTAGGCAGCCAGCGCTGCGGCCACGGCGGCGGTCTCGCCGCGGCGCGATTCTGCCCCTGGACGGGTGATCACGGCCACCTCATCCAACACCAGGGCGGTATCCTCGATGAACACAGAGTCAGGCATGCCGGGGTCACCGGGCAATTGCTGCACCTGGCAGCCAAGAGCCTCCAGGCAGGCTTCGTACGCCGCGTGCTGGCGTACGGCGGTCGGGTAGTCGATGGGCTGGCGCTCCAGGTGGGTGAGCTCGCAGTGGATGATGCTCGGGCTGACGCGGCGGGTGAGGGCATTTTTCATAGCGGGGTCTCGGAAATCAGTTTTTGCCGCAGGGCTGCCTTCAGCTCCAGTGGAGCGAAGGATGCCTCGACGGCATTCAGGTTGCAGGCCAGGAAATCCGCCGCCGTCCAGCCGAAGGCCTGCTCGACGTTGGCGTATTCCTGGTTGAGGGTGATGTCGCTGATGGTGCGGGTATCGGTGCTAATGCCCAGCGAGACATGCGCCTGGTACAGCCGGTGGATGGGGTGGGCAGTCAAGTCGGGGATGACGCCGGTCTGCAGATTGCTGGTGGGGCAGACCTCCAGGTGGATGCGCCGATCAACCAGGTGAGCGACCAGTTGCGGGTCTTCGATGCTGCGCACGCCATGCCCCAGGCGACTCGGCCGCAGCTTTTCCAGGGTCTGCCACACGCTGGCGGGGCCGAGGGCTTCGCCGGCATGGGCGGTGATAGCCATCTCATTTTCGTGGACCCACTCAAAGGCGGGCACATGCGGCGCCAGGGGATAGCCGGCCTCGTCGCCGGCGATGTCGATGGCCACAACCTGGCTGCCGCGGAAGCCGGTCACCAGGTGGGCAGTCTGCAGGCTGCGGTCTACGTCGAAATGGCGCAGGGTGCACAGGATCAAGCGGGCATCAATGCCGCTGCGGGCGATCGCCAGGGTTGCTGCCCGGTCGACGATTTCCACGGCCTGCCAGGCTTGCAGGCCGCCATTGGTGTGCAGGAAGGGTGCAAAGCGAATCTCGGCATACAGCACGCGGTCGGCGGCCAGCTGCTCGAACAGGTCATCGACGGCGAGCTGCAAGGCATCGGCTGTCTGCAGCAGGGCGACGCTGCGCGGCGGGTAGCGCAGGTAATCGGCCAGGCTGGAGCACCTCTCCGGGGCGATGAAATCCCGGCGGTAAGCGGCCTGCGTCACGCTCGGGTCGAGGGCGTGAACTGCGTTGTAGCTCAGGCAGCAGTCCAGGTGCAGGTGAAGCTCGATCTTAGGGAGGGCAGTCATGGGATTTGGGATTTGGGATTTGGGATTTGGGATTTGGGATTTGGGATTTGGGATTTGGGATTTGGGATTTGGGAACTATTGTAATCGATCACCGGCAAACACCCAGCCGGGTCAAGATTGTGCATATGTAAGATTCAATCTTAAATTTGCAGGTTATCTATCACAATGCCTGGCCTGTCATGAGTGCTATAATTTCGACCAACCTATGACAGATTACAACAACACCCAAAATCAGAGCGACCTGCCCAAATTGGCCAGCCCGGCACGCCGAGCGCTGGCCGGGGCCGGCATTACCAGCCTGACCCAGCTTGCCGGGATGAGCGAGGCCGATCTGCTAAAGCTGCACGGCATTGGTCCGAATGCAATCCAGGCCCTGCGGCAAGCGCTTCAAGAGCAAGGGCTGTCGTACCAGCTTGATCGTGCTTGATCATGCCCGATCGTACCCCGGCAGGCAATGAATAGCCGCGGGCTGCCGGTCCAGCCAGAGTACTGCTACCTGCCTGCGAACTATGCTTGAAATCATTGATCTGAGCCAGGAAATCTATTCCGGGATGCCGGTGTTCCCCGGCCTGCCGGAAGTGAAGATCACTATGCACGTTTCGCACGAAGAATGGGAGGGCATTTCCGACAGCGAGAGCGTTTCCCCGGCCGTTAACCGGCTGGAATTGGGCGAGCATACCGGCACGCATGTGGATGCCATCAATCACATGGGACGCGAATTCCGGGGACAATCGATCGACACGATGTCGCTCGCGATGTTCTTCACTGAAGGCATCTGCCTGGACCTGTCCGATAAAGGGCCGGGTGAGTTAATTGAGCCTGCCGATCTCGAGAGCGCCCTTACTGCCGCGGGGCTGATCATCCAGCCAGGAGACACGGTGCTGCTGTATACCGATCATTACCGGCGGACATTTGGCAGTCCGGATTGGCCTAACGGCCCCGGGATCAGCAGCGAAGCCGCCCGCTGGCTGGGCCGCCAGAAGATCGCCGCCTTCGGCGTGGAGAGCATGGCCCCAGGTGTGCGCCACGTATCCAATAAAGATGTCCACCGTATTTGCGGTGAAATGGGCTTCACCCATTACGAGAACCTGGTCAATCTGCACCAGCTGGTCGGACGGGGACGCTTCCGCTTTATCGGCCTGCCGCTCAAGATACGCGGTGGCACCGGATCTCCGGTGCGTGCGGTGGCTGTTTTCGGAGGCTGAACGATCCATGCAACCAACTTCTTCCCCATTTGAATTACTGCATGAAGCGCTGCGCCGGCGCTATGGCAGCAGGCTGGAAAACTTCCGGCTGCCCCCGCCCAGTTTTACCAGCATGCAAGGTGAAATCCTGGGTTTCGATGAGCAAGCCGGCACACTCAGCGCCCGTTTTCCCATCCTGGAAAGCTATCTCAACCCGTTCAGCACCCTGCAAGGCGGCTTCCTGGCAGCGGCAGTCGATAACACCTTTGGCCCGCTCAGCCTGCTGGTAGCGCCGCCCAATGTTACCCGGCGCTTAGAGCTGACATACAGCCGTCCTGCCACCCTGAAGCTGGGTTATATCATCGTGAACGCCCGTCTTGAGACACGCTCCGCGTGGCAGTTAGAGCTGAGCGCCGACATCCTGGACCCGCTGGGCAACCGCCTGGCCCGCGCGCGAGCCACCCACTGGATCATCGAAAACCAGACTGAATCCGAGGGATAATTATCCTGCCGGAGTAGCCCTACTCACATAAGGTCGCGTCACAACCGGCCATTTTGATTTCTTCCAGGGTGACCTGCCTTATCCGTTTCCCGCTTAACTGCAGGTAGACCTGTGCTGAGTTATTCCGGTAATTCTCTTCAAGGACGGCACCATCAGGGTTGACGGTCGAAACGAGCGCATAAAACCCATCCGCAAGGCCCGTGATGTCCAGGGTTTGCCCGTCAAGATAAGAGTGATAGGTATCGCCCCAACCAACCGACAATCCCTGGCGGCGCTGATTACAACCTACATAGCCTCGCAAGGTAGCAAATTGTGGGTGTTCCCGCTGCACGACATCCGTATCCATCATGCAATAGGACAATTTTTCACTGCTGGCGACGACATTCCCCAGGCTGTGGTCGGGCTGTAAGGACCACAGCTCGTACAGCGTAAACTGGTTAAAATGCCAATGATCATGGGTGGGGTGGCGGACAAACTCGCCTACCAGGTTTTTACGCTGCTGGCCATTTTCCGTAAAGATATGCTGGTAAACGAGTACCCGGCTTTCGTCGGTCTTGACCTCACCGATCAACTCTAACGGCCCCTGCCCGCTATTCCAGATGGTATTTGCCAGACGGAGAAAACGCCAGCCGCCTGGTAAATCCTGCAGATGGAAGTCGAATGGAGACAGGGTGCGCAAATCTGGCAGATATACCACCAGCGGAGTGTTTGGCTCCGGCTCTACCCGGCTGGATACTTCAGGAGGGGGAACTATAAGCTGATCCCGTACACGCTCAGAGGTAAGGCTGGGGCTTGCAACTGGCAGTTGGTCCAATAAGGATGCTTGAGCAGGAAAAGGCAACAACACAACCCAGGCTGTCAGAACGGTTGTCCAGAACTGAAGGCTACTCCGGGTCATCCGGGTTTTAAACACCCTGCGCAGACCTCCCAACCTTTCTTTCAACTGAAACTATCATGAGCACCTTCATCTACCGGTAAGGATTGACCACCTTCACTCCGTGGATATTTTGTCCAGCGCTCAAGTCTTCCGAATAAAGGATTTCGCATGCGCCTCGAATAGCCGCAGCAATAATCAGCGAATCATAAAAGGAAAAGCCCGTCTCGGCTTGGATATTCAGGCAAGATTCATACAGCGACAGGTCTGGATACACCTGGCATAATGATCATCACCAATTTTAGATAAGTCTTATATCCTCCGGCTTCATCGGCGCCGAAATTTCCGGGTTGCCACATTCAAAAACTCCTGGATCACCTCGTGCTGATGATGCCCTGTCCGGATTGCATACCGGCCTGGATCAGCGCCAGCGAACGTTCTTGCTTTGCGGGTTGGGTATTATCAAAAGAGTAGACAAATATATTGGTGTCGATGAAATATTTACCGTTCATTCATTTCGTCCCTTTGAAATGACTGCCCGGGCTCACAATTAGTGAACATCAATTCATTAAACGCATCTGCAGTTTGGGGAAGTCGGTATACTCTAACGCTGAATTCATCATTCAAAGTAGTTTGTTCGGCAGCAGCGCGGCGTGCCTTGCGGATTAGTTCTTCATCTGCACTAAGAATTTCAGTTCTTGTGTACACTTAAATGTGTACACGGAGATTATTTGTTTGCATAATTCGGCCGGGATTCTTGCCGGATGGGGAGCTTCAGGCCAATTTCGGCTATAATTTGCAGACCGTTATCACCTAGAGGCGATGAATTATGTCCGAATTTTCCGATCCCAGTTCACACACGATCACATTACTTTTCACCGATCTGGAAGGCAGCACCCGGCTGTGGGAGCAGTACCCCCAGGCAATGAAGGCCGCCCTGGAGAGGCACGATGCCCTGCTGCGGGCAGCTGTGGAAAGCGCAAACGGCCGGGTGGTAAAAACAACCGGCGATGGACTGATGGCGATCTTCGCTTCGGCACTGGATGGCGTGAACGCCTGCCTGGCAGCCCAACTCGGCCTGCTGAGCGAGCCGTGGGGAGAAACGGGCGCGCTGCGGGTGCGCATGGGGCTGCATACCGGGGAAGCCCAGCCGCGCGGGGGAGACTATTTCGGTCCGGCGGTCAACCGGGCTGCCCGGGTGATGGCCGCCGCGCATGGGGGCCAGGTGCTGCTCTCTGCGGCTGCCGCCGGCCTGGCGATGGGGCAGCTTCCGGCAGGGACAGCGCTGCGCGACCTGGGCGAACACCGCCTGAAAGACCTGGAGCGCCCCGAGCACATCTTTCAATTGCTGAACCCTGACCTGGTCGCTGACTTCCCTCCCCTGGCATCGCTGGATCGCCGCCCCAACAACCTGCCGGCGCAGCCGACGGCGCTGATCGGCAGGGAGACAGAGCTGGCCGAGATCATCACCCGGCTGAGTACCGACGGCGTGCGCCTGGTCACACTCACCGGCCCCGGCGGAATCGGCAAGACGCGCACCTCGCTGCAGGCCGCCGCCGAGCTGATCGATCGCTTTGAGGATGGGGTGTACTTTGTGGACCTGGCCCCCATCCGCGACCCCGCATCCGTCCCCACCGTCATCGCCCAAACCCTTGGCCTGCGGGAGACCAGCGATCGCCCGGTGTTGGAAGTTCTGAAAGAACAGCTGCACCTCAAAACCATCTTGCTGCTGCTCGATAATTTCGAGCAGGTAACCGGGGCAACGCCTGTCATCGTGGAGCTGCTCCAGGCCTGCCCCAGGCTGAAGCTGCTGGTGACCAGCCGAGAGGCGCTGCGTGTGCGTGGCGAGCAGGTCTACCCGATCACCCCGCTGGCGCTGCCGGAGGCAGGCACAAATAAGTTAACGGCAGATCAGCTCACGCCAATACGAAGCGGTGCGCCTGTTTATCGAACGAGCGCAGGCGGTCAAGCCCGATTTTCAAGTGACGGACGACAACGCCGCCGTGGTAGCTGAAATATGCACTCGGGTGGACGGTTTGCCGCTGGCCATCGAACTGGCTGCTGCCCGAATCCGGCTATTTTCACCCCAGGCGCTGCTGGAGCGGCTGGGAAGCCGGCTATCTGTGCTGCGGGGCGGCGCCCGCGACCTGCCTGCCCGCCAGCAGGCGCTGCGCGACACCATCGATTGGAGCTACGAGCTGCTGGATGCCGAGGAGCAGCGTTTGTTCATGCTGCTATCCGTCTTCCCTGGCGGCTGTTCATTTGATGCGGCGGAGCAGGTGGCCGGCAGTGTGGATGACTTCCGGCAAGGATCGACGTCCTGGACCAGCTCTCCTCCCTGGTGGATAAAAGCCTGGCCCGGCTGGTAGAGCAGAAATCCGGTGAGTCACGCCTGCTGATGCTGGAAACGATCCGCGAATACGCTGCAGACAAGCTGCAGGCACAACCCGAGCTGAATGCCGCCATCTGCCTGGCGCACGCCGCTTACTATGCAGAATTTTCGGAGCGCCAGTGGGTGCGCCTGACCGGCAGCGAGCGTGAACTGGCGTTAGAGGAGCTGGTCACGGACATCGAGAATGTCAGGGTTGCCTGGCGTTACTGGCTGGCCCAAAAGGATCTCGAGCAGCTCGGCAAGTTTGTCGACAGCCTTTGGCTGCTCTACGATATGCGCGGCTGGTACCATGCTACGGTTGATTTAACCACCGATTTGCTGGGTGTCCTCTCGCGTCCACCCCATCAACACCCGAGCTGATGCAGCAGGAGATCGTGCTGCGCACCAGCCTTGCACGAGCGCTGCTGGCGACCAAGGGCTATACGCCGGAGGTTGAAGAAGCTTTCACCGGTGTGCTGGAACTCTCTCGGGCGGCGGGGGATATCTCCCTGATGTTCCCGGTCCTGCGGTCGCTTTACTCGTTCTATACCTTGCGGGGAGAATTCGGTCAAGGGGTTCCCATAGGCACCCAGATCCTGGATCTGGCAAAACGCCAGAACGATGGAAATATGCAGGTAGAAGGGCACCTGATTCTGGGAACCGGGCTATGCATTCACTGGGAACATCGACCATGGCCTGGAGCACCTGGAGAAAGGAATTTCCCTGATCGACCCCCACCGGCACCGCTCGAGCCGCTTCAGGATAGGGAATTACCCCGGGGTATCCAACTATACCGCCTCAGCCATGATCCTGTGGATGATGGGGTACCCCGATCGCGCCCTGCAACGGGGACTCCAGGCAATTGAGCTGGCCAAAACGGTGAACCACCCTTACAGCCTGGCATACGCGTTATACCACGTCGGCTTTATCTATTGCTGGAGACGGGAGATCGAGCTCAGCCTGAGTTACGTGCAGACATTGTTAGAGGTCGCCGAGAAACAAAAATTCCAGATCTGGCAGGCGGTGGGCACCTGCCTGCATGGTTATGCCTGTGCTGCCCTGGGAACAGCAGAAGAAGGGCTGGCCCAAATCCAACTGGGGATGGAGCTCTACCAGGGGTTGAAAAGCCCGCCGGTATTCTGGCCTTTGCTGCGCAGCCTGCAGGCTGAGGTATGCCGGCTGGCAGGCAAACCCGAACAAGGGCTGGCTTACCTGGATGAAGTGATGGCAATCCCAGCCCAGGGGTATGGAAAGGTATTGACGGTCGATGCATTGCGCACCAAAGGGGATCTGCTGCTCGCCCTGCAACCCGGCAATGAACCCAAAGCGGAGCTGTGGTACCTGCTTGCGCTGGAAACAGCCCAGGAGTTTTCAGCGACCATGCTGGAGCTGCGCTCAGCACTCAGCCTGGCGCGCTTATGGCAGAATACCGAGAATCGCGAGCAAGGCAGGCAGCTGCTGGGTAAAGCGTATGCAAAATTTACCGAGGGCTTTGAGACGCCGGACTTGATTGAAGCCAGGCAGCTGCTCGGCATGAGCTAAGGCAGGCGCAATCTCCTATGCGCCAGGGGTCGTCCTGTGCAAACTGGAGCACAGGACGACCCTTGGTACTTTAAGTCAAACTGTAGTTACTACAAACACAAATAGCAAACGACGAGGCAGTCTTTAGTAGCCCGGCACCCACACATCAATCCATACCAGGCGGTGGTCAGAGCTGGGGAAGGGGAACACACCGACCAGCGGGAAGAGCGGGTCGGCGACCTTCGGCCAGAAAACAGCCGCATCGGCGAACCTCAGGTTCTTCCCGGGGAGCACGTAGTCGGCTCTGAGATTACCAGGGGCAAAATCGGCAAAATCAGCTGTATCGAACATTGGATCGCTCTCGTGGGTGGTATTTGCGCCACCCTGCAATGCGGTCTGTTCGGGTCCGCCTTCACTGGTTGGCGTCATCCGAGTGTTAACGAGCGGGTGGTCCAGCAGTTGCTGGATTGCGCCAGGGATACTATCGCCATCCAGCGGGTCGGAGTTCTGGTCGCCGGCAATCACGAACTTTGCCCCCGGCGTCAATCCGCCGAAGTTACCCTGATCGTCATAGATATACCCACTGCGAGAAGGAAGGATGTAATCCGCCCAAAAACGGATCTCGTCGAAATTGCGTGTGCCGTTGCGATCTTCCGGACCATCGAATACGGGTGGTGTCGGGTGGCTCACCAGGAAGTGAACCATTTGACCATCCACCTGGATGGGAATATCCCAATGGCTCTTAGAAGAAAGCCGGAATATATCCAGCTCAGCCGGCGAGTACCAGTCGGCGGGTGCTGCTGTACTGGGGTCATCGGGTAATAATGCCCCGGGCATATCCTTCCACAGGAAAAGCTGAAAGGTCCGGATGCTATCAACGTCAATCGGGAAACGAGAATAGACCGCCATACCAAACTGGCCCGGGAAGAAGCCAAAGCCGAAGGCATCATCGGGACCGCCAACCACGCCGTTGTTATTGAGATCGAAACCAGATGGGATTCCCGTATTTGACGGAGCGACGAAATAGTAACCGTATTCAATTGGAGCAGCGCCGTTTTGAGAGATAGACAGATAGTTGTCCTGAAAGAGCTCGGCTGCAACACCATTGGCGACATAGTCAAATTCGTTGATCAGCAGCACGTCTGGCCGGGTACGCTGGATGATCTCGGCAACCGTCTTGGCCTGGGCATTATTGGGGGTAGAGAGATCTGCCACAAGTTGGCCGGCAAAATTTCGGTTCAATGAAGCGTTAAACGTAGCAAACCGAACCGGGGCCGGTTGAGAGCTGTAATGGGCAGCGGCAGAAACGGAGCCAACTGTCCAAGCAAATATCATTGCCAGTACCGATAACGCAAACAGGTGCGATCTTAGACGCATGAGCATATCCTCCTTGGAATGAAATCCTGTAGATCACCAATAGCCGGGGGTTAAATTGGATTGGAAACGCTATTAATTATACTATAAATAACACTAAGTTTATCCTATATAGCCGCTTAGAATTTCCTGGCTCACCTTATTGGGGATGAGAAAAGAAAGATTAAATCCACATTTTTGAAATTTACTTGTTCTTTGAACAATATCACCCAGTTCATGTATGTGGATATGCCAGGCGACTTCCTGACCCTGGATGGCGAGCAAATCTACGGCTTTGGGCTGGGGTTGTTCTTTTTGTCCAATGGCGAGGCTCTCAACCTGGCATCCGAACCACCGACTTATCGCAATATCCCGCTAAAGAAACTAAACCCGGCCTATTTCTGGTTCTTGCGCGGCATCAGCGCAGCCAGCCTGCTGGTATTCCTGGGCGTGATCCTGTTGCTGCCGGTGGTTGGGATCGTGGCGCTTTTTCGTCGCAGGCGTATCACTGATCAGGTGCCCCATACCCAGGCTCGAAACGGGATTCCGGGCTGGTTGACAGGCACGCTGGTGTGGCTGGCATCGTTACTTGGCGTGCTGGCAATACTGGGTACAGCTGTCTTGCCAATGATTTTACAAGGCGGTGCATTGACTGTGGATAAATTGCGGTCACAGTATCCGGCGCTGATCTACGGGCACATCCCCAAATTTAATCCCGTTTTGCCAGGGCTCTACAGATACCCAAGAAGTTACTACTTCGACTGGGGAAAATAGATATATCAGGCCTTCTTGAGTGATATAATAGTTGCATTGCATAGATCAAACGATCTACGAACCAGCCTTCTATACGCTCGATTTTGGCCATATCTCGTTCTGAAATATTTACACTCGAAAGGTTTACAACACATGCAAAAAATAACCCCTCATTTATGGTTCGATACTCAGGCCGTAGAGGCGGCAGAGTTATATGTCTCGACCTTCGGCAATGGATCGCAAGTCAAGAACATTTCCATACTCGATAGTACGCCTTCGGGCAGCGTCGATATTGTTAGCTTTGAGCTTCTGGGGCAGGAATTCCAGGCGATCAGCGCCGGGCCGCTATTCAAGTTCAACCCGTCGGTGTCGTTCCAGGTCATCTGCCCGACGAAGGGCGAAGTCGATGCAATATGGGAAAAACTTTCTCCCGGGGGCATGGTGCTTATGGAGCTGGGCGCCTACCCATTCAGCGCAAGATATGGCTGGCTGCAAGACAAGTACGGGCTTTCCTGGCAAATTATGTTTTCCGATAGAGCGGACGTAAAACAGAGGATTGTGCCCATGGTGATGTTCGTGGGTGAGGTGTGCGGTAAAGCGGAAGAGGCAATCAATTCCTGGATTTCACTGTTCCCCGCATCAAAAATCGAAACGATCCAGCGCTACGGCAAAGGTGAGCAGCCGGACCAGGAGGGCACAGTAAGGTATGCTGAATTTTCGCTTTTTGGCGCGCAGTTCCGAAGCATGGACAGCGCCTATGAGCACGCTTTTAGTTTCAATGAGGCAATTTCCTTCATCGTGCACTGCGATACACAGGAAGAAATAGATCGCTATTGGGAAGCGCTTTCGGCTGTGCCGGAAGCGGAAGCATGCGGCTGGCTGAAAGATAAGTACGGCCTCTCGTGGCAGATCGTTCCGACCAGTATGGACGAGATGATGAGCAGCGGCAGTAAGGAACAAATTGCCCGAGTAACCGAGGCGTTCCTAAAGATGAAAAAGTTTGATCTTGAAATCCTTTGGCGCGCCTATGAAGGGAGTGTTTAATGATGAGAAAGCTAATTGTGCTTACTTTCCTGACACTAGATGGCGTTATGCAGGCTCCCGGTGGACCCGAAGAGGATCCGGCAGGTGGATTCAGCTACGGCGGCTGGACTGTGCCGTATTTTGATGAATTCCTCGGTGAAGTTATGGACAAGCAGATGGGCCGGCCGTTCGATTTGCTGCTCGGCCGAAAGACCTACGAGATTTTCGCGTCATACTGGCCGTTTCAGGATAACGAGGCAGATCCCGGTGCAGCCGGGATTAATAATGCGACGAAATATGTTGCCTCGCACAAGCCGGTGCTATCGGATTGGAAAACTACCGTACACATCCAGGATGTAGAGCAGGAAGTAAAAATGCTGAAGGGGCAGTCCGGCGCAGAACTCCAGGTGCATGGCAGCAGCAATCTAATTCAGACTCTGCTGAAGCACAACCTGGTGGATGAGTTTTGGCTGAAGATATTCCCGGTAGTGTTGGGCAGCGGCAAGCGCCTGTTTGGCGAAGGCACCATGCCGGCTGGGTTTAAACTGCTGGAAAGCTCGGTATCGCCAGGCGGGGTGATCATTGCCTCCTATGCGCGTGCCGGGGAAGTCAAGACGGGAACTTTTGGAGTTTAACCTTCCAGCGCTCCTATCACCTCCATATCGAGCAGTCCACCCCGCGGACTCGATTAAAATTCCTGAATTTTATTTTTGGTCCATCGCACAGCGGAAGCCGATGAAATTTGAGCTTTCGGGCACATTCACATGGGAACGGACCGCGGTGCGAATGTGGGCAGAATTGTCGCCCCACGAACCCCCTCGAATGATATGCTCCGAGCCCGAGAGAGGGCCAATTGGGTTTTCCTGACCGATCCGTCTATATGGTTCAAACCAATCGGCTACCCATTCATATACGTTGCCAGCCATATCAAAGACACCATAGATACTTGCACCCGCCGGGTAATCTCCTGCCGGGGAAGTGTCTAGGTAACCATCATCATAACGATCATCTTTCCATCCATTAATGCAATTGAAATCGCAATAATTTGCCTTCGCCCCATCAAAGGTGTTTCCCCAAGGGTAAATAAATCCGTCCGGACCACGCGCTGCCTTTTCCCACATCGCTTCTGTTGGCAATTGACGACCAGCCCAGGTGCAGTAGGCAGCTGCCTGGCTCCAGCTCACGAAGATCACCGGGTAATTGGCATACCGTGAGTTATCATAATAACTGCTCTGGGATAACGAGCCACTTTCTCTTGGGATTGAGCAATTTCCAGATTCTACACACCGGGCATACTGGGCGTTGGTCACTTCAGTCTGATCGATCCAGTAAGCGTCCAGGTAGACAACGTGCTGCGGTGTTTCTTCATCCTGTGCATCAGGGTCCTCAGCTTTTGTGCTGCCCATCTTGAACTCCCCCGCTGGAACTGGGATGAGCACCATTCCATCGATGGGTGAAGTTTGGAGGCTCATTTCGGTTGGCGGATGAGTAGCGGTTTGGGTGACTGTCGAGGTCTGGATCGGGGTGGCGGTAGCCGCAGGCGGGATGGTCTGAATGACCGGTGATTCCAGGGGAGGTAACGGTTGGGCAAGGACAAGTTGGGTAGGGGTTTCGATTGGCACTTGCCCAGAATGGTAGATGCGCGAAAAGATTAACCCACCGGTTATGATGGCCACCGCGATGATTAACCATATCGCGATACGCCTCCACATGATGCGGACTCTGCCTGGGGGCGGTGGTTCCAGGATCTCGGGGGGTAAGGGTTGATTTTCAGCTTGTTTCAGAACCTTTTCCAGGCTTGGCGGGGTTTGGTACAGTGGTGCAGGTTCTTCTTTCTCTTCATCTGAGGTTTTCCTTATAGCAGGCGCCCATGTTTTTACGTCATCAAAGGTTTGGAACCTTTCTCGGATAACTGGACATATTTCATTCTTCAGCTCAGAATCCATTTCTTCTTTTGATTTATCCGGCCCAGCAATTTCCAATATTTTATAAATCTTGGTCATGTGGTATTGAACTGTGTTCACATCTCTGCCAAGAATTTCAGCAATTTCTTCATGCGTGGCGCCTTCTTTACATTTGTAGTAAAGAACTTTCATCTGGTATTTCGATAAGAAAGAAATATTTTCTTTATTTGCCATATCGAATCTCACAATTATTAAAAAACCAGAGGTATTTGGGAGGATAACTGGATGTCAATTTCAACCCCTGCGGTGTATAAGTTATTCATTCAATGAGGAGGTTCAAATGACTACCCAACCCACCACTCAGTTAGTCCAATGGCAAGATTTGAAGGTTTTAAGCGAGGTTGAGCTCGTTCTAAATATTGCGCAAAAGAACGGATGGCAAGATTGTGAGATTTTCGGAACTGGGGACATGATTTCACAACCTGTAAAATCCCTGGGCTGGAATTTAATCCCTGCTGATTTATATGAGTATAGCATACCGGCTGAGGGAGTAGCCAGGGTACTTCAGATTATTAATGCGGGTGTCCGCATCCAGGGTGTAATCATTGCCGACGATCAGCGCAGGACAAACCCCTCCCGCATTCCGGCGAAGCCTGTGGTTTCACTGCCATCGACTGAAACGGTGCTTAACTGGCTGGGTAAGGCACTGCTTGGATTGCTTGTAATTGCCGGGGTGGCGATGTATGGATTTGCATTAATTCTGGGAGCATTAATAATTGCACCCCTGTTAATTCTAGGTGCAGCCACAGATCTTGACCCCAAGTTAATTATTTTGGTTGATGACGGAAACGGCGGGGTAACATGGATTTCAGTATTAACCTGGTTCGATTAATTCTTGATTATGACAACCCTCGATCCAGCCGTTGAGATCGGTGCGCTGGAAGATATAACCTTCCAGCGCACCGATCGCTTCCAGGTCGGGCTGGCCGCGGGAAATCGTTAGCGCTGACACTCAATAATGCCAGCTGCGGACAGACATCAACCCGCCAACCAGGATGGCGAAGGCTGCGCCCCGGCCCGAGCAGACGGCCAAATACTCCTGCTAAAAGAGCGACCAGTATTGCAATATTAAAACCACAAATATAAAACCAGAGTCGATGTGGTTTACAAAATTGAAGGAAAGTTCTCCGCTTATGGGTAAGGCGAAGGTTCTGGAGTGGCAGCCTGGAGAGGTGTAGGCAATATAAGCGGTGGGGGATAAAGCAAATTAATTGTTGTAGGCGTGATCAATACGATTGGTGCAACTTTGATAGTTGTTCCCTCGGATATGGATGCTACGGTTCCATCAGAATATAATTGCCCGCCAAGATATTGAGCCTGTTGTATATTAATATTTTCAACCTTGAAAGAAAATTCCTCCTGGAGGGAAACACCGGGAGGTACCGAGATCGCAGGCGCTCGAACAACGACTGTAGGCGTTATGCGATTGCTTGAAGAGGGTGCTTTCTAGTAAGGTGCTCGAATTTGCTCCTCCGGTTTGGTTTTCAGGTGGAGCAGACCACAGAATTGAGATTTGGTATCCAGCTAATTCTGAATTCTTTACTGTCCCTCCGTAAAAAATCCGCTCTACACGATCATCAGCGATAGGTCCGATTAAATGGGCTAATGCTGTCTTTTGATTGATGTTCGGATCGGATTTCGATGTTGTGGATAAATAGATATCTCGAATACCGATCCGACGAGGTTCAAATACCATTATTCCCAACTCTAGTTGGTCGATATTTCCTAAAGGAATTATCTCTACGAGTTGGCTGACAGCGCCGGAATCGTCGATGATCTGGAATATTTCACTGGCAGCAAGCTTATCAGAAGTGGATCCAAATAGAGAATAAAAAACAAGAATTCTGTTGTTGCTAAAATAATAGCCATTTATCAAACATGTAAAATCATCTTGAGTTACCCTTGGATTCCCAACCATCTCCCAATGGGTCAAAAGTGGCTGACTAATCATAGGTTGTGAAGGTGTGGCCAATTTACTCGGGACTGTTTCACAACCTGTCGCGAATATCAGGACAATTATAAATAAAATGGAAATATATTTTTTCGTCTTATTACTCCATTATATTTATAATATTCATGTTGGTTATAATAAATCGATGGTTTATGGACACGGTGCATTTGGAGGAATTGGATTTCCGTTATTACCGGATACCTGTACGTTGTTGTTAGGGTCTGGTTGAAGTCCAACAATAGCGTTGGGCGGATAATCTCTGACACCAAAATTCCAACCATTCCAGTAATGCCAACTTGGATTAACTTCTCTCCACTTCAATGACAATATTCTTTTAACGCCCATATTATTTTGTATAGAAATTGAATGGACTTCACCAACCGTTTGAATACCAATCCCAGAATTCATACCAGGATTAGAGATATCCACACTAACAATGACAACACCATTTGTCGTCATAATTTGTAATCTCCAATTTCCATTCTTTCTCCATAAGGTTCCTGGATGCAGAGATAGTATTTAAGAATTACTTTGACCTACATTCATTAAAAACAAGGTAAGATCACTAAAAAACGTATCGCAGCTAATTTCGAGAAAGTAAATCTGTATATACAACATATGCCATATTATGTTTTGCCGCATATTCTGAATCAAGTGACATTAATCCCCTCACCGTTTGACAAATGTCACCAACAATTCATCACTTCCTTTCCACCTCCACCCACATCTGTTCGCCGTCCGTATCGACCTCGATCCAGCCGTTGAGATCGGTGCGCAGCAGGTTGTAGCCCTGCAGCGCATCGATCACCTCCGCGTCGGGCAGCCCGCGGAAATCGTTAGCACTGACACTCAATAATGCCAGCTGCGGATCGAGCCGCCTCAGCCATTCCGGCGGGTTGACCCCGGCGGCGCCCTGATCGGCCAGCAGCAGCAAGGAGATCTGCCGGAGGCGAGGATCGTCCTGCAAGGCTTCCAGGCTTTCGACGTCGAATCCCAGGGGGAGTAAGGCCCGGAAATTCTCCCAGCGCAGTAACAGCACCGCACCCTGCTTGCCAGTGGTGAGCACTTCCAGGGTGATGCCATCGCCCAGGTCGAGCACCTGGCCAGTTTCTGCTTCATCAAGGGGGACATTGGCCTCGGCCAAATCCTGACGCAGCCGGCGGGCGCTCCGGGAGCCTTCCGGCAGTCCGGCCCACAGGACGCGGCCAGGCGGGAAGCGCTCAATGGTGGCAGGCAGGGCAGCCAACTGGTTGTTGGACACACCGGCTACCACCAGGGTATCCAGGCGGCGGCGAGCAAAAGGCAAACGGCGTCCCAATCCATCCGAGAGCGCCGCCGGGCTGGGACCGCCGTTGATCAGCAGCGAACGTCCGCCCGGAGTGCGGATGAGCAGCGCCTCGCCCGAGCCAACGTCCAACAGGGTGAGGTGCAGGCGCCCGTCCGGGGCGGCCAGGGCAGCCTGCCAGGCCAACACGGTAAGCAGTGCCAGGGCAGCCAGCCCAGCCACCGGCAGCCAGGACCGCACACGCAGAACCTGCGGATCTTTACTGATTGAGGCTCCCCGGCTCTGAAGCCGGCTGCGCAGGGCCTGCGGCAGGAAGACGGCGGCCAGCAGCAGGATATAGAAAGCGATGACAGCCGCCAGCCCGATGCGGCCAACACTGATAGCCGCCATTGGGAAGCCCGCCAGCCACTCGACGGCGCGGATGGTATAGGCGCTCAGCGGCCAGGCCAGGTAAGCCAGCACACGACCCAACGGCAGCCAGAGTATGCCGAACACGGTCGCCAGCCCGCCCAGCACCATCAGTGCCGGCTGGACCGGCAACACCAGCGGATTGGCAAGCAGTGAGACCAGTGACAGGCGCTGGAAGTGGTACAGGATCACCGGCAGGGTGAGCAGGGTGGCGGCCAGGGTGAACAGAAAATATTCGCCCACCGGCGCGGCCAGACGGCGGGCTGTATCTTGCGGCAGCCACCGGGAGGCCAATCTCTCGAACCAAAGGGAGAGCGGCAGGGCGAACAGCACTAATCCCAGGGTGGCGGCAAAGGAAAGCTGGAAGCCGATATCCCACAGGATAAAGGGATTGGCCAGGGCCATGACGGCGGCAACAAGCACCAATGCGTTCAGGCCGCTTCCCTTGCGACCCAGCTGCGCCGCCAGCAATACCATGCCGCCCATGATGGCTGCTCGCACCACAGATGCCGAGCCGCCCACCAGGATGGCATAAGCGACGATTGCCAGGATGGCGAGAGCTGCCCCACGGCGGGCGCCGGTGCGTCCCGGTCCAAGCAGGCGGCCAAATACCCCAGCTAAAAGTGTGACTAAAATAGCAATGTTAAAACCTGATATTGCAATGATATGCGAGGTGCCGGTATCGCGAAAAGCCTGCTGCACATCGGGCGGCAGGCCGGAATCGACGCCCAGCAGAATGCCTGCCAACAGGCTGGCTTCCGGATCGGGGAACAGGGAGTACACCACCGCCAGGGCCCGCTCGCGTAGCAAGTAGATAGTGCCCAGCCAGGCGCTACCCTTTCCGCTTTCCAGCAGGGTAACCACCGGGAAGGAAAGAGTTGCACCTATCGCATGACGGTACAGGTAGTCAGGGTAAGAAGAATCTTCTGTCTCTTCTGGGAAGCCGATTTCGCCGGTCAGGCGCAGGCGGTCGCCGTAGCGCCAACCGCCGCCGGGGGAGACGCTTGCCAGCAACCGGCCGCTCACCGGCATCCAGGAGCCGGCTTCCTCCAATTGGATGGCATCGACTTCCAGGAGCAGGTTGGTGTAGCGGTCGCGCTCGTCCGGTGGGATCACCAGCAGGCCTTCAACCGCGGCGGGCGCCTGCCTGCCCACATACCAGCCGATATAAGCAGGGTTTACGGTGGGAGCTGCCCGCCGGTCGAGGGCGGCGCCAAGGCACAGGGCCGCCAGGGAAATTGGCACCAGGATCAGCGTAGGGATGGTTGTTGCGGCAAAGTTGAGTGTTTCAGCAGGCTGTGGCGCTATCCGGCGGCGCCGCCATAGCGCCAGCCCCAGTGCCAACAGGGCGGCAAAGATCATCCCAGCCAGCCAGGCTTCCACCCGGATGCTGCCCAGAAAATCCCCCAGCAGGATGCCCGCCAGGAGCGCCAGCGCCGGCCAGAACAGCGGACCGATCACATGCCGGGCTCCCCGTCTCCGCCCACTACCCGGCAACGCAGGCAATCCGGCGATTGGCAGAGCAAAGCCTGCGGGTCGGCCTGGATCAGCCGGCGCGCCACCTGCACCAGCTCGCGCAGCGGGATAGCCTGCAGGCGGGCCTCTCCCAGGGTTGTCCAGCGGGTCACCTCGGCCAGGTGGGGTGTGATAGCTTCAAAGCCTTCCGAACAGCCGGGGAATGCCGGGCATTCAACGACACCCTGGGGCGTTAACGCCCAGCGCAGGAACTGCTTGCGCCCGGCCAGGGATTCCGCCAGGTGGATAGCGGTGTTGCGGGTGTGATCTACCCCCAGGAGCAGCACCGTGCCGCCCTGCTCGACCAGCAGGCGGATGGGCGCCAGCGGCTCCTGGAGGGTCTGGGCCTGCAGGGCGGCATCGGCGTTGACCCCCGTGAAAGACAGAATGGGGTGAGCAGAGCGGCGGGAGGGCGGCGATCCGGCAGGACGTTCCAGGCGGCGCAGCGCTTCCGGGATGGCACCGATCGATTTGTGGACGGGCAGATCGGGGCGAAAAAACGCGGCACGGGCGTTTTGCTCGCTGCCGCTGCCATATTCAATGCCGTTATCCGGCGGCCCGACCTCGGGAATGAGCATGGTCTGGTAGGTAAAGGCCGGAGTCACAACCGAACTGTAGGTGGAAACCAGCGCCCCAACAACGGTCTCAGCTCCGCCGGATACCTCACCCAGGGCAGACAGAGAGGCGTGGACCAGCACCGGCCGGCCGCGGTCGGGGGCAATACCACGCAGGGCGTTGACCAGCTCGCGGTAGGTGGTCATTGGCCGCGCCACTCAGGCTTGCGTTTTTCGCTGAAGGCGGCCATACCTTCCTTCTGGTCCTGCGAGGCGAACAAAAAGTAGAATGCACGCCGCTCGTCCTGCAAGCCATCGGAGAGAAAGGACTCGAAGGCATGGTTGACGGCTTCCTTGCCCAGGCGCAGCGCCAGGGGGGCGCGGGCAGCAATCTCGGCGGCCAGTTCCAGCGCCTCCGGCAGGCAGCGCTCGACCGGCACAACGCGGTTAACCAGGCCAAAGCGCAGGGCTTCTTCGGCGTTGAGCGTGCGGTTGTTGAGCACCATCTCCATGGCCAGCGCCTTGCCCACGGCACGCGTCAGGCGCTGGGTGCCGCCGGCGCCGGGGATGACGCCCAGGTTGATCTCCGGCTGGCCGAAGCGCGCCGTTTCGGAAGCCACGATCATGTCGCAAGACATAGCCAGCTCGTTGCCGCCTCCCAGGCAGTAGCCGGAGACGGCAGCAATGACTGGCTTGCGCACCTGGCGCAGGCGGTCAAACTGTGCGATGCGGTCGCTCAGCAGCATCTCAACCGGGGTGGCGGCAGCCATTTCTTTGATGTCGGCCCCGGCGGCAAAGGCCCGCTCGCTGCCGGTGACCACCATGGCGCCGATGCTCTCATCGCTATCGAAGGCCAGCAGGGCATCCATCAGCTCACACAGCAGGGTGTGGTTGAGGGCGTTGAGCGCCTGGGGACGGTTCAGCCGCACCAGGCCGACCCGATTATAGGTTTCGACCAGGATGGTTGTGTATTCGGGCATGCGCCACCTCCTTAATTTTTGGGGATGTTTTTATTTTACGGCAGAATGTTTGCTTTAGCACATCGCCAGGCTGCCATCCGCAAAGATGAGCTGGCCGGTAACCTGCGCGGCGGATGGGCTACACAGGCGCAGCACAAGCTCGGCGGCCTGTTCGGGCGGGATCACTTCCCCGGATCCAGGCTGCTCCAGGCAAACGGCGTTGACCCGAATCTGGTCGGCGGCCAATTCGGCGGCAGCGGAGCGGGTCAATCCACGCAGCCCTTCCTTGCTGGCCAGGTAGGCGGCGCTGTGGCGCGTCACGGCAGAAGAGGACGATCCCTTTCCTTCCGTAAGCAAAGGGATGCCCAGGTTAACGATGCTACCCCCGCCCTGCCGCTGCATCACCCGTCCAACCGCCTGGATGGCGTAGAAGGCCCCGCCCAGGTTGACCTCCAGGGTGCGGTTCCAGTCCCACTCGTCCATGGCGAACAGGGAGGCGTGTGGTTTTACCACCGCAGCGTTGACCAGCATATCGATGCGCCCCCAATCCTGGGTGACCTGGTCAACCATAGCCTGCACCGGCATGCGCTTGGCAACATCGAAAATATAGGGCTTCGCCCGCCCTCCGGCAGCCAGGATCCGGCGCACGGTCTCATCCAGGTTGATCGGCGTCAGGTCGTTCAGCGCCAGGATGCCGCCCTGCGCGGCGAAAGCGGTGGCAACCACCCGCCCAACCCCACGCCCGGCGCCGGTGACTAACACCACACGGTCGAGGAAGTCATCCACCGGAGGGCTCCTCCGGCGAGCAGATTGGGATTTCCGATGTGTTGCGTTGGCCGTTCAAGGGCAGGCCCAGGTATGGTGAAGGGTCGAGGGTGTTGCCGATCTCCAGCTCGTTCAGGTAGCGCCCGGAGCCATCGTCACGCACGATCGAAAAATGCAGGTGTACCCCCACCGGGTTGTTTGGGTCGCCGGAGAAATTGCCCTGATAGCCTAGCAGGTCGCCCGCTTTGACAGCCACTTCCTGAGAACCGGGCGGGAAACGCGCGTCGATGAACGAATTGCCCTGTTCATCTGCCATGTGGGTATAGTAGGCCCAGATCTGGCGGCCAGGATTGAGCGGGTCGGAGGGGATGCGCAGGATAACTGCCGAGCGCCACTCGGGCAGGCGGGTCAGGTAGCCGTCGTAGGCAGCCACCACCGGCGTCAGGTTGTTGTCTGTGCCGCCGAAGATATCGATGCCCTGGTGACGGTGTCCGACCCGAAACGAATCATCCCAAAGGTAACCGACAAAACCGGTAGTGGGCAGCAGGAAGGGCGCCGCAGCGCAGCGCTCACCGGCCCGGATGACCCATTCGGGGTGCGAGGCGGGATCCGTAAGCCAGCTCCACACCCGCTGATTGCGCAGCCCGCCGTCATCCCGGCGCAGAAAGACGAAAAACAGCCCGGCCAGCGCCAGGATCATCCCGCTCAGCAGGAGCCAGCCAAGGGTCGAGATGCGCACCGCTCAGGTCCCCGCCCGGTAGCGGCGCAGGGTCTCGCCGTCTTCTTCTTTGCAATCCGCGACAAAAAGGATCAGCCGGTCGCGGGTGATGGCATGCAAGATGCGCCCGGCTGCCTGCCCGTCGGCCGAATTCAAAGCCAGCTGCAGGTCGGCGAGCGAGGCGAAATACAGCTCGTGCATCCAGGCCACGGGCCGTTCGCCAAACAGGCTCTTTTCCACCTGGCTGGTGGCTTCCCGCAGCAGGCCGGGCATGCTCTCGGCATGGCGCAGGAAATCCGGCCAGCGCTCGTGGAATTCGGTCCAGTCCAACAGCGGCTCGATGAGGATCACAAGTTTGTGCATGCGGGCTCTCCAGCGATGATTATACACGCCCGAGGCGAAGATTGATGATCGAAGACGGAGGACGGACGACGGAAGACCGACTTGATAAGGCGGTCATCGGTCACCCGTCTTCCGTCGGCTACCGGCGGTCGGCCGTCTTTGGTCGTCGGTCGCATTTATGGTATCATTGCCCAATTGGAGTGAAGGTAAATGGACGAAAAAATTACTATTATTGAAGGACCCCCACCTACTTTTGAGACGGTAAGCGACGGGTGGGCGCTGGGATTGAGCGATAGCCCGATCCTGGCAGACATCGCCATCACCCGGCTGCGCACCTATAACGGACCGGCGCTGGTCGAGCGCTGCTACCGGGCCTGGCATAACATGCAAAATATCTATCTGGAATACCGCACGTCCGATGGGCTGGAGGATAACGCCCCGATTGTGGCGGCCCGCACCCTGGAAATCGACGAAGGGCAAATCTTGCTGCTGTGGGTGCGCCTAAACAACAATGAAGTCGACCTGGAGCTGGGCTACGATGACGACTCCGGGGAGGACCTGAACGACGACTTCGGTCTATCCCAATAAAATATGTTCAGAACATGGCGGGCGGTAAAAATTTACCGCCCGTCTGTTATTTCCAACACCCGGGGAAATCCATGACAGAAAACGACCTCCTGCTGACCGAGCTCAACGAGCATGTACTGACTCTTACGCTCAATCGCCCCAAGGTGAATGCCTTCAATCTCGAGCTGATCACCGCCTTGCAGAGAGCTTTCAAACAGGCGGAGAGCGACCCCCAGGCGCGCTGCATCCTGCTGACCGGCAGCGGTGTCGTCTTCAGTGCCGGGCAGGATATCTCCGAATTCCGCAAGGTTGAGAACCTGTCCTACCGCAAACATCTGGAGAAGAGCTACAACCCGCTGATCCTGCAAATTCGCCGTCTGGGAAAGCCGGTGCTGGCTGCCATCCAGGGAGCGGTGTCTGGGGCGGGGCTGGGGATTGCCCTGGCCTGCGATCTGCGCATTGCATCCGAAGAAGCGCGCTTCGTGGTAGGCTTTGGCGGCATCGGGCTGGCCCCGGACTCGGGAGTATCGCTGCTGCTGCCGGCGCTGATCGGGCTGGGGCGGGCGCAGGAGTTCACCTTCTCCAACGCACCCATCAGCGCGCAGCAGGCACTCGACTGGGGGATGGTCAACCGGGTGGCGCCGGCCGGGGAGCTGGGCGAGCAAGCTTACGCCTGGGCCAGGCAGCTGGCGGCCGGGCCGGTGCAGGCCATGGGGTTGGCCAAGCGCACCTACAACCAGGCCGTGCTAAAAGACCTGGAGGCAATATTGGATTATGAAGCCCACGTACAGGAGATTGCCGGGGCGGGAGCAGAACACCGCGAGGGGGTAGCGGCGTTTTTGGAGAAGAAAACACCTCATTGGATTTAGGAAACCAGCCTAAGATCTCTGTCATTTGTTCACATTTGTGATAACATTAAAGCATGCGGACAATTATTTTTTTTCCGCCTCGCGAACGGGAAAAGCCCGGTCGAAGAGTTTCTTGATTCATTGACCGGCAAGCAAGCCCAAAAGGTATTATGGGTGTTGCAATTAGTAGAGGATCTGGAAGTTGTGCCTCGCCAATATTTCAAAAAACTGACTGCTAGCGAGGATATTTGGGAAGTCCGCGTTCAGTTTGGAAGCGATATTTTCAGACTGCTGGGCTTTATAGACAAAGGTTCTTTGATTATCTTGACAAATGGCTTCGCAAAAAAAGACCAAAAGACACCCCAGCAGGAAATTGTGCTTGCTATTCGCCGGAAGGAAGAATACCTCTCAAGGAGACGAAAATCATGAGCGATGTAAAGGAATATATTCAAAAGCGCGCTGAATACGACGAAGAATTTGCAGTTAATTTTGAAGAAGGCTACGCTGATTTCAAGATTGGCGTTATTTTGCGCCAGGCTAGAGAGAAGGCAGGATTAACCCAAGAGGAAGTTGCTCGACGATTGAAAACCCAAAAATCCGCCATTTCCCGGATTGAAAACCACGCCGATGATGTTCGCCTCTCAACTCTGCGGCGGTATGCCAACGCAGTAGGTACAAACCTTCAAATCAAACTGGCCCAATCACACAAGGGATAATCTGGGATACTGAGTTACTGTTATTCTATGTAAGTCAAGTCAGAAATATTTCCATCAGTGCCAGTAAAGCAAATACCGTAAAAACACCCACGCCGGCCATCATCACCTGGCGGGGTGTACGCTGGTCGACCAGCACGGGCTTCTCATAGCCGCTGCGTACGCCCAGGATTGGGCCGCCGAACCAGGCGAACATGGCGCCACCCAGCAGACCGCCCAGGTGACCCAGGTTGTCGATATTCATCCCAGGGGCAAAACCGATCACCAGGTTGATCACTGCAATGCTGACCAGGTTGGTGAGCATGCGCCGGGAATTTTGGATCATGCCGCTGTTCTGATAGAGGAAGACACCTTCCGCCGCCAGCATACCAAAGATGGCGGTCGAGGCCCCCAATGAGTTAGCCGGCGAAAGTAAAAAGGACAGCACGATGCCGGCGAAACCGGAGAGCAGGTAGAGCGCCAGGAAGCGCCCGTGGCCGTACATCGCCTCCAGGTTGGGGCCAAAGATGTACAAAGCATACATATTGAAACCCAGGTGCAGCAGGCTGCCGTGCAGCAGTACCGGGGTGATCAGCCGCCAGATCTGCCCGGCTTCAATGGCAGTGTTAATCTTCATGCCAAACATAGCAGCCACATCCACGCCGTAGGTGTACTCGGTGATGTATTGAATAGCGAAAAAAAAGACGGTCAGACCAAGCAGTACGTAAGTGACCGTTGGCTGGATCGGCTGGATGAGGCGCCCTTCTGCGCTGGCCATCCTGGGCGGAGAATTATACTGGCTCACAGGCACACCACCCTTGGAGACACCCGATGGTGCTCGGCATGGATAATCTCGATAATCGCATCCACGCTAGCATTCAGGTTGCCCTTGCGGTTGATCACTACATAATCGAATTCGTTCATGCGCTTCATCTCCTGGCGGGCGGTGGCGATGCGCAGCTTGAGTCCTTCCGGCGTCTCGGATTTTCGCTGGGTAAGGCGCTCGATCAGCTCCGCCTCGCTCTCTGGCGCCAGGAAGATGGACAGGGCTTCCGGGCACAGCTCGCGGATGGTTTCCGCGCCCTGCACATCAATACGCAGGATGGCATCCTGGCCGCTGGCAAGTGCCCGGCGCACCTGGTCCTTGGGGATACCCTTATAGTCGTTATAGACGATGGCATACTCCAGCAGCTCGTCGTTTTCGATCATCTCGGCAAAGCGGTCGGTACTGACGAAGATATAATCCATATCGGGAATCTCTTCGGGGCGCTGCGGGCGGGTGGTGGCAGTGACCACAAAATGGAACTGCATACGGCGCTCTTTCATACGCGTGATCACACTGTCTTTTCCCACCCCGGAAGGGCCGGAAATGACGATCAGCAGGGGCTGGCTCTGCGGGATGTCAAAGGGATCGTTCTCATTCATGGTTACTCAGTCTCCACACGGGCAATCTCTTGATTATAATTCCAATCAACATTACCGGAGGAGCTGTATGCCGATTTACCAATACCGCTGTTTGAACTGCCATAAACGCTTCGAAATTTTCATGAGCTATGCCGAATACGGCACACGCCCCGTGCTTTGTACGCACTGCGGCAGCGAGAATGTGCTGCGCCGGATCGGGCGGATACGGATCGCCAAATCGGAGGAGAGCCGGCTGGATGACCTGGCCGACCCCAGCGCATTGGCCGGGCTGGAAGACGACCCGCGCGAACTGGGACGCATGATGCGCAAAATGAGCAGTGAGATGGGCGAGGATATGGGTCCCGAATTTGACGAGGTGATCGGGCGGTTGGAAGCCGGGCAAAGCCCGGAAGACATCGAAAGCGAGTTGCCGGATCTGGGCGGGCCCGAGGGTGGCCTGGGAGGCGGGGGATTAGACGATTTTTAGACTGTTGCGGTGGGGCGGCTTTGAAAGCCGCCTTGGGCGGGCGGCAGGTTAGAAACCTGCCCTACGTAACTTGCCACACCGCCTTCACCGCATAGCAGGTGTAGGGCGGCTTTCTAAGCCGCCAGTGCCAGGCGGCAGGTTAGAAACCTGCCCTACTAGTCCCGGCCGAGATGTTCTGGCAGGCGCTGCAGGATCACGCGTTTGATCTCGGCCTGTACCTGGTCGAAGGGTGCAGAGGCATCGATAATCACCCAGCGCTCGGGCTCCAGGCGGGCCATTTCCAGGTAAGCCCGGCGCACACGCTGGTAAAATTCGACTTTATAATCATCCAGGCGATTCCACTCACCACCGGCCTGGCGCTTGCGCTGCAGACCCAATTCCACGTCAATATCCAGCAAAATCGTCAGGTCCGGCTTTAACCCGCCGGTGGCGAAATGAACAATAGCGCGCAACTGCTCCAGATCGAGCTGCTGGTAGCCGTAGCCCTGGTAGGCCACGGTCGAGTCGGCGTAGCGGTCGCACAGGATAAGCTCGCCCTGCGCCAGGCGCGGTCTGAGCTCCTGTTCTACCAGCTGGGCACGTGAGGATTGGAAGAGGAGAAACTCGGTGCGAGGCAGCATGGCGGTGTTCTGCATGTCCGACAGGATGGCGCGCACCTGGTCGCCGATGACTGTGCCGCCCGGCTCGCGGGTAACAAACGGCTTGTAGCCGTCTTTTTGCAGGCTTTCTGCCAGGATTTCCAATTGAGTGGATTTCCCGGTGCCTTCGGTTCCCTCAAAAGTGATGAACATTTTTATGAGGTAAGCATTTAAGCTATTAGTGGCTGACCTGAGGGTCAGTTTTCGCGGAAGATGCGCACCCGGCGGCGAGGTTCCTTGCCGTAGGAGTGGGAGGTCAGGTTGGCATCGCGTGCCATCTGGTGCTGCAGGCGGCGGATATAGGAGGCAGCCGGGGGCAGCTCCACCCAGCGCTCGCCGTTCATCACCGCCTGAATGGCGCCCTGAGTCTGCTGCAGGATGGCATCCATCCCTGAGTCGCCGGAGGCATCCACGGAGACATTGAACAGGTCGCTGAGGAACTGCTGCATCTGGTTGAGCGTATTAGCGCGCAGCACGTAGATCGGCACATTGCGGCGCTCGGCGTCCATAATGGTCTGCTGGCGCTTGCGGTAATAGGTGCGCAGGGTGACCAGCACCTGGGCATCGCCGGATTCGTTGACAATCACCGCCGGCACGCCCAGCCGCCGGGCAGCCTGGCTGAGACGGTTGCGGGCGACGCCGTACGGATAAATGCGCATGGCCTGCAGGTTGCTGCGCTCGCCCGAGCGCATTTCCGGCTCGTGACCTTGCGGGGCGGACTCGGGCTGGCTGTAGGGGCGCTCGGCGGGGGGCTCGGCACTCTGCCGCCGGTAGCCCTGCTGCGGCGTCTGGGAGGTGCGCTGCGGCGCGAGGGCGTGCTCGATGCGAATTTCGCCGCCATCCATGCGGGTGCGAATTTCAGGCGGGCGCGGGTAGCCGCGCAGCAGCGAGTCGACCGCTTCGGCAACGTCCAGGTGAATGGCCAGGCGGTCGCGGTTGACAATCTCAATCAGCACGTCGAATGTAGGCGGCGAGCGGCGCTCCAGGACAGTCTTCTGGGTACCGCGCCTGCGGGCTTCTTCATCCGACAGGGTCACTGACTCGATTCCGCCTACCAGGTCCGACAGGGTAGGGTTGATCAGCAGGTTTTCCAGCGAGTTGCCGTGGGCGGTGCCGATCAGCTGCACACCGCGCTCGGCGATGGTACGGGCGGCAGCGGCCTCCTGCTCGCGCCCGATCTCGTCAATAACAATCGCTTCCGGGTTGTGGTTTTCCACCGCCTCGATCATCACCTCGTGCTGCAGGGAGGGCATGGCAACCTGCATGCGGCGCGCCCTACCAACGGCAGGGTGCGGCACGTCGCCATCGCCGCCGATCTCGTTGGAAGTATCGACGATTACCACGCGCTTGTTCTCCGCCAGGATGCGGGCAGCCTCACGCAGCATGGTGGTCTTGCCAATGCCGGGGCGTCCCAGGATGAGCAGGCTTTTGCCGCTCTCGATCAGGTCCTTGATGATATCGGTCGTGCCGTACACCGCTCGCCCCACCCGGCAGGTGAGGCCCACCACGTGGCCGCGACGATTGCGAATGGCCGAGATGCGGTGCAGGGTGCGCTCCAGGCCAGCCCGGTTGTCGGCATCGAAATCGCCAATGCGCTCGACGACGAAATGGATGTCGCCGGTCGGGGTCTCCACCTGACTGAGCACCACTTCCCGGTCGACAAAGCGCGCCGTCGGGCGGCGGCCCAGGTCGAGAATGATCTCCAGCAGGTTGTCGCTGTCGTTGGCCGCTTTGACGGCCTGGGTAATATGCAAGGGCAGCACGCCGAGTAAGGCGTGCAAATCATCAGTTATTTTTAGTTGTTCCATAGACTTCCAACTGCTCTTCCCCCCGGATATATGCTGTGATCTCCGGCTGGCCGCCTTCTAACGCCGGGATGGTGTAGGCCCAGGTCGCCTTCTGAGCGATCGCCAGGTGTTTGACCATCACCGCCTGGCGAGGGCCTGCCTCTGCGCCAAGATCTTCCAGGGCTGAATCCAGCCAGGATTGGTAAGAACGCACGCACAGATAGAGCGGGCGAGAATGCCGGTAGGGGAGTTTTTGAACCAGGTCGACGAATAACTCACTGATGTCCAGCGCATCCGGGTGGACGAAGGGCTGCGCCCAAACGCCGCGCGCGCCGGTTTTGATTTCGACGAAAGCCAGCAGGTCGCCATTCTTGTAAAGCACCATGCCGCGCGGCTGGCTGTTGGGGTAGGGCTCAACCTGCTGTACCAGGCCGGGCACCAGGTTGGTGTACAACGAGCGGATCGCCACCAGGTCCCGGCTGCGCGCCCAGCGCCAATCGGCGGCGATGGCCGGTCCGATCGGGCGCCCGGTCAGCTGCCAGATGCGCTGGCGGGTATAGATGGCAAAACCAGCCCGGCGCAATGCCTGATAGGTCTGCGTCTGCTCGTCCACGTCCGCCAACAGGCGCAGCGCGCCGTGCCCCCCGGTGAGCGTAACCAGGTACTCCAGCAGCTCAGGCAAGGCCGGCGAATCCAGACCCGTATCCGGGGTGATAAAGGTCAGGTGGGCGAAAGGAGAGTTGTTCGACTGCATCACCTGTCCGAACACCGGCGAAGCCTGGTCGGGCGTGTCACTGACGGCGGTGAAAATACCCGAGTTTGGCGCCAGGTAGGAAAGCAGCGCACCCTGCACCACCAACGGACCACGCGTTAAAACCAGGGAGCTGTCCATAAATACGGTCTCGTGCCGCCAGCGACGCAGCCCAGAGAGATCACGCCAGTCAAAATGCCGGACAGTCATGCGATCAGGGTAGTGAAATAACGGTGAAAGCGATCGTCCCGGGTCAGCTCGGGGTGGAATGAGGTGGCCAGCAGCCTGCCCTGGCGGGCGGCAACGATGCGCCCGTCATCCAGGGTAGCCAGCACCTGCGCCTCTCCCTGCACGGACTCGATCAACGGGGCACGAATGAATATGGCATGGTAAGGGCGCGGCTGCGGGTCGACTTCCAGCAAAGCAGGCACATCCAGATCAGTCTCGAAGCTGGCTACCTGGCGGCCAAAAGCATTGCGCTCGACGGTGATGTCCATCAGCCCCAACAACGGCTGGTGCCGGCGGGCGTCCTTGGAGAGAAAGATCGCTCCGGCGCAGGTACCCCATATCGCTCGCTCGAGTCCAAAGCGGTGCAGCGGTTCCATCAGGGCGTAATCGACGGCCAGCTTGCCGATGGTGGTCGACTTTCCGCCCGGGATGATCAAACCGTCCAGCCCGTCGAGCTGGTCAGGCAGGCGCACCTCAGTTGCCTCCACGCCTAAGCGCCGCAGCATGACGAGGTGCTCTGCGAAATCGCCCTGCAGAGCCAGTACACCAATTTTCATATGATTTCGCCCGGCGCTTTCGCCCTGCCAGCTAAAGGTCGCAGGACCCCTACCAGCCCCGCCCGGCGATCAGCTCGCCCTCCGGGATGGCCGAAACCTGCCGGCCTACCATCGGCTCGCCCAGATCCCGGCTGACTTCGGCCAGGATGTAAGGATCGCGGTAGTGCGTGGTGGCCTTGACGATGGCGGCTGCTCGTTTGGCGGGGTCGCCGGACTTGAAGATGCCGGAGCCGACGAACACACCGTCCACGCCCAACTGCATCATCAAGCCAGCGTCGGCGGGGGTGGCAATGCCGCCGGCGGCGAAGTTGACCACCGGCAGGCGGCCGAGCTCGCGCGTCTCGACTACCAGCTCGTAGGGTGCGCCAATTTCCTTGGCGTAGGCCATCAGCTCTTCTTCGAGCATGCCCTGCAGGCGGCGGATCTCACCCAGTACGGAGCGGGCGTGGCGCACGGCTTCGACGACGTCACCGGTGCCGGCCTCGCCCTTGGTGCGGATCATGGCGGCGCCTTCACCGATACGGCGCAAGGCCTCGCCCAGGTTGCGGCAGCCACACACAAACGGCACCTTGAAGGGGTGTTTGTAGATGTGATGGGCCTCGTCGGCCGGGGTGAGCACCTCTGACTTATCGATGTAATCGACTCCGATGGCTTCCAGGATCTGGGCTTCGACAAAGTGCCCGATGCGGCATTTAGCCATCACCGGGATCGAGACCGAATCCATGATGCGCAGGATCAGGTCGGGATCGCTCATGCGCGCCACACCACCCTGGGCGCGGATATCGGCTGGGACGCGCTCCAGCGCCATGACGGCCACTGCGCCGGCTTCTTCGGCAATGCGGGCATGCTCGGGAGTGACGACATCCATGATCACGCCGCCCTTTAACATGTCAGCCAGGCCCTTTTTTACGGTAAAAGTAGCGACCTGTTGCTCCATTTCGAACCTCCAAAGTTATTTTACAAATTCATAAACAGGTATTTTTTATGAATTTCATTTAATATTTTACCATGCCCGTAGAGGGGATGCAATGCGCGCGGGGAGGTTAGGAAATGGCCTGCGGGCAGTTCTAACAAAGATTTAATACGGGCGAGAAGGACACCACGCCGGCGCTTCCCTTCGGAAATTTGTCCAGCAGTATCAGATTAGAAGCATTTTGCGGGCTGATGGCATTCTATCAGCTCAAGTCTTCACGCCTGACGCCTTCAATTCCCAGGACAAAATCGGCGCCATAAGCCAGTGCCGGCGTCTGGAAGCCGGGCAGGAAGTTGCCCTGCAGGACCTGCTCAATCACCGCCAATGCCGCCAATGAAGTCCAGACCACGCCCCCTTCCGGCCCGTGCAGCCGGGAGGTTGCACAGTTCCCCTGATCGTCGGTCACCTCACCCCACACACTCGTGTTGGAGGCTGCACGCTGCTCTGCGGTCGAACCAGTTTTGACCTGACTCTGCAAGATGCGGCGCACCGGCGCCAGGCTGATCAGAGGTCGCAGCGGCAGGAGCAATTCCAACATCCGGCGCATCTCCGCTGAAATCAGCATATAGTTTTCGATGTTGGGGATGCCAGTGCTGTAGTAAGCGGTAAACGCATCCGCCCAGGGGAACAGAGATACCTCGACTGGACCGCGGCCGAAATCGATGCGCCGTGTTTTCAATTTGCGAGGGAAAGGCACCAGCCGTCCATCCTGCCGCAGCATGAAGCCGGAAGGTAGTACCGTTTCAAAAAGCGTATTGATGCTGCCTGGCGGGAATTTGGACGGCCCCCGGCCATATTGAGCCAATGTCAGGCGGGTAGCAGATGGGCAGGCGCTGCTTGAGATGGAGCGCCAGGCAGTCGGATGGCAGCACGTCAAAGCCCACTGCCGGCAGCAGCATCACACCCTTCGCTCGGGCCTCGGCGCCCCGGGCCGCAATACCCTCAAGCACCGGAATTTCGCCGGTGATATCCAGGTAGTGCGTGCCGGTGCGCAGGCAGGCTTCCACCATCGGCTGCCAGGTATGGATGTACGGCCCGGCGCAGTGCAACACGGCGGCGACCCCGGCCAATGCCCGGTCCATGGCGGCTGGATCGTCCAGGCTGAAGGCGCGTCCCTCCACACCCAGCTGAGTCGCTTGAGGTTTAACTTTCTCGGCATCCCGTCCGGCGACAATCAGCGGAAGGCCGCGCTCGAGGGCCATGCGCGCAATCTCGCGGCCCACGAAACCGGTTGAGCCGTACAAGAGGAAGTTTGGCGGGTCGATGTCCAAATTACCGATTGCCCTCCGATCGATCATGGTTTTTAAAGATAACCCGTTGATGGAATTCATCAATGCCACACCTGTCATTCCATTTGCCGCAGCAGTGGTGATTCTATCAACCAGATCAGTCCGTACTACCAGGATCCAACCAACATACATGCCCGATACCCAGCCATCCGAGTGACTAATCACTTTCCATGATGCACTTGCGGAAAAGCTATCAACATGGTCCAGGTCGAAGCCCGGCGCTGGAACAATCCGGAATTTAAAGCGAACGCCCCAATCGTCAATGTCGATCTTCGCTACGCGTACCAAGCGAATAAAGTCTCTTTCCTTGTATACGCACAGGCAATCCTTCAAACTCCTGAAAACAAATGCATCATCCTCTTGCTTGGTCATCGTCAAACACCCCTTCAAATCCTGGAGACACGCCTAAACCGATTTCAAATACTCCCGGATGGCGATTGCCGCAGCGGCGCCCTCGCCTACTGCCGAGGCGACCTGTTTGGTGCTGCCGTGGCGCACATCCCCAGCGGCGAAAAAACCCGGGACGGAGGTCTCGAAGGCAAAGGGCTTGCGGCCGGGATGCTGCGGGAGCCGGTGCATCATATCGTGACCGGTCAAGATGTAGCCGTAATCGTCCAGCTCCAGGAAGCCGCGCGCAAACTCGCTGTTGGGCTTCTGGCCAATGAAGATAAAAGCCGCCGCCGGCTGCAGGTCTTGCGTCTCACCAGATTGGGTGTCCCGCACCCGCACCTGCTTCAGCTTCGAGCCGGCGCCCTGGAAAGCATCCACCACCGTGTTGTAGCGGATGTGTATTTTGGAGTCCTGCTCGTTGACCTTATCCACCAGGATGCGGCTGGCGGTCAACTGGTCGCCGCGCACCAGCAGGGTGACGCGGTCGACAAAGCGGGTCAGGTGCAGGCCTTCTTCGACAGCCGAGTTGCCGCCGCCCACGACGAGAATCTCGTCTGCCCCTTTATAGAAGGGCCCGTCGCAGGTGGCGCAGAAGTGGATGCCGGCGCCAATGAACTCGTTCTCGCCAGGGACGCCCAGCCGGCGATAGCGGGCGCCGGTAGCCACCAGCAGGGAGCGGCCATGCAGGTGGACGTCCTCATCGGTCAGCGCACACTGGTAACCGTCGTGCCGGCAAATCTTGGTGATATCGGCCGCCTGCAGGATTTCGACGCCAAAGCGCATCGCCTGCTGGGTGATCCGCCCGGCAAACTCCTGACCAGAGATACCCTCCGGAAAGCCGGGAAAATTATCGATGCCACCGGTCAGGCTGGCCTGCCCACCCAGCCCGGAGCGCTCGACCAGCAGGGTCTCAACCCCCTCCCGGGCGGCGTAGATGGCAGCTGTCAGACCCGCCGGGCCACCGCCGATAATCACCAGGTCGTAGAAGCGCAGCCGGGCTTCGGTCTTCAGGTTCAGCTTGCGCGCCAGCTCGGCGTTGGTCGGCTCGGCCAGGAAGCTGCCATCCGGAAAGACAATGGTGGGGATGATGCGTTTGCCGCCGTTCATCTGCATCACCAGCTGCTCGGCCTGCGGGTCCTGCTCGATATCCACCCAGCGATAGGGAATGAACTGCTCGCCGAGGAACTTCTTCGAGCGGTGGCAATCGGGGCACCAGTACGCACCATAAATGATAATTTCCGGATCCATCAATAAACCTCACTGTTAATCATTGTTACGAATAGCTGCCACAAACTGCCTGATTGTACCAACACAGCACCCAATTGGGCGCAACCAGATTTCTGGCTGGAAGGGCACGCCCAACAGAAAAAGGGTATTTCCGCAACAGCGGCAGCGGTACGGCTGGGGGTATAATTGTTGGGCGAAAGCCAGACAACTATGAACACATCCCTCGTCGAATGCATCCCCAATTTTTCCGAAGCCCGCCGCCCCGAAGTCATCGAGGCCATTGCGCGGGCCGTACAAGCAGTGGCCGGCACGACTCTGCTCGACCGCCACTCGGACCTCGACCACAACCGCACCGTGCTGACCTTCGTTGGTCCGCCGGCCAGCGTTGAGGAAGCCGCCTTCCAGGCCATCGCCAAGGCCGCCGAGCTGATCGACATGGAACAGCACAGGGGCGAGCACCCGCGCATCGGCGCTACCGATGTGGTGCCCTTCGTGCCTATCTCCGGGATCAGCATGCAGGAATGCGTGGCTATGGCCTGCCGGCTGGGCAGCCGGGTGGGGGAAGAGCTGGGCATCCCGATCTACTTATATGAAGAGGCCGCCACTCGGCCCGAACGGCAGAACCTGGAAAACATTCGCCGCGGCCAATACGAAGGGCTGAAGGACGAAATCCTGAGCGACCCCGAGCGGGCGCCGGATTTTGGCCCCCGCCGCCTGGGGAGCGCCGGCGCCACCGTGATTGGGGCGCGCCACCCGTTAATCGCCTTCAATGTGTACCTGACCACACACGACGTGGATGTGGCGCGTAAAATTGCCAGGGCCGTGCGCCATTCTTCCGGCGGCCTGCGCAATGTCAAGGGGTTGGGGCTGCTGGTGGAAGGGCGGGCGCAGGTTTCGATGAACCTGACTAACTACCATGTCACCCCGATCACCCGGGCGGTCGAGCTGATCCGCCGGGAAGCGGCGCGTTACGGAACCGGGATTCACCACAGCGAGCTGGTCGGGCTGATCCCCGAGCAGGCACTGGTGGAAGCCGCCCAGTGGTACCTGCAGCTCGATCAGTTCGATCCGGGCCAGATCCTGGAGCGCCGCCTGGCGGCCGCTCAGGAATCCGGGCCGGCTCCAGCACCGCACTCGCCCCCACCGCCGGTGGATTTCCTGGAATCCCTGGCAGCAGGGACGGCTTCGCCTGGAGGTGGGTCGGCAGCCGCTTACAGCGGGGCGCTGGCCGCGGCGCTGGTGACGATGGTTGCCCGGCTGACTATTGGGAAGAAGAAATATGCCGCGGTGGAAACCGAAATGCAGCGGCTGGCCGAACAGGCCGAAGCACTGCGGCTGGAGATGCAGACCGCGGTGGAGCGCGACGCTGAAGCTTTAACGCTGTGATGGTTGCTTTACGCCTGCCCAAGGAAACCCCCGAACAGCAAATCAAGCGCCTGGCAGCCATCGAAGCCGCCACGCTGACCGCCACGCGTGTCCCGCTGCGCACCGCAGGACAGGTAGTGGAGGTGCTGGCGCTGGCCCGCCAGGTAGCCGAGCAGGGCAATCTGAACGCTATCAGCGACGCCGGTACAGGCGCCGAGCTGGCGCTGGCCGCGCTGCGCGGCACCGCCCTGAACGTGCGCATCAACCTGGTGAGTCTGAAAGACCGCCAGATGACCGGTACGCTGGAGCAGGAACTCATTGTGATAGAAGGCCATGCCGAGGCGCTGATTGAGGAAATCCATGCCATCATTCGCCAGCGGGGGGGCCTGTAGCCCGTATGCCGGCTCGATCATCAAAGCTATTCCGCCTGGCGCTGGCGGTATTGGCGCTGGCGCTGGCAGCCGGCTGCCGCGGCCCGGCTCCTGACCAACCGGTCGGAGACGCCAACGCGCTGGAGGCTGTATCCCCGGCGGCTACAGGTACACAGGCCGCCTGCGACCTTTGCGAGGGCGAGTCACGCGGGCCAGCAGCCACTTTCCCCCCCGCTGCCACCCCCACGCTGGCGGCATCTCCCACACCCCAGCCCACTTCTGCCTGGCTATCGCCCGCTTTGCCCGCCGGGCTAGCCGGGGCGGTTGGGCTGGCGGAAGGAGTTGTCGCAGCCGAGGACGCCGGGCAGGCGACCTACCGCCTGGAACCGGGCAGCGAAAACCCGGTCGGGCAGTGGGTGTATGCCCTGGTGGCGCCTTTTCCCACAGTCACCGACGGGGTGAGCCCGACAGAGCTGCAAAACGCCTGGCGCGGAGAGAATAACGGCCCCTTTGCCGGACAGCCGTTGTTCATGGATGAGAACACCCTGCAGGTATTCAGCGCCTTGTGGGGCACACCGGCCGCGACAGCTGTCATCACGCTGCCCGCCGGCGTCCTGGATGAGTACGCCTGGCGCTACCAGCCATCTTGGGGAATCGTGCCATTCGAAGCCCTGGAGCCGCGCTACAAGGTTCTGGAAGTGGACGGCCAATCGCCGCTGCGCAAGGAATTCGTTCCGGCAAGCTACCCGCTGACTGTTCCCATTTCATTAAATTCCGGCACTGCCGCTGGAGACGAGCCCCCGGTAATCGATGAGCTATTCACCGGCCTGCCCTCCACAAATCGCGTCCCCGAGAAAATGACCGTGGTAGTGATGACCGGCGTGACGGCGCTGGTGCGGGCCACGGCGGAAATCATGGCGCGCAAAGGGGCGCTCTACCCGGCTATCGACGTGCGCGATATCCTGCTGAAAGCAGACATCACCCATATCAGTAATGAGGTGCCCTTCGCCCGTGACTGCCCCAAGCCGGACCCCTGGATGGAAGGGCTGAAGTTCTGCACCAACCCCAAGTACATGGCGCTGCTGAAGGATATCGATGTCGATGTGATGGAGCTGACCGGAGACCACTTTGGCGATTGGGGCCGGGACGCCATGAAACTGACGCTGGATATGTACCGCGAGAACGGCATCCCCTATTACGGCGGCGGCTATAACGAAGAGGACGCCCGCAAACCGCTGCTGATCGAGCATAACGGCAACCGCCTGGCCTTCATCGGTTGCAACGGCAAGGGCGGAGGCTACGCCACGGCGCGCGGCATCTTTCCCGGGGCAATCGACTGCAAGGGCGACTGGATGCAGCAGGAAATCGCCCGCCTGAAAGCCGAAGGCTACCTGCCCATCGTCACCACCCAGCACTTCGAGTACTACACCTTCGACCCAATGCCGCTGCTGATCGAGGATTTCCACAGCTGGGCGCAGGCCGGGGCGGCCATCATCAGTGGCAGCCAGGCACACCAGCCGCACGGCTTTGAGTATTATGCCGGGGCTTTCATCCACTACGGGCTGGGCAACCTGTTCTTCGACCAGTTGAACATGGAGGTACCGACGACCAGTGCCTTCATCGACCGGCATGTGATTTACGATGGCCGGCACATCAGCACCGAGCCGTTGGTGATAAAATTCATCGACAACGCCCGACCTCGCCCGGCAACGCCGGAGGAGCGCCGGGATTTATTGCAGAACAATTTTCAAACATAGTTTGTGGTAATTTAGGAGGCGTTATGGGGTTGAAACCTGACCACTGGATCCGCAAGATGGCCCGCGAGCAGCACATGATCGACCCTTTTCTAGACAGCCAGGTGCGCAACGGGGTGATTTCATATGGCGTGTCGTCCTACGGCTACGATATCCGCGTGGCGGATGAGTTCAAGATCTTTACCAATGTCTATTCGGCAGTGGTCGACCCCAAACACTTCGACCCGAAATCGATGGTCGATTATCACGGCGAGGTGTGCGTCATCCCGCCAAACTCGTTTGCCCTGGCCCGCACGGTGGAATACTTCCGCATCCCGCGCAAAGTGCTGACGGTCTGCCTGGGGAAATCCACCTACGCGCGCTGTGGGATCATCGTTAACGTCACGCCCTTCGAGCCGGAATGGGAAGGCTTTGTCACCCTGGAGATTTCCAACACCACGCCCCTGCCGGCGCGCATCTACGCTAACGAGGGCATCGCCCAGGTGCTGTTCTTTGAGGCTGACGAGGAATGCGAGATTTCGTACGCCGATAAGAAAGGCAAGTACCAGTCTCAGCAGTCGATTGTGCTGCCGAAGCTGTGAAGAGACGGACGACCGCCGACGGCCGATCGCTGACTCCACGAAAGCATAGCCCACCGGAGGAAGACACACCGGGGCTTCATCATTTTACCTGGCCGCGATGTCATCCTGAGCGAAGCGAAGGATCTCCCCAGTCGGGCAGAGTTCCATCCCGGTGACTAAACTCGCTTGACTCGCTACTTCACTGCTCAGAAAAACTGTAGGAGCTTATAAATTCGCCAGCGCGATGGACATGCGCTGCAGGGCAAGCTCGATATTTTCCAGTGAGTTGGCAAAACACAAGCGTAGGTAGCCCTCGCCGCCCGGGCCGAAGGCGGTGCCTGGCAGCACGGCCACGCCGGCTTCCTCCAACAGGTAGTTCGCCAGCCAGGCGGAGGGACGGTTTATCCGCGCAGCTGCGCGGGACCAAACGACTTCACATTGGGGAAGGCGTAAAACGCGCCCTGCGGCAGGCGGCAGCTCATCCCTGCGATAGCATTCAAACCGGCTATTAAAACATCCCGCCGGCGGCGGTATTCGGCCGCCACCGCTGCCACCGGCTCCTGCGGACCGCGGATCGCCTCCAGCCCGGCGACCTGGGTGAAAGAGGCGGTGCAGCCCACCGAGTGAGTCAGCAGCAGCTCCACCCGCTGCGCCAGCGCTTCCGGCAGGATGCCAAACCCTAAACGCCAGCCGGTCATGGCATAGGTCTTGGAAAAACCGTCGCAGACGATAGTGCGCTCGGCCATACCGGGCAGCGCATAAATGCTGGGAGCAGGGCGCTCGTAGACCAGCCGGCTGTAAATCTCATCCGACAGCACCCAGAAATCCCGGCGAACGGCGGCCTCTGCAATGTGCTGCAGCGCCTCCAGCGGCATCACCCCGCCGGTAGGGTTGCCCGGCGAGTTGAGCACGACCATGCGGGTGCGCTCGCTCAGACTGCGGTCGAAAGCCTGCAGATCAAAGGAAAAATCGTCTTCCTCAGAAAGCGGCACCGGCACGGGTACCCCGCCCGCCACGGCAATCATCGCCGGATAGGTGGGGAAGCCCGGGTCGGGGTAGATCACCTCATCTCCCGGGCGCACCAGCGCCAGGGTGGGGAAGAACAGGAACGGCTTGGCGCCCGGCCCAACCACCACCTGCTCGGGGCGGATGGTCACGCCCCGCCGCCGGCCGGCGTCCTCGGCGATCGCCTGGCGCAGGGCAGTGGTCCCGGCGGATGGGGTGTAGCGGGTATATCCGGCGGCGATGGCCTGCATGCCGGCCTTTGCGATGTGCTCGAAGGTTGGGGCATCCGGCTGCCCGATCTCCAGGTGAATGATCTCCCGCCCGGCAGATTCTAAAGCCTGGGCACGCGCCAGCATGGTATAGGCGCCTTCCGCTTCGAGGGTTGAGACCCGTTCCGCAAATTCCATGTTTACCTCCTGGAGAACATCATGGGAGTGGCGTTCCAGATACAACAACGAATGGTGGTGCTCCGCTTTTTAAGCGTTCCTCTAGATGTTCAGAATCGATAAAATCTCGATACTCACCTGTAGACATCCTGGCACGAATATCGGGTGGGAAAAGAGCAACCATATCCTGGCTGTACTCAGCTATCCTGGGAATTATTACATTTTCGATTTCACCATTTTCTGCCAGGTAAATCACAGCAGGCACACTTACAGTGGTCCCGATCTGGTCATTGACTCTGCATATTGCCCAAACAAACACTCGCTTATCTAAAACCCCATAAATTGCCCATTCACACGCTCCAAAGCTTTTGCGAACGGTGGCATTTAATAAAGCTTTTTCATATACCTTCCAACGTGGGAAATTAGTGGCCGTAGGAAGTTCTGATGGAAATAGTGTAGAAGGATTTTTGGTTTGTTGGCAGGCACACAGACAGATCAACAGTAAGGCAACTATCAAGATACATAGTTTCGCAGGAATAATCATATTCCTCTAGATCTAACATTAGTGGCTTCCCTGAAAAAAGGGTCGCGCAAATGGTGAAAATTTAATATAATCGGCAAAACAACTGCCGAGGTCTGAAACATGTACAAGCCGAACAAGAAACACCTGCAGCCACTACTGATCAGCAACGTGAACGATTTACCGGAGAAGCACCGTAAGCGACTGGAGCATTCCTGGGCTGGGGTGTTCTACCGGGAGTTCTTCATTCGGTTGAAGGAAGAGCCCTTCGCAGTGTTGTACGCAGAAATCCCATCACGGCCAAACGTTCCGGTGAATGTCCTGGTAGGGCTGGAGACACTCAAGGCGGGTTTTGGCTGGAGCGATGAAGAGCTGTACGACAACTACGTATTTGATATGCAGGTGAGGTATGCCTTGGGCTACAGGGACTTAAAGGAAGGCGACTTCGACCTGCGTACGCTATACAACTTTCGGCAGCGACTGAGCCGTTACAACCAGGAGCATGGCACCAACCTGCTCGCCCAGGCTTTTAGCAATATCACCGATCAGCAATTGACGGCATTCAAAGTGCAAACTGGCAGGCAGCGCATGGACAGCACGCAGATCGCCAGTAACATCCTGGACGCCAGCCGGCTGCAGCTTGCGGTGGAAGCTATGCAGCGACTGCAGCGGATGATGAGTGCCAAAGATCAGGAGCGTTATGGTGAGTGGCTGTCTCCATATCTGAAAGGAGACGCTGGGCAGTACGTCTACCGGGTGAAAGGCAAAGAGGAGACCTCCGGCCACCTGGAGCGGACCGGGCGTGTGATGTATCACTTGCTACAAGACCTGAAGACGGATTATGAAGCCGAACCCGTCTACCAGGTGGTGCAGCGTTTCTTTGACGAGAATTTCCAGGTGGTCGAAAGCGAAACGATCCAGGCCAGGGATCAGAAAACTCTGGGATCGGGCAGCCTGCAGTCATTGGACGATTTGGAAGCCAGCTACCGCCAGAAAGGCAACCGCTTCTACAAGGGATATGTGGTCAACATTACCGAAACCTGCGATGCGGACAACCCGCTGCAACTCATTACCCAGGTTCAAGTTGCGCCCAACAATGTGGAAGATGCCGATCTGTTGATCGAAGCACTCCCGGAACTGAAGGAACGTACTGATCTGAGCGTGTTATACACCGATGGCGGTTTTGGTAGCCCTCAGGCAGACCAGGTGCTCAGCAACCATCAGGTTGAACAGCACCAGACCGGCATACGCGGCCATGCACCCAGGGCAGACAAGCTCAACCTGACCGATCTCAGTTTCGAGATGGATGAAGTAGGGAAACCCGCCCAAGTTACCTGCCCTCAGGGACAGTCCGCTCAGGTGCAGCCTGGCACCTATGCAGATTATGTGGTGTACTTCGATGCCGAGCTTTGTCGCTCCTGCCCATTCCATCTCGAGCAGAGTTGTCGAGCCCGCAGGGTCAAACGCGATCGATCCCGTTTCAACTGGCAGTTTACCCACAAAGAATTTTTGTGGTCACAGCGACGCAAGCGTTACCTGGCTCTCAAGCAGCAGACCAACAATCCCAGGACAGCCATCGAAGCCACAGTCCGTTCCGTCAAGCATCCCTTCCCACACAGCAAGCTACCGGTGCGTGGCAGGTTCCGGGTTACCTGTTTGATCATGGGATCTGCGGCCATGAGTAACATCCGCAGGATCCGAGGGCACCTGGATCGTCAGATTGCAGGTGAAAGACTGGTGAATTGCCCAGTGTGAGGTTCTGAGTGACCCGTATTTGCTTACGTTAGCATCTACGGCTTTTGTGATACCCAGGATGATTTATTCGGCAAGACATGTTCAGTTGTTAATGTGCAGTTTTTTCAGAGAAGCCATAGTGAATATATTTATATGGTCTCTTCTATGAAATTTTTTGCACAAACCATAACATTCTTGATTGCCCTAATTGTTCTTTGCGGCTGCCAACCCACAAGACCTGCCATTGCTCCAACCATGCCAATTCTCCCCACCAATACGAGCGTACCGCGCTGGATGCTCTACGAAAGAGCCCTTTCCAAAGCAGTAGTCAATCAAGACGACGGCTTATGCGAGTGGGAGATTTTGGGAAAATCAGGAAACGAAGTTTATGTTTGGGCAGAATGTAGGGTCAGAGAGCCAATTGGAACAGCCGGCAGTGGACCTGCAGTAATTTACTTGGGCGAAAACGGGGGCATTGAAAAGGTAACCATTCCACGAGACGGAAATTATTATCCTGTCGATATACAGGCCCTGTTTCCGGCGGATATCCAGGAAAAAGTGTTCCACTCCTCTTTCGATGGCCCGGCGGCGGACAGGCATATCGATGAACGACTGAAAAGCAATGGCCCACCGATAATCGTGCTCTCCGGCACCCCACTGCCATAAACCACACAGAAAGCTTCCACCAACCATGATTTTAGACTTCCCGGGGGATTAATAATTTCTCCGTACACGAATTTAAGGGGGTTATCGAATAATATTATTCCGTAATTGCTGTATAATATTTAAATATATTTCGTGTAATTAAATATTCGCAAAATATACATTGACCGAAAACCAAAAAAATGTTACGATCTTCCGTGGAGAACAATATGGACGAACTTGATCAGGCCATCCTGCGCATCCTGCAAGCCGAAGGCCGCACCAGCAACGTCGAGCTGGCGCGACGCATCCATCTCTCCCCACCCGCCACCCTGGCACGCGTGAAATCACTGGAAGAGCGGGGTTACATCCGCCAGTACACCGCCTTGCTGGATGCGGAAACGCTGGGTTTTGAGCTGCTGTGCTTCATTCATGTAGGATTGCAGCTGCACCAGCCGGAGCAAGTTAACAGTGTGCGGGAGGGGATTCGCGACCTGCCCCAGGTGCTGGAGTGCCATCATGTGACCGGGGAGTACGACTACCTGCTCAAAGTGGTGGCGCGCGGCCGCAAAGACCTGGAGCGCTTTGTGCTGGAGCAGCTCACCCCCATCAAAGGTATTGCCCGCATCCACACCAGCCTGGTGCTCACCGAAGTCAAATCCACCACCGCCCTGCCGGTGGAATGAAATAACAAAAGGAACTTAAGCGATGGAAAACACCCCCTTACAAACAATGGGCCAACAGTTTGGCCGGCGCTCCTGGGCCGAGCCCTGGAAGATCAAGATGGTCGAGCCGCTGCACATGATCGACCGCCCGGAGCGAGAAACAGCTCTGGTCGAATCTGGCTACAACACCTTCCTGCTGCGTTCGGAGGACGTGTACATCGACCTGCTGACCGACAGCGGTACTAGCGCGATGAGCGACCGGCAGTGGGCCGGCATGATGCTGGGGGATGAAGCCTACGCCGGCAGCCGCAACTTCTACCATCTGGAAGAAGCCATCCAGACTACGTATGGTTACAAGCACATCGTTCCCACCCACCAGGGGCGCGGCGCCGAGCACCTGCTCAGCCAGGCAATGATCAAGCCCGGCCAGTATATCCCCGGTAATATGTATTTCACCACCACCCGCCTGCACCAGGAGCTGGCCGGCGGCACCTTCGTCGACGTGATCATCGACGAGGCCCACGACCCGCAGAACCTGCACCCGTTCAAAGGCAATATCGACCTGGAAAAACTGCATGCCCTGGTGGAGCGCGTCGGCGCCGAGCAGATTGCCTACATCAGCCTGGCCGGAACGGTCAATATGGCCGGCGGCCAGCCGGTTAGCATGCAGAATGTGCGCGAGCTGCGCCAGTACTGCGACCGCCACGACATCCGCATCTACCTGGATGCCACCCGCATGGTCGAGAACGCCTTTTTCATCCAGGAACGCGAACCGGGCTATGCCGGAAAATCAATTGGCGAAATCCTTAAGGAATTCTGCAGCTATACGGACGGCGCCTGGATGAGCGCCAAGAAGGACAACCTGGTCAACATCGGCGGCTGGCTGGCAGTGAACCACTGGGATCTGTTCGAGGAGCTGCGCAACATGGTGGTGATCTTCGAAGGGCTGCACACCTACGGCGGATTAGCCGGGCGCGATATGGAAGCCATGGCGATCGGAATCGCCGAATCGGTGCAGGACGACCACGTGCGCAGCCGCATCGGCCAGGTACGCTACCTGGGCCAGCTGCTGAATGAATGGGGTATCCCCATGGTGCAGCCGATCGGCGGGCACGCCATCTTCCTGGATGCCAAACGATTCTACCCCCACCTGCGGCAGGACCTGTTCCCGGCGCAAACCCTGGCCGCCGAGCTTTACCTGGATAGTGGTGTGCGCAGCATGGAGCGCGGTGTGGTCAGCGCCGGCCGCGACCCGCAAACCGGCGAGCATCGCTACCCCGCCCTGGAGCTGACCCGCCTGACGATCCCGCGCCGGGTGTACACCCAGGCGCATATGGACGTGGTAGCCGAGGCGGTTAAAGCGGTCTATGATGCACGCGAAAGCACACGCGGGCTGCGCATGGTATACGAACCGCGCTACCTGCGGTTTTTCCAGGCCCGCTTCGAAGCGATTAAGTAGGGTTCAGGACCAAGGGCAGCACCTGTTGCCGGAGTGAGGTCCTGGTGTGAGAGACCACAGCCCCCTTTCGCAGGAAAGGGGCGCGGCGAATTCGTAGAATTAGCTTTCTGAGGGAGGCTCGTCCTTCACGGATGCCAGGCCGGCTTCGGACTGCGGCTCTTCGGGTACCAGCACCCACATGATCAGGTAAATCAGCAAGCTGGCGCCGTAGAAGAAAGCCAGAATAACGAAGATCACCCGCATAACAGTCGGGTCGATTTTAAGGTACTCGCCGAGACCCCCACAGACGCCGCCTAGCATCCGTTTGCTGCGTGAGCGGTACAGACGTTTTGGTTCTTGTGCCATGGTACATTTCTCCTTCTGAATTCGTAAACCTAAGATATATACGTCGGGGATAAAATTTTGTTGCAAGCCGCAGCCCGGTAGAGCCAGGCTCGCACAGAGTTGGCAAGAAAAAAACTTGACAGTTCTGGAGTATAATTATTCGCTAATACTTGTCACATCTAAGGAGGCACAACCGCTATAGAAACACACTTTACTGAACGTATTCGATCAAAATCGCCTATTCGATTAACACAACACGAGGAGTATTATGAAAAACACTAAGATTTTACTAATCCTGTTCTCGGTCTTCATCATCGCCAGCATGCTGCTGACAGCCTGCGGTGGTGGTGCAACCGAAGAACCAACCGCCGAAGTGGTAGCTCCCGAAGAACCGGTTGCCACGGAAGAGGTTATGCCCCCCGCTGAGGGTGTGCAGGTAGGCATCGTTCTGCCCACCAAGAACGAGCCCCGCTGGCTCCAGGACGAAGCTCGCTTCAATGAAGCCCTGTCTGCAGCCGGCTACGAAGTCGAGATCCTCTTCAGCGAGGGTTCCTCAGCTACCGAGTTAGCCAACGTAGAATCCCTGATCTCCAAGGGCATCAAAGTCCTGATCATCACCCCGCATGACGGCACTGCCGCTGCGGCTGCGGCCCAGGCTGCCCGGGATGCCGGCGTCAAGGTCATCTCCTATGATCGCCTGATCCTGGACACCGATGCGGTGGACTACTACGTGACCTTCGACAGCATCGCCGTGGGCGCAGCCCAGGCCCAGTACCTGGTCGACAAGGCCAGCGGCACTGGCAACCCGCTGTTCCTGTACGCCGGCGCAGCTTCCGACAACAACGCCTTCCTGTTCTTCGAAGGCGCCTGGAATGTCCTTCAGCCCAAGATCGTCGACGGCACCTTCGTGATCAAGAACTCCAGCGAAGCGGTTGCCCTGCAGGACAAGGCCACCCTTACCCGTGACGAGATGTCCAAGATCATCGGCCAGGTCACCACCAACTGGGACTTCAATGTCGCCAAGAACCTGGCGGAATCCAACCTGACCGCCACCGCCGCCGAAGACAAGGGCGATGTGTTCATCCTCGCCCCCAATGATGGCACGGCGCGTTCGATTGCCGACGCCTTCGGAGCCGACAAGGATGTCACCAGCTTCGTTGTGACTGGCCAGGATGCTGAAATCGCCTCCGTGCAGTACATCATCGACGGCAAACAGTCCATGACCGTCCTGAAGGATGTCCGCACCCTGGTGGGTGATGCCATCGCCGCGGCGATTGCATTCCTGACCGGCGGCACGCCCGAGCAGACCAACACCTACAACAATGGTGTCTTCGATGTACCCGCCAAGCCCTCCGTCGTGATTTCTGTCGACCAGGCTAATGTCGTGAAAGAGATCATCGACTCGGGTTACTGGCCGGCTGAAGAATTCACCGGCTTAGATACACTTGGGGCTGCCCCTGAGGCACCAGTTGGCGGCAGCGTTGGCATTGTTCTGCCCACCAAGAACGAGCCCCGCTGGCTCCAGGACGAAGCTCGCTTCAATGAAGCCCTGACTGCAGCCGGCTACGAAGTCGAGATCCTCTTCAGCGAGGGTTCCTCAGCTACCGAGTTAGCCAACGTGGAAGCCCTGATCTCCAAGGGCATCCAGGTCCTGATTATCACCCCGCATGACGGCACTGCCGCCGCAGCTGCGGCCCAGGCTGCCCGGGATGCCGGCGTCAAGGTCATTGCCTATGACCGCCTGATCCTGGATACCGATGCGGTGGACTACTACGTGACCTTCGACAGCATCGCCGTGGGCGCAGCCCAGGCCCAGTACCTGGTCGACAAGGCCAGCGGCACCGGCAACCCGCTGTTCCTGTACGCCGGCGCAGCTTCCGACAACAACGCCTTCCTGTTCTTCGAAGGCGCCTGGAATGTCCTTCAGCCCAAGATCGTCGACGGCACCTTCGTGATCAAGAACTCCAGCGAAGCGGTTGCCCTGCAGGACAAAGCCACCCTGACCCGTGAAGAGATGGCCGCCATCATCGGCCAGGTCACCACCAACTGGGACTTCAACGTCGCCAAGAACCTGGCGGAGTCCAACCTGACCGCCACCGCCGCCGAAGACAAGGGCGATGTGTTCATCCTCGCCCCCAATGATGGCACGGCGCGTTCGATTGCCGACGCCTTCGGAGCCGACAAGGATGTCACCAGCTTCGTTGTGACTGGCCAGGATGCCGAGATCGCCTCCGTGCAGTACATCATCGACGGCAAACAGTCCATGACCGTCCTGAAGGATGTCCGCACCCTGGTGGGTGATGCCATCGCCGCGGCGATTGCATTCCTGACCGGCGGCACGCCCGAGCAGACCAACACCTACAACAACGGTGTCATCGATGTGCCCGCCAAGCCCTCCGTCGTGATCTCCGTCGACAAAGACAATGTCGTGAAAGAGATCATCGACTCCGGTTACTGGCCGGCCAGCGAATTCACCCTGCCGTAAGTAATCCAGCAAGAATAAGAATAGTGATGGGTAACCCCCATCACTATTCTTATCAAGGTACAGGTTGCCCTGGAAATGGAGCCGTTATGGACACTCCCTTACTCGAGATGAAAAACATAACCAAAGAATTCCCCGGCGTGAAAGCCCTGAACAATGTCAGCTTTCGCGTGGCCGCAGGCGAGATCCACTGCCTGGTAGGCGAGAACGGCGCCGGGAAATCCACCCTGATGAAGGTTTTGAGCGGCGTTTATCCACATGGCGATTATAGCGGCCAAATTCTGATCAATGGCCAGGAGCAGCAATTCCATGGCATCCGCGATAGCGAAAAAGCCGGGATTGCCATTATTTACCAGGAGCTGGCGCTCTTTCCCGAGCTGACCGTTTATGAGAATATCTTCGTAGGGAATGAAAACCGTAAAGGTGCGGTGGTCGATTGGAATGAGACCATCAAGCGCGCCAATGAGATGCTGGCAAAGGTCAGGCTGAATGTCAACCCAGGCGAAAAGATTAAAAACCTAGGCGTCGGCAAACAGCAGCTGGTAGAAATCGCCAAAGCTCTCAGCAAGGAGGTTAAGCTCCTGATCCTGGACGAGCCTACCGCGGCACTGAATGAAGACGACAGCGCCAACCTGCTGGATTTACTGCGTGGGTTGAAAGACGAAGGCGTCACCAGCATCATGATTTCTCATAAACTGAAAGAGGTGATCTCTATCGCCGACACCGTAACGGTTTTGCGCGACGGCCAGACCATCTGCACCCTGGATGCGCATAAGGGTGAGGTTTCGGAATTCGTACTGATCAAGAATATGGTCGGACGGGAGATCAACAACATCTACCCGGAGAGACAACGCCATCCCTTCAAGTCTGCGGCTATGGCTGTCGAAGCAGCCAAATCTGCCGGCGTAAAGGTCATCTCTTATGACCGGCTGATCACCAACACCGAAGCCTTAGATTATTATGTGACCTTCGATAGCATCGCTGTCGGAGCGTTGCAGGCCGAATACCTGGCTGCAACACGCCACGGGCAAAGGTCATCCGCTATACCTGTATGCCGGCGCGGCTATGGACCCCAATGCCTTCCTGTTTTTCGAAGGCGCCTGGAATGTACTGCAGCCCAAGATCGCCGATGGTACTTTTGTGATCAAGAACTCCAGCCATGCTGTTGCCTTCCAGGGAATCGCCCAACTCACCAGCGAGCAGCAATCCAAGATCTTCAACCAGATCACAACCAATTGGGATTTCAATACCGCCAGGAATCTGGCAGATTTCAACTTGAATAGCGCAACCGCAGGCGATAAGGGCGATGTATTTATCCTGGCTCCCAACGATGGTACCGCGCGTGCCATTGCAGACGAATTTGCCACTGACCCAGACATCAAGAGTTTTTTGATTACCGGCCAGGATGCAGAAGCAGACTCCGCCCAATATATCCTGGATGGCAAGCAATCCATGACCGTCTTCAAGGATGTGCGCGCCCTGGTACAGACCACCGTCGACGCTGCGTTGGCTCTGCTGAAGGGCGAGACTCCGGCAGCCCAGGTTACGTACAACAATGGCGCCATGGATGTCCCGGGACTGCAGTCCCCGGTCAGCTCGGTCGATCAGAGCAACGTCAAGGCTGTCCTGATTGACTCGGGCTATTACAAGACCATGGATACAGCCAATGTTTCCACGACGCCGGCGCCGGCTACCAATCCAGTGGTTGGGATTGTCCTACCTACTCAGGACGAACCCCGTTGGATCCAGGATATGACACGCTTCCAGGCTGCATTCAAGGCTGCCGGTTACGCTGTCGAAATTCTCTTCAGCCAGGGCAATTCCGCCAGGGAAAAAGCCAATGTTGAAGCGCTGGTGAAAAAAGGCATCAAGGTACTCATTATCTGCCCGCAAGGCGGTGGAGAAGTCGTGCTGGAAGTCAAGAACTGGTCGGCCTATAATCCGGAGCTGGGCAGGGAAATCCTCAAGCAGGTCAACTTCAACGTCAAGAAAGGTGAAATCGTTGGCTTTGCCGGCCTGATGGGCTCCGGCCGGACGGAACTGGCCTTAAGTTTATTTGGGAACCCGGATGGCTACCGCATCAACGGCGAGCTGTTCGTTAAAGGCGAGAAGCGCAGCTTCAGTCATCCCAAAGATGCCATCGATGCCGGCCTGGCCTATGTGACCGAAGATCGCAAAGGCGACGGCCTGATCTTGATCCAGGATATCAAGCAGAATATCACCCTGGCCAATCTGAAAGCCATTTCCAGAGGCAGCGTGGTCGATAGCAACGCCGAGATCAAGGTTGCCACCGAATACAAGGATTCCATCAATATCAAGACCCCCTCGGTCGAGCAGAAGGTGGGCAACCTGAGCGGCGGCAACCAGCAGAAAGTCTCGGTCGCCAAGTGGCTGTTCGTCAAGCCCGATATCTTGATCCTGGATGAGCCGACGCGTGGGATCGATGTGGGCGCTAAGTACGAAATTTACACCATCATGAACCGGCTGATCGATCAGGGGATGAGCATTATCATGATCTCCTCGGAGCTGCCGGAAATTTTAGGAATGAGCGATCGAGTCTACATCGTTTCCGGTGGCCGGATCAGTGGGGAGCTCTCGATTGAAGAAGCCACGCAAGAAAAAATCATGCAACTGGCAACGAACTAAGGAGGCATCACATGTTTTTCCAGGATTTGAAGAGAGTTTTGCGGCAAAACATCCGTGATTTCGGCATGTATATTGCCTTGTTTGCGATCTGGATAATCTTCGCGATTCGCGACCGACGGCCTTTTCCTCTCTTCCCGCAACCTGAGCAATCTGTTCAACCAGGTTGGCTACATCGCCGTGCTGGCAGTCGGCATGACCCTGGTGATCGTCATCCGCCATATCGACCTGTCGGTAGGCTTCCTGGCCGGTTTCCTGGGCGCCGTGGCTGCGATCATGATGTCTACCTGGGGATGGCCGGTGTATCTGGTCATCCCGGCTGGTGCTCGTCCTCGGCATCCTCGCCGGATTGCTTACTGCCACCCCGGTCGCCAAGCTGGGCGTCCCATCCTTCGTGGCCTCCCTGGCCGGCTGGCTGATCTACCGTGGCGCTCTTGGCGTGGTGACCGCCGGTACAGGCACGATCATCATCAAGGACGAAATCTTCAATGCCATCGGCAACGGTTTTATCCCGGATATCCCCGGCCTGACGGGCTTCATGACAGATACCCACAAGCTAACCATCCTGCTCGGGATCATCGGCGTGATCCTGTATTGTGCGCAGCGCCATCAGCAGCCGGCGCAAGAAACAGGCTTACAACTTCGAAGTGCTGCCGATGAATATTTTTATCGTGCAGCTGGTTTTCTTATCAGCCCTGGTGCTGTGGATTACCTGGGTGCTGGCCGGCTACAATGGGCTGTCGTGGACCTTCATTATCGTTCTGATCGTCGTCGGGATCTACCAGTGGATCACCACCCAGACGGTGCTCGGCAGGCATATCTACGCCACCGGCGGCAACCCGGAAGCAGCCCAATTGAGCGGTATTAACGTCACCCGCATCATTTTCATCGTGTTTGCTTCGATGGGTATGTTATCCGCCCTGTCTGGCATCCTGTTCTCATCGCGTTTACAATCAGCGACCACCACTGCCGGACAGCTGTTCGAGTTGGATGCCATCGCCGCAGCCTATGTCGGCGGCGTCTCGGCAGCTGGCGGCGTCGGGAGTATTTTCGGATCGCTGATCGGCGCCCTGGTGATGATCTCGCTGACCAGCGGCATGAACCTGATGGGCGTCGACGCCAATCTGCAGTACATCGTGCGCGGCCTGGTGCTGGTGCTGGCCGTGATCTTCGATGTCATGACCCGCAAAAGTGGGAAATAACCCCAACAACCATTAGCAGTCAAAAAGCCGGCGCTGCCGGCTTTTTGATATGGAATTTCCTATGGGATACAAACTGGCACGCCTGATTATCCACCTGATTGTTGTGCTAACCACCCGCGTCTCGAGCAACGACCGCGAGATGCTGCCGCGAACCGGCAGCTACATCGTCGCCGCCAACCACCTGGGGCGAATAGACGCAGCCTTGATTTATAACTACATCAACCGCAAGGACCTGATCATCTTCGTGGCAGAAAAATACCGCGAAAACTGGCTGTTCGCCTGGTTTACCCGGCAGTTAAACGCCATCTATATCGACCGCTACAACGCCGACTTCGCCGCGGTACGGGAAGTATTGAAGCGGATAAAAGCCGGTGGGGTCATGGTGATCGCTCCCGAAGGGACCCGCAGCCGCAGCGGGACCTTGCAGCCTGGCTTGCCCGGAGCAGCCTACCTGGCCTCCAAGGCCGGAGTGCCCCTGTACCCGGGCGCGGCAACCGGCTGCGAGGACAGCATATTTTTCGCCAACCTGAAGCGACTGCGCCGCACCCAGGTGAACATCGTGATCGGACAGCCGTTCATCCTGCCGCCGCTCAAAGGCCCCGACCGGGACGAAACCCTGCAGCAATACACGGACGAGATCATGTGCCAGATCGCCGCTCTGCTGCCGGAGAAATACCGCGGCGTCTACGCCGATCACCCGCGCCTGAAGGAACTGCTGGCTAGCATGGCCAGTGTGGACAACACAGATAGCACGGCAGAGCCCCTGGTCCAGACCGACCACCCCTCCTAGTGCAGACAGGGTTCCGGTTGCCGTCTAAACCAGCTAAAACGCCCCCGAAACTGGGGGCGTTTTCTTCATCTAAGCTTGCCGGGATCAATCGCCGGATGCTGCCGGCTCGGCTTGCAGCTGCTGCTCAGTCTCTGCTCGCTGGCGCATTTGCTGGCGCAGGCGGGCAGTATCTTTCGGGACGGTGAAGAGGGCCAGCAGGTAAAAAGCGGCGCACAGCGCCCAGGCCGTCAGGCAGATCACCAGGAAAGAAGTTTTCAACGAGCTCTGGTCGGCAATGACGCCCGCCAGCAAGGGAGCCAGGGCGGCGCCGGAGGATTCGATCAATAACTGGATCGACAGGGAAGAGCTGCGCACTTCCGGCAGGGCAATATCCTGTACCGTCGAAATCATATTAGGAGCCGGGAAGGGCATGAAGATCGCTGTAATGGTCAGGCACGCCAGGAACAGCCCCTGGCTCTCCAATGGAACGCTCAGAGTGACCGCCAGCATGATCGCCCCCACCACCACACCGGTGATTGCCACGATCACCCGGCCGCGCGGCGTGCGCCGGAACAGGTAATCGCCCAGCGCGCCGCCCAGCGGGTATCCAATCGCCAGAGCTACCACCGCCACGCCCATCGTAATAAAGACAGCGCTCTCGGCATAGCCGCGCTCGGTTTGCAGGTAGTTGACGAACCAGAAAGTAATCACGTTCCAGGGAAAGACGCCGAAAAAACCCTGGGCAAACAGGATGAGCTGGGTAGGGATCTTGATCTGGTTGCGCGCCGCCTGCCAGTTAAAGCGGTAGTTGCTGATCTGCTCCATGTCGGCCAGCTCTGGCTCGCTGCTGCCGCGCTGCGGCTCCCGCAGACCGAAGTACATAACCGCCGCCATCACGACCCCCAATATACCGGTCAGGTAAAAAACACCCCGCCAGCCGACAGCCCCCGACAGGAATAGCCCCAGCAGCATCCCGATCAGGAAGCCTACCGGCATAGTCAGCTGCAGCAGGCCAATGATCTTGCCGCGCTGGCGCGGGCCAAAGTAGTCTGAGATCAGGCTGTACACGCCCGGGTAGCTGGAGTCGTCGATTCCAGTTGAGCCGCGAGCAACAACGAATGTTGGGTAGGTCGGGGCGATGGCGCCCAGCCAGGTGGAAGCGCCCCACAGGAAGGAAGCCAGGGCCAGCAGCTTCGAGCGGGCATAACGATCGTACAGATAGCCCCATAGCGGATAAAAAAGCGCCGCCACGATCAACGCAACAGTGCTCACCGCTCCCATTTGGGCGCGGTTGATGCCAAAATCCTCCATGATGGCAGTGGTCATGGAGCCAATCAGAAGGCGATCCGATTGGTGGAGCAGCATGAAGAGAAAGAGAATAACGAAAGCAACCCAACGGTAGTTCGATTTATTCGCCATCAGCAGCGCCTCCCCGATCGATATATATATGAAATTGAAGATATTTTACTGCATAGTCGCAGGTTTTGAGCGGATACAACACTCATGATATAATCAGCCCAGATTGATCGATATTCCCTTAACCTTTTCAGGAGGCGGGCCGATGGAAGTTACAACACAAGCGATGAAGCGCTGCGATCTGGTCAAAGCAGTCGGCCGGGTGGACAGTGCGACTGCGCCAAAACTTGGCGAAACCATGGATGCGATCATTGCCTCCGGCCGTTATCGCATCGTATTTGATATGTCAGGTTTAGATTACATGTCCAGTGCCGGGATGCGGGTGTTGATCACCACCCAAAAAAAATGCAAGCAGTACAACCGGGGAGAAATTGTCCTGGCGGTGGTACCGGAACGCATTTACGAAGCTTTGGAACTGGCCGGCTTCCTCCCACTCTTTAAGTTTTATGATAACCTGCCGGCTGCAGTCGGTCATTTCTAGTTTGCTCCCAGCAAATACCATCACAAAGGCTGAAGGTGAGAGGCATCGCCTTCAGCCTTTGAATTGTCCCCAGGCAGGCAGCAAGCGCAGAGAGCACTGAGATATAGGTGCAGGATTCGTGGACCAACCAGCAGAAGATTCCCAATCGCATTCCCTGATCGTGCAGGCTTATTACGATAACCTGGATATCGTAAGGGATTACATTGGCCGGATAGCCGAGGACTGCGGGATGTCCTTGAAGGACACTTACGCCGTTCAACTGGCTGTCGACGAAGCCTGCACGAACGTCATCGAGCATGCCTATGGGGGCGAGTGCGACAAATCAATCGAGCTGTACTGCGAGGTAACGCCCGAAGCACTGATCATCCGGCTGCACGACCATGGAGAGTCGTTCAATCCATTAGATGTGCCGCAGCCCAATTTCGAAGCGCCAATCGAAGAGCGAGATAACGGTGGCCTCGGGCTGTATCTGATGCGCCAGTTGATGGACGAAATCCATTTCTCATTTGTGCCGGGTGAAGCAGTCAGCGACAATACCTTGACTATGATCAAAAAAAGGAAGGCTTGAGATGGGACTCCCTGCGGGTAGGGAATCCCTGGACCCGGGGGACCAACGCTGGCGAGAAGTGTTGGATCTCGGAGTTGCCTTGATTTCCGCCTGGCTGCGTCCTGCGAAGGCTACGCCCGGCGATACACCCGCCAACGAAATTTCCCAACGCCGCACGATCCTGGAAACAACCGAACGCCTGATCGGCGGGAAGGCTTCATTATGGCTGCTGCCCGTTTAATGACCCTGGCAGCATCGCTGACCTGCCTGGTTCATTAGCGATTCCCACCGAATGGATGCGGCAGGCGATGGACAGGCTGCAGCTGGTGAAGTCGCCAGGTGGTTTCACTGTGGCGGTACCGCTGCGTGTACCGGGCAGAAATCCCGGGCGGCCGTAGCGCACCAGATGTCGTGGGCGCTTTGCAGGTCAGGCGGCACGACCGGCCATTCGACCCACAAGAGCTAAATCTGTTGGAGGGGATAGCCCTGCAGGCAGCCCAGGGCATGCGTGCCCTACGCCAGGCCAGGACCGAGAACTGGCGCATCGAACAACTCGGACTGGTGCAGCAGGTTAGCGCACAGATTGCCAACCTGCGCGACCTGGACGAAGTCACCCAGCGCATCACGCGCCTGATTCTGGAGACTTTTGATTATTACTATGTGGCGATATTTATCCTGGACCCCGGTGGCGAGGTCCTGAGCTGCCAATCGGCCTGGATGCAGCCCGCCCGCCTGAGTAAAACACCTCCGTCCGAGCGAACAGAGCCCGCTCTGCAGGTGGTGCCCAACCTGGGCGTGGTGAAAGTTGGCGAAGGCATCATCGGGCACGTGGCTCGTATCGGGCAGGAGCTGCTGGCGCGCGATGTCGGCTCCGATACTTACTATACTTATGAAGCCGCGCTGCCAGAGACGCGTTCAGAGCTGGCGCTGCCGCTGCAGATCGAAGAGCGCCTGCTGGGCGTGCTGGATGTGCAAAGCAACCTGCCCGACGATTTTAGTGAAACCGATCTGCTCGTCCTGCGCGCGCTGGCCAGCAATATTGCCCTGGCCATCGAGGGCGCTAACATGTACGCTGCCCTGGGGCGCAGGGCCGAACAGCTCGCCACCTTGTTCGAGATCGGCAACACGGTGGCTTCTATCCTGGACCCGGACGAGATGCTCGCCCAGGTTGCCGAGCTGATCCACAAACGGTTCGGCTTTCCCTACATCCACCTGTTCACTGTTCATCCTGGCCAGGAGAAGATCAATTACGTAGCGGGCAGCGGCAGCCGCAGCCGGCAGCTGGTGGAACAGGGGCTGGCGTACGACCTGAACGACCCGCAGGGCATGATCCCCTGGGCCGCCCGCCGGGGGGAGACGATCATAGCCAACGACGTCCGCCTGGAGCCGCTCTACCGCCCATTGCTGCTCTCGGATCACAGCCCTGCAGCGCTCTTCGCGATGGGGGAAGATACTCAATCCGAGATGACTGTTCCCCTGGTCTTCGGGGGCGAGGTGCTGGGTGTGATGGATATCCAGAGCAAGCAAACGGGAGCTTTCAGTGAAGATAACCGCTTCCTGTTCGAGGCGCTGGCGGGCAACATCGCTATCGCCCTGCATAATGCCCAGTTGTACCGCTCAGAGCAGTTCCAACGGCGGGTAGCCGACAGCCTGCGAGAAGTGGCCGGCCTGCTGACCACCGACACCGAAGTGGAGCAGGTACTGCATGCCATTCTCAAGGAACTGGATCGCACCCTGCCATGTGACCTGGCCGTCATCTGGCTGGTGGACGAGGAGCTGGGTGCGCTCGACGCGCAAAGCAACGACTGCCCACCGCTGCGCCTGGCGGCCGTGAACGGGGCCTACGACGACCTGCCCTTGCAACCCGGCATCAGCCTGGTTGCAGCTACCGCCCTGGTGCGCGAACACTCCACACAAAGTTCGTACGGAGCTTCGGTCCAGCCGGCCTGGACCTGGTTGGCAGAGGTGCTGCAAGCCAACCAGCCTGTCATCCGCCAGCAAGACACGCCGTACGAACCGCTGGGCGCGCTGCTGGATCTGCCAGAGGATTACTCGGCAATTGCCGCTCCCCTGCGAATTGGCGACCAGCGCCTGGGGGTTCTGCTCATGCTGCACGGCACAACCCGGCGTTATGGGAACGAGTCGCGCCTGATGACGGCGGCCTTTGCCGGATATGCTGCGGTGGCAATTGAGAACGCACGCCTGTACGAAGCTGCCCACGAACAGGCCTGGGTTTCCTCCGTGTTGCTGGAGGTCACCCGCGCCACCCAGGAGATTGATGAGCTGAGCGAGCTTTTCCAGATTGTCACCCAGGTTACACCTACACTGACAGGCGTGAACGCCTGCCTGCTGTACCTGCGTGACGAAAGCGGCGTTTTCATTCCGGCAGCTGCTTATGGCCTGGAACCGGCGCTGCAGGCGGATTTCGAGCGCTGGAAATTCGCGCCCGGCGATGTACCCGCCCTGGAGCGGCTCATCCAGGAGCAGACCCCAATCCTGCTGGAGCTTGGCGCAGGCGGCGCACCATTGACCGGCTTGATCGCCGGCGAAGACAGACCAGACGGAGAAGCCAGCCACCGCCGCATGATCCTGGTGCCGCTGATAAGCCGGGGCGAGGTGCTGGGGACCTTCCTGGTTGAATACCAGGGCGGGCGTCTCAGCCCTGCGGACGGCGAAGCGATCGAGGATTTTTCGAGCCAGCAGCTGGCAATCATCCAGGGGATTGCCCGCCAAACCGCCCTGGCGGTGGAGAACCTGCGCCTGACTCGTATCGAGGAAGAGGAAGCCTACGTTTCCGTGGCGCTGCTGCAGGTGGCGCAGTCCATTGCCAGCAACACCAATCTAAACGAAATCCTGGGCACGATTGTGCGCCTGACTTCCACCCTGATCGGCGCCAGGCGCGCCGCCATCTATTTACTGGACGAGCGCAGCCAGTCCTACCGCCTGGCACAGGCTTACGGACTGGACAGGAGCGCCGACTCGGATGAGGATCGGGCAGACTTCGGGGAGTTTCCTTTGCTGGATGCCCTTCGCCAGCAGCCTGACTTGCTGGCTTGCCCGGTGACTGCGGAAACTGACGATGCACAGGAAACCCTGCAGGGCTGGAAAAACCTGGCAGCCCCGGATCTGCATGCTTTAGGCGATTTTTTGGCGGTGGACGAGCGTCTGCTGCTGGTCTTTCCGATGCTGGCGCAGAACGAGCTGTTGGGGGCGCTGTTGGTCGAAGAGCACGGCCCTCAGCTAGAAGATCTGACCCGCATGGTCAGCTCGAGCCGCCACCTGCGCGAAAAACGCCTGGAGATCGCCACCGGCATCTCGCAGCAGGCGGCGCTGGCAATCCAAAACGAGCGTTACCAGCAATCCATTGTCAGGCGAGAGCGGATCGATCGCGAGCTGCAGCTGGCGCACGACATCCAGCGCAGCCTGCTACCGCCCAGGATGCTTGAACCATCCGGATGGGAATTGGCGGTGCTGTGGCAGACGGCGCGTGAAGTGGGCGGTGATTTTTACGATCTGTTCGAGTTACCCGGCGGGGAACTGGGATTGGCAATCGGTGACGTGTCCGATAAGGGCCTGCCGGCTGCTCTGTATATGACCCACGTACACGCTTTATTACGCGCCATGGCGCAGACCGCGCAGCCTCCGGCAGAGGTGCTCTGCCACATTAACGATGCCATCGCCGGGGACGAGTCGCTGGGGATGTTCGTCACCATGCTGTATGGGGTGCTGACGCCGGAAACCGGGCGCCTGGTGTACGCCAACGCCGGTCACAACCCGCCCATCTTGCTGCGCAGCGGTTCAGCGCGGTCGGTGGGAGTTTCCGGCGGAGGGATGGCCTTGGGCGTCATGCCGGGGCAGCAGGTCGAGCAGGCCGAGCTGACCCTGGAACCGGGAGACTCCCTGGTGCTATTTACCGATGGCGTGACCGAAGCCTTCTCGCCGCAGGGCTTCATGTTCGGACAGGAGCAGCTGATCCAGGTGATCCACCAGAGCACGCCCGGCGTGGGTGCCGCCCATGGAATCGTCCAGGCAATTGAAGAAGAGCTGATCCGGTTTCGGAGCGAAAATCCCCCCGACGATGATCTTACCCTGCTGGTGATTACGCGCCGGTAGTCGGCTGGTAGGTCGTTAAAGCAATCGCCGGACGTGGGGGGGACACGCCCGGCAATCGAATGAAGGCCACCGGATACTCCAAAACGGGGGGCGCTCTGGGTATGTTCCCGGCAGCGCGACACCTGAAATACCAGTAAATGGGGGAGGGCAGGTGTCTTCCCTCTTAATATACAGTATTTTGATCTTATTTGCATTAATATAGCGTTAGAGTTGCTTTTCGTCCCGATCGGGCTTTCCCTGGAAGAGCTGCAGCCAGGCATCGACTTCTTCCGGCTTTAAGGCGATATCCGTGCGCTTCGACTGCGCTCCCGACCCGGCTTCTTGCAACACCTGCTGCACCAGGCGGGCAAACTCAGCGGAAGACAGCACTGCCGCCCCAGAGCGGCGGGCGGATTCCTGCACAGCCTGATCGGAGCTGACCACCGTCCAGTTGCGGGCGGCCGGCCCCAGGGCGTTCAACCGCCGTCGGATGGCCTGATCGGCGCTGCTGCCCTGACGGATGAAGCGCGCCGCTACCCAACCGTAGCTGCGCGCCTGGGCTTGCCCGGGTGGAGCATTATCGAAAAACAACTCCACTTTCTTACGCCTCACCCGGCAAAACTCTTGCAACAGCTCTATCAGCTGCATCTCGTCATCCAGCGCCCGCAGGCTCAAACCGGGTATTTTTGGGATCAGGTTATGCCCATCGACAATATATGCCATGCTGCTATTCTAACCCAATCGCCCTATCTGCGGTCAGCAGCCGGCGGCGAAGTCGCAGGATCTTCCGTCATCGGTCAGCCGTTGCTAATCCTGCGGCGCTCTCCCGCAGGACGGTCTTCGGTCGTGTTTTTGATTGGCACATCAGCCACTTTATGCTATCATTCCCCGGAAGGAAATGTCATGAAACAGTTCACCCGCCTGGCCCTTTTCCTGCTGCTCAACCTGGTCGTATCGGCCTGCACGACTCTGACGGTGCTCTATTTGTGGGATCAGCTGCACACCAGCGAGCAGGGCAGCGTGCTGCCGCCGCTGGCGCGTATCCTGCGCCCGGAGCCAACAGCAACCTTAACCCCGACTCCGCAAGATACACCCACCCCGGCGCCAACCCCAACCCCGGCATTTAATTTTCACACCGTACAATCCGGGGAGACGTTTGACAGCATCGCCACGGAATACGGCGTAAGCATCGCGGAGCTGCTGGACGCCAACGGCTTCAGCGAGGACCAGATTCTGGGGATTGGCGAAACCCTGCGCGTCCCGATCCGGGTGGTGGAAATCGAAAGCGTCGTCGGTGCCGGCGATTTGGAATCGGAGCGGGTGGTCATCCGCAGCGTGATCGCCAGCGAGCTCTCACTGGCAGGCTGGCAGCTGGAAACGCAGACCGGCCTGGCGTATGCCTTCCCCCAGGTGACTCTTTACACCCTGGGCGGGGCGGTAAACGTCTTCACGAAAGAAGGCAGCAATACCGTCAGCGAGCTGCATTGGGGGCTCGACCAGCCGGTGTGGAAATCCGGGGAAATCGCCACCTTGCGTGACCCAGCCGGCGAGGTGCGGGCAACCTACCTGATCCCATAACCCGATGAGCAATATCGAAGACCATATCCACCAGGCGATGCAGGAAGGCAAATTTGACGACCTGCCCGGCAAGGGCAAGCCCTTAACCTGGATGATAATCCCCTGTCCGACCCGGAGTGGCGCATGGCGCACCACATGCTGCAGAGCAGCGGGTATACCCTGCCCTGGATCGAGAAGCGCCAGGAGATCGACGCCGCTCTCGAAAAAGCCCACCAGGAGCTGCGCCGCGCCTGGGAATGGCGCAGCCCGGGCAGCCCAAGGCGGTGTTCCACCATCCCAGGCTGAGCGAGAATGGCAGCACGCCCTGGAGCGCTTCCGGACGCAGGTGGCGGAGATCAATAAAAAGCTCTTCAGCTACAACCTGGAAGTACCTTCCAGCCAGTTCCAGCGCCTGCCGGTGAGCTTCGAGCACGAAGTAGAATCCCTGATCCAAGGAACCGCTAAATGACGCAAGCCCTGTACCGCAAATGGCGCCCGCAAAGCTGGGAAGCGGTGATCGGGCAGGATCACGTGGTGCAAACGCTGCGCAACGCCATCTCCGCCGATCGGGTGGCACATGCTTACCTGTTTGCCGGGCCGCGCGGCACGGGCAAGACTACCACCGCCCGCCTGCTGGCCAAGGCGGTCAACTGCCTGGACCCCGACCTGGCCGCCCGCCCGTGCGGCAAGTGCGAGCCCTGCCAGGCTGTTACCCAGGGGCGCTTCCTGGACCTGATCGAGATCGACGCCGCCTCCAACACCAGTGTGGAAGATGTGCGCGACCTGCGCGATAAGATCAACTTCTCCCCTAACACCGGGCGCTACAAGGTTTATATTATCGATGAAGTGCATATGCTGTCCACGGCAGCCTTCAATGCCCTGCTCAAGACGCTGGAAGAGCCGCCGGCACATGCCATTTTCATCCTGGCGACCACCGAGGTGCATAAAATCCCGGCCACGGTGCTGTCGCGCTGCCAGCGCCACGAGTTTCGCCGCATCCCGGTGGCGGATATCGTCGCCGTATTGAAGATGATCGCCCAGGAAGAGGGCATCTCAGTGGATGCCGCGGCCCTGGCGGCCATCGCCCGCCAGTCGACCGGCGCCATGCGGGATGCCATCTCGCTGCTCGACCAGCTCGCTTCGACCGGGCAGCTGGTCACGCTGGAGCTGGCGCAGATTGTCATGGGGACGGCCACCAGCCAGGCGGTGGTGGAGCTGGTAGATGCCCTGATCGCCAGGCAGCCGGCCGGCGGCCTGGAGCAGATCCACCAGGCGCTGGATAGCGGCAGCGACCCGCGCCAGTTTGCCCGCCAGATCGTCGACTACCTGCGCGGCCTGCTGCTGATCAAGATGGGTTATGCCGCCCAGGAGGAAGACCCCCGAGATGAAGGCCAATATGGCGCGCCACGCCCAGGCCTTCAGCACTGCCAGCCTGCTGGAGATCATCCAGGCTTTCAACCAGACCACCGGCAGCGAATCGACGCAGCCCCTGGCAGCCGGCCTTGCCGCTGGAGATGGCCTGGGTCGCCGCCCTGGATGCCCTGGCCGAACCGGCTGCGCCGCCCCAAAGCGCTCCCCAAACTACGGCGGGGGGCAAATCCAAAAGCGCCGAGAAACCCACTGCCTTGATATCAATCTTCTGGAGCAGACCAGCCCTCAACCGGAGGCGAAACCAACAAGTCACAGTCCGCCCAGGCTGCTCCCGATGGTTCACCGGAGTCCGGCGAGCAGGGATTGACCATCCAGAAGGTCGAGGAGCACTGGCGTAGCATCGTGTCGCAGGTCGGGCAAGGTCAGCCGCCACACCCAGACGGCGCTTAACTCCTGCAAGCCCTATGGCATTAAGGATGGCACGCTGTACCTGGGATTCAACGGCGATTTCGCCAAAAACAAAATGGAAGAAGGCAACAACATCGAGATTGCCCGCAAGGTGATCCAGGAAGTGTTAGGGGTGGACATGCCCCTGCGCTGCTTTGTCGCCCGCGGCGAGCGCGGCAAGCTCCCGCCGGAAGTGGAAGGCGACAGCATGGTGGCGGCGGTGCTGCGCGACCTGGGCGGGGAAATTGTTGACGTACAGTAGAGGAAAGCGGAGGAATTATGGCTAAAGGATATAAAGCCCCCAAGCAGCCCGGTGGGATGGGCATGATGAACCAGCTGCAAAAGCTGCAGGAACAGCTCGAAGAGGCGCAGGCCAAGCTGGCGGAAGAAACCGTCTCCGCTACCGCCGGCGGCGGCGTGGTCAAGGTGACCGTCACCGGCGACCAGCGCTGCACCGCCATCGAGCTCGACCCCGAGATGCTCAAGGACATCGACGCCGAGATGCTGCAGGACCTGCTGCTGAGCGCCGTCAACAGCGCCCTGGACAAGTCGCGCGAGCTGGCCAGCAAGGCGATGGGCCCCCTGGCCGGCGGCCTGCCGTTCTAGCCTGGCCTGCTAACCTCACCTGCGCATGCTGCTCCCCGAACCCATCCAGCACCTGATAAATGCCTTCTCCCGCCTGCCGGGGATCGGCCCGAAGACGGCCTCCCGGCTGACTTTCTATTTGCTCAACGCCCCGGAGGAGCTGTCGCTGGACCTGGCCGAGGCGCTGCGCACCCTGAAGAGCGGCACCAGCTACTGCCAGACCTGCTACAACATCACCGCCTCCGGGCGGAGCGAATGCGAGGTGTGCGCCAGCGCAGCACGCGATCACAGCCTGGTATGCGTGGTCGAAGAGCCGCTGCACGTCCTGGCGCTGGAGCGCACCGACAGCTACACCGGCGTCTACCACGTGCTGCACGGCGCCCTGTCCCCAATCGAAGGCATCGGCCCGGACGACCTGCGCATCCGCGAGCTGGTAGAGCGGGTGCGCTCGGGCAGCGTGAAAGAGCTGATCCTGGCGACCAACCCCAGCATGGAAGGCGATTATACCGCCTCCTACCTGAGCCAGCAGCTGCGGCCTTTCGGCGTACGGCTCACCCGCCTGGCGCGCGGCCTGCCGGTGGGCGGCGATATGGAATATGCCGACCAGAGCACCCTGCTGCGAGCCCTGTTTGGCCGGCAAGAGATGAGCTAAATCGAGGCGGTCTCGCCCATACGCACCGGGTGTAGCCCGGCAACCTCCCCACCTAAGCCCGAAACATCACCCCTTGCAGGACGGGCTCCAGGCACAGCCCCACCCACGTGCTCGAGCCGCGGTTGCAGTAGATCAGCATCACATCCGGGCGAGCCAGATCATCCCCTGGCGCAAGGCCATATCCCCAATGATATAATGCAGCGCGCTGGATATCTAACCCCTCGATATACTCCAGGAGATCCTATCGTGGCAAGTTACAACCCCAACCACAAAACCGTTCTTGACGACCTGCTGCTGGGCTACCCGTTGGTGCGCCCCGGCAAGATGTTTGGCTTTCCGGCCTATTATGCGGGCAAGAAGCTGTGCATCTGCCTGTACGAGCAGGGGGTAGGGATCAAGCTGCCCGAACAGTCCGTTGCCGGGCTGCTGGCAGCCGACCCGAATGTGGTCCCCTTCCAGCCGTTGGGGAAACCAAAGATGCGTGAGTGGATCCAGATCAACGCGGAGCACTCGGAGGACTACCGGCAGTACCTGCCTGTGTTTGAAGAATCCATCCGCTTTGTGCTGGCGGGGCAGGAAAAGTGAGCGCCTGAGTCCCGGCTACATCTTGAGCAATATATTTTCAATCTCGATTAGCGCCCTGAAGCTTTGAACCATTCTTTGATTGTCGCCAAAATTCATGATGATATGAGCATCATTAACAGCGTCATAGAACATATGCGTGGAAAGGATGCCAATATGTCCCTTGACCTTTGGCAGGCGACCTAATAAAAAGAAGAATTCCTTAAAGCGGATTTCCATCATGCCCAGGCCGTAATAAATGCCAGGGCGAAACTTGTACCGGCAGACATCCATAGTTTCCAGTGTGCTGCTTGGAATTAGCCGGCCCTGGCGCAGCGCCTGGTTAAATTTCAGTAAATCGGCCGTGGTGGAAACGATCCCGCCTCCCGACCAGTCGCAGCTCAGACTTTCAAACCCACTGATCTCCACATCATTGAACCAGATCTGACTGATATCCTTCTTAGGGAGATTGATAGGCTCGGAATAAAACATCAGGTAGGAGTCTCGCATATCCAGCGGCTGGAAGAACTCATCCGCCAGGTTTTCCGAAAAGGATTTACCGGTGACCTTTTCGATGATCAAGCCGAGCAGGATATATCCGCTATCCGAATAGTTAAAAACCTTTCCGGGGATTCCCACTGCCGCCTGGTGTTCCCGGGTAAAGTCGAGCAATTTTTCTGGGGTCCAGTGTTCCTGGGGATTGGACAGAATTCCATCCAGGAATTTTTTTCCGCTGGAAGTATCCCCCTCGAAATAATCGGCAACCCCGGAGGTATGAGCTAATAGATGCTCGATGGTTACCTGCGTGGCATAATCGCTGCCCCGGTAGACAAATAACCGCTCCAAATCTGGGGGAGAAAGATACCGGGAAACCAGATCGTTTACCACCAGGAGCCCTTTTTCCGCCAGCATATACACCAGCGTGGCGGTGAATACTTTTCCAATGCTGGCAATATGGTAGGGCTGATCGGCTGAAGCAGGCGGAAAGCTGTAATCCAGGCCAAGTTTTTGAGAATAAAGCTTGACCTGAATGGGCTTATCCGGATTCTTGGCCTGAATCTTTTGGAAATACCTATTAAAATGATCGGCAGCCTGTTGTGTACTGAAAGGTTGAGAAAAATTCACTTCTAAATCTCCATTCGAAAATTAGTCGTCTTCGTGTATAATACTAATAGCTATATCACTAATAGTAATATAGAAGCCAGACATTGTCAAGCTGTGAAGGATATTTATGGAAAACGTTGTTCTAGGGCTGCTGATCATCCAGAGCCTCACCCTCTACGAGTTAAACCGGGCATTCAAGCAAGGCATATCCATGTTCTACAGCGCCAGCTACGGCAGCCTGCAGATTGCGATAAAAAACTTGCTATCCAAAGGGATGATTGTTTTCGAAGAAAAAGTGGAGAAAGGGCGCAATAAAAAAATTTACAGCATCACTGAAGATGGCAGGGATGCTTTCTTTCGGTGGATGTTCGCTGAAATCCCGGCAAACAAGCTGGAGGTAACCGCCCTCTCAAAGGTGTATTTTTTTGGCCTGCTCCAGGACTTTGAGCAGAGAAGACAGATCGTCCTTGAAATTTTAAGGAAAATCGAGCTAATACAAGGCGAGCTAAAGGATATCAATGAGGAAATCAGCCGGTATGATATTCCAGAGTCCTACCAGGGGATCCTGAAATACCAGCTGAAAACGCTCGATTACGGTCAAAAGGCACATTTATTTGCTAAGGAATGGTTCCTGGCTCTGTTGGATGATCTGGAAATCCCGTAACCCCCACTTTGACAGCCCTTTCCCGCTATAGTACACTCACGGACTATCGTTCCTGTGATACAATATCTTACCAGTAAGACACAGGAGATTCTATGGACAATTTATCTACCACTCGGATGTCATCCAAGGGACAAGTCGTGATTCCAGAAGCTATTCGCAGACGACTTAATCTCAAAGAAGGTGCACAATTCGTTGTCGTAGGCGAAGGTGATGTGGTGATTTTGAAAGCCATTACCGCCCCCAGTCTGGACACGTTCGACGCTCTCATCCAGCAGGCGCGCCAGCAAGCCAAGACTGCCGGTTTAGACCGTGCGGACATCGCTAAAGCTCTCTCCAAGGCGCGGGGAGAGACGTGAAAATAATCATCGATACCAATGTATTCGTGTCAGGTGTTTTCTTCAGCGGACCGCCCTACCAAATTCTTAGAGCATGGCGAGATGACAAAATCGAATTGATCGTCTCGCCTGATATTTTAGATGAGTATCGCCGGGTGGGTGAAATCCTGGCAGAAGATCACCCAGGAATTGACCTGGAGCCAGTGCTTAGTTTAGTATTCCAAAATGCGACAATATATTCCGCGCAACCACTATCAGAAGCTGTTTGCGAAGACCCAGACGACGACAAGTTCCTGGCCTGTGCAGTAACCAGCGGGAGTTTGGTAATCGTGAGCGGAGATAAGCACTTGCTCAAAGCCTCAGGGTATCAAGGAATCGAAGTGTTGAAACCACGCGATTTCGCGAACAAATACCTATCTTAAATTTAATTTTACAGACAAGGACTGCCGCATATGGATCGCAAATACACCAACCGCCGCTACCTGGATGCCCTGCAAGAGCGCGTGCTGATCTTTGATGGCGCCATGGGCACCAGCCTGCAGCAACAGAAACTGAGCGCAGCCGAGTTTGGCGGCGAGCAGTACAACGGCTGCAACGACTTACCTGGTGATCAGCTACCCGCAGGCGGTCGAGAAGGTCCACCGCTCCTTCCTGGAGGCCGGCGTGGATGTGCTGGAGACGGACACCTTCCGTTCCAACCGGCTGACGCTGGGCGAATACGGCCTGGGGGAGCGCACGCTGGAGATCAACCGGGCAGCGGCCGCCCTGGCGCGCCGGCTTGGCGGACGAATACTCCACCCCCGAGCAGCCGCGCTTCGTGGCCGGCTCGATCGGCCCTTCCGGCAAGCTGCCCTCCGCTGACGACCCCGAGCTTTCCAACATCGGCTTTGACGAGCTGGCGGACGTCTTCCGCGAGCAGGCTGTTGGCCTGATCCAGGGCGGCGCCGACCTGCTGCTGATCGAGACCTCGCAGGATATCCTGGAAGTCAAGGCCGCCATCGACGGCATCGAGCAAGCCTTCGAAGAGACCGGCATCTGCCTGCCGGTGCAGGCCCAGGTGACCCTGGATACCACCGGGCGCATGCTGCTGGGCACCGATATTGCCGCCGCCCTGGCCATCCTGGAAGGCATGGCGATCGATGTGATCGGCTTGAACTGCTCCACCGGGCCGGAGCACATGCGCCAGCCGATCGCCTACCTGGGCGAGCACGCCCGGCTGCCGGTCTCGTGCATCCCCAACGCCGGCCTGCCGCTCAATGTGGACGGCGAAGCGGTCTACCCGCTGGAGCCGGAGCCGTTCGCCGCAGGCGCTGGTCGAGTTCGTTGAGAAGAACGACATCAGCGTGGTGGGCGGCTGCTGCGGCACCACGCCTGCACACCTGAAGCTGCTGGTGGAGAAGCTGGGCGGCCGCGCCGCACCCGCGCGCCGCGCGCACCCGCGACGCCCGACCGGCGGACGCTGCCGCGCCTGGCTTCGGCCATGCGCGCCATGCCCATGCAGCAGGAGCCGCCGCCGCTGCTGATCGGCGAGCGCTGCAACGCCCAGGGCAGCCGCAAATTCAAGCGCCTGCTGCTGGCGGAGGATTACGATGCCATCCTGGAGCTGGCCCGCGAGCAGGTGGAAGGCGGCGCGCACGCCCTGGATATCTCGGTGGCGGTCACCGAGCGGCCGGACGAAGCCGAGCTGATGCGGCAGGTGGTGAAGAAGCTGGCCATGGGGGTGGAGCTGCCGCTGGTGATCGACACCACCGAGCCGGACGTGATGGAAGCCGCCCTCAAGACGGCCCCCGGGCGCTGCCTGATCAACTCGACCCACCTGGAAGTCGGGCGCGCCAAGGCCGACCAGGTGTTCCGGCTGGCCAAGCGAGCACAACGCGGCCGTGCTGGTGCTGACCATCGACGAGAAGGGCATGGCCAAGACCGCCGATCACAAGCTGGAGGTGGCCCAGCGCATTTACGATATCGCCGTCGACGAGCACGGCCTGCGCCCGGAAGCGCTGGTCTTCGACACCCTGACCTTTACCCTGGCCACCGGCGACCCCGAGTTCGCCGAGTTCGGCCATCGAGACCCTGGAAGGCATCCGCCAGATCAAGGCTGCCCTGCCGGGTGTGCTGACCTCGCTGGGGGTGAGCAATGTCTCCTTCGGGCTGGATGCCGCCGCCCGCCCGGTGCTGAACAGCGTGATGCTGTACCACGCGGTGCAGGCTGGGCTGGATATGGCCATCGTCAACCCGGCGCATATCACGCCCTATGCCGAAATCCCGCCGAGGAGCGCGAGCTGGCCGAGGACCTGATCTTCAACCGCCGCCCGGACGCCCTGCAGCGCTTCATCGAGTATTTCGCAGGCGACCACGACCGGCACGCAGAAGCAGGCTGCCGGAGACCCAACCGCCGAGGTATGACCGCCGAGCAGCGCCTGGCACTGGCGCATCCTGCACCGCCATAAAGAAGGCGTGGAAGCCGACATCGACGAGATCATGAGACCGCCGAAGCCGGGACGCAGTCTCGCCACGAAACGGCGGTGAACATCCTGAACAACGTGCTGCTGCCCGCCATGAAGGAAGTCGGCGACCGCTTCGGCGCCGGCGAGCTGATCCTGCCCTTCGTGCTGCAGTCGGCCGAGGTGATGAAGAAAGCCGTAGCGCACGTGGAGCAGTACCTGGAGCGCAAGGAGGGCACCAGCAAGGGCACGGTCGTGCTGGCGACGGTATACGGCGACGTGCACGACATCGGCAAGAACCTGGTCAAGACCATCCTGGCCAACAACGGCTACACGGTGATCGACCTGGGCAAGCAGGTGCCGGCCGAGACGATCATCACCAGGGCGGTGGAGGCGCAAGGCCAGACGCCATCGGGCTGAGCGCTCTGCTGGTCAACACCAGCAAGCAGATGCCGCTGATCGTCAACGAGCTGCAGCGCCGCGGCCTGAAGATTCCCGGTGCTGGTGGGCGGGGCAGCCATCAACCGCCGCTTTGGCTGGCGCATCCTGTATACGGAAGACGGCTCAGCCCTACGAGCCGGGGGTGTTCTACTGCAAGGATGCCTTCGAGGGTCTGGCGACGATGGACGCCCTGATGACCCGCAGCAGCGCCCGGCTTTGCTGGAGCGCCTGGCAGCAGGAAGCCAGCCGCGAGATCGGCGAGCCGCTCCAACGAGAAAGCGCCGGCTGCGGCCCTGCAGCGCTCGCCAGTTGTTCCGGCGCCCATCCCTGTGCCCACCAGCCTGACCTGGGGGCCGCGGGTGGTGCGCAGCATGCCGCTGGAGATGGTCTTCCAGCACCTGTCCAAGAATGAGCTGTTCCGCCTGTCCTGGGGCGCCAAGAATGCCCACGGCGAGGAGTGGGAGCGCCTGCAGTGCCGAGTTCGAAGCCCGCCTGGAGCGCATGCAGCGCCAGGCGCTGCGCGAAGGCTGGCTGCAGCCGCAGGCAGTCTACGGCTACTGGCCGTGCCAGGCCGACGGCAACGACCTGGTTCTGTTCGACCCGGAATCCTTGCAAGGCAGCTCGCCAAGGGAAATATTGCGCGCTTTACCTTCCCGCGCCAGCCGGAGGGCGACCGCCTGTGCCTGGCGGATTACTTTGCGCCGCTCGGATTCAGGGGCGATGGATGTCGTCGCCGCTGCAGGTGGTGACGGTGGGCCAGCAGGCCACCGAGCGTCTTCGACCGGCTGCAAGCCGAGGGCGATTACTCCGAAGCCTACTTCACCCACGGCCTGGCGGTGCAGACCGCCGAGGCGACCGCCGAATACCTGCACCGCCACATCCGCCGCGAGCTGGGCGTGCCGGAGACGCAGGGCAAGCGCTACTCGTGGGGCTACCCGGCCATCCCGGAGCTTGACGACCACCGCAAGGTGTTCGATCTGCTGCCGGCTCGACAGGAGCTGGGGATGAGCCTGACCGCGGCCTACCAGCTCGTGCCGGAGCAGTCCACTGCCGCTATCATGGTGCACCACCCGCAGGCAAAGTATTACAGCATTGGCGAGAGCCGGGTGGAGCAGTTGATGGGATGAGCCTGGGAGTAAAGCCAAACATGACCTATGTGGCGGAATTCAAGCAGACCCTTCAAAAGGTGCCACAGTTCAGCGAATTGTCGGAACAAACTCAGCAAGCCATCGCTGCGGTTGTTACTCTGCGCCATTTTGGCAACGGGCAGGTAATCTACCTGGAAGGCGAGCCGGCGGAGTCAATTTACCTGCTTGAAGCCGGCTGGATTAAAGCCACGCGCATGACCCTGGAAGGTAGAGAACAAGCGCTGATGTTCCTTCGCCCGGTGGATATTTTTGGTGATATTGCTGTGTTCACCGGTACTCCCTATCCAGGCACGGTGGTGGCCCTGGAGCCGGTGCGTGTTTGGGTAATTCCCGCCAAAACAATCCTGGAATTGATCCCGCAACACCCTGATCTGGCGATGTCTATAATTCGTCACCTGGGAGAACGTGTGCTGCATTACGTCAATCTGGTAGAAGATCTTTCGCTGCGCAGTGTAGAGGCTCGCCTGGCGCACACGCTCCTACAAAACGTCGAGCTGCACGACGGGCAGCTGATGGTGCCGCGCCGCGATTGGACCACTTTCGATGAGATGGCCGTACGCCTGGGAACGGTGCGCGATGTGCTCAGCCGGGCTCTGAAGACTCTTGAAGCGGAGAATTTGCTCAGGGTGGAAAAACAGTATATCCTATTACTCGATCCCGAAGGGACTTGGCAGATCGCGCCAAGCGCTGACCTGCTGCAGGAGCTTACTCCTCACTCCTGCCCTCTTATAAGATCGGACCTAACCCCTTGACGCCCAATTCCATAGCTCATCGCCGCCGCGGGCAGCGCGGCAGCAAAAAAGGCGTCCGCTTCTTATAATCCCGGTACTCCTCGCCAAAGCGCCCGGCCAGCTCATCCGTCTCGTGATGGTAAATATATATAAGCAACACCACTGAAAACCACCACGGTCAGGATGATAACCACCCCCGAACCCATCCAAACCCCGATCCCCAAATAGATCAACAGCGCCCCCAGCGTCATCGGGTTGCGAGTATAAGCATATGGGCCTTCCGTCACCAGCCTTTGGGTGGCTACCCTGGGCGCAGGGGTTCCTTTACCGAGGGTATATTGGATGCTGACCGACCAGACCACCAGGGCGATTCCCCCAAGAGCAATATCGGGCCAACCACTTGATTCAGCCAGCCGATTACGAATCCTCCCCAGGTCATCGAAGGCCCAACCAATCCCTACCGCAAGTACAGCCATCAACAAAAGGCCTGAAAAGAATAAGACAATCACCCTCCGCCTGGTTTTCACCGGATGTTCCTTAGGTGGAGTCATTTCAGGATTCTCCATTTATTCTCGTGACTGCCTGGTGCAATATTGCCAGAAATTCATCCAGTGGGACGCCATGGATGCGCGCCGCCCATTCCACCGTGAGCGCCTTCGCAAAGAACATGCGCAAGGAGTACCGTCCCACACGTTTGACGCCAAAAACCTCCATCACTTCAGCAATATCGCCATATTCCAGCAGGATATCCGAAATGCGTGTATCTTTTGTGATTTGCATGCTTTGATTTTCCTTTGGCCACATGCAAATAATTGCTCAGGTTAAGCCAAGCATACACCTTGAGTGTGATCTGGCGTACGACTTAAGTCGTTACCTTTCCTGCAGGAAGGCCCTATACTCACAATGGCCACAACCTATATAGATCAACCAAGGAGAAGATCCATATGAAAACCAACCTGAATAAAATCGCAGCCATCCTGGCCTTGATTATCGGGGCCATGGCAGTATTTGCAGGCGGCCAGGCGCTGCTGGGCAAAGATCCGGGCTATTACGTCATCAACTGGCTGCTGCTCTATAACTACACCGTCGGCATTCTGACCGTCTTCCTCGCCGCCCCTCTCATCTGGACGAACAGCAGGTTTGCCCTGCCCGCAGCCATCGGCATATTCAGCATTCATGCTGCTGGTCATGATCATCCTGCTGGCAGGCTACCGTGATGTTGTGGCGACAGACAGCATTGTGGCCATGACCATCCGTATCGTTGTCTGGCTGATCATACTGGTATTGATGTTCCTGCAGCGGCGCAAGGTCAAGGCTGCCCAACCGCCCACTGTATTAACCCAGGCTCCCGGCTAATCGTGCGGCACGACGAAAGTCGTATGCAAAAATCCCTTCTATTCGTACACTGACCCTGACTGTACTGCTTTCTATGCGGCAACCAACAACCATGCCATCAACCATTCCTGACCTGGACGAAAACTTGCGAGCAGCTATTTTAGCTGCATTTGCGGCCGACGATCGCACCGCCAGCTGCCGATCTTCGAGTAGGTGTGTTGAACAGCATCGCCCACCTGGCAGGCGCCGTCGATTTGCTGGTGGGGCGCCTGGCTGCGGAAGAGATCGCCGGGCAGGTACCGGGTGTCCGCGGGGTGGTAAACCGCATCGAAGCGCCCGGTGCGCCCAGTCCGGCACGGGAAATCAACCTGAATTTAACCAATGATAAGTAATCCTACTAAGACAAGAGGTTTCTACGTATGACAAAGTTTTGGAGTAAATGGTTTCGCAAATTCCACCGCTGGATCGCTGTGCCGACTGCGTTGTTAATTCCAGTGGCGGTGATCATCAAATTAATCGGTGATCCGCAAATCGCAGCAGCCTGGGAAAAACTGGATCAGATCCCATCTATTTTGATGCTGATTATGGCAATCAGTGGGTCCTATTTATTTCTGCTCCCTTATATTGTCAAAGGACAGCGCAAGAAGAAAATGGAGAACTCTATCAGCAAACAACCAACCGTGGAATGATATTGACCTGACCAACCGATGAGAGGAGAGAATTCGATGAAAAACAATACTAAATTGGGAATTCTACTGGCAGTTTTGGGCATCATAACCGGCCTGATCGCGTTCTATTTGCTGGCGGCCCAATACAACCTGCTGATCGACGCCAAGGTGATGGACGGGCGGGCTGATGAAGCCGCTTCGGTAAGGATCACCTACGCCGTGCTGGGATGGCTGGGAATCACAACCGGAGCTATTTGGGCGGCGGTGCTGTACGGTTTTGTACACAAGCAAAAATGGGCCTGGTTTTGGGGGGCGGTGGCGGCCACAATCCAGCTGCTGGTTGGGTTTTTTCCCGCCATTCCGGCGATGGACAGCCAATTGCCAATGCCAACATTGATCGTTTTCGGGCTGGCATTGCTGTTGTGGTTCGCCATGCTCCTGATCGGTGGCGTGCAGAAGAAGATCATCGTGTTGACTTTTATCGCCGGTCTGGCCTATGTACTCACCTTCATCGATGGTGTTGCCCCAATCGCCAAGTACACCACCTCACAGGACGATCCCTTCTGGAATGGCATGTATGTCATGACGCAGCAGGTGAGCTGGTGGGGTGCGGCGGCCTGGGCGATCTTCATCTTCGCCGTGTTGGCCAAGAAATCGTGGGCGATTCCGGTGGGCATCTTTGCAGGCACTATGTCGATGCTGGCCGGCTACCCGCTGGGATTGCATAACGCCTTGATCGAGGTGCACCGCTTCTCGATGTTCCTGCCGGCGCCTTTACTCAGCACGGGCCTGCTCATCTACCTGTGGCTCCCTGGGACGCGCAAGATGCTGGAGACATGGAACGCCAGCAGCCAGGAATCGCTGGAACAGCCAAAAGGGCGAGTTGATGTGACGAGGGAGAAGCCTATCCAGGCAGGATTGTGATAAATGTTACAGACAGGCAAGACAACTTGTGATATTTTTCACACATCCTCGCCGCTGTCGTTTCATCATGAACACGCAACTCAGGAGCAGCCCGTATGGAATTCATTAAAAAACGCTTCAATTACCTGTTTGGCTCAACCAAGGGGCTGATCCTGGTGGCGATTGCCATGACGGCAGTCGTCACCGCGGTGTGGGGGATGCTCTCCGGCCCCATGGCCGAGTTTGGCGTACGGGACGTTGTGGTCAGGCTGCTGGGCATGGAGATGGTGCCGGCCGAACGCGAAGGGCGCATCATAATTCTGTACCATTCCATAGCGATGGCAATCGTAGCGATCGAAACGTACATGATTACCGGCCTGCTGAAGATGAAGCCGATTTTGAAGACGACGATCAATGCTACCATCACCGTGGGCTATATTGTGACGATGGTCTTCGGCCTGGGATTCGCCTATTTTGGGCATAACTGGGCCTTTCACGGCTTGTACATCAGCGGCCTGACACTGATCTTCTTTGCCGGCGTGCTGCTGGTGATCGCCCTATGGCCGTGGAACAAGGATTACTACCAGCCGGATAAGGACTATGCCCGCACCCGCTCTGGTGTGGACCTGGAGCGAGTGGCCTTCTTCGCCGCAGCCTTCACCACAGTGACCTCAGCCCTGTTCGGCGCCGTCCCCGGCTCGTTTTTCGGCAACGGATTTGAGACCTTCCTGGCCGAGAATATCATCCGCTACCCCGAAAAAACGACCATGGAGTACTCCGTCATCGGCCACCTGCACATCATGCTGGCACTGATTGCCGTGATGATCACCCTGATCGTTGGCCGCTGGCTCAATTTCAAGGGCATCCTGCACAAAATCGCCATGCCACTGATGATCCTGGGTACCATCATCCTTACCCTGGGCGTGTGGGGGGTGGTGACGCCGCTCGAACCGGTGGCCCACATGATTATTTATGTCGGTGCCACGCCATCTATGCTGGCGGCGCTGCTGCTGCTCATCTGGAGCTGGCGCATGTTGATTCGCGAAGGGACGGCTCACCTGCCCAAACCCAGCTTCGGGCAGAAGCTCAATGCCCTGACGCGGGATCCGCTGCGCTTTGGCCCTACCTGGCAGATGCTGTTCATGAACTTCACCACCAGCGGCATAGGCATCTTCATGGCCATCCGGCTGGATGAGATCTTCCGCGTCTGGCCGGCCCGCGAGGAGCGCATCGAGCTGACCGGTCACTGGCATGTACTGTCGGCCATTATTGCCACGATCATCCTGCTGTATTACGGGGACATGATCGGCCTCAAAGGTAAGATCCGCCAGTTCTACGGCTGGAGCATCATCATCCTCTCAAATATCGCCTTTGCAGCGGTGACCTTCTTCGAAATGAAGCGCCTGTTCGTGACAGAGGCCGAGCAGCAGCCAATTGTCAATGTGCTGATGTATGTCATGGATGCTGCCCTGGCCTTGCTGCTGGTACTGCTGGCGGTAGTGATGGCCTGGCGGCTGATCGATCTCTTTAGAAGCAATGGGCGTTGGAAAGCCGAAAGGGAGCAGGAGCTCTCGCAGGAGGTGAGGCGATGAAGTACATCCTTATCACCCTGCTGGCAATATTCACCCTCCTGGCTGGATGCACCGCTGTCGATTTGAACGCGCCCTTACCCGGCTACGAAACCGGGATAGATCCAAACGCCTGGGCGAGCATCCCGGCCGGGGAGTTTTTCTTCGGCCAACACGACGAACCTGCCGAAACCGAAGCCTTCGAGATCATGGTCACCAATGTCACCACTGCCCAGTATGCGGCCTATTTGAATAATGCACTGGCCGATGGCTCAGTCAAGTTGGATGGCGATCAGGTTGTAGGCTTTTACCCCGGAGACGAATTCCACGGCGCCAAGCACGAGGAGCCAATCGAGGCCGGCGACTGGATCTTTATCCCGCTGGACGACCCGTCCCAGCGCATCAAATTTGACGGCGAAACCTTTACCGTCCAGCCGGGCTACGAGGACCATCCGATGACGATGGTCTCCTGGTTTGGCGCCTGGGGCTACTGCGGCTTCCACGACTCCCGGCTGCCCAGCGAAATGGAGTGGGAGAAGGCCGCCCGCGGCACAGACACACGCCCTTATCCCTGGGGCTACGAAATCCAGCGCGAGAACGCCAACTTCTACGCCAGCCGCGATCCATTTGAGGATATGAGCTCCTACGGCTCGCGCACCACCCCAGTCGGTTTCTACAACGGCAACAATTACGACGGCTACTCAACCCTGGATTCTGCCTCGCCGTACGGGCTGTATGATATGGCCGGAAATGTGTGGCAGTGGACCGGGGATGTTTACGAAGGCATGCACTACCGCTTCATGCGCGGTGGCTCGAAAGACACCTACGAGATGGATCTGCGCATCTGGGTTCGCAATAACGCCACCCCCACTTACTACAGCCCTGGCGTTGGATTCCGCTGTGTTCGATGAATAAACTTTCCGCCAAACTCCGCCTGTACTGGCAGCTGACCAAAAGCCTGCAGACCGGCCTGCTGGTATTTACCGGGCTGGCGGGCTATATGAGCGCCCGCTGCCCAATCTTCCACCTGCCCACTCTGGCAGGGCTGTTCCTCAGCCTGGCGGCTGCCATCAGCGGCAGCACGATCCTTAATATGTGGTGGGATCGAGATATCGATGCGCGGATGAGTCGAACTTGCAATCGACCACTGGCTAACGGGCAGATCCCCCCAGGCGAAGCGCTGGCGGTCGGGCTGGCCCTCTCCATCCTCGGCGTAGGCCTGGCGGCTGCCATGGATCTATTGTACGGGGTGATTGTCTTTGCCGGTCTGTTCTTTGATGTCGTGGTGTACACGATGTGGCTCAAGCGCCGCACCTGCTGGAGCATCGTGTGGGGCGGAATCGCGGGGGGCATGCCAATCCTGGCCGGGCGAGCGCTGGGCCTGGGATTCGTGGATGAAATCGGAATCCTGCTTTCCATCGGCATCCTGTTTTGGATCCCGACCCACATCCTGAGCTTCAGCATGCGCTATTACGACGACTACCAGGCTGCAGGCGTGCCCACCTTCCCATCCACATATGGATTTGGCTTCACCCGGGTAATGATCACCCTTTCCAGCATCCTGGCGGCATTGGCGATGGGGCTGGCTGCCTGGGGCTATCGGCATGTCCTGGGGCTTCCTTCGCCTGCTGGGCGTGCTGTCTTTTGGGCTGTTTATCCTGGCTGCAGCCGGAACCGTGAAGCCCTCCGAGCGTGCCAGCTTCGGCCTGTTCAAATATGCCTCGGTGTACATGCTGGCGGCGATGATCCTGGTCATGGTCATGGTGGTATAGCCAGATGAAAATGACCCCTCTCGACCGCCTATTCCTGCTTGCCACGGGCATCCTGGCCGCCTACCAGATCGCGGTTGGCATCGACGGCCTCCCCACCCTGCCCACCCTGGCCTACACAATCGCCTTTGGCGCCCTGCTGATCGCCGCCTTGCTGCTGCTCATCCTGGGGTTTGAGGTACTGGACTCGCCGGTGGTGGCGATCGTTTCGACGATCATCCCGCTTACGTTATCGCTGGGCCTGGTCGCGCAGCACCTACCGGGTTGGCAGACCGCTTACCTGGTGTTTGCCGTCACCGGATTCCTGGCGGTAGTCGTCACCCGCCTCCTCCCCGCATCAAAAAAAATACAGACCATCGTGCTGGCGACCGTCCACGGCGTGGCCGGGATGACGATTTTCCTGCTGCCCATTGTATTGACGCTAGAGGGGTCGATGGACCCTGCTTTCATCCTGGTCAGTGTTGGCGGCGCGCTGATCGGCGCCGGCGGGCTGCTGCTCTCATTCCTGAAAATGGGCAGGCCCCTCCTGCCGCGGGAGACAATCCTGAAGATCCTGCCGGCCCTGCTGCTGATGGTTACCTTTTGTTTCGTCGCTGGATTCAAGCTTGGATAAACAATAAGGAGAAAATGATGTCACCCAATAGTTTCTTTGCTAAGTTCCTCCGCTTCCTGGGCATCGTACTGATGGGGTTAACCGCCGGGTTCACCCTGCTGGGCGGCATTGGCACGACCTGCGTGGCGCTTAATCCAACCGGATTCAGCGAAAGCATGGCGCTGCTGGCGCCTTACCAGTGGCTGTATATCCTGTTCGTACTGGCAGGCATCGCGCTGGGTGTGTTTGGGATTTATGCAACCATCCTGCTGATCAAGGGTGCAGAGAAAGCCTACCGGTATACCCTATCCGTATTGATTGCCGGCGCGGTGATCGGTATCATCCATATGATTGTCTCACAGGCGCTGCGCGGTAAATCGATGCCGGTGGATGCCGTGGTTTACACCACCATCCTGACCTTGATCCTGTTCCTGATCTTGCGCATCCCAACCATCTGGCAGGGGGTGGATTTCACCCGCGGCAATTTCCGCGCAAACCTACCGGCAGGCGGGGCGGCAGCCATCGCAGTCGGTCTGCTGGCGCTAAGCATTCAATTTACGATGGGCTCTACGCACACCTGGAATAATGTCAATTATGCGGATGCCTTCAACACTACGATGACCGGTATCGGCGCAGCCTGCCTGTTACTGGGTGCAGGGTTGATTCTCGGGGCTATTTATTTCAGGAATTATGCGCGAATGTTCCGGGTTCGTCCGGTTGGCTGACAGGCTGAATACAGAACGATCTTGGAGATAGGGTCACTCCCCTGCCGGCAGAAAACCATAGCGCGCCAGGACGGCCTGTCCGTCTGGGGACAGCACCAGGTCGATGAATGCCCTGGCCAGTTCAGAATTTTTGCTGTCGGCAATTGGGGCAATCGGGTAGGAGGCGATCGTGTTGAGCGCATCCGGGATCTCAAGGATACCCACCTGCTCTGCGGCTTCCGGGGTGATATCGGTCACAAACACGATACCGGCATCGGCCTCGCCCAACAAGACCTTGGTCAAAACAAAGCGCACATTCTCCTCATAGGAGACCACGTTCTTCAGGACAGCCTCTTTATAGCCTGGATCCATCCCGGGTTCTTTCACGGCGCGATCCAGGAAATCGAGCGAGTACTGCCCCACAGGGGCGGATTTATCGGCCAGCACCAGATTCAGACCAGGTTTAGCCAGGTCTTCCAGCGTCTCCAATCCGGCGGGATTGTCGTTCGGGAAGACGATCACCAGGCGGTTTCCAGCAAAGGCTTCGGCATCGCCCTTGCTGACGCGAGCGGCATCAATGGCAGCGTCCATGGATTTCCAATTGGCGCTCGCAAATACGTCTGCGCCAGCCCCTTGGGCGAGCTGCTGGGCCAGCTGCTGCGAGCCGGCAAAGCTGAAGGCTACCTTCACCCCGGGGTTGCGGCTCTCGAACAGCCGGCCCAGCTCGGTGAACGATTCAGTCAGGGAAGCCGCCGCCAGGACCGTCAGGGTTTGCGCTCCCGGAGGGAGCGCAGTTGGGCTGCCCAGCGCCGCTGTTGGTGCAGCCGGGTTGACCCGCGGCGTACAGGCAGTTGCTGCCAGCAGGACGCAAAGCATCATGGTGGCGAGAGTGTTGGAGTGCATCATACGGTTAAGGTTTATTGTGAGAATTTCTCGTCCAACCGGGGGGCAATCTCACCAAACCACGCCTCCGCCTGGCGGCGCTTGTCGGTCAGGTCGTCTAATGAGGCGACAAAGAAGAGGCTCTCCAGGCGCCGCACGATCTCGGGCGGCAGCTCGTAATACACGTAGCGGGTGTGGAAGTTGTAGTGATAGGGGGTAAGCTCCATACGCAGGGCTTCCAGCAGCGGGCGCAGGGTGAACCCCTGGTAGAAAGCATGGGCTTCGATGGCGTTGCCGCGCTTGATTTCCTTCAACGTGAGGGATTGGAAGAGCGGGAAGTTCACCCGCAATATCTCCCAGCGATGGCGGATTTGAGCGTTGAACTCGGCGGCATCCAGCGGGGCGACATCCGTCACCCCCAGCTTATCGAAATGCACCACCCGGTTCCCATGGATTTCGTGCTCCAGGAACTTCACCGGATTGCTGTGCTTCATCACGACAAAATCCACCAGCAGGTAAGGGCCGGCATCCCGCAGCCAGAAAAAGGTCTGGGCATGCCCATGCCAGGCAGGCTGCGGTACGGTATACTGCAGCTCGATCGGGGATAGCTCCGCCAGTACCTGTCCACCCAGCGCCATGACATCCTCTACGCGCTCATCATCCACGTCCACCTGCAGATCGATGTCCGACCACTCGTCCACCCGGTCGAAGGCAGCCGCTCCGCCCTCCCACATGGCATGCACGTAAGGCAGCGGCTCGAATGCCGCCCGCAGGCTGGCAAGGATTTTTTCGCGCGACAGGGGAAAGTGCGTCATTGAGAGGCCTCCGATGGTCAAGATTGTGGTAATTATATCCGCGGAAGAGCAGGTGGAAGACCCTGGAGAAGATCACTCCAAGGCTTCGCTCAGCCCGCAGCGAGCGCGACCCTTCCGGTCTTTGGTCGTCCGTCCTGGATCCCGGCTGTTCTCGCCGGGACGGTCGGTTATAATATCGTTTCGTCTTTCCATCGGTTCTCACCCAATCCTACCCAATAGGAGGACCCTGACTGTGATCGGTATGGACTTCGGGACGACCAACACCGGCGCTGCCTGGTTCGATGGGACTGCCATCCACCCCCTGGCGCTGGACCCCAACAGCACTTCACCCCATATCTCGCGTTCCGCCATCTATATGACCCGCAGCGGGGATTTCTACCTCGGCAGTGCGGCGGTCAACACCTACTTCAAGCAAAACGTCGGCCGCCCGACCCGCTACCGCAAGGTGCGCGTTGGCGAGATCATCCAGGTGTTTGCCGAGCTACCCACCTTTTACCGGGATGTATACGCCTTTGAGGACGAATTCTCACCCGGGCGGCTGTTCACATCCATCAAGACCGCCCTGCGCAACCGGGAGTACTACGGCACTGCCTTCCTGGGCAGCTGGTACACCGCCAGCGATCTGGTGGCGATCTTTCTGCTGGGCATGAAGCAGCAGATCGACCGGCAGATGGGCAAGCCGGCGACCGAGGTCGTGCTGGGGCGGCCGGTGCACTTCTCCTTCAACCCGGAAGAAGACCGTATTGCCCAGGGGCGGCTGCTGGACGCGGCCTTCAAAGCCGGCTTCGAGAAGGTCTATCTGGAGTACGAGCCGGTAGCGGCCGCCCTATCCTACGAGATCAATCTATCCACCCGCCAGAATGTGCTGGTCTTCGATTTCGGCGGCGGCACGCTGGATTTCACCATCATGCAGATCGGGCCAGGCAGCCGGGGCCATGCCGCCCAGCAGGTACTGGCGACGGGCGGCATCCCTATCGCCGGAGATGTTTTCGACCAGCGCCTGTTCCGCGCCGTCCTGCCGCCGCACCTGGGCGAGGGCAGCCACTTCGTCGATAATGGCGTGCGTTACCCAATTCCCTCCCAAATCTTCGACTCGCTGGCCAACCCGTATGAAATCCTGACGCTGAATACCCCGCAGAACCTGGAGATGCTGCGCAGCATCCACCAGGGGGCGGTGGAGCCGGAAAAGACGCAGGCCCTGCTCGAGATTGTCTCCTCGAACTACGCCCTGCTGGCTTTCGACCTGATCGAGCGCGCCAAGCAGCAGCTCTCGACAAGCTACATCGCGCAGTTTCTGCTGCCAGGCCAAGATTTCACCATCAAAGATCAGATCACGCGCATGCGCTTTGAGAAAACCATCCGCCACGAGACCGACCAGATTCGCGCTGAGCTGCTGGCGACCGTGGAGCGCTCCGGGCTGCGACCTCAGGACATCGACCGGGTGGTGCGCACCGGCGGTTCTTCACAAATCCCGTTATTTATTGAAATGCTGGACGAAGTATTTGGCCCCGACAAGGTCATGGCAATCGACGCCTTCAGCAGCGTGACCGCCGGGCTGGCTGTGCGCGGCCGTCAGATCGCTGACGGGCTGGTCGAGGCGACCGCCTACACACCCAACTCGGCCTCCCGTTCTGTTGAAGAAATCACCCAGGATGGCAGTGTGCGGGAGATGAAAACGGCCAACCTGAAGCTAATCGGCAGACAGCTGATGACACGGCAGGAGCACCAGGGCGGCCGGGTCAGCCTGCCGGAGTTCATTCTTTTTTTCCTGCGCGGCCAGCACATCCTGGCGCTGGACGCCGGCCGAATTGCGGAATTTGCTTCCTCCGGGCTGGCAGCTGTCACGCTCAAGGGAGCTTTCGCCAAACATCTATCGCAGATAAACCCGCAGCTGCGCGGGACCGCCCACCTGGCTATTTTCCGCGCCGACGAGCACCTCCTGCTGGTGACCAACCGCCAGAAGCTGATCACCGCAAAAGTAGCCGACCTGTACCTGGCGGCTCAGGCCGACCCGCGCGGCATTACCTACGTGCTGCCGCTGGAAGCCGGAGAATGGGTGGCCGCTCTCACCGGTTGGCCCGGCGCTGAGACGCGTGACTGGCCGGAGGGATCCTCGGCCGGCTATATCGTGATGGTCACCCAACCCGGGCAAGGGCGGGCCTTCGATATGCGCCTGTTAGCGGAGCATATCGGCAAGCGGCCCTACTTCCAGCTCGAGCGGCGGGTTACCGACTCTACACCTCTGCGCGGGACACATCCCGCGACGTCCCGCGACGCTACGCGGGACAAGCTGCGCGGGACACACATCCCGGCATATCTGTTCTCTGCAGCGGCAGACAGCCTGATCCTGGCAGCCACCAATCTGGGACGAGCAGCCGCGGTTCCACTGGCGCAGCTCAGCTTCCAGCCCTACGAGCTGCTTAGGGTACGGCCCCGCGACGTTGCTCGCGGCAGGGCAGAAGAGCGCCTGACCGCCGCCGGAGCCACTTTACCGGCCGGCCCCCGCGACGTACCGCACAGCATCGCCGGACAAGCTGCGCGGGGTGACCCGCCGATGTGGCGTGCCGATCTTGGGCACGCCATGCTGGCTCTGAGCTCTGACGGCCGCTGGATCTGGCTGGAACCTGAAAAACTGGTGCAGGAAGGGAGCACTAGTGCCCCGCGTGGCCAGAAGAACACCAGCCCTGCGGGACTTCGGTCAGGCCTGTCCTTGCGACGCAATTTTCTACCGGTAGCCTTTCTCACCCCGACACAGATTTCCAGGCAGGGCGGGGTGCTGGGAGTCAGCAGCCAGGGACGCCTGCTAAACCTGAAGAATCTGCTATCGGTAGACGCCGCGCTCCAGCCGCCCGAAACGCCGGCGACCCTGGAGCTGCAAGCAGGTGAAAGCCTGCTTACCTGCCTTGAAGTGAAACCGTAGAGCCCACCCATGAGCATGTCCCCTTCCCATCTGCTGGGCGTTATCCTGGCTCTGATCTCGGCCACCAGCTGGGGCGGGGGCGATTTCAGTGGTGGGCGGGCGGCTCGCCGGCACAATGCCATCCAGGTGCTGCCCCTGGCAGCCCTGGCCAGCCTGGCGGTGCTGATGCTCCTGGCCCTGCTCTGGGGAGAGCTTTCCCTTTCGCCCGAGAGCATTGCCTGGTCGGCCGCGGCGGGCGTTTCCGGAGCGCTGGGCACCGTGCTGCTCTACCGCGGACTGGCGCGCGGCGGCGCCGCCACGATGGCGCCAATAGCTGCAGTGGTAGGCGCAGCCGTGCCGGTGCTGTTTGCCGCCCTCAGCCAGGGTCTGCCCGGCGGCCTGCAGCTGGCCGGTTTCGCCGCCGGGCTGGGTGGGATCACCCTGGTCAGCAGAGTATCTCCTATAAGCCCAGGTCCGGCCGGTGCCGATTCGGCTGGGCCGGGGTCTTTAGACGGGGTGGACGCCGGGCATAGCGGCAGCGAGGAAGCCGGCCTGGCGGTACTCTCCGGATTGGGATTCGGCGGCTTTTTCGTTTTCATCTCGCTAGGGCACGAGGGCCAACTGTTCGCCCCGCTGGTTGTTTCCAAGCTGGCTTCGCTGGCTGTGGGCTTGATCCTGCTGAGGCGGCAGCGGCTGCCCCTCCCGTCTCTCCTCAGCAATCCAGCCGCGTTGCTGGCCGGCGCTCTGGATATGGGCGGCAATGTGTTTTACCTGCTGGCCCGCCAGCTCACCCGCCTGGATATCGCCGCAGTGGTCGCTTCAATGTACCCGGCAGTGACCGTCTTGCTGGCGCACCGCCTGTTGCACGAGGAAGTGTCCCGGTGGCAGTGGCTGGGGCTGGCGCTGTGCCTGCTGTCGGTGGGCCTGATTGCGCTATAGAAAAGCGAACCAACAGGGATGTACAGGATGGAAAGGGTGATATTACTGGGGCGGTCGATTTGTGCAATTTTTCACCAAAGACTTTTAATGCAGTAAAATCTCTCCCATGCTGGTATTGTTCGCCATTTTAGTCATTGGCACCCTGATCGGCCAGATCTCCATCAAGGGCATCAAGCTCGGCGCAGCAGGTGTGCTGTTCACCGCCATGGTGTTTGGCCACCTGGGGTACACCATCCCGCAATCCATCATGGAGCTGGGCCTGCTGCTGTTTGTCTATGCCATTGGGCTGCAGGCCGGGCCGCGCTTCTTCCGTACCTTTCAGCGCCACGGCATCCAGTACGTGGTGATTGCCCTGGCGATCGTGGGCGTGGGGGCGCTGCTAACGGTTGCGGTCGGCAAATTTCTAGGATTGGATTACCGCCTGGCTTCCGGGCTGTACACCGGCGCACTGACCTGCACCCCGGCCCTGGCGGGCGCCATCGCCGCCGTCGAGCGCATCGCCCCGGGAACCAGCGGGACCGTCTCGGTTGGCTATGGCATCGCCTACCCCTTCAGCCTGGTTAGCGTGGCGCTGCTGGTGCAGTTCCTGCCACGCCTGGCGCGGCGCAATCTACACCGGGAGGAAGAACGCTGGGCGCAAGAAAAGCAGGTCGAGTCGCCGTCGCTGGAAGCCCGCGTATTTCGCATCACCAATCCCAATTGCGACGGCAAGCAAATCCGGGAGATCAACCCGCACCGCATGACCCTGGTCAACATCTCGCGCATTAAGCGACGCGGCCACGTGTTTGCCGCTTCGCCGGAAACGGTGCTGGAACTGGACGACCTGGTGATGGTGGTTGGGGCGGCCGACGAGCTGGCCAAAATGCCGCTGCTGCTGGGAGATGAGACGGACGAGCGCATGGATGTGAATGCCAATGTGCTGAGCGTGGACGTAGAGGTGGTGGCAGCCTCCCTGGCCGGCAAGAAGCTGGCGCAGCTCAAAGTTTGGGAGCGCTACAGTGTGCTGATCACGCGCATCCGCCGCCAGGGGCTGGAGATGACCCCAACCGGCAATATGAGCCTGGAAATGGGCGATAACATTCGTGTAGTAGGGGAAAAAAGCGCCGTGGATGCCTTTGCCAAGCAGGTGCAGGGTTCGCCGCGCCGGGCCAGCGAGACCAACATGCTGCCTTTCCTGGCCGGGCTGCTGCTGGGCATCCTGCTGGGATCCATCCCGATCAACCTGCCAAATGGAATCACCGTACAGCTGGGCACCGCCGGCGGGGCGTTCATCGTCAGTCTGCTGGTAGGGCATTTCGGCGGACTTGGGCCGCTGCGCCTATATGTACCGCCGGCCGCCAAGAGCGTGCTGCGCGAGCTGGGGCTGATCTTCTTCCTGGCCGGCGCCGGGATCGCCGCAGGGGCCAACTTCCTGGAAGTGCTGCAAGGCCAGGGCTTCATGCTGCTGGCCGGCGGGGCCTTGATCACTATCCTGTCGATGCTGGCCGGGCTGCTGCTGATGTTCCTTTTCTACAAAATGAATCTACTGGCCGTGATGGGCTCGCTCTCCGCCGGCATGACCAACCCGGCCGGACTGGAAGCGGCCAATGCTCAGACCGAGACCGAGCTGCCGGTGCTCTCCTATGCCAGTGTTTATCCCGTGGCGCTGATCTTCAAGATCGTCCTGGCGCAAATCCTGGTCGAAGTCCTGCGCCAGCTGCTGTGATCCGAAAGTCCCGCGGCGTTCGTTGCCGCGGGGCCAAAGTCCCGCGGCGTTCGTTGCCGCGGGGATACTCCCTTCACTCAACAATCACCGCTGTCCCCTCGCCCTTCACCCGCCAGCCCAACCGGCTTTCGAATTCCGGGCTATAGGCCGGCAGGCACCAGCGGTACAGCCAGCGGGCTTCAGCGGTGCGCATGTTGACGCAGCCGTGGCTCATCGGCACACCGAAGTTATCGTGCCAGTAAGTACCGTGGAAGGCCACCCCGTTGGTGTGAAAAAACGATACCCAGGGCACGCCCACCAGCTCGTAGGCATTCGGGTCCCCGGACAGCCCGCCGTTGCCCATGTGTTTGGAAGGCGTTTTGCGGTTGATGAAGAACTCGCCTTTAGGCGTTTCCATGTACTTCATCCCGCTGGCAATCCGGGTATGCAAGACAACTTGCCCCGCCTCTTCGGCCGTCAACGTTTGGGCTTCCAGCGAGACCCGAATGCGCTTCTCTTGCAGCGGCACTTCCGGCGCAACCGGCGCAAGCTCGGCCGGCGGCACCAGGCGCAGGTGCGCCGCCGGGACGATGTAGCGCACCCGCAGCCACTCGTCCGTCAGGCTGTACCAGGAGGTGCCATCCAGGCCCTCCTGGACACCGGTCACCCAGTGCTGGGATTCATAATACAGGCGGTAGACTTTCTGGTAATAGCCCTGCTTGTTTTGGTAATGCGCCTGGGTAAATGGCACGGTGACTTCGGCCAGCTGCCCCACCTCCGCAGCCGATGCGACTGGGGTATTGAGATGCGCCCCTTCTACCCGCTGTATATAGCCGCTGTGAACATAGCTGGATTCCGAGCGTTCCTTGCCCTGAAGGCCAGCGATGCGGTACCAGCGCGGGTTATGTGGCGGGCCGGCAGGCGACTCCACGGCCTCCAGCAGGTCGAGCAGCGTATCTCGCTCAAGCTTGCCCAACCGCGGGCTGGCGTCATCCGGCTGGCTGTAGTAGTTAATGTAGCGGCGCGCCACCCGGCCGTGCATGACCCGGCTGGTTTTCTCCACTTCTGGGTCTGCTGCCAGGGTAGTCGAAAAAACCCAGGAAGGGGCCAGCCCCGCGACGTTGCGCGGGACAAGCAGCCCGCCCAGGGAAATACCAACCAGCTTGAAAAAATCGCGACGATTGATAGCTGAGGTCATGCGACAAACCGGCGCCGGCAGTGCGCCTGGCTCCCGGGTAGAGAAGATTATACTACCGGCTTATTCGGACCCGGCCGGGGGCTTGCGCAAGAGGGAGACGGCGGTGCTGCCCAGAAACAGCAAGATGGCGATGCCGTTCAACAGGCCACCCCAGCGTCGCAGGGTAAAATCGGCCTGCAAATCCCCCATCAGGCGCATCAGCAAGGAAAGGTCCAAGAGAGCCAGGTATATGTAGGAGAAAGGAGAATACCGGATCGGTCGTCCCAGCACCGCCGGAAAAACAATCGGTGCGTGGGCAAAAATCATCGCCATGACAAACCCCAGGAAAATAGCGTGCAGGGCGGCATCGTAGTACAACCCGGCGGCCACGCCGCCGTAAACCGTGTACAGCACCCCTCCAACCCCCAGCCAGGCAAAACCTGAGAGCAGGCAGGCAGCAATAAACCGAGGCAAGCCCCTCTGGCGAATCGTTTTACGGGCCATGTCGTTCCACAGCAACCAGACGGCCAGCCCCAGGAAGCCTAACCCGGTCAGGCGCGTCCCGAGGTCGAAATTCACCAGCGACCCAACCAAACCCAGCAGTAGCAATCCCACCAGCGCAGCAAAAAGCCGGGTTTTCAAGCGGGACAGGCGCAAGATGCGCCCCAGTTCCAACCGCTCGCCGGCAATGGTCAGCACCAGGAAAGCCGCCCAAAGCGGGACTACCCGGTATACCGGCCAGCCGCCCAGCCAGAGCAGGTTGCCCGCCAGCCAGCAGCCGGCCCCGATCGCCATTACGATGGTATACAGGGCGGTGTGCAGGCGGACAACAAGGATCATCATCGCCAGCAACAGCAGGCTGCCGGCCGCGATCAGCACAAGCGGGAGCCACCCCGGAACGCCCAGGATCAACAGCAGGCTGCCCAACCCACTCAGCGCAGGCGCCGCCATAAAAGCCGCCGAAGCCCCGGGTCGTTCTATGACGCGGGGAAGCAAGGCCACGGCCCTCTCCAGGGAAATCAAGGTGCCCAGGAACCCGCTGACCATCAACGGCCCGTGCAATGCGATCAAGAGCGGCTGTCCAGGTGGCCAGGGCCATCCAATGCGAATCCAACCGGCCCAGATGGCTGCCAGCAATGAGAAAATAGCCAGCAAGATCAGGGGAAAGCGTAACCGAGCCAGACGATCGGAAATGTTTTTCGGCATGTAAACGGATTATATCTGGAGACAGGCAGCATAAATATGACTGTTGTCATACCGTTCACCAAGAAACTCGATCATAATCCTCCATATTGCCAAATTATTGGAATGCCACCTGGAGGAACAGATTATGAAAAAGCTGGTGATTGTCTTGCTCTTGCTCTCCGTTTTACTGGGGGCGTGCAGCGGTGGGAACGAACCCGCCGAGACGCCCGCAGCCGAAGGACTGCCGGCTGATGCGGCTGCTGTAGCTGCCGAGCGCGGCCTGACGCCTAACGACGTGTACGCGGCACTGAAAACCTACATGCCATCCGGCCAGACCGATCCCTATATCATGTTCGCTTCGGGCGGCCAATCCGGCCAGATGCTGGTGATCGGCGTGCCATCCATGCGCATCTTAAAGATGATCGCCGTCTTCACGCCCGAATCCTGGCAGGGATACGGCTACGGCGGCTCGGGAGATGCCGTGCTGGCAGGCGGCTTCATGCCGGACGGAACCGAGATCAAATGGGGCGACACCCACCATCCGGGCCTGTCTGAGACGGCCGGCGAGTATGATGGGCAGTTCGTCTTCATCAATGATAAGGCCAACGCCCGCCTGGCAGTGATCGATCTGCGCGATTTCGAGACCAAGCAAATCGTCAAGAATCCCACCGCCATCAACGACCACGGCGGCACCTTTGTTACCCCCAATACCGAGTACGTGGTCGAGGGCCCGCAGTACGCCGCCCCCATCAGTTGGGAGTACGCCCCGCTGGACCAGTACCAGGAAACCTACCGCGGCGTGATCACCTTCTGGGCGTTCGACCGCCTGGCTGGTCGGATCGACCAGGCAAAATCCTTCCAGATCGAGCTGCCGCCCTACTGGCAGGACCTGTGTGACGCCGGTAAAGCGGTGAGCGAAGGCTGGGTGTTCTGCAACTCCTTCAACACCGAGATGGCGACCGGCGGCATAGAATCGGGCAACCCGCCCTTCGAAGCCGGCACCACTAAGAACGACACCGATTACCTGCATATCATCGACTGGAAGAAAGCCGAGGAAGTTGTCAAAGCCGGCGGCGCCCAGGATGTCAACGGCATCGCCATGATCTCGCTGCAGACTGCCATCGATGAGGGCATCCTGTACTTCACGCCCGAACCGAAGAGCCCGCATGGCTCAGACGTGACCCCGGGCGGCGAGTACATTGTGGTGGGCGGCAAGCTGGACCCGCATGTGACGATTTACTCGTTCGAAAAGATCAAAGCGGCCATCGATGCCGGCGGCCTGGAAACGGATGCGTTTGGCGTGCCGGTTATCCCGTTGGATAAGTCCATGGAAGCCCAGGTAGAGCTCGGCCTCGGCCCGCTGCACACCGTCTACGACGACAAAGGCTATGCTTACACCTCGCTGTTCCTGGATTCAGCGGTCGCACGCTGGACGCTGGGCGGCCCGTATGCCGACAAGCACCCCGAGGAACCCTGGACCCTGGTGCAGAAGCTTCCGGTGCAGTACAACATCGGCCATATCGCCGCAGCAGAAGGCGATACCGCCTCCCCCGATGGCGGTTATGTGGTTGCGCTGAACAAGTGGAGCATCGATCGCTTTGCAAAGGTCGGCCCGCTCATGCCGCAGAACTTCCAGCTGGTGGATGTCAGCCAGACCGGCGACCAGATGAAGCTGCTGTACGATATGCCCATCGGCATGGCCGAGCCGCACTACGCCCAGATCATCAAGGCCGACAAGCTAAATCCTTACGAGGTGTACCCGGAAATCGGCTGGAATCCCGAGACCATGAGCGTCGATCCTAATGCCATCACCAGTGAAGAGCAGGCCAGGATTGAGCGCAATGGCAATAACGTGGAGATCTGGATGACCGTGGTGCGCTCGCACTTCAACCCGGAGCATGTCGAGATTAACAAAGGCGACCATGTCATCTGGCACCTGACCAGCCTGGAGCGCACACCCGACGCCACCCACGGCTTTGCCATCCCCGGCTACAACATCAACCTCAGCCTGGAGCCCGGTGAGACACAAACTGTTGAGTTCGACGCCAACCAGGCCGGCACGTTTGCCTTCTACTGCACAGAGTTCTGTTCGGCTCTGCACCTGGAGATGTTAGGTTATTTCCTGGTCAAGCCCTGATCCTGATTGAAACGTACGTGGGATGGGATGCTCCGGCATCCCATCCTCACGGAAGGAAAGCACTGGCATGAAGTTTGATCTCGATCCAGATGTGAAAGTCCTGCTGCCGGATGGCAGCCAGAAGAGCCTGCTGACTTACCAGCTGCCCAGCGCCATCCTGGTGCTGGCCGCCTTGCTGCTGGTGGTCTCGATGTTCCAGCCCTACTGGAGCATCACCATGACCGCCCCGCAGTATCCCAAGGGCCTGACCGTCGATGTCTATGTCAACCACCTGGAAGGCGACATGGGCGAGATAGACGGGCTGAACCACTACCTGGGGATGCCACCGTTGGATGAAGGCGGGCGCTTCGAGAGACAAATCTCGATACCCGCGCTGGCCATGCTGGGGCTGTTGCTGATCGCCGCTACGTTTATTCACAGCAAGTGGGCCGCCATCCTCGCCCTTCCTGCATTGTTATGGCCGGTGATCTTCCTGGCCGACCTGTGGCTCATCCTGTATACCTACGGGCACAGCATCGACCCCGAATCGGCACTGGGTGGAGCCATTGATCCATTCACGCCCCCCATCCTTGGGGCGGGGAAAATCGCCCAGTTCGGCACAGTAGCCGAGCTGCAGGCAGGTTTTTACCTTGCACTGGCAGCCGTGGCAGTCATCCTGGTCGGACTCTGGTTCCACCGGGTAGCCTACAAGCCTCTGCAGGATGCCCGCAAGCGCATCAAAGCCCAGGAGCAATCTGCTGCATCATGAAAGCATCGGGAGTTGCTCTGCTAGTGGTTGCCTTGCTGGCTGGTACCTTCCAGGTTGCCCGTCCAGTCCTGGCAGGCCACGAGGAGCTGGTGTCGGGTAAAGCAGCCGACCTGGTGGTCTCTCCAGACGGGCCTTACACTACCATCCAGGCCGCCCTGCAGGCAGCCGGTGAGGGGGATGTCATCCGGGTGCATACGGGCGTCTATGCCGGCCCGCTGGTGGTGGAGAAATCCGTCACCCTGGAAGGAGAGGGCGATCCGGTGATCGATGGCGGCGGAGAAGGCACTGTGGTGACCCTGGCCGCGCCGGAGATTACTTTCAGAGGTTTTACCGTGCGTGGCAGCGGCGTGGAGCCCGACCGGGACCATGCCGGAATCAGTGTGACCGCTGCGGATATCACCGTGGCGGATAACCGCCTGGTGGATGTGCTGTTCGGCATCTTTGTGGCCCAGGCCGACCGGGCAGTGCTGCGTGGCAACGACATCACCAGCAAGCCTCAATATGACCAGGGTCGCAAAGGCGATGCCATCCGTGTCTGGTACAGCCAGGATGTTACCGTAGAGGCCAATCACGTACACGAGGCGCGGGATGTTGTCATCTGGTATTCCAGGAACATCATCTTGCGAAACAACCGCATCGAAAATGGGCGCTATGGCGTGCACCTGATGTACTGCGACGGCGCGCAAATCCTGGGCAACCAGGTGATGAACAACTCCGTCGGCGCCTACGTGATGTATTCGAACGATGTTAACGTGCAGGAAAACGATATCCGGAGCCAGCACGGCAGCAGCGGTTATGGATTAGGCTTTAAAGATGCCGATAACATCCGGGTGTACCAGAATCTATTGGTGGATAACCACGCAGGTGTGTTCCTGGATGGCACACCATATACACCGCAAGGCTTTGCCCATATTACAGAAAATGTCTTTGCTTACAACAACATTGCCGTCTCTTTGATGCCGGCGGTGCAGCGAGCGGAATTTACCCAAAATACTTTTTGGGAAAACTCAGAGCAAATGGCTATCCAGGGTGGCGGTCAGGGACAAAATACCTGGTCGGGCAACTACTGGAGCGATTACTCCGGCTTCGATGGCAACGGCGATGGTATTGGAGATATCCCTTACCATGCCGAGCGTCTCTTCGAGAACCTGACCGATCGCGAGCCCTTGCTGCGTATGCTGATCTACAGCCCGGCAGTGCAGGCTGTCGAAATGGCAGCTGCCGCGTTTCCGATCTTTCAACCCCAGCCAAAGCTTAGCGATGCCACGCCCAGCATGCAGGCAGCGATTTTACCCGCTGAAACTGCTGGCGAAGGCACTAATCGCACCCAATTAATCGTGGCTGCCGCTGCAATCCTGGCGGCTGGCCTGGCGCTGGGGCTGGTTGGCCTGGGTCTGCCGCGCAAGCCTGGGGCACACCTGCAAAGCAAATCAACTTTAGAGGGTTCTCCTTGGAAAGCCAGATAAATCCACGCATCCTGGCGCACAGCGTCAGCAAATCTTACAAGAAGCTGCGCGTCTTGCAGGACGTCTCCTTCGAAGCCGTTCCCGGTGAAGCCCTGGCTCTGTGGGGCGCCAATGGGGCCGGCAAGACGACTTTACTGAAAGCCATCCTCGGCCTGATCGAATTTGAAGGGCAGGTCCTGGTCAACGGCTGCGATGTACGCCGCCAGGGAAAGCTGGCCCGCACCTATATCGGTTATGTGCCGCAGGAGTTCGTCTTTTACGATATGCAGGTGGTCGAGGCCATGCTGTTCTATGCCCGCTTGAAGAAGATACCTGCCTCTCGCATTCCGCCGCTGCTGGACAGGCTTGAGCTGACCGAACATGCCGGTAAGGCTGTCTCTGCGCTATCCGGTGGTCTCCGCCAGCGCCTGGCCCTGGCAATCGCCTTACTGGCCGACCCGCCTGTGCTGATTCTCGATGAGCCGATGGCTAACCTGGATGCCCGCGCCCGCCGCGAGTACCTGGCGGTCATGCTGGGGCTGCGCAACGAAGGGAAAACCATCCTGTTTGCCTCGCACCGCTTCGAAGAAGTCAACTACCTGGCCAACCAGCTGCTGGTGCTGGAACCCGGGCAGCCCGCCGAGGCGCTGGATATCGACGCGCTGCGCAGGCGCTACCTGCCGGAGTTAAACCTGGTGCTGTGGATTGCAGAGGAGCGGCGCCCGGCAGCTCTCAGCTGCCTGCAATCCGAAGGATTCCACGCCCATCTGAACGGGCGTGGCACTGTGGTGGTGACCGTAGCCGAAGAGCGCAAGATGGTACCTTTCGAAATGTTACAGGCCTGTCAGATACCGGTGCTCAACTTTGAAGTTGAGGAGGTGCAGGCATGGAATTAACCCTGCTGTGGACCATCGCGCGCCGCGAGCTGCGCGAAGCGCTGCATAATAAATGGCTGTGGTTCTTCGCCGTCGGATTGGCCGCGCTGGGGCTGGCGCTTTCGCAAGCCGGCATGTCGGCAGCCGGGTACGCCGGGTTAGGAGGCTTCGGACGCACCGCGGCCAGCCTGGTCAACGCCTTGCTGCTTTTCGTTCCGCTCATCGGGTTGATTGTCGGGGCAGCTACAATTGCAGGGGATCGCGAACGCGGCGCGCTGCTTTACCTGCTGGCACAACCGGTCAGCAAGGCAGAGGTGTTCTTTGGTAAGGCTTTAGGCGCTGCACTGGCAGTAGTGGCAGCCCTGGGCCTGGGGTTTGGCCTGGCCGGTATGGGCCTGGCATTTGCCGGCGACACCAACACCACCGCCTACCTGGCGATGGCCGGCTCGGTGCTGCTGCTGGCCCTGGCCTGCCTGGGATTGGGCTTTGTGATCAGCACCCTGACCCGCAAGGCCGCTACCGCTTCTGGAGCAGCGCTCATCCTGTGGCTGGGGCTGGTATTCCTGGGCGACCTGGGCCTGGTGGGAGCCACCCTTTCCCTGCGCCCCACACCGGCCACTTTGCTGTCCATGCTGCTGCTCAACCCGCTGCAGGTGTTCAAACTCTCAGCGATCTACAATCTGCACTCTGCCCTGGATGTATTAGGACCAGTCGGCCAGTATGCCGTGTACCACTTTGGTGACCGGCTGCCGTTCATCCTGACCGGGCTGCTCCTGGGGTGGATCGTCCTGACCTTTGGGATCGCCTATATTCTCTTCAGCCGCAAAGGAGATTCCTGATATGCCCGGCGTGTACCATTTCCTGTCTGCATTGGCACTGCTCCTGGTGCTGTTTTCTGCCGCTTGCAGTGCACCCCAAAGCGATGAGCCACAGCCTCCTGAGATCCAGTATGGCCTGGACCTGTGCGACGCTTGCGGCATGAGCATTGACGACCCGCGCTTTGCCTCCGCCACCTTGCTCATGGACGGAGCGTACCGCAAGTTCGATGATATCGGTGATATGATCGTCTATCATATGGATCATCCGGACCAGCAGGTTGCGGCCTGGTTCGTGCACGATCACGACTCGGAAGAATGGATCCTTGCCGAAGATCTGTTCTACGTAGTCAGTAAGGAAATCGTGTCGCCTATGGGACATGGAATCTTTGCCTTCGAAACCCAGGAAACCGCCGAGAAATTTGCCGGGGGTTTATCCAGCGCACAGGTGATGAACTTTGAAGAAGTTCGCGCCGATGTGCATATCAAAGTGCACGGTTAATGATCAAAGTGTAAAACGTCTCGCCTGTGATGGGACGTAAAAAACCAATCTACCCAAATAATTTAGGAGAATAAGTAATGAAGAAAAGAACCTACACCATGCTGCTGCTCGGCTTCATTCTGGCAGCTACCTTGTTATCAGCTTGCGGCCCCAGCACGCCTCCGCCTCCCACCGCCACGCCGACTCCCGCGGCGGATGTAGTGAATGGGCAGCAAAAATTTGCTTCCACCTGCGCATCCTGCCACGGGCCGGATGGCAAGGGCATGCCCAACCTGGGCAAGGACCTGACGGTGAGCCAGTTTGTCAAGGATAATAGCGATGCCGAGATGGTGGCCTTCCTGCAAGTTGGGCGCCCCGCCTCCGATCCGCTCAATACCGTGGGCGTGGATATGCCTCCTAAGGGCGGCAATCCTGCCTTGACAGATCAGGATTTACTGGATATCGTTGTTTACGTCCGATCGCTCCAGTAATCATCCAGCCGGGGAGCGGAAGACCAGTGAAACAGGTAACAGAATGACCCACCTCGATCCACATACACTTCCAGAAGCGGATATTAACGGTCTTCCGCTCCCTGATCCGTATCCAGAATACCTGGCCTGCCCCCATTGCGGCGAGCCGGAAGTGGAAGTATTTTGCTACCAGGCCGGAGCGCACTGCCATACTTGCGGTGGGTGGGTAGACCATCCCCGGCCTAACTGTTTTGGCTCGGAGCACTGTTGGGCGGTGCTGAAAGAGTTAAAAGAATAACCTGAGGGTAAGAGCCGAAAAATTTGGCCGGCTAGCGCTTATACACCACTCGCCGGGTTGGCGCCAGCCATTCGACGAAGCTGCATTTCATCCAACAAGAGAATATATCCACCCTTTAAAGTCTTCACCATGCCCTGGGCGTTGAAGCGTGACATAAGGCGAATGGTGGTTTCCAGGGTAGTACCGGCCATATCGGCCAGGTCCTGGCGCGAGAGCGGGATGGTGATCAGGATGCCATCCGCCTGTTTGCGACCGGCGCGTGCCGCCAGCTTGAGTAAAATGTGCGCCAGGCGGCGCTCAACACGCTCACCCGCCAGGATGTGTAAATCCATCACCGAGTGCAGACGACCTCCCAGCATGCGGATCAGGCGCACCGCTACCTCCGGGTGCTGCTGCAGGAACTGGGTGTAGATCGAGCGCGGGAAGCTGGTCGTTTCGCTGGGGGCCAGGCAAATAGCGGTAGCCGGATGCTCATCCAGGAAAATGGTCGCGCCGCCAAACATCTCCCCCGCCTCGATGATCTCCAGGATGACTTCGCGCCCATCTTCTTCGTGGTGCACCATCTTGAGCCGCCCGCTGTTGAGCAGCCACAGGCGATCGGTCTCGTCTCCCTGATAAAAGATGGTTGCATCCGGCGCGTAGCGCTCCACCCGGCAGTAGGCGCATAGATCGGTCAGGTCGCGCTGCGGCAAGCCGGCAAACAGGGGCAGCTGGCAAAGCAGATCATAGGAAGTAGCGCGAACTCGTAGCTGTTGACATCACAGGCTGGTTATATGGCCAATTATTTACCGATTATATCCCAATTCATTCCAGGTACCTGTTCGACCACTTCCGATTATTTCATTGGGAATCCCTAAAGATGTCGCAGAATTTGTCCAGACATTAATCTAAAATTAATCAACTCGGTCGTCGACTATGCTATTCTTGATTTAATCGCCTGGGGAGGTGATGCAGACCTAATCAGGTCCCCATCGTTATTGGAAGAAAATCAAGTAGGAGGGTAATTCAATGAAAAAACTGATCGTACTGTTTTTCGTACTGGCGATGTTGGTGACCAGTATTGGGACGGCGCTCGCTGCTCCCTGGAACAACCCCAATGGCTACTGGATTGAAGACGTAGCGTGTGAAGACGGGACCTATGATGTCTTTGTGCCTAATGATAATACCGAAGCCAGTTTCACCGGCGGGGGCGGAGTTGGGGTGATGAAAGCACTGTACATCGATTTCGGCAACGGCTATGAAATGGTTTGGAGTGTCCGCGGGAATGGAGTATTCAAGAATACCACCTGGTGCGAGTGGGTGATGCATTCCCGGCGAACCCCCGCTGTACATGGCCGGGGATGTGCTGATCCCATAACCAACCCATATTCCCCTCCCCGGGCGCTAATGACAGCGCTGTTACGGTAGTTCAGGTCGGACATACCCTCCCACGACAAGCCATAATAGTAGCAATATTGATCATAGAGTTCATGCCAGACTTGCGTACCCCAGAGACTGACATAACGCGGTTTCTTGTTCGACTAGATGTACAAGTTTTCTTGATCACTGCCGGGAATGGAAGCTTGCTTAAGCAGGGATGTTCATTTGAGGTATGGTTCATAACCATGGCGACAACCACGGCAATGCCGCGTGATACGCAGCTTCGACCAGTTTATTTTATTTGAGATGGATGGATGTCATTCACAGCCATTCCCTCCGCAAATCGTATTTTTGAATTCACAAAACATACCCGGAGGTTCAGTGCAAAACGCAATTACAGGTGGGGTAAACAAATAATTTCTAGAAGCGCTTGGTTCGCCAAGCAGGCGGATTATGAATGTTATTCAGGGGTTTACCATAGTATCTTCACCAAAAATACCAGGGGGGATTGCCGGGGATAGAATTTCATATGCAGGAATGGCCTCTTCGGGAATTTCAGCATATAGATTTAACTCAACTGCCTTTTTGAGATCAGCCATTTCTTTTTCTACCTCGCCTATTTGTTTAAAAACAGATGCGCGGATTCGATAAGCCTCTGGTAGAGCGGCGGTGATCTGAGCATCTTCATACTCATGTTGTTTATTATCTTGGTAGATCAGATCCCTCCAATATGGATTTTCAGTTGTCCCTGGTCTGCTTTCGATAGTCGCGAAATAAGTGAAGTTATATTTAGAAGCAAGTTCGATTGCCTTGCTGATATCCGCAATGGCCTGATCGTATTCTTCGATGTTTACATTTACCAAGCCACGATTATAGTATGCTTTTCCGAAGTACGGTACGAGCTCGATGGCCTTGTTGAATTCTGCAATAGCCTTTTCGTGCTCTCCTAGGCTTGAATAAACCAACCCCCGGTTATTGTAAGGTGCAGCATAATTGGGAGCAATCTTAATTGCCTGACCCAAATCCGCGATCGCCTTTTCCATTTCTCCAATCGTAAAATATACCACCCCACGGTCGTTCCAGCTTTCGGGCATGTGAGGATCTGCCTTTATCGCTACACTATACTGCTCGATGGCATGATCGTAATCGCCATCAGTGAAGTATTTCATTCCCATCTCGACGGCTTGAACGGCTGCTTGGGAGAAGGTCGTTTTTCCTGAATTGATCTTACCTGGATTGATCGGATCGAAAGGTTCTTGGCCATCATCAATGAACTGGAAAAAAAACAGGATTACTGTAATAATCAAGCCAATTGGGATTATGATAAATCCACCGCCAATTCCTTCCTCGCTGGCCATCGGTGGTTCATAGCGGATATCATCGATATCTGGATATGGATTGTTACTTTTGGCTTTTTGAGATTTGGTTGAATGAGGCACCCGGGTATTTTTTTGGCCGCGAACATCCTGCACATCACCTGATGGGTCGACGATAAAATCAGGTTCATCACTCATTTCACACCTTCACTGTTCAGCTGAAAAAATAGCGCAACCAGGATAATCCCGTATCAAATGAGTATTTAGCGTTCGGAGATGTGTTGTGGACGCCCGGTTAATTTATCTTGGGCATGAAATCCTGAAAAGCCCGCTGTCGTCGATTTCAAATATGACCTCGATGCGGGGGGCGCCTTTCGCCGCCGGCGGAATCTGATCTATAATATATCTTCCTACACTATGATTATCCTCTGCCATCACCCTCTCTCCTTGCAGAAGGTGGACTACCATCTTCGTTTGCCTATTTTGAGCAGTTGAGAATATGTAGCTCTGGCGGGTAGGGATGGATGAATTCCGCGGGATTATTGGTGTAGCCACTCCTCCGGTTGTCTCCAGCGAGAGCGTCAACGGATTGACATCTTTCAACAAGCTGCCAGTTACCACGCCTTCCAATATGCCAGCCTGGATGGCCGCACCGATGGCTACATAATCATCGGGTTTAACGCCCTGATGAGGTCCCCTGCAAAATAGATTCCCCACTGTCTCCTGCACTGCCGGCATACGTGTCATCCCACCCACCAGAACGATCTCGTCGATGTCCGCCAACCGCCGCTTAGCATCCTGCAGAACCTGGCGCACTGTACCGATAGACCGTTCAATCAGATCTACGGTTAATTGTTCCAGCTTCTCCCGGGTCAGTGCCTTCACCAGGTTCTTCGGTCCGTTGGCATCTGCCGAGATAAAAGGCAGGTTGATTTCACTTTCCTTTGCGCTCGACAATTCGATTTTAGCCTTCTCCGCGGCCTCTCTCAAGCGCTGCATAGCCCGGTATTCCTGGTGCAGGTCGATTTTGGTCTCTTCCAGGAATTCTTCCACCAGATAATCAACGATCCGCTGATCGAAATCGTCGCCACCCAGATTAAATTGCCACCGGTCGCTTTGACTTCGATGACACCTTCATGAAGGCGGACGACGGAGAAGTTGAAATGCCCACCACCCAGGTCAAAAACAGCAAGAAGCTCGTTCCTTTTTCTTTTATAACTGTACGCCATTGAAGAGGCGGTTGTATCATTGATAAGACCTACCACATCTAGGCCTGCGGATTCACCTGCATCGATGATCGCATTGCGTTGTGTATCGTTATAACAGGTTGGTACAGCAATCACGGCTTTGAAAATATTACCACCCAAAAAAGCCTCGGCGTTGGCCTTTATTTGGCGTAGGATCAACGCTGAAATCAAGCACGGCGTGTATTCGCGTTGATCACAAATGATTTGTATTATCATCGTCGGTAGTTTGTTTTACTTGGCATGGAACGCTGCTGAGCAACCCCTGAATTTCAGGATCACTGTAGGTCCGCCCAAGGTAGCGCTTGATAGAGACAATGGTGTTACTGGGGTTTAGAACCGCCTGGGATCGTGCCTTTGTACCGACTATTATTTCATGGGCTTTACTAAAAGAAACAAGCGAAGGTGTGATACTATTCCCTTCCTGGCAGGGAATCACCACCGGTTTGCCTTCTTGCATCACAGCAGCGACGCTTTTTGTCGTCCCGAAATCTATGCCAATGATCTTCTCGATTGAAAATTTGTCATCAGCCATAAAACTTAACCCCTTCTAAACTTAATTATACAACTTTAAGATTGTTTAGGCTACCATCTCCTGAGACACTGCCTTGACAAGAATGAAGTTTTCGCCGAGAGAAGGAGGTTAAGAGAACTGAAGATCGCTCACCAGGGCTATTTTTAAATCAACCCAGTTCCAGCGCGTGCTATAATTTAGTCGTCTTCCTATAACAAGAGACTCAACTGGTTTCCAGAGGCGCAATGAAATTTTAATCACCGGAGTCGCCGGATTTTTAGGGTCTCACCTGGCCAGCTTCCTCTCCCGCGAAGGGACACCAGGTGCGCGGCCTGGACGATCTTTCGGCCGGCAACCCGCAGGACCTGTTGCCGGATGTGCTCTTCACCCGCGGCGACGTAAACGACCGCCCCAAGCTGTGGACCCTGCTGCAGGAGGTGGACTGCGTCTATCACCTGGCGGCGCGCGTCTCGGTGCCCGAATCGATCATATATCCGCGTGAGTACAACGCCACCAATGTCGGCGGCACGGTCAGCCTGATGGAGGCCATGCGCGATGTGGGTGTACGGCGGGTGGTTTTCATCTCCTCTGGGGCAGTGTATGGCGATCAGGGTGAGCAGCCTTTGAAAGAAAGCGCCCCACCCAACCCGCGCTCGCCGTATGCCGTTTCCAAGCTGGCGGCCGAGTACTATGTACACACCATCGGGCGGCTGTGGGGCATTGAGAGTGTCTCGCTGCGGGTTTTTAATGCCTACGGGCCGGGCCAACACCTGCCGGTTTCCCACCCACCGGTGATCCCCAATTACCTGCGCCAGGCGCTGCGCGGCGGGACTCTGGTCATGCACGGAGACGGCGCACAGACCCGCGATTATGTCTATGTCGATGACGTGGTGAGCGCCATGATCGCCGCCGCCACCGCACCGGGCATCAATCAGATGGTTATCAACATCGGCAGCGGCACCGAGACCAGTGTACGGGAGCTGGTGCGCCTGGTGATGGATATCACCGGCTCGCGGGCGGAAATCTTGAGCAACCCGCGCCACGACCCGGGCGTCTCGCGCATGTGCGCCGACCTGGGCCTGGCACGCGAAAAGCTGGGCTACCAGCCGCGCTTGATGCTAGAGGAAGGCCTGCGCCTGACGCTGGAACGCGATACGCGTTTTCGCGGCGAGCCGGCCACCCGCCCGGCAGCGCGCTGAGCTGTAATGCTGCGGTTTTCAGCAGTACGGCGGCTCGACAGGAGGATCAGGCAATGTCTGTAACGGCAGTTGTCGGGATGCAGTGGGGGGATGAAGCCAAGGGTAAATTTGTCGATTACCTGGGGAGCAGCGCCAGGATCATTGCCCGCTATAACGGCGGGGACAATGCCGGGCACACGGTGATCAATCCCGCTGGGCACTTTCAAGCTGCGCCTGACGCCGAACGGCTTCTTCAATCCGGAGCCACCTGCGTGATTGGCCCGGGAGTGGTGGTCAATCTGGCCACCTTGCTGGACGAGATCCGCACTGGTGCAGCAAGCCGGGGTCGAACTGGAGACACGCTTGTGGCTTTCGCCGCGCTGCCATGTGGTGATGCCCTACCATCCGCATGGTCGAGTCAATTTACGAAACCGCTAAAGGCCAGTCCCGCACCGGCACCACCGGGCGCGGCATGGGGCCGGTGTACGCCGACAAGGTCAGCTACAACGGCATCCGCCTGTTCGACCTGGCAGACGAGACGGTGCTGGCCGAGAAGCTGCGCGTCCAGCTGGCGATCAAGAACCCGCTCTTCAAGGCATTTGGCCTGCCGCCGCTTGAGCTTCAGCCGGTGCTGCAGGAGAAGCTGGCGCAATACGCGCAGATCGCCGCCTACGTGCGCGAGCCGTTTGGCATGATCCAGGAAGCGCTGACCGGTGGCGAAGACATCCTGCTGGAAGGCGCCCAGGGGTCGCTGCTGGATAACGATTGGGGCACCTACCCCTTCTGCACCGCTTCTACCACATTGGCAGGGGGCGCCTCGGCCGGGCTGGGGATTGCGCCGCACACTGGATCCAGCGGGTGGTAGGCGTGGCCAAGGCCTATACCAGCCGGGTAGGCGCCGGCCCGATGCCCAGCGAGCTGTTCGACGAGGATGGCGAGACCCTGCGCCGGGAAGGCCAGGAATTCGGCACGGTCACCGGGCGGCCGCGGCGCTGCGGCTGGTTCGATGCCGACCTGGTGCGCTTCACCGCCCAGATCAACGGCGTCACCGAGCTGGCCCTGACCAAGCTGGATGTGCTGGACAGCCTGCCGACGATCAAGATTGGCGCCGGCTACCGGATGGAAGGCGACGAAACGGGCTCGCTGCGACACTACTGGGAAGGGGACGCCCTGTGGCTGGGTGACGCCCGCCCGGAGTACCTGGAAATGGATGGCTGGCAGCAGCCTACCCGCGGCCTGCGCGATTTCAATGCCCTACCGGCTGCTGCCCGGGCTTATATCTCCAGGATTGAAGAACTGGTGGGGGTATCGATCTCGATGGTGGCTACCGGCCCGGGCCGGGAGGATGTTATCCGGCGTTAGGGGAAATACTATTGCGCAGCTCGGTGGCCAGCAGCCGGGCGCGCTGCGGGGCGTCGCCCAGGTGAAGGCTGACATCAAAGCACATCACTATCTCATATTCGCGGTAAGTAAGCCAGGAAATGCCGGGTCGTCGCACACGGTATCCGCCAGGAGGTTAGGCTGCCCGGCCTGAATCTCGCTCCAGGCCCGCATGGCATGCTCGCGCAGGCGCTCGTGCATCTCCTGGCGGTCAGCGCCGGCGTGCACCAGCGCCATCAGCAGCCGCTCGGTGGCCGCAAAAGGACCATATGCTCGCAGGTTACGCTCCAGAGCGAGCCGGGTTGACCTGCAAGCCGGCAACAATACGCTGCGTTGTCCCCAGCAGCTCGTCGGCAATCAGAAAGGCTTCCGGCAGCAGGCTGCGCCGGTTGGCCGAATCGTCCAGGGTGCGCTCGAGCAGGGAGTGGGCGGCATTATCCCAGGCCAGGCGCGGCGCCTGGGCCAGCTGGCGGGCCAGCGAGTTGATCTTTTCGGCATTGATCGGGTTGCGCTTGAAGGGCATGGCGGAGGAGCCCACCTGCTGCTTGCCGAATGGCTCGCTCAGCTCGCCGACCGGCGGCGATTGCAGGAAGCGCAGGTCGAAGGCAAACTTATACAGCGAGCCGCCCAGCCCGGCCAGCGCGCGAGAGCACCTGGTAATCCTGCTTGCGGGGGTAGACCTGGGTGGCCAGCGGGAAGAAAGGCAGACCCAGGCGGGTCGAGAGGCGGGCTTCAAACTCGGCCAGCTTCTGCGGGCCGCCCAGCAGGTCGGCATAAGCCGCTCCGGTGCCCACTGCTCCTTTGAAGCCCTTGCCCTTCAGGTCGCGGCGCGCCCGTCCAAGCGCCTGGCAGTCGAGCAGCAGGTCCTGGGCGTACAGCGCCAGGCGGTAGCCCAGGGTGGAGGGCTCGGCCGGCTGCAGGTGGGTGAAGGCCATCAGGGGAGTATCGGCGTAAGCCTCGATCTTTTCGGCAAACAGCAGCAGCAGAGCATCCAGCTTCTCCAGCACCAGCTCCAGCGACTGGCGCAGGCGCAGCACATCGGCGTTGTCCTCGATATCCATCGAGGTGGCGCCCAGGTGCAGGATCGCGCCGCCCAGTGTGGCCTGTTCGGCATAAGTCTTGCAGCTCGGCCATCAGGTCGTGGTGGATCTCGGCCTCGATCTGCAGGGCACGCCCCACGTCGACCGAGTCGCAGTGTACGCGCAGGTCTTCGATCTGCTCGGGGCGCACCAGGCCGTACTCCGCCTGCACTTCGGCCAGGGCCAGCCACATCCGGCGCCACAGGCGGCGCTTGCCGGCCTCGCTCCAGATGCGGCGCATGGCCTGTGCTGCCGTAGCGCCAGGTGAATGGCGACTGGTAGGTCTCGTAATCGGTGGTCATGAGATCATTATACATCGAGGTGAAAAGCAAAAAACCACGAACCACACGAAATACACGAAAAAATTAGTCAAGTTTCGTGTGGTTCGTGTATTTCGTGGTTGATCCCAATTTTTAAACCATGATAAAATCCAGCTAGTTATCGGTATTACTGTTTCCTTTGCCTTCCAGATAACATTCTTGCCCCTGGCCTTCGACCGGTGACCCGGGGTGTTTTTTTACCACAGGAGAAAACCATGCCCACTGCAATCTTATCCGTATATGATAAAAGCGGTTTACTGGAGCTGGCGGCAGGCTTGCAGGCGCTGAGCTGGAAGCTGCTGGCTTCCGGCGGCACCGCCAGCCTGCTGCGCCAGAACGGCATCCAGGTCACCGAGGTGGCCGAGTACACCGGCTCACCGGAAATCCTGGGCGGGCGCGTCAAGACGCTGCACCCGGCCATCCACGGCGGGCTGCTGGCACGCGATAGCGACGCCGACCGGGACGAGCTGCAAGCCCAGGGTTGGGAGCCAATCGACCTGGCGGCAGTTAACCTGTACCCCTTCGAGCAGATCATCGCCCGTCCGGGCGCCACCCTGGAAGATGCCATCGAGAATATTGATATCGGCGGTGTGACCCTGCTGCGAGCGGCGGCCAAGAACCACGCCCGCCTCACCGTGCTGTCCGACCCGCAAGATTACCCGGCGGTGCTGGCCGAGCTGCAGGCCGGGGGCGTGACCCCCGAGATGCGCCGCCGCCTGGCAATCAAGGCATTCGCTCACACGGCGAGCTACGACAGTGCCATCCACACCTACCTGGCGCACCAGCAGAGCGGCGGCCTGTTCTCGGAAGGCTGCAGCTCCCGGCTTTTTCGCCGAATTCGGCGAGCAATGAACCCGATGCGCTGGAGCTCAAGCTGTACCCCATCGAATCACTGCGCTACGGCGAGAACCCGCACCAATCCGCCACCCTGTACGCCTACCGGCCGGAGGCGGGACCGCTGGGCGGAAAGGTGCTGCAGGGCAAGGCGCTGTCCTACAACAACCTGCTCGACCTGGACGCCGCCTGGCGGGCGGTTATCTCCTTCGGCAGACCGGCCATCGTCATCGTCAAGCACCTCTCCCCATGCGGAGTGGCCTGCGCCGATACGTTGGTGGAAGCGTACCAGCCTGGCGCTGGCCTCCGACCCGGTCTCGGCTTTCGGCGGGGTGATTGCCGCCAACCGGCCTTTCGATGGCGAGACGGCCGAGGCGCTGGGCGAGCTGTTCGTGGAGTGCATCGCCGCGCCCGGGTTTCACTGCCGCGGCCCTGGAGACGCTGGCGCGGCGCAAGAACCTGCGCCTGGTGGATATGCCCGGCCTTGAGCTCGAGCCGCTCTTCGAGCTGCGCTCGGTCAACCAGGGCGTGCTGCGGCAGGCCATCGACCTGGGCGATCCGCCGCAGGCCGACTGGAAGGTGGTGAGCAGCCGCCCACCGAGCGAAGCGGAATGGCAGGCGCTGCGCTTCGCCTGGAAAGCCTGCCAGCACGTTAAATCCAACGCCATCGTCTTCGCCCAGCGGCGAGGCCACGGTGGGCATCGGCGGGGGGCAGCCCAACCGGGTGGACTGCGTGCGCATCGCCGCGCAGCGCGCCGGCGAAAAGGCCCGCGGGGCGGTGATGGCCTCCGACGCCTTCTTCCCCTTCCCCGACTCGGTGGAGGAGGCGGCGAAAGCCGGCATCACCGCCATCGTCGAGCCGGGCGGCTCGGTGCGGGATGCCGAAGCGATTGCGGCCGCCGAAGCGCACGGCATAGCGCTGGTCTTCACCGGGGCGCGGCATTTCCGGCATTGACCTTGTCATCCTGAGCTTGCGAAGGATCTAGACCCTTCACTTTCCTCACTTCATTCGGAACCGGAGGTCGTTCAGGGTGACATATAAAGCAAGGAGGGTGTGATGAACGAGGAACTGTTCACTGAATTTGAAGCGCTGACCTTCGACGATGTGCTGATCGTGCCCGGCTACACCGAGGTACTGCCCGATCAGACCGATGTGCGCGCCCAGCTGACGGACGGCATCCAGCTCAACATCCCGATCCTCTCGGCCGCCATGGATACCGTCACCGAAGCGCGCCTGGCGATCGCCCTGGCGCGCGAAGGCGGGCTGGGCATCATCCACCGCAACCTGTCCCCCGAAGCGCAGGCCGCCGAGGTGGACAAGGTCAAGCGCTCGCAGTCGGGCATGATCGTCGAGCCGATCACCCTGCCGCCGGATGCCGCCCTGCGGGAAGCGGAAGACATCATGGCCACCTACCACATCAGCGGCGTGCCGATCACCGACCCGGATGGGCGCCTGGTGGGCATCCTGACCAACCGCGACGTGCGCTTCGTCGAAGCCAGCGGATTACGACCTGCCGGTCAGCCAGTTCATGACGCCGCAGCCGCTGGTGACCGCCCCGGTGGGCATCACCCTGGAGGACGCCAAGCGCTTCTGCAGAAGCACCGCATCGAAAAGCTGCCCCTGGTCGACGAGGCAAGGCGTGCTCAAGGGCTTGCTCACGGTCAAGGACATCCAGAAGGCGCGCGATTTCCCAATGCCGCCACGGATGCCCAGGGGCGCCTGCTGGTGGGCGCGGCGGTGGGCGTGGGCGCGGACCTGGAGACGCGCCTCGAGCTGCTGGTCGACGAAGGCGTGGATGTGGTGGCGATCGACACCGCCCACGGCCATTCGCCGGGGTGATGAACGCCATCCAGCGCATCCGCAGCGGCTGGCCGAACCTGCCGGTCATCGCCGGCAATGTGGTGACCGCCGAGGGCACGCGAGGCACTGATCGAGGCCGGGGCGGATGCGATCAAAGTCGGCGTGGGCGCGGGTTCGATCTGCACCACGCGCGTCATCTCGGGCGCGGGCATGCCGCAGATGACGGCCATCTTCGACTGCGCCCGGGCGGCGCGCAAGCACGGCGTTCCGATCATCGCCGATGGCGGCATCAAGTACAGCGGCGACATCGTCAAAGCCATCGCCGCCGGGGCGGAGGTGGTCATGCTGGGCAGCCTGCTGGCCGGGCTGGAGGAATCGCCGGGCGAGGTGGTGCTGTACGAAGGCCGCGCGCTTCAAGGAATACCGCGGCATGGGCAGCCTGGGCGCCATGCAGGGCTACGGCCGCGACCGCTACGCCAGCGGGCAGGGGACGGACAGCGGCAAGCTGGTGCCGGAGGGCATCGAAGGGCGCGTGCCGTACAAGGGCAACCTGCACGATTACGTCTACCAGCTGGTCGGCGGCCTGCGCTCGGGCATGGGCTATGCCGGCGCGGCCACGCTGGATGATCTGCGCACACAGACCCGCCTGGTGCGCATCACCAACGCCGGGCTGATCGAAAGCCACCCGCACGATGTGATCATCACCAAGGAAGCGCCCAACTACCAGGTGGGGGAGCGCTGAGCGCCCTGCCATGAATCCGGCTGAAATTGCCAGGGCCAGGCTTGCCGCCCACCACATTGCCGGGAGGCGCTTCACGACCGCCAAAGAAGTGGTCGGCTGGATGGGCGCCATGCAGGCCCAGGATTATGCCATGTGCCTGTGGGCGGTCGGCATCCGGCTGCCCGGCTCCACTGTCACCGATATCGAAAAAGCCCTGGATGCGGGCGAAATCCTGCGCACGCATCTACTCCGCCCCACCTGGCACCTGGTCTCGGCGGACGACATCGCCTGGATGCTGGCGCTGACCGCGCCCCATATCAAGGCCAGGCTGGCAGCACGCCACCAGGGGTTGGGACTCACGCCCGAGGTACTTTCCAGGAGCTACACCATCCTGGAGCGGGCGCTGCAGGGCGAGCGCTACGCCACCCGGCAGGCATTGATCGCCAGCTTCGAGCAAGCCGGCATGCCAAACGACGACAACCGGGCCTCCCACCTGCTGATGAGCGCCGAGCTGGAAGGCCTGATCTGCAGCGGCCCGACCCAGTCCGGCAGACCAAGCTACGCCCTGCTCGCCGAGCGTGTGCCGCAGGCAAAAACCATGACCAGAGAAGAAGCCCTGGCCGCCCTGGCGGGAAGATATTTTTCCAGCCACGGCCCCGCCGCCTACCGGGATTTTGCCTGGTGGTCGGGACTGCCGGCCGCCAACTCCCGCCTGGCGCTGGAGCTGGCCAAAGACAGCCTGGTTTCCGAAACGATTGAGGCGCAGACGTACTGGTGGCATCCGGCCGCGGTCACGGATTCGGGTGAGGACAGCCTCCACCTGCTGCCGGCATTCGACGAATACATCATCGGCTACCAGGATAGAAGCGCTGTCCTGCCGGACGATGCTTTCAAGCGGGCCGTTTCCAGCAACGGCGTGTTCTGGCCGGTGGTGCTGGTGGATGGGCAAGTCAAGGGGGTATGGAAGCGGACGGTCGAAGAAGGAGGGAGTGGTGGTGGAGGTGGAATGGTTCACTCCTGGCAATCATCCCGAACAGGAGGCGGTTGTGAGCGCCGCGGCTGAGTATGCAAAATTTCTGGGCAGGAGCAATCTTCAGGTTACGAATGAGTGAATCCCCCGAGCAGGTCATCGATCCAAAAGCTACCTGGCCGCTCTTCGTGGCCGATCTGCAGGAAGAGATCCTGCCGCTCTACCAGACCCACGAGCAGACTTTCGACTCCTGGTCCATTCACGGCAGGATGCACATTTGCCGCTGCGTGCTGTTCGCCGAGTTTATGTCCCGCTATTACTACCGGCAAACCTCTCTGAGAGCCCAACCTGGACATGGGTGCGCTACGCCATCGCCTTCCACGATTCAGGCCGCCAGGGCAACGGAGCCGACCTCTGGGAGCACGACAGCGCCCGGCGCTGCCGGATTTACCTTGAAAAAATCAATCCCCGCAAGGATGCGGCGTCGATCGCCGGGCTGATCCCCCATGACGGCGCCGAGCCCTGGCCCTTGGAGAAGCGCCTCGTCCACGATGCGGATGTGCTGGATATTATGCGCCCATACTGCGCACCCGGCGGCAGGGCCGGCTTCAAGGTGGATTTTTTACGTTTCCTGGGCCAACGTGACGATCCGGTCGTCAGCGATCCAATCACCCGTGCGGCGTTGATTGAGGAAGCCTGGCAGTTGATTTTGGCGACCGAGGTTCACAAAGCCCGGTTGAAAAATTCAACACGCTATCTGGAGGATGTGTTGGGTGTCCTGGCGGGGATGAAGGACCAGTGCAAGCTGCTATATGAGGTGTTTATTGGTTGATGGAGACTTATCTCGGTGTGGCACGCTTATTATAGCCTGGCCAAAAACTCTGCTGGGCGTAATATAGGAATACCTTCGAATGGCGAGAGTGTTAGCAAATCGTCATCACCGGAAACAATACAATCGGCTTCACCAGCCACAGCCGCCTCAAGAAATTTATCATCCTTGGGGTCACGACAGGCAGTGAAATAACGGTTCGGTACAACCAGTTCGCCGCGCAGGCGCACAAGGTTAAGCAGGGCAGTGATATCATCTGCTTCGACGTGGTATTTTACGCGGAAATAGGGGCGTCCCATGACTTCGACAAATTCCACTAAAATGTCGGTTGAATAAATTATTGAAAATCGCCCGTCACGTAAAAAGCGCAGCACATCGCCGGTTGTTCCCTGGCGCCGAATCAACCCGCTAACCAACACACCAGTATCCACAACCGCGCGCAAGCATCAGCCTCGTGCAGCTTTAATATCGGCCGCAATTTCAGCTTCACTGTAAGCGGCATTCACCTCGGCCAGGCGGTTCCACACCCGATCAAAGCCAGCCAGCACCTCAGTTTCCTGCATCTGCTGGAAGCGCAGGAAATCTTCATATGGGATAATTACCGCTTCGGGACGCGAGCCGCGCGTCAGCACCAACGGAGTGCGTTTACGCACAACTTCGTCAAAAAATGCTCGGAAACGACGTTGAAGCTCGGTGACACCAACGATTTGCTGCATAACTGGCTCCTTTCTCTATATTGTAATATGTATTATAACATGTATAAGACTGACTACTTTCTGAATATCAGTCCTTCACACTCCAAATACCCCCCATCCGTCCAAAGCGCTCCCTTTCTTTGGTAAAATGAACGCACCGGGAACCTATCCCGGCCCGAATCCAGCTTATCAGGAACATGCCATGGTACACCCCGACTTGATTGAAATCCTGCGCTGCCCGAACTGTGTGCGCGAAAAAGACGGCCTGCTCGACTTCTATAAAGAAACCTGGTTCGTGTGCCGCGATTGCGGGCGCAAGTACCCGGTGAAGGACGATATCCCGGTCATGCTGATCGAAGAAGGGGACAAGTGGATCGCGGTAAGGGTCGAAGACCTGCCTATCCCGCCACCTTAATTGATGGAGACAGACAACCTGGGGCCGCTGCTGCTCGACCTGACCGGCGGCGACGATGAGGCCGCCGAGCGGGCGGCTAAGCTGCTGGCCGCGCAAGGGGAGTCAGCCTTACCCGCGCTGCGCGATCTGCTCTCCGCCACAGAGGAGGACAGCCGCTGGTGGGCGCTGCGCGCCCTGGCCGAGAACCCTGCTGAAGGAGCCGCAACCGCCCTGCGTCAGGCGCTGGACGATCCCTCCCCGGCGGTGCGCCAGGCGGCTTTACTGGGGCTGCGCTTGCGCCCGCAGGCGGAGTCGATCCCTGCGCTGGCACGGCGGCTGGAAGACGAGGACAGCCTGTGCGCTGCGATGGCCGCCGACGCCCTGTCCGCCCTGGGAAGCGAGGCGGTCGATGTGCTGATCGAGGTGCTGGCTAACGGCAGCTTCCCGGCCCAGGTGCAGGCGGCGCGTGCCCTGGCCGAGATCGGCGACCCGCGCGCCATCCCGGCGCTGTTTGCCGCCGGCGAGCAGGGCTCATCCCTGATGGATTACTGGGTATCGATCGGTTTTGAGAAGATGGGGGTTGGGACGGTCTACTTCAAACCCTGAATTTCAGCCCTGCCAGACCCACACGATAGCCAGCAGCAGCATCAAGCAACCAATCAGCAAGCGGGCGAAGAACGAGGCCCCCCAACCGGCCGCCAGTCCGAAGGTAGCCTGCCAGGCTTTGCGCCAGTCACGTGCGCGGTAGAGCTCCAGCAGGAAGACCGACAGCGGGGCGGCAATCAACCCGCCAAAAGGTGGAAAGATCAGGGTAAAGATGATCCCCGCCACCAGCGAGACAATTACCGAGGCCCAGGCGGCGCCGCCTTTGCAGCGCTCCGGCGCCCATCAGCAGGTTATCCACCACGTTCCCGCCGATCATCAGCAAGGTGAGCAGCACGAAGAGCACGATCCCCAGCGTGCTGAAGCCATGGATCACGCCGAAGCCCAGGGCAGCCAGCCAGATCACGGTCAGGCCGGGGAAAGCCGGGATGATCAGGCCAAGCAAGCCGGCCAGCATCACCAGCAGGAGCAAGACGGTCAGCAGGATTTCGAGCCAGTCAGGCATCAGTGCTTCTCCGGCATGATCCGGCGGTGCTACCGCCGGATCATGCCAATCATCAATTAGCGCAGGACGTCGACGCCGCCCATCCAGGGGCGCAGTACCTCCGGCACGACCACCGCGCCGTCGGCCTGCTGGTTGTTCTCCAGCACGGCGATCAGGGTGCGCGGCATACCCAGCCCCGAACCGTTGAGGGTGTGCACCAGGCGTGCCCGGCCGCCGTCCGCCGGGCGGTATTTCACATTGGCACGCCGGGCCTGGAAATCGGTCACATTCGACACCGACGAAACCTCCAGCCACTCCTGGCAGCCGGCCGCCCAGACTTCCAGATCATAGGTGATGGCCGAGCCAAAGCCGATATCGCCGGTGCACAGCTGCTTCACCCGGTAGGGGAAACCCAGCAAGCGGCAGGTTTCCTCGGCATCGGCCAGCATCTTCTGCAGCGGCGGCTTCCGAGTCCTCCGGCTTGCAGTAGATGTACATCTCGACCTTGTCGAACTGGTGGCCGCGTTTGATGCCGCGCACATCCCGCCCGGCGCTCATCTTCTCGCGGCGGAAGCAGGGCGTGTAGGCGGTGTAATAGTACGGCAGGGTCGCCTCTTCCAGGATGTCGTCCATGTGCAGGCCGGTGAGCGGCACCTCGGCGGTCGGCACCATCCACAAATCTTCTTCGTGGTCTTTGTACAGGTTGTCGGCGAACTTGGGCAGCTGCCCGGCGCCGAACAGGGTCTCGCCCTTGACCATGAAGGGGGTGTATTTTTCGGTGTAGCCCTGGCGGATGTGCAGGTCGAGCATGTAGGCGATCAGCGCTCGCTGCAGGCGCGCCCCTGCCCCGCTGAGCACGTAAAAGCGCGAGCCGGTCAGCTTGACGCCCTGCTCGAAGTTGAGGATGCCGAGCTGCGGACCCAGCTCCCAGTGCGGCTTGGGCTCGAAATCGAAGTGCGGCAGGTCGCCGATCGTGCGCAGCACAATATTATCGTCCTCGGATTTGCCGTACGGCGTGCGCGGGTCGGGCAGGTTGGGAATGCGGCTGACGGTATCAGTGAGCTGCTCGTCCACGCCGCGCAGCTGCTCGTCCAGCAGGGCGATGCGGTCGCCCACCTGGCGCATGGCATCGATTTTGGCCTGGCGGGCGGCGGGATCCTTCATCTGGCCGATCTCTTTCGAGACCGTGTTGCGCTCGGCCTTGAGCTGCTCGGTCTGGACGATCAGGGAACGGCGCTGCTCGTCCAGCGCCAGGACGCGGTCGACCGGGTCGGCGTCCATCTGGCGGTCCAGCAAGGCCTGGCGTACCAGCTCGGGTTTGTCACGAATGATATTGATGTCTAACATGGTGCACCTCCATCCAAAAAAATAGATAACGCCCCTCTCCGCATGCAGGACGAGAGGGGCGCTCGTGGTGCCACCTGCTTTTGCCGCTCGTGGAATACCTCCCGGTGGGTTTCCTGTTCGAGACGGCCTTGCTTTCGCGCTAACGGGCGAACCCGGTCCTCTTACGCACGGGGATTTCCCGTACCCTGCGAGGTCGACCTGCCGGTTAAGGCGGACAGAGGGGATTTAGCTCCCGGCACCTGCCGCCTCGCACTACCCGGCGGCTCTCTGAAAGGGATGGGAGTTACTTGTCTCTGTGCAGGTCGTTAATGTAAGCTGGATTATACCGCGGGGAAAGAATGTCAAGACAATGCGGGTCTGTAGGGGCGGGTCTGTAGGGGCGGGTCTGAGACCCGCCCCTACAACGCGATATTATTCTTCCGTCTTGCGCAAATGCGGAAAGAGGATCACCTCACGGATGTTGGGAATACCGGTGAATAGCATGGTCAGGCGGTCGATGCCCATGCCGAAGCCGCCGTTGGGGGGCATGCCGTAGCGCATGGCGCGCAGGTAATCCTCGTCCATCGGGTGGCGCTCTTCGTCGTCGGCGGTGTAATCGCGCCCCATTTCCAGAAAGCGCTCTTCCTGATCCTGAGGGTCGTTAAGCTCGGTGAAGGCGTTGCACAGCTCCATGCCGGCAATGAAGCCTTCGAAGCGCTCGACGGTCCCCGGGCTGCCCGGCTTGTTCTTGGCCAGCGGCGAGATGTCGCGCGGGTAATCATAAACAAAAGCCGGCTGGATCAGGCTGGGCTCGAGGTGCTCGCCCAGCAGGTGATCGATCAGCTTGCCGCGCGTGGCCCTCGGGTCGGCATCGATGCCTTTGAGGCGCATGGCGCCGGCCAGGCTTTCGGCAGTGGGATGGGCATGGATATCGATGCCGGTCAGCTCAAGCAGGCCTTCGCTGAGCTCGATGCGGCTCCACGGCGGCTCCAGGCTGATCTCGTGATCCTGGTAGGTAAGGGTGCGCCGGCCAAGCACCTTATCGGCGGCGTAAACGATCATGCGCTCGGTGAGGTCCATCACCTGCTGGTAGTCGGCATAGGCCATGTAAAACTCCAGCTGGGTGAACTCGGGGTTGTGGGTGCGGTCGACGCCTTCATTGCGAAAGTCACGCCCGATCTCGTAGACCCGCTCCAGACCACCCACCAGCAGGCGCTTAAGGTACAGCTCGAAGGAGATGCGCAGGTAAAGCTCCTGCTTGAGCTGGTTGTGGAAGGTGGTGAAGGGCCTGGCAGCCGCCCCGCCATAAATCGGCTGCAGGATGGGCGTTTCGACCTCGATAAAGTCGTTGTTGTCCAGGAATTCCTGCAGGGCGCGCACGATGGCAGTGCGTGTGCGGAAGATCTGGCGCACCTCGGGGTTGATCGCCAGGTCGGCGTAGCGCTGGCGGTAACGCAGCTCCGGCTCGGAGAGGGTCATGTGGCGCACCACCTGTCCATCTACCATTTCGTCCTTGGCGGCCGGCAGGGGCGTGACCGCCTTGGCGAGCATCTTGAAGCTGCTCACCTTGAGGGTGGCCTCTCCGGTACGGGTGCGGAACATCTCGCCGCTGGCCTGGACGAAATCGCCCAGGTCGAACTCGCGGTTGAAGAGCTCCAACTGCTCCTCGCCCAGGTCATTGGCGCGCAGGAAGAGCTGCACCCGGCCGTGGCCGTCTTCGATATGGGCAAAGGTAAGCTTGCCCATCGGGCGCATCGAGCGCAGCCGGCCCACCAGGGTGGCAGTGATAGGCGCGGTCTGCCCGGCAGCTTCGGCGGCTTCGAAGCTTTGGATGACTTCCTGGCTGGTATGGGTGCGCTCGGCCTGGGTGGGGTAAGGCTCGATCCCCTGGGCGCGCAGGCGCTCGATTTTTTCAAGGCGAACTAATTCCAGGCTGGTGTAGTTGGTGGTCATAAATGCTTCCTCGCAAAGAAAATAAAAACCCCGCGCAGGACAGGCTTGCGCGGGGCTGGTTGGTTAGCCCCGGATCATTCCACCTTCAAAATGGTGACAAAGAACGAGCCGCCTGGCGCGTCCACGCGCACGCGATCACCGGCTTTGTGGTCCAGCAGCGCCCGGCCTAGCGGCGATTCGTTGGAGATGCGCCCTTTACGCGGATTGGCCTCGGCCGGCCCGACAATGGTGTACTCCTCCGGCTCCAGACCTTCCTCCTGGACGGTCACGGTGGCGGCCACCTGGACGATGTCCATCTTACCGTGCGCTTCTTCGATGATGCGAGCGTTAGCCAGCAGCATCTCCAGCTCCTGGATGCGCCCTTCAACAAAGGCCTGCTCGTTTTTAGCAGCCTCATACTCGGCATCTTCAATCAGCTCGCCGCCCTCGATCGCTTCATGCAGCCGTTCCGCGACCTCCTGTCGCTTAACCGTGCGCAGGTGTTCCAGATCTTGCTTCAGTTGCTCGTATCCCGACCGAGTTAAAAATGAAGGTGGCATGGTTTTCCCTTAGTTCGTGTTAACAAAATAAAACCACTCCCAACGGAGCGATTTAACGTGGCAACTATAGATGTTTGAACAAATCGCCACAAATGCGAACCAGATTTTAGCATAGATTTAGACGAATCGCAAGTTTTCGCAAGCGAATCCAGGCAAATACTGCTCATGGGAAGCTCTCAGAGCCCATTGGAAGGCGCTTTCCACAGCGGGATGCCCCCATAAAGCCGGCTGTAGGCCTGCAAATCATCCCGCATGGTGTTTAAATCGGGCCAGAAGGAGCTGACCTGGGAGGCATGGGCTGCTATCGCTGCGGACCAGGCTTGCATGCCAGCAGGCGAGATGGGAAAAGTACATCGCTCCCAGCCGGCAACCTCCAGGTCAGCCAGCTCGCCGGCAGCATACCGGGCATAGGGAAAATCGGCGTAGTACCACTGCGGCCCTGGCAGGCGCTGTGCGGCTTTACGCAGCAGCTGGTGGTCAACATGCCCGCCAATGGCCAGCGGGCAGACCACTGTCGCCGCCTGCGGTAGATGAACAAGCAAATCATCCGCCAGCGCCTGTACCAGCCCTTCTTCGGCCGGGTTAAGCGCCCCAAAAATGGCATCCCGATCGGGGTACAGGTGCGCTGAAGTTTGTGGGTGGCTGCGGTAGATGCAGTCCAGGTAGGAAAAGTGGCGGTAAGCGGCAGATAGCTGCCTGCAGGCAGCCATATCTTCACTGCGGCGCCAGGCGACAGCCTGCGAGCCCCCTTCCCAGCGATCGTGCAGCTCCCGGGCAAAAGCCGAAAGCGGCTGATCGGGCGGGTCGCCGGCGCAGATCGTCCAGATTTCGACCGGCATGTGCGCCTGCGCCTGCTGCCATACCAGGCCGCCGCATGAAAAAGCCACATCATCCAGGTGCGGAGAGAGATAGATCCACGTCATGGGCTAATTTTACCCCATGCCCTCCTACTTGCCATGCCGCCAGCCTGGTGTTATCATCTATGCTTCGGATAACCCTTATGAGCGCCGGGCGAGGAAAACGCAATCAGGTTCGCAAAGTGTTGGTTGGAATCATCCTGGCCACGCTGCCTTGCTACTGCATCGGGCTGCTGATCGTCAACCTGGTGGACAGCGGCGGAGGAGAATCACGCCCCACTGCTACCGCCAGCCTGGCAGCCAGCGCACCTGTAATCACACTACCGGCCACCGAAACACCGACCCTGCTGCCTACATTCACCTATATCTTCACCCCCACCGGCACTGCCTCGCCAACCGCCACGGCAACGGTAAAGGCAACCTCCCCCACCCCGAGCGCCACGCCTACTTTTACCGCAACGCCTACCGCCCCGCCCCCGCCGCCCAGCGATACGCCTTCATCTACTCCTGCACCAACGGAGACCACTCTCCCAACGCCGTATCCCTGAAGCAGCGCTAAGTAAAAAATGGAAACTTATGGCTGATCTGCAATCCTTCCTGAAGACATTGATTTCTACTTCCGGGCTCTCCGGTCACGAAGCCCCGGTGCGCCGCTTGATCGAGGCAGCCTGGCAGCCGCTGGTGGATGAGACGGCCACCAGCCGCCTGGGCAGCCTGCACGGCCTAAAGCGAGGGAGCGGCCCTGAACCGCGGCCCAGCCTGCTGCTCGCCGCGCACATGGATGCCATCGGCATGATGGTGACCGGCCATAGCGACGGCCTGCTGCGCGTCACCGAAATCGGAGGACTGGACCCGCGTGTCCTGCCCGGGCAGCTGGTCACCGTCCACGGGCGGCAGGATTTCCCCGGCGTGGTGGTGCAGCCGCCCTCCCACCTGCTGCCGCCGGAAGTCAGCGGCAAGACCGCGCCGCTGGAGAACCTGCTGGTGGATATTGGGCTCTTACCGGAGCAGGCAACCCAGGAGGTGCAGGTGGGCGACCTGGTCTCCTTCGCCCAGCCGCCCATCGAGCTGAGTGACGACCTGCTGGCCGGCCACTCGCTGGACAATCGGGCCTCGGTGGCGGCAGTGACGCATTGCCTGGAGCTGCTGCAGGGTCGCAGCCTGCAGTGGGATTTGTGGGCGGTCGCCTCCACCCAGGAGGAAGAGACTCTGGGCGGCGCACTCACCTCGGCTTTTGCCCTGCGACCGGCCTTGGCTGTCGCCATTGATGTTACCTTCGGCGCCGGCCCCGGCAGCCCATCTTACAAAACGTTCCCTCTGGGCGGCGGCATAACTTTGGGCTGGGGTCCTAACATTCACCCGGCTCTGTTTAATGCTTTCAAAGAGCTGGCTGAGCGCCTGGAAATCCCCTATAAACTGGAAGCCATGCCGCATCACTCAGGGACCGATGCCTATGCCATGCAGGTAGTTGCCGAAGGCTTGCCCACCATGGTGGTCAGCATCCCGCTGCGCTACATGCACACGCCGGTCGAAATGGTCTCGCTAAAGGACATCCGCCGTGCCGGGCGCCTGCTGGCCGAGTTCGCCGCGCAGCTCGACGATAAATTTATAGAAAAGCTGGCCTGGTGAGCGCCAACCAGACGCCAGGAATGAAAGGATTCGACTCTATGATGCCTGATCAGGAACTGGACACCCCCGCACCGCCAGAGATCGGTGAAGCGCAGCTGGCGCTTTTAGAACGACTGTGCAACGCCTGCGCCGTATCAGGTGACGAGGGAGAAGTCCGCAAGATCGTGCTTGAAGAAGTCCGCCTGCATGCCGGATTCGTGACCGTCGATGCGTTAGGCAATGTGCTGGTAAGTAAAACCGGGCAGGGAGAGACGATCCCGCGCAAAAGCACCGCGGGACAAGCTCGCCTACGAGTTATGCTGGCGGCGCATATGGATGAGGTGGGCTTCATGCTTACCGACGACGAGGGCGAGGGTATCTTCCGTTTCGACACCGTCGGCGGCCTGGACGCCGCGCAGCTGGTGGGTAAGCCGGTAACTATCGGTAAAGGTCACGTGCCGGGGGTGATCGGCGCCCGCCCGATCCACCTGACAACCCGCGATGAGCTTACCCAGAAGATCACTCTGGAAAGCCTGCGCATCGATGTCGGCCCGGGCAACGGCGGCAAAGCACATATCGGCGATCGAGCGACCTTTGCCACCCAATTCGCCCGGCTTGGCCCCAGCCTGCGGGCTAAGGCCCTGGACGATCGCTTCGGCGTAGCTTCTTTGATCACGCTGGTGCAGCAACCACCGCCAAACATCGACCTGCTGGCAGCCTTTACTGTGCAGGAGGAAGTCGGCCTGCGAGGGGCCAGGGTGGCGGCCTATAACTTCGATCCCCAGGTGGCCTTTGCCCTGGACTGCACCCCGGCGAACGACCTGCCGCCCTGGGAGACAGATGAAGGGCGCATCGAAAACACACGCTACAACACCCGCCTGGGGGCCGGCCCGGCAATTTACCTGGCAGATTCATCCACCCTTTCCGACCCGCGCCTGGCGCGCCACCTGGTGCAGACCGCTGAAGCCCTGGGCATTCCCTACCAGCTGCGCCAGCCCGGAGGCGGCGGCACCGACGCCGGAGCCATTCATAAGCAGCGCCTGGGTATCCCCAGCATCTCTCTTTCAGTGCCCGGCCGCTACCTGCACACCGCCGCCGGCATTGCCCGCCTGGACGACTGGAAGAACACGTTCGCCCTGATCTATCACGCTCTTTCCCGCCTGAGCCCGGATCTTTTCGCCCTCGAGCGCTGACCAAGGAGAATTCATGAAAGCATTGATCCAGAAACTTGTTGAAACCGACGGCCCTTCGGGCTATGAAACAAACCTGCGCAGCCTGGTGCGCAGCCAGGTGGAGCCTCTCGCCGACCAGGTATGGGTCGATAACCTGGGCAACCTGTTTGCCCGCAAAGGAAAGGCTGAAGCTAATGGCCTGAAGATCATGCTGGCCGCCCACATGGACGAGATTGGCCTGATGGTCACCCACATCGACCAGGCCGGTTTTGCGCGCTTCATGCCGCTGGGCGGAGTGCGTGCGCAAAACTGCCCGGGCGGACGGGTGCGCTTCTTGAATGGGGCACGCGGCGTGATCGGCGTGGAGAAGCTCGACGATCCCGGCAAAGGGCCGGCTATCGACCAGCTGTTCATTGACCTGGGCGCCTCCAGCCGGGATGATTGCCCGGTTAAGGTGGGAGATGTAGCCGCCTTCGAGCGCCCCTTCATTGACCTGGGCTCGCGCCTGGTTTCTAAGGCTATGGACGATCGCATCGGGGTGGCTGTGCTGATCGAGACTTTACGCGGCCTGAAATCCTCACCCCACGAAATCGATTTTGTCTTCAGCGTGCAGGAAGAGGTTGGCATCCGCGGCGCCACTACGGCAGCCTATGGGCTCGACCCAGACTTAGGCCTGGCGGTGGATGTCACCAGCAACGGGGACACTCCCAAAGGCACGAAAATGGATGTCCACCTGGGCAAAGGCCCTGCCATCAAGGTGCGTGATGCGGGCATGATCTCCGACCCGCGCGTGGTGGCCTGGATGATCAAGACTGCCCGCCAAGCGGAGATTCCTTACCAGTTGGAGGTGTTGGAAATGGGCGGAACAGATGCCCGTGCCATCCAGCTCACGCGTGCCGGCGTACCGGCCGGCTGCCTGTCTATTCCCTGCCGCTACGTCCACTCGCCTTCCGAGATGGTCGATTTCAACGACGTACAGCATGCCGTGCGGCTGCTGATCGCCTTGCTCAGCCAACCCGTCGGTTTAGAATGACCCGCTTTTTAGCTCCGGCCAACGCAAGGCTATGGCTTCTGATTGGGTTGGCTGCCCTGCTGGCAGCCTGCTCGGCGCTGCCCATCCCGGGAGGGAGCCCCACGCCGGAGGTTCTGCCTACCTCGTCGCCCGCCACCCAGTCGCCGGCTGTAGATGCCACCAGCTCCGGGCAGCCGGCAGCCGCCGACACCGGGCCGGATGTGCTCACCGTCTGGGTACCGCCGCAGTTCGACCCCAACTCTGGCACCCCGGCCGGCGACCTGCTCAAACAGCGCTTGCTGGAATTCACCAGCCGCATGCCGGGGGTGGAGATCGATGTGCGGGTCAAAGCCGAGTCAGGGCCTGGCGGGTTGTACGACTCGCTCGCGGCCGCCAATGCCGCCGCCCCTGAAGCCCGCCCGGATTTAATTGCCCTGCCTCAGGACACCTTACAGGCTTCCGCCCTAAAAGGCCTGCTCCAGCCGTACGACGGTCTGACCATCGCCATGAGCGACCCTGATTGGTATGAATATGCCCGCCAGCTGGCCAACCTGCAGACGATCCAGTTTGGCATGCCCTTTGCCGGAGATGCACTGCTGCGGGCATACCGCCCAGCTGTGGTGCCAACCCCGGCTGCCAATTGGACGGCCCTGCTGGAAGGGCAGCAACCGATGATCTTTTCTGCCGCTGACCCGCATGCCCTATTTACTCTGAGCCAATACCTGGCTGCAGGCGGGCGCACCAGCGACGAGCAGGGGCGCCCGACCTTAGATGGCGAAATATTGACCTCTGTGCTTGCCTTTCTCCTCCAGGCCTCACAGGCGGAGGTAGTGCCCGGCTGGGTGGCCGAGCTTCAGGCGCCTGCCGACGCCTGGCAAGCCTTCCAGGAAGGGAAGGGCGACCAGGCAGCCGTCTGGGCATCGCAGTACCTGCCGGCCGCCAGCGAAGCACTTGCCAGTTCGTCTGATCCGGCCGAAGCGGGGGATGCAACCCTGGCTGCTGCGACCCTGCCCGTCCCTCCCTCGCCAGAGTCCACGAACGAGCCATTGACCCTGGCTACCGGTTGGGTATGGGCCCTGGGCAATACTCACAGCTCACACCACGAGCTTTCCACCCGCCTGGCCGAGTTCCTCACCGAGAGCCGCTTCCTGGCGCGCTGGACCCAGGCGGCCGGCTACCTGCCGCCGCGTCCCAGTGCCCTGGAGGGCTGGCAGAACCCGGCGGACAGGGAAGGTTTCAGCTGGCAGTCTCAGCTCCAGCCCATCCTGCAATCCTCCCGGCTTTATCCGCCCATCGAAGTGCTCACCGAGCTTGGGCCTGTCTTACAGCAAGCCACCCTGCAGGTACTCACTGGCCAGGCAACTCCAGAAGATGCCGCCCGCTCCGCTGTCGAGAAGTTGTCGATCCCATAAATAGGTCTGCAGTCTGCCCACAGACTATCGCCCTCAGGCAAAGCCCCTGGCGCTGCGGGCGCACATCGCGCCTAATCGTTGCAGGCAAGCGGCGTGGGGGTCGGTTGACGATTCTCTGGCGAGGTGTTATGATCACTTTGCTTGGAGATTTTGCATGACCGATGATAATCTTCCCGGTGATTTACCTGCCGAGGAAAGCACGCCTTTACAAAAGAGCCGCTGGTTTATATTGTGGCAGAGTCTGTCTCAAGCCGGTCTGGCAGAGACAGCCCTCCGCCTGGGTACGCATGTTTTATTGGTGGCATTAATCCTGATCGTCGCCTGGGGGCTGCGCGAGTTCTACAACCAGGCGCAAATTTCCGGCCAGCCCCAGACGTCTGCTCTGGCTGCCAACCTCCCCACACCCACACCACAAGAAGCCGCTCCCAAAGCCTCCATTCAGCTGGCAGAGCAGCCAGCATCCAACGGAGTTACCCGCCGGGCACGCCTGCACACGGATGTCCCTCTCGCCCTCGCGTCGACCTGGTCACCTATACAGTCAAGCCGGGTGATACGGTTTTCGGAATTGCCGACAAATTCGGCCTGAAGCCAGAAACTATTTTGTGGGGCAACCAGTTCGTATTAGGCGATAACCCCCACAACCTCAAACCCGATCAGGAGCTGAACATCCTGCCGGTGGACGGGGCGCTGCATCGCTGGTCTACGGGCGACGGATTGAACGGCGTGGCAAAGTTCTTTAACGTTGACCCTGAAGCAATCATAGATTGGCCCGGCAACAACCTGGACGCCGAAGCGGTTGGGGATTTTTCCAACCCGAGCATCGAGCCGGGTACTATGGTCATCATCCCGGATGGCAAGCGTGAGTTTGTCACCTGGAGCATGCCCGTAATTCCGCTCGACAACCCGAGTGTCGCCACGGTGCTGGGGGATGGCGCCTGCGGTTCCGCCGTCCAGGGAGCTATCGGCGCCGGGGTCTTTATCTGGCCGGCTAACAACCACTTTCTCTCCGGCTTCGACTACACCCCCAACGCCAATCATTCCGGCATCGATATCGATGGCGATGCCGGGGACCCGGTCTATGCCGCCGATAACGGGGTCGTGGTTTTCGCCGGTTGGAACAATTGGGGTTACGGCAACATGGTGGTGATCAACCACGGCAACGGCTGGCAGACCCAGTATGCCCATCTGAGCGCAATCAACGTCGTTTGCGGGCAGAGCGTCTACCAAACCAACACGATCGGCGCCATTGGCAACACAGGCAACTCTGCCGGGGCTCACCTGCATTACGAAATGATGTACAACGGCACCAAAGTTAACCCCCACGATTACCTGCCCCCCAGCTAAGCGATTAAATCCTGGCACCAATAAACGGCACGAGCATTTCTTCCGGGTGCAGACCACCATGCCGGCCGAGGAGTTGATCCTCTTTATCCGCCCACCACAGGTAAGCGTTGCCCCTGGCAACCAAAATCAGGTCGCCCACCCGCTCAAACAGACGAGGGTGAATTTTACCCGGCCCGAACAGGCCGGCTTCGATGGCATAACCTGACTCCAGGATAAAAAACTGGTTAGGCCAGGTGCGTTCGACATACTCCCTCACCGCCTCCACCTGCCCCGGTCGCACATACAGATACGCCAGGCGATGCTCGCCAGTCGGCAAGATGTGCAGGCGGCGCGCCAGGCCGGGGTGATTGCGCAAATCGTAATGCGGATCGGGACGGGTAGCAATCTGCCCGTGATCGGCCGTCAGGACCACCAGCGTATCACGCCGGGCAGCCTGGCTGAGGCGCTGCAAGAACAAGCGCTCGAAAGCCTGGCCAAATTGGGCAAACTCCGCTTCGGTACGCTCATCGTCCGGGCCATAGCGGTGAGAAAAGCCATCCACCATGCTCCAATAAACCGCTGCCAGCATGCGCCCGGAGCGGACCCCAGCAGCGTTCTTTGCGGTAGGGGTCGCTTTCTCCACCTGGTAGCGCAGGTTGATCCACAGATCGGCCGGCGTATTGAACGAACGCACCGTCACTTGCTGGAAGAACATCCTGGTCAGACCTGAATTGGCGATGCTGGTATGCTGGAAAGCGTATGTTTGCACACCATGGGCTGCCAGGTGCATACCCAGGGTCGCCTGGCCAAGGAATTTTTCAGGCTCAAAGCCAGCTCTTGCCAGGCTGCCCACATCGCCATCATAGGCAATGGGAGTGTGCAGAATGGTGTTAGCAACAATGCCATACTCCTTCAACCACATTTCGTAGCCGGTGATGCCATGCTGTGCCGGGCTGCGTCCCGTCCACAGGCTGGTGAGGGCAACCGAAGTGGTGCTGGGCGTCACCGAAGTCAGCGGCGCCAGCAGGCCATCCACAGCCAGGCTTTCCCAGAAGGTGCCGGCCATCCAGCGCTGCAGCCGGTGCAACGCCAAAGCATCCATCAGCACAAACACAACACAGCGGAAATCGTCTCCCAGCGGGGACATAATCTCCGCTGCCAGGGGCAGCGCCCCATCCGGAGGCGGGACGCCAAGCCAGCGGCAAAGGCTGGCAGGCAGGTTCAGGATCGAGAAGCCGTCATAGTTTGGGTAGATCAGCTCGCCGCCCAGATCCAGGCCGGGCAACCGGTGGGCGCGCAGTCTTGGTAACAGGGTTTGGGTCAGGTCGGTCATGACCTAATTGTACTGGAGTAGTCCAAAAAAGTGATAAACTATACACCTGTTTTCTACAATGACGAAAAATCCCCACACCAGTCATCCCTCATTTTCGGCTTGCATCCTGGCTGCCCTGCTGCTAGCCCTGCTTCTGAGTGCCTGCCAGCCGGCCGTACCGCAGTTTACCCGTGAGCCCCAACCGGGCTTACCTCGCCCCGGCCGCACCCCGGCAGCCACGGCCTCCACCGTGCTCGAAACACCGCCGCTGGATGCGCAACCATCCTCAACCCCCGGCCAGCGAGACACCCCGCAGCCAACCGCAGTCCCGCTTACCCCCACGCCCGCCAACCCGCTCGGCGTGGATCCGGCCGACCTTTCCGGCACTGAAATCTCCTTCTGGCACAATTGGTCCGGCCCTTCCCTGGGTATCCTGCACGGCCTGGTGGATACCTTCAACGATTCCAATGAGTGGGGCATCCAGGTCAAAGCCGAATACCAGGGCAACCTGGGCGAGCTGTATTCCAGAGCTGAAGTACTGGAGGAAGGCAACTGGCCCGATATCCTGCCGGCTTACCTGCCCCGCGCTATCGCCTGGGACCAGGCCCAAGGCCTGGTGGACTTGAATGACTATGTCGATGATCCACTGTGGGGCATGCCGGCAGAAGAGCAGGCTGCCTTTTACCCCGTCATCTGGGAGCAGGACCGCTATGAGGGGCGTCGTTTAGGCCTACCCGCTCAGCGTTTTGCCTCCTTGCTGTACTACAACCAGACCTGGGGGCGCGAGCTGGGCTTTACCAATCCTCCCGCCACCCCCGATGAGTTTCGCGAACAGGCCTGTGCAGCCGCGGCTACCAAGCTGCAGGACGACAACCTGCAGAACGACGCCCTGGGCGGCTGGATCATCTCCACCGAACACCCGTCCATGCTGAGCTGGCTTTACGCCTTCGGCAGCAATATCCTGGCCTCGGGAGACAGCCAGGGAACTTATAACTTTGACACCCGGCAGACCGAGGCGGCATTCACATTCTTGCGCGGGCTGTACGATCGCGGCTGTGCCTGGATTTCGGCCGACCAGCCACCGGAGGAGGAATTTTCCGCGCGGGATGGACTGCTGTCAGTGGGCAGCCTATCCGGCTTGCCTTACCAGGCTGCGGCATTCCAGCGGCAGGGGAACGCTGACCAGTGGACTGTCTTGCCCTTCCCATCCCCTTCCGGTGAGCCGGTGGTGAATGTATATGGCCCATCGTTTGTGGTTACGCCTTCCACCCCGGAACGGCAGCTGGCAGCCTGGCTGTTCCTGAAGTGGCTCTTGCAGCCCGAGAACCAGGCCCGCCTGATAGCCTCCAATGGGATGCTGCCGCTCAGCCAGGCAGCAAGGGAAGCCTTGCAGGATTACGCCGCCGCCAACCCGCAATGGACCGCAGCAGTCGACCTGCTCTCTGAAGCGCGTCCCGAGCCGGCGCTGCCTTCCTGGGACCTGGTGCGCTGGGCGCTAAGCGACGCTGCCACACAACTCTTCCGCGACTACTTCACCATCGACCGGGTGCCGGACCTGGCGCGCCTGCTGGATGATACCGCCGATGACCTGTCGATCTCGCCGCTCACCGACCGTTTCCTGGGCAGCGGCGCAGTGACCCCCACCCCATGAACGATAAGCCGCAGGTGACTATTTACACCGACGGCGCCTGCGATCCCAATCCGGGACCGGGCGGGTGGGCGGCTTTGCTGCGTTCCGGCGAACATATTAAAGAGATCACCGGTCACGCCTCCGATACGACAAACAACCGCATGGAGCTAACCGCCGCCATCCAGGCTCTGCGCTCGCTGCGCCAACCCTGCCAGGTCGAGCTGTTCACCGACTCGGAATACCTGAAGCGCGGCATCACCGAATGGCTGCCCGGTTGGCGCAGGCGTGGCTGGCGCCGCAAAGATGGCGAGCTGGCCAACGCCGATCTGTGGCAGGATTTGGATCAAGCCATGCAATCCCACGAAATCCGCTGGCATTGGGTGCGCGGCCACGCCTCGGACCGTGACAACCAGCGCGTCGACCGCCTGGCCAGGATGGCAATCCGGCCGCAAAAATGATTCCGGAAGGAAAACCCGAGGTAGCCAAAGTATAAAAAACCTGCCAGGCGTGAAGGTTGCGCCTGGCAGGCATCGTCTCAGGGACAGGAGGGGTTACGGGGGGTTAAGAACCTGGAACCATGAGCAGCAATAGCTGCCCGCCCTCTCGCTTGAACATAACATCGCCGGTGACCGGTGGGTTGCGCGTGGTATCGGTAATAGAGCGCAGCTCGCTCTCAATCCACAACGTGTGAGCCTGGACGGTGAGCAGCCAGGCACCCGGCCCGAAGAAAGCCGAGGCGTCCACAATACCGCTCAATTCCCAGGCGCCTCTTGGTGAGGCCGGGGTCAGGCTTTGGTCCACTTCAGCAACCACGGTGAGGTCGCCGGTGGCCAGGTCATAACGCCACACGCGGGCGCTGGTAGCATTCGGGAATGCCGCACGTTGGCCATTATGGCTGCCGGGATCTTCCTGAATCATCAGGCTGCCCAGGCTGGTGTCAATGTTATCCGGCTGGTGCAGAACGTTGGGGTTATTATAGCCCCCCAGGTCGGCGTCAATCAGGATCGACAGACTGTCCACCGCAAGCGGATCGGATGCATTCATCACCAGCTTGAAGATGCGACCGTTCATGTAAGGCCCCTGCGTGCTGCTTGAGCCGCGGCGCAGGCGGCCGGTTGCCGGGTCGGGGATGGCGCGCGGCTCACCGGTATCAGCGATGTAGATCGTGCGGGCATCGTTCTTGTCGTAGGCCATATCCTCGATACGGATGAACTGGAAAACATTATTGGCGTTCGACCAGTTCTCCAGCGAGGTTTGGTCGCCCAGGGCGATGTCGCGTGGCACAGGGATGAAATGTCCGCTTACGCTGGCTGGGCCAGCCAGGTCGCCATAATCGTTGATTGCCGGGTCATCCGAAACAAAGGCATATAATCCACCGTTATCGGCCAGCAAGTCTTTCGCCGAGGCGGCCTTATACAGGTACAGCTGGGCTGAAGGGGCCGAGAAGGTATCGTCGCCGGTCAGCGCCACCACATCCTGCCAACCACCGGGCACAACAATGGTATTCTCGTGATTCAGGCGGCCCATACCCGGGATGGAATGATACTTCCCGGTTTTGGTATCCAGTACCACCACCAGGCCGGCCTGACGCTGGTTGGTCGGGTCGGGAGGCCAGGCAGCCAGCGGAGGCGGCGAGACAAAATCGGTGGCCTCTTCATTAGCAAAGAATACCGGGTGTTGGAAGCCGTGCTCTTTACTCGCCACAAAAGCCGAACAGAAGCGCTGGTAGTTGGCATCGCTGGTGAGAGGCTTCCATGCTTGCAGCACGCCCCCAGTGCCCTGGTGCAGTCGCAACTGGGAGATTTCTGCATTGGTGAAATCTGATTGGCCGTACGGGACAGTACCCACCGCCGGGAAAGGTACCAGCGAAGCTTCGTGAGCCACGAAGACGTCCAGCGTGCCATTACCATTCGGCACCAGGCCAATCCCATCCGGCAGAGTCTCAAATCGATAGCCGTTGGGCAGCATCTCACCGACTGTCATGATCGGTTTGACGCTGGCTCCCAGAGCTACCGGGGTCAGCATAGCCGGTTCGCCGGTTAAAAAATCCCGGATCGGCCGAAGCCACCGGAACCAATAGAAGCGAAAGTACGAGCACTACCAGGATGGCGGCTCGTCGAGACATAAGGTGTTGCATGGTTTCCTCCTTGGGGAACTGTGGGTGGGAACTGTTGGATTGAAAACGGTTGCCCAAGTATAGCATTTGTGGATTTAGATTGTCAACATTATCCTGATATTTCCCCCGCCCTACCCGCTATTCAATAACAATATCCTTC
>CAVUTH010000006.1:0-1126810 GCA_963744375.1 uncultured Chloroflexia bacterium | reverse complement strand
GTGGTGATTGTTGGCAGTGAATATCCAGACCTGGTAGCAGACTGCAAAATGATCCCGGCAGCCACGATGGATGAGGCCCTGGCGCTTGCGGGTCAGGAGACAGGTGCGGCGAGCGATGTTTTGATCGTGCCACACGCCATGCTCACCCTGCCCATAGTCCAGCCAGCCGGCACGAAATGAAAACCTGAAAAATGAAGGCATTACAAGTCGTTAACCTAAAACGATCATCCCAGTTCAGGCGCCGATCCCACACCTGAATCCTGAAAACTCTGATCGCCTGCTGGTCCGCACGCGTTGGGTTTCGATGTGCGGAAGCGACATCCCGTTCGTCACAGGCAGCAAGCATTCCACGCACTACCCATTGGCGCCTGGAGCCCCAATCCACGAATGTGTCGGGCAGGTTGTCGAGAGCACCGCAGAGGACTTCAAACCTGGCCAGTGGGTAATAGCTATCCCGGAAGGCAACCAGGCCCTGGCCGAGTATTTTGTGCTCAGACCGCCAGAGCGGTACTTCTGCCAGATAACATTGGGGCCTGGGACACCAGCTGCCTGATCCAGCCACTTTCAACGGTGATGAATGCGGTAGATCGTTTAGGGAATCTCGAAGGCAAGACGGTAGCGGTGGTTGGCCTGGGATCAGCCGGGCTGTTTTTCTGCTGGTTGCTTAACAACGCGGTGTAGAGCACATTGTTGGCATTGATCCGAGGGTAGATCGATGTCGCTTCGCGGAAAGGCTGGGCGTCTCGAGGGTGTATCCAATGAGGAGTTTTGAGGTTTTGCATGGGATCAGGCAGAGCCCTGGCGAGTGGGAACCCCCTGAGATCGTAATTGAGGCAGTCGGACACCAGATGGATACCCTCAACCACTGTTTTGAGCTGGTACAAAAACGGGGCACGGTAGTTGCCTTCGGCGTCCCAGATCAGCCGGTGTATTCTATTGAGTATGAGACATTTTTTCGCAAGAACGCTGTCTTGATGGCGACTGTTACTCCGGAATGGCGTGAATATTTAGCAAAGGCGAGGGATTTGTACATTGCATACCAGGAGGAATTAGAGCCCTGGGTGACCCACCGCATGGCGATCCGGGAAGCTCAAAAGGCATTTAGCCTTTATGAACGCCAGGAAGATGGAATAATTAAAAGCTGTGCTGGATGCCTTTGAATGGTAAATAACTTACAGATAGCGGAATTTATGGATCAAACGACCGGAATTGAGAAACCAGCTGAAAGCTCATATCTGAACTGCATACGTTGCGGGCTTTGCCTGGCCGTCTGCCCTACTTATCGTGAATACTTGAAAGAGACGGCCTCCCCCCGTGGCAGGGTCGCCCTGGCACGCAAAGGTTTGGATGGGCAGCTGGAGTTAACCCCCAATTTGATCGAGCAGATGTATGGGTGCTTTGCTTGCATGGCCTGCAATGAACTTTGCCCGGTAGGCATCCGTCCGGCAGACCTGGCGCTCTCCATGCGCCATGTTCAGGAACAACTCCACCCTACCCTATGGAAACAGGCGCTATTCAGCGGCATAATTCCTCGCCCGGGCAGAATGGAGGCCGCAGTCTTGCCCCTGCGACTTTACCAGATGTTGGGCATACGCCGGTTAATTTATGCTCTGGGGCTCAATCGCATCCTTCCCAATAAGATAAGAGATCTGGAAGCAATGCTGCCACGCATCCCGCAACGTCCTTTGCGCCAGACACTCCCTGGCGTTACAGAAGCGCGTGGTGAATCCAGGTATCGGGTAGGTTTCTTCCTGGGCTGCGCACAGAATTTGCTCTTTTCCGAGGAAAGCGCGGCAGCGGTGCGAGTTCTGGCGCGCAACGGTTGTACTGTCATAACACCACGTAATGCCGTATGTTGTGGCATGCCGGCACGTGGCTACGGCCGCCTTGATCTTGTAAAAAGTCAAGCCATTCACAACATTGCCTTATTCGAACAATCTCAGCTGGATATCATTGTTACCGATTGCGCCACCTGTGGATCCACCCTGAAAGAGTATGGCACATTTCTCAGCAATGATGCGCAGTGGGCGGCTCGCGCAGCAGCCTTCAGTAGCAAGGTCCGGGATGTAAGCGAATTTCTCGCCGAGATCCCGATTGAAAGACCCCAGGGACGCCTGGAAACACGCGTGACATACCATGACCCCTGTCATCTACGCAGGGCACAAAAGGTATGGCAACAGCCCGTGCCCTCATGGGGCTGATTAATGGACTAGAGCTCATCGAGCTGCCCGAAGCAGATTGGTGCTGCGGCTCGGCCGGAAGCCAGCTCATTACTCACTACGAGACATCCACCAGGGTCCTGGATCGTAAGATGGAGAATCTTGCCGGCACCCAGGCTCAGGTTGTCGCTTCCGGGTGCCCGGGTTGCCAGATGCAGCTACTAAGTGGCGCCCGACGTCGCGAGTTACCAATACGAGTAGTGCACCCTGTCACACTCCTGGACGAGGCTTACGAGGCATCCTATGAATAGCAGGCTGATTGATTCGATGGCCAAAGTGGTGGGGAAGGAAGCGGTTTTATACACCCCCGAAGACCTGGCGGTATACAGCTACGATGGTACATTTGCAGAAGGGCAGCCGGATTTGGTCGTATTACCCGGAACGACCGAACAGGTCAGCCAGGTAGTTGCGCTTGGCAGCACAGACACGCCTCCCACTGATACCTCGAGGAATGGGTTCCGGATTGGCAGCCGGCTCAATCCCAATCCCGGGGGGCGGGATTGTCCTCTGCCTTAGCCGGATGAACCACATTCTGGAAATTGACACGATTAATGCTACAGTATCGGCGGAGGCAGGGGTGGTTACTGGCGACCTGCAAAACGAAGTCGAAAAGCATGGGCTCTTCTATCCCCCCGACCCTTCCAGCATCCGCCATTCGACCATTGGCGGGAACATCGCCTGCAATGCAGGTGGGCCACGCTGCCTGAAATATGGCGTTACCGGTGATTACGTTCTGGGCTTAACCGTTGTTCTGGCGGATGGCAGGATATTAAAAACCGGTGGAAAGCCAATCAAAGATGTTACCGGTTACGATCTAAATGCGTTATTCACCGGTTCTGAAGGAACTCTTGGGCTAATCACCGAGGCATTGCTTCGCCTGGTGGCTAAACCGCTTTACGCTCGCACTGCCCTGGCTGAATTTGTCTCCCTGGAAGATGCCTCTCAAGCAGTTAACGCGCTGCTTTCAGCCGGCATTGTACCCGCTACGCTTGAATTGATGGATCAAACTGCCATCATTTGCATTGAAGAAGCCATGCACCTCGGGCTACCGACAGATGTAGAAGCTTCCCTTTTGATCGAGGCGGATGGAGCAGATCAACAAACCGTAGAGCGAGAGATCGAAACCTGTTATCGGATCTGCCAGGAAAAGGGGGCGCGCGCAGTCAAAATAGCGCAAACTGAGACAGAACGAGGAATGTTATGGAAAGCTCGCCGCTCGATTTCCCCATCCCTGGCGCGAAAAGCGCCCAATAAGCTGGGTGAAGATATCACCGTACCCCGCAGCGCCATCCCCGAAGTCATCCGGCGCCTGCGCGCCATCAGTGCCAGCTACGGATTGCCCATCGTGATCTTTGGTCATGCCGGGGACGGGAATCTGCATCCCAACATCCTATTTGACAAAAGACAGCCAGAGCAGTGGGCGAAAGTCGAACAGATGGTTGGCGAAATCTTCGCAGCCTCTCTGGCGTTAGGCGGTACCCTTTCCGGTGAGCATGGTGTAGGCATGCTAAAACAACCTTACCTGGAAAAAGCCCTCGGCTCTACATCCATCGAACTTCAAAAGAAAATCAAGTGTGCCCTTGACCCGATGAATATCTTAAATCCGGGCAAAATATTCCCCAACTGATCTTTATTTGAGGAGCAGACACATGTCAGATGAAAACCTGCGCGTCCCCGTCAAAAAACTGGTAAGTTTCATGGAAGAAGCTTTGGTGGCGATGGGCATCCCCCCAGAAGACGCCACGATTATCGCCGATGTACTGATTACATCCGATTTGTGGGGCATCGCTTCGCATGGTGTAGCGCATCTCAAGATGTACCACGAGCGCATAAAAACCGGTTTGCAGTTGCCTGTCACCCGATGGACGGTGGTCAAAGATACTCCAACGACGGCAGTAGTCGATGGTGGCAATGGGATGGGCATGGTGGTGGGCAAACATGCAATGGAAATCGCCATGCAGAAAGCCAGGCAGTTCGGTATCGGCGCTGTGGCAGTAAGAAACTCCAGCCATTATGGTGTAGCCGGCTACTACCCCCGCATGGCGCTTCAAGAAGGCATGGTAGGTCTGAGCATGACGAATGCACACCCTTCGATAGCGCCCACATTCGGTGTCATACCCATGTTGGGAACAAACCCGATTGCAGTTGCCGCCCCAACAGACGAGGCTTTCCCATTCCTGTTCGATGCGGCGACGGCGGTGGTCACCCGCGGCAAGATTGAAGTCGCTTCACGGGCTGGCAAGCCAATTCCCCCTGGTTGGGTGGTCGGCCCGGATGGGAGTGCACTGACCGATACCAGCACGTTGATCGCCCAGATGAACAAAGATGAGGCTGCTTTAATGCCGATTGGCGGAATAGGCGAGCTGATGGGCGGGCACAAAGGCTACGGCCTGGCCACTATGGTGGAAATTTTTTCGGCCGCATTCCAAAATGGGGCCTATCTCTCAGGGTTGCACGATACGGATGCACAGGGCAACCCCCACTTTTTACGGATTGGCCATTTCTTCATGGCGATTGATATCGAGCATTTCATCCCACTGGAGACGTTTAAACAAATAACCGGCGATATGATGCGCCAGCTACGCGGCTCCAAAACCGCGCCGGATCAGGAACGCATTTATACCGCAGGCGAGAAAGAGTATTACAACACCCAATATGTTATGGAGCAGGGTGTCGAGATTGCACCAGGTGTGCAGAAAGGATTGAGCCGATTGATAAATGAGCTGAACCTGACCGATCCCGACCTGGGCTTTTGATGATCCGAGGTGAATGCCCAATATAAATTCTCACCTGCAGCCACTCAAAATACTCTGTTTGATGATATGCAATCCGACTTTGAGGAGAAATCGATGACCGAAGAGATCCACCAACCGACGATCGAAGAGCTCAAAGCAAAAGCCTATAAGCCGATGCAGGATGCCATGGAGCTCCATCCGTTTTATCGAGGCAAGATCGAAACAACCCTGAAATGCTGCGTTCGTGATTTCAATGATTTTGCAATCTGGTACACGCCAGGTGTATCTAAGCCGTGCCTGGATATCCGCGATAACCCGGAAATGGTTTACGAACACACAAATAAATGGAATACCGTGGCGGTTGTCTCGGATGGCAGCCGCGTGCTGGGCCTGGGCGATATCGGCCCTAAAGCCGGTATGCCGGTAATGGAAGGGAAATCACTGCTGTACAAATACCTGGGTGGTGTAGATGGTTTTCCACTGATGGTAGACAGCAAAGACCCCGAAGATATTATTAGAGTAGTAAAACTTCTCCAGCCAGGCCTGGGAGGGGTTAACCTGGAAGATATTGCTAACCCCAAATGCTTTTACATTTTGGACACCCTGCGGTCCGAGTGCGAGATTCCAGTCTGGCATGATGACCAACAAGGCACAGCCTGTGTCACCCTGGCAGGCCTGATCAATGCGCTTAAGGTGGTAGGTAAAAAGATCGATGAAGTAAAAATTGCCTTCATTGGCGCTGGCGCCAGTAACGTGGCCATCAGCCGCTTAATTTTTACGTATGGAGCAACGCCAGAGCTTTGCACTATTGTGGACAGCAAAGGCATCCTGAATAAAGAGCGAGCAGATATTGCCTTGCGCAAAGCCGAATATGTTGATAAATGGAAACTATGTAACACCACCAATATCGAGGGACGCAGCGGGGGTATCGCTGAAGCGCTGGTTGGAGCGGATGTTTGTGTAGCACTCTCGCAGAACGGCCCGGATGTGATTAAAAAAGAATGGGTCGTTCAAATGGCCAAGGACGCAATCGTGTTTGTTTGCGCCAACCCAATCCCTGAAATGTGGCCCTGGGATGCCAAGGAAGCCGGTGCGGTTATTGTGGCAACCGGGCGGAGCGATTTTCCGAACCAGGTCAATAACAGCCTGGGGTTCCCGGGCATTTTCCGCGGAGCGCTGGATGTTCGGGCGAAAACGATTACCGACGAGATGTGTATCGCCGCGGCAGTGGAGATGGCAAAACTGGCAGAAGAACACGGCCTCAGCGCCGAGTACATCATGCCAACCATGGATGAAGTTGACGTCTTCCCGCGAAGCAGCCGCGGTCGCAATGAAAGCCATTGAGCAGGGTGTTGCACGGATCACAAATGTCTCCTTTGAGCAAGAATACACCAATGCCAAAAACATCATCTCCCGGGCCCGTGGCCTGGTCCAGGATGCGATGGCAACCGGCTATATCCGCATGCCCGAAGGCAGCATAGCGCCCAAGCCAACCGATAAGGCGGTCCAGGTAGCCAGGCAATCCTTGGCTTGACGCCGCGTCGCCTCCAAGAAAATCGGGAGCTGATTGCTTGGTCAGTCACTGTTGACATACAGATCAGGCCATTTTACAGAATACAAATATTTTCAAGGAGAAAGCTTTGTTCATGACATTAGGTAAATTCTTCATATCAGCCCTGCTTGCTGCCTTGACCGTTATCGGTTTGACCGGATGTAACGCGAGCACCCCGGTGGCAGAGCAAGCCAGCTCAGTCCCAACCGGCACACCGGCTGCACAGTCTACCGATTCCGCTAAGCCGGTTGTAGGTGTCATGCCTCAGGGCGGTGGTCCTGGCGGTTCGAGCAGCTTTGTCTCCGTGGCACCGACACACACAGACCTGGCCTATGGAGACATTTCTGCAACTCAAAAGCTAGACCTGTATCTACCGACCACTGGCTCAGGGCCTTACCCGGTGGTGATCATGGTGCATGGCGGAGGGTTCATGTTCGGCGACAAATCGGATGGCATGGGATTGACTGGTGTTGACCAACTGCTGGCCGAGGGCTATGCCGTGGCAAGCATCAATTACCGGCTGAGTGGAGAATCCAAGTACCCTTCCCAGATACATGATGCGAAAGCTGCTGTGCGCTTCTTGCGTGCCAACGCGGGGGCTTACAATCTTGATCCGCAGAAATTCGGGGCCTGGGGCGCTTCGGCAGGTGGCAACCTGGTGGCGCTGCTCGGCACAACCTGTGGAGTGGCCGAGTTAGAGGGTCCAGAACTGGGCAACGCCGATCAATCGAGCTGCGTCCAGGCAGTAGTGGATTGGTTCGGTCCCATTGACTTCCTGAAAATGGATGAGCAATTCGCCGGTACCGGATGCCCCCAGAATCACAATGCTGCAAATTCGCCGGAATCCCAACTTGTAGGTGCAGCTATTCAAACAGTGCCTGAAGTAGTGAAAACCACCAATCCAACAAACTACATCGACGGCACGGATGCACCTTTCCTCATCCAACACGGCTCGGCGGATTGCAACATCCCGCCTGTCCAGGGAAAGGACCTGGCCGAAGCGCTTACCGCAGCTATCGGCGCCGAGAACGCCACTTATACTCTTATTGATGGGGCAGGACATGGTGGAGCGCAGTTTGAAACCGAAGCAAATTTACAGTTCGTCCTGAACTTTTTGAACAAACACCTGAAGTAAGAGCAGCATCACAACCAGATCAACCACACAAGGAGACACCTATGCATGATTTGATCATACTCGGAGCGGGGCCTGCCGGATTGACTGCGGCAGTTTACGCCATCCGAAAACGATTGGACGTCTTGATCATCTCGCCAGATCTGGGCGGAAAGACCGGATACCATATGTATTTGCCCGAAAATCTCGACCGCTACCAGGTGATTAACGGAGAGGAGATCGTCAACCGGTTTAAGAGCCAGATCGATTACCTTGAATTCGCCCGAAAATCCGAGCTGGGGCAAGAAGTAGAGGCGCTTGATGGCGGATTCGCCGTCAAGACAAAGCAAGGCAATCGATATGAAGCCAAAGCGATTATTATCGCCACAGGCACCGGGGCCGTTCATCTGAATGTGCCGGGAGAAAGCAAATATCGCCTGCGGGGGTTGGCTTACAGCGCAGTTTCCTACGCGCCGCTATTTATCGATCGAACGGTGGCTGTCGTCGGTGACGGAGACCTAGGCATACGCAGCGCGTTAGAGCTGGCGCGAAATGCCCGCCAGGTCTACTACCTGACACCGTCAGCTGCCGGCCTGGATCAAGCGATGGGGAAGAACCTGGTCGCTTCCAGTAACGTCACGATCTTCAGCGGCTATCAGGTTAAAGAGATCAAAGGTGACGAGACTTACGCCCACAGCGTGGTAGCGATCAAAGATGGGGACGAAAAAGAGTTGCCCGTGGACGTTACCTTTGTAGAGCTAGGGCTCACTCCCAATTCCGATTGTGTATCCAACCTGATCAAGCTTAACGACAAGAAGCAAATCATGGTCGATAGCAGCAATCGCACAAGCCGCCCTGGGATATTCGCAGCCGGCGACGTGACCGATACGTATGGGGAGCAGGTGCTGATCAGCATCGGAGAAGGCGCCAAGGCAGCTCTTTCGGCCTACGAATATATCCTTGCTCTATAACATAAGCGAGGCGATTTCATCAAGGGCGAATGCCTGCCAGGCATCCGCCCTTGATTGTTAATTGATCCTATCAATTGGATGGGGGTTCTTTTACGTACGACCAAGTGCCTGTGAAGCCAGCCAGGCTTCCACATCAACTTCATCTACCCAAATGATGGCTTCAACCGGACAATTACGCTCACAGGTGCCGCACTCCACACATTTGGTAATATCGATGTGAGACTGGGTCTCCCCTTCGGTGATCGCATCGCTTTCACATCCGACAGCGCATGCCCCGCACTGGATACATACATCGGTAACTACATATGCCATTATTCCACTCTCACTCTATCAATAAATATCCGGTTATAACGATTCATACTAACTTCCCGCATACTTCCCGTCCGGGTCAATCTCATCACGGATCAAACGCAGCTGCTCTGCAGTGGGAGGTTCGGTTACAGGAACATTCGGGGGAACAATCGGTTGGAAAGCCATGTTCGAAAGGACATCCTCAAGCGTGGTATTGGGGTGGATAGCCTCCAACCTCATCCGCTTGCTCTCTGGATCAAATCCAAAGACGGCTTTATCGGTAATTACGCGTGCCGGGCCTCCCACCAGGCCTGCTCGTTCTCTCTCTCCATATCCTGCCAAATACCCGGGGCTTGTGATGAAGGAGACGGCTTCCTTGAGCTTGCGCACTTCGTGGCGGATGATAATCACTGTTCGGCGAGCGCAGGAGGCCAGGTCGTTTCCACCCCCGCTGCCAGTGAAGCGGCGAAACTTGCCCTTTGGATCGCCAAGCAGAGTCGTGTTCAAATTCCCGTAGGCATCCACCTCCAGGCCGCCCAAAAAACCCACATCAACCAGGCCTCTGTGTAACACCATGCCCAGCGTATCAGCAAAACTGGTGTGCACCTTTGCACGATACCAGAATCGCGGATCGGATAAACCCTCACCGATATCGATCGGTTCTGGATCTACGATCCCGAGTTCTAATAGAATGGTGAGGTGGGGGGCGTGGGTCCTTTTTGCGAGGAAGGAAGCAACCACCGGCAGTCCCAAACCAACAGCAACGATCTCGCCATCGTTCAACTCTCGGGCGCCTGTTACCGCCATAAGCTCGAAGGATGAATATTCCAGGTCTGCTGCCATCGTGCCTCTCTACAAATCAATAACCCAAAACAGGATCGGCATCCAGCTCGGCCATGCGCTTCAAACCTCCGACCCTTTCGATATATTCCCAGTGGTCCTTAACCCCATTCACATACTCATCCAGGTATTTTTGGAATCCTTGCGCTGTTTTCGACGCCTCTGCATAAAGACCCATGTGTTGTTCGTCGAAATCGTAAACACCATAAACTGATGATGGATGAGCGGAATAGGGCAGATGAACTACATGAGAAACCCTGAAACCAGGAATAACGGTCCGCTCTGGTTCGCGGCGAATCGCTTCGGTAGAGACCAGATGTTCAGTAATAATGATCGTCCTTTTACTCGCCTTGGCTTGTTCTACATTATCCCAGCGTGGTCCAAGAATCCAGGCATTGCCTTCCTCATCGGCAACCTGCACCTGCATCACTGCCACATCCGGCACGAGAGGTTTGAGGACCAGCCAGTCATCACCGGTGAAAGGATCATTAAGCCTGCCTACAACAGGTAGGGGTTGCTGCTGCAATCGATCGAGTATATCGGAGCCATTCAGCGACCGAATGGGGATGAATGGTAAACCCAGCGCCCCGGCCAGGTAACGGAAAGTCATAGAAAGGCTGCTGAATTCCTCTGTGGCGAGGTCCCTTGTTCGATGGCGCGGCAGATGCACTGGTGCTGACCGGATCGACCGCGCGAGCCACCCCCGTATATAATGCGTTCGACTGCGCCCGCGCCAACCAACATATCGGCGTCGATGCCTCCGACACACTGGGAAGTGGTCAGACGACTTGTCCCCTGGCGGATGATTTCGTGTGCAAAAGCAATTGCACAGCGTGCAGTAGCAAATCCCGAAAGGGCTACATGCGATCCGGGTGGAATTGAGGCCACCGCTTCAGCCAGTGTCGTCAACTTCGTCATAGCGCGCTCCTACTCCAGGGTCGGCCGCTGGTCAAATAGGATTAAGAGGAGCTGGCAGTACCCTTCTTCTAACTTGACTTCAGCCAATTCAACCGGACGGTCCCAAATCTCTTCGATGGCTAATACCACCAGGTTAATCGGCAAACAAGTGAAGGGCTCAATTCCGTTTGCCAGCATGCGCTCTTCAACCGGGCGATGGACGCATCCTTCTACCTTTACCCGCAGCATGCGTTCCTCTGCACTATAACTCATCTTGGTAGCGATCCCCTGCTGCCGCAAGACGTCCTCAATGGATTGAAGAATGTGGTCAAGATCGGAAGATTGCAATAACGGGCGAATATTCTCGCGAAAGAATCCAGCACCTACCGTCGTGAGCCGGAAGCGCGCCCCCCGGCCGCGCTCATCCCAGAAGGCTTTTTCCAGCTCGTACAACATGTTGTTGGCATAATCCAGGGGAATGGTTGTGTCCTTCATGCTGGCTCCTCATAGTAAGATTCTGCCCACTTCTCCCGAAAAACCAACTCTTGAATGGGCAAACGAGGCCTGGGTCGGTGGGGGCGAGTTGGGTGACCGATTGAGATAATGCTGATGACCTTAATTCCTTCCGGAATCTCCAGCAGTTTCTTGATGCGTTCTTCATCCCGGATATCGATGCACGGAGCAATTACCCAGCAAGCTCCCAGGCCCAGGGCAGTAACCACTAAGAGCATATTCTCAATCGCAGCAGACGTATCGTAGGGCAAGTCCCATACATCTTTCCTGCCACACACGACGATGTTGACCGGAGCTGCAGCCAGAAAGGTAGATACCTGACCGGAGGTTAGTTTCTGAAAAGCAGCTTTTTTCTTCTCCTCATCTTGCAAGCTGGAGAAGCGTTCCTGCATTTTTTTGGTGACAAACTCAGCCGTGAAGCGGCGCCCACTGCCTCCCCCAGCTAAGGCTCCTATCAATTTCCGTGTGGCGGGATCCTTCACGATCACGAAACGCCATGGTTGGGCATTCTCGCCTGAGGGCGCCAGGCGGGCCGATTCCAGGATCATGTCCAAATCCTGGTCGGATACCGGCTCGTCAGTATATTCCCGAATACTTCGCCGGTCCTGGATTACCTTCATCGTTGCTTCGACTAAGTTGTAGGTTTCTGACATCCGCGATCCTCCCAATTAATAGCATCTTTACCGGACAACACTGCTGCCTCAATAGCTTCCCGAGGATGAATTTTATCAATTGTGTTTTGAGGAATGCCCTAGTTCCGTATAATGAAATAGAGTTTTGTACTATAGCACAAGATTAGGATACCAAACATCAGGTAATTTGTCAATAAATTCATCCTAACTGCTGAAGACGAATCGACAAACCATCACGAAGATTTGGCACAAGCCCCAGGAATTCTCATCCCACAATGTGAAATCGATTGACATCTGGTGAAACTTAGTCTATACTATTCTGAAACAATATTTTACTAGACGGAACACTTAAGGCCGATGTTTCTGTAACAAGGTGAATCTCATCAATAACCCGAACAAGGAGGTTAATCAAAAACAATCCATTAACAACATCCCGAAAAATTTCGAGCTGAGTTTCAGACAATACCAAGGTAAGTTAGTATACCCAGCAATATCAATATACAGGAGAATCGCGCGAGTCAAAAACACATTTTCTTTATTCCTGGCAATGATTCTTATTGCCACTACCCTTGTCCTGGCTGCATGCGGGGGCACACCCACTGAAGAAGCACCTGCGGCCACAGAGGTACCAGCCACAGAAGCCCCTGCGGCTGGTCCGGCAGAGATCACCGGCACGAAAGTGTGCTACCTGCTCCCGACCCTGGCAAATCCCTTTCTGAACAACCTGGGAACTACCGTCAAGGATATGGCTGCCGCAGATGGCGTAGAAGTGTTTGTCTATGGCGCTGAAGAAGGCGGCGCCCCGCGCAGTACAGCCAGATCGAGAATTGCATTTCGATGGGCGTGAAGGCCATGATCGTAATGGCGCCTGGTTCCATCGAAAATGTGCTTCCGGCTGTTGAGGAAGCCCAGAAAGCCGGCATCAAGGTGATTGGCGTTCCGCCCGGTGACCTGGAACCCTTTGATGCGATCATGCACACCGACCAGTACGAAGATGGTACCTTAGTGGCCGAGATGGCTTGCGACTTCATCAATGCAAGATATCCGGATGCCGAGAGTGTTGATGTTGTGGTCATAGGCAACGAGAGCGGTGAAAAGCAAATGAACCTGCGGTACCAGGGTTATCGCACCATCGCCGAAAACTGCCCAAAGGCTAATGTAGTGCAAGATGTCGATCTGGTTGGTGATAGCATACCGATCGGAGACCTCCGCTGCTCAGACAGCCCTGGCCGCCAATCCGAACATTAAGGTCTTCATTATGCAGTCTAGCGCTCATGCCCAGGGTGTTGCGGAGACCATCAAAGCCCTGCCGGGTGTGGACTTCGCGGATTACGCTGTTTTTGCAGGTGATATGGATCCGACCGTGATCCCGGTGGTCACTAGCTCCGAGGATCCCTACAAGGGCTTTGTGGCGATCGGTGGTGATCACCTTCCCGAGGACACCTATGCTCTGCTCAAGAAGATGCTGCAGGGCGTGGAATACCCGCAGATCACCAACGATGAGTTGGTACCGACCCACTGCGACTTTGCGACTCTTCAATAAAGTTCCTGCAGAGGCTATTTGAGAATAATGTTGTGAGGAGGGCGACGCCCTCCTCACAATCCTAAAGAGGTGTTACAGACATAACTTCAAATGTGGTGCTCTCTGAAGCCACAGAAAACATCCACATTTGAATTCATGCTCTATAACAGCCTCTTTAGGGTTGTAAGGAAGGCCTCGCCCTCCTTACAACGTTTTCTCAAATATCCTCTGCAGGAACTTTATTGAAGTGTCGCAAAGTCGCAGAGGATCGGCACCAACTTATCGTTGGTGATCTGCGGGTATTCCACGCCCTGCAGGATCTTCTTGAGCAGATCATAGGTCTCCTGGTCAAGGTGGTTCCACCGATCGCCACCAGACCCTTGTAGGGATCCTTGCAGCTCGTGACGATCGGGATCATGGTCGGATCCATATCGCCTGCAAAAACAGCATATCTGCGAGAGTCCACATTCGGCAGGGCTTTGATGGTCTCGGCAGCACCCTGGGCATGAGCGCTGGACTGCATAATGAAGACCTTGATGTTCGGATTGGCGGCCAGGGCATGTCTCAGCAGCAGAGGCTCCGACCGGTATACCATCAGCCAACCAGATCGACGTATTGCACTACGTTGGCCTTTGGGCAGTTTTCGGCGATGGTGCGATAACCCTGATACCGCAGGTTCATTTGCTTTTCGCCGCTCTCGCTGCCCATGACCACAACATCAACACTCTCGGCATCCGGATATCTTGCATTGATGAAGTCGCAGGCCATCTTGGCCACTAATGTACCATCTTCGTACTGGTCGGTGTGCATGATCGCATCAAAGGGCTCCAGATCGCCGGGCGGAACGCCGATCACCTTGATGCCGGCTTTTGTGCTTCCTCAACGGCCGGAAGCACATTTTCGATGGAGCCAGGCGCCATGACGATCATGGCCTTGACACCCATCGAAATGCAATTCTCGATCTGGCTGTACTGCGCAGTTGCACCGCCTTCTTCAGCGCCATAGACAAACACTTCCACGCCATCCGCTGCAGCCATATCCTTGACGGTAGTTCCCAGGTTGTTCAGGAAGGGATTTGCCAGGGTCGGGAGCAGGTAGCACACCTTCGTGCCGTTGATGTCTGCCGGGCCGGCTACAGGTGCTTCAGTGGCAGGTGCTTCTGTGGCTGCTGGTGCTTCTTCTGTAGGGGTGCCTCCGCAGGCGGCCAGGACGAGGGTTGTGGCAATGAGGATCATTGCCAAGAGTAAAGAAAGGTTTTTTTTCATCGTGCGATTCTCCTGATCTATGGATATGCTGGGTAAGCTAACTAAACTTTTGAATGGTCTGAAACTCAGCTTGATATTATTCAGGGAAGTTGTTAATGGTTGTTTTTATCAACCTCCTTGTTTGGGTTATTGATGAAATTTGCCTTAATTAAGAAACCTCAGTCCTTAATGTTCCGTCTAGTAAAATCATGTTTCACAAAAGTATATATCAGGTTTCACTTGATGTCAATCGTTTTCATGATATGAGAATTCCTTTCGCTTTTGCCATCTTCCTACGGTTTTTCAATTCGATGAACAGCGAAGTTGGCGAAGGAATAGATTGACAAATGTCCTGATGTTTGGTATCCTATCCTTGTATTGTTCTATAAAACTCTATTTCACTAGACGGAACTATGCATCCCAGAAAACCCTTATCACGTTTCCATCCTCTGTTAAGTTTTTAGGAAGCAGGGTAGTCCTGGAAAGAAGATATCAACCAGGAGGATCACGGATGTCAGAAACCTACAATTTGGTCGATGCAACCATGAAAGTGATCCAGGACCGGCGCAGCATCCGGGAGTATACTGCCGAGCCAGTATCCGACCAGGATCTCGATATGATCCTGGAAGCAGCCCGGTTGGCGCCTTCCGGCGAAAACGCCCAACCCTGGCGTTTCGTGATTGTGAAGGATGACGCTACACGCAAGTGATCGGGGCCATTGCCGGCGGTGGCAGCGGGCGCCGCTTTACGGCCGAATTTGTCACCAAGAAAATGCAGGAGCGATTTGCCAGCCTGCAAGATGAAGAGAAGAAAAAAGCCGCCTTTCAGAAACTGACCTCGGGCCAGGTGTCTGCTTTCCTGGCAGATGCGCCGGTCAACATCGTTGTGTGCGGCAAGAAAGATGTCTGGGACTTGCCCTATGATACCTCTGCTGCCATCGAGAATATGCTCTTGATGGTCACTGCACTGGGCTTGGGCGCCTGCTGGGTCATTGCCCCCTGTATCGATATCCGGGACGAAGAACGTATCAAGGGGCTGTTGGGGATTCCGGAAGGATTCAAAGTGATCAGCATCATTTCAATCGGACACCCGACTCGGCCCACCGGCCCCGTCCCCGCCTTCCCATCAAGAGTTGGTTTTCCGGGAAAAATGGGGAGAAATCTTACTATGAGGAGCAGCATGAACAACAAGACCGTTCCCCTGGATTATGCCAACAGCCTGATGTATGAGCTGGAAAAAGCCTTCTGGGATGAGCGGGGCAGAGGTGCCCGCTTTCGGTTGACGACCGTCGGGCTGGATTTTATGAGGAAAAAATCCGCCCTACTCCAATCTTCGGACCTGGACCAGATTCTTCATACCATCGAAGATGTCCTCCGCCAGCAGGGGATCGCTACCAAGTGACCTACAGCAAGAGGAAAGGCTGCTGCGGGTGCAGGTAGAAGGCTGCGTGCACCGTCCGGTCGAAGAGCGGATGATTGCACACGGCATCGAACCCTTTACCTGTTTGCCCATCAACCTGGTCGTTTTAGCGATCGAGGAAATACGGGATCATCCCGTTGAATTGGCCGAGTAAAGGTGGAAGAAGGATACTGCCAGCTCTTTGGTCCTGTTCGATAAACGGCCAACTCTTGAGTAGGAGGGCGCTATGACCAAGTTAACGACGCTGGCCGAGGCTGTAGCCTCAATCCCCTCCGGGGCACATGTCGCCCTTTCGGGATTTGCTACGGCACGCTGTGCAATGGCCTTTGCTCACGAAATAATTCGTCAAGGCACAAGCGCTGACCGTTTCACAATGTGTCGGCGGTATCGACGCCGATATGTTGGTGGGCGCGGGCGCGGTGGAGCGCATCGTGTATGGCGGCGGTTCGCGCGGTCGCTCCGGTCAGCACCAGTGTATCTGCCGGGCAATCGAGCAAGGTACATTGATCACCGAAGAATTCAGCAGCCTCTCGATGACCTTCCGCTACCTGGCCGGCGCCCTTGGTTTGCCCTTCATCCCCATCCGCTCCCTGAACGGATCCGATATTCTCAAGCAATTGCAGCAGCAACCCCGACCGGTAGTCGGCAGCTTGAAAGATCCCTTCACCGGTGACGAATGGCTGGTCATAAACCGCTGATACCGGATGTGGCTGTGATTCAGGTGCAGGTCGCCGATGAGGAAGGCAATGCCTGGATTCTTGGACCGCGCTGGGACAACGAAGAGCAAGTCAAAGCCAGCAAGCGCACCATCGTGATTACCGAACACCTGGTCTCCACCGAAGCGATTCGCCGCGACCCAGAGCGGACCATCATTCCCGGCTTCAAAGTTTCGCATGTCGTTCATCTGCCTTTCTCCGCACATCCGTCATCTGTTTATGGCGTTTATGACTTTGACGAAGAACACATCGCGTCTGTATGCAGATGCGTCCAAAACGCCGCAAGGATTCCAGAAGTACCTGGATGAGTATGTGTATGGGGTCAAGGACCACTGGGGATATCTGGAATGGTCGGCGGTATGAAGCGCATGAGTGAGCTGGAAGCCGATCCTGTTCTGGGATATTGATGTGAGAGAGGCATAATGGCAGCAGATCTGGAATATTCACTCCTTTGAGCTGATGGCCGCAACAGGCGCCCGCGAATTAAAGGATGGCGAGATTGTTGCGGTGGACTTGGGTTGCCCGTGGTTGCATCGTTCCTGGCAAAGCGCACCCATGCCCCCAACCTGACCATCCTGTTAGAGTTGGGCGTGGTCGATCCAGAGCCGATCGATATCGGCAGCGGTCTTTCGGATCCCCGGTTTTGGTATCGTGCCAAGATGCACACCAGTTTTGCAGATATGCTGGGCATGGTGCTGCACAGAGGCCTGGTGGATGTGGGTTTTCTGGGCGGGCTTGAGGTCGATGCCTATGGCAACCTGAATACAACGCTGCTTGGCGATCCCAAGGGCAAGTTTCGCCGTTTCACCGGCAGCGGCGGCGGCAACGACCTGGCCTCCTGCGCTCGCCGCACAGTCATCATCATTCGCCACGAGGTGCGCAAGCTCAAGGAAGCGGTCTCGTTCATCACAAGCCCGGGTTATTTGCGAGGAAATGGTGAGCGGGAGCGTGCGGATTGATGGGCGGCCCAGCCCGAGTGATCACAGATAAAGCGGTCTTTGGCTTTGACCCGGTGAGCAAACGGATGAGGTTGGATGCCATCCACCCCAACACCACGCTTGAGGATGTCCTTTCAAATATGGCTTTCCAGCCGGTTGTGCCCAGAATGTGCCTGTTACCGAACCGCCGACTGCAGAACAGCTGCGGCTGATTCGTGAAGAGATCGACCCGGATAGAAAGTATGCGGGAAGTTAGTATAAATCGTTATAACCAGTATTTATCGATAGAGGAGAGCGGAACAATGCCATATATAGTTACGGATGCGTGTATTTTGTGCGGGGCCTGTGTTGTCGGTTGTGAAAGCGATGCGATCACCGAAGGAGAGACACAATCGCATATCGATATTAGCCATTGCGTCGAGTGCGGCACCTGTGAGCGTAATTGTCCGGTTGAGGCCATCATCTGGGTAGATGAAGTTGATGGGAAGCCTGGCTGGTTCACAGCATTGGTCGTACGTAACAGAACCCCCATCAAATTTAGGATCAATTAACAATCAAGGGCGAATGATCGCAAGCATTCGCCCTTGATGAATTGATCCCTTATTTATGAGCAAGGATATATTCGTAGGCCGAAAGAGCTGCCTTGGCGCCTTCCCCAATGCAGATCAGCACCTGCTCCCCATAAGTATCGGTCACGTCGCCGGCTGCAAATATGCCTGGGCGGCTTGTGCGATTGTTGCTGTCGACCATGATCTGCTTCTTGTCGTTAAATTTCACCAGGCCGGAAACACAATCGGAATTGGGCCTGAGCCCCAGCTCTACGAAGGTAACATCTACCGTCAACTCTTTTTCGTCCCCATCTTTGGTCACTACCAGGCTGTGGGCGTAAGTCTCGTCACCCTTGATCTCCTTAACCTGATAGCCGCCGAACATCGTGACGTTCCTGGAAGCCACCAGCTTCTTCCCCATTGGTTTATCCAGGCTGGCAGCCGAGGCGTCAATATAGTAGACCTGGCGGGCATTTTGTGCCAGCTCTAACGCGCTGCGTAAGCCCAGCTCGCCTTCGCCCACGACTGCCACGGTTCGATCGATAAATAGCGGCGCGTAGGATATCGCGCTGTAGGCTAACCCCCGCAGGCGATATTTGTTTTCTCCTGGCACATTTAGCTGAACGGCCCCGGTGCCGGTGGCGATGATGACCGCTTTGGCTTCGTAGCGGTTGCCTTGCTTTGTCTTGACCGCAAATCCGCCATCAATCGCCTCTACTTCTTGCCCTAGTTCGGATTTTCGGGCGAACTCAAGGTATTCGATCTGGCTCTTGAAGCGGTTGACGATCTCCTCCCCGTTAATCACCTGAAAACGGTCGATATTTTCGGGCAGGTACATATGGTATCCGGTCTTTCCGCCCAGATCTGGCGAGATGATCAAGACGTTCAATCGCTTGCGGATGGCGTAAACTGCCGCAGTTAATCCGGCAGGCCCCGCTCCAAGGATGATTAAATCATGCATAGGTGTCTCCTTGTGTGGTTGATCTGGTTGTGATGCTGCTCTTACTTCAAATGTTTGTTCAAAAAGTTCACTACGAACTGTAAATTTGCTTCGGTTTCAAACTGGCTCCGCCATGTCCTGCCCCATCAATTAGAGTATAAGTGGCGTTTTCGGCGCCGATAGCTGCGGTAAGCGCTTCGGCCAGGTCCTTTCCCTGGACAGGCGGAATGTTGCAGTCCGCCGAGCCGTGTTGGATGAGGAATGGCGCATCCGTGGCGTCGATGTAGTTCATTGGATTGGTGGTTTTCACCAGTTCAGGCACTGTTTGGATTGCTGCACCAACAAGTTGGGATTCCGGCGAATCTGCATCATTGTGGTTCTGGGGGCATCCGGTACCGGCGAATTGCTCATCCATTTTCAGGAAGTCAATCGGACCGAACCAGTCTACTACTGCCTGGACGCAGCTCGATTGATCGGCATTGCCCAGTTCTGCACCTTCCAATTCGGCCACTCCACAGGTTGTGCCGAGCAGCGCCACCAGGTTGCCACCCGCCGAAGCGCCCCAGGCCCCGAATTTCTCGGGATCAAGATTGTAAGCCCCGGCGTTGGCACGCAAGAAGCGCACAGCCGCTTTCGCATCATGTATTTGGGCTGGGTACTTGGCTTCTCCACTCAGCCGGTAATTGATGCTTGCCACGGCATAGCCCTCTGCCAGCAGTTGGTCAACACCAGTCAAGCCCATGCCATCCGATTTGTCGCCGAACATGAACCCTCCGCCATGCACCATGATCACCACCGGGTAAGGCCCTGAGCCTGTGGTCGGTAGATACAGGTCTAGCTTTTGAGTTGCAGAAATGTCTGCATAGGCCAGGTCTGTGTGTGTCGGTGCCACGGAGACAAAGCTGCTCGAACCGCCAGGACCACCGCGCTGAGGCATGACACCTACAACCGGCTTAGCGGAATCGGTAGACTGTGCAGCCGGTGTGCCGGTTGGGACTGAGCTGGCTTGCTCTGCCACCGGGGTGCTCGCGTTACATCCGGTCAAACCGATAACGGTCAAGGCAGCAAGCAGGGCTGATATGAAGAATTTACCTAATGTCATGAACAAAGCTTTCTCCTTGAAAATAGTTGTATTCTGTAAAATGGCCTGATCTGTGTCCAGTGCCTGACCAAGCAATCAGCTCCCGATTTTCTCGGAGGCGACGCGGCGTCAGGCCAAGGATTGCCTGGCTACCTGGACCGCCTTATCGGTTGGCTTGGGCGCTATGCTGCCTTCGGGCATGCGGATATAGCCGGTTGCCATCGCATCCTGGACCAGGCCACGGGCCCGGGAGATGATCTTTTTGGCATTGGTGTATTCTTGCTCAAAGGAGACATTTGTGATCCGTGCAACACCCTGCTCAATGGCTTTCATTGCGACCGCGGCCGCTTCGCGGGAAGACGTCAACTTCATCCATGGTCGGCATGATGTACTCGGCGCTGAGTCCGTGTTCTTCTGCCAGTTTTGCCATCTCCACTGCCGCGGCGATACACATCTCGTCGGTAATCGTTTTCGCCCGAACATCCAGCGCTCCGCGGAAAATGCCCGGGAACCCCAGGCTGTTATTGACCTGGTTCGGAAAATCGCTCCGCCCGGTTGCCACAATAACCGCACCGGCTTCCTTGGCATCCCAGGGCCACATTTCCGGGATTGGGTTGGCGCACGCAAACACGATTGCGTCCTTGGCCATTTGAACGACCCATTCTTTTTTAATCACATCCGGGCCGTTCTGCGAGAGTGCTACGCAAACATCCGCTCCAACCAGCGCTTCAGCGATACCCCCGCTGCGTCCTTCGGTATTGGTGGTGTTACATAGTTTCCATTTATCAACATATTCGGCTTTGCGCAAGGCAATATCTGCTCGCTCTTTATTCAAGATGCCTTTGCTGTCCACAATAGTGCAAAGCTCTGGCGTTGCTCCATACGTAAAAATTAAGCGGCTGATGGCCACGTTACTGGCGCCAGCGCCAATGAAGGCAATTTTTACTTCATCGATCTTTTTCCCTACCACCTTAAGCGCATTGATCAGGCCTGCCAGGGTGACACAGGCTGTGCCTTGTTGGTCATCATGCCAGACCGGAATCTCGCACTCGGACCGCAGGGTATCCAAAATGTAAAAGCATTTGGGATTAGCGATATCTTCCAGGTTAACCCCTCCCAGGCCTGGCTGGAGAAGTTTTACCACTCTAATAATATCTTCGGGGTCTTTACTGCCTACCATCAGTGGAAAACCATCTACACCACCCAGGTATTTGTACAGCAGTGATTTCCCTTCCATTACCGGCATACCGGCTTTAGGGCCGATATCGCCCAGGCCCAGCACGCGGCTGCCATCCGAGACAACCGCCACGGTATTCCATTTATTTGTGTGTTCGTAAACCATTTCCGGATTATCGCGGATATCCAGGCACGGCTTCGATACACCTGGCGTGTACCAGATTGCAAAATCATTGAAATCACGAACGCAGCATTTCAGGGTTGTTTCGATCTTGCCTCGATAAAACGGATGGAGCTCCATGGCATCCTGCATCGGCTTATAGGCTTTTGCTTTGAGCTCTTCGATCGTCGGTTGGTGGATCTCTTCGGTCATCGATTTCTCCTCAAAGTCGGATTGCATATCATCAAACAGAGTATTTTGAGTGGCTGCAGGTGAGAATTTATTTTGGGCATTCACCTCGGATCATCAAAAGCCCAGGTCGGGATCGGTCAGGTTCAGCTCATTTATCAATCGGCTCAATCCTTTCTGCACACCTGGTGCAATCTCGACACCCTGCTCCATGACATATTGGGTGTTGTAATACTCTTTCTCGCCCGCGGTATAAATGCGCTCCTGATCCGGCGCGGTTTTGGAGCCGCGTAACTGGCGCATCATATCGCCGGTTATTTGTTTAAACGTCTCCAGTGGGATGAAATGCTCGATATCAATCGCCATGAAGAAATGGCCAATCCGTAAAAAGTGGGGGTTGCCCTGTGCATCCGTATCGTGCAACCCTGAGAGATAGGCCCCATTTTGGAATGCGGCCGAAAAAATTTCCACCATAGTGGCCAGGCCGTAGCCTTTATGCCCGCCCATCAGCTCGCCTATTCCGCCAATCGGCATTAACGCAGCCTCATCTTTGTTCATCTGGGCGATCAACGTGCTGGTATCGGTCAGTGCACTCCCATCCGGGCCGACCACCCAACCAGGGGGGATCGGCTTGCCAGCCCGTGAGGCGACTTCAATCTTGCCGCGGGTGACCACCGCCGTCGCCGCATCGAACAGGAATGGGAAAGCCTCGTCTGTTGGGGCGGCAACGGCAATCGGGTTTGTTCCCAACATGGGTATGACACCGAATGTGGGCGCTATCGAAGGGTGTGCATTCGTCATGCTCAGACCTACCATGCCTTCTTGAAGCGCCATGCGGGGGTAATAGCCGGCTACACCATAATGGCTGGAATTTCTTACGGCCACAGCGCCGATACCGTACTGCCTGGCTTTCTGCATGGCGATTTCCATTGCATGTTTGCCCACCACCATGCCCATCCCATTGCCACCATCGACTACTGCCGTCGTTGGAGTATCTTTGACCACCGTCCATCGGGTGACAGGCAACTGCAAACCGGTTTTTATGCGCTCGTGATACATCTTGAGATGGGCTACACCATGCGAAGCGATGCCCCACAAATCGGATGTAATCAGTACATCGGCGATAATCGTGGCATCTTCTGGGGGGATGCCCATCGCCACCAAAGCTTCTTCCATGAAACTTACCAGTTTTTTGACGGGGACGCGAAGGTTTTCATCTGACATGTGTCTGCTCCTCAAATAAAGATCAGTTGGGGAATATTTTGCCCGGATTTAAGATATTCATCGGGTCAAGGGCACTCTTGATTTTCTTTTGAATTTCGATGGATGTAGAGCCGAGGGCTTTTTCCAGGTAAGGTTGTTTAGCATGCCTACACCATGCTCACCGGAAAGGGTACCGCCTAACGCCAGAGAGGCTGCGAAGATTTCGCCAACCATCTGTTCGACTTTCGCCCACTGCTCTGGCTGTCTTTTGTCAAATAGGATGTTGGGATGCAGATTCCCGTCCCCGGCATGACCAAAGATCACGATGGGCAATCCGTAGCTGGCACTGATGGCGCGCAGGCGCCGGATGACTTCGGGGATGGCGCTGCGGGGTACGGTGATATCTTCACCCAGCTTATTGGGCGCTTTTCGCGCCAGGGATGGGGAAATCGAGCGGCGAGCTTTCCATAACATTCCTCGTTCTGTCTCAGTTTGCGCTATTTTGACTGCGCGCGCCCCGTTTTCCTGGCAGATCCGATAACAGGTTTCGATCTCTCGCTCGACGGTTTGTTGATCTGCTCCATCCGCCTCGATCAAAAGGGAAGCTTCTACATCTGTCGGTAGCCCGAGGTGCATGGCTTCTTCAATGCAAATGATGGCAGTTTGATCCATCAATTCAAGCGTAGCGGGTACAATGCCGGCTGAAAGCAGCGCATTAACTGCTTGAGAGGCATCTTCCAGGGAGACAAATTCAGCCAGGGCAGTGCGAGCGTAAAGCGGTTTAGCCACCAGGCGAAGCAATGCCTCGGTGATCAGCCCAAGAGTTCCTTCAGAACCGGTGAATAACGCATTTAGATCGTAACCGGTAACATCTTTGATTGGCTTTCCACCGGTTTTTAATATCCTGCCATCCGCCAGAACAACGGTTAAGCCCAGGACGTAATCACCGGTAACGCCATATTTCAGGCAGCGTGGCCCACCTGCATTGCAGGCGATGTTCCCGCCAATGGTCGAATGGCGGATGCTGGAAGGGTCGGGGGGATAGAAGAGCCCGTGCTTTTCGACTTCGTTTTGCAGGTCGCCAGTAACCACCCCTGCCTCAGCCGAAACTGTAGCGTTAATCGTGTCAATTTCCAGAATGTGGTTCATCCGGCTAAGACAGAGGACAATCCCGCCCCCCGGGATGGGGATCGAGCCGGCTGCCAATCCGGAACCCATTCCTCGAGGTATCAGTGGGAGGCGTGTCTGTGCTGCCAAGGCAACTACCTGGCTGACCTGTTCGGTCGTTCCGGGTAATACGACCAAATCCGGCTGCCCTTCTGCAAATGTACCATCGTAGCTGTATACCGCCAGGTCTTCGGGGGTGTATAAAACCGCTTCCTTCCCCACCACTTTGGCCATCGAATCAATCAGCCTGCTATTCATAGGATGCCTCGTAAGCCTCGTCCAGGAGTGTGACAGGGTGCACTACTCGTATTGGTAACTCGCGACGTCGGGCGCCACTTAGTAGCTGCATCTGGCAACCCGGGCACCCGGAAGCGACAACCTGAGCCTGGGTGCCGGCAAGATTTTCCATCTTACGATCCAGGACCCTGGTGGATGTCTCATAGTGAGTAATGAGCTGGCTTCCGGCCGAGCCGCAGCACCAATCTGCTTCGGGCAGCTCGATGAGCTCTAGTCCATTAATCAGCCCCATGAGGGCACGCGGCTGTTGCCATACCTTTTGTGCCCTGCGTAGATGACAGGGGTCATGGTATGTCACGCGTGTTTCCAGGCGTCCCTGGGGTCTTTCAATCGGGATCTCGGCGAGAAATTCGCTTACATCCCGGACCTTGCTACTGAAGGCGGCTGCGCGAGCCGCCCACTGCGCATCATTGCTGAGAAATGTGCCATACTCTTTCAGGGTGGATCCACAGGTGGCGCAATCGGTAACGATGATATCCAGCTGAGATTGTTCGAATAAGGCAATATTGTGAATGGCTTGACTCTTTACAAGATCAAGGCGGCCGTAGCCACGTGCCGGCATGCCACAACATACGGCATTACGTGGTGTTATGACAGTACAACCGTTGCGCGCCAGAACTCGCACCGCTGCCGCGCTTTCCTCGGAAAAGAGCAAATTCTGTGCGCAGCCCAGGAAGAAACCTACCCGATACCTGGATTCACCACGCGCTTCTGTAACGCCAGGGAGTGTCTGGCGCAAAGGACGTTGCGGGATGCGTGGCAGCATTGCTTCCAGATCTCTTATCTTATTGGGAAGGATGCGATTGAGCCCCAGAGCATAAATTAACCGGCGTATGCCCAACATCTGGTAAAGTCGCAGGGGCAGAACTGCGGCCTCCATTCTGCCCGGGCGAGGAATCATGCCGCTGAATAGCGCCTGTTTCCATAGGGTAGGGTGGAGTTGTTCCTGAACATGGCGCATGGAGAGCGCCAGGTCGGCCGGACGGATGCCTACCGGGCAAAGTTCATTGCAGGCCATGCAAGCAAAGCACCCATACATCTGCTCGATCAAATTGGGGGTTAACTCCAGCTGCCCATCCAAACCTTTGCGTGCCAGGGCGACCCTGCCGCGGGGGGAGGCCGTCTCTTTCAAGTATTCACGATAAGTAGGGCAGACGGCCAGGCAAAGCCCGCAACGTATGCAGTTCAGATATGAGCTTTCAGGTGGTTTCTCAATTCCGGTCGTTTGATCCATAAATTCCGCTATCTGTAAGTTATTTACCATTCAAAGGCATCCAGCACAGCTTTAACTATTCCATCTTCCTGGCGTTCATAAAGGCTAAATGCCTTTTGAGCTTCCCGGATCGCCATGCGGTGGGTCACCCAGGGCTCTAATTCCTCCTGGTATGCAATGTACAAATCCCTCGCCTTTGCTAAATATTCACGCCATTCCGGAGTAACAGTCGCCATCAAGACAGCGTTCTTGCGAAAAAATGTCTCATACTCAATAGAATACACCGGCTGATCTGGGACGCCGAAGGCAACTACCGTGCCCCGTTTTTGTACCAGCTCAAAACAGTGGTTGAGGGTATCCATCTGGTGTCCGACTGCCTCAATTACGATCTCGGGGGGTTCCCACTCGCCAGGGCTCTGCCTGATCCTATGCAAAACCTCAAAACTCCTCATTGGATACACCCTCGAGACGCCCAGCCTTTCCGCGAAGCGGCATCGATCTACCCTCGGATCAATGCCAACAATGTGCTCTGCACCGCGCTTTTTAAGCAACCAGCAGAAGAATAGCCCGGCTGATCCCAGGCCAACTACCGCTACCGTCTTGCCTTCGAGATTCCCTAAACGATCTACCGCATTCATCACCGTTGAAAGTGGCTGGATCAGGCAGCTGGTGTCCCAAGCCCCAATGTTATCTGGCAGATGTATCGCTCTGGCGGTCTGAGCCACAAAATACTCGGCCAGGGCCTGGTTGCCTTCCGGGATAGCTATTACCCACTGTCCAGGTTTGAAGCCCTCCGCGGTGCTCTCGACAACCTGCCCGACACATTCGTGGATTGGGGCTCCAGGCGCCAATGGGTAGTGCGTGGAACGCTTGCTGCCTGTGACGAACGGGATGTCGCTTCCGCACATCGAAACCCAACGTGTGCGGACCAGCAGGCGATCAGAGTTTTCAGGATTCAGGTGTGGGATCGGCGCCTGAACTGGGATGATCGTTCTAGGATTAACGACTTGTAATGCCTTCATTTTTCAGGTTTTCATTTCGTGCCGGCTGGCTGGACTATGGGCAGGGTGAGCATGGCGTGTGGCACGATCAAAACATTGCTCGCCGCACCTGTCTCCTGACCCGCAAGCGCCAGGGCCTCCTCCATCGTGGCTGCCGGGATCATTTTGCAGTCTGCTACCAGGTCTGGATATTCACTGCCAACAATCACCACCCGTGCCATTTCTAAAACCTTTGCCATAACAAAGGCTCTCTGCTGGCCGGGTGGGTATCCGTTACGGCGGGCGTCATCAAGGATAAACTGGATATCAGGCGCATCCCGCATCGCCTTCAGGAAACGCTGTTCGCCCACGCCGTCCCCAACCCCCTCTTCGCAGCGGGCCGGGATGATTAAAAAGCCGCCTGGACGCACCACTGGGACAGGAGCGAAGAACAGGTAGGATGGCGCTCGACTGGCCTGGTAAAGGTTGGTGTCTTTGGGATGACCAACTCCGCCTATCACAATATCATATTGCGTGGGAACAGGTACTTCATAGACCGATTTTGCGAAACCGACCAGAATTTGAAAAGCTCCTTCTGGGTCGCCTGCCCTAACCCTTAAAATGCGCTTGTTTTCGTCCAGAACGGCATTGATAATGAAGCGTAAGCCGGCCCGCCGGGCCGCTTCCGTTACCGCTTCCTGGAATGGGTTGCCCATGACACTGCCCAGGCGGGTGGCTGGGTTGTCGACAAAGGCTGGCCCGTGGGTATGAGAAATCAGCGCCTCTCCTGCTGCCCCTACCGCCAACGTCTTGCACCCACCCGAGTAGCCGGCATATTGATGCGGCTCCACGATGCCCGTGGCGATCAATATATCTGACTTCAACCGCTGCCCGATGGACCTGTACCGGCGTCCCACCCGCAGTAACACCTAAATCCACCAGGACTGCAGGGTTTTGCGGTTCATTATCAATGACCTGATACCGCTTAACGACATCTGCACCCAGTTTGTTAACTTTTTCTGCCTGTGTGGATGGCCGGTGCATTCCGGTGGCACACAGCAGGATAATATTCTTATCCTTTACGCCGGCTTGCTGCAGCTCTGCCAGCAGGCCGCGCACGAACAGGTGATCCGGGCTGGAGCGTGTGCTATCGGTGAATACGATACATACTTTATCGTCAGGCCTGGCAAGCTCATGCAAAGGGGGGGAACTGACCGGCTGTGCAAGGGCATCCTGGATCGCTCCCCATTCATCGGCGACCGGCTCAACTGCCCTTGATTTAGCCACAGTGACCTGCATCTCTGCGGGGAGATGAAATTCCAAAAACGATCGGCTATATGGGATGCGATACAGAGGTTCAGTCATGGTCTCTCACCGACGTTTAGGTATTTTCTGATGTTTTCCCGGTAGTGTAAAGAGGGTCAAATAAACATGGACGTCAGTTTCGTCTGTTGAAATGATGTTTCATTTTGAATGATATCACTGCTCACGCGTTGCGTCAAGTTGCAAACCATGGTTTCGATTCAGTGATAATAAATGCTAGTTTCGGGAGACGAAAATGATTGACATCAGGTGAAACCTCTGCTATACTGAAAATGAAACATAGTTCTATTACACGGTACACAGAACAGTCCTAATATAGACGGAGTCATAAATTGTCAGACTCAGTTCGTTCGGTTGAAAGAGCGCTTGATATTCTTCTGTGTTTTTCCACGGAGAAACCTGCTCTTTCACTAACGCACATTGCCGAACAAGTTGGTATGCACAAGAGCACAACCCACAGGCTCCTTTCGACTTTAGAGGCAAAGCGTTTCATCGTTCGGGATAAGAGCACAGGATTGTTCCGACTGGGTTTCCTTACCGTAGAGATGGCTTCCGTCGTTCTCCAGGATAATCATATTCAACGCTGGTCTCTCCCATACTTGCAGCAGCTCTCGGCTATGAGTGGTGAAACTGTCGACCTGGCAGTGCTGGAAAACGACCATGTCGTTTACCTGCAAGTTGTTGAAAGTCTGCAACGGGTCAAGATTGCCGCAGCTGTTGGAGAGCGGCTTCCGGTTCATTGTACCGCTACGGGGAAAGCCTTTCTGGCTTATATGCCGGTGAGCGCAGTTACAAGGATTCTGACCGGTGAGATGCCCAAGTATACCGAGTGTACCCTGGTCACTCCTGAGGATCTGCACCAGGAATTGCTTACTGTCCGCCGACGCGGCTTTGCCATATCGAGCCAGGAGTACGAACACGACATTAACGCGGTTGCGGCCCCAATATTAAGTAGCACGGGGGACCCAATTGCTGTGATTGCCATTGTTGGGCCTTCGTACCGCTTAACACAAGAGTGCATGCTGCGTTTTGGGCCTGCTATCCAGGACACCGCCGCCGCGATTGCGAAAGAAGTGGGTATGGCGGCATTATCTGTGATGATCCCTCAGAAGAGTGAGTATCAAAGCGACATATTTTCTAAATCATGAGGTCAAATCCATATGAATAAATTACCTTTTGTGAAAGCTGCTGATGTGGAAGGGGAATATAGAGTACCCCCCCGGGTCTCGAAGCTATTGCTGGCCCCCAAGTTTGGCGGGGTGGAGAATGTGTCGATGGGGATGAATATAACGGAAGTCGGCAGCATGATCCCGGATCATGTTCATGACGAATCTGAAGAGGTGCTGTTCCTCATCAGCGGGCGGGCCAAAATCGTGATCGAAGGTGAAGGCGAATGGGAAATCGGCCCGGAGACTGCATTCTACTCGCCGCGTGGAATCAAGCACCGTGTAGAAAATATTGGTGATGAGCCGCTCAGGATTGTTTGGGTTTACAGCCCACCTTTACCGACTCATCGCGGATGAAATAAAAAATATATTTCTGGGAGAGGATTATCATGTTTGAAGAAACTCGTGAATACCTGAAGAAGCTTGGTATGCCAAGCGGCGATCTGTTTGATATGCCCACCTCAACGGCTCGATTTCCCGATGGCGGCGCCTACCGGATTGAAATCCCCACAGTGAATACAGCGGATGCCGTAGCTGCTTTGCTGGATACAGCCACTAAGAATGGCATTGTTATCAATCGGGTAACGGAAACATACGGCATGTTCCGCCACACGCGTGCGGAAATCAAAGAATACTGCCGCCTGTGCAACCAATATGGCGCGGAATTATTGCTCTCGGTTGGCCCGCGGGCCACTTATGACACTGGCGCTACAGTGCTCTCAGCCCAGGGGGTGCGCATCAGTTATCGATTGCGAGGCATGGAGCAGGTTTTACGCGGCGTTGAAGACATCAAGCGCGGCTACGATTTGGGCTGTCGCGGCTTCCTCATTTACGATGAAGGCATGCTGTGGCTGATAGGCCAGATGAGACGGGATGGCGCTCTCCCCAAAGACATCATCTTCAAAACTTCCGCCCACCTCGGCCAATGCAACCCGTGCTCCTTTAAGCTGCTCGAGAGCTCTGGGCGCCGACAGTATCAACCCGGTGCGCGATTTGCAGATCCCAATGATCGCGGCGCTGCGCGCCGCGGTGAAGGTTCCGCTAGATGTGCATACGGATAATCCCCCCGGATCTGGCGGCTTTATTCGTGTATACGAAGCGCCGGAGATCGTGCGCGTGGCGGCCCCTGTGCATTGCAAGACGGGGAACTCGGTAGTCAGCGGGCATGGCGAGCTCACCTCAGCCAGTGATGGGAAGAAAATGGCTGATCAGGCTGCCATTGTTGTGGAAATGGTCAGCAAGTACTATCCCGAAGCCAAGCAGTCGCCGCTGCGGTCGAGTGATTTATATCTACCCGTTGCTTAATCGTTAGCAGGGAACAAATTCACGATAATCAGCAAAGGAGGTTGTAATGGGTGAGTGGCAGTTTCCACAAAGTGGTCATATGGAACGCCCCAGTGGTGTTTATTACCAGACTATGAATATGACCGAGATTAATGAGCGGCTGAAGAAGAATGATATTTTACTCATTCCTCTGGGTAGCACAGAGTGCCATGGGGCTGGCCAGCCAACTGGGGAAGACACTTTCCTGGTAACCCGCATGGCTGAGCAAGTGGCGCTCAAAATGGGCTGCACTGTGGCTGAACCGGTTTGGTATGCCTCTCACCCTTACGCCCACCTGGGGATGCCCGGTACGATTGTTGTGCCTGAAGACACTTTTATCGCCAATATTCGTGCCATCATCGCCGGATTTTGGAACACGGGTTTCCGCAAGCAAATCTTTTTGAATGGGCACGGCGATGAAGAGGTTATTCCTTTAGCTTTACATCAATTTGCCAAGAAATATCAAGTGCCTTGTATCCTGATCTCGCTTCACTGGCCCACAGTGATACATGACTTTCTCAAAGACAAGGCCCATGGCGGCCCATTTGAAACGCCGTTTCAACATGCCTGTGAAGTTGAGGCCTCTTATTCGCTGGCCCTGTTTCCTGAATTTATGCAGATGGATAAGGTGGTCGACACCAAGCCAGAAGGATTTCTGCCACCGGGTCACGTGGATAAAGGCGGCGAAGTATATCATGCACCGATTAAAGGGCACGAACATATCGGGTTGGGTGGTATTGAGGTTCTCACTTACCCCGAAGGCGTAATCGGGCGGCCAACACTGGCGGATGCCGAGAAAGCCAAACCTGGCCTGGATGCCCTGATGGACTACATGTGCCGCCTAATTGACGATATCATGACGCGCTTCCCCGCTGGGCAGCTCCCTCCGGTTAACAAGATGACCATGCGCGACCCGGATGAAATAGAAACATTGCTGAAAGGACCATTGGATGGCGGTAAGCATCTCTACACAGTTGCTTACCCACCGTAAATAACCAACATTCACAATCAGTTAAAGCACCTGTTCCATTTTGGAGGATAGACCTGCATGCACGCGCTCATTTTTATGAATATCGTGATTACCGGGCCGTTCTACCATATACGCGACTGAGATGAACCCCGCCATCAGCCAATCTTTACCGATCCTGAGCCTGGTTGTGGTGGGGTTTGTGCTTAAGCAACTTGGGATGATCCGTACCGGTGATAGCCAGGTGATGGCCCGATTGATCCTCAACATCACATTGCCAGCATTGATCTTCCTGTCTGTTGCGCAGGTTAACGTTGCCCCAGGGCAGCTGGCATTGCTGGCTCTCTGTGGGATCGTGGTTACCCTGAGTTTGAGTTTGGTTTCAAGCCTGTTTGTGGGCTACCTGGGCATGGAAAGGCAGGTCGCGGGCGTATTCATCCTGGCTACGATGATCATCAGTGTGGGCTTTTTCTTGTTTCCGGTGTTTTCGATAGTATACGGACATGAAGGCATCGGTCGCCTGGCAGCTTTTGACCTGGGCAACACTCTGGTTGCCAGCACGCTTGGATTTTTCGTGGCAACTCGTTACGGGAACAAACCAGTAGATGGCATCTGGCGCAGCATTCAACGCGTACTTGCGCTGCCGATTCTTTGGGCGGTTTTCGCGGGCCTGTTGGTCCATTTTCTGCACATCTCGCTCAATCCATTTGCCCTAAAGCTCATCGAGCCCCTGGCTGCAGCAAATGTACCTCTGGCGATGCTCACTTTGGGCGCATTCCTGCAGTTTCGTATGTCGAAAATTCCTCTGATGGGGCTGGCAGTGGCCATCCGAATGGGTGGCGGGTTTCTACTGGGCCAGGCTCTGGTTAAACTGGCTCATCTGGAAGGTCTGGACAGGGCTGCTGTAGGTATCGGCGCTGCGATGCCTTGTGGTATGGCGGTTATGGTCTATGCTGCGAGCGAAGGGCTGGATACAGAGTTTGCCGCCGGCACGATCTCTTTGTCGATCCTCGCGGGGATGGTCGTGCTGCCTTTTTTGTTGTCCCTTTATTGATCATCTTGAAGTCTTAGTAATCGACCATTTACTTGGAGAAAATATGTATCTGCTACGTGTCAACATGAAAAGCCAACAGGTAAGCAGGGAACCGGTCCCCCAAAAGTATGAGCGACTCGGAGGCAGGGCGTTGATTGCCAGGCTGCTGCTGGAGGAAGCTCCTCCCACTTGTGATGCATTAGGTCCACTGAACATACTAATATTCGCCCCCGGGTTGCTTGGTGGGGGAGGTGTCTCGACTGCCGGGAGATTGTCAGTTGGCGGAAAGAGCCCACTGACTGGCGGAATCAAAGAAACCAACGCAGGGGGTACAGCCGGGGATACTCTGCCGAAATTAGGGATCAAAGCGATTATTGTTGAGGAGCAGCCTCAGCGCGACGAGGTGTACCTGCTGCGCATAACAGCAGATACCGCCGAGCTGTTGCCCGCCGGCGATCTTAAGGGACTGGGTACTTATGCAACCTCTGACCGGCTGCAAGAGCGGTACGGGCCGGATAGTACAGTCATCTCCATTGGCCAGGCAGGTGAGTACTTGATGTACGGCGCAGGCATTGCCGTTACCGGTGAGCGTGATCAGCGCAGTAATCATGCCGCCCGGGGCGGTCTGGGGGCGGTGATGGGCAGCAAAGGACTCAAGGCCATCGTGATTGACAAGCCAACCGGCAAGTCAATTCCGCTTGCCGATTCCAACCTGTTTCGTGAATCAGCCCGTATCTTTGCTCAAAAGCTGATTAACGACCCGAAGTTGGGCAAGCAGGGATCTCAGCATCTGTATGGCACAGCATCGATTGTCGCGGCCGTAAATGAGATTGGTTCGCTGCCTACTCGAAATTTCAGCAGCGGGAATTTTGAAAATGCCCCTGAACTGCGTGGCGAGCGCTTACGGGATTTGATCCTGGAACGAGAAGGCAAGGTAGGGACTCGCTGCATGCCGGGTTGTGCGATTGCTTGCCGTAATTCTTACGTTGATGAGGATGGCAAGCCTATCGTTGGCACCCTGCAGTATGAAACCATCGCGCTGATGGGTTCCAACCTGGGATTGGATAATCTGGATGATGTTGCCAGGCTGAACTATCTGTGTAACGATTTCGGGCTCGATACGATCGAAACTGGCGCCGCGCTCGGGATTGCACTCGAGGCGGGCCTGGCCAGGTTTGGCGATACAGAGTCTAATCCTCTCGCTCTTGTATCAGGTAGGCGATGGGACAACGCTGGGGAGAGTGATCGGGAATGGGGCTGTCGTCACCGGCCGCGTATTTGGGATCCGGCGAGTTCCGGCAGTTTTGGGTCAGGCAATGCCTGGTTATGACCCACGCAGCCTGAAAGGCAACGGCGTTACGTATGCCACTTCTCCGCAGGGGGCGGATCATACCGCTGGTAATGCTTTTGGGGCTCGGAAAGAAGTAAATCCCCTGGGAGTTCAGGGCCAGCGGGAGCTTTCACTGAAGCTGCAAATTATTGCTGCCATGCTGGATAGCACTGGCCTGTGCTTATTTGCTCGCCCGCCCGTCATTGCCGATCCTCAGCTGATGGTGGATATGGTCAACGGCATATATGGCTGGGGTTGGACTAAAGAAGACCTCGACCGTTTCAATCGCAGCGTGCTGCGCGATGAGATCGAGTTCAATCGCCTGGCTGGAATCACGCCTGCCGACCATCGGATTCCGGAGTATATGCGCTATGAACCACTGGCGCCCCATAACGCAGTTTTTGATGTGCCGGATTCTGATCTGGATGCCGTTTTCAGTGCCCTATAGGTGTACCTTGAGCGTTGAGATTGAGTTATTTGGCCAGCTTGCAACGGCTGCCCAACGCCAGCAAATTCTGACCTTGGAGAAATCGATGACTGTCCAGGAGGTTGCCATCTTACTGGGGCTGGACCCTGAAGAAATCGGGTTGATCTCGATCAATGGAGTCCAGAGCGAGCTGGAGGACCTCGTTCCTCAAGACTGCCGGCTGTGTTTCTTCCCCCCCATATCTGGGGGCTGAAGTCTAACCTGCTAATGGGATTTATTCGGAAATTACCTTGAGGTCGGACGGAGAGTAAAGATGCCATTGTTGAAAGTCGATCGACTCTGCAAGTCCTTTGGTGGCCTGATGGCAATCCATGATCTGGAATTCGAGATCGAACAAGGCGAGATTATCGGCCTCATCGGCCCGAACGGATCGGGAAAAACAACCACGTTGAATATGATCACCGGGTCCTTGAAGCCCAACTCGGGCAACATACTATTCAAGGGACAAGATTTGGTGGGACTTCCGCGCAACCAGGTGTGTCGGAAGGGGGTTGCCAGAACATTTCAGATCATCAAACCATTCCTTGAATTTACCGCTCTGAAAAATGTGATGGTAGGCCGGGTATACGGTCAAGAGCCAGCCAAGAATTTAAAAGTAGCTGCCGAGGAATCCATAGAGATCCTTGATCTGGTGGGGCTTGCTGAAAAAACCGATACTCTGGCCAAAGACTTGACCCTGATGGAACGGAAGCGTATGGAACTAGCCAGGGCCCTGGCAGCCAAACCTCAATTCCTTCTTCTGGATGAGTTGATGGCCGGTTTGAATCATGCTGAAGCCGATGATGCCATGAAATTGATCAGGCAGATCAAGGAAGATCTGAATCTAACCATTTTGATTGTTGAGCATATTGTCAAGGCAATTGTCGGTCTCTCTGATCGCATCATTGTTCTGAACATGGGCGAAAAGATCGCAGAAGGCCTCCCGCAGGAAATCATTCACCATCCAGAAGTTATCGACGTATATTTAGGAACCCCCCATGCTAAAAGTAGATAATATCAGCGCATATTATGGGGATCTTCAGGCACTTTGGGGTCTTTCTTTACAGATTAATGAGGGGGAGCTGGTTGCCCTGGTTGGCCCCAATGGCGCTGGAAAAACCACCACGCTAAAGGTTATTACCGGTTTGTTGAAACTTGCCTCAGGAAGTATCAACTTTGATGGTAATGATCTTGGCAAACAAACAGCTCATAAAATCGTAGAGCTGGGTGTATCACTGGTACCTGAGGGTGGCAGAGTATTTTCAGGAATGAGCGTCCTTGAAAACCTGGAACTGGGGTCGTTTATCCCCAATGCCAGAAAAGTCAAAGATGACAGCTTGAAGGCGATTTTTGAGATTTTCCCGCGCCTTGAGGAAAGACAAAAACAACAGGCTGGAACTTTGAGCGGCGGCGAGCGGCAGATGTTAGCGATTGCCCGGGCTTTGATGTCAAAGCCAAAACTATTGTTGCTTGACGAACCCTCGTTTGGCCTGGCACCTATCCTGGTACAGCAGATGTTTGAGATGATCGAACAGATTAACAAGCAAGGAGTGACAGTTCTATTGGTCGAGCAAAATGTCCGCGCCGCGTTGGAGCTGGCAAGCAGGGCTTATGTAATTGAAAATGGCAGGATTGTTGGAGAAGGAAAGGGTGATGTCCTCCTGTCATTTGAGTCGATCCGCAGTGCATACCTGGCATAGAAAAGGACTATCGAATGGCAGAAGCTATAGCGCAAAATGTAATCTTCGGAATTCTGGTGGGTGCTTTGTATGGCTTGGCCGCAGTGGGTATCGCCCTGGTTTTTGGGGTGACAAAAATCCTTAATGTTGCCCATGGCGAGCTGATGATGGTTGGGGGGTATTTAAGCTTCTGGCTGTTTACACTTTTTGATCTGGATCCTTTTGTCGCGCTGCCCATCTCCATTCTCTGCCTGTGTTTGATTGGAGCGGTGCTCTATAAGTTGTTGTTTGCTCGCACGGTCAAACTACCGGAAGAAGAAAAGATCAAGAACACGATGCTGATTGGATTTGGCCTGACTTTGATTATTCAGAACGTTGCATTGCTTCTTTGGACGGCGGATGATCGAGGAATTTCTACTGTTTACTCGGGCCAGGCTTTCACCTTGCTGGGTTTACGCTTTCCTTATGTGCGCGTGGCGGGATTGGTCATCTCGCTGGTTTGCCTGTTTGCCCTGCATTTTTTCTTGCGCAGGACCTATATGGGGAAAGCCATTCGGGCCACCGTTGTAGATTGGGAAGCAGCCTCTCTGGTCGGAATTGATGTGCACAAGGTCTACCTGCTGTCATTCTTAATAGGGACTGCTCTGGCTGGAGTAGCGGGGACTCTGGTACTTGTAAGCTTTTCTGTTGAACCGGCTATGGGGATGCATTGGACGCTTAAGTCGCTGATTGTTATGGTTCTGGGAGGTGTGGGGAATTTCATAGGCACCTTTTTCGCTGGCATCCTTTTGGGAGTGACCGAATCGACTGCTGCCTTTTTTATCCCTGGTAACTACCGCCAGGTAGTCGGACTCATTCTCTTCCTGCTGATTTTGATCTTCCGGCCACAGGGTTTGTTTGGACGAAAAGAGAGGTAATGAATGAGGATTATTAAAATCATCGCTGTTGCTCTTATCCTCGTTACCCTGGTTTGCATCCCACTGGTAATAGAAAAAGAGAGCATCATAAATCTCTTCATTATGACCTTTCTATATATCACATTGGCTTCGAGTTGGAATATCCTGGGTGGTTACACAGGGCAGACAAGTCTCGGCCATGCCGCTTTTTTTGGGCTGGGTTCCCTTGCTACTCGCCAGCTCTGGATTAACGGTTTTCCCATTTTACCCAGCATTATTGCAGGAGGCCTCCTGGCAGTGGCATTTGCTTTGCTTATCGGAGTTCCTACATTCCGGCTCAAAGGTGTATATTTTGCAATTGGCACCTTGACGCTGGCGCAGATTCTTAATATTACGGTTGGAAATATATTTCCGACCATTGGTGCTCTCCCGGTTGAAGATCTCATCACCTATCAACTTACGCCCCGTTATTTCCTTTTCTTAGGCGTAGCGGTTATTGTTGTGGGAGTCTCCTACCTTCTCTTCAATTCCAAGTTAGGCCTTGGCATGATGGCTGTACGAGAAGAGGAAGATGCTGCGGAATCGCTGGGGGTCAGCGCATTGAAGCATAAGCTACTCGCTCTGGGGCTCAGTGCATTCTTTACCGGTTTAGGTGGCGGGGCTTTTGCATATTATTTTGTCAGCTACTATTATCAATACCCGTTTACCCCGATTTGGAGCCTGGATATGTTGACCATGGTCTACATTGGCGGCACAGGCACTGTTCTTGGTCCTATCATCGGTGCCGTATTTTTCGTTGTGCTGAAGGACTTTCTGATCCGGAATGTAGGTCAATATCACCTGATCATATTTGGCAGTCTGTTCATTCTCGTTGTGCTGTTTCTGCCAGGTGGAATCATTTCAGCCTGGAAGAAGATTCAACAAGCGCGCAGCCGCAGGTCAAAACCGAATATGGATGCGCTTACCACTGAGGGTGAGAGTTGATAATCATGCTTGGCTTGAGGAACAAGAAAGGAGGATAGCAATTGATCTTAACTTAACGACCCTGATCCAAGAATTAGTCGATTCTTTTATCCAGTTCTCTCACAGCAACGAAGGAGGATAAGAAATGAAGACCAGACTGACAGTATTGATCGCGATCATGCTCTCGCTGAGCATGCTGTTCGCCGCGTGCGCTACACCTACAGAAGCTCCAGCACCGACGGCTGTTCCTACAGCGGTTCCAGAAGAACCAACTGAGCCTCCGGTAGAGCAAGCCGCACCAACTGAGGCGCCTGCAGAGCCAACCGCCGTCCCCGAAGCCACAGCAGAACCCAAACCACCCGCTCCGGAATTCATCGATATCGGTGGCTCAATCCCATTGACCGGACCTTTTGGCTCACTCGGCAACATGGTTCTCCCCGGTTATGAAATTGCGGTAGAGGATATCAACGCAGCGGGTGGTGTTTATGTGGAAGAGTATGGCACGAAGATTCCGCTGCGCATGACCTACTACGACGATGAATCCGACCCGACCAAGGCAGTCAACAACTTGGAGAATCTTTTCTCCGAACAAAATGTGACCGCCTATCTGGGGGGCGCCGGAAGCTCCATGCATGCCGCTGCATCAGCCATTGCTGAAAAGAACCAGGTGCCATACTGCGGAATTGCCTTTGCACTCTACAAGATCCATCAGCAGGGCTATCAATACCTTTTCTCACCGTTCCCCAAATCTCCTCAACAGGCTAAGGATACCTTCGAAATTTTGAACGCAGCCATACCGGAAGGTGAACGGCCCACCAAGGTGGCGATTTTCTCCTACAGCGATGACTGGGGAAAAGAAATCGGCGACCTTTGGGAACAATATGCTGCCGAAAATGGGTATGAAGTTGTCTTGCGCGAGGAAAGACCGGTTGCGCCTGATAATGATTGGTCCGACGCAATCCTCAAAGCTAAGGCTGCAGAGGCAGAAGTGCTTCTTTCCCTGCCAATCTTTCCCGATGGCAGCGGCATGTTTAAAACGATGGCCGAGCTCGGCTGGACGCCGAAATACTCTCTGGTGATCAGAGCGCCGGAAGGCGTCAACTGGGGCGAATCCATGGGTACGATCGGTGAATATGTCACCATTTTCCCAGGATGGCACCATGGTGCTCAATTCGAAGGTGTGGATGCGCTCAACGAGAAATACCAGGCGAAATTCGAACGCCCTGCCGATCTTTTAACTGGCCCGGCTTATGCCTGTGTGCAGATCATTGCTGCTGGTATTGAGAAAGCCGGCACACTGGATCGCCAGGCAGTCCGGGATGCAATTGCCTCTATCGATATGGACACTGTTATCGGTCCAGTTACCTTTAATGAGGATGGTACCGGCAATGTGCTGAATCCGCTTATCCAATGGCTGAACGGCAAGCTTGAATTGGTTTGGCCTCCAGAACACTCAACTGCCGACTTCGTATACCCGGCTCCCCCATTTGAAGATCGGTAAATGGGAAGAACTTGACCGGTATTTGCTAAATCGGATTTTGGCGATGGCTCGCTCCTGCCAACAGTGTAGATGAGTCATCGCCAAATTCCTTCGAGAGATTTAGATCTGCTCCGAAGACTACCTGCAGGAGGCGATTATTGGCAACGCAGACCAGAAGTGGCACTCTGAACGGCCTGGAACAGCAGGGGTCTTTCCCGATGGGGCATATCAGGCACGTGGAACGACCTACTACGATCATTACGGATGCTATTCAGCGTATTGATCTCAGAAATACTGCATACGGTCTGGCAGCCCGCGGTGAATATGGCCCGGCCGTTCAAAAAGGGGTGCAAAACAGCCTGCCTGGAAAATACCCACTCTCGGCGGCACAAAAAGATGTGATTGATCACATCGCCCTGATCGATCCCAACACGGCAGCTTCATCGGTTGCTCCCATTCCTACCGACGCAGGGATCCTTACCCGCCACATCAAAGAAGTGGGCTCTTTCCTGAAAGCGGACCTGGTAGGGACCTGCCAGGTACCTGAGTCGGCTTATTACAGCCATGACAAATTGGGTAATCCGATTGAGGCCCGCTATAAAAATGCAGTCCTTATCGTCATGCGAAAAGAATCCAGAGCCATCCAGATCTCAACAGGCTCTGATTGGATGGGCGACCCGATCAGCTTCCAGGCTTACCAACACCTGGGCATGGTCGCAGAAACGATGGCAAACTACATCCGGCGGTTGGGCTGGGATGCATTAGCCCAGTATGGGCCATCTTTTGTCAATCGGTATATTGTCTTAATGCCACCGCTCTTACTGGCCGCCGGTATTGGGGAAGTCAGCCGGGCAGGGATCATTTTAAATCCATATCTTGGGCTGGCATACAAAGCCGCGGCTATCCTGACCGATATGCCCTTGATCCCGGACAAACCAATCGACTTTGGCTTACAAAGCTTTTGCCAGGAATGCAAGATCTGCGCGCAGCATTGCCCAAGTAAAGCGATTTCACAGGGTGATCAGGTGATGTACAACGGCTACCAGACCTGGAAGCTGGATACCAGGCGCTGTGCCAGTTTTAACTTCACTAACCGGAATGGCACCATGTGTAATCGTTGTGTGAAGGTCTGCCCTTGGAGCAACCCACCGACCAGATGGCACAATCTGGTTAGAGAACTGGCGATTCATTCCCAACTGGCCCGGTTCATTGCAATCCGGGGTGCTAAATTATTTGAAGCCGGATCAGAGCCACCCGGAGGATAAGTGGTGGTTTGATTTGGAATACGTGGATGACGTAATCACGAGCGCGAGGTAATGGTGAAGTCACCTCAAAATGACTGCACATGCTTGGGAGAAATGCCGTGGAAGAAAGAAGACTATTGGTTGTTGGAGCTCATTCAGCCGATTTTGTTTGGCGGGCGGCTGGGACGATCGCTTTAATCACATCCCAGGGGGAAGCGCGCATGTACTTGCATTATCGTATGGCGAGCGAGGCGAATCTGGTGAGCTGTGGAAAGAACCGGGCCAGACTGTTGAGAATGTCAAGCGTATTCGACATCAAGAAGCCGAGTTGGCTGCTGCGGCTGTAGGGGCAACATTCCGCTGCCTGGATCTGGGCGACTACCCCTTGAACGTAAATGATTCCGCGATGGACCGGCTGGTTGAATTGTTTCGCGAGCTGCAACCAGACATCATTCTCACCCATACTCCTGTTGACCCGTTTAATCCTGATCATCCGGCAGCCTACCAGGCTGTGCAGAGGGCGCGTTTGCTGGCCTCCGGAGCAGGTGTAGCGAGTGCCTTTGAACGGATTACGCCGCCAGATTTTTACCTTTTTGAGCCTCACCAACCCGAGCTTTGCGAATTCATTCCCAATACCTTCGTCGATATCACCCCGGTCATGGATAAAAAAGTACAGGCAATGAAAGCCATGCAGGCACAAAGTTACCTGCAAAGTTATTACACCGAACTGGCTTCACGGCGAGGCAATCATGCCCGGCGCATCTCTGGGATGGGGGAGATCAGGTATGCTGAGGCTTTGCAACGCACACTTCCCTGGGTGGTGAAGAGCCTATGACCCGCGAGATTTTATCCCACCTGAGTGAGCTTGGCGTGGCAACGCTCTACGAGGCATCTGGTCGTGAAGGGCTGATCGATTTTCCCCTCATTCAGCTGCTTACCCGCCACCCGTGTGGCCGGACCCGCTCGCACCGTCTTATGCGGACAAGATGATAACCTGATGGTACATGCTGCTATTGAGCACATTCAGCCAGGGGAAGTATTGGTCCTGGCTATGCCGGAGCCGAGTCCTACCGCACTGATTGGCGAATTGTTGGCGACCCAGGTAAAGGTTCGTGGAGCAGCTGGCATCTTAGTGGACGCAGCCATCCGAGATGTTGAGGAATTGAAAAATCTTGGGCTGCCCATATGGACACGCTTTATTAGAGTAAAGGGGGCGGGTAAGTCCATCATTGGAGAGCTCAATGCCACAGTCACTGTTGGCGGAGCTCGTATCGCCTCAGGTGATATTGTCGTGTTGGACACTGACGGCGGGGTGTGCATCCAGAGCGAACGGGTGCAGGCCGTGTTGGAGGCTGCTGAAGCCAGGTACGAGCGCGAAGCTCGCTTGCGAGAAAAACTCGTCGCCGGTCAAACGTCCTACGACCTGCACGGTCTGCGTGATTATGTAGAAAAGTTTCGGAAGGCGTGATATGGATGGGGTAAATGAAGCAATACATGATGTGGCCCACCTGGCCCATGTGGAGCTGCTGACGCCGAAACTTGACGAAAGCGTGTTATTTTTCGTCGCAGTGATGGGGATGACTGAAAGTGACCGGCAAGGCGACTCGGTGTATTTGCGCGGTTGGGATGATTACGAACACCATACCCTGAAGCTGACTGCTGCTCAAAAACCCGGTTTGGGTCATTATGCCTGGCGCTCAAGCAGTCCACTTGCATTGGAACGGCGAGTAGCCGCGCTCGAAAAATCCGGTCTGGGTCGAGGCTGGAGCGATGGCGATAAGGGGCATGGGCCGGCCTACTGCTTTACCGATCCGGATGGTCACAAACTGGAGATCTATTACGAAACTGAATGGTATAAACCGACAGAAGAGCTGCGCCCGGCACTTAAAAACCAGGCTTCGCGCTTCCCTGCTCGAGGCGCCAACTTGCGCCGGATTGATCATATCAACCTGCTGGCTGCGGATGTGCGCCTCAACCGGCTTTTTATGCAGGAATATCTGGGCCTGCGCCTGACAGAACAGATCATTTTCGATGACGGCTCCGAAAAGGCTGCCTGGTTGACACCTAACAACAAAACCTACGAACTGGCGATCTCGGAGGATTGGTCCGGGGCAAAGGGGCGCCTGCACCATATCACGTATGCCGTCGATAGCCGAGAAGATGTGTTGCGGACGGCGGATGTGTGTCTGGAACATGGTGTGTTTATCGAGACTGGGCCGCACAAGCACGCCATCCAGCAGACATTTTTCTTGTATGTCTACGAGCCAGGCGGCAATCGTTTTGAGATCGCCAGCCCCGGTGCGCGGTTGTTACTGGCCCCTGACTGGCAGCCTGTGATCTGGAGCGAAACGGAAAGAAATAAGGGGCAGGCCTGGGGATTAAAACGATCGAGTCATTTCACACTCACGGCACGCCACCAGTAGAGTAATAACTTGTCGCCAGCAGGAGGCCATTATGCCGCATTTAACTTTGGAGTATACCGACAACCTGGAATTTGATGTTCAAACACTCCTGGCACGCTTGCATACCGAGCTGGTCAGTACAGGCGCTATAAACCTCAAAGGAATAAAAAGCCGTGCCATCCGGCACACAGAATACCGCATTGCGGATGGCAACAAAGATTATGCTTTCGTTCATGTCGGTTTGCTGATTCGCGCAGGACGGCCGCTGGAAATACAGCAAGACGCCGCTCAACGAGTGATGATGGTGTTGAAAGACACATTCAGGCAGCAATCAAACACCGGCTACCTATCCTTGTCGATTGATATCCAAGAAATGCGCGATGGTGTAGCCCTGACGTCCCACAACATCCCTGATGAAACCAGGACAACCTGAACTTCGCTGATGCGTGTTGCCGCATCCATACTGAAAAATCGCTGAGTTTGTCTGGCTTTTCCCGGGAATCATGCTCGCCGGATCGTACATGCTGGAAATTACTCAAGGCAGGGTCGTTAATTTAAGTTCCTTGGATATTTGCTGGCTTGTCGCAAATACAGCCGGTCCCATTTCAACTAAGAGGTCGTGATTAAGGCGATACGCAGGACCGGCAACAGCTACGGAGGCAACCGGTTGGTCATCTGAGTCGAAGATTGGGGCAGCCACAGCGTTGATCCCCTCTTCATATTCATGCTCTGAGATGGCAAATCCTTGTTCTCGGATGAGACGCAGGTCGTTAAAAAAGGCTTCCTGGGATAGTAAGGTCGTTTCCGTATACCGAGGCATACCTCGCTGTAATATTTGGCTTACTTTTCCTTCAGATGTAAATGCCAGGATAGCCTTACCCGATGCTGTAGCAAATGCCGGCAGTCGCTGCCCTAATGCGGCAGCCAATTTGACTCGCTGAGGGCTTTCGATGATAGACATAAAAACCACATCGGTATCATCCAGGACGGCGAGGTGGATAGTTTCCAGAAATTGCTCGCCCAAATGGTGCAGGAAGGGTGTCGCGATGCGCCGCAGATCGTTCTGCTCTAAGGTCAGATAGGCCATTTGGAGCAAGCGGATACCCAAACGGTAAACACCCGTCTCAGGATCTCGCTGGACAAATCGCTTAGTTTCAAGGGTGGCCAACAATCGATGGACTGTGCTCTTATGGATTCCGACGTGATCGGCAATTTAAGTCATATTTTAACTCAGGTGTCTGCCTGGAAAAACACAAAAGAATATCCAGGGCTCGTTCTACGGCGCGGACTGATTCGCTCAAGGGAAAATTTCCTTATATATTTGTGTGAAATTTCAAAAGAACGGAAGATTAATAAATGTAAAATAGCACAGAAGAATAAAGCTGTCAAGCTTAGAAGAAGTGGCCCAAAGTAGTAGAGTCCCCTTTAACCAAAGTTAAAATGTCCCCTTTGAAAGGGAGACAAAGTGGACGAACTACTGACAATAAGTTAACCAAGAGATAACCCGATTAGAAGTAATGCAACGGCTGAAGGAAAAACGATTGACGCAGAAAGAAGCAGCCGGGATGCTGAAGTTAAGTGTGCGGCAGATCAAACGGCTATATCGGGCCTACAAAGCCCGAGGAGCCAAAGGGCTGATCAGTGCCAGGCGAGGGAAGCCGAGCAACCATCAGTTGAAAGCGGAGGTGGCGCAGCAAGCGTTGGACCTAATCAAAGAGAAGTACAAGGATTTTGGGCCGACCCTGGCGCATGAGAAGCTGGTGGAAGTGCATGGGCTGAAGCTATCAGATGAGAGTGTCCGACGCCTGATGATCGAAGAAAAGATATGGAAGCCAAAGCGGGCGAAAAAACCATCGGAGCACCAGATGCGAGAGCGGCGGGCATGTTTCGGGGAGCTGGTTCAGATCGACGGCTCGGATCATGCCTGGTTCGAAGACCGTGGGCCCAAGTGCACGCTGCTGGTGTACATCGATGATGCCACCGGGCAGCTGTTGGAGTTGTGGTTTGTGCCTGACGAGACTTTTTTTGCCTACTGTGAAGCTTCACGACATTATTTTGAGCGCTACGGCAAGCCGGTAGCCTTCTACAGTGACAAACATGGCATCTTTCGGGTCAATCAGCCGCGCCCCTTGGGACTGAGCAGCGGCCTGACCCAGTTCGGGCGAGCCATGCAGGAACTGGATATCCAGATCATCTGCGCCAATTCTCCCCAGGCCAAAGGGCGCATCGAACGGGCCAACCAAACCCTGCAAGACCGCCTGGTGAAGGAGCTGCGCTTGCGTAGCATTGCGGATATGGAAGCTGGCAATGCCTATCTGCCCGAGTTCCGAGAAGATTTCAACCGCCGCTTTGCCGTCATACCCCGCAGCAGCCACAACGCCCACCGCCCCTTGCTCAAAACAGAAAACCTGGAGCTGATCCTCACCCACCTGGAAACCCGCACCCTCTCCAATAACCTGACGGTGCAATCCAACAATGTCATTTACCAAATCCAGTCCGACCGCCCAGACTACGCCCTGCGCAAGGCCCAAGTCACCGTCTGCGAGAATGCCAAAGGAGAAGTCACTATCCTCTACAAAAACAAACCCTTGTCCTACACCATCTTCCACAAGCCCATCCGCCAGGCTGAAGTCGTCGATACCAAAACCCTCAATCATCAAATCAGAACCCCTAAGCCTCCGGCTCCAGATCATCCCTGGCGCCAATTTGGCCACCACAAAAGTGGCAAACCTTTCCAGGAAACCACTCCCAATGGCTCAGACTGAAGTCGGTCGGCAGATGAGTTTATCGCTTTTCGCCAAAAACTGGGCAGAATGCAATGAGCAGAGCAACGTTCGCTCTGCCCTGTCTTCGGCACTCGTGTCGGCGCTCGAGTCGGTCTCCACCGGCGCTCTATCCTCCGCACGAGTGTCAACAGTGTATCATGCCTATCTATCAACCCTTGGTAAAGGGGACATTTCTACTTTGTCAAACAGGGGACATTTCTACTTTGGGTTGACCGTTGGCGCTCCACCGAGGGGCTGTTCCGAACCGCATTCTTGTGGTTTTGCTACGAGCGGGAATAAGAAAGCCAGGGTGCGAACCAGTCGCGAGGTAGTAGCGAGTAAGTGCAGGAAGTGCTGGCAGGTCAATTCAACTTCTTGGCATATTATATATTCTCATCTTGATACCCTTGTCTATTAACATTACCCAAGTTCAACTGTGTAACCCAAACCGGGAACATCAGCGGCCACAAGCCAGCCATCTTCCAGTTTAAAGCCGGCTTTTGAGGGGTCATGGATCAGGTCCAGATAACCATCAAGGTCGCCGTATGCCACGTTGGGGCTGCTTAATGCCAGACTGAGGCCGGCGCTAATGAGAAGTGCAGGCTCGATAAAGCAACTGATCATGGTGGTCATTTTGGCGGCGCGGGCGATAGCGTCTATCTGACGGGCATTACGTAATCCCCCACTGGTCACCAATTTGATGCTCAACCCATCGACTATTCGGTTTGCTACAAGCTTGAGCGCTGACGCAGGTCCTTTCAGGCTCTGATCGGCCAGGATGGGTATAGGGCTGATCTCTTTCACCCGGCGCAGTCCGTCCAGATCATCAGCGGGCGTGGGCTGTTCCAGCATCTCGAGCGCGTTCTCCAGAGCACGGGCGACATCCAACGCCTGTTGGACAGAATATCCACCGTCAGCGTCCAGGCGAAGGATATGATTGGGCAGTGCCCTGTGGATCGCTTGCACACGTAGGACATCTTCTTCGGGATCTAGCCCCCCTTTTATCTTTAACATTCGAAATCCTTGATTGGCGCGTTCGCAGGCTGTCTTTACATTCTCATTGACCGGCGCGATCGGGATAGTTACTGAAGTTTGGATACGGTTGCGGTATCCTCCCAGGATGCGGTATAGTGGCATTCCAGCTGCCAGGCTCAACAAGTCATGGTATGCCAGGTCGAAGGCGCACATAGCTGATGGTGTGGCTTTTACTCGTGCAGCCAGTTCATCCAAAGAATATTCGATGTTCATAGGATGCAAGTCAGGGGCAAGAATTGCACACTCTCGACAAGCCCGGATGACATCCTCCGGCTTCTCGCCAGTCAGATCTGGATTGGCAATCGTGCAGCCCCAGGCATTTTGTCCCTGGCGGGTCTCAATGCGTACAAATATGGCCGTGATATGGTTGATTGCCGGCAGCCCAGCCATTCGGACAGGTTGCCGCAATTTCAGCTCAACGGGTGTGACTTCAGCCTTTGTGATCTGCATGCGGAACCTCCATCGATTAGAGCCCCTAATTGTATATAAATTCTAACAGTATTTATTGATTCACGAGGCCTTCAAAGATAATTAGTAAGTGTGGTTCAGGTTTACAAACCAATGTGGCGCTCGTTATCCCGCATCACTATCCTCGACTTCTGCATCGCCAATAAGGAGAAATCAATACTTATCGTACACCCGTTTGGCCACGCTGTTCCGGCCGCAGGAGCAGTCGGTTGTTGGGTATCTTCTTATCCAAGAGCCGAGAGCCAGGTCAACCAGTTTCATACGGAATCGGCCTGCGGGTGGGGCCGGCTCGATCCAAACGGAGCGAGGGAGGTTCGAGAAGAAAATTGAAGACACTACCCTGTTGGTTGCGGTAAGGAGCCAACAGGGTGGGGTATAATTAATTACCCGGAAAAGGGAAATAAAACTTCTAACCTCTACTCTCTAAAACCGGACTATAAATTCATCTCTACAGCCAAACGCCGGATAAATGAGCCCTTTTCTTCGTAAAGTTTGTGTCTGTTGAAGGAAAGGCAATGTTTAAACGGATTCTCCTCCCGTTGGATAGTTCAAAATTGGCGGAATGTGTTTTACCGCATCTGGTCGCGATTGCCCAGGATCTGCGAGCCAGAAGTGCAGTTGCTGCGCGTCTTGGAACCTTTTGGCGTGACGGCGCGCATGCGCATGATTGACCCGGTGGATTGGCAGATCCGTAAAGCTGAGGCAGAGAGTTATCTCTCTGGTGATAGCTGAACGCTTACAAAATGCCGGTCTGCGGGTATCCACGCAGCTTTATGATGGCAGACCCGCTGAACAGATTATTGAAGTTGCCCACTCTTGGAATGCAGACTTGATCTTGATGAGCAGCCACGGGCAGAGCGGTATAAGTCCCTGGAATGTCAGCAGTGTTGTGCAGCAGGTCATCCTGCGTGCCCACCGCTCCCTCATGATCATCCGAGCCTACCAACCGGTGACCGCAGATCTGACAGACCTGCATTACCACAAGATCTTCCTTCCGTTGGATGGTTCCCAGCGAGCGGAGATGCCACTGACGTTAGCCGAATCTCTGGCACGTGCCCACAACAGCGAGATCCTGGCTGCCCACGTTGTTCGGCAGCCGGAACTGCCTCGCCGGACGTCCGCTTCGCAGGAAGACTTGCTGCTGGTCAACCAATTGACGGAGCGAAATCGAGCCGAAGCGATCAAATATCTGGAAGACCTGAAATCTCGGATAGACGTGACCATCCAGACGAAACTGGAGATCAGCCCTAGTATTAGCCGCTCCTTGCACCAGATCGCTGAAGAGAACGATGTAGATCTGACGATTTTAAGCGCCCACGGTTATTCTGGCGACACACGCTGGCCCTTTGGCAGCGTGGGGCTCGGCTTTATCGTTTACGGCAGCACACCGCTGCTGATCCTGCAGGATCTGCCGACCAACCGGATCGAGCCAACCCGGGCGGAGATCGCCGCCCGGGAAACCGGAGGCCACTAGACCGTGCTGGACCAGGCTCCCATCATGCCGGCAGGGCCGCAGCCCGAGACCCAGCCGGACAACCCGCCTGTCGACCTGGAGGCTCAAGGTCGCCGGCTGGCAGAAGATCACCGCCGCCATGCCCAGGTATCGCCTGGCGTACGCACTGGCTCGTCTGGTGCAGGTCACAGCTCGCCAGGCTCGGCAGTGCTCTTGTCGGCGCGTCTCCCCCGTTTTACCTCAATATTGAAAGAAGCTGCCGGTCGCTTGCAAGCGCAAACCTCGAAAGCTGGACAGCTCTCGCCGGCCGCTGAATGGTTGCTGGACAACTATTACATTGCGGCGCAGGCGCTCCGCGAAGTGCAGCAAGATCTGCCGCCACACTATGAGCGCCAGCTCCCCCGCTTGCAAACCGGGCGCCCGCGCGTCTACGACCTTTCCACAGAGATTATCCAAACCGAGAATGCCCTGCTCGACCTGGGGCGTGTCCAGCGCTTCGTAGAGGCCTACCAGGAAGTGCTCCCGCTCACGATGGGCGAGCTGTGGGCGCTGCCGACCATGCTGCGCCTGGGGATTCTGGAATGCCTTTTGGCGGCGGTTGCCCGGCTCACAGAGCTCGCTGGCGAGGAAATTACAGAGATTGCTCCCATCTTGAAATCCCCTGGGCAGCTCGACGACCAGCTCATCGTTGAAAACAGTATCCGCAGCCTGCGAGACCTGGCAGTTTATGATTGGAAGCGCTTCTTTGAAACCTTAAGTCTGGTCGATTTTACCCTGCGCCAGGACCCGGCCAGGCTGTATGCCGGGATGGACTTTGAGACACGCGACCGTTACCGGAAGGCCGTGGAAGAAATTGCCAATTCTGGGCAGGGTGATGAACTGGCAGTCGCCCGAGTGCCGTAAGCCTGGCACAGGCAGTAGACCAGCCAGGTTAGCTCGCCGTCTGCGCAAGATTCGCCGGATGTGGATGGTCATAAAGACCTGAAAGATCAGCCGGACGGCTGGGATGGATTCCGCTCGCAGCCCGAGCGCGCATATCGGCTATTATCTCCTGGGCCAGGGTCGCCCGGCGCTGGAACAGGCTGCCGGGTACACTCCGCAAGGCTGGCAGCGGTTGGAGCGCTTCATCCGCAGCCACCCTACTCCACTTTACCTGGGGTCGATTGCATGCCTCTCGCTGGGATTGATGATTATCCCTCTGGTCTTTGCCGCCATGGTCGGGGCGCTCAGCGGCCGTACTCCTGTTGGTTTTCATTCTCGCCCTGGTTCCAGCGCTGACCATCGCTGTGGACCTGGTCAACTGGGTGGTCACCCAAGTTGTCAAGCCTGAGGCCTTGCCGCGCATGGATTTCAGCCGGGGTATTACCAGAGGAATGCGCAACCTTGGTTGTCATCCCGGCCTTGCTCTCCGGAGCGGATGAGGTCGATTCGCTGGTGAGGCAGTTGGAGCAGCACTACCTGCGCAACCCCGACCCGGGGCTTTTCTTTGCCCTGGTGACCGATTTCATGGATGCCCCGGAGGAAAATCAGCCCGGCGATGCCGACCTGGTCGAACGGGCTCGGCAGGGGATTCGCAGTCTGAATGAAAAATACCCGCGAGCAGGGTCGGGTCGTTTCACTGAAGGGCGCTTTGCCCTCCTTCACCGGGAGCGGCGTTGGAACCCCTCCGAAGGCGTTTGGATGGGCTGGGAGCGCAAGCGCGGCAAGCTGCACGAGCTAAATCGCTTGATCCTGGCTGCGCAAGACGTCTCCTCGGGCGGTCAGCTCGCTTGATACCGGGTCCTCATTCCCAATCCGTGAGGGGGATCTATCGTTGCTTCAGCGCGTGCGCTATGTCATCACCCTGGATGCGGATACGATCCTGCCCCGCGACGCTGCCCGGGAATTGATCGCTGTCCTGGCTCATCCCCTGAACCGCGCCCGTCTCAAACCTGTAGGTGCGGGTGAATGCGGCGAAGAAGTCGTTTCGGGATATACCATTCTCCAGCCGCGCACCGATATCAATCCGCTCAGCAGCAGCGCCTCTTACTTCACCCGGATCTTCTCCGGGGATACCGGTCTTGACCTTTACACCCGGGCTGTATCGGATGTCTACCAGGACCTCTTTGGAGAAGGCAGCTATGTTGGCAAGGGAGCCTACGAAGTCGACAGCTTCGAGCGCAGCCTGGAGGGCTGCATCCCCGAAAATTCCTTGCTCAGCCACGACCTGCTAGAGGGCATTCATGGTCGGACTGCTCTGGTGACCAGCACCGTCCTGATCGAAGACATGCCGCCGAACTATCTGGTGCATGCCCGCCGGCTGCACCGCTGGATCCGTGGCGATTGGCAGCTCTTGCCATGGCTGTTCTCGCCCCGCCTATCGGCGATCAGCCGTTGGAAGATTCTGGATAACCTGCGGCGCAGCCTGGTGGCCGGCAGCTCTTCTGCTGTGGTTCCTGGCTGGTTGGCTGGTCCAGCCCTGCTCTCCCGGGGTTTGGACGGTTGCTGGAGCGCTCGTCCTGGCTGTTCCTGTATTGACCGGGTTCTTCGGAGCATTACGCCGGCGCTTGAGCGGCCAGCCGGCGCGCCAGACCGAAGCGGGTTTAAAAAACAGCTTCTTCCGCTGGCTGCTGGCGCTGGCTTTCCTGCCTTACGATGCACAGATCGCTACAGACGCGATTGTGAGGACTCTGGTGCGGCTGGGTATCACCCATCGCGGCCTGCTGCGCTGGACTACCAGTGACCAGGTTGCCCGCCGCCTGGGTGACTCAAGGTGCCACTGGCGACCTGGCTGCAGATGGCCTTTTCTCCCGTCCTGGCGATCATCTCTGGTTATCCTGATCGTCTTGCTTCGCCCGGCTGCACTCGCCTGGGCAGCCCCACTGCTGGCCGCCTGGTTCCTGGCGCCCGGGATAGCCATCTGGGTCAGCCGGCCTCTGCCGCAGCATGCAGAAAAGCTGGACAGCGTGCAGACACGGGAGCTGCGCCGGCTGGCCCGCCGCACCTGGCTTTTCTTTGAACAGTTCATCGGTCCTGAGGACCAGTGGCTGCCCCCCGACCATTTTCAGGAGGCGCCCCTGGGGATCGTCGCCCACCGCACTTCGCCGACCAATATCGGCTTGGCGCTGCTTTCCGCCCTGGGGGCTTACGACCTGGGCTATCTTGAGGCCCTGACCCTTTCCACGCGCCTGATTTCCTCCCTTGACACCCTCGAAAAGCTGGAGCGCTACCGGGGTCACTTTTTAAACTGGTATGACACACGCAGTCTGGATCCATTGCAGCCTCGCTATGTTTCCACGGTGGATAGCGGCAACCTGGCGGCCTGCCTGCTGGCGCTGCGCCAGGGCTGCCTGGAAATCCCTGATCACCCGGTCTTGCGCTGGGATTCCTTCGAAGGGCTGCTGGATGCCATCGACCTGCTGGATGCAGTGTTCCGTGACCTGGATGCCCCTTCTCTGCGACCAGCAATCCATGAGTTGAGGAGTGCTCTCAGCTCGATCGTTCAAGCCATCCAATCTGTGAAAGAAGAGCCCGCCCGCTGGGTGGGTTTGCTCTCCGATCTGAGCAGCAGTGGGAACGGTCAGGTTTCCAGGCGGAGTTGGTCCGAACTCGACCGGCTCATTGTGGAACTGGTGGAAAACAATGCCCCAGAGTTGAGACCAGAAAACCTGCGCCGCCTGCGTTATTACAACCGGGGTGCGCGGCAGCAGCTCAATAGTATCCAGCGCTGCATTGATTTACTCCTGCCCTGGCTCGCCTCTTTCCAGAATATACCGGCTCCCTTCCAGGATGGAGGATTTACCACCCAGCCTGGCAGAAGCCTGGCATGCGCTGGAAGTGGCTTTTCCCGAGCAGCCATCTCTGGCAGAAATCCCTGCAGCCTGCCGCGCAGGCCGCCTGGCATTGAGACAGCTCAAGGATTCCATGAAAACTCAGGACGGTGCAGATTGGGAAGATGCGCGCCGCTGGGTGCAAGGCCTGGAGGACAAGCTGGATACTGACGAGATGAAGGCTGAGACCCTCGTAATCGGTTTTCAGGAGCTGGCGCGTCGCAGCGATGCGCTCTTCCAGGCGATGGATTTTTCCTTCCTGTTCGATTCTCAGCGCCAGGTCTTTCATATCGGCTACAATGTCACCACCGGCAGTCTGGATTTGAATTATTACGACCTGCTGGCCTCGGAAGCGCGTCTTGCCAGCCTGGTGGCCATCGCCAAGGGCGAGGTCCCGCAGAGTCATTGGCTGCACCTCGGCCGCCCCTTTACGCGTGTAGACGGGCGGCAGGCGCTCATCTCGTGGAGCGCCACCATGTTCGAGTACCTGATGCCGCGCTTGATGGTGCGCAGCGAACCCGGCACCCTGCTTGGCCAAACCCTGGAAGTGGTAGTCGACCGCCAGATCGAATATGGGCGTGAGAAAAATATCCCCTGGGGAATTTCGGAATCGGGCTATTACCGCTTTGACGCCAACCAATTCTATCAATACCGCGCCTTTGGAGTGCCTGGGTTGGGTTACAAGCGTGGTTTGGCCGATGACCTGGTCATCACCCCTTACGCTTCCCTGCTCGCGCTGCCGCTGCGCCCACGTGCGGTTCTCCAGAATATGGAGCCCTCAAACAGCTGGGCATGTTGGGGATGTACGGTTTTTATGAAGCAGCCGACTTCACCCCGGCGCGCCTTGCCGTAGGCCAGGAGATAGCGATCGTACAGTCCTACATGGCTCACCACCAGGGGATGATCATGCTCTCGCTGGTCAATTATTTGCAGGGCGATGCGATGGTCCGGCGCTTCCAGCGCGACCCGCGTATCCAAAGTGTAGAACTGCTGTTATTGGAGCAGATTCCAAGAGATGCCCCTATCGAGCAGCCGAATACCGAAAGTTCGCCGGGATTGCGGCCATACACGACCCCGCAACCTTGGCCAGCCCCTGGCAAGTGGATCCGCAGGCGCCGCAGCCCAGGGTGCATTACCTCTCGAATGGTCACTACAGCATCCTGATTACCGCCGCAGGCGGCGGGTACAGCGCCTGGGAAGACATTGATCTGACCCGTTGGCGGCCCGATACTACCCTGGATAACTGGGGAACCTGGATCTATGTCCAGGACCAGGAGAGCGGCGCAACCTGGTCGTCTGGCCTCCAGCCCGCTTTAGTGGTTGGCGATGAGCATGAGGTCTTCTTTAACAGTCACTTTGCCGAGTTCCGCCGCCAGGATGGTCTCCTGGCTCAAGTGACACAGGTCTTTGTCGCCCCCGAGGACGATGTGGAGGTTCGCCTGGTGACCCTGACGAACCATGGAGACCAGCCGCGGCGTCTGCGGTTGACCAGCTATGGAGAGGTCGTCCTCGCTCCCCAGGTTACCGACGCCCGCCATCCAGCGTTCAACAAGCTGTTCATCGAAAGTGAGCCACTGCCACAGGGGCAATGGTTTGTTGTTCCGCCGCCGGCCGCGCTCCAAGTCGGAAGAAGGGATTTATCTGGCCCATGCAGTGGTGACCAGCCCAGGCGAAATCACTGTTGTACGGCCCAGGCTGGAAACCGACCGCGGACGGTTCCTGGGGCGCAGCCGCACCGCCCGACATCCGGCTGCCCTGGAAGCTGGCTCGCTGCCTGGAACCGGGGCATCTCTGGATCCGATCTTTTCGATCAGCCAGGTAGTCTATCTGCCGCCACATGGCACCCTGTCGCTTGGCTTTCCTGACGGCCGCAGCGCGCTCGGCAGAGAGCTGCCAGGCCATCATAGACCGCTACTCGTCGTTGGGTGCAATCCAGGCAGCCCTGGAACAAGCCCGGGTGCTCGCTGAAGTAGAATTGAACGAACTGGATATCTCCAACGCCCAGTTGAAGGATTTTCAAACCCTGTTGTCTTTGTTGGTTTTCCCTTCTCATGCACTGCGGGCCAGCCCCGAGCGGTTGGCTGCTAATCAGAAAGGCCAGCCAGGACTGTGGCCCTTTGCAATTTCCGGAGATTACCCCATCCTGCTGGTCGAGATTGGGGCCGAGCAAGAGCTTACCTCTGGCCCGAGAGCTGCTCCAGGCGCACACCTACTGGCGCAGGCGCCAGCTCATGATCGATCTGGTGTTTTTAGACAAGCAGGGCACCAGCTATAACCAGGAGCTCAGCTCGCAGCTCTACCGCCTGGTCGCCAGCACGGAGAGCGAAGGATGGCTTAACCGCCGCGGGGGCATCTTCTTGCTCCATGCAGACCAGATGGGAGAGGCAGACCGGGTCCTCTTGGAAACGGCAGCGCGGGTGGTGTTGGACGGCGCCCGTGGAACTCTGGCTGAGCATCTTCAGCACATCCCCGGCGCTCGACCATAAGCCATCCCGGCTGCCACCCTTTATCTCCGATGCTGCCCGACGGGTTAGACCCACAGCCGACCGTGCCCCTCTCCCGCCCGCAAGGCCTGCTTTATGACAATGGCCTGGGCGGTTTCAGCCCGGATGGAGGCGAGTATTGCATTTACCTGGCGCCCGGACAGGTTACTCCTGCTCCCTGGGTCAACGTGATCGCAAACCCGCACTTCGGTTTCCTGGCATCCGAGTCCGGGCTGGGCGTCATCCTGGTCTGAAAATAGCGGCGAAAACCGGCTGAGTCCGTGGGGAAACGACCCGGTCTCCAATGAGCCACACGAAGCGTTGTATTTGCGGGATGAAGAAACGGCCATCGTCTGGTCGCCCACCCCACAGCCTGCTCCTGCCCCAGCCCCCTATCTGGCACGCCATGGTGCCGGATACACGATCTTCGAACACCACAGTCACGGCCTGCGCCAGCAGCTACGGGTGTTCACCCCACCAGATGCTCCACTTAAAATCCTGCAGCTTCATTTGGAAAACACCTGGGACCGGGCGCGGCGCATCACCGCCACTTATTATGTCGAATGGGTGTTGGGGGTAAACCGAGATAGCTCTCAGCAGTATTTGATCCCGGAATTCAATAGCGATCCTCAAGCTTTACTGGTACGCAACCCGTATAATACCGAGTTCTCCGAACGTGTGGCCTTCGTTTCAGCCAGCAATCCCCTGCACGGCCTGACCGCCGACCGGACAGAGTTCCTTGGCCGGCTGGGCAGCCTGGAGGAGCCGGCTGCCCTCAAACGCATTGGCCTGGCAGGGACAGTGGAGGCAGGGCTGGATCCCTGCGCCGCCCTGCAGCTCCACATCGACATCCAACCCGGCGCTTCGGAACAAATTTACTTCGTGCTGGGACAGGCTGAGAGACCGGGAGGCAGCCCTGGCTTTGGTACGCCGCTACCAGGACCCGCAGCAAGTGCAGGCTGCCTGGGAGGCCAATAACCGGTTTTGGAATGACCTGTTGGGAGCGGTGCAGGTTCACACCCCCGAACCCGCTTTTGACCTGCTGATCAACCGCTGGCTGCTGTACCAGACTCTGGCCTGCCGCATCTGGGGGCGAACCGCCTTCTACCAATCCAGCGGAGCCTATGGATTTCGCGATCAGCTCCAGGATGTACTGGCGCTGCTGCATGTCGCTCCGCAACTGGCCCGCGAGCACCTGCTGCGCGCCGCCCGGCACCAATTCGAGGCCGGGGACGTGCTGCATTGGTGGCACCCGCCTTCCGGGCGCGGTGTGCGCACCCGGATCAGCGACGATATGCTCTGGCTGCCTTATGTGACCGCCGAATATGTAAGCCTCACCGGCGACGATATCGGTCTTGACCGAGAAGGTCCCCTTCCGGCGTGCGCCCCTGCTTGAAGCTGGGCAGGACGAGCGCTATGGGCAGTACCCGGAAACCAGCGGATCTTATACCTTATTCGAGCATTGCCGCCGTGCGCTGGAAAAGGGGATGACTTCCGGGCTGCACAACCTGCCCTTGATGGGCGGCGGGGATTGGAATGACGGTATGAACCGGGTGGGGATTGAAGGCCGCGGCGAGAGCATCTGGCTGGGTTGGTTTCTTTACAGCACCCTCAACCGCTTTGCCGACCTGTGTGAGCGGCGTGGCCAGGATGAGCCAGCCGCCGGCTATCGCCAGCGTGCCTCCGACCTGGCCCAGGCTATCGAACACAGCGCCTGGGACGGCGAATGGTACCTGCGTGCTTTTTTTGATGACGGCTCGCCGCTGGGCTCTTCAGAGAACCAGGAATGCCAGATCGATTCAATCGCCCAATCCTGGGGGGTCCTTTCCGGCGGCGGGGATCCGCAGCGCGCCGCCCAGGCTATGCAGTCAGTCTCCGAGCACCTGGTACAGCGCAGCCAGCGGCTGGTCTTGCTGTTTACGCCTCCCTTCGATAAGACCCTGCGCGATCCTGGCTACATCAAAGGCTATCCTCCCGGTGTGCGCGAGAACGGCGGACAGTATACGCATGCTGCCCTGTGGTCTGCCTGGGCTTTTCTCGAGTTGGGACGGATCGAGGAAGGTTTTGAATTATTCCAACTCCTGAACCCGATCCTGCATGCCGACGACCTCTGAAAAAGCCGCCCACTACCGGGTAGAACCGTATGTGGTTGCAGCGGACGTTTACGGCGCCCCGCCATTCACCGGGCAGGGCGGCTGGACGTGGTATACCGGGTCTAGCAGTTGGATGTACCGCCTGGGCCTGGAGGGGCTTCTGGGTTTGAAAAAAAGAGGGGATCGGATTGAAGTGGATCCGCGGATTCCCAGCGAACTGGCCTGGCTTTCGCATCACTTATCGGTTTGGACTGGCAACCTATGAGTTTCTGGTGAGAATCCGGGCCATGTAAACCAGGGAGTGCAGCAAGTGTCCTTGAATGGACAGGCGCTTTCAGACAAAGTGATCCCTCTCTCGCCGGATGGCGGAAGTTATACGATCCTTATCGTCATGGGATAAGCGTTTCCTGCCTTCGTTCCCTTGCATCCGAACTACTGGCCATTTCTTGCTTCTAATTTTCGCAGGAAAGCATGGCGCCCCAGGCGGGAGTTGAACCCACAACCACGGCCTTAGGAGAGCCTCGCTCTATCCTTTGAGCTACTGGGGCAAGCGGGATTATAACATGCAAAAATCCTGGCTTTTGGCCAGGATTTTCACTGCAGGGGCTCGCAGCTTAATCCAGCTTGCCGGTGGCGATGGCCTGTTTGACCTCGCCGATGGCCTTGGTGACCTGGATTTCGCGCGGGCAGGCTTCGGTGCAGTTGAAGATGGTATGGCAGCGGTAGACGCCAAACTGGTCGTTCAGGATCTTCAGGCGCTCGGCGCCAGCCCGGTCGCGGCTGTCGAAGATGAAGCGGTGGGCAGCGACGATGGCTGCCGGGCCGACATACTGCTCGTTCGCCCAGAAGGACGGGCAGGAAGTGGTGCAGCAGGCGCACAGGATGCACTTGGTGGTGTCGTCAAAGCGCTCGCGCTCTTCGATGGCTTTGCAGGCGCTCTTGCTTGGGCGCCGGCTCGTCGTTGATCAAGTAAGGCAGCACCGAGCGGTAATGCTCGAAGAACGGCTCCATATCGACGATCAGATCCTTGATCACCCGCATGCCCAGGATCGGCTCGACGGTGATCTTGTTGGAGTGCAGATCCTTGACCAGCACCTTGCACGCCAGGCGGTTGCGCCCATTGATGCGCATGGCATCCGAGCCGCAGATGCCGTGGGCGCAGGAGCGGCGGAAGGAAAGCGTGCCGTCAAAATTGCCCTTGACGTATTCCAGCATATCCAGCACCCGGTCGGTGGGCTCGGCTTCCACCTTATAGGTCTCGTAATGCGGCTTCTTATCCTGTCTCGGGATTGAAGCGGAAGATTTTCAGTGTAATCTTGCATGTCGGCCTCCCGTAGCTTAGTAAACGCGTTCCTTGGGCTGGTACTTGGTGATGATGACTGGTTTGTAGCCCAGGTGGATCTGGCCGTTTTCCAGCCAGGCCAGGGTGTGCTTCAACCAGTTGGCATCATCGCGTTTGGGATAATCCTCGCGGGCATGCGCGCCGCGGCTTTCTTTGCGTGCCAGGGCAGAGACAGTGGTCACCTCCGCCAGGTCGAGCAATTGCCCAGCTCCCAGGTGTTGATCAGCTCGGTGTTGAAGATCTTGCCCTGATCGGTGAGTGCGCACGTGTTTCAAGCGCTCCTGCAGCTCGCGCACCTTCTCCAGCGCCTTGGCCATGCCCTCCTCGGTGCGGAACACGCCGACATCGTCGAACATGACCGTCTTCATCTCGTGGGCGATATCGTAAACCTTTTCGCTCGCCCTGCAGCGTTGCGGATGGCATCGAACTGCTGGCGGGTGAATTCGGTCGGGTCGGCGGGCAGCGTTGGAGAGTGCGCGCCTGGTTAGCATACTCGGCCGCCTGCAGGCCGGCATGCTTCCCAAAGACGATCAAATCCAGCAGCGAGTTCGTGCCCAGGCGGTTGGCGCCGTGCACCGAGACGCAGGCGACACTCGCCGGCAGCATACAATCCCGGCAGGACGGTGTTTTGCTCGTCGATGACCACCTCGCCATACTTGTTGGTGGGGATGCCGCCCATGGCATAGTGAGCAGTGGGCTGGACGGGCATGGGCTGGGTCACCGGATCGACGCCCAGGTAGGTGCGGGCAAAATCGACGATATCCGGCAGCTTGGCGAGCAGCTCCTCGCCGGTGACCATATAAGGTGTGCCATCCGGGCGTTTGCGCCCATCCACGGCGGCATATTTATTGACCACCTCGGGGCGCATATCCAGGTACAGGTAACGTTTGCCATCGATGCCCCGCCCTTCGCGCATTTCCAGGTACATGGCGCGGCTGGTCACATCGCGCGAGGCCAGGTCCTTGACCTTGGGGGCATAGCGTTCGGCATGAAGCGCTCGCCCTGGTCGTTGACCAGCACGCCGCCTTCGCCGCGCACGCCTTCGGTGATCAGGATGCCCAACTTATAAATACCGGTGGGATGGAACTGGAAGAACTCCATATCCTCCGCCGGGATGCCCCGCCGCAGGGTGACGGCGACGCCATCGCCGGTGAAGGCATAGGCGTTGGAGGTGATCTCCCAGATCCGCCCGTGACCGCCGGTGGCGAAGATGACCGATTTGGCGTGGAAGATATGCAGCTCGCCGGTCAGCCAGCTCGATGGCGACCACGCCGGCGGCCACGCCGTCTACCAATCAGCAGGTCCACCACCTGGAATTCATCATAGAAATTGACCTGGTTCTTGATGCACTGCTGGTAAAGGGTTTGCAAGATCATGTGCCCGGTGCGGTCGGCGGCATAGCAGGCGCGCGACACAGGCTTGCCGGTGACATTGTTGGTGTGCCCGCCGAATGGCCGCTGGGCGATGCGCCCATCCGGAGTGCGTGAAAACGGCAGGCCCATAGTGCTCCAGCTCATAAACCGCCTGGACGGCCTCGTAGCACATGAACTCGATGGCATCCTGGTCGCCCAGGTAATCGCTGCCTTTGACGGTATCAAAGGTGTGCCATTCCGGATGGTCTTCCTCGATATTGCCCAGGGCGGCGCCCACGCCTCCCTGGGCCGTGCCGGTGTGCGAGCGGGTGGGGTAGAGCTTGCTGAACACGGCGGTGCTGGCTGTTCTTGGAGGCATATAGCGCCGCCATCAGGCCGGCGCCGCCGCCGCCAACCACTATAACATCAAATTGATGATAATTGCTCATGGATCTCTCCGCTGGTCAGGAATACCAGAATGACGTACACGCAGACAATCATCAGGAACAGCCAGAACAGGAATAACAGGCTGCGTACCAGGATGCGAGCACGTGGCGACGCCAGGTAATCTTCGATCACCATGCGCAGGCCATTCATGCCGTGGGTGACCCCGAAGAAGACGATCATCATCTGCATGATCTGCCAGTAGGCGGTTGCCCAGCCGATGGTGACATCTGGGATATTGCTGTTGACCACGTGGTTAGGGTTGGGGAAAAACGTCCAGCGCAGCAGAGCGCCGACATCCATCTGTTCACGCGCGCCCATCCAGAAGGCGCCGATGATCCCAATGATGGCCAGCAGGCTGAGTGCCAACCCGGAAATCCGGGTAAACAGCCACATCATATATTCAAAATTAAAACCGTTTTGAGGAGCAGGGCGAGCCCGTTGCATTGCGTTTTCTCCTTTTTTCGAACTACCCGCTGGCCAGTGCGCTGCGGATCATCAGGAACACACTAAACCCGAAAATGGGGATAAAGATAGCCCACTGCAGATAGATAGCCAGGCGCTGGTGTTCGAGCATGCGCGGCCAAAAATCCAGGAGCACGATGCGTAGGCCGTTCAGGGCATGATAAAGAACGCAGAAGAAAATAAAGATTTGGAACGGCAGGCTTTCGTAAATGCGGTTGACTGGATCTCCCCAGGCTGAGCCGACCACGTGGGTAGAGAAGCCCGCCAGGACGTGGATGCTGACAAAGATGATAATCCCCAATCCGCTGATGCGATGGAGGACCCAGGCCAGCATTGGCCCGCCCCCGGCATAGGTCAGGCCGCGCAGTCCAACATTTCTTTTTAAGGTCATGTGCATCTCCTCACTGATCTATTGTTCGAGTATGTATTATGAAAGTGGGAAATCTCCGTGTAGGTATATTATGACATTGATCTGCCGGCAAGGGGTAGTGACAATACTCATCAATTCGTCATTCCAGTCATCCTGTTGCCGGAGGTGATTCCTGTCCTGGAATCCGTGCATTTACCCGGTATTGTAATCTAATTTTTCTGGTGCATGCGGTTTAATAAATTGAAGCGCGATTGGCTTGAAAAGCCGGGGTAATCCGGTTAAAATCTACGGGTATCGTGAATTATCGTACAACCCATATTTGCACAGGAGAAGCTGCGATCCTTCTCCCGGTTGGAGGTGTAGATGACTGAATCGGCTGAGGTTAGCCGTCGTGATTTTGTAACGGTGGTTGTCGGGGCAGTGGGTGCTGTCATGGTGTTGTGTATCGGGATTCCAGCGGTTGCTTACCTGGTTTCCCCGGCGCTTAAGGTGAAAAAGGGGGAAGATTGGGTTTCCTGCGGTCCTTTGGAGAATTATCCGATCGGGATTCCTACCCTGTTTACCTTCACGCGCACCCAGGTGAACGGTTGGGAGAAAACTGCCATCAGCTATGGCGTGTATATCCTGCATAAAGAAGGCGACCAGGTGCTGGCACTGAGCAATATGTGCACTCACTTGAGCTGCCGGGTGAGCTGGAAAGAAGCGGAGGTTATATATGTATGCCCTTGCCATGATGCGCATTTTGGTATTGAAGGCGAGGTAGTCTCTGGCCCGCCTCCCCGGCCGATGGACCCATACGAAACAAAAATCGAGAACGGCGAGATATTTATTCACCTGACACAGGAGTGAGCATGGCGCCTAAGTTTGTTACCTGGCTTGATGAACGCCTTGGCCTGCAAGGTATTTACAGCACGGTTTTTGATCGTAAAGTACCCAAGGTAAACTGGTGGTTTACACTGGGCAGCGCCAGCCTGTTTTTGTTCGTTATGCAGGTGGCCACCGGCATATTCCTGTCGGTTTACTATGTCCCTTCGCCAGATCATGCCTATGACAGCGTCCAGTTCATCATGAATGGGGTGTCATTTGGCTGGTTGATCCGAGGCATCCATCACTGGGGGGCAACCCTGATGGTGATCTTTGTTTTCATCCACATGCTGCGGACCTTTTATTATGCAGCTTATAAATTTCCCCGCGAGCTCACCTGGCTGACTGGTGTGGTGTTGCTGCTGGCGACCCTGGGAATGGGCTTTACGGGCTACCTGCTGCCCTGGAACCAGAAGGCCTACTGGGCTACCACGGTTGGGACGGAAATACCCGGGACCATTCCCGGGCTGGGGCCGTTTATTACCACGGTTCTGCGAGGCGGCGGTGAGCTGAGTGCGGTGACCCTGGCGCGGTTTTACTCGGTGCATATCTGGTTCTTACCGGCAATTATCCTGCTGGCAATCGGAATTCACATGTACCTGGTCATCCGGCTTGGCATCAGCAACATACCCGGCAAGGACGACTAACCGGGGAGGAGCGCGATTGTGGACGAAGAGCAAAAGAAAAGTATTCTAGAAAAATACAAGCAAGCGAAGCAGAAGGGCGTTAAGTTTTACCCGGACATCATCTACAAAGATGCTCTGGTCGCGTTTGGGTTGTTCATCCTGTTGGTCATGATGGCTGTCTTCATTGGCGTGACCAACGAGCCGAAAGCCAATCCGAACGATACGACCTATATCCCACGGCCCGAATGGTATTTTATGTTCTTGTTCGAGATGTTAAAATATTTCCCCGGAGAGATCGAGTGGATCGGTACGGCAATCATCCCCGGCCTGGCCGTCCTGGCGCTCTTCTTCCTGCCATTTTTTGACCGGAACCCAAAGCGTCACTGGACTAAACGCAAATTTGCGATCAGCTTTATGACCGTGATCGTCCTTGGGATGGTCGGACTGACGATCCTGGCCGCCGCTACCACCCCCGAGCAGGTGGAAGAAGGCGTGATTGCCACCACCATCAGCGAACAGTTGGCGGTAGGAAGCGACCTGTACAGCATCCATTGTGTAGAGTGTCACGGCGCGGATGGTGAGGGCGGTGAAATTGTGGGCGTAGAAGGGCTGGAAGGGGTCGTTCTGGACCCGATCAACACTGAAGATGTGATGTACCCTTTTACCGACCAGACCCTCTACAATATTATTGAAATGGGCCAGCCCACCCTGGGGATGCCGCCGTTCAGCTCGCAGTTTGGCGGTGAGCTGGGTCCGGCAGAGATGGAGTATATCGTCACGTTCATGCGCTACACCTGGGACGACCGGGCAGAGCTGCCGGAGGAAGTTGTGCCGGCTGCCGCTGTTCCCACCCTGGCTCCGGGAGAGGTGCCATCCTACGAGGTGCATGTCGCCCCGATGGTGAAGCGCTACTGTATCTCTTGTCACAGACCGGGTAAGAAGAACAACAACTACCTGATGGGCAGCTATGAGGAGGTTATGACCACCGGCGACCAGGCGCCTACTGTCATCGCCGGTGATATCAACAGCATCCTGCTGCGCTCGTTGCGCCGGGAGGAAATGGAGAATGTAGGGCCTATGCCGCCATCCAAAGCCCTCAAACCCGAGCTGATCGCCATCTTCGAAGCCTGGGTCCTGGGTGGTGCACCGAATACGGCGGCCGAGGCTGCCGCAGCGACTGCCGCCGGGGCGGGTGGGGCAACCGTGCCGATCACCGCTACCGTGACCATTACCGGCACGCTGGCTCCCCTGGCAACCACACCCAGCCCCTGAGCCGTTCTGCTTTACAAAGCAACCATTGTGCAATAAAAAGCCCCCTTGCCGGGGGCTTTTTTTATGGAACTCATACTGAACGGAGGATCTGTTTACTAGTCATCCATGTGCTGGATCATGGCATCGCCGAACTCCGAGCACTTGAGCAATTTTGCGCCGTCCATCAGGCGGTGGAAATCATAAGTGACCGTCTTAGCCGCGATTGCATTTTCCATACCCTTGATGATCAGGTCGGCGGCCTCATGCCAGCCCATGTAGCGGAACATCATCTCGCCGGAAAGTACCACTGATCCAGGATTGACCACATCCTTGTCGGCATACTTTGGCGCAGTGCCGTGGGTTGCCTCAAACACAGCATGTCCGGTGAGATAGTTGATGTTTCCGCCGGGTGCAATGCCAATGCCGCCCACCTGAGCTGCGAGTGCATCGGACAGGTAATCGCCGTTCAGGTTCATCGTTGCCAGTACATCGAACTCGCGGGCACGGGTGATCGTCTGCTGTAAAACAATATCGGCGATCACATCTTTGATGATCAACTTACCGGCTTTAATGGCAGCATCTTGCTCGGCATTGGCGGCATCTTCACCAGAATCGTAGCGAGTACGTTCCCACTGCAACCAGGTGTAAACCTGTTCGCCAAATTCACGTTCTGCGACTTCGTAGCCCCAGTTCCGGAATGCACCTTCGGTGTACTTCATTATATTTCCCTTGTGCACCAGGGTTACATTGCGGCGCTTATTCTTCAACGCCCATTGGATGGCTGCCCTTACCAGGCGCTCAGTACCTTCTACGGAGGCGGGCTTTACGCCAAAAGCGGCGGTGTCGGGGAAGCGGATCTTGGTGTACTCATTTGGGAACTGCTCTTTTATCAGGTCTCTGAAGCGCCGGTTGTCCTCACTGCCGAACTCGAATTCAATGCCTGTGTAGATATCTTCGGTGTTCTCGCGGAACACGACCATGTCAACATACTCCGGGTGTTTGACCGGAGAGGGAACGCCTGTAAAGTAACGGATTGGCCGCAAACAAACATAAAGATCCAGCGCCTGGCGCAATGCGACGTTGAGTGACCGGATACCTCCACCTACCGGTGTGGTCAAGGGGCCTTTGATCCCCACCAGGAATTCTTGGAAGACCGTTACAGTTTCGTTCGGCAGCCAGGAACCAAACTTGTCGTAGGCTTTTTCACCGGCATACACTTCCATCCAATGGACCTTGCGCTTGCCGCGATAGGCCTTTTCCACTGCGGCGTCCATAATTCGTATCGAGGCGCGCCAGATATCCCGCCCGGTACCATCGCCCTCGACAAAGGGCATAATTGGGTTGTCTGGTACTTGAAGTTTCCCGTTTTCAATCGTAATCTTTTCCCCGCCGGCAGGAACGCTGACATTTTTATAAGTCATTTTGTTTATCTCCAATGCGAATAATTACTTGAGATTATAGCAAATAGCGGATGTAAAACAATAGTGACAATTGTCATATTCGGATTTGGCTGGATGTTCGTTACCCTGATTTATTCATGGTGCTATAATCTTTTCATCCTTGAGGTGATATGACTGTCGAAAAGTTTACTCCCCAAATCGTGACCGGCAAACAACCCGGAAAAAATTGGCATGCCCTGGCGACAGACGAGATCCTGGAACGCCTGAATACCTTTGCCGAGCAGGGATTATCCACGGCTGAAGTAGAACAGCGCCTGCAATCTTACGGCCCTAACCAGCTGCGCGAGGCACCACCCACGTCAATCTGGCAGATGTTGTGGCAGCAGTTCAATAACTTTGTGGTCATGCTGCTGATCGTTGCCACGGTGATCTCTTTCTTCTTGAAAGATTACATTGAAGCCGTGGCGATCCTGACGATCGTGATCTTGAACGCTGTCCTGGGAGTGGTGCAAGAATTTCGGGCCGAACAGTCCCTGGCTGCCTTGCGTAAATTGGCTGCTCCGGATGCGCAGGTCATCCGCGATGGCAGCCGGCAGACAGTCTCGGCCGGTAAACTGGTGCCAGGCGACCTGGTGCTGCTGGAGGCGGGGAACTATGTGCCGGCGGATGTGCGCCTGATCGAGGCGGTGAACCTGAGAGTTGAAGAGGCGGCATTGACCGGCGAGTTGGTACCGGTGCAGAAGGATGCCTCCGCTCGGTTGCAAAGCGATGTCCCCCTGGGCGACCGCAAGAACACGGCTTTCATGGGCACGCTGATTAATTACGGCCGCGGACGAGGCGTGGTGGTCGACACCGGTATGGATACCCAGATCGGTATGATCGCGGAGATGCTGCAATCGGTGGAACAAGAACCAACCCCACTGCAGCGCAGGCTGGATCAACTGGGAAAGACGCTGGGCTGGGCCTCGCTAATCTTATGCCTGCTGGTGTTCCTGGTGGGCTGGTGGCAGGGCACTCCTCCGCTGGAAATGTTCATGATCGCCGTCAGCCTGGCGATCGCCGCTGTGCCGGAAGGTTTACCGGCTGTTGTCACCATCAGCCTGGCGCTGGGTATGCGCGAGATGATCAAACGTCACGCTTTGATCCGCAGGCTCTCTTCGGTTGAAACGCTGGGATCGGCAACGGTCATCTGTTCGGACAAGACCGGTACCCTTACGCAAAACGAGATGACTGCGGTGCGCGCCTGGGCAGATGGACAGTTCATTGAAATCACCGGCAGCGGTTACAGCCCAATTGGCGACTTTCAAGTGGCCGGACAGCCGGTTAATCTGGCTGATTACCAGGCGGCTCTGACTACTCTGTGGGTAGCGGCTCTAAACAATGACGCCAGCCTGGAGCAGAGCGGCACGAGCAACGGCAGCCCCACTTATCGCATGGTGGGCGACCCGACCGAGGGCGCTATGGTGGTGGCTGCAGCCAAGGTTGGGGCAAGCTCCGACGAATTGAATGCGGCTTATCCGAGAGTCCAGGAAATCCCATTTGACTCCGACCGTAAACGCATGGTGACCATCCATGCCTTGCGAAACCCGCAGCCGGAGGATATTTCGCCCTTTGATAACCATCGAACGCCGCAAGGCTATGTGGTCACGGTAAAGGGCGCTCCTGATATTGTGCTTGACCTGTGCTCCCATTACCAGCGAATGGACGACCAACCGGTTGCGCTGGATGAGGCACAGCGGCAGCGCATCCTGGTGGCGAACGATTTGATGACCCAAGACGCGCTACGTGTTCTGGGCATGGCTTACCGGGTGCTACCGCAGCTGCCGGATGAAATCCGGGCTGAAGATTTGGAAAAGGACCTGGTTTTTGCCGGATTGGTCGGCATGATCGACCCGCCCCGGCCGGAGGTCAAAGAGGCGCTGCAAAAAGGCAGCCGGGCCGGTATTCGCACAATCATGATCACCGGGGATTATCCCAATACGGCGCGAGCCATTGCCGAGTTTATTGGCCTATTGAAACCGGGTTACGAAGTGCTCACTGGGCCTGAGCTCAACCAAATGGACGATGCCGGTCTGCAGCAGAAGGTTATGCACACCGATGTATTCGCCCGGGTATCGCCGGAGCACAAGCTGAGGATTGTCGACGCTTTACGCTCCCAGGGTGAAGTCGTTTCCATGACCGGCGACGGGGTGAATGATGCCCCTTCCATTAAACGCGCCGATATCGGGGTTGCCATGGGCATTACCGGTACCGATGTGGCCAAGGAAAGCGCCGATATGGTGCTGACGGATGACAATTATGCCAGCATCGTCCAGGCGATCGAGCAGGGTCGTATCATTTACGACAACATCCGGAAGTTCGTGTTCTTCCTGCTTTCCTCCAATATTGCAGAAATCACGATCATCTTCCTGGCAACGCTTGCTGGCCTGCCCACCCCATTAACGGCCATACAACTGCTGTGGCTCAATTTGCTGACGGATGGCGCCCCGGCACTGGCTCTGGCTATGGAAAAGGGCGACCCAGATATCATGGAGCGTGCCCCTCGCCCGACGAATGAGCCCATTGTCAACGGACCGATCCGGTTGGGCATTCTCATTCAGACCGTCACACAAACCTGCGCGACGCTTGGGGCATTCTTGATCGGAATTTATTGGCATCTAGGTGCCACAATCCCGCCGGGGACCAACCTGATACAGTACTTTTTGAACTATGACTGGTCGACTGTCGATGTGATCACCGCCGAAACGATGGCCTTTGTCACGCTCTCCCTGTGTGAACTCTTCCGGGCATATACCGTGCGTTCTGAGAAAGTTTCGATCTTTCGCCTGGGTATATTTTCAAACCGGTATATGCAGTATGCCGTTGGCCTGTCGATTTTAATGCTGCTATTGGTGGTGAACCTGCCGTTCTTGCAATCAGCCTTTAACACAACATTCTTGAGTACAAAAGAATGGGCGCTTGTGCTTGTCCTGGCGCTCATCCCGGCAGTTTCCGAGGAACTTACCAAGGTTTATCTGCGTTGGAAAGACCAGCGCGCATGATATGTTAATCTAAAACGCCTTGCAAGATCACAGGCACGATGCTATACTTGCCTGACAATCACAGAAAACTGTGTTTTGAAGGGTTTAACGTGTCGATTTACTTTACTGGAATGATAATTTTTCTGGATCAAGCGGATTTAATCCAACGTGTATGCCGGCGGTCTGGCTTGCCCAGGCATGCTAACGCGCCGGAACGCAGACGGACCCTGGAGGGCCTGGCTTAGAGGAAGACCGAACGCACCTCTACGCTTGTTTGTGCTTCCCGGCAGTTCAGGCCCCCAAAACGGCCCCAGGCCTTGCCTCAGGGAAGCTTTTTATTTACCTGGACGATAACAGAAGGATACCAAGGAATGAACGACGACTCTGTCAGTCAAGACGGCGAACCGCTTAGTTCGTCAAAAAAACCGCCTTGACCAAATAAAACACCCGGGCAGTTGCCCGCAAGAAGGAGCATGCCATGATCACCTGCTACAAGAACACCGAGACTGGCCTGACAGTACTGAGCGAGCCAATCAACAATTGTTGGATTAATGTGCTCGATCCAACACCCGAAGATATAAACCGCATCCAGCAGCTGGGAATCCCAGCCGATTACCTGACATTCCCCCTTGATCTCAACGAACGCGCTCGTACCGAGCGTGAAAATGGCGACTTCCTGATCATCCTGCGCATACCCTACTACCAGGGCGAGCAGGCGGATATCCCGTATATTACTATCCCCTTAGGCATTATCCTGACCGATAAATATATCATTACGGTGTGCAAACTCGAAAATGAGATCATTCGCGGGTTTGCGGCTGCCCATGTGCGAAACCTGGTGACCGCCAAGCGGCTGCGTTTCGTGCTGCATATTTTCTTTCAGACTGCCAAGCAATACCTGTCCTATTTGCGAGCCATCAACCAGCGAGTGGATACACTGGAGGATGAGCTGCAACAATCCTCGCGCAATAAAGAGCTGCTGGCGCTGCTCAAATACCAGAAAAGCCTGACCTATTTCACGACTGCCTTGAAATCCAACGAGCTATTGATGGAGCGGCTGCAGCGTAGCCAGCTGTTCCGCACTTATCCGGAAGATGAGGACCTGTTGGAAGATGTGCTGACCGAGAACCAGCAAGCGATTGAAATGACCAACATCTCTACCAACATCTTGAGCAGCATGATGGATGCTTTTGCCTCGATCATTTCCAACAACCTGAATGTGGTGATGAAATTTCTGGCATCGATCACGATTGTGTTGAGCCTGCCCACGGTCGTCACCAGTTTTTTTGGGATGAATGTCCACCTACCTTTCGAGGACAATCCTGCGGCAGCCTGGATCATCCTGCTAATCTCGTTGTTTTTCTCTATTACGGCGGCTTATATATTTTGGAAGCGAGATTGGTTCTAAGCTTTTAGAATATTCAAACCGAATTAATTCCTCAATTGGAAGGGATGGGCGCAGATCAAATACGCCCATCCCTAGCTTGTTAATTATGTGAAGATCACATACTGGCGTAGGAACTCGTCCACGGACTTATAAAAATGCTCGATCGTCTCGGGTTTACGGAAACCGTGGCCTTCTCCCGGGTAGACATGATAAACATGCGGAACCCCACGGCGTCTGAGCGATTCCACCACCTCGTCCGATTGCTTGCGCGGCACCACGTTATCCTCGTCGCCCTGAAAAACGGCAATGGGGTCGGATATTTGATCTGCGAAGAAAATGGGCGAACGTTCGCGGTAGATTTCCGAAGCCTGCGGCAGGGGGCCTAGCAGCGAGTTGGAGTAATGCGCCTCGAACTTATGTGTCTCGGCTGCCAGGGTAAACTGGTTGGACACACCGAACAGGCAGATGCCCGCCTTGAAGAAGCCCGGGAAATCCTCGATGGCTTTGAGTACGGTAAACCCGCCGGCGCTGCCGCCGATAATCACTACCCGGCGAGAGTTGATTGCACCGCGCTCAGCCAGGGCGCGCGCCCCGCTGACGGAATCCTGAACATCGTAAATCCCCCAGTTGCCGCGCAGCCGGTCGCGGTAGATGCGCCCGTAGCCGGTGCTGCCGCGGTGATTGACTTCCAGTACGGCATAGCCGCGGCTGGTGAAGAATTGGACGCGCCCATTGAAGTTATTGCGCACCTGGCTGGTTGGCCCGCCATGTACCGAAACGATGAGCGGCGGCAGGCCGATGCCGGCGAAGGCTGGGTTTTGAGGTGGGTAAAAAAGGCCATAGGCGCTTTCGCCATCCATGCCGGGCCACTCGATGGCCTGAGCCAGGGAGTAGGCTTCTGGCGGAAGCTCCTCGCTGGTCGTCCGGCTGAGGGTTAAGGTCGGTGTGGTGCGCAAGCCTTTTACTGGTTGGCAGGTGATGACTCGCCAGGGGATATTGGGGCCGGAGGCAAGCATCCCAATACCGCTCGGGCTGACGCAGATGGCATCTAATGCTTGATAATTCTCATCCAACTCGACTTGCTGCTCTACCTGGCTGGACAGGTCGTACTGCCAGAGGGAGACGAAGCCCAGAGTATTGCGCAGGAAATACAGATGCTGGCCCTGCGGGTCGAAGGCATATGTACGCATCCCCTGCACCCACCCTGGCAGTCCGTGCTCAGCTTCCACGTTGGTGATCTGCCGGTGCTCGCCCTGCAGGAGATCATAGAGGTATATCTGCCACCAGCCGGAGAGATCGGAGATATAAGCCAGGTAGCGGCCATCCGGCGAGAATTCCGGCTGGAAGATTGCAGTGTTTTCATCCCCGGCAATGGTCTCTGCCCGATCCAGAACCGGCAGGCAGCCGGGGGAGCGGCGCAACTCACCCAACCGCAGGCGGGTGCCATCCCAGGGCATGTTGGGGTGGTTCCATTCGATCCAGGCAATCCGGTTAGACTCGGGATGCCAGGCCGGCTGCATGTAGAAATCTGCGCCGGAAGCCAGTTTTTGCGGCCAGAATTGTCCGGCGGAGTCCACAATTTCCAGGGTGTCCTGCCCTTCGTAGCTGCGGATGAACAGCAGCCACTCGCCTCCGGGCGATAGTACCGGAGCTGCGCAGGCCCCGAATGCAGGTGTGACCGGTGCGGCCAGCCCGCTTCTGGCCGGCTGGCGGTAAATCCTTCCGGAGGCGGCGTCGACGAAATAAACATAGCCGCAACCGGCAGTGAAATCACCACCGCCGTAGCCCACTTTTGCCCGGACGGAAATCTCGCTGTTGAGCAGGCGCGGCGCGCTGTTTCCCGCCGGTTGGACCATCAGCACACTGCGATCACCGCGCACCTCCAGCCAGACGAATGAGTCGCTGCCGCCTGGTCCAGAATCCCAGGCTAGTCCCGCCCAGGCCGCCGCTGCGCGCCATACTGATTGGGGAGATGGGGCTATCCCACAAGCCAAACTGGCGGATCTTTGTTCCTGCTGTCATCTTATTAAACTCCCTTGCGGATTGAACATTGGATGTGAGTGGATTGCTGGGTTTTAATCTTCCACCTCAACCAGCGCTGGGCCAGGATCCTTTACCTGGAAAGTGAGCCGGTGGATGGGGGAAGACCCCAGCCGTCGAATAGCCTGGCGGTGGGCAAGTGTGCCGTATCCCTTATGCCGGGTAAATCCATAGCCAGGGTGTAAAGCATCTAACTCAACCATGCGGGCATCCCGAGCGGTTTTCGCCAGGACCGAGGCGGCGGCGATACTTAATGAGCGGGCATCCCCTTTGACCAGGGCGGTCTGTGGGATCGGGCAATCTGGCAGGTCCAGGTAATCGACCAGCAGGTGGGCGGGTGGGGATTCGAGGCACGCCAGGGCCCGCGCGACCGCCAGACGAACCGCCGGGACGATACCAAGCTCATCAATCTCCTGATGCGTGGCAAAGCCAACTGCCCAGGCCTGGACTAAAGCAGGCAGCCTGTCAGCCCAATAGCGCCGCTCGGCGGGGGACATCTGCTTGGAGTCACGCACGCCATCTAACTGGGCGGCAATGCTCGCTTCCGGTGGAAGGACAACTACACCGGCCGCTACCGGGCCGGCCAGCGCGCCGCGGCCGGCTTCATCAATCCCTGCCACCGGGTAGATTGCCTGCTGCCACAGCTGAGTTTCGAAGGAGAGATCAGGCTGTCTGGGGATCAGGCTGAGGTCGAATTTTACGTGCATGGGTTTCTGGGAACCTGCCGGCTTGCGGGAGCAGGTCAGGATTTCGGGTTATACAGTCCCTGGCGCCAGTTGCTGCGAATTTGAAAAATGTCGCTGAGCATCCGGATGGCATCGCGGAACGCATTCAGCTTTGTATCGGGATTGAAGTACCAATGAATGGGGATTTCATGGATGCGGTAGCCGCGCCGGCGCGCAATGTAGAGCAGCTCGATATCGAATGACCAGCCGGTCATGGTCTGGTAGGAAAATATATCCTGCGCGACGCGGCTGGAAAAACACTTGAATCCGCATTGGGTGTCATGCAACCCGGGCAAAATTGTCCAGCGGATCAAGGTATTGATCACTCGCCCACCCAGGTGACGATAGAAAGGTTCGTTGTAGCGGATGGCTCCTTTGGCTTCTCGGGAGGCAATGGCGATATCAAAATCGCCGGCGGCAGGAGGCAGGAAGTTGATTATTTCGCTGACCGGCATGGACAAATCGGCGTCGCACATGAGGCGGTAGTCGCCGCTGGCGCTGAGCATGCCGGTCCTTACCGCCCGGCCCTTGCCGCGCTGAACTTCTCGAATAAGGCGAAACTGGGGGTGCCCGGCCGAAAATAGTTCGGCGATCTCACAGGTGCGATCGGTGCTCCCATTTTCAACGATGAGCACTTCGGACGAATAGGGTTGGGTGTTTAAAAATTGGGCGATCTGCTCCAGGGTGCCCGGCAGTCGGGTTTCCTCGTTATAAGCAGGGACGATAATCGACAGGAAAACGGAGGAATCCCTGGACAAAAGACGGCACCGGGACCGGCAGGTTAAAGTACCGGGACCCCTTTCAATGAATCCCGATCAGCGGCTTCATCGCCAATCACCAGGATATCCCGGCCGTCCTGGGTCAGGACCCGCAGTGGTTGGGTGACCTCAAAAGTGCTGGCAAGCTGGGGCGTGCGTTGGCCGGCCCAGTATTTTTTGCCATCTTGTAGGTTCTGGATCAGAGTCTGGCGGTCGAGAAGGATATAATCGGAAAAAGTTGGTCCGCGCCGCAAGAATGCCCGCACCCAGGCTACCTGCCCATTGGGCAGGTAGCGCACGGCTACAACGACGCCATCTAACTTTTGTTTTGCCATAATGATTACCAGTCGGGGCGGGCGGACTCGAACCGCCGACCCCCGCGTCCCAAACGCGGTGCGCTGCCAAACTGCGCTACACCCCGGGTTTGATGAGTATAATGCGAAGATGGCAGAACCGTCAAGGAGAACTAATGGCAGTTTCATTATCAATTATTGAGCCTGGGATTGGGCTCTTACAGGTCAACCGGCCACAGGTACGCAATGCGCTGGATTGGCAAGCCATGCAGTCTTTTGCTTCTTGCGTCGCAGAGGCTCACTACGCTGCGGACCTGCGAGCTTTGATCGTGACCGGTGCGGCAGATATTTTTATTGCGGGAGGCGACCTGAAAGCGCTGCACCAGGATACCAGCCAGGCAGATGGGCTGCGCCTGGCACGTCTGATGGGCGGCGCTCTAGCGCACATGGAAAGTCTGTCCTGCCCGACGATCGCTGCGCTAGATGGCCCAGCGCGCGGCGGCGGAGCGGAAATTGCCCTGGCCTGCGATTTGCGTGTGATGTCCGAGTCGTCTGACCTGGGGTTTGTGCAGATCACGTTGGGGTTGACACCGGGGTGGGGAGCAGGCCAGCGCCTGCTGCGCCTGGTGGGCTACAGCCGGGCGCTGGAATGGATGGCAACCGGCCATATCCTGGGGGCGCAGGAAGCACTGGCGCATGGACTGGCCAATCGAGTGGTAGGGCGCGGGCAGGCGTTAGAGGCGGCGATGGAACTGGCTCGAGATATCGCAGCCCAACCGGCGCCGGCCGTCCAGGCGGTCAAGCGCTTGCTGCGCCTGGGCCTAGCACTGCCCCCAGAAACCGCAGCCGCTGCAGAGCAGGTATTCTTTCCGCCGTTATGGGCGGCCGATGAGCACCTGCAGGCTGTGGACAGGTTCATCAATCGGAAGTGAGGCATGAGACCCGTGGCAAACCTACCGGAAGACGATTTTCCTTACCTATATCATGCCCATCATTCCAGGCATATGCAAGACCTGCCGTTTTGGTTGGGGCTGGCTGAACTCCAGGGAGGTCCGCTGCTGGAGCTGGGCTGTGGCAGTGGGCGCATTCTCATCCCCCTGGCTGAAGCCGGCTATCGGGTGACCGGTATAGAGATCGACCCCGGTATGCTGCAAGTGTTGCGCGCCAACCTGCTGGAAGACCTGCTGCCGAAGGTGGAGCTGATTGAGGCGGATTTCACGGATTTCCAGGTAAAGGAGAAGTACCCTCTGGTTATCCTGCCCTGTAATACCTACAGCACCCTGGATGCGGCCCGGCGTCGGGCATTGCTGGCCTGCGTGGCAGGCTGCCTGTCAGCTGGTGGCGTTTTTGTAGCCGGCCTGCCAAATCCGGCGCTGCTGCGGCAGATGCCATCATATGGCGATCCGGAAGTCGAGGAGGTGTTCCCGCACCCCCTGGATGGCAGGGTGGTGCAGGTTTCTAGCAGCTGGCGGCGCACCACCACGGGCGTGACTATCGCCTGGGATTACCAGCATGAGTCTCCGGACGGGCAGCCGCGCGTCATTCACCGCGAAGTCAGGCATCAAATGGTAAATGCCCAGACCTACCTGTTTGAGCTGCACCGGGCGGGTTTCAGCGCAGTTGAATTGATGGGAGATTTTGATGGCTCGCCTTACCACAGGCAGTCCGACCACTTGATTCTGGCGGCCAAATTCCAATTGCCCACATAGACCCGGCATCAATTTCTTATAAAATTTCTATACTTCTCTTGCGTGCTTCTGATCTGTCAGAATTAATATGGGGGCATCATAATTCTTTACCAATAACTGCTGGAGCAAAATTACAGGAGAGTATTAAGATGATGACCATGTATGTATCCCCCAATCGCCGCCTGATGAGCCTGCGCGAAGCCATGAACCGCATGTTTGAGGAGACTTATCCGGAGTTTCAGTCGACCGAGCGCGAGAGCTTGCTGGCAGTCAATGTGATGGTTGAGGATGACTCCTTCACCGTCAAGGCGCTGGTTCCCGGATTGAATGCGGATGACCTGAGCATCGAGATTTTGAACAACACGGTTGCGATCCGCGGCGAGTTTACTACGGAGCAGGCTGAGAGCACCCGCTACCTGGCCAGTGAGCTGCCGGCCGGACGTTTCGCCCGGGTGATCAACCTGCCGGTGGATGTGGAAGCTGGTAAAGTGGAAGCCAATATCAAAGACGGTGTTCTGACTCTGCGCATCCCGAAGGCCGAAGCCCACCGCCCGAAAACGATCAAGATCAGCGCAAACTAAACAGTAAATATTTCCCAAACAGAAGAGACGGCCGGCGGCAACCGGTCGTCTCTTCTGTTTATATTTAACTCAAATTTGAACGGATTAGTAGCGGAGCAAGGCGCCAATTTGGCCCATTTGCTCTGCGCCTTGCCCTTCATGCAAGACCTCCACGTCTCCGCCGGCCTGCATCACTTTCCGCACCGCCATATCAACCACGTCTGGGATGTTCTCGCAAGAGCCGCCGCAATACGGGCAAAATTCGATCTCTACAGCAGAAATAAAACCACAGCTTAGGCAGCGGTAACCGGCTGCCCGGAAACCATCCTGATAGAGCAGGATCTGCACCCGCCCTTCGTGGACCGCCGTTAAGGTGTCATCCAACTGCACCACGGCGCCCTTGCCCTTGGCAGCGTTGGTAACCACCTGCTCGACCAAATGGGCTTCGCGCTGTTTTTCGGCCTCCTGGCCGATTTTCATGGCGCGCTCCAGCACCTCAGCCGCGCCGGCATTCATGCTCATGGTAAACGTGCCTACCACCAGGCTTTGCCAGGACTTGGGCAGCAGGCTGCGGAAGAGGGTGATATTTTCCTGCGAGCCGCCGATCAGCACGCGCCGGACATTGTTTTCGGTGAAGAAATGTGTGGCAAACTCGACCGCGTCTTTGTGGTTGCGGTCGATGACTTCATCGACATAATCTGTGCTGCCGCTAGTTCCTCCGCGGCGGCCGGGGAACTGCGACCCCCCGCCACGCTTGGTATGGTGGACAGCTTCGCCTATCACGCCTTCTTGCTCGCGCATCTCGCCCAGGTGGAAGTAAAACAGCCGCGCGCCCTGTTTATCCACCAGGGCGACACCGTACCCGCCATAAGAATCGAGCAAGTCTGCCAACGGTTTGACATTCGGGCGGTCACTCACCCGTACCCGGCTGCGGAGTGGTACTGCCATGGAGAACGCCTTGAAGTATCCTTCTGGCTCGCTGGAGAACACGGCCACGCTGCGCCCGGACCAATCGTATTCGTGATCGAAGTAACGCAGGACTGCGGAAACATCGCCAGGTAAATCTATCTCTTTGAGCATGCTGCGCAGGCGCAACTTGTAAGCATCGGCGTTGCCTTCAGCCGGGTCGGTGTTTATGAACACACTTAGCACCGGTGAGCGGCCTGTGTAGTTCAAGAGCTCTTGAAGATCACGATCCGTTAGCATATCATCCTCCTGTTGATTGTATGTGGCTTTCTTGAACCTTGAAGAACGGAGCTCGTGCTGTAAAGGTCATGGTTGCACGCATCAGGCCAAATTGGCCAGTTTCTTGAAAAGTTCGCGTTGTTCGTCGGTTAAGTGACGGGGGATGGTTACCCTGGCCCGCGCCAGGAGATCTCCTTGCTGGCTCGGGCTTTTTAAATGGGGCATACCGCGTCCTTTCAGACGGAAGGTTTGCCCGGGCTGAGTACCGGCGGGAACGGTCAAGACCACGTTTCCGCTCATCGTAGGTATGGTAACTTCCCCACCCAATACCGCCGTGTAAAGGTCCATATTAACATCGATAACCAGGTTATGCCCCTGGCGTTCAAAACGAGAGTCATCCCGGACTTTGATCAACAAGTACAGATCGGCTTTGCGGTTTTCGGCGCCGGTCGATATCGCCTGAGCCACGCGGACTTTGGTGCCGGTCTGGGCTCCAGGTGGAATTTTTACTTCCAGGCGGCGCCCATCGATCTCGCCGCGCCAGGTTGCACCCTGGAAGGCATCTTGTAGAGTGATCTCAACTTCCTGTTCGTAGGAAGGCGTGCGAGGGCTGCGATGGGATGCTCGGCTGCTGCCGACATCCTGCGCGCCGCCAAAAATACGGCTGAAGAAATCTGAAAACGCAGGCCCGCCGAAGATATCCCCCATATCGCCGGTATTGACGCGGGTATTGCCGGTGCCGCCAGGTTGGGCGGTGAACCAATCTTCCCAGTTAAAGCTTTCAGGACGGCCGCCGCGCTGCTGGTAACGCGTGTATGACTCGCCTAACTGGTCATAACGGCTGCGCTTTTCCTTGTCACTCAGAACCTGGTAAGCCTCGTTGACTTCTTTGAATTTGTCCTCTGCTTGTTTATTGCCGGGGTTGCGATCGGGATGATACTGGAGGGCAAGTTTGCGATAAGCGCGTTTGATATCTTCTTCGCTTGCGTTCCTGTCCACTCCAAGGGTCTGATAGTAATCTTTATACTCCATACCGGTTCTCTACCGAGGATAGGATCGGAGCGGATTATCGCCGGAACCTAGGCTGAGATTTGCAGGCCAGGCTCCAGTTGGATAGAATTCACGCTATATGTTTATTGTATCTGCGCGAGGCATAGCGAGTCAAGCACCAGGGGGAATATTTATAATACTCTAACAACTGGGATTTATCCATGCTAAGCGGTGAGATCCCGACTGGAAGGATACTTGATTGCATGGTTAAAGCGCAGCCTCCGCTCCCGAGCAAAGAGCGCTCGGGACCATGCTAAGCGGTGAGATCCCGACTGGAAGGATACTTGATTGCATGGTTAAAGCGCAGCCTCCGCCGAGGCGGTGAGATCCCGACGGAGGCTTTCGCCAAAGGAGGAAACAGCGATGAGCAGAACCAGGAGCGCTCTTACTGACTACTGATATCTTACCTGATTTCCGCCTGGAAGGTCATTGTCACCTGTCATGTTTTTTATGTGATATTGTTCACAAACACCAGGGAAATTTATGATGATGAGTAATAATTCTTGGATGGGTCAGCCTGTTTGGTTGAGAGCATACTGGCACAGGTCCTTTTAACGGACAGGCAGGGCAGTTTGGCTTGCGCGCCTGGCAGATTTCCCTGCCCAGGCGGATCAGATTGAGATGCGCGGCATAATAAGCATCCATGGGAAAGAGCTGCTCCAGGTAGTGGTGGGCCTGGTCGGCATTCATGCCCTCCGGCCGTAATCCCAACCGGCCGCTTACCCGGTAAATGTGTGTATCTACCGGAAAAGCAGGCTTGTCCAGTGAAAATAGAAGCACAATGGCAGCGGTCTTAGGGCCAACCCCATTAAATCTTTGCAGCCAGGCGCTGGCCTGCTCTGCAGTCATGGGTTTGAGAACATCCAGGTTCAGCTCGCCAACTTCGGCGGTTATCTCGCGCAGGACGGCCTGGATGCGCGGCCCTTTTTGATTGGCCAGCCCGGCCGGGCGGATAGCAGCGATGACTTGCTGTTCGTCGGCATCGCGCACGGCTTCCCAGCTGGGGAATGCCGCCCGCAGACCCAGATAGGCCCGGTCGCGATTGGTGTCGTTGGTATTTTGGGACAGGATGGTCGAAACCAGCTCGTCCAGCGGCGGTAAGGGGTTGCGCCATTCAGGCGTGCCATAATATTCCAGCAGGCGTTGGTGGACGGCTATGGCTTGTTCTTCTGGCTGCATGTTCGTGGCTGGCTCAGGCGGCGGTGGCTAAGCGGAAGACCGGATGCCCTTCGCCGACGGTTAGCTTGCGCCAGTTGTACACCGGCAAGCAAGGGCCAAAACTGGCCAGGGATGCGATTTCATCTGTGGAAAGGACTCCCAGCTGGCGTAGTGCTTCCAGTGTAACGGCCTGGCGAATCTTACCGCGGGCGTCTCCATCCGAGATCTTCAGCGCAATGCCAGCTGCGGGCGAGTCGGGATATAAAGCGCCTGGCATTAAGCCGATCGCCTGGTAACCTTCGGCGCCTCCCTTGCAGATCAGCCGGCCCCGAGTGGCTAACATCAGGGCTGTGTCAAAGTGCTCCGGACCACTGACCATATCCGGGTGGGTCGTCATCGCCGTGCAGATCGTCCGGCAAGCTGCCTGTCGCTCGGGGTGTGAGACAAGGTTGGCTTGTGGGTCGCACAACCGGGCGAAGCCCCAGGCGGTATTGAACAACGGCAGGGCAAAGTTAGGTGCCGAGCAGCCATCAATGCCCTGGCCGATCTGTTCGACCGGCAGGCCGCACATCTCGGACAGTGTCTCCACAATTTGAATTTGGATGGGGTGTCCAGGGTCTATGTATGCCTGGTCAGAGGCGGTTAGTCCGAGCATGCGCTCGTACGCCAGCATGCCGGTGTGTTTGCCGGAGCAGTTGTGGCGGTTAGAGGAAAGCGGCTCATTGCGCAGGCGCATCGCATCGATTGTTGGCTGGTGGCTCAGCGGGTGTACGCCGCACAACAGCTCCGACTCGCTGACACCGGTTTTAGCCTGGATCGACCGGGCGACTGCCACATGATCGTCGGAGCCTATGTGCGAAGCGCACATCAAGGCAATCTCGCGTAGAGAAAGGTCGAAGTATGCCTGGCCTCCGTGCTCCAGGAATGGCATTACCTGGAACGGTTTGGCGCTGGAACGTAGATAAGTGATGGCCTCCGGGCTGCCATACCAGGCTATCAGCTTGCCCCGGCTGTCCACGACGGCAAGAGAGCCGTAATGGACCGACTCGACGGCGTTTCCGCGAGTCAGCTCGAAAATTGGCGCGTAAGCTGTCACTGCTCTTCCTCTTCTTCGACTTGGGGTTGTTCCAGCGTGCTGGTGGGGCGATAACGGCGGGCATAGTACTGGTGCAGGCCGAACCTCAGGCGCTGGGTGTAGAACTCTCGCAGCTGCCCATCGAACGAGAATTCGGCCAGCAACCCAGGGAGCAGCTCTTCCGTATCCTCTGGGGCCGAGTTGCGCCGGGCCAGTTTCTCGATGCCTTTCAGAACGCTGCGGATGTGCTGCTGCTGCTTCTGGATGGCGTCTTTAACGACCAAACCGCCGCGCCCGCTGATGATCAAATGATCGCTGTATTTTGCATGCAGCAAGTCGAGCGCCTCCAGCCATTCTTCCAGCTCGCCATAAGCCAGGAAGGCGGGCTGATTGATGCCAACCAGATCCCCCACGAATAAGACTTTCTCGGCGGGGATAATCGCCCAGATGGCGCCTGGTGTTGGGCCGGGATGATGCTCCAGGATGACTTCCGGGCCGCCCCAGTGCAGGCTCATACTGTGGGTAAAAGTAATGTCTGGGGGTGCCCAGCGCATCCCGATGGCTTCTGGGTAAAACTCCCAGGCCGATCCGCTTTCAACCAGCGCTCCCTTAAAGATTGTCGGACGGTTGCGAAATACCTGGGCAGTTTTTTGGTGGGCAAGGATCGTACAGTCCAGGGCGCGCGCCCCCAGGGTGCGATCGGGGTGCGAGTCCAGGTTAACCAGCAGCCGATTGCTCCCGCCGCGCTGGTTGAGCAGCATCGAGCGCCAGGCGCGTGCATCTTCCGCACGCAGCGGGGCGTCGATCATGATTGTCCCGTGGGAAAAGGTAATCCCTCCCACGGTGACCCCCAGAAAAGTGTCTTCGTAAAAGATTCCGCGTTCAATTTGCTGCATTATTTTGCTCCGCACTCAATGATATCACTACCAGCGGGGTAAGTCTAACATCAAGACCTCGGTCGCCAGCCGAGGATTGACATTCCGCTCCAGTAAGTCCAGTACCCTTTCAATCGACCGGATGCTATCCAGGGCAGCTCGCAGGCCAAAGCGGCTGCTCATGCGGTCGATTTCTTCCAGACGGTCTACGTTGGTCAGCGGAACCCTAGCTCCGGATGCCTGCAAGTACACATCGCGCCATAAGGACATCCACACGGTAAGCTGTTCTTTCAACTGGTCGCGCAGGATTTCTCGAGGAGAGTTTCGCTCGCGCGACGAAAGGTCTGCGATCGAGCCGGCATAATCAAAGCGTTCGACCCGACTGGCGCTCAAGCAGGCGGGCATGATCATCCAGCCAGGAAGCGCGTTTGTCTTGCAGATTCTTGTCCTGGCTGAGCTCAAGAGCGATGCCAGGTCGGCCGCCTGACAGGTGAGCAACTAAGCGAGCTTGATCCTGTCGGCAATTGATAGGCTATCTTGCATCGCCTGTTCCAGCGCGGTCCATGGGGACAGGTCGCAGGCGGATGAGCTCGCAGCGTGAAACGAGAGTTGCCGGCAACCTTTCGGCGCTTTCGGCAGTCAGCACCAGGATACTGCTAGAGGATGGTTCTTCCAGCGTTTTCAACAAACTGTTGGCGGCGTGTTCCCTGGCATCCTCTACCTGCAGAATCAGTGCAATCCGATAGGTGGATTGGTAGGGTGTGAGTGCCAGCGTCCTTTGCAGGTCTCGAATCTGGTCGATCAGGATCTGATTGCTGAGCTCGAAGGGTTGGTCGGATCGCTGGCTACGCTTCCGTTTTGAATTAGTTTGCCTGGGTTGGAAATCCGAGCCGCCAGGGTTTAGCTTCTGAGCGTGAATGTATGCGGATTTCTCGGATTGCACGACCGTCAGGTCGGGGTGCTGCATGCGCTCAATCTGCCGGCAGGGCAGGCATTGCCGGCAGGGGACGCCGGGGGCGGGAGGCTGCGTGCAGTTAAGCGCCTGGACAAAGCGCAGTGCCAGGGTGCGACGGCCAATGCCCTGAGGGCCGGTAATCAGGTATGCATGGCGTAATTGATCTCGGGAGATATGCTCTTTCAGAAAATCCGCGGCCCATTCATGACCGATCAAATCCCAGCTCATGCCGATGATTGTATTCCAGAGATGGTGGTTGCGCAACCGTCAATTGGAAAAATTGGCTGTGCTATAATGTTTCCCGAACAACGACGGACGATCCCGTGGGAGATCACCACGGGACTACGCTCGACGATCGACCACAGACCGCAAACGGTCATTAAGCATCAGCCGGACAGGTATTGACAAAGTGGATTTTATTAGCCGATTAAACCCGCAACAGCAGCAAGCGGTTATGGCCGGGTTAGGACCGGTGCTGGTGCTTGCCGGACCGGGTTCCGGCAAGACCCGCGTCCTGACCCACCGCATCGCCTACCTGATCGGCGCCATGGGGGTGCGCCCCTACCACATCCTGGCGGTCACCTTCACCAACAAAGCCGCCCGGGAAATGGACAACCGGGTGATGGACCTGGTGGGACAGTTTACCCAAACCGGCGCCAACAGCAGCGGATCGGGCCTCACCCTGGGGACATTTCACGCCACCTGCGCCCGCATCTTGCGCCGCGAAGCCGAGCATCTGCCCTTCGACTCGAATTTTGTGATCTTTGACGCGGATGACCAGCTCAACCTGGTCAAACAGGCCATCCGGGACCTGAAGCTGGATGAGAAGCGCTACCGGCCGCAGGGCGTGCACGCCTCGATCTCCAACGCCAAAAACGAGCTGCTCCTGCCGGATGATTATCCCGCCACCAACTACCGGGATGAAGTGGTGAAGCGGGTATACAAGCGCTACCAGGAGCTGCTGCTGGCCAACAATGCACTGGATTTCGATGATTTGCTGCTGTGGACGGCCTATCTGCTGGAGGAGAACGCTCCGGTGCGAGAAAGATACGCCCGCCGCTACGAGCATGTGCTGGTGGATGAGTTCCAGGATACCAACATGGCCCAGTACCTGCTGCTCAAGCACCTGGCGTCGTTCCACAACAATATATTTGTTGTTGGAGACACCGACCAGTCGATCTACCGCTGGCGCGGCGCCGATTACCGCAACGTGCTGCGCTTTGAGCAGGATTTCCCGGACTCCCAGGTGATCCTGCTCGAGCAGAATTACCGCTCGACCCAGGCCATCCTGGATGTGGCCATGGCGGTCATCGACCGCAACCCGCACCGCACGCCCAAACGGCTGTTTACCGATCGCGGCGCCGGACAGAAGATCACTTTACACGAAACTTATGATGACCGGCTAGAAGCAGCTTATGTGGTGGATACGATCGCTGCCCTGGTCAAAACCAGGCAGCTCCAGCCGGGGAATTTTGCCGTCATGTACCGCACCAACGCCCAATCCCGCTTGCTGGAAGAAGCCTTCTTGCAGGCCAGTCTGCCATATAAACTGGTCGGCGCTCAGCGCTTTTATGGCCGCCGGGAGATCAAGGATGTGATCGCCTACCTGCGGCTGGTGCACAATCCGAGCGATGAGCTCAGCCTGACGCGGGTGATCAATGTGCCGCATCGCGGTATTGGCGATAAGACCTACCTGGCTTTGCGCACCCAGGCCCAGCGCATGGGGCATTTCTCCGGGCAGCCTGCTGCTGGAGCTGGGAAAGAATGGCAGCAGCGCCGTGCAGGAGCTCTTCCAGGGCCGCGGCGGGGTGGTGCTGGCCGGTTTTGGCAACCTGCTGGCGGATTGGGCTGCAGCGAAGGAACAGCTTTCGCCGCTGTCTTTGATGGATCGCATCCTGGAAGACATCGACTACCACAGCTATATCGATGATGGCACCGATGAAGGCCGCGACCGCTGGGATAACGTCATGGAGCTGCGCCGGCTGGCAGCGGATTACCAGGAGCAGGGGATCAGCAGCTTCCTGGAGCAGGTGGCGCTGGTTTCCGACCAGGATACCCTGGAGGCATCGGCCAACGTGCCCACCCTGCTGACGCTGCATGCCGCAAAGGGGCTCGAATTCCCGGTGGTGTTTATTGTCGGACTGAATGACGGCACGCTGCCGCACAGCCGCTCTTTTGAGGACCCGGAGGCAATGATGGAAGAGCGGCGCCTGCTGTACGTAGGCATCACCCGGGCGATGGATCTACTGTACCTGGTGTACTCTCAGAACCGCAGCTCTTTTGGGTATGCCGAGCCAGCAGAGCCGTCGCGCTTCCTGCGGGATTTGCCGGCTGCGCTGCTGAATACGACTCAGCCGCCGCGCACCCGGCGCACAAGCCTGGTGGAGGATCGCTCCGACCGCTGGGAGATGTCACGATACCGCCGCGGCAGTCCAGGACGCCGGTGGCCAATGCGCTGCGCTTCCATGCCGGGATGCGCGTCCTGCATCCGGTGTGGGGCGAGGGGATGGTGCTCAACAGCCGCCTCCAGGATGGCGATGAAGTGGTCGACGTTTTTTTCTCCGAGCTCGGTTTGAAACGCGTGGTTGCATCCCTGGCCAGGCTGGAGATCAAAGGCTGAACCGGCCGGCCAGCAATGACGCTTTACGCTCGATACATTGAGGCTTATAATCGCTGAATAATGCCTATCCTGGACGCCCAATCACTGGAATTTATCAGCCGCAACGCCGAGCAAACCCGGCGAGCGGGAATGCGCCTGGGTGGACTGCTGCAACCGGGAGATGTGATTTGCCTGCAAGGCGAGCTGGGATCCGGAAAAACCACCCTGGTGCAGGGCATTAGCGCCGGGTGGGGCTCGCTCGACCAGGCTTCCAGCCCGACCTTTGTCCTGGTGAACGTATACCGCCGCCCGTCCGGTCAGCACCTTTATCATCTGGATGCATACCGGCTGAGCGGTCCAGAGGAAGCAGCGGACCTGGATTTGGATGCGATGATTGAGGACGGGCCTGTGGTGGTGGAGTGGGCGGATCGTATTCGACCTGCTTTACCGGACGAGTATCTGTGGGTCGCCTTGCAATGGGTTGATTTCGATCAGCGCGACCTGGTAATCTCTGCCCATGGCAGCCGTTACCAGGCCATGCTGCACCAGTTTCGCCGGCAGGTTTTTGGAGTTCCGTGACGCGCTCGCGACCGCAAATTGTGCTAGCTATTGATACCTCGACCCGCCTGGTTGGCCTGGCGGTGTATGACGGTGTCCAGGTGCTGGGTGAAATGTCTTGGGTCAGCCACGACCATCATACGGTGGAGCTGGCGCCGGCGATTGCCGGTTTGCTGGCACGTTGCGGCGTCAATGCTGTGGATCTGGGGGCGCTGGGAGTGGCATTAGGTCCGGGCTCGTTTACCGGGCTGAGAATTGGGCTGGCGCTGGCAAAGGGCATGGCGCTGGCACAAAACCTGCCCATTGTTGGGCTGCCTTCCCTGGATGTGCTGGCTGCCTCCCAACCGGTTGAAGCTCCTTTGCTGGCCGCTGTGCTGCGCGCCGGACGCGGTCGCCTGGCAGTTGGGTGGTATCAGGTACAGAAGGGAGCCTGGAAACCTGCCGGGCGCATCGAAGTGCTGACACCGGAAGCATTAGCGGAGCGCATCCAGGAGCCTACCTGGGTATGTGGCGAGCTGGATGATGAGGAACGCCGTTTGTTGGGCCGGAAGCGAAAAAATGTGCTGCTGGCTTCTCCGGCACAGGCTGTTCGCCGACCTTCCTTCCTGGCCGAGCTGGCCTGGCGGCGCTGGCAGGCCGGTCAGGTCGATGACCCGGCGCTGCTTTCTCCTGTTTATCTGCATTATAATGAGCCGATCCCGGGAGGCATTACCGGTACATGAATTCGCCCGTGGTGGAAGCCCTGGTGATCCGGCCCATGCAGGTTGCGGATCTGGATCAGGTGCTGGCGATCGATCAGGCCTCTTTCGCGCTTCCCTGGCCGGCCAGCGCCTATCGATTTGAGCTTTTTGAGAACCCCAATTCGCAGCTGTGGGTGGCTCAGAACTCAAACCGCCGAAGGAACAACGGCGGTTATTGGGATGAGCGTTGTGTGGCTGATCCTGGATGAAGCGCATATTGCTACCATCGCAGTTCACCCGGATTTCCGCGGCCAGGGGATTGCGCAGCTACTGATGAGCACTTCGTTGGTTGGCGCTATCCGGCAAGGCTGCACGCAGGCGACCCTGGAAGTTCGAGAAAGCAACTGGCAGGCGCAGCGCTTATACACCCGCTTCCGTTTTGAGCTGGCGGGCGTTCGCCCGCACTATTACCGGGATAACAACGAAGATGCATGGATCATGACGGTAACGAACCTGGGTCCCGAATACCTGGCCTGGTTGGAGAGCGATGGCTGGAAAGCTCCCGCCGGGTGAGTGGCTGGTAAAGCCGGACACTGCTGGGAGAATTATCCGCTTGGAGGCGCCTCATGGAACATGGAGATGAGCTGAAGAAAGTTGCCCAGGAAGTAGCAGTGTGCAGCAAATGCGAGTTGCATTTCTCGCGCAAGCTGGCGGTTCCAGGCGATGGTCCGGCCGATACGCCGATCATGTTCATCGGAGAAGGGCCCGGGTTCCACGAAAACGAGCAGGGCAAGCCGTTCGTAGGCGCGGCAGGGAAGTTCCTGGACGAGCTGCTCGGCAAGATCGGGATGAAGCGGCAGGAAGTTTTCATCACCAATGTTGTCAAGTGCCGCCCACCGGGAAACCGAGACCCGCTGCCACAGGAACTGGCAGCTTGTAGCGAATACCTGGAGCGACAGATTCAGGCCATCAACCCCAAGGTGATCGTTACCCTGGGGAGGTACTCCATGGCGCATTTCCTGCCGAATGCAAAAATCAGCGAGGTGCATGGGCAGGGTATGAAGGTAAAAGGGCGTTTGATTGTGGCGATGTATCACCCTGCCGCTGCGCTGCACCAGCAGTCCTTGCGCCCCACCATCGAGGCGGATTTTGCCCACTTGCCGGAGCTCATCGCACAATCCGGGCAGCTTCCGGAACATGAAGAGCCGGCGCCAGTCGGAAAGAAAGAGCCCAAACAGCTCAGCTTTTTTTAAAAAAGGAATAAACTAAAAATGACAAAAAATCATAAAGAAATCTTGGAAGAACGACTGCAAGCCAAAACAGCCAGGGTGGCCATCTTAGGGTTGGGTTATGTCGGGCTGCCCCTGGCAGTAGTGTTTGCAGATGCGGGATTTGATGTCGTCGGGATCGACCCGGACCGCTCGAAAGTTGAGACCATCCAACGAGGAGACAGCCATATCCAGGATGTCCCTGCCAGCCTGGTCAAGCGGTTGGTTGAAACCGGTAAGCTGAAGGCAACCACCGATTTCGCCGTCCTGCAAGAGGCGGAAGCGGTCAGCATTTGTGTGCCCACCCCGCTGCGAAAAACGGGCGACCCGGACCTGTCCTTCATCTTTAGCGCCACGGAAGAGCTGGCGAAATACATGCACCCTGGGATGGTCATCGTCCTGGAGTCGACCACCTACCCTGGGACCACCCGCGAAGTTCTGCTGCCAAAGTTGGTAACCGAGGTTGGCCTGACCGCCGGCGAGGAGTTCTTCCTGGCGTTTTCTCCCGAACGGGTGGACCCCGGTCGCGAGGATTGGACTACCTTGAATACACCCAAGGTGGTTGGCGGAATCACGCTGGCGTGCAGCGAAGTGGCGGCTGCCTGGTACCAACAGGCGCTGAAGACGGTAGTGCCGGTCTCTTCAGCCGAAGTTGCCGAGATGGCTAAGCTGCTGGAAAACACTTTCCGCATGATCAATATTGGCCTGGTGAATGAGATGGCGATCATGTGCAACCGGCTGGGCGTGGATGTGTGGGAAGTAATCGATGCCGCCGCCACCAAGCCTTTTGGGTTTATGAAATTTACCCCAGGCCCCGGGTTAGGCGGGCACTGCATTCCCATCGACCCGCTTTACCTGTCCTGGAAGCTGCGCGCCTTGAATTACAACGCCCGCTTTATCGAGCTGGCCTCGGAGATCAATACGAATATGCCGCGCTATGTAGTCAGCCGGGTGCAGGATGCGCTCAACGAGCAGCCGGCCGGCGGCGAGAGCAAACCGCTGAAAGGCAGCCGGCTGCTTGTGCTGGGGGCGGCTTACAAGCCGGATATCGACGACCTGCGCGAGTCGCCTGCTCTGGATGTGATCGGCTTGCTGGAACAAAAAGGGGCGGTTGTTTCATACCACGATCCTTACATCCCGCATTTTCGCCACGACGGGATCGAGATGCACAGCGTAACAGACCTGTATGCGGCGGTAGAGCAGGCCGACTGCGTGGTGGTGATCACCAACCATAAGGTGTACGATTATGCGGAAATCCTGAGGCGGGCAAAATTGATCGTCGACACGCGCAATGCCTTTGGCGCAGCCGGGCTGTCGCATCTGAAAATTGTTAAGCTCTAGGTTGATCGGAAAAAGGTGAATTAGCATGGCCAGGTATTGTGTAACCGGTGCGGCAGGGTTCATCGGCTCCAGGGTGACTGAGATGCTGCTCGACTCAGGCCACCAGGTGGTGGGGGTCGACAACCTGAACGATGCCTATGATGTACGCATGAAAGAACACCGCCTGGCTCAGCTCCAGGGCCGCCCGGGGTTCACCTTCTTTCCGCTGGATATCTGCGACCGGCAGGGGCTGGTGCAGGCTTTTACCGGCCAGCCGATCGAAGCGGTGATCAACCTGGCGGCGCGCGCTGGAGTGCGCCAATCAGTGGAGAATCCCTGGGTATACCTGGATACCAATGTCACCGGCACGCTCAACTTGCTGGAGATCTGCCGCCAGCAGGGCATTACCAAGTTTGTCCTGGCTTCCTCCTCCAGCGTGTATGGGGCTAACGCCCCTTTACCCACCCCGGAAACTGCCGACAGCAACCAGCCACTTTCGATTTATGCGGCCAGTAAAAAAGCCGCCGAAGCGGTGTGCTATAGCTACCATCACCTGTACGGCATCGATACGTCGATCTTCCGCTATTTTGTCGTCTACGGGCCGCGCGGGCGTCCGGATATGTCGATGTTCCGCTTTACTCAGTGGATCTCGGAAGGTCGCCCGTTACGCTTGTTCGGCGACGGCGAGCAGATGCGGGGCTACACGTACGTGGATGATATCGCCAGAGGCACCATCCTGGGGCTGCAACCGGTAGGCTATGAAATTATCAACCTGGGAGGCCACCAGGCGGTAAAGATCAATGACCTGATCCGCCAGATGGAGGCGTTGATTGGCAAAAAAGCGCACATCGAGCAATATCCGGCTCACCCGGCAGACGTGTTCGCCAACCACGCCAACGTGGAGAAGGCAGGCCGCATACTGGGCTGGGAGCCATCCGTCTCATTAGAAGATGGCGTTTCCCGTTTGATCGCCTGGTATAACGCCGAACGTGACTGGGCGAGCCAGTTGAAGACTGTCTGACCGATCGTCTAGAAGAACTCCGCATGGAGCCAAAATCTTCGAAATCCCGTGTCCACGGGGCTTTCAACCGGCTGTTTGAAAATGAGCTGGTACGCCGGCTGGTTCGAAATGCCGGCTACCTGTTCGGCGCCAACGGCATCTCGGCGGCCATCGGGATGCTGCAGGGCATCCTGGCAGCGCGCCTGCTGGGCGTGGAGCAGTTCGGCATCCTGGGGGCCATCACCATGTTTGCCAGCGTAGTGAATAAGTTCATGTCGTTCCGCATGGGCGAGCTGGTGATCAAATATGTTGGTCACTATACGGAGGCCGATGACCGGCCGCGAGCTGCGGCGGTCTTCAAAGCCGCCGCCCTGGCTGAAATGCTGGCCTCCGTGGTTGCCTATCTGATTATTGTGCTGCTTTCGACCTTTGCCGCCACCTACTTCGCCAAAGATGCGGATCTGGCAGGTCTGTTTGCTTTCTATGGGTTGATTGTCCTGGCTAACCTGATGGCAGAGAGCTCTACCGGTCTGCTGCAAATTTTCGACCGCTTCCGGCCAATTGCGATTCTTAATGTGGGGCAGAGCCTGATGACTCTGACGGTCATCGTGTTGGTCTTTATAAACCAGGGCGGGCTGCCTGGAATCCTGACGGCTTACCTGGTGGGTAAGGTGTTCAGTGCCCTGGGAATTACTACCGTAGCCCTGGTGGAAGCGACGCGTCATTGGGGACGGGGTTGGTGGCTGGAACCGCTGACGCTGCTGCGCGAGCGCTCGCGCGAGCTGATCAATTTTGCCACCAGCACCTATGTCAGCGCCTCACTGAGCATTATTAATAAGGATAGCGAGCTGTTGTGGGTTTCCTTCTTCCGCAGCCCGGTCGAGGCCGGTTATTACAAGCTGGCCCTGGCGCTGGCGAACCTGGTGCAGATGCCGATCCTCCCGCTGCCGCAAGCCACCTACCCGGAGCTTTCCCGCGAAGTGGCGCGCCGCAACTGGGCCAATGTGCGCTACGTATTGCGGCAGGGTTCCATTCTGGCCGGCAGCTATTCCCTGGCGGCGACCATGTTTTTGTTCTTCTTTGGCCGCACGATCATCCGCATCATTTACAGCCCCGAGTTTTTACCGGCATATCCGGCTCTGATCATCCTGCTGAGCGGCTTCCTGATTGCCAATACGTTCTACTGGAACCGCATCGTTTGCTGGCGCTAGGCCGGCCGGATCTGCCGATGAAAGTCAACCTGGTCCTGGCGGTGATTAAAGTGACCTTGATCCTGGTGCTGGTGCCTCGCTATGGCTATATTGCCTCGGCGGCGCTGCTGGCCGGTTTCTATGCGGTGGGTGTTTCGATCCTGGCCTGGAAGGCAAACCGCATCTTGAAAGAGAAAGAGACTGTCCTACCGGGCAGCGCCGCAGCCGCGTAGATCGGACAACCGGATGAAAATTGCCGTTATAGCCCCGACAGAAATCCCGGCGCGCCGCGCCAATACGGTCCAAGTGATGAAAATGGCACAGGCGTTTGCCGGCCTGGGACATAAGGTGCGACTGTCAGCTCCGGCCTCGGGTCAGGCGCCCGCTTGTTCCTGGGAGGAGCTGGCCTTGCATTATGGCCTGGTGCATCCGTTTATGGTGGACTGGCTTACTGCTAGTCCCCGGCTGCGGCGCTACGATTACGCCTGGAGGGCGCTGCGTTGGGCAGTCGGATGGAAAGCCGACCTGGTTTACACTCGCCTGCCGCAGGCGGCGGCGTTAGCCGCCATCCAAGGTGTACCGACTATCCTGGAGACACATGATTTACCGCAGGGCTTTATGGGAATCAGGCTCTTCCGGCAATTTTTACACGGTAGGCGGTCGCGGCGTGTCGTGCTCATCACCCGTTCTCTGGAACAGGACCTGTCCAGGAGGTTTGATCTGGATGCAGGCAACCGGCCGCCCGGCTTCGTGGTGATTGCACCGGATGGCGTCGATCTGGAGCGCTACCGGAACCTGCCCGAGCCATCTCAGGCGCGCCGCGACCTGCCCCTGTCGCTGCCGGAGCGTTTTACCGCCGGCTATACCGGGCACCTGTATACGGGGCGTGGAACAGAAATCCTGCTCGGCCTGGCCCGGCGCCTGCCTGAGATTACACTGTTGTTGGTGGGGGGCGAGCCGAAGGATGTAGCCCGCCTGCAGGCGGAAGCCCAGCATGCCGGGCTCAATAACACCGTTTTTACCGGCTTCGTACCTAACGCGGAGCTGCCGCGCTACCAGGCAGCTTGCGACGTGATGTTGATGCCCTACCAGCAGCATGTGGCGGGCTCTTCGGGTGGGGATATTGCCCGCTACCTGAGCCCAATGAAATTGTTCGAATACATGGCATGCGGGCGACCTATCCTCTCAAGTGATTTACCAGTATTGCAGGAAGTACTCAACGCGGACAATGCCTGCCTGCTGCCGGCGGATGATCTCGACGCCTGGGTGACAGCCTTGCAGCAGCTGGCTGCCAGCCCGGAGACTTGCCTGCGCTTAGGGGCCCAGGCGCGCCTTGATGTGACTGCCTACACCTGGGAGAGGCGGGCGGCCAGGATTCTTGAGGGGATATAATTAGCGTATGAGTCCAGCCTTGATGGTTTCCGGCTTGCCGGGCTGGTTGTCTTTCTTGATTGTCGGCTTGATCGCTGTTCTGATCCTGGCCGGTGGATGGCTGTTGGTGAGCGCCTCGGAAGGCCGCCGGCTGCCGCCTCGCCTGGCAGTGCCGGTGGTTCTGGCTGCCGTGCTGCACCTGGCTGCCGGGGTTTTGTGGTTTTACGCGCTGCCTGTGCTGGGGCATGACTCGGCTCCGGAGCAAGCCGGTTACATCATGGCCGATGCCCACCAGCGCGATCAGGCTGCCTGGAATCTGGCGCATGACGACCAACCGCTGTGGTCGGCATTCCGCAATAACCGGGCAGCCGATCAATACGGCGGGATGCTGTTCATCAGTGCGCTGGTGTACCGTTACCTGGGGGGTATGACGCACCAGCCGTTGCTGATGGTGGTCATTGGCGGGGCTTTTTCGGCTCTGGCGGTATTATTTGCCTGGGTCCTGGCCCGGCGCACCTGGGATGAAAAGGTGGCCTGGTTGACAGCCTGGGTGCTGGTGGTCTACCCCGAGCTGATCATTCTGGGCAGCTCGCAGATGCGGGAGGCATTTCTGATCCCGCTGGCAACGGCGGCTTTTTACGGCCTGGTACGCTCCCTGCAGGAGCATGACCGGGTCAGCCTGGCCTGGGCGACAATCCCGGTGCTGCTGATGGTGCCGCTTTCGCCGCCTGCCGCGCTGCTGACCCTGGCACTGATCCTGCTGTGCGGGGTTTACGCTGGAGGTTGGCGCGTCGGTGCACTGCGTATGCGGAAGCTGACCTGGCTGGCGGCTGCCGGGCTGCTCCTCCTGGTGTTGGCGGCTGTCTGGTTTGCCCTGCAGCAGTTTGCCCCGGAGGGGATGACGAACCCCTTGCAGGTGCTGGAATACTGGCTGCGTAAATCAAGCGATATGCAGGCTTTCCTGGTGAAGCATTCCTCCGGCTGGCTGAAGCAGGTGTTGAACAGCGTTCCGGCGTGGCTGCAGATGCCGATCCTGGTGGGTTATGGTGTGGTGCAGCCTTTCCTGCCCGCAGCTCTAATCGCTACCAGCAGTTCCTCGCTCTGGACAGGGATTGCCATCTTTCGGGCGGTGGGTTGGTCGCTGCTGCTGGCACTGCTGCTGTATGCCACGCTGCTGGCTTTCGGCAAACAGGCGCAAGCCAGGCTCAACCGGGCTTTTGTGGCGGTCATCTGGCTGGGTGTCCTGGTGGCAGCTTACCGCGGCGGCGGCGACCAGTGGGACAACCCGCGCTACCGGGCTGTATTCGTCGGTTTGCAGGTTGGCGTGGCTTGCTGGGCCTGGGTGCAGGCGCGGCGCGAAAGAGACCCCTGGTTCCGCCGGGCGTGGCTGGCTCTGTTCTGCATCTTGCTCTGGTTCGTACCCTGGTACCTGCACCGTTATACTCCGCTGGCCTGGCCGGTAGTGGATCTGTTCAAAACCATCGGTTTGGGGCTGGCCACGGTTGTGTTGGTGCTCCTGTGGGATTGGGCCAGGAGTATCAAGACTGAGCAAAAGTGATGGTTATACCATCCGATAGGAAAAAGGTATAATCGGGACGCGCACACGGCGACATCCTGAAAAGTCCTGAGGTTGAGGCGGAATTGTTCTTAAGTCTGGTCATCCCGGTTTATAACGAGGCAGAGAACCTGGAACTATTGCACCAGGCCATCCACACTGCGCTGGATGGAATGTCGGAACATCGCTGGGAAGTGGTGTATGTAGATGACGGCAGCCGGGATGGCAGCCAGGAGATCCTGGAAGCACTGGCCGAACAGGACCCGCAGCATGCCGTTGTGGTCGAGTTCCGCCGTAATTTTGGGCAGACCGCAGCCATTGCAGCCGGGATCGATCATGCCCGGGGAGAAGTTATTATCCTGCTGGATGCCGATCTGCAAAACGACCCGGCCGATATTCCGATGATGATCGAGCAGCTCAACCAGGGATACGATGTCGTCAGCGGCTGGCGGGTCAACCGCCAGGATAAGTTCCTCACCCGCATCTTGCCCTCGCAGACGGCCAACTGGTTGATCTCGACGGTAACCGGCGTGCACCTGCACGATTATGGCTGCACGCTGAAAGCATACCGGCGGGAGGTATTGACCGATTTTCGCCTGTATGGGGAAATGCACCGTTTCATCCCGGCCTATGCCAGCTCGGTAGGCGCCAGGATTATCGAGGTGCCGGTTCACCACCACCCGCGCCGTTTTGGAAAATCCAAGTACGGGTTGATGCGCACGATTAAAGTAGTGCTGGACCTGTTTACCGTCAAATTCCTGATCAGCTATGCCAATAAACCGATTTACCTGTTCGGCGGGGTGGGGATCACACTGATTGTTATGAGCGGGTTGACCCTGCTGTTTCTGATGATCCGGCGGCTGGGGTTCCAGGTGTCGGTATTAAACTCGCCACTTTTCCAGGTAAGCATCATGTTCATGATCCTGGGCGTGCAATCGATCCTGATGGGATTGATCGCTGAGCTGCTGGTGCGCACCTATCACGAGTCGCAGCAAAAGCGCACTTATATCGTTCGCAAAGTCATCAATACCACGGATAGATCCTGAATTCATGCGCATCCTGGTAGTCATCTACGAGTTTCCCCCGGTGGGGGGCGGGGGCGGCAGGGCCGCGCAGGATATCTGCCGGGGGCTGGTAGAGCGGGGACATGAGGTGCGTGTTTTGACGGCTCACCTGAAAGGTCTGGAGCGCCAGGAAGAGATGGATGGCTTTGGCGTGACCCGGGTGCCTTCTGCCCGGAGCCAGGCGTTCAAAGCTGGCCTGCTGCCGATGGCAGGCTTTGTGGCGGCAGGGATACCGGCCGGGCTGCGCCTGGTGCGCGGCTGGCGGCCGGATGTCATTCATGTGCATTTCGCAGTGCCGTCAGGCCCGGTAGCCTGGGTTGTGGCCCGGTTTTACCGGATACCTTATGTACTGACGGCTCACCTGGGGGATGTCCCCGGCGGCGTGCCGGAAAAAACCGGGCGCTGGTTCCGCTGGATTTATCCACTCACTCCATCGCTCTGGAAGCGCGCCGCGCAGGTAGTCGCGGTCAGTGAATACACCCGCCAGCTGGCGCTGCAGACCTATCCGGTGGATATTCAGGTAATCCCCAACGGCGTTGACCTTAATCTGCTGGATCCAGGAGAAATTAAAAGTGGGAGACCCGCCCCAGGTGGTTTTTGCCGCCCGGCTGATGCCCCAAAAGAATCCGGTTGAATTTGTAAATATCCTGGCCAAAGTATCCGACCTGCCCTGGCGCTGCGTGATGATGGGGGATGGCCCGCTGCGCGGGGAGGTGGAAGCCGCCATCGAGCGCCACGGGCTGAAGGAACGCTTCGTCATGCCAGGATGGGTGACTCCTGAAGAAGTCCTTTTCCAATTTAAGCGCAGCGACCTGCTGTTCATGCCTTCGCTCTCCGAAGGGTTTCCGGTGGTGGGGGTGCAGGGAATTGCGATGGGCCTGGCAATTGTTGGCAGCCGGGCGGGTGGTATGGTAGACCTGGTAGAGCAGGGTAGAAATGGATTTCTTTACCCCATTCATGATGAGGCAGGTATGGCGCAGGGCTTACGAGCCCTGTTGAGCGATCCGCAGGCGCTGCTGGCAGCCCGTCGTCATAGCCGCGTATTTGCCCAACAGTATGATTTGAACCAGGTGGTTGAAGGCTACCTTTCGATATTCAACGCAGTATGCAACCGGTAAATTATTAGCCAAAATTTCACTGTCATCCTGGACTGACCGAAGATTCAATTTCCTTCGCACGCCTCCCGGCGGCCGGGAGTTACCCGCTCAGGATTCCGCCGGCCTGGGGCAGCCTGTCAGGCATTGCATCTGGATTATAATGGTTGCCTATGAAAGCGGAAAAGCCCCTGCCGAAATGGCTGCCGGAAGCTAACCTGACCTTCCAGCGTATCTGGCGTTACCTGCGCTATCCGCTGCTAATTGGCTTGATCGTAGCGGTGTTCTGGATTGTACCCATCCAGGATGTCGCTGCTACACTGAAGACCGCCGATTACACTTACGTGCTGGCCGCAATCCTGGTTACGATCCCCGTATTCTACCTGGAAGCCCTGCAATTCAAAATCATGACCGATAAACTGGGCATGAATATTAAGGCCTTGGAAATCCTGTCCATCAACCTGGTGGTGAAGTTTTACTCGCTGGTGCTGCCAGGGACTTTCGTAGCCAGCGGTATCCGCTGGTATCGCTTCTCATCTGCCAGCAACCAGCCTATGTCTGCCCTGGCGGCTCTTACGTACTCGCGCCTGTTCAATATTTTTCTGTCAATATTTCTGGGCGTTGGCTTCTGGCTCATGGCGAGCCGATCGGGCTCAGAGTTCAATGCTGTCCAGGTGATACTCATGTTTGTAGGGATCACACTGGCGATGTATGTGCTGCCCCGCTTGAGCCAGACGATGGTCGGCTGGTTGAGTAAAAGGGAGAGCAAGTTTCAGGGCAAGTGGCTTTTAGAATTTATCTACCGCAATCTTTCGAAGGTAATGGTCTCATTTGCGGCATACCGCGACCTGACCTGGTGGGAATACCTCAAGCTGATTGTGTTTGGCCTAACTTCGCAGATGATCAGCCTGTATTCTTATACCTTGCTGGCTAAAGCTCTGCATCTCGAAATCCCCTGGATGCAAATGGGCTGGATTCGCTCGTTTGCCCTGTTGGCCGTATACCTGCCGATCAATTTTTCGCCCGGCCTCGGGATGCGCGAGATCGGATTAGGCGCTATCTTGCTGGCGGTGGGGATCGGCGCAGAACAGACTGTGGCCTTTACCCTGCTGGTCATGTTCCGTACGATTGTGTTCAGCCTGTTTGGTGGTGTGATCGAGCTCACCCGCGGGATTCGCAAGAGACAGGAAAAGGCTGTGTAGCTCCGCATGCATATCTGCCTGGTTTGTGTTGAAATATTTGCCTGGGGGCGCAGCGGTGGTTTCGGACGCGCCACCCGCACGATTGGCCGGGAGCTGGTACAGCGCGGCGTGCAGGTGACGGCCATCGTCCCGCGGCGGGGGGAACAGGGCCCGGATGAGACTCTGGATGGGATCCGCGTGCTGAGCTTCAACCGCTACGATATGCCCGCAGCCTACCGGCTGTACTCTCAGGTAGGCGCAGATATCTTCCATTCGCAAGAACCGTCTTTTGGCACCTACCTGGCGCAGCAGGCCGCCCCAGGCGCCAGGCATATCGTCACCTGCCGCGACACGCGCGACGCCGAAGATTGGCGCATCGAGCGCAACCTGCCTTCGGTAAATAAACTAACCGTGGTCTCGAACCAAATTTATGAGGATAACTGGCTGGTAAAACGGGCGCTCCACCATGCCGATGGATTGTATGCCGCCTCATATTTTGTTGCCAACAAAGCGCAGAAGAAATACCAGCTGCCGGTTGCGCCGGAATTCCTGCCCACTCCGGTGCGCGTGCCGGCCGAAGTCCGCAAGGCGGAACAGCCCACGGTGTGTTTTATCTCCCGCTTCGATCGCCGCAAGCGCCCGGAGATTTACTTTGAGCTGGCCCGTCAATTCCCGGATGTGCGTTTCCTGGCGGTAGGCGCCAGCCGCGATCCGCAATATAACGAGTATTTATTGCAAACTTATGGCGGGATCCCGAACCTGGAGATGCTTGGCTTCGTCGACCAGTTCAAGGGTGACGCATTGGCCTCCATTCTGGGCCCGAGCTGGATATTGGTGAATACCTCGGCACGCGAAGGTCTGCCGAATGCTTTCATCGAAGCTGCCGCACACCGCTGTGCTATCCTGAGCTCGGTCGATCCGGACGACTTTGCTTCCCGGTTTGGGTATTTTGCTGAAAATGAGGATTTTGCAGCAGGGCTGCGCATGCTGCTGGAGGGCGACCGCTGGCGAGAGCAAGGGCAGCGCGGCTATGAATTCATCGACCAGGTTTTTGAGACCAACCGGTCGATCGACCGCCACCTGGAGATATATTCCGGGTTATTGAAGAAGCGCTAATCCTACCAATATCCGTATATCTATTGATTGATTGTAGCTAAAGAATGAAGCACATTGTTTTGTGGGGAGCCTGGTACGGAAGTCACAATGTAGGAGATCAAGTGCTTCTGTTAACAATCATGGATATCCTTACCCAGGTGGTAGGGGATGTCCGCTTCACCGTTTTAACCAACAATCCACAGCATGTCAGCGAATACACTCGAACCGAATTGAAGTGCCGTGTCAATGCGCTGCATAACCGCAAACAATTTTTTCGCCTGGTGCAATCGCTAGCCGGTTGCGACCTGTTTGTTTTTGGCGGAGGGCGTGCCATTTTATGAAGAGCGTTCGCATGTAATGGCAATGGCATTGATGGCAGGGATCGCCCGAGCGGCAGGCACGCCGTACATGACCTGGACGGTCTCCAGCCAGGAGGTGCAGGACCCATTTGCCAAACGTGTCTTTGGGTGGGTCGTAAATGGCGCGCAGGCCATCACGTATCGAGATGAAAATACACACCAGCTGTTTATCAACTGCGGTGTGGACCGCCCGATGGCCTTAGCTGGAGATTCCGGTTTCTGGCTTGCACCGGCTGAAGCCAGCCAGGCGGAAGCTCTGCTTATGCGTTACGGATTGCAAGAAAGTTCCCGTCCATTAGTGGCATTGACTCCGCGAACCTTGCGTGGACGGGATGGCGAAGCCGAGATGCACTATAACCCAAAGACAGCCGCGCAAATTGAGAAATCGATTGCCTGTTTCACGGCTGTCCTGGATTGGTTGTGGGAGCATGGTTATCAGCCCGTGATGGTGCCGATGAATACTGTAGCTCCGGATGACGATCGGTTCGCGGCACGACAGGTAATGGAACGTGCGGTGCATGGCCGGCATGCCATCCTGATCGACGAAGAAATTCGCCCGCGGGTAGCGCCGCTGGTGTACCAACGCTGCCAGGCAAGTTTTGTGGCCCGCGTGCATGGAAGTATCACTTCGATGGTAGGTCAATGCCCGATGATGATGTACGCGTTCGCTCCCAAACATGCCGGGATTATGACATCCATGGGGATGCAGGATTATGCGCTGCTCGAAGCGGAGGCTGCTCCGGAAAGGGCGGTGGCTATGATGACCGATTTGCTGGCGAAGCGCAGGGATCTGCTCCCGGCAATGCAAGCTCGCCTGGAAATGCTCCGTCAGGAAGCGCTGCTCCCGGCACAATTTGCAGCCCAGATCATGAAGTAGTATATATTATTGCAATAAGCAGGGGGATTAATCCAAGAGCTGCTGGATGGCATGATGAAAATCGCGGCCGATCGCCTGGATATGATCCATTTTGGTGGCAACCTGAGGGCCGATCACCTGCGGCCATCTGGCCCGTAAGTCTTCCATCTGCTCAAGCGCCGCATCAATTGAGAAATCGGGGGAGTACACATCGAGGTAGCAATCGGTTCGATCGAAATCACTTACGATAGAAAATACTTTGCTGTTCTGCTGTGTGCGCGGTGCGTAGGGCTCAATGGATATAAAGGGGATATTGGCTTTCAGGCAAAAAATGGAGCCGTGGAAGCGGTCGGTAACGCAAAACGACAGGTAGTTGAATAAATCAGCCCATTGCTCGGGTGTGATGATGTGGCCAATATTGACATCCGCGTAGGGATTGTACATGCTGAAAGCGACCGTCTGAAAACCGCGCTGCTTGTAAAACCGGCTCACGCTCTCGGAGAACTCAGGCTTACCATAGAACAGCATGCCCAGGATCGGTCGTTCCGGGTCGATAGAATGTCTCTCAAGGAGGTCACGTACGTTTGTCTTCGGCACCTGGTAAAGGATGGTTGGGTCGGGCGAGCGCACCACGGGCACATCCCGGCTGAGTTTGGCTTCCTGGACCATCTCCCAGGTGATCTGGTCGCGCACGCCAATCAGGGAATAACTGCTCAGGATGCGCTGAATTTGGGGCTGGTGCTGGTGGTAGAGCTCCATCTGGGTGCGATGGCCGGAGGCGGCATAGGCGATTTTCACCGCCGGGAGGCGCTCGGACAGCCAGTAAATATTCGGGAATTTTGGGATCTGCCTCTGGTCGGTAATATCCCAGATGACCATGCCGACCACCAGGGCATCGTAGCCCTGTTTGATTAAGAAGTCCACCATGTTTTCATACCCGAAAGGCATGATGGGGGTTGGTTTTTCCAGGTGGGTCGACTCCCGGTAAAATTTTTCCGCTACCTGGTGGCGCTGCAGGTTGAAGAGTGGGATATGGCGGTGCGGCTTGTAGCCGCGGATTTTTTCGTAGTACAGCCAGTTGCGCGGGACATAATCCAGGGTGCGGATTTCGGCTTCGGGCAGGCTGCCAGCTAAGTTTTGTTCAAGCGCCTGGGTAAACAGGCAGGCGCCGGGATTGGCAAAATGTACGGTAGTCAGGATTCTTACACGTTTCATGGCTTGCTCATTCCACAGGAAGCATGAGCGGCGCGCAGCGGTAGACCGCAACCTTAACACCGGACGCAGGGTGGCGCCTGGTCAACTCCTCCCGGGCATCTGCCCAGGTTGTGAAAAGCTGCCCGGAAGGGAAGGCTTTGACGAAATCGGCTGGAGCCAGGCCGGCAGAGACAAAGAGCACCTCCTGTGACTGGCGGGCGAGCAAATTCCGGGCATAGCCGATCCTCCTGCCAATGGTTTTCAAGTCACTCCATCGAAAATAGCGCAGGCGGCGCAGCAGGCGCGTGCGGAACGATTTTTGGGCCGGAAATAAGTCGTGAGACCCCAGACCGCGCGGGCAGGCAGCCAGGATAACCCTGGAGGTATGGCGAGGAGCAGATTCGATCGGCCACAAGCCCCGGTCGTAAGCGAACTGCACATCTCCATCGAAGGGATAAACATCTGTGATGACGATATCGACCGGCCCAGCGGCTTTGACCCGGTAGTGGTCGCGCACATACTGCACGCCCTGGCGAAAGGCCAGGTTCATATCACCGGAAAACACCTGGCAGACTTGCCGGAGCTGGTTTATAGCCAGGTTGACGATGAAATCCAGGCCGATCTGCGCAGCGATGGACTCGATTTCGCTGCGAAAGGGGCAATCGATTGAGCCGCCCCGCCGCTCTGAGCCCTGGAAGTTATCGTGCAGGATGCGGATGGTTTCGTAACCGGCTGCGCCGGGCACCAGGATCTTGGCTCCGCCGGAAAATCCGGCTGCCGGATGAGGATAAATGCAGCCCACGCCGATGCGCAGGTCGCTGCCAGCCACGATAGGGTTTAGATAGATTGGTGTACCGTTCGCCGATTTCCCAAGGTATTCGCAAGGGCCGCGGCTGTCATGAGCATGTAGCTGAACGCCTTCAGGCAGCTGAAAGCCGAGTTTTTGCTGCATCTCCTGCGGGGTAGCCGGAGGGTGCGTTCCCCCAGCGAAGACCAGATGGATCTGTTCGGGGGTCAGGCCACTGTGGAGCAGATCTTCGATCAGGATTTCGACCACCGCTGTGACCGGCGTTGGGCGGGAGATATCATCCAGCAAAATGGCCGCCTGCTTGCATCCCTGGATCAGCCCGGCGAGCGGTGGGCTGCCCATCGGCATGCGCACAGCGGCAGCAATCTGCTCACGGCTCATGGCAGGTAGAGGCTGGTTACCCAGGATTTCGACTTCCCAACCTTCCGGCAGCGCCAGGTGGAACGGCGCATCCACATCCCATGCGCCGGAATATAGCTCTATCATCTTCACAAATGGGATTCTACCATGCAGGTACTCTTCCTGCCTGCGCCGATCTCCTGGTCAAGCATCCCGGCTGCCAGTGATATACTTGCGCACAAGGTGAAGGAATCCAAGCGCTCGTTCTCGAAGCAGGACCTTTATACTCTCCTCGGCCTGGTGGGCTATTTTGCTGTTGCTGAGCTGGGCTTTTTACCGGGAGTATACCGGCAACAATTCTGCAAAACTCCAGCTGTTGATTCTGGCTGCCTGGGCGGTGATCTCGATAGTTTTACTGCTAGGAGCAGTGGCCTGGTTCTTGCGCCAGGAGTCGATGCGGGGCGCATTCCTGGGCGCCAACCAGCGTTGGATTGCTCTACCGGCATGGCTGGCCTGGGGTGTTTACCTGACTTTGTTGTTCTTTCCTGTATTATTAATTTTTTTGCCCTTCCTGCGGGGCCTTGCCGATGGCGTGTGGATGCGCCTGGCAATTTACATTCCGGTTGTACTGTTTGCATCAATTTTGTGCCCGTATCGACCTGGTCAGGGCTCCGGCTGGAGCCTTATTTTCTCTGCCCTGCTGGCTGGATTATTTGTCCAGATGGGGGCATATTTCAGCCAGGTATCGTCCTACCCATTTTCACTGACCTGGTCGGAAGGCAACCGCTTCTACGATTACTCGTTGGTCTTCGGACAGGATCGCTACAATTATTCGGGCGAGATTGAGGCCAATTATTCTTCGCCGGGAAGATACGGCTTATGGGGTATCTGGTTCCTGTTTTCCGGCTTGCCGATCTGGTTTCACCGCTTATGGAATGCCTTGTTGTGGTTAGCGCCACCTTTGCTGCTGGGATTTTTTGCCTCCAACAGCGTCAAGGTACGCCCACAGCGGATAGCGATCCTGGTTTGGATGGCGCTGTTTGTCATGCAGGGGCCGATCTATGCCCCGCTGCTGATCTCGGCAATCCTGGTGGTGGTCGTCCGAAAATCACGCTTTTTACCACTTCAGGCTGCTGTCTTATTGCTCTCCAGCTGGTATGCCGGGTATCAGCCGCTGGACCTGGTCGCTGGCCCCCGGCGCCTGGGGCGCGTTGATCGATTATAACGAGCGATTCCCGCAGCGTATGGGAAGCTGGATCAAGCGCGTTTTCCCTACCGTTCTGCTTGGCGTGGCTGGCATGCTGCCGGGTTTGATCTCGATGTGGAATACTTTGTTTGCACCCGAACAAGATGGCATCATGTTCTCGCAGCCGCTGCTGTGGTACCGGCTGTTTCCCAACTCAACTTATGGAATGGGAATTTTGATGGGGGTGCTCGTTGCGACCGGCCCGCTGATTCTGCTGCTGGCCTGGTTTGCCTGGACACGCCGCTGGACGCTGGATTGGCTGGGGCTGCTGGGCAGCACGGCGCTGGTGGTGGGACTGCTGGCGGTTGGCCTGACTGCCAGCGTTAAAATCGGCGGGGGCAGCAACCTGCACAACATGGATATGTACCTGATCACGCTGGTTATCCTGGGAATGGTGCTGCTGGATACCAGCAAATTTTCGCTTAGTGATCTGCCGGCCTGGGTGCGAGGACTCGTCAGCGCGGTTGCTCTGATCCCGGTCGTGTACAGCTTCACAATGGGGTCGCCTTTAAAGGTGCCGCCCCGGGCTCTTACTCAAGATGCACTGCAGACGATCCGGACGGAGGTGGCCCGTGCCGTTCCCCAGGGCGAAGTGCTGTTTTTGGATCAGCGCCAGCTGCTGTCGTTTGGCACCATCAGCGGCGTGCCTCTGGTGCATGATTACGAGAAAAAATATATGATGGACCAGGCCATGGCTGGGAACGCCCCTTATTTCGAGGATTTTTATCGCGACCTGGCGAATAAACGTTTTGCGTTGATACTCAGCGAACCTTTGAATGTTAAGCTGCAAGATCGCGTAAACGCCTTTTCAGAAGAAAACAACGCCTGGGTAAAGTGGGTTTCGCAGCCGTTGTTATGCTACTATGAGCCGATTCAAGAATTCAAGCGGGTGCGCGTGGTGCTGCTGGCACCGCGTCAGAACCCGGTGAACTGCCCCTGAGCAAGCATTAAGTTAATCTCATCCTGCTGTTTTCTCCCTTGACCGATAGTCAACTGGGGTTATAATTCAACGGCTGAATTATGAAAAGCCGCCGTTTTTTTTGGGGTGGGTTTTTCACAGCCTGGATGAATGAATGGAAGTCAGATCAGATATCGATCGCGAGCTGGTACTGCTCGAACAGATTGAACATGACCCGGATATCAGCCAGGCCACCCTGGCTGCACAGCTGGGTGTAGCAGTTGGTACGGTAAACTGGCTGATAAAGCGTATGATCGATAAGGGGTATGTCAAGATCAAGCGCGCCCAAAGACGCAAGCTGAAATACATCATCACACCGGAAGGGCTGGCATTCCGTGCCCAGCTCACCGTGAACTATATTGACACCTCCATGCGGTTGTACCGGCGGACACGCCAGCATGTGCGCGATGTGCTGTTGGAGGTGAAGAAGACCAATGCTGCTGCAATATACCTGGTGGGAGAGGGCGATATTGCCGATATCGTGCGCCTGACCTGCCTGGAGCAGGGCATCCTGGTCCTGGAAAAACCGGTCGATGGAACAAGCCTGGATAGCGGTGATGGCCTGCCACTGCTAGAAGTGCGCGGCACCAAGGTGTACCTGAGCACGCATCCCTTGCAGGAGCGAATGAGTCGAAGCGAGGAACATAGCAAATGACAACCAGCGATTATTGGAAAGGGCGGAGGGTTTGTGTGACAGGCGGCGCCGGGTTCCTGGGTTCGTTCCTGGTGGAGAAGCTGCACCAGCGCGGGGCGATGCAAGTCTTTGTGCCCAAGATTGAGGAATACAACCTGGTCGAGCCAGCCGATATCCACCGGATGTTAGATGACGCCCATCCGGATGTCATCATCCACCTGGCGGCCCTGGCCGGTGGGATCGGGGCGAACCGGGCGCGCCCGGCTGAGTTTTTCTACATCAACTTGATGATGGGAGTGCAGTTAATGCACGAAGCCTGGCGGGCCGGTGTGGAGAAGTTTGTCGCCATTGGCACGATCTGCGCTTACCCTAAGTTCACGCCCCTGCCGTTCAAAGAAGAAAACTTGTGGGATGGCTACCCGGAAGAGACCAACGCGCCCTATGGTCTGGCGAAAAAAATGCTGCTGGTGCAGTCCCAGGCATACCGCGAACAGTATGGTTTTAACGCCATTTACCTGCTGCCGGTGAACCTATACGGGCCGCGCGATAACTTCAACCTGGAGACATCGCACGTCATCCCGGCATTGATCCGCAAGTGCCTGGAAGCGCAGGCGCGCGGCGATCGAGAGGTTGTGCTGTGGGGCGATGGCTCGCCGACGCGCGAGTTCCTGTATGTCGAGGACGCCGCCGAGGGGATCAGCCTGGCTGCCGAGCGCTATAACGGCAGCGAGCCGGTCAACCTGGGCTCGGGCAATGAAATCAGCATCCGGGAGCTGGCCGAGCTTATCGCCCGCCTGACCGGTTTTTCCGGCAAGCTGGTGTGGGATACCACCAAGCCCAACGGGCAGCCCAGGCGCGCCCTGGATGTAACCCGGGCCGAGCAGTATTTTGGCTTCCGCGCCAGATGCCTTTCGAAGAGGGCTTGCGCCGCACGATCGAATGGTACCGGCAGCAGAAGGCTCAATCCTGATCGTGGGTTCCCTGCGGTCTAGCAAATTCTGGAAACAAGATGGCACAAACATCATTGGTACAACCCGAAAAAGAAGAAATCGTTTACATCCGGCCGCCGCAGGGCTGGCTGGGGCTGAACCTAAAGGATCTGTGGCTTTACCGCGAGCTGATTTACTTCCTGATCTGGCGGGATGTCAAAGTCCGCTATAAACAAACCGCCCTGGGGGCTTCCTGGGCGATCATCCAGCCCTTGATGACCATGGTGGTCTTCACGGTGCTTTTTGGCCGTGTGGCCAAGGTCCCGACGGATGGGATTCCATACCCAATCTTCTCCTATACCGCGCTGCTGCCCTGGGGTCTGTTTACCAAGGCGCTGACCGATGCCGGGCGCTCGTTGATCCATAACCGCAGCATGATCACCAAGGTCTATTTCCCACGCCTGGTGATCCCGATCTCTTCCGTGGTCAGCGGCATGGTGGATTTTGCACTGGCGTTTACGATCCTGATTGGGATGATGATCTATTACAACAGCGACCTGGGCGGCAATTACGATATCACGCCGAATTATGCAGTGATCACCCTGCCGCTTTTCCTCCTGCTGGCGATGGTTACCGCCTTAGGGGTCGGGTTGTGGCTCTCGGCATTGAACGTGATCTACCGGGATGTGAACTACATCCTGCCGTTTCTTACCCAGTTCTGGCTGTTCATCACCCCGGTGGCTTACCCTGCCAGCATGATCCCGGAGAAATGGCAGCTGGTGTATGCCTTAAATCCGATGACCGGCGTGGTAGAAGGATTCCGCTGGGCGCTGCTGGGCATGGAGCCGGCCCCGGGTCCGATGGTGGCGGTCTCGACCGTGATATCCATAATTATTTTGGTCACCGGCCTGTTTTATTTCCGCCGGATGGAACGCACCTTTGCCGATCTGGTATAGGGATGATAGAGAGAATTTGTGATGAGTGATATCGCCATACGTGTCGATGGGATGGGCAAGCAGTATAAAATCGGCCTGACGCAGGAGCGCTACCGCACCCTGCGAGACAGCCTGATGCAAACTTTCCGTGCTCCGGTGGAGCTGGCGCGCAATTCGCGGCGGGAGCGTAAATCGCGCAAAGAGCTGCGGGCAGCCAACGAATACATCTGGGCTTTGCAAGATGTATCCTTCGATGTGCGCAAGGGAGAGGTGCTGGGCGTGATCGGGCGCAACGGCGCCGGCAAGAGCACCCTGCTTAAAATCCTGTCCCGGGTTACCGAGCCAACGCCGGGTTTTGCCGAGATCCACGGGCGGGTGGGCTCGCTGCTGGAAGTGGGCACCGGCTTTCACCCCGAGCTGACCGGCCGGGAGAATATCTACCTGAACGGCGCCATCCTGGGGATGAAGCGCGCTCGAGATCGAGCGCAAATTTGATGAGATCGTGGCTTTCTCGGAGGTGGAGAAATTCATCGATACCCCGGTCAAGCGCTATTCCAGCGGCATGTACCTGCGCCTGGCTTTTGCCGTGGCCGCCCACCTGGAGCCGGAAATCCTGGTGGTGGATGAAGTGCTGGCGGTGGGCGATGCCGAGTTCCAGCGCAAGTGCCTGGGCAAGATGAGCGACTGTGGCCCAGGAAGGGCGGACGGTGCTGTTCGTCAGCCACAATATGTCGGCCATCCTGCGCCTGACCGAAGAGACGATCGTGCTGGATAAAGGGCAGTATGGTCAAGCGCGCTGCCGACACCGGCCGCGGTCGATTATTACCTGTCCTCCGGCTTTGCCCAGATCGGCGAGCGCATCTGGGAGGCGGATGAAATCCCGCCGGAGCGGCGCCTTTCCGGCCGCTGGCGCTGCGCGTGCGCGATGCACAGCAGCGGGTGGTGGATACGGTCCGCTCGGTCGAGCCGATTGACATTGAGATCGAATACCGGCTGGATGCCCCGATCACCGGCCTGCGGGTGGGGATGTACCTGATGACCACGCATGGCGAATACATTTTTACCTCCTTCGACACCGATGACCCGCGACAGTTCGAGCACTACCGGGTGCGCCCGGCGGGGCACTATATCAGCCGCTGCAGCATTCCGGCCGATTTGCTGAACGAAGGGCGCTATGTGCTGGGGGTCAATGCCAGCTCTTACCGCATCCGGCGCTATTTCCAGGACGAGCAGGCGCTGACCTTCACGGTGGATGCCACCGGCGCGCCCGGCATGCAGTGGCCCGAGCCGCGCCTGGGCCCGGTGCGCCCGCGCCTGGACTGGCAGATCGAGGAGAATACGGTGAATCGCTCCGGTAAGCGCTGGATCAAAGAAGCTGCTGGGAGAGCTGCCGCTGACTGCCGAGCTGTACTGGCAGCTTCGCCAGCCCGGCAAGCCGGTCAGCCGCAGCTTCTCCTTGCGCACGGTGGAGAAACGCCTGCCGGAGTGGATTGATGCAGGCCCAGGCAGCGCGCCGCCGGGCGGAACGCGGCCGCAAGAAATCTTCCTGTTCGGCACGCTGCGCTACTGGATCGAACATGCCACGCTGATGGGATGGCCCTGGCCGGGCAGGGGCATGAGGTCACCCTGGCTTACCTGCCTTATGCCAACTGGCAGAAGCCGATGAACTCGCTTCGATCTGCGCCGCCAGAACGTCTATGCCAGCAGCGTGCTGCCGGAAGCTGGAGCCCCTGGTCAGGCCGCTTTCACTGCTGGATGCCCGGCTGCCGGAGGCAACCTGCCGGCTGTGCTGGAGCAGGCAGTCGCCGAAGTAAGCTCTGCGCGATGTGCAGTACACCCTGCAGGTCGAAGATGTCGACCGGGAAAGCGAGCTGTACCGCCTGCGCCTGGAGCGCAACCGCCAGGCTGCTGCAGCGGTCTTCGCACTGGCTGCAGGCCAACCGGCCGGATGTTGTCGTTACGCCCAACGGCAGATCCTGGAGATGGGCGTGTGTACCAGGCGGCGCGCTACCTGGATATCCCGGTCGTGACCTACGAGTTCGGCGAACAGCGCGGCCGCATCTGGCTGGCACAGAACCGGCGAAGTGATGCGCCAGGACACCGATCAGTTGTGGCAGCGCGACAAGGATCAGCCGCTTGACCCAGGAGCAATCGGAGCAGGTGCGCACCTTGTTTGCCTCTCGCCAGCAGGCCAGCCTGTGGGAGAACTTCGCCCGCCGCTGGCAGGGCATGCCCAGCCAGGGCGGGCGAGCAGGCGCGCCAGGACCTGGGCCTGGACGCGCGCCCGCTGGTGCTGCTGGCAACCAATGTGATCGGCGACAGCCTGACCCTGGGCCGGCAGGTCTTCAGCCAGAACATGACCGAATGGCTGCAGCGCACGCGTGCAGTATTTCTGCCGGCCGGCCGGATGTCCAGCTGGTGGTGCGCATCCACCCCGGCGAGCGCTATACCAAAGGGCCTTCGGTGGCCGATGTGGTGCAGCAGGATCTGCCCGGATCTGCCGGAGCACATCCACCTGGTGGCGGCCAACGACCCGGTGAACACCTACGACCTGGTGGAGATCGCCGATCTGGGTCTGGTGTATACCACCACGGTCGGCATGGAGATGGCGATGAGCGGCGTGCCGGTGATCGTCGCCGGGCAGACCCATTACCGCGGCAAGGCTTCACCCTGGACCCGGTTTCCTGGGAGGAGTATTTCGAGACTACTGGATCAGGTGCTGGCAGATCCCGAGAGCGCTACGCTCTGACCCAGGCAGCAGGTGGAGCAGGCCTGGAACTATGCCTACCGGTTCTTCTTTCGAATATCCCCTGCCTTTCCCTGGCACCTGCTGACTTCTGGGATGAGCTGGAAAGCTGGCCTGTTGAACGGGTGCTTAGCCCCGGAGGGCAGGCGGCATACGGCACGCCTTCCGCTGCCTGGCAGGCGAGCCGCTCGATTGGATGAGGAAGGCCAGGCATATTGCAGCGGATGTATCCTGTCTGATTCGGAGAAGCCATGCAGCCGGCAGTATTTGCAGGAGAACGCGTGAGCGAAGTCAAACAGGAAGTGCGCGAGTTTTACGACCAGGTCGGCTGGCAGGTGGTGGGCGAGGATCTGTACCAGAATGCCCGTTACGAAGACCTGCGCCCGGTTTCGCAGGAGTATATCCACGCTGCCACCTGCGGGTCGGCCGCCACCTGAAGCCGACCGGACGCTTCCTGCTGGATGCCGGCTCCGGCCCGATCCAGTACCCTGAATACCTGGAATATTCGCAGGGCTACCAGTACCGGGTGTGCGCCGATATCTCGATCACGGCGCTTGAAGGAGGCCCGCAAGCGGATTGGGGAGCATGGGCTGTATCGTGGTGGCCGATATTGCCAACCTGCCCTTCAAGCCGGACGTTTTCGATGGCGTGGTTTCGCTGCACACCATCCACCACCTGCCGGAAGATGAGCACCTGCAGGCCTACAGCGAGCTGTACCGGGTGCTGGCGCCGGGGAGCAGCGCGTGGTGGTCAATGGCTGGCCATCTGCTGCCCTGATGAAGCGCTTCGAACCGCTGGTCAGGTTTTCGCCTGCGCAGTGCGCAGCCTGTTCCAACGCCTGGCGGGGAAATCAGATCCACGTCCCGCAGGCGAGAGCAAAGCGCCGGCTAAGAAAAAGCAGACGCAGACCTGAAGACGGTGCTCCCAAAGGCACCTTTACCAGCCGGCACGATGTCGCCTGGATGCAGCAGCGAAGTCGGCAGCCGTATGCCGGTGGAAATCCTGGTCTGGCGCAGCGTCAGCGTGCGCTTCCTGCGCACCCTGATCCATCCCTGGCTGGGCGGGCGCTTCTGGCTGCGCCTGCTGTATCGGCTGGAAGAGCGCTTCCCGCACTATTTCGGCGAGAATGGGCAATATCCGTTGATTGTGATTCGAAAAATGTCTAAAGATGAAAGTACGGAGGCATGAATGGATTGGAAAGATAAAGTTGTTCTGGTCACCGGCGGGACCGGCTCGTTTGGCAAGAAATTCATCGAGATCATGCTGAAGGAATATCACCCGGCCAAGCTGATCGTCTTCAGCCGCGATGAGCTGAAACAGCACGAGATGCGCGTCAGCGGTTTCGACCATCCCAGCCTGCGCTATTTCATCGGCGATGTGCGCGACCAGCGAGCGCCTGCGCCGCGCCATGCACGGGGTGGATATCGTGGTCCATGCCGCCGCGCTCAAACAGGTGCCGGCCTGCGAGTACAACCCGATGGAAGCGATCAAGACCAATATCCTGGGCAGCAGCAACGTGATCGAAGCCGCCCTGGATGCGGGCGTCAAGAAAGTGCTGGCGCTCAGCACCGATAAAGCGGTCAACCCGGTCAACCTGTACGGCGCCACCAAGCTGGCTGCCGAGAAGCTGTTTGTCCAGAGCAATGCCTATGCCGCCGGCACCGCCACCCGCTTTAGCTGCGTGCGCTACGGCAACGTGGTCGGCAGCCGCGGCAGCGTGGTCCCGATCTTCATCAAGCAGCGCCAGAACGGCAAGCTGACCATCACCGACGACGCGCATGACCCGCTTCTGGCTGACCCTGGAGCAGGGCGTGCGCTTTGTGATCCGCTGCATCGAGCAGATGCACGGCGGCGAGGTCTTCGTGCCCAAGATCCCCAGCATGCGCATCGTCGACCTGGCCCAGGCGATCGCCCCGCAGGCTGAGCTGGAAGTGATCGGCATCCGCCCGGGCGAGAAGCTGCACGAAGTGCTGATCTACGAAGACGAAGCCCGCTCGACGGTTGAACTGGACGATATGTTCGTCGTCCAGCCCACCGCTCGAGCTTGTGGTTCGGGCACGACTGGCAGAGATCGGGGCCGCCCGCTGCCGGAAGGCTTCCGCTACGCCAGCGACACCAACCCGCAGTGGCTGACTACAGAGCAGATCCGGGAGATTGTTGCGCCGTTCGAAGCGAAGGAGGCATGACAGCAAGATCGAGTGCGAAGCAGGCTGTCAGAGACGCTGTGAGACAGGACCTGTTCGGAATGCCATGCGCATCCTGGTCACCGGAGCCAGCGGCCTGTTGGGTCTGAACCTGGCCCTGGAGGCGCGCAAGAGACCACACTGGTCTTTGGGACTGGTCAACAACCACGCCCTGCGAACCGATGCCTTCACCGTGTTGCAGGCCGACCTGCTGGCGCCAGGCGCTGTGGAGCGCCTGCTGGATCAGACCCAGCCTGATTGGGTGATCCACTGCGCCGCACTGGCAAACCTGGATGCCTGTGAGAGCTAACCCGGTCCTGGCGCGAACAATTGAATACCGAACTCCCTGGCAAACTGGCTGCGCATGTCGCCAGGGGCGGAGCGCGCCTGCTGCATGTCTCCACCGACGCGGTCTTCGACGGGCAGCGCGGCGATTACACCGAGGAAGACACTGCCCAACCCGCTGAGCGTCTATGCCCGCACCAAGCTGGAAGGCGAGCAGGCGTGCTGCAGAGCCAACCCGCGATGCGATCGTCGCCCGGGTCAACCTGTTCGGCTGGAGCCTGCAGCGGCAAACGCAGCCTGGCAGAATTCTTCTTCAACAATCTGAGCGCCGGCAAGCGGGTGATGGGCTTTACCGATGTGTTCTTCTGCCCGCTGCTGGCCAATGACCTGGCGCAGATCTTCCTCAAGATGCTGGCAGCTGAATCTGAGCGGGCTGTACCACGTGGTCAGCAGCGAGTGCCTGAGCAAGTACGAGTTTGGCGTGCGGCTGGCGCGACAGTTTGGCCTGGATGAAAGCCTGATCAGCCCCACCTCGGTCGAGCAGGCGGGTCTGACAGGCTGCCCGCTCGCCCAACCTGACCCTGCGCACGCGACAAGCTGGCCCAGGCCCTGGGCGAGCCTCTACCCGACTATCCACAGGCCTGGAGCAGTTTTATGACCTGTATCAACAGGGTTATCCACACAGCTGAGATGCATGGCTGTAGAGAGCAATACCGCCCAGCGATTGCGAGCAACGATCGAGATCAGCAGGAGACTAAATCATGGAAATTCAAATCGGCATCGCATACGATTGGCGAAAACCATCCCACCTATTTCATTGCCGATATTGCCGCCAACCATGACGGCGACCTGGAGCGGGCAGATCATGCTGATCCGCCTGGCGAAAGAAGCCGGGGCAGATGCGGCCAAGTTCCAGAACTTCCGCGCCCCCAAGATCGTCTCGGATTACGGCTTCAGCAACATGGGCGGCCAGGTCTCGCACCAGGCGACCTGGAAGAAATCCGTCTTCCAGGTCTACCAGGATGCCTCCATCCCCTTCGATTGGACGCCGATCCTGAAAGAAGAATGTGATGAGGTGGGCATTGATTATTTCTCCTCTCCCTACGATTTCGACGCCATCGATATGCTCGATCCCTATGTGCCGGCCTACAAGATCGGCTCGGGCGAGATCGACTGGCTGGAAGCGCTGGAGCGCATGGCACGCAAGGGCAAGCCGGTTTTCCTGGCCACCGGCGCGTCCGACATCGGCGAGGTGCAGCGCGCCGTGCACACCATCCTGGCGATCAACCCGCAGCTGGTGCTGATGCAGTGCAACACCAACTACACCGCCAGCCTGGAGAATTTCGACCACATCCACCTGAACGTGCTCGAAGACCTACGCCACCATGTTCCCGGATGTGATCCTGGGCTCTCCGACCATACCCACGGGCATGCCACGGTGCTGGGCGCGGTGGCCCTGGGAGCGCGGGTGATCGAGAAGCACTTCACCGACGACAACAACCGGGAGGGTCCGGACCATAAATTTGCCATGAACCCGGCAGCTGGGCGGACATGGTGGAGCGCACCCGCGAGCTGGAGCGCGCCCTGGGCTCGGCGGATAAATTCGTCGCCGACAACGAGAAGCGAGACGGTGATCGTCCAGCGGCGCTGCCTGCGGGCGGCCCGCGATATCAAGGCTGGCGAGACTCTGACCCGCGAGATGATCGATGTGCTGCGCCCGGCTACCCCTGGCGCCATCCTGCCGTACGAGATCGAGGAAGTGATCGGCACACGTGCCCTGGCAGATATCCCTGTGGGCAAAGAACTGCGCTGGACCGATCTGGGAGCTGAAGCGATAATTTTGGTGAATGACGCTTGACTCGCCTGCTGTACTTCACCCGCGACTATACCACCCACGACCACCGCTTTCTCTCCGCGCTGGCCAAGACAGAGCACCAGGTGTTCTACCTGCGGCTGAACGCCGCGACCAGCGCTGAAGACTCGCCGCCTGCCCGCCGGGATTGAGCCCGTGTCTTGGGAAGGCGGGCAGCGGCCTTACCGGCCTGAAGACCTGCCTCGTCTGCAAGCCGGCCTGAAGCGGGTGCTGCGCGCAGGTGCAGCCGGACCTGGTGCAGGCCGGGCCGCTGCAGCTCTCCGCTTTCCTGGCGGCACTGCGCGGTTTTCGACCGCTGGTCAGCATGTCCTGGGGCTACGATCTGATCTACGATGCGCCGCGCAGCCCTGAAGTGCAGCAGGCTGTTCGCTATACGCTGAGCCGCAGCGCGGCCATGCTGGGCGACTGCGACTACGATCCGCAGGCTGGCGGTCTGGCTATGGCATGCCGGACGAGCGCATTGTCACCTTCCCGTGGGGCATCGACCTGGCGCATTTTTCCGCCAATCGGGCAAATCAGGGATTGCAGGAAGAAGGCAGCGCCTTTTACGCTGCTCTCGACCCGCGGTTGGGAGCCGATTTACGGCGTGGATGTGCTGGCCCGGGCTTTTGCCCAGGCTGCCCGCCAGTGCCCGGAGCTGCGCCTGGTGATGCTGGGCAACGGCTCGCAGGCTGCGAGCTTGCGCCAGATCTTTCGAGCAGGCGGGTGTGTTGGAGCGGGTGAACTTCGCCGGTGCGATTGGCTATGCCGATCTGCCGGACTATCACCGTCGGGCCGACCTTTACCTGAGCGCCTCGCATTCCGACGGCACCTCGATCTCGCTGCTGGAAGCCCTGGCGTGCGGGACACCGGCGCTGGTCTCGGATATCCCGGGCAACCGGGAGTGGATCACCCCAGGAGTGGATGGCTGGTTGTTCCCGGATGGAGATGCGCAGGCGCTGGCTGAGGCGATCTTGCAGGCCGTGGCGCAGCGCGACCGCCTGCCGGAGATGGGCATGAACGCCCGCCGGCTGGCCGAACAGCGCGCCGATTGGGACGAAAATTTCCCCAAATTATTCCAGGCTTACAGCATCGCCCTGGAATGCAGTGAAGGACCCTTCACAGGCCGTATGAGACCCAAGACGGTTGCCATCATCCAGGCCCGCATGGCGGCCTCGCGTCTGCCGGGTAAAGTGCTGCTGGATATCGCCGGCGCCCCATGCTGGGATGGGTGGTCGAGCGTACGCGGCGGGCAGACACCATCGAGCAGGTTGTGGTGGCCACCACCGACAGACCCGCCGACGACCCGGTGGAAGCCTTTGCAGCGAGCAGGGCTATGCCTGTTACCGCGGCAGCCAGTACGATGTGCTGGACCGCTACTACCAGGCGGCGCGCTTATTTCAGGCAGATATCATCGTGCGCATCACCGCCGACTGCCCGCTGATCGACCCCGGCGTCATCGACGCGACCGTCTCGGCCTTTCTGGGACAACCCTCATCCAAATCCAGCGCATCCATTCTCGGTCGCCAGTGACCGGTCGGCCGTCGACGGTCGTCGGTCGTCGGTCGGTCCTTACGATTTCGCCGCCAACCGCCTGCCGCCGCCCTGGAAGCGCACCTACCCCATCGGGCTGGATACGGAAGTGTGCAGCTTCGCTGCGCTGGAAACCGCCTGGCAGGAAGCGCAAGCGCCGCACCAGCGCGAGCATGTCATGCCATTTTTTTACGATCAGCCGGAGCGCTTTCGCATCCTGCATTTCACGCACCACCCGGATTACGGCGAGCTGCGCTGGACGGTGGATACGCCGGCCGACCTGGAGCTGGTGCGGCAGATTGCCAGCCGCTTCCCCGGCCGCGATCGATTTCACCTGGCTGGAAGTGCTGGACCTGGTGCAGCGCGAGCCAGAGCTGGGCAAGATCAACGCCGCAGTGCAGCCTAAAAATTACCGCGAAGTGGATACCCGGCGTAGTCCCCAGGATTGATCTTCCCGATGCCTGAAACCGTCACCCAATGTCCGCTATGCGGCAGCTCTGAGAAGAAGCTGTTTGACCGGCGCAAATTTCGCGACCAGCCGGTGACCAACCAGCTGTGCCTGGCTTGCGGGCTGGTTTACCAGTCGCCCCGCATGGATGCCGCAGAGCTGGAGGCGTTTTACCAGCAGGAGTATCGCCTGCTGTACCAGGGCAGCCAGGGGCCGTCTGGGAAAGACCTGGCGGTGCAGCGCGGGCGAGCGCAGGCCTGGCTGGATTTAATGCAGGGGTATCTCCCGCCGGTCACCCGCCACCTGGATATCGGCTGCTCGGCCGGGCTATTGCTGGAGGCTTTCGCAGGTGCATATGGCTGCCAGGCGGTTGGTGTAGAGCCTGGAGACGCTTACCGGGGTATGCCGCCGGGCGTGGATTCGCAGTTTACCCGTCGCTGGATGCATTGCAGGAAGCGGGTGAGGTGCGTTTCGACCTGATCAGCCTGGCACACGTCCTGGAACACATCGCTAATCCTGTGCAGTATCTGGCCGGCCTGCGGCAGAACTGGCTGACAGAGGAGGGCAGCTTGCTGGTGGAAGTGCCCAACCTGTACTGCCATGACAGCTTCGAGGTGGCGCATCTGGTGGCCTACAGCCCGCACAGCCTGACGCAAACCCTGCAGCAGGCAGGTTTTGAGATTGTGGTCTTTGTGCAGCACGGCCGGCCGCGCTCGTCAATCCTGCCTCTCTATCTCACCGTGCTGGCGCGTCCAGATCTCGCGCTCCATCATAGGCAAGGTCAATGCCGAGCGCTGGGTGGCGGCCAAGCGGCGCTATGGATTGCTGCACCGCCGCCTGCTGACTCGCCTCGCTCCCGGCCGCGCCTGGCTGCCGGTTGAAAAACAAGCGTCATCGAATCCATGACGGCCTTGCTCACTGTTTTCAGCGCCCCCAAACCTTTCCTGGACCCGCATATTGCCACCATCCAGCGCAATGCGATCCAATCCTGGCTGCACCTTGGCCCGCAGGTCGAAGTGCTGCTGGTAGGCCAGGAAGCGGGGCTGGAGGAAGCCGCAAGTGAGCTCGGGGTGCGACTGCTGAGCGATGTGCGCCGCAACGAGGCTGGAACGCCGCTGGTCAGCTCGATCTTCGACCTGGCGCGCCGGGCCAGTGATAGCCCGCTGCTGCTATATGTCAATGCGGATATCCTGCTTCTGCCGGATATCGTCACTGCCGCACGCCAGGTGGCTGACCAGGCAGAAAAGTTCCTGCTGATCGGCCAGCGCTGGGATCTGGATATTACCCACGCATTGGATTTTTCGCCGGGTTGGGAAGCGCGGCTCAAGGATGATTTGCGGCAGCGCGGCCGGCTGCACCTGCCCTCCGGCAGCGATTACTTCGTCTTCCCACGCCAGCTGTTCCAGGATATGCCGGACTTTGCCATTGGGCGAGCCGGCTGGGATAACTGGATGATCTACTATGCTTGTCAGCAGGGCTGGCTGGTAGTGGACGGCACGCCGGCGATCACGATTCTGCATCAGAATCACGATTACAGCCATCTGCCGGGCAGCAAACCGCACTACGAGCTGCCGGAATCCCAGCAGAACACCGCCCTGGCAGGCGGATCGGCCAACCTGTACATGGTGCTGGACAGCGACCGCCAGCTGCGTGACGGCCAACTGCGTCGCCCGACACCGACTCCCACCTGGATGCTGCGACGCGGTGAAATCCTGCTCACCCCGCCGGATGGCAGCCGCCAGGGCTTGCGCTGGAAGCTGGCCCGCCGGCTGCGCCGCTTACGCCGCAGAATTACCGGCTCGCTGGTCTGATCTGGAGAATCGATGCGCGTCGGACAGAACCCTGCCAAGTCAATCGATCAGGTCGCACTGCCCGCCCGGGTCACCGTGGCGGTCGTCAGCTACATCCCCTTCCTGAGCGGCTATTATGCCGAAAGCCTGGAAATCCTTAAAGCCTGCCTGGGGAGCATCTGGGACAGCACCCAGTCGCCCTATGACCTGATGGTTTTCGATAACGGCAGCTGCCCCGAGGTCAAGGAGTACCTGGCGGCCATGCAGCCCAGGGGCGCATCCAGTACCTGGTGCTCTCGGAAAAGAACATTGGCAAGGGTGGCGCCTGGAACTTTATTTTTGAGGCCGCCCCGGGCGAAGTAATCGCCTATACCGATAGCGATGTATCCTTCTCGCCGGGCTGGCTCGAGGATACCCTGGCCATCCTGGAAGCCTATCCGAAGGCAGGCATGGTGACCGCCCGCCCAATGCGCTCTCCGGAGCAGTATTATTCCAGCACACTGGAGTGGGCGCAGAGCAGCCCTGAGGTGACAGTAGATTTAGAGACCTTCATCGATTGGGAAACCTACCGCCAGCATATCGTCAGCCTGGGGACCTCCGAGGAGCAGGCACGCGAGTGGTATGACGCGCGTAAAGATTACCGCCTGACTTACCAGGGCATCCAGGCGCAGGTTGGAGCGGCGCACTTCCAGTTCACCAGCTACAAATCCGCCTTGCAAGAGTTCCTGCCCTTCCGGATGGACCGCCCGATGGGGCAGGTGCGCTCGCTGGACGAGCAGATGAATGCCGCCGGTTATCTGAGGCTGTGCACCTGCCGGCCGTACGTCCGGCACCTGGGCAACCAGCTGGACAGAGGGCTCTCTCGAAACAGGGATACCGGCGCCGGGAAACGCTCGCAGGGCTGGGCGGAACTGCCGTTGGTTAAACGGTTTTTGTTAAAGATTTACGATGCGATATTCAGGCTGTATTTCCATTAACATTTGTATGGGTGGCTCCAGTTGCGAGTAGGCATCAATCCCGCCAAGGCCGGCCTGCCGGCATATACGCCACAGCGATTGGGAGTGGCCTTGATTGTGTACATCCCGGTGCTGGAAGGCTATTTCCAGAACTCGCTGGAGATATTTCGCTACCAGCTCGCCAGCCTGCGATCTGCTACCAGGCAGGAGTACGACTTGCTGGTGTTCAACAACGGCAGCTGTCCGGAAGCCAGCGCCGCGCTGGAAGCACTCTACCAGGATAGGCAGATTGACTGGCTGATCCAATCGGCGCACAACCTGGGCAAAGCCGGCGCCTGGAACTGGATTTTTGCTGCCATGCCCAACGAGCTGATCTGCTATGCCGACTCGGATGTGTTGTTCCGCCCGGGGTGGTTGGAGGCCAGCCTGGAAGTGCTGGACGCATTCCCGCAGGCTGGGATGATCGCTGCCCAGCCGAATTTCTTTGATGTTTTGGAAGGGGAAGGGACGGCGCACCTGCGGCTGGCTGCGCAGGACGACTATTCGTTGGATGAATACCAGCCGGCTAAAGAGATCATCGACGAGTACTGTTTCGGCATCGGAGCCAGCGAAGAAACTGCCCGGCCGTTCTACCAGAAACCGCTACCCGCCATCAGCAACCATGCCAAAAATGTCCAGGCTGTGATTGGCGCTTCGCACATGCAGTTTTTGATCCCTCGGGAAGCAGCCAGGCAGGTGGTACCATTGCCTGCCGCACATGCCCTGCTGCGCACGCGAAACGATGTCGCTGGATTATAAAATAGATCAGTCCGGCTATCTGCACCTCTCAACCTTGAAGCCTTATGTGTTCCACATGGGCAACACGATCAATGATCGCCTGCTGAATGAAGTGCGCAGTATTACCGGACGCGACAGCCAACCGGAAGGCGGCAAAGCCCAGAAAAACACTGCGCAGTCCGGAGTCAGGCGGTTTATGGCTTCCCTGGCTCGCCGGCCGCGCTTCAATCGCCTGTTCCGCCGGCTGTACAACCTGCTGTTCCAGGCACTTAACTCCGAGTAGGTATTGCTGACGCATAGAAAGACCTGATGAAACCTGAGCTGACCGAAATCCTCGCCTGTCCCGCTTGCCGTGGCGCAATCTCTACCGATGAGACCGGCGCACTGGCCTGCCCGGCTTGTTCCTGGCAGGCGCCTGCCCAGAACGGGGTGCCGCTGATCACTACCCCGCCGCAGGGGATTGTGCCATCCGGTAAGCTGCTGCGCGGTCCGCAGATCGGCACACCCTGGCGGCGCGCCAACTGGCGCTTTTTACAGCAGCAGGTTGCCCGCCTGGATGCGGAGGCACTGATCCTGGATGTAGGCGCCGGGCGCGGCGACTTTGCCGACCTGTTCGAAAACCGCAACTACCTGGCGCTGGATGTCTACCCGTACCCGGAAGTGGATATGGTTTGCGACCTGACGCAAGTCAACCCCTTCCGTCCGGAGAGCTTGGATGCCATCCTGCTGTTGAATGTGATGGAGCATGTTTACGATACCCGGGCGCTGTTGGAATCCCTGTCCGGGATGCTGAAGCCTGGTGGGGTCATCCTGGTGGCGATCCCATTTCTGGTCAAGATTCACCAGGCGCCGATTGATTTCGTGCGCTATACCCATTTCGCCCTTGAGCGGCTGGCGGAAGACGCCGGGCTTAAAGTCGATATGCTGGAAGGCTACTACGATCCGGTGTTCTTCCTGGGTGAGGGGATGGGAAACTTGCGGCATGCAGTTCTGCCAACTATGAAAGGCTGGCGGCGTTTCCTGGCGCGCGCCGGTATGGCAGGTATTGAAGGCTGCGCCAACCTGCTGAACAGCCTGGTCGGCGCAGGCAAGAGCCTGCCCCCGGAGAAGGTGCGCAGCAGTGCGCCGACCGGATACCAAGTTGTTTACCGCAAAGGTGCACTCTGAATGTCTGAGAAAACCGTGTTTGTTAGCGCCGATCATGGCCTGGCAGTCTTTTATTTCCTGCAAAGCGATGTAGTCAAAACTATGCTGCAGGCCGGTGTGCGCGTGGTGGTACTGACGGAGGATAACAGCCGGGAGGTTATCCAACGGCGTTTCGGGCAGCCCGGGATGATTGTAGAAGGTTTGCGGGTGGACAGGCTGCTGGCCTACCAACGAGAAAAAGATTCGTCTACACAGTGGTGGCTGGACTTTCTGCGGCGGGCCGGATCGGCGGGCAATACCAACCTGGCGGTAGTGGATAGCTATATCCAGCAGGTGAAAAGCGAAGCGCGCGGCCGCCGCCGGCAGCTCTTCCCGGTGATGGAAGGCGCGGCGCGCCTGATGCGCCGGGCGCGGCCGCGCGCGCAACGCCCTGGTACGTTACCAGGGGCGCTACAATCCCGGTGCTTATGCCGACCTGTTTGAGAAATACCAGCCCGATTTGGTGATTGCCGCCTCGCCGGGCTTTCGCCTGGACCGCTACCTGCTGCGTGAAGCCAGCAGCACGCGGCGTACCGTACCGCCGCGGCGATCATCAGCTGGGATAGCTCCAGCAGCTACGGTTTGTCCGGCGCGGAGATCGACTACATCACCTGCTGGTCCGAGATTCAGAAACAGGAGCTGATCGGAGGCGCCGACTGGGCTGCCGGGCAGGTGAATGTGGCTGGAATGCCCCCCTACGATGGCTATGTGCGCCAGGAGTGGGTCTTGCCGCGTGAGCGAGTATTTCCGGCTGCACAATCTGGACCCGCAGCGCAAGCTGCTCTGCTATGCCAGCAGCTTCGTCAGCTGGTCGCCTAACCTGCAAAATGTAGAGGCGCTGGCAGACCTGGTTGTTTCAGACCGGCTGGCTGCTCCCAGCCAGCTGCTGGTGCGCCTGCACCCTATCCACATGAGCGGGCACTATGTGGCAGAAGCCGACCGCATTCGCCAGCTGGCCCATCAGCACGAGCACATCCATGTGGTAGAGCCGGTGCCGATAGGCGAGCTGGGCTATTACTCGGGCGAGGATATGGCCGAGAAAACCTCCATGATGGCCCACTCGGATATCTTTCTGACGGTCTACTCGACCATGTGCGTGGAAGCATCATTCCAGGAGCGGCCAATCGTCAGCGTATGCATCGACTTGCCCACCGGCTGGCCGGGCAAATATTGGGTGCCGATGTCGCAAATCCACGTCTGGCCGACGCACTCGCGCTTCTATAATTCCGGCGCCGGCCGCACAGCCTTCGACAGCGACCAGCTGCGCCAGACGATCGACCGCTACCTGGTTGATCCTGCCGCCGACCTGGCATGCGCAGCGGCGCTTCCTGGCCCAGGAGTGCACTCACCTGGATGGCAGCTCTGGACGCAGGACAGGCGAGTTTTTCCTGTCATTATTGGAGGACCAGCATGGCAAATGAGCTGGTGCAGCGCTTGAACCTGGCCCGCCGGGCGCTTTCCGGCAAGATGAATTTAGATGTGCAGCGCCGAGAAATCCCGCCCATCACGGCAGAAGAAGTGGCGGAGGCGCACTCCATTTTTCCAACCGAGAAGTTCTTCATCTTTGGCCACGCTCGCTCGGGCACGACCCTGCTGACCCGCCTGATCCGCCTGCATCCGCAAGGTGCACTGCAATTACCAGGCGCATTTCTTCACCCGCTATCCGCTGCTGCAGGGTTTGGTGGCCGACCCGGAGGTGAGCAGCTGGTTGTCCCGGCGCAGCAATCGCTGGAACCGTGGCCGAGACCTGTCACCGGTCGTGCTGCGGGCGGTGAGCGATTTCATTATGGAACGTGAATGCCCGCCAGGTAGGCAAAGCCGGTCCGGACTGCCGGGTGGGCGATAAGAGCCCCAACAGCCTGCTCAACGGGCAGGCTGTTCACCTGATGATTAATCTCTACCCGGATGCCCGGCTGGTATTCATCGTCCGGGATGGCCGGGATGCCGTGTTATCGCACCGCTTCCAGTCGTTCATCGATACCCCCCAATCCCTCCCGGCAGAGGATTTGCGCCTGCGGGATGAGTTTATTCGCCGCCCGGAGCCGTTCCTGAGCGGGCAGCGCTCGTTGTTCGTGGAGAAAAACCTGCGCTACGAAGCGCAGCGCTGGGTGGATAACGTCACCGAGACCGACCAGGCCGGCCGCGAGCTGCTCGGCGAGCGCTACTGCAGCCTGCGCTATGAAGACCTGCTGGCGCAGCCCTGGGAGCAGATGAGCCGGTTGTGGGCTTTCCTGGGAGTAGACCCGCAGGCTGAGGGCTTGAGCCAGACCTTGATGGATGAGATGCAGCGCAACCCGGATGCCGATTGGCAGCAGCAAAAAGCCGGAGAGATGGCAGCCGGCATCCAGAAAGGCCAGCGCGGCAGCTGGCAAAATGTCTTTACACGGCGCGACCGGCAGATTTTCCAGGAAGTAGCCGGCAAGGCCCTGGCAGACTGGGGCTATGAAGCTGCCTGAGCAATTGGGAAGGCTGTGATGAAATTCCTGATCGCCGGGTTAGGCTCGATTGGGCGGCGCCACCTGCGCAATTTGCTTGCCCTGGGTGAGCGGGACATCCTGCTGCTGCGGACTTTCCACAGCACGCTGCCGGACGATGAGCTGGCCGGGTTCCCCGTGGAGACGGACCTGCAGGCTGCCCTGGCGCACCGGCCGGACGCCGTGATCGTCGCCAACCCAACCGCCCACCACCTGGATGTCGCCATCCCGGCAGCGGAGGCAGGCTGTCACCTGCTGCTTGAAAAGCCGGTCTCCCATTCATTGGAGCGGCTGCTCGATCTGCGGGAGACGGTGCGCCGGCGTAAGGTGCAGGTGCTGGTGGGCTACCAGTTCCGCTTCCACCCGGGTCTGCAGCAGGCTCGCCGCCTGCTGGCTGATGGCGCCATCGGTCGCCCCCTGTCCGTGCATGCCCACTGGGGCGAATACCTGCCCGGCTGGCATCCCTGGGAGGATTACCGCCAGGGCTATAGCGCTCGTGCCGACCTGGGCGGGGGCGTGGTGCTGACCCTGTCGCACCCTATTGATTACCTGCGCTGGCTGTTAGGAGAGATCGATGCGCTGTGGGCCTTTACCGGGACACAGGGCGATTTGAAGCTGGATGTGGAAGATACCGCCGTGATCGGGCTGCGCTTCGGAAACGGCGTTTTAGGCAGCCTGTATCTGGATTATAATCAACGACCGCCCGCCCATTACCTGGAGCTGATCGGCACGCAGGGCACACTGCGCTGGGACAACAACGATGGGCAGGTGGCGCTTTACCATGCCGGCGATCCGGCTTCACCAGGGGCTGCCCAGGGCGCCTGGCAGGTTTACCCCGCATCTCCCGAGCCGGTTTTTGAACGTAATGCGATGTTCGTGGCCGAGATGAGCCATTTCCTGGCAGTCGTGCGCGGCGAGGCTCTTCCTGTCTGCACGCTGGAGGATGGGATCATGGCGCAGCGGCTGGCTTTTGGTGTCCTGGAATCTTCTTCCTTTGGATGCATGTACAAGTGCGATCAGGGTATTGAGTAATATGGAGTGCTTAGCAATAATCCCGGCGCGCGGCGGCTCGAAAGGCATCCCGCGCAAGAACATCCTCCCGTTGGCAGGTAAGCCGCTGATTGCCTATAACATTGAGCAGGCGCGGCTGGCGCAAGGCGTGAATCGGGTGGTGGTTTCGACCGATGATGCCGAGATCGGCGCAGTAGCCCGCCAATATGGGGCAGAAGTTGTCTGGCGCCCGGCGGAGATCAGCGGAGACAGCGCCTCGTCTGAATCAGCGCTGCTGCACGTGCTCGAATCGTTACATGCAAGCGAAGGCTACCGGCCGGACGTGCTGGTTTTTCTGCAGTGCACTTCACCGCTCACGCTGGCGGAAGACATCGATGGCACGCTGCAGGCGCTGCTGGACGCGCAGGCCGACACGGCGCTGGCGGTAATCCCCTTTCACTACTTTGTGTGGAAACCCGAACCGGATGGGGATGCGGTGGGGATCAACCATGACAAGGGATATCGCCCGCTGCGCCAGCAGCGCGAGCCGCAGTACCTGGAGACCGGCGCGGTTTATGTGATGCGCGTGCCCGGCTTTGAGGCCGCCCGCCACCGCTTTTTCGGCAAGACGGCCATGTATATCATGCCGCCAGAGCGGCGCCTGGAGATCGACGACCCGGTGGATTTCCAGGTGGCAGAAGTGCTGCTGCGCGACCTGCAGCAGGTCCGCCAAGCCAGCCGGCTGCCTACCGATGTGCAGGCCCTGGTGCTGGATTTTGACGGCGTATTTACCGATAACAAGGTAATTGTATTCCAGGATGGCCGGGAAGCAGTCGTATGTGACCGGGGAGATGGGCATGGCATTGCTCAGTTGAAGAAGACCGGGCTGCCCATCCTGATCTTATCGACCGAGTCCAATCCCGTGGTCAAGGCACGCGCCCGGCAAACTGGGACTGGCCTGCTTGAACGGAATCGCGGACAAATCTGCGGCGTTGCAGAAATGGATGTCGGATAAGAAGATTGACCCCGCTAAAGTAATCTATGTGGGCAACGATATCAACGACCTGGGCTGCATGGAAATTGTGGGCTGTGCCGTGGCGGTTGCCGATGCGCACCCCCTGGTGCTCAAACAAGCGCAGGTTGTCTTGCAGCACCCGGGTGGGCAAGGAGCGCTGCGAGAAATCTGCGAAACGCTCCAGGCCGATATTATGGGCCGCCTGAAGTAAACTCCACTACCTGACGAGGAATGCGAATGACCAGAACAATCATGATTGGCAAACACCCGGTTGGTGACGAGCAGCCGGTTTACATCATCGCTGAGATCGGGATCAACCACAACGGCGACCTTGAGATTGTTAAGCGCTTGATTGACGTGGCGGTGATGGCCGGCTGTGACGCGGTGAAATTCCAGAAGCGCACGCCGGAGAAAGCTGTGCCGCCGGAGTATCGTGATGTGATGCGCGAGACTCCCTGGGGAATCATTTCCTACCTGGAGTACCGTCGCAAGGTCGAGTTTGGATTGGAAGAATATTCCGAGATCGATCGCTACTGCAAGGAGAAAGAGCATCGATTGGTTTGCCTCATGCTGGGATGAGGAATTGGTGGATTTCATCGAGCAGTTTGCGCCGCCGGTTTATAAAATTGCCTCCGCTTCCCTGACGGATATCCCGCTGCTTGAACATATTCGCAGCAAAGGCCGGCCGGTCATCCTTTCGACCGGAATGTCCACCTTCGAGGAGATTGAACAGGGGGTGAGTGTTTTGGGGTTGAATAAGCTGGCGATTGCTCACAGCACCAGCACGTATCCCTGCCCGCCCGGCGAGCTCAACCTGCGCATGATCCAGACTCTGCGCAGCCGCTTCGACTGCCCGGTGGGATACTCCGGTCATGAAGTGGGCCTGCAGACGACCCTGGCGGCGGTCACCCTGGGAGCGGCGTTTGTCGAGCGCCACATCACCCTGGACCGCGCGATGTGGGGCAGCGACCAGGCGGCCTCGGTAGAGCCAGGAGGGGTGATTCGCCTGGTACGCGATATCCGTGTGATCGAGCAGGCGCTGGGGGATGGGGTTAAGAAAGTGTATCCGAGTGAAATGTCGGCGCGCCAGAGGCTGCGCCGGAAATCTTGAAATTTTTGAGGAGAAAGTTGTTGCATGTCTAAGAAAACTGAAAACCACAAATTGATTGCTCCCTATGGTGGGCAGCTGGTGAACCTGATCGTGACGGGTGAAGAGCGTGAAGAGCTGATGGCCCGTTCCAACAAGTTACCTTCCGTGCAGATTTCGGCCCGCTCGCTGTGCGACCTGGAACTGCTGGCGACCGGCGCTTTTTCGCCGCTGGATCGCTTCATGGGCAAGGCGGATTACGAGCGTGTCCTGACCGAGATGCGCCTGAAGAACGGCATGCTCTTCCCGATCCCGGTCACCCTGCCGGTGGACGAGAGCGCCCTGCCCAGCTGGGGCGAGCAGATCACCCTGTAGCGATGCCCGCAACAACACCCTCGCCATCATGCAGATCGAGGAGGTCTTTCACTACGATCCGCAGCGCGAAGCCCGCCTGGTGCTGGGCACGACCGACCCACGCACCCGCTGGTTCGGAAATGGTGCGCTGGGGCAAGGTGTATGTCTCCGGCGAGCTGCAAGGTGATCAACCTGCCGCATCTACTACGACTTCGTCGAGCTGCGCCGCACCCCGCCCAGGTGCGCGCTCGGCTGGAAGAGATGGGCAACGCGAACGTGGTCGCTTTCCAGACCCGCAACCCGATGCACCGCATCCACGAAGAGCTGACCAAGCGCGCCGCCGAAGAAGTGGACGGCAGCCTGCTGATCCACCCGGTGGTGGGCATGACCAAGCCCGGGCGATGTGGACCACTACACCCGCGTGCGCGTCTACCGCGCCCTGGTCGAGAACTATTACGATCAGAACCGCACCCTGCTCAGCCTGCTGCCGCTGGCCATGCGCATGGCCGGCCCGCGCGAAGCCCTCTGGCACGCCATCATCCGCCGCAACTACGGCGCCAACCACTTCATCGTCGGCCGCGACCACGCCGGTCCCGGCAACGACAGCCAGGGCAAGCCCGTTCTACGGCCCCTACGAAGCCCAGGATATGATGGCGCAGTACGCCGACGAGATCGGCGTCAAGCCGGTCGAGTTCAAAGAGCTGGTCTACCTGGCGGATGAAGAGCGCTACGAAGAAGTCAACAAGGTCCCCGAAGGCGCCCGGATCTTCTCGATCTCCGGCACCCAGGTGCGCGACGATTACCTGGCCAAGGGCAAGCTGCTGCCCGAGTGGTTCACCCGCAAAGAGACCGCCGAGATCCTGCAGCAGATGTACCCGCCGCGCCACAAGCAGGGCGTCTGCATCTGGTTCACCGGCCTGAGCGGCTCGGGCAAATCCACCACAGCCGAGATCCTGACCTCGCTGCTGCTCGAGCGCGGCCGCCAGGTCACCCTGCTGGATGGCGATGTGGTGCGCACCCACCTCTCCAAGGGTCTGGGCTTCTCGCCGGAAGACCGCGACACCAACATCCTGCGCATCGGCTTTGTGGCCGGCGAGATCGCCCGCCACGGCGGCACGGTGATCTGCGCGGCCATCAGCCCCTACCGCGCCACCCGCAACGAAGCCCGCAAGATGGTGGGCGAGAACTTTCATCGAGGTGTTTGTCGATACCCCCATCGAGGTCTGCGAGCAGCGCGATGTCAAAGGGCTGTATGCCCGGGCGCGCCGCGGCCAGATCACCGGCTTCACCGGCGTGGACGATCCCTACGAAGCGCCGGTCAACCCCGAGATCACCCTGGATACGGTCGAATTACGCCCTGAGGAGAACGCCCGCAAGATCATCGCTTACCTGGAAGAGCGCGGCTTCCTGCAGCCGGATGGCATTACTAGGTCGAAACGGCACAGCCTGAGGTATAACCTGCCGAAGCCGATAAATATGAGCTGGGTTAGTGCCGAAGCGTCTGGATTACGATCACCATGATGACCGAAGCTGACCTGAATCTCTTTCGATCTGAATGGCCGGGTGGCGGTAGTCACCGGCGGCGCCGGCCTGCTGGGGCGGAGTTCTGCCGCACCCTGGCCGAGGCCGGAGCGCAGTCGTGGTGATCGCCGACCTGGATCACAATGCCGCTGCAAGCTCTGGCCGAAGCTCTGATCCAGGCCGGGTGGGCGGCCCAGGCGGTACAGGTCGATGTGACCGACGCCGGATTCCGTGCAGAGCCATGGTCGAGGCCAGCCCTGGCCGCCTTTGGCCGGCTGGATATCCTGGTCAACAGCGCTGCCCTGGACCCCAAGTTCGACCCGCAGCACAGCGGGCAGCACGGATGCCAGCGCCTGGTTCGAGCTGGCTTTCGAAGACTTACCCGCTGGAAGCCTGGGAGCAGGCTCTGGATGTCAACCTGACCGGCATGTTCCTGTGCTGCCAGGCGGCCGTCCAGCCGATGCTGGCGCAGGGCGGCGGGGTGATCATCAACCTGTCCTCGATCTACGGCCTGGTCGGCCCCGACCAGCGCCTGTACCAGCGCCCGGGGCAGCCGCCTCAGCTACAAACCGGTCTATTACTCGGTCACCAAAGCCGGCATCCTGGGACTGACCCACTACCTGGCAACTTATTATGCCGGAAAAAACATCCGGGTGAATGCCCTCACCCCGGGCGGCGTATTCAACGGTCACGATGAAGCCTTCGTGCAGGCCTACTCGGCCCGCGCTGTGCTGGGCCGCATGGCTGAAAAAGATGAAATGAACGGCGCCTTGCTTTTCCTGGCCTCGGATGCCTCCGCCTATATGACCGGCGCCAACCTGGTGGTGGATGGCGGCTGGACAGCCTGGTGAAGGCAGAACCTGCGATGACGACGAAGTCGCTGGCGAATCTGGATCATCCCGCCCGCGGCGGCTCGAAAAGCATCCCGCGCAAGAATATCCGCTCGTTTGCCGGCTATCCGCTGATTGCTTACAGCATCGCTGCCGGGCTGGCGGCCGAGACGGTCACCCGCGTGATCGTTTCAACCGACGATGAGGAGATCGCCGCGATCGCCCGCCAGTACGGGGCCGAGACGCCTTTCCTGCGCCCGGCGGAATTCTCTCAGGATGAGACCCCCGATCTGCCGGTCTTCCAGCATGCCCTGGAATGGCTGGCTGAAGCACGAAGGCTACAACCCGGAGATTGTCGTCCAGCTTCGCCCCACCTCTCCTCTCCGGCGCGTCTGGCACATCGACCAGGCGGTGCATGCGCCTGCTGGAGCAGCCCGGAGCAGATGCGGTGCGCACGGTATGCGTGCCGTTTCAAAACCCGTTCAAAATGTGGCGCATCGGACCGGATGGGTTGATGCAGCCGCTGATCCAAACCGATTACCGAGAACCGTACAACATGCCGCGCCAGGCCCTGCCCGAGGTCTACTGGCAGACCGGCTATGTGGATGCCGCCTGGACAGACACCATCCTGGACAAAAATTCGATGACCGGTGAGCGCATCCTGCCGCTGGTCATCGATCCCAGCGAATGGATCGATATCGACTCGCCGGACGACTGGCGCCGTGCCGAGCGCCTGCTGGAGAGTGGCGAGATCACCTTCGATGACCTGGGGTTTCGATCCGGCGGACTGGAAAGAATAACCTGGCACAGCAGACGATCCTCTCTGGAGAGCAACAATGCCTGTAATCAAGATCGGCGATCGCCTGGTTGGCGACGGTCAGCCGACTTATATCATTGCCGAAATCGGCGTCAACCACAACGGTTTCCTGGACCTGGCCTTAAGCTGATCGATGTGGCGGTGGATGCTGGCGCGGACGCGGTCAAATTCCAAAAACGCAACCTGGATAAGCTGTACGCCAAGAAATACCTGGATAACGCCAACGCCGGTGAGAAAACCCTGCGCTACCTGCTGCCCATCCTGCAGCAGGTGGAGCTGACCGACGAGCGATTACTACCAGATCGTCGAGTACTGCCAGCAAGAAAGGCATCACCTTCCTGTGCTCGGCCTTTGACCCCGAAAGCGCCGATTTCCTGGATACGCTGGGCGTGCCGGCCTACAAAGTGGCCTCGGCCGACCTGACCAACCTGCCGCTGCTGGACCACCTGGTGCAGAAGGGCAAGCCGCTGATCCTGTCCACCGGCATGTCGCGCATGGAAGAAGTGGAGATCACGGTGATTTCCTGAAAGAGCGCGGAGCCGAGTTTGCCCTGCTGCACTGCAACAGCACCTACCCGGCAGCCTTTGAAGATATCAACCTGCGCTTTATGGACCAGCTGCGCGCTTCGATGTTCCGGTGGGCTATTCGGGGCACGAGCGCGGCATCGCCGTCTCCACCGTAGCTGCCGCCCTGGGCGCCAGCATCATCGAGCGCCACCTCACCCTGGACCGCACGATGGACGGCCCGGACCACGCCGCCAGCCTGGAGCCGCAGGGCTTTCACGAAGATGGTGCGCGATATCCGCCAGGTATCCATGGCCCTGGGCGCCGGTGAGGAGAAGTTCATCTCGCGCGGCGAGATCCTCAACCGCGAAGTGCTGGGCAAGAGCCTGGTGGCTGCCCGGCGCATCGAGCCCGGCGAGACGATCACTGCCGAGATGGTGGCGGTCAAAGGTCCGGCCCTGGGTCTTTCCCCGCAAAATTACCCCGACCTGCTTGGGCGAAGTGATCGAGCGGGTGATCGAAGAAGATGAGCCCTTCCTGGACCGCGACCTGGGGATCAGCAGATCGACCTGGATATGGAGCATATCCTGCCCATGGATTATGGCTTTACCGTGCGCTTCCGCGATTACGAGGAGATGCTGGCTTACCAGCCGCGCATGCTGGAATTCCATTTCACCGACCAGGACCTGGATGAGCACTACCCGGGCGGCGATCATAGCGCCGGCTCCGAGCAGCCGCTAAGCTGGTGGTGCATGCCCCCGAGTTCTGGGACCGCACGCTGGTGGACCTGTGCGCCCTGGATGAGCGCCAGCGCAGTGCCTCGCGCGATGCTGATGCAGAAATCGATCAACCTGACACGTGAGATGGCGCCTTACTTCGTCGGCACGCCCAAGGTGATCATCCACCCCGGCGCGATGAGCCTGGACCACCCGATCACGAACAAGCAGGCGCTGTACGATAACCTGCGCCGCTCGGTGAATGAGCTGGATTACGCCGGCGTCGAGCTGCTGCTGGAAAATCTGCCGCCGCATCCCTGGTATTTCGGCGGGCAGTGGCTGACCAATGCTTTCATGGATGCCTATGAGATCCGCGATTTTATCGCCTCGCATGGGCCTGAATTTGTGCTATGACACCTCGCACCACAAGCTGTACTGCAACTGGGCGCATGTCGATTTCTACGAGCAGGTGCAAGGTCCTGCTGCCGTATATCCGCCACCTGCACCTTCCGATGGCGCCGGGCTGGATGGCGAAGGGCTTGCAGATCGGCGAAGGCACCATCGATTGGGTGCATTTCTTCCGGGTGATCGGAGATTATCATGGCACGATGATCCCGGAAATCTGGCGCGGCCACCAGCGCCAGGGTGAGGGCTTCTTGATCGCCATCCAGCGCCTGTCGGAGGCTTACTTCACAGTCCAGGGCAGATAGCTGACTGTGAACACATCACCCAACTGCCTGAACACAGTTTGGCAACAAACTGAGCGCTGGATCGAAGCTGGCAAAACCGGCAGCGCGTCCGAACGCATGGCCGGTCAGGTCGCAAGCACGCACGCACCTGCGCCTGGGCCAGCAGCCGGTGGTGGTCTTCAATGCCTCCACCCGCATCACCGGGCTGAGCCAGAATGCCGCTTTCTCCCTGCTGACCAGCTGGGGCTTGCGGCTGGCGGGGTGCCGGTAGTGCATTTTGTCTGCCAGTCAGGGATGAGCCACTGCGTGCTGGGCACGAACCGCCAGGACTATCACACAGCCGCCGCCCTGCGCGGCCTGCATGGCCAATCGCAGCCGCTTTATGCCGGCGCGGAGGTGCACCCGTTCCATTACCAGGAAGACCCGCAGCTGGCAGCTCGCCTGGAGGGGCTGAGTGTAGCCGAGCTGGGCAGCTTTGAGATATCGCGGCGCCTATGCCCATCTGGGGATGTCGCATCCCGCTGGGGCGCCTGGTGCTGCCTTCGATCCGCTGGGCGCTGCGCCGCCACACACCTGCCGGATGACGAGCCAACCCGCTACCTGCTGCGCGCCTACATGCTCTCGGCCTATGCACATTGCCGGGGAATTTGCCCGCCTTGCTGGAGCGAAGTCCAGCCTGCAGCGGCAGTGATTTTCAACGGGATCATGTACCCGGAAGCCGCCGCCCGCTGGGTAGCCCGCCGCGCTGGGCATGCCGGACTGATCGCCCACGAAGTCGGTTTCCAGCGCTTTTCCGCCTTCTTCACCGATGGCGAAGCCACCGCTTACCCGATCCATATCCCGCGAGATTTCGAGCTGACCGCCGCGCAGAATGCCCGCCTGGATGCCTACCTGGAGAAACGCTTTCAGGGCCAATTCACCATGGCAGGCATCCAGTTCTGGCCGGAGATGCGCGGCCTGGACGAGGCTTTTCTGGACAAGGCGGCGGCAATTCCGCCAGATCGTGCCGGTCTTTACCAACGTGATCTACGACACCAGCCAGGTGCACGCCAACCTGGTCTTCCCGCATATGTTTGCCTGGCTGGATCAGGTGCTGGAGATCATCCGCAGCCACCCGGATACCCTGTTTGTCATCCGCGCCCACCCGGATGAGATGCGCCCCGGCACCGCCAAACAGAGCAATGAGAGCGTGCGCGACTGGGTGCATGCCAACCAGGCTGACACAGCCTGCCGAACGTGGTCTTCATCGATTCGCAGGAATATATCAGCTCGTACGAGCTGATCCAGCGCTCCAAATTTGTCATGGTGTACAACTCTTCCATTGGCCTGGAAGCGTCTTTGATGGGAAAGCCGGTGCTGTGCGGCGGGCAAGCCCGCTACACCCAGTATCCGATCGTATTCTTCCCCGAGACTCAGGAAGCACACCGGAGCAGGTCGAGGTTTCCTGGCAGCTGAACAAATCGAGGTGCCAGAAGCGTTCCAGTCGTAACGCCCGGCGCTTTCTTTACTACCAGCTCTACCGCAGCCTCGCTGCCAATGGAGCGCTACCTGCAGGCAGGCCCGCGTATGGGCTTTGTCGAGCTGAAGCCCTTTGAGTGGCAGGATTTGTCACCCGAGAATTCAATCCCCATCCGGGTGCTGCGTGATGGCATCCTGGAAGAAAAACCATTTCTGATGCCTGAGGAACTTTCTTGAGCAATTTTGACACACGTGAAGTGATTGAAATCTTGCCGGTTACCTTGCTGGATGAACAGCGCCCGACCGTCGAAGCGCTGCAGCAGCCTGGCCGCCGATCTGCGGCTGGATTTTGGCTGGCATTACCTGCTCGACCTGACCTGGATCATCAGCCGGTTGGGCGCGGTGCAGGGCCAGCGCATTATGGATGCCGGGGCGGGAACGGGTATCCTGCAGTGGTACCTGGCCGGGCAGGGCGCCGCCGTGCTGAGCATCGACCGGGGCAGCCGGGCTGACCTGCCGCTGCGCTTCCGCCGCCGCTACCGGGTGCGCGGTTTGCGGGGGGCTCCTACGCCCGATCTTAATCCCTGGAGTGCTACCTTCCAGGCAGGCAAATTCACCACCCAGGCAAGGGAGCTGGCCGCTAACCTGCTGTCTTCGCCTGCCGCAGGAGAAGTCGTGATTTACAACCAGGATTTAGCCGACCTGGTCGACCTGTCCGATAACTCGGTGGATGCCGTGGTGGCCGTCTCGGCCCTGGAGCACAACCCGCCGGAAAACCTGCCATCCGTGGTGCAAGAATTGACCCGGGTGCTCAAGCCGGGTGGCGTGCTGCTGGCTACCTTAGGCGCGGCGCGCGAGCAGGACTGGTACCATACACCTTCGGCGGGCTGGAATTACACTGCAGGTAGCCTGCGAAAAATATTTGACCTTCCAGCAGACACGCCGGATAACTACGCCCGCTATGACGAGTTATTCCAGGCGCTTAAGGACTGCGCCGAGCTGCGCGAACGCCTGGCGCGATTTTATTTCAAATCCGGCGATAACGGCATGCCCTGGGGCAAATGGGATCCCCAGTACCAGCCGGTGGGCGTATGTAAGGTCAAGCCGGCAGCCGAGGCTGCCACCTCCTGACCCTATCAGGATTGGAGTCGGTTGAATGGACAGTGATTTGCAAACACAGACGATGAAGCGCGTGCAGGCTATCCTGGCGGAAGCCCTGCAGGTGCCGCCGGATGAGATCAGCCCCCAGCTGGCTTTTGGCGACTTGCCGCAGTGGGACTCGATGGGCCATATGGAGGTCATGATGCGCCTGGAAGAGAGCTTTGGGATCGAAGTCAACGCCGATACCATTGCCGGCCTGACCAGCGTCCCGGTGATTTGCAGCTACCTGGAGGAGCATGGTTATGTCCGCTGAAATCTTAGAGATTGTCTCCACGCTTCCAATCCCGGAGTACTTGACCGGTGAGGTACAGTCCAAGCTGGCCTATGTGGATGAAGCCATCCTGCTGGCTCAGGTAACGCCGGGTGGCGAGCGCATCCGTCTCAGCCTGGCCGCTGCGCCCGATCCCGAGCAGCGCTCCAAACTGGAGGATAAAGTGCAGCGGGTGGTGGCCTCTATGGTGAAGGGCGCCATTAAGCTGAAAGTGCAGGTGTTGGAAGACCACCTGGACCGGCCGGTGCCATATGCCCTCGACCCGATGGAAGCGCTGCTGGCCCGTAAAGAAGTCAACCCGGAAGCGCTGGGTATTTTTGCCGTCGGCCCGCTGCTCAGCCGCCTGATTCAATTCTTCGAAGGGCTGTTCCTGGAGCTGGCAGACAGCTTTGACGCCGCGCCCTATCGCTTCCCGACCCTGATCCCGGCGCGCTACCTGGAGCGGGTCAACTACTTCCGGGCCTTCCCGCACTCGCTGTCCTTCGTCACCCACCTGCGCGAAGACCTGGACGCGATCGACCACTTCGCCCAGCATGCCGCCTGTGACGAGCACGGCCTGAACGACGCCGCTCACTTCCTTTGCCGGCATCCAGACGCTGCTTTCACCGGCGGTGTGCTATCACCTGTATTTTGCCCTGGCCGACCAGCCGCTGCCCGGCGGGCAGGTGGTGGCGACGGCGGTGGGCAACTGCTTCCGCTACGAAGCCATCAACCTGACCTCTCTGGAGCGCCTGTGGAACTTCACCATGCGAGAAGTGATCTTTGTCGGTGCGAAAGATTTCGTCCTGGAGAACCGCGAGATTGCCCGCCAGCGCATGGCAGCGGTCTTCGAAAAGGTCGGCCTGGCATACCGGGTGGAGAGCGCCAACGATCCCTTCTTTATCGGCGAATTCCGCAAGCAAGCCGCCTTCCAGAGCGCCTTCCAGCTTAAGTTCGAGATCCGGGCGCGCCTGCCCTTCAAGGATTCAACCCTGGCGGTCGGATCGTACAACTACCACCAGGACTTCTTTGGCCGGCAGCTAAACATCACTCTGCCCGACGGCTCCCCGGCGCACACCGGCTGCGTGGCCTTTGGCCTGGAGCGCATGGCGTTCGCCTTCCTGGCGCAGTATGGGCTGGAGCCGTCCGGCTGGCCGGAGTTCGTTCGCCAGGCGCTGGCATGACCGTGATAGCAATTTCCTTCCGCCCAGCGGAAGCGGCCGATTTTCCCCGGTTGGCCGAGATGTTCGAACGCCTGAATGCCTACTATTACCAGGTGGGCTACCGGCTGCCGCAGCCGGAGGATGTAGGCCAGGCCTGGGTGGAGTCTTTCCAGCGCACACTGGGACGTTTCAGCAATGTGTTTGTCGCCGTTGCAGGCGAGTCACTGGTGGGTATGATCCTCTGCCGGGTTAAGCGCCTGCCGCAGCACATGGGCGGTGTGATGGTCGGCGAGATCAGCGATATCTGGGTGGAGCCTGCTTACCGGCGCGAGCGGTTGGGCGAGCAGCTGGTACAGCTGGGCCTGGATTGGCTGCGACAGCAGGCTGTGCACTCGGTAGAAATCCAGGTGCTGAGCGGCAACGAGAGCGCCTGGCGTTTTTTTGAAGAGCTGGGTTTTCAATTAGAATACCGCGCCGCCCGGCTGATTTTGGAGTCTGAAGTGAAAGCCGTCACACAGCGGCAGGTCGTTCAGGTGCTGCAGGAGCTGGGTATCAGTCCCGGCGACCGCCTGCTGGTGCACTCCGCAGTACAGTTCCTGGGCAAACCTCAGGCGGAGGCAAGCCAGGCGCCCGGAGTTGGGCTGTACCTGGCGGCTTTGCAGGAAGTGATGGGTCTGGAAGGAACGCTGGCAGTGCCCGCCTTCAATTTTGCCTTTGCCCGCGGCGAGCCGTTCGATCCGGACACGACGCCCTCGGATGGCATGGGAGCATTTTCGGAGTACGTGCGCCGGCAGCCCGGAGTGCGCCGTAGCATGCACCCGCTGCAATCCCTGGCCGTGCTGGGGCCGCTGGCTGCGGACCTGGCAAACCGCGATACATCATCGGCTTTCGACCCCGGCTCGGCTTTTGAGCGTTTGTTGGAGCTGGGATTTAAGATCCTGCTGCTGGGAGCGGATGTCAACGCCGTATCGCTGGTGCATTACAGCGAGCAGCGAGCAGGCGTTCCTTACCGCTACTGGAAGCAGTTCTCCGGCCGGGTGCGGCAGGGCCAATCCTGGCAGGAGCGTACCTACCGCATGTACGTGCGCGACCTGGATCTCAACCCAACCCTGGACTTGCACCCGGTGCAGCGCCGCCTGGAGCAGCAGGGTCGCTGGTTATCTGCCGGGCTTAACTATGGACGGGTCTCTTGCTGCCTGGCAGCTGATTTTGTGGCTGCCGCTGATAGTCTGCTGGCGGACGACCCCTGGGTGCTGGTTGCCAACCGTGATTCTGCACAGGATCTGTTTTTGCAGAAGTCGACTTTGAACTTCCGTGGATAATTTCGGACTGCGAAGAAAAACCGACCTATGACCACCCCTGCATCCATGATGGAGCTGATCCACGCGCTGTGGTTTTTGAAACGGGACATCCTCTCGGATGATTACGACCGCGCCCTGGATCGTCTTAGCCGCGAACTGCCTGTTAGCGTACATGCCTACCCGACCGGTGAGCTTTGTTGGACCTGGCGCGTGCCGGAAAAATGGACCTGCCACGAAGCTTACCTGGAGACTCTGGATGGCAGGCGGCTGCTGGACTACGCCGATCACCCGCTGCACGTGATCTCGTACTCCCTGCCGTTCGAAGGTGTGGTGCGGCGGGAGGAGCTGCTGCGGCACCTGCACGTCCACCCGCGCCTGCCGGATGCGATTCCGTTCGTCTTCAAGTATTACGAGCGTGACTGGGGATTGTGCGCAACGCAGTTGCTGCGCGATTCGCTTGACAGAGGCTGCCTACCGGGTGGTCATTCGCTCGACTTTCGAGGCGGGAACGCTGAAAGTGGGCGAGGTCTTGATCCCGGGACAGAGCCAGGAATGTTTTGTGATGGTGGCGCACCTGTGCCACCCGGCTATGGTCAACGACGACCTGACCGGGGTTGTGGTGGGGTTGGAAGCCGCCCGCAGACTGCTCCAGCAGGCCGTCGATAACGGAGCGCCCCCTTATTACACCTACCGCCTGCTGATCTTACCCGAGACGATCGGCTCGGTGGCTTATCTGAGCCACAACGAGCAGCTCATCCCGTATATGCGGGCAGGCCTGTTCCTGGAAATGCTGGGCAACGACTCGCCGCATGCCTTGCAGGGCTCTTTCCAGCCCGGCAGCCAGGCAGACCAGTGCCTGCATAGCGGCGTTTACCGACCTGGATCTGCAAGGGTATACTGCGCCCTACCGGCGGATCATCGATAACGACGAGCGCCAGTTCAACGCACCCGGCGTGCGCGTGCCGATGCTTTCGCTCTCCAGGGTAGAGGCGCCCAAGGCGATCAACCCCGTCCCGTACCGCGAGTATCACTCCAGCCACGACACGCCCGGAGATCGTCACCCAGGAGCGGCTGGAAGCCTCCTGCCAGGTGTTGTTGGGATTGCTGCAAGCCTGGGAGCGCAACCAGTATGTGGTCAACCGCTTCAAGGGCGAGATTTTCTGCTCGGGGTATGGCATCTGGATCGATTACCGGGTCAACCCGGAAGGGCACCGCCGCCTGTTCGAGATCATGGAGCGCTGCGATGGCGAGCGCACTGTGGCCGATATTGCCGACGAGCTGGGCATCTCCTTCCAGGCGGTCTGGGAGGTGGTTGCCCTGCTGGAAGAGAAAGAGCTGGTGTATTTCAGCCGTACGCCTCGTGCCAACTACCCCAGTGAGAGCCTGAGCTATGGGCCTGTATGCTTCCGTAAAACATCAATTGAAAGTCGTCCGCTGGCAGGCACGCCGGGCAGGAACTGCCCTGCGCTGGAGTCCTGAGGCGCTGCAGAAGGTTCCGGCGGTGGTGGGCAACGCCATGCCCAAGTCCGGCTCGCACCTGATCATCCAGGTGCTGCAGGGGCTCACCTATTTGGGTCCGTTCGTCAATCCTGGATTTCCGCCGCTCAACCGCACCGAAGACAACCGCAAGCTGGATGACGCTGCCATCCTGGCCAACATTCGCAGCATGCGCAGTGGTGATATTGCCTATGGCTACCTGCAAGCCAACCAGCGCTATCGTGCCTGCTCTGACTGCCCCAGGGATGGCCAGCGTGTTCGTTTACCGCGATCCGCGCGATATGATCGTCTCGCATGTCTTCTACGCCACGCAAATCCACGAAGAGCACTGGATGCACGCATATTACACCGAAGCTCTGCACACCATGGAAGAGCGCATCGAAGCCGCCATTCGAGGGGTAGAAGAGCCCGGCAGTGAGCTGACCCCCATCCGGGAGCGCTATGCCCGCTACCTGGGCTGGCTGCAGGTGCCTTCCGTGCTCAGCCTGCGCTTTGAAGACCTGATACTGCACCAGCAAGAGGCGCTGGGCAGTCTGCTGGATTACCTGGCGAAGCGCGGCTTCAATCCCCGGGTAGAACGTGACCAGGCGATTGCCGTTCTGCAAGAAGCCATCGCCCCGCGCCGCTCCGGTACTTACCGTAAAGCGAAGCCGGGCAACTGGCGCGAGCATTTCACCGAAGCCAATAAGGCGCAGTTCAAAGAACAAGCCGGCGATCTGCTCATCGAGCTGGGTTACGAAACCGGCGACGACTGGTAATGAATCCTATCCCTATGCCCCTCGGACCGATCCCTTCGCGAATACAGGCAGAGTCTATTCTGCAAGAAGCGGCAGATCGCAACCCCGGACCCTGGGTAGCGCATTCCAGGCTGGTGGCACAGGCAGCCGAGACGATTGCCGGCTGCATCCCGTCTCTTGATCCGGAATATGCCTATACCCTGGGCTTGCTGCACGATATCGGCCGCCGCGAAGGCGTCGCCGGCATGCGCCACGTGATCGACGGCTACCGCTTCCTGATGGCTGGGGGGTTTGATGGGGCGGCACGCGTTTGCCTGACTCATTCTTACCCGGTAAAAAATGTGGCAGCTGGCTCGGCGGTGTGGGATGGGACGCGTGAAGAATACGCATTCGTCCAGGCCTACCTGGAGGGGATCGAATACCATCTGTACGACCGCCTGATTCAATTGTGCGATGGGCTGACCATGGCTAGCGGGTACTGTTTGATCGAGAAGCGCATGGTGGATGTCGCCCTGAGATATGGGGTCAACGAGTACAGCATTTCGAAGTGGCGCGCTTTCCTGGAAGTCAAAGAGGAGTTCGACCGGTTGGCGGGCAGGCCGGTGTACAGCCTGCTGCCGGGGATTGTGCAGCATACCTTTGGCTTTGCGCCGGACGTGAACGAGGCATAAGCCCCGATGGATGCGAACGCGGCTCTCCTGGCCAGGTTGGCCCGCCGGCAGGCCCGCCGCTGGGGTAGCATGTTGCGCTGGCGGCGGTACTCCCTGAAAGGCGTGCCCGTCCTGTTTGCTACCTCCTTCCCGAAGAGCGGCACCCACCTGCTCACCCAGGTACTGCAGGGTTTTACCCGCGTAGGCCCGGCAGTGGTCAGCGGGCTGCCGGCAGTGGTGACTTACGCCGGCGACAGCGGCCGGACCCGGGCGGAAGCGGAAATCCTGGCCGACCTGCGGCGGCTGCGGCCGGGCGACATTGCCTACGGCCACGTGCACGCCATTGCAGCGACCATCGACATACTGTGCCAACCGGGTTGGGCCGGCTACTTTATGCTGCGCGACCCGCGCGATGTGGTGGTGTCGCACGTACATTACGTGACTGAGATGGAACCGGGCCACATTCACCACCGCTACTACACCGAAGAGCTGAAAAGCTTCGATGAGCGCTTACTGGTCAGCATTTTGGGGCGGCCGGAAAGCGGTATCGAGTTTCCTGATATCGCCCTGCGCTTCCAGCCCTATCTGGGGTGGATGGGCAGACGAGAAATCCTGGCTTTACGCTTCGAAGAATTTATCCAGGATCAAGCTGCTGGGATTCGCCAGGCCCTGCAACATGCGGTCGAACGCGGTTTCCCACTGGCAGTTTCCCCAGAGCAGGCCATCTCTAACGTTCAGCAGGCCCTCGACCCGGGTCGCTCGCCTACTTTCCGCCGCGGCAAGTCCGGCGGCTGGCGGGAAGTTTTCACAGGGCAGCATATAGAAGCCTTCAAGCAAGTCGCCGGCGATTTGCTGGTGCGGCTGGGTTACGAACAAGATTTAAGCTGGTAAGCATGCATTCAAACCGGATGGGGTACCGATGACCACGATAGCCGCTTTAGTCCCGATGCGCCACCATTCTCAACGCGTCCCGGGAAAAAACTACCGCCTGCTGGCGGGCAAACCGCTCTACCACCACATCTTGCACGCCTTGCTGGCCTGCTCGGAAATATCGCAAGTGGTGGTCGATACCGACAGCCCGGAGATCCTGGCCGGCTTGCAGCAGGACTTCCCCCAGGTGATTGCCCTCGAGCGCCCTGCAACCCTGCGCGCCGATCGATATTCCGATGAATGAGGTGCTGATTTACGACACCTCCCAGGTTGCCGCAGATCTGTATTTGCAAACGCACAGCACGAACCCCCTGCTGCGCTCGGCGACGATCTCCCGGGCGATCCAGTCCCTGCTGGGCAGCTACCCGGCCTATGACTCGCTCTTTTCTGTGACCCGCCTGCAGACCCGTCTGTGGGATCAGCTCGGTCGGGCGATCAACCACAACCCGGCCATTTTGCTGCAAACCCAGGATCTGCCGCCGGTGTATGAGGAAAATTCATGCCTGTACCTCTTCAATCGCCAAACTTTAATCAACCGGCGCAACCGCCTGGGCGAACGGCCGATGATGTTTGAGATCGATGCCGCCGAAGCCTGGGATATTGACGATGAGCTGGATTTCTTGATTTGCGATCTGCTGGTTAGCCGGCGAGAGGCGGATAACCTGATGGCTAACGATTTTGCTGACCGCGCCTTATCTTCTCCCGTATGTTGAGCGCTTTCGCCCGGTATTTGACCATTACCGGTTAGAAATTATCGCCCCGCCTGTGCAGGAGCGCATGGAGGAAGAAGACCTGCTGGCTTATGCCGGGCAGTTCGACGGGGCGCTGTGTGGCGATGATCGCTATAGCGAGCGTGTTTTGCAGGCCTGCGCGCCGCGCCTGAAGGTGATCTCGAAGTGGGGCACCGGCATCGACTCAATCGACACCGCAGCTGCAGAACGGCTGGGCATTATGGTCGGGCGCACTCCTGAACGCCTTCACCCTGCCGGTAGCCGATACCGTCCTGGGCTATATGCTGGCGTTTGCCCGCCGCGGCCCGTGGATGGACCGGGAGATGAAAGTCGGCAAATGGGAAAAAATCCCGGGCGTCTCGCTCAGCGAGTGCACCCTGGGTGTGGTGGGTGTTGGCAATATTGGCAAAGCAGTCTTGCGCCGGGCGCGCGTCTTTGGGATGCGCCTGCTGGGCAACGATATTATTCCCATCGCGCCGGATTTCCTGGCCGAGAATCGCGTGCAGATGGTCAGCCTGCAGCAGCTGGTTGCTGAAGCGGACTTCATCAGCCTGAACACCGACCTTAACCCCAGCAGCTTTCACCTGGTGAATGCGGAATTGCTTGCTGGGATAAAGCCCGACGCAGTATTGATCAACACCAGCCGCGGTCCGGTGGTGGATGAGGCTGCCCTGGTGCAGGCGCTGCAGCAAGGCCGGCTTGGCGGCGCGGCACTGGATGTGTTTGAGGTAGAGCCGCTGCCGGCCGACAGCCCACTGCTGAAAATGGATAACGTCTTGCTGGCGCCGCACAACTCCAACTCCAGCCCGGCTGCCTGGGAGCGAGTGCACTGGAATACCATCCGCAACTTGCTCATCGGCCTGGGCCTGCCCACAGAGGATTTGGAGCGCTTTGTTTGAGATCGTAGCGCACCGCGGCTGCCCGAATACGCGCCGGAGAATACGATCCCCGCTTTCTTGCGAGCGCTGGAATTGGGAGCGGATGCCGTCGAGCTGGATGTGCGTCTGACCGCTGACCGGGTCCTGGTGGTCTATCACTATTTTTACCTGGACAAGATTACCGATCTTACCGGCCCGATTTTCACTCGCACCTGGGATGAGATCAGCCGGGCAAGGTTTTCCGGATCCGGCAGGTCGGAAATTGGGATTCCATTGCTGGAGCAAGTTCTGGATGTCCTGGCGGGCCGAATTGGCCTGGAGATCGAAATCAAGGGGCCGGAAACCAGTCGGTCGACGTTCTTGCGTCTATCCTGCAGAACCATCCCAAGGCCCGGGAAAATATCGAAATTACATCCTACGAACCACTGTTGTTAAAACGGTTTCAAAGCCTGCTGCCCGATGTGCCAACTGATTTGTTGATCCCGCGGTCCGAACCCTGGATGGGGCAGGATGTGGTAGCCTACACTGCCTTACAGCGCGGCCGGATGGCAGGCGCGCGGGCAGTGCACCTGCACCCCAGCCAGCTGGATTTCGAAACGGTAAACCGGATACGCAAAGGCGGCTGCGAGGTGCATACCTGGGATGTCAATGATCAAGCCTCCTTGCAGCTTGTGCAGGAGCTCCAAATTCCACGCCTGGACACGGATGCATTGCAGCTGGCGCTGGCTTTTCGTGAAAGGAAGAATAATGGAAGCTGATACACAGAATCGCATTGTGTTGATCACCGGCGCGGCCGGCGGCATTGGCCGGGCAACGGTTCAGTTATTTGCCGGTCACGGCTGGCGGGTGATCGGCGTTGACCGGGCCGAGTTCGGCGAGCCATTTCCGCAAGACGGTCTGTTCATCCAATCCGATATTTCGGTGGGTGAAAATATGGAAACAATTTTTCGGCAGGTGCACGCCTATACCGACCGGCTGCATGCCCTGGTGAACAATGCCGCCTTGCAGATCGCCAAGCCGCTGCTGGAAACCAGCGTGGAAGAATGGGATGCCGTGATGGCATCCAACCTGCGCTCGGTCTTCCTGGGCGTCAAGCTGGCCCACCCGCTTGTTCAAAGCCGCCGGCGGCGGGGCCATCGTCAATGTCTCCTCGGTGCATGCTGTGGCGACCTCGGCTAATATCGCCGCCTATGCCGCCAGCAAAGGCGGCCTGCTGGCACTGACCCGTGCCATGGCGATCGAATTCGCCCCGGACAACATCCGTGTCAATGCCATCCTGCCCGGCGCGGTGGATACCCCCATGCTGCGGGCCGGGCTGGGACGCGGGCATGTGCGGGGAGCGATATCCAGGAGCGGCTGGATAACCTGGCCCGCAAGACGGTCAACGGGCGTGTGGGCCGCCCGCAAGAGATCGCCCAGGCCATCTACTTCCTGGCAGATGATATCCAATCCTCCTTTATGACCGGCCAGGCCCTGATTGTGGATGGCGGCGCCACTGCCCGCCTGAGCACCGAATGAGCAGCCTGAGCCGCAGCAGCATCAAGCAGGTCACACCGGCGCCGCTGTGGCAGGCTGGCCAGCCAGACGCGCTATGCCTTGCAGCGCGCTCGCCCAATGGCCTGCTGCCACGTTCCACCCCTGCGGCGGGAGAGCATCCGCCAGCTGGCTGCTTTGAAAGATATTCACCGCGGCGAGCGCTGCTTCATCATCGGCAACGGCCCCAGCCTGAAACAAACCGACCTGTCTCGCCTGAAGGATGAGTTCACCTTCGGGATGAACCGCTTCTACCTGATGTTCCCGAGCTGGGGTTCACCACCACCTATTTCCTGTCGGTCAACAGCCTGGTGATCGAGCAGTGCGCCGAGGATATCCGCACCCTGCCGATGCCCAAAGTTCCTCTCCTGGCGCTCGCACCGCCTGATCGAACCTGCGCCGGATCTGGCGTTCTTGCATACCACCTATACCGGCCCGAAGTTTGCCAGCGATGCGCGCGGCCGCCTGTGGGAAGGCGCCACGGTCACCTATGTCGCCCTGCAGCTGGCCTATCACATGGGTTTCGAGCAGGTCATCCTGATCGGCGTGGATCACAACTTACACCACACAGGGCAAACCCAATACCACGGTGGTCTCCCAAGGCGATGACCCCAACCATTTCAATGCCGGCTACTTCGGCAAGGGCTTCCGCTGGCAGCTTCCCGACCTGGAGACTTCCGAGCGCGGCTACCGCATGGCACGCCAGGCCTACGAAGCGGATGGGCGCCAGGTGCTGGATGCCACCGTGGGCGGGAAGCTGACCGATTTTCGAGAAAGCGGATTACAACTTGTCACCCGTTAAACCGATGCATTCACTTTCTGAAGCTTGCTGGCCGTTGGGCTGCTGCTGCTTGGTCTTGGGCTGCGCCTGGTAGACCTGACCGACCAGCCGCTGGATTTCCACCCCACCCGCCAGCTGCGCGGGGCGATCATCGCCCGCAGCATGTACTACCAGATGGTGCCGGATGTCGACCCTGTCGACAGGCAGCAGGCTCGGCCAACACCGCGCCGTCGGCCAGTACGAGCCGTCCATCGCCGGAAGCCCTTGTGGCGCTGACTTACCGGGCGGTAGGGCGCGAGGTACCTGTGGGTTGCCAATATCTACACGGCGCTGTTCTGGCTGATCGGCGGCATGGTGCTGTACGACCTGGCCCGGCGCATGACCTCACCTCCGGGGCAGTTCTGGCGCTGGGCTATTACCTCATCCTGCCGTTTGCGGTGCAAGCCAGCCGCTCATTTCAACCCGACCCGGCGATGGTGATGTGGATCATCCTGGCGTGCTATGCCCTGTACCGCTGGGGGAGACGCCTTCCTGGAAATGGGCAATCCTGGCCGGCTGTTCTGGCGGGATGGCTGCCCTGACCAAAATCATGGCGCTGTTTATCCTGGCGGCGGTGCGGTTGTGGTGGTGCTTGCTACCCTGGGAGTGCGCCGTTTCTGGCGCAGCCCTCAGGTGTGGGTCATGGCGCTGCTGATCTTGCTGCCGCCGGCTGCCTACTACCTGGGCAGCCAGGGCTATGCTTCAGATTACCTGGAGGACCGCACAGTCACTTTGGCCGCCTGCTGCTTGACCCGGGTTTTTACGTGCGCTGGCTCAGCCTGGCCCAAGACCTGGTCGGGCTGGCGGCGATCCTGCTGGGGTTGGTGGGTGTGGTGATATCCAAGCCGCGCAGCCGGGTATTTCTGGCCGGTATGTGGGTGGGTTATCTGGCGTATGGCCTGTTTTTTAACTACTACATGTACACCCACAGCTATTATCACCTGCAGCTTGTGCCAGTGATTGGCCTTTCGCTGGCGCCGCTGGGAGAGCTGCTTTACGAGCGCATCCGCCTGCAGCCTAAAGCCTGGCAGGTGGTCAGCGGCGGGGCTATCCTGGTGCTTGTCTTTTATCTCGTGACATTATCTGTGGTGGAGCGCCGGGCAGCCGATTACCGCCAGGAACCGGCCTACTGGCAAGAGATTGCCGCGGCGCTGCCAAGCGATGGCCGGATCATTGCGCTGGCCCAGGATTACGGCCTGCGGCTGATGTATTACGGCAAGCAAAATATCAGCTTTGGCCGCCGCGTGGCGAGCGGCAGCTGGCTACGCTGCGCGGGCAGAATAAAGCCTTTGCCGACTATTTCGCCAACAAGACCGAGGGCAAGGATTATTTCCTGATTACCGCATTCAAGCAGCTGGAAGACCAGCCGGACCTGGAAGGCTATCTGAAGGAAAATTATCCCCTGATGGCAGAAGGTAGCGGCTACCTGCTTTATGACCTGAAGAACCCACTCAATTGAATGGCGAAACCAGGCCAAATTTCCGCCTTATGCATCCGTGAGCTTGATTTCGATCATCACCCCTTCGTTTAACCAGGCGGCGTATCTGGAGTATGCCATCCAATCGGTGCTGGCGCAGGATTATCCTGACATCGAGTACATGGTAGTCGATGGCGGTTCGAGCGATGGCAGCCTGGAGGTCATCCGGCGATATGCCGGCCGCCTGGCCTGGTGGGTCTCCGAGCCGGATGCCGGGCAGGCGGAGGCCATCAACAAGGGTTTTGCCAGGGCCAAGGGGCGAATATATCGCCTGGCTGAACTCGGATGATCTGTACCTGCCGGGCGCCATCGGCCAGGCAGTCGCCATTCTGGATGCCAACCCGGAGCTGGGCTTTGTATTTGGCAATGCCTTAACCATCGATGCACAAGGCAGGCTCTTGAACCGGCTGGAATTTGGCGATTGGGGGCTGGAAGACCTGATGGCTTTTCGCATCATCTGCCAGCCGGCCGTCTTTATGCGCCGTTCCGTGTTGGAACAGGCCGGCTACCTGGATGCAGCCTATCACTTCATGCTCGATCACCAGCTCTGGCTGCGCCTGGCCAGGCTGGCGCCGCTGCGCCACGTTCCGCGAGATTGGGCGGCCGCCCGGCACCATGCCGCGGCCAAGAATGTAGCCCAGGCGGCAGGTTTTGGCCGGGAAACTTTTGATATCCTTGACTGGATGCAGGCCCAACCCGACCTGGCTCCTATGCTGGCGCAGAACCGCCGGAAAATTGAGGCGGGTGCTTACCGCCTGGATGCTCGCTACCTGCTGGATGCCGGGCAGCCGGGAGCTTCTCTGCGCTCCTACAGCCGCGCCCTGCTGAACGACCCGCCTTACGCCCTGCGTCACTGGCATCGTATGGCCTACGCTGCCGCGGCCCTGGTCGGTTTAGGTGGATTCGTTGACCGGCTGTTGAAGGGCGAAACCGGCCGCCATATCTCCTACCCGGTATCAGGCGAGATGGCAGCCTGGCCTGGACTATCGGGAGATAACCGGCCATGAGACTCCCCCACCAGCCTATCCTGGTCACCGGCGCGCACCGCACCGGCACCAGCTGGACGGGAAAGATGCTTACCGCCGGCGGCGAGGCAGGCTATATCAGCGAGCCGTTGAATGTCCTGCATCGCCGGGGGGTCTTCCGCGCTCCGGTAGCTCACTGGTACACCTACATTTGTACAGAAAATGAGAGCCAGTATCTGGATGCTCTCCGGGAAACTATTCGCTTTCACTACCATACCGGGCTGGAACTGAAATCCTTGCGATCTATCAAGGACGTGGGGCGCATGGGGCGCGATGAGTGGATATTCCTGCAGGGCAGGCTGCGCAACCAGCGGGCGCTGATCAAGGATCCGTTCGCTATTTTTTCGATCCCCTGGTTCATCCAGCGTCTGGATAGCCAGGTGGTCGTCACCGTCCGCCACCCGGCGGCATTTGCCAGCAGCCTGTTGCGCCTCAACTGGCCTTTCCAGCTGCAGGATTTGCTGGCTCAACCGCTGCTGTTGCGGGATTGGCTGCATCCCTTCCAGGCACAAATCGAGGCGCTGCTTGCCACGCCGCAGGATATTATCGGGCAGGGCAGCCTGCTTTGGAATATGATTTACTATGCCGTCGATCAAATGCGGCAGGCTCTTCCTGATGGGCGCTTATTTGTCGTACGCCATGAGGATCTTTCCTTGGAACCGGTTAAATCCTTCCGAAAACTTTACTCGCAACTGGGTCTGGCTTTTGATGCCCGGGTGGAAGGTGCGATCCTGCAATCCAGCAGTGCGGATAACCCGCAGGAAGTCTCAAAAAAGCGGGTGCATGCCACGCGGCTGGATAGCAAAGCCAACCTGGAGAATTGGAAGCGCCGCCTGACTCCCGAACAGATTGCGCAGGTGCGCCACTATACCGAGCCGGTGGCTAAAGTGTTCTACCCTGAAATCTCCTGGGAGCCGTCCGCGTGATGGGAAACAACCTCATCGCCCCCAGCCCGGCAGGCAGCCAGGCCAATGCCGGACTGCCCCTGGTATCCGTGGTGACGCCTTCCTTCAACCAGGGGCCTTTCCTGGAAGAGACGATCTGCTCCGTTCTTAACCAGGATTACCCGCACATTGAGTACATCCTGGTGGATGGCGGCTCTACCGATGAAAGCCTGGAAATCATCCGTCGCTACAGCGACCGGCTGGCGTGGTGGGTTTCCGAACCGGATCGGGGCCAGACGGATGCGATAAACAAGGGCTTTGGGCACGCCCGGGGCGAGATTCTGGCCTGGCTGAACTCAGACGACACCTATTTGCCGGGCGCGATCTCCTCGGCGGTGACCTATTTGCAGGAGCATCCCGAGGCAGGCATGGTGTATGGCGATGCCAACCTGGTCGATGAGCGCGGTGCTATCATCGGGAAATTCCCGGCCCGCCAAACGGACTACCGGCGTTTGCGGCGCGGCTATGTGCATATTCCCCAGCAAGCTGCTTTCTTCCGCTCCAGCCTGTGGCGGCAGGTGGCGCCGCTTGACCCAACCTTTTATTTTGCTATGGACTATGACCTATGGGTTCGGCTGGCAAAACTGGCGCCTTTGCATTATCACCCGCAGCTGTGGGCGAACTTCCGCCTGCATGGCGGCGCAAAAACCTCGGTCTCCGATGACCGCTGCTGGCCCGAAATGCTGCGCGTTCACCGCCGGGAAGGGGGCAGCTGGTTATCCTGGTTGGTTTTCAAAGCCAAAATTCGTCCATTCGTGTACGGCTGGCTGCCGCTGAACTGGCGTATGCGTATCCGCCAGCTGCTGCCCTGAGTGTAAAAAATGCATTTAACATTATATAATGGTAAAAAAACTATATGTTTGATGAGTAAGACCCTGGTTTTCTCGACAGATCATTTATTGGCAGTTAGAATCGGGCTCTAATCCGATGTTAGGAGTGTGTTATGCTTATTCGTAAATTAATCATCCTGGGGGTCGCTTGGGGGAATGATCCTGGCAAATGGTTTTACCGTTAACACCTTTGCTCAAACCACACCAGTCCCAACCCCAGATGAACCGGCGGCCATTTACATGACCTACCTGCCGCTCATGCTGACTTCCGGCAACACTGTGCCAGGCCCGACATCATTGCCTTTTGGCGCAGAAACGATCAACGCGATTGATAATGTCTTGATGACCAACCTGACCGACGCCGGAGGCACCTGGACCCGGCATACCGTGTTGGAGTGGGATAAGATCGAGCCAACCCGAACCTCTCCAAACCCCACCTACCTTTGGAATAAAGTCAATTCTGGCAAGGAAGCCGACTTGGCGGCCGCCAGTGCTAAGGGGTTCAATGTTATTGCCACGATCAAATTCACTCCCGGTTGGGCGCAAAAGTACCCCGGGATTCGCCTGCTGGCCCGGTAGCTCAAGCAGATAATTTCGATGAATTTGCCCAATTTGTCTCAGCAGCTGTAGCTCGCTATAGCGTGTCCGCCCTACAATATCAAGTACTGGGAAATCGGCAACGAACCGGATGTTGATCCCGCTGATGGTGAGCCACTCCTGGTAATTACTCCGTTTTTGGGTGCTGGGGCGATAAAAGCAAGCCAGCTACTTATGGTGGGGATTACTACGCGGATATGTTGAAGGTGGTATACCCGGCGATCAAGGCGGCCAACCCCAATGCCAAAGTGGTCATTGGCGGATTGTTGCTGGATTGCGATCCGGCAAATCCGCCGCCCGGCGCACCACCTGGAAGATGCAATTCCGCCAATTTTCTAAAAGGGATCTTATCTAATGGCGGCGCACCTTATTTTGATTATGTAGCATACCATGGCTATGCCTGGTGGTGGGATGGAGCGGGTTCCAATCCACCGCTGATTGTGGATGAGACCAACACGAGTTGGGATCACAATGGTGGTGTTGTCGTTGGTAAGTACAATTTCCTTCGAGCCCTTATGACCAGCTTTGGTGTCAACAAACCGATTATTCTGAACGAAGCCGGCCTGATATGCCCACCATGGGTCGTATCATGCCCTGTTCCCGCTTCTACCTTCCTTCCCCACCACAATTTTATCAAGATCAAGCCGACTACCTTGTCAGGTTGTTTGTGCGGAACATGACACTGGAGATTGATTCTACGATCTGGTTCACCCTGGAAGGACCAGGCTGGCGTCACGGTGGTCTGTTCTTTGATACACAAACTACCCCCAAGCCGGCCCATGATGCGATGACCTTCCTGACAACCGAATTGGCCGGTGCTGCATATGTTCAACCGGTAAATCAATACGCGGGAGTTTGGGGATATGAACTCAAGTCCAGCACCAAGAAAATCTGGGTTCTGGGAGTTCATAGCTCGACGGGATATACCATCACGCTGCCCACCGGGCCTAACGGCTGGCTGAAAGTGTACAATAAGTACGGCGCCACCGTGAACCCCAGTGACAACCAGGTGTTTGTCAAGAGCCCGATTTATGTGGAGTTTGCTCCCTAAGAGAACTTGACCGGTAAGATACCGGTGAAATTTTCTACAGTCCCCATTCGAGTTCCAGTTTAATATTTAATTACCTGGATAAGTCGGCGAGCTATCAAAGCCGACTTATCCAGGTAGGCTTTATTTCGACAGCTCGGTCACGCATGTTACAATAATTGCCAGTTGGTGCGTTATTGCGATCTTTATATCCCGAATAACGCACAAAGTATTGAAGATGCAGTTTATCCCAACGGAAATTCCCGAAGTTATCCTGATCGAACCCAAGGTGTGGGGGACGCGCGCGGCTTTTTTATGGAAACTTATCATTACGAGCGCTTCTCGGCGGCCGGGATCGCGACATCATTCTTGCAGGACAACCACTCCGGTTCCCAGCAGGGAACGCTGCGCGGCCTGCACTATCAGATCCGGCAGGCGCAGGGCAAGCTGGTGCGGGTGACAGTGGGTAATGTGTTTGATGTCGCCGTAGATTTGCGCCGCAGCTCGCCAACTTTTGGCAGGTCGGTTGGAGTGTTGCTTTCAGCTGAAAACAAGCGCATGGTGTGGGTGCCGCCAGGGTTTGCCCATGGAATATATGTGCTGAGTGAGTGGGCCGAGGTGAACTACAAAACTACCGATTACTATGCCCCGGAATGGGAGCGGACCTTGCTGTGGAATGACCCGGTACTGGGTATTGATTGGCCGTTGTTGGCGGGCACAGCCGCTGCTTCTCTCGCCAAAGGACCAGGACGGCGTGCCTCTGGCCGAGGCGGAATGTTACGCCTGAACTGTCGATGAATTTCATGAATTGAGTTGAAAATCAATGCGCAACGTATTAGTGACCGGCGGAGCCGGTTTCATCGGTTCTAATTTTGTCCATTATCTGCTCCGCACGGAGCCGGATGTGCACGTAATCAACCTGGATGTGCTCTCGTACGCCGGCAGCCTGGAGAACCTTAATGATCTGCCGGACCCGAACCGGCATACTTTTGTTCACGGCAATATCTGCGACCGGGAGCTGGTCGAGCGCCTGGTGGAAGAGCATGAGGTTGAGGCGATTATACATTTTGCTGCCGAGACCCATGTGGATCGCTCGATCGTGGATCCTGAGCCGTTTATTGAGACCAACGTGCGCGGTACTTTTGTGTTGCTGGAGGTCGCCCGCAAATACTGGCTGGGCAAATCTGGCCTCAGTCCTTCCGAGGCCGCGCAGCGGGTGCGTTTTCACCATGTGTCGACGGATGAGGTGTATGGGATGCTCCTACCGGGTGACCCGCCTTTCCATGAAAAGACACCTTATGCACCCAATTCGCCTTATTCCGCCTCGAAGGCAGCCAGCGACCACCTGGTGCGATCCTATGGGCATACTTATGGGCTGCCATACACCATCACGAACTGCACCAATAATTATGGGCCTTACCAGTTCCCCGAGAAGCTGATCCCGCTGATGATCTCACACGCCCTGGCAGGGCGCCCCTTACCGGTGTATGGGGATGGCCAGCAGATTCGGGATTGGTTGTATGTTGGCGATCACTGTGAAGCCATCTGGACGGTGATCCAACGTGGTAACCCGGGCGAGACCTACGGGATTGGGGGCGGGAACCAGCCGACCAACCTGGAGGTTGTGCGTACGTTGTGTGAAATCCTGGACGAATGCCGGCCCGCCTCGCCTTATGCGCCTCACGAGCAGTTGATCACCTACGTAGCCGATCGCCCCGGGCACGACCGGCGTTATGCCATGGACATATCCAAAATTGAGCATGAGTTGGGTTGGAAACCGAGCCATAACCTGACAACCGGGTTGCTGCAAACGGTTGAATGGGTTCTGTCGCACCCCGAATGGATCGAGGCCATCCAACGCCAGAAAGATTTTCAAGGTTGGCTGGATAGGAATTATGACCAGAGAGGAGATAAGCGGTGAAAGGCATCATTTTGGCTGGCGGGCGGGGGACGCGCCTGTATCCCCTGACCATTGCGATCAGCAAGCAGCAGCTGCCGGTTTACGATAAACCGATGGTGTACTATCCGCTCTCCATGCTGATGCTGGCCGGCATCCGCGAAATCCTGGTGATCAGCTCGCCGGAGGCGATCCAGGGGTTCAGGGATCTCTTAATGGATGGCAGTCAATGGGGCTTGCATTTCGAGTATGCCGAGCAGGCCGAACCGCGCGGCCTGGCAGATGCTTTTTTGGTTGGGGCGGATTTCATTCGTGGCGATCCGGTCTGCCTGATCCTGGGCGATAATATCTTCTTTGGCCATGGTTTACCCGACCAACTTCGGACAGCCGCACAACTTAACCAGGGAGCGATGATCTTTGCCTACCCGGTGCGTGACCCTGAGCGTTATGGTGTGGTTGAATTCGACGAGCGAGGGCATGCCTTAAGCATTGAAGAAAAACCTGACCACCCGCGCTCTCATTATGCCGTGCCCGGCTTGTATTTTTATGATCAACAGGTGACCGAGCTGGCCAGATCGTTAGCGCCATCCCAGCGCGGCGAGCTGGAAATAACTGACCTGAACCGCAAATATCTGGAGCAAGGCCAGCTTAATGTCTCGGTGCTGGGGCGCGGCATCGCCTGGCTGGATGCCGGTACACACGAGTCACTGCTGCAAGCCGCCAATTTTATCCAGGCGGTGCAAGACCGACAGGGGATGATGATCTCCTGCCCGGAAGAAATCGCCTTCCGCATGGGCTACATCGATGGGGCTCAATTACACCGGCTGGGGAAGCAGATGGAGTATAACCAGTACGGCAAATATCTGCTGAGCTTGTTGGAAGACGAGCTGCCGTTCAACCGTTCCTGATGATGAGGATTTTGCTCTTCGGCAAGCACGGGCAATTAGGCTGGGAGCTGCAACGCACGCTGGCCTCACTGGGCGAAGTCATCGCCGTGGATTACCCCGAGATCGACCTGGCGCAGCCGGCAGGCCTCGAGCAAACCATTCGAGACATCCGGCCCAGGGTAATTGTCAACGCTACTGCCTACACGGCTGTCGACCGGGCTGAAAGCGAGCCAGAGCCTGCCCTGGCGATCAACGGCATCGCCCCGGGTATCATGGCCCAGGCCGCCGTGGAGATCAACGCTGCCCTGATCCACTATTCTACAGATTATGTATTTAATGGGAGCAAGGGCAGCCCATACCTGGAAACCGACCTGCCGGATCCCTTGAATATTTATGGACAAAGCAAGCTGCAAGGAGAGCAAGCCATCGCTCAGATTGGCGGGAATTGCCTGATCTTTCGCACCAGCTGGGTATACAGTATGCGGCGGGACAGCTTCGTGACCAAGGTTTTGCAGTGGGCGCGCCAGAACCCCAGTCTGCGCATTGTCGCCGACCAGGTCAGCAACCCAACCTGGGCGCGTATGTTGGCTGAGATCACTGCGCAGGTCCTGGCGGCGGGGGGCAAGGAAGTAACGGATTGGCTGCACGACCGGCGAGGCCTGTACCACCTGGCAGGGGGTGGTTATGCCAGCCGCTACCAGTGGGCACAGGCCATTTTGCGCTACGACCCGGAACCCCGGGAACAAGCAGTGCAGGAATTGCTGCCTGCCAGCACGGCCGAATTTCCCGCCCCAGCCCAGCGGCCGCTGTTTTCCGCCCTGGATTGCCGTAAGTTTGCCCAGACCTTTGGCCTGCAAATGCCGGATTGGGAGGATGCCCTCCGGCTGGCCATGGATGTGAACGCGTGAAAGCCCTCGAACGACCGGATTTATTCTACGATAGCCAAGACCGAGGCAATCTTCCGCTTGCCGAGCTGCGCGAAGCGTTGAAGTATCGCCACCTGATCGTACAGCTAATCCGCCGGGATATCCTCACTCGTTACAAACGCTCGGTGCTGGGCATCGGCTGGACATTGCTCAATCCCTTGGGAATGATGCTGGTCCTGACGATTGTGTTTTCTCAGATATTTAAATTTGCCACCGTCTATGGCTACCCGGCTTATGTATTGAGCGGTTTGCTGGCCTGGACTTTTTTCGCCCAAACCACGAATGCCGCCATGGTAAACCTGGTATGGGGAGGCGGCCTGCTGAACCGCATCTATATTCCCAGGGCTTCCTTTGGGCTGGCTGCAATCGGAACCGGGATGGTCAATATTGTCCTGTCTACTATCCCGCTCCTGTTTGTTATGCTCATCACCCAGGTGCCGATCCGTCCGTCGATTTTATTCCTGCCGGTGTCTATATTGCTCCTGGCGGCTTTTGCCCTGGGGGTGGGCTTATTGTTATCCACTATGGCAGTCTATTTTCCGGATGTGGCCGAGATGTACCAGATTGTGTTGACTGCCTGGATGTACCTGACGCCGATCATCTATCCCGAAGAAGTGCTGCCTGAATCGATCCGCTTCTGGGTGACGCACCTGAACCCGATGTATTACATGGTGAACATATACCGTATCCCTACTTATTACGGTCGCTGGCCGACCTGGCCGGAATTTTTAGCGGCGCTGGCGATCGCCCTGGTGGCTCTCATTGTTGGGTGGATCGTCTTTTCCAACAAGTCGGATGAATATGCTTACCGTATCTGATCCGAAAGCGGCCGTTTCGCGGCTGCCGATTGGCCTGGATGAGGCCATTCATATCGAGAAGGCTTCCGTTCAATATCGGGTTCCCCATGAACGGATCCCAACCTTTAAAGAATACATGATCCGTAAACTCCAGGGGAAAGTCAGGCACCATTTATTCTGGGCGTTGAAGGATGTTACCCTTAGTGTTCAAAGGGGGGAAGTTTTCGGATTAATCGGCCCAAACGGCGCTGGAAAGAGTACCTTATTGAAATTGATCGCCAGGGTTCTGCGCCCAACCGAAGGCCGGGTGGTCGTACGCGGCCGAGTTTCCCCATCTATTAGAGATGGGCGCCGGTTTTCATGCCGAGCTGACCGGGCGAGAAAATGTGTACCTGAATGGGACCATCCTCGGCTTCACCCGCCGGGAGATTGATGCCAAGTTTGATCACATCGTTGACTTTGCCGAATTGTGGGATTTTATCGATGCTCCCTTGCGCACGTATTCCTCGGGTATGTGGGCCCGCCTGGGATTCGCAGTTGCCACCGATGTAGATCCGGACGTACTGATAGTCGATGAGCTTTTATCGGTAGGGGATGAGTTTTTCCAGCGCAAAAGCGCTGCCCGAATTGAAGCCTTTCGCGAGCAAGGTGTGACCATCTTATTGGTGTCCCACAATATGGAGACGATTGCCAGTATCTGCCAGCGCGCGGCGTGGCTGGAGCATGGCAAATTAATGGCTGTCGGCCAGGTTGCGGATGTGGTTGCGGAGTACCGGAAGAACCAGCCGCATTAAGCCTTCGACCCGGTGCTGAAATTGGATAATCCACCTTGGCTTGTTTCTCTTTCTAATCTATGGATACCTCCCTGCTGCCCATAAAAAATATTGTTTTGTACACCAACAGCGGCGATGATTTTTAGCCGTACTCAGGGTGCTTGGCCCGGCGCGAAAACTGGGGGTGAACGTGATCCGGGGAGTGCATAACTCCCAGATAAATGTCGATGCTGTACGGGACGGCGATGTCATCCTGGTGCAGCGAGATTTCCCCCTCAACCTGGATGCCTACGAGCAGGTGCTCGCGCTTGCCAGGTCTTTGGGCAAACCGGTAATTTTCGACCTGGATGATTTGCTTTTCGAGCTGTCCGAAAACCATCCCGACCGGCTGAGATTTCACTTCACTGATGCGCTGCTGCCGATGCTGCAGGCGGTTATGGAAGCCGACCTGGTCACAGTGGCAACCACACCCTTGCGTGAATACCTCTTGCCTTTCAATCGGAATATTGCGGTCATTCCCAATTACCTTAATGATGATTTGTGGCAGTTTCAACCCACCTCTGATGCCGGTTACCGGTGATGGGAAAATAATTATTGGGTACATGGGCGGTCACTCGCATCGCCCGGACTTGCTCCTGGTTTTACCGGCGCTGCTGAATATAGAAAAAAAGTATCCTGGAAAAATTCTGTACCAGTTCTGGGGGATAGAACCTCCTACAGAACTGGCTCCTTATTCGAAGGTAGATTGGTGCCCGCCTGGTTCGTTGCTCTATGCAGATTTCGTTGATTATTTTCTCACCCAAACAGCAGATATCGTGATTGCACCGTTGGGGGATAATCTTTTCAATTCGTGTAAAAGCTCGATCAAATACCTTGAATACGGCGCATTTGGATCACCGGGGGTTTACAGCCGGGTTCAACCTTATTCTGACATAATCACCGATGGGGAAGATGGCTTCCTGGCAGCAACACTGGCTGAGTGGGAAAGATATTTGTCCAACCTGATTGAAAGCCGCGATTTGCGGATCAGGGTTGCGCTAAACGCCCAAAGGAAGATCAAAGAAAACTGGTTGCTCTCCCAAAATGCTCACCACCAGCTGCAGGTCTATACCGATGCAGTGACCCAGTACTCCAAAGCCGAAAGGATTGATCCGCCAGCCTACGGGACTATTAAGTCCCTAACGCGTCAGTTAACTGCAAAGATGCAGTCCCAAAAACGCGAAATTGATTTATTGACAGGAAAAATACTGGAAGATTACGACAATTTTGGGCCTCAGATAGACCAATCCATCGACCCGAAAAGCACCATCCAAACCCTCAAAGTGCTGGTGGCGGCACAGTCGGCTTCGATCGAAGCACTCACCAATCAGCTGGCTGCTCAGAAGAGCACAACGACAACCCTCACCGCTCAACTGAGTGAGAGCAACCAGAGGAGCCTGGAATTAGCGAGCCAGCTGGAGGAAAGGGAACAGGAGGCTCTTTCTTACGCATTAAGCAGGAGCTGGCGAATCACACGCCCGTTTAGAAATCTCTCTCGAAAGTTTCACAAACCTGGACCACGATGAAAAACAAATGGTTTGATTGGTTTGTCATAGCACGCAGCGGTCTGTTTGATGCTCGCTATTATTTAAGTGAATATCGCGATTGCCGGCTGGCAGATGTTGATCCGCTGCTGCATTTTATTAAGATATGGGTGGCAGGAAGGCCGCAATCCATCTCAAAGTTTCAATACAAAATATTACCTGAATACATATCCGGATATAAAAAAAGCCGGTATCAATCCGCTGGTTCACTATATCCGCTTCGGGAAAAAAGAAGGACGGTCGATCAATTATGCTCCGGCGATCACTCGGGGACCTCGTGCCGGAAGGAGCGATTACACCCCGAAAGTCACGGTAATTGTGCCCAACTATAATTACGCAGTTTACCTGGAAGAGCGGCTGGCTTCGATATATAACCAGACATACCCGAATTTTGAAGTGCTCCTGCTGGATGACTGCTCGACGGATGACAGCCTCGCAATTCTCAAACGGTATCAGGCGCAGTACCCTGAAAAAACGCGCCTGATTGTGAATGAAGCGAACTCTGGCAGCCCTTTCTCTCAATGGAGTAAAGGGATTTCCCTGGCCAGTGGAAAGCTGATCTGGATTGCTGAAAGCGATGATACTAGCGATCTGGATTTTCTGGAAAATCTGGTGCCATATTTCTTGGATGAATCCATCCTGTTGAGCTACGCTCATACCATATTTATTGATGAAAACGCTAACCGGCACCCCTTTACCTTTGAGTATTACGTTTCGCAGATTGACCCGCATAAATGGGATGCTTCTTATGTTGTTACCGCCCAAAATGAGGTCAATACTGCGCTGGCATTGCTCAACACTATCCCAAATGTCAGCAGCGCCGTATTCCGGCGCATCGAAGGTGATTTTCCGATCCTCAGCAACCCGGATTGGCTGAAGATGAAGGTGTGTGGTGATTGGCTGTTTTACCTGCACCTGATTCAGGGGGGCAGGGTAGCTTACTGCAGTGAAACGCATGCTTATTACCGCCTGCATGAATCCAGCACATCCAAAAAGACTCATACGCAGGATGTTTACTACCAGGAGCACGAGAAAGTTGCCTGTGCTGTCGCCAGTCTTTACCGTGTCTCGGATAATTTGCTGACTGGGAGCGAGAAACGGCTGAGGGAGTTTTATTTCCAAACAGTAAAAAGTGGGACTAATCGTGAATTTAACACCCTTTTTGATATTCGGAAAGTGCTGCAATGCAAACAGCAGCGAGCGCCGAATATCATGATGGCGACCTTTGGGTTTATTTATGGTGGCGGTGAGATTTTCCCAATCCGGCTGGCCAATGCCATGCGGGACAAAGGTCTGAGTGTGACCATGTTCAATGGGAACTACGAGCCTATGCAGCCAGGGGTACGGGATATGCTTTATGCGCACATCCCGGTGATCAACAACACTTACCCCGACGAAACGGCAGCAGCCATGGAAGAACTGGGTATCGAAGTCGTGCATTCTCATCACGCCTCGATGGAGAGTCACATTGGGTATCTAAGAAAAAATTTCCCCATCCACCTCAAGCACATCGCCACGATGCACGGCATGTACGAGATGATGGATGATTTTGACTTATACACCAGAGATATCCTGAACAGCGTGGATTTCTGGTTTTATACCGCAGACAAAAATATCACCCCATTTAGAGACAGAGGCTTATTCGCATCTGAAAAATTCAAAAAAATAGATAATGGGATTCCTACGCCAGCATCGCATAAAGTCGACTTGAGCCCATTGGGAATCACCCCGGATTCTTTCGTAGCCTGCCTGGCCAGCAGGGCTTTACGGGAAAAAGGTTGGATGGAGTCGGTTGCTGCAGTAGGGAATGCCAGGGAGGTCACCCGGCGGGATGTGCATTTGCTTTTGATTGGGGGTGGACCATTGTATGAGGAACTCAAAGGGAAAAAACTTCCGGAGTATACGCATTTACTCGGGCCTCGCTCGAATGTTGCGGACTACCTGGCCGCCTCGCATTTGGGACTCGTGCCGTCTTACTTTTAAGGGTGAGAGCTTCCCCTTTGTAATGATTGAGTGCTTTATGGCAGAAATCCCAGTTGTGTCGAGCATCATCGGAGAGACCGGCAATATGATTGCCCTGGACGAGCAAAACCGGGCAGGATTATTGATTGAATTACGCGATGGGAAAGTAGATCCGCAAGATCTGGCCAGGGCGATTATTAAGCTGTGTACTGACTCCGAGTTTTATAACCAGTGTACTGCTACTGCCCGGTTGTTGAAAAAGCGATTTGATATTAATGTGATTGCAGATCAATACCTGGAAGAATATCAGCGCCAGGTTGGGATATAAGAGAACTTCTGGAATACCCCGTGCTGGCTACTGTCGTTGTCCTAACGAAAAATGCCGAGGCATACCTTGGGGAGACTCTCCCGGCTATCTTCAACCAGGTAACCGATTTTGAATTTGAAGTACTGGTGATCGATTCGGGGTCTAAAGATCGAACCCTGGAGATGTTGGCCGCATATCCGCTCAAAGTGATGTGCATCCCTTCGGAAACCTTCAACCATGGAGAGACACGCAACCTGGCGCTGCGCGAAGCGAATCCCCAGAGTGATACGATCGTCTTGCTCTCTCAGGATGCCATGCCCTACAATTCTAGCTGGCTGCAAAACCTGATCCTGCCATTTCGAGAGGATGCGCAAGTCGCGGGGGTATTTAGCCGGCATGTACCGCGAGAGGATGCTTCGGCGTCTGTCGTTCGCCAGCTGGCTACCGGCATCCAATGCGGAGGGGAACAGCGCCTGGAAAAAAGAATGCCAGAAAAGATGGAGGAATTCCAAAGAAAACGTTTCTGGTATAACTTTTTTTCCAACACCAGCTCGGCAATAAAGCGGGATGTGTGGCGAGACTTTCCCTTTGAAAAAGTCGACTTTGCGGAAGATGCGCTGTGGGCGGATACGGTCATCCAGAACGGCTATACCATCGTGTTTGAGCCTCAATCCATTGTAATCCATTCCCATAGTTACAGCATCCGGGAGCAATTCCGGCAAAACGTAGACCATGCCCATGCGATGCAGCAGTTGTTCCAGCCGGAAGAATACGAGCGAAACAGTTACTGGATCAGGCGTATTGCCGGGATCCCTTTGCTGGCGATCAAAGATGTCCGCTATCTCTTCGCCAGTCCATTTTTTGCCCGCCGATCGGTTGGGAATAAACTATCTATGATCTTGATAAGCCTGCCCTGGGAAGCCGCCACGACCCTGGGCGCCTGGGTGGGTGCAAAATTGCAGGTGATGCCACCCCGGCTACAAAAGCTGCTCTCCCGCCAGGCCAGGATCAAGAGTTTGTAGGCATTTCCTGGTGAATATTTTCCTGGTTTCGAACGGATTTCCGCCGCAGGCATTGGGGGGTGTGGAGACCTACACCTACGACCTTTCAAGAAGCTTGACTTAAGCAGGTCATGCGGTCACGGTATTCTGCCGCAAGGCTGATTATTCCCTGCCGGATTACCATATTTCAGATTCACTGGAGGAAGGCATCCGGGTGATCCGGATTGTCAACGACCACAAGAAAATTAGCTCATTTCAGGGCACCTTTGTTGACGAAAGGATCGAGACGATATTCAGGCAATATCTCCTGGATGTTTCCCCCGATCTGGTCCATTTTAATCATCTGATTTCTTTGTCTGCTCGACTGCCGGATATCGCCGAAGAAAATCATATTCCTGGCGTGATCACCCTGCACGACTTCTGGCCGCTCTGCCAGCGTGTCAATCTGATTGATTGGCAGGGCAATATTTGCATGGGCCCGGCTGTGGATGGGGAGAATTGCGCGGTGTGTGTGGTTGGTGGGGAGAGCAAAGTTAAACTTGCTAATGCTATGCAATGGTTTACCAGGCTGGTAAAGTCCATGACCAGCTCGTCAGCCCGCAATCGGATGCGGCAATCGATCCCCGGTGGGTCGTCCCAACCCCCGCTGCTGCGCTCTACGCCGCAGATTTTTCAGGATCGCCGCCGGCTCTTCCTGGGGGCTGTTCAAAAATCAATGCGGATTCTTGCGCCATCCAATTATGTTAAAGATAACTATCTGGCGAACGGATATGAGCAGACGATCGAGGTGCTCCCGCTGGGCATCAACCTGCCAGCCGAGGTAAGCCAGCGCGCAAAAAGGGAGGATTGGAGCCTGGCCCCTATCGTATTCAGTGCTATTGGTTCTTTCATCCCTCATAAAGGGTTTGATACCCTAATACAGGCGTTTATGAATGTGCCTGGAGAAAACCTGCGCCTGAACCTCTATGGGGGGAGTATGGATTCTCGTTCAGCATACTACAACCAAATGAGAGAAATCGCTGAGCAGGACAGGCGCATTATTTTTAAGGGCGCTTTTTCGCCACAGCAGCGAGGGGAGATATTCAAAAGCATCGATATCCTGGTAGTTCCTTCGCGCTGGGAATCCTATTCGCTGGTCTGTCGCGAAGCTTTGATGTCGGGGATACCGGTGATTGCCTCGCGCATCAGCCCCTTAACAGATGTCGTGATTGACCAGGAAAACGGCTACCTGTTCGACCCCGAGAACGTAGAGCAATTGACCGCCATCCTGAAAAGGATCTCCGGCAACCCTGCAATCCTGGCAGAGCTCAATTGCCCAGGTCCAGTTTCCATTCCGACGCAGCAAACCCATGTTGAGGCAATGGTGGGGATTTACCATCAGGTAATTGGTTCCTACCAGCATCCGTGAATCCCAGCATCTTGGCCAATACTTCTTTGCCGGCGGTCTCGGTTCTGATCGTTAACTGGAATGGTGCAGCTTTTTTGCCGCGCTGTCTGGAAGCACTGGCGGCTCAAACATTCACAGATTTCGAAGTAATCCTGGTGGACAATGCCTCCCAGGATCATTCTGCCGATAATCTGGACTCTCGCTGGCCGTTTGTAAAAGTCATCTGCCTCGAACAGAATCTGGGTTTCGCCGCCGCCAATAATCTGGGAGCCAGTCAGGCGAGCGGGCGCTGGCTGGTTTTGCTTAATAGTGATGCATTCCCCAAAGAAGATTGGTTAGCTGCGCTGACCGGAGCCGCTGCGCAGCATCCTGATTATTCTTTCTTCGCTTCCTGCATGCTCCAGGCAGATGATCCCGGTAGAATGGATGCTTGTGGGGATGTGCTCAACTTCAGTGGATTGGCCTGGCATCGCGATCACAATCTGCCGGTGGAACAGAAGCGCACCCGGGCAGATGAAGTCTTCAGTCCCTGCGCTGCGGCAGCTATGTATGATAAGGCGGCATTTCTGAAAGTCGGCGGGTTTACGGAGCGCTACTTCAGCCATCTGGAAGATATCGACCTGGGGTTCAGGATGCGTCTGCAGGGTGAGCGCTGCATGTTCATCCCCGAGGCTGAGGTGGAGCATATTGGCGGGGCCAGCTTCGGCAAGGATAGCGAACAGACTGTATACCAGGTGCAGCGCAACATGATGTGGATGTATGTCACGGATACTCCTGGATTTTTGGTGTGGACGCACCTCCCCGCGCACATCCTGGCGAACCTCGTGATGTTAATTTATTACACTCTGAGCGGACGGGCCAGGCCGGTATGGCAGGCCAAATGGGATGGGCTGCTTGGGTTGCCCGAAGCAATTCGCCAACGGCGGCTGGTTCAGAAGAGCTGCCGGGTGGATGCCAGGGAAATTGATCGCCTGATTGACCATAGCTGGCTCGCACCATACCTGCGGGGCAGGCGCTCGGAAAAATTGTTGAAAATTGTCCGGTAGAATGACCTGCATGACCGGCCAGACACCGCAGGATGTCATCCCTCACGTAAAGCAAATATGTTAAAGTACCAGATTCCGCCCGGCGTTCAAGCGATTACCAGCGGCTCAATCCCGCTGTTGACCACTGCCGCCGGAGGGCGTGTGATCGTCGATGCGCGGATACTGGCACTGTGGAAAAAAGCAGACGGGCAAAGCCTGGAAAGCCTGGCGGGCGGTGAGGATGCGACTGGCGCAGCTCCTCTCGAAATGCGCTCTGCGCTGGCCTGCCTGGCCGAGGCGGGATTGCTCTCCAGGCAACCAGAAAGCCAGCCTGAAGTACAGCCGCCCTCGAATATCGATGGTAGCGTGTCGGTGGTGATTGTTGGCTATAACAGCCGAGAATGGTTAGCCGAATGCTTTGCCTCCTTGTTTGGCCAGACGCTTACCCCGCTGGAAGTCATCCTGGTAGATAACGGCTCCTCGGACCATACGGAGGATTGGGCAAACGAAAACTACCCCCAGGTGAGCGTGCTGCGTACCGATGGCTCGCTGGCGAGCGCCATTAATTACGGGGTAGAGCATGCCCAGGGGGACTATTTCCTGATCCTGAACCCGGATGTGAAGCTGGCGCCGGACGCCCTGGCTCAGTTGGTGTCGACTGCCAGGCAATATCCGGATAGCGCCGCCGTGGCCGCAAAATTGCGACTGCTGTGGACTCCGGGCTTTATCAATGGGCTGGGCAATTTTGTAGGGGCTTATTCATGGGGGACGGACATTGCCTTGGGGCACCTGGATTTGGGTCAATTTGACAGCTGGCGAGAAGTTCCTTCTGCCTGCTTCGCGGCTGCATTGATTCCAGCTGCAGCCTGGGAGAATGTTGGCCCCCTGGATATTGGCTTTCCGATGTATTACGAGGATAGCGAATGGTGCTATCGAGCCCGTTTGCTGGGCTATACGATCCGGGCAGCGCCACAGGCACTCGTGTATCATGCTTTCAGCGCCCGCTTGCCGGGCAGCGAGCAGAGCCAGCTATCACCGCAAAAACTCTTCCGGATTGTATATGGGCGGTTCAGGTTTGCGGGTAAACTGCTGGATACTCGCTACCGGACTAGTTTTTTGTTCCGCTATGTCCTGGAGGACGTTGTAAACCTGATCGTTGCTCCATTTCGATGGCAGTGGTATAAATTATTGGCGTATGCGAAAGCCTATCGGATGGTATTTGAGCACAACCCTGAAATCCGGCAGGCGAGCCGGGTCATACAACAACGCCGGCGCATAACGGATGATCAGTTATTTCACCTGCAGCGCAATGTTCCGCTCTCGTGGATGCGCAACGGGATGCCGCTGCTGACCTGGGATATAGTTGTCCATGAGTATTTGCCTTTGATGGTTGGACAAAACACCCGCAAGCTGCCCGAGTTCCCCGAAGAACAATATGAAACCGTAAGCAACCAAGGTTTGCAGCCATCGGGTTTCTCGTTGGGAAGAGCTCGGAGCATCTGGCGCACAGAAGGCGCAGCCGCGCTGATGCATCGGATAGGGAAAAGGCTGCAGTGGCGCTTGATGCGTCCTTGACAGGGTAAAGAAATCGCATGAAGATTGCCCACGTTACGGCTACTTTTCCTCCCTACCTGGGTGGCACCGGGAATGTATGCTTTCACAATGCCTTGCTGATGGTGCAGCGCGGACACCCGGTAACCGTTTTTTCGGTCCAGCGTGGTCAGGCCCCTCAGGATGAAGTGATGTCGGGCATTAAAGTTGTCCGCCTGGATCCGTTCATCAAGTTTGGCAATTCAGCCGTCTTGCCGCAGCTGGCCTGGAGTTTGCGCAATTTTGACGTGATCCACCTGCACTACCCTTTCTTTGGCGGAGAGTTCAGTGCCCTTGCGGCCCGGCTGACCAAAGCGATGCTTGTCGTTACTTACCAGCAGGATGTCATTTTTCAGGGTAAGGCCAGGTATGCAGAAAAAATCCTGCGCAAGACTGTCAGCCGCTGGACACTGCGCAGCGCCCGGTACTGCCTGTACACCTCCGATGATTACGCCCAGGCGTCTTTCTCCCGGCAGCTCCTGCAGGGCAGCCGAACACATGTCGCTGTGCTGCCCAATGGGGTTGATGCCAACCACTTTTCTCCCGGTGAACCACCTGCCGAGCTGTTGAAAATGTACAAACCGGATCCTCAGGATCGGGTCGCTCTGCTGGTGGCTAATCTGGACCGGGCGCACTATTTCAAGGGTGTGCCGGTGTTCCTGGAGGCCATGGCCCGCCTGCCCCAAAACTGCAAAGCCGTCATTGTCGGTGAAGGTGGGCTGCGGCCAACCTACCAGGAGATCGCCAGGTCGCTGGGTATCGAATCCAGGGTGTTTTTCCCGGGAGAGGTGTCCCATCCTTACCTGGCCGATTACTATCGCCTGGCCGATGTGAGCGTGCTGCCGTCTGTTACGATGGGAGAAGCGTTTGGGCTGGTGCTGCTGGAATCTTTAGCCTGCGGCACGCCGGTGATCGCCAGCAGCCTGCCTGGCGTACGCTCGGTGGTGGCCGACGGAGTGGATGGATACCTGGCTTCGCCGGGTTCTGTTGATGAGTTGGCCGACCGTTTGGAGCACGTCCTGCACATGCCTGCTGCCGAGCGTAAATCCATGGGAGCGAGCGGGCGCCGAAAAGTGGAAGCGCAATACGCCTGGGAGCGCATCGGCGACCAGCTGGAAGAAATCTATCGGGGAGAGTTAGTGTGACGCCTATGGTTTCGGTCTGCATCCTGACCTACCAGGCGCGCGACTACCTGCGCCAGTGCCTGCAATCGCTGGCTGAAAATACGGCCCTGGAATATGAAGTGATTATTGTGGATAACGGCTCGCAGGACCGGGTTGTGGAAATGGTGGAACAGGAATTCCCTGGAGTACGTCTGATGCAAAATCAAAGCAATGAAGGTTTCACCAAGCCTATGAATCAGGCTATGCGGGCTGGTACGGGGCGATACCTGTGCCAGTTGAATCCGGACACCTTGATCCTTCCCGGCGCGATTGACAGGTTGGTGGACTTTATGGACACCCACCCCGAAGTGGGTATCTGCGGGCCTAAGGTGCTCAACCGTGATCTCACGTTACAAAAGCCCTGCCGGCGCGGTGAATCCAGGCCGTGGGCAGTGATCTCTTATTTCACCGGGCTGGCACGTCTTTTCCCGGAGAGCCCGTTATTTGGTCAGTACCTGATGAGTTATTTGGACGAAGATCAAATTCATCCTGTAGCCGGAGTGTCCGGATCATGCATGCTCATCCGCAAGGAAGTTGTAGAGCAGATCGGCTACCTCGACGAACTGTTTTTTGCCTACCAGGAGGACGCGGATTACTGCTTGCGGGCACGTCAGGCAGGCTGGGAAGTGTATTATATGCCCGAAGCCCAGATTATTCATTATGGGGGATTGGGCGGTTCGCGCGTAGAGCCATACCGGTCTATTTTCGAATGGCACCGGTCGTATTTCTTGTTCTACAAGAAGCACTATGCACGAGAATATTTCTTCCTGTTTAATTTTTTCTATTATTTGCTCATGTTTATCAAGCTACTCCTGGCCCTGCTGGTGAATTTCCTGCGCAAGGATAAATTTGCCGGTTCGCGTAAACCTTGAAAGGGCGCTGATTTCTTATGACGAGAACCTGGTCTTTAGCTGAGCAGATTTACCGATCGTTCCATCGCTGGCCGATAATGCTGGCCTTTTGCCTGGCGGGCGGCCTGATCGGCTGGCTGGCGGCGTCCCTGTGGCCGGCGACCTATCGAGCCACAGCCGACATCGATGTGGCCCTGAATCCATACCGGTACTACGAAGATACCAATTTCCAGGCCTTGCTGCGGCCGAAGTATTCCAATCTGGACGACTACAAATCCTGGCAGATGTCGCAATTGATGGCTGCGATCTATCGGGACGAGATCATTGAGGAAACACTCCGCCGCCTGCAAAGCCAGGATACAGCCTGGCAGGCGGTTGGCAGCCAGGAACTGCGCAGCATGCTGGACACCAATTGGCGAACTGCGGGGAAATGGAGCCTGGTGGCTGAGCACGAGCAACCGGAGCTGGTGGAGCAGGCGGCGCTAACCTGGCGGGAAGTGGTCCTGGATCGGATGGTGCCGGCGATTGCTGCCTCGCGCCAGGCGATCTTCACCGATGAAGCAGTGCAGGCGCTGATCCAGAAGCAGGTCGATGTGGAAGACCGCCTCAGCCGGCTCCAGGCAGCTCAGGCTGCCATCGGACAATGGCAGGCAGAACTGGCGGGTTTGCCGCCGGATCTGCCGCTCGACACGACCCAGCGCTGGCCGATCCTGGCGCTGGTAACCGGTCTGGCTGAATTTTCTCCGGACTGGACTGCCTTGCTGGCAGCGCAGCCGGCCGAAGCGGACAGCCCAGGCGCGTATGCTGCTTGGCTTGCACAGGTCTCGGTTGCTCTGCAAAGTGAGAGTTCCATTCTTCGGGAGAGTCTGCAGGAGTTGTTGAGTGAGCAAGATCGGCTGAAGGTGCAGTTTGACGAGCAGTCGAAGCAGAGTATGGCGCTCTCGCCCAGCATAGAAATTGCAGCACTAGACCAGGTGAGCCGGGCAACTATCCGCCCTCAAAGCCTGCTGGCTTTGGTAGGAGGCATCCTGGGCTTTTTAATCTGGCTGCTACTCGAGTTGGTCAAGATCGCCAGATGGGAAAAGCAGGTTGAATAAGATAGAAGCCAGTCGCTGGTTGGGAAAAGTACAGGCTATCTGCTGGGCGCTCTTCCTGGTCTGCCTGCCGATTACCAGCTTTCCGTTTTTCCCCTCCGGTATCGGAGGGGATACACTGATCCGCCCGCTGTCGATCTATCCTTTGATGGTGCTACTCCTGATCGCCACCCTGCCGCGCCTGTTCAAATCCCCTTTGCCGAAAACTTTCCTGCCCCTGTTTGCCTTTGTCATAGTTGCCCTGATAAGCTCGGTATTTTCGCTGGCACAAGGCAGTTTGCCTTCTCTCGAAGGAGTATCTGTAGCCTCCAGATTGGGGCGCAACCTGATTACGTTAGGGATTGGCTGTGCTTATTACATAACTGTAGCCTTGATCCCCAGGAGCCGGCAAGATCTGGATGCTTCTCTGCGCTGGCTCTACCTGGGTTTTAGCCTGGCGCTTGCCTGGGGGTCGCTGCAGGCAGTCTACGTGATCCATTTTTCACAGAGTTACTTTAATTTACTCAGCCGGGTACAGGAGTTTATCTCAACCCGCAGGCTGTTCACTACACGCGTATCGGGAGCGACCTTTGAGCCAAAATGGTTCGCCGAGCAAATCTGCCTGCTGCTGCTGCCCTGGTTGTTGGGATCTGTATTCCAGGGGCGTACTGTGTTCAAGTGGCGCTATCGCTGGATCACGGTTGAGCTGTTCTTGTTAGCCTGGGCGGTGGCGATCGTGCTATTTACCTTCTCGCGCACCGGGGTCGCCATTCTACTCCTGATTACTTTCATGAGCTTTTTGTTATTTCCGCCCAAGAAGATGGTAGCCAGGCTTGTGCCGCAAAAGCTTTCCTTCCTGCGTAATAAATACGCCCTGGCCGGGATCGCCACTCTGGCGATTGGCGTGCTGGTAGTGGTGGCCGGCGCCAATAACCGTTATTTCTCGCGCTTCTGGACCTACTTTACCGATGAGTCCGTGGGCGCCAATCGGAGCTACCTGGAATATATCGCTTTTGACCAGCGCTTTGTCTACTGGCAGACCGCCTACCGGATGTATGAAGCTTACCCGGCTCTGGGGGTTGGCCTGGGTAATTATGCTTTTTACTTCGACCGCATGCTTCCCGAACGAGATTATTCGCGGCAGCCGGAGATCATCCGCCAGCTGACGCCTACCGAAGACCGCGCCCGCCTGGCTACGCCGAAAAACCTGTATGCTCGCATCCTGGCGGAGACCGGACTTTTGGGGGTAATCACCTTCACGGCCTTCCTGGTGGCTGTGCTCGGCTGCGCGTTGTTTTTGTGGTTTTCTCCCGGGCCACAGGATAAGTTCTGGGGAGGTGCTGGCTTGCTGGCTTTCATTGTATTTTTGCTGGTCGTATTTTCTTTCGACTCCTTTGCTGTACCTAATATGTGGGTGGTTTTCGGCTTGATCACAGCGGCAGCGCATATCCCTGCAGCTTCACCAGCTGAGCAGAAGGTAGCTGAGATTCAGGGTGGTTAGTTCATTCCCATGAGCGTCGAACCTGTTAGAGACACTGATCCATTCATAGGTTCGGTAACCGCCTGGCGCACTTATTTATTGTTGGCTGCCATCCAGGTGGCAGCGGTAATGACCCTGCTGTTGGTCAGCCTTGTTCGCCCAGGCCGCGAGACTGCGGGATTTGCCACGGGTGAGGCCATCCTCTCCGGCTGCCTGCTGCTCATATTGTTGGCTTGCGTCTGGGTGCTTATCCGGAGCTGGCGCAACCCCACCTGGTTCGAGCGGCAGGTTGTGCGGCTGAACAGTTATTTGAGCCGCAGAGCAGTTTTTGGCAGCCTGGTGCTGATCTGTTTGGTTGGCTTGTTTTTTGGCATTTACCAGCTCAGCCAGACCTCTGCTGTACAGGAATTATTTACTCGTACGGCATTGGAACGCAGCCAACCCCTGATACTACTGTTTTGCGGTATGTGCGTCCAGACTCTGGTGTGGTTGTATTTCGGGCGGAGTGGATTTCACCTCAACCGGCTGGCACGCATTCTGTTGGCCTGCTGCACATTCCTGGTGGTAGTGCTCATTTTCTTCTACGGCTGGAACTGGGTAGCGCAAAATACTTATGCCTCGGAAGCACCGCAGACCGGCTGGAATGACTTGGGCGCTCCTATTATAGAAACCCAGGCGCTGCTGGCCTGGATGGCTGGCATGGGGCTGCTGGCAGTGATTGCCTGGCAGCGCCGCCTCATCGGTAAATATCCCTGGGGTCGTTACCTTTCCCCCAGGGTAGTCGATGCGGTCATTTGCGTGGCATTGTGGGTCTGTACCGTGTTGCTGTGGAACAGCCAGCCGATCTACCCGAACTGGTTTGTTGCCGCGCCACGCCAACCGAATTACGAATACTACCCCAACTCGGATGCGCTGGCTTACGATATGTCTGCCCAGCTCTTAATGGTTGGGGAGAAGCTCCAGTTTTTAGATGAGCCGTTTGTCCGGCGTCCAATCCATGCTCTCTACCTGACCATTTTGCATGGTATTGGCGGCCAGGATTACCAGCGGGTGGTATTCCTGCAGATTCTGGTATTGGCTTTCCTACCGGTGATGATTTACTTGCTGACCAGAAAGATATACACCCGCCCGGCCGGCCTGATTGCGGGCGTGCTGGTTATGCTGCGAGAGGCCAACTCGATTGCCAGCGCTGCCAGGGTCACTTCGGCTAACGCCAAGCTGTTCATGGCGGATTTACCGGCCACCCTGGCGGTAGTGTGCTTCGTCTATCTGTTTATAATTTGGATTAAGGACACAGATCGCAAGCAGTTGTACGCCCTCATCTCGGGCGCCGCCCTGGGGATCTCCATGCTGATCCGGCAAGAAGTTGGTATCATGTTACTGGGGGCCGTGTTCATCCTGGTATTCGTATTTTGGAAGCGCCCAGGCCAATTCATCCGTCAATTTTCGCTGTTTTTATTAGGCGTCTTTTTGATTCTATCCCCCTGGATATGGAGAAACTGGCAGCTGACCGGGAAAATTTTCCTGGATACACCGAATTACCGCGGGGACTTGATCGAGCAGCGCTTCGGCTCCCCAGAAGGGTTCGCGCCGCCTGGGTCAGAAAAGGATGAATTCAAGCCAGCAGCCGGAGCTTCTCGCTTACCGGCTGACCACGCCGGTGACTTTGCGATCACTTGCTGTTTCCACCTGGGATACCCCCACGCCCACTCCTGTTTCTCCGCCGGAGCAGCCGCTACCGGAGAGCGACTTATTCTTCTCTGTACTGGGCCGCCTGGTGGAATTTTATGCCAGCAACCGCGTTGAGGTCGGTCGTATGGTCCTGTCTCATGCCATGAACAGCCAGATCCAGATGCTCTTGCTCTTGCCTTCTAATTACCGGTTTTTCAATAGTGCGATCAACGCCCTGGATCACCGGCAGGTCAACCAGTTTGGTTACGAGTGCTGCCTGCTCTTGAGCTATACTCGCGGCCTGCCGTACTGGCATAAATGGGATGGCATTATCCCGCCCCAATCCATCCTCCCGATAGCTATCAATATTTTCCTGGTTGGGCTGGGTACCATCATGGCATGGAAGCGCAATAAAATTATCGGGTTAACGCCGGTAATCTTGGGGATGACCTATCTGCTGCTTAACGCGCTGCTGCGCAATTCCGGCGGCCGGTATATCCTGCCGATTGATTGGATCGCCATTGTGTATTTCAGCATTGGCCTGACCAGCGTATCTTTGTGGTTGATTAACCAGTTCACCGGAAAACCGGTGGTGGACGACTTGCCGGAAGATCAACCGGCTATACTAACAGAAGCCGACACACAAAACCGGCCTTTGCTGCGCACGCCTCAGTTTTATGCCGCCCTGATCGTTATTCTGCTGGTCGGCTGGAGCTTACCGGTGGTCGAAAGAGCCATCCCGCCGCGCTATACCGGTGACATGAAAGCCGGCATGCTCAACAGCCTGATCCAATCCGAGCTGCTATCTGAAACGGAAAGAGCGGCTATTGAAGATTTATTACTTGCGAATGCCAGTGTAGAGATTGGCAGGGCGCTTTACCCGCGTTATTTCCCGTCCGGCGAAGGAGAGCGAGGGACAAACAACCCAATGGGTGCGCTGCCTTTCCGGCGGATCGGTTTCTACCTGGTTGGTCCGGATGACAGGCCGATCGTCATGCCATTTGAGAAGAAGGCGGAGTACTTTCCGAATGCCTCCGATGTGGTTATAATTTCCCAACCAGATGGGACTCCTGCTATTGTTGGTGTGTTTGACTTGACTGGAAACCTGAAATCAATCCTGGTGGCTCCATCAAGCCGGTGATCGTGTATCTTGCGGCTAGTTTTTGCGTATTAGCCAGCCATCAGGAAAGGATTGAGTGTCATTGAAAAAATCCTGTGTCATCCCTGCTGTGTTTGTTGTTGTGGTACTTCTGGTAGCAGCCAGCTGTGTATTCATCTTCGGGCAGGCTTTTTTGATGCCCTGGTTCACGACCAATAGCCAGGTTACGGTGGAAGGCGTCCTGGGGAGCGTGGAGCAGGCCGTCCCTGAGGTGCAAACTCCGTCTTTAGAGCAACTGCCAGACGATCAATCAGTCCTGGAAGAGCCGGATAAGGAGCCGTTTCCCAAAAGCACGGCGGAAATTCCAGCCCTGTCTACCGACCCTACGGCTGCAGCGGCCGAGACCCTTGCTACTTTGGAAAATACGCAGATCCCCACCAGCGATTTATTTGACCTGGCATACCGCCTGGCAGGGAAAGATGGCATCTCAGCGACCCTGGAAGCCCCGCTGGGTCCTTTCCCGGTTGGCACGCAGAAATCCTTCTGGGTACTGGATACCGATAACAACCGCAATTTTCAGGCACAGACAATCCTTCAGTATGCCACCGAACACCTGTATTTTTGGGTCGAGGCCGGATTGCCGTTCGATAGCGACGCCCTGCGCATGCTGGCAGAAACCTTTGAAAGCCAGATCTACCCTACCAACCGGGAGTTTTTTGGCAGCGAATGGACTCCCGGCGTGGATGGGGACCCGCACCTGTACGTTGTGTACGCCAGGGGCTTGGGAAACTCGGTGGCTGGATATTTCTCGACCAATGATGAGTACCCACCCATCCTGAGCGAATACTCCAACGCACATGAGATGTTCTTGCTGAACGCGGATAAGATGCAGTTGGATCAGGAATTTGCTTATGGAGTCCTGGCCCACGAATTTCAACACATGATCCACTGGAACCAGGACCGCAACGAAGATACCTGGATGAGTGAAGGCCTGGCAGACCTGGCGATGCTGATTAATGGTTATGGCATTGGTGGTGCCGACTACAGCTACGCAGCCGATCCTGACATTCAATTTACCAGCTGGCCGGTAGAGCCGGCTGGCCGGCTCCCTTATTATGGCGGTTCATTCCTGTATCTCACGTATTTCCTCGATCGATTTGGCGAGCAGGCCACCCGCAAGCTGGCTTCTCACCCGGAAAATGGATTGGCCAGTGTGGATCAGACCCTGGCCGAGCTGGCGATTACCGATCCGGAAAACGGCCAAGCGATCACTGCCGATGACCTGTTTGCCGATTGGAGCGTGGCGTTTTTCTTGCGTGACGAGCAGGTGGAGGATGGGCGATATAACTACTCCAACTATCCCCGGGTGCCGCGCCCGAGCGAAACGGAGATTGTGCGCGGCTGCCCTAATGGCGTCGCCCGCCGGGATGTCCGCCAATACGGGATCGACTATATTCGTATTCGCTGCCGAGGTGAGTTTACCCTGGAGTTTTCTGGAAACAGCCAGGTGCCTGTCTTGCCAGCCAACCCGCACTCTGGGAACTATGCATTTTGGTCTAATCGTGGGGATGCATCGAGCATGACACTGACGCGCAGTTTTGATTTTCGGGAGATTGATGGCCCGATTACAATGAGCTACTGGACCTGGTACGATCTGGAAGAAAGCTACGATTACCTCTACGTGGAAGCATCCCGCGATAATGAGCGTTGGGAAGTGCTGATTACGCCCTCCGGTACACCGGAAGACCCGGTGGGCAACAGTTTTGGCTGGGGGTATAACGGCGCCAGTGGCGGAGGTGAAAGCCCGCGCTGGATTCAGGAGCAGGTCGATCTCTCCCAATTTGCCGGCCAGGAGGTGACGCTGCGCTTCGAATATGTAACCGACGCGGAAGCAAACGGCGAAGGATTTTTACTGGATGATTTGGAAATCCCGCAGGCCGGCTATTCCACGGATTTTGAAGCCGATATGGGCGGATGGGAAGCGCAAGGTTTTGCACGCGTGCAGAATATATTGCCACAGACGTTCCGCGTGGCGCTGATCAAGCAGGGGAACACAACGACGGTAGAGAAGTTCTCCCTCAGCGGGGAGAACAGGCTGCAAATCCCGGTAGATTTTCGGGGTGGAGTAAATGAAATTATCCTGGTGGTCTCGGGAACCAGCCGCTTCACCAACCAGCCGGCTAACTATCAGTACAGCCTGACAAAGTGACCTGACGCGGGTACGGATAAAACCAACTGGCCGCCAGCGGAAAATGAAGCTGGCGGCCAGTTTCGTTTGGGGTTACATCCCGGTTGTGGGTGGTACGCGACGCGGGGCGTGCAGCTCAGACAGCTGGTGCTCCAGCTCAGCCCGGCGCTGCTCGGCGGCCTGGGTTACTTCTAGTTGAATGCGCTGCACCTGGTCGGATATCTGGCCGCGCAGCTCTTCGCCGGATGAAGGGGCCAGCAAGAGCGCCACGCTCACTCCTACCAGTGCCCCCATCGCCAGGCCGGCCAGGAAGCCGACCAGATCATTGGTGTTTTTCATCGCTTACCTCCTTGGGTTCGTTGAATACGAGTTTGATACTTAGCAATGTGATCTGAAATTTATTATAACCAACCCCGGGTGTGTCTGCAAAGCAGTTTGTTCGGCAAATCGAAATAGTCAGGCGGCAGGCTGGCAAGAAGGCAAAATCGGACCTTCGAAGGAGAGCATACAATTGTATAATAGTCCTGTCATGATAATTCTCTCTGTGGGAATGCCACGGGCCGGCTCCGGCTGGTATTACAACCTGACCAACGATCTTGCGCTGGCAGGCGGGTGCCAGGATGGCCGTCTGATCCGAAAAAAATACCATTTGGACAGCATCCTGACAGAGGTGAATTGCAACATTGGGGCATTAACTACCCGCCGGCTGCTGATGGTATCAATCCCATCCCTGCTGGGCAATTCGTTTGTGATTAAAGCCCATGCCGGCCCGACGTCACACGCCCTGCGCATGATCACCCGTGGATCGCTGCGACCGGCTTATATCTACCGTGACCCGCGCGACGCGATGCTCTCGGCTTACGAAAATGGCCAGCGAGCGAAGGAAAAAGGACGGCCAAACGCCTTCTCTCATCTGGTAGATTTCGATACCTCATTGTCTTTCATCCTTGAATATGTGGAAATTTCCCGGGCGTGGTTAAATGTGCCACTGGCACTGCATACGCGCTACGAGAGCCTGGTTGGAGATTATGATGTGGAGGCTATCCGGCTGGTGGATTTTCTCGGACTGGACTGGGGGCGGCCGGAAATCCAGGCGGTGGTGGAAAAATACCGCCCGGAGGCAGCTCGCAGCGAGCAGAAGGGGCTGCACTTCCGCCAGGGCAAGCGCGGCCGCTTCCGGCAGAAGTACACCGAAGAACAGCAGGCCATCCTGGCCGAGCGGCTGGGTGATTACCTGCTGGCAACCGGGTATGAAATTTAATGTCTGAACATTGCTTGATTGGCATATCGTTCTCAATTAAAATATATCTGTAAAATACATAACTGACATGATTAACCGACCGCTACCAAGTTGACCAACCATATTTACCTTTCAAACCCTGGAGGATAGTGATGCAAAAAAATAAAGTTCCACGAATTTTGCTTTCCATCCTGGTGATTGCCATGCTGCTGACGAGTTTTGCGCAGCCGGCTGCCCAGGCGCGAAGTGTATCCGAAAGCCACACCGCAGATCCTGCTTCGGTAACGATTGTTGGCAGCCTGCAAAGTGAAATCAGCTCGGGTGCATGTGGCGATTGGGACCCGGCCTGTGCGGCTACGCACCTGACATTCGACGCGGCTGATGACGTCTGGCAGGGCAGCTGGACGGTACCGGGAGCGGCCACAGCCTGGGAGTATAAGGCAGCTCTCAATAACAGCTGGGCCGAAAACTATGGCGCGAACGCCAATCTTAACGGGGCGAATATCCTGCTCGATTTGGCTGTGGACACAAGCGTCAAGTTTTATTACGACCACAAGAGCCACTGGATCACCGACAATAAAAATTCGTTCATTGCCACTGCAGCAGGCAGCTTCCAGAGCGAGATTGGCTGCCCCGGTGACTGGCAGCCGGATTGCCTGCGCTCCTGGCTGCAGGATCCTGATGGAGATGGCATTTACTCCTTCTCCACTCTGGCCATTCCTCAGGGCAATTACGAATTTAAGGTCGCCATGGACGAAGTCCTGGACGCTGAACTATGGCGTTGGCGGCGTGCCAGACGGCCCGAATGTCCAGTTCAATGTGCCGGGCGTGGGCTACCTGGTGACCTTCTACTGGGATAGCACCACAAAGATTCCCACGGTGACTGTGGTGAGCACCGGACCCAATCAGGATAACAATGTGGAATGGGATGGCGTGCGCCACGACTCGCGTGACCTGCTCTACCGCACGCCGGGCGGGGCGGTCCCCGCCGGGACACCGGTCACGCTGCGCCTGCGCACCTACCACAACGATGTGACCGCGGTCAAACTGCGCGTGTACGACCTCAACGCCAACGGTCAGCAGGTTCTGCCGATGGCCCTGGCGGCTGCCGATGTGGCCTGCTACGAGCCAGGTCTAGATCTGGACCTGCGACTTCTGGGAAGCCACCCTGCCGAATGCGGTTCCCAATAACCTGTGGTACCGCTTCATCGTCACCGACGGCAGCGATACCGACTACTATGCCGATAACACAGCTGCCCTGGATGGCGGCCTGGGCGCGATGAGCGATGATCCGGTCGATAACAGCTTCGCCTTGATGGTCTACGATCCGGCCTTCACCGCGCCGAACTGGGCGAAATCGGCCTTCATCTACCAGATCTTCCCGGACCGCTTCCGCGACGGGCGCCGAAACAACAACGCCAATACCGGCGATATCCGCTACGACGACCCGGTGCTGCGCCTGCCCTGGGGCACCCTGCCGGAAGGCTACTGCCGCAACTATGCCGATGGCGTCACCAACTGCCCCTGGCGCTTCGATACTACCCCGCCCGACTGGAGCCCGACTCAAAGAAGGCCCGCGCGGCCGCGATTACATGGGCGGCGACCTGAAGGGTGTCGACCAGTACCTGGATTACCTGCAGTCGCTGGGTGTGAACACGCTCTACTTCAACCCGATCTTCGACGCGGCTTCCAACCACGGCTACGATACCCAGGATTACTACAAGATCGATCCGTACTTCGGCACCCAGAAAGATTGGGAAAACCTGGTCAAGCATGCCCAGCAGCGCGGTATGCGCATCGTGCTGGACGGCGTGTTCAATCACCTGTCCTCCGACAGCCCGTTCTTCGACCGCTACCATCACTTATGCTCAGGTAGGCGCCTGCGAGTCATTGAGCTCACCCTACCGGACCTGGTTCTACTTCCAGGATGTGCCGCTGGGTACCGGCGTCTGCGTTGACAGCAACGGCAGTCCGGACAGCGCCACCTACGACGGCTGGTTTGGCTTTGACAGCATCCCGGTGATCAACAAGACCCTGCCCGAGGTCCAGGATTACTTCCTGACCGACACGAACAGTGTCTCACGCTACTGGCTGAACCAGGGCGCGGGCGGCTGGCGCATGGATGTGATGGGCGATTCCTCCTTCCCGGCCGGCTACTGGGAGACCTTCCGCAGCGTGGTCAAAGGCACCAAGAGCGATGCCCTGATCATCAGCGAGACCTGGCAGAAGGACAGCACCCTGCTGCGCATCCTGCGCGGCGACCGGGCGGACACCACCATGAACTACCGCCTGCGCGATGCCGTGATCGGCCTGCTTACCCCCGGCCCATTTGATTCGAAGGGCTTTGGCGACAGCGGGCGCATCATTGCCCCCTCCGAGTTTGCCGCCCGCCTGCTCTCGATCCGCGAAGATTATCCGGATGCGGCTTACTTCTCTCTGATGAACCTGCTGGACAGCCATGACACCGAACGCCTGCTGTGGACGCTCACTCCCGGCATTGAAACCACTGCCGAAAAAGAGCTGAATGCTGCCAACGTGGCCGATGGCAAGAAGCGCCAGCGCATTGCCTCGCTGATCCAGTTCACCGTGCCCGGCGCGCCGACCGTCTTCTACGGCGACGAAGTTGGCGTCGACCGGCGATGACGATCCCGGACGACCGGCGCACCTATCCCTGGACGGACCTGGGCGGTATCGCCGGACCAGGCTATGTTCACCCATTATCAGATCCTGGCCAACCTGCGCAAGACCAACACTGTCCTGACGCACGGCGATTTCCGTGTCCTGCTGGCTGATGATGCCTCAGGCGTGGTGGCCTACGGGCGCAAGACGACCAGCCAGGCGGCGGTGGTGATCATCAACCGCAGCAATTCGCCGCAATCCGGCGCCATCCCGGTGGCCGGTTACCTGCCGGATGGCCTGGTGCTGAACGTGGCCTATGCGGTTGGCGGCGGAATGACCGGCCCGCTTGTCGGTAGATGATGGCGAGATCAATGGTACGATCGGCCCGTGGAGCGCCGTGCTGCTGCTCTCCGGCCCGGTGGATCTGATGCCGCCGGCTGCCCCAACCGAACTTGATGGTAACCAACGAGGGCAATGGCCAGCTCAGCCTGGCCTGGAATGCTGTGATGGGAGCCGCCGGCTACAACCTGTACCGCAGCCCGCTCAGCGGCGGCGGCTGGGTCAAGCTGAATGCTTCGCCCCTGGCAGGGACCAGCTTACACCGATACCGGTCTGAGCAACGCCAAGACCTATTACTACGTGGTGACCGCCCTGGATGGCCGCCGGCAATGAGAGCGCCTACTCCAACGAAGCCAGCGGCATGCCGCACCTGACCATCGGCTGGGCGAACCTGCAGTGGCCGCCCACGATGAACCATACCATCAGCGCGGTCAACCGCACGGATACCGCTTATGGGCAGGTGTGGATCGACGGCGTGACCAACCAGCCTGGCCCCACCCCAACCCTTTGCGGCGCAGCTTGGTTTTGGGCCCGATGGCAGCAACCCGGATGGCAACCCGGCCTGGACCTGGGTGGATGCCAGCTTCAATGTCAATGCGGGCAACAACGATGAGTTCATGGCCAGCCTGCTGCCGGAGGCGGTTGGAACTTTCGACTATGTCTACCGCTACAGCACCACCAACGGCCAGCGACTGGCTGTATGCCGACCTGAATGGCCCTGTTCCAACGGGAGCTCTGCCGGCCAACCCGGGCAACCTGACCGTGCTCTCCAGCGGAGACACCACACCACCGGCCGCTCCGCTGAACCTGGTGGTTGCCTCGGCTTCACCGGCCGGGATCGACCTGGCCTGGGATGCAGTGGTCGGCGACGCCTACGCTGTATGGCTATGAAGTCCTGCGCAGTGATACCATGGGCGGCCCGTATACCACGCTGGCGCTGGTGACCGGCGTCACAGCCTACGCGGACCTGAATGTGGCGGAAGGCGCTGACCTATTACTATGTGGTCCGGTCGGTTGACACTTCCTTCAACCGCTCCGGCTACTCCAATGAAGTCGAGGCGACTGCCGAAGCTCGCACGGTGACCCTGGTCTTCAACGTCACCGTGCCGGCCACGACCGATGCAACCGGCAAGTCCGTGTACATTGCCGGTTTCCTCGACCGGCTGGATGGCGGTATGCCACAGTGGGACCCGGGTGGGGTGGTCCTGACCCGGGTGGATGCCACCCATTGGACGATCACCTTCACCGGTAAAGAAAGCGTCCAGATCGAGTACAAGTACACCCTGGGCGATTGGGATCATGTCGAGAAGGATGCAGGTTGCGGTGAGATCGGCAACCGCCAGCTCACGCTGAGCTACGGCATGACCGGCACTCAGACTGTCAACGATACCGTGCAGAACTGGCGCAACGTGTCGCCTTGTGGCAACTAAAGCAATGAGCTAGTGTGCGAGGGGCGGACCCGACTGGTTCGCCCCTTGCTCTTTTAATTGAAATGCTGCATAATAAAGGCGCTCGGATCCACAGCGACCGAGACGTGTTGAAAATTCATCCGATGACCCTGTTTGGCCTCTACCGTACTGGAGGGTACCATGTCTGCTGCGTCAACCGCTTCACCAGCCCCTGCTGAGGGGCGCAAAAAAATTACCACGCTGACCTTTCGCCGCAAGAAAGAGCGCCGCGAAGCGATCAGCATGCTGACCGCCTACGATTATCCCACCGCGCTGGCTATCGATCAGGCCGGGATCGACTGCATCCTGGTGGGCGATTCCCTGGGTATGGTCGTCTTGGGCTACCAGAATACACTGCCGGTAACCATGGAAGACATGCTGCACCACTGCCGGGCGGTCAGCCGGGGTGCACGCTATGCCCTGCTGGTGGGGGATATGCCCTTCATGTCCTACCAGGCGGAGGTCAGCGATGCTGTGCGCAATGCCGGCCGCTTTCTGCAGGAGAGCGGCATGGACGCTGTCAAGCTGGAAGGCGGCCGGGAGCGCGCCGATGCGGTGCGCCAGATTGTCCTGGCAGGCATCCCGGTGATGGGCCACCTGGGGCTGACTCCGCAGAGTGTGCACCAGCTGGGCGGATTCCGCCCGCAAGGACGGGATGCCGAAGCCGCCCGCCGCCTGCTGCAGGATGCGCAGATTTTAGAGGAAGCCGGCTGCTTCAGCCTGGTGCTGGAGTCGGTCCCGGCTCGACTGGCGAGCCTGATCTCGCGGCGGCTGTCTATCCCGACGATCGGTATCGGCGCCGGCGCAGGTTGTGATGGCCAGGTGCTGGTAACCCACGATCTGCTGGGCCTGTTCGACCGCTTCACTCCAAAATTTGTCAAGAAGTACGCCGATCTGCACGGCGAGATGGCAGCGTGCCTTTAGCGAATATCGTGCCGAGGTCGAAAACGGCGCATTCCCAGAAGAGCAGCACAGCGTGGAGATGCCCGATGCGGAGTGGCAGGAGCTCCTGGAGTTGGTGGGGGAGTCATAGCGGGGGAAAGGAGCTCAATAAAATGAAAAACATTAATCCTAATATTTTGATTGCCGGTACCGGGGCGATGGCCTGCCTGTTCGCGGCACGCCTGGCCGGGGCGGGAATAAGCGTGGCGATGACCGGTACCTGGCCAGCCGGGCTGGATGCGCTGGAGAAAAACGGCGTTTGCCTGGTGCAGGCGGATGGCAGCTCCCGGGCGTACCCGGTGCAGGTCATCCGTGAGGGGCAGGCCTGCGAGCCTGCAAAGTATGCCCTGGTGCTGGTGAAGTCCTGGCAGACGGAACGCGCCGCGACAGCGCCTGGTCAAATGCCTGGCATCTAACGGGTTGGCTCTTACCTTGCAGAATGGCCTGGGAAACCGCGAGAAATTGCTGCTGGCATTGGGCTCCGGCAGAGTGGCGCTGGGCGTGACCACCAGCGGGGCAACCCTGCTCGCCCCGGGTCGAGTCGTCCCGGCGGGCGAGGGGGTGATCGCTTTGAATGGGACGCCCGGATTGGAACCGCTGGGCGATCTGCTGAAGCAGGCCGGGTTTCGCGTGGAGAATGTGGCCGATGCCCGGGCCTTGTTATGGGGTAAACTGGTGATCAATGCCGCTATAAACCCACTGACGGCGCTGCTGGAAATCCCGAATGGAGAGCTGCTCGACCACCCGGAGACCCGCAGCCTGATGGCTGAACTGGCCGGTGAGGCGGCTGCGCTGGCCAATGCCCTGGGCGTCCAGCTGCATTATGAAAATCCGGGCAGCGCAGCGGAGTACGTGGCGCAGCGCACGGCGGCCAACCACTCGTCGATGCTGCAGGATATCCGCAATGGCAGGCCAACCGAAATCGATGCGATCTGTGGAGAGATTGTGCGCCTGGGAGAGCAGATCGGCGTGCCCACTCCGCTCAACCGGGTGATGTGGCAACTGGTGAAGGCAAAGGGTAATGATAACCATCACAACATTAGCTGAATTGCGAGAAGCTCGGCGCCGGCTGCCTGGGCCGGTGGGCCTGGTGCCGACCATGGGATTTTTGCATGCAGGGCATCTGTCGCTGGTGCAGGCAGCCCGCACGGTATGCGCCAGTGTGGTTGTAAGCATTTTCGTAAACCCCAGCCAGTTCGGTCCTAAAGAGGATTTGAGCACTTACCCGCGCGACCTGCCAAGGGATCTGGAGTTGCTCCAGGCGGCCGGCGTTGACCTGGTGTGGACGCCTACGCCGGAAGTGATGTACCCTCCCGGTTACCAGAGCTGGATCACCGTAGAGCAGGTGGCCGCGCCGCTGGAGGGCGCCATGCGCCCTGGACACTTCCGGGGCGTGGCGACAGTGGTGGCCAAGTTATTCAATGCAGTTCAACCGGACAAGGCTTTTTTTGGGCAGAAAGATGCCCAGCAAGCAGCGGTTATCCGGCGTATGGCGCTGGACCTGAACTTTCCCCTGGAGATTGTGATCTGCCCGATCCAGCGCGAGCCGGACGGGCTGGCCATGTCCAGCCGCAACGTCTATCTGGATCCTGATGAGCGCATGGCTGCCCGGGTGCTTTCCCGGGCGCTCCAGGCAGCCGGAATGGCCTATGCAGCCGGCGAGCGGGATGCCGGGAAGCTGCGGGCGGTGATGACGAACTTGATCGAGGCAGAGCCGCTGGCGCGCCTGCAATACGTGTCCTGTGCCGATCCCGATTCACTGCAGGAGATTGACGGCCTGCTTACGGGCCGGGCACTGCTATCAATGGCAGTCTATGTCGGGAAGACGCGCTTGATTGACAATCTGGTGATTGGGGACTAGGGATTTGGATCGTTGGGATCAGACGTTTTGGATAGTGATTAGAGGTAGCTGATGACAATAGTTAGAACCTTTTTGCGGGCGAAAATTCACCGCGCGGTGGTGACTGCCGCGGATTTGCACTACAACGGCAGCCTGACGGTCGACCGGACGCTGCTGGAAGCCTGTGGCATGCGGGAATACGAAATGGTGCAGGTAGTCAACGTGGAGAATGGCGCTCGCTTTGAGACCTACCTGATTGCCGGAGAGCCCGAGACAGGTGTGGTGCAGGTAAATGGGGCGGCAGCCCGGCTGGCGGCGGTAGGCGATCATATTATTGTGATGGCTTATGCCCAGGTGGCGGAACCGGTGCCGGAAGTTTGGGATCCCAGGATCATTTTGGTGGATGAACGGAATCGAGTTTTACAAGCTCAATCCCATGGAGGCGAACCGTGCTGCTGACGATAGATATTGGCAATACCAATATTACATTGGGTTTATATGCAGGCAATGAGCTAGGTCCGCGCTGGCGGTTAGCGACCGACCACGAGCGTATGCCGGACGAGTTCGGCTTGCAGCTGGTCGGGCTGATGTCCCATGCCGGGAAATCGAACAGCGATCTGAGTGGGGTGTGCCTGGCCTCGGTGGTGCCTCCGCTGACGGGAAGGGTTGTGGATGCCTGCCGGCGCTACCTGGAACAGGAACCGCTGGTGGTGGATGCCGGCGTCAAGACCGGCGTGCGCATCCGTTATGAAGACCCACGTGCGGTTGGGGCCGACCGCATCGTCGACGCGGCAGCTGTGCAGCGCCTGTATGGTGGTCCGGCCTGCGTGGTGGATTTCGGCACCGCCACTACTTTCGATGCAATATCAAAGGAAGGGGATTACCTGGGCGGGGCGATTGCACCCGGGATTGGCATCGCCGCAGAAGCGCTGTTCTTGCGCACGGCCAAGCTGCCGCGCGTTGACCTGCAGCGCCCGCCGCATGCCATCGGGCGCAACACCGTGCACTCCATGCAGTCTGGCCTGCTCTTCGGTTACGTGGCGCTGGTGGAGGGCATGGTGAAGCGCTTCCGCCAGGAATTGGGCGCCGAGACTAAAGTGATCGCTACGGGGGGATTGGCGGAATTGATCGCCAGGGAGACTGATATCATCGAGATCATCGCGCCCTGGCTGACCCTGGATGGTCTGCGGATCATCTGGGCGATGAATCAGACACCTTGATTTTCAGTGTCACAAAACCATGCCGGCCGGTGTTTTCTATATGAAATCACCGGCCGATGAGTGAAACCACCTTCAGGATGAACTTTTACAAGCGCAGACCAGCTGCCAACCGGCGGGCTGACGACCCGTCTGCTGTGCAAACCGGGCTCGATTTTGATGCCGTCTTTCAGCAATATTGGGAGCCGGTGTGTGCCGTCATCTATCGGATTGTGGGCGATTGGACGGAGGCGGAAGACATTGCTCTGGAGGTATTCCTTCAGCTGCACAATCGCCCGCCGGCCCAGACAGGTCCACAATTGGGCGGGTGGTTGTACCGTGTGGGGACAAACCTGGGGTTGAACGCACTGCGCTCCCGAAAGCGGCGCACTTACTACGAGACCCAGGCCGTCATCCAGGATGCCCTGGAGCGCCAGGTTGACGACGCGGCAGGAGCGCTGGAGCGCAGCCAGGAGATGCAGCAGGTGCAGGCGATCCTGGCGGAGATGAAGCCCCGTTCGGCGCAGCTGTTGATCCTGCGCCAGTCTGGGCTGTCCTATGCCGAGGTTGCCCAGGCCCTCTCGGTTGCGCCAGGATCGGTCGGTACTTTGTTGGCCAGGGCAGAAGCGGATTTTGCCCGGCGCTATCGACGGAAGAACCAGGGTTGATCCGCCGGATTGGCGGGCGGGAAGCGAGGAGAATATGCACCTGAAAGATGGAGAAATCCGGGCCTACCAGGACCAGGAGCTGCACATGGACCGCTCCTCCCAGATAGAAGCACACCTGGCGAGCTGCGCAGCCTGTCGTGAAAGGGCCGATAACCTGGCAATACTCAGCCGGGAAGTAGGCCTGCAGCTGACTGCAACCCAGGTCGACTCGCACAACAGCCCTGTCCATGCGGATGCCGGACGAAAGCGCTTTGCATCCGCCATACAAGCACAACAGGAGAAACAAACGATGACAAACAAAATCTTTTCCAGGGGACTTCGCCCAGTATGGGTGGGACTGACGCTGGTGGTACTGCTGGCCATCTCGCTGGCTTTCCCGCAGGTGCGGGCAGCGGCGAATAGCTTCCTGGCTCTGTTCCGTGTCCAGCAGATTGCCGTGGTGCGATTCGACCCCCAGACAATGGGTATGAGTGACCAGGCGGCGGCTCAGATTGAATCCTTGCTCTCCGATGACGTCCAGTTCGAGCAATTTGGCGAATTCCAAATGGCCGGCAGTGCAGCAGAGGCCGGCGGTATTGCCGGCTTTAACGTACGCATGCCCGAACAGGCGCCGGATGGCGACTTCGATGTTCAGCCAGGCGGCCGGGCAACTTTCCTGGTCGATTTGCCGCGGCTGAAGGCCATATTCGATGCCATCGGCAAGCCTGAGATTGATCTGCCGGAATTGCTGCAGGGACAACCGGTGACGCTGGAGATGCCCAGGCAGGTGACGGCATACTTTGGTGAATGCAAACCGGAAGTCGCCCCCCTGGTTGAAGGCCAGGATCCGGACATGCCGCAGACAAAGCCATGGATGCAGGACGCCTGCATTACTTTTACCCAGCTGCCCAGCCCGTCGGTCAGCGCGCCGGAAGGCCTGGATATCACCCAGCTCGGACAGGCTTATCTGCAGCTGCTTGGTTTGAGCGAGGAAGACGCTGCCCGCTACGCCAGCACGGTGGATTGGACGACTACGTTTGTCCTGCCGATACCTTACAATGATATGACCTATCAGGATGTGGTCGTGGATGGTGTGAACGGCACGCTGATTTCAGCAAGCCTACGACCCGGCCTATGGCTCGTACATTCTGCTGTGGGTCAAAGATGGGATCATCTACAGCCTGAATGGCTATGGCAGTCCGGATAAAGGATTGCAGATTGCGAGTGGGCTGAAGTAGACCGACGACGGAAGACGGATGACCGCTCGTTGCTATCAGTAGTCTTGTAAGTCGAATTGACCATTATTGATACAGGGAGGCCAGGGATTGACCTGGCCCCCTGTGTTATCCTCAGCGATTTCTTGAGACGAGATTTGAATTTACCGGTATACTTCGCATATTATGGCTGATGCAACCACCCCCGCGATTGAAACTCGCAGCCTGAGGAAAGTTTTCGGCGAAAAAGTTGCCGTAGGCGACCTGACTCTGACAGTAGAGCAGGGGGAGGTGTTCGGCTTCCTGGGCCCGAATGGCGCCGGCAAGACGACCTCGATCAAAATGCTGCTCAGCCTGATTGCGCCCACCAGCGGCGAGGCCTTGCTGTTTGGGCTGCCCTTTGGCAATCCCCAGGTGCGCAGCCGGATCGGCTTCCTGCCGGAGCATTTCCGCTTCCATGATTGGCTGACCGCGCAGGAATTCCTGGCGCTGCATGCCGACCTGTACCGCATCCCACGCCAGAACGGCCACCGGCGCATCGATGAGCTGCTGGAACTGGTGGGGTTGACTCCGCACCGGGATAAGAAGCTGCGCGAGTTTTCCAAAGGCATGCTGCAGCGCATTGGGCTGGCCCAGGCACTGCTCAACCGGCCGGCGCTGGTCATCCTGGACGAGCCGACCTCCGGGCTGGACCCGGTTGGCCGCCGCCTGGTGCGAGATATCATCCGGGAGCTGAAACAGGGCGGCACGACGGTCTTCCTGAATTCTCACTTACTTAGCGAGGTAGAGATTACCTGCGATCGGGTGGCTTTCATCAAACATGGCGAAGTGATCCATACCAGCCCACTGCAGCAGCTGGTAGAGGGCGAGCTTAGCGTGGAGATCCGGGCACGCGGCATGACGGACGAGATCATGGCTGGCTTGCGCCGCTGGAGCGCTAACGTCCGCCAGGACGGCGACCACCTCAGCCTGACGCTGGCTGGAGAAGTGGACCTTCCATCGGTCAACCGCTACCTGGTCGAACATGGTGTGGATGTGTATGCAATATCGCCCAAGCATGTCTCTCTGGAAGACCTGTTTATCGAGATTGTCGGCACGGATGGTGGCCTGTGAACATGTGGACTATCGCCCGGCTGACTTTCCGTGAAGCTTCCCGCCGTAAGATCCTGCTGGCAGGATTGGTGCTGGGGTTGGCTTTCCTGCTGGTATTCGGCCTGGGATTCCATTTCATCCTGCGAGAGGCCGAACGGGAGTTTGGGTCTCCAAACATTCTTCAGTTTAATGAAATGTTTAATTTCTTGCTTATGGCGGGTATGTACGTGGTTAATTTCCTGACGGTCATGATGACGGTGCTCACCTCGGTGGACACTGTCTCCGGGGAGATCAACTCCGGTACCATCCAGACCCTGGTGTCCAAGCCGGTGCGCCGTTGGGAGATTCTGATGGGCAAGTGGATCGGTTTTACAGGGATGATCACGCTGTACCTGCTGCTGATGGGCGGCGGCGTGATGGTTTACATTTACTTGCGCTCGGGGTACATCTCGCCCAACCCTGTGGCTGCCCTGGGCCTGATGTGGTTGAATATGCTGATCCTGCTGAGCGTGTCATTGTTGGGGGGCACCCGACTTTCGACCCTGGCGAACGGCGTGCTGGTGTTTGGGTTGTACGGAGTTGCCTTCATCGGTGGTTGGATCGAGCAAATCGGCTCGGTTATCCAAAGCGGCAGCGCCAGCCAGACGGCGATAAATATCGGTGTGATCACCAGCCTGATCCTGCCCAGCGAGGCACTCTGGAAGCGGGCGGCACACGAGATGCAATCGCCAATTATGACGGCGCTGGGTGTCTCGCCCTTCTCGTACGGCTCTTACCCCAGCAACGCCATGATCCTGTATGCATTTTTATTCCTGGTGGGCATCATGTCGCTGGCGGTATTGCTCTTCAATCGCCGAGATCTGTAAGGCCTGTGGGGGTTGTTATCCCAGGGGGGTAATTAGCTTGAATTTCTTCTCATAAATTAATCCAGCCAGACCGTTGGATGGTAGAATCATACCAATATGGGTCTGTTATCACAAGATTACACCGCCAATATTTCCGCTTTACACCGGCGCTGGTGGGCGTATGTCATATTTTGCCTGGCCTTTCTGGCGGGTGTTTATCTTATTTTACGCGCCACCTGGGAACCGGTCTATGCACTACGCTGGCTGGGGCTGTCCGCGGCGGCTATTCTTTATCCCATCACTGTCTTCCGACGCGATCTCAAGCATAACCACCGCCCGGGGGAAAGCACCCTGCTGCCATCCTTGGGGCCGGGCAACCTGCTGACCCTGCTGCGCGGCGTGCTGGTATCGGCATGCGTGGGCTTTTTGTTTTCCCCCTGGCCTCCGGGCTGGCTGGCCTGGATGCCAGGCATTCTGTACATCCTGTCAGACTTGACCGATTTCCTGGATGGATATTTGGCCCGTAGAAGCGGCCGCGCCACACGTCTGGGAGAAATCCTGGAGATGAGCTTTGATGGCTACGGTGTGCTGGTGGCGGGGGTCCTGATCGTACAGTACGGCCAGGCGCCTGCCTGGTATCTGTTGGTAGCCTTTGCGCGTTATCTCTTTGTGGCCGGAATTTGGATTCTGCGGAGGTTGAGCAAACCGGTTTATGACCTGCCGCCCAGCACCAGCCGGCGGGTATTGGCCAGTGGGCAGATGTGCTTGGTGGCTGCCCTGCTTTTGCCGGTCTTTGCGCCGCCGGGTACCTGGTTTGCCGCAGGATTATTTGCTCTGCCGTTCCTGGCGGGCTTCCTGCGCGATTGGCTGTGGGTTAGCGGTGTCATACGCCGGCAGACGGCGTTGGCGCCGTGGATGAGCCGGGCGCTGACGGTGGGCGTACCCCTGGCCTTGAGGCTGGCGCTGCCTGTGCTGGCAGTTGCTGCCCTGACCCAAGGACCGCAATCCCTGGATTGGTCGATGCCTATCCCGATGGTGATCCTTATGCTGGAAATTGGTGCGATCCTGGCGGTAACCTTCGGCTTTGCCGCCCGCATAGCTGCGGTGATCGGGCTGCTGATCCTTGGGATCCATCAGAATCAAGCGTCGCTGACCCTGGCGCAGTACCTGATGGTGGTTGATTATGTCGCTATCGTGCTGCTGGGCAGTGGGCCGTACTCGGTCTGGAAGCCGGAGGATGTTTTGATCTACCGCCGGATCGGTGAAAAACAGGCATCCCGCAAGCCGATAGGGAGTCCCCATGAAGCGCCTGGCTAAACCTGGTCTTCTGCTGTTGTTGGCCGCCCTGCCGATCCTGGTATGGTGGGCACTGCGGACGGTACCTTTCGATGCGGTATGGCAGCTGCTGAGTGAGCTCCATCCGTTGGGGCTGCTGGGGCTGTTTTTGCTGGATGTGGTGATTGTGATATTGTTCGGCAGCCGCAGCTGGATCACCTTGCGGGCTTTTGGCAGCCGGGTGAATGCCCTGTGGCTGGCGGCTTATCGACTGTCTGCCTTCTCGATCAGCTACTTTACCCCCGGCCAGCAGTTTGGCGGCGAGCCGCTGCAGGTCTATTGGCTGAACAGGCGCCACCAGGTTCCCGGGACTACGGCACTGACCACCGTAGCCCTGGATAAGCTGTTTGAAGTGCTTTCCAATTTCACGTTTCTACTGGCGGGCATTGTCATCGTATTGCGGGCGGGCGTATTCGATGGACGAGGACCGGTAGACCCGCGCGCGGTTGCCTGGCTGGCGGGATTGCTTCTGCTGCCGGTGATCTACTTGCTGGCAATCTGGTCGGGGCGAATGCCTCTGTCTGGCTTGCTCGGACGGCTGCCTCGTCTGAGTCGATTGGCTGCCTCGGTGGCTTCGGCCGAGCAGCAGGCAGCCGACTTGCTACAGCGTAAACCGGCGACGATTGCCTGGCTGGGGCTGGCTTCCGGGTTGACCTGGGTGCTGATGGTCGCTGAATACTGGTTGATGGTGCGGCTATTTGGGGTGGAACTGACTCTCGTGCAAACCATCCTGGCGTTGACGGCGGCGCGCCTGGCATTCTTGACCCCGCTCCCCGGAGGTTTGGGGGCGTTGGAAGCCGGGCAGGTTCTGGCGATGCAGTCGATTGGATTGGATCCCGCCCTGGGCATCAGTGTCAGCCTGCTGATCCGGGCACGCGACCTGGTCTTCGCACTGACGGGCATGGGGATTGGCGCCAGGCTATCAGCCCAGGCAAAGCGCCTGTCTGTCTCGTCAGCGCCGGCGGATTAACCACTCAAGTTTTATTTTTCAGGAGGCTAATCATGAAATCCAAGATCACCCCTATCCAGATTGCGATCATCCTGCTGGCGCTGGCCACAGCTGCCATCCACGCATCCCTTTTGTTCCCGGATGTGATGTTCTTGTTGAATGCACTGGGTTATCTGACCTTCCTGGGGCTGTATTTCCTGCCGGTTGGCTTGTTCCAGAGGTACCATAAGCTCGTTAGGTGGGGGTTTATCGCCTATACACTGGTTACCATCCTGGCGTGGGTGGCCATTGGGGATAAGGGGATGACGCTGGGTTGGATCACCAAGGGCATCGAGGTTGTTCTGGTGGTTCTATTGTTCCTGGATGGCCGCCAGGAGAGTTAATATATACTGGAAGTTGAGTGTGTGATATGGACGAAAATAAGATTGTGAGAAGAGTAAGTGCTCGTCTGCCGACCGATCTGGGTGAGTTTCAACTGTATCTGTATACCAGCGATCTGGATCACAAAGAACACCTGGCGCTGGTGATGGGCGACCTGCAAGGGCAAAGCCATGTGCTCACGCGGGTGCATTCGGAGTGTTTTACCGGTGATGTGCTCAGCTCGCGGCGCTGCGATTGCGGGGAGCAGCTGCGTTATGCCATGCAGGCGATTGCAGCCACAGGCAGCGGAGTGATTGTATACCTGCGCCAGGAAGGGCGCGGCATCGGTTTGCTGGACAAGCTGCGGGCTTACAACCTGCAGGATCAGGGTTATGACACGGTGGAGGCCAACCTGCTGTTAGGCCATCAGGCCGATGAACGGGACTATACGATGGCGGCTGGGATTCTGGCAGACCTGGGAGTACAGTCGATCCGGCTGCTGACCAACAATCCGCTCAAGATCAACCACCTGCGGCAGTTGGGCGTGCAGGTCACCGAGCGCGTCCCGGTGGAGTCGACGGTGAACGCCGATAATTATCAGTATCTTTTCACCAAGGCCCAGCGTATGCACCACCTGCTGGACCTGGTAGCGCCCTCATTGCCATCTGATTCACGCAAGAATGGATCGCATTGAAGCCTGGCTGGCCCAAGGTCGCCTGCAGAGATCGGCGGCAGGCAGGCCCAGGGTCAGCCTGTGCTATGCGCAGAGCCTCGACGGAAGCCTGGCCTACCGGCGAGGGGAACCGTATTTATTGAGCGGTCCCGACGCGCGGGTGCTGACTCACCGGCTGCGAGCAACGCATGATGCGCTCCTGGTCGGGATAGGCACAGTGCTGGCGGACGACCCGCTGTTGAACGTGCGCGAGGTGCAGGGGCCGAACCCGATCCCAATTATATTGGACAGCCGGCTGCGCCTGCCGTTGAATTGCAGGTTGCTGCAGCGACAGGACCGTAAACCCTGGGTGGCAACAACTTCACGCGGTGACCCTCAGAAGCGCCTGGCGCTGGAAGCTGCCGGCGCTCGCCTGCTGGACTGCCCGCAGGATGATCGTGGGGGTGTCGATCTGGCGGCTATGTTGACCCAACTGGCCAATGCCGGTGTGGGCAGCCTGATGGTGGAGGGCGGCGCCGGGGTGATCACCAGTTTTCTTGCACAGGGGATGGCCGACCAGGCGGTGGTCACGATTGCGCCCTGTTTCATTGGCGGGCTGCCGGTGGTCGAGAGCGGGGCGTTTGCCGGGCGGGATTTCCCCCGAATGCCAAAAATGGAGACAATGCGGCTGGGGGAAGATATAATTGCCTGGGGAGAGCTCGAATTTGATCGATAAGCGCAAGGTGCTCTATTTTTCTGCTCCGGGTGTCGTTGGCTTGGAGGAGATGCCGCTGGCGCACCCCGCACCGGGAGAGCTGTTGGTACAGACGCTGCTATCGGGAATCAGCGCCGGCACCGAGCTGCTGATTTATCGCGGCCAGTTTCCCGAAAACCTGGCGGTTGATGCAACTATCGAAGACTTGGCGGGCGAGTTCAGCTACCCGCTTTCTTATGGATATTGCCTGGTAGGCAGGGTTGTGGAGATCGGCGCGCAGGTTGATCCTGTCTGGCTGGGGTGTAACGTGTTTGCCTTCCATCCGCATGCGAGCGCATTCCTGGCTAAAGCGGAAGCGCTTGTGCCAATCCCGGTGGATATCCCGCTGCAAGACGCTGTGTTTTTCCCCAATATGGAAACTGCCGTGAACCTGGTGATGGACGGCCGGCCGCTGCTGGGTGAAGAAGTGGTGGTCTTTGGCCAGGGCGTTGTCGGGTTGTTAACCACGGCACTGCTCGGCTGGTTTCCGCTGCACCGGCTGGTCACTCTGGACCGCTTTCCGCTGCGCCGGCAGTGGTCGTTGCAGCTGGGAGCGCATGCCAGCCTGGACCCGGGAGCCTTGCAAGGTAACCTCTGGACGGAGGCAGATCTGCCTGCAGGCGCCGACCTGGTTTACGAATTGAGCGGAGTCCCGGAGACACTGGACAGCGCCATCCTGGCGGCAGGCTTTGCCGGCCGGGTGGTGGTGGGTTCCTGGTATGGAAAAAAACGGGCCTCCCTCGACCTGGGCGGCTATTTTCACCGCAGCCGCCTGCGCCTGATCAGCAGCCAGGTGAGTACGTTGGCGCCCGAATTGAGTGGTCGTTGGACCAAGCAGCGCCGATACCAGGTTGCCTGGGAGATGATCCGCCGCTTGCACCCCAGCCGGCTGACGACACAGCGTTTCCCATTCGATCGCGCAGCAGAAGCGTACCAATTGCTGGACAAGCGACCGGAGCAGACGATCCAGGTGGTGCTGGAGTACAACGGAGAACCGAATATGGAGGACAGATAAAGCATGTATACCGTAGCCGTAAAGCGAGATTTTATTGCCCGTCATTATTTAATTGGCGGGGATTGGGGGGCAGAAAACGCGCCCCACGCGCACCACTACCAGGTCGAGGTGCGGCTAGAAGGGGAAAGCCTGGACCGGCACGGATACTTGGTCGATATTGTGGATATCGAAAATGCTCTGGAGGGGTTGGTGGCGCATTACCGTGATGGGCTGCTTAACGACTTACCGGAGTTTGCAGGGCTAAACCCCAGCATCGAGCATTTTAGCCGCATCCTGTGCCTGTCGCTGGCGGCGAAAATCCAGGCTGAAAACCTGGCGGCGGTCACCATCAGGCTGTGGGAGAATGAGATTGCCTGGGCGGCTTACCGGCTGGCCAGGTAAATGTTGGACGTCCTGGCGTTGATCATCCCAGATAAATGAAAATTGGTCTGGTTATCTATGGCAGCCTGGATACGGTGTCCGGCGGGTATCTGTATGACCGCATGCTGGTCGAATACTCTGCGCCGCCAGGGCGACCGGGTGGAGGTGATCGGCCTGCCCTGGCGCAACTATGCCCTCCACCTGGGGGATAACTTTTCGGCGGCATTATTCCGCCGCCTGGAGGGGTTGCAGGTGGACCTGCTGATCCAGGATGAGCTCAATCATCCTTCACTGCTCTGGATGAATCGCCGCATCAAGCCGGGTGCCCGTTATCCCATTGTATCTATTGTGCACCACCTGCGCTCCAGCGAGCTGCGCCCTGCATGGCAGAATGCTTTTTACCGCCGGGTAGAGGTCAGCTATCTGAACAGTGTGGGTGGTTTTGTGTATAACAGCCGGACGACGCAGCAGGTGGTCGACCAGGTGAGTGGAGGTTTGCACCGGCCGTCGCTGGTGGCTTACCCGGCCGGCGACCGGCTGAAACCAGAGATCTCAGACTCTGCAATTGAAGCCCGGGCAGAGCAGCCCGGCCCATTGCGCATCCTGTTTCTGGGGAACCTGATCCCGCGCAAAGGACTGCATGTGCTGCTCTCGGCGCTGGAGGGGCTGGCGGCACAGGATTGGGACTTGCAGGTAGTGGGCAGCCTGGAGGTCGACCGGCGCTATGCGCAGGCCGTGCAGCTGCGCGTGCAGCAGTCCGGCCTGGCCGGACGGGTGCGATTTATGGGCAAAGTGGATGGCAGCACGCTGGCGGAAATCCTGAAAGCGCGTCAGGTCCTGGCGGTCCCGTCCTCCTATGAAGGTTTTGGGATTGTCTACCTGGAAGGGATGGGCTTTGGCTTACCGGCCATAGCCGGCAGGGATGGGGCAGCCGGGGAGATCCTCAGTCACGGGCGGGAGGGTTTCCTGGTGCCAGCAGAAGATCCGGACAGCCTGGCTAACTGCCTGCGACTGTTGCTTAACGATCGCCGGTTGTTGGCCGGGATGGGGATTGCCGCCCGGCGCCGATACCTGGCGCACCCCACCTGGGAGCAAACCGGCCAGGCGATCCGTTCATTTTTACAGGATTTAGTATATCACCAGGGATAGAATCCGATGAGCTTACCTCAACCGTACTCCTTCACCCGCTACCTGGCGGCCAAAAAAAGCATCGACGATCGCGCTCTCAACCGCGTCGTGTGGCAATCGCTGAGAGAAAGCTTGCCGCCATCCAGCCGTGAGCGCCCACTTCAGGTGCTGGAGATTGGGGCGGGCATCGGCACAATGATCGAACGTGCATGGGACTGGGGGCTGCTGGATTATGCGGCATACACGGCCTTGGATGCGGATATGGATAACATGGTGGCTGCCTGGCAGCGCCTGGATAACTGGGCCAGGCAGCAGCCGGATATCCGCCGGGTATATGCCGGCGACGACCTGGCGATTGAGGCAGATGAGCGCCTGTTGGAAATCCGCTTCCTGGCGGCCGACCTGTTTGAGTTCGTGGAGGCGGCAGGTACCTATGATTTGCTGATTGCCAATGCCTTCCTGGATCTGGTCGATATTCCGTCCACTCTGCCGATAATTCTGCATCTGCTCAGGCCGGGTGGGCTCTTCTACTTCACAATCAATTTTGACGGCATGACCGTGTTTGAGCCGGAGATCGATCCGCAGCTCGATGCGTTGATCCAGGAACTGTACCACCGCACGATGGATGAGCGGGTGACAGCAGGCAAGCCTGCCGGAGACAGCCGCGCCGGGCGGCACCTGTTCGGCCAGTTGAAGGCTGCAGGGGCAGAGATACTGCAGGCCGGTGTTTCGGATTGGGTGGTTTTCTCAGGGCAAGAGGGATACCCCCAGGATGAAGCTTACTTTTTACATTTCATCCTGCACACAGTCCAGCAGGCGCTTGCCGGCCGTCCGGAGCTGGCGGGCGGCCGGTTGGATGACTGGATAGACCGGCGGCACCGGCAGGTGTTGGACGGGGAGCTGGTGTATATCGCCCACCAGGTAGATTTTGTGGGCAGGATGCCTTAGGTCACATCCTGCCTGGGGCTAAGCTGTGAGTTTTGGTACAATGGGGGAACGTTAACTATCGATTCATGGAGCAAATGTTTGAGAAAGTATTTCCCTGAATACCTGTACTTTTTACCCGGGTTTATTGTTTTTCTCGATCAATACACGAAGTTCCTGGTGCGTACGAACCTCGATTACCTGGAGATGTGGTCGCCCTGGCCCTGGCTGGAACCCTATGCACGCATCTGGCACTGGCACAACACTGGGGCTTCCTTTGGTATGTTCCAGGGGATGGGTACGGTATTTGCTATCCTGGCAGTTATCGTTAGCCTCGGCATTATGGTTTACTTCCCCATGGTACCGCGCGAAGATTGGACTCTGCGCCTGGCGCTGGCGTTGGAATTGGGTGGGGCAGTTGGCAACCTGATTGACCGCGTTCAATTTGGCTATGTAACCGATTTTGTTTCCGTAGGCCGGTTTGCGGTGTGGAATGTCGCCGACGCAAGCATCACGCTGGGTGTAGTGGTGATGATTGCTGGGGTGTGGATGAAGGAGCGTAAGCCGAAATCAGCTCCTCCCTCGCCGGCTGAAGACGGGGAGCCTTCGCTTCCCGAGGAGCCCCATGGCGGGTGAGCGCGTCGTAGAACTGCAGTTCGCCGGCCGGTCTGCCGAACGCCTGGATAAATTCCTGGTGAGCAGGCTGCCCGATCTCTCGCGCTCCCGGCTGCAAAGCTTGATCAAGGCCGGCCAGGTGCTGGTGGATGGTGTGCCAGCCCATAAGGCAGGCCAGATGCTCGACCGCCCGGCTGCCATCCAGGTGCTGATCCCGCCAGTCATGCCCTCCAACCTGGTGCCGGAAGATATCCCATTGCAGATCGTTTTTGAAAACGACCAGCTGATGGTGATCAATAAGCCGGCCGGGATGGTCGTGCATCCGGCAGCCGGCCATGCTAGCGGGACCCTGGTGCATGCAGCTCTCGGCTACGCGCCAGACCTGGAAGGCGTAGGCGGCGAGAAGCGCCCTGGGGTGGTGCACCGCCTGGATAAAGATACTTCCGGCCTGATCTTAATGGCAAAAAACGACGCGGCACATCGCTGGCTGCAAGATCAGTTCCGCTTGCGAAAAGTGGAAAAAATTATACCTGGCGCTGGTGGATGGCTCGCCGCCAACCCCATCTGGGCGGATCGAAGCCTCGGTGGGCCGTGATACAAAGCAGCGTAAACGCATGGCTGTGGTGCAGCCTGATAAAGGTCGTGCGGCGACCAGTGAATACCAGACCAAAGAGAAATTTGCAAACCATTGTTTGCTGGAAGTGAAGCCGGTCACCGGACGCACGCACCAGATCCGGCTGCATCTGGCCTTTGTTGGCTGCCCGGTCGTGGGCGATACCGTTTATGGGCAGCGCAAACCCAGCCTGCCGCTTGACCGGCATTTCTTGCATGCCTGGCGGCTGACCATTCGCCTGCCGGGCGAGAGCCAGCCGCACAGTTTTGAGGCGCCTTTACCGGCAGAGCTGCTGCAGATACTGGAAACCCTGCGCCAGGCCGAAAACCCGGCCGGCAGCTAAATCCCTGAATGGAGTAGAAAATGGAGTTCATTGACCTGCGTTCCGATACGGTTTCCTACCCGACGCCAGAAATGCGCCAGGCAATGGCCAGCGCGGCCGTTGGGGATGATGTCTATGGAGAAGATCCGACGGTAAATCGCCTGCAGGAAATGGCGGCAGAAATGTTGGGGAAGGAGGCAGGGCTGTTCGTTGCCTCCGGGACGATGGGCAACCTGGCAGCTGTGCTGGCTCACTGCGGGCGCGGCGATGAAGTGATTCTAGGGAAACAATCGCACACCTATCTATTCGAGGCAGGAGGTATATCGGCCCTGGGAGGTGTCCATTCTTGCCAGATTCCCAACCAGCCGGACGGCACGCTTGATCTGGAAGATATCCGCCGCGCTATCCGGGCAGACGATGCACACTGCCCGCCGACGCGCCTGGTGTGCCTGGAAAACACACATAATCGCTGTGGCGGTGTGGCGCTTAGCGTTGAGTACACTACCCAGGTAGGTGAGCTGGCCGCGCGCTACGGGCTGCAGCTGCATCTGGATGGCGCCCGGATATTCAATGCTGCTGCAGCTACCGGCCGGAGCGCCCGTGAGCTGGCAGGACCGGCCGATTCGGTAACTTTTTGCCTGAGCAAGGGATTGTGCGCCCCAGTCGGCTCGGTGCTGTGCGGCTCGCGTAGTTTTATCGATCGTGCGCACCGCATCCGTAAGCAACTTGGCGGGGGCATGCGCCAGGCCGGTGTGCTTGCAGCTGCCGGGATTGTGGCGTTGGAGCATATGACAGGCAGGTTGGCGGAGGACCATGCCCGAGCCCGGCGATTGGTGTCAGGCTTGTCGCAGATTCCTGGGATTCTGCTCGATCCGGGTACACCTTATTCGAATATGGTATTCTTTACCTTGGCGCCGGATAACCTGGAGGAAACGGTTTTGTCCGCCGGGCGGCAAGCTAGCTTACAAAAGTATGTGGTGGAGCAGCTAGAGGTGCGTGGTGTGCGGGTGGGAACCGCCGGCAGCAATCGTTTCCGGCTGGTGACCCATTACTGGATCGATGACCAGGCGGTTGATCGGACCATTCTGGCTTTTGCCGAGGTTCTGCAACCACAGGCCGCGGTTAATCTTAAAAAATAGGCGCATGTTATAATTTATTGCAATGGCTGAATACTTTTCTTACACGGAAATTGAACAGATTGCTGCCACGGTACGGGGGCGACTGCCGTTCGTGCCGCGGGTTGGTTTAATCCTGGGCTCAGGCCTGGGTGGACTGGCTGCCGCGGTTGAGGGAGGCACGACCATACCATACCGGGAGATTCCTTCCTGGCCGGTTTCGACTGTTATTGGGCATGAAGGCCGGCTGGTGATCGGACAGTTGGAAGGCCAGAAGGTGCTGGTGATGCAAGGACGCGTGCATTACTACGAAGGGTACAGCATGGCTGAGGTGACTTTGTCCGTGCGGGTGATGCAGCGGCTGGGGATTGAAATCCTGGTGGTTACGAACGCTGCCGGGGGCGTAAATCCTGGTTTCGAGCCGGGCATGGTGATGTTGATTGTTGATCACCTGAACCTGCTGGGTATTGCCGGCCTAAGCCCGCTGCGCGGACCTAACCTGAACGAGTTTGGGCCGCGCTTTCCTGACATGGGGCAGGCTTACGATCGTGAGCTGTGTGACCTGGCGCGCCGGACTGCCTCCGATGCGGGTATTACCCTTTACGAAGGCGTCTACGCCGGTTTGGCTGGGCCGTCCTTCGAGACGCCGGCTGACCTGCGTTTTTTACGCGGCATCGGTGTGGATGCAGTTGGGATGTCGACCGTACCCGAAGTCACTGTGGCCCGTCATGGCGGAATGCGCGTATTGGGTTTTTCTGGGATCAGTAATAAAGCTAACCTGGATGGCAATACCTTAACCACCCATGAAGAAGTGTTGCAGGCTGGCGATAAAATCGTCCCACAACTGGAGTCTTTGATCCGCGGCGTACTTCGCAGCCTGTAATGGCTTGAAGGCGCTGCGGGAAGTTGCCGGTTGGAAGTCTTGTGAGCCGGTTGAAATCTGATATGGTGTAAGGAGTGCCCCTACCTGGGAGTGGCATGGAGGAAGCGCTTAGCTTTTTTCGCGCCTTTGAGTTGTGGATATATTTACTTCTGGGTTTAGGGGGATTGATTTACATCCGGAAATTTATCCTGTCCTGGCAAGAGCTGCGTGAAGCAGGGTTTGGCCTGGAGAGGGATAATGCTCAAACGCGGTTGAACCAGGCTGCGGTGATATTGGTTTTGTTGCTGACTATGGCTGTTTCTGAGTTTGTACTGGTATCCTTTGTTGCCCCTGCGGTGCCCGGGGCGACCCCGCTACCTACGCCTACGCTCAACCTATTAGCAACCGCCACAACCACGCTGCCGGCTGATGTTCCCACAGTAGAGGGAACACCGCAGGGTGTCGGCGCTCCAGCTGAAGCCGAGTTTGCTACCAGTGGCTGCATCCCTGGGCAAATCGAGATTAACAACCCGGGGAGTGGCCAGGAAATCAACGGGGTAGTGGAAATTCTGGGAACCGCCGATATCCCCAATTTTGGATTCTATAAAATCGAGTTGAAGCGTCCCGATGAGCTTGTCTGGCAGACATTGCAGGCTGGGAACCGCCCTGTGCAAGGGGGCAAGCTGGGCGATTGGGATACCCGCCGGCTGATTCCCGGAGAATATCAATTGGGCCTGGTTGTGGTGGATAACCAGGCGCGATTGGCGCCACCTTGTGTGGTGCAGGTGCGGGTGTCGGTCTCCCCATTTACCACCCCAGAACAATAAAGGATAATCAGAGATGCCTGAAATTGAAATCCGACCTGCTGTAGCGACCGACATCCCGATCCTAATCGAGTTGGATCATAATTACATGACGGATTTTGTCTGGCAGATGGAGCTGCAGCAGCAAGACGAAGGGCAGATCCTGATTGGTTTTCGCGAGATCCGCCTGCCGCGCTCCGTGCGCGTCGAGTACCCGCGCTCCCCGCGATCATTGCTGGTCGATTGGACTGAGTACCATGGTTTGCTGGTGGGTGTGCTGGAAGATGAAGTGATTGGTTACATTGGCGTGCATCTGAACATGGCGCCGCTCACAACCTGGGTAACCGACCTGGCAGTCAAGCGCCGCCAGCGCCGCCAGGGCATCGGTAGCGCCCTGGTCCTGGCTGCACAGGAATGGGGCCTGGCTCATGAAAGCCGCAACCTGGTCCTGGAAACCCAGCCAAAGAATCATCCGGCGATCCGCCTGGCGCAGAAACTGGGGTTTGAGTTCTGCGGCTATAATGACCGGTATTTTGCCAACCGGGATATTGGGCTGTTTTTTGCTAAGAGCTTGCGATAGGGGAGGGTTGGCGCAGGGATGAGATGGCTGTGCTAAGGTGAACGCTTAACGGTATGGTTTCCGATCTGATCTTGCCCGTTCTTCAGGCAATTAACCAGCTGCTTACGGCTGGGATTGCAATCACGGCATTTTCGCTGTTGATTTATGCGCTGACCTTTAATCTGCGCGACCGGGTGGCGCGCTCCTTCGCCATCATCATGATCTGTGTGGTGATTGTGTTCGTGGGGGATGCGATGAGCTCGGTATCCACCCAGCCGGGCGCGTTGGAGTTCTGGCTCAAGATTCAATGGCTGGGGATTGTTTTCCTGCCGGCGGCTTACCTTCATCTTTCGGATGCAGTCCTGGCGACAACCGGAAGGCCATCGCGTGGCCGGCGGCGCATCGCGGTCCGGCTTGCTTATCTCATCGCTTTTCTATTTTTGATCGCGCTACCGATCAATCTGTTGGTCGGGCCGCTGGTTCAGCTAAATGGAGCCCTGCCGCACCTGCAGCGCACCTGGCTGACCTGGCTCTTTACCGCCCTGTATATCCTGGCGATGGTGATCGCCTGGATGAATTTTTGGCGGGCTTACAAGCGCACCACGGCTGCCACCAGCCGCAGGCGTATGCAGTACCTGATTGCCGGGGCGCTGGCGCCGGCTTTAGGCTCCTTCCCTTATCTGCTTTTTGGCTCAGGGATTGCCAACGAGAATGCCCTTCTGTTCTGGATGATTGTCACGATCAGCAACCTGCTGACTTCCGTTTTGTTGGTGTTGATGGCTTATGCAGTGGCTTTCTTTGGCGTTTCCTGGCCGGATCGGGTGGTAAAGCGCAGGTTGTTCAAGTGGATATTACGCGGCCCGGTCACGGCCATCACGGTTTTGGCACTCACCACCCTGCTCAGCCGGCTCGGCCGCAGGATGGGTGTGGACACCTCGGCCATCCTCCCGGTCGTGATGGTAGGGTCGATACTGCTCCTGGAACACCTGATTACGCTCATCGTGCCTGGCATGGAGCGCTGGTTGTTTGGTAGAGACCAGAAAGACCTGGACCGCATCCAGGGCCTGGAGGAACGCCTGTTGACTTCCGGGGACTTGCGCCAGTTTCTGGAAGCGATCCTGGCGGCAGCCTGTGATCGTGTGCAGGTGCCACATGCCTTTATATCAACCCTGAACACATCGGGGCTTGAGCTTTTTGTGACCATAGGAGGTGACCCACAACTGGATGATGAAAACCTGCCTGCCACACTGTTAAGAGTGGTCAGTCGGAACGGGCACAACGACGAATTGTTTGCCTGGAACAATTACTGGCTGGTGCCGCTGTTTGACCAGGAGGAGGAGAGCGAGGTGCTATTGGGTTTGCTTGGAGTGATGCAGCGCCCGGAGCAAACCCTGGATATAGAGCAGTATGAGGCATTGTCCATCCTGTCTGCACGCGCCGCGTTGGCGCTCACCGATCGGCGCCGGCAGGAGCAGCTCTTCAGCACATTGGAAGCGTTAACTCCCGAAATGGAAAAAATCCAGCGCTTACGCGCCGCGGCGCGTTATGATGGCACGGAAATCTTGCTGACTCCGCTGGCGCCATTCGAGGAGCAAGATCTAGTCGCCTGGGTTAAGGACGCACTGACTCACTATTGGGGGGGCCCAAAACTCACCGAAAGCCCGCTGCTGGAGCTGCAGGTGGTGCGCCAATCGATCGAGAAGAATCAAGAAACCCCGGCCAATGCGCTGCGATCGATCCTGCGCCAGGCGATCGAGAAAGTACGCCCGGAGGGTGAGAGACGCTTTACCGGAGAATGGATACTATATAATATATTGGATATGAAATTCCTGGAGGGCAGGAAAGTCCGTGAAATTGCGCTGCGGTTGGCGATGTCGGAAGCCGACCTGTACCGGAAGCAGCGTGTCGCCATCGAAGCGGTAGCGCAGGCAATCGGCGAGATGGAACAGCAGGCCAGGCAAGATAACTTGACTGTGCTCGAAACCGAAAATCACACAATCATGTCATAATCATCAAAGGTGGACTTAATGGTAAATAAAGTCCGACAACAAGAGTTTCAAGAAGATGTACCTCCGATGGATGAGTCTTGGTGGGAGTCTGTCCTGGCGGAGGAAGAACGGTTTGTTCCAGCAACTGAAAAGCACCCAGCGAGTAATTTGCAGGGGGCTCGGCCTCCAGCCGTACGCCAGTCTGTAGAATCATCCCCGATCGATTGGCACCTGGCCGGCGAGCTGTATGAACAGGATCGAATCGTCTGCATGCAGGTGACTGGCTATAACCGGGGGGGCCTGTTGGTAGGGGGATCGGGCTTGCAAGGATTCGTGCCGATCTCGCACCTGGTCGAAGTGCAAAGCGACCCGGTTAAGATGGATGCTTGCCTGAAAAAATACCTGGAACAGCCAATCCGGTTAAAAATTATTGAGTGCGACCATGAGCGCGGACGGGTCGTATTCTCGGAGCGCGCTGCCCTTGCCCGGCAGGGGGTGCGCAATGACCTGTTGGAAACCCTCCAGCCCGGAGATTCGACCTTTGGGACGGTGACGAACATCACGGATTTTGGTGTATTCGTTGACCTGGGAGGTGTTGAAGGCCTGGTGCACGTATCGGAGATTTCTTGGGGAAGGGTGAATCACCCAACCGATGCGGTATCTATCGGCCAAAAACTGAAGGTGTATGTCATCCAGGTTGATCGAATGCGGGCGCGAGTCGCTCTGAGCCTGAAGCGGATGAACCCCAATCCCTGGGCGACTGCGGAAGAGCGCTATTCCCCCGGGCAGGTCGTCCAGGCGGTGGTCACCAGCGTGGTCCCGTTTGGCGCATTCGCCCGTCTGGAAGAAGGGTTGGACGGCTTGATTCACATCTCCGAGATGAACGGGCCGGATGGCCGGCCAATCCGGCCGTACGACTGTACGAAGGGGAAGAAGTGGAAGTGCGCATCCTGCATGTAGATGGCAGCCGGCAGCGCCTGGGGCTAAGCCTGTGCCTGGGCGAGGACTGCCCGGATGAAGAGCTTGAATCGATGGAATGAAGACCTGGTGGGCGGTTGCCCTGGCAATCATCGGCAGTTTTTTGGCAGCGGGTTTGCTGTTCCTTACGGTTCAGCAGCCGCGCGGCCAGCCGGTGCAGCTGCGGCCGCCGCCCACGGCCGCTCCCATCCTGGTGCAGGTTGCCGGCGGCGTGAAGCAAGCCGGGTTGTATAGCCTGCCTGCCGGCAGCCGTGTTACGGACGCCGTGCAGGCTGCCGGAGGTCTGGCAGCTGGCGCCGACCCGAATTCCATGAACCTGGCGGCTTTACTAAGCGATGGTGAATACGTTTACGTGCCATCGGCTCAAGCTGCCGGGCTACCTGTGCGTGCACCAGACATCGCGGACATGGCGCTCCCTGGCGAACGCATCAATATCAATACGGCTACCCAGGCGGAGTTGGAAAGCCTGCCCGGGATTGGAGAGATAACTGCCCAGGCAATTATTACCTACCGTACGGCGCACGGGAGGTTTGCCACGATTGAAGAAATTCAAGAAGTTGATGGGATCGGGCCGTTGACCTTTGATCAAATCCATGACCTGATCTCCGTAAGCGGGTCGCCCTGATTCGGGCCTGACTGCATTTCCCCGGACTACCTAAAATGCCTCGCCCTAAACGCTCACAAAACAGCACGACGACCAGCGCTTTCGGTTCACCCGGCCGAGTCAGCCACGATTCCAGCCAGTTTTATGCCGGGCAGATATATCAGGGCCAGCCAAAAGAGAATGCCGGCCAATTTGTTGAGAATCCTGTCCCAGAAGACATGCTGGATAAAGTGCATTGCGCTTCGTCGGAAGACATGGCCGGGTTGCCGGATTGCAGCGTACACCTGATGGTCACTTCGCCGCCCTACAATGTTGGCAAGGAGTATGACCAGGACCTGACTCTGGAAGTTTACCTGGCGCTCTTGCAGCGGGTATGGGCGGAGGTGCAGCGGGTGCTGGTGCCTGGCGGGCGGGCGTGCATCAACGTGGCCAACCTGGGCCGCAAACCTTACATCCCGCTGCATTCTCTGATCATGGATCAGATGGCCGCTCTGGGATTCTTTAATGCGCGGCGAGATCATCTGGAACAAGGCGGCCAGCTCCAGCGGTTCCACTGCCTGGGGCAGCTGGCGCTCGCCCGCTAACCCGACTCTGCGAGATGTGCATGAGTACATCCTGGTGTACTCCAAGGATACGTACCGGCGGGAGAATCCGCAGGGCAGAGAGGCTACCATCACCCGCGATGAGTTCCTGGAGCTCAGTAAAAGCATGTGGACATTCCCGGCAGAACCGGCCCGCAAGGTGGGTCACCCGGCCCCGTTCCCTGTCGAGCTGCCCCGGCGGCTGATCGAGCTGTATACCTACCGGGGTGAAATAGTGCTTGATCCATTTATGGGCAGCGGGCAGACTGCCCTGGCTGCCTTGCGGAGCGGCAGGCATTTTGTAGGATACGAGATCGATGCCGGGTATGTTGCCCTGGCTGAGCAAAGGCTGAAGGTAAATAGCCAATAAAAAAATCGGACAGTTGCGCACAACCGTCCGATTTTTTTATCACTTTCTGGGGGGATTAACGCTTGGAAAGCTGCCCCCGCAAGGCGCCTGCAGGATAGTCCGATGTGTGGACATTTACATAGTATTCTCCTGGAGACTGGCGGATCGCTTTGATCAGGTCTTTGCTTGCGGTGGTACACCCAATCGCAATGCCATTTACTGGGGCGGATAGGGTGACGACCACCGGGCCGCTGATTCCGACCATACCCACATGGATATGCGCGGCAGTCGGGGTGATGATATCCATTGCCGTGATTTCAAAGCAAATGGTACCCTGACCCTGATTTAACCGCAGCTTAGCAGTCCCGCTGCCATCCGGGTCGCCAGGGCCGGGAACCTCTGCAAGTCCGGTCAAAGTGGCGTACAGCGGCCGGCCTCCCGGGGTCACCGGCTGAGCGGGACCGCCTTGAGGATTTGGCTGAAATATCGGGGGGGTGAGCTTTTTAGGAGGTTTACCTTTTGCGAAAGCTCCACCAGCGACCAGGGCAAGCATCAATGCAGCTACCAGCACTACCCATAAGGCTCTTTGCCAACGATTGGTTTCCATCTCAAATCTCCTTTCACTGAAACCTTCAGGATATACAACATTCTAGTCCAGTATTTTTGCATATCAAATTAAAAGTTTGTAATTTTCCCAAACCCTTACATTGCTCTGATTTAACTTGCTGAGTTTTGGTGAGAAATGCATTTAGGTTAATAATTTTCATCGGGAGAACGTGGAAATTAGCAAAAATTTAGATTTTCGAGTATCCTATGAAGGTAACTACCTGGGTCAATAAATGAGTTATATGCATGAGTTAAGGAAGCAGGTCGGGAGTGCGCCGCTCATTATGGTTGGCGCGGCGGTTTTGATTGTTAACCACCAGAATGAGCTGTTGATGCTGCTCCGGACCGATAACGGTTGCTGGGGGATTCCCGGCGGGGCAATGGAACCGGGAGAGAGCCTGGAAGAGACCGCCCGGCGTGAAACCTTTGAAGAGACCGGCTTGACATATTCAGGCCCTCTATTTACTGGATGTTTTTTCAGGTCCCGAGTTGTTTTACCGTTACCCGGATGGCAACCAGGTATACAATGTGACTGCTGTATATCTTGCGCTGGGTGTAAGCGGAGAAATCCTGGTGGGGAAGGACGAACACAGCCGCTGGGGATATTTTCCGTTAGACGATCTGCCTGGAAATGTCAGTCCGCCGATCAGGCCGGTTCTGGCGAGACTGGTGAAAAAGCAAGACATCAACAACAAAAAAACAAAATTAAACAAGGAGCGTGAACCATGAAATTTCGCCGCTTTGGGCGCACAGGCTGGCAGGTCAGTGATGTTGGTTATGGCATGTGGGGGATGGGCGATTGGAAGGATTCGGATGATGCCGAGTTGCTGGCTTCGCTCCAGCTAGCGGTGGACCTGGGATGCAATTTTTACGACACGGCCTGGGCGTACGGGGCCGGCAAAAGTGAAGGGCTGCTGGGGGAGCTGCTGCGCCGAAACCCTGGCGTGCGCCTGTATACGGCAACCAAGATCCCACCGAAAAATCGTATATGGCCCAGCCGCCGGGAATTTTTTCTGGAGGATTGTTTCCCGCCCGAATACATAGAGGAATACGTGCAGCGCAGCGTGAAAAACCTGGGGGATGCCCCCATCGACCTGATTCAGTTCCACACCTGGGAGGATGGCTGGCTGGCGGACGACAGCTGGGTGCGGAAGCTGGATGACCTGCGCGCTCAGGGGTTGGTCCAGGCAGTCGGAATCAGTATCAATCGCTGGGAACCCTGGAACGGCGTGGCTGCGGTGCGCTCCGGTCTGATCGATGCCGTGCAGGTGATTTACAATATCTTCGACCAAAACCCGGAAGATGAGCTCTTTCCGGCATGCCGGGAGATGGACGTAGCGGTGATCGCGCGGGTACCTTTTGATGAGGGCAGCCTGACCGGCAATCTGACCCTGGAAAGCCGCTGGCCGGAAGGGGACTGGCGCAACTCGTACTTTGTACCGGAAAATCTGAAAGCTAGCGTAGAGCATGCCGAAGCGCTGCGGCCTCTCATCCCGGCAGGAATGAGCATGCCCGAGATGGCGATGCGCTTTATACTGAATGAGCCGGCCGTAAGCACGATCATCCCCGGGATGCGCAAGGAAAGCCACGTGCGGGCAAATATTGCCTGCAGCGATGCCGGGCCGCTGCCCGAGGCGCTGCACAGCCGGCTGCGCCCGCACCGTTGGGAGCGCCAGCCGACCAGTTGGTCACAGTAACCTGTAAGATTCTTACTCGGGAATAATGAGCTGCGCGGCGTGCTGCTTCAACCAGGCGCGGTGCAGCTTGTACTCCGGGTCGAGCTCGGCGACGCGCCTCCAGAATGCCTGCGAGTGGTTGTGGTGCTCGAGGTGAGCTAATTCGTGGAGAATGACGTAGTCGATGACCGGCAACGGCGCCATAACCAACCGCCAGGTAAAGCTTAGGGTACCGCGGCTGCTGCACGAGCCCCAGCGGGTACGAGCGGACCCGATACGGATGCGGGCCACCTGGAAGCCGAACTGCTGGGCATACAGCATCACGCGTGGGGCAATCAGCTTGCGGGCCTGCTCCTGGTACCAGGCGGTAAAGACCGCAGCCGCTTTCGGCAAAGCGGCCTCAGCCAGTACAAATTCGCCGGAGAAGGACAGGGGCTTTTTAGCGGTGGGGGAGATCTTTAGGGGGTAACGCTCGCCCAGGTACCAGAATTTTTCTCCATCCTGGTATTTCAGTGCGGGTCTTCGGGCAAGCTGCAGGAGCGCCTCCTGCTGTTTCGCCTGGATCCAGGCGGCATGGTGATCGATCGCCTGTTGGATTTGGGCTTTCGTAGCGCGTTGAGGGGCTCGCACCACCAGCTTGCCTTCGGGTGTGACGATCAAGGCGATGGTTTTTCGCCGGCTGCGGATGATTTGATCTATGTCCATCTCAATCTAATCGATAGAAGTATCTCTTCCACTTCCAGAGGCAATTTATCCAGGTGGAAGACAGGTTGTGTGAATTGATTGTATGTAGATGTGCAGTGTTGTCAAGCTATAGAGTCTGCATTCCGTGTGCAAATTCTGTTCATTGTCCAACACCCGACTTATGTGCCTTCTGGCTAAAACGAAAGGCAATTGTACATATATTGTATAATTATATTAAACTATTAATGTTCAATATATTGACATAAATATATAGGCTATGCTATTATAAATATACTGAACATACAACATACACCAATTACTGAAAAACAAGGAGATAGCTAATGAAACTCACTAATGCAATTCGGCTCGTGCTCTCGGTATTCGTGATCGCACTACTGGCGGCAGCCTTTGCTCCAGGTGCTGCCCAGGCTCAGAATAAATCAGAGCCCACCATTTTGGATATTGCCCAGGCAGTCAATGCCCAAACGGGTGAATTCAGCACTTTGATTGCAGCACTGCAGGCAGCAAATCTTGATGAGATGTTCGATGGCAAGGGGCAGTACACCGTCTTTGCCCCGACTGATGCGGCTTTTCTTGTCCTGGGGATCACTCCCGCCAACGTAGCTGCGGTGCCTGGGCTGGCGAACATCCTGGCTTACCATGTAACCGAAGGCCGCCGGTTGTCGCAGAGCCTGCTGCCGGCCAAGTCGATTGAAATGCTGAACAGTGATTACACTAACTCTAGCTTTATGTCCAACTCAGTCTACATCATAGATAACAGCAGCCTGACTGCCAATGCCAAGGTTACGACTGCCAATATCAATGCCAGCAACGGTGTAATCCACATCATCAACCAGGTTCTTCTCCCCTAATTTGCTTATCGGTTGATTTACTGGTAACGGAACGCGGTCGAAAGAACCGGGTCGGCAGCAAGAATGCCGGCCCGGTTCTTTTTTGGTTTTATCACAAGCTTGTAACAGGTTCGTCACCCGGTTTGTCACCAGCCTTCGTTATACTCAATAAAGCTCTGCCAGGCCGGTTCCGGCAAAGGCGGTTACCCGGCGGGTGAATTCGATTTCAAGAGGACAACCAAGAGAGGTTATAAAATGAAAAAACCTTATGCGACCTTGCTATTGCTGATCATGAGTGCTCTGTTGGCCGGTATATTGACAGGCTGTGGAGGCTCAAGCGCGGGCACGACGGCAGCGGAAAGCGAGAGCGGCGAGCCGGTCAAGCTCATCCTGGGGGCTTATACGACACCGCGCGAAGCATACCAGGAGCTGATCCCGATATTTCAAAAGCAGTGGAAAGAAAAGACCGGGCAGGATGTGATTTTTGAAGAGTCTTACCTGGGCTCCGGCGCGCAGTCGCGGGCGATCCTGGAAGGTTTCGAGGCAGACGTGGCTGCGTTATCCCTGGAAGCGGATATCAACCGCATCGAAAATGCCGGTCTGATCACCCACGATTGGAAAGATAATACCTATCAGGGCATGGTCAGCGATTCGATCGTGTCCTTCGCCGTTCGCCCAGGCAACCCGGAAGGGATCAAAGATTGGGCCGACCTGGGCAAACCTGGATTGGAAATCCTGACCCCCAACCCGAAGACCAGCGGCGGGGCAATGTGGAATATCCTGGCGCTGTATGGCGCGGCGAAACGCGGCTTTATCGACGGGGTTGCGGCTGATGATGACGCGGCTGCCCAGGAATTCCTGCTGTCCGTGCTCAACAATGTGACCGTGATGGATAAAGGGGCGCGTGAGAGCATTACCAACTTCGAAAAAGGCATCGGGGATGTGGCTATCACCTATGAGAATGAGGTGCTGGTCGGGCAGCAAAGCGGACAGGCTTACGAGCTGGTGATCCCACGCTCGACGATCCTGATTGAGAACCCGGTTGCGTTAATCGATACTTATGTCGATAAGCACGGGACGCGAGAAGTGGCGGAGGCTTTTGTGAACTTCCTGTTCACCCGTGAAGCGCAAGAAGTATTTGCTAAGTATGGCCTGCGCTCGGTCGACCCGGCAGTGGCTGAGGCAACTGCCGGCCAGTATCCAGCCGTGGAAGATCAGTTCAGCATCGATTACTTCGGTGGCTGGGGTGAAGCTACGCCGAATTTCTTCGGCGAGGATGGCATCTTTACCAGGTTGCTTACTCAGGTGCAGCGACTGGATCAGTAGCCGGCGATCTAACCGATTTCAGGTAGCCTGTGGACAGGGGGAAAGCGAAACCCACGGGCTATTTGATTCCCCGACCGGGTCTCAATTGCCTCCCAATCGGTTAAAATCTATGCGTGAATAACTGGCGTGTGGTAAAGCAACTGGCATCGAAGCGAAATAGCCTGCCTGTATTGATGGCGGCGTCGCAGGTGGGATTAATCATCCTGGTTGCGCTGGCGATTGCCGTCCCCAGCCTGCTGGTGATCCGGCGTCAATTTACCTGGCAGGTGGGCGAGCGGCTCAACCAGGCCGGGCAGACGAGCCAGGCGTTGATCTCCGAGCAGCGCCAGGATCTGGAAAACCTGGCTCTGCTGCTGGCTCAACGCCCTACCTTGCTGACCCTGGCGGAAGCAGGGGACAGCGAAGCGCTCGATCAATACCTGGCTCAGGTGCAAAGCGGCTCTGGATTGGACCTGGTACTGCTTTGTAGTGATGATTCGCAACCAGTCGCCCAGGCTGGTGATGCAGCGGACAACCTGGCATGCGAACAGGCGTCAGAAACGGGTTTTGTTGTGGCTACTGAGACCGGCGGCAAGGCTGCCTGGTTGATTGCCTCACAGCCTGTGCAAGGAGCATCCGTTCCTTTGAAGCTGGTAGCCGGGCAGAAGATAAATGATATCTACGCCCAAAAATTGAGGGAATGGGTTGGTGTAGAGACTGCGCTGTTCTCCGGGGGGCAACTTCTGGCAACCAGCTTTCGGCAGGATGGGGAGAACAACATCGAGCTGGAACAATCCCTGCAAGCGCTTCAACCTGAGGCGGGTATCTTTAACAACACCGAACGTTTTGAGGACCAGGGAGCGGATTATTTTTACTTCAAACAAGACGATTCGGAGAGCGGGTTGGATAGCATGTTCTTTTTCCCGACTGCCGAAATCGATAGCGCTCAACAGGAGCTAAGCAGGCTGTTAGGAGCCGTCATGCTGCTGGTGATCCTGCTCGGGTCGGTGATCGGCTATTTCGGCGCCAGGCAGATCATCCGGCCGCTGGAACGCTTGCGTGAGGCGGCAGACCGGCTGCGTAAGGGCGACCTGGCCACGCCAATCACGCCCACTTCGCGGGTAGCCGAGCTGCGGCGGGTAGCCTTTGCGCTGGAAGCGGCACGCACCACGCTGCAAGGCTCTCTGCGCCAGCTGCAGCAGGAAAAAGCCTGGGGACAGTACCTGTTGGAGGTAGTGGTGGAGGGAATCGTCACCGCCGACAGGCGCGGACGGATCACATTCTTCAGCCAGGGCGCTGAACGGATCACCGGCTGGAGAGCCGACCAGGTGCTGGGCCGGGACCTGGATGATATTTTCCCGAGAGCAGATGAGGCTGCCGATTTCAGCCAGAGTCTTCCACCCCCGGCGGCCGGCAAAAGATCTTGGTGCGCCTGGCGGATGGCCGGCAGGCTACGCTGGCCGTTGGTGTGGCAAGCCAGGCGCCCCCAGAAGCCAGCAAAGCCAGCACGGTATTACTGCTGCGGGATATCAGTGACGAGGAGACTATTCGCCGGCTGCTGGGTGAATTTCTGGCAAACATTGCCCACGAGTTCCGCACCCCGCTCTCGGCCCTGGCAGCATCGATTGAGCTGCTGCTGGACGAGCTGCCTGAGCTGAAACCGGAGGAGCTTTCCGAACTGCTGGATTCCGTCCACCTTGGGGTGTTGAGCCTGCAGACCTTGATCGACAACCTGCTGGAAGGCGCCAGCATCGAGACCGGCCGCTTCCGGGTGTACCCGAGAGCCGTGGATATCTCCGATATCCTGGTGGAAGCAGTGCAGACCATGGAGCCACTGGCGAATAAATACGGACAGCGCATCGAAGTGGAGGCGCATGATGGGATGCCGGAAGTGCAGGCCGATCCGCGCCGCACCGTCCAGGTGCTGGTGAACCTGATTTCGAATGCCATCAAGTGGAATCCGAGCGGCGGAACGATTCGCCTCGCTGCGGCCCATAGAGCTGATCGAATCATCGTCAGTGTGGCTGACCAGGGGCCGGGAATCCCTGCCGGGCGCCAGGGGGAAGTTTTCCAGCGATTTGATCACTTGCCGGCGAAGGGCAAAGCGGGCGAGTCAGGGACAGGCCTGGGCCTCTCGGTTGTTAAAGCGATTGTGGAGGCGCAAGGCGGGCAGGTGGGGGCGAGCAACCGCATGGAAGGCGGGGCAGAGTTCTGGTTCAGCCTGGTGATATATTTGGCGAGTGAGACAACCGGGGAAGTGACACCATGAAAGCCCTGGTAGTGGATGATGACCGCGTGCTGGCTGACCTGGTGGCTTTCACCTTGCGCCGGGAGGGTTTTCAGGTGATCCAGGCACAGGACGGCGCCAGCGCCTTGCAGCGTTGGTCGGATGAGCAGCCCGATATCGTCATCCTGGACGTGAATCTGCCCAAGGCGGTACCGGCACTGGACGGTTTTACGGTGTGCCAGCGTATCCGGGATGTCTCGGAGGTACCGATCATTCTGCTCACCGTGCGTGAGGACGAGGAAGATATTATCCACGGTTTTAAAGCAGGCGCCGATGACTACATCCATAAGCCGTTCAGCCCGCGCCAGCTGGTAGCCCGCGTGGAGGCGCTGTTGCGGCGATCGAGCCGGGTGACCTCACCGGCTATTTTGCAAAGCGGCGACCTGATCCTCGATCCCAGCCGGCGCGAAGTAATATTGGGGAATGGAGAGACAGCGCCTCTTACCGCCCTGGAGAGCCGCTTGTTGGAGTATTTCATCCTGCACAGCGGGCACATCCTGTCAATGCAGGACCTGATCGACCATATCTGGGGACCGGGAGGGGGCGACCGGGATATGCTGCGCCAGCTGGTGCGGCGGCTGCGCGCCAAGATCGAACCGGACCCGACCCGCCCGACTTATATTGAGACAGTCTCTGGCTACGGCTACGGGCTGAGGCGGCCGGCAGGCCGCGAAGAAAATCGGCTGGTTAATTAATCCCCGGTCATTGTCACGGTTTTGTCACAGGCTGATCACGCCGGCGTCATTCGCGGTTGATAAACTAAGCCTGTGCCTGGCAGGTTTCAGTCATGTTACATCTGTGTAGGTAGTGCCAGGCCGATTTATCAACAGGAGATAGAACCACATGTCGATTATCCTGGAAGGGCTGACCAAGCGCTACGAAGGCCACCCGGTTGTCAATAATATCTCCCTGGAAGTGGGCGATGGGGAGTTTTTTGTTTTGCTGGGATCGAGCGGCAGCGGTAAAACCACCATTTTAAGCCTGATTGCCGGATTGACGGAGGTGGATGCCGGGCGTGTCCTGCTCCATGGGCGTGATGTGACCTATATTCCCACTCAGCAGCGCAAAGTGGGCTTTGTCTTTCAAAACTATGCCCTGTTCCAGTATATGACTGTTGCGGAAAACATTGAGTTTGGCCTGGGAATCCGCAAAGTGGAAAAAACTGAACGGCGGAAACGGCGCGACGAGCTGCTCGAGCTGGTTGGCCTCTCCGGCCTGGGGGAGCGGATGCCGCGCCAGCTCTCCGGCGGGCAGCAGCAACGCGTGGCACTGGCACGCGCCCTGGCCTACCAGCCGGATGTGCTGCTGTTGGACGAGCCGTTAGGCGCATTGGATGCCAAGATCCGCATCGAGCTGCGCCGCAGCCTGAAGGCCATTCAACGCCGGCTGGGTATCGCCACGATCCTGGTGACCCACGATCAGGAAGAAGCCTTCGACCTGGCGGATCGCATCGGGGTGATGAGCTTTGGTCGCTTGCTGGAGGTGGGCACCCCCGATGAGTTGTATCAGCGGCCTAAGACCGAGTTTGTAGCTTCTTTTCTAGGCACGGCGAACTTACTGCTGGGAACCGCCCAAGATCAGGATGTCCAGGTCGGCCCGGTCAAATTCACTCTGGATTTTGAAATCCAGACCAATACCAGTGACCGGCGGGTGCAGGTGCTCTTCCGCCCAGAGGACGTGGCGCTTTCCCCGCAAGCGGATGAATTGGACTGCCCGATGTTAGGGCAGGGAGAAGTCGAAGAGCTGTCCTTTGGTGGAGCATTCGAGCGGCTGCGTCTGCGCCTGCCGGCTATCCCGGGGGTGCGACCGATCTCGCCACCGGTGGGTTTTGGCAGCAGGTCGATCCTGGTGGATGTGACGCGTTCGCCGGAGCAGACCAGCCGTTACCCACTATTGCCGGGGGATACGGCCTGGGTGGGTGTTCACCGCATCCATGCGCTGGAGCATCCCGGTCTGAACTTCCTCATTGTGACCGACGGGTCGCTCTATGCCCAGTCAGCTATCGCTCTCGGGGGGCAGATTGCACGCTTATCGCATGCCAGGGTGACTTTACTGGGGTGTGGCGCCAAACCTGAGGCGTTGGAAGCGCACCTGGTGGAGGCCCGCAAGAGCCTGGGCAGTGGGTTGGCCGCTCTGGAAGTGCTGACCTTGCAGGCGACGATTGCCCAGGCTGTTTCGCATGCCGTGGACCGAAAACCATTTGACCTGGTGATCCTGGGCTTTCAATACGGCGAGGATTTGGAGCTGGCGGAGGGCATCTTGCAGACCGGTTATCACCACCTGCTGTTGGTCCCCGCGCCTCAATCCACTGTGCCGATGAACGCCATGATCTGCGTGGCCAGCGGCGAGCCCGGTAAAGATGATGTCCTGTTCGCCGGGCGCTTGATTCGGCATTTGAATGCCGACGCAACCCTGCTATCTGTGTTGCCGGCCGAGTCCACGGATTCGAACCTGCGCAGCCGGGCGGAACGCTTCATGGATGGAGGCATCCAGTCGTTAGGGCTGTTGGGCGTGCCGGCGGTGGGCAAAGTGCGCAGCGGGGACGCTGCTGATGAAATATTGGGTGAGATCAAGTCCGGCGAATATGATCTGCTGGTTTTAGGCGCACCCCTGATGAAACCGACCCGTAAGATCTCGCTAGACGGGGTAGTGGGCGAGGTGCTGAGCCAGGTAACCGACCGCGCCATTTTGATAGTCCGGTCGCATTTCATGGGCACGAAAATCTACCGCATCCCGGGCGGCGAGCCGGAAGCCATTCTGCCGGAGGCCAGGACATAGTGCCAATGAGTAACACGGCCGCTATCCAGCCAGACACAGGCACCGCCCCGGCAGCGACGGCGCGCAGAGAGCGCCGCCTTCCCTGGGGCAAGTGGGCTATCCGCGCGGCGGCGATCAGCTACCTGACCGTACTGCTGGTCATCCCACTGCTGGTGATCTTTCGCGATGGGCTGCAGGAAGGCATCGGCGAACTGGTCGATCAGGTGACCCAGCCCGTGGCCTGGAATGCGCTCAAGCTTACCTTGTGGACGGCCGGGGTGATGACCGTGATCAATACCGTGATGGGTGCGGTGACCGCCTACGTCCTGGTGCGCTACGAGTTTCCCGGCAAATCCTTGCTCAATAGTGTGGTGGATCTGCCGCTAGCCATCCCGACCCTGGTGACCGGTGTGATGCTGGTCGTCTTATATGGCCCGCAAGCCATCCTGGGTTCCTGGTTTAAAGAGAGCCTGGGATTTTCGATAATATTTGCTCCGCCCGGCATTATCCTGGCTTTGCTGTTTATCACCTTCCCATTCGTGGTGCGAACGGTGCAGCCGGTGCTGAGCAGCCTGGATCGAGTCCAGGAGGATGCCGCCGCGACCTTGGGCGCCAGCGCGGGGACGATTTTTCGGCGCATCACCCTGCCGCCCTTGATCTTGCCGCTGGCCAGCGGCGCCCTGCTGAGCTTTGCCCGGGCGATTGGCGAATTTGGCGCCATCGTGATTGTGGCCGGCAATATCCCGATGTTTTCGCAGACCGCGGCGGTGTATGTGCTGGGTGAGGTGGAGAGCGAGAACCGGCTGGGTGCCAGCGCCGTCTCGATGGTGATGGTCGCTATCGCTCTGGCCTTGATGCTGGTGGTGGATTTCCTGCAGCAGCGCATTCAGAAAGAGTCGTCATGAGCGCCGTGAAAAATAAACCCGCTTCGCCGACTGTCCGATTGGTGCGGGAGAGCGCCTGGATTCGCCGCATTCTGGTGGGAATTGTTTTCCTGTACGTCGGTGGCCTGATCTTGCTGCCGCTTGGGGCTCTGCTGGTAGGAGCATTCAAGGAAGGTTTGGGGGCTATCCTGGAGGCCCTGACCCAGCCGGATGTGATGGCAGCGTTCGGCAAAACTTTATATATCAGCCTGATTGTGGTCGTTACCCAGGCTATCTTTGGCACCATCGTTGCCTGGGTGTTCGTGCGCGACAGCTTCCCCGGGAGCAAGCTGCTCAATGCCCTGGTGGATATGCCTTTCGCCATGTCGCCGGTGGTGGTAGGCTATATGCTCCTGCTGCTCTTTGGGCGCAACGGCCTGCTGGCGCCGGTTCTGGCGCCCTTGGGCATCCAGGTAGCCTTTGCCCTGCCAGGGATGATCATGGCGACGATGTTCGTCACCCTGCCGTTTATGATCCGGGAGCTGATCCCACTACTGCAAAACTTTGGCGTTACGCAGGAGCAGGCCGCCGCCACCCTGGGGGCCAATGGCTGGCAGACCTTCTGGAAGGTAACCCTGCCCGCCTTGCGTTGGGGGTTCATTTATGGGGTAACCTTGACCTTTGCGCGAGCCCTGGGCGAGTTTGGCGCCGTGCTGGTGATTGGCGGAGGCATTCAAGGCCGCACGGAAACGGCGACGCTGTTTATTTACCGCGCTCTGGACGAAAGGCAGTATGTCGGCGCGTACTCCGCCGCTATCCTGCTGGGATTATTCTCTCTGATCCTGGTGATGGCGACCGATATCCTGCGCAAGATGGAAAAGACTCGCTATACGTGAGGAATTCATGACCTACGCACAACAAATTGCGGAACAGATCAACATTCGCCCGGAGCAGGCCGGCGCTACCATCGAACTGCTGGATGCGGATAACACCCTGCCGTTTATTGCCCGCTACCGCAAAGAAGCCACCGGCGGCCTGGATGAAGAGCAAATTCGCCAGGTGATCGAGCTGCTGGAAAAATTCCGAGCGCTGGACGAGCGGCGGGATACAGTATTGAAATCGATCGAGGAGCAGGGCAAACTGACGCCGGAGCTGGCTGCCCAGATCAACCAGGCGCAAACCCTGACCGCCCTGGAAGACCTGTACGCGCCTTACAAGCCCAAGCGGCGCACGCGCGCCAGCATGGCCAAGGAAAGGGGCCTGCAGGGGCTGGCAGATTGGATCCTGCAGCAGCCGCCTACCAAAACACCGCTCGACCAGATCGCCCGGCCATTCCTCAACGAGGCCGTACCCACCCTGGAGGATGCCTGGGCGGGGGCACGCGATATCGTGGCGGAGGCGATCAGTGAGCATGCCGAGGTGCGGCGGGTAACCCGCGAGAAGGCCATGCAGTGGGGTGTGCTGCGCTGCGAAAAAATCGAGGGCGCGGCTGACGAGCGCTCAGTTTACGCTCTGTACTACGAATTTGAGATTGGTGTGGAGCGGCTGCGGCCGCACCAGGCGCTGGCGATCAACCGCGGCGAGGCTGAAAAAGTGCTGCGCGTTAAAGTGCTGGTCGCCGAGCGTGACTGGCAAAACGCTATCTTGGCCGTATTTCGCCCCAACCGGTCCTCGCCGCTGGCCGTGCAGCTCGAGCTGGCTATCCAGGATGCGGCCGAACGCCTATTACTTCCGGCCATCGAGCGCGACGTGCGCCGCGAGCTGAGCGAGAAAGCCGAGCGGCATGCCATCGGCGTGTTCGCCGCCAACTTGCGGGCGCTGTTAGGCCAGCCGCCCCTGGCGGGCCAGACGGTGCTGGGGATCGATCCGGGTTTCCGCACCGGCTGCAAAGTGGCTGTGGTGGACCCGACCGGACGGCTGCTGGATACCGCCACAATTTACCCCCACGCGCCGCAGCATGAGCGCGAAAGGGCGCTGAAAATCCTGGCAGCGCTGGTGCTGAAATACGAAGTTACCCTGATTGCCATCGGCAACGGCACCGCTTCGCGCGAGAGCGAATCCCTGGCGGCTGAGCTGATAAAGACTTACGCGCCCTCAGGTGCGCTACCTGATCGTAAACGAGGCCGGCGCCAGTGTGTACTCGGCCAGCCCGCTGGCGCGCCAGGAGCTGCCCGGCCTGGATGTCTCCCTGCGCGGCGCCGTTTCGATTGCCCGCCGCACCCAGGACCCACTGGCCGAGCTGGTCAAGATCGACCCGAAATCGATCGGGGTGGGGCTGTACCAGCACGATGTGGATCAAAAGCAGCTTTCGGCGGGACTGACCGGCGTGGTAGAGAGCGTGGTCAACCAGGTGGGCGTCGACGCCACGACCGCTTCTCCGGCATTGCTGATGTATGTGGCCGGGATTGGCCCCAAGCTGGCGAAGAATATCGTTGAATACCGCGACCAGAATGGCCCGTTCTGCAGCCGTCTGCAGCTGCGCAAGGTCTCCGGGCTGGGGCCGAAAGCCTTCGAGCAGGCGGCCGGTTTCCTGCGCATCCGCGGTGGGGATAACCCGTTGGACGCCAGCGCCATCCACCCGGAGAGCTATCCCATCGCCGAGGGCGTCTTGAAGAAAGCCGGTCTGGTTCCGGAGACGCCGCCTGCCGGGCGGAAAGCGGCCTTGGATGCGCTGCTGCAGCGGCAGCCGCTGGAAGCGCTGGCTGCCGAGTTGGGCTCCGGTGTGCCCACCCTGGTCGATATCCTGGAACAGCTGGTGCGCCCGGGGCGCGACCCGCGCCAGGACGCCCAGGCGCCGATATTGCGCAGTGATGTGCTTTCTATGGAAGACCTGGCGCCGGGGATGCGCCTGCACGGCACCGTGCGCAACGTGGTCGATTTTGGCGCCTTCGTGGATATTGGCGTCAAGCAGGACGGGCTGCTGCACCGCAGCCAGTTATTACCCGGTACGCGCCTGCAAGTGGGGGACGTGATCGAAGTGGAGATCCAGAAAGTGGAGGCCGAACGCGGGCGCATCGCCCTGGCCTGGCCGGGCAAGAAGTAGCCTGTCATTCTGAGCGAGGCGAAGAATTTTACACGCAAAGCTCCCGGAGCCTTAGCTTCGGGAGCTTTTTTATTGCAGTGGGCCCGGCAGGATTCGAACCTGCGACCAAACGGTTATGAGCCGTCCGCTCTGCCGCTGAGCTACGGGCCCATATTTAGTTGTAGAGCGGGCGACCGGATTCGAACCGGCGAATATCAGCTTGGAAGGCTGATGCCTTACCACTTGGCGACGCCCGCATAAAGCCACTCCTGACCTTTTGAAGTGAGGCACATTTTACCACAAATGAAATTCAGGAGAATTTCGCGATAAGTGGCTTTGGCCATGTTAAAATTTGTCTAGATCTTGACTCTCCGAGATTTCACTTGTAACATAAATTCACGCCATCCGGCATGCATCCCGGTTTGGCAAGAATGGTTCATTCAGGAGGTCCCTCATGGCACAGCCGATTTTCAAAGTCTGGTTTATGAGATATAAAGAACCCTGGTATAAGCTTAGCGCCGAAGAGCAGAATAAGCTTATGGCTCAGAATGCCGAGTCATTAAAGCAGCTGGGCTGCGAGCTGATCATTGGTTGTCAAGGCGTATGGGCGTCAGAGGAATGGCTGGGCTGGGGTGTGGAAAAATACCCGGACTTAGAAGCCCTGCAAAAACACACCCTGAACCTGTTCAACATGAACTGGTTTGAGTACATCGAAAGCAAAACGTCTCTCGGGGTTGAGATGTCCTTTGAGTGACATGCTGGGATAGGCAACCGACAAGCCAGCTGTTGTTCTTGAATGTATGGATATCCAAAAGCCAGGTGCTGGAGGTTTTGCGCGTCTTCACAACCCTGTCAGGATTGGGCCAGCTGGCCGATCCCCCTGGTGGGTGTGGCTGTTTTCTTACGCTTCCTTCTCGTCCTTCTCCGCATGACTGGCTGCCTTCTTGTTCTTCACGCTGATAAAGTACGTCAACGCGGCGATCACCAATCCGACGGCCACTCCATATCCAAGTAAATCTTGCTCTCCGTCCCAGCGCACCGCCTGGGAGAGGAAGGCGACACCCAGGACGACGATGACGATGCTCATCAACTTGTTTTTCAGATCGTCAAAGGTGTTGATCACCAGCCAGTCGGGCATCGGCAGGTGCTCGTCGATGAACAACTCGTACAGGCCAAGGGCGATCAGGTAAAAGCCGGTGCCCAGCAGGAATATATCAATAATCTCTATCAGGCTGACCACCAGCAGCTTCATGCTTTTGCCGGATAGCTCGTCTATCGGCGTGGTAAGGATGACGCGCATTTCGTAGACGACGCCAAAGACCAACAGCAGGACGGCGGCCACAAAGGCGCCGACGACGGCAAAACCGATCAGGTAACGTGATGAAGACAGGATTCGGCGCATGGGTTCATTTTCCCTGAGTGATTAAGATATATAAATTATAAGGCATGACCCCGGTTTCTGTGGAATTTTATCTGGTTGTGTCTTCTAACGATGCTGATCTTCCCCGATGACAATGCCTAACATTAGATGATCAATAATCCTTGGGTCTATTTGCTAGTGAACGGCAGGAAGTAGCGATAGGTCCAGTAATCCACGGTCGGTGGCGTTATGTGTTTCCAGTCAATAGCCCGAAAATCCACTGTGAGAGGAATATGATAAAATCGGGCACGTTAAGCAATTATCCCAAGCGAAAAAACTGAGGAGCAAATGGCAAACAAGTCTAAAACACAACAGAAATCGAAATCTCAACAGCAGAAATCGGGCGCCAAACCGGCCAGCAAGAGCACAACGAATAAGAAACCGGTACATAAAGTACGTGGCTTCTGGCTGACCGCCGCCCTGGTCTTGATGATTGTGACAGGCCTCGCTGCCGCAATTTTCTATAATGCGGCCAATACCCCGCAGGTCGACCGCACCTGGATCCTGACCATGATGGTGGTAGCCAACCTGTTGGATGTGGTAGCCGCAGTCGGCATCTGGCTGTGGAAGCGCTGGGGCATGTATGTGTACCTGTTCGCTACTGCTATCGCTTTTGTCGCCGGGCTGGCGAGCGTGGGCATGTGGGCGTCTTTCTATTTGATCCTGCCGGCTGTCATCGTTGGCTGGCTGCTGCGGACCAAGTGGGATTACTTCGACGAATAGACCTGCGTCATCAAAGAGCACGTTTAGGAACCATCAATCGACAGCGCAGTCCCCGCCCAGGCGGGGGCTGCATGCTTTATAATTGACAAATCTATCCGAATTTCTAACGGGAGAGGCCGCGCATGCAAAAAGAATGGCCGCGCTTGCTGCGTGTGTTTAATGATGACCTGGGCTATCAGGTGCGGGAAGGCAATCCCGCCCTGGGTTACGAGCTCTACTTCGTAGATCTGTCTTCCTGGAAACTGCGCCTGTCTAGCCGCACCGCGGTGATCTGGGTCAAGACCAAAGACCTGGATGGAGTCACCTCGCAGCACCTGATGCAAAGCCTGGCCGACGTGATGCGCGAGCGCAATCTGCAGCGGCAGATCACGCTCGTTCTGGTTGACGGAAACAGCTTTCCCTTATTTAAATTTAAAACCAGCGCCAATTACAACATGGTGCTGGTGGGTGGAGAAGAGCAAAAGCGGGTAGTCCATTCCCGGCGGCCCAGCGGCGAGCTGCTCGATATCATCTCGGCTCAGGTGCCGATCTCGTACCTGTCGCCTTACGAGACGCGCGCCCCGGTAACCGGCAGCCGCTTCTTTGGGCGAGAGTATGAGCTGTCGCGCATCCTGGCCAACCCGGATACCAACCACGTCATCCTGGGCATTCGGCGCATCGGCAAAACCTCCTTGCTGCGAGAGATCGAGCGTATCCTGAAGGAGCGAGAGGACCCGGCACGCGTGGTGTACCTGGAGTGCAGCGACCTGTTGAGCACTGACGATTACATCCGGGAAGTAGTGCGCAAGCTGAATCCGCGGGAATTACCGCGCCTGCACATGCAGAAGTACGTGTTTTTCTTCCCGAACTTCCTGGAGCGGATGAGCCAGATTAACAAGGCCAAGACCATCTTCCTGTTGGACGAGGTGGACAACCTGGTGATCATGCAGCGCGGCGATTGGGAGCTGTTCCGTATGCTGCGGGCTTCCTCCAATAAAGGCGCCTGCCAGTACATCATTGCCGGCTTTCGCGAAGCGATGCGCGAGCAGTACCTGCTCGACTCGCCGTTTTATAACTTTGCCCAGGAAATCCGCCTCAACGAGTTCTCTCGCCAGCAGGCGCGCCAGTTGATTGTGACACCGATGGAGAACCTGCGCGTCCACATCCGCAACGAGGATGAAGTGATCAGCCGGATTTATGAGGAGACCGCCGGCCATCCTAACCTGATTCAGTATTATTGCCTGATCCTGCTGCGCCGACTGGATCAAACCGGCGAGCGCGAAATCACTCCTAAGAGCTTGTTTGATGTCTATGCGGATGAGGGCTTTACCAGCCATCTGCTGACCTCATTTATGCAGAACACGGAAAACCGCGAAAAGGCGCTGGTGTACGCCATCCTGAGCGCGGCGGAAGATGCCGGAACCAAAGGCTTCTCGCTGGAGGAAATCGACACCGTGCTGCGGCGGGGTGGCATTACCCTGCAGCAGAACTCGATAGACGAGGCTTGCAATGTGCTCACGCTGGCGGGTGTGATCCATCGTAAAGGCAAAATCTACTCTTTCACGTCGCCGGTTTTTACCAAGGTGCTGCAGCAAACCTACGACCTCAACTACCTGTTCCGCAAAGTAAAAGAGGAAGGGTATGATCGAGTTTGAGCTGGCGATGGACCTGCCGGCTTCGGTGCGCTTCCACCACGAGGCGCTCGAGCAGATCGCCCAAGGCATAGAGGAGGGAGTGCCCAGCGCGCTGCTGGGGCCGCGCCTGTGCGGCAAGACCATCCTGCTGCGTCACTTAGAGCAGAGACTGGCGAAAGAAATGGGCTGGATCTGCGCCTATATTGATATGGACCAGCTGCGAGCGACCACGCAGCAGGTTTTCTTTGCAGATTTGATCGCTCTGGTCGCCCGGCAATTAACCGAGCTTACCGGCCAGGAACTGGAAGTGCCGGAGGAGATCGAAGCCAGCAGTGCTGTGTTCCGCGGTTTTCTAATGGACAGCCTGGAAACCCTCGGGCGGGATTTTGTTCTGCTGTTCGACCCGCTGGAGGCGATGCCCACCGACCTGGTGCAGGCGCTGCTCACTTCACTGCGCGCGGCCTACATGGACCAGCAAACCATGGATTTCCGGATGCAGGTGGTAGTATCCGGGGCGCTCAGTCTGGCAACCCTGACTGTGGGCGAATCCTCGCCCTTCCGGGGCATCGCCCGGCGCGTCTTTGTGGGGGATTTATCTGAGAAGGAAAGCGAGGCATTGATCGCGGAGTTCCTGGCGGAGTACGAGGTCTCAGCGACCCGCCTGGCCCGTGAGCGGCTGCTGGACTCCACCCGCGGCGATATTTACCTGATCCGCTGGATCACCCAGCGCTGCGCCCGGCTGGCCAGCACCCGCCCGGGCCGGCTGCTGCGCACTCGCGATGTGATGTATGTTATCAACCGCTATCTGCGCCAGGAGGTGGTCCAGTATGCCACGCTGCTGGAAGCGGTGCGCCTGATTGAGGAAGACCCGGATTTGCTGACCTGCATTCTGCAGCTGCTGGAGCGCACCTCGGTGCCCAAAGCCGAGCTGCCACTGCCGCTCTCGCCGGACCTCGACCCCCTCTATCTGACCGGGGTTGTGGAAGAAGTGGATGGAGAGAGCTACCGGCTGCAAAACCAGATCTACCGCCAGTTCCTGATCCGCCACTTCATTCCGGGGCGGGTGGGGCATGTGCTGGCCATGGCCGGCCGCTGGGATTCGGCGATCGACTACCTGGAATCCAGCATCAATCAGGGGGACGAGCAGGCACGCACGGATATCCTGCCGGCAACGATTAACTCGATGTACGCCTCAGAAGATATGACCCAGGCAGTGCACTTCTTGCGACGAGGTCTTTCGGCGGCATTTGGCGTCCAGGACGCCAACTTCTGGTATACACCCCCCAGCGAAAATGTGCTGCGGCTGATCGGCCCGGCGGATGCAGGGCTGGACGGCGAGCTGTGGCCGAACTTACAGATCCCGCTTAACGCCGACCGCTTAGAAGCACGGGCGTTCCGGCAGCGGGTGCTGCTGCGCGGCCAGGAAGGCGAGCGCCGGGTGGTGCGCGCCATCCCGCTGCGTATACCGGGCCGCAACCCGATCGGGGTGGTCACCATCTACGAAGACCCTCTGGCCGAGCTGTTCTCTGAGCTGCGCGAGCGTGACTTAATGTTGGTGGGCTTCCTGAACCAGGCTGCGCGAGCGTTGTTGGCGGTTAGTGTGCGCCGACAAGAATTGGCTTTAGCAGGCAGGATGCAGGCCAGCCTGCTGCCGGACAATCTACCGGTGATCCAAGGATGGGATGTGACCGCAACCTGGCGCCCAGCCCGGGAAACTTCCGGTGATTTCTACGATTTTATTGCCTTGCCGGGGAACAGGCTGGGGTTGGTGGTAGCGGACGTGGTTGATAAAGGGATGGGGGCGGCTCTGCTGATGGCACTCAGCCGCACGCTGCTGCGTACTTATGCCGTCGATTACCCGGATCAACCGGAACGGGTGCTCAATATTGCCAACCGGCGCTTGATCACGGATGTTGGCTCGGGCATGTTTGTCACCCTTTTTTACGGCGTTTTCGATCCGGCGGATGGGACGCTGGTGTACTGCAATGCCGGTCACCCGCCGCCATACCTGTATCATGACCGGGCTAGCCAGAAGGTCGAGCTGCTGTCTCGCACCGGGGTGCCCCTGGGGATAGCGGAAGATGCCGTGTGGGAGCAGGCCAGGGTTCAGCTGCGCCCTGGTTCGCTGCTGCTGGTTTATACGGACGGTATTCAGGATGCCCAGAGCCCGCACGGCGAGTTTTTTGGTGAGGAGCGCATGGCGCGTGCCATCCAGGCTAACCTGCAGCGGCCGGTTGTGGACCTGCAAGATGGGCTGCTTTCGGAAGTATACACATTTGCCAGCGGCGAGCCGCAGATGGACGATATCACTCTGCTGATTGTGGCGCACGATTACGACTGACTGGTTGGGGTGCGAAGGTATCCAAATGTCAATAAAGCTTCACTGGCTGCTGTGGATCCTGGTAGGCCTAGTAGCCCTGGTGGGCTGGTCTGCTGCAGCGGCCCAGGATGAAGAAAACCCGGTTTTGGTACTGACCGCCGAAGGCCCGCTGACCCCCGCCATGGCGGAATACCTGCAACGCGGCCTGCGCATGGCCGAGGGGCAGGGATATGAGCTGCTGGTGCTGCAGCTCAACACCCCGGGTGGCTCGGTGGACCTGATGAGCAGCATGGTACAGATGATACGCGGCAGCCGCGTACCGGTGGTGGTGTATGTGGCGCCGAACGGGGCGATGGCCGGCAGCGCCGGCGCGGTGATTACCCTGGCCGGGCACGCCTCGGCAATGGCGCCGGAAACCACCATTGGCGCCGCCAGCCCAGTCGGAGCGGAAGGCGAGGACCTGGGGGAGACGATGGAGGCCAAAGAAAAGAATATCCTCAAGGCGATGGTGCGCTCGCTGGCCGAAGGTCGCAGCCCGCAGGCGATCGCTTTGGCGGAGTTGATGATCGAGTTGGCGGAGGCTGTAACCGCCAGCGAGGCAGTAGAGATCGGGCTGGTGGATTTCCTGGCAGAGGACCTGGACAGCCTGCTTCACAGCCTGGATGGCTATAGCGTGCAGCTTGCGGATGGCGAGGTCCTACTCGAGACCAGCAATGCCCAGGTGGATACGCTGGAACCATCTTTCATCGAAGAGCTCCTGTCTATTCTGACAAACCCCAATATTGTGTTCCTGCTGCTGACGATCGGCGTGCAGGCCATCCTGATTGAGATTTCCAGCCCGGGCGGTTGGGCGGCAGGCTTTATCGGCGCGGTCTGCCTGGCGCTGGCCGCTTATGGATTGGGTGTGCTGGATGTCAACTGGTTTGGCATGATTTTCCTGGCTATCGCTTTCGTGCTGTTCATTCTGGATATCAAAGCACCCACGCATGGCGCACTGACCGTGGCCGGCGTGGCATCCTTGATCGTAGGCGCACTGGTGTTATTTAATTCACCCAGCGTGCCCAGTTTCCAGCGTGTCTCGGTGCCGTTGATCGTAGTCACATCGATGTTGATGGGCGGGATATTTTTCGTGATTTTGATGTTCGCCATCCAGGCACGCTTCGAGCCGGTACGCATGGGCGCTGAAAGCCTGGTGGGGCGTTATGGTTATGCCACCAGCCAGATCAGCCGCGCCGGCCAGGTGCAGCTGGGAGGTGAGCAGTGGAGTGCCCAGCTGGCCCCAGGAGAGGAACTCGTTGCCGCCCGGCGCACGGGTGCAGGTTGTGCGCGTAGAGGGTGTCAAGTTGGTGGTAAAAAGTGCCCCCGAAGACCCCGGTCCAGTCCAATCCCAGGCTGGTTAGCTGCATTTTTACCTTCAAATTCCCCAAATTTATGTCATATGACGTATTGCTTTGACCGAGATTGATTGATAAAATACCCGTATCAACTTAGTATTCCAAAAGGAGATGTTACATGAACGTTAGGACAAATGTACAATCGGGCTCGGCCTGCTACACGGTCCAGTCCGGTGACAGCCTGAGCACCATTTCCCAGAAGTTTTACGGGAACATGAATGCAGACAATGTGATGACGATCTATTATTCCAACCAGGCGACCATTGGCACCAACCCGAACCTGATCCGGCCCGGGCAAGTACTGTATATCCCTGAATAATCCGTTTCCCAATCCTTTGAAGGAGATCAAACAATGAACACCAATTACAACCCGCAGTTTAACGTGCGGACTGGCGTTCGTGCAGGTCAGGGAGGCGGTTATGTCAACGGTGTATGGGTCCCGGACATGAGCGGTACCTGCACAGGCTCCACCCCGCCCCCGACCACCCCGCCGCCGACTACCCCGCCTCCCACCACTACTGGTGGCGGTTGGGTCAATGGCGTTTGGGTCACGGACATGAGCGGTACCTGCGGATAAGCCAGAAATACTCTGATCAAAAAAGCAAGGCGGGATGTTATCCGCCTTGTTTTGATTTAACCGCTCAGTGCTGCGGAGAAGAACACCGCCAGGCGAGAAAACAGGATCTGTTGGTTGGCCGGCTTGAGGATGCCATGACCTTCGTCATCAAATACCAGCAGCTCATAAGGAATTTTGCAGGCTTCCAGACGGGCAATTACCTGGCGGACGTTTTCCGGCGTAACGTTGGGGTCAACGGCTCCCTGGACAATCAGCAGCTTACCAAGGATGTTCTCCACGAAATGGATCGGCGAGCGCTCGAAGTAGCGCTGCGGGTTTTGTGCCGGGCTGCCGCCGATCATCTCTTCACTGTATGGGCGCAGGTCGGGGCGGGTGGTTTCGTAATCTATCACCAGGTCGGTCATGCCGCAGATTGGGGCCGCAGCAGCGATTGGGTGAGGGGAATGGCGCGTGATCTGACACCAGGAGCTGTAGCCGCCATAGGAGGTGCCGAAGACGCCTACTTTCCCTGGTTCGGCAAGGCCGAGATCGATCAAGGCCTGCGCTCCACTGGTGATATCTTCCTGTTCGCGGCCGCCCCAGCCATCTACCTTTATTGCATCCCGGTACGCCAGCCCGAACCCGGTGCTGCCACGATAGTTGACATCCAACACGTTAAATCCCTGGGACGCCAGGTATTGGATCACGGGTTTAATCTCGTCCTCGGCATGCCAGGTAGGGCCGCCGTGGATCATGATCACTGCCCGGCGCGGGTTTGGATTGGCCCGGTACAGCCAGCCCTGGATCTGCAGCCCATCGTTTGAAAGCCAGGTCAGGTTTTCGGCGGGGGTCAACAGTTTGGGGGTCAGGGTGGTGTGCTCCCAGACGCGGGTCAGCGATTGCAGATCGGCCGGGGATTCCAGGCCGGTAAAACGCATCAGCTCGGCGGGCTGGGTGGCGGAGGAGTAGACTGCTACCCAGGCGCCATCGGCGGCGCGACCCAGCGGCAGCAGATTGCCCGGCAGCCGGGGGAAAGCGCTTTCGATGCCAGTGGCGGGATCAATCCAGGTAGGGCGGCGGCAGGATTGCTCCACCTGGTTGACGATCACCATGCCGTCTGGTGACACCCAGGCGCCATCGATACTGCGGTTGGGGTCGTCCAGTATCCAGCGCAGCGATTCTGTTGGCCAGTGGTAGATCCCCAGGCGGGTGTAAGGCGCCGGCCCGGTTGTTTCGGCGATCACCAGGATGTTTTCGTCCTGGCCTTCTCCCTGCCCGGGTGGGAACCAGCGGGCGATGGCTTTGATGTTATCGCCAAAATTGAGGATTTCCCGGTCGGATTTCCCTTCCACATCCACCAGGTGCACCTGCCGGCCAGCCGGGTGTCGGTCCTGGCGGGTGTAGAGCAGGTGAGTGCCGGCCTTGTTGAGTTCGAAAGCCATGTAGGCGGGTTTGGCAGGTTGGGCAAGCGTTATGCGCTGTCCGCTGGCCAGGTCGTGGCAGTAGACCCAGGTGGGCTCCAGCACCTGTTGAGAAGCGAAATCGTAATTGGCGCCGTAGTACAGGCTGCCACCGTCCGGCGAAAGGTAACCGCTACGAATAAAAAAAGGCGGGCGATCCTGGGTGAGCGGCTGCATCACGCCGGGATGCTCGATATCCACGCGGAACAGGCGGCTGTGCTCGTCCCGATCGTGGTCTTCCGAAACGATCACCGCCCGGGAGTCGGATGTCCAGGATTCGAGCTCGGTAAATTCCGAGGTATTACGTCAGGGCGACGGGTGGCGCCGAGCCATCCGTGGGTACCAGGAAGACATCCATATTCGCGTGGATGCGATACCAGTTGAAGGCCACCCAGCGCCCATCTGGGGAGAGCAGGGCGTGGTCGACGGCCGGCAGGGAAAGCAGTTGTGCGAGGTAAGTTTCGGGATTCATAGGGTTTTATTCATCAACCTGAAGTCTATGCCAATGGGTCTACAAAAAGCTCAGTGCATAGATTGTACCGGATTTAGCCGTAAAAACGGGTAAAATTTACAGGTTAGCGCCCAGACCCTGCAAGCCTCATGTGCCTGTGGTACGGCGCAGCGATTACCGGTATTTCAGGAGAACCTATGCCTTTTACACCCACCCGTGACCGGATCAAACCGGAAGAGATCGCCTCCACACCCCGGCGCCGGCCAGAATGGATAAAGGTGCGCGCCCCTTCGGGCGAGACCTACGAATGGCTGCAAAGCCTGATGCGCAGCAAAGAACTGCACACAGTTTGCGAAGAAGCAATGTGCCCCAACCTGGGCGAATGCTGGGGATCCGGCACGGCAACTTTCTTAATGATGGGGGATGTCTGCACCCGATCGTGCGGCTTTTGTGATATCAAGCGCGGCCAACCTTCCCCACTGGACTGGCTGGAGCCGGAACGCGTTGCGCAGGCAGTCGCTTCTATGAACTTGAAGCACGCTGTGATCACCAGTGTCAACCGCGATGATCGCAAGGACGGCGGCGCCCCGATTTTTGCGATGGTTATCCAGCGCATCCGCCGGCTGCAGCCCGGCTGTTCGATTGAGGTGCTGATCCCGGATTTCAAGGGCAGCCTGGAAGCGCTGAAGATCGTCATGGATGCCCGCCCCGAAATTCTCAACCACAATGTGGAGACCGTGCCGCGCCTGTTCAAGAAAGTGCAGCCACAGGACAATTACGAGTGGGCAGCCGCTACCTTGAGCAATGCCAAGAAGCTCGACCCGGAGGTGCTCACCAAGTCGGGCATTATGCTGGGCCTGGGAGAAACCCTGGACGAGGTCAAGGCAGTGATGCGCGACCAGCGCAGCTGGGGCGTGGATATCCTCACTCTGGGGCAGTACCTGCAACCCAGCAAACAGCATCTGCCGATCGAGCGCTATTACACACCGGAGGAGTTTGCCGAGCTGAAGCGTTTTGGCATGGAGATCGGATTTAAGTGGGTTGAAAGCGGTCCGCTGGTGCGCTCATCCTATCATGCCGCCGAACAGGTGCGGGCCCTGAGCAGCGTGCATCGCAAATTGTATGGGGAGGTAGTATGAATATTTTAGGAATCGATGTGGGTGGCTCGGGGATCAAAGGTGCTCCGGTTAACACCGAGAGCGGCGAAATCCTGGCTGAGCGGGTACGGGTGGCCACACCTTTACCTGCCAAGCCGGAACCTGTGGCACAGGCTGTAGCGGAGGTGGCGGGCCAGTTCAACTGGCACGGCCCGATCGGCTGCGGCTTTCCGGCTGCCATCCAAAATGGGGTGGCATTAACAGCCGCCAATATCCATAAGAAGTGGATCGGGACAGATGCCGCCGATATTTTCAGCCAGGCGACGGGCTGCCCGACCTACGTGTTGAACGACGCCGATGCTGCCGGATTGGCCGAGATGACATTTGGGGCCGGCCGTGGCCGAAAAGGGGTGGTGATGATTGTGACCATTGGCACCGGGCTGGGAACGGCGCTGTTTACGGATGGAATTCTGCTGCCAAACGCCGAACTGGGGCATATTGAAATTCGCGGCAGCGATGCCGAGCTGCGAGCATCGGACGCGGCCCGCAAGCGCGATAATATCACCTGGGAAAAATGGACGGTGCGCTTCGACGAGTATTTGAATGCCCTGGAGAAGTTATTCTGGCCGGATCTGTTTATCCTGGGTGGAGGGGCAAGCAAAAAAGGTGAGAGTTTTATCCCGCAACTCACTGTGCGGGCTGAGGTGCTGCCGGCGCAGTTCCTCAATGAAGCAGGTATTGTCGGCGCGGCCCTGGCGGCCAAAGCTCATCTACCCTGATCTAAAACAATTTATTGTTATTATCCTCTTTAAAGCTCAAACCGCGCCTGGATTTGTCTGCCATCAAATCCTGCGCGGTGTTGAGTTGAGTAAGGAGAATGCAATTACTATTTTACGTATGGGGGTAAAGGCAGCATGAAGTGAGGTTAATAGCTCAATTAATGTATGCCGGTCTTGGGAGAAGGTGCAACCTCTTATATGCCACAGAAACTACGGCATCAGATTAAGGGCGAGTGAACTCAAGCTAACGCAGCCTGGATATCTTCCAGCAAGATCGGCCCAGGGCGCAGGATAGCCGGCTCTGGGATAGTACAGTCTACTACAGTGGATGGTTGGCCGCCGGGTGTCTGGCCGCCATCGATAATCAAGGGTACCTGGCCGCCGAGCTGCTGATAGACCTGCTGTGCGCTGCTGGTGCTGGGCTGGCCGGACAGGTTGGCGGAGGTCACCGCCAGGGGGCCGGTTTGCCGCAGCAGAGCCAGGGCAACCGGATGGTCCGGCATGCGCACGCCGATGGTGGGCAGGGGGGAGAGGTTATCCGGCAGCCCGGCCTGGCGAGCGAGAACCAGGGTCAGGGGGCCGGGCCAGAAACGCTCCGCCAGCCGTAAGGCGCTCCAACTCATATCCCGGGCGACCTGGGGTAGATCGTCCAGGTTGCCAATCAGCACGGCAATGGCTTTGGCTGTGTCGCGTCCCTTGACCACATACAACTGGTCTATGGCCTGGGGGTCGTTTATTGCAGCACCCAGGCCATAGACTGTATCGGTAGGAAATGCCACCAACTCGCCCCCTTGGATCAGGGCATGGGCGCGTAGAATGGCCTGAGGATAGCCAGGCGGCAGGATTTCTGTGTGCATCGAAACCCGGACGTTCTCGGAATTACTCGGCGGGTGTGTCTTCCGCAGCGGGCTTCTCCGCTTTAGCCTGGATCTGAAGCTGAGCCATGTAGCCCTTCACCTGAGTTTGGCTTTCTTCGATCTGGTGTTGGATATCCTGTACGGCTTTATTCCACTCCGCCGAGGCGCGTTTGACTGTAGCATCCGCTTCCGCACGGATTTGGGTGCGCAGCTCCTCGCCGGATTTGGGGGCATACAACAAAGCGACAACCGAGCCGACAAAAGCGCCGGCCAGGAAGCTGAGGATCGAGATGGGGAGAATTTTATTATCGGACATAGTGAGCTCCTTAAGTTAAGATATTTGAATTCTAAGGTGACTGCATAATCCTGTCAATCGGCAATTCACACGGTTACATCGGGTACAATTGGCTTTACCTTGTCTGAAGAGAAGAATTTGAACGCGGCGTACTCCCGCGGTTATATGATATGCCTGGCCGGCACGGCCGTCTGGTCGACCACGGCGATCTTCATTGGCTACCTGAGCACCACTTACCAGCTGCCATCGCTGGTGCTGGCATTCTGGCGCGATCTGTTTGTGGCGCTGGCCCTGGGGGCCGTTTTTGCGCTGTTCCAACGCCTCCGGCTGCGGGTGGAACGCCGTCATCTGAAGTTTCTGGTATTGTATGGGCTGCTGCTTTCCCTGTTCAACGCTTCCTGGACGGCGTCGGTGGCCTTTAATGGAGCTGCAGTGGCCACCGTGCTGGCCTACAGCTCGCCGGGCTTTACCGCCATTCTGGCCTGGCGCCTGTTTGGCGAGAAGCTGGGGGGCTGGAAGATCGTGGCGGTGCTGCTCAGCCTGGTGGGCACTATTCTGGTTTCCGGCGCTTACGACCCGCAAGCCTGGCGTCTAAACCCACTGGGCGTGGTGACCGGCCTGCTCTCCGGGCTGGCCTTTGCCGGGTACAGCCTGATGGGCAAGGCGGCTTCGCAGCGCGGCATCAATCCCTGGACGACCTTGCTGTACACTTTTGGCTTTGCGGCGGTTTTCTTGCTGAGCTACAACCTGCTGCTCGGTTGGCCGGCCGGGAAACCGCTGGGCGACCTGTTCTGGCTGCAGGAATCCTGGGCCGGCTGGGCGATCCTGATCATCCTGGCGGTGCTGCCAACCATCGGGGGCTACGGCCTGTACACCGTCAGCCTGGGCTACCTGCCGGCCAGCGTGGCCAACCTGATTGCCACCTTGGAACCGGCGATGACCGCTGTTCTGGCTTACATATTCCTGGGGGAAACATTAACCCCGTCCCAGCTGCTTGGTGGGATTGTGATTATTAGTGGGGTGGTGCTGCTGCGCATCACTGATTTGAGAGGCGCAGAGACTGTCCAGGTAGCGCCGGTCTAAGAGGAGGAATCAAATCTATTGGACGGGCTGGAAGAAAGCTACATCGAGACCAATGGCGTGCGCCTGCATGCTGTCACTGCCGGTCCGCAGGAGGGTGATGTGGTGATCCTGCTGCATGGCTTTCCGGATTTCTGGCGCGGCTGGATCAATCAGATCGTTCCCCTGGCCCAGGCCGGTTTTCGTGTCGTGGTCCCCGATCAGCGCGGCTACAATCTATCGGATAAGCCCAAAGGTGTGCGGGAATATGACCTGGATGCATTGGCCGGGGATGTCCTCGGCATCATCCAATCCACCGGGCGCTCGAAAGTCCACCTGGTGGGTCACGATTGGGGCGCAGCGGTTGCCTGGCACACGACGATCCAATATCCCGAAATGATTGATAAACTGGTGATCTTGAATGTGCCGCACCCGGATATCATGCAGCAAACCCTGATGGGAAGTTTTGGCCAGCTGCGGAAAAGCTGGTATATATTCTATTTTCAAATCCCCTGGCTGCCGGAAACTTCCATTAGCAGAAGAAATTTTGCCGGCGGCGTGTCAGCTTTACGGCAGAGTGGCAAACCCACAACTTTCTCCAAAGCGGATATTGCAGCTTATAGAGAAGCCTGGAGTCAGCCGGGAGCAATGACCGGGATGATCAATTGGTACCGGGCAGTGTTCCGCAGGAGTTTGCGGAGCGGTGTTAATACGAAGCGGTTGCAGCCGCGGCCGGTGCCAGTGCCCACCCTGGTGCTGTGGGGTAAAGATGACATAGCGCTGAGCCTGGAAATGGCCCAGCCCAGCCTGGAACTGTGCGCCGGGGGGAAACTGGTGGTATTCGATGACGCCTCTCATTGGGTGCAGCGCGACTGCGCCGCCCAGGTTAACCAGGAAATGTTAGCATTCTTGCGGGGCGGATAAGGAGGCCAGATGGAATTTCGCGTCATTCGCTGGGAAGAGAAGCACCTCCCAACAGAGGCTGAGCTGCGGGAAGCTTACAGCCGGGAGGGGATGTCGCCTTACGCCTGGTCGAATGGGCCGTACGATAGCTATGCAGCGCATGCGCATGCATACCACAAGGTTATTTACGTGCTGCGCGGTTCGATCACCTGGATATTGCCCCATTTAGGGCAGGAAATTGACACGCATCCCGGTGACCGCCTGGAGCTGCCGAGCGGCACGCTGCATGCAGCCCGGGTCGGCCCCCAGGGAGTGACCTGCCTGGAAGCGCACCGGGATTAGTTAACCCGGGCGTACCATTTTCAATGCCAGCCGGTTGCGCAGGCCGACGGCCGTGCGGCGGATGGGTGGCAGGCGGCTGATGAGCAGCAGGATGACGACCAGCCCGAACGCCAGCGGCTCGAGGATATCTCCCTGTAAGCGCAGGACATCACCCTTGATCGACCAGGAGTAGTGGATCACCACCAGAGGTGCAGCCAGGTATACCAGGCGGTGCAGGCGCTGCCAGTTCTTGCCCATACGCTTCATCCACCACTTAAACGAAGTGATCGCCAGGGCCAGCAGGATGGTGAGGGCCGTCAGGCCAAGCAGGACATAGGGCTTTTCAAAGATCGCCTCACGCAGCAGGTTCCAATCCAGGCCGTAATCTATCACGGAAAAGGTCAGGAAATGCACCCCGGCAAACATGAAGGCGAACAATCCCAGCGTCCGGCGAACTTTAAGTGCCGGGCGGAATCCAAACCAGGTATTGAGCGGCGTGGCGGTCAGCGAGAGCACCAGAAAAACCAGGGCATAGTACCCGCTGCGTTGGATGGTTGCCTGGATCGGATTGATTGGGTCATCGAAGAAGCTCCACACCAGCCAGGCAAGTAAGCCCCAGGCTAAAGTGTGCGCGGCAATACGCAGCAAACCGGCAGGTTCCAGCCACTTATTTTTACGTTTCATATTGCGGGGCGATTGCGGCTTAATAATGGACGCTTAAATCCATGTTCTCGTAGAGATAAGCGACTTCATCAGCGTAGCCATTGAACATCATAGTCTCGCGCCGCCCCAGCTCGCCGATGCGACGCTCGCTGGCCTGAGACCAGCGCGGGTGAGCGACAGCGGGGTTCACGTTGGCGTAAAAACCGTATTCATTAGGAGCAACTGTGGTCCAGAAAGTCTCTGGCTCATCCGGAACCAGCTCGATCTTAACGATGGCTTTCAGGCTCTTGAAGCCGTATTTCCAGGGCACCACCAGGCGGATCGGGGCGCCGTTTTGCGGCGGGAGCGGCTTGCCATAAAGTCCGGTAGCCAGCAATGTCAGGTTGTTCATCGCCTCATCCAGGCGCAGCCCTTCCTGGTATGGCCAGGGCCAGAGTGAGCTGCTCTGCTTGGGCATTTGCTCGGGATCGAGTAAGGTCTCGAAGCGCACGTAGCGGGCGTCCGAGGTGGGCTCGACCGCTTCCAGCAAGGCGGATAGGGGAAAGCCCATCCAGGGAATGACCATCGACCAGCCTTCGACACAACGCAGCCGGTAGATGCGCTCTTCCTGGGTGAATTGACTCAACAGGTCCTCCAGAGCGAAGGTTTGCGGCTTGTTGACCAGCCCGTAAACCTGCACATCCCAGGGGGAGGTCTTTAAATCCTGGGAGGATTGGGCCACGTCCTCTTTACCCAGCGAGTACTCGTAGTAGTTGTTGTAATTTGTGATCTGCTCGTAGGTGTTGAGAGGGTCGCCCAGCTCGTCGGTTTGCGAGCCTGTTGTCAGGTCCGCCGGAACGGTCGGGGAGGCCGGGGAGGCTGCTTCCGTCCCACAGGCAGCCAGCAACGCGCCGGCGCCGACGACTGCTGCGGTCTTCATGAAAGCCCGCCGGTTGAGATAGACATGCTCGGGTGTAATCTCGGAGGGGTGAACAGGTAAGGATTTGTATTTTGAATGATCAGTCATACCAATAACTCCTTTAACAAGGTCCGCTTAACGATTAATGAAGTATAAGGCAAAAAAACCCAAGAATTCTTACAATTCCGTGAATACTGTATTATAAATAGCTGATACTCTGTCATGAAACACGATTTGGAAAATCATTCCCCAGATTCCTACAGACCCGGCTCATCGCTGCGGGTGGGCATTGATATCGGTGGGACGTTTACCGATTTTGTCGTCTATCATCCCGGCCAGCAGCGCTTAGAGACCTTCAAGCTGCTCTCCACGCCGCATGATCCGGCGGAAGCGGTTTTGCAAGGTCTGGCGAGGATTGCCAGCGGACAGGTTGCCGGGCTGGGATTGAACATCATCCACGGCTCGACGGTGGCGACCAATGCGCTGTTAGAGCGCAAAGGCGCGCGCCTGGCGCTGGTGGCAACGGCCGGCTTCAAGGATGTGCTGCAAATCGGCCGGCAAAACCGTCCCGCTCTGTACGATTTGCGCGCCGACCCGGCACCGTCACTGGCGCCGGCCGGGCTGCGCTTCGAAGTGGATGAGCGTGTGGATGCACAGGGAAATGTGCTGCTGCCGCTGGAACCTCACCAAGTGGAGATGCTGCTACCGCAGCTGCGCACGGCGGGTGTCGAGTTGGTGGCAGTGTGCCTGCTGTTTTCTTTCCTGCGTCCCGAACACGAACAGGCAATTGGGGAAGCCCTGCGCCGGGAAGGCCTGTTTGTCTCGCTGTCCAGCGAGATCCTGCCGGAATACCGCGAGTACGAGCGCGCCTCCACGACAGCGGTGAATGCGTATGTCTCGCCGGTGTTGGATCGCTATCTGTCTCACCTGGAACAGGCCGGTGCGCAAGGCAGCCACTCCCGCCTGCGGGTGATGCAGTCCAACGGCGGGAATATCAGTCTGGGGGAGGCACGGCGTAATGGTGTGCGCTGCATCCTCTCTGGCCCGGCAGGCGGCGTGATCGGAGCGCAGCATGTTGCCCGGCTGGCTCAGCCAGGGACAAATCAGGACCTCAACATGATCACCTTTGATATGGGCGGCACCTCAACCGATGTCGCTCTGATCACCACTGCACCGCAAATGACGACCGAAGCGGTCATCGGCGGCTGCCCGATCCGCATCCCGGTACTGGATATCCACACCATCGGAGCCGGCGGCGGCTCGATCGGGCGTGTCGACGCCGGGGGCGCTTTACGGGTTGGCCCGGAGAGCGCCGGCGCAAACCCTGGCCCGGCTTGCTACGGGAGCGGCGAGCTGCCTACGGTTACGGATGCCAACCTGGTGCTCGGGCGGCTGGCCCCGGAAATGTTCCTGGGCGGGCAGATGCGGCTGCAGCCAGATCGGGCACAGGCTGCACTGGAACTCCTGGGCCGGCAGCTGGGTCTGACTGCCAGACAGGCTGCACTGGGCATGATCCAGGTGGCCAATGTCCACATGGAGCGGGCGCTGCGGGTGATTTCGGTCGAACGCGGCCACGACCCACGCCGAATTCAGCCTGCTGTCTTTTGGCGGGGCGGGCGGTTTGCATGCTGCCGACCTGGCGCGGCGCCTGGGGATCCCGCGTGTGCTGGTGCCGCCCCTGGCCTCGACGCTGTCTGCCTTTGGTATGCTGGCGGCCGAGGTGATCCGCGACTACACCCTGACCGTGATGCTGGCTGGCGATACGAGTGCTGACGAGCTGGATGCCCGGTTGGATGTGCTGGCTCAGCGCGGCCGGCAGGAAGTTGAGGCAGAAGGAGTGCCCCCTGCGGACATACACATCGAGCGATACCTGGATGTGCGCTACCGCGGCCAATCATACGAGCTGCTGGTGCCTTTCAAGGCGGGCTTGCTCGAGGATTTCCACCGGCTGCATGGTGCCGCTTACGGCTATGCCCGTCCAGAAGCGGCCGTGGAAATCGTCAACCTGCGGGTGCGGGCGATTGGAGCAATCGAAAAACCTGTCCTGGCTCCGCAGCCGTTGGGCGAGGCGGATGGTTCTGCGGCGATTTTTGACCATCGAGATGTTGTGTTTTCGACAGGGGTAAGGCGGACTCCTTTCTATCGAGGCGAGGCGCCCTGGCCAACCCCGGCGTTGTTGCCTGGCAACCAGATTCCCGGACCAGCAGTTATCGTTAGAGCCGATACAACCATCCTGGTCGGGCCATCCGACCGCGCCAGTGTCGATGTGTATGGCAATCTGTGGATTGAAATTAGATCAGGGGAGTGATGTATGCCGGATTTTATCCCTGGACTGGAACTGAGCCGCCTTTTTTTCTTTGACGCTGTGCGGCCTTTACTAGAAAAGTTTTACCCAGGCTTACCGTATGCTGCCGGACGAATAGGACCTGGCAGCGAGGTGTTGGGCTTTGATACATCCATGTCGATGGATCACAACTGGTTTCCGAATGTACAGATCTTCCTGCAAGAGCAGGATTCGAATCTGCGGGAGCCAATTTGGGAAATGCTGGCGCAGAATCTCCCGCACGATTTCTGCGGCTTCCCGCTGGATACGATCCCAGTTCCGGACGAGCCCGGCACCTATTGGATGCAACCGGGCGGCACGGGTCCTGTGCAGCACCGCGTTTATCCCACCACCGTGCGAGCTTTTACTCTGGAACAGCTGGCTTGGGATATGCGTCAGCCGCTGGAGGTGGCCGATTGGTTGACCTTCTCCTCGCAAGTACTGCGGGAGATGACTTCTGGAGTGGTGTATTACGACTCAGTTGGCGACCTGACAGCAGTCCGGCAGCGATTGAGCTGGTATCCTTACGATATCTGGTTGTACCTGATGGCAGCCTGCTGGCAGCGGATTGCGGAGGAGGAGCATCTGATGCCGCGCGCCGGTGTTGTGGGTGATGAACTGGGTTCTGCGCTGATTGGGTCACGTCTGGTGAGAGATGTGATGAGCTTATGCTTTCTGATGGAGAAACAGTACGCTCCTTATCCCAAGTGGTTCGGTTCGGCGTTTAAGCAGCTAACTTGTGCTGACCTCCTGGCGCCCTGGTTAAACACCGTGCAGCGGGCAGCCTCCTGGCAGGAGCGGGAAGCCGGCCTGACTTAAGCATATCAGCTGCTAGCGAACCTGCACAACCGGTTGGGAGTTACCGCTGTCTTGCCGGAGACCGTCTCTGGGTTTTATTCCCGTCCGTTTCAGGTCATCCACGCTGAACGGTTTGCCGGTGCCCTGGTGCAGCAGATTACCGACCCCGTCGTACTGAGCATCGCCGAACACAGCCTGATCGGGAACATCGATCTATTCAGTGACAGCACTTTGCTGCGTTCAGACTTGTTCTGGCGACCCGGGTTGCGACGCTTGTTCACCGATTTGCCAATGACTGGGCAAAATTCGGAATCATAGCCCTGTGGGCTTGCCTGGAGAACCTGATCATGCCGGATCCCATTCGCCTGGAAATTTATAAACATCTGTTTGCCGCCATTGCCGAGGAGATGGGTGTTGTGCTGCGAAAAGCCAGCTATTCACCCAATATCAAAGAGCGGCGGGATTATTCCTGTGCGGTGTTCGATGCCCGTGGCCGGATGATCGCCCAGGCGGCGCATATCCCGGTGCACCTGGGCTCGATGCCGCTATCGGTTGCGGCGGCGGTGCAGGCTTTCAGCGACCTCGGCCCAGGCGATATGGTCATTTTGAACGACCCATTCCGCGGTGGCACGCACCTGCCGGATATCACGCTGGTGGCGCCGGTATTCATCAACCAGGCGGGGATGAGCGGGGAAGATCTGGCTGCCCCACTGTTGGTGGGCTATGTGGCCAACCGGGCGCACCATGCGGATGTGGGGGGTATGGTTCCGGGCTCGATGCCGATTGCCCGTGAGATTTACCAGGAAGGGCTGATCATTCCCCCAGTGCGCCTGGTACGCGGCGGTGAGCTTGACCAGGGACTGCTGAGCCTGATCCTGGCGAACGTGCGCACCCCCGAAGAAAGGTCCGGCGACCTGTGGGCCCAGGTGGCGGCTAACCGGCGTGGCGTGGAACGCCTGGCGGAGCTGGTTGAGCACAACGGGCGAGAAGAAACCCGGCTCTATATGGAAGAGCTGCTGGCTTACGCCGAGCGGATGACGCGCTTGCTGATCGGTGAGCTGCCGGATGGTGTATATATGTATACCGACTACCTGGACGACGATGGAGTTGGGGATTCCCCCGTGCCGATCTGCGTGCGGGTGACAATTAGCGGCGATCAGGCAGTGGTGGATTTCAGCGGCTCAGCCCCCCAGCAAAAGGGGAGCATCAATGCCGTCTATGCCATTACGCTATCGGCGGTGTACTACGTATTCCGCTGCCTGCTGGGGCTGGACGTACCTAACAACGCCGGCTGCCTGGCGCCTGTGCAGGTGATCGCCCCGATAGGCAGCGTGGTGAATGCGATTGCGCCGGCCCCGGTGGCGGGCGGCAATGTGGAGACTTCACAGCGCATCGTGGATGTGCTGCTGGGGGCGCTGGCCCAGGCAACCGGCCTGCCGGCAGCCAGCCAGGGCACAATGAATAATGTGATCATTGGCGGCTTTGACAGTCGTTATGGGCGTCCGTTTGCTTACTATGAGACAATTGGCGGCGGCTGCGGTGCTCGGCCGGATGCAGATGGGCCCTCTGCTATCCATTCGCACATGACTAATACGCTGAACACGCCGGCCGAAGCGCTGGAATATGCCTATCCGCTGCGAGTAATGCGTTACACGGTGCGGGAAGGTTCGGGAGGCTCCGGGCAGCAGCGCGGTGGGGACGGCATTTGCCGGGATATTCAGGTGCTGGAGGAGGCCCAGGCCACCCTGCTCTCGGAGCGCCGGCGGCTGCCTCCTTATGGATTGGCAGGCGGCGCTCCCGGTTCTACCGGGGAGAATGTGCTCATCCGGGATGGGCTGGAAATTCGTTTGCCGGGAAAAGGCAGCTTTGAGTTGATGCCGGGGGATATCTTGAGCATCCGCACGCCGGGCGGCGGGGGGTATGGACCGGCAGAGCCAGAAGATCAATCCTGAGTATTGTCATCCAGCATGGCGTAGAGCAGGATTCCGGCTGCGACCGCCAGGTTCAGCGAGGAGGCCCGCCCCAGCATAGGCAGGCGCACCAGGCGCTCGCAGATGGCCGTGTGCTGCGGCGCCAGCCCTTCCTGCTCGCTGCCCAGCAGCAGCACCGCCGGTCGCGGATAGCCGCCCGCCGCACGATAGCTGATACTGCCGTGGGCCGAGGTGCCATACAGATGGTAGCCGCTCTCTCTGATCCAGGCGGCAAAACGGGGGAAAGCGACGCTCACCACTGGCAGCCAGAACAACGTGCCCATGCTGGCGCGTACTGCGGCCGGGTGGTATGGGTCGCAGCTGAAGCGGCCGCTGAGTGGGTCATTCACCAAAATCAAGCCGCTGGCGCCTACAGCATCGATGGTTCGCAAGATAGTGCCCAGGTTGCCTGGGTCTTGGGGCGCCAGCAGGGCGACTCCCCAGGGAAAATTGAGCGGGGTTAACGATTCCACAGATGGTTGTTCCTGGCGCACGACAGCCAGGATACCCGGCGGATTTTCTTTCTCGGAGATAAACTCGAATACCTCCGCCGTGACCGGGTAACAGGGAACACCGGCTTGGGATTGCTCCTGCACCAGCTGCAAGGCGAAATCACTTTCCAGGCGGTCGGGCGCGTACAAGAGCATGTCGATGCCAACCGGCCGGCCGGCGGCAGCCGCAGCGGCGGCTTCGCCCACCGGGCGAATGCCTTCCACCAGGAACAAACCGCTCTCCTGGCGTGCTTTACGCTGCCGCAGGGCGCGGGCCTGCTTGATTTTTGGGTTGCTGAAACTGGTGATGGTTTCCAAGGAAAATACCCGGCAGTCATACCGGCGTGTGTTGGCTCAGCTGGTAATACGCGGCACCCAGGCCAGTACAGTTGTGCCCTCGCCGGGGTAGGCTGTGATCTCGACGTCGCCGCCGACTTTACGGGCACGCGTGTGCATATTGGACAGGCCGTGGCCCAGGGTGACGCTCATCTTGCTCAGGTCGAAGCCCTGCCCATCGTCGGTGATCTCCAGCAGCACCCGGTCGCGCACGGTCCATAGGTTCACTGTGGCGTTGTGCGCCCGGGAGTGCTTGGCAATATTGGCCAGGCTCTCCTGGCAGATGTGGAACAAGGCAGTGGCGTTGGGCGCCGGGAAGTCGATCAGCCCATTCTCCGGCCCGACCAGCAATATGGGGATGCTGCAGTTGGCCTGGAACTCGTCTACCAGGCGCTGCAAGCCCTGCTTGAGATCTTCGCCATTGAACTGGCGCGGCCTGAGGTCCAGGATGTAGGTGCGGATATCCTGGATCACACTGTTCAGGGCATCGATGGATTGCAGGATTTTTTCTTTGGACTGGTGCGGGTCATCTTCGAAGGCAATCCGCGAGTAATCCAGGGCCAGCCCAACTCCGTACAGGGATTGGATGATGCCGTCGTGCAGGTCCATACCGATGCGCTCGCGCTCTTCCAGGACGGCCAGGCGGCGGGCCTGGCGCAGCAGGCGGGCATTTTCGATCGCCAGGCCGGCCCAGCTGCCAATAGCCATCAGCAGGTGCAGCTCGCGCTCGCCCAAGGTGCAGTTGAGGCGAGTGGCTGCGGTCATCACGCCGACCACCGTGCCATGAGCGATCATCGGGATGCAGGCGATGCACTGAAATCCGTCCTCGATGACTTCCGGGCGCAGGTAGCGCATGTCCTTACGCAGGTTGGTGCTGACTTTGGGCTTGCCGGTGGCGGCGACCGTACCGATATATCCCTGCCCAATCAGGAAGAACTCGTGGTTGGAAAAGGGTTCGTTAAAATCGCCGCGGTGTAGTGCCAGTCGAAACTCGCGCTCGCTTTCCTCCCGCAAGAATACTTCCCCGGCCTGCACCTGGAGATGAGCCATAATCGTGGAGAGAGTTTTGTCCAGGATTTTGTCAACTTCGAGTGAGCCGGTCAGCGAAGCAGCCAGCTCGTTAAGCAGTGCCAGGTCCTGGTTGCGGGCAGTCAGGGAGGTCTCGTGGGCGAGCAGGTTTTCGTAAAGCCGGGCGTTGGTAATGGCTACCGCAGCATAGGCTGCCAGGGTTTCGATGACAGCCGCGTCCAACTCGGTGAATTCGTAGTGGTTTAGCTTGTTGGTCAGGTAAATCTGTCCGAGCAGGTGATCGCCGGACAGGATGGGGACTCCCAGGAAGGAGTGCATCGGCGGATGCTGAGGGGGAAATCCAACGCTGCGCGGGTCGTCGGCGATTACCGGAATACGGATGGTTTTTCGGTTGGTCCGGATCTGCCCGATCAACCCCAGACCAATCGGAGGGTGCGAGATGCGATCCATTTCCTCAGCCGGCATGCCTACCGGGATGAAGCGGGTCAGGTTGCCGTACTCGTCCACCACACCCAGGGCGGCGTACGTAGCACCGGCCTGCTCCAGGGCCAGATGTACGATGCGTTCCAGTACTGTATCAAGGGAAAGATTGCGGACCAGCTCCAGGCTGGCGCGATGCAACGCCGCCAGGCGGTCTTCCATCTGCTCTCGAGTTAATACCACCATGTTAAACACCTCACCGCGGGTGTATTTTACCTTAGTTTGGTAAGGTTTGATAGTTTTTGGAGGCACGCTGAAGTAAGATAGGCATGGCTGGATAAGGCGCCCACAAAGCAACCACCCGACCCACAGGAGAACAATGGCTGACACGCACCCTGGTTCGAGAATACCCGGTTTTTACAACCTGGATTTGGCTGAAAGGCTGGCTGAACTGAGCCGGCGCTGTGTGATAACTCCCGATGAGCTGGCAGCGCTTTCGGGTTCGGGTGGGTTGACGCTGGAACAGGCTGATCACATGATCGAAAATGTGGTCGGGGTGTATTCGCTGCCATTGGGTATTGCCTTGAATTTTACGGTCAACGGACAGGATGTGCTGGTGCCGATGGCGGTCGAAGAACCGTCGATCGTGGCGGGCGCATCTTTCATGGCCCGGCTGGCCCGCCAGGGTGGGGGCTTCCAGGCGCATGCCACCGCCCCCGAGATGATTGGCCAGATGCAGGTGCTGGATGTGGTCGACCTGCCCTCTGCCCGGCTGGCGATCCTGGAGCAGAAGGATGCTTTGCTGCAGGAAGCGGCAGAAGTTGACCCGGTGCTTAAGCGCCTGGGGGGTGGGCCGCGCGATCTGGAAGTGCGCCTGTTGGAAGAATCGCCGATCGGGCCGTTTCTGGTGGTGCACCTGGTATATGATGTGCGGGATGCCATGGGCGCCAACGCCATCAACACCGCTGCCGAACGATTGGCGCCGCGAATTGAAACACTGACCGGCGGGCGGGTGCTCCTGCGCATCCTCTCCAACCTTGCCGACCGGCGCCTGGCACGCACACGCTGTACCATCCCGCTGGCCGAACTGGCCTTTAGCGAGTATACGGCCGAAGAAGTGCGCGATGGGATCATTGCTGCCTGGGCCTTCGCGGCCGCCGATCCATATCGGGCCGCCACACATAACAAAGGCATCATGAACGGTGTGGATGCCGTGGTGCTGGCTACCGGTAACGACTGGCGGGCGGTGGAAGCTGGGGCACATGCCTACGCGGCGCGTAGCGGGCGCTATACCTCGCTGAGCACCTGGGGCCGCGACGCGGAAGGCAACCTGGTGGGTACGTTGGAGATGCCGATGGCGGTGGGGATTGTGGGCGGTGCAACCCGGGTACACCCGGCGGCGCGCGCCGCTCTCAAGCTGATGGAGATCACCAGCGCCAGCCGGCTGGCCGAGATCATTGTCTCGGTCGGGTTGGCGCAGAACCTGGCAGCGCTGCGTGCCCTGGCAACTGAAGGCATCCAGCGCGGCCATATGAGCCTGCATGCCCGCCAGGTGGCCATCGCCGCCGGAGCGCAAGGCGAGCAGATCGAGCGCCTGGCCCAGCAGCTGGTCGCCGAAAAAACCGTGCGTATCGACCGGGCGGAGGAAATTCTAGCCGCCTGGAAGAATAGCGAGAGTGATTAGTGAACCGGACTCAGGAAGAACGACTGGGACCGACGGACTGGGACCCCGGCAATTGTTCATGCGGTCGTCGAACGAGGTCCTGCACAAGGTCATAAAGTCGGCTGTCGGCGGTCAGCGGTCTTCCGTCGTCCGTCTTCGGTCGTAATAGGAGGTAATACTATGCCAGACAACTTACTCCTCAAGCCCTCCCGTTCGGTTGGGATTGTGGGATACGGGGCCTACGTACCCCGCTACCGGCTGCCGGCGCGCGAAGTAGCGCGTGTCTGGACCGATGGCCAGGGCGGTCTGCCAATCAAAGAGAAAGCGGTGCCTGGGCTGGATGAAGATGTCGCTACCATGTCGATCGAGGCCTCGCGCAATGCCATGCTGCGCGCCGGCATCACGCCCGGCATGCTGCGGGCGGTTTGGGTTGGCTCGGAGTCGCACCCGTACGCCGTCAAACCCACCTCGACCCTGGTGGCCGAGGCCCTGGGTGCGGTACCCAATGTGCAGGCTGCCGACTGGCAGTTTGCCTGCAAAGCCGGTACCGAGGCAATGGTGGCGGCGATGGGCTTCGTCGGTTCGAGCATGGCGGATTATGCCCTGGCGATTGGTATGGATACCGCCCAGGGGCAGCCCGGCGACGCCCTGGAATACACTGCCGGTGCAGGTGGAGCGGCCTTCGTGATCGGCCCGGCGGAAAACTCGCTGGCAGTTATCGAATGCAGCTATTCCTATGTCACCGATACACCGGATTTCTGGCGGCGGCAGTATGCCAAATATCCGGAACACGGCCAGCGCTTCACCGGCGAGCCGGCTTACTTCAAGCACATCACCGAGGCCGGCCGGGTGCTGATGGATGCTACACAGACCCAGGCATCCGATTATAAATATGCCATCTTCCACCAGCCGAATACGAAATTCCCGCAGCGGGCGGCTGCAATGCTGGGCTTCACTAAAGAGCAGATTACGACTGGCCTGCTGGTTGGAGTGATCGGCAACACCTATGCCGGGGCGGCCATTATCGGCCTGACGGCGGTGCTGGATATCGCCGAGCCGGGCGACCGTATTTTGATGGTTTCCTTCGGTTCGGGGGCAGGCTCGGATGCTTTCTCCATCACCGTTACAGAGGCAATCCGCGAGCGTCAGAAGAAAGCGCCGTGCACCGCGGATTATATCGCCCGCCGCACCGAGATCGATTATGCTACCTATGCCCGCCTGCGCGGCAAGCTGGTCATGAAATAGAGATGCGGCAATCAGGCGGCAGGGGATACGAATGGATGGAGGCTGGATGACAGAGGTTGTGATTGCAGGAATCGGGCAAACCCCGGTGGAAGAGCATTGGGATGTCTCGCTGCGCGAATTGGCGTTCATGGCGATTGAGAAGGCGCAGCTGGATGGCGGCTCGCTGCAGCCGCAGGCGGTTTTCGTCGGCAATATGCTGGCGCCACAGCTCTCCCACCAGGCGCATGTGGCTACCCTGGTGGCGGACTTTGCTGGATTGGTGGGGGTGGAAGCGGCAACGCTGGAAGCTGCCGGGGCTTCGGGCGGCGCGGCGCTGCGCGCAGGCTACCTGGCGGTGGCCTCCGGCGAACTGGATGTGGTGCTGGTGGTAGGCGTTGAAAAATTTACCGATGTGGTCGGCTCCGGGGTCGAGGCTGCATTGGCAACCTCCGGCGATAGTGATTACGAGGCGGTGCAAGGGATGACTCCCACGGCGCAGGCGGCCCTGTTGATGCGGCGCTACCTGCACGAGACCGGTGCGCCACGCGATGCGTTCGCAGGCCTGCCGCTGGCGGCGCATGCTAATGGGGCCGGCAACCCACTGGCTATGTTTCGCAAAGCTATCACCCCCGAGATCTACCAGAAAGCGGGCATCGTCAGCGACCCGCTCAACTTATTCGACATCGCTCCCAACGCCGATGGGGCGGCAGCCCTGCTGCTGGCGCGCCGCGATCTGCTGCCGCCGGAGCAGCCGGTGGTGCGCATTGCCGGCTCCAGCTCGGTGTGCGATACGCTGGCGCTGCACGACCGGCCTGATCCGCTGGTATTTGAAGCCGCTCGCCTCTCTGTAGAACGTGCTTGCCGGCGAGCCCGCATCAGCCCGCTGCAGGTCGACCTGTTTGAGCTGTACGATGCCTACTCCATATACGGCGTGCTCAGCCTGGAGGCGGCTGGTTTTGCCCCGCGTGGCGAGGGCTGGAAGCTGGCGCAGGACGGTTTCCTGGGTCTGCAAGGCTCGCTGCCGATCAGCACGCTGGGCGGGCTGAAGGCGCGCGGCAATCCCGGCGGCGCTACCGGGCTCTACCAGGCGGTAGAAGCGGTGCTGCAGCTGCGCGGCCAGGCCGGGAACAACCAGGTGCCGGGCGCCCGCCGAGCCCTCATCCAATGCCTGGGCGGGCCGGCCTCTGTTGCGGTCACGCATGTGCTCGAAGCCGAACTTTTAATCCGAAGCTGATAGGAATTGATAGCCCCGAATCGGTATATTTATTTTTGAAAAGACGGTAATGAGGAGAATACGACATGGAAATTTCACGCCATTGGCGATTACGTAAACAACGCTATGCTCTGGTGGGCGAAGTCTGCCCGCACTGCGATGCCAAAATCTTCCCGCCCCGCGATGTGTGTCCGGAGTGCGGCCACGAGGCCAAGTCACTCTACAACTTCAGCGGGCGCGGCGAAGTCTATTCCTACACCACGGTCTACGATCCGCCGGCGGGCTTCGAAGAGAATGCTCCCTACACGGTGGCCCTGGTCAAGCTGGTAGAGGGCCCGATGGTGACCGCTCAGCTGACCGACCTGGGCGACCAGCCGATCGAGATCGGCACCCCGGTGGAAATGGTAACCCGCCGCCTGCGCCAGGATGGCGACGAGCGTGGGCTGATTGTATACGGGTATAAGTTCCGGCCGGTTTTGCAAAGCCAGGCTGCATAACAGTAAGTATAAATATAAATTTTTCCGCCCCGTAGATGCAATTCTCGGGGCGGTTTCAATTTTAGAATAACAAATCAAGTCAACAGTTTAATTTGGCCCGCACAAATGAGCGCACTCGTTTGGCTGCTGACAATGCCGCTTTTGCTTCGTCTCTGTCGGCTGACATACCCGGATAACGAAATTGCACGGCATAGGTCTCCATGATGTTCAAATCCACCTGGATCATCAGGTAACTGGAATCAATTTTCGATACCATAGCCAGCAAGTCTGCCAGGCTGTGTATTCGTGGAATTGGGTCCCCGTTTTCTTGAAGTGCGGCTTTTAGATATTTCTCAGCCGTCTGCTGGGCATGGAAGCATACCGCATCATAGTTTGGCGCTTTACGAGCCCGATACTCACGATTGGCCGTCAGGTAATCCCCTTCAGCCTTATCCACCCATTCCAGTGTGAGGGGATTCATAAACAACCTGTCCCTTCTCTGTTATCTCTTTTAGGAAAGAGTCGCCCAATTTTATTCGTTGCTTGAGACGAGATGGCGTAAACACCAGGATATCGACCCCAAATAGTGGGTTGACGGTTTGTCGAATTTGCAGTGCCTGCTGAAGTTCTCGCAATGGCGTCTCCATGACGATCAGCAAATCCACATCGCTTTCTGGGCGTGGGATGCCATAAGCATAGGAACCAAAAAGAATGATCCGCTCCGGTTGGAATTTGTCTGCGATCTGGGCGATCAACTCCTGGATTACACTCTCTGGTATACGTGACCGGGTGTCAACTGTGGGCGATAATAAGACCATCGTGATCTCCTGGGATGATTATACAATACTTACATATTTATCTCTACTTGGCATCCACCGACGATCTTTATGGCGCATATATCATGATGCTATATCTGCACCAGTATGCAGGCCAGATTCGTTAAATCAGGTATACGGGTTTAATTTAGGCGGGTGATGAGAAAATCAGCTGGGTTAAGATCGAAGTACTCTCAAAGATGGAGGGTGCTTTTTTATTTACATAGCTAATAAGAATCAGTATAGTACTATTAGGTTGTTTTGTGTCATGATACCGAATAAAGTCCATGGTCACCCACCAACGGGTAACGCACACCGTCAGGACCTAGCCGAATCTATTCGCACTCGTAAGGAGATTTCCATAGTGGACATACCACGGATATTCAACATCACTGAAAGTGCTCACCGTATCCACAACCCGATCACACCCGAAAAGCTCGCCACTCTCGGTGCAGCGCTGCGTCTGGAATTGGGGGCCCGAGTGCTCGACCTCGGCTGCGGTTCTGGGGAGATGCTGTGTACCTGGGCACGCGATCACGGCATCACTGGCATCGGCATCGACATGAGCCAGTTGTTCACCGAGCAAGCGAATCTTCGTGCAAAAGAACTCGGTGTCGCCGACCAAGTCAAGTTCATCCATGGCGATGCTTCCGGCTTTGTCTCTGACGAGAAGGCCAGTGTGGCAGCCTGTATCGGTGCCACTTGGATAGGTGGGGGAGTCGCTGGCACTATCAAGCTCCTGGCGCGGAGCCTGCGCAGGGGAGGGATCATCCTCATCGGCGAGCCCTACTGGCGGCTGTTACCGCCGACTGAAGATGTTGCCAAGGGGTGTCATGCTAACTCAATCTCCGACTTTCTCAAGCTTTCAGACCTTCTCGCTTCTTTCGGACAGCTTGGTTACGACGTCGTAGAAATGGTTCTGGCTGCCCAAGACGACTGGGACAGATACGAGGCAGCCAAATGGCTCACTATGCGCCGCTGGCTTGAAGCCAATCCCGACGACGAGTTCGCGAAAGATGTTCGAGCCAATCTGACTTCGGAGCCCGAGCGCTACGCTGCTTACACGCGTGAATACCTTGGCTGGGGTGTGTTCGCCCTGATGCAGCGGTAAAGCGTTGGTGCAAACGGCGGATCGTCAACGGCTATGCCGCGTACCTGCGGCATGTAAGATGCGGTGATTATCCAGCCTGTACTGCTCGTGCGGTGTGTCCCTGGAAACCCGTGATGGTTTCGGCAAAGAAGAGCGAATTGTAGATCGCTTCTTCGGTGGCTTCGATGGCAGCCTGGAAGAGGGGGGAAAGTAAATCGTTGGGCAGCTCTGGGTATGCGTGGGCCTGGCGTCGGCGGGCTGGGGTGCGGCGCACTTCCAGGTGCGTGGAAAAGGCGATTGCGTAATCACCGGAGCTATTTTGCAGTGATGCGCCGGTGCGCGCTAACCCACCCAGGGATCGGCGAGCCAGGCGAGTGAGGTTTCGGTCGGAGAGTGGGGCATCGGTTGCCAGGATGATCATGATGGATTCGCCGGTTGGCGGGGGAGCGAGCTGGTCCTTGAGATAATATTGCCCCAATTCAATTCCGAGCGGGCGACCCAGCATTTGCAGCACACCTCCAAAATTGGTTTGTACTAACACACCCAGAGTCCAGCCCCCAAGAGCATCCGGTAACCGGCGGGAGCTGCTGCCGATACCGCCTTTCCAGCCAAAGCAAACCGTGCCGGTTCCGGCGCCCACGCAACCTTGAACGATTGCACCGGGGTGAGCCGCCTGCAGCGCTTGCAGGCAGTGCGCTGTGGTGACGGAGCGCTTACGAATATGATTCAGCCAGCCATCGTTTGTCTCGCCAACCACCGCATTGACCGAAGTTACTCCGTCGTTATCCGGTTGCGCAAGCGTCCACTCGATTATTGCATCGGCAGCTTGTGGTACGGCGAGTGTGTTGGTAAGCAGGATAGGTGTTTCAATTTCACCCAGCTCAATAACCTGTGTGCTGCCGGTCAGCTTCCCAAAGCCATTGCCCACGACCAGGCCTGCAGGGACTTTATCCTGGAAGATATTTCCCGGGTGGGGAAATATAGCCGTGACGCCAGTGCGGATGTCATCGCCTTCGATCAAGGTAATATGACCCAGCATAACTCCAGCCACATCACCAATATCGTTTTGTGGACCGGGAGGTAAGATACCAGGGATAATGTTGAGCGAACGGGCAGACGGCATGCAGAAAATTATAGCACTCGTAAGCCAAGCACGCTAAGCCAGTCAACCACCGCCAACATCACAGGCTGGCAGTGGCTCGCTGCTCAGAGAATGAGAAGATAATTTGCGAAAGTGACCCAAAAATTCTGAACGGGTGGTAAATCACGCCAGCCTCAGTAACAGCCTCAATCATGTGGTGATAGAAAGGTAATCGAACGCAGCCTTCGATCAGCAGCGCTACTTTGTTATCACGCCTGGCCAATGCATGGACCAACTGATCCGCGACACCCTAAACAACATCTTTGTAGAGAATGAGGATATCATTACCGAGCCAATTCCTTCGAATATGATCCTGGGACTCGATGAAGCGTCGGACGATTTTGTAACCCTGATACGCTATGCCATGCCGGTAGACGGAGGAGACTACGGCGATCCCTCGTATGCCTGGATGAATGAGCTGCCGCTGGTTGTTCTGCGTGTCCGGGATACCCAGCCCGGTCGGCTGCCTGGGCGATCCCACTTCAACGGCTGTAAGAGAGTGACTGATAGTGCTTGTGGAACCTGGGCCCCGTAGAATTCATGAGTGGACACAGCGGGATCACTGATTACTATAGTAAGGCTGTTATTTTGCATTAACTCTTCATCACCCCGTTGGAATATTTCAACGGGGTGGCTGTTTATGTTGTAGCGTTAATCCCATCTCGTTTCCTTTTCAAGAGAATTTGGGCATTGACATCCTGGTTGCATCCCTCTATAATGGTTATATCATTATATCCAATTATCTGCACTTTCAGAGGTCCGGCAGCCATGCAGGTCAGACCGTTAAACAAAAACAATCCTGAACCTCTCTACCGCCAGCTGTATACCAGGCTGGCAGAGCAGATTTATTCTGGGGAAATCACTGCCGGGGAACGCATTCCGCCCGAGCGTGAGCTTGCGGACAGCTTGAATGTCAGCCGGATTACGGCTCGCCAGGCTATTGATGCGTTGGTCGAAAACGGGATGGTTTACCGTGAGCAGGGCCGCGGTACTTTTGTGGCTGAACCCAAGATGCGCGGTGTGATTGGCTTCACCAGTTTCAGTGAAGAAATGATCGCCCGTGGGTTGACACCCAGCTCAATCGTAATTTCCCAGGACCTGGTTTATGTCGATGAAAAGCTTCAAAAGGCCCTTAAAATAAGCCCTGAGGACAAGGTGCTGCATCTGGTGCGGCTGAGATTGGCGGATGGCAAGCCGGTCGCCTTGCAATCGTCTTACCTGCCACATCGGCTGTGCCCCGGCCTGGAGATCGAACCGCTCGGATCCCAATCCCTTTATTCCATTTTACGCGAAACATACTCCGTCAACCCTAGCTGGACGGAAGCTGAAGTAGAAGCCGCGCACGCTTCCACAGAAGAAGCGCGCGAGCTGCAGATTGAGAAAAACGATCCGGTGCTGGTGATTAAAGGCATCACCTTCACCGAATCTTTTGAGGTTGTGGAGAGCGTCCGCACCATCTACCGCAGTAAAGGCCTGGCCATTTATCTCGGACGGCAGAGAATCTCGAGCTATTCCCGCTAGATTGAGGAAAAAATAACTCGCCCTATGCAATCGGTTGTATTGAACGCTCCCGGATCGATTTCTATAATAGATTTGCCCATGCCTGAGCCGGGCGAGGGTGAAATCCGGCTGCGGGTTGCTTTGGCGGGTATCTGCAGCACCGACCGACATATCTATCATGGCGATTTTTCTGTTCCGCTGCCGCGGGTATTAGGACATGAGCTGGTGGGCCGGGTGGATGCCGTAGGCGCGGGCCTACCAGAAACCTGGCTGGGCCAGATGTGTGCTGTGCAGCCCGCTCGTTTCTGCGGAAAATGCATAAATTGCCGCCGGGGATACCCCGAATTATGCCTTCAATTCAATTGCCTGGGCAACACCCAGGATGGCGGTTTCGCCGAGTATGTGCTGGTCCGTGCTGATCAGCTCGTACCCCTGCAGGGATTGTCGCCGGAGGCAGCGGTCTGGCTGGAACCGCTGGCCTGCGTACTGCATGCCCTGGAATCCGAGCGCGTCGGCGGCAAGTTCGACCGTGCTGGTGCTTGGTGCAGGCACCCTGGGTAAATTAATGGTGATGGCCTTACGGGAAACGAGCCAGGCTCGAGTGGCGATCGTCGATCCAAACCCGATTAAAATCCAGGAAGCCCTGGACCTGGGGGCGCATATTGGATGGGTGGTTCCCCGTTCCGGCCCTGTGCCCGAGATAGGCGCGCAAATTCAGCACTGGGCTTTGGATGGCGTGCAAACTGTGATTGATACAAGTGGATCACCTGTCGCCATCGAAAGAGCCATTGACTGGTCAGGTGCAGGCGCCAAAGTGGTGTTGTTTGGGGTACCTGCTCCAGATGCCAGGATTACGCTATCCCCACGTGCGATCCTCGATAAAGAAATCCAGCTTGGCGCCGTTGCCGGGATGACACCGGCAACCTTTAAGCAAGCCGAGAGCCTGCTGCGTGCCGGGCGGATCAATCCAGGCCGTCTGGTGGCGGAGGTTGTCGAGCTGGTTGAGGTGCCACGCATCCTGGCTGAGGGTACCCGGATGAACAATGGTAAGGTGCTTGTCCGTCCGGGAGGAATTGAGGCTATGATGTCTGGCAGCACAGCCTCTCCTTACCTGGCAGCAGTCGATCTGGGCGGCACAAAAATCGCCGCAGGAATCTTATCCATGCAAGGGGAAATCCTGCTACGCGTGGAAGAGCCTACCCGCCAGCTTGGCCCTCAGCAGGGGATTGAGCAGATTGCCGATCTAATCAGGTCTTTACTGCTGCGGACAGGGCTTGACGCAGGTCAAATCCTGGGGTTGGGAATTGGCATCCCGGCAGTGTTGGAGGCTGGCAGCGACCATGTGATCTGGGGACCTAACCTGACTGGCTGGCGCGATGTTCCCCTTAAGCCCAGTCTGGAAAAGCTTCTGCGAATGCCGGTATATGTCGAATACGATGGGCACACGGCGGTAATGGCGGAAATGTGGCAAGGAGCGGGGCGGGGCTATCATTCTATTGCCATGGTGATTATTGGCACCGGCATTGGGGGTGGGCTGATCCTGGATGGGCGTCTTTTCAGGGGTCGAGATCGCCTGGCCGGCGCAGTGGGTTGGTTTGCTTTAACCACGGATGCCGGCTCGAATGATCCTGCCGGAAAGGCAATCGGCCACTGGGAATCCCTGGCTGCCGGCCCCGGCATTGCGCAGAGAGCTCAGAGCCTTCTGGCAGACTATCCACAATCGAGCTTACACCCGGTAAGCGGGGATGAGCCCCTGACTGCCAGGCAGATTTTTGATGCCGCTCGTGCAGGCGACCTGCTGGCGTGCCGAGTGGTGGACGAGACTGCCCGCTTGATCGGTCTGGGAGTTGCTAATGTAGTCAGCATGGTGAACCCAGAAATTGTTATCCTGGGTGGTAGTGTTGGGCGCCAGGGCGATCTGCTGCTGCCAGGAGTGCGGGCGGTGGTGCAGTCCTGGGCGCAGCCTGTTTCTGCCCGCTCGGTATTGATTACATCTTCTCAGCTTGGCCCGGACGCCGGGCTGTATGGTGCAGCCTATGCGGTGATCGATCGCACGCAGCCGGAGAACTTATCGCCCAGGGCTTGAAACTTACGAGCTAAAGCGTATATGAAATGCTGTCCCTGGTTTATTCTGGTGATTACATATCCTGGAAAGTTATGGAAGGAGGCGAAAAAGACAGACGCTGATTAATCGATAAACCCTGCGCTAGGACCAGAACTGTTTTAACCAACCTAACAATAATTTGGAGGAATAAGTAATGAAACGCACGTTCTCGATTTCGCTAATGATCCTGGTGGTTTTTGCCCTGCTGGTATCCGCCTGCACCACTGCAGAAACCCCAACTGCCGAGCCGACTGCGGCGCCTGTAGAACAGCCCGCCGAAGAGCCGGTTGCTGAGCCAACCACTGAGCCCGAAGTTGCTCCGACCGAAGCTCCCGCACCTACTGAGCCCCCTGCGGCCGAGCCGATTACCATTCGCGCTCTCATCCGCCCGGATGAAGGCGGCAATGTTGCCAAGTATGCTGCCCAGTTCGAGCAGGAAACCGGCAACAAGGTGGCGGTGGACTTCGTCGGTTGGGCTGAGATCCATGATAAGACCGTTACCACCCTGGCAAGCGGCGGTGGTGGATACGATATCGTCTTCATCCCATCTGCTAATGTGACCGAGTTTGCCTCGGGTGGCTGGTTTGAGCCGATCGATGACATCATTCCTGCCGACCAGCGTTCGGAATGGCTTGAATCGGTCCTGGGCCTGTACACCTATGAAGGCAACTTGATCGCCAACCCATGGTACTCCGGCGGCGCGCATATGGCCTATAACAAGGACATCTTGACTGCGGCTGGTGTGGACCCCGCCACGATCAAGACCTGGGATGATTTCATGAACGCCTGCAAGGCGATCAAGGACACCGGCGCAGCGGAGTTCTGCTTCTCCCCCAGCGCCAAGTATCCGGGTGAGTTCTACTACAATGTGGGCTCGATCGTTGCTGCGATGGGCGGCGAATTCTTCGACGCCGATGGCAACCCGATCTTCCAGGATGACGGCATGCTGCTGAAGGCCTTCCAGCTGATGAAAGATGGCGTGGATAACGGCTACTTCGATCCGGCTGGGATTGCCCTGGACGACTATGAAACATTGATCGAGTTTGGCACCGGCAAGACGGCGTTCCTGCTCGATTCGACCTGGTCGGTCACCAATGCCAACCGCAACCCGGATGTATCTCAGATCCTGGATAAAGTTGGCTACATCCTGATCCCCGGCGCAGGCGATCAGGCCTCCGGCGGTTACCTGTACGCCGGTGGGCTGGGCCTGCTGAAAACTTCGGAAAATAAGGAAGTTGCCAAGCAGTTTATGCAGTACCTGACCCAGCAAGAAGCCCAGAAGCAGCATGCCATTGATGGCGCCAATATGCCGACCCGTGTAGCGCTATTCACGGATCCCGATATTGCCCAGGCATGGTCTGGCTTCGAGACCCTGGCTGATCAGCTGACCTATGGTAAATTCCCGCCACAGTTCACCTGGTTCGAGGAATGGCGTCGTTCTCTGGCTACCGCTACCCAGGAGGTTATGTCTGGAACCAAGACCCCCGAGGAAGCAGTTCAATATCTGGTAGACGAGACCAATCGGCTATTAGCTCAATAATCTAGACCCGAACCTGTGCTGCGCAACCCGCAGGGTTGCGCAGCACAGCTCTAATGACCGGAGCACCATGACAGCTACCCGACATCGAAGCCGACGCGAGCGAGAAGATCGCATCCTGGCAGCAGCTCTCCTGTCGCCGGCCTTGTTGATCATTGCTGTGGTGACTCTCTATCCTTTATTACATTCCTTTTGGATCAGCCTGCACGCCTGGAACCTGATGAAGCCCAAAGAGGGCCATCCATTCGTCGGCCTGGAAAACTATATCTTCACCTTGACCGACCCCATCTTCCTGGACAGCCTGAAGATAACCATCATGTTCACCCTGGCCGCCGTGGTGATCGAGATTAGTCTGGCAATGGGAATCGCCTTGATCCTCAATCGCAAATTCATCGGCAGGGGGATCGTACGCTTGCTGGCCTTGCTGCCCTGGGCCGTGCCGGCGGTGGTCAACGGGATCATGTGGAAGTGGATCTTGAACCCGAGTTATGGATCGCTCAACGGCCTGCTCTATTCTCTCGGGATTATCGATAATTATGTGATCTGGCTGGGTAGCCCAAAACTTGCGCTGGCCATGGTGGTGGTGGCCGATGTTTGGAAGGAAACACCTTTCATCATGCTGCTATTGCTGGCAGCCCTGCAAACCATCCCCAAGGATTTATACGAAGCAGCCACGGTGGATGGCGCCAATGTGGTGCAGTCGTTTTTCCGGATTACCGTCCCGTTAATCCAACCGGTGCTGTTCGTGGCAATCGCCCTGCGCACCATCTGGGCATTGAAGAGCTTTGACCTGATTTATACATTGACTGCCGGAGGACCATCCAACGGTACCTCTGTGGTCGGCTATTATACCTATGTCAAGTCCTTTGTCTCATTGCAGCTGGGTAGAGGCGCGGCCGTGGCATACATCATGACGTTTATTGTCTTGATCCTGGTTTTCATTTATTACAAGGTGCTCTACCGAAAGGTTGAATACTAGGATGGCTACAGCTATCACTCCAAGCAAACCTCGCCCGATGTCCAGCCGGGGCTGGCGCAAGACCCGCTCGGTTATCGGCGAAATTTTCTTTTACCTGCTGGTGGGGATGCTGGTATTTGCCCTGCTTGCTCCCTTCGTGTGGATGATCATCTCCAGCATCTCTCCACCCACTGAGCTGGCCTCGACGCCAATTCGCTGGTGGCCCGAGAATCCTTCGCTGGATCGGTACAGAGCATTATTTCTTGGCCCACGGGAGGGCGAAATCGTCCCCATCGCAGTATCCAAATTCCTCAATGGCATGAAAAGCAGCCTGATCATTGCCACGGCGACGACTCTGGTATGCGTCCTTGCAGGAACAGCCGCTGCTTATGCCTTGGTACGGCTGCCGGTGCCCAAGAAAGACGGCTTTCTGTTCGGCATGCTGGCTGCACAGATGATGCCGATCATTGTCATCATCATTCCACTCTACCTGGTTATGCAGAAGCTTGTGCTCAATGATACCTGGCAAGGGATGATCCTGCTGTATTCAGGATTCATGCTGCCTACTGTGATCTGGATCATGCACGGTTATTTTCAGACACTACCGGCTGAGCTGGAAGAAGCCGCCATGATCGACGGATGCTCGCGACTTGGTGCCCTGATGCGGGTTGTGCTGCCTATTTCTGGCCCAGGCCTGGTGGCGATCTCGGCCTTCGCCTTTTTATACACCTGGAATGAATTCTTCATGGCCCTCATTTTTACTGCTTCGAGGACGAAGACCATCCCGGTAATCGTCACCGAGTTCAGCACGCAGGCGGGTATCGATTATGGTTTGATGACCACCGCTGGGGTAATTGGCAGCCTGCCGCCGCTGTTACTTGCCTTTCTGCTACAGCGTTATATTGTCGCTGGACTTACCTCTGGCGCAGTCAAAGGATAAATATCTAAATTTTTAACCAAAAGGAGCTACTATGTCTGCAGATCAATATTTACTGGAAGGTGAAAAACTATTAGAAAAAATTCGCACCACCCAGATGACAGCGATCCAAAAAGCTGCTCAGGCCATGGCGCAGTCGATCGCGGCAGGACGGGCGGTGCATATATTCGGATCGGGTCACTCTGTGATCTCGGTGTTGGATATCTTTCCTCGCTACGGTTCTTACCCAGGCTGGCACCCGATCATGGACCCCAGGTTGATGTGGTTCAATATTACCGGACCAGGCGGGGCGCGCGAGTTGTTGTGGTTGGAGCGAGTCGAGGGCTATGTGAAGAATGTGCTGCTTTCTTACAACCTGGATGCGCAGGATACCTTCCTGGTCTACTCCCACGGGGGCATGAATGCGGCGCCTATTGAGATCGCGCTAACAGCCAAAGAGAAGGGATTGACCGTTGTGGCGGTAACCAGTGTGGCTAACCGTAAGATCAATCAGCCAACCCATTCTTCCGGAAAGTCATTACACGATGTCGCTGACATTGTCATCGATAACTGCTCGCCCGCTGAAGACGCCTTGATTAGCGTGGAAGGTATGAAAGGTAAAGTAGCCGCAAGCTCAACCCTTACATCAGTGGCGATTTCCATGTCGTTGGTTGCCGAGACAACCGGCGAGCTGGCTAAGCTTGGCAGGCTTCCGGAAAGAGTGTTCGTGTCCCCCAATGTCCCGGATGTGCCTAAAACGAACAATGAGCAGGTATTCAGGGATTATGAAGCGTTTATTGCCAAACTTTAGATAAGATTGTGGGTTCGAGTTGGATCGGCTGGAAGGAATCTGCCTGATATCGGGCAATAGCAAAAAACCCCCTGGATGATACCCAATTCCCGCCAGATTGTGATTTTTAGGTCACAATCTGGCGGGATGGATTTTTAATGGGTTATTAGTTAGCTATGGTGACGTTGCTGGCCTGAGGGCCTTTCGGGCCTTGTTCGACAGTGAACTCAACTCGTTGGCCTTCTTCCAGGTTCCGGAAGCCATCGCCCTGAATAGCAGAAAAATGTACGAAGACATCCTCTCCACCTTCACGTGCGATAAAACCGTAGCCTTTGCTTCCGTTAAACCATTTGACTGTTCCGATGATTCGTTCAGACATTTTTATTGCCTCCTTATGGCAAATTGATTGGGTGTTCAGGTACTAGGCTTGTTTTATCAGAAGGGGAAAAACAAAAAGCCCATGGATTAAACCATGAGCCGTTGCTGTCATTTCCGACATAAACCTACTGGTATCCTGCAACCAGAATATACCATGCCAGGTGAGATTTGTAAAGCCCCAAAGAATCCCTCAAACCGATATTCGCAATTTAAGTGAGTTTTTCGAGAGCTTTATTATCCTCCAGCAGCTTCTTTAAATCGCTTTCAGCCTGTTGGATGGGTACTGATAGGGCGACACTCCACTCATTTAGCAGAAGTTTCCTGGCATGTGCCAGAATTGAGTTATCGCTTTCATTTGTCTTACCGGTCAGCTTATAAGATGTTATATCGCGAATCACTCGGCAGATCGACTCAAGTGACCCCTTTTTCAATTGCTGGGTCAGTTGGATTTTGCGCTCGTTGCGATCTGATGAGAGCGGCTCTGCGAGGCCAGACAGAATTGTAAAAAGCTTTCGGAATTCTCTGGCCGGCGTGAGGTAACGTAGGGAGCACTCGCCTGAGTCGCTTATCGGGACCCATAGGGTTAGATCATATACTTGCACAACATAATACTTCTCGGTATGTCCGGCTAATTCTTTTTCATCCAGCTGGATGATTTTCCCCAGGCCATACGACCAATGGATAACGTCATCGCCCACGCGGAAAGTATTCCTGTTGTCAAGCATCGTTTGAGCCCTGCTTTCTTTACAACTGGCCCGTACAAATCTCACTGGAGCTGAAATAAAAAACGCCAGTCCTGCGAGAGGACCGGCGGTGAGCCACAAATCCCAAGTAAGAGTATCTGAATTATATCATAAATTTTGTGAGCAGCTTTGTTTATATGTGCCGCTCCACTCGCTGCCGGATTCCAAGCATCATCTTGCGTTCCATCACAAAGCCTACCGGCTCTGTCAGCCGCCATATCCACTTGATGTCCGGGCTGTAGGAAAGACGCTGGCGCACCAGCAGGCGGGTGGTGGCTACGTCTTCTGGCGCCAGGACAAACTGCCAGGTGGCGATGGAGTAGCCTTTCTCGGCATGGGGAGTGTGCTGTACCGCTTGGCCTGTTTGCGGATCAGCGCTGATCAAGATCAACGCCTGGCCCGGATTGATAGACGCAACCGCAAAACACGGGTAGCCCTGAGGACCCAGGCGGATGAGATCCCCTACTTGCGGGTTTTGCAGTTCCGGATTTATGTGTTCCAGGCTGTGGATTTTGCAGCCCGCCAGATTTTCCAGGCCATCGTAACTGTACAGCCCGCCGCGACCCTGTCCCATCTGGGCCAACCAGGGCCAGATGCGGGCGGCCGGGGCGTGGATGGTGAGGGCATGGGTATAGCCCAGCAGAGGCGCCGGCACCAGATCATCCCCCGGCAAGGTGCGGTTGACTTCATCATCCGTTGCCCCCCAGCGGTTATACCAGTTACGGATTACAGGCGAAAAAACCAGAGTGCCGCCGACCTGTAGGGCGCCGAGCAGGTTATCAAAAAAATTCATGGATGTTCCTCGCTAATTGGTTTGGGGATAATTCGATGGGTGGAAAGCGGACTCATGGATAGATTTATTGGTTACCTAATTGATTATAGTGACTGGACCATATAAAATCAAGCGATTTCTCTCCTCTCTGTGCGAGTGGGGAGTTAGATTAGAAGTTTAAAAATATAAAATGATTGCGTGCCAAAATGGAAAATGCGAGTATATTTAATGTTTAAGACAGAGGGCGCCGGGTTGCTAGTTTGTTTCCGGGAGGGAAATAATGAAACTCAAAATAATAACTCTCTTAATTGTTGTTGCGCTCCTGGCCGTTGCTTTCCTGGCAACGGTCCCGGCATTAGCAAGCAGTTATGTCTGTAACGAAGGCGCAGGAGAAGATTACGAACTTTTTCCTGCTCAAACAAAAAATCGAGATATTGCCCGCTGCTTTGAGGTGTCAACTGGGATCCAACTCTGGCGGATTGTCTGTTCGAAAGGTATAACAGAAGTTTGGGTTGGGTCAACTGTAACAGCAAGCTGTGCTAAATAGAGATTTTATCTCCACGCGCCCCTGTCTGATTGAACTGAAAATCCCCGCAGCCTCGGTGGGGATTTTCGTTTTACGGTTGGTTGTAAGAGTTTGTTAATTTTCTGCAGTGACGCTGGCCATTAAGACGGACGCATACCCGATCGGGACGAGACTATATTTCTCGGAGGCAGCCGGTATCAAGGCGGATTGATACTGATCCAGGTGGAGCCGTTCTCCCCCAGCGTGAATCTCGGCGCTGCCGGAGATGACTGTGATGGCATGGAATGACCCGCCTTCAGTGTCCAGATCAAAACGGGAGGATTGTGTCTCCAGACGTTGCAAGGTGAAGTACGGGCAGCGAGTCAGCTCTACCGCCTGACCATCTGGGATCGTGGGCAGTGCATGCAGGTCAGGCTGCGAGGCGGCATTTGCAACCGCCAGAGACTTTTCGATGTGCAGCACGCGGCCTCCGGTCTGCGGTCGGTCCCAGTCCCAGACCCGGTAAGTAAGATCGGAGGTTTCCTGGATTTCATAAATAAGCAGTCCCGGCCCGAGGGCATGAATCGTACCGGGCGGCATGAAAATCGTATCCCCTGGATTCACTTCCAGGTAGCGTGCCCATTCTAAAATCTTGCCACCTCGGATTGCGGCGGTCATGGTCTGCGGGTCCACGCCTGGTTTTAACCCGCCGATCAGGCGTGCCTCTTGCTCAGCCTGGAGCACGTGCCAGGCCTCGGTCTTACCGAACTGTCCAGGACCTTCCAGGGCGATCGCTTGCTCATCGTTGGGGTGTACCTGCAGGGAGAGCCAGCGGGCGCAGTCCAGCAGCTTAATCAACAGGGGGAAGCGCGTACCGGTGCGCTGCACGACCCGACTGCCGAGCAGCTCGATCCCATGATACTGCCGAAAGCTCGCTAAGGGTGTTGGCCGGCCTGCGGCCCGGACAGTACCCGGTTGTGCTCGTAGATAATCCAGGCTTCGGCGGTGGGAACCACTGCCGGGCGCAGGCGTGCGCCTCCCCAAACATAGTCTCGGTATTCAGGCTCAAGCTGCAGTATTTTACTCAGTGTCATAGTTGACCTTTCTGGTGAGGTATCAGCCCGCGCAGGGTCCTTGCCAGCCGGAGGCGCCACAAACCTTGCCGTACCACGCGCCAGCTTTCAAGCAAGCTGTGCTTTTCGGCGCTTCCCAGGCTATGGGTGGAGTAAACTGACTCAGCATAGCGCCCGGTCAGGTTTTGGATGTGAGCCGGCAGGCGGTCGGGTTGGTCTGGGTTCGGATCTACTTGTTGGCTGAGCAGGGCGGCGAACTCGGCCGGTGTGAGGCTGCCAGCAAAGTTATCTCCCAAATTCTTGGCCTGCCGGTAAAGCCGCCGGTAGAGGATGCGGATCAAGTGCTCGGCTGGCAGCATGCCAAGGCGGAGCCGGTCGAGCGTCTGCCATAGCAGGGTCAGCAGGACGATGCCTGCCAGAAAAGCGATTAGCCAGTTTACCTTCCGCCAGGCTGAAGAAAAAGCAGCCGGACCTGGCTCCGCAGCCGGCGCAACGGCACCCGATAGCGCTTCCTGTTCGGGTGTCACCGGTCGCCAGAAAACCGGACGGGAGGCGGTAGGTTCAAACTCCACCCAACCGTAACCGGGAAAATAGATTTCTGCCCAGGCGTGAGCATCGGCCTGGGTCACCAAAAAGCGTTCTTCGGCCGGGCGATATGTGCCGCTGCCGTAGCCGATCACCAGGCGTGCAGGCAGGCCGGCAGCACGCGCCAGCACCACCATGGCAGAGGCGTAATAGTCGCAGTAGCCGCGTTTCAAGTCGAATAGAAAATAATCCACTACGTCCCGGCCGGGTGGAGGCGCCTTCAAGTCCAGCGTGTAGGGGTAGGTGCGCAGGTACTCTTCGATGGCTTGCGCCTGGTCGTAAGCTGTGGGCTCGGCAACGGTCAACTTCTGTGCCAGGTCCCATACCCGCCGGGGGATACTTTCCGGCAGGCCCAAATACACTCTGCCGAATCTCTTCCGGGTAATCTTGACCGGCGAGGCGCAGTTGAGCTGCGGAGGGTCTGACTAACCTGGATTCCACCGTATAAGTGTCAGTCATGATGGAGACGCCAAAAATGTCTCCCGGATTGCGCCATGCGACCTGGTAGGGCTGCGAGGCGCCCAGCAGCTCGCCGGTGTAGTATAAAAGCCTGGAAGGTGCAGCCTGGTCATCGCTTTGACCAATTGTGATAATGGGTTGGCCATCTGGAAATGCGGCTGCAGCGTCAGGTATGGAGCTGTGTGGATGGTCGTCAGTTGCTGCTCGAGGCTGGCCCCAGCCGGGAATACTTCCCGGCTGGTTGGAGTGGCTGACCAGCCGCCTCCGGTGTAATGGTCGTAGGTCAGGCTGCGCCAGTAAATGCTCTCCAGGCCGGCAGCACCCGGCTGGTAACCGGCCAGCCCGACCCGCATCACTACCTTCTCGGATAGCTCCGGACCGGCGCCCAGCAAATGGCGGGTGGGCAGCCCAGGATTCTGCACTCCATCCAGGACTGTGGCGGCGACCGGGCGCGGGTCTTTCAATCCCAAGGCTCTTGCCACCTCTTGTTGCCCTGCCGGGTTAAGGGCCTGGCGCACCGCACCAGAGATTTTTGAGATCGACAGAGGCGGAGCAACCAGGCTGAAAGTGACCAGGCAGGCAATAATGGCAATAACGGCAAAACCCCATTCGAGCTCTATCTCGGCTTTGTCCACCTGGTTGCGCTGCCAGTGATGGATTTGCTTGATGTAATCGCCCAGGGCCTGTAAGGCGACCAGGGCTGCGAGCCAGATCGCAATTGGGTACACCGTCGCTCCGCTGTAGGCGACTGTTCCAGCCAGGATGACACCGGATGGAAGCAGCCCGACCAGGACCCGCTCGCGGTATTCCTCCTTGCCCCGTACCCACCAGCCGGCCCAGGCGGCCACCAACCAAACAACAATCACCAAAACCAGCAGGATGACCAGCGGATCGTAAGCCGGGCGTCCGTTGGCCAGTGCTTGTGCCCACGTCTCGCTGCGCGCGAATAAGTTATTAGCCCCCAGCTTGAGCCCCTGCCAGGCCTGCAGGATGGGTTGGTTGTCCAGGGAAGCGAAGCTCTCCAGGTCAGGGCGCTTGAGGCGCAGCACCTGCCAGATCCAGAGCATCTCTGCCCGCGCCAGGGCGCCCAAGGGTAGCGCCAGGCGCCCAAGGATCAGGATGCTGGCGCTTCCAGCTGCGGCAAACGAAATCGCAGCAGCTACCCAGCCATGCAGGGCGGCACCCGCCAGCAGCCAGCCGAGAACCAACCCGGCAAATCCGAATGCCAGCAGGGGCCAGGCATCCAGCCCCTTTATGGCGGAGCTCAACCCGTAAGCCAGGCAGGCAATAGCCAGGTAGATCAGCGCCAGGCAGGCCAGATTTTCCAAACCGGCTCGCCTTACAACTTGATGGATCGGGTATAAGAGTGCCCGTCTCATGTCCCCAGCTTCTTCCAGCTCAGGTCGGCCGGTTTATGCAGCGGGATGGCGCGCCCGAACCCGGTGACGCGCCATTCCCACTCGCCCTGACGTCCTGGGCGTGCCTCCGGACGGTCCAGCATATCTTTCGAGATGATATACGGGTCAACCCCCAGGCTGGCCAGCGCCGATTTAATATTGGATGATGGGTGCGGACTGCCGTAGGAAGCGGGGTCGAACAACAATACCGTTGGCGCGATGTGGCCTTTTTGCAGCATAGAGAGCGGTTCCAGCCATAGCCCTTCGATATCCGCGGTGATGAGGATCAGGCTGGCGCCGCGCTGCAGAACCGGGCGAGCAGACTCCAGCAAGTGTGCCAGGGATACCTCGCCGCTCCTGGCAAGTGCCAGCTGGCGCAGGATTTGCATGCGCTGGGCGGCGGCATGCACCGGAGGCAGCCAGATGAGCTCCTGGCCGGCTGCCGAGAGGCCGACGGCATGCCCCTGGCGCAGGCCGCGATCGGCCAGGGAGGCGGCCAGGATGACGCCATGCTCGAGAGTCGAGCTGTAGTCTGCCCCAGCCTGAGCGCCGGCCAGCAGGTCCAGGAATATCCACCAATCGCTGGCCGGAGTGTTTTCAAAATTGCGGATATACAGGCTCTGGCGGCGAGCCGAGGTCGGCCAGTGTACCCAACGCAGGGGGTCCCCCGGGTGGTACGGGGAAACCCCGCTGGTGCTAACGGTGCGTTCGAATGGATCGCGGCGCGGCCGGCGGCCTTCTCCGGCCCGGCCCCCGGGCGTGACATCGATGGCCGGCAAGGGGATGACAGGTGGAGTGACCATCAGGATGGCCGATCCCGGAAGATCGAAGGTCACACGGAAAAAGCCCAATGGGTCCCCGGTTTGCAGGCGCGTAGGCCCCAGCGTGAAAAGACCGCGCTGTGTACAGAGGTGCCCGGTTTTCCAGGAATTACGCGAATCGCCGCTGATGGCCGTTACCTGCCCGGCGGAGTAACCCGGTAAGGTGGAGAAATCACTGATCTCCACCCACAGGGCGGGCGCCAGGCTGGTATTGACCAGCGTGAAGCGCTCTTCCAACCGGTCGCCAACATTGGCCCAGCCGTAGCGGATTTCGCGCTCCAGCCGCAGACCGGTGGCAAGCATCCTGGCCCAGGTGTAAGCCGCCAACCAGGCGCCTCCCATGCCCACCAGCAGAACTACCCATACTTTGCTGGGTAAGGCTATCTGCAAAGTAATCAGCAGGGGGAGCAGCGCCAGCCACAGAACTGCCTGGCGCCGAGGGCGGGGACTGGCAGTCATTGATTAATCATACTTCAATTTGGCGGGCCTTTGGGGTATATTTGGGTATAATGGGTTAGGTTAGAGTAAATATGGTTTTTGATCGACCCCCGCTTTCACGGGCTGGCCACTGCGTTCAGGAGGAAATATGTCCAGGTATATGGTGATTCACAACGCCGATTATGAGAAGCTTGATTCTTTTGAGAATATGGTCAACATAGCCCGGCGAATTGCACATTCGCATGGCGCGGAGGTTGCCTGGTTGAACTCCTGGTGGTCGGCCGGGGATGAGGTTTTGATCTGCGAATGGGAAGCGCCAGACCTGGAAACCCTGGAGAAGTTGCTTAACCAGGAGCGGGAATACTGGCCGGTAGCGAAAATTTATGATGTGCTTTGGACTGATCCGAAATGGTATGAGGTTGATAGCTAAGCCGCATATCCGAGGTCCGGCAGGATCTCCGGCTTAGAGAAATTGGAAAACAAAAAACCACCTCCTGGAATGTACACGGGAGGTGGTTTTCGTTTGTGTAGTGCAGTCTTTTGAGAAAGTCAGCCCGCACTAATAACGGCGCTGGCCCTTTTTCTGGTTGCGATTTGGCTGGCGGGATTGCTGCTTCCCGTATCCACCGTAGCCGCCTGAACTGCCGGAATTACCATAGCTACGCGAGCCACTTTCTTCCTTGGGGCGAGCCGGATTAACTTTGATCTGGCGGTTGTCCAACTCGTAACTATTGAACATCTTGATAGCTTGCTCCGCTTCCTGTTGGCTGCCCATTTGAACAAATGCAAAGCCTTTGGACATACCAGTGTCGCGATCCTTAATCAAATCTACCGTCGTAACGGTGCCCGCCTGAGCGAAAAGTTCGCGCAGGTCGTTATCCGTTGTATTGTAGGAGAGATTGCCGACATATAACTTAGTTTCCATGATCCTCTTTTTCCTGAATCTCCAACCGAATTGGCTGCTAATAAAAAACTGCCAGATCTAACATAGAGCTGGCAGCATTTGCACACAAGCTTAAATATTAAACCAAACTATTGTACCACTTAACCGGAGCATGTGCCTGGCTGGGACGATCAATATCTTATTTTTCTGGAATATGGATTTCAATCCAGGTTGCGCCGCCATCTTGCGTGCTCCACAACCGGGTGTGCAGGTCGCATTGCAGCGGCTGGCTGCCTTTCTGCCCCTGGCAGTCGCCGGAGGTAGAGAGCGCCCAGCCGTTCAGCGGGTCGGTAAAGTCGGCCAGGAAGGTGCCTTCTGGAAAAGGCTGGCCGGTGGCCTGTTGAGTGTTACTGGCAAGCATACCCGCTGTGCCAGGCAGGGAATTGGCTTGCAGGTCTTCCTGAAAGGACTGGGAAGATTCCCGCTCCCAGCTCTCCCCGTTGTCCCGCGTGAGGTAGCGTTCCAGGCGAGGGTTGCTCTCGCTGCGAATGAAAACCGAGAGCAGGGTGGTACCATCGTCTTGTCGAGAGGGAAGGCTATATTGAGGGATTTCACCGCCAGCAAGATCGCGTGTTACGTTCTGCGGTTCCCACGAAAGACCCCCATCGGCAGTCCGGTAGAACTCGCTTCCGTTCGCTCCTCCGGCAGTGAATCCGACATCTGGGGTCAAAAACATGACCGGCTCGCCAATCGGGATGTCAGACTCTTGCCAGGATGCGCCGCCATCCTGCGTGCGGAAGAATCGGCCGGTGCGGAAGTTGCTGCTGCCCGCTTGTGGAAGAACAATCCAACCGTGCTGCGAGTTCGACAAAATGCAGGGAGGCCTGGCCGGAGGAGGCGACATCGGGTGTGTTGCCGGTGGGGAGGGCAGAGGAATTCCAGTGCTCGCCTCCATCCTGAGTGGCGTAGATCTGCCAGTCTGCCTGTCCTGCTGCAACTGCCGGATTGGTGGTAACCATCCAGCCTTGTTGAGGGGAGAGGAAAAAAGCTGCTCCCGGCTGCTCACTGGCCGATAGGTGCGGCCCGATCTGCCGCCAGGTTTCCCCAGCATCATTTGTTTGCCACAGGCTTTCCCCAACTAAAACCCATCCCTGATCAGGGGCTGTGAAATCCAGCCCTTTGACGTGCGCTCCGAAATGCGCCACTTCTGCCGAGTGAACCGCCTGACCAGCATTGGAGGGGTCGGGTACTGTGCCGGCTACATGCCCATCCAATACGTTGCTGTCGATGTTGATGGTCACGCCACCCCAGGTTTCGTTGTGACCTCCTGCGTACTGCCGGATGCGCTGGTGATTGGCCCATAGGTTGTCAGGGAGATTTAGCAGTCCCCAGACAGTCACGGAGGGATTATAGTAATTATAGGTCCACCAGGCTGCCCAGATGTCATCCGGAGGGTTGGGTATGCTGGAGAAATGAGGTAGGATCGAAGAATTGCTGTAAACCCCAGCTCGATGGCCAAGTTCATGCAGGCGGCTTACCCAACCGTTGATAAATGATTTGGTTGCCTGGAGGCAAGATGAATTCGTGGTTGGGAAATATTCCAAATCATAATAAATAACCGTACCTGACTGGCCGGAAATGGCCAGGCCGAGCTGCCCGGCAACTTTGGATGCACTGTCTGCTTCTGTCCGGCCCTGGTTGTATGCCGTGGATGGGCTGGAGCTCATCGGGTATCTGTATCTCCAACATGGCGCCTGGGGACCAACCCAGGTAGGGATCAAACGCCAGCCCATGCTGTTCACACTCTGGATCCAGGAGGCGGATAAGTTTGGCTGGCCGCAGCCCCGGCTGATTCCGCCAATGTAAATATTCACATCGTCGTATGGGCTGTGCTGCCACCAGGTACTCATCTGGTTCAGGGAAGGCGCCGTGCAGGCATCGAATCCTTGCTGCCCGCTGACCAGGATGGGCACCTGCCAGGTAAAGGCCATCTGCCAGGTATTGTCGTTTTCATTTGCCTCAGCTACTGTGTTGGTGCAGTCGGCCTGGATTTTAAGGGTGTGCGAACCGCCAGAGAGTACCGGAAAGAGGAAGTTGGTATAGAAGGCGTAGCTGCGCTTGGGCTGGTTATCCCCGTGCCAGCGGCCGATCTCGACTCCATCCAGGTACAGGCAAGTAAATATGCGCCCGGTTGCCATGCTGTTGCCCTCGTTGAGCACTGCCCAGTTGAAATAGTTCTCTGGCCCGGCTACCAGTGAAGCGACTTGCAAGACATCTGGTGAGGACGCGGGCACGACCGGGTAGGCCCAATTTGCCGGAGCATAGGGCAGCAAATTGGGTTGCGCCGGAGCGCTGCCACTGGGCGTATGGTAGTCGGACACATAACCGCGGATCAACATGCTTGAGTAGCCTGATTTGAAAACAAAAGGTAAAAAAACTTCAGGGTTAGACATGACCGATGTGGTTGTAGCGAAATAGATGCCACTGCCACTGGAAGCGACCAGAAAAGCGATCAGGTAAATGGTAATTAGGGCTTTTTTCACGAAGGTACCTGCAATTACCCGAATTGAAAGAAGATGGGAAAATTCATATTAATGTTAATCTGTGCAATATCCATGCCAGAGAATTCACCCAGTGAGGCGACTTAACAGCCAGAGGCTAACAGGTGTGCTGTAGGACAGGGGTTCTCATTTTATCCTGTAGACTGGAGATAAGTGGTAAAATTTTTCCTTGATGATAAGCCAAACCTTCACCTGCCCGGCTTGCGGTGCGCCGCAAGATCCCCCCACACAGCCAGGACGAGCCAGCATAGAGTGCCGTTACTGCGGGCACACCGTGATCGTTCCCGAAGAGCTGCGCATTCCCCTGCCTGTAGAACCGCCCGAGGCGGAGCCCGAAATTCCGGCCGAAGTATTCCTGAGTGTAGCCAACGCCATCCCGGAAGCCGCCAACAGTGTCAGCCGCACTTTTCGCACAGTAATTTCCTGTGCTTTGGTCCTGATCATTTTATTCATTACCTTTGCCGTCCTGGTGCCGCTGGTGATCCTGCCAGCCACGATGTCTTCCAGCGGTGAAAGCAGTGTGGAAGAAATCGTTCCATTGGATTTCCCGACATATATTGCGCCGGAATCTCCTACCGAGGTTAGCTTTGCCAAGCTGGACATGGCAATCGGTCAGGAAGGGATCGGCCCTGGACAGTTCACCGATTTACGCCATGTGGCAGTGGATAGCCAGGGGCGCATCTATGCCGGCGAATACACCGGTGGGCGTATCCAGGTATTTGATCAGGACGGCAATTTTATTACACAATGGCTGGTCGATGACGAATTCCCGCTGGTTTCCATGGCGGCTAACCGTGCAGGCACAGTGTATATTGTGATGGGCGGCGAGGTATACCTGCACGACGGACCGAGCGGCGACTACCAGGGCGCATGGGACTACGAGGATCAGTTTGACGATGTCTTCTCTACGATCGATGGCGGGCTGCTGGCAGCGCATGGGGGCACCGACGACAACATTCTGCGCTTCGATGCCGGGCAAAACCTGGAGCTGGAGATCCCATCGGCAATCAGCGGTCAGACCGGTGACAGCGAGCTCAAGATGACAGTGGCTGAAGACGGGGTCGGAAAAATTTATGCTCTTGGCGCCTTCAATGATGCGGTGTTTATTTATGATTTACAGGGTAAATTCCTGAATCGAATTGGCTCCTCAGGTGACGAGCCCGGCCAGTTCCAGGCAGTCAGCGACATCGTCGTTGATGGACAGGGGCGCATTTTTGTCAGCGATTTTGACGGCGTCAAAGTGTTTTCTCCGGACGGGCGTTTCCTGGGACAGATTGATACGGAAAATGTGGCATTTGGCCTGGCGATAGACGACCAGGATAACCTGTATGTAGCAGCCCGAACACAACTGTACCGATATACACTACCCTGATCGGCTGGTACCAGCCGGTAGAGCATAAAACCGCATGCCTGAATCCACTCATTACGGCCAGATTGCCCTGGATCACACCCGATGGATTATGGAGGCGATCGGTGGGCGCCTGAGTTGCTCGCCTGAGGAGCGCCGCGTGGCGGAGTATGTTGCCGGGCAGTTGAAAGGTATGCGCGTCAGCCAGGTGGAGCTAGAGCCGTTCCAAGCGGCCAAATCCACGTATTGGCCGCCCATCCTGGCATTTTCAGTGGCGCTGGTGGGCGTGCTGGCGGTTATGCTGATCGACAGCCGCTGGGTATTGCTGCTGGCAGCGCTGCTCAATATGATGGCGGTATGGGGGTTTTGGAACGAGCTTGACCTGAATCCCAGCTGGCTGAGGCGTTTTACTCCCTTTGGTGATAGCCAGAATGCGATCGGGGTGATCCTGCCGGTGCAGGAAGTCCGTCGCAGGGTGGTGATCTGCGCGCACCTGGATACCCACCGGGCGCCGCTCTACACATCGACTGCTACCTGGCAAAAGCTGTTCAACCTGCTGCTCTTGCTTGCATTTATGAGTATGGTGCTTGGCGGGGTGGCTTTCTTCCTGGGTTTCTTGCTAAACCTGGATTGGACGCATTGGATCGGGTTGGCGGCAGCGCCGATGCTGATCTTTGCCCTGCTGATCAGCGTCCAGGCGCACGGCGCAGCAGTCTCCCCGGGGGCCAACGATAACACCGCCTCGGTAGGCGTTGCCCTGGCGCTGGCCGATTGGCTGACGGCCGAGCCACCTGCGCATGTGGAAACCTGGCTGGTTTTCACCGGGTGTGAGGAAGTGGGGGCTTACGGCATGTCGGCTTTTTTGGATGCGCATGCTGCAGAGCTGGGGTCGGAATCGATCTTCCTGGTGCTCGAGCAAATTGGTACCGGAAACCCGCAGCTGGTGACTGCTGAGGGATTGATCATCAAGCGCCCGGTGCAAAATGGAATGCTATCGTTAGGCCGGCAGGCCGGCGCGGTTCTACCCGAAATCAAGCTGACCGAGAAAGTCGGTGAAGCTTATTCGGATGCTTTACCAGCCATCAAGCGCGGCCTGGCAGCGCTCACGATTACCGGTGACCAGGCGGCGATTGGGGAAACATCCCATTGGCACCAGATGTCGGATACGATGGAGCATATCTATCTCGAATTGCTCCAACAGGCCTTCGCCCTGGCGCGGGAGGTTGTTCGCCAGGTTGACAGCACCGAGTGAATGGAATCACAAAATCAAACTACTCTAGCCAAATCCGGATTTATGTGCTAGAATTCCGCAGGTTTTTCAGATCAGTAATGTCGGCCGATACTATCGGCCAGGGTTTCTTGTAAGTTCCTTTAGGGACGGTCGGTTGTTCAGTTCGAGGTATCAAACAGCGGTATCTTGTAAGTCAATCACCAACTTGTGTGGATTATTTTGAGCCCCGGCCGGCAATTTGCTGGAGGGGTTTTTGTTTTGGCCAAGTCTCCGATCTGAAACCATATTAATTGAATTATCACACTACCGGCGCAGTCTGTAGTGTACTTTTGGAAAATAGGAAATGAAAAAGAATACTTCTGATAAAAAATTACGTATCGTTCCCCTGGGAGGATTGGGGGAAGTTGGCAAGAATATGATGGCCTACGAGTATGGGGATAATATCCTTATCGTTGATACCGGCCTGATGTTCCCCGAGAACGACATGTTAGGGATTGATTACATCATCCCTGACTTCACCTACCTGTCGGACAGGGCAAACCTGGTGCGCGGCATTGTGATCACTCACGGGCATGAAGACCATACCGGGGCAATCAACCATGTATTGGAGCTGGTAAATGCACCGATCTATGCCACCCCGCTGACCCGCGGCCTGCTGGAAGTCAAGCTTACACGCGGCTCGATGCTTAACAAGGCCACGCTCCACACGGTGGAAGCCGGCGAGACGGTCCAGATTGGGCCTTTCCAGGTGGAATTCTTCCATGTTTGCCACTCGATCCCGGATGGCGTTGGATTGGGCATCACCACCCCGGCAGGTCTGGTAGTGCATTCGGGCGACTATAAATTCGACCATACACCGGTCGATAATTGGCCGACCGATTATGCCAAGCTGGCGGAGTTCTCCGACCGAGGCGTGCTGGCGCTGCTGGCCGATTCGACCAACTCTTATCGTTCCGGTTGGACGCCATCCGAGCGGGTGATCGATGCCGCTCTGGATGATGTCTTCCGCGCCGCTACCGGGCGGATCATTGTGGCGAGTTTTGCCTCGCTGATCTCCCGGATGCAGCAGGTTGGCACAGCAGCCTTTAACTACCACCGCAAGCTGGCTTTTGCGGGAACCAGTATGTTGGAAAACGCCAAGATTGCCCGCAAGCTGGGGTACTTGGATTTACCAGAAGAGCTGGTTATTCCGATTGAACAGGCATTGAAGCTGCCCCCCAAGGAGGTAGTGCTGATGTGCACCGGCACCCAGGGCGAGCCGACCTCCATCATGGGGCGGCTATCCACCGGCACCAACCGCCAGTTTGATATCCTGCCTGGCGACACCGTGGTGCTTTCTTCACACCCCATCCCGGGCAACGAAGAGAGCGTTTACCGCACGATCAACCGGCTTTTCCGCAAGGGCGCCGAAGTCATCTACGAGGCGATCGCACCTGTGCACGTCTCCGGTCACGCCAGTATGGAAGAGATGAAGCTGTTGATGCACCTGGTCAAGCCCAAGTACTTCATCCCGATCCACGGCGAGCTGCACCAGCTGCACCAGCATGCTAAGATTGCCCGCGAAGTGGGCATTCCGCAGGAAAACATCGCAGTGATTGAGAATGGCCAGGTTGTGGAATTCCAGGATGGCGGGATGACGCTGGGGGAGCGCGTACCGGGTGGATATGTGTTTGTGGATGGCGCCGGCGTTGGCGATATCGGTCCGAGTGTGGTGCGCGAGCGCGAGGCGCTGGCACGCGATGGCTTCGTCCTGGTCAACCTGACTCTGGATCAGCATTCATGTAATTTGCGCGAAGACCCGGAGATCATCACGCGTGGCTTTATCTATGCACGTAATGAGGATGATTTGCTGGGGGCGACCCGCAACCTGATCAAGAGTGTGCTGGATTGCAGCAAGAACGGCGAGCTGCAGGGCGATCTGGAGCAGGCCATCAAGTCCTTCCTGTACAACAAAACCAAGCGTCGACCGATGGTGTTCGTCACCATGAGCCGGTCGTAAACCGGATGAATTAACCCGAGACGGGGCAGTGGATCGCCCCGTCTTTTTTATTTAACTTCAATTAACGGGTAATGATCGAGGTACGCGGGCCGCCCGGATTGGCAGAGACTACTTGCTCGCCTTTCACCAGCTCGCCGCTGTATATCTTTGCCCCGGCGATAGCCTGCCAACCGCCCAGTACGAAGGGAACCGGTCCAATCGGCGCCCAGCCACTCACCGTTATATTTGCGGGCCAGGTGGACGTGCGTGCCGGTGGCGCGACCACCCTCGCAAGAGGGGTGACCCAGCGGGGCGTCCTGCTCCACCACAGTGCCTGCCGCCAGGCGGCCTGCCTCTGCCAGGTGTAAGAAGACCAGCACCCAGCCGGTTTGTTCGTTGCCATCCCCATCCAGGTCCAGAGCCAGAACGCCATCGGAAGAGCGAACCACCACGCCCGGCGCCGGAGCAGTTATCCAGGCGCGGGAGACGGCGCAAGCCGGCTCGCCGGTGACCGGGGCGAAATCCAGCGCGCCGCGTGGGCTGCCGGAGTTCCAGGAAGCATGCGGTCCGCCGGTAAAACTCCAGCGTTCACCGGCCAGGAAAGGGAGCTCCAGGATAGGTTGGGCCAGGCCGGCAGGCAAGAGAGGCTCCACCTGGGAGGCACGCTGCCAGGGATCGCCGAACATACGCTGGTGGGTCTGGATCAGGTTGTCCGGCCCATACAGGGCGCTCTCCCAGGCCGCCGGTTCATTGAGCAGTGCAACGCTGTGCTGCAGCGCTACCGAGCCGGCGTTCAGCCCGGGATGGATGCGCTGCTTGGCGCCTTTGGGATGCTGCAACTCCAACAGGATTCCCTGCCGCCAGCCGTAATAGCCTTTGCTCAGCTGGGTGGCGGTGATGGAAAGCTCCTGGTACAGGCCCTGCCGGCCCGAGATGTGCCAGCCCAATGGGTAGCGCACCCGGTCCGGTTGTTTTGGCTGCCCATAAACCCAGCCTGCTTCGTGCTCCAGGAGCGAAAGCAGCAAGCGTGGATTGATCGAGTTCTGAGATGCGACACGTTGTACGATCTGCGCGCCGGTCAGGGTTTCGCCGTCGACTCGCTCGCTGTAGGTGCTCAGGTAGCCGCCCGCCTGGTTGATAAAGCCCTGCAGGTCAAAGCCAGCCGCCGAGGGCGAGTCGATCACTTCGCTGTCGGGCAGCAGCGCGCTGGATGAAGCAGTCTTCCCCAGGACATTGGGTATTTGCAGCAGCTGCCCGGGAGGGATAAATCCCTGGGCCGGGATGGGCTGCGGCGAGAGGATTTCGTTGGGGCGCACTGCAAAGCGGGCGGCCAGCGCTTCCAGCGTATCGCCGGGCTGGGCCGGATAGACGGTAAAAGCTTCCGGGGTCAGGTTTTGTGTAGGAAGCGGGGTCTCTTGCACAGAGGCAACCGGAGTGGCGGTCTGCAGGCCGATGAACTGGTAAGCGCCTGTGGGCTGAGGGGTGATGGTCGCGGCGGGCGTTCCCTGGGTGGCGGCGATATACTGGGCGTCCAGGGTCTGGCGCAGCTCGTTGGCGGTGAGGCCGGTGGAGCTGCCGGAGTAGGATGGCAAATTGCAGGCCAGCGCCGGCAGAAGCAGGGCCAGCAGGAGCACCCAGGTTATGCGATAGTGCTTTACAAGAAAATTCGTCATGGAGAAAGACTCACAGCGGAATTATATAACAGCAGCTGAAGGGGGTCGATGCGCTGGAAAGCTCCACTTACCCGCCACAGGCAATAGGACGCCATTTCCTCGGGCGAGGCAGATGCGTCATAGTGCGCCATGCTTTCCAGGCGCGCACCCTGAGGCCCTACCCGGGCCTCCAGATGCAGGTGGGGGTTCAGGGCGTTGCCGCTCATGCCTACCGCGCCAATATTCTCACCGCACCCGACAGAGTCTCCCAGCTGCAAAGCGGAGGGCTGTTCCAGGTGGGCATACAGCAGGTAAAGCGAGCGCTGGGAGGTCTGCGGAGCCTGGATTGACTCCACCGGTGGACAGGTCAGCGCTGGATGAGGGGTGATGGTAGGCGCCGGCGGAGGGATGGCGGGCTGGTTGGCCCAGGGTGCGGGCAGGTTGTCCAGGGGAGTCTCGATCAGGATAGCGTTGCCGTACGGGAAGCGATCCTGGATAACCAGGGCCACCTGTCCTGCCAAAACCGCCTGAACGGGGTGCCCTTGCAGGGCAATTCCCGTTCCAGGATCGATGACAGCCAGGTCGACGCCCTGGTGCGGGTCGTCCCGGCTGGGAGCCGGCGGTTGGTAGGGATTGGAGACCATGCCGGGGAGCTGTTCCAGGGTGTAGCCCTCCAGAGGGGAGCACAGGGAAAGCGCCAGGGTGGGTGTGGCGGTGGGAGGCCGCGGGCTGGGTGAAAGTGTAGCTGGTGTGATTGGTGGGATGGTGGGAGATGGGCTTGCCGCCTGCGTGGGCAGGGGTGTGGTGGTGAAGGACTCCGTGGGTGTCTCCGCTCCGCAGCCTGATGTAATGGCAGCACCGGCCAAAAAGAGAAAAGCCACCTGGAGAAACCTGAAAATTCTATGCACTGTGTCGGGTTTCCTTCCGGCGAAAGACATCCGCCTGGGCGAGCAGCATGCCGGCGAAGATGATGGCGCAGCCCAGCACCTGCACCGGGGTGAGGATCTCATTCAGGATCAGCCAGCCAAACAGGGCGGCGAACACGGCTTCCGTGCTCAGGATGATGGCTGCATCGGCGGCCGGCGCCACGCGCTGCCCGGCAGCTTGCAGGGTATAGCCCACGCCGACCGAAAGCAGGCCTGTATACAGGATTGCGCCCCAGGAATCGGCCAGGGCAGGCAGGCCGCCGGGTTCGAAAAGCAGGCCGCTAACCAGGCTGAGGGCTGCACACACTGTATACTGCCCGATCACCAACTGCAGCAGGTCCATGCGCTGCACCAGGATGCCGATGACAATGACGTGCAAAGCCCAGAAAACGGCCCCGGCCAGCTCCAGCAGGTCGCCGGGATTGAGCTGATCCAGCTGTCCCTGGCTGCTGAGCAGGTACATGCCGATCACAGCCATACCGGCAGCCACCCAGACGGCCAGGCGCGCCGGCCGGCGCCAGAAAACGGCCAGGAAAATCGGGATGAGCACGACATATAACCCGGTGATGAAGCCGGCATTCCCGGCGGTGGTGTACTGCAGGCCGGCCTGCTGCAGGGCTGCGCCGCCCCACAACAGCGCGCCGGCCAGCACAATACCCGGCAGGTTACGGGCTGGCGGCAGCATTGGCGCCTGGCGGTCCTTGCGCCCTACCAGGTAAAACGGCAACAGGAAAACAGCACCCAGCAGAAAGCGCAGCCCATTAAACCAGAAGGTACCGGATTGGACCGCGGCGATGCGCTGGGCGACGAAGGCGCTGCCCCATATGATCGATACCGCCAGCAGCATCAAATCGGCCTGCAGGCGGCTCTGGCGGGTCTGGGCAGGCGCCGGGTTGGAGGTTGGGCTGCGGTCGAGAGAGGGCTCGGCGCCGGATGAGTCTTTTTTCACAGTGGGTAGATTATACCTTGGCGCCTCCAGCAGCAAATAAACAGCCGGGCGCCTTTCCATAAGACACCCGGCTGTGCCAATTTGTTCCCCAGCCCTGAACGCTAGATGATATCTTTACGTTTTTGGATGAACACGATCAACCCGAAAAGCACCGCCATGATCACCAGGCCGAACAGGATGCTCTCCATTGCTTCACCCTCGAATACATCACCGAAACGGTCGCGGATATTTTCAATCGTCTGGGCCTGCTTGGCTTCCTTGACCGGACCATCGCCTTCGATGCCCTGCAAACCGGGGTGTAGACATTCGGTCAGGCCGGGAGCATCGCAGTCGCCTTCCATCAGCCCGGTGACGTCGATCATGCCTTCAAAGACCCATTTGGTGCTGGTGATGCTGCCTATAACATCCCCGGCAGTATCCAGTGAGGAAAGGTTGAACAACCCACCCGAAAAGACCATATGCAGCACCACCACCAGGATGACCAGCAGCACTGCCTGTTCTTCACGCGCAGCCAGCGCCGAGACCAGCAGGCCCCACATCACACCCGACATCACCGAGATGGCCAGTAAGATATAGTAGATGCCAATCTCGCCGGCGTCCATGTGGGAGAAATCCATCTTGAGCAGCATCACCGCCAGCAGAGCACCGGCAGAATAGAGCGAGAGCAGCAGGCCGATGAACATTTTGGAAGCTACGTAGGGCAAGATTTTAAGGTTGACCGTTCTTTCCCGGGTGTAGATCGCCCTTTCCTTGACGATCTCGCGCATCGAACTGAGCGAGCCGATCAAGAAGGGGATGATGGAGGCCAGGAAGAGCATGGTCATGACCTCAAACGGGTCGCCTTCCACCGGATCAAAGATGATCTTGTCCCAGATCAGAAAGCCCACCAGGCCCAGCAAGGGCGCCAGCAATAACAAAAGCAGCAGGTTCTTCTTGTCGGTGCGGATGATTTCCAGGTTGCGTTGGGTGAGCACCAGGAATTGGCGCAAGCCCGAAGGTCCTTTGACCTTTTTCTTGGGCAGGCGTCCGCCTTCGGCGGCTGGTTTCGCAGGCGCTTTGGGAGCCACTTCCAGCAGCTCGCCATAGCTGGCCTGCAAGCGCTCGACCACATAAGTGCGGTACTGCGGCGAGCGCTTGTAAAGCTCGGCCCATTCCTTGGGGGATTTCTCGTTGATCAGCTTCTCGTAAATCTCGTCAAAATCCTTGACGCCAAAGTGGGCCAGCGCCTGGTCGGGCGGTCCAAAATAAGCCAGGTAGCCACCCTTGGCGAGGAAGATGACCAGATCGCACAGCACCACATTCTTGGTGGCATGCGTGATCAGCAGGATGGTCTGTCCCTGATCGGCGAGCTGGCGCAGCATGCGCATCAGCTGATTCTCGGTGCCGGGGTCCAGACCGGAGGTGGCCTCATCCAGGAAGAACAGGCCGGGGCGGGTGATGCGCTCGACGCCGATGGAGACGCGCTTGCGCTGGCCGCCGCTCAAGGCGCCGACCGGCACATTGGCGCGCTCGGCCAGTCCCAGCGTTTCCATCTCTTCCCGGACGATCTTCTGGCGTTCATCGGCGCTGGTGTCGGAGGGCAGCCGCAGGCGGGCGACATAATCGAGCGCCCGGCCAACCGGCAGCTCGCGGTGAATGATATCGTCCTGGGGAACGTAGCCAATGTCGGTGCGGTAGGCGTTGTAGTTTTTATACAGGTCGGTGCTGTTGACCATCACGCGGCCATCGCTGGCCGGCTTGAAGCCGCTCAGGGCGTTCATGAAGGTCGACTTGCCCGCCCCGCTGACCCCGACGACGGCGACGAATTCGCGCGGGTAGACTGCCAATGAGATATCCTGCAGCAGGTTGACGCCTTTGCCTACTACCTGGTTCAGATGCAGGGCGTCCAGGCGCAGGTCGCGCGATTCATCGGTGGTGTGCAGCACTTCCGGAGCGAATACGAACTTGATCGGGCCGATGCGCACGGTATTACCGGGCAGCAATGGGAAGGGTTTTCCGGGCTCAATCAGCTGGTCGTTAACCAGTGTTCCATTGCTGGATTTCAAATCTTCGATGAAAAACTGGTCCTGCTGCCCGACGCGTGCGATGCGGGCATGGTAGCGTGAGATGCTGGGGTGGTCGAGCACCAGGTCATTATCGGGGCTGCGACCTAAGGACAGGGTCGGCTGCTGGCGCAGGTCAATTTTCTGGGCGACCTTAACAGGTTCCGGCGGAACCCCGATCATGGTCGAGCCTGCAGCGGCTGCCACAACCGCTGGCGCCGGTTCGGGTTTAGCCGCGGCTGCCGCGGCAACCGCCGGAGCGGCGAACTGGACGGTAGCAGCCGGACCTTCTTGCTGGGTAATTTTGAACGCCAGCTGAACGTCCCCGGCGATCGAGATGATATCGCCATCCGCCAGCAAGAGATCGTCTATGGAAGAGCCCTGGACGGCCAACCCGTTGGCGCTGCCCAGGTCCTTGATGCGGTAGCCAAGAGGCGTATGCTCCAGGCGGGCGTGATGGCGCGAGACCACCGACTGGTCGATTACCAGGGTATTATCGGGGCTGCGGCCCAGGGTGATAAACTCGCCCTGCAGGGGAAATTCCTTTGTCTCGGAAGGGGTCGTGACCAGCAGGCTGAACGAGGCGGGGGAAGCATAAACCAGCATCGCCGCCCGGTCGTTGGGCAGGCTGCCACCATCCGCAGCGAGGCGTAGAGCTTCTTGCGGCTGAAGCAGCTCTAAAAGGAATCCGCCCAGCTGAAGCTGATCTCCCGGTACAACCCGCTGGGGTGAATTGGGCGGGACGGCCTGCCCATTGAGCAGGCTGCCGTTGGCGCTGCCTAAATCAACGAAATTTGCCGTTTCGCCGCTCCACTCCAGCCTGGCGTGATTGCGCGAGACCTGCGAGTCGGCCAGTGGGACCAGGTTATCCGCTACGCGGCCCATGGTCACCGGCTTGCCGTTCAAGACGTACTTTCTAACCTCGTTCTGGAAAGTTACCTGTAAAATACCTGCTGGGCTCATGCTATTTTCTCCTCTGTAAAGTGGTAGAACGGGTAAGCTCGACTTTAAGCCGCATTTTTACGTCGTCATCGACGTATAAAGAGCCATGCTCCTGGAGTACAGGGTGTATTTCGGAGTTCTGCAGTACGCTGCTGCCCGCCGGGATGGTCAGGTCGCCGCCCAGCTCGTCGATCGGCTCGATTTTTTGCCAGCTGCCATCCGGCCGGCGAATAACTTTCACCCGCAGGACAGTTTTCAGACCATAACCGAAAACCGATACGGCAGGCACGCTCGACTGGAAGCCCAGCTCCTGCCGAAAGATACGGGCGGTTCCCAGGAAATGGCGCTGATCTTCGGGCAGCCAGCTCTCGTCCTCCAGCAGGTCGATATGCCGGTCGTGCTGGTCGAACACGCAGGGGTAAATTGGCAGAATCTGGTACGAGGAAGTCATCGTATTCAGCACCTTGCGCATGCGTTCGTCGCCGAAACCGAAAGGCAGCGTACCAGGTCCAACGGTGATAATCGCCAACCCGCGTGGGGTGCCGTAATGTGGCCCGCCCATCAAGACCAGGCGCTCCACCTTGTCCTTGCCGCCAAATTTTTCGACATAATAGCGGGAGACCAGCGTCCCCAGGCTGTGGGCGATAATCGTGATAGGCGAGTGGATGCCCCAGGCCTCTATCGCCTGCCCCAGGCGCTGCGAGTTGATACGGATATCCTGGCGCCAGTCGTAGGCAAACTCGAACAGGTCACGGCCACGCTTGTAACCCAAACCAGATTCCAGGTAATCGCCCATGCGGCTGTACTGCTGCTGCTTCATAATGCCGGGAATGATGACCACATCGCTGACAATCCCGCGCGCTTCGACGCGTGGGTCGCCGGGCAGACGCAGGATTTCCGGGTTGGAAATCATGATCTTAGGCACAGGCCAGATTTTTTCGCTACCCAGCCAGAGCTCCGAGCCGCCGAATCCGGGGACAAAAACCACAGGCCGCCGGGCAGGCTTGCCATCAATGCGCGGACTGCCAATCAGAGTCAGGTCATCCTGCCGGAATCCGCCTTTGAAAATCAGCTTGGCCCGGCCGATGCTGATTACGTCGCCATCCCTTAGCCGGTGCTGATCGATGCGTTGCCTGCCCAGCCAGACGCCGTTGCGACTCTGCTGGTCGCGAATCACAAAGCCTTCGCCGCGCCGCTCGATGCTGGCGTGGAAACGAGAGATGGAATTGTCCTGGATACGGATGGTGCTGTCCTCGCTGCGCCCGATGGTCAGGTGATCGCTGGTTAAGTCCACATCCCAGGTGAGCTCGGGCATATGAACGATGAGATAGGGTAACTGGGTATCGCGCGGCTTTAGCGCTGGGATAAACTGCTGGTCAAAGCCGCTTGCCACCAGGCTGGCCATGTCCACGGCAGCTGTTTCGGCCAGATCGGCAGCAGGGGATGGCTCAGCTTTCGGGGCAGAAATTATCGTTTCTGGCGCGGCCGGTTCGGCAGGGGTGGGTGTTGGTGCAGCGCTCGCCTTTGCTGGAGCTATGATTGTTTCAGGTGCGGGCTGCTGCTCAGGAACTGCCGGGGGTGATGCAGGTTTGGCCGCTGCTTTAGCCGGGGAAACGCTTGTCTCGGGTACAGCTTGATCTTCAGGAACTGCCGGAGATGGTGCAGGTTTGGCCGCGCTTGAGCCGGGAAACGATCGTCTCGGGTGCGGCCTGCTGCTCAGGAACTGCCGGGGGTGGTGCGGGCTTGGCCGCCGCTTTAGCCGGGGAAACGATCGTCTCGGGTGCGGCCTGCTGCTCAGAAACTGCCGGGGGTGATGTGGGTTTGGCCGCCGCTTTAGCCGGGGAAACGATCGTCTCGGGTGCGGCCTGCTCCTCAGAAACTGCCGGGGGGGGTGTTGGAGCGGAGGTCGCCTTAGGCGCGGCAACAATGGTCTCGGGGGTAGCCTGCTTCTCGGCAGAGGACGGCGGAGGCAAAGGAACAGCCGATTTCTGTGATGCAACCACAGTGCCTGGCTCAGAAGGTCGCTGTGGCAGTCCATGGAAGGTGAGGGTGATGGTGCGTGAGATGCCGATCACATCCCCATCGGCCAGCAGTCGTTTGGAGAAACGAGTATGCTGGTAGCTCAGCCCGTTCACGCTGCCCAGATCTACGATTTCGTAAGTATCACCCTTGCGCAGCATCTGAGCATGGTAGCGGGAGACCATCTTGTCATCGATACTGATGTCATTGTCTACTGCACGTCCCAGGCGGATAATCTCGCCGGTCAGGGGGAATTCTTTGGTACTTTGTGGGGTGCGGACCTCCAGGATGATAACCCTGGGGGCTGCAGCTACCGGTTTCGGCGGGGTGGGTTTTGGCGCAGCCGGTTGAGCGGGCGCCTGGACCGGCGTCTGGGCCGGCCGGGGAGTCTCGATGCCGGTGGTCCAGGTGAAGGTGATTTCGCCAAGAGAAATCCGGTCGCCCGGCTGGATGAAATAGGGCACGGCGGCAGCCAGCGGCACAGCGTTGACCCGCACCTGCCCGGCGCCCGGCCCCAGGTTGGTTAACACCGGAACCCCTTCAATCCACTCCAGGCGCGGCATTGAGCGCTTCACCTGAAGATCCTAGATAGTGAACTTCGAAATGACCGGATGATGGGATCATCTCTGGTCCTCCTCTAAATTCTTCCGTTATTTCAATGTGCTGCAAAATTGGGAGCTTCGATAATCCGAAGCTGGTTGATTCCCCGGCAAATAGCCAGACGGCTTCATTTATTACGCCGGCTTCATAGATCAATTAAACTACAAATTCGTATAAAATTGGGACGAATATTATCAATTTCTTGGCATTTGACGATATTGCCCGGTTCAAGCCTGATCCGGGCGGTTGTAAAAACGACCAGGATGCCGGGGATGACGTGATAGAATTGGGTATCCTTCTTGAAAGGTTTGACAAGCCTGGTATGCTGGATCGCATCGGAAGATACGAGATTGAAGGGGAAATTGGCCGCGGCGGTATGGCCGTCGTTTACCTGGCGCGTGACCCGAATATGGATCGAGAGGTAGCGATCAAGGTGTTGTCGGGGCAGCTCCTGGAAAGCGAAGTCTTCCGCAAGCGATTCGAGCGCGAAGCCAGGGTGATCGCGACGTTTGAGCATCCGTCGATCGTGCCAGTCTATGATTACGGAGAGGAAAACGGCCAGCTATACCTGGTGATGCGCTATATGTCTGGGGGTTCTCTGGCGGACCGGATCAAGCAGCAGCCGCTCTCATTTGACGAAGCAGTCCAGATTTTTTTGCGCCTGGCACCCGCGCTGGACCAGGTGCATGCTCGGGGAATCATTCACCGCGACCTGAAACCCGGCAACATCTTGTTTGATGGTTATGGCAACGCATTCATCTCCGATTTTGGTATTGCCCGGCTGATGGAAGGCAGCAGCAGCCTGACCGGCGATATGCTGATTGGCACGCCGGCGTATATGAGCCCGGAACAGGTGCGCGGCGAAAAAGAGATTGATGGTCGCAGCGATATTTACGCCCTGGGCGGCATCCTGTACGAGATGCTGACCGGCAAACAGCCGTATGAATTGACTACGCCCATTGGGCTGGCATTGAAACATATTTCCGAGCCGGCGCCGCGTATCCTGCAGGTGCGCCCTGACCTGCCCTACCAGGCACAGGATATTATCCTGAAAGCAATGGCTAAGGAGCGCCAGAATCGCTACCAGACAGCCGGCGATATGTCGGTGGCGATGCAGGCGGTCCCGGCTTCCCGCCAACCGGCATCTGCCGCTGAGCCAGAGTCTGCCGGAAAGCGCAGGCTGACGACTTCCACTATCACGGTGGCTGTGGTGCTGGCGCTGATGGCCTGCAGCCTGGTATGCCGGCTGGATGGGTTGGAAGATGCTTTCAGCTGGAGAGGCGACCCCCAACACTCCTACCGCAACCCAGGCGCCATCGGCTGAGCCTGCCTCCATCAGATTTGCCGCCTGCGCAACCATCTCCGTCGAGCATCCTGGCCGCGACCCCAGAAGAGCCGGAGCCCGCCGCGACCCAGCCCGTAGCTTCTTCCGCGGAAGCCGGTCCGGTGGTTTTCCAGGATGATTTTTCGGACCCCAACTCGGGGTGGGAGCGCTTCAGCGATGAACGCGGTTCGGCGGATTACTACCGCAACCACTACCAGGTGATTGCCGAAGTGGAAAAGATCATTGCCTGGGGAGTAGCCAATCGCCTGTACTCGGATGTTAGCATCGTAGTTGAGGCAACCAAAGTCTCTGGAACGGACAATAATTACATTGGCGTGATGTGCCGCTACCAGGATCCGGATAACTACTACCTGTTCGCTATCCAGAGCAGCGGATATTATGGGATTGAGAAGCACAAAGATGGGCAGGACGAGTTATTAGGCTCGGAGTACCTGCAATTTTCGGATGCCATCCACCAGGGAAATACGACCAACCGTTTCCAGGTCTCTTGCATCGGTGATACCCTGACTTTTTACCTGAATGGAATCAAGCTGATCGAAGTTAAGGACTCCGGTTTGTCATCCGGTGATGTTGGCCTGGCAGCGGCAGCATTTGAGGTGGGGAACACGGAAGTCCTTTTTGATAATTTCATGGCGCGAATTCCTTGAGAGGATCTACATGCAATACAATTTTGATCAGGTGTTAGATCGCAGGCACAGCGACAGCATCAAGTGGAATGCCTACCCGGAAGATGTGATCCCCCTGTGGGTGGCGGATATGGATTTTGTCTCGCCGCAGCCGGTGATCCGGGCGCTGCAGGAGCGAGTTGAACAAGGCGTGTTTGGTTATCCGGTCGGGCTGGGCAATCAGCCGAGACGACTTACCCGAATTACGCCGCCTGATCGTCGAGCGCATGGCGGCGCGCTTCGATTGGATCATCGAGCCGCAGGATATCCTGGCCGTGCCGGGTGTGATCGTGGGTTTAACCTGGCCAGCTACTGTACTACCGTCCCGGGCAGCGGGGTGATGATCCAGACCCCGGTCTATCCACCGATCTTGCGTGCTGCCCAGGAAACCAGTTGTACTCACCAGGAGATGGAGCTCACCCTGGAAGCCGATGGTTCGTACTCAGTGGATTGGCAGGCATTTGAAGACAGCCTGACCCCTGACAACCTCGGTGTTTATCCTGTGCAACCCGCATAACCCGGTTGGCAAAGTGTTTCGTCGCGATGAGCTGCAACGCATGGCAGAGATTTGCCTGCGAAAAGATGTTGTGGTCTGTTCGGATGAGATCCATGCCGACCTGGTTTACCCGGAATACCAGCATATCCCGATTGCCAGCCTGTCGCCCGAGATCGCCTACAACACCATCACCTTGATTGCGCCGAGTAAAACCTACAACCTGGCAGGCGTGCAGTGCTCCTTTGCCATCATTCAGAATCCGCAGCTCAGGGAGCAATACCTGAGCTCACGCAAGGGACTGGTCTCCTGGGTGAACCTGATGGGCCTGACGGCGGGCGAAGCGGCCTACCGGCATGGGGGCGAGTGGCTGGCCCAGCTCATGGATTACCTGCGCGGCAACCGGGATTTTGTGTGTGACTATGTCAATCATGAACTCCCCGGAGTGCGGATGGCCTGCCCGCAGGGGACTTACCTGGCATGGCTGGACTGCCGGGAAGCCGGGATCCAGGGCAGCCCGTACCAGTTTTTCCTGCAAGAAGCCCGGGTGGCTTTGCAGGACGGGGTAAGTTTTGGCCGTGGGGGAGACGGATTTGCCCGGCTGAACTTTGGCACTCGCCGATCCTTGCTGGAGGAAGCTTTGGAACGGATGAAGCAGGCACTGCTGCATAAAGCCGGTTAACGGCACACCACTGGATAAAAAGTGAAAATCCCCGGCAGTATCAACGTGCGCCGGGGATTTTTTACGGGTGTAGACGGGAATTTTAATACACCGGAATGTTCCAACAATTGCCGGTGGTGAGCTCTCCGGAGACAGGATAATACAGGCTGTGATCCTTATTGGCTACCAGCGCGCAAATTTGGGTGGCTTGTGCAGGTCGGTTTTGGAGCTTCATCTGATTGGTGGGTTTGAATGGGTTAGGGCCGTAATACAGCTCCCAGGGTCCATAACCGGGCATGCCGGCTTGATCGGGCGGAACGGTATTAAAGAAGAAGTGGATGTGATACCCGGTGCGGCTTTCGGTAAAGTTCTCGGTCTTATAATCGATCACGAAGTTGGTCGCCGTGCCGTAATTATCCTTCTGTACGGTGATCCCGGTGATCTCGACATATGGCTCTGTCGAGGGGTATCTCCGTCGGCGTGGGGGCCGTAGTAGGAGTGGCCGACGGTTTTATGGTGGCCGTTGGAGGGGGCGTGTTGGTCGGCGGAATGCTGGTAGCCGTGGCGGTGGTGGACGGCGGTCTCCTGCCCTGCAGCCGGCAGGGTGGCGGCAGGTTCCGTAGGTGGCGTATCATTATTCCCACCCAACAGGTTTTGCCCGGCAACAAAGATGATGACCAGCAGGATCAGGATAGTGGCGGCGCCTCCGGCAAGCATAGCCGGGGAGAAGGTGCGTTTTTTAGGCGGCTCAGCGGCTGCCGCGGACGGTTGAGGCGTTGAGACAGGTGGGGGTGGTGGAGTTCCGCTCCCGGCAGGAGCCATCATGGTGGGCGCCTGACCGGCGGGAGGACTGCAGCAGCCCCAGCGGCAACTGCAACCCCGGCTGCTTTCATGGTTGCCTCAGCAAGGGCAGGCTCACTCTCGACGGGACTGGCAGCCAGTGGAACAGGCGAAACCTGGCCGGCGCCGGACGCTTTCAGGGTGGCACCCAGCGGCTCGGCAGGCATAGTGGTTTCTGGCGGCATAGCCTCCGAAACAAGGGTGGCGCCGGCTGCGGCCGAATACATGCGGTCGAGGATTTTGCGCAGGGCGGTCGACATCTCAGCGGCAGATGCATAGCGTTGGGTAGCGGTTCTTGGCAAGTGCTTTTTCGATGATCGCCACCAGCTCGGGCGGCGTCCCTGGTTGGATTTGCCGCAGGTCAGGCACCGGGTCATTCAGGTGCATCATCATGGTCGTCATGGCGGAGTTGGCTTCGAAAGGCGGGCGCCCGCTGACCATCTCGAACAGGGTCACACCGATCGAGTAGATATCACAGCGCTCATCGACGCGCTCGCCTTTGATCTGCTCGGGCGCCATGTATAGGGCGGTGCCGATAGTGGCGCCGGTGGCGGTGTGGTACTGGCCGCCGATGATTTTGGCAATGCCAAAGTCCATCAGGATGGCCTGCCCCTGCACATCCAGCATCAGGTTGGCCGGCTTGATATCCCGGTGGATCAGGTTACGCTTATGGGCGTAATCGACTGCATCGCACAGGTTGATGGCATACTTCAACATCTCGGTGGCATCCATAGCCCGACCGGTGGCGTTCAGCCGCTTAAGGCGCGCCTGCAGTGTCTCGCCAGGGACGAACTCCATCACCATATAGAAGTTGTCGCCATCGTTGTTGAAGTCGAACACCTGCACGATGTTGGGATGGCGCAGCGTGGCAACCGCAGCCGCTTCTTCTTTGAAGCGGGTTACAAAATCAGGATTATCCGAGAGATGGGGATGGATCAGCTTGATGGCTACAACCCGGCGCAAGTTGGGGTCGGTAGCCTTGTATACGGCAGACATCCCTCCTTTGCCCAGGAGCTCTTCAATCTTATAACGACCACCGATGGTCTCACCCACCCAGGTTTGTTGAGGCATGCTGTTACTCCAAATAAAACTAGACTAATCGGAGTGATTATAACCTAACGGCTAAGCGTGTCAAGCCTGCCATTTAATAGAAGCGTTAATGTTTACATCGTATCTATAATCCGTAAACCCCTGCTTGACGCTTTATACGGAATATGCTAGTATCACAATTAATTTTCCGTTCAGCTTTGGCGAGTATCTTGCAACGCATGGTATGAGTTCAAGGAAGTGAATATTCAATCCAGGAGGCCATAGAATGACGAAAAGACAAGTGCTCTTGATCGGGTTGGCGGTGCTGCTTATGTTGGCGCTGGCAGCCTGTGTACGCTCATTGGAGCCATCGACCGAGGAACAGGAGCTGCCCACTGCCACGCTGGGTGAAGGCGAGGTGGCCATGCCCACCAGCGATATCATGCAGCAGCTAGAAATGTTTGCCACACAAACGGTGATGGCATCCATGGGAATCACTGGAACCGTTCCGATGGCGCCTGTGGAAGGCACCCTGGTGCCCGGTGTTGATCAGCAGCCGACCGGGGAACAACCGGCGAGTGGCGAGCAGCCGGCATCGGGTGAGCAACCGGCTGGAGAACAAGCTGCCGGTGGTGAACAACCTACCGGCGAACAACCACCTGCCGGCAGCACGGAGACCGCAGGCGGCAGCCAGCCTGCAGCGACCAGCCAGCCCTCCAGTGGTGGCCAGCAGTCGTCTGGGGGTGCACTGGTTGTGCCGACCGGAATTCCGACCATCACAGCGCCCAACAGCTACACCCTGCGTACCGGGGAATACGTTTACTGCATCGCTCGCCGTTTTGATATCAACCCGGGCGAGCTGCTTTCGTTGAACGGGTTAAGCCCTTCCTCGGTGGTCTATGCCGGTCTCACCTTGAAGATCCCGCAGACCGGAAATACCTTCCCTGGACAGCGTTCTCTACTGAACCACCCGACGACCTTCACTGTTAGCTCCGGCGATACGATCTATTCTGTTGCCTGCCAGTTCGGCGATGTGACCCCAGAGGCAATTGCCTACGCCAACAACCTGCAGGAGCCCTATACTCTGAAGGCTGGCCAGGAGTTGATCATTCCGTAAGCACAGCCCTGACCGGTGCAGCAGGCGGAGCCAGCCCACTCCACAGCAGGCTCATTTCTGCCAGGAACCTTTTCTTCGCCACCCACCTGGAGTAGCCGGTTCATTCCCCGGCTACTCCGGATCATTTAATTCTACAAGGGAACAAACCCATGACATTTGAAATAATCAGCCAGGAAACGGTCTACCGGGGCCGGGTGTTTGATGTCAGGCGGGAAAGTGTCCGCACACCTCAGGGGGTTGTTGTGCCGCTGGATATTGTGGATCACCGGGGGGCGGTGACCATCATCCCGGTGGATGCGGAAGGACAGATTTTGTTCATCCGGCAGTACCGCCATCCGGCGGGGAAAGAGCTGCTTGAGCTCCCGGCAGGTGTGATGGAGCGCGGCGAGCCGCCTGAAGCCAGCGCGCACCGCGAAGTCCGCGAGGAGACCGGGATGGCAGCCGAAAAATTGCGCAAAATGGGGGAGTTTTTCCTGGCGCCGGGTTATTCAACGGAATTCATGCATGTCTACCTGGCGACCGAACTGTACTATGCGCCACTCCCTGGCGATGTCGATGAAGTATTGAGCGTGGTCAGGGTTTCGATCCCAGAAGCCTACCGCAAGGCGCGGCAAGGCGAAATCCAGGATGCCAAATCATTGGCAGCCCTGCTGCTGGCGCGGGATGAGCTGCTGCCGCCGGCGGGCGAATAACGATTTTCGGGGGATTACCCAGGGGAACGGGTTGGCCGGCTGGGGCGGGTCGAGCCGGGACGGCGTCGACCTGAAGCCCGCCGCCCGGCATCCGGGTTCAGCAATGTGTTCAGCCAGGTGATGGCGCGCCCATCATATTCCCGCCGTCCGCAGATATCGCAAACCCAGGCCGGGAAATTGGGCACGGTCACCAGCTCTTCATTGAGCCAGGTGAAATAGGTAATATATTCCAGCTGCAGAATGCCGGCCTGGCATTCCGAACAGATGGTCCGATATTCTTCCGGTTCGGATGGTTCCTGCATCATCGAAGGGAGCTCTCTCATCCGCTGGATTCTCGCATGATCATAATATCGGCTACCCTAAGGCTGATCCGCTGCGCGAGCAGCGACAATCTGGTCAACCAACCCCCAGCGTTCCGGCGGCCAGTAGACGAAGAATGCCTTGCCAATCACGTTTTCCATAGGCACCGGCCCCCAGGTATGGGAGTCGGATGAATTGTTGCGGTTGTCGCCCAATACAAACAGTGCATCTTCAGGAATGGTCCAATCACTTTGGTATGCCGGGGGCATCGAGATGTAAGGCTCTTCTATCGGCTGCTCGTTGACATACACCTGGCCATCCGTAATCTTCACATGGTCGCCGGGAAGCCCGATCACACGTTTGATATATTCCTGTTCGGGGTCGCGTGGGTAGTGGAAGACGATGACATCGCTAATCGCTGGATCGCCCAGTTTATAGGCCAGCTTGTTGACAATCACAAATTCACCGCTATGCAGGGTCGGCTCCATGCTGAACCCATCCACCCGGATGCGCGCCGACACCGCATTGATCGCCAGGAATAAAATTACCGACAAGATCAGGGTTTCCAGTAAATCGATAATAAACCGCGCCGCACCCGAGCGCCCCTTTTCAGGCGCAACAGGCTCGGGGACGGCTTCTGTGTGAAAATTTTCCACTATAGAACTCCTTCAAGAGGATTATATATCCGCTTAGGAGCAGGGACAAGAGGGCGAAAATTAGAGTCTCTTTATCAACGTCGCGGTCGCATGACCAGGCGGATGGGTGTGCCCAGGAAGGGATACGTGGCGCGCAGGCGGTTCTCCAGGTAGCGCGTGTAGCTGAAATGTCCAAGCTTTGGGTCATTCACGTAGAGCAGGAATGTTGGCGGGTCGCTGCGTACCTGGGTGCCGTAGTAAAGCTTTAGCTGGCGGCCTTTCTGCGATGGGGCAGGGTGGACATCCTGAGCTTCCTGCAGGATCTGGTTGAGCTGCGAAGTAGAAATGCGCACCAAGCGCTCTTCTTGCACCTGCAGGGCGGTCGGCAGCACCTGTTCGACCCGCTGGCTGGTGAGGGCAGAGATGAACAATACCGGTACGTAATCCATGAAATTCAGCTCCTGGCGGACATGCCGGGTGAATTCCACCATGGTGTGGGTGTCTTTGACGATGGCATCCCATTTATTGACCACCACTACGGTGCTTTTCCAGGCATCCAGGATAAACCCGGCAATGTGGGCATCCTGGGAGGTCATGCCGGTGGTGGCATCGACGACCAGCAGGGAGACATCGGCACGTTCGATGGCGCGGCATGGAGCGCAGGACGCTGTATTTTTCAACGCCAGGCTCGATGCGCCCTCGCCGGCGGATACCGGCAGTGTCAATGATGGTGACCGGGATGTCATTAAACGTGATTTTCGTGTCGATTGCATCTCGGGTGGTGCCCGGGATGGGACTGACAATGGCGCGTTCTTCACCCAGCAAGCGGTTGAGCAGGCTTGATTTGCCGACATTTGGCTTGCCTACGATGGCGATCTTTACCGAGTCGTCCTCAATTTCCTCATCGAAACGAGGCAATCGGGCGATCACGGCGTCCAGCAGGTCTCCGGTGTTAATGCCATGATAAGCCGAGATCGGGTAAGGGTCGCCCATGCCCAGCTCGTAAAACTGCAAGGCCTGCATGCGCCGGTCTTCGGTCTCCGCTTTATTGACCACCAGCAGTACGGGGGGCCAGAGTTCGCCATCTCGCTTCTGCTGCGAGCTGCGCAAGATTTGGGCGATCTCCCGATCTGCCGGTGTCACGCCGCTGTCGGCATCCGTGATAAACAACACCAGGTCGGCTTCGTGGATGGCGACCTCTGCCTGGGTGCGGATTTCGGAGATGAAGTCCGCAGATCCGATTGAAAGCGGCTCATTCTGCCCCGCCGGTCCGCCATGCTTTGGGTCGATCCCGCCTGTGTCGACGATATCGAAAAGCGCGCCGCTCCAGCTGGCCTCCGCGACCAGGCGATCTCGGGTGGTCCCAGGTGTTTCGTCGACCACTGCCAGGCGTTCTTCTGCCAGGCGGTTAAATAATGTGCTTTTGCCGACATTAGGCCTGCCGACCAGGGCAACTACTGGTTTACGCATGAGTTATCCAATCAAGGAGTAGGTTGGGCTGCGGGCGTGGCCGTAGCACCGGGGGTTGGTGTTCCATTTGTAGCCGGGAAAATGACGACTTCTGTCATATTTGGCAGAATCGCCTGGACAGTGACTTGATCCGGTACCAGGTCAACAACCGGCGTGACCTGATGAACGCCGGCAGAAAGCCCGGTCAGGTCCACCACGACTCGGAAGCTGGCCGGGGTCAGGGTTTCCAGGATGGGGAGTGGTCCCTGGATGATCACGTCAACCGTTGGAGGCGAAATACTGGCTGCCAGGGTGGGATTCAGCCCCAGGGTTTCAACCGGCAAGGTTAATGTCATGCTCCCGTCGATAGCTGCTACTCCGACCTGCACCAGGACGCTGGGTTCACTTACGAGCACAATTCCCTGGGGAAGAGTCAGGCCGGCGTTGACCTCGATATCATCGGTCAGGTCGCTCAGGTCAACTGGCAGCGTTTCCACATAGCCCGGCAGCGAATTGATCAGGCCGAGGTCGTCGGAGAACACGGTTACATTGGGCGGTGTCACGGTCAGGTTGGTCAGGCGATATCCACTGGCGACCTGCCCGCTGGTGACGACTTTTACAGCCAGGTTCTTATATCCGCCCAGCAAAATGATCGGTTGGGTGACGCTGACTGTCCGCGGGCTGACCGTCAGGCCAGCCACCGGCGCTCCATTTTCGTCCAGCACCTGCACCGGGACCGTGCGGGTGACAGACTGCGATGAGCCGGAGATATCCAGCTGAGCGCTGACGGATGCCACCTGGTCGATCGCCGACTTGGGTCCGGATAGGGTGACTGTCTGCGGATTGACGGTAGGAGTCTGGGCGCGGTAACCCAGCGGCGGCTCGCCCGTGACGATCAAATCCACCGGGACATCCTCGACAATCAAAGGCTCAAGTACTACGGTCACCTGGGCCGGGTCAACACCGAAGTATCTCACCGGGCTCAGGTCGACCCGGGTCTTTACAGGCAGGATGTGCTGGCCGGGGCCCAGGCCGGACAGGTCGATCCAGGTTGTCACCAGGCCGGGATTGCTGTTGAGCTGTGTCCAGATCGAGGTCGGTGCTTCCAGGCTGACCCGGGCGGTGGCTGGAATGTCGCCTACCAGCAGCAGGTCAGGATCCTGCCCGATCACCTCCAGGGGCGTGGCACGGAAAGTGTCCTGGACGTTGGGGTCGGCCGAGATCACTGCAATGACCCACACCGTGACAGCTAATAACAGGGCCATCACCAGGGTGCCCAGGTTGGCAGCCAGCCAGCGCAGCGGTCTGGATTTCATTTCGGCGTTTCCCCCTTCCGCTCGCTGCCAGAACTATCATTAAGTCGCGCCCACCAGCTTTGCAAGATGCCGCGCGGGGGAGCCGGTTTAAAGAAGGAGCGCAGAATATTATCCAGCCGTTCAGCATCCAGGCGGCGGATCATTTTTCCGCTGTGGACGATGGAGATATTCCCGGTTTCTTCGGAGACGACCACCGCCACGGCATCACTGAGCTCGGAAATTCCCAGGGCGGCCCGGTGGCGCAGCCCCATCTGGCGCTCGGGGCCGCGATTCAGCACCCCGCTGGATGAGAGCGGCAGGACGCAAGATGCAGCCACCAGGTTGGAGCCGATAATGATCACGCCGCCATCATGCAAGGGTGTATTGGGGTAAAACACCTGCAGCAGCAGTTCTGCCGTTACGTGAGCGTTCAGCATCACCCCGGTGCGGATGTATTCGTCAAGATTGTCGTGATTCTGGATCACGATCAGGGCACCGTGTTTGCGGTCGGACAAGCGCGAGCAGGCGCCCACAATGGCCCCAATGGTATCCTGGGCGCCGGTAATTGGCCGATCGGAGCGAATCGAACCAGCCCGGCCCAGGCGTTCCAGGAAACGCCGGATCTCGGGGGCAAATATAACCGGGATGGCGAACAGCAGGGCTGGAAAAGTGGTTTCAACCAGCCAGGAAAATGCGGGTAAGACGTCCAGCGTGGTTAGCAAGCCGATCAAGGCAATCAACAGCAGGGCGCCGCGCAACAGCAGAACCGCCTGCGTACCCTGGAATAATTGCAGGATGATGAAGATGACAGTCGCGACCAGAAAGATATCCAGGACGCTCAGCCAGTCCAGGCGTTCAAAAATAAAGACCAGGTTGGCCAGCAGGTTGTTGAGAGCTTCCGTCACGAATGTCGCTTCCTGATCAAGTGCTTATGCCGCCTCAAAAAAATCCAGCTGCGCGAACGGTTTAAAGTATATCGTTGCAGGCAGTCCCAATTCCCTGGCTGCCTCCTGCCAGGCTGGCTGGGGTAAACGCTCAACGGTTGAAGCCTGGTATCCGGCGGTTAACAGGGCGCCGGCAAGAATTTTGGCTTCCGGGGGCAGGCCAACCAGCGAGGCTTCGCATTGGCGGTCCAGGGCAGCCCGGTCGAGTCCCTCGGTGAGTGCAGCCGCCCACTCGGGTGGGCCGGTTGGCGCCTCATCCAGGTATAGGGATTCTAGCCGGGCGATAAAATGATCCGATCGCCAGCCGGCTATGCCAATGACGCTGCTTGCATACCGAAAGATCCAGTAAGACCTGGAGCCCATCCCGGTGAGGATTTGTTCCGAGGTTTGGGCCCTTTGACCTGGATCAAACTGCTCAATCAATTCGACGATCTGCTTCGCTTCGGAAGGCAGGGCGCAGCTGATGGAAAAACCAGGCTGCTCCAACGGGACGGCGTATCCTTCACCACTAAAGCCTGGATGAGCCTGCCGCCAGGCGGGCTCTACCTGGTCCCACACCTGGGATATGCTGCCGTCGTTGCGGATGAGCACGTCAGCGGCGGCCACTTTGACATCCTGGGGCGGCTGGGCTGCAATGCGCTGCCCTGCCAGCTCGGGGTGCATGCCGCGCTGTTGCTGCAGGCGCTGTGCCTGAGTTTCGGGCGCGGCCGAAGTCACCCACAGGCTGTCGCAGCTCTGGCGCAGCGGTGATTCGAGCAGCTTGATCGCTTCGATCACAATCACCGGCTGCACAGCGCGCCTCACCAGGTTCTGCACTGCCAGCCGGACCAGGGGATGCACGATGGCTTCCAGGCTGCGCAGTTTTTCAGGATCGGTAAAGACGATCCCACCCAGCCGAGCCCGGTCGATGCGCCCATCCGGCTGCACGATGCCCCGGCCAAATTCCTGGATCAGCGGCTGGTAGCCGGGTGCACCGGGGGCAAACGTGCGGTGGGTCAGGGCATCGGCGTCAATGCCAAGGGCGCCCAGGTGCTCCAGCATCCGGCGCACCACGCTTTTCCCGGTGGCAATGTTGCCTGTTAACCCGATCACATATTTCCCTGGCCAGCCGCTCATAGCGCCTCTTCGTCGATAGATAAGGCAATTTTACCACCCCCACCCGGTGAAGCGCCGGTTGGCATATACACGTTTAGTATTCTGCGGCGTCCATGGAAAAAAATATCCCGCAGGCAGAGGGTGCTTGTGGGATATTTATTATTGAGAGACTCTGATCTTAATTTGTGTCTTCCGCAAAATGGCAGGCTACCCAGTGGCCTTTATGGATTTCGCGGTACTCGGGTTCATCCTTAAAGCAAATGTCTTTGGCCAGCGGGCAGCGGGTGTTGAAGTTACAACCCACCGGGGGGTTGGCCGGGCTGGGTATATCTCCCTGCAAGATGATGCGGCGCCGTTTCTCAGCCACGTCCGGGTCGGGAACCGGGACCGCCGACATGAGCGCCTGGGTATACGGGTGCAGCGGGCGCAGGTAGATCTCGTCGCGATCGGTCAATTCCATGATCTTGCCCAGATACATAACCGCCATGCGGTCGCTGATATGGCGCACCATGCTCAGGTCGTGGGCGATGAACAGGTAGGTCAATCCGAGCTTGTTCTGCAGCTCCTCCAGCAAGTTGACCACCTGAGCCTGAATGGATACGTCCAATGAGGAGATCGGCTCGTCGCAGACGATCAGGTCTGGGGTTGACGGCCAAGGCCCGGGCGATGCCGATGCGCTGTCGCTGGCCGCCAGAGAACTCGTGCGGGTAGCGGTTGACGAAATCCGGGTTCAGGCCAACCATCTGGAGCAGCTCGTCGATGCGCTCCTTCTTGTTCTTGCCATTCGGGACGCCGTGCACATCCAGCGGGGCAGACACGATCGAGCCAACCGTCATGCGGGGGTTAAGCGAGGCGTATGGATCCTGGAAGATCATCTGCATGTGCTTGCGCATCTTGCGCATCTTGCCTTCGTTCACTTTAGCCAGGTCCTGATCGCTGAACAGGATCGAGCCGGCGGTGGGCTCATACAGGCGCAGGATCGTCCGACCGACTGTGGTTTTCCCGCAGCCAGTCTCGCCCACCAGGCCGAGGGTCTCGCCCAGAGTAAATGTCAAAACTCACATCGTCGACCGCCTTTGATATCGCCCACATGGCGCTGGAGCAAGACACCTTTATGGATGGGGAAATATTTCTTCAGGTTGCGTACGGAGACAAGCGGCATGGTTGTGGCGGTCATCGGGCAACCCCTCGGGCAATTTCTTCCCATCGCCAGCAGGCGATCAGATGATCGACATCCCCGGCATCTTGCAGCGGGGGCATGCTGTCCTTGCACTGCTCGGCAGCGTAGTTGCAACGGGCGACGAATGGGCAGCCTTTGGGCAGGGCGACCAGGTCGGGTGGCAGGCCGGGGATCGAGATCAACTTGGTGCCGGGGGCCTCATCCAGGCGCGGCAGCGAACCCAGCAGCCCCAGGGTGTAGGGATGGCGGGTATGCTTGAAGATATCTCGCACGTAGCCGCGTTCGATAATATAGCCGGCATACATCACATTGACTTTCTTGGCCAGCTCGGCCACGATACCCAGGTCGTGCGTGATCCACATGACTGCCATGCCCAGCTCTTGCTGCAGGCGCTTGACCAGGTCCACGATCTGCGCCTGGATGGTGACATCCAGGGCGGTGGTTGGCTCGTCGGCAATCAACAGATCCGGAGCGCAGGAAAGCCCCATGGCGATCATGGCCCGCTGGCGCATCCCGCCAGAGAACTGGTGAGGATAATCATCCAGGCGCTGTGCAGCGCCGGGAATACCGACCAGTGCCAGCAGTTCGCCCGCCCGGGCCCGGGCATCGGCTTTGCTTCATCCCCTGGTGCAGCATCAGGGCTTCCATGATCTGGTAGCCCACCGTATAGGCCGGGTTGAGCGATGTCATGGGGTCCTGAAAGACCATGGCAATCTGGCCGCCGCGCACGTGACGCAGCTCTTCCAGGCTGAGCTGGAGCAGGTCTTTTCCATGAAACAGCACCTGCCCACCCTCAATATTGCCGGGTGGGATGGGGATCAGGCGCATGATGGATAAGGCGTGCACGCTCTTGCCGCAGCCGCTCTCGCCGACCACGCCCAAAACTTCGCCTTGTTCCAGTGTATAAGAGACACCATTGACAGCATGGACGATGCCATCATCCGTGTGGAAGGTGACACGCAGATCTTTAATTCTAATAAAGGTTGTTCCATAATCACTCGCGTTCGATGAGGTGGCCCTGTTATCTACCCAATCCTTAGATTTTTAACTTTGGATCCAGGGCATCACGCAGGCCGTCGCCCAGCAGATTGAAGCCCAGCACGATCAGCATGATGGCCACTCCGGGGAAGATCACTGCCCACCAGGCGCCGCTGGTCAGGAAGCGGTAGCTATCACCCAGCATGGAACCCCATTCCGGCTCGGGGGGCTGGCGCCCAGGCCCAGGAAGCCCAGGGCAGCCGCAGCCAGGATAGCCCCGGCCAGCGCCATGGTGGACTGGACGATGATCGGAGAGAGAATGTTGGGCAGGATGTGGCGGAACATAACCCGGCCGTGTCCTTCCCCGACAGCATTGGCTGCCAGGACGTATTCCTTCTGAATGACCGACAGCACCGACTGAGCGCACCAGGCGGGCAAAGACCGGGATGCCAACGATCCCGATGGCGATCATACCTTTTTCCAGGCCAGGGCCCAGGAAGACCACAATGGCGATCGCCAGCAGGTAGCTGGGGAATGCCAGGATAATATCCATGCCGCGCATGGTGGTATCGGAGAGTAACTTGCCGCCTAACCGCCGGGAAAGCATCATGCCAATCAGCAAACCCAGGAAACCAGTAAACAGGGCGGTATAAACGCTGGTCATCAGTGCAGGCACGGCGCCAATAAGCAGCCCCTAGCAAGATAATCAGCCAGACACGCCAGGATTTCTCAGACCAGTGCAGATCGGCGATAGGCTGATAAGAGCCCCAAGCAAGGTGAAAAGCACCATAAATCACTGTTTGGTCGGCTATCCAGGCCGGGAGCACACCCAGGGCGAGCCCGACTGCACCCTTGAAAACGTAGCGTTCGGTCGATGAAATCGGCACGCCTCAAAAAAACCAGCCAGCAAACCCAGCAGGCCTCCGATCAGACAGGGATATTCCTACGGCTACAAATCCGACCATGATTGAATTCCAGCCGCCATGCACCACACGCCGGAAAATATCCCGGCCGAGCTGGTCAGTGCCAAAGATGTGCACCGACTCGACATCCTCATTGGCAGTCAGATTTGGGGGTTTCAATTTTAAGGTGTAATCCAGAATCAATTTTGGGATCGTATTCCCAGAAAAAGTGCGCCATCGTGGTGGAAAAGACCATGAAGAAGACGATAAACATGCCCAGCTGGGCGGTGCGGTTGGAGATCAGGCGGCGCCAGGCGTCGCCCCATAAAGAGCGGTGCTCGCGCACCGCAAAATCTACGACCTTGACTTGATCGGTGGTTGCTTCTGCCATAACCGGCCTCAATCGTAATGGATGCGCGGGTCGAGCAGCGCGTAGGATAGGTCAACAATGATGCTGAAAAATATAAAAATAATTGCAATCAGCAGGGTTCCACCCTGGACGATGGGATAATCGCGAGCCAGGATGCCGTCGTAGACCCACTTGCCGATGCCGGGCCAGGCAAAGATGGTCTCGGTCAGCACCGCTCCTGCCAGCAGGGCGCCCAACTGCAGACCAATGATAGTGACTACCGGGAGAAAGGCATTTTTCAAGGCATGCCGGTACAGCACCACACGCTCGTGCAGGCCTTTGGCATGCGCGGTGCGGATATAGTCTTCCTGCAGCACGTCCAGCATGCTGGAGCGGGTCATGCGGGCGATGATCGCCATTGGGATCGTCGCCAGGGCTATGGCGGGCATGATAATGTGCTGGAAAGCATCTTTGAAAGCCGGGATATTGCCGGTAATCAGGCTGTCGACCAGCAGCAGGTGGGTGATTTCTTTAACTTCGATGCCCGTCGACAGGCGTCCACCGACCGGCAGCCAGTTGAGGGTGACGCCAAATAACATGATGAGCATCAATCCCAGCCAGAAAATCGGCATCGAGACGCCTACCAGCGAGCCGATCATGGTCGAGCCATCGATAAAAGAACCGCGTCGGGCGGCGGAGATAATTCCTACCGGTAGACCGATCGTTGTAGCGATCAACATGGCCAGTAATGCCAATTCAACGGTAGCCGGGAAGCGATCGGCCAATGTTTCCATGACCGGGATGCGGCGATGGATGGAAGTCCCCAGGTCCAGGACTACCAGGCGGGCCATATAGCGCAGGTATTGCGTATCAACAAATCCTGCGAAATCTCCCTCTGCCAGGGCTTCGCGGTCCAGGAATACCGGCCGGTTCAGTCCGAATTGCTCGCGGATGCGCTCAACATTTTCCTGGGTGGCGTGCTCGCCCAGCATGGCTATCGCCGGGTCGCCTGGGATCAGGCGCTGAAACATAAAGACGACCAAGGTAACGCCGATCAGTGTGGGGATTACCGAGATCAGGCGGCGGAGGGTGTAACGGATCAAAGGTTCCTCCTGTAAGATGAGCGCAGGGGGATGGAGATATGCAACGGGTACATACTCCATCCCCCTGCGGAACCTTAGGGCTCAGCCTTCAGGCATTGCCGGGTGTTATGGATTGATCACCACGAGATTGTAATTGTCGGCATCTACAGCCTGTGGCTGGTAACCGCTGACTTTGGCGGAAAGCAGGATTGGGGTAGCCTGGTGCACCAGCCAGATGCGGGCGATCTCATCATGCAGGATTTGATCGGCCTGCTTGTAGAGCGGCTCGCGCTCTGCCTGGCTGGGCAGGGTGACAGCCGTCTGCAGCAGCTCGGCCAGGGCCGGGTTCTGATACCAGCCTTCGCGTGCGATCGGCTCGGCTGCACCGCTGAAGAAGTAGCCGGTGAAGTTGTCCGGGTCGCCGTTATCGCCGCCCCAGCCCAGCATGTACAGACCGATCAGGGTGCCGTTGCGACGCTCGCCCAGATAGGTCGCCCAATCGCCGGGGGTGTACAGCTCGGTGACGATGCCGGCCTTGGCCAGATCGGCAGCCATCGCCTCTGCGACAGCCTTCGGGCCGGAGATGTAGAAGCGGTCGGCGGGGATGTAGTTGAAGCGCAGAGGCAGGACTTCCCCGGCTGCGTGGATGACATTGCCTTCGGCATCCAGGACGTCCTCGGCAATGGTCATCGTCGCTCAGGCCATCCGGATAGCCGGCTTCGGCCAGGAGCTGCTTGGAGAGCTCGGGATCGTAGGCATAGTCCTCGATGGCATCATTGAAGCCCCACATGCTGGAGGGGATCAGGGTCTTGGCGACCTGCCCGGAGACGCCCCAGAAAGCCTCAGCCAAGGCCGGCTTGTTGATAGCGTGGGCAATGGCCTCGCGAACCTTGGGGTCCTGGAGCTCCTTGATCTTGTAGTTGAAGGCCAGGTAAACGGTATTCAAAGGTGCATCGAAGAGTACCTGCAGCTCCGGATCGGACTGGGCAGCTTCGAAGTCCTCGGGGGTGGCCTGTTCCATGCCGTGGATATCGCCGGCTTTGAGGGCCAGGTAGCGAGCGGAGGCATCGGGGATGACACGCCAGATAATCTGTTCGACACCAGGCGCGCCGCCCCAGTAATCGGCATTGGCGTCCACGGTGATGTGGTCGCTTTCGACCCATTCTACGAACTTGAAGGGACCGGTACCCACTGCGCCGACAGCCGGGGTGCCGTAGGCGGCGCCATTAGCCTCGATGGCGGCCGGGCTGGAGATGGCGAACATATCCATCGCCAGGTTGGCCAGGAAGGGAGCCAGCGGGGTGCTGAGAGTGAATTTGACGGTGTAGTCATCGATCTTTTCGATGCTGGTGATCCAGCTCGCATCATCGAAACCGCCCCACATCGCCTCGTAGTACTCGAAGACCTGTTCGGCAAAATGGTAGGGGTTATCGGTGAAGCGCCAGCGCTCGAAGTTGAAGATGACTGCATCGGCGTTGAAGTCGGTGCCGTCGTGGAACTTCACGCCCTGGCGCAGGGTGCAGGTCCACTCGGTGGCGTTTTCGTTGGCGGTGCACTCTTCAGCCAGCGCCGGGACCGGGTTGGTGGTGCCGGGGGCGAAGGTGTACAGGTTCTCCAGGATCTGGCCGGAAACGCGGAACGACTCACCGTCGGTCACGATGGCAGGATCCAGGCTTACCGAGTTGGTGCCGCGGCCGTAGATGAAGGCGGACACCAGTGGAGCCTCGGCGGGTGGCTCAGTGGGGGCCGGTTCCTCAGTGGGCGCCGGCTCCTCTACGGGAGCCTCGGTGGGTTCGGCAACAGCCTCGGTGGGCTGTTCTTCTACCGGCGGGGGAGCTTCGGTGGCTGCACCGCCGCCGCAGGCTGCCAGGACCATGCTCAGGATGGTGACGGCTGCCAGCAGGAAAAACATTGACTTTCGGTTCATACTTCTTCCTCCTTGAATCTTGTGTTTCTGTGGTTGATACTCAAAAGGATGTGAATTGACGGATTACTCTATCAACACATCCTTTTCAGGTAAATAATTTTACACCAATATTTGATTCATGTTGCCTGTCAATAGTTATCTGAATGATTTCAGTATCTCGGTTTTGTTATCCTTAGAAGATGTAATTTGTCATACTTTTCTGTGACACCTGACACTATTCTTTCGGCTAAGGTTGGTTATAATTAGAGTGGTTCACCTAAAGGAGGTATTTGCATGTCTTCAACAAACTGGCAAACGATAAAAATGTGTTACTGTCACCATGTTGGTAAAGATGTGGGCCTGGAAGCTCAGGTCGTATTCCCATCGGATGTGCTTCCGGACCAACCGCCGCGCATCCTCGGGCACCGCTGCTCAGATGCTTTTTCGTGCAACCTGGACGGTCGACCCAGCTGCATGTGGGCCGGCACGAATCCAGCTTTCGATCCGTTCGCAGAAATGTAAACCGGCGCAGCCAGGAACCTGTTATATCTTTATACGCCGAACAATTTATTCGGTTCAATGCTGCGAAAAAAACCCCCCAGGCAAATCGCCTGGGGGTTTTTTAATTGATGATGCCCAGTTTTCGCCCGGCTTGGGCGAAGGCCTCCAGCCCCTGATCGAGATCGCTGCGGCTGTGCGCTGCCGAGATCATCACTCGAATGCGGGCTTTGCCACGCGGTACGGTGGGGAAACCAAGCGCCATGGCAAACACGCCGTTATCAAACAGCTCGCGGCTCATCTGTTGGGCTAAGGGCGCCTCACCCAGCATCACCGGGGTGATGGGCGTCTGGCTCAAACCGGTATCAAAGCCCAGGCGCTGCATCTCGGCTTTGAAGTAGCGGGCGTTTTCCCAAAGCAGGTCGACCAGCTCAGTGGATTCTTCCAGTAGGTCCAGCGCTGCCAGACAAGCGGCCACGTCGGGGACGGTCATTGCCGACGAGAACAGGAATGGGCGCCCGCGCTGGCGCAGCCACTCTACCACCAGCGGGTTGCCGGCGATCACCCCGCCGACCACGCCGAATGCCTTGGATAACGTGCCCACCTCGACATCTACCTGCCCGTGCAGTCCAAAGTGATCGACGATGCCGCGGCCGCCTTTTCCCAGCACGCCTTCGCCGTGGGCGTCATCTACCATCAGGATCGCCTCGTACTGCTGCGTCACCGCCAAAATTTTATCCAGCGGGGCGATATCGCCGTCCATGCTGAACACTCCATCGGTGATAACCATGGCACGCGGGAAGGCAGAGCGGTTTTCCGCCAGCACCCGCTGCAGGTCGGCGGGATCGGCATGGGCATAGCGGATGATCTTCGCTCCGGAGAGGCGCGACCCGTCGATGATGCTGGCATGGTTGAGCTCATCCGAGAAGATGGCATCCTCCTTGCCGACCAATGCTGGGATGACGGCCAGATTGGCGGTAAAACCGGACTGGAAAGTGATGGCCGACTCCACCCCTTTGAAGCTTGCCAGGCGCTGCTCCAGCTGCAGATGCAGGTCCATCGTACCGGCAATCGAGCGCACTGCTGCCGGTCCTATGCCGTAGCGAGCGATCGTTTCCTGGGCCGCCTGAACCAGGTGCGGGTGGTTTGCCAGCCCAAGATAGTTATTGGAGCAAAAATTCAGGACGCGCTTACCGTCTACCACCAGCCAGGCGCCCTGCGCCGAGCTGAGAGTGCGGATGCGATTATACAGCCCATTGTCCTTGAGGCTTTGGAGCTCGGTCTCTATCCATTTCAGTTTTGGGGATGTTTCCGTCTGGGTGGTCATGCAGGTCCTCTCATTTTTTGGCTTTGGGTTTCATGCCGATCAGGCTGCCAAAGACTCCCGCTCTGGTTGGCATTTCGGCGGGGGGGATTTCGGCCGAGGCCCAATCGGCAGCCTGGCGCTGCCCCCACCACTCGGCGCGCCCCTGGCGGGCACGCTCCAACCGGCCGGCAAGCGCTTCTTGATCCTGGTCGTCAATATCTTTGCGGATGGCTAACAGCGCTGCCAGGGCGCTGTCCAGCATGCGCCGGGTATTCTCGCGGTTCAGCATTACGTCAGCGGCCAACCCCTGCGCGCTGCCCGGCTGTACTACCGGGCTGGTGGCTTCGGCATAAGCTCGTCCGGCCACTTTGCGCCCCTCCCGCCAGCCGGGCTGATCGAGGGTGGCATTGAGCAGGCCGGCTGCCAAAAGCTGCGGCAGCAGGTGGGTGGCCGCCATCAGCCCATCCATTTCCAGCGGGTCGGCAAAGAGCGGCGCCGCACCCAGCAGGCGAGTCAGGTCGGCGGCCATCTTGATGGCATCGGATACTGTCGAAGGAGGGGCAGAGATGGCAATCAACCCACCTTTGAACAGGTCGGCGCGGGCACCATCCAGGCCGGAGTCAATCGTGTGCAGGTATGCCGGGCCGAGCACCGGGGTCAGCCCGATATAGTAGCGTTGCGCAGGGAGCAGCGTGGCAGCCCAGGCTGCCACAATCTCTTTGACGGGCGCTGTGTCCATCACCACGGCCCCTGCCTTTAGATCTCCGGCAATGAGCTTCATGGTCTCCTGGATCTGGTCGGTGGGGACGGTGAGCAGCACCAGGTCGGCGCCTTGCACGGCGGAATGCAGGTTGAACTCAACCTTATCCAGAGCGCCAAGGTCCCTGGCGCGCTTGGCTGCATTCGGCTCTTTATCGTGACCGACACGCCGGATTTCTTCTTTATGGGTGGCCAGCGCCAATCCGATGGAAGCGCCAATCTGGCCCAGCCCGATGATGGTGATTTGAATAGTCATAGAGTCTCCTTAATTGTCCTCATCCAGGTTTTTCAAGCGTAAGAGCATTTCTTCTGTCGCATCCCGGCTGTTTTTCGGCTGGGCGGGGTCCTGGTGGCGTTGAATGATCGTTACCGTGAGGGGCGAAGCTCCTGCGCCGGCGACCATCTCGGCGCCCCAGGTGGGGTGCCGCTGCGCCACCACAAAGGCACGCTGCCAGCCTTGCGGTTGACCCTGCCCCCATGTTTTTGTTTTTTGCGGGAAGAGAGCGCCAGCCAGGACGATCAGCGCCCGTTCCCAGGCGTGCAGCGGGTAGCGGCTCTTGCCCACATCATGCAGCAGAGCAGCTACCAGCAGATCGGGCTGCGTTTCGCCCTGCTGAATGAGCCGGCGGCAAATATTAATGCTGTGCACCTGCTCGCTGGGTTGGAGCTGCTCGAACAGCCGCGTCTGGGGGATGGTGAGCAGCGAGCGCGCCAGCGATAGGTCTTCAGAAGTTGGCCTGGCAAATATGGCGTGCCAGAACTGGCGGACCCGGTAAGCAATGCGCACGCTATTTATCCCACGAGCAAGCTTAAGAGGGCATTCAATGGAGGACCAAGGATCGAGCCCAACAAATTCATCCCAATCATGGGCCCAATCACGGCGACAACCAGCAAGATGATCGGTCCAATTGGCCGGATTGTATCCATAAAAGTTGAAATGGGGGGTGGCATGAAGTAAGAAAGGATTTTCTCGCCATCCAGGGGTGAAATTGGGATTAAATTGAATAAGAAAAGCACCAGGTTGATATAGACAAACTCGAATAAAAATTGGGGCATGGTCGGCAGGATCGATCCGCTCGGGATGAAGGCTTCGCTGACGGCGACCAGCCCAAGTTGAAAGGGGATGGCCGCTATGCCTGCCATCAGCAGGTTGGAGACGGGTCCCGCCAGAGATACCCACATCACCGCCGAAGCGGAGCGACGCGTCAGGACGTAGGGGTTGATCGGCACCGGCTTGGCCCAACCAAACCCAGCAGTAAGCAGCACCAGCGAGCCGATGGGGTCCAAATGGACGAGTGGATTGAGCGTCAGACGTCCAGCCTGGCGGGCTGTATTATCCCCATAACGGGTGGCGACCCACGCGTGAGAAAATTCATGGATTGTGAAAGCAACAACCAGGACAATCAGGCGGGTAATCAGTGTGGCTGGATCTAGGTTCTGAAACATCCGAATTTTTCCCTAAGAGGTTTTATTATACCAGGGTCGATCTGCTGAAGGATGCAGGCGACCGACCGCCACAGCCCCTGCATGTTATAATCGCGCCATGCTGCCCGATCTGCAGATGAACGATGTTGTCCGGTTGCGCAAACCTCATCCATGTGGGGGATATGAGTGGAAGGTTGTCCGGCTGGGGGCCGATATTGGCCTGGAATGCCTGACCTGCAGCCGCCGGGTGCTCCTTCGCGCCGCGAACTGTCTCGCAGGATGAAAAAGCTGCTGACCAGGGCCGGCGATGAAACGGTTGCTTCTTGACTTATGAACCATAAAATGTGCGGCCGGCTGATTTCCGGTCTTTCCATCCTGGTTTTGGTTTCTTTGCTGGCGGGCTGCGGCGGGGCAGACGAGACTGCGCTGACGCCTACGCCCAATGTCACCCAGGTGTATGAAACCGTCAACGCCCGGCTGACGGAGGCGGTGCTGCAAACGCCCTCACCGGCGCCATCCCTGACCCCGGTTGCGACGCCCACCGGCATCACGCCCACCGCGATCGTTTTGCCTTCTCCATCGCCGGCCCTGCCGACGGCCGGCAACCCAACAGCGGCGGGCAATTGCGATCTGGCCGGAGCCGGCAACCCCATTGACATTACTATTCCCGACGACACCAAGATGCAGCCGGGCCAGACATTTACCAAGGTGTGGCGGCTGCAAAATATCGGCACCTGCACCTGGACCAACGCCTACACCGCCGGGCAGTTTTCCGGCCAGGTGATGACTCTGCAGATGACGGTGCCCCTGCCCCGGCAGGTGGCCCCAGGTGAAACGGTCGACCTGGCAGTGGATATGGTCGCCCCGCAAACGCCAGGGACTTTCCAGAGCAACTGGAAGCTCAAGAATCCGCAAGGCGCCTGGTTTGGAATCGGACCGAATGGCGGCTCGCCTTTCTGGGTCAGGATTGTGGTTGAGGCACTGCCGACAGCTACAGTAACCGCAGTGCTGCCCACCGCCAGCCCCACCGCCACCAGCACGCCGGCGGTTCAGGCCAATGGCTCGATCACGCTGCAGCCGATGCAGAAATTTGACCTGGACCAGAGCGGCATTCAAGGTGGCGAGGATATTTCCTATGAGCCCAATGCCAGCGGCCAACACCTGATCATCCCGCAAGGCAGCGTTGCAATGGCGTTGATGGGGACCAGCCTGCCGACCTGGGGCGCATGCCGGGCGGCCAATATGAGCGCTCAGCCGCTGATCGTGGAAAATATCCCGCCCGGCAGCTACCTGTGCTACCGCACCAGCCAGGGCCTTCCAGGCTGGATCAAGCCGGGCACGGTCAATACCAACGATGGATCACTGCTGCTCGATTACCTGACCTGGGCTACTCCTTAATTCCCGTGGGGACGCTGTACCTGGTTGCCACTCCGATCGGAAACCTGCAGGATATCAGCCTGCGGGCATTGCAGTTATTGGGGGAGGTGCGCCTGATTGCAGCCGAAGATACCCGGCATACAGCCAAGCTGCTGGCGCATTACCAGATCCGCACACCATTGACCAGCTACTTCGAACACAACAAGATTGGCAAGCTGCCGGATATCCTGGCAGCGTTGGCTGAAGGAGATGTAGCCCTGGTGTCGGATGCCGGCACACCAGGGTTGAATGACCCAGGTTACGAGCTGGTGCGAGCAACGGTGGCTGCGGGCTATCCGGTCAGCCCGGTTCCGGGTCCCAGCGCCCCGGTGGCGGCGCTGACCGTTTCCGGCCTGCCTAGCGATGCCTTCCTATACCTGGGCTACCTGCCGCGCAAGGCAAAGGAACGGCGGACATCGTTGCAGGCAGTGGCGGGCTACCCCTACACCTTGATATTCCTGGAGACTCCCCATCGCCTGCTTGAAGCGCTGGCCGACTTGCGCCAGGTGCTGGGGGACCGCCAGGTAGCCGTGGCGCGCGAGCTTACCAAGCTGCACGAGGAGATATTTCGGGGCAGCCTGGCCGAAGCAATAGCCCATTTTGAGGCGCAGCCGCCGCGTGGCGAGATCACCCTGGTGGTCGCCGGGTATACTGCCCGGCAAGAGCGTTGGAGTGAAGCGCAGCTCGCACAGGCCATCCGACAGCACCTGGCAAATGATGAGCCGGCCGCACAGTCTGCCGCTCGGCTGGCCGCGCAGTCCGGCTGGCCGCGGCGGGACATTTACCAAATGATATTGTCGCAGAGCAACCCTATTCCCGGTGAAGATGAATAATATGGATGATCTTACACACCTCGACCGGCTTGAAGCGCATCCGGTGCTAAAAGAGATAGACGACCTGCCCGACCAGCTCTGGCGTGCCTGGGAGCAGGGTCAGAGTCTACCGCTACCGGCCTGGGCCGGTATCCGGCAGGTCGTTCTATGCGGCGTAGGGGGCTCCGCGATGGCTGGCGAGCTGCTGCAGGCATACGCGGCGCTGCATAGCCCGGTTCCTGTTGTTGTGTGGCGGGATTACGCTCTGCCGGCCTGGGCGAGCGGGAATGAGTCGCTGGTTGTTCTTCTCTCCCATACTGGGGAGGAAGAAGAGGTACACTCCTCTTTGCGACAGGCGCTGGATCGCGGCTGTCGCTGCCTGATCGTTGGGGCAGGCGGGGAACTTTCCCAGAAAGCCCAGGAGGCCGGCGCAGCTTGCTGGTTCTACCCGGATGAAGGTCGGTTGTACGAGCCGCTGGGTTGGTTGTATGGATTCGCGGCGGCCGCTTTAGTTCGGCTTGGGATGCTGCCGGATATCGGGACTGAGCTTGCCGGTGCAGTGCAAGCGATGCGGCAGCAGCAGAGCAGCTTGAAGGCTGAAGTAGCGGCCATTGGCAATCCGGCCCGGCGAATGGCAGGGCAGATGATGGGCCGTTGGGTGACGGTGGTGGGTTCCGGGGTGTTGGCGCCGGCGGCGCGGCATTGGCAGAACCAGATTGCCCGCCTGGCAAAGACCTGGGTGCAGGTGGAATCCCTGCCCGAGATGGATCATACCCTGCTGGGGAGTGTCTTGCAGCCAGATGCGATGCTCTCGTCCACAATGATCGTCTTCCTGCGCGGGTCTGCCGGATCGCCGCGCAATCAGCTGCGTGAAAATCTGACCAAGCAGGCTTTCATGCTGGAAGGTCTGGGTACCGATTTTGTGGATGCTGTCGGCGAGACGCCGCTGGCGCAGCAGTGGACAGATTTGCACTTTGGCGACTACGCTGCTTATTACCTGGCGGTGGCTTACGGTGTCGACCCGGCGCCCAACCCGGCTATCGAACTTTTCATGCGGGAGATGGCGGCTACCGGGAAGTAGGTTTTCCCGTAAGGGCAGGCTCAGGCCAGCCAGACAATTCCCAACCCGATGACGACCCCTAAAAATGCGCCAGCCAGGACGTCCAACAGGTAGTGCACTCCCAGTATGACGCGTGACAGGCCGACGAGCAGCGCCCAGAAGGTCAAAAGGATGCCCAGCCAGGGCGGGCCGAGACCTAGGGCAACGACGGCCAGCATGCAAGCCCGGGCGGCATGCCCGGATGGGAAGGAATGCGGGTCGGTTTTGCGGTAAAGCTGGCCCCAATCTCCTTCCGGGCGCGGCCGGCGCACGGCAAGCTTGACCAGGAGCACAGCCAGGGCTGTTACCCCCACACCGACTGCAAATGAAATCGCCAGGGACTTCCAGGCGGTGTTTCCCAACCACCATTCCAACGCCACCGCCAGCATGACGAACAAGGAATCGCCCGAGTGAGACAAAAAGGCTTCCAGACCATGCAGGAAGCCGGGTTGTGAGGCGCTTTGCAGCCGGCGCGACCAGGAAGCATCCAGCTCGAGCAGCCGGTTAACCCGATCCGCTTTCATCCAGCCTGGCGTGCGGCTAAATCCGCACAGACCAGTTCCAGTTGGAACGGCTTATCAACATCCATGCCGACTTCTGCATAGGGGCAGCGGATGGCTCGACCGGTCAGGCCGATGCGCTTGACCACCCGCGCGACGGCATCGTCCAAGGTTAACTGCCGTAATAGAAACAGGATGAGTGTGCCGATCCCGATCAGCTGGGCCTGCTTGAAGACGCTCTTGCGGGCCGAGATCAGCCGCTCAAAGAAGTCGTCATTATCGGTGCCCGTCATCGTGCGGATGACGTTCATATCACCGCCGCATACTTCCATATCTTTTAACCGGGTGTAAGTGCGCTTCGACCCTGGGAAGCGTTTTTCCATCACGCTGCGCTCGATTACATTGTAATAGGCATCTTCGTCGGTCTGCATGCAGGTGTTGACTACCCAGTCCACCATGGCGGAAGTGATGGTGGGGATATCAGAAGAGACTACCAACGCATGGTGCGCGGCAGGATTAATTTGCTTGATCCGGATCATGCCGGCGCGGATATTTTCAAACATGCTGCCCTGGTTGGGCATATAATCGGCGATTTTGCTGCAGTTGAGCCCGCTATCTGGCTCCAGGCCCATGATAAGGATTTGGTCGATGGTTTGCGCCTCGCACAGGGCATCCAACACCCATTGAATCATGGGTTTGCCGTTGACATCCAGCAGCGCCTTGCTCTGCCCCTGAGTTCGCACGTAAAGGGGCTCGTCGGGCTTGGGTATTCCACCGGCTGTGACGATTGCATCCATCTTAATGATCTCCTATCTTGGATGATTTCAGGCGTTCAGTTCCTGAAGCTGAGGCTCAAATTGCAGCTCTTTCAACAGGGCAGCGTACTCGTCGTGAGTCAAGGCGCGACCTTTTCCTGAAATAGCAATCAGGGCAGCTTCCATCATGTTGGTGCCAAAAGAGCGGCCCTGCAGCACAGGGGTGGAGGTGACCAGGTAGCGCACACCGGCGCGGCGGAACGTCTCCACATCTTCCGAAGTGGTAGTGTTGGTGGCAATCACCTTGCCTTCCAGCCTTTCCGGTAAGTGGCGCTTGATATAGTGGCAATCTCCGGCGATGACGGTCGCCCAATTGTAATATTTTTCGTATTTCGGGATGCGTTTGTCCTGCTTTTCCCCGGTTGGGTAGATCCACTCGAAAGGCAGCCGTGTAACGATCGGCAGCAGCAGTGCTCCCAACAGCTTGAGGCTGCCGACAGATCGAATTGGGATGGGAATCCCCAACCCGAACATAAAATCGCCAAACACGTACTCGTAGCCAGCATCAACGAAAGAACTGGTCATCCCCCAGCGATCTAACCCGGATGTGACAAACACCGTTTTGCCATGCTGCTTCATGTATGCGGAGAGATGTTCATTCAGGTAAGGCGCGAGCATATTTTCGAGGGTATTCTTTAGCCCGGTGCCGTCCACCACCGGGGTCTGCTTGATGAAGCGCACCATCTTTTGCACTGAATGCAGCGGGTACCAGTGGGTATCAACCAGCAAGCCCAGATCGGCACCGCCCACACCAAATGCGTCGACTTTACCATCCAGCTCCTGATACATGCGGGCGGCTTTCTCCATATCGCCATCTGTACCGATGCGCTCGATGCTGACGGCCTGGCCAAGCAACTCGACCTCCACCGCCTTGTTGCGCTTGGAAGACCCCAGGCTGATGCTGACCGCACGTTTCATGAAAACACTCCTTGGCTGGCCGAAGATCTTGACGGATCAATGAAATTCGGTAATGTTTGCCGAGAATTTAACCAGACAGGGTTGAGTATACTCCGATTTTAAATTTAGAGAAAACTGAATTCCACTGGCAGGCCCGCGGGCGTTCTTGGAGACCAGAGATTTACGGGTGATATAATTCAATGCCGAGCAATTTGACCGGATTTATGGAGGCGGATGGATGGATCTACCCAATTACGCATATTTTCAAGGATCGATTGTGCCGTACGAGCAGGCGAAAGTCGGGGTCCTGACCCACGCGCTGAATTATGGGACCGCTGTCTTTGGCGGGATGCGCGCTTACTGGAATCCCGAGCAGCAGCAGTTATACCTGTTTCGTCCCCAGGATCACTTCCGGCGTTTCTTAAATTCCGCCCGATTGATGCGGATGAGTTTTGATCACTCGCCTGAGAGCCTGACCGAGGTAGCCCGGCAGCTTGTCTTGAAGGAAGGCTACCGGCGGGATATCTACCTGCGCCCGCTGGCGTATAAAGCCGATGAGATTATTGGGGTAAAACTGCACGGGTTGAAAGACGAGCTCTCCATCGTTTCGATTCCATTTGACCTGTATGTATCCAATGACACCAACGCCCATGTCACAGTCTCGTCATGGCGGCGAGTGGACGATAACATGATCCCGGCGCGTGGCAAGATCAGCGGCGCGTATGCCAACTCGGCCTTTGTCAAGTCGGATGCGCTGTTAGCCGGCTTCGATGAAGCGCTGGTGTTGAATCAAGATGGCCACATCTCCGAAGGCAGCGCAATGAATATCTTCATGCTGCGGGATGGGGTGCTGGTCACGCCGCCGGTGACCGAGAATATCCTGGAGGGGATCACCCGGCAAACAGCGATCGAGCTGGCCAGCCGGGAGATCGGCTTGCAGGTGGTTGAGCGGCCGATCGACCGCACTGAAGTGTACCTGTGCGATGAATTCTTCATGACGGGCACTGCCGCCCAGATCACTGCCGTGACTCGCATAGATCACCGTCCAATCGGATCAGGCCAGATGGGGCCGGTCACTGCGCGCCTGCGAGCCTGTTTCGATGTTGCGGTACGTGGCCGGCATCCCGCTTACCACGATTGGCTGACGCCGGTTTATACGGGGGCATAGAAACCAGGCCTCTCGATCAGGTGATTGAAAATACAACCGGCGGAGGTTTGTGGGCTCCGCCGGTTGTGCGTAAATACGGTTTGGATCAGGATACCGGCCAGACTGATGAGATCTGCTTGGGGAAGAGGGTGGTGAGCAGTGCGTAGGCAGTGTCGTTATCCCACCAGCAGTCCGCAAAGGCATAGTTCAGCTCTTCCAGGTTGCGGTAACCAAACAAGAGCTGGAGGAAAGTAAGCTCGGGAAAAGCGGCATCCCCAGAGTGTCCCAGGGGTTCCGGCTTCCAGGAAGAAATTTCCTTTATCCGGCCTTGCTCAAGCAGGAGCTTCAACCCGCTGCGGTAAAAAGTGATCTTGAGCTCGCCGCTGTGACCTGCCAGAGAAGAGCCGGCCAGGCGCTGTTCGAGCACCGGCTGGATGTGGCGTAGAAAAGCGGGTAAATCGGGTACACGGATATACCAGGCATAGGACTTGCGGTTTCTGGGCAGGCGATCGGGAACGATATGATAGACCGGATGGTCGGGCCCGAACCACAAGCCAAAACTGGAAAACTCGGCTTCTTTACCATCCCTGGCGGCCAGGGCTCGGCCAGCTGCAAACACGAAGCGGATTACGCTGGGGGTGACTGCCGCCCACGAGATACCGGGCTTGATTTCATACAGCCTGGCGGCCAGCATCGGCCCCCAATTTTCCACCGAATGCCCCAATACGCCAACCGGTTCGGATTCCGGTGTTTCGATCACGCAAAGCTCGGTACGGTCAATATTGCGGGCGCTCTTGCCATTCAACTCGTAGCGCCACATCTCGGCATCTCGCCGGCAGCTTACCAGGTAGCGTCGGTCGGCCTGCTCGACCAACCCGGCAATGAAGGGCAGGTCGCTTTCGACGGCCGGGCGAATGAGATAGGGCTCGGTCTCGCCTTCCTTAAGTTTGGGGACCTGCGGCAGATAGCCGGCGCGGCCGCCGCCAAGCGTCATCACCATCTCGTAACCGAACAGGCGATAGTAATACGGAATGCCGGTAATCCCTTGAACCAGCTCGCCGCGCTGCGCACTCCAGGCGTGGATAGCCTCGAACTGAGCCCGAACCAGGCCGCGATTGCGGTATTCGGGTTTTGTCCCGACCAGCTCGGGACGCCCAACCTTAAAGGGCATGCCCGCATAGCTCCATTCCTGGGAGATCAGGTTGAGGGAAGAGACAATTTCTCCGGTGGCGGTGTCTTCGACGATGGTGAAATCGCCGGGATTGAACGTAGGGTGAGGCAAAGTGAGCAGGTCTCGCTGTCCAGATGCCGACGGGCTCGAAAGGTTTATCGGGCCCGTCATCGCTGTGGATGCGGGAATTGAAGTCCGCCAACCGGTCGGCGTCATCCGGGGTGGCATGGCGAAGGACAAGCCCATCCCCGAGGTCTTTCAAGATTATTGATTGTGTTTTCTCAATGGTCATTTCGAATATCCTTGATTGGGTTGTGGCTCTACACCGTTTTTGAGTAGGTCAGGTAGCGTTTAACGACAGTGAAGTCAAGCTGCTCGTAGATGCGCAGGGCTCCGGTCAGGTTCTCGGCGTCGACGCCCAGGCCGGCGTAATCCAGCCCGGACTGACGGAAGGTTTGCATCGAAGTGCACAGCAAGGCAGTGCCCAGCCCCTGTTTGCGCCAGGGTCGCCGGACGGCCAGGATGCGAATCCAGCCCTGATTGTCGTTGAGGGCAAGATTTTCTTCTTCGTGAACCTCATTAAAACACACGCCGGCAACCTGCCCGTCATCGGTCATGGCCAGGTAGGTCATCTCCGGGCGGAAGCTCGGCGTGCCGACGAAAAATAGCTCCCAGGCTTCCATGTCCAATGGCGTATGCCCCCAATGGTCGATAAATGCTTCGTCAATCGCCTGCATGGTAGCCTGGCTCATCTCCGGGGTGTAGGTGCGCAGTGAGATTCCAGGCGGCAGCTGCACTTCTGGGATCGGCAGGCTCAGGTCGCGGCGCATGCGGTAATAGGAGCGCACCCAGGTGAAACCTTCCTGCTCAAAAAGGGCGATCCGGTCTATCAGGCTATCGAGCATATTCGTGCGCAGGTGGTGAGGCCGGTCTTTGGGATGTTGATCCAGGATTGCCCGAGCACGCTGCTCCAACCAACGCAGCACAAACCTGCCCAATCCGAGACCGCGGTGCTGCGGATGAACTTCTCCCCACAGGAAAGCGATATGCTCAGTCTCACCGGGAGGGAGTGTAATCACCCAGCCCAGGGCGGCCAGCTGCCCAGCCGGGGTAAAAGCCATCTGAGTATCAGTTTCGATATTGACTCCCGGGTCGTCAAAATCGCGCTGACGATCATCCAGGGTATCTACCCAGCCGCGTTGGTCCACGGCCTCGATATCGAGCAGCAATTCATGGATGGCCAGGGCATCTTCCCGGCGGGCCGGGCGCCACTCGTATTGCATAAGATCGGCAGGTATAGAATGCGTGTCAGGTTGGATCATAGGATTGTTCCTTCTTGATGGTTGCGATTCGCTTCGATATTCTCGATGGGCTATGTATCGGCAGGGATATCCTGCTCGTGATAAACGCCGGGTTGGCGCATAGCGCGCCGGTAGAGCGGCAGGATCGGGGTCAGCAAAAGGGCAGAGGCGGATAGGGCGGCTTGAACAGAAAAAGCGCTGCCGATCCAGCCAACCACCGGGCCGCCGGCAATCTGGCCGATGGCGTCCACCTGGCTGCTCATCGAAATTACCGTGGCACGCACACCCGATTCCAATCGTTGGTTGACCCAGGTGGTGTAAAGCGGGCCGATCAGGTTGCGGGTGACGTAGATCACCCAGTAGGCCAGCATGGCCAGGCCCAACCAGGGGGTCAGGGCAAAGATCAACAGGCACAGGATCAGGGTTACCGTCAGGCCGAGCAAAGAGCGGGCGACGCTGCTGAAGCTCTCGGTGCGGATGCGCCGCTGGGCAATCTCGCTGGCGCCAGCGGTGAGCACGACGCCTACCGCGCGCAGGATGCCAAACCAGACGACTGGCTGCAGCACATCGCTCAAGGGTAAGGTGAAATTGTCCAGGATATGCTTGGTCCACAGGCGATCGAAACCTTCGCTGTACAGGCCGTAAAACAATCCGATTAGCAGGATATTCATCAGGGCAGGACGCTGGCGGACTACGGCCAGTCCGGCCTTGAAGGTAAACAGCATGTGCTGCCAGGAGTTGCGATCCTCCCGCGGCGTGGGTTTAAAGCCATGCTCCGGCATCACCAGCACCAGGAGGACACCAATTCCTATGAGCAAAATCCCGCCCAGTTGGATGGGCAGGTTGATCGCCAGGCTGCCGAGCAGGGTGCCGGCCAGTATGCCAAGCAAACCACTGATCTGCCCGAGCTGACTGCCGCGCAGGAATGCCCGGCCGGCGTTTTGCTCGCCGATCTCGTCGCTGATCCAGGCCTGGGTAGCGCCACTGGTGAAGGTGTAGCCTACACCCCATAGCACCTGTGCCAGCAGGATAGCGGCAAAGAAGGGGAAGGAGCCTTCTACTAAAAAGCCTAAGCCCATCACAAAATAGCCGATGATGATCGAGAGGCGGCGGCTGTAGATATCGGCGATCACCCCGGTCGGCACCTCAAACAGGAAAACCGAAAGCTCCAGGGTGGTCCCCACCAGGACGAGCTGCAGGGGCGTCAGCCCAACCCGGGTGACCTGGTAGATCGCAGCTGGCCGTGAAAATCATCGAGAACAGGAAGTCGACCAGGACCGACAGGGCAATGAAGACGCGGTAGGCATCCAGCTTCTTCACAGCGGTGGCCTGCGCAGGTGCCAGTCGGTGGCTTGCTGGTATGCCTGCCCGGCGCGCAGCAAGGTACTCTCCGCCCAGGGACGGGCAACCAGCTGCATGCCGATCGGCAGGCCGCTTGCGGTAAAGCCGCAGGGCAAGGAAAGCGCCGGCAAGCCGGTCAGGTTGAAGGGCGCCGTGAAACGAGTAAGCAGTCGAGCTTGTTCAACGGCATTCGGTCCCTCGATGAGTGGAGCTGCTACCGGGGTAGTAGGCGTCAACAGCAGGTCGCAGCGGGTGAAGAACTGCTCGAACTGGCGGCGCAGCACTGTCTGCGTACGACGCGCCAGGGCGTATTCAGTGGATGAGACGGCCGCCCCGCTGTTCAGGCGCTGCAAAACATCTGCGCCAAAGCCCTGTGGGTGCGACTGCAGGCGCTCGCGATGAAACGCGGCAGCGTCGCTGGTGACCATCGTGGCGTTTGCCTTGGCGGCCAGGTGTGCATCGGGGAATTCGACCCGCTCGACCCTCGCCCCGAGCGCCTCGAAGACGCCGGCAGCAGTTTCAACTGCGGCCTGCACCTGCGGGTCGACCTGCTGGAAGTACTCGTCGCTGGCCAGGGCGATGCGCCATCCCGCCACGCCCTCCCAGATATCAGCCAGGAAGTCCTCATTCGGGACGGGCAGCGAGGCCGGATCGTCTGGGTCATAGCCGGAAATCGCCCTCAACAGAATGGCTGCGTCCAGCACCGTGCGAGCCAGTGGGCCGGCATGATCCGTGTGCCAGCTCAGCGGGATGACTCCCCGCAGGCTGACCCGACCGTAGGTTGGCTTGAGGCCGACAACACCGCACAGGGAGGCCGGGATGCGGATCGAGCCGCCGCTGTCGCTGCCCAGAGACCCCAGGCACATCCCGGCAGCCAGGGCAGCGGCTGAGCCGCCCGAAGAGCCGCCTGTGATACGAGTGCGGTCCCAGGGATTGCGGCAGGGGCCAAAGTGCGGGTTGACGTTGGTGACCCCCAGGGCGATCTCGTGCATATTGAGCTTACCGAGCAGGACGGCGCCGGACTGTTTCAGACGCGAGACGGCTTGTGCGTCCTGAGCCGGGATGTTGTTTGTGAAAAAGGTCGAGCCGGCGGTTGTGAGCACACCGGCGGTGTCATACAGGTCTTTCAAGGCCAGGGGGATGCCATGCAGCGGTCCGGGAGTGAAATCGGGATCGCCCAAAGCGTGCTCCAGACGGCGAGCCTGTTCCATAGCAATTTCCGGCGTTCGGGTGATGAAACAGTTCAATGCGGGATCAAGCTGCTCGATCCGCTCCAGGCAGGCCCGGGTGAGATCCAGCGGAGAAATCTGCCGGCTAAGAATAAGCCCGCTCGCTTCGGATAAGGTCAGAACGGCTGGTTTCATAACATCGTCTCCGTGTGGACTCGCTGATACTGGTGCGATTAACCGGCTTGCGCCAGCCAGGCTTGCAGCTCTTGCCAGGCCTGTTGGCGATTTTGGAACAAGATGGTTGGAATGCCAAGCGCCTGGGAGCCTGCCACATTGCGTGGGAAGTCGTCGATAAATACCGCCTCATCGGGTCGGACCGCCAGCCGGTCCAGGGCCAGGTGGTAGATGCGCGCATCGGGCTTCATAATGCCGACTTCGGCAGAGATGACCAGGGTTTCGAATACATCACCAAACCCCCAATACTCCGTAATAACCTGGCGTAAATCCGAGAAGGCGTTGCTGAGCAGGCCGAGGCGAATTCGTGGGCGCAGGCTGCGGATATCTTCCAGCAGGCCAGTATCGATGCGGTCGCCGCCCCAGAATGCCTCGCGCACGGCAGGCATTTCCTCCTGGGACAAGTTTAACTCCTGCCTCAGCTTCTCCCAGTGTTGTTCGACCGAGATTTCCCCGCGCTGGGCTTGCATCCCGGAAGGGCTGTGGAAGACCAGCTCCTCCAGGTCGTAGCGCGCCATACCCAGCCGGTCGGCCAGCTGCTGGCGCGGTGCGGTTTCTTCGGTGCGCAGGATCACCCCGCCCAGGTCCCAAATGACTGCTTTGATTGGCATCGTGCGTCCTTTCTAAAAAGCCTTGCGGTAGAAGCCATAGCCCCCCACACGCTGGAAGCCGACTTCTTCATACAGGCGGAAGGCACTGTTCAAGTTCTGGGTGTCAACGGTCAGAGCGGCTTCGGTCATCCCGCTGGCTTTCAAGTCGTGCAGGCTGCGCAGCAGCAAGGCGCGCGCCAGTCCCATCCGGCGCCAGGGGCGGCGCACACAAATGCCCTCTGTCCAGCCGCGCAGGCGCTGATAGGCCTGGTTCTCGCTGGGGCTGATGTAGGCCAGCACCATGCCTGCGACCTGGTCGCCATCCCAGGCCACCTGGTAGTGACTGGGGTCGAATTCCGGATGCCCGATCCATTCCTGGTAGTCCTGGTCGCTGGGGGGTATATACCCCCAGTGGTCCTGGAAGGCTTCTACGTTGGCCTGGTAGATGGCGGGTAGCTGTTCCGGCAGCACCGGTCGCACTTCCAATCCGGGTGGCAGAGTTGCAGGGGGGATGTTCTCCAGATCGGGGCGCACCATGATGTGCTCCCAGCGTATCGGCTCGTAGCCGTGCTTTTCCAGCAGCCCAATCCGATAACTTTCGGTAGATTGTGCAGTGGTGCTGAAGTAGCAGGGGCGGCCCTCCGGCAGGTGCTCGGAGCCGCGCAGCTGGCCGGCGATGGTACGCAGGCGGGTATCGGCAAAAGCGAACATAGAATTCCCGATGCCTTTGCCGCGCCAATCTGGGTGCAGGAAATCGACATGCCAGCCGAGCCAGTTGCCATCGGCTTCGACATCCCACCAGACGCGAATGTACCCCACTACCTGGTCGTCAACTTCCGCCAGGAGCAGGTCCTGGCTGAGATCGCAGTTGTGCAGGTGGGTATACAGGTTGGCCATCGATTCCACTGTATCGTTGCGCTCGACTTGATCCGCGGCGATGGTGGATTGGATCACGGCGACCATTTTGGGATAATCAAAATCGCCCTGGAAGCCGCGCAGGCGCAGCCCGGGTACATCCGGTGTGGCGGGCAGCTGGTAAGACCAGGGCAGATGAGTTGGTGGTCATTTGGTTGTCTCCAGGATTTCTTTCTCGTAAGTCAGCAGGCGCAGGCTGAGTTTGAACCCGGCGGCCTGATACAGGTTGACTGCCGGTGTGTTATCCCAGCCGGTGCCGACTATGGCGCTGGTCATCCCAGCAGCTTGCATGAGGCGCATCCCGGCCTGCAGTATGGCTTTGCCGAAACCGCGCCGTTGAAAATCTGGGTGCACACCAAGCGGCTCGAAAGAACCGACGCAGTTGATGGGATCCAGCCAGCAGATGCAGAAGGCTGCCACTCTGCCGTCGGAATTCTCAATCATCAGGTCCTGTCCGATCGGGTAGAGCGGCGATTGCATGAAGCGCAGGTAGCGCGGCCAGTATGCATCAAAAGGTAAATCGGATTCAAAGGCCGCATGGGAAGCGGCCGCGCGCCGTTGTACATCGTCTATACCTGCTACCGGGCGCACCCGGTAACCGGCCGGCAGGGAGTATTCTGGCAACGGCGCTCCTGCCAGTGACTGCTCGAAGAGCTGGTGATATCGCTGGCGGCGGGTGAATCCCATCCGCTCTAATCGTTGGATGGTTAGTGGGTCGCCTTCGGATGCCCACATCGTTTGGACAATCGCCTGTCCGGATGAATCTATCCGCCGGGCTGCCTGATCCGCAGCCCAGGCATACAGACCTTCGGCTGCCGGGTTGGTGAACCAGTCCGGGTGAATGAAGACGTCGAAGGTGTGCCAATCTGGGTCGATCAGCACCCAGGCGGCCAGGTCCCCGCCAGGGACTTCCCACAGGGTAATGTTTTCGCGCCGGGCAGCTTCATCGGGCGGGTATCCCAACCACCAGCACAGATCGCCGGTATGGACGTAATAGCAGCCGTTGGCGGCACGCCGGCCGGCTACCAATAATCTGCGCATGGCATCCACGTCGGCAGCTGAGCGGTAAGGGCGCCCCTGCCAGGGAAGGTATTTATCTATCTGAGTATTCACCTCTGTGGCTCTCCCATTCTTCGCGCAGCATACCCATGAAGATCAAATCCCAGCGGCGGCCATCTCTGTGCAGAAAACGCCGCAGACGGCCTTCCTCCACAAAGCCAACCTTCCTGTAAGAAGCGATGGCGCGTGGATTGTACTCAAATACATCCAGCGATACCCGGCGCAGGTTGAGCTCGGTAAAAGCAAAGCGCAGAATGATGCGCATGGCATCCGTGCCGTAGCCGCGGCCCCAGGAATCGCGCTCACCCAGGCCAATGCCGATAAAGGTATCGCCGTGCGGCAGGTCTATACCGTCCAGGCCAATCTCTCCAATCAACCGGTCGTCATCCAGCCGGCGGATGGTGAACATTTGAAAATCGGGCGGGTCTTTGAACAGCTCTTTCTCCAGCCAGTCCCGGGTTGCCTTGACTGAGTTTGGCCGGCTGGGATCAGAGGCCAGCAGTCGCCAGTACTCCGAGTCGCGCTGCCAGCCGGCGAAAGCTTCGGCCAACACCTCCGGCTCATCCATCGCCAGGCGGACAAGATTGCCCCGAAAGAGGTCATCGTTCATGCTGCCCTCGCTTCCCACTCTTCACGCAGGATGCCCATGGCGACGATATCGTGCCGCTCGCCGTCCCGCAGCATGGCTTTGCGCTGGATGCCCTCCAGCCGGAAGCCGGATTTGTAATAGGAACGAATTGCGCGTGTATTGTAGGCAAAGACGAACAGGCTAACCCGATGAAGGTTTAGCTCTGTGAAGGCGTAGCGCAGGGCAAGCTGCATGGCTTCACTGCCGTAACCTTTTCCCCAATACTCCGGCTCGCCGATGCCAATAGCGATGATGGAGTTAAGATGGTTCATCTCGATATCCCACAGGCCAAAAAAACCAATCAGCCGGTCATTTTGGCTGGCGCGGACGGTGAAGAAATAGCCTTCCGGCTTTTCTTTTTCATAATCTTTTTCGATCCACTCCTTGATCTTATTCGACGACCACAGGATTTCGGGAGCGGTTGCCAGCAAGCGAGCGAACTCTGTATTCTGGAACCAACGCGAAAAGCTTGTCGCCTGGGCTTCTGGCTCTTCGGCAGTCAAATAGACCAGGTTTCCGTGGAACAGGTCAGTGGGCATGTTGCGCCTCCCATTCTTCACGCAGCAGGCCCACAGAGCAGCAGGTCCCAGTGCCGGCCATCCCGGTTGAGGGCTTCTCGGCGGCGGACTTCTTCTATGAAGCCGGCTTTCTCAAACAGACGGCAGCGCGCCTGGGTTGTACTCTGGGATTGTTGCCGTAAGGCGGTACAGGTTAAGCTCGTTGAAGGCATACTGCAACAGCAGATCCAGGACTTCGCTGCCAATACCCTTGCGCCAATCCTTGGGGTCGCCGATTCCCAGGTGTAACCATCCGGTACCGTGGGTCCACTCAATCCAGCGAATGGTGGCAAAGCCGATCAAGCGGTCATCCTGCCGGTCCCGGATGTGGAAATAGTAGATGTTTTTACTCTCTTCCAGCCTTTTCTCAAGCGCTTCGAGCTTCTTTTTAACCTGGGCGACAGCGTTAGGGTAGGCAGGGGCAGTATCGACGAGACGCAAATACTCCGCATTGTGGGTCCAGCCAGAGATGATTGCCGGATCTTTCTCGTGGTCGATCGGGCCAAGACAGATGGTTTTTCCGACAAAGAGCTGCTTTTGAATATCCATATTTAACTTCCTCACATCGATCTTTCTATTGTTGTATTTATGAAAACACCGGCCAGGGTTCTTCTCCGTGGCCGGTGATCGGGGATGCCGTCAAAATCAAACGGCCACGGGGATCAGGATGCGCCGTGGCCGTAAATAATCTTCCGAGAAGAACTCTAGCGGTCGGTAGGCGCACTCCGAGAAGGCACATTGGTTCCACCACCAAACGCGGCAGCGGCGCATAGCCCAAAAATGGCATTTGTTACTCTGTGTCCCAAAGTACGTCTCCTTTCGTTAGAATTAGATTAAGTACTTTGCAAGTTTACCATGCGCCGGAAGGCTGTGTCAAGAGGCTGATTTACGACAATAATTGTCCTGATCTAAACTGCTAGCAAGAAACAATCATGAAGTAAAAAAATGCGACAAATGACGTAGGGAAAAAGCACCCATTCACCGTCATATATCTCTTGAAAATTTCCGAGTTGTTTGTTAATATTTCTATTGGTGGTAGCACATGTGAAGCGCAAAAAGCTTCAGGGAAAAGCAAGTCTATTTCAAGTTCACAGGAGTGTAGATGTGATGAAGGAGAACCCGAATACCAAACAGCCGGTTTCCAATGGGTCTGAACACGTGCCACAACTGCAGGTCCGTACGAACGTGCGTGGCGGTGAGAGCGTGGAAAACTGCATGACCAACCTGTCGTACTGGCAAAACGAGTACTACAAGTGGTACGAGCAGGCCAAGTATAAATTCGTGTAGTCCATGGAGCAGGAGTATCCCAGATGAAGATTAAAACTGATATCCATGCAGGTATGTCGTATGCAGAATGCGACGCTCAGCGCGATTGGTGGAAGCAGCAGGCCCAGATGATGGAGTCGTTTGCCAAGAGCAGCAGCACGACTCCGCCGGCCGGCCTGTGGTGGCCAAATCAAACAACCCCGCCGCCCGCGAACTCGGGAGGATGGGTTAACGGTGTATGGTACCAGGATATGAGCGGCTACTGTGGTGGCACTACTCCGCCTCCCCAACCCCCGCCAAACAGCGGTGGATGGGTTAACGGCGTCTGGTATCCTGATGTTAGCGGTTCTTGTGGCTAAGGAAGAGAGGATCTTATCATGAAGGTTGAAACTAATTTGAAAGCAGGAAACCTGGTCAGCGATGTGGTCGGTTATGCCGGTCAGACGGTCGATTCGGTAACCGGGTTTGTCTCCTCGGCCAGCCAGGAAGCCAACTCGGTCGTTAATTCGGTAAGTAATGCTGCGAATTCGGCATGGAATACCGTTACCGGTTTATTTAGTTAGATATCCTACGAATCAACTTCGAATAAGGAGATTTACTGATGAACGTACGCACCAATCTGCAATCCGGATCGGCTTGCTATACGGTCAAGTCGGGTGACAGCCTGAGCAAGATTGCCAATAGCTTTTACGGGAGTGGCAGTGCCAGCAATGTCAATAAGATCTATTACTCGAATATGGCCACCATCGGGTCGAACCCGAACATAATCAAGCCCGGCCAGAAGCTGTACATTCCTTAATTCAGCTCGGAAGTGATTTGGGCCGCCCTGCAAAGCTCGTCTGAGCGGCCCTGGATGAAACCAACACGAGGGACTGGAACCTTAGGGAACCAGTCCCTCGTTGTTTGCATTTATAATACAACCAATTATGTCGTGTTTCGCGCAGATGCACGTCGATAATCCGATTACGCCGGAGCCTGACGATGAAGAAGCCTGTCCGTTTCATAACCGCTGGTAGAATTTTCGCCTTGATCCTGATTTTTTCGATTGCCCTTGGCGCATGCGGCGGAAACCTGCCGGACGCTGCAACTGCGACCCCTCAGCTTGAACCGCCATCGCCGGCTACAATCACCGAGACGCCGACTTCTCCGCCGGCTACCGCAACAGGCACAACTCAACCCACTGAGACGCCTGCTCCTTCCGCAACAGCCACTCAGGTGCCGCCGACAGCAAGCGCAACTGCCATGCCGCAAGTCGATCCAGGGCTAATTACCGGCGACCCGGCTGATGTGCTTGGCGAACCGGATTGGATCGATACCTTCGACTCTTCGGCCAACTGGACTTTGTACAATAACGATTGCTTCCGATCTAAGATTGAAAATGGGAAGATGGAAATGACCGGCCTGACTCAAAATATTTGCTGGCTGGTCACCCAACCCAAAATCCAAAATTACTACCTGGAGGTGACCATGGATACCTCCAGCTGCCCGACAGGCGGTGAGTTTGGCCTGTATTTTCGCGGGCCTGAGACTTCCTCCGGTTACAGCTATACCCTGTCTTGCACGATCAACTATCTTCTAGTGGCGCGCAACGGGCAAGATGGTACGAAGACCACTTTCCTGGATGAGCCGGTGAACCCCGAGCTGGCCTGGCCTACCTGGGAAAACCGGCTGGGCGTGATGGCGATTGGAGATCGCTACCGGCTGTTTGTTAATGGGGTCTTTCTGACTGAGGTAACCGATAGCCAGTTCACCGAGGCGGGATTAATCGGACTGGTGGTGCGCGGCGGCGCAATGCACGAGGTGCAGACGGTGTATTTTGATAACCTGGCTTATTGGGAATTCCCTGCGACCAACGGGTCTCCCACGCCATAGCCGGCGCCGATCCTGGGTTCAGCGGGTCAGACTGTAATTGTCGATTTCCTGACCCTGGCGGCTGCTGAAAATGAAGGTAATCTCTTTTTCGGTGGCTGTGATCAGCATAGCGCCGTAATCTTCGTTGTAGCGTACCTGGCTGGCTTCTTCGATGATATTGAAATCATAGATTGGCCCACCACCCAGCCCGTTGATGAAGTAGGGGATACCATCAATCAGCAGGCGTTCGTAGGTATGGTCGTGGCCGGCAAAGACGGCACTGGCGCCCCAATCGGCGAAAGGCCAGTCCATCCAATCGACGCGGCCGTGAAGACCGGATGAATACGGTGGGTGGTGCATGACTACCAGCTTCCAGGGAGCCGGGGAGGCCGCCAGCGCCTGCTGCAGCCAGGCAGCCTGTTGCGATGATTTGCCTACCCCATCCGGTTCACGCGAGTCGCTGTCCAACATGAAGAGGTGCACCGCTCCCAGGCGAACCTCGTAGTAGCGCTCGTTGCCGGGAAGGGAGAAATAGTCCAGGTAGGGTTGGGTGCCGGGAGCATTCCAATCGTGGTTGCCCAGGACGGGGAAGAAGCGGTTGCTCTCTGCCCCTGGGCCATAGGTCCCAATGTAGGGGGCGATATAGGCGTGATAATACTGCCCAATGTTATCGTCGATTGTTGCTAGCTCGCCGTTGGGATAGTTGTTGTCCCCGGTGGTCAGAATCACATCCGGCTGCCAGCCAAGCACCAGGTTGGCGACATCCAGCTCGGGCTGGCCGGCCAGCCCATAATCGCCAATTACCGCCAGGCGCAGCGCTGGTATGGGAGAAGGCGTTGGCGAAGCGACAGGCGCTTCGGTTGGGAGGGCTTCGGGGGCCGCGGTTGTTGGCAGGTCAGGCAACGAGGTAGGGCTGCCTGCGGTTAGCGTTGGGAAGGGGGAAGCAGGCGCAGCCGGCAACGCTTCAGTGCCGGTCGGGTCAGGGGCAGGGCGCTCAGCCGGGAGAGCCGGCGTGGCGGTCAGAGGCGCCTCGCAAGCCGCCAGGAATAATGCCAGCCAGGCCAGGCCGGTTATCCAAAGAAAAAACGAGCGGTGGCGCTTCATGTCGATGGCGAGTATAGCCACTCCTGGTAAAACTCATCCAGCTCCCGGCCGGCAGCCGCTTCAAATTCGGCCAGCAGGTCGGCAGGGCGTGCGATGCGATACTGGTATTTTTGGAAGTAATTCTGCAGCGCCTGGAAAAATGCCTGATCGCCAATCTCCTGACGAAGAGCATAGAAGAACAGGCCACCCTTCGAATAGACCACTCCACCGTACACACTGGGATCGTTCAAGTTCTCAAAATGCGCCAGCGATTCGGTTACGCGGTCATCCTGGCCATCTTCCTTCAATCCTGCCACTCTGTCCTCCCAGTAGCCGACCAATCCGGTCAGCCATTCGGGGGATTTCTGATCCTCGTAATACAGGCTGGAGGAATAGGTGGTCAACCCTTCATCCAACCAGGGGTCCTCAAAGACGTCGTTCCCCACCAGGTTATACCACCACTGGTGGGCGGTCTCATGTGCGGTGGCGATCTGGAAATTAGGCTGGTCGGGATTTTCATAGAGATCGTCGGCCACCAGGAAGATTCCGGGATACTCGACCCCGCCGGCGTTCTGCATAGGCGCCTGGACGACATCCAGCTCGTTATAGGGGTATTGGCCAAAGCGCTGGTTATAGCTCTGGAGCGAGTCGGCGGTGATCTCCAGGGCGGCCTTGCCAGCCTGCGGCGAATCGGGCAGGTAGTACGAGCTCACCTGTGTGCCATCCACTGTTCGCGTGGCAACCTGAAAATCTGGGCTCATCACCAGGAAGAAATCTCTCGCCGGGCCGCTGGCGATGCGGTAGGTGGTCTGGTCGCCGGCCTGTTCCTTGGCGACGACCGTGCCGGTGCTGGCGACGACCAGCTCTTGCGGCGCGGTCAGGTTCACGGTATACCAGGCCATGTCGCTGTACACCGAGTCGCCAATCGGAGAGGCTGTGTCCAGGTTCCAGCCATCTTCGTCGTATACCGATAGGATCGGGTACCAGCTGGCCAGCGCCAGTACACCGTCGGTCAGGTTGTAGATGCCATATCCGCTGGGGTTTTGCGGGGCGCCAAAGTCCAGCGGGACGAGGCCGGTGAAGTCCATCTCCACCTGTGCGGATTGGCCCGGTTGGAGCAATTGGGGCAGGGTGACCTTCAGAGCAGTATCGCTGACGGAAAGCTCGCTTTCTACAGGCTGGCCATCGACGGTCACATTGGAAACCTGCAGCGAGCCGTTACCATAGGTGTTTTCGGCATTGGGCAGCAGGCGGAAGTACAGGCTATCCAGCGGGTCCTGCTCGGTGTTGGTTACCAGCACCTGGGAGCGGCCCTGGATGGTGTGGTTGGCGTAATCCACCGCCAGATCAAGGTTATACTGCGGCGCACCGGCCATCGTTTGGACATCGAAGGGTGCTGAGGGCAGCAAGGCTGCCTGCTGCTCAATCAGGCTGCTTTCGGCGACCAGCGTGCTTTCCAGCCGGTAAACCGTCCCGTTGATATCTACCAGGTACAGCTCTCCGGCTTCATCTTCCCCAAATGAAGAAATGTTGCCGGTGTTCTCGAATAGATTCTTTTTCTGCCAATTGCCGGAGGCGTCTCGGAGCAGGCCCCAGACGATGCCGCTGCAGTAATCGCCAAACAGGTAGACACCCTGCCAGTCCGGCAGCCGGCTGCCGCGGTAGACGTAACCGCCGGTCACCGAGCAACCCTGGCTGTGATCGTATTCGGCTACCGGGCTAACCTGCTGGAAATCACTCCCCAATCCAGGATCCTGGTAGGGGTGGCTGGCTTCGAAATAGCTCCAGCCAAAATTAGCGCCCGCGGGAGAGCCGGCCGGCAGGTGGTTGATTTCCTCCCATTGGTTCTGGCCGACATCGCCGATGTACAGGTCGCCGGTCAGGCGGTCGAAGGAAAACCGCCAGGGGTTGCGCAGCCCATAAGCCCAGATCTCAGGCTGCGCCTGGGCGGAAAAAGAATTGTCGGCTGGAGTGGTGTATGGCTCAGTGCTATCGACATTGATACGCAGGATTTTTCCAAGCAGCGAGTCCAGGGATTGGCCGTTGCCTTGTGGGTCGCCGGCCGAGCCGCCGTCACCGGTGCCGATATAGAGGTAACCATCTGGACCAAAAGCCAGCATGCCGCCGTTATGGTTGGGGAAAGGCTGCGAAATGAACAGCAGGCGAGACTCGCTGGCCGGGTCGGCCCGATTCGGATCGCCGGATGAGCGGGTGAAGCGCGCGACGACCGTATCCCCATTCAAATCGGTGTAATTGACGTATATGTAGCCGTTCTCAGCGTAGTTGGGGTGGAATGCCAGACCCAGCAGGCCTTGCTCGTTGCCGCGGCTGCCCACCCGATCGGTGATATCCAGGAATGCTTCTGCCTGCAAAGCGCCGTCCTGGAAGATGCGCAGCCAGCCAGGTTTTTCGATGATGAACAGCCTGCCCGAGCCATCCCCGGCATGGGTTACAAATACGGGGGTGTTCAACCCGGAAACGACCGGTTCCCAGGTCACCTGGCCGGTGTCGGGCAGCTCAGACACAGGCGGAGTCGTTGCCGCGGCAACTGGAATATCAGTGGCTGGAGCGGTAGGGATGGGCGAGGCAGTATCGCTGGGGGCGAGTTGAGCGACGTCTGGCGTTGCCTGTGGGCTGGCCGGCGTCGCCTGCGGTAGGGGCGGGGTTGTGGGCGTAGCCACCTGACAGGCAGCCAGAACAATAAGCAATAACCCGGCAGGGATTGCGCGGATGGATTTCATACGAGCTCCTGTTGTTTTACTTACACCTGAAAAACGGCTTTAACTCTTCTCCCGCCACTCAGCATCGATGACTTCTTCGCTGCCTGGATCTGCAGTGGGTTCTTTCCACTCGCCAGGCAGGACCTGGTTCAGAACCGCCATGTGCTCCTGGACGACATCCGGCGGGCAGAGCTCGATAAACAAGAACCCTCCCAGCCAGACCACCAGGGCATCGTCAACGGGGTTGACCGGCAGAAAGTCCAGGGGCACAACCAGGTAAACCAGAGAGCCGATAGGCAGAAGCTTCAGAAGGGGGTTGACACGCTTATCGCCCATCAGGCGTAGAATAAGCTTTCCCCGCTGTAATAACTCGTTGAACACTCCCTTGCTCGGCAGTGAGATTGGTGATTTTTTTGCAGCCATACTACCTCCAAAATACAGAGGAGATTATACTATAACGCCTTGCCTTGAATTGAACAGGGGATAGAGGGCAGGCAGCCCTTCTATCCCGGTTCGGTTTGTGTGTGTGTAGGAATTAGCCGGCTTGAGCTTTGGCGACGATGGCAGCAAATGCCTGGGGATCGCGCACAGCCAGGTCGGCCAGCATCTTGCGATTGATCGTGATCTGGCTTTCCTTCATGCCGTGGATCAGGCGGCTGTAGGTGGTGCCGTTCAGGCGGGCAGCCGCATTGATGCGCGTAATCCACAGGCGGCGCAGGTCACGCTTGCGCATGCGCCGGTCGCGGTAAGAATACCAAAGGCTTTTCAGCATGGCTTCGTTGGCGCGCCGGAAAAGGCGGTGGCGGGTGCCAAACTGGCCCTTGGTGATTTTCAGAACTTTCTTATGGTGCTGGCGGCGGACAATGCCAGTCTTTACACGGGTCATGTTTTACTCTCCTGCGAACCCCTGGGCGCCGGCAGTGCTTTGGACTGCCTGTTGCATACACCCAACAGCCGCAACATAGGGTGGATAGGATATGGATAAGCTACAGGGCTGTCCTGCAGTTTACCCTGCTCAGGCCGCCTTCTTCATGTAGGGGGCCAGGCGGTTGACCGACTTGATGATCCCCCGGCCTTTGACAGGCACCATTTCCGACAGCAGGGCTTTGGAACGCTTGGATGTGCGCCGGCGAAGGTGGCTTTTGCCACCTTTGGTGCGCACCAGCATCCCGGAACCCGTCACGCGGAAGCGCTTGGAGGTCGCCTTGTGGGTCTTCATCTTGTACTTACCAGTAGTTTGCTTGCGAGGCACGATCTAACTCCTTTCACACAAAATTCCGCGGTCTTACAGTGTATCCGCGGCTGTCAACACGTAAATCCTGTAAAAAATGAAATCAGCGCAGCGTGTCTATTTCTTCTTTGGCTTTCCCGGTCCCAGCACCATCAACATGGTGCGCCCTTCCAGGGCGGGGGCCTGCTCGACGATCGCCACGTCAGCCAGCATTTCGGCTACTTCTTTCAGATCGGCCAGGGCGATTTCCGGGTAAGTGATCTCGCGACCGCGGAAGCGGATGCGGACTTTTACCTTCATTCCGTCCTCCAACCAACGCCGGGCATCGCGCACTTTCAGGTCGCGGTGGTGCTCGTTGGTCTTGGGGCGCAGGCGGATTTCCTTGACTTCGATCTTGGTTTGTGCCTTCTTGGCTTCGCGCTCCTTCTTGGCTCGTTCGTAAATGAACTTGCCAAAATCCATCACCCGGCAAACCGGGGGATCGGAGTTGGGAGCGACTTCAACCAGGTCCAGCTCGGCATCGCTGGCGATACGGCGCGCTTCCTCGGTGGAAACCACGCCGACATTTTCCCCGTTGGGACCGATCAGGCGGACTTGCGGGACGCGGATGGCCTCATTGACACGATAAGTAATTGCGCTGATAACTTACTCCTTTTTTTTCAATTGATAACCTGGGGGTTGCTTGCGGCAGGTAAAGCCAGAATACAACACGCTCCAGAAGCAGCAGTGCTTAAGCGGATGCCATGATACCATATATCAGTGACTTTCGTCAATCAGGATTCGTTAAATGGCGGTTTCTCAAGCAGCAACCGCCCTGGATTCGGCGTTGTATCGCCGGAGACCAGGCGGTTGCTCAGCTATGACTCAGCGAATTACCTCAGCTCGGTGCTTTTACTGCGGACGAGCGCCTGCACCATGCTCAGGAACTCGCCCACCGGGATAGCTTTCAGGTTCTCGCCGGAGCGCAGGCGCACGGCTACTGCCCCGGCTTCGGCCTCCCGGTCGCCGACCACCAGCATGTAAGGAATTTTCTGGTTCTGGGCATCGCGGATCTTGGCATTCATGCGCTCGCCGCGCTCGTCGACCTCGACCCGCAAGCCGGCGTCGCTGCAGCTGTTCAGCGACCTGGTGGACATACTCCAGGTGGCGGTCGGCAATCGGGATCAGCACCGCCTGCACCGGCGCCAGCCAGACCGGGAAAGCCCCGGCGAAATGCTCGATGATCACACCCAGGAAGCGCTCCGTCGAGCCGGTCACCGCCCGGTGCAGCACAACCGGCGTGTGCTCCAGGCCGTCCTCGCCGATGTAGGTCAGGCCCAGGCGGGCTGGCTGGATGAAATCCACCTGGATGGTGGAGAGCTGCCACTCCCGCCCCAGCACATCGCGGGCCAGGAAATCGGCCTTGGGGCCGTAGAAGGCGGCTTCGCCGGTGGCTTCGAAGTATTCCACCTGGTTGGCATCCAGGGCCGAGCGCAAGGCCGCTTCGGCCTTTGCCCATTTCTCGTCATCCTGGACGTATTTGCCGCTCTCGCCGCGCAGGGACAGCCGCACCTTGTAGTCGGTGAAACTGTAGCGTGTCGAGCACTTCCGCGATCAGCCGTAGCGAACAGGCTGAATTCGCTCTCGATCTGCTCTTCCGTGCAGAAAGTATGGCAGTCGTCCTGCGTCAGGGCGCGCACCCGCGTCAAGCCCGGTCAGCTCGCCGGTCTTCTCGTAGCGGTAGAGCGTGGCAAACTCGGAGAAGCGCAGCGGCAGCTCGCGGTAGGAATGGCGCCCCATTTCCTTGAACAGCGTCATGTGGCTGGGGCAGTTCATCGGCTTCAGGCGGAAGGTGATATTCTCGTCCACCATCGGCGGGAACATGGCGTCCTTGTAGTTCTCGTAATGCCCCGAGCGCGGTACAGATCCTCCTTCACCAGGTGCCCCGTCCAGACATGCTGGTAGCCGTAGCTTCGTCTGCACCTCGCGCACGTAGCCTTCCATCAGGTAGCGCAGCATCTCGCCCTTGGGCGTGAAGAGCGGCAGGCCAGGACCGACGTCCTCGGAGAAGTAGAACAGGCCCAGCTCCTTGCCCAGCTTGCGGTGGTCGCGCTTTTTGGCTTCTTCCAGCCGCCACAGGTATTCTTCCAGCTCCTGCGAAGATTCCCAGGCCGTGCCATAGATGCGCTGCAGCATGGGCGTTCTTCTCATCGCCGCGCCAGTAGGCCCCGGCCACGCTCATCAGCTTGACGGCGTCCGGGTTGATCTGGCCGGTATTCTCCACATGCGGGCCGCGGCACAGGTCGACGAAATTGGCGTGCGTGTAGATCGAGATCTCCGGTCTTCTCTTGCCAGCGGATTGCCGTATTCATCGTAGCCGCCCTGCTCCAGCCCATCGATCAGCTCCAGCTTATAAGGCTGGTCCTTGAAGATCTGGCGCGCTTCATCTGCCGAAGACCACGCTTCTGGAAATGCGTGGTTGCCGGCGATGATCTCGCGCATGCGCTTTTCGATCACTTCCAGGTCTTCCGGGGTCAGCGAGCGCGGCAGATCAAAATCGTAGTAAAAGCCATCCTCGACCGGCGGGCCGATGGTGTACTTGGCCTCTGGGAACATCTCCAGCACTGCCTGAGCCATGACATGCGCCGCGGAATGGCGGATGCGGTACAGGTCGCTCTCTTCATAAGGTTCGGGTTGTTTTTCAGCCATTTCTTTCTCTCCTTCTCGAACAATAAAAAAACTCTCGCCCTTCTGGGGCGAGAGTTGAGATCACGCGGTTCCACCCAGATTAACTCCATAAGGTTGGATCATCTTCGTGTGACCTGATAACGGGGTCAGCCGTTCACCATACTGCAAGCCTGTGGCCTGGTTCCGGATCTCGCTCGCGGGGGGTTTTCGCCGGTTTGGAACTGGTGAAAGCTTTCAGTCTGCGGTCTCTCACTCCCTGTCAGCCCGGGAACCGGTTACTCGTCCCGGTCATCGCCTGTCGCTAAATTGTAGTGGGCGGAATAGGGCTCGAACCTACGACCTTTGCGATGTCAACGCAATGCTCTAACCAACTGAGCTATCCGCCCGAGCGCCAATGATTATACACACATGGGGGCAAAACGACAAGGTGTTTGCGGGATAATCGCGCCAGTTTGATCAGATATTCTCGCCCAGGAAACGCAGCAGGATTTCTTCAATGAGCAGGGGCTGCTCGAGCATCAGCATGTGCCCTGCGCCGGGGATCACTTCCAGGCGACCGGCTGGAAGGTTGCGGGCCAGGTGCTCTGCCTGGCTCAAGGGGGTCATTTTATCCTGCTCACCGCAGACTACCAGGGCCGGGCAGTGGATTTCTGCCAGCCGGTCGCTAAGGTCGAAGCTGTTGCAGGCCAGGAAATCGTTGTACAGTACTGCCGGCGGCATCTCGGCCATGCGACGGGCCGCCAGGCGGGTCAGGTCGGGGGGTGCTGATAGGCTGAACGACCACTGGATCAGGGTATCCACCGCTTGCGAGAAGGTATCTGCCTGAGAGGCGCCGGCGATCAGCGCCGGATTGACCGCCAGGCGGGCGCTGCTGCCCAGCAGCCCCAGACCAGTGACCAGGTCGGGTCTTTCCAGAGCCAGCCGCATGGCGATGGCGCTGCCCATCGAATGCCCGACCAGCACGGTCTTTTCCAATCCGAGCTTCTGCAGCCAGTCTACCATTGCGGCCGCATAGGCGGCAATCGTCGGCTGGGGTGAGCCAGCAGATTTTCCATGCCCGGGTAGATCCGGGGCATACACCCGGTAGCCGGGCAGTCTGCGCAGGTTAAACGGCCAAAACAGGTGGTTTCCGCCCGCACCATGGATCAGCACAATGGCCGGACCTTCTTGCTGTGCGGCCTGCTTATCGTGTACCTGAAAGTAAAGGTTGGCAATTACCGGCATGCTCAGCGCACTCTTTGCCAGATGGCTGCCGCAAGGCCGGCCAGCAGCCCGGCCAGTGCCCAGATCGGCCAGGTGTTCAACACGGCGGTGACCTGGGCCGGTGTGAAATCTGGATTGGCATGCCCGTGCATGCCGCTTTTAAATGCCATCAGCAGGAAGACAGCCGGTGTGACTAGCAGCCCGGCGATTAACCCAGCTAGCGGCCAGGTGAACCATTGTTGGCGCATTCTTGCCGGGATCCTGGCACCGGCTGCCAGAGCGGCCAGAATGCAGATTAACACGCCAAACAGGCGCACCCAGGTTGTTCCGTTATCTTCAAATGGAATCCACAAGAGGATGGCAATGCCCAGCAGAATAGCCATTATTTGCGGACCATTCAGGTGGGGCATCTCAACTCTCGTGCATGATCTGAAGCAGGAGTGGCCTGGCTGCCAGGACTGCCCGTGCCCGGTGACTCAGCCGGTTTTTCTGCTCCATTTCCAGCTCGGCCATGGTGTGCTGCATTTCGGGCAGGTAAAAAATCGGATCGTAACCAAAACCACCCGTGCCGCGCTCTTCGGGAATGATCTCTCCCGGGCAAATCCCCTCGGTAAAACCCATTGTGCCGCTGGGACGCACCACTGCAACCAGGCAGCGAAAACGGGCACGCCAGGGGCGCGGCTGGCCTGCCAGGGCTTGCAGCAGCGCCTGGCGCCGGTCGGCGTCGGTTGCCCCGGGGCGATTGACATAGCGAGCAGAATGCAGACCTGGCGCGCCATTCAGCGCGGCGACTTCCAGTCCGGAATCATCCGCCAGGGTTAGCAGACCACTTTGCCGGGCGAATGCCAACCCTTTCAAGGCTGCATTTTGGGCATAAGTCTCGCCGGTTTCATCTACCTCTAAGTCAAGGCCGATTTGTCCCGGAGTAAGCAGGTCGAGGTCAAGGTCTTTCAGCAGGTCGAGGATTTCAACCAGCTTCCCTGGATTATTACTGGCGATCAATAGTTTCGTCATAGATGTCGTGAGGCGATGAGTTATGAAATCCGCTATGTTATAATCTGAAAATCTAAAATTATCAACCTCCATTAATAGGCATGATGCATTCACGCCTGTGGAGGCGCGATTTCCAACCTGGTACCAGTGGACGGATAGCGTGTCTAATTTACACGACTTTTTCCGGCTCAATGTCGGCTTCATCATCCACGAGACAATAGGCTATAGCCGGGATTTCCCGTTTGAAGCCGCTGCTATCCAACTGCCGCCTGACCTGGAACTGACTGACCTGGTTGGCGATGTGCGGGTGACGCGCACCGCTCAAGGCTTGCTGGTCCAGGTGAAAATGGCAGCCCGGACCCCGGCCGAGTGCGTCCGCTGCCTGGAAGAATTCAACCAACCCCTGCAAATTGGCTTTACCGAGTTATATGCTTTTTCGCCTAACTCCCTGACTGAGTCTGGACTGTTGGTGCCTGAATCCGGCAAGATTGACCTGGCCCCGCTGATCCGTGAAGAGATGCTGCTCGCTATGCCGATCAGCACCATCTGCCGCAGCGATTGCCAGGGCTTGTGCCCGGTGTGTGGTGAAAACCTGAATCGCGTGCAATGCAATCACGAACCGGAAATAATCGACCCTCGCCTGGAGGTTCTGAAACAACTGCGCGACAAGGATGAATCTCCACCATCACCGTGAGTATGCCGGGTGTTCAACAATCACCAGTCAATCGCCAGCAGGGAGATTGTGTGATGACAGAGTCACACCGAAGCTCTGAAAAGTGAGAGTTCATGATGCCCATCGAGCGCATCCCCGACCCTATAGATGATGCCTATGGGGAAGATGATGTTGTTCCCGGATTTGGGGAGAACCTTGCCGCGCGCCGGGAAGGGCATGTGAAAAACGCTTACGAATTGCAGGAAGACCAGGTGGGGGAGCTGGAAGAAGAGCTGCTGTTTGATAATGAGGCAGTAGAAGACCCGGAACCCAGGCCATCCGCCAACCTGGAAAGCATATCCAGCGACGACCCCACCAGCCTGTACCTGCGGGAGATGTCGCTCATCCCCCTGCTCACTGCTGAAGAGGAAGTAGCCCTTGCCAAGCGTATAGAAAGGGCGCGCTTCGCCCGGCGAGAGCTCTCCAGGCCCAACGGCCGTATCGGCGCTAAACATCTCCAAGAGCTGGTTGCGATTGTGGAAGATGGCTTTCAAGCGCGCGATTACCTGATCAAAGCCAATACACGCCTGGTGGTGAGCATTGCCCGTAAGTATATCGGCTATGGTGTTGCTTTTCTGGACCTGATCCAGGAAGGGAATATGGGGCTGATCCGCGCCGTGGAAAAGTTCGAGTATCAGCGCGGCTTTCGCTTCTCAACTTATGCGACCTGGTGGATCCGGCAGAGCATTACGCGGGCGATTGCCGATCAGAGCCGAACGATCCGGGTACCGGTGCATATGGCCGATCGACTGCGCCAGATTTACAAGTCCTCGCAGGAGATGGAGCAGGAGCTGGGCCGCGCGCCAACTGCGGAAGAGCTGGCGGCATATATGAAGTTGGACGAGGCTAAGGTGCGCTGGATGCTGCAGGTAGCCCAAACACCGATTTCCCTGGAAAGCCCCGTCGGGGACGAAGAAGATACCGAATTGGGAATGTACCTGGAAGACCAAACGACACCCAGCCCGGCGCAGCTGGTTTACCAGAAAATGCTGCGCGAACGCGTAGACGATGTTCTGGCGACGCTGACGCCGCGCGAGGCGCGCATCATCCGGCTGCGGTTCGGCCTGGGCCAGGACCGTTCATATACGCTGGAAGAAGTTGGCCAAAAATTTGGCCTGACGCGTGAACGTATCCGCCAAATTGAAGGCAAGGCCTTACGCCGCTTACGGCAGCCCTGCCGGGCGCGGCGTTTGAAAGAGTATACGTGATGGCTCTTGACAAAAGCAAGCCGCGGATTTAAACTCGAACTATGCTCAAAAATCCTTGCATCTATCCGGTTAATGGCAAGTCCACGCCCATGATGTGCAGCATGGTCATGTCGGCGCGCACCGGGAGTCGGGCAGCCATCCCATGCTGGAAGAGTAGCTAAACGCACTCAACAGGAATCATCGGGCTGTCCTGACTGGGCAGCCCTTTTATTTTGCATCAACCATTGATATCGTCTTTCTGGAGGTTTTCCATGTCCAAATATATCCTGGCTGCGGTGGCGTGGCCTTACTCGAACTCACAAATCCATGTTGGCAATATTACCGGGGCATATCTGCCGGCTGATATTTTCTCCCGGTACCAGCGGCTGGCAGGCAATCGGGTGATCATGGTATCCGGGTCGGATGCGCATGGCACGCCGGTCACCGTCCGGGCGGATGCGGAAGGCACCACCTCGCTCCAGGTCTATTACAAATACCACAACAGCTTCCTGGAGCTGTTCGAGAAGCTCGGTCTGTGCTATGACCTGTTCACCAGTACCCATACCCAAAACCACTTCAAGGTTTCGCAGTCGATATTCCTGGCACTGCAACACAATGGTTACCTGTACGTAGAGCAGCAGAAGCAGTGGTATGCGCCCTCCCAGGAGCGCTTTTTGCCTGACCGCTACGTGGAAGGCACCTGTTATATCTGTGGTTACACCAATGCCCGCGGCGATCAGTGCGATCGTTGTGGCAGCCTGCTGGATGCAACTCAATTGATCGATCCTCGCTCCAAGATTGACGGTTCCACCCCCGAGATTCGTGAAACCGAGCATTTCTTCCTTGACCTGGGTAAGCTGCAGCCGGCGATTGTCGATTTCCTGCGCCAACGAGAGAGCTATTGGCGGCCGAATGTGATGCGCCAATCCCTGGGGCAGATCCTGGCGGATGCATTGCATGGCCGGGCCATCACCCGCGACCTGGATTGGGGCATTCCCGTTCCGGTGGATGGCTGGCAGGGCAAGTGCCTGTATGTCTGGTTCGAGGCGGTGATCGGCTACCTGAGTGCAGCCATCGAGTGGGCGCAGCTGGAAGGCCAGCCAGGAGATTGGGAGAACTGGTGGACCAACCCTGAGGCGAAAGCCTATTATTTCATCGGCAAAGACAATATCCCCTTCCACGCGGTGATCTGGCCGGGCGAGCTGGTCGGAGCCGGGGAGGAGTTCGCCGGGATATTTGCCGGGCTGGAGGGTAAACCGCTGGTTTTGCCTTATGATGTACCGGCCAACGAGTTTATGAATATGGAAGGCCAGAAAATTTCCGGCAGCCGCAATTGGGCAGTCTGGGGGCTGGATTTCCTCTCGCGCTACGACCCGGATCCCTTGCGCTATTACCTGACAATCAATATGCCGGAGAGCAAGGATACCGATTGGGATTGGGACGATTTCGTACGGCGCAATAATGACGAGCTGGTGGCTACCTGGGGCAACCTGGCCAACCGGGTGCTGGCATTCGCTTACCGGAACTGGGAAGGAAGAGTGCCCGAGCCTGGTGATCTGCGCCCGGAAGATCAGGAAATCATTGCCACGGTGGAGGCCGGATTTGGCAGTGTTGGCGAACATCTGGAGGGTGTACGGCTGCGGGCTGCCCTGGGCGAAGCCTTACGGCTGGCAGCGGAAGCAAACCGCTACCTGGATAAGGCTGCACCCTGGTTCGAGATCAAATCCGATAGGGAGGCTGCCAGCAAGACCATCTATACTGCCTTGCGCGTCATCGACTCGCTGAAGGTGTTATTTGCGCCTTTCATCCCCTTCTCCAGCGAAAAGCTGCACTTCTACCTGGGTTACACCCAGCCGTTATTTGGGGAGCAGTACATCGATAAGGTAGTGGATGATCTTGGCGAACACCGCGTGCTGCGCTACCGGGCAGGGTCGGCCAGCGGGCATTGGGAGCCCAGCCGGCTGCCCGCCGGGCAGATTATGCAGCCGCCCGGGCCGCTTTTCAAGAAGCTGGAGCCTACGGTGGCGGCGGAAGAACGCGCTCGGATGGGTTGAGCTCGGACAGGTACTCATAGAGCAGCCGCAGCGCCTGCTCGGCGGTTTGGGATTTCACCTGCAGCCGGCTGCCCGGCCAGAGATACGACCAGGCTGCCAGGTAGTCCGACCCGCCGGCGCTGGATGCCGCGGCGCTTAACCCGATCCAGGTCAAGCCGACCGGTTTCTCTGGGGTGCCCCCACCCGGGCCGGCAACCCCGCTGACCGCCAGTCCCAGGTTGGCGCCAAATCTCTCCCGCGCTCCCAGTGCCATCTGCAGCACGGTTTCTCGACTCACTGCGCCAAGTTCATCCAGAGTTGTCGGGGAGACGCCCAATTGGGAGATTTTAATCCGGTTGGCGTAGGCCACCACGCCGCCAAGAAAATAATCCGATGAGCCGGGGATGTCTGTGATGCGGCTGGCGATCAGTCCCCCCGTACAGGATTCGGCCGTTGCCAGCCACAACCCATTTTGGCGCAGCAGATCGCCAACCAGTCCCTCCAAATTATTGGTAGTCATCCTGTTATTATAGTGCTGCTCGTAAAATAGCGTTGTGTTAAAATATTTTTCCGATGGATGTTTCTGAGCGCTTAGCGGCCATCCTGAATACACTGCCCATCAAACCCGGCTGTTACTTGATGAAAGACGAGGCTGGGAAAGTAATCTACGTGGGCAAGGCGATCAACCTGCGCAATCGCGTCCGGTCTTATTTCCACGCGGCTACCCAACAAAATACTCGCACCAGTCATCTGGTGCGCAATATCCGGGATATCGAATGGATCGTCGTCGGGTCGGAGCTGGAAGCTCTGATCCTGGAAATGAATCTGATTAAAAAGCACCGGCCGCACTACAATGTGCGCCTTAAAGATGATAAGCGCTACCCATACATCAAGGTGCACTGGGCCAGCCCTTATCCCAAGGTGACGGTAACCCGCCAGATGGTGCAGGACGGCTCGCGCTACTTCGGCCCGTATACGGGTGTTTGGGCAGTACACCAGACCCTGGATGTGCTGCGGCGCATCTTCCCCTACCTGACCTGTGACCGGGAGATTACCGGCCAGGATGAGCGCGCTTGCCTGTATTACGATATTAAGCTGTGCAACGCGCCATGTATTGGGGCGGTGTTGCAGGCGGAATACCGCCAGATGATCGACGACCTGTGTTCATTTCTAGAAGGTCGCACCGAGCCAATCATTTCCCGGCTGGAGGCGGAAATGGCGCAGGCGGCCGAAGAATTGCGCTTTGAGCGTGCTGCCGCGCTGCGTGACCAGATCCGGGCTATTGAAAATGTGGTGGAGCGGCAGAAGGTGGTTTCGTCGGATTATATCGACTCGGACGTCCTGGCTCTGGCGCGTTCCAACGGGGATGCCTGCGTGCAGGTGTTCTTCATCCGAGGCGGGAAATTGATCGGCAGAGATTATTTCTTGCTGGAAGGTGCGGCAGACTCTCCAGACGCCACTGTGCTGGCGGAATTCATGAAGCAGTTCTACAACCAGGCTTTGACGGTGCCCCAACAGGTGCTGCTGCCTCATGAGGTCGAAGAAGCCAATATCATCCGCCAGTGGCTCAGCCAGAAGAGCGGGGCCGAGAAAGTTGAAATCCTGGTGCCGCGTGAGGGCCAGCAGCATGAATTAATCCAGCTGGCGGCTGAGAATGCCGCCGACACGCTGGCAGCCCTCAAGACCCAGTGGGAGGCGGACCGTCACCGGCAGGAACAGGCCCTGGGTGAGCTGCAGGAGGCATTAAAGCTTTCCGAGCCATTGAACCGGGTCGAGTGCTACGATATTTCTAACACGCAGGGCACCGCTGCTGTGGGCAGCATGGTGGTCTTTGAGCAGGGTATCCCTAAGAAGAATCTTTACCGCCGGTTTAACATCCGCACGGTAAGCGGGCCGGACGACTTTGCCAGCATGGAGGAAGTACTCACCCGGCGCTTTAACCGCTGGAAAGCAGCTCAGGAAGCGGAGCAAGTGCCTGGGAAGAAAACAGACCAGGCTTTCTCTCGCCTGCCTGATCTGCTGATGGTGGATGGCGGCAAAGGGCAACTCGGGCGGGCGGTGGGTGTCCTGGAGCGGTTTGACCTGTCGGGAGTTGTGCCGGTGGTGGGTCTGGCGAAACAAAATGAAGAGTTATTTGTGCCTGGTAACACGAATTCCATACTGCTGCCGCGCCATTCGCAGGGTCTTTACCTGATACAGCGCATCCGAGATGAGGCCCATCGCTATGCCATCACCTCGCACCGCAACCTGCGCACCAAGACCGGGCTTGCATCCCGCCTGGATGTGATCCCTGGGATCGGCCCGGCGCGGCGTAAAGCCTTGCTGACGAAATTTGGGTCTGTGGAAGCCATCCAGGAAGCGCCGCTGGAAGAGCTCACTGCGGTTCAGGGGATTACACCGGAGCTGGCGCAGGCGATTAAAGAACATTTAGAGTAACTGGATTGAGTTTGCGATGCAGAGTATAATGTCACCCGTCAAGAAGAGGAAAGCATATGGCGAAGAAAAAACAGCTCACAAAATCCGAATTGAAAAGCCTGCGGGCTCAGCAAATTCTTTTCATTATCATCAGCCTGATGATTATTTTTGCTATGGTGATGTCTTTAGTGAGTAATTTGTAAGCTGCGGACGATACCATGCTCGTCCACTTTTATGCGACTTTGCGATCGATGATCGGCCAGCGGGAGGTGGAAGTCTTGCTGCCAGATGGCGCTCTGGTGCGGCAACTGGTGAGCGAAATTGTGACCCTGTACCCGGCGCTGCGTCAGGAAATGCTGGATCAAAGCGGAAACTTGCAGAGTCACATTCACATTTTCATCAATGGCCGCGATATCACCCATCTGGAAAATCAAATTGACACCCGGCTGTCACCTGGGGATGTGATCAGCATCTTCCCTCCGGTTGGGGGTGGGTAGTAACTCCTGGCTTTCTGAAGACCAATAAACTTATTGCAAATTCACCTGTTCTGCTTGATATAATCCATGAGCACGAACAATAAGTCCATTTATTTAATTTTCATCCGTAGGTTCTTGCACAGGGAGATTCACCATGTCTGATTCACCCACGGTTCCCGGGAGCGAATTGCGCATCGACCTGGAGGCGAAAGAAATATCGGTCGCTCCAGGCAGCAGCGTACCCGTTCATATTCTCCTGGCAAACTTGAGCGATGCAGAGGACTACTTCGAGCTTTCTGTACTCGGCATCCCGACCAAATGGTTGTTAATGCCGCCGGCGGTGGTGCGCCTCTCCCCACGTGAAAAACGCAGCCTGATTTTGACGATTGAGCCTCCGCCTGCGCCCGAAGCGCGCATCGGACGCTATCCATTCACCGTGCGCATGGTCAGCCAGCAAGATCCGGAGCGATCAATCGAGGTAGACGGCAGCCTGACGGTCGCGGCGGCAGAAACCCAGGGGCGCATCAGCGTACTGGCTGAAGTCACGCAGTTCACCCTCGCTCCTGGCGGCAGCGCCACGATCCCGCTGGTGCTGACCAATCAGGGGATCATGACCGACACTTTCCGCTTAAATGTCCAGGGTATTCCGGCCAGCTGGGTTTCCACCTCGATGCCGGCTGTGCGCCTGGAGCCCGGGCAACATAATGAAATTCTGGTGACCCTCAGTCCACCCCGCTTGCCGGAGAGCCGCGCCGGGCGCACCCCGTTTAAGATCCTGGTAACCAGCCAGGATGTCTCAGACCGACCGGCTGAAATTGACTGCATCCTGAACCTGGGAGCCTATTCGGCTTTTACTGCCGGGTTGAACCCGGACCGGATCGAGTCTGGCAGGCTTAGCCAGGTTATCATCAGCAACCAGGGGAACGTGCAGGATTTGTACACGATTAACCTGGATAGTGAAGCGGACGCACTGGAATTTGATCCGCCGCCGCCGCAAACGACCCGCGTTGCGGCTGGACAATCCGGCGAAGTTGAGTTTACTGCCCGGCCACGCCGCCGCCCGCTATTTGGGGGGGAAATTGCCTATCCATTTACTGCTCGTGTGCAATCCTCCGAGAAACGTGTTCAGGACCTGGAAGGCGAAGTATATGCCACGGCCTTGATGCCGGTCTGGGTGCTGCCTGTGATACTGGTCATCTGTCTGGGATCCATCTGCCTGGCATTTTTCTTGCTGCGCATGGGAACAAGCAGCGCACCCGACCTGAATGCCACGCAAACCGCCCTGGCCTTCCAAACGGCGATTGTCAATGAGACGGCCGCAGTCCAGCAGACGGCCGATGCCCAGGCGACGATTGTCGCCAACCGGACTCAGGCGGCGCTCGAGGGACAGCAAGACTCGGATGGCGACGGGCTGACCAACCAGGAAGAACAGGAGCTGGGGACAGATCCTAACAATCCGGATACGGACAGCGACGGTTTGTTCGATGGAGATGAAGTCCGCCGCTACACCACCGATCCTAAGAATAGAGACACCGATGGCGATGGCCTGTTAGATGGCGAAGAGGTCCTGCGCTTCATTACCGACCCGAAGAATCCAGATACGGATCAGGATAATTTAATTGATGGTGAAGAAATCCGCCGCAGCACCGATCCGCGCAACCCAGACACGGATAATGATGGGCTGCAGGACGGCAATGAGGTGCAGCGCGGCACCGACCCGCGCAACCCGGATACGGATGCGGATGGGCTGCGCGATGGCGACGAAGTGAGCCGGGGGACCGATCCCTTGAGGCCGGATACGGATAATGACCTGTTGCGAGACGGACAGGAGGCGGTTCCTCCCTGCCCCAATCCCCTCAACCCGGATACGGATGCGGATGGGATCATCGATGGCCGTGATCTGGATCCTTGCGACCCTTCTAACCCCAGGCTGACCCAAACCGCCAACGCCGGCGTGCCGACAGTTACCAAATCGCCTGTGCCGGTGATAACCGTTACCCCACAGCCGCCGCCGCTTCCCGGTTTGCTGCTCTTTGAATCCAACCGCGACGGCAACCCGGAAATCTATCTCGGCAATGGCGCCGATGGTAGCACCTCGCGCCTGACCATCAGCCCGGGTTTGGATACTCAACCGGCCTGGTCGCCAGACCGCAGCCGGGTCGCTTTTGTCTCGGCGCGGGATGGGAATAACGAAATCTATCTGATGAACGCCGATGGCACGGCCCAGGCAAACCTGACCAGCCATCCCGCCAATGACCAGTATCCAGGTTGGTCGCCGGATGGCCAGTGGATTGTCTTTTCTTCCGACCGGGATGGAAACCCGGAAATTTATATTATGCAGACAGACGGGTCGAACCTGACACGCCTGACCAACGACGGCGCACAGGACAATCAGCCTAGCTGGCTGGCGGACGGACGCATCCTGTTTACCTCTAACCGCACCGGCAACCAGGAAATCTTTGCCATGACAATCGATGGCAATAATATGACCAACCTGACCAATCACCCCGCCAACGATGCCCTGGCCAGGGGATCTTCGGACGCCTCACGTATTGCTTTTACCTCAGACCGGGATGGAAATGAGGAAATTTACCTGATGAATTCAAACGGCTCCAGTGTGACGAACCTGACGCGCAGCCCTTCCCAGGACCGCTATCCAGCCTGGTCGCCGGACAGCCAGTGGATCGCGTTTGCCACTAACAGGGATGGCAACATGGAAATCTTTGTCATCCGGGTAGATGCCTCGGCGATATACAACTTCACCGATCATCCATCTACCAACCAAACGCCCGCCTGGAGGTAGCTGATGGCAACCACACCGCCGACGCCCCACCCATTTGCCCGTGTGCTGGCCTTCTCTGTACTGATTGGCGCCTGCCTGGTGTTGATCCTGTGCCTGGCGGGCATCATTGGCGTGTGGGTGGCGAACACCCCGGTAACCGAGGCAATCTTAGACACCGTCAGGCCGCTGATCTCTGCCCTGGAATCTGCCCAAGCCGCAATGGAGGACGTGAATCAGGGTATGAGCAGTGTGACTGGGCTCGTCAGCGGTCTGGAAGAACTGCTGGATTCGGCAGGTGTGATCAAAAACCTGCTGCCGGGTGTGGCTGAAGGGGTTGAGAATTTTTCAAACAGCCTGGATGGCCTGCAAACTACACTGGAAGAGTCTGGCGGCAAGGTAGTGAAAGCCCGCGGGCTGCTGGAAACGGTTGAAGTGAACGTGGCGCGCTGGGTTGATACACTTTCTGTTCTCTTAACGGTCATACTGCTTTGGCTGGCTTTTTCACAGGCCAGCCTGTTTATCCATGGCTGGCGCTACGCAACCGGCGTGGATTTGTTGGAAAAACGCGGCCTGCCAGCCGCGGAATCAGGCGTAAATGTTATCGAAGCGGCTGCCGGATCGCAACCGGTTGCCCAAAGAAGTGAGGAGGAGGAATCATGATTGCAAAGCAATACCGTGGAATGCGCCTGGTGCTGGTCCTGGCGCTGGTTCTCAGCCTGGGACTCGGGCTGACCGAGTCCGCCTACGCCCAGGATGTGGCTTATGGCGAGAGTGTTGCTCAGGGAGAAGTGGTCGACAATGATATCGTCCTGAGTGGCGACCAGGTCACCATCGACGGCGAAGTGCTTGGAGATGTACTGGCCGTCAGCAAGCAGGTGACAGTAAACGGAAAAGTCCAGGGCAGCTTGATTGTGCTGGGCGAGAAAATTGAAATTGGGGGTAGCGTGGGAGGGAGTGTGTATGCTGCGGGAGTTACCCTGACCCTCGTTCCAGAGGCGGCCATCCAGCGCAACCTGTTCTTTGTGGGTGTGAACCTGGCTTTCGACCAGGGAGCCTCCATCGGCCGGGATCTGTATGCCATCACGATGGGGGCACGCATGTCGGGTACGGTTGGGCGCAACACTACCGCGGTCATTGGATTAATCGAAATCGTGCGCAGCATCCTGCAGGGCCTTAATGTGCAGGTGGGAGGTACACCACCCAGCCTGGCACTATCGTCTCCTGGGTCCCTTTCGGCAGCCACAGCGGGTATGCTGCCCGCAACCTGGTATCGCTTTGGCGGTTTCGAGACCAATGATGCCACCACGTTGGATGTCCTGCGCAGCCGGCCTGCACAGACCGACAGCACAGCCGAACAGGCCGGGACCTGGGCTCTTGGAAGGCTGCGAGAGCTGATCGGGTTGCTGGTAGTAGGCCTGTTCATGATCTGGCTCTTACCGGCGCGCTTAAACATGTGGTCGGAGCGAGTGCGTGCCCACCCGCTGCGCTCGGCAGGCTCAGGAGTCGTGACCCTGGTCACGGGCTTTGCTTTTACAGCCATCATCGTGGTGGTGATTGCCGGGATTGCCCTGGGGCTGAACGCGCTTACCTTACAAAACCTGGCCTTCATCTTTGGTACGCTGGGCTTGCTGGCAGTTGGGTTGGCGTTCTTTGTGTTCTGGTTGTTTGCTGCCTATATCAGCAAAGTAATTGTTGCTTACCTGGTTGGACGGTTGATCCTCAAGCGCCTTGTTCCCAGGGCCAAGGGCAAATTCTGGCCGCTGCTGCTGGGTTTGGTGCTGTATATTCTGGTGACGGCCATCCCGTATGCCGGTTGGATCATTGGCTTCCTGGTCACCCTGGTTGGCCTGGGTGCGGTGTGGCTGGTGTACATCGACTGGCGCTCGGTATCTGAGGCGCAGGCGCCGAAAGAGGTGGATGAGACCGCGGCGGAGATTTCCGCAGAAACGCCGGCAGCTGAGACTGAAACACCACCGCCTACCGAGGATTGACATTTCCGCAGCGGATTTCACGGCCTCCTGCTTGCTGTAATCGGATAATTAATATCGGTTAAACGCAGGCGGTCTTGACGAGACAGGCAATATTAACTATAATTTATGTGGTTTTAATAAACCACAAATCATCATAATTTTTAGAAAAAGGAGCTTATATATGGCAACTGCAACTGCAACAGCAGCAACACAACAACAAAAGGCAATTCCCTGGTGGCTGGTCCTCGTTGAGGGCATCGCCGCCATCCTCCTGGGTTTGATGTTCCTGGCCTGGCCAGCGAAGACTTCCCTGGTTGTCGCACCCTTGATCGGTCTGTACTGGATGTTCGATGGCATCTTTGCTATCGTGTCGATCTTCATCGACCACAAGGGTTGGGGCTGGAAGCTCTTCATCGGACTCATCGGCATTGTGGCAGGTTGGTTCCTGTTCACCTCGCCGGTAGTGGGTGCCTTTACTCTGGCCGTGTCGCTACTCTGGATCCTTGGCTTCATGGGCATTTTCTCCGGCATCGGTAAGTTGATCCAGGCCTTCCAGGGTGCCGGTTGGGGCGCCGGCCTGCTGGGTGCATTGATGATCTTCCTGGGCATCTTGATCCTCAACTCGGCTTTCGATACCCCGCTGCTCGCGGCTGCCACCGTCCCGTGGGTTGTCGGATTTGGCATGATCGTTTTCGGTATCGCGGCTGTGGTGCTGGCTTTCCGGATTAAGCAAATCGCCTAATATCAGCTTAAACAAGAAAACTGCCGCCAACCCGGCGGCAGTTTTTTTGTTTAAGCTTCTGCCAGTTTTTCCAGCTTCATACTGACTTCTCGCCACTGGATCTTAGAGATGCCTAGCTTCTGCCTGATTTTATTGTGATCCATCCCTGAGAGCCAATCCATGACGGCACAGGTCCAGCGGCACATATCAAAGGATAGGTGCTTGTCCAGCCCGGCTTCCTCGCCCAGGTCTTCCAGCAGGTACTCCAGGCGGCGCGGTGACCAGGGGAAGAGCCGGTCTTCCAGGGCGTATTGGCTTTTATATTCCAGATAGGCGTCAATCCAATCCTGGGTCAGCTCAATCTTGCGTTCTTTATAGCGATACTGCGGGCTGGTATAGCGCACAAACAAGATTGGCCCACCGGGGGCCTCCAGGTCGATGTGGTTGGGAGAGAGCGCCAGCAGCTCGCCTTTCTTGATACCGGTTTCCAATAGCAGGGCTACCAGGGCAAATAGGCGGGTGTCGGGCCGGGCCAGGCGGCGGTGGGTTTCAGCAGCCTCCAGCACGCGATCGACTTCCTCGGGCGTAAGCACCTGGGGAATCGGGCTGATTACTGATTTTTGGAGTACTTTTTCTGCCGGGTCGATCAGCAGTACGCCATTCTGGTGCAACCAGCGAAAGATGGCTTTGAGCGAGGTGATGCGGCGAGCCAGAGTCTTGGGGCTGCATGGGACGCCCCGGCCATTCTGCATCCAGTCCAGGAAGTTATTCAGGTCAGCGGTTGAAATCTTGCCGAGCGGCCGGTCGGGGGGCAGGTAATCGGCCAGCAGGCGCACATCGGCGGTGAAGGCTTTGACCGTGTGAATCGAGTTGCCCTGGTCTTCCAGGTAGATTTGCCAGGCCTGGATCGTGGGGATAAGCAGGCTCTGGGATGAGATATGGGCGGAAACCGAAGCAGATGATCGCTCGTCAGCGGATTCGGTGGGCATAAGAACCTCGGGCAGGTTGCGGATAGGTTATTCGTATAGATATACAGCCCGAGTGTACCTTAAGTCAATAAAATTGTCAAACTTCTGTTGTGTTTTCTCGAAAACCGAGCTCCGGCGCAATCCGTCGCATTGCCAGGATTACATTATCGACATGCTGCCATAACTCGATGCCGAACTCGGCGGTCGTATGTTCGATTTCTTCGCGGTTTGCTCCAGCTGCAAAGGCGCGATCTTTCCATTTCTTCTTCACCGAGGAAGCTGTCAGGTCATCCAGCGAGCGTGACGGACGCACCAGGGCGACGGCAGTGATCAGGCCGGTGATCTCATCGCAGGCAGCCAGGGCTTTCTCCATGCGGGTCTGGCGCGGGACGCCAGTGTGGTCGGCATGGCTCAGGATAGCATGGATAACGACTTCCGGCACACCACGCTCTTGCAGGATGGCGGTTCCCGCCTGGGGATGCTCTTCCAGGGTGGGGTGAATTTCCCAATCAAAGTCGTGCAACAAGCCGGTCACTCGCCATAATTCGACGTCCTCACCGAATTTCTCAGCATAAAATTGCATGGCAGCCTCGACGGCCAGCATATGGCGCACCAGGTTGATATTTTTTACATACTCCTGCACGATGGCAAGTGCTTCGGCTCGATTGGTCATGGCAATGATTCCTGAGTATTATTGGGCATTGGAGGGAAAAATTGGTTCCGGATTTCCCAGGATGGGCAACGGGCGGGTCAGGTGGACTTCCCATAATGCCCGTAAGGTGGCCGGGATTTCACGCAGGTTCCAGAACACCCTGGCGCGGCGCAGGTAAGGGCGCAAGTCCGCCGGAACACCGATGGCGGCGACACCCAATTGGTTGCAGGTGTACAGGGCGCGCGGCAGGTGGAAACCCTGGGTGACCAGGATCGCTTCGCGCACACCGAAAATGTCGCGTGCCCGGTAGCAGGTATCGTAAGTCCGCCGCCCGGCATAATCCAGGACGATGGCCTCTTCGGGAACCCCCAGGTCAATGGCATGCTGCATCATTGCCCCAGGTTCGTTGTAGTAGATGCTACTGTTGTCACCGCTCATCAGCAGCTTTTCCACCTTACCATCGAAGTACAGCTGCGCGGCGACCGCAACCCGGTCTCGCAGGACGGCCGTGGGGCTGCCGTCTCGCATCAGTCCTGCTCCGAAGACCAATGCTACCCGGCGCGAGGGAGCGCTTTCTACACTGATAACTTTCTTCCAGGCATGCAGGGCAGTGACCAGGCGAGGAACAGCAAAGACGGCGAAAGCAAGAACAACGAGCATCACGAGAATTCGGAGTAAATATTTAAAGATTCGGTAAAGCATGCTTGAATTTTACCATTTTGGGGTGGGTTTTTCCCTGCCTCTTGCCTGGAAGGGGTGCAGGCATTAAAATCCTTGATTCATATGGAAATTGAAAAGTCCTATCAAGATAGCCTGGATTACCTGTACTCCTTTGTAGACTTCAGCCTGACGCGCTCATTCGTCTTTTCGGCGGAAAATTTTGACCTGGACCGGATGCGCCTGTTCCTGGAGCACCTGGGACACCCGGAACGAGCCTACCCGATCCTGCATGTGGCGGGCACCAAGGGCAAAGGGTCGGTTGCGGCCTTCTGCGCCTCTGCACTGCAATCGGCGGGTTATACGGTTGGGTTGTATACCTCGCCGCACCTGGAGGATTATGCCGAGCGAATCCAGGTCAACCGCGAGCAGATCAGCCATGGCGAGCTGACTGCCCTGGTGGATGAAGTGCGGCCATACCTGGATGCCGGCACCAAGCTGACCACCTTTGAGATCACTACTGCCCTGGCATTCTTGCACTTTGCCCGTTCAGGGGTCAACGCGGCGGTGATAGAGGTCGGTTTGGGCGGGCGATTGGATGCAACCAATGTCGTCGACCCGTTGGTGTCGGTGATTACTTCGATCTCCTACGACCATACCAATATACTGGGTAATACCCTGGCAGAGATTGCCGGGGAGAAGGCCGGCATCATCAAGCCGGGCGTCCCGTGGTTACCTCTCCCCAGCAGGAAGAAGCCCGCCAGGTGATTGAGCGCATCGCAGCAGAGCGAGGGGCGCCGCTGACCCAGGTGGGCCGCGATTACACCTACCGGCGGGAGTCCAGCTCGCTTGGATGGCGGGCAAACCCTGATGATCTGGGATACTACAGAGTCTGGCAGGCAGCCGGTGGAGCTGCGCATCGCGCTGCTAGGCGCCCACCAGGTAGAAAATGCCGCCACGGCGTATGCCGCCTTACAGGTTGCACGCCGCCGGGGCCTGGGGATTCCCGCGCAAGCCATTGCAGATGGATTTCGCCAGACAACCTGGCCGGGGCGTTTTGAAATCCTGCAGCGCGACCCGCCGGTGGTGATCGACTCAGCACATAACCGCGATTCGGCACACAAACTGCGCCAGGCCTTGGATGAATATTTCCCGGAACTGCCGGTCATCCTGTTATTTGGCGCTTCCGAAGATAAAGACATCGCTGGAATGTTTGCCGAATTGTTGCCGCGAGCCAGTCATTTAGTGGTGACGAAGTCCATCCACCCGCGCGCCGCCGCCCCGGAAACGCTCAAGGACCTGGCGGCACAATATGCATGCCCGGTGACGGTCGTGGAAGAGCTGGAGGATGCACTGGATAAAACTGTGCATCTGGCGCAGGGAAGGGCCCTGGTTTTAGTCACCGGTAGCATTTTTGTGGCTGCAGGATGCCGGGAATCCTGGTATAAAAGGGTGGATAGGCATGCATAGTTTAACAACTGAAATGGTTTGGGACACCCAATGAAAAATAACGACTGGTATTACCGGGATGATGAAAATGATTTTGGGGAAGCACTGCACCGCCGGACGGAAGAGCTGTATAACGTTCCGGATGCAGATCCGGATGATGACGGGCTGATCGAATGTCCCGTACTTGCCCCTGCGCGACCTGGTGATTTTTCCACATATGGTCTCTCCGATTTTTCTTTCCCAGGAGACATCCATCCTGGCGATAGAAGAAGCCCAGCTCAACGACAGCACGGTGATCGCCCTGACGCAGCGGGATCCGGATGTGGACGATCCCAGTCCGCAGGATTTCTTCCCGATTGGCGTCGAGCTGGCGGTGGGGCGTCTGCTGAGCATGCCGGATGGGTCCAGCTCGGCCCTGGTGCAGGGCCGCCGCAGGGTGGAAGTTGTCGAGTTCACCCAGCTTGAGCCCTACCTGGTGGTGCGCGCCCGCCCGGTGTATTCCGACGAAGAGGTTGATCGGGAGACCGATGCAACCATGCGCACAGCGCTGGAAATGTTCCAGCAGGTGGTGCAGTTGGACCGCAGCCTGCCGGAAGAAGCTTACCTGTATGCTATCAATATTGAAGATCCGGGTTGGCTGGCAGATATGATCGTCACCTCCGTCGCTCCGCCGCTGGCGGACCGCGAAGAGCTGCTTGCCGTCCTGGATCCCCTGGATCGCCTCAAGAAGGTGATCCAATTGCTGGCAAAGGAAGCGGATGTCCTGGAGTTGGAAGATGAAATCCACTCCCGGGCCCAGAGTGAAGTGGACCGCACGCAGCGCGAATTTTACCTGCGCGAGCAGATGAAAGTCATCCAGACCGAGCTGGGCGAAGGCGATCCCTGGGCGCGCGAGGTTCTCGAGCTGCGCACGCGGATCGAAGTCGGCGGCGCTGCCTGAAGAGGTTCTGCTGCGGGCGTTGCAAGGAGGTGGACCGGCTGACACAGATGCCGCCAATGTCCCCCGAAGTGGGTATTATCCGCACCTATGTGGAGTGGATCCTGGATTTGCCCTGGATCACTGCTACGGACGATAATCTGGATGTTACGACATGCTGCCAAGATCTTGGAGCGTGACCATTATGGACTGCCGCGTGCCAAGGATCGCATTCTGGAATACATTGCCGTGCGCAGCTTGAAGCCCAAGCGCTCCCGCCAGCCGATCCTGTGTTTTGTTGGCCCACCAGGCACCGGTAAGACTTCCCTGGGGCGCTCGATTGCCGAAGCCCTGGGCCGCAAGTTCGTGCGCTTATCCCTGGGTGGCGTGCGTGACGAAGCCGAAATTCGCGGCCACCGGCGCACTTATATCGGCGCGCTGCCGGGGCGTATCCTGCAAACCATGCGCCGGGCTGGCACGATCAACCCGCTGTTTATGTTGGATGAGATTGACAAGCTAGGCGCAGGATTTTCGCGGCGACCCGGCTTCGGCGCTGCTTGAAGTGCTGGACCCGGAGCAGAACCACGCCTTTTCGGATCACTACCTGGAGCTGGCTTACGATCTTTCCAAGGTCATGTTCATTACCACGGCCAATAATGCCAATACGATCCCGCCTGCTTTGCTGGACCGCATGGAGCTGATTGAGTTTCCCGGCTATATTGAGGAAGAGAAGCTGGAGATTGCCAAACGTTTCTTGCTGCCACGCCAGCTCGAAGAAAACGGCCTGGATGCCGGCGAGCTGCATTTTCACGACCCGGCGGTCACTCGCATCATGCGTGAATATACCTATGAAGCCGGCGTGCGCAACCTGGAGCGAGAGATCGGGCGGATATGCAGGAAAGTAGCCCGCCTGAAGGCGGAACATAAGCGCTGTCCCATCGCAGATCGGGATCGCCTCGGTGGAGCGTTTTCTAGGCCCGCCGGTATTCTTCAACCTGGAAGCCGAGCTGCAGGACGAGATCGGGGTAGCCACCGCGGTGGCCTGGACCGAGAACGGGGGCGAGATCATGCCGGTTGAGGTGCTGATCCTGGAAGGCAAAGGCAACCTGCAAATCACTGGCCAGATCGGCAGTGTGATGCAGGAGTCGGCGCAGGCAGCGCTTTCGTATATGAAATCGCGCTGCCACCTGTTGAATATCGATGTCAGCCTGTTCGAACAGGTGGATATCCATATCCATATCCCTGAGGGGTCGATCCCCAAAGATGGGCCCAGCGCAGGCATCACCATCTGCACGGCCCTGGTATCGGCCTTTACCGGGCGTAAAGTCTTCCGGGAGGTGGGCATGACCGGCGAGATCACCCTGCGCGGCCGGGTGCTGCCGGTGGGTGGCGTGCGGGAAAAAGTTCTGGCGGCTCATCGGGCCGGGCTGAAGACGGTCATCATGCCCAAGCGGAATGTCAAGGACCTGATTGATATCCCTCGTAAGGCCCGCACGGAAATGAAGATCGTCCCGGTTGAGCATATGGACGAGGTGCTGGAGGTCGCATTAGGCCCACAACCCGCACTCGAGGAGCCAGCCCGCCCTAAGCGCAGCCAGAGCAAGCGCAAAAAAACGGCAGCGCCGGTTGTGGACGAGAATCCCCCGGCTCAGGAACCGGTAAGCGAGCTGCTGACAGGCTGATCCAAGAAATAATGGGACACCGGTCGTGAGTAAAGATGCCTATGCGGCGGATGTAGAAATCCAGTCCCTGCTCGAACGAGGGATGGATAAGACGCTGCACTGGTTCCCGAGCGACTTTAACGTGTTGCGGCTGGCCACCGTTCTGGTGGGGATGGCCAATTCTATCGGTGGCAGCGTGCTGGTGGGTATATCCCCCCGCTCAGGCCATATCCAGGGCGTTAGCGACGCCAACGAAGCAAGCGACCAGGTATTCCAGGCTGCCCTATTAGCCGAACCAGCGCTGGTGCTGCCGATCCCGCGCGTGGTCGAAGTTGATCAGCACCAGGTAATGTGGATCACCGTACCGCCCGGGTTGCCGCATGTCTACAGCCTGGAAGGGCGCTACCTGGGGCGGGAAGGATCGCAGACCAACCCTCTTACTGCACGCCAGCTGCGTCAGCTTCTACTGGAGCGCGGTGCAGTGCAGTTTGAGTCCCAGGTGCCGGGCAACGCCCAATTGGAAGACCTGGACTGGCTAAAAGTAAGGGAGTATCTCCAGGCTTTGAACATCCCCGAGGATGAATCGCCAGAGAACTTGCTGATCCAGCGCGGCTGCCTGAGCCGCGACCTGCGCCCAACCTATGCTGCGCTGCTGTTATTTGGCCATTTCCCCCAACAGTGGTTGCCCAACGCCACCATCCTGGCTACTCGCTTCCCCGGCGTGACGTATGCCGACCGTTTTATTAAGAAAGATATCACTGGCACGCTGCCCGAGCAGCTGCGCCAGGTTGAAGCATTCGCGCGCCAAAACCTGAGCAGCGTGGTACGGCTGGTTGGCCTGACTCGCCAGGAAACCACTGAGTATCCGCTCGAGGCGGTACGTGAAATCCTGGTCAACGCCGTTGCTCACCGGGACTACAACCTGCAAGGTGACAACATCCACCTCAATATCTTCGCCGACCGGATCGAGGTGCAGTCGCCGGGGGGTCTTCCCGGACCGGTTACCCTGGATAACCTGCTGGATGCACGCTTCTCGCGTAATGCGGTCCTGGTCCAGGTGCTCTCAGACCTGGGTTTTGTTGAGCGGTTGGGTTATGGGTTGGACCGTGTTGTCAAGGTAATGCAGCAGCAAAACCTGCGACCGCCGCGTTTCGAAGAAGTAGCCGGCACTTTCCGGGTAACGCTGTATGGAGAATCGGTCACCCGGTTGGAGACGGCCGAGATCGACCTGGGAGCTTACGGCGATATTGAGTTCAATCCCAGGCAGGAGAAGGCGCTGGGCTTCTTGAGTAAATACAAGCGCATCACCAGCCGGGATTTGCAGGACTTGTTCCCGGAAGTGCACCCCGAAACACTGCGACGAGACCTGGCCGACCTGGTGGCGCATGACCTGCTGATCAAAGTAGGGGATAAGCGGGCCACCTACTATATATTAAAGAAATAAGCCACATTTAATTTAAATAGCTTTGACAATTCAACAGCGCCAAGGTATAATCACCTTTCGCTGAATTCAGGCATTGCCCTGGCCAATCCAGCTTGTATACCCCCGCCATTGTGGTGGTATGTGAAATCCTAAATTGATGGAGTAATGTGCTATGGAAGCAGAAGCCTTAGCGCTCGAAACCGTGGAAGTCCACGACGTAAATCAGATTCAAAGAAAAATGAAGTTCACCGGTACGGTGGTCAAAACTACCCTGGCTGGGGCAGTGGTGGACATTGGCATCGGAATCCCCGGCGTGGTGCATATCTCTCAAATTCGAGAAGAGCCGGTTAACCGGGTAGAAGATGTCCTCCATGTCGGCGATACGGTGGATGTGTGGGTGCGTCGTGTATTCCCGAAAAAGGACCGCATCGAGCTCACCATGATCAAGCCGCTGGATTTGGAGTGGCGTGAAATTGACAAAGATATGGTGGTTAAAGGTAAAGTGGTTCGCCTGGAAAAATTTGGCGCCTTTGTGGATATCGGAGCCGAGCGTCCCGGATTGGTACACATCAGCGAGATGGCTCACGACTACGTGAAGACTCCCGGTGAGGTGGTAAAAGAAGGCGACGAAATTGAAGTCAAAATCCTGAGTGTCAACCGGCGCAAAAAACAGATCAAGCTGAGCATGAAAGCCCTTGAAGAGAAGCCGGTTAAGATCGCCAAAGAAGTACTGAAAGAGCAACACACGCCGAGACCAGCCGCACAGGCTGAAGAAGTTGAAAAAGAAGAGCCCGTGCCGACAGCCATGGAAATGGCAATGCGAGAGGCTATGGAACGCTCGAAGGTCACCCCTCGTGAAGTTGCCGGCAAGGAGAGGCGTAAAACCGAAACTGCCAATAAAGACGAAATGGAAGCGATCCTGGACCGGACGCTGCAGCACAAAGTTCGCACCGGCAGGTAAAGATCAATAAATATAAAAAAACAGACGGGATGACCGTCTGTTTTTTTATGGATTATCCGTTCCCCACCGGTGCACCGCTATCGGTGGATGCCCAGCTCAGGTGCTGAAGACCGACATTCAGGGCTGTCTTCATCGTCGACCAATCGGTGGTAAGCATTTTAAGGTAGGTGAAGATTGGCCCAGGGCGGAAGGCCCACTCGCGGAAGGCGCGCTTCTGCCAGTAGAGCAGGCGCTCGGCGGACATCTGCGGGTAATCCAACACCGTGCCTTTATCCATGTCGACCTGCTCCCAACGGGTGCCTGGGCGGAACCAGCCTTCTTTGACCACTTCGAAAAAGAAGGGCGTGCCAGGGTAGGGGGCGGCCACGTGAAACAGGGCAATGTCCAGGGGAAGTTTTTTGGCGAAATCGATCGTCTGGCGGATAGTCGCTTCCGTTTCGCCGGGCAGGCCGATGATAAAGTACCCCCAATTCATGATCCCGGCTTTCTTGGCCCAGGTCAATGCGCGCTCGGCCTTATCCGGGTAGGCGCCTTTACGGGCATGCTTGAGGATTTGCTCGTTTCCGCTTTCGATGCCCCAGGAAATCAGCCGGCAGCCGGCTTTCCCCATCAAGGCCAGCATTTCTTCGTCAACGTAGTCCACCCGGCTGTTGCATGTCCAGTGGACATCGAGTTTTTGCTCGATCATCATCTGGCACAGATCGATCACCTGCTGGCGATTGACGGTGAAGAGATCGGCGTACATGTGGATATTATTGATGCCGAGTTTTTTGAGCTGCCAGATTTCCTCCATGATCAGTTCCGGCGAACGAACCCGCGCCGAATACTGGTAGCTGACATGCTTGATGCAGTAGGTGCAGCCGGCTGGGCAGCCGCGGCTGGTAACGATAAAGGTGAATGGCCCTTTGATCAGGGGCATGCGGTACTTATCCAGCGGCAGCAGCTCGTGCATGGGGATAGGCAGCTCATCCAGGCTGTTGATGAAGGGTCGCGGAAAATTCACCACGATCTCTTCACCCTTGCGCCAGGCCAGACCCTTGATCCCGTACATATTTAGCGTTCCATCTTCGTTGTAGGCAGGCTGGTATGCGGGATCGTGATTGGCAAATATTTGCTGGATTTCAGGGGAGCGTTGATCGATTTTATTCTCCAGATGATCCAGCAAGTCACGCAGCGCCAGGTCTGGTTCGCCGACCAACCCAAAATCCAGGCTGGGGTAGGGGCGCATGGTTTCAACGGGGATGGGCGTAATGTGTGTCCCAAAGGCAATCGTACGGGCGCCGCGCGCTTTGGCCAGAAAACAGCCATACAGGTCGTTCTCCAGCGTAGGAGCCGTGAGCTGGGTGAAGTAGTATTTCGGCTGGTATTTCTCCAGTAAACGGGTAAATTCAGGCCATCCGATGCGTTCGGCATTGGCGTCGATGATTTTGAGTGAATAGACCGGGTGCAGCAATGCGGCCATCTGGGCCAGGGATACCTGCGGCCAAACCATGTTCTCGCGGGTGCGCCTGCCAACCCGGTGCTGGGTGCGAATCCACAAGCCGCCATCCGGGGTGGGCGGATTGACCAGTAAAATATCGACGGCATCAGGCGAGCGTGGAGCCGCCAGTAAACCCTGCCTTACGATGGCATCCGCGTTAGGGAAATCAGCCATGCGCAGCTTGGGCAGGCGCCGGCTGCCAAGGTTTTCCTTGAGATCAATGGGGGTGTCGCTCATCGAAAAATTTCCTTCAAGTTGAGATATTGATGAATTTTATCTAAATAATATAATATAGTCAAGCGCGCTAAAACGTTCGAGGTGATTTCCGGTCACGTGCTTTATAATTTGCAGCATGCTACCGGCTATCTTCCTCGATCGGGATGGCGTGATTATCGCCAATCGTCCGCAATATGTGCGCAGCTGGGCAGATGTGGAAATTTTCCCGCAGGCCATCCAGGCGTTGAAAAAGTTGAACGGCCTGCCTTACAAAATCGTCGTAGTGACCAACCAGGCCGGAGTCAGCCGGGGGCTTATCTCTTTGGAGATTGCCGAGGAGATCAACCGGCGGCTGCGGGAAGTAATTGAAAGCGCAGGGGGAAGAATCGATGGTATTTATATGTGCCCACATAAGCCGGAGGATGGTTGTAACTGCCGCAAGCCACGCCCAGGATTGATCGAGCAAGCCGCCCGCGAGCTGTCGTTAGACCTGGCAGACTCTTTGCTGATCGGTGACATGTACAGCGACCTTTTGGCCGGGCAGGCGGCCGGTGTACCCCGCCTGGCACTGGTGCGCACCGGGTTAGGCGCCAGGCAGCTCGAGGAAGCGCCGGCCGAGCGCCTGGGTCCATTCGAGGTATTTGAGCAACTCTCCGAAGCACTGGCTGCGCTGATCGCTGGCTTCCCAGGAGGGACCGAGGAACAGCCATGAAAGCAGCAGGCCCGGATCCTACGCGCCTGGTACAGCGGGCGAACGAGCTGCGCCAGGCACTGGCCGCTCGCCCGGTGGAGATGCTGGCAAAAACCACCGGCGCAAGCTACCACCCGGCGGGGAGCGGCGAGGCAGGATATCTAACCCTTCAATTTTGGCTGCAAAGTGTGCAAGTATCGCTGCCGGGCTTTATTGCCAGCCAGGCGAGCGATGGTCAGGAGCTGCCCGCATTCACCCAGGCGATGCTGATGTACCATTTCTATACCGCCGATGGCGCTCCAATTGCCGGGCAATGGATATCCTTTTCCGAGCTGCCAGACGGCCGCTTCTACAATCAGGCGTTCCAGGGATATACCGGGGGTGAGCTGCGGCGTGCGATCCAGCAGCGAGAAGATTTCGAGCGGGCAGCCGCCAGGCTGCAGGGTGAAGTGCAATCCACCGGCAGCCTGTCACCCGGCGCTTTGGCTTATCGTTTTCAGGCGCTGCCGCGCATGCCATTATTGGTGGTTTATTGGGAAGGCGATGAAGACCTGCCGGGATCCTTCCAGGTTTTGTTCGATGCTTCTGCCAGCCACTACATGCCGACCGACGGCTGCGCCCTGTTGGGCAGCAGCCTTTGCAGGATGCTGATCAAGGCTCTGTAGGCCTTATTTTTCCAGGAAACGGCGTTGCCATTCGTATAGCAGGTTGAGCGCTTCGATGGGCGAGAGGGAATTAACGTCCAGAGAGCGGATTTCATCCAGCAGGGGATTCGTCTCTGGGAACAGAGCCAGTTGGCGGGCGGCAATCGGGTTCAGACGAACAGCCTTCCCGGAAGATGCCTCCAGCAGGTGCAAGATCTCGTTGGCGCGCTGCACTACCGGGCGTGGCAGCCCGGCCAGCTGGCCAACGTGAATGCCGTAAGAACGGTCGGCGCCGCCCGGGACGATCTTATGCAGGAACACAACCCGGTTGTCGGCATCGCTGACAGCCACGTTATAGTTGCGCACCCCTGGCAGCAAGTCGGCCAGCTGGGTCAGCTCGTGGTAATGTGTGGCGAACAGGGTCTTGGCGCGCAGGCGCGGGTGGTTGTGGATGTATTCGATCACCGCCCAGGCGATGGATACGCCGTCGTATGTGCTGGTGCCGCGACCGATCTCGTCCAGGATCAGCAGGCTGCGCGGCGTAGCATGATGCAGGATATTGGCGGTCTCCACCATTTCCACCATAAAAGTGGATTGGCCGGCGTGAATCTCGTCCTGTGCACCGATGCGCGTGAAGATGCGGTCCACCAGGCCAATGCGAGCCGACCGGGCCGGCACATAGCTGCCCATCTGGGCCATCAGGGTTACCAGGGCTGCCTGGCGCAAGTAGGTGGACTTGCCGCTCATGTTGGGACCGGTGATCACCCGGATGCGCTCGCCGGTTTCGAAGGCGACATCGTTGGGGACATAACGCTCGCCGTGCAGGCTCTGCTCCACCACCGGGTGGCGGCCTTCGAAGATTTCCATCACATCCTCGTCGAAGACTTCCGGGCGGACATAGCCACCCCGCGCGGCCGATTCGGCCAGCGCGGCCAGCACATCCAGCTCCGCCAGGACGCGCGCCGTGGATAGCAGGCGGTGAGCCGCTTCCCCCAACCGTCCGCAGACTTCGCGGAACAGCCGGGTTTCTATTTCCCGGATGCGTTCTTCGGCGTTCAACACCAGGGTTTCGTATTCCTTCATCTCCGGGGTGATATAACGCTCGGCATTGACCAGGGTTTGTTTGCGGATGTACTCTGCCGGCACCTGGCCGGTGTTGGCATGCGTAATTTCAATGTAATAGCCAAAGACCTTGTTGTAACCGACTTTCAGCGAGCGGATGCCGGTGCGATCGCGCTCGACGTTTTCCAGGTTGGCAATCCACTCGCGGGCGTGGCGCGAGCGCTCCACCACGCCGTCCAGCTCGGCTGAGAACCCCGGACGGATCACGCCAACGTTCTGCAGTGTAGCCGGTGGTTCGTCATCGATGGCTCTGCTCAGCAGCTGCAGTTCATCTGTGCACAATTGGAAATCGCGCAACAGATCAGACAGGGCGACAGAGCTCTCCGGGAGCAGGAGGTTTAGCCCGGGCAGCTGGGACAGGGTCTGGCGCATGGCAATCAGGTCGCGGGGCTGGGCATGGCCTGAGATGACCCGATTGGTAAGCCGCTCCAGGTCATTCAGTGGTTTCAAAGCTGCCCGGATTTCGGCCCGCAGCATCCCGTCGTCGTGAAATAATGCGACGCCATCCAGCCGGGCGCGGATGCGCTCGACCGACAGTAAGGGTTTGCTCACCCAAGAAACCATCAAACGCTTGCCCATGGCGGTCACCGTCTGGTCGAGCACGCCCAGCAGTGAGCCCTTCAGCAATCCGCCGCGCAGGGTTTCGGTCAGCTCCAGGTTGCGCCGGGTAGCGGCGTCCAGGGTCATGAAATCGGAGAGGGAATAAGTGCTCAGGGAGGTGAGCAGGCGCAGCGCAGCCGGCTGCGTCTCTGCCAGGTATTGCAGGATGCCGCCAGTGGCGCGCACGGCCAGGCTTAATCCGCGCAAGCCAAAGCTATCCAGGGAGGCGGCGTCGAAATGCTGCAGGATGGTTTCCTGGCAGCGGCCGAGCTCGAAGCGCCAGGCCGTCCAGGGTGTGGTATGCCCAGGCAAGAATTCGCCCAATGTCTGTCCGAGCGGGAAGAGCACCTCCGCCGGGTTCAGGCGCGCCAGCTCCGCACGTAAGGTGGCCTGGATTTCTGGGCTGGAAAGCTCCGTGGCGGAGAACTCACCGGTGGTGATATCGACATAGGCCACGCCGGCATGCTGCAGCGCCCCGCCGGGTGTGTCCGGATTATCGGTTGCATCCCCGAGCACCACGCAGGCCAGGTAATTGTTGGCATCGCCCGGCAGTAAACCCGGCTCAATCACAGTCCCGGGTGTGACCACGCGGGTGACCTGGCGTGGGAACAGACCCTTGACCGGCTGCTCGCCGACTTGCTCGCAGATGGCAACATGGAAACCCTTTTCGATCAGGCGCGCCAGGTAGTTTTCTGCCGCGTGGTGGGGAATACCGGCCATCGGCACGCGATTACCCTTGGCCACGTTGCGCGAGGTCAGGACGATATCCAGCTCACGAGAAGCTATCTCGGCATCCTGGTCAAATGTCTCGTAGAAATCGCCCAGGCGAAAAAAAAGGATTGCGTCCGGATATTGGCGCTTGATTTCCAGGTACTGCTTGCGGATGGGGCTGATATCGTCGCCGGTCATGTATCCATTCTATATGTTGGCGGCAAAATCGACAAGTATGAATGTGGGAGTACAAAAAAATGTGATAAACAACAGGTTGCAATATTTTTAGTGTGCGATATAATTTAGTCACTATATTCCCCAAATTGGAGAGAGGAGATTAATCAATGGCTAGTGTTACGTTTGACCATGTCTACAAGAGATTTGGTGATGTGATCGCGGTTAACGATCTGAACATCGAGATTGCAGACAAAGAATTCCTGGTCCTGGTAGGTCCGTCGGGGTGCGGCAAGACGACTGCCTTGCGCTGCCTGGCCGGGCTGGAAGAAATCAGTGACGGGCAAATCATGATTGGCGACCATGTGGTAAACGATGTCGCCCCGAAAGATCGGGATATCGCCATGGTGTTCCAATCCTATGCCCTGTACCCGCACATGTCGGTGTACGATAACATGGCGTTTGGCCTGAAACTGCGCAAGACCCCCAAGGCAGAGATCGAGCGCCGGGTTAAGAAGGCGGCTGATATCCTGGGCATCGGCCACTTGCTCGATCGCAAACCCCGCCAGCTATCCGGCGGCCAGCGCCAGCGTGTGGCAGTAGGTCGGGCCATCGTGCGCGAGCCAAAGGTTTTCCTCTTTGACGAGCCGCTCTCGAACCTGGATGCCAAGCTGCGGGTAGAAACCCGCGCCAGCATCAGCAAGCTGCACCAGCAGCTCCAAACCACCTTCATCTATGTGACCCACGACCAGACGGAAGCCATGACCATGGCCACCCGCATCGCGGTGATCAATAAGGGCCTGCTGCAGCAAATCGACACCCCGCAATCCCTCTACGATCGGCCGGATAATTTGTTCGTGGCTGGCTTCATCGGCTCCCCAGCGATGAACTTCTTCCCTGCCAAGTTGAATAAGAGCGACGGTAAGCTGTTCGTAGATGGCGGCTCTTTCAATATTGAAATTCCAGCCGATCGAGCCGGCGTGTATATGCCCTATGAAGGTAAGGACGTGATCTTTGGCATCCGCCCGGAAGACATTCACAATCCGGAATTCACTCCGTCCAACATCAAAGCCCAACCGGTGGAAGCTATTGTGGATGTGACCGAGCTGATGGGTAACGAGATCTTCGCCTATCTGAAGAACGGCGAGCACAGCTTTGTCGCCCGCGTCGATCCACGCTCTCGCTATCAATTTGACCAGCATGTGCAGATGGTCTTCAATATGGACAATATGCACATCTTCGATCGGGAGACTGAAAAGGCGATCCGGTAGCGGATCCAGAACGCCAGGGGCGGCCGATAAGCCGGGTTGCTCCTTCCTAATTCTATAGAACTCAAGAGGCGTCTCCCTGGTGACTGATTTTTTACGGGATGCGCCTCTTAATTTGTCAAAATTGAGAGGATAAAAGATATGTCTACTGCATACAAGCTGGTCCTGCTGCGCCACGGGCAAAGCACCTGGAACCTGGAAAACCGTTTTACCGGCTGGACGGACGTTGGGCTGACCGAGCAAGGCGAGCAGGAAGCACATACTGCTGCCAGGCTGCTTATGGAAGGCGGCTACACATTCGATGTGGCCTTCACCTCGGTACTGAAACGGGCGGTCAAGACACTGTGGATTGTGATGGAAGAGATGAACCTGGAGTGGCTGCCGGTGATCAATGCCTGGCAGCTCAATGAGCGTCATTATGGCGCTCTGCAGGGTTTGAACAAAGCGGAGATGGCCGTGAAGTTTGGCGAGGCGCAGGTCAAGATCTGGCGGCGCAGCTATGATGTGCCTCCGCCGGCTTTGGAATGGGATGATGAGCGCCATCCGCATTTCGACCGGCGCTATGCCGGGCTGACGAAAGAGCAGCTGCCGGCTTGCGAGTCGCTTAAGCTGACCGTGGAGCGCATGCTGCCCTACTGGCACAGCACGATTGCCCCGGCGGTAAAATCCGGGCAGCGCGTCATTGTTGCAGCCCACGGCAACAGCCTGCGGGCGCTGGTGAAATACCTGGATAATATCTCCGATGCCGACATCGTTGAGCTGAACATCCCCACCGGAGTGCCGCTGGTATATGAGCTGGATGCCAACTTAAAGCCGGTCAAGAGCTACTACCTGGGCGACCCGGAGGCGGTCAAGAAGGCTGCCGAAGCCGTCGCCAAGCAAGGCGCGGCCAAGTAAGGCGAACGAGCAGGAATCAAAAGCCGGGTGCATCGCAAGTTGATGCACCCGGCTTTGCTTTTATTTCTTGTTACGAAAAATGAAATACAGCCCCAGGCCCGTTGCCAGTGAGAAAAGGCCTACGTAGATAAAGATATCCCGCCAGAAGCGCTCCGGGAATAAGCGAATCAGCGTATCGGTGTACTCGAATAGCCAGGTGCCGGATGCGAAGAAGATGTTGTGGAAGGCGACAAACAACACCCCGAACGACACCAGCACGAAAGCAATCAGCAAACCGACCAGTCCGGCGGTCAGCAGCCCGCCGCGTGCCACTCCACCGCGGAAAATGGGCCACCAGCGGCCAATCCAGGCCCACAGACCCAGCCCAAACAGCCCTGCCAGAGATCCATACCATACCGCCAAAGCCCCTTCGACCGTGTTTTTGACATCCACCATGTGGCGCAGCTCGCGCTCGTTATACAACGGAGAGCCGTCCGGGAACTGCAGGTCGCCCAGGAACTCGATGCCTTCGTTATTCACCAGGTACTCCACGGCGATCTTTGACCATTGGAGGCGATCGGCTTTAGTAAAGCCATAGAAATCCTCCGGAAAGTTCGGGGTACTGTACTCGAAGTGCAAAAACGCCGGGGTCATCAATAAGCGGACCGCGCTCAGCACCAGGGCAACCGGGATCAGCAGGGTGACTACCCAGGATAGGATGCGGTACAGGGTGGGAGTGTTTTGCGGTGTGCTCATCGTAAGCTCTCCATATCGCCAAAGAATACGTAATTTAATACCATGTTGTTAGTGATCCATTCGATAGGTGCATTGTCATCCGTGAAAACCCCGCCGTTCTGGGGCGTGGTTTGCTGGTTGACGATTGTGCGCTCCAGGGCTGTCATCAATAAGGGGTTAACATCGTCACGGGTTTGCAGGTCAAGGTAGTTTTGATACAGGTCGGAAATCTGGGTCGGTTGGTTGGTGGCATAGATCATCGAGTTGAAGGTGTTCGGGATATCCATGACATACACCGAGGGAAAGACAGCTTGCAGAGTAGCTGCCAGACCGTCGATCAGGCGACGATCACCGGGGGCACGGCCCACATTGATGGCGACCACCCCATCGCTGGTCAGTCGATTGCGCACCAGCTCGAAGAACTCCCGCGTGGTCAGGTGCCAGGGGATATACGGGGGCCGGTAAGCATCGACAGCGATCAGGTCGTAGGGCTCTCTGCTGGCTGCCAATCCCAGGCGGCCATCCTGGGCGATCGGGTTCAGGTTGGGCATGCTCATGCCAAAATATTCCTGACCGACGCGGATGATCTCGGGATCGATCTCGTAACCATCGATAGTCACCGGGCCGAAAACCTCCGTCGCCTGGCGGGCCAGGGTGCCTGCCGCCAGGCCGACAATCGCCATGCGCTGAAGGTTTTCCGGCTTAAATGGTGCAGGATTGAAGAATGGGGCTACCAGGAACTGCTCCCACGGCCCGGCATAATCCAGCTGGGTGGGGTGGCACATCGAGTGGATGCCCTGGCCTTCATTCAGGCGCAGCATACGGTAGCCGTCTTTTTCAAGCACCTGGATATAGTTATAGGCCGACTCTGTTTCATAAATCTGGTTCTGCGAGGTTTTTAGCGGGCGGTTTATGAACAGGATTGCCAGAATCGCCAGCACCAGGGGCATCCAGGCCCACAACAGGACTCGCCGCCAGCCGGCTGCCAGACCCAGCCCGACCAGGGCAACCAGCAGCAGGAACCCGCTGAACAAAAGGAAGGTCAGGTCGTCCCGACCAGCGGGATGAATACCAGCACCGGCAGGAAAGTCCCGACAAAGGAGCCCAAGGTGGATATGGCGTACACCCGGCCGGATACCTGACCGGCGTGCAGCGGATCTACGATTGCCAGGCGGACAGCAAAAGGCGAGACAGTACCCAACAAAGTAATCGGCGCGCTGAATAAAATCAGCACCGCAACAAAAGAGCCCAAGAGCACGCCGATCTGCAGCTGGTCGAAAGCATCGGCAGCCGGTAGCAGCACCAGCCGGGCCACAAATGGCACCAGTCCAGAGAGGAAGGCGCCCCAGGCCAGGATGGTATATAGGGTAGTGGGGTACGGCGAACGATCCGCCCAGCGCCCTCCGATGAAATAACCCAGGGTCAGGTAGATCAGGATCAGGCCGATAATGCTGGCCCACACCAGGTTGCTGGTGCCGAAAACGGTGCCCAGCAGACGCGAGGCAGCCAGCTCGATCGCCAGGGTTGTCATCCCGGAGGTGAAAACGGCAAAGTAGAGATAACGCAAACTGTTCTTAGACATGTAGCGAAGTATTTTTTCCTTCCAGGTATTGCCACCAAAAGAAACCGATCAAGCGCACTGACCAGAAAGCGATTAAGCGGTCGGTCAGCGCGGCGGCGATGGCTACAGCACCCGGGATATAAAACCAGGAAAATATCACCGGGATAAACGGGTCAATTGTACCCGGTCCTGAGGCAATCCGGCGGGCGTTGCCTTGCCCGCTTTCCTTATAAGGCTTATAATGTTCGCCCAGGATAATAAGCAACACGCTTGGATTTTATTTCAGGAGCCAGAATGACTGCTGTGAAACGATCTGCAACCCAGATCCGCCAGGATTTTATCGATTTCTTTGTCGAACAGGGGCATACCTTTGTGCCTTCATCTTCGCTCGTGCCCGGCGGCGACCAGACTCTGCTGTTCACCAATGCCGGCATGGTGCAGTTCAAGGATGTGTTCCTGGGCACCGATAAGCGCCCGTATACACCGGGCGGCGAACTCGCAGAAGTGCATGCGCGTGGCCGGCAAACATAACGACCTGGATGATGTGGGCCGGGACGATACCCACCATACCTTCTTCGAGATGCTGGGCAACTGGTCGTTTGGCGATTATTACAAGAAGGAAGCCATCGCCTGGGCCTGGGAGCTGCTGACCGATGTCTGGGGATTGCGAAAAGACGATCTGTGGGCCACCTGTTTTCGAGGACGATAAGGGAGATATCCCGCAGGATGAAGAAGCCGCAGATGCCTGGCGCAAGCAGCCGGGTATCAACCCGGATCACGTGCTGTTCTTCGGGCGCAAAGATAATTTCTGGGAGATGGCAGAGACCGGGCCCTGCGGTCCGTGCAGTGAAATCCATATCGACCGCGGGCTGAAGTACTGCGACAAGCAGGACGTTCCGGGGCATGTTTGCCAGGTGAATGGCGATGTGCACCGCTTCCTGGAATTGTGGAACCTGGTGTTCATCCAATATAACCGGCTGAGCCCGACCAAGCTGGAGCCGCTGCCGGCCAAGCACGTCGATACCGGCATGGGATTGGAGCGGATTGTCTCGGTGCTGCAGGATGTCAGACTCGAACTACCGGACCGACCTGTTCTCGCCGCTGCTGGATAGCGTGCAGCAGATGACCGGGCACAGCGATGCAGAGCGCGAGGCAAATTTCACCCCCTACCGGGTGATCGCCGACCACGCCGGGCGGCCGCCTTCTTGATTGCCGACGGGGTGGTGCCGGGCAATACCGGGCGCAATTACGTCTGCCGCATGATCATCCGCCGGGCGGCGCGCTTTGGCGGCAAAATTGGCTTGCACGAGCCCTTCCTGGCCAAGTGTCGCGGAGAAAGTGATCGAGAACTACGGCGACTTTTATCCCGAGCTGGTGCGCAACCGCAAGGCGATCCTGGATAACCTGACGCGCGAAGAAGAACGCTTCCAGCGCACGGTGGACAGCGGGGTGGCCAAGCTGGAGATCGTGCTGGATCGCTTGATGGCGCACGGCGAGCAGCGTCTTGCCGGGCGAGCAGGCTTTCGACCTGTATGCCACCTACGGCCTGCCGCTGGAAATCACGCGGGATATTGCCCGCGAGCAGGGCTGGATGTGGATGAAGCCGGCTTCCGTCAGGCCATGGAAGAACACCGCCTGGCTTCCGGCGCTGGCGAAGCCTTTGGTCCGCTGGGCGGCGAGGATGTCGATATTTACCGGGAATCTGATGACCGGGCTGGAAGAGCAGGGCAAGCTGCAGCTGCAGAGGCGTGGTTTATGACCCTTATGAATGGCTGGAAGTGGAAGGACCGCTGCTGGCGATGGTGCGCGATGGCAAGCCGGTTGTCGCAGCTCAGCCTGGCGACCGGGTGGAGGTGATGCTGCCTGAAACCGGCTTCTATATCGAATCGGGCGGCCAGGTGTCGGATACCGGCACGATCGTGTCTGCCGACGAGCCGGCCTGGGAGATCCGGTGGTGGAAATGCGCAAGCCGGCCGCCGGGATCATCGTGCACGTCGGCGAGGTAGTGCAAGGCGAGCCCGCAGTAGGCGACATGGCGATTGCCCGGGTGGACGCCCAGCGCCGGCAGGATATCATGCGCAACCACACCGCCACGCACCTGCTGCATGCCGAGCTGCGCACTGTGCTGGGCGAGCACGCCCGCCAGGCAGGCTCGCTGGTGGCGCCGGACCGGCTGCGCTTCGACTTCACCCACCCGCAGGCCGTGACGGCGGAAGCAGCTGGAGCAGATCGAAGCCGGCGTCAACCGGGATATCCTGGGCGACTACAACCTGAATATCAACTATCAAACCCCTGCAGCAGGCGATCGATGAAGGCGCGATGGCCCTGTTTGGCGAAAAATACGGCGAGATCGTGCGCACGATCACCATCGGAGGGGCGAGATCCTTTCTCCTACGAGCTGTGCGGCGGCACGCATGTCGACGAGACCGGCGATATCGGCCTGTTCCTGATCACCAGCGAAGGCAGCGCAGCCGCCGGCATCCGCCGCATCGAAGCGGTCACCGGGCGGGGCGCTTACGAGCTGGTGAAGCGCCGCTTCCGCGTATTGAAGCAGGCTTCCGACCTGCTCTCGGCTCCTCAGGATGAAGTGACGCTGAAAATCCAGGATTTAATGGCCGACCTGGGCGAAGCCCGCAAGCAAATCACCGGCCTTAAGCAATTGCAGGCACAAAATGCCATGATCCGACACCTGGATGTGGCGGCGGAAGTTAAGGGCGTGCGTGTCTTGACTGCCACTCTGGACGATGTGGATGCTGAGACCCTCGGGCGATGACCGATCGCTTCCGCCAGCGCTATCCGAGTGGTGTCGCTGTGCTGGCTTCCGTTTCCCCGGATGGGCACCCGGCCCTGGTGGCCAGCGTGTCCGAAGACCTGGTAAAACGCGGACTGCATGCCGGCGAGCTGGTGAAACATGTGGCTGCCCCCCTGGGCGGCAGCGGCGGCGGGCGCCCGACCATGGCCCAGGCCGGCGGGAAAGACGCAGCCAACCTGGAGCAGGCGCTGGCGAGCGTGACCGGATGGGTCGAAGCGCATTTGGTGGGATGATCTCTCGGATAAAATTTAGCAGGCAGAGCGTGCCGTTTGCTTTGCTGCTGCTTTGCCTGCTGAGTTTTGGTTGGCTGGCTCCCAAGATGGGGTTTTATTGGGATGATTGGTCAAGCATCTGGTTCTATCACAAGCTGGGGCCGGAAGGGGTTATGCAGTCCTTCTCGGTCGACCGTCCACTGTTGGGCGGGTTGTTTTACCTGACTACCTCACTGTTCGGCGATTCTACTCTGGCCTGGCAAATTTTCGGCATCCTGGCGCGCTGGCTGTGCTGCCTGGCTTTTTGGTGGTTCCTGCGCACCCTGTGGCCAAATAAGACTATGCAGACGGCCTGGATGGCGTTGCTCTTTGCGGTCTACCCGGGCTTTACGCAGCAGTATATTGCTGTGACCTACAGCCATGTATGGCTTCTGTATACCATCTCCCTGGTGTCCTTGACCCTGTCTCTGCTGGCGGTGCGTAGGCCGCGCCGCTTCTGGGTATTGATGCCGGTTTCCTGGCTGCTGGCTGTTTATGCTCTTTTTGCCGTTGAGTATTATTTCGGGTTAGAACTGCTGCGGGTGGTGCTCTTATGGATGGTGCTGGGTGAGGTAGAAAGCAACCGAAAGCGCCGCCTTTCCCGAACGCTGCTATACTGGCTGCCGTTTCTGCTGCTGGTGCTGGGTTTTCTGGGCTGGCGCTTGTTCATCCATGTTACCCCGCGCGGCGAAGTGGGTATCTTTAACCTGCTGCAATCCGATCCGCTGGCGGGGTTGATTGCGCTGGCCGGGACGGTTATCAAAGACATGCTGGAGACTGGTTTTGGCGCCTGGGGGACCGTGTTCATCCCGCCAGACTTTAATACTCTGGGGTCGGTATACACGGGCCTGTTCTTTGGCCTGATCTTGTTGGGGTTTGCTCTGAGCTGGTTTTACCTCTCGCGCTTGCAACCGGACGATCTCAACGCTGCCGGCGCTCTACCAATTACCGATCCTGGCGCAGTGAAACCGGGCAGTCGAAATTGGGCCTGGCAGGCTATTCTGCTGGGAGGTTTGGCGCTGCTGCTGGGAGGCATTCCCTTCTGGATGACCGACCTGCCGATCACGCTGCAGTATCCCTGGGACCGCTTTACCCTGCCGATGATGTTTGGCGCCAGCATTCTGCTCGTCGGGTTGCTGGAATTGATCCGCGGGCATACCCGGTTGAAAGTGATCCTGGTTGCCGGGTTGATTGGCCTGGCGGTGGGGTATCATCTGCAGAATGCTTATTATTACCGCCAGGAATGGCTGCAGCAAAAAGCGTATTTCTGGCAGCTCAGCTGGCGTGTTCCGGGGCTGCAGCCGGGTACGACCATCCTGACGGCCGACTGGCCTTTCACATACTACAGTGACTTCACCATGACGGCGCCTTTGAACTGGCTCTACGATCCGGACAACCACACCCAAAATATGTCCTATCTGCTCTATACCCTGGAATCCCGGCTTGGGTCATGGCTGAAAGAGCTGAGAGAAGACGTGCCTATCCGGCAGGATTATCGCGGCCAGTTATTTGAAGGCAGCACTTCTCAAGCCCTGGTAGTCTACTACAATCCTCCGAGCTGCCTGCGCGTGGTCGATCCGGAAACCGACCGGCAAATCCCCAAACAACCCAAGTCCTACCAGGATTTACTGCCTTTTTCCGATCCCTGGCCTGGTCATTCTACAGCCTGCCGCGCCGGCATACCCACCTGAAAGTGTGTTTGGACGCCAGCCAGAGCCGGATTGGTGTTATTATTTCCAGCAGGCTGATCTGGCCCAACAGCTGGGTGATTGGCAGGCAGCCGCCGACGCAGGCGACCGCGCAGCGCAGTATCTTTCCGGGGTAGACCGGAACAACGCAGCCGAATTCCTGCCGTTTATCGAAGGATACGCCATGACCGGGCAGTGGGATAAGGCGCGCGAGTATTCGCAGAAGGCTTTGGAAATGACCCCAGTCATGCGGATACCGCTTTGTGAGACCTGGGATCGGGTGGACCAAAGAACCGCCCGCCCGGATGATCCGGATGGGGTGATTCAATCCATCCGGCAGAAGATCGGTTGTTCAACCCCGTAGCAATGTACCTCGTGACGATTGGAATGCTTGCCTGGCAGCCACCATGATCAGCCTGACCCACCCAAACCAACCCCATACCTGCTCTGTGGTGATCCCCGTCTACAATGGCGAGAGGACACTGGCGGAGCTGGTTGAACGCCTGGAGAAGGTGCTGCCGTCGCTTGCGACCCAATACGAAGTGGTCCTGGTCAATGACGGAAGCACAGACCAGAGCTGGGCTGTCATTGCCGATCTGGCTGTGAGCTATTCGTGGGTTACCGGTTTGAACTTGATGAAAAATTATGGCCAGCATAATGCGCTGCTCTGCGGTATCCGGGAGGCGCAGTATTCGCTGATCATCACAATGGACGATGACCTGCAAAACCCACCAGAAGAAATCCCTAAGCTTTGGACCGCCTTGCTGGAGAATGATTTTGATGTGGTCTATGGGACGCCGGAGCGCGAGCAGCACGGCTTATGGAGAGACCTGGCTTCGCAAATCACCAAAATGGCCCTGCAAACGGTGATGGGCGCGGATAATGCCAGGAAAGTCAGTGCTTTTCGCATCTTCCGGTCTGAGGTCGGCAAATCCTTTCAGAATTTCCAGGGGCCATACGTCTCGATAGATATCCTGCTTGCCTGGGGAACATCCCGTTTTGGCAGCGTGCCGGTAACGCAGGCCCCGCGAAGCATTGGAGAGTCCAACTATACATTTCGCAAGCTGATCACCCATGCGATGAACATGATGACCGGCTTCAGCACCTTCCCACTGCAGATCGCCAGCCTGGTCGGTTTTGCCTTCACGCTGTTCGGGATTTTTGTCTTGATCTATGTAGTAGGCAGGTACTTAATTCAGGGTGGAAGTGTTCCCGGATTTCCCTTTCTCGCCTCGATCGTGGCGATTTTCTCCGGCGCGCAGCTCTTTGCTCTGGGAATCATTGGAGAATACCTGGCGCGCATGTACTTTCGGCTGATGGATAAGCCCAGTTATACAATCCGGACGACAACACGGAAACCATGAGCGAGTCAGAACGAATGCCGATCTGCCGGCTTCTGGAATGGGACACCAATTTTTTTGGGATGCGCATTGCCCGCCTGTTGTCGAGCAGCCTATCGAGCGATACAGCCGATAGGGCGGAAAGCTGGTGCGCCGAAAACCGGATCGATTGCCTGTACTTCCTGGCCGAGTCGCAAGATCCGCAGACCATCCTGCTGGCCGAAAGATACAAATACTCCCTGGTCGACATTCGCATGACTTTATCCTGGCGCAACAATTCTCAGGCTGCGGCGGTAGAGAATGACACCCCGCGCGTTATTCGCCCGGCGGGGGCGGATGACATCGGCATATTGAAGGAGATTGCGGGCGATATCTATACCGACACGCGATTTTATTTTGATCGGCGTTTCCCACGTGAGCTGTGCACCCGATTATATGAAACCTGGATCGAAGAGAGCTGTAAAGGGTATGCCCAGGTGGTGTTGGTAGCGCAACATCAAGGGCAAGCGGCCGGATACATCACCTGCCATGTCTACCCCGATCATGGTCAGATTGGCTTATTAGGCATCTCCCCCAAGGCCCGCAAGTTGGGAATTGGCGCAGGGCTGATCCATGCGGCGCTGGACTGGTTTGCAGCGCAAGATTTGACAGCTGTTACGGTCATTACTCAGGGCAGGAACATCGCCGCGCAGCGCCTGTACCAACAGTGCGGTTTCCTGACCGAACAATGCGAGCTCTGGTATCACCGCTGGTTCAATCCCCCTGCAGGCACACAAAATTAGATTATGGCTGAGTACACCATCCAATTCAACAAGCCTGCCCTGCTGGGCAATGAGATGGCCTATATCCAACAGGCGATTGCCAACGGTCATATCTCGGGGGATGGTGAATTTTCCCGGAAGTGCCACGCGTGGTTTGAATCCGAGCTGGGCGTTGCCAAAGCCCTGCTGACGACTTCCTGCACACATGCCCTGGAGATGGCGGCGTTATTGCTGGATCTCCAGCCGGGCGACGAGGTCATCCTGCCGTCATTTACCTTTGTCTCGACGGTGAATGCCTTTGTGCTGCGCGGCGCCCGACCGGTGTTTGCCGATATCCGTCCCGATACGCTCAACCTGGATGAGAGCCGGCTGGAGCGGCTGATCACCCCCCGCACGCGGGCGATAGTGCCGGTGCACTATGCCGGGGTGGGCTGCGAGATGGACGCCATCCTGGAGATTGCCGGACGGCGTGGACTAGTTGTGATTGAAGATAACGCCCACGGCCTGTTTGGCGAGTACCGCGGCAAGAAGCTGGGCACATTCGGCAGCCTGGCAACCCAGAGCTTCCACGAGACCAAGAACCTCACTTGCGGCGAGGGCGGCGCGCTGCTGATCAACGATCCGCAGTATATCGAGCGGGCGGAAATCCTGCGCGAGAAGGGCACCGACCGCAGCCGCTTCTTCCGCGGCCAGGTCGATAAATACACCTGGGTGGATGTCGGCTCCAGCTACCTGCCCTCCGATATCCTGGCGGCTTTCCTGTACGCCCAGCTGGAGCACTGGCAGGAGATCCAGCAAAAGCGGCGGCAGATTTGGGAATTCTACGCCGCCAACCTGAGCGATTGGGCCGAGGCCAACGGCGTCCGTCTGCCGGTTGTACCCGGGCATTGCCAGCACCCGTACCACTTGTTTTATCTGCTGTTCCCATCCCTGGATAACCGCCAGGCGTTCATCCAGCACCTGGGTCGGAAGGGCATCCTGGCCGTTTTTCACTATCTGCCGCTTCATTTGTCAGGTATGGGCCGCCGCTTTGGCGGGCAGGCCGGTGACTGCCCGGTGACCGAGCAGGTCAGCGACCGCCTGGTGCGCCTGCCATTCTATTATTCACTCAGCCCGACCGACCTGGAGATGGTGCTGGATGCGATCGTGCAGTTCAAGGGTTCTTAGGATTATCAATGCGTATCCTGGCTGTTGATCCGGGCGAGAAACGCCTGGGGATCGCGATCAGCGACCCCAGCGGAACGATCGCCAATCCACTGACCGTGCTCAAGCATGTCTCACGCCCGCTGGATGCAGCCGCCATCGCTCAGCTGGCCGGCGAGAACCAGGCGGGACGGATTGTGATCGGTCAGTCGCTCGACGAAGACGGTCTGCCGACTCCCGAAGGCCGCCGGGCAGGACGGCTGGCGGAAGCCATTCAGGGGCAAACCGATCTGCCGGTCGTGCTGTGGGACGAGAGCGGCAGCACGCAGGAAGCTCGCTCAGCGCGCCTGGCGATGGGTGCGTCCCGGCGCAGGCGAGCCGGGCACCTGGACGATTTAGCAGCCACCTATATTCTGCAGACTTACCTGGATGCTCTGGCCGAGCAACCCGACCGGGAGATTTGATGTCCAAGCGCACGACTTCCTGTATCATGACGACCATCCTGGCAGCCTGCGCGCTGCTGTGCCTGGCTGCCCTGGCTGGATATTACGCCTGGCGCTATGTGCCGTTACGAGCCGAAGCCAGCTTCGGGCCGGCGACGTCCGGTTTGGGGATTACCCAGCGGCTGTACCTGTCCATCCGGCTGCTGCAGCAGACGGATGATTTGCTACGCCCGAACGATATACAGGCAGCAGAGCAACCTTTCCAGGTAGAATTTGGCGAATCCACTTTCTCGATTGCCAGCCGCTTGGAACAGGAAGGCCTGGTGAGTGATGCTTCGGCATGGCTCGATTTCCTGGTTTACTCCGGCCTGGATACCGGCATTCAGTCGGGTGAATTCCTGCTGAAACCCGGCATGACTTCCCATCGATATCGCCCGGGCGATGCAAGATGCGACGCCTACCCATGTCAGGTTTAACCTGCTGCCCGGCTGGCGGCTGGAGGAGATTGCCGCGGCCCTGCCAACTTCCGGACTGGCGTTCTCGCCGGATGCCTTCCTTCTGGCAGCTCGGGACCCGGCGGTAAACCACCCGCTGCTGCAGCAAATCCCAGTGGACGGGTCGCTGGAAGGCTTCCTGTATCCCGGCGAGTACCTGCTGTCGCGGGACCTGACCGTGGATGAGTTTTTGACGACGCTGTTAGATAGCTTCCAGGCACAGATCACCCCTGCTATACTTCAGGGATTTGAGCGCCAGGGCTTAAGCCTTCACCAGGCGGTCATCCTGGCCTCGATTGTCCAGCGCGAGGCAGTGGTCGAGGATGAAATGCCGCTGATTGCATCGGTCTTTCTCAATCGGGTGGCTGCCGGGATGAAGCTGGACGCGGACACCACCGTGCAGTACGCGCTGGGTTGGGATGCTGATCGTGAAAGCTGGTGGAAAAGCCCGCTCAGCCTGGACGACCTGCAGGTCGACTCGCCGTATAACACCTATATGGCTGCCGGGCTGCCGCCGGGGCCGATTGCCAATCCGGGCAGCGCTGCCCTGCAGGCGCTGGCCTTTCCGGCCGAATCCCCTTATTTTTACTTCCGCGCCGCCTGTGATGGTTCGGGCCGGCATACCTTTGCCCAGACTTTTGAAGAGCAGGTCGCCAACGCCTGCCCCTGATTATTGGCGCCGGTCAGCGTCGCAGCATGCTCCACAGGAACGCCCCGCCCCAGGCCAGATGCATCACCAATATTGCTAACGGCAGGCCGATCAGCAGGGCCGGGTCTTTGTGTCGAATAGCCTGTTGGAGGCCGAATAAACCCAGCACGAACAAGTAGACGGCTACTTCGAACAGCAGTAGCCAGCCTGCCGAGGGGAAGAAGAGCGCCAGGATTCCTGACACCAGCAAGCTCAGTACAAACAGCGGCGGCAGCGCCTGCCGCCAGCGCAAGGTCTCCGGGTAGCGGCGCAGCATGCGCAGCTTCCAGAACCCGTAGCGCAGGTACTGCCGTGCCAGGCTGGAAAGAGTTGGCCGGGCAAAGTAAGCGCTGCGAATGGCTGGATCGAGCCAGATTTTGCCGCCGGACTGGCGGATACGGGTGTTGAATTCGTAATCTTCGTTGGTCAGCAGGGTTTCATCGTAGGGGCCGGGTTCACCGCCTGGGGGTAATGGCAGGCGCGACAGGAGCTCGCGGTGATAGGCGCCAAAGGGCACCGTATCTACCAACTGGGCCTGGTTGGTGTAGCGGTAGCGGGCATCGCCCACCGCCAGCGGATGGGAGGCGGCGCGAGCAATAGCCCGTGCCATCCAGCCAGGTGCGCCAGGTTTAATTTCCCACACACCGCCGACATTATCCCCCAGCTTGGCCTGCAGGTCGGCAACGCTCTGGGCGACATAATCGTTATTCGGCACCGAATGTGCGTCCAGGCGCACGATTATCTCACCCTGGGCAGCCTGGATGGCCTGGTTCAGCCCGGCTGGGATGTGGCGCTTGAGGTTATCGACCACCCGCACACGCAGCCCGGGGTTCTCTGCCACGAAGGCGGCAATCTCCTGGCGGGTGCTGTCCGTGGACATCCCATCGGCGATCACTACCTCCAGGCGATGCATTGGGTAGGATTGCTGCAGGATGGCCTGAAGAAGCAGGCGGATGGTGGCCTGCTCGTTGAAGCACGGTACGATGATGGAAACTTCGGGTAAGATTGGAACCTCGTGAATGAAAGACATACCGAAGGGAATTATAGCCGCTCTGAGGCATATTTTTCAGCAGATCAAGAAGGTTGATCCGGGCTATACTGAAATGGGAAAGGAGGCGAACATGGCAAACCATTATTTTCTCAAAAGTGGGGTGGCCCTGGCGATACTGTCTCTGGTCCTGTCCGGGATTGTAGCGCCGTTCTCAACCCGGTTGAGCGCGGCTGCGCCGGTGGAGTTGTATATCTCGGAGTACATTGAAGGGACTTCCAATAATAAAGCGATAGAAATTTATAATGGCACCGGGTCGGCCATCGACCTCGCCCAGGGGGGATACAACTTGCAAATGTATTTCAATGGCAGTGTCAGCGCCGGCCTGACAATCAACCTGACCGGAACAGTGACCGCAGGAGACGTTTATGTCCTGGCGCACAGCTCGGCTGTTGCAGCCATCCTGGCGCAGGCCGACCAGACGAATGGCGCCGGCTGGTATAACGGGGACGATGCGATTGTCCTGCGCAAAGGGACGACTCTCATCGATGTTATCGGCCAGATTGGCTTCGATCCAGGCGCTGAGTGGGGCAGTGGGCTGACCTCCACCGCCGATAATACCCTGCGGCGCAAGCACACTATTTGCGCAGGGGACCCGCTTGGGAATGATGCCTTTGACCCTGCGGTCGAGTGGGATGGCTATGCCATCGATAGCTTTGCCGGATTGGGTGTGCATACCGCCGAGCTGCAGCGGCGACCAGGCGCCGGCCGTTTCCAGCACCGATCCTGCCAATGGGGCTACTGGAGTGCCGCTGGATCAAGGTGTGACCGTGACGTTCAGCGAAGCAGTCGATGTAGCAGTTGGCTGGTTCAGCCTGGCCTGCTCGCTAAGCGGTACCCACCTGGGAACTGCCAGCGGAGGGCCGCTGACATTTTCCATCGACCCGATCGTAGATTTCTCGCCTGGGGATGCCTGCACGTTGACGATTTATGCCGCCAATGTGACCGACCAGGACACGATCGATCCACCGGATAACATGGCGGCGGACTTTGTAATGAGCTTTATTGCGGCTGGGGTTTGCTCGGCGCCCTATGCGCCTATCTACAGCATCCAGGGCAGTGGACCCACCGCAGCGATCACCGGGCCAGTCACGACTGAGGGAGTGGTGGTTGGAGATTTTGAAGGCGCTTCCCCGGCGCTGTGGCGGTTTTTATCTGCAAGATGCTACAGGGGATGGCAACCCGGCGACATCCGACGGCATCTTTGTCTACAATGCCAGCGCCAACAGTGTCAACCTGGGCGATCTGGTGCGGGTAGATGGCACGGCAGAGGAGTACCAGGAGCAGACGCAAATCAGCGCCACCTCGGTCGCCGGCTGCGGCAGCGGGATCGATTGCCCCGCAGGATGTGACCCTGCCTTTCCCAGCGCCGGATTTCCCCGAGCGCTACGAAGGCATGCTGGTGCGTCTGCCTCAGACACTCTACGTTACCGAGCACTTCCAGCTGGGGCGCTTCGGACAGGTGGTGCTGTCCTCCGGTGGGCGGCTGCTGCAGCCGACGAATGTTACTGCTCCTGGCGCAGCGGCCCTGGCAATGCAGGCGCAAAACGACCGTAACCGCATTATTCTGGATGATGCCACGAACGCTCAAAACCCCGACCCGATTCTGTTTGGGCGTGGCGGGCTGCCGCTCTCGGCCAGCAACACCTTACGTGGTGGAGATACGGCAACAGGGATTGTTGGCGTGATGACTTACACCTGGTCGGGCAACAGCGCCAGCGGTAATGCCTACCGGGTGCGCCCGGTTAATGCCCTGGGCGGAGCGGTCAATTTTGTGGCCAGCAACATCCGCCCGCTATCACCCCTCTCTGAGCTGGGTACCTTGCGCGTCGCCGGGATGAATCTGCTGAACTACTTCAATACCTTTGGTTCAAATGCCTGCACCAACGGAGTCGGGGGCCCGGCTACCGACTGCCGCGGCGCAGACGATGCCGGTGAATTTGCCCGCCAGTGGCCAAAGACGGTGGCCGCCATCCTGAAGGTAGATCCAGATGTGCTGGGAGTCGTCGAGCTGGAAAATGACGGTTACGCTGTGGGGAGCGCTATCCAGGACCTGACCGCAAAGCTCAATGCGGCCACCTCTCCCGGCGTATACGCATCTATCGATGTGGATGCCGCTACAGGCCAGCTGAATGCCCTTGGCACGGATGCTATCAAGGTCGGGCTGATCTACAAGCCCGGCATAGTGACCCCGGTTGGCCAGACGGCGGCGCTTAATTCGACGGCCTTTGTCAATGGCGGAGATGGCACGGCGCGCAATCGGCCCGCCCTGGCTCAGGCTTTCCGGCAAAATTCGAACAATGAAAGTTTTGTGGTGGTGGTCAACCACCTTAAGAGCAAAGGCAGCGCTTGCGATGTGCCGGACGCCGGGGATGGACAGGGCAACTGCAACATTGTGCGCACCAATGCCGCCAATACGCTGTTGGGCTGGTTGGGGACCGATCCCACCGGCACTCAAGAGGCGGATGTGCTGATCCTTGGCGACCTGAACTCTTATGCTCGCGAAGACCCAATTGCCGCCATCGAATCCGCCGGCTACACCAACCTGCTGGCATATTTCCCCGGGCCGCTGGCTTACTCTTATGTGTTCGATGGGCAGTGGGGCTACCTGGATCATGCTTTGGCCTCACCCGGCATTCTGGTCCAGCTAGTGGGAGTTACCGAGTATCACATCAATGCCGATGAACCGAGCGTGCTGGATTACAATGACGACTTTAAGACCGCCGGGCAGCTGGTGAGCCTGTATAGCCCAGACGAATACCGGGCGGCGGACCATGACCCGCAGCTTGTTTTTCTGCGCTTGATGAAGCGGATTTTATTGCCAATCGTCATGCGCTGATGTGGGTATTAAAACACACGGAGCTGATCGCGTTGGCGCGATCAACTCCGTACTGTGTCATCGATAGTCTGGAAAGGCCGGTCGGTTACATCTCTCGGATCTGGCGGATGACCATGACCACTTTGCCCTGGATTTGCACTGTATCCGGGTTTTCGACGATGATCGGATCCATCGTCGGGTTGGCGGGCTGCAAGCGCACCGTCTTGTTTTCCAGGAAGTAGTATTTCAAGGTGGTCTCGTCTTTGTCGGTCAGCCAGACGGCGACCATATCGCCATTGTTAGCCTGCGTGGCGGGTTTCATGACGACCAGATCGCCATCGTTGATCATAGCGTCGATCATCGAGTTCCCTTTGACTTCCAGGGCAAAGAGCTTGTCGCGATCGCGTGCCGGAAGCAGGCTGCCGGCAATATCCACCATGCTGTCGGCATCGAAGTAGGAGAAGTCCGAGGAAGGCACCGGCATGGGCAGGCCGGCGACGATGCGTCCCAGCACAGGGATGCGCAGCAGGTCGCTGATCGCCTGTCCGACTTTGTTGGCGGAGGTGCGGGCAGCCGGCGCACCGGTGCCAACCGGTGGATTGATCTCCGAAAGTGGTTTTACCAGGCGGATGCCGCGTGAAACGCGTTCGTCCCGCTGGATGTAGCCCATTTCGGCCAGCTGCTCCAGGTAATAGTTGACTACCGAAGTGGACGAGATTCCCGCCTGCTCGCAAATCTCGCGGATAGAAGGAGGGTAGCCGGCGTTGATCTGGAAATGCTCAAGCACTTCCAGGATTTTCTTCTGCCGCTCGGTCAGTTTGGTGCTGCGTTTTCGCGCCATCATGGTACACGCTCCGTAGGTTCATATAACCCGATTATTTGTGCTACGAATGATAACACGAACATGCGTTCTGTGTCAAGGTTCGAATAAATGTTCTTGCTCTTCTCGTGAGGCGGGCTCTGTGGCATAATGCCTTCACAATGAGCAGTAACATGCGGAAGATCCGTGTCCTGTCTATCTTTGGCACCCGGCCGGAAGCGGTCAAGATGGCGCCGGTTGTCCAGGCGCTGGCTCAGACAGCCGCAGATCATCTCGCAGGTGTGCGTCACCGCCCAGCACCGCCAGATGCTGGATCAGGTGCTGGACCTGTTCCAAATCCACCCGGATGTTGACCTGGACCTGATGCAGCCGGACCAGAGCCTGGCCGAGCTGACCGCGGCTGTCTTCACCCGCCTGGACCCGGTGCTGGTGGAGATGAAACCGGATTGGGTGCTGGTGCAGGGCGACACGACCACGGTGATGGCCGCGGCGCTGCTGGCTTACTACCGCCGCATCCGGCTGGGGCATGTGGAAGCCGGGCTGCGCACGCACGATAAATGGCAGCCTTTCCCGGAAGAGATCAACCGGCGGGTCGCCGGGGTAGTCGCCGATCTGCATTTTGCCCCCACCGAGTGGGCCGCCAAAATCTGATCAAAGAAGGCGTACCGCAAGCGCAGGTGGTGGTGACGGGCAACCCGGTAATCGATGCCCTGCGGATGGTTGCTGGCCGCCCGCTGACACCGGAGGTGCAGGCTTTACTGAGCCGGCTGGGAATTGACGAAAACCAGCGCGGCGCAGGCTGGTGCTGATCACTGCCCACCGCCGTGAAAATTTTGGCCAGCCGCTGGAGGATATCTGCCGCGCCCTGCGATCCCTGGCCAGACTTACGGCCCGGCGGTGCAGTTCGTTTACCCGGTGCATCTCAATCCCAATGTTCAGGAGCCGGTCTACCGACTGCTGAGTGGCATCCCCAACATCACGTTGCTGCCGCCGCTGGACTACCTGCCGCTGGTACAGCTGATCAAGTCGGCCAGCCTGGTGCTGACCGATTCAGGCGGCATACAGGAAGAAGCGCCCGGCTTCGGCGTGCCGGTCTGGTGCTGCGCCAGGTCACCGAGCGTCCGGAAGGCGTCGAAGCCGGCACGGTACGCCTGGTGGGCACGCAGACCGAGACGCATTGTCCTCGAAGCCCGCCGCTTGCTGGATGACCCTCAGGCGCACGCCGCCATGGCGCAGGCGGTCAACCCCTACGGTGACGGGCACGCCGCCGGACGTATCGTCCAGGCGATCCTGGAGCATAGCCAACCATGGTGAAGCATGTCGCGTGATCTGGCAACCTCCCTGGTATATGCCGGTCGTAAACCGCTAATCGGTCGCCTGGCTTACTTAACCTTGAAATTTCTTGGGATGGAATTTCCCCGTACCGTACCGGTCGGAGAAGACCTGGAGATCACCCACGGCGGATTTGGGATCGTTATCCACAGCCGCAGCGTGATTGGCAGGCGGGTCAAAATTTACCCGGGCGTTACCCTCGGCCGGGCAGATATCCACCGACCGATGGCTGAGTTGCGCTTTGAAGGCATCGTCATTGAGGATGACGTCATCCTGGCTTCCGGCGCCAAGGTACTGTGCAAAGAGGGCGTCCTGTATGTCCGGCAGGGGACGGTGGTCGGGGCCAATGCCGTGCTGCTCGAATCGACCGGCGAGGGGGAAATTTGGGCCGGCATCCCGGCGCGCTGCCTGGGGCGGCGCGATGGTTGGCCCGGGTAGGTATCCTTTGAAGTCTGCGCGCATTTGCCTGGCGCCGAAAGTCTCTGGAGTGGGGGGGATGGTCTCTTTTCGCCTGCGCTTGAGCCTACGCTTGTGCGAATTGGGGTTCCAGGTTACAGATGACCTGGCAGATCCCAACCTGGATGCGGTGCTGGTGATCGGCGGCACGCGTCACCTGGGGGAGCTCTGGCGTCTGCGCCGCAGGGGAGTGCGCATCGTGCAGCGCCTGAACGGGATGAACTGGCTGCATAAAGTAAAAGGCAGTGACAGTAAGCTCGATCTAAAACACTATCTGCGGGCTGAATATGGCAATCGCCTGCTGGCGATCATTCGCAGCCGGCTGGCGCAGCACATTGTTTACCAGAGTGAGTTCTCTCGCAGTTGGTGGGAGCGCATTCATGGGCCGACTCGCGTGCCTTGCTCGGTGGTCTATAATGGGGTTGATTTGCGAATCTACCACCCCGACGGTGCACACCAGCGGCCGCAGGATGCCATCCGCATCTTGCTGGTGGAGGGCAGCCTGATGGGCGGCTACGAGCAGGGTCTGGAGGCTGCGGTGCGCATGGCCGGCGGTGTGGCAGCCCGTCTGAATCAACCGGTCGAGCTGCAGGTCGTTGGGCGGGTATCCGATTCCGTTCGCCAGGTATGGGATCAGCGCATTCCCGGGCAGGTAGCCAGCGGATTGAAGCTGTCCTGGGCAGGGCTCCAGCCGGCCGAGCAGATTCCCGCCATAGACCGGTCGGCGCACTTGCTGTATTCCTCGGATATCAATGCCGCCTGCCCCAACTCGGTGGTCGAAGCTCTGGCCTGCGGGCTGCCGGTCGCGGCGCTGGATACCGGCGCATTAGCCGAGATGGTCTCTGGGGATGCCGGTCGAGTGGTCCCCTACGGAGGCGACCCCTGGCGGTTGGATCCACCCAATATCGACGGGTTGGTAGATGCGGCGTGTTATATTTTTTCGCAGCAGGAGCGCTTCCGTGCAGGCGCCAGGCAGCGGGCCGAAGCCGCCTTTGGCGTTGAGCAGATGACGGCCGGGTACGTACAGGCGCTGCTGCCGGACCAAGCGGGCATTCTGGGATTGGATCGACATTCGTGAACACGATTAAGAGATCAGTCCTTTCCCTGGCGGGTGCAGCCGCGCGCTGGCTGCCAGACGGCGTGAAGCAGGAAATCTACCGCCACCCTGCTCTGGCACGGCCTTTACGGCGGGCGCTCAATCGGGCGGCTCCGGGCGGGCTGGGTGTAGTGGAAGTGGCAGCCGGCGGCCTGGTTGGGATGAAGCTGGAGCTGGACCTGCAGGCCGAGAAGACTTACTGGCTGGGTACATATGAGCCGGAGCTGCAGGCCGCCATTGCCGACCTGGTGCAGCCCGGCTGGGTGGTTTACGACGTGGGCGCCAATATCGGCTACATCACGCTGCTGCTGGCGCAGGCAGTGGGCGAGACGGGATACGTATACGCCTTTGAGCCGCTGCCGGAGAACCTGCCGCGCCTGCAGCGCAACCTTGAGCTCAATGGATTGGGGGGAAGAGTTGAATGTTTCGCCGCTGCAGTGATTGACCAGCGCAGAGATGTGGATTTCCTCGCCGGCCCGTCGCACAAGATGGGCAAGGTGCAGGGCTCGGCCGGGCAGGACAAGATTGCTTACGGCGCCGCCATCCGAGTACCTGGCTTTTCCCTGGATGAATTTGCCGCCGATGTGAAATCATCGCCCACCCGATTTGATCAAGATGGATATCGAGGGCGGCGAGGTCCTGGCGCTGCCCGGTATGCAGGGCTTGCTGGCCACCCGCAAGCCGCTGATTTTCCTGGAGCTGCACGGACCGCAGGCAGCCGAGATGGCCTGGGAGACGTTGAACCGCAGCGGATATCAGGTGTGCCGTATGCAAGCCGGCTATCCCGCTGTGGCGAGCCTGGCAGAGCTAAACTGGAAAGAGTATCTCGTGGCTCTACCCAGCCGGAAAGAATCCGGATGAGCAGCGAGTTTTTTGCTGGTCGAGTGGGATTGCAGCAGCGGGTGCTGCCGGAATACCGCGGCCCATTCCTGGATGCTCTGGCTGCGGCCTGCCATGGCGGCCTGGGCGTGTTTGCCGGGCAGCCGCAGGCGAAGGAAAATATTGCCTCACTCGGCCGGTTGGAGGTGGCGGTGTATACCCCGGCGCACAACCGCCACCTGCTGGCCCCCGACTCGCCCTTCTATTTTTGCTGGCAGCCGGGTCTGGCCGACTGGCTGGAAGACTGGCAGCCGCAAGCGTTGATCGTGGAGGCCAATTCGCGCTATCTTTCTACTCCAAAAGCCATCGAATGGATGCACTCCCGCGGGCGCCCCGTCCTGGGCTGGGGGCTGGGCGCGCCGCCCCAAACCGGCCGCCTGGCGGGCTGGCGGCTGCGCAGCCGCCAGCGCTTCCTGCAATCGTTGGATGGGTTGATCGCCTACAGCCGGCGCGGCGCAGCAGAGTATGCCGCCCTGGGCATCTCGGATGAGCGCATTTTTGTTGCTTCGAACGCGGTCACACCGCGCGCCATCCTGGCCTTTGCCAGAACGCCCGCCGGGATACAGCGACCGACCGGTTGTGCTGTTCGTCGGGCGCTTGCAGCCGCGCAAACGGATTGATCTGCTGCTCCGGGCCTGCGCCGCCCTGCCGGCTGCGTTGCAGCCCCGGCTCTTGATCGTGGGCGACGGGCCTGCCCGGGTAGAGCTAGAGGCCGAAGCGCAGCAGGTGTACCCGGCGGCGGAATTTACCGGCGCCCGTCATGGTGAAGCGCTGGCGTCCCTGTTCAAAATGGCGGACCTGTTTGTCCTGCCGGGCACCGGCGGGTTGGCCGTGCAGCAGGCGATGGCTTACGGGCTGCCGGTAATCGTAGCCCAGGGCGATGGCACTCAGGACGACCTGGTGCGCCCAGGCAACGGCTGGCAGTTGCCGCCGGGCGACCTGCCGGCATTGCAGGCCTGCCTCGCAGCTGCCCTGGCCGACCCGGCCCGCCTGCGTCAAATGGGCGCCGAATCCTACCGCATCGCCCGGGATGAGATCAATATCGAGCAGATGGTGCTCGCGTTCGTCCGGGCGCTGAACAGCACCAGGCTGATGAATTAGAAAATCAGGGGAACGAGAAAGATGACGAAGAGCGTCCAGGCCACATAGCCCACCGTCCCCCGGCTGAAGACGGCCTGGGCGCGAGCCACCCAGCCATCGTCTTTGCTTCGCCCCAGCTGGTAGGCCAGCATTGCCAGGATCACGGTGTTGATCAGGTTCCAGCCGATGATGATCAGGCGGTTCATGGTCAGCTGGTCGGCAGCCGTGCGGTACAGGATCGCTGCCAGGGCATACAGGCTGACCAGGATAGCCAGCACGGCTACCGCCAGGATGCCGCTGCGCAGGGCGGATTTTAGCTTGGGGGATAGGTCATCCGCCTTGAGCGGGGTGGCGCCGAGCAGCAGTCCCATGACGGCGAATAGCATGATGTTATACACAATCAATACATCCCGGTTTTTGAAAGGCTCCAGGAAGTTGAACGGAATGATCAGCACATAAATCACCAGCACCAGCAGAGTCAGGGGCAGCAGCAGGCGCATCATATTGGCGATAAACTTGCTCAATCCCTGGCTGAAATCCTGTTCGCCTGGCGGGAAGCGCGGGTCGTAGATCGTGGCCAGGGCAATGATCGGGATCAAGCCAAACCCAGCGCCCGCCAGGAAGAGCAGGCTGCGCTCCGGCAGCTCGATGCTCAAGGCGCTGAGCATCCCGATGGTAATGGCGCCAAAAGCTACCCCGGCGATCAGGTACAGTCCGGCGGTAATGGCCGCCTCGATCGATTTGGTCAGGAAGGAAAAGCGGTCTTTAATACTCGAACGCAGCCCCAACAGGGCGACACCCAGGGCAATCCAGGAGAGCAGCGGCAGATGGATGACCATCTGATCCTGGTAAGCGTTGTACAACCACTCAGGCAGCGTGGGGGAAATCAGCAGCACATACAGCAGTGCAGCCGCCAGCACAACAACAGCTATCAGGGGATAGGTGTATTTTAGCTTTCCGGCCATTACCAGGAAGGCGATGGCGATGGCCGCGGCTACCGGCGCCCAGACCAGCACGAGTAAGGGTATCCGCTCAGGATCTTCGCTGAAGAACGCGATCAGGCCCAATACCAGGCCGCTCAGCAGGGCCAGAGGGATTGCCCAGCGCCAGATGCTGGCACGCTCTGGCCGCGAAGTTGTCTCGACCGGCGGCGACTCCAGCCGGTAATACCAGGCGGCAAACAACAGGTTATCCGGCGCTTCTTGATAGCACAGGCGCAGGTCCTGGGCAAACTCGCTTGTTTGGCCGGTTCCGATGGCATCCTTGTAAAGCGCTTCCATCTGGTGGGCGTCGTTTGCTGCCTGAAGAATGATTTCCTGATATTTCATGATTGACCTTCCAAGCGCATTATAATCCTGATTATGCGATTATTATTTGTTGCCGATGGGCGCTCGCCGATCGCCTTGAATTGGATGCACTATTTCATCGACCAGGGTCACGAAGTGCACCTGGCATCGACGTATGCCTGCCATTCGGTACCCGGGTTGGCTTCGCTAACGGTGGTCCCGGTGGCCTTCAGCGGCTTAAAAAAGACTGCGCCACCGGCGCCCCAATCTGCATCCGCTGCCACATCGCCGGCCAGTACCCATCGCAGAGATTTGACCGCATTCGGCACGGTAGGCTTGCGTACAGCGGTGCGCCAATGGCTTGGACCATTGACCTTGAAACGCTCTGCCCGCCAACTGCAGGAGTTGACCCGCCGGCTGCAACCGGAGCTGGTGCATGCCATGCGCATCCCCTACGAAGGCATGATTGCCGCCCTGGCGAGACCGGCCGTGCCGCTGTTGATTTCGGTATGGGGCAACGATTTCACCCTGCATGCGATTTCTACTCCGCTGATGGATCGCCTGACACGCCAGGCGCTGCAGTCGGCGCAGGCGCTGCACGCCGACTGCCGGCGCGACCTGCGCCTGGCTGCGGAATACGGCTTCCCCGCTGAACGGCCGAGTCTGGTTGTGCCCGGCAATGGAGGCCTGCGCTTGGATGTGTTCCACCCGCTGTGCGAGTTTGAGGAGGCGGCAGACCGTCCACTGCAAGTGATCAACCCGCGCGGCCTGCGGGCTTATGTGCGCAACGATACCTTCTTCCAGGCTGTCCCGCGTGTGCTGGCGGTATATCCTCAGGTGCGCTTTCTCTGCCCCACCATGGCGGGCCAGCCCCAGGCGGAGCGCTGGGTAGGCGAGCTGGGAATTTCTGGGCAGGTAGAGCTGCTGCCCAGGCAGACTCAGGCCCAGATGGCCGCCCTGTTCCAGGCCTGCCAGGTGTGTGTCTCGCCCAGCGAACATGATGGCACGCCCAACACGCTGCTGGAAGCGATGGCCTGCGGTTGTTTCCCGGTGGCCGGCGATATCGAGTCGCTGCGCGAGTGGATCACTCCAGGTGAGAACGGCCTGCTGGTCGATCCTGGCGACCCGGCTGCCCTGGCGCAGGCCATACTGCAGGCTCTCGAGCAGCCGGAGCTGCGCCGCAGCGCTCGACAGCGTAATCTCGAGCTGGTTGCGGAACCGGGCGGAATACAGGCAGGTCATGACGCAGGTGGAAGCGTTTTACCGCCAGATGCTGGGATAAAAAAACAGGCCGGGATTTTCCCAGCCTGTTCTATTTTCGCTGATAATCGATTAGATGTGAATGGCGTGCCCTTCGGCGGCGTGTGCGGCTTCCATCAGCGTTTCGCTCAGCGTCGGGTGGGCATGCACATTGCGGGCGATCTCGCTGGGGGTCAGCTCCATCATCTGAGCCAGGGTAAGCTCGGGCAGCAGCTCGGTCACTTCAGGCCCGATCAGGTGTGCTCCCAGGATTTCCCCGTACTTTTTGTCGGTAATGATTTTGACCCAGCCGGCAGACTCGCCCAGCCCTAAGGCCTTGCCGTTGGCCTGGTAGGGGAAACGACCGACCTGCACATCGTAACCGCGCTCTTTGGCCTGGGCTTCGGTCAGGCCGAAGGAAGCCACCTGCGGTTGGGAATAGGTAGCCCGCGGCATCATTTCGTAATCCAGCTTGACGGTTTCTACACCGGCGATATTCTCGGCACACACGATGCCCTGGGCCGAGCCGACATGCGCCAGCATCAGCTTGGCGGTGACGTCGCCAATTGCCCAGATACCCGGTACGTTGGTCGCCATGCGCTCGTCGATTTCGACCGCGCCGCGTTCGCTGAGCTTGACCCCAACTTCTTCCAACCCCAGCCCGCGCCCATTGGGGCGGAAGCCGATAGCCACCAGCGCCTGTTCGGCCTGCAGTACTTTTTCGCCCTGTTCGCCGGCGACTTTCACCACTACGCCTTCCGGTGTGGCTTCCACCGATTGGACGCGGTGCCCGGTCAGGGCGCCGATCTTGCGCTTGGCAAAGGCTTTGGCCAGCTCGGCGCTGACTTCTTCATCTTCCAGCGGCACCAGGCGGGGCAGCATCTCGACAATGGTGACTTCCACCCCGTAGGAATTCCACACGGTGGCAAACTCCACCCCAATAGCCCCGGCGCCGATAATCACCACGGATTTCGGCAGCTTTTCCTGCAAGATGGCTTCCAGGTAGGTGACAACTTTCTCGCCGTCGATCACCCAGCCCGGCGGCACCATGGTGCTGGCGCCGGTACCAATGACGATATTTTTGGCGCTCAGCTCGGTGGTCTTGCCTTCGCTGTCGGTAACGGTCACTTTATCGCTTGTGGTCAGGCGAGCGCTGCCCATATGAACATCGATCTTGTTCTTGCGCATCAAGAATCCGACGCCTTTGACCAGGCGGTCGGATACCTGGCGGCTGCGCTTGACGGCTACACTGTAATCCAGGTTCAGGTTATCGAAAGAAAAACCGAATTCTTTGCCGCGCTCGCGCAGGGTATGGGCTACCTCGGCGTTTTTAAGCAGTGCCTTGGATGGGATGCAGCCCACATTTAAACACACGCCGCCCATCCACTGCTTATCGATGATGGCGGTTTTCAAACCAAGTTGGGAGGCCCGGATGGCGCAGACGTAACCCGCAGGGCCGGCCCCGATGACGATGACATCGTATTCACTCATGGATACTCCTCAAGAATTACGGCGGGGTTGACGCCTCCCACCGGTATTTACCCGAAATGCTCCAGCGATTCTACCACCTTACCCAGAAAGTGATCGGCGATTGCGCCGTCCAGGATGCGGTGATCGAAGGTAAAGGAGAGGTAGACCATCGGGCGAATGGCGATGCTGTCGTTGCCAAAATCATCGGGAATAACCACCACCCGCTTCTGGATCATGCCCACCCCCAGGATGCCGCATTGCGGCTGGTTGATGATCGGCGTGGCGAACAGCGAGCCGCTCGTGCCGTGGTTGGTGAGGGTAAATGTACCGCCTCGCACCTCTTCCGGCTTTAACTTGCGCAGGCGCGCCCGCCCGGAGAGGTCGTTGACCTCTCGGGCAATCCCCAGCAAGGGACAGGCTGTCGGCCGAGCGGATGACGGGAACGATCAACCCACCGTCCTCCAGCGAGGTAGCCAGCCCGATGTTGATCTGCGGGTGGATATGGATTCCCGCTTCGCTCCATGAGGAGTTGACCACCGGGAAAGCCTTGAGCGCCCGGACAACGGCGAGGACGAAATAGGGGGTAAACGTCAGATTGGCGCCAGCCTGGGCAAAGGATTCCTTGCTGGCCTGGCGGTGGGCAGTCACCCGGCTGAGATCGGCTTCCATTACCGTGGTGGCGTGCGGCGAGGTGCGCTTGCTCAGCACCATGTGATCGGCTATAGCGCGCCGCACTGCGCTGATCGGGAGGATCTCTCCAAACCCGGGGATGGCAGTCGTTGGCGATGCGTCGGCTGTGGTGGGGGGAGTAGCCGGCGATTGAGCCGGTGGCTGCTTTTCCAGGTAGCGCTCCACGTCGCGCCGGGTGATCCGCTCGCCCAGGCCGGTGCCGTGTACCTGGCTCAGGTCCAGGTTGTGTTCCCGGGCCATGCGAGCTACGACAGGGGAGATAAAGCCCAGCTCCCGATCTTGATCCTGGCTGTCGGGTAATTTAGCGGGTGGAAGTGGCTCCTGCTGATGGGGGCTGCTTGCTGGGGCGGAGGCCACCGGTGATATAGGTGTGGGACCTGGTTGGGGTGCGAGTGGAGATTCTCCACGCTGCCCGATCAAAGCCAGGATGCTGCCGGCCTGGATGGTTGTACCCTCCGGTACCAGGATTTCCAGCAGGATGCCTGCGGCTGGAGCGGGCACTTCGGTATCGACCTTGTCGGTATTAACTTCCAGCAGCGGCTCGAACTCATTCACCGACTCGCCGGTCGATTTTAGCCAGCGTGTGATGGTGCCTTCCACGACCGATTTGCCGAACTGCGGCATGAGTACTTGAACGGGCATGTATCCTCCACTCCCGCGTATTTTTTAGGAATAAAGCGCCGGGTATTTGCCCGGGTTGGCTTCGTGCATTACATCATACGCTGCATCAAAAACCTGGTCGGCATTGGGCTTTGAGAAATAATCGCCGTCGGAGCCATACGCTGGGCGGTGAGACTTGCTCGATAGGGTGCGGGGTGGCGAATCCAGCCAGGTGAAGCCGCCCTGGAGTTCGATTACCTGCTGCAGCATATAAGCCGTGGCGCCGCCGGGTACATCCTCATCGATGAACAAAATGCGCCCGGTTTTTTTGAGCGATTGCAGGATTATCCCCTGCAGGTCAAAGGGCAGCAAGGATTGCACGTCGATCACCTCGGCATCAATTCCCATCTGTTGGAGATGGCCGGCAGCTTCCAGCGCGATCCGGCAGCAGGCACCGTAGGTGACCAGGGTGATATCCTTTCCCGGGCGCAAGATTTCCGGCACGCCCAGCGGCAAAGTCAGCTCGCCGATGTTCTCGGGCAGCGGCTCCCGCATGCGGTAGCCGCTGAGCACCTCAATGACCAGCGCTGGATCATCCGAGAGTAATAAAGTGTTGTAAAAACCCGCCGCTCGGGTCATATCACGCGGCACCAGGACATGCATGCCGCGCAGCAGGTGGATGATTCCGCCCATAGGCGAGCCGGAGTGCCAGATTCCCTCCAGCCGGTGGCCGCGGGTGCGCAGGATCACCGGGGCCTTCTGACCGCCACGCGTGCGCCAGTGCAGCGTGGCCAGGTCGTCCGAGAGGATTTGTAAAGCGTACAGCAGGTAGTCCAGGTATTGGATCTCGGCGATCGGACGCAGCCCGCGCAGCGCCAGGCCGATTGCCTGGCCGACGATGGTGGCTTCCCGGATGCCGGTATCCGAGACGCGCAGGGTTCCATATTTCTCCTGCAGGCCATGAAATCCCTGGTTGACATCCCCGAGACGGCCGACATCTTCGCCAAATGCTACCAGGCGCGGCTCGCGCTGCAAGGCAGCATCGAAGCACGCGTTTAAGATCTCGAAGCCATACACGCGCGGCGGGTCGGCGGCATACCGCGGCCAGACATGGGGGACATGCAGAGCCGAAGATGCATCCTGGACGTGCAGGTGTGAGCCGTAGCGTTCGGCATTTTCGGCTTCGTAGCGGTTTTTCCAGGCGATCAGCGCTTGCCTGTATCGGTGCGCCGGCAGTTCAGGATTGTTTTCATCCCAGGTGAGGCGCAAGGCTTCCTGGGCGGCAGCCTTCAGGTTGCGCCGGTAGGGGACCGGTTGGTTGGAGAGCCGGCTGCGAATTTGCTCGATTTGCTCGCCGTGCTGGGAGTCGGAACCCAACCGTTCGAGCAGGCTGCTAACTTCCTGTTGCTCACTCAGAATAGGCGCTGTAAAAGCCTGCCAGGCATGCCGGCGTTCGTCCTCCACCAGTGCCTGTTCTTCCAATTGGATCTGATCCAGCTCTTGCTCGTTGGCGATGCCTGCCTCCAGGATCCACTGGCGGAACTTGCGGTTGCAGTCGAACTCCAACTCGAAATCCAGCCGTTCCTTTGGCTTATAGCGTTCGTGGCTGCCAGAGGTGGAATGCCCCAGCGGCTGGGTCAGCTCATAGACATGGATTATGCTGGGCATATGATCTTGGCGGGCGTTGGCGGCTGCCCGGTGGTATACATCGATCAGAGCGTGGTAATCCCATCCCCGCACAGTGTACAGATCATAGCCTTCACAGCCCTGCTCCTGGCACTGGAATCCGCTCAGGGCTTCAGATAGATTTCGTTTTACCATGGCATATTCGTTGGGCACCGAGATGCCGTAGCCGTCGTCGTAAATCGTGATAATTGCCGGGACGCGCAGCACACCGATGGCATTGGCCAACTCCCAGAACAGGCCTTCGGCGCAGGAGGCGTTCCCGATGGTCCCGAAGGCGATCTCATTACCGTTGTTAGAGAATTGGGACATTTGCCGGAGCACGTCGACCTCGCGATACAGGCGGGAGGCGAGCGCCAGGCCGACCAGCCGAGGCATTTGGGATGCGGTAGGCGACAGGTCGGCAGAGGTGTTGTACATCTCAGACTGGTTTTTCCAGCTGCCATCGGGGTTGATCAGCCGGGTGGCAAAGTGGGCATTCATGGCGCGTCCACCGGTAGCCGGCTCGGCTTCCAGGTCGGCGTGCGCGTACAGCTGGGCAAAAAACTGGCCCAGATCGATCTCGCCCAGCGCCAGCATCAAGGTCTGGTCCCGGTAGTAGCCGGAGCGGAAGTCTCCCTTTTGGAAGACTCTGGCCATAGCCAGCTGGGTTACTTCTTTGCCATCTCCGAAAATTCCGAACTTGGCTTTGCCGCTCAGTACCTCTCGGCGGCCGATCAGGCTGGCCTGGCGGCTGCGGTAGGCCAGGCGGTAATCCGACAGAATCTCGTCATGCAGATGAGTTAGAGGGGGATGGGCTGGAAGTACTAGGTCTACCAATTTTGCTCCTCTCTTTTCACAGGATTACGGTATGACCCGGACATCCAGGATTATATCCCCCTTTCCGGTGATTTTGATGGGAATTAGGAGAGAATCTAGCAACCCTGGAGATAAACATCCCCAGCGGTTACACACCGGGGACGAGGTCTCAGAATGACAATCGCTTTACATTGCCCAGATAGCGCGCACAGCTTAGGCCCAGGCTTACAGCTGAGCGGCGATAATTTCGGCTACGTCCAACACCTGCATCGAGTCGTTAGCCTCCCGGCTGGCGTCGGTGAGCATCACCATGCAGAAGGGGCAGCCGACCGCCAGCGTCCCTGCGCCGGTTGCCTCGGCCTGGTGATAGCGTTTCAGGTTGACCCGCTCCGTGCCGTGCTCCTCTTCTTTCCACATCTGGCCGCCGCCGGCGCCGCAGCAGAAAGACTTCTCCCGGTTATTAGTGCATCTCGACCAGATTCCACCCCGCCTGCTCGAGCACCGCGCGGGGCTCGTTTATCACCTGGTTCTGGCGCCCCAGATAGCACGGATCGTGGAAGGCAACTGCCTGCCGGCCGTCTCCCTTGAGCTTAAGCTGCCCGGCGGCGATCAATTCCTTGATCAGTTGGGTGTGGTGGATCACCTGGTAGTTCCCGCCAAAAGCCGGGTACTCGTTTTTCAAGGTGTGCAGGCAGTGCGGGCAGGTGGTGACGATGCGCCTGGGGGCGACTTCATTGAGGATTTCGACGTTGGCGGTGGCCAGCTCGAAGAACAGGTCTTCTTTGCCGGCCCGGCGGGCCGAGTCGCCGGTGCACTGCTCGCCTTCGCCCAGCACGGCGTAGCTCACCCCGGCTGCGTTCAGGATTTGGGCAAAAGCGCGGGCCGTCTTTTGCGCCCGGGCGTCGGTGGCCGGGGCGCAGCCCACCCACCACAAGATTTCCGGCTCCGGGTTCTCGTCGATGGTTGGCACCTCCAGCCCTTCCGCCCATTTCATGCGCTCGGTGGGCGGCACGCCCCAGGGGTTGGCATTGCGCTCCATGCCGCGGAAGGCGGTCTGCAGCTGCTTGGGGAAGTTGTTCTCCATCAGCACCAGCGAGCGGCGGATATCCAGGATGTCGCGCATCGGCTCGTTGCCGACCGGGCAGATATCCACGCAGGCCCCGCAGGCGGTGCAGGCCCACACCGCCTCTTCGGGATGGCGAACTCGAGCAGCGTCTTTGGAGCTGGCCTCGCCTCCGGCCAATCGCTCGCCCTCTGCGTTGAGGAAATAGCGCTTGTTGATCTCCAGCGCAGCCGGGGAGAGCACTTTGCCGGTGTTGTATGCCGGGCAGACTTCCTGGCAGCGGTAGCACATGATGCAGGCGTAGGCATCCATGATCTGCTCCCAGCCCAGGTCTTCCAGGCGGGTGGCGCCAAACTGCTCCAGGCTCTCGTCGTCGAAGTCGAGCTTGCTCAGCTCGCCGATCGAGCGGCGCTCCGGCTTGAGCAGGAAATTGAGCGGGGCAAAGAACAGGTGGATGTGCTTGGAATACAGGAAATAGGGGATGAACAGCAGGATGGTGCCCAGCGCCAGCCAGAAGAAAACGTGCTCAGCAGCACGTCCAGGGCGGCATCGCTGGCGCAGGCCCACAGCCCGGAAACTGCGCTGGCGAAGGGCTGCCAGGGATCGGCGCCTTCCAGGGCGATGGCAACCGACTGCCCCAGGAAGCGCGAGCCGACATGCATCAGGATGAAGGCCGATACGATGGCCGAGTCGCGGCGGATGCCGGCGCGCGCCTGCGGCTGCAGCAAGCACATCCTGGCGCGCGGTTAAGCGTGGGCGGCCGCAGGATAAAGCGACGGATGATAAGGGCAAGCATACCCACCAGGGCAGCCACGCTCAGCAGGTCGGCCAGCAGCGCCAGCACTCCGCCCACAGGCCCCAGGAAGTCAAACAGGTTAAATCCGCTAAACAGGCCTTCGAGGATATCTACAAAGTTGACCAGCAGGTAATAAATGAAAGCCCAGGCGACGAATCCGTGGAGCAGGCTGGGTCCCGAGGCGCAGGCGAAAAGTAGGCTGCAGGGTAATGGTTTTCGCCAGGGCCGATAGCAGGCGCTTCCTGGCCAGCCCCCAATCCGGCTTGCCCTGGCCGCGTCTCAAGATGCCCAGGATGCGCTGGACGACCCGATAACCGGCGTACAAGGCGGCCAGTGTGCCAACAACGAATAGGATTTTCTCAGGAAGTGTGAGCATGGACCCTCCAGGCCTGGAGATGGCGTGAGACCGGCAGCCTTGTGCAAATCCGCACAAGGCTTAAGAAAAGTTTACCATACCCCCCATGGAGGTGCAATAAAAATGACAGCCGGGGTTGGTGCCGGCTGTCTGGGGCTTAATATCGGTATTTTAGGATGCTTACTGCCCGGAAAAATACTGCAGAGCCGCCTGGATTGCCGGGTCGGTGAGGGTGGTCACCTGGTCCCAGCGGCTGGGTACTTCCAGGTCGGGAATGATGCCGCTGATCTCCCAATTTTGGTCGGGCTGGTTGAGAGGGCGGAATGTATCGTGAGCCAGCAGCGCCAGCGAGCCATCCGAGAAATTATAGGTATACAGGATTTCTACGTTGCCGCCGCTCGTTTCACCAATCAGGTAAGCCCGTCCCAGGTCCTTCAATATGCCGGGGAAGATCTCGCCAAAGCTGACCGAATCCGGGCCGACCAGGACAACCAGGGGCACGCGTTGTGATCCATTCAGATCGGTGCCGGTGACCGTAAACGGGTACTCACCCTCCCGGTTGACCATGTTGCCGGCGCTGCCGTTCATGAAATAAGCCAGCGTTTCCGCCAGTACATCGCTCCGCCCGCCGGGGTTGTTGCGGCTGTCCAGAATCAATCCATCCAGCGGACCGCCGGCAGCGAATTCTTGCAGCGCCTGGCCGACCTGCTGACCGATGGTGGCGTCGTTGAAGGTTGGGAGCAAGATATAGCCAACTCGTTTGCCCTCCGGGGTGGTGAGCAGGGTGCGGCTGACCGGTATCGGGCCGGAAACCGCCCGCCGGGTGATGCTGAGATCGCGCGGCGCTTGCCCAGGGGTTTGCACGGTGAATGTGCTGGTTGAGCCTTCTGGTCCGCGTAGAATATCGCGCCGGTTGCCCTGTTCGTCCAGGACGCTGACGCCATCTACCGCTTGGATGTTATCGTGCAGCTGGATGCCGGCTTCTTGGGCTGGGCTGCCTGGGAAAACGCCCATCACGGTCACCTGGCTGCTCTCCGGCACCGATACGGTATATACGCCAATCCCGACGTAGTTCCGCCCGCCGGCAAATTCAGCCTGGCGGGTTGCTACCTCTTCCGGGGTCTGGTAATCCGAGTGTTCGTCTCCCAGCCGGGCGACCATCTCGTCCATGGCCTGGTAAAACTGCTCGTTGCTCATGCCGGCTTCAACCTTTGAGCGGAATTCGGCATACACCTGGTTCCAATCTACGCCGTTGAAATTGCGATACAGGTAGTTGTCCTGAACCGCCCGCCAGAGCTCATCCAGCACCTGGAAATGGATTGGCAACGGGGCTGGATTGGGGGTGGCCGTTGCCAATGGCGTTGGCGTGGCACTGGGCGTTGGTGTCAGGCTGGGCGTGACCGTAGGTGGTATGGCAGTGGGGCTGGGTATGGCAGTCCAGGTAGCCGTAGGGATAGCGGTCTCGGTAGGAGGTGGAGAAATCAAATCGGCAGCAGCCTGGCAGCCTGGCAAAGCCAGCAGCAGGGCAGCCAGTAAGAAGATGAGGGCAAGGTTTTTCATATTTTCTCTTTGTTCAAATCGCAATGATGTAAAAGCTACCGGGCAGCGCAGGTGGCGTTGCCCGGTGCGGGATCAGGCTTTCAGCGCGCGGTGGTTAGTAGCCCCCGCCGGTGTATAAGCTGGGGTCGGTGGGTGTTTCCCCGGAAGGGTCCCACACGTAGACGAAATCGCCGAGCTGCGCCCAGTCGTAGAGCCAGTGGGAGTCGCCAACCGTCAGGTTGACGCAGCCGTGCGATTGGGGAAAGCCCAGGTTAGCGCGCCAGTAAGCGCCGTGCAGGGCACGCGCCTGGTCGAAATACATCGTCCAGGGCACATCTTCCAGGTAGTAAGCATCCGAGCGGTCGGCTTCAAAAGCCCCGCGCATGGGGGTGGTATCCAGCTTTTCGAAAATCTGGAACAGGCCGGGGCGGGTCCAGAAAGGCTCTATTCCGCTGGCAATCAGCGTAGCAAATACCAGCTCGGAGTTATCGTAAACAGCCAGGGTCTGCTCATACAGGTTGACCTCAATCCAGCGGCCTCCAGTCACACCCTCCGGTGGAGTCGGGTTGGGGATGACGCGGGCAATCACCCTGTCCGGCACCCACTCGCCGGGGCCAACCATGTACCATTCCTGGTCACCGGCTTGCTGGACATCGTAAACCTGGATTACTTCCTGGTGATTGAGCACATGGCCGGTGTAGTCATTCTGCTCAAGCCCTGGTGTACGCTTGGTCTCAATGGGACCGTTGCTCATGTATTGCAGCGCCCAGCCAAAGGCGTTGTCCGGCGTACGGGTGAACTCCATACCCTGGAACAGCGGGACAGCCCCAATGCGAGAGATATCATTGGCAGTCATCCATGCGCCCGGGTCCACCTGATAAAAGCGCTTACCGTCCACCACCGCATCTTCCGTGTAGGAGATGTAACTGAAGCTGGAGTCAATACTGCGGATGGCGTTTTTCTTATTGCCTTTCAGGGCATCCTCAAGCGACCCGAAAACCGGGGCGTTGCTGTTGCGCACCTCACCGTAGCGGTAATCGACATAGGTCAGGGCCGCATCCGGCCTCGTGGCGGGCAGCGGCTTGACAGGGAAGGTCACGCCCTGCTGAGCCATAGCGCTCAGATATGCAGAAGGGCCGGCCGGCAGGCAATCGCCGGGTGCCTGTTCGTAGATACCCGGTAAGCACAGGATATCTCCGTTAACAGGTTGGCTGGCTGGATTAGTCTGAGAAACAACAAGGGGACCTGCCGCCCAGGCAGAACCGCCCTGGGCCAGGAAAATTGTTAATGCTGTAAGAAAGGTAAAGAACGTTACCGATAATTTATATTTCATGGTTACTCCATCGATGCCCGGCGTTATGCGATATACAGCGCGCCAAGAATAGACAGAAAAAGGGTCAGGCTGATATAGCTGTTGATATTAAAAAACGCCACGTTTATCTTTGACAGGTCATCTGGGGTGACTAAGGTATGCTCCCAATAGAGCAGCCCGGCGGTTATGACCAGGCCGATCCAATACGGCCAACCCAGGCCTGTCAGGAACCCTAATTCTACCAAAAGCAGGATGGTGAAGATATGAGAGATCGCTGAGAGGCGCAGTGCCGTCAGGACGCCAAAACGAGCCGGTATGGATCGTATTCCCAGCCGGCGGTCGATATCGACATCCTGACAGGCGTACAGGATGTCGAACCCGCCGATCCACAGGGTCACAATCCCCAACAGCACCCAGGCCGGCAAATCCTGCTCGGTGAAGAGCGACCCGCGGATAGCGACCCACGCTCCGACCGGCGCCAGCCCATCGGTAAAACCCAGGATGAAGTGCGACAGCCAGGTGAACCGTTTAGTAAACGAGTAGCCGAACAGAAAGATGAAAGCAAATGGCAGCAGGCTAAGTGTCAGGGGACCAAGCCGCCAGGCGGCGAAGGTCAGCGCGCCTGCCGCGAGCAGGGTGCCCACCCAGGCTGTTTTCAGGGAGATGGCGCCGGTAACCAAAGGACGATTGGCTGTGCGCGGGTTGGCGGCATCATAGGCGCGGTCGGCAATGCGGTTGAAACCCATCGCCACCGTGCGGGCGGCTGCCATGGCGATGGTGATCCAGAAAAACTGCTCGAAGCTCGGAAACCCTCCGGCTGCCAGCAGCATTCCCAGGTAAGCGAATGGAAGCGCAAAAATAGTGTGCTCGAACTTGATCAGCTCGAGAAAATGGCGGATGGATTTCATAAGGCCTAATTATAAAATACCAGCTATGTTCGGGAGGCAGGCTTTTTAGGTATACTTGGCCCATGTTGAAAAAACAATCCTTGCAGGTCTGGTGGCTGGCAATCCGCCCTAAGACCCTGCCGGCTGCTGCCGCACCGGTAGTGATCGGGACGGCTGCGGCGTTCCTGGAAGGGGGCTTCCAATGGCTGCCGGCTATGGCTGCATTGATTGGAGCGCTGTGCTTGCAAATTGGCGCCAACCTGGCTAACGACGTGTTCGATTTCAAGCGCGGCACCGATGCCGGCGAGCGCCTGGGCCCGCTGCGGGTAACCCAGGCCGGGCTGCTATCACCGGGGGCGGTGCTGGCCGGGATGTGGGTCGTTTTCGGGATAGCAGCCTTCATGGGGCTGTACCTGGCCTTAATTGCCGGTTGGGCGGTAATCTGGATGGGGCTGGCCTGCATCCTGGCTGCGCTGGCGTACACCGGAGGCCCGCTGCCTTTTGGCTACTATGGCCTGGGCGATTTGGTTGTGTTCCTGTTTTTTGGCCCGCTGGCCGTCTGTGGGACGTATTTTGTGCAGGTCGGGCGGGTGAGCACGCTGGCTGCCTGGTCCTCTATCCCGGTCGGGCTGCTGATTGTGGCCATCCTGGTGGTGAACAACCTGCGGGATATCGAGTCCGACCGAGGCGCCGGCAAGCGCACCCTGGCGGTGCGCATCGGAGTGCCCGGGACGCGCCGCGAGTATGCCGCCTGTGTCGTAGGGGCTTATCTTGTGACACTGGGCGTTGCCCTGGCTGGCGTGTCACCGGCCTGGGTGGTTCTATCCGGGTTGTCGCTCCCGTTTGCCATCCGCATGATTGCCATGGTAAACCGTGAGAGCGGGCGGCCGCTCAACCAGGCGTTAGCCGGCACCGGCCGGCTGACCCTGGTGTATGCCCTGTTGTATTCGGCTGGCCTGGTGGTGGCCGCGTTTTTGTTGTAATTGTAGGGGCAGGTCTTGCATCCCGGTCGAAGACCGGGGAGACCTGCCCTACTGCCCCTACTGGGTGAACTGCCAGGGGGCGATGCGCCTCTCCAGCCAGTCAACTGTAAAATACAGGATTAAACCCATCAGGCTTAATGCCACAATCCCAGCATACATAGCGGCATAATCAAAAAGGGTGCTGCCGCTGTAATAAATGAAATAGCCCAACCCGCGCTGCGTCGCAAATAACTCCGCCACGTACAACACCGCCACCGCCGTACCGACGGATAGGCGTAGCGCCGTCAGTACGGCCGGCACGCTGGCCGGTAGATAGACGAAGCGAAACAGCGCCCGCCGACCGGCTCCCAGGCTGCGCACGCTCTGGATCAGCTCTGGGCGGATGGCAGCCGCCTGGTCGCGCACCAGCACCAGGATCTGGAAGAACAGGATCAGGTAGATAATGATGATTTTTGGCAAATCCCCGATGCCAAAGAATAGCAGCACGATCGGCACGAGCACCACTTTGGGGATGGGGTTGGCCAGGTAAATGGCGGGTGACAGCAGGCTGTTGATGCGTTGAGATTGGCCCAGGATCATGCCCAATGGGGCGGCGGTGACGATAGCCAGGAAAGTACTGGCCAGCACTCGCCACAGGCTGGATAGGAAATGGGCGCCCAGATCTCCGGAAACCAGCTCGCGCCACAGGGCCTCGGCAACCAGGACCGGCGTCGGCAGGAGCGGACGGTTGATTGCCAGGGCTGCAAGCTGCCAGATTGCCAGCACGGCCAGCACCGTTATGAGCAGGTCGCGGCGCTTCATGGAACAGGCTCCCTTTCAGCATCTTGCTTGCGGTGGGCTGGCTGCCCGGCGGAGGCCGCCTCCATATTGCGCCGCAGCTCACGGCAAATATCCAGGTAGGCGGTGGTTTCTCGGTATCCGGACCGGCTGGCGCCCGGGTTATCAATGACCATGGGTGAGGTGTTGGGCGGAGCTGCGAGCAGCAGGATTTTTTGACCCAGCACGGCCGCTTCTTCAATGGCGTGCGTCACCACAACCAGGCTGAGTTTCTGCTCGCTCCACAGCTCCAGCGTCAGGTTTTGCAGGTCCTCTCGGGTAGGGGCATCCAGCGAAGAAAAAGGTTCGTCCATCAGCAATAAATCCGGCTCGAGAGCCAGGGTGCGGGCAATGGCGGTCCTTTGTCGCTGGCCACCGGAGAGCTGGCCGGGATATTTGTCCGCCTGGGGGGACAATCCCAGGCGCTCCAGCCAATCATCGGCATTGCGGTACAGATCGGATGCGCCTTTGCCTTTCTTCTCTGCAGCAGCGCTGGGGGCGTGTTTGCCATCCGGCCCATAAAAAGTACGCACCTTCAAACCCAGGGCGGCATTCTGGCGCACGGTTGCCCAGGGCAGCAGCCCATAATCCTGCAGGATCAGTCCGCTGCGAGGGCGGGGGCGCTCCAATGGCCGGCCATCGATCAATATCCGGCCGCCAGTCGGTTGGCGCAGCCCGGCCAGCAGGTAGAGCAGCGTGGTTTTGCCGCAGCCGGAGGGTCCCAGGATAGCCCAGGCTTCGCCATCGCCTGCTTCCCAGGAGAAATCCTGGAAGATGGCCGGGCTGTGGCCGTACTGGTAGGTCAACGAGTCGAGCTGGATCATTGCATTTCAGGAGATTGTACTCCCGATAAGCCTGGCGGTGATACACAGATCACTGCCAGGCTTGTCGAGTCATTGTCCTCTATTCAGGAGAGGGGGGAATTATGGCAGGTATTCGCCGGTCACCGAATCGCTGTAGGATCACGTCGTTGGCCAGCAGTCCATTGGCTTTGGCCCAGGCCAGCACGTCATCCCAGTGTGTTTCAGAAGGTACGCCCGCTGTGATAAATGACGGCACCTCGAAGCTGCCAGCCAGGGCGGGAGCCAGGATTTTTTGGTCGACCAGCAGCTGGCTGTACTTGGATGGGTCTTCGTTGATCTTAGCTACGGCTTCCTCAAGCGCTTTCAGGAAACTGCGCAGCGCCTCCGGGTTTTGTTCGATGAACTCATTGCGGAAAGCCCAGGTGCTCAGGCTTAGCTCAGGGTGTTGACTGTCATCCAGCACCTTTACGGCTCCCTGGCCCAGGTGCGGCAGTCGCCGCCGGTTCCGGGAGCATGGCGGCGTCGATCTGGCCGGTACCCAGCAGGTTCATCCGGTCGGGAATTTTTGGCACAGCGATGTGCTGGATCTCATCGGCAGCAAAGCCTTCTTTTTCAAGCAAGCGGTCCAGCAGGTATTCGATAATCGTGCCTTCCGAGATACCCACCTGAACGCCTTTTAGACCTTCTACCGAATTGATCCCGCTGGCGGCGGAGGCCAGGATGGAAAACAGCGGGCTTTCCGCAGAAGCTGCCCGGGCAAAGCGCACAATCTGCACCTGCGGGTTGTCTTTATTGTAGAACATCGTGGACAGGGCTTCGTTGATCATTCCATCGGCCTGGCCGGAGGTAATCACCTGGTCGCGTTCTGCCGCCGAGGCCACTGAGATCACTTCCACATTGAGGTTGTTGGCTTCAAACAGGCCTTCCTGCTGGGCGACCAGCACCGGCAAGGTATCGATAATCGGAAGCAGGGCCAGTTTCATTGTGGCCGGCCCGGACGGGGTCGCGGATTGGCAGGCGGAAAGGACCAGACCAAGCGCCAGGATGGCGGAAATTACGGGCAATACATACCGGTAACGAAGAGACTTGCGGAATAGCATTTTATTACAATACTCCTTTGGTTCGTGGTAATTATCGGGCAATTTGTATCTGAATTATATACGAAAAGCGCATATTTGTAACGTACCTTGCTTAGAGGCCAAGCTGTCCCCAGATTTCGTCGATGTGTCGTTTGACTTCGGGGTCCATGCGCGCCACTTCCGGCCAGGTGCGCGTATAGCCCTCCTCGGGCAGCTTGGCTGTGGCATCGATGCCGATCTTGCCGCCAAAGGAATGGTGGTAGGAGGCATGGTCCAGGTGGTCCACCGGGCCGTCCGAGATGATCGCATCCCGTGACCAATCGACATTGCCCAGCGCCTGCCAGGCAACCTGGGACAGGTTTTGCACATCCACCCAATCGTCCACCACCACGATGGCCTTGGACAGCGACATTAATGCCAACCCCCACAGGCCAAAGATCACCTTACGGGCATGCCCGGGGAAGCGCTTCTTAATGGAGACCAGCACCAGGTTGTGGAAAACGCCTTCGGCCGGCATGTTGACATCCACGATTTCCGGCAGGAACATGCGCATCAGCGGCAAAAACAGGCGCTCCGTCGCCTTGCCCATCCAGACATCCTCTTGAGGCGGAATGCCCACAATCGTGGCCGGATAGATGGGGTTCTGGCGGTGGGTGATGGCGGTGACGTGGAAAACCGGGAAAAGCTCGACCGGAGTGTAATAGCCGGTATGGTCGCCAAACGGCCCTTCCGGCAGGTGCTCGTTGGGGTCAATATAGCCTTCGATCACAATTTCTGCTTCTGCAGGCACTTCCAGCGGTTGGGAGACACAATCGACAAAAGCGACCGGGGCACCGCGCAGGTAGCCGGCCAGCAGGTATTCATCGATGTTCGGCGGCAGGGGGGCAGAGGCGCACCACATGCTGGCCGGGTCGCCGCCCAGCACGATGGCAGCCGGGATGTGCTCTTTGTGGATTTGCCGGGCCAGCCGCTCGTGCTCGGCGCCGCCTTTGTGGCGCTGCCAGTGCACCAGCAGGGTGCGCTCGTCGACCACCTGCAAGCGATACATGCCCACATTGCGGATGCCGGTCTGTGGGTCGCGGGTGATCACCTGGGGCAGCGTGATGAAAGGCCCGCCATCCTTGGGCCAGCATTTCAGGATGGGCAGCATACCCAGGGAAGCCTGCTCGGTGTGGATTACCTGCTGCACTGCTGCCTGGCGGACTTTCTTGGGGCGCAGGCCGATTGACTTGAAAACCTGGAACAGGTCCCGCCCGCGGTTCACCGATTCCTGAAAGCCGCGCGGCAGCCGCAAGTCGATCACTTTGGCCAGCCCGGTGTTGAGCTCGTCCAGGTCGTCCACACCCAACGCCCAGGCCATGCGTTGGGGCGAGCCATAGGCATTGATCAGCACCGGCATGCTGTAACCCGGTAAATTCTCGAACAGCAAGGCTTTGTTCCGCTCCGCCGGGCCCTTGATCACCCGGTCGGTGACCTCGGTAACCTCCAACAGGGGCGAGAAAGGTTCAGAAATGCGCCTGAGCTGCCCGCGAGCCTCCAGCAGTTTAATGAAATCACTTAACGAGTCATATTTCATGGTTCACCGTCCATTTGGCGCAGCGATTATAGCATGCAACTCAACACCGGGTAAGATGAGGTGTGCCGGCCTGAAATAATCTTATGGTTGTCTAATTATCAATACCTTGCTCGCCCTGTCGCGCTGGACGGAGAAAGTCGGTAGTGGACGGGGAGATTATCGCAGGCGATGAAGTGGCGGTGAGCAAAGCGGGGCAAGAGACGTATGGATGCGATTGGTTTAGGGTTATTTCACATCACGCGTGTATAATAAAAACAATCCATCTCGCCTGCCTCTAACGCTTAACCGCTGCGAATCGCATCCATAACAATACCAGGGTCGTCTTCCAGAGCGGATATGAGCACGCTCTACGCCTACACTCCCCAAATCTGGCCACCGATCTTGATGGTCGTCCTGATGATCGTGCTGTCCATCTTCAGCTACCGGCGGCGCAGCGCACCTGGGGCGCTGCAATTAATGACCGCCTGCTTGTTTGCCGCTGCCTGGGCGGCCTGCTTACTGATGAATTATGCGGCGGTGGATACGGCGACCAAGATATTCTGGCTCAAGATCCAGGCCATCGTCCAGTTGCCCATTCTCATCGCCATCACCTGCTTTATCCTGGAATATGCCTGGCCCCGGCGCTGGCTCACCCGCCGCAACCTGGCCCTGCTGTACTTCCCAATCCTGCCGAGCGTCATTTTACTCCTGACCAATGGCCTCCATCATCAAGCCTGGCGCAGCTTTTCATTGGTCAACGGAGCCCTGCGGCCCCAGTTCGGCCTGGGTAGCTGGATCCTGGCGTTCTATTTTTTTGGGGTATTGGAAGCTTTGAATCTGGTCGTTTTTGTCTGGCTGTTCCGGCGCAGCCCACAGCACCGCTGGCCGGTAGCGCTGATGCTGGCAGGGCAGATCGTGGGGCGCAGCCTCTTCCTGCTATATAATGCCAATCCACGCCTATCGGCCCTGCCCCTCAACATACTGGGGATGTCCTTAGAATTCCTGATCTATGCCGCCGTCCTGTTCGGTTTCCGTATTTTCGACCCGATCTCCCTCGCCCGCCAGACGACCGTTGAGCAGCTCAAGTCCGGTATGATGGTGCTCGATCCCCAAGGAGCGATCGTCAGCCTGAACCCGGCTGCAGCCGGCATCCTGGGATCGTCTGCGAAGAGTCTGCTCGGGCGCCCGATCCAGGATTTGCTGCCCGCAGATTCCGCTCTGATTGGCGATCTCCAGGCCACGGAGGTAATCCGGGCTGAGATCAGCCTTGAGACAGGGTCAGAAACCCGTTGTTACGAGATGGAATATTCTACCTTAAAGGATTTTCGCGAGCAGGTGGTGGGCCGCCTGCTGCTGTTGCACGATGTGACCGAGCAAAAGCGCGCCCAGGCCCAGCTGCTGGAGCAGCAGCGGGCGCTGGCCATGCTACACGAGCGCGAGCGGCTGGCGCGCGAGCTGCATGACAGCATCGGACAAACGCTCGGATTTGCCGGTTTCCAGCTGGAGGCTGCCTCCAAGCTGGTCCAGGATGGCCAGGCAGTCTCCGCCATTGCCCAGATCAACCGCCTGGCGGGGATCGTCCGCGAGGCACATGACGATCTGCGCGGTACATCCTGGACCTGCACTCCGCCCCCGCTCCTCAGCAGCCTTTCTTTAGCGCCCTTCGCCGCTACCTGAAAGGGTACACCAATAATTACGGTATCCAGGTTGCGCTTGGCATCGACGAGCGCCTGGGGGAGGAGCCCTTTTCGCTGGACGAGCGCATGGAGGTCTATCGGATCCTGCAGGAGGCGCTCTCGAATGCTCGCAAACATGCCCAGGCTCGCTGCGTGCAGGTATCGTTTACACTGGATGAGGATTGCATTCGGATGACCATTCAGGATGATGGCGCTGGCTTTGACCCCACCCAGTCCCCTGGCGAAGGCCATTTTGGGCTGCGGTTTATGCACGAGCGCGCCGAGCAGATCGGAGGCGTGCTGCGAGTTGATTCTGCTCCAGGTGGAGGAACCCAGGTGAATTTGGAGATTGCCTATGCGCGTACTTCTGGTAGATGATAACCGCTTGATGCTCGAAGGCCTGAAGAACCTGCTTGCTGCCCATGGGATTGAGGTGCTGGGCATCGCCAGCAATGGCAGGGAAGGAGAAGCCATGGCTCAGGCGCTGCATCCCGATCTGATTCTGATGGACATCCGCATGCCAGTTTGTGATGGGCTGGAAGCGACGCGGACCATCAAAGCCCACCAGCCGGAGATCAAGATCGTCATGCTGACCACCTCCATCAATGATGAAGATCTGTTTGATGCGATCAAAAGCGGGGCCTGCGGCTACCTGATCAAGAACATGAGCGGCGAGGCCTTTATCGAAGCCCTGCGCGGGCTGGAGCAGGGAACGCCTCCTTTTTCTCCAGGCCTGGCAGCAGCACTGTTAGAAGAGTTTGCCAGGATGGCTTCTGGGACGAGGGGACAAAGTGACACGGAGAAGGGGGGACAAAGGGAGGCGGAGAAGGTGGGGCTGACCGAGAGACAGACCGAGGTGCTGCGGCTGGTGGCAGCGGGATTGGGCTATAAAGAGGTCGGGCAGAGGCTTGCGCTGAGCGAGCGAACCGTGCGCTACCACATGGCCGAGATCATGGACCGCCTGCACCTGGAGAACCGCGCCCAGGTGATTGCCTATGCGGGTAAGCGCGACTTGAAATAGCGAACATAGCAGGCGGATATTGATCCTGTCAGAAACGACAGTCTCCCTTGCCGGGGAGACTGTCGTTTTCTTGCCGTGATCGACATTGTGACCCTGGACTGGATTTGGTATCCTGAGGTCACCATGAAAACGAAATTGCGGGTCATCTTGTACGGGAATACCATCATTTTGGCGGGAATACATCTCAGCCTGGCTGCCAACCCATCTCTCGAAGTCCAGGTGCTGGATCCCACGCAGGGAGGCGAGTTCGGACCTGCTCGCCTTACGGCCGGATGTCATCATATTTGACACCGATTCCATCCAACCCGAATTTCATTTTAACCTGATTTAACGGCGCTGCGGGCTGCAGCTGATCGGCATTGACCCGGACAAAGCCCAGGTGCTGGTATGGTCCGGGCAGCAGCTGAGCGAGCTGTCCAGCCAGGAGCTGCTGGCGGTCATCCAACAGAATTGATTATTTCAATCTACTCAAGAACACCAGATGTTCACCAGAAACAGGAGAATGCCATGAAAACCCAAAAGTTCCTCACCATCCTGACCCTTGTGGTCCTGCTCGCCATCACGGCGACGACGGTATGGGCGGCAACCAGCCCGTATTTGATCGATTCCTTCTATATGACCGACCCGCTCGACCCGAGCGTGAGCTGGTGGCGCGACACGGCGAACCAGAACGCCATCGCCCAGCACAGCGCCGACGAGTTCACCGGGCAGGTCAGCCAGGTTTACAGCAGTTCTAAGCTGAAAGTCCTGGTCTACAGTTCCATCAACGGCCCGAACGTAACCGCACTGATCGGTCCATCGAGTTGGTGGCTGGTGGGACCCGGCGGCGGAAGGGATGAGGCGAACGCGGCGAAGATGGCCTTTCAATACTTCTATCCCAAAGTTGGCACCATTACCCTGAAGGGCATCCTCCTGACCGGCGCCAGCCCGGAGGAAGCGTGGGGCACCACCATTTGGCGGAATGCCTTCCGCTACAATCCTCCCTTCCCGATCTATGCCAACGCCGCCTACCCGGATGCCCGAGCGAGCTGGGAGGCGGTAGCGGCGGGCTATTCCGCCCGACATATGAATGCCATGGGGCCGATCCTGGATTGGGACACAAACGGCTATCCGATCCTGGATTGGGGAGCGGACGGCACTCTGGGCGCCGGCTCGATGAATCAGTACAAACCAATTGTGACCTATTATATTGCCCCCGACCAGTTGATCTCGAGCACGACCTCCTTTAACATCGACAGCGTTGATGTCCCTTTGAACCTCATCCCAGGACCTGGCGGCAGCCTGATGATCCAACTCCCAAATCAGGCCATCCTGGCCGGCGGGGATTTTGGAAAATACCTTCCCGAGGCGGCTTCCATCTACCAGCCGGGCCTATCCGCAGCCGAAACGATCGCCCTCCTGGACCAGATGCTTGCCCTGAATCCGTCTATCTATGTCCCCCTCCACGGGCAGCCGGTCACCACGAATGCGGCCGTTGTCTCCGCCCTGACCGCCCAGCGGGATGCCCTGCAGTCGATCATCGATCAGACGGTCGCGCAGATCAACCAGGGCGCCACCATCGACGAGGCCGCCGCGGCGGTGGCGCTGCCGGCCGGCCTGGCCGCCAGCCCCTACAACCAGGAATTTGTCTCCACCATCCCCGCCATCGTGAAGGCTGTCTACCAGCAGAAGATGGGCTGGTTCGGCGGGAACGTGACCGAGCTGGCCTCCACCCTGACCGAAACGGCGAAAGCGCAAGCCCTGGCGGCGGCCTTTGCCTATCCGAGCCTGGCCGAGGCGGCCAAACAAGTCGAGCTGAGCGCCCAGGACCTGCCCTCCGCCGAGAAAGCGCTCTACCTGGCCTTCATGGCCTACAAAGCCGCCCCGGATGATTTCACCGTCCAGGCGATCTACGCCCAGGCGCTGCGCAAGAACGCCTTCATGCAAAAGAGCGCCCAGGTGCGCAACACCTACCTGTCGGTCGCCCAAGCCTTAGGCTGGAAGAGTGATTTCACCAAGACCGGCGTTCAGGATGCTCCGATTATCATCGATGGCGTTGACTTCGCCCCGTACTTCTCCGGCTTCATTGGGACATGCATGAGCGGTCTCACGATCACCAGCCTGCCTCCTGCGGAGACCGGCATCCTGACGACAAGTGGTACAGGTGGCCCGGTCATTACCGCCGGGCAGGAGTTCGGTTTTGCGGGGTCTGCATGGCTGACCTTCACCCCGGCGGCGGGCTGGTACGGCACGACCAGCTTCACCTGGCACGGTACGGACAATGCCGGTTATCGTTATGGGGCCGATGCCACCGTCACCCTGCAGGTTACCCGGGCGAACCACGCGCCGGTGCTCTCCGCCACCCCACTGGCCGACGTCACGGCGGATGAGGATGCCGCTAACAGCGCCATCGACCTCTCGAGCGGCTTTAGCGATGCAGATGGCGATCCGCTGACCTATACCATCGAGAACAGCAACACCGGCCTGGTCGCCGCCACATTGGACGGCGGCAACCTGACCCTGGCATACGCGGCCAACGCCAACGGCGCGGCGTTGATGACGGTCACGGCGACCGATCCAGCCGGGGCCTCTATCTCGGATGACTTCGCGGTGACGGTCAACCCGCTTAACGAGGCGCCCACGGCAGCAGACGCCTCGATCACCCTCGTGGTAGGCACGTCTCAGACGATCAGCCTGGATTACGGCGACCTGGAGACCGCCCAGGCGAACCTGCAGGTCACCTTCGGTACACTGAACGGCAGCCTGGACACCGGCGCCCTGCCCGCTCTGACCTACACCGCCCCGGCTGCCCCCGGCGATGACAGCTTCACCTACACCGTCACCGACCGCGGCGACCCGGATGGCTGCACGGAAGCCCCCTGCGCGGCTGCGTTATCCGCCACCGCCACGGTGCATGTCACCGTCCTTCCAGAATCCAGCATCTCGGGGTTGGTATTCAACGACGCCAACGGCAATGGCACGAACGACGGAGAGGCAGGGCTGGCAGGCGTGACCGTCCAGCTCCAGAACCCGGACGGCAGCCTGGTCGCCAGCACTGCTACGGCCGGGGATGGGACCTACGCCTTCGCCGCCTTGCAGCCCGGCGCCTACCGGGTGCGCCAGGTGCTGACCGCCGGCTATCTCCAGACCACCGCTGATCCGGCGGATGTAACCGTCGACACAGGCCAGGCAGTCACCGGCGTCGACTTCGGCGCGGTCTTCTCGGCTGACCTGAAAGTGGCCATGACTTCGGCTTACAATGCCAAATCCAAGGTCATCACCTACACCATCATCGTGACCAATGACGGCCCGGCGGATGCCACTGCCAGCACCGTGATCGACGACCTGTCCGGCACGGTTAGCTTCCTCTCGGTTACCACCAGCCAGGGCACCTGCAGCGGCGGCAAGACGGTCACCTGCGATTTCGGGACGCTGGCCAACGGCAGCAGCGCTACGGTGGTGCTCAAGGTGAACCGGCTCAACACCAAGGCCGCCATCACCAACACTGCCACGGTCTCCTCGAGCATCTTCGACATCAATTTAGCGAATAACTCGGTCACGGTGACGACACCATAGTTTTTCCCGGCGCAGTCTCATGCTCTTTTGAGACAGCCCCGGGCAGACAAAGAACTCAGCCCCCTTCCTGAAAAACCGCGGGAAGGGGGCTTAAGGTATTGTAATTATCAGACAACTTGCCAGGCGCTTGACACAACCCCGCCGGTATGCTACATTTGGTCGCACTTTCCCTTAAAAACCGGTCGCAGCATGGAATCACCTGAATGGAATCCTTATCCAAGAGCAACTATTATTTATCGAACCGCTATGCGCGGATCATTTTGGGAGGCTATGCAGAAATCCTGGGTCGAGATCGATTGGCCCGGGCGCTTTCCCAGGCCGGGCTGGATGCCTGGCTCGCAGATTACCCGCCGGATGACTTTGATCGAAAGAGTCGATTTTGCCTCCTTCTCCGCATTGGAAATGGCTCTGGAGGATATGTATGGCCGGCGGGGTGGGCGCGGGCTGGCGATCCGAGCGGGAAGAGCGGCAGTATCTGAGCTGCTGCATTCATTTGGAACCAATATGGGGGTCGATCAGGTAGCGTTCAAACTGCTGCCGCTACGAGAAAAAATCGGCTCCGGCCTGCAAGCATTAGCGGCCTTATTGGGTGAGGTAAGCGACCAGCCGGCTGTGGTCGTAGAACAAGCCGACCGGTTCCTGTTTACTTTGCCGCGCTGTGCGACCTGTTGGGGTCGAGAGCAGGCCGATAGCCCATTGTGCTGCCTGATGACCGGTATACTGCAAGAATGGGTTATGTGGCTGGCAGCCGGCCAGGATTGGCCGGTTGTCGAAACTCGCTGTATTGCCATGGGCGATGCGGTGTGTGAATTTGATATTCCAAAATCTGCCGTGTGATGAGCTATCTTTGAGGGGAATGCGGAGCGGGAAATGGGTGGAGTCAGGATTACAGTCGTAATACCTACCTATAATGAGGCGGAAAACCTGCCTGGTCTGGTCTCTGCTTTGTTTGAATTGCCGCTTTCGGAGCTGCATTTGCTGGTTGTGGATGATAACAGCCGCGACGGCACCGGGCAGCTGGCGGATGCTCTGGCAGAAAAGTCTGGCGGCAGACTGTCCGTCCTGCACCGCCCGGGTAAGCTCGGGTTGGGCAGCGCCTACCTGCAGGGATTCCGGCTGGCTCTGGCGAATGGGGCGCAAGCAGTAGGCCAGATGGATGCCGATTTTTCCCACCCACCGGATCTGCTGGTCGAACTGCTCGACCGGCTTGCAGGCTGCCATATGGCGATGGGATCACGTTATATCGAGGGCGGCTCGGTCGACCGTCATTGGCCTTTGTGGCGCAAAGAGCTATCGGCATTCGGCAATACCTACTCGCGCTTTGCTCTTGGCATCCCGGTGGCGGATGCCACGGGAGGCTACCGCTTGTGGCGCAGTACGGCTTTAGAGTGCATGCCGCTCGATAGGGTTAAGTCGAATGGATATGCTTTCCAGGTTGAGATGATTTACCTGGCTCACCGGCTCGGCTTTACGATTCGAGAGGTACCTTTCTACTTCGCCGATCGGGTTCAGGGCGGCTCCAAAATGTCTTTCTCGATCCAGGTAGAAGCGGCGCTGCGGGTGTGGCAGATGCGTATTGCTTACCGCAGCTTGAAACCGGCAGCCTTGCCGGTAGATCTGGAGCGCTGGTAGCGCCAGTAGATTCTCTCCCCTGATTACCGGCTGTGCATTATCCTCAGCGAGCATGGCCAGCAGATCATGAACGCATTAGCAGCCCCTCCCATCCTGCAACGCAACTTCAGGCAGCTCTATGCCGATGTTTTTTGGTATGGCTTATTGAGCGGCAGCGCAATGGCGTTTGTGACCATCTTTGCCGCCCGCCTGGGCGCCACGAGCTTCCAAATCAGCCTGCTCGCTGCCGGTCCGGCGGTGGTCAACCTGCTGGTCTCGCTGCCGGCGGGCCTGTGGCTGGCAAATCGCCCGGCGATTCAGGTGACTTACCGCGCAGCCCTGCTCCATCGTCTCGGCTATCTGCTGCTCATCCCACTGCCCTGGTTGTTTGGAGAAAACGCCCAGATCTGGGCTCTGATTCTGATCACCCTGGCGATGTCGCTGCCGGGAGCCTTCCTGGCGATCAGCTTCAATTCCCTGTTTGCCGAGGTAGTGCCTGCCGATTGGCGCGGCGAAGTGGTAGGCAGGCGCAATGCATTGATGTCGATCAGCATGGTGATTTCTACCCTGCTTTGCGGACAGCTGCTGGATCGCATCGTCTTTCCCACCAACTATCAGCTGGTATTTGCTATCGGCGTAGTAGGCGCCGCATTCAGCACCTACCACCTGGGGCGCCTGCGCTTGGACCCGTTACCTGCCGGGCTAAACGGCCCGTTGCCTGGCGAATTGCCGCAAAAGTTGGACCAGGTTCAGCGGGCGGGCAGTTGGCGCACCTCGCCCGGCAATTCAATCCGCTCCATGCTGCGCATCGATTTACTTAAGTCCTCATTCGGCACGTTTTTGGGCGTCTACCTTATTTTTTACATTTTCCAAAACCTGCCTCTGCCGCTGTTCCCGCTGGTATTTGTGAATGAATTGGAATTATCCGACGGTGTCATCAGCCTGGGGAGTACCCTGTTTTACCTGGCCATGACCCTGGTCTCCCTGTGGCTGGGCCGGCTCTCAAGGCGGTATGGGCATTATCACATGTTGGTTACGGGCGGCTTGCTCTACGGCTTATACCCCTTGATCCTCGGGCTGGCGCGTGGCGCGCCTTTATACTATACGGCATCCATTGTGGGAGGCCTGGTATGGGGCCTCACTAGCGCCAGCCTGCTCAACCGCTTGATGGAGAAGGCGCCGGAAGAGGACCGCTCGGCATCGATGGCATTGCATAACCTGGTGCTGAACTTTGGTGTGCTGGCCGGCTCGCTGGCCGGGCCGTTGCTGGCAGAAGTAGCCGGCTTGCAAGAGGCTTTGTTGGTTGCGGCCGGGCTACGCCTGCTGGCTGGAATCTTGTTGAAAATCCGGGGATAAACCAGGGGTGACCGCCGCGGCCAGCACTTCCCATTCTGCCAGGGACAGGGTTTCGGCGCGGCGCTGCGGATCGATCCCGGCGGCTTGCAGGAAAGTGACTGCCTGTTCCGGCGACCAGCGCATCCCGGCTGACAAGGAATTGCGCAGGGTCTTCCTTTTTTGGGAAAACCCGGCTTTGGCCAGTCGAAAAAAAGTCCGCAATACGGGGGGCGCCATGAGCGGCTGCGGGTATAGATCCACCCGCACAACCGCCGAGTCGACCTGCGGTACCGGGTAAAAGGCTTCCGCCGGGATAGTTCCCATCGTCTGAGGGCGCCCATACACCTGGACACTGAGTGCCAGCAGGCTCATATCGCCTGGGGCAGCGCATATCCGCGCCGCGACTTCGCGCTGCACGGTCAGAACCAGCCGTTGGGGCTGCAGCCTGGACTCGAGCAGGTGGCGGATGACCGCCGAAGTGATGTAGTATGGGATGTTGGCGATCACCAGGTAGCCGGTATGTTCCATCAAGCTTGCCGGATCGAATGCCAGGATGTCTCCCTCCCGGATGGTTACGTTGGAGAACGGGGCAACTACCAGACCCAGGACCGGCAGCAGCCCGGCATCCAGCTCCACGGCGAGCACGCGCCTGGCCCGCATCGCCAGCAAGCGCGTCAAACTGCCCAGCCCGGGTCCAATCTCCAGCACGTCATCCTGTGATGTCACTCCGGAGGCCTCGACGACGCGCTCCAGGGCGCTCTCATCGATCAGAAAATTTTGTCCCAGCCGTTTGTTTGGGAGCAGTCCATGCTGCTTTAGCAGGCCAGGGACATCCAAAGGTTCCAGATTCATTAAGAAAATTATATCACCCAGGGGATTTGGGGTAGATGATCCAACCCCTGAGGCTTAAAGTAGATTAAAATCTTCCCATATTAGCTCCTCTCCGATGGGAGAGATTAAAATCAAAGATTGTGTAAAAAAAATAAATCACTGGATGCACTAACATCCCGTCAAGACAGGTGAGCAAAGGTTATGAAAAAAGCAATTTGGATTATCGCAATACTCGTTGTGCTGGGTGTGGCCGGGTGGCTGCTTTTCCAGCGCATGCAAACCAACCAGGAAGCCCAATTACTGGATAGTTACCAGACGGCAGCAGCCGAACGCGGAAATTTGATTGCTGCAATCGGTGCAACCGGCCAGGTACATGCCAACCAGAGCGCTGTATTAAACTGGCAAACCAGCGGCCGCGTGGCAGAGGTCAACCCCACGGTAGGTGACCTGGTGACGGCAGAGCAGGTATTGGCCGAGCTGGACCAGGAATCCCTGTCGCAGAATGTTATCCTGGCACAGGCCGAGCTGATCAACGCTCAGCAGACCCTGGACGATCTATATACCAATACCGAAAACGCCAAGTCGGAAGCCTTGAACCGCGTGGCACAGTCGGCCGACCAGGTGCGCGATGCGCAGTACAACCTGGATAACCTGACTGTTCCGTCAAACATGAAGGATCTGGAGCCGTTTGAAGCCTACACTCAGATGCGCCTGAACCTGGCTGCGGCCCGCGAGGCCTTCGAACCCTATAAGTTTTATCCGGAAGCCGATGAGATTCGCGAGCAGGTGAAAGCAGACCTGGATCGAGCACAAAGTGATTTTGATGCCGCTGTTCGCTGGCTGAAGTCGGTAGTGGCTCTCGAAGTTGCTGAAGCCAACCTGGATAACGCCACCAAGGATTATGAAACCTACCAGCAAGGACCCGACCCGCTGGATATCCAGGCGGCAGAAGCGCGCCTGGCTGCCGCACAGGCGACGCTGGACCTGGTCAGGCTGAACGCCCCGTTTGGCGGTACGATCACCGATATCGCCGCCAAGCCCGGCGACCAGGTTGCCCCGGGCGTGACCGCCTTCCGCCTGGACGACCTGTCACGCCTGCTGGTGGATGTACGCGTCTCTGAAGTGGACGTCAACAGCATCCGGATGGGCCAGGATGTCGAAATGACTTTCGATGCCATCGCCGACCAGCAGTACCAGGGAACTGTCACCCAGGTTGCCGAGGTTGGCACGGCCAGCCAGGGCGTAGTTGAGTATGTGGTCACAGTGGAGCTGAAGGAGCCGGATAAAAACGTCCGGCCGGGGATGACGGCGGCGGTTAATTTTGTCGTTACCCAGCTGGATGATGTGCTCCAAATTCCAAACCGGGCGGTGCGCCTGAAGGATGGCAAACGGGTGGTTTACATCCTCAAAGATGGAGTCCCGTTGGCAGTCGAGATAACACTGGGCGCCTCTTCGGATACGAACAGCGAAGTCCTGAGTGGAGATCTCAAAGAAGGCGATTTGATCATCCTTAACCCGCCGCTGGAGTTTGAGAGCCAGGGCCCGCCATTCATGAGATAGCTATGAACGACCAAGTTATTGTAGCCCGAAACCTGACGAAAACATATAAGATGGGCGATGTCCAGGTGCATGCCCTGAACGGCCTCACGGTGCAGATTGCCCGCGGAGAGACGGTCTCAATTATGGGGCCATCCGGCTCCGGAAAATCTACCCTGATGAATATTATTGGCTGCCTGGACAGACCGACTTCCGGGGAATACTTCCTGGATGGCGAAGAAACCTCCGGCATGAAAGACGACCAGCTGGCTTCGATTCGCAACCGGAAAGTAGGCTTTGTGTTCCAAAGCTTCAACCTGCTCAGAAGGCACAGCGCCCTGGCCAATGTCGAGCTGCCCATGCGCTATGCCGGAATTACTTCCGGGCGCAAGGATCGTGCCCGGCAAGCCCTGGACGCGGTGGGGCTGGGCGACCGCATGCACCACCGCCCGAACGAGCTTTCCGGCGGCCAGCAGCAGCGGGTAGCAATTGCCCGGGCGCTGGTGAATGACCCGGCCATTATCCTGGCGGATGAACCGACCGGCAACCTGGATAGCAAGTCGGGCGAAGAGATCATGCGCCTGCTGCTGAGCCTGAATCAGGAGAGCGGTACCACGCTGATCATCGTGACCCATGACCCAAAGGTTGCCGCACGCACCCAACGTTCGATACACATTCTGGACGGGAAGGTAGAAGACTAGCCATGGTTATTCTGCAATCCCTTATAGAAGCCCTGGAGAGTCTGGCAGCCAATAAGCTGCGCTCGGCCCTTACCATCCTGGGTATTGTGATCGGCGTCGCAGCAGTGATCTCGATGCTTTCCATTGGCCGCGGGGCGGAGGCCACCATTACCGGCTCGATCCAGGGGATCGGCACGAACCTGTTGTTTGTCTTCCGGGAATTTAATGATGAGGTGCGCAACCCTAAGCCGCTTACGCTTGGCGACGCCCAGGCGATTGCCGATCCTTTCCAGGCGCCGGCGGTATTGAACGTGGCGCCGGTGCTCGAGGACAGCGGCAAAGTCACCGTGGGGCGCGAAAGCACCATCACCAGCATCAGTGGGGTAACACCCGAGTTTGCTGCTACTCGTAATGTCCAGGTTGCTGAGGGAGAATTTATCACTCAAGAGCATATGCTGGGACAGGCTTCGGTAGCCTTGTTAGGGCCGGCTACTGCCGAGACCCTCTTTGGCCGAAGCTCGGGCCTGGTGGGCGAAACGGTGCGCATCGAAGGGCGGCCTTTCCGAGTAATCGGCGTGCTGGAATCGGAAGGTGGTTCGGCATTTGGCAATGAGGATGACCGCGTGCTGGTGCCCCTGACCACTGCCCAGACCCGCCTGATGGCCCGCACGCCGCGCGATCGAGTGGATACGATTCTGGTTCAGGCTATCGATTCGGACAGCGTGCCGCAGGCTCAGGATGAGATTGCTCAGGTCCTGCGTGCCCGCCACCGCACCGAGATTGGTGAAGACGATTTCAGCATCCTGACCCAGGAAGATTTCCTGGATACTGCCCGCACGATTACTAACGTGCTGACCATTTTTCTGGGCGGCATCGCGGCCATCTCCCTGTTGGTGGGCGGTATCGGTATTATGAATATCATGCTGGTTTCCGTAACCGAGCGCACGCGGGAGATCGGCCTGCGCAAGGCTCTAGGCGCCCGCCGCCTGGATATCATGATCCAGTTTCTGACAGAATCCTCTTTATTAAGTATGATCGGCGGCTTGATTGGGATTGCCCTCGGTTGGGCCATCGCCTATGCCGTTGGGCAAATCGCGGCGCGCAGCGGAACTCCCATCAACCCAACCATCGGGCTGGATGTTGTCCTGCTCGCTACCTTGTTCTCGACGGCGGTCGGGCTGTTTTTTGGCCTGTACCCGGCCAATCGGGCTGCCAGCCTGGAGCCTGTTGAAGCGTTGCGCTACGAGTAGTTTGGAGTTATGGTAAATCATTTGGTCTGGAGGACAATCCACCTCGGGAGGCTGCCATGAATGAAAATGTAGATACCGGCGAATTGTTTTCCAGTGTTGATGCCGCCTGGCTGCATATGGATTCACCGACCAACCTGGCGGTGATCAACGGCGTGATGACCTTTAACCGACCCTTAGATTTCGATCGCCTGCAGACCACGGTGAAAGTTCGTATGCTGACCTACGACCGGTTCCGCAAGCGGGTGCGCGAACCAGAAGGTCGCTTTGGGCTGCCGGTATGGGAGTTCGACCCCGACTTTTCCCTGGATAACCACTTGCTGCGGGATCGTTTGCCGTCTCCGGGCAATCACGAAGTTTTACAAGTGCTGATGGGGCGCCTGATCAGCATTCCCCTGAATCCTGAGCGGCCATTGTGGCAGCTGGTATACCTGGAAAACTACAACCAGGGCAGCGCCTTGATTGGCCGGCTGCACCACTGCATAGCGGATGGGATTGCCCTGATGCAGGTCCTGCTCTCCCTGGCGGATAAGTCGCCGGATTCGCCATGGCCCCAAATGCCTGCCCCGGAGCCTGCAGAAGATGAAGCCGAAGAGCTGCGGCCTTTGACCCGCCTGGTTTACCCGGCGGTCAAATTGATCAAGGACGCCCGCCGCGCCTGGCAGGAGTTTCCGCACCTCGTCCAACAAGGAATCGATAGGGTTCCCACTCCGCACCGGGTGTCCGAAGCTGCCCGTTACGGCGTAAAAGGAACCATGGCACTGGGAAAGCTGGTTTTCATCCTGCCCGACCAAAAAACCATCTTCAAGCAGAAATGTGGTGTTGAAAAACGGGTGGCCTGGTCGAAGGCGATCCAGCTGGAGGATGTCAAGGCGGTTGGCCAAAAGATGGGCGGGACGATCAACGATATCTTGCTCTCGGCGATGACAGGCGCCCTGCGGCGCTACCTGGAAAATCGCGGCGACCCGGTGGAAGGGCTGGATATCCGGGCAATTGTGCCGGTCAATTTGCGCCGCCCAGAGGAAGCCGGGCAGTTGGGCAACCGTTTTGGGCTGGTGTTTCTATCGCTGCCTGTTGGGATACGGGACCCGCTCAGGCGGCTGGTGATCCTGCGCAAGCGCATGGATGAGATCAAGGATTCTCCCGAGGCGGTGGTAGCGATTGGAATCCTGGGTGGGATCGGTATGACTCCCATTCAGGTGGAGCGGGTGATTGTCTCAATATTTGGGCTGAAAGGCTCTGCCGTCATGACCAACGTCCCCGGACCGCGCAAACCGCTCTACCTGGCGGGCGAGCAGATCGAACTCGTTCATATTCTGGGTGCCGACGCCGGCAAACATCGGGCTGGGCGTCAGCATCTTCAGCTACAATGGGCATGTCATGATTGGCTTTGCCACCGATGACGGTATGGTCTCTGATCCGGCGCAGATCATTCAGGATTTCCAGGATGAGTTTAAACAACTGCAGAGCTGGGGCCGCCCGCCGGAAAAAGCCGTCCTCCTGGACCAGGAAGTGGAAGAGGTGGTGCGCATCTGCCAGGCGCTGACGCGGGCGGGTAAGCCGTGTAAAAATCGAGCCCTCCCAGGGTCTTTCTACTGCCGCGTTCATCGTCAGGCTGAAGATCTACCGGCTCATCTCGAGGAGTAAGCCGTTGTTGCTGGCACCATCTTTGGAGTTTGTATGTCTGATTGGAAAATTCTGATTACCGACGGCCTGGAAGCGGATGGTCAGTCATTACTGCGGGCTGCCGCGCAGGTGGATGACCGAGAAGGTATCTCTTCCGAGTCGCTCGCTCAAATCCTGGGTGAGTACGACGCGCTGATCGTGCGCGGCCGAACCCGTGTGACCCGCCCGCTGTTAGAGCTTGCCCCGCGCTTAACGGTTGTTGGCCGCGCTGGTGTCGGCGTAGATAATATCGACCTGACGGCTGCAGCCGAGCGGGATGTGAAGGTGGTCAACGCCCCGAATTCCACCAGCGTAGCGGTAGCCGAGCTGGCTTTTGGCATGCTGCTGGCGCTGGCTCGCCGCCTGCCCTATGCCGATCGGACGATGAAGCAAGGGGAATGGGTCAAGAAATCTCTGCAGGGCATCGAGCTGAGCGGGAAATCCCTGGGAGTGATCGGGATGGGCAATATCGGCTCGGCGGTTGCCTCGCGGGCGGCTGCTTTTGGCATGCAGTCCATGGGTTATGACCCCTTACTGGATGACAACGAAATCGCTCGCCGTGGCGCGCAGCCGGTCAGCCTGCATGAGCTTTTCGAATGCGCCGATTTTATTACGCTGCACGTCCCCTTGACAGAGGCGACGCGTGGCCTGATAGATGCTGCCGCGCTGACCTGCATGAAGCGCGGCGTCTACGTAGTTTGCACAGCCCGAGGGGGGATCATTGACGAAGCCGCTTTGCTTGCTGCATTGGATGCCGGGCACGTCGCCGGTGCAGCGCTGGATGTTTATGCCCAGGAGCCTCCCGGCCTGACGAAACTGGTTGAGCACGAGCGGGTTATTGCCACCCCGCACATTGGTGCTCAGACTGCCGAAGCCCAGGCTCGGGCGGCGGTGGATATTGCTCACGAAGTACTGCGGGCACTGCGCGGGGAAAAGCTGCGCTGGAGAGTTGCCTGACCGGACGGGCAGGCTAATATCAACCTGTGAGAAGAGAGATATGGAAAACCAATTTGAACAACTGAAGAGCATTCTTGCTGAGATAAACGATCTGGATTTTGCCGCCTCCGCGCTGAGCTGGGACCAGCAGACCATGATGCCGAGCGGTGGGGCGCAGGAGCGCGGACGGGTGATGGGCACTTTGCGCCGTTTATCGCACGACCGTTTTGTTTCGCCTGAAGTTGGCTCGCTTTTGGAGCAGCTCGAATCCTTCGCCGGGCAGCTCGATCCGAACTCGGACTCCAGGTGCATCATTGAGGATGCCGCCCGCATTTATCGCAAGCAGACACGCGTACCCTCAGAGCTGGTGGTCGAGATGTCACTGGCGACCAGCGTGGCGACCCAGGCCTGGCAGAAAGCCCGCCAGGAGGATGACTTTTCGCTGTTTAAGCCGCACCTGGATAAAATATTCGCCCTCAAACGCCAGTATGCCGAGCTGTTCGCCCCTTACGAGCATATTTACGATCCCTTGCTGGATGATTTCGAGCGCGGCATGAAGACCAGCGAGGTGAAGGCCATCTTTGCGCAGCTGCGCCCGCAGCAGGTAGCGTTGATCCAGCGCATCCTGGATCAGCCGCCGGTGGATGACTCCTTTCTGCGCCAGCCGTTTGACGCCCAAAAGCAGTGGGATTTCAGCGTCAGCGTCATCAGCCGCTTCGGATACGACTGGAACCGCGGCCGGATGGACAAGGCGCCGCACCCATTCTCACAAATGATCGGCATGGGCGATGTGCGTATCACTACCCGCCTTTTCCCGGATTTCTTCAACCCGATGCTGTTCGGCAGCATGCACGAAACCGGGCATGCCTTATACAGCCAGGGTCACGATCCAGCCCTGGACGGCACGACTGTGGCGCACGGCGCTTCGCTGGCGCTGCACGAGTCGCAATCCCGCATGTGGGAGAACCTGGTCGGCCGCTCGAATGACTTCTGGCAGTATTTTTATCCCCAGCTGCGTGAGACATTCCCGGCGCAGCTGCAGGGCGTCTCCCTGGAATCCTTCTACCGCGGCATCAACAAGGTTCAACCGTCACTCATCCGCGTGGAAGCCGACGAAGCCACCTACAACCTGCATGTGATGCTGCGGCTGGAGGTAGAGCTGGCGCTGATGGAAGGCAGCCTGGATACCGCCGACCTGCCGGAGTTCTGGAATAACCGGATGGAAGAGTTCTTGGGAGTTCGCCCGCCAACCAACCGCGAAGGCGTCCTGCAAGATATCCACTGGTCGATTGGACTGGTGGGCTACTTCTCGACCTACGCCCTGGGTAACCTGGTCTCGGTGCAGCTGTGGGAACGCATCCTGCGAGATATCCCCGAGCTGCCGTCGCAAATCCGGCAGGGAGAGTTTGGGGCGCTGCTGGCCTGGCTGCGAGAAAACATCCACCGTCATGGGGCCAAATTTGCCCCACAGGAGCTGGTCGAGCGGGTCACCGGCTCACGGATCGACCCGGCCCCATACATGCGCTACCTCACTGCGAAGTACGGGGAAATCTATGGCCTGTAAGGACGGCCGTTGAAAACCGCCGCCTGGCTGCTGGGCAGCTTCCTGGCAGCCTTAACGATATTTTCCTCCCTCCCCTCCCTTGGCCGGGCAACCCAGGCCGGGGAGGGATTTGCGTATCTCCAAATCACCCAGCCGGGTGACGGGGCTGCGGTAACAGCGCCGGTCGCCATCCGGGCGCGCAGCTTCGGGGAGGGGGCGGCCAGGCTGTGGCTGGAACTTTATGGCAAAGACGGCCGGCTGCTATCGCGGCGCATTCTGCGCATCAGCGGGCCGGACGCCGCCCTGGGTGTCCTGGAGGAACAGCTGGATTTTGAAATCCCTGCTGAAACCGAGGGGGGCTGGCTGCGTTTGGTCCTTCAGGATAAGCAGCTGCGCTTCATGGCAGTGGATACATTGACGCTGACATTGCTGCGGGAAGGCCGGGCCAGGGCCGCGCTACCAGCGGGGGATGCGCCGGATATTAGCATTCAGCTGCCCAAAAGCGGGGTGCAGGTTTCTGGCGGTATGTTAGAAGTTCGGGGAACTGTGAGTTCGGATGTGAAGCTGCCCCTGCGCGTGCAGCTGGTAGACGCAGCCGGTCGCGTGGTCGGGCAGCGCCTGGCCGGCGGCGAGATGGGTGGGTCTTCAGGGCAGGTTGTTTACACTGCCCAGGTGCCTTACGCGGTCAGAGAAGCCACACCGGTGCGTTTGCTGGTGTTTGAAGAAGGCGGCGAACTGGCGCAGATCAAACATCTATCCAGCCTGGAGCTGGTCTTGAAACCTTGAATTGTTGATAAAATAGTTCCACCAAGACTAGTGAAGCGCCTTGCTTTGCAGGTATCCCGTCAGGAGAGAAAAAATGGCCAAACGTGAATTTATATCCCGGCGAGCCCCGATTTACGCCGACGTACCCGATGAGAAATGGACAAGTTGGCGCTGGCAGCTTAGCAACCGTATTAACAGTGTGGAAGAGTTCGAGAAGGTACTACCGCTGACCGATAGCGAACGTCGGGCACTCTCCTCTTCCAACTTGTTCAGGGTGGATATTACGCCCTATTTCATTTCCCTGATTGATCCAGATGATCCCCTGGATCCGGTCCGCCAGCAGGTGGTGCCTACCTCTGCCGAAATGGTGCCCTTTACTTCGATGATGGAAGACTCCCTGGCGGAGGATCGCCACTCGCCGGTACCGGGGCTGGTGCATCGCTACCCGGACCGGGTGCTGATGCTGGTGACCACCCAATGTGCCTCTTACTGCCGCTACTGTACGCGCTCGCGCATCGTTGGCGATCCCTCGGCTACCTTCTCACGGGCCGAGTTTGAGATGCAGCTGGAATACCTGAAGCGTACACCCCAGGTGCGCGATGTCCTGCTCTCCGGCGGCGACCCCCTGGTGCTGGCCCCGAAAATCCTGGAGGAGATCCTCAGCCGCCTGCGCGAGATCGAGCATATCGAGATCGTACGCATCGGCTCGCGTGTGCCGGTGTTCCTGCCGATGCGCGTGACCGATGAGTTGTGCGAGATGCTGCAGAAATACCATCCTCTGTGGCTCAATATCCATGTCAACCATCCCAACGAGATCAGCCTGGAGCTGGCACAGGCCGCCGATAAGCTCACCCGGGCGGGTATCCCGCTGGGGAACCAGGCCGTGCTGCTGGCCGGCGTTAACGATAATATTCACATCCAGCGCCAGCTGGTGCAAGACCTGGTGCGCATCCGCGTGCGCCCGTATTACCTGTACCAGTGCGACCTGGTCGAAGGCGCCGGTCACTTCCGCACCCCTGTGGCAAAGGGCATCGAGATCATGGAAGGACTGCGCGGCCACACTTCCGGGTATGCCGTGCACCAGTACATCGTAGATGCTCCCGGCGGCGGCGGGAAGATCCCAGTGACCCCCAATTACATGCTGAGCATGTCCGATCACAAGATAATCCTGCGTAACTACGAAGGGTATATCACCACCTATGAAGAGCCGGTCGATTACCTGCCCAGCCAGGCGGCAAAATTCAAGGGCGAGAAGCGCCCCGAGCCGGGCCAGAGCGGGCTGACCGGGCTGCTGGAAGGCGAGCAGTTGTTCATCAAGCCGGAGGGCTTTGATGAACTGCACGATCGGGGCGGTATGCAGCACCGCTTGAAAGATGATAAGAAGTGGATGCCGCTTGGGATCGGCAGTGGAGAAGAAAGCTGACAAGTCCCTTGACAAAACCGTTCAATTGGTATAATATTTACAAAGTTTCTCATAAAAATCAACTTTGGAGTATTTACGGATGATGACTTGCATGTGTATGGGGCGGGGCTCGTAGCCACCGCTTCGTCACGGCAGAACGGTTGAAGCAGGACACCCCCTGCGCTCAACGGCCAACAGACTGACTGAAGGGTGGTTGCGACCCCGCTTGCGAAGTTTTTTCGCAAAGCGAAATGTGTTTGCACATGGGTCCACCGCCCTTTTTTATTGTCTGTTGGCTTTTTTGTTAATTTGTGACTGAGCGTTTAAAGGTACTGGAGAGTATTAATGGCTGCACCATTTTTAATGACCGACACCCGGCTGATTGCTCCGCCCGCCACGGCGGGAGTAGAAACTCTGGTCGGTAACACCCCACTCATCCCGCTGCGACGTTTAACGGCGCATCTGCCGCCTTCGGTGACCGTGCTGGTTAAAGCAGAATGGTTCAATCCAGGTGGCTCCGTAAAGGACCGGCCGGCGCTGAATATTCTGCGTTCGGCACTGGCTAGCGGTCAGCTGTCGCCTGGCAAACGTCTTCTGGACTCGACCTCGGGCAACATGGGCATTGCTTACGCAACGCTGGGAGCCGCCTTTGGCGTGGAAGTGACCCTGGCGCTTCCGGCGAATGCCAGCCGCGAGCGTATCGCAATCCTGCAGGCGTTAGGCGCCGAGCTGGTGCTCACCGATCCATTGGAGGGCAGCGATGGCGCCCTGCGAGTGGCCCGCCAGATGGCTGCCGATCAGCCTGACCGTTACTGGTACGCCAACCAGTACGATAACCCGGCTAACTGGATGGCGCACTACCTGTCGACGGGGCCGGAAATCGTCCAGCAGACTGGCGGCTGTGTGACGCATTTTGTGGCTGGGCTGGGTACTTCCGGCACACTTACCGGAGTCGGTCGCTACTTAAGGGAGTACAACCCGGATATCGAGCTGATTGCCGTGCAGCCCGACTCGTCGTTCCACGGTCTGGAGGGTCTTAAGCACTTTGAGACCGCCATCCAGCCGGCCATCTATGACCCGGCGCTGGCGGACCGCATTGCAAAGGTGCCCACGGAAACAGCTTACAGCATGGTGCGCAGATTGGCACGTGAAGAAGGACTGTTCGTTGGCATCAGCTCCGGCGCGGCTGCCTGCGCGGCAATTGAGATTGCCGAAGGAATGGAGGAAGGCGTGGTAGTGACTGTTTTTCCCGATGCCGGCTATAAATACTTGAGTGATACGGAGCTTTGGAGAGCCTGATGTCTCTGATCCTTTCGCCCCAACTGTTGAGAGAAATCTATACTCATGGCGAAGCGGCCTATCCAGATGAAGGCGCCGGCCTGCTTCTCGGATCGCTGGAGGGGGAAGAGAAGCGCGTGGCGCGGTTGCTTCCGTTGGATAACTCGCGCGAGGATACCGCTCGTCACAACCGCTATCTGCTCACCCCATTGGATTACCTGCAAGGCGAGCAGGAAGCCGCCCGGCTGGGATTGGATGTTTTGGGTGTATTTCATTCCCACCCGGATCATCCCAACCAGCCGTCCGAGTTCGATCGTGAATGGGCCATGCCCTGGTTTTCCTATGTCATTACCAGCATCAATCAAGGCCGGGCGGTTGCCAGCCGTTCCTGGCTGCTGAGTGAAGATCGTGCTCAATTTATTGAAGAACAGATCGTAGAACGGGAACGAAACGAAACTTAGAGGTAAACATGGATGAGAATTTGCAAAAAGTAGACCACGCCGCTCTGCGAGTGAACCAGGCCCTGATCATCTTGCTCGGCATCCTGGCGTTTGTGCTAGATGCTGCCTGGCTGGCAGCCCTGGTAGCCCTGGTGATGATCCTGGGCACGCTGTTTGAGAAGCCCGGTTTCTATTTTATTTACCGCTATCTGCTGCGGCCAACCGGGCTGGTAAAAGCGGATATACTTATCGATAATCCTGAGCCGCATCGCTTTGCCCAGGGCTTTGGTGGGATTGTCCTGGCGAGCGGCAGCCTGGCTTTGTTACTGGGCGCCTCAGGCTTGGGTTGGGCGCTGGTCTGGCTGGTAGTTGCTCTGGCGGCCTTGAACTTATTCGCCGGTTTTTGCATGGGCTGCGCGATGTATTACTGGCTGGGGCGTCTGAGCGTGCCTGGTTTTACCAAAAACCCGCCGCCGGGAACAATTCCTGGCATGCGTCCGAAAGTGAAGCTAAGCTGATGGACATGGAGCTAATCACTCGTCTGGCGGCAGCTATTGGCATTCTTGGGGCAGGTATCCTGGCTTATTGGCTGGCGAACCGCCTGGTTTTAGCTCGCGCTGCGCTGAGAGTTCGATCGGCTGGGTGATATCCAGCCTGGCCGGCCAACACTGCTGTATTTTACAACGCCTACCTGCGCCCCCTGTAAGACAGTGCAGCGACCGGCAATTCAACGCCTGGCTGAGCAGCTGGGTGACCGGTTACAGGTGGTAGAGATTGATGCCTCTGCCAACCCGGAGCTGGCCGGTCAGTGGGGCGTGTTGAGCGTGCCCACGACCTTTGTACTCGATTCCCACGGCAAACCGCGCCATGTCAATCATGGTGTGGCTCCCGTCGAAAAACTGTTCAAGCAGTTGGAAAATATCAATTAGGAGTTAGTGGATGGCTACTTTAAGAATTCCCACCCCTTTGCGGGCGTATACGGGTGGCAACAATGAAATTGCAGTGCAGGGCAGCACCGTCGGAGAAGCGCTGGATGAACTGGTGACGCTTTATCCGTCACTGCGTCCACATTTATTCAACGGCGAAGGCAAGCTGCGGCCGTTCGTCAACCTGTTCCTGGGTGAGGAAAATGTCAAGGATTTACAAGGCCTGGCAACCCCCGTATCACAGAGTGATCGCTTGCTGCTTATTCCCAGTATAGCGGGAGGTTAACGCATGCTCCCCGGATTGTCACACGAAGAAATCTTGCGCTACTCGCGCCACCTGCTGATCCCAGAGGTGGGGCTGGAAGGACAGCGCAGGCTGAAGGCGGCCTCGGTGCTGGTGATCGGCACCGGAGGCCTGGGGTCGCCGGTCGCCCTTTACCTGGCGGCGGCCGGAGTTGGGCGTATCGGGCTGGTGGATTACGATGTGGTCGACGCCTCCAACCTGCAGCGCCAGGTGATCCACGGTACTTCCACCCTGGGGGAACTGAAAGTCGAGTTGGCCCGCCGGCGCATGCTGGACCTGAACCCGGATATCGAGGTCGATGTGTACAACGAACCCTTCACTTCCGCTAATGCCATGCGCATTGCCCGGGATTACGATTTGTTGATCGACGGCACGGATAATTTTCCAACCCGCTACCTGACCAACGATGTGTGCGTCCTGCTGGGCAAGCCCAATGTGTACGGGTCGATCTTCCGCTTTGATGGCCAGGTGAGCGTTTTCGATGCCCGCCACGGACCGTGTTACCGCTGCCTGTTCCCTGAGCCGCCTCCGCCCGGACTGGTGCCCTCCTGCGCCGAAGGCGGCGTGCTGGGCGTGCTGCCGGGTACTATCGGAACCCTGCAGGCGACCGAAGCACTCAAGGTGCTGCTGGGGATTGGTGAGCCATTGATCGGGAAACTGATGCTCTACAACGCGCTGGATATGTCCTTTGAGTTCGTCCGCCTGCGTAAAAACCCGAATTGTAAGGTATGCGGTCCAAACCCCGAAGTGACCGAGCTGATTGATTATGAGGCTTTCTGTGGAGTACCGGGGCACGACCATGAAGACGGCGCGGTGGGCGGCGGTTGGGATATTACCGCTCCCGAGCTGGCAGCCCGGGTGAATTCCGGCAATGGCCTGCGCCTGCTGGATGTGCGCGAGCCGCACGAGCTGGAAATATCGCACATCGAAGGGGCGACGCTAATCCCTCTGGGCCAGCTGGCGGCCCGCCTCTCGGAGCTGGATAGCGCTGAGGAGATGGTGGTCTTTTGTAAAGCAGGGACGCGCTCGGCACGCGCCCTGGAGCTGCTGTTAAGTGCCGGTTTTCGGAAAGTGAAAAACCTGAAAGGCGGCATTAACGCCTGGGCAAAAGATGTAGACCCCAGTTTGCCGATTTACTGACCCCTTTAGTTAATTACCGACTTCGATCCAGCGTGCCACCAGGCGGTCATCCAGCATGCGATAGACAATAAAATCCGCCTGGCTGCCGGCAGCGGCCTGGCCGCGCAGGATAGTATCCGGCGATAACTGGACGGGAATATTGTCTATGATCCATTGGTTGTCCTGGATGCGCTGGATTTTCCCTCGCACCGTGTATTCGCGCGGTTGGACGTGCTGTGCCTGGATGGTTCCATCCGGCTGCAGCATCCCGGAAACCTGAATGATCATGCCGGGCTCGATCTTTCCGATGAGCTGGGTTTCCGGAGAGACCGATACTGGAATGTCGCCCACAACCCATCCGCCGTTACTCTTCCTGCTCAATCCGCCTACCAGCGTCACCTGCAGCGGTCCGCGCCCAGCTCGGATGAGTGTCTGCACCTCAGCCAGGCGGTCCTGGTCGATGGCTTTTTCGATTTCCAATTGCTGAGCCGCGTTGCCTGCCAGGACCAGGCGTGCTTCCTCCACCAGGCGTCGTAACCGGTACAGGCTGCTCTGTGGGGTAACCTGCAGGGAAACGACGAGAGAAACGAGCAAAGATAGGAGCAGCAATGCCGCCAGCACTGCGGCAGTCCATTTTAGCCATTTGATTGATAGCATTCTTCGCTTGCGGTGGCTGCGCGGGGCTGCGCCCAGGAACTGCCGGCGGCTCATTTCTTGGGCCTCCGCATCGATCAGCATTTCTTCCTGGGGTGCCTGATAACTGGTAACGCCTTCGTCTTCGTAGGCCATGATCCCAGTTTGGAGCTGCTCGTTCACCCGCCGAGAAGCGCAGCTCATCAGCCAGCCGCTCAGATTGCGCTGTTGGGAAGCGGTATTCCTGGCTTCCTTCAAAAGCTCCAGGAACACATCCCGGGTAACCGTTTCGGACAGCTGGTCGTCATGCAGGCGGTAATAGGCGAACTGGTAGACCTGGGGGTAATAGTGGGCATGCAGCGCGCTCAACCCGACTTCATCCATCGCCAGGATGTCGCCCAGGGTTTGCTCAGAATTCTCTTTCTGCATTGCCGGTTTCACGTTGGCTCCCTGGTAGTCTCCTGGATTGATTTTACCGTTAACTGGCACTTATAGATTCCTAAACGCCGCGATGGTGAAATAAATCTGTGGTTAGAATGAATCCAGAATGTCATAATTGTGATAAAAGTCACATACGATTGAATGTCATCGAGATAAGATTAGCGCAGAGATAAAATTCGGTGTAGAATTAGTTGAGAAGCACAGACCCAACATCACAATCGAACGGGTGAAACGATGAAACTACCAATTCTGATCGGTATAATCGCCCTGCTGGCGGTGGCTGCGACGGGGCTGTATATCACCGATTTCACGGCTTACCTGGGGAATAATCCATCCACCTGCAATAACTGCCATGTGATGGATTACGTTTATGAAGGCTGGTATCATGCCGGGCATAGCGAATGGACCACCTGCAATGATTGCCATACGCCGCATGCCTTGATCCCGAAATATATCATCAAAGCACAATCCGGCTACCATCACGTCACCGCCTTTGTTTTCGGCAATATCCCGGACGCCATCCGCGCCAAACCGCATTCCAGGGAAATTGTGCAGGAAAACTGCATCCGCTGCCACGAAGATACGATTGCCAATATCAACCTCAGCCCCATGACGGGCGAGCGCTATTGCTTCGATTGTCACCGCAGCTCGGCGCATGGCGAGCGGGGCATCTCCATCTTACCGTATAAACATACGGAGGAAAATCAATGAAACGCACGACATGGATCCTGACTGGAGTCATTGTCATCCTGGCGGCCGGCCTGATCGGCGTCCTGCTGTATATTGACAATCAGCCAGAGCCAACACGGGGTGTGCAGCCCATCGTGGCCGTTGAAGAAATGGAGCCTGACTCTTCCATTTGGGGCGTAAATTTCCCCAACCAGTATTCCAGCCTGCTGAAAACCGAGACCAACAATACCGCAACAGCTTTTGGCGGCTCGGATCCTTATTCCAAGCTGGAGCAGGACCCGCGCCTGGTGACGCTTTTTGCCGGTTATGGCTTTAGCAAAGATTATAACGAAGAGCGCGGCCACCTGAACAGCCTGACCGATGTGCGCGCCACCAAGCGGATCAATGAGACAACACCCGGCACCTGCTATTCCTGCAAATCGGCCAATAACCCCGGCCTGTGGGATGAGATGGGCATGGCCGAGTATGACAAGACCTCCTTCAGCGAGCTGGGTCAGGATATTAACGAGCCCATCGGCTGCGCCAACTGCCACGAAGCCAACACCATGCGCTTGATCGTGACCAACCCGGCGCTGGAAGAGGCGCTTAAGGCGCAGGGCAAAGACTGGCGCACCTTCACCCGCCAGGAGATGCGCACGGTTGTATGCGCCAACTGCCATGTGGAATACTACTTCGCCGGCGAGGGCAAATACCTGACTTTCCCCTGGGAGGGTGGCACCAAGATCGAAAATATTGCCGAGTATTACCAGGAGCTGGGCTTCAAGGATTGGGAGCATCCCAATTCGGGCGCCCCGATGATCAAGATGCAGCACCCTGAGTATGAATTCTTCACCGCCGACAGCACGCATTACAAAGCCGGCGTGGCCTGCGCCGATTGCCACATGCCCTATACCCGGGATGGCGCGGCCAAGTTCTCCACCCATGATGTCCAAAGCCCGCTGTTGAACGCCGAGGCGGCCTGCGGGCAGTGCCATACCGATGTGGCCTATGTCACCGGCCGGGTTGCTACCATCCAGGGTCAGGTGCGGGAGACCATGGATGCTTCCGAAGATGCCATCGTGGCTGCCATCGCAGCCATCGAAAAGGCCGCCGCCAATAGCCGACGTCGATCAGGATCTGCTGACCGAAGCGCGCAACCTGCACCGCGAAGCGCAGCTGCGCTGGGATTTCATTGCTGCTGAAAACAGCATGGGCTTCCACAACCCGGAAGAAGCGCTGCGCATCCTGGCGTAACGCCACCGACCTGGCGCGCCAGGCGCAGCTAAAGGCGGTTGAAGCCGCCGGCACGCCGGATGTCCTGCAAACCACACAAACGCAATCGCCCGCCGGCCAGTAGCCTGGTCAGAACAGAGCTTAACTCCCCGCTCGACAGGAATCGGAGCGGGGAGTTTTGGTTAATTTGGGGGTTCCTGGGACCAATCGCGCAGCAAGGATTCATCCAGGACCTGGATTTGGCGACGCTGCACTCGGATTGCTCCGCTGCGCTCCAGCTCGCGCAGGGAGCGAGCCACGACTTCCCGGACAGTTCCGAGGCGAGCAGCAAGCTGATCCTGGGTGATATGCGGATTAGCTTGCCCGCCAAGTTGCTCCGCCGGCAGCTGGGAGATCAACCGGGCCAGCCGATTGGTGACCTGGTGGAAGGAGAGCTCTTCGACCATACTCACCAGCATGCGCAAGTTTTTGGCCAGATTGTGGATCACGGCCTGGGCCATTTCCGGTTGCTCCTGGATTGCCTGGTGGATAACTGCTGTGTCGACCAGCCAGATATCGCAATCCTCCAGGGCGGCGACATTTACCACGTTTTCCCCGTTATCGAAAACCGGTACTTCATTGAAAGTCGCATTATCTTCGAGGACTCTGATAATCAGCTCGCGCCCTCGGGGAGAGAGTTTGAAGAGCTTGACGCTGCCACGCTCCAGCATGTATAGGCCCGCACAGGGCTCGCCCTGCCAACAGACAATTTCACCTCGTTCATAGCGTCGCAGCTGGGTGCCACTGGCCAGAATTTCTAGTAATGCATCTGGCAATCCGAAAAAATATGGATTCCGGCGCAGGGCTTTGGCCTTAATTTCGAGTGTTGTGGCAACGTTTTGCATTGGCGCCAATTATAAACGGGCTTTTTGAGGTATCTCAGTTGTTAACAATACATTCGTCATTGTATAATATGATAAAGTTGAATAAAATAGGGGATTAGATAGAGTAGTTATAAAATACCTTTTCTTGTTCCTCATGTACGCCGCCGGGAGTGGATCGCCATGCTGGATAAAATTGATCTCACCAAGTCGCTGGATAAAAAAGTATATAAACAGGTCATGTCCGAGCTTGCCAGCCAGATGTTTGCCATTCAAAAGGCCTCCTGGGATGCTGGAATCCCGGTGATCATGCTATTCGAGGGCTGGGACGCGGCCGGGAAGGGTACATCAATTCGCAAGATTACAACTTCCCTGGACCCTCGCGGCTACAAGTTGTACCCCATCCGGATGGCAAGGACTTACGAAAAGAAGCAACCCTGGTTGTGGCGGTTTTGGCAAAAAATCCCGGCACGCGGAGAGTGGGCGATTTTCGATCGCTCCTGGTACGGCCGCGTGATGGTCGAACGGGTCGAAAACTTGATCCCCGAGACCGAGTGGCGGCGTGCGTATCGTGAGATCACCGAATTTGAACGCACTCTCGCCGATGACGGTACCGTGATTTTCAAATACTTCCTCCACATCAGCAAGAAGGAACAGAAGCGGCGCTTCGACAATATCACCAAGGACCCCCTGACTGCCTGGCAGGTCACGGCAGAGGACTGGGATCATCACCGCCGTTATAACGACTGGTTGCTGGCATACGAAGAAGCCTTTGAGCGCACTGACTCCGAGTACGGCCCCTGGACCATTGTGGAAGCCACGGATCGCCGTTACACCTGGGTGAAAATATACCAGACTATTATCAACATGCTAAGCGAACGACTCAAGCTGCCGATTGAACCGCTGAAGGTAAATATCGAAGCTGCAGCGAAAGCAGGCGCTGGGGATGTTTCCGGCGAGACTGAGTTTGGCGTAGCAGTCGATTTTGAAGATGAGCTGGAGCAGGCAGCCTCCCAGGCAGAACCTGATGTTTGGAAGCTGGAGGAGCCGGCTCTGGCCGACCCTGCCAACCCAGGCCAGATATCCACCGATGATCCAGCGCGCCAGGAAGGCGCATAACAGGTTCGAGGCAGCAATCCGTCAGGAGGCAAGCATGTTAAACTCAATCGACCTTTCCTTGAAGCTGGAAAAAGAGGAATACGAGAAGGAATTAATTAAATACCAGGTAGCCATTTATCTGCTTGGTTACCAGGTCTACGTCCAACAGCGTCCGGTCGCCATGGTATTTGAAGGGTGGGATGCTGCCGGCAAAGGGGGAGCCATCCGACGGTTGACCGAAAAGCTGGACCCGCGTGGTTTTGTGGTCTACCCGATTGCCGCTCCCAAGGGCGATGATGCCACGCACCATTACCTGTGGCGTTTCTGGCGGCGTCTGCCGGAAGCCGGACAGATCGCCATCTTTGACCGCAGCTGGTATGGCCGGGTGATGGTCGAGCGGATCGAAGGATTTTGCACGGATGCAGAGTGGAAGCGTGCCTATCGCGAGATCAATTACTTCGAGCGCCAGCTGGTCGATTTTGGCACCATTGTGTTCAAGTTCTGGCTGCATATTGGTCAGGAAGAGCAGCTCGCCCGGTTTGAAGGGCGCGCTTCCGATCCCAAGCGCGTCCTGGAAGCTGACCGACGAAGACTGGCGCAACCGCCAAAAATGGCCGCAGTACGAAGAAGCGGTCAATGAGATGCTGCTTAAAACCAGCACGCTTTATGCACCCTGGACGGTTGTGGAAGGCAACGATAAGCTGTATGCCCGGATCAAGATCCTGCGCACTGTCGTTGAAAAGCTCAGCGAAGAATTGAAATACGATCCATTTAAGAGCGATGTTTACCTGGGCTCTACCCGGGGGAAAGATAAGAAGAAAAAGAAACAGTCATGACCGATAGCATTGTAGAAATCGATCTCCTGAATACTGTTGACTGATAGTCATTCTCGACCTGGATAGTCTCCAAGAACTTCATCAACCGAGAGCTCAGCATGCTGGAGTTTCAGCGGCGCGTCCTGGAAGAAGCCCAGGATGAGACCAACCCGCTGCTGGAACGGGTTAAGTTCCTGTCGATTGTCGGCTCGAACCTGGATGAGTTCTTTATGGTGCGGGTGGCCGGCCTGAAGAAACAGGTCGAGGTAGGCGTGCATGAGACGCCGCCAGATGGCATGTCGCCTGCCGAGCAGCTGGCCGCCATCCGCAAAACTGCCTTGCAGCTGATGAGCCAGGCCAGGGAGTGCCTGCGAGACGATATCCTGCCCCAGCTCAACAAGGCAGGCATCCATGTTCTGGATTATCAGCAGCTTTCCGAGCGGCAAAAAGTAGCTGTAGATGGATATTTCGATGAAGTGGTCTTCCCTGTCCTCACGCCGCTGGCTTTCGACCCTGGGCATCCCTTTCCGCATATCTCAAATCTCAGCCTGAACCTGGCGGTGGTCATCGAAGACGAACGTGGCCATGAGCTATTTGCCCGCATTAAAGGTGCCGGCTACCCTGCCACGCCTGGTCCCGATCAAGCGCTCGTCGGGCAGCTTACGCAAGGATGGCACCATCCCATACCATCATTATTTTGTCTGGCTGGAGCAGGTGATCGCCGCCAATATGGACAAGCTGTTCCCGGGATGAAGATTCTCGAAGTTCATCCCTTCCGTGTGACCCGCGATGCCGATACGGTGATCCAGGAACTGGAAGCAGGCGACCTGCTGGAGACCATGGAGCAGAGCGTGCGCCAGCGGCGCTTTGGCGACGTGGTGCGGGTCACGGTCAACGATATCATGCCAGCCCGTATCCAGGAAATCCTGATCGAAAACCTGGAGCTGGACCCGAAGGATATTTACCCCCTGGAAGGCCCCCTGGGGCTGAGCAACGTCATGCCCCTGCATTCCATCGATCGCTACGACTTGAAAGACACGCCCTTCAAGCAGTCCATCCCGGTTGTCTTGAGGAATATTGCCAGCGATAGCGATATCTTTGCCGCCATCCGCAATCATGATATTCTGCTGCACCACCCATACGATTCCTTCACACCGGTAGTCGATTTCCTGAACCAGGCGGCACGCGATCCGGATGTGCTGGCCATCAAACAAACCCTTTACCGGGTCGGACGCAACTCACCGGTGGTCAATGCCCTGCTGGAAGCGCGGGAATACGGCAAACAGGTGGCGGTGCTGGTGGAGCTGAAAGCCCGCTTTGATGAAGAGAGCAATATCGGCTGGGCCAGGATGCTGGAACAGGAAGGTGTGCATGTCATCTACGGCCTGCTGGGATTGAAAACCCACTCCAAGATTGCCCTGGTTGTGCGCAAGGAAGGCGAGCATATTCGCCGCTATCTGCACCTGGCCACCGGCAACTACAATGCCATCACCGCCCAGATTTATGAAGATATCGGCATGTTTACCTGCGACGACGAGATTGGCGCCGATGCCACCGATCTGTTCAACTACCTGACCGGCTACTCTGCGAAGAAAGATTACCGCAAGCTGCTGGTAGCACCGGTTAACCTGCGCTCGGGTATGGAAGCGCTTGATCCAGCGCGAGATTCAGCACCAGCACAAGCACGGCAACGGCCAGCTGATTTTCAAGATGAATTCACTGGTGATCCGGCTATGATCAAGGCGCTATACCAGGCCTCAGCAGGCCGGGGTGAAGATCGATCTGATCGTGCGCGGTATGTGCTGCTTGCGCCCCGGCATTAAGGGTATCAGTGACAATATCCGGGTGATCAGTGTGGTCGGCCGTTTCCTGGAACACAGCCGGATCTTTTATTTTTATAATGGTGGCGCCGAGCAAATTTACACGGGCAGTGCCGATTTAATGCCCCGCAATATCAATCGCCGGGTGGAAGTTCTATTCCCGGTTCAAGAGCAGCGTTTGATCCGATACCTGCGCGATGAAGTGCTGGAGATTTACCTGAAGGCAAACCTGAAGACCAGGAAATTGTTGCCGGATGGCTCTTACAATTGGGTTAAGTCGGACCAGGGGGATAAGCCGCTCAATCCGCAATCATGGCTCATCGAACGCCGCACAAAAGCGAAACCGGAGTAAAGCTTAATGGATAATCCAGAGATTACCCCTGAGCAGGTCTTTACTGATCTGCCGGGAGCAGCGCAAGGTATGGCAGGCGAATCGCCGCCTGCCGTTGAAGAAGCAGGTGATGCGGCATCGACTGTGCATACCCATGCCCAGCACGTCCGTGACCAGGCCTTACGACTTTTTGACCGGACGCGCTCGTTGCATGAATTGGAGGAAAGCAGCCGCTTCCTGCTTGAAACGGCGGCATTGATCTATAACGTACCCTTCCCGCCCGGGAAGAAAAAGCCAATCAATGCGGCGCGGCAAGTTGATTCAGGCTCAAGTTTATGAAGAGCCTTTCAGCCTGGAAGCCCAGGAAGTTCTGGCGGCAGTGCTGGCTCTTCAGCACGACCAGATAAAGCGCAAAGCCGTTCGCCGGCTCGATCTGTCGCCTATGCATGAGCGAGAGGCGCTGACCCTGGCGGCCATCCTGCGCATTGCTGTGGGGTTGGACCAGGGTAGCAGCCAGCAGACCGTCATCGATCGGGTTGAGCTGGCGCGAGGCGAGCTGTGGATCGCCATCTCCGGGCCGGATGTCGAAACGGACGCTCCAGCTGCGCAGCATAATGCGCGCTTTTGGGAGAAGATAGGTTATCCCCCTGTTAAAATCTTGCTGCCCGAAGAAGCCAAAGCCAGGTTCATGCCTTTCCCCGAGCCTCTTGAAGTGATTGGCATGCAAAGCGACGACTTGTTTGCGGAAGCGGGGCGCAAGGTGATGCTCTACCACTTTGCCGAAATGCTACACAACGAAGCAGGCACCCGCCTGGGTGAAGACATCGAAGCCTTGCATGACATGCGCGTGGCCACCCGTCGCCTGCGCGGCTTCATTTGATGTCTTTGCTGGAGCATTTGAGGCCAAGGAGATGAAACGCTACCGCACCGGTTTGCGAGCTACCGGTCAGGCGCTGGGACAGGTGCGCGACCTGGATGTGATGATCGAGAAGGCCCAGCGCTACTGCAACCGCCTGGCGGAGGCGGAGCGCCCCGGCCTGGACCCGTTATTTGCCTTCTGGCAAAGCGAACGAGAAGCTGCTCGCAACCGCATGCTGGCCTTCCTGGATAGCCCGGCATATGCAGATTTTAAACGGGAGTTCAACGTATTTGTACATACCCCGGGGAGTGCTGTCCGGCCGGTTTCGGATAATCCCCCTGAACCACGGCTGGTCAGCGAGATCGCGCCAATGCTGATCTTTACCCGCATGGCAGCCGTGCGGGCCTATGGGCCATACATGGCTGGCGCGCCGATTGAGCGCTTCCATGCCTTGCGCATCGAATTCAAAAAACTACGCTACACCGTGGAGTTCTTCCGCGAAGTCCTGGGTGAAGAGGCGAAAGTTGCCATCAATCAGTTTAAGAAAATCCAGGATCACCTGGGAGATCTGAATGATGCGCATGTGGTCAGCCTGCTCCTGGAGCAATTCCTGGCCGATTGGTCACTGCAACAGGCCCAGCTAGCGGAGGGTGAGCAGCTGGATGGCTCAGCGATCCGCGCTTACGAGCAATCTCGCCTGGACGAAATGGACGCCTTATTGGCGTCCTTCCAGGAAATTTGGGACGCATTTAACGATTCGGAGTTCCGCCACAACCTGGTGCGATCGCTGATCGTTCTATGATCACTGCGCTGAATTAAGAATCAAGACCAGGCTGGAGCTCGGCTCCAGCCTGGTCTTTCTTGATTGGGAAGGTCACATCATGTCGGTCAGCAACACCCGATCTGGACCGCGATCGATCTCCCAGGGGTAAACGATGCGCGCATCGGTGATTGCAGCATAGTAATCCGGGCGAGCCGAGCCAAACAGGTTGCGGTATGGGTTGAAGTGAAGCACGCAGGTGTGGGGAAATCCGCCAGCGCTGGAGACGCGAATCTTGACTGCCGTAATGGTACGCCCCGAGCCCCACACGTCGTCGATCACCAGGGTACGACGCCCTCGTAAAAGGCGGTCTTCAGGGAATTGAATGAATTGGGGCCAGGCCATCAGTTTGGCCTGTTCCATTTGCATCTGGGCGGGGAAATCGACTGCCGCAGTCAGGATGTGGGTCAATCCAAGCGCTTCGGCCAACAGTCCACCAGGGATGATCCCGCCGCGGGTGATCATCATCATCGCATCGAATTCTTCATCAAATTGGGGGACCAGGTGGTCAATCAGCCGGTCAATATCCTGCCAGTTGAGCAGTTCTCGGCGGTTAGGTTCCATGCGGCTCTCCTCGAAAATTATATAGATTATATATTATAGCAAGTTTGGCGGGTTAACTTCAACCCTCCATTCACCCAATGTTTTACTTCGCAAGATAGACACCGGATCGGGACCACGCAGGACGATCTGCCAACGATACTGGCCGGACAGACGGGAGAAGAAACAGGGAACGGGGCCGATCAGGTAGGTATTGCGGTGTCCATCGGCTGCGATCCAACTCCGCAGGCGGGCGGCCATCTCAAGCGCCTGGCGCTCGGCTTCCTTAAGATTGGTATGGCGGTATTCCAGGCGCACCAGGTTGGCGAAGGGTGGATAACCCATCTGGCGGCGCAGATCCAGCTCTCGCTGGTAAAAACCCTTGTAATCGTGACGGGAGGCCGCCTGGATGACATAGTGCTCTGGTTGGAAGGTCTGCAGGACCACCTGGCCGCCCAGCAAGCTGCGTCCCGCCCGGCCGGCCACCTGGGTGAGTACCTGGAAGGTGCGCTCGGCGGCGTGATAGTCTGGCAGGTTGAGTCCTACATCCGCCAGAACCGCTCCCACCAGGGTAACCAGCGGCAAATCCAGCCCCTTTGCCAGCATTTGGGTGCCCACCAGCACATCGGCCCGGTGGGCAAGGAAATGGCTCAGGATAACCTCATGAGCACCCTTTTTACGGGCAGTTTCGGAGTCCCAGCGTAGAACGCGCGCTTCAGGGAACAGGTTCTTGATCTCGGTTTCGACCCGCTCGGTGCCGATCCCAAAATGGCGGATATGGCTGCCCTGGCAATTGGGGCAGGCCTTCGGTACGCCGCGCTGGTAGCCGCAGTAATGGCACTTCAAACTATCCGCCTTCTGCGGGTCTTCCATGTGATAGGTAAGGGGGATATCGCAGCGCGGGCAGCGCAGGCTGTAGCCGCAATCCCGGCAGAAGATGTAGGTGGCCGATCCGCGCCGGTTCAGGAATAAGATCGCCTGCTGCTCTTCCGCCAGGACCTGCTCCAGCGCGCTGTGCAGTGCCCGGCTGAATATCGAGCGGTTGCCTTCTTTCAGCTCCTGGCGCATATCCACCACCTGGACGCGCGGCAGGTCGCTGCTATCAGCCTGTGCCTCGAGGGGCTGGAAGCGGGTTACCACCCGTTCCGGGCGTCCGGTTTTCAGCTTTAGCCGTTCCAACTGTGCCTGCACGGCCTGGTGGTGGGCCAGGATGCGCGCCGGCAAGTGCAGGTAATGCCACTCGCCACGGCTGGCCAGATGCATCTGGGTGATATCGGGGGTGGCTGATCCAAGAATACACACCGCGCCTGCCAGGCGGGCATAAGCAACTGCGGCACGGCGAGCGTCGTAGCTAGGCATGCTGTCGGATTGGTAATAGGTGTCATCGTGGCATTCATCCACGATGATCAGCCCCAGGTCAGGAAACGGGGTAAACAAGGCACTGCGCGGGCCTACGATCAATCCGAGCTCCCCCTGGCGCGCCCGTCGCCAGCTGTCGTAGCGCTCGCCTTCCGAAAGTCCCGAATGCAGCATCCCTGCCTGCCCCGGAAAGCGGTCGGCAAAGCGGCGGATCGTCTGCGGAGTCAGGGCGATTTCCGGAACCAGGACGATGGCCTGACGTCCGCTATCCAGTGCCTGGCGGACAGCGCGCAGATAGATTTCGGTCTTCCCTGAACCAGTCACACCATGCAGCAGGAAAGGTCTGGGAGAGGCGCCTTTGGGGTCCCGGAGCATCTGATCACGGACTGCCGACCACACCCTTTCCTGGTCCTGAGTCAGCTCGGGGGGCTCGCTGAGCTGGAATTCGAACTGTGCCAAAGGATCGCGCAAATCTTCGGTTTCACCCAAGGCCACCAACCCCGCTTGTTCCAGGGAATACAGGTCCTGAAGGTTACCCCCACTCTCGGCATACAGCCAGGTGACATTCACCGGTCCGTGATCAATGAGCAGGAAACGCAGGATGGCCTGCCGGCGGGCCAGAGCCTGGGAGCCGGCCCGGCTGAGTGTATCCATTTTGAGCAGGGCAACTTCGGGTGGGCAGGCCAGGCGGGCGGTGCGCACGATCTTGGGACGTACCCTGGGAGACGGCAGGACAGCTTCTGTTGAGATGATCCCCTGGCGGGTAAGCGGGCGAACGGCTGCCTGCCAGTTTACGCGCGGCAGGGCGCGGTCTATTTGCTGGCCGCGCAGCGCCCCGCGCTTATCCAGCAGCGCCAGCAAGCGAGCCTGCCCGGCAGTCAGCCCGGCTGAGGATTGGCGGGCGATTTGTTGACCGAATTCAGTCAGTGTGTAAATCGCATCGGCTTGCTGCATCAACCCTGGTGGCAGCATCAGGCCGATACAAGCCGCCAGGGGGGTCAGGTTGGCTTCGGCCAACGTTTCTGCCAGGCGGATTTGTTGTGCGGTAAGCACCGCAGCCGGGTCAACCAGCTCCAAGACAGGGCGAGTTTCTGGAACTTCGGGAGTATCCACCTGTCGCAGCACCACACCATAGACGGTCTGCTTCCGAAATGGCACCGTTACCAGGTGACCGGGCAATACCTGGCCTTCCAATTCCTCCGGTAGATGATAATGGAAAACCGACGTTACCTGGGGAACATTAACTGCGATCTCTACATAAGTGGGCATGGATGCAATTGACCGGGGGTGGCAGGCTTACAGCTGCACTTCAAGACTCAGGTGACGTATCCGGTTGAGGCGCAGGTTCACCTGGTGGCTCGTTTTCCAACCAGGTGATCGAGACGCGGGCAATCCTCAGCTGGTCCATTTCTTCAACTTTCATCTGGACACCGCCGTATTCGACGACATCATTCTGGCGCGCCATCCGCCCGAGCCGGCCCAGAACGAACCCGGCAATTGTGTCGTAATCGGGGTCACTCAAGTCCAGGTGAAGGTGCTCGTTGACTTCCTCGATCAGGGTCAACCCGTCGATGACTACGGAACCGTCCGCCTGGGGCTGGATGCTGGCATCGACCGAGTCAAATGGGTCACTGACCTCCCCAACGATTTCTTCCAGCAGGTCCTCCAGCGTCACCAGCCCGGAGGTGCCGCCGTACTCATCCAGGGTGATGGCAATGTGCTGCCGGTGGTGGCGAAACTCTCGCAGCAGCGCGCTGACGGCTAAGGTCTCCGGCACAAACAGCGCCTCCCGTGTCAGATCGCGCGCTACGCAGCCATGGTAATCGGGCGCCTGCATCGCATTCAGCAGGTCCTTGACATGCACGATCCCCAGGATTTGGTCCAGGCTGTCTTCGTAGACCGGGAACTTGGTGTAAGTTGATTCGGAAATCAGATGAATGATCTCTTCCAGCGGCAGATCGGCCTCTACCGCTACCATCTCCATGCGCGGGATCATCACCTGGCGAACAACCAGGTCGCCCAGGTCAAGAATAGCGTGCACCATCTTGCGCTCGTCTGCCTCAACAACGCCGCTTTCTGCACTGGCTGTGACCAGCATTTTGAGCTCTTCAACCGAGTGCACCAGCTCCATCCCGGAGGCAGGCCTTACCTTGAATAAGCGCAGCAACGTATTACCGGTGCCGTTCAGCAGCCAGATGGCTGGTTTGAAGATCCGTTCGGTCCACAAGGTGGGCCGGGCGACTACCAGGGAGGTGCGTTCGGGGTTCTGCAGGGCAATTGACTTGGGCATAAGCTCGCCCACTACAACATGCAAGAAGGTAATGATAAGGAATGCGGTTACCGCTGAGATGGTGTGGGATACTTGCGGTTGAATGTCTGCGGGAAATAACACCACGATAGGATAAATCAAACCCGCCAGAGCCGGCTCACCGATCCAACCCAGGGCCAGGCTGGACAATGTGATTCCTAACTGCGTGGCGGCGATCACCCGGTCCGGGTTAGATATTGCTTCCTGGACGGCCTTTGCGGCGGGGTCACCGTGGGAGGCCAGCTCAGCGATGCGCGTTCGGCGCACGCTTACCAGGGAGAACTCAGCGGCGACAAAGAAGCCGTTGGCCAGCACCAGCAAGAGCACAGCCCCCATGCGTAACAGGTTTTCGAACACAGAATCGATCATGGTTGGAGTTTTAGCTTAAGCTCCCACGCAAGTGAAGATCGCTGCACCGTAGCCCACCACCTGGCTGAAGTCACCGGTCACATCTCCTGATGTAGCGTGATGCAGCACCTGGGCATGCGTAGCGCCCAGTTCTTTAGCCGCCCAGAGCACCGCCGCCAGCGCTCCTTTGCCGCAGGCGAAGCCCTTGCCTTGTTCTTCGGCCTGCAGGACCGCGTGCGGGTCGAAGGCTTCCACCCGCTGCAGCATTTCGGCATCCAGGCGGTTGGCGATGGGCTGGGGATAAAAATGGGACAGATCGGTGCTGGCCAGCAAGAAAGCTTCCCGGCCGCGCAGCACTTCTGCCAGGCAGCGACCCAGGCTCTGGGCAACCGCCTCGGATTGGTCGCGCACCATCACCGGGAGCAGCTTGAAACCAACGCCGAAGCTGCGCTGCAGGAAAGGCAGCTCGATCTCCAGTGAGTGTTCGGGGTCTCTCGACACGCGCGCGAGCTGATAGCCCAGGGTTTCAAGCAGCCTGTCATCCAATTGCTGAATTGCTTCTAAATCAACCGGGATCTCGCCTAAAGGCGTGGCGTAAGCTGCATGGGCGGTCGTCAGCAGCGGCGATGGGTAAGGATAGTGCATTGGTGAAATGACCGCCACCAGATCGGGCTTGAGATCCCGCAGTGCAGCGAAGGTGTAGCCGGCGACCGGTCCGGAATAGCGATGCCCGGCATGTGGCGCCATGGCGGCAATCACGCGCCCTTCGATTTTTGGCAGGTGGGCTGCTTGAATATATCCGTCTACCTGGGATGCCAGGGTTTTAGGGTCGCCAGCGTACCATTGTCCGGCAATCGGCGAGGGACGAACATCCAGAACGGGGCTCATTTTCTGCTCCCCTCCGTGGTTAATTCCATTAGAATTATAGGGTTCAGCGGATTGGGCACAACTCGTGCACCGAGTCATTCACCCATTCGATTGTAGCATAATCTCGTTGCAGCGTTGCGCGGATTATGGGGCACGATCCTACCCGAAAGCGACCGGAGGCAGCCGTGAAGCGATTTTCAAAACAAAGCAGCTTGTTAGAAATAATCCTGGCGGGTCTGTTCATCCTGATATTCTTTCAGCTACTGACCGATTTCGTGGCCGGGATTTATGCCTTCGGGTTGTTAGGCACCGGTATACCGGTTGAAATTGTGGCCGTGCTGCTGTTTTTATCGCCAGTGGTGGTCCTGATTGGGGGGAAGGCGCTGCACGGTAAAGCCCTGGTGGTTGCCGGAGAGCTGGCGCTGGTATGCCGGGTGATCGAACCCATGCTGGACACACGCTCCCGCATGCTGGTATCCGGCCTGGGCGTGGCTATCCTGCTGGTTTTCCTGGTCTCCTTGGTGTGGAATAAAGGCGCCGGGCTGGTGAAACGCAGCAAACTGGCGTTCCCAGCCGGGCTGGCGCTTGCTGTTGGGCTTTCCATTGCGCTGCGGTCGCTTAATTCGAGTGTGGATCTGTCGCTGGACGGGGCAGGTTTGTGGATAGGGTGGGCGCTGGCGGCTGTGGCCGCCTTGCTGCTGGCTGTGGCGCTGCCGGTGCCTGAGGCAGTGCCTGAGGTTACCCCAGGGCCTACAGCCGGGCGTGCCAGAGTGGTTGGCCTGTGCGTGGGATTGATCGGTGTGTTAATCATGTTTTACCTGGCGTTCACCAGTCCCGGGGTTGTGGCGCGCTGGACCGGTGGAGATTATCTGCTGATCCTGGTACTGGCGTCCGGGAGCCTGGCGCTTTTCAGCCTGCTGTTGTTTTTGAAAACAGCCTGGTTTTCACGCATCATGCCCCTCGTCCTGCTGGCCTGGAACCTGGCCTTCCTGATCGCCCTGATGCTGACGATCCTCCCATATCAGTTGGATTTCCCGCTGGATGCTGCCGGTTACCCGTTCTACGAAGTGGGGGTAAGCAGCCTGGTGGTGATCCCCTTGATTATCACCTTGCTGCTCTATCCGGTATTGATCGTCGATTTCCTGCTGATCTGGCGGACTTTGACTGGTTCTGGCGCATCGGCGCGCTCATTGGGTGGGGGATTCACGCTGGCGGCTTTCTACCTGCTGCTGATGATATTTGCTCATGTCTTCACCACCGTGTATGATTACATCCCGGTGATCGGCCCGATTTTCCGGGACCAGTTCTGGCTGGTGTACCTGGTGGCTGGCCTGGTTCCGGCCCTGGCTGTGCTGCTGACGCGGGGAGTGGAAACTGAGGGCGAGTCCGGGGCTGTTGGTTCTTCGCTGCCTCAGGCGTTTGCCTGGGCAATGCTGGCACTCGCCGGATTGGCGATCACCGGGGCCCTGCTTACTGCGGCGAATCCACCGCTTGATGTTGTTTCGTCTGGGCCGCTGAAGGTGATGACCTACAATATCCAGCAAGGCTACTCGGATGCCGGCCTGAAAACCTATGATGGGCAGCTGGAAGTGATCCGCCAGTTTTCTCCGGATATCCTGGGGCTGCAGGAATCGGATACCAACCGCATCGCTAACGGCAACAGCGACATCGTGCGCTATTTTGCCGATCACCTGGATCTGTACACCTATTTTGGGCCGAAGACGGTGACGGGAACATTTGGGATTGCGCTCCTGTCCCGCTACCCGATCGAGAACCCACGCACCTTCTATATGTACAGCGAAGGTGAGCAGACGGCCGCAATTGAAGCGCAGATTACGGTGGATGGGAAGATCTATACCATCGTGGTGACGCATCTCGGGAACAGCGGGCCGCTAGTCCAGCAGCAAGCGCTGCTCCAGGCGGTGGGTGAGGCAGAAAATGTAATTGCAATGGGCGATTATAACTTCCAGCCGGATACCGAGCAGTATGCCCTGACCACCGGAACCTGGCAGGATGCCTGGCTGCTAAAATGGCCTACTGGCATCGACAATCAGGGCAACAACCCCAGCGATCGCATCGACCATTTCTTCATCTCCCCCGGGATTATTGTGGAGGATATCCGCTATCTCAACAGTCCTGCATCAGATCACCCGGCCGTGCTTGCCAGCATGCGCTGATCCTGCAGACTGACAGGCAGTGCCTGGGGATCAGGGTGTGGGCGGCACTTTGAGCAGCGCGCCTACCGCGTAACCCGCCAGCGCGCTGACTGTTCCGATCAGCGCCATCTCGATGCCGCTGCGGAAGGGTTTCCCGATGTAGACTCTGGCTTTATAAACCCCGGTGAAAAATAATACCAGGGCTGTAATCGCGACCGATATAATCATGGCGGTCTGGACTGGCACGAAGGCAAAGGGTACCAGGGGGATGAGCGAGCCAATGATCGCTGAGAATCCGACTACCATGGCAGAGCGAAATGCCTGGCGGCGGTCGGTGGGGGTTAGCCGGTGCTCTTCGGCCATCATAACTGCCACCCAGACGTCCACGTTGGCCGTGATGGTCTCCACGATTTTCTCCAGCAGCTCGCCCTGAAAGCCTTTATTCCGGTAGATTGACCGTACCTCTTCCTTTTCCAGCCCGGGAACGGCCTGGATATGGCGGTGCTCGCGCTGACGTTCGCTCTCGTAGAAATCGGCATCCGCCAGAGTGGAGGTATAGGCTACCGCCGCCATTGAGACTGATTCTGCAAAAGTTGCCGCCAGCCCAGCGACAATCACCACCCTGGTGTCTCCGGTGGCGGCAGCCACACCCAGGATCACACCCAATACATTGACCAGCCCATCCTGGCCGCCCAGGATGATATCCGAAAGGCCGGAAGCGCGCTTGTGCGGGTCAGCGTTATGGAGATGTAGTTCGTCGATCACAGAAACTTCAGCATGGGTGAGCGCCATAGGTCACTCCTTAGGGAATAAATTGTCAAAGATGACTTGCTCGACTGCAGAAAATTGGTGAAACACATCGTGGCCCAGCCGGGAGTGCAGCGATTGGGTGAACAGCTCCATCCAGACAAATTGGCGTACGATGTAAGCTAAATGGCGGTTGTTGGTGAATGTTGCCGTCATAGCCACGTCCGGATTGGGATCGGAAGTGCCAATCAGGCAGGCTTTTCCGTCGGCAACGATAACCAGCAAGTCGGATAGCTGCTGCAGCTGGCTCTCTAGAGGTGGGTGGTGTGCTATCCGGACCAACTCGGGAAGGGGAAAATTCTCCGGCTCCAGGCTGATGCTTCCGGTAAGCAGGATATTTAGCGCCGCTCCGGCTCGGTTGCCTTCCTTCAATGGCTCTATCAAGGTTTCCACATCTGGATCGGTCAGCACCAGCATCAGCTCCTGCTGGGCGGATTGGATCAGATCCACCGCATAGGGTATCACCGCGCTGCGTCCAGCCAACGACCACAGATAATCTTCCTCGACAGTCGTGTAGCGCCGGCGCAGGCTTTCCCTCAATTGGTGGATGAGGCGGAGCTGTTCTTGCTCGTGCCGGTCCAGGATAGAATCAGGCGGTACGGGGCGGTAGAGCGTGGCGCGGCCCTCTTCGGCGCGCAGCACAGCGCCGCGTGCGTTCAACCTGCCCAGAGCTTCGTAAACCATTGAACGTGGGATGCCAGACTGTTTGCTCAGTTGATACCCGGTCGCCGGGTAATTAGCCAACAGCGCCAGGTAAACCCGGGCTTCGTACTCGGTAAATCCAATGGAGGTCAGGCTAGAAATCAGGTCCATATAGTAATCCTAAAACTAACTACTATGGATTCTATCCTCTCCAATAAATTCCGTCAAGATCAAAAGGGGAATGCCTGCGCACCCTTGCCCCTTTTCTGGCTTTCGATTAGGATTGTGATTAATGCTACAAGACCCTGAACAGCGCCGGCGTGCTATCCTGTTGGCAGGAGACATCCTCGTGCTGGCGGTCGTGACGGCGGTAGGATTTGCCAGCCACGGCACGCTGGGTAGCGCCGGTACGCGCATGCTCACAACTTTTCTGCCGGTTTTGGCGGGTTGGTTCATGACCGCGCCTTTCCTGGGGGTGTATGATCCGCAGCGGGCGGCCGACTGGCGTCAGCTGTGGCGTCCTTTCTGGGCGATGGTGCTGGCGGGTCCGATGGCTGCGCTGCTGCGCGGCTTTTGGCTCAACAGCCCGATCCTGCCTGTATTCGTGGTGGTTCTGGGCGGGATCAGCGCCCTTTCCATCCTGGGCTGGCGGCTGATTTATGCGCTGCTGGCAGCTCGCAAGGCATGAGCATGGACGAGGCGGGATTAATCCAGGCTGCACAGCAAGGTGATCTGACTGCTTTCAACCGCCTGGTGTTGGCCTACCAGGACCTGGTTTACAACCAGGCCTACCGGATGATGGGTGAGACGGAAGCGGCCGACGACGCTACCCAGGATGCATTCATCTCGGCTTATAAGCATATTCGCTCCTACCGGGGCGGCTCCTTCAAATCCTGGCTGCTGCGGATTGTCACCAATGCCTGCTACGACGAGCTGCGCCGCCGCAAACGCCGCCCGACACAACCTCTCGAACCCCTGGATCCGGAAAATAACGAAGAGATGGAATCGGCGCGCTGGATGGTGGACCCCGGCGAGTCGCCGGAGGAGGCGCTGGAGCGCGTCGAGTTGGACCGCGCCTTGCAGCACTGCCTGGACGGGCTGCCTGACGATTTTCGCACCATCGTAGTGTTGGTGGACATCCAGGGAATGGATTACACCGAAGCGGCTGAAGTCATCAAGACGCCCCTTGGGACGGTCAAAAGCCGATTGGCCCGGGCGCGCTTGAGGATGCGCGACTGCCTGCAGGGGGTGTGGGAACTTTTGCCAGCTGCTTTCCGTCTGGTAGAAGAGCGTGATCTATGATAAGCAACATTTCCCCTGGGGATTGGGAATCCCTATCAGCGTATGTGGACTACCGGCTCAGTGAAAGTGAGCGCACCCTCCTGGAGGGTCGTTTGCATGTGGAGCCGGAGTTGCAGCGCGCCCTGGAGGAGATACGGCGCATCAAGGCGGTGGCATGGTACGCCACACGCCGGCGAGCGCCGCACAATTACACCCTTTCGCCGCGGCAAGTTAAGGCCCGCGCAGCTTCACCACTGTACCCGGCTTTTCGCCTCGCATCGGTGCTGGCCAGTGTCCTGTTTGCCATGGTGCTGGTGGGTGACTTCTTGACTGGTGTCACCACCGGGGTACCGATTCTGGCCAGGATGGCGCCGCCGCAAACCGCCGAAATCCAGGTAATGGAAATGGCTATGGAAGCTGCTGCCCCGGCACCGTTTGAAGCTGAGGCCGAACCAGCCGAGCAGCAGGTAGATGCGCTCAGTATGGCTGCCCCTTCACCGACATCCACCGAGTCGCCAGTAGAAGAGTCGCCCCCCTCTCCATTTCTTGGCGAGAGTGCAGATGTCGCTGCCAACCAGGCTGCCCCGTACCCCCTGCCCACTCAATCTGCGGCGCTTGAAGCTATGGAAGAATATGGCGTTGGGGGAGGTCCGGCAGCCAAGGCCGCCGTCACAGAAACCCCTACCCCGACGGTAACTCCCACACCATCTCCGAGCGCTACCCCTGTGCCGGTAGAACAGCCGCTGCGCGCAGCCCCAGCTGCTCCTGAACAGCAGCAGGATCAACTGCCCGCGCTGGCTGCAGCAGGTGCTCAGGCCGATGCGGCCGACACGGCGCTCTTCACCATCCCGTATGTCAACCGCTGGGTAATCTGGGGGCTGGAAGGCTTGCTGTTGGCGCTGGCAGGCATGGCATTGATTGCCGCACTGCTCACCCGACGCCTGCGCTGAGATCTGCTAACCAGGCTGCCATTACCCGGATGAGCGCTTCACTCCCCGATGATTATCGCTACTGTCCGCGCTGCGCCACGCTGCTGGAGCGCCAGATACGCTTTGGCAAGAGGCGCCCGGTGTGCCCGGCTTGCGGTTGGATCTACTTCGCAGACCCCAAGGTGGCAGCGGCCGTCCTGGTTGTTGAAAGCGGCCGGGTGCTGCTCGTTCGGCGGGTCAACGATCCGCAGCGCGGCCTGTGGTCGCTGCCGGCCGGGTTTGTGGATGCCGGGGAAGACCCCGCCGACGCCGCAGCCAGGGAATGCCTGGAGGAGACCGGCTTACGGGTGGCTATCACCGGCTTGTTGGATGTGATATTTGGCCAGGAACATCCCCGCGGGGCGCACATTGTAATTGTCTACCGGGCGGTGGTGCAGGGAGGTGTATTGCATCCGGATGATGACGTGGACCAGGTGGAATTTCATGATCTTGCCGCTCTTCCGCCATTGGCTTTCCGAAGTACTCATAATATTCTCGATCGCTTGCCGGGTTAAAGACAGATTAAATCCAAAGTATTGTGGTAGAATTTATAAAGATTTTGGAGTGGCCTGGCACAAAAATCCGGTCATTTCATTGCAATACCCCCATATACTACATACCCGATTTGAAACACCAGGAGATTGGAAATGAGACGCCGAATATTTCAGCCTTTCATCTTGCTCTTTGTATTCATCATGCTGGTAAGCTCAGCCTGCGCGGGCGGCGGTGGCGGCGAAGCCGAACCGACGGCTGCCCCGACCCAGGCGGTGGAGCAGCCGACCGAAGCCCCGCCGACTGAAGTCCCGCCCACTGAGCCGGCTCCGACCGAAGAATCGAACGCCGCCCAGGACCTGAAAGGGGTCAGGCAGGCTGTCATACAGATCGAGTCCCAGGGCACCTTTGTCGATCCGACATACGGTTATGTACCCAATGCGGCAGGGCGCGGCTCTGGCTTCATTATTGATCCATCCGGCTTGGCCGTCACCAATAACCACGTGGTAACCGGTGGCGGTTTATACAAGGTCTGGTTGGGCGGTGATCAGGATAAGACCTACAACGCCAAGGTTTTAGGGGTTTCCGAATGCACCGATCTGGCGGTGATCGACATCGATGGCGATGATTTCCCCTACATCGAGTGGTCGGATCTGCCGATTGAGGTGGGACAGGAAATTTACGTCGCCGGCTTCCCGTTAGGCGAACCGGAATACTCACTCACCAAGGGCATTATCTCTAAAGCCAGCGCAGATGGCGAGACAAACTGGGCCAGCGTTGACGCAGTGATTTCGTATGACGCCTCGACCAATCCGGGCAACTCCGGTGGGCCGGTGGTCGACCCGGATGGGCGGGTGATGGCAGTGCATTACGCCGGCAATGCGAGCACCGACCAGGCGTTTGGCATCTCGCGGGATGTTGCCGAACCGGTTATCGAGGAGCTGAGCACAGGTAAAAGCCTGGATACGATCGGTATCAACGGCACCGCTGTTGCCAGCGATGACGGAACTGTCACCGGCATCTGGGTCGCATCCGTGCAGTCGGGTTCCCCGGCCGATAAATCCGGTATCGCCCCCGGCGACCTGATCCTGACCCTGGAGAACCTGGACCTGGCGACAGACGGCACGATGGCCGATTACTGTGATATCCTGCGCAGCCACGAGCCGGGCGATACCCTGAGCGTGATCGTCTTCCGCCCCGGCACCGGGGAAATCCTGGAAGGGCAGCTCAATGGACGCGAGCTGGCGGTAACCGGCAGCATCGATACCACTGGCAGCGAATCCGGCGGCGAGGAAACAGGCTCCACCACTTCGGAAGTGAATACCGAGGCTTCGGCTTCCGGTGAGATCTATTTCGAGGAGACTTTTGAGAACGACATCAGCCAGACCTGGGAATTTTTCCTGACCAGCGGCAACGAAAGCGCGCTATCTCAGTACCTGGAAGACGGTAAGCTTGTGGTGGAAATTGACCAGGAGGATACCTATACCTACTTCCTGTTCAGGGACTGGACATTTACCGACCCACGCCTGGATGTGAAAGCCATCAACCGGGGTGTGAACACGAACTTCGTTGGTCTGGTATGCCGCTATGGCGACCAGGGCTGGTACGAGGTGGATGTGCTCAGCAGCGGGGTGTATTACTTCTACTACGTTGATGCTGACTACAATTACACTGCGCTATGGAATGGGGGCTCACGGTTGGTGAAAACCGGCAATGCCACCAACGATTACACCTTGATCTGCAGCGGCAATACTTTGACGCTGGGTATCAATGGCACCGAAGTCAAAACGCTCCAATTGACTGGCGGCACCTACCCGGTTTTGACCGACGGGCAGGTAGGCCTGACGGTGTCTTCGACCAACAGCACGCCTGTCATCGTCGATTTTGAAGAGTACGTGATCAGCGTACCTTAATTGCCAAGATTTAACCAAAACAGGAGGCGGTTTGCCGGGTGGCAGGCCGCATCCTGTTTTTATCTTGTCCGGCTGCCGGCGTATTCCACCAGCTCGCGGGCACTGTGCAGTGTGCCTTCGCTGACTTCGCCCATCATCTGGGCCAGCTCGATGACCCGCGCTTCACCCTGCAGGGCGGCCACCTGGGTGGTGGTGCGCCCGCCATCAACCTGCTTCTCCACGCGGAAATGCTGCTCGCCGAAGACTGCCAGCTGCGGCAGGTGAGTGATGCACAGCACCTGGTGGCGGCGAGCCAGCGTCCACAGCTTCTCGCCAACGGTGGTACCGACGCGCCCGCCGATGCCCTGGTCGATCTCATCAAAGATCAGAGTAGGTACCTGATCGGCGCCGGCCAGCACATTTTGCAGTGCCAGCATCAAGCGTGAAGTCTCACCGCCGGAGGCGATTTTTACCAGCGGCTTAAAGCCTTCGCCCGGGTTAGGGGCGATCAAGAACTCGATGCGCTCCAGGCCGTATGGGCCAAACGCAACTATAGAACCGTCTGCCAGGGGCAAGCCTGCGGGGTCCGCCCCGGTTTGGAAATCGACGCGGAAACGTGCACCCGACATGCGCAGATCGGCCAGCTCGCCTTCGATCAACCCTTCCAGCTTTGCGGCGGCTTGCCGGCGACGGGCGGCAAGCGCCTGCCCGATGCGGGCCAGCTCGCTGCGTAGCTTATCCTGCTCGGCAGCCAGCTCCTCGATGCGCTCGCCGGCATGGGTGATGGTCTCCAACTCGGTGCGGGCATTCTCGGCGAACTCCAGGACTGTGGCGATCGAGTCGCCGTACTTGCGCTTGAGGGTGGTGATCAAGGCCAGGCGTTCCTCTACTTGATCCAGGCGCCGGGGGTTGAATTCGATGCTTTCCAGGTAATCGCGCAGGCTGCGTGAAAGCTCGCTCAGACTCTCAAACACGCTCTGTGCCTGTTCTTGCAAGGCATTTTGAGAGCTATCCAGGCGGGCTAGAGAAGTCAGGGAGCGCTCGATTTCGCCGATCAAGTCGGTGGCGGAGAGGGATTCGGGGGCACCCTCGTCCAGGCGTACCAGGCTCTCCTGGGCCAGCTTGGCCAGCGCTTCGGCATTGGCCAGGCGGTTGCGCTCCTGGCGCAGCATTTCTTCTTCGCCCGCCTGCAGGCGAGCGGCTTCGATCTCCTGGATCTGGAAACCGAGCATATCGACTCGGCGGGCGGCATCCCGCTCGGCCTGGTGGAGCGCGTCTAATTCGCGCTGCACGCTGTTCAAGCGTGCGTAGGTCTGGCTGAAGCCAGCCAGCAGGTCGCGCATAGGCGGCTGCGCCGGGGCTTCGGTCTCGGCAGCGACTGCAAAGCTGTCTAACAAACCAAGATGCTGGTTGACTTTCAACAAGGAAAGATGTTCGGATTGACCGTGGATATCAATCAGCAGCTCGCCAAGCTCGCGCAACAAGCCTGCCGCCACGTTGCGACCGTTAACTCGGGCAACGCTGCGCCCATTCTGGCGAATCTCCCGCCCCAGGTTGAGGTATTCCGGATCATCCAGCAGCTCTTCCCGCTCCAGGATGCCCAGGATCATACTGCGGTTGGATTGCGGGATGCGAAACACCCCTTCCAGGGAGGCGCGCTCGGCGCCGCTGCGTACGAAGGTAGGGTCCGTGCGCCCGCCCAGGATGGCCTCCACGGCATCGATGATGATCGACTTGCCCGCCCCGGTCTCGCCGGTAAAAGTCACCAGTCCGGCATCCAACTGCAAGTCGATCCGGTCGATGATGGCGAAATTTTCGATGCGAAGCTCAGATAACATAAATCAAGATCAACGGATTGAGATACCCAGCAGGCGGTAATAAATTGTGGACCCCAGGGTGACGGCGTATAAACCCAGCCAGAGGATCGAAAGGTTAAATCCACCGAAGAACAGCCCCAGGAGAGATTGCAGCAGGAGCGGCAGGCAGCCCAATACCGCCGCTGCAGTGGCGAGCTGGAACAGGCGCTTAGAGCGCCGCCTGCCTACCGCAAAGCGAACCGCTTCAGCGATGCCGATCGCCAGCACCGGCGCCAGAAATATGGTGAAAAAGCCCAGGAAGCGCACCAGCAAGCTGCCGGCGAAAGCCAGTCCGCCGGCGACCAATACGGCGATGATGTAATCGAACCATTGGGCAGTCTCAAACTGCTTCTGCTGGCCGCGCACACATTCTTTACAGCGGTACCCGGTAGGGGTAAGCACGGCGCACTTGGGGCAAATCGGTTTTTCACAGCGGTTGCAGCGCAGGTTGGTAGCGATATCGGGATGGTTGGCGCAGTATAGGACAGGTGTTTCTTCAGTCATCTTTGGTTTCCGGTAACGGGATTTTGATACATATAAGGAGTGAGATTCCGATAAAAATAGCCGGGATCCTGAAAGCGGATAAAGCGGGTCGTGTGCTCGCTGGCACGCGTTTCAACCTGGTCGCCATCCTGCAGATCGATAGGCGCCTGGCCGTCGGGCGAGAGCACGGCCTGATGGTCGGTGCGCACGGTGATGCGCACAGTGGAACCCTCCGCCAGGACGATGGCCCGGTCGATGGACAGGTGTGGTGCGACGGCCACCAGCAAGATATTGCGCAGATCGGGCGGAAGGATCGGACCGCCGGCTGCCAGGGCGTAAGCCGTCGAACCGGTGGGGGTGGAGGCAATCAAGGCATCCGCCACGTATGTGGTCAGTAAACGGCCGTCGACATGCGCTTCGAGCTGCACCGGGCGTACGAACTCGCCCCGGCTGACCACCACTTCGTTGAGCACATCCCAGCTTCCCAGTGGCTGCCCCTGGCGGTATAAAGTGGCCGATAGCATCATGCGCTCTTCCAGCCAAAAATCGCCAGCTATCAGGCGTGGCAAGATATCTTTCCAGTGGTCGTGGGCGATTTCAGTCAAAAAACCGAAGCGCCCCAGGTTAATGCCCAGGATTGGCACACAGGCCGGTCCGCACAGATGCCCGGCGCGCAGCATGGTGCCGTCGCCACCCAGGGCGACCAGCATATCGATCTCGCCATCCCCCACCAGTTTCCGGATCGGTTCCTCATACAAAAAGCCTGAAACAGCCTGCAAGCCGGCTGTACGCAGTGAAGCCGCCACGACTTCCGCTTGCGGCGCGGCTTCAGGCATCTGGGGGTGGATTACGATAGCGACTCGGTTAAGATGGGGGATCGGTCCGGCCATAGCAGGGCAATTATAGCAGGTTCACCCAAGTTTCTGGTCGCAGATCGAGCGGTAGCCACAGCCGGTACAACGGGCCTGCAAATCGTGAGAGCGGGAGGCTTCATCAGAGCTGGCACACTGGCGCATCTCGTCAAGTAAAGCCAGCAGGGCGGCCTCCAGCCGTGGGGTGTAATCCACGGCAAAGGTTCGATCCGCGTAGTGCAGCAAGCCGTAATCCGGCCGCCTGTCATACGTGGCTTCAACAAGCCGGCAGTAGGCTGCCAGTTGAAAAATATGGCTTTCGTAGGGGCTGTCCGGCGCCGCGCCGGACTTGACTTCGACCGGGATCACCTGCCGGCCCTGCTCAACCAGGTAATCGGGGCGGCCTGCCAGGCCAAGAGCGGCATCGTAGAGCGGGGTTTCGAGCGCTTTCCAGCTGCGGGTGTCGGAATAAACCACCCTGCCGGTGGGCAAACCGCTGGCTTTTCGGCCACGCTCGGCTAAAACAAACAGAGCGATGGCGATCGACAGGAAGAGAACAGCCAGAAAGAACAGCATAGGATTTAGTTGAAAGAATTGGATCAGGATGGCTGCCCCCAGCAGTCCCAACGCTGCCAGGAATAGCAGCAGCGCAGCCTTGCGCAGGACTTGCGAGCCTCCTACCCGCCGGCCATGGTCGTGATGGAAGCGCGTCCCCTGGTCGAGGGCTGCCTGGTTCTCCGAAGGATAGCCTTGTAAGCGGTACCACCATGCTCGCCGGCAGTACAGGTAACTCCCAATATCTGAGGCGCGGATTGTCTTTCTGGATGTCAGGCCAGGCATCGGTTGGCGGGGTACGGAAAGGTCAGGAGCCCGCCTGCTCGTTGCGCAGCAGGTCTTCTTCCAGGCGTTTTAGGCTCTGCTCTAACATACCCTGGCGCAGGCTGATGGTCATATCGCCGCGCGTCTTCTCAGTGATGCCGCGCACGATATCGGTCAGGCGCCGCAGGCCGCCGGTGATGGCATCTGGGTAATCCATGGTCACCAGCACGGCGTAAATATCATCCATGTGGGTGAGCAGGCGCTCAGCTTCGTTGGAGTGACCGTGTCGCAGTATATCCAGGCAGCGCCGGCGCAGCTCGCCGACAGCCTCTGCCAATCCTTGAAGGTAAGTGGCGTACTCCAGCCCGAGCTCCTCCGGGGTGGGCAGCTTGCCATTGCGGATCAGGGCAGCAACGATATTGGCCTCGGCATACTCTTTCAAGGCGTCCTGTGTGTAACCGGCAAAGTAAATATCTGGGTTATTCACCAGATTGTCGCGCAGGGCCTGCGCCAGGAGATGTGCTTCAGCCAGGTTTTGCTGAGCGACATTTTCTTCATCACGGTGAACGGCGCGAATCGCATTGGCGCAGTGACGGGTCAGGGCACGCGTGCGGGACAGAGCCTTCTCTCGGGCTGTGGTGCGGGTTTCAAAGGACTGCCGGATTCTTTCGGCGATTTCATCCAGGTTGCGCATGATAGCTACCTATTTAGGAGGTGGGTCGGAGGGGCCACCGTGACGAAACAGGGTGTCGGCCAGGGTGGGGTCTCCCGGGATATTGATTTCGCCGAAGGCGGCTTCGTATTTTGCCAGGTTTTCGCTCAGCGCCCGGTGAAGCAGCTTGGCGCCAAGCGGCGACATGACGATGCGGGAGCGGATGCGGGCTGAAGGATTGCCCGGCACCAGGTGGGCAAAGTCGAAGAGTAGCTCGGCTGGGGAGTGCGCGATGCGCACCAGGTTGACATACTCGACTTCCAGCCCGGCAGGAATTTCCAGCGGCGGGAAAGGGGGAGCCGGCTGTTTGGGGGGTTGGTTGGTCATGCAAAGCTCTCCAAAAACCAGAGTGACTGCCTGGTTGGCAGCCACTCTGGTTTTTTGTTGGGTTATTAGAACGGGATATCTTCGTCGCCGGCAGGCTATTGGTGCGCCAGAGAAGCTGCTGCTACCCTGGTGTCCACCATCCTCTTCTCCACGGGCGCCGCCCAGGAAGCGGACTGTGCTGGCTGATACCTCGAAACTGGCGCCTGGGCCACTTTGGCCTTGCCAGATCCGCGGCCCGCCCGTCGCCGGGTCTGGGACCAGGCGTCCCTCGATCAGAACGGAGCGGCCTTTGCGCAGGTACTGGTTACAGGTTTCGGCCTGCTTACCCCAAACCGAGACCCTGAACCAGATCGTTTCTTTGACCTGCTGGCCGTCGGATCCGGTATATTGCCGGCTGGTGGCCACGTTGAGATTGGTCACCGCCTGGCCGCCGGGGGTATAGCGCATTTCGGGATCGCGGCCGAGATTCCCAACAATAATGATGGTGTGGTACATAGGGGACTCCTTTTCCGGTGAGCGGTCTGTCTTAGGTTCCGGACGAACGCCGTCCGGGGCAGATCTATTGGTTCGCTCATCAGTTCTATCTATTATTTTACTCGGGTTTGGTGTGTTGTAAAGGGTTTTTTACCCCTCATTGCGAAACTGCAAGCAGTAATGGTGGAAGGTGTTGCTGACCCAGGCATTTCCCAGGCCATAAGGTGCCAGGCGGATGTCATCCTGGCACCAGATGCGCTCGTCTTTCAAGGTATAAATCCGGCCAACTTCGCGGGCCAGATCCCAGGCCAGGGGGTAGATTTTGCCGCCTTTTTTTACGTTCTTGACGATGATCGTCAGGTAAGCGCGCGGCTGGAGCAGCGGCTTTAAACCGGCATAGATTCCGGCCAGGCGTTCCAGGAACTGGTCGTAATCTTCGATATTCCCCAGGTCAGCCGGGTCTTCCGAGTAATACACGTCAAAGGCTGTACTGTCCCGCCGCTTCTTCTGCGTCAATGCGCCGGAGGCGCGCAGCATATCCCAATACGGCGGTGATGTGAGCACGTAATCGACCAGGGGGATGTGATGTTTCTCGGCCAGTAAGCCAGCTTCACCGGCATCCCCCTGGATCACCAGTGCCTCTACAGCCGGGGCGGTCTCACCCAGCGCCAGGCGTTCCTGTTCGACGACCTGCCTGGCCAGATCGGCATAAGTGGGGTTGAGCTCGATGCCGTAGCTGTGCCGGCCGAGGCGCAGTGCGGCAGCCAGGGTGCTGCCGGTACCAACCATCGGGTCCATCACGATCTGCCCCTGCTTGGTGAAGAACTCGATGAACTCGGCAGCCAGCGTCTCGGGAAATTTGGCCGGGTGGCGCAGGACGGTAGAGCGACGCGGCGGCGGGTTGTGGATGAACCATGATTTTTGGAACTTCAGCCAGCGCTTGGGTTCCATATCGTTCAGCCGGTTGTGATATGTGCGCCTGGCCATTCGGGCTTCAGGGGGTGCTGCCTGCCTGGTAGACAACCAGGTCTGAAAAATTAACCGTCATCACATCCGGGCCGGCTGCCCGGGCGAATACGCCGATTGTGCCTTTGGGCAGAGTGGCATCGCGCACACTGAACTGGAACTGGCCGTTGATGAAAAAGTGCATCTCCTTGCCAACTGCCTGCACTGCCAGCCTGGAGATGCTGGGTGCGCCCGGCGGAACGGACCCACTATAAATGGGCGACTGCGGCGAGGAGGCGTTCCCTTGATAAATACGGTCAAGGCGGGTGCGCCCGTCACAGGTCAGGGCAAAGCGGTAGTAGTCAACTTCAGAAGACAGCCGTAGTAGCAGGCCGTACTGGTCTTCCCCGCGGCAAATGCTGGGGCTGGCGGTTATCTCCAGGTAAAAATCGCTGAGTAAAGTGTCCTGGCGCAGGCTGTACAGGTAGCCTTCCGGTTGGGAGACTGCCACAGTCAGCTCGTTCATGGCCATGGCAGTCCTGCCTGCCGGGTAGCTGCCCAGGGTCCACTGGCTGGGATCGCTGAAATCGTCGCTAAAGATTATTGTCCCGTATTCGGGCTGCACATCAACCGTGGGCGTCACCACGAGATTAGGAATGGGCACACTGGTATAGGTCGGCGTGGGAGGAAACCAGACGATCGTGGGTGTCGGGGTTGCGGATGGCGCCGGAGTATCGGTTGGCAGGGGCGGGAGGGGGGTCGCCAGGGGCAGGCAGGCGGCCAGAGCAGCCAGTGCCATCAGGATCCAGAGCGCCCTGAGAGCCGTTTTCATGTCATTAGTTTACCATGCAGTGCGAGAAGCTGAAGTAAAATTGATTTATAGAACAGATACGATAAGGAGATAATGTGCGCAAAAAAGGTATCCTCATCACAGGTGCCGCCGGAGAAATTGGCGATGCACTGATCCGCAGCCTGTCCCAGCAAGATCAAAACCAGATAATCACCCTGGATGTGCGGCCATTGCCGGCCGAGACCAGCACGATGGTAACCCACATCACCGGCGATATTATGGATCAGGCACTGTTAGCCCGCCTGGTCAGCGAGTATGAGATCGCCACCATCTATCACCTGGCGGCGCTGCTTTCAACCCGGGCTGAGTTTACCCCCGAGGCAGCCCACCGGGTCAATGTGGAAGGAACGCTGGGCCTGCTGAAGCTGGCTTCAGAACAGTCCCAGTGGCGCGGCGAGCCGGTGCTGTTTATCTTCCCCAGCTCGATTGCGGCCTACGGGATGCCCGACCTGGAAACGAAAGCCCGCTACCCCATGGTGCGCGAGTGGGAATGGAACTATCCGCGCACGATGTACGGCTGCAATAAACTGTACTGCGAGCTGTTGGGCACTTACTACAGCGAGTATTACCGCCAGCTGGCAGCCGAACGCCCGGTGATGCTCGATTTCCGCAGTGTGCGTTTCCCTGGGCTGATCAGCGCTTTTACCGTCCCCAGCGGCGGCACCAGCGATTACGGGCCAGAGATGCTGCATGCCGCTGCCCAAAACAGCCCTTATGCCTGCTTTGTGCGCGAGGATGCCTGCATCCCCTTCATGGCCATGCCGGATGCGGTCACAGCGCTCACGCTGCTGGCGGCTGCGCCTGCAAAAGCACTCAGCCGCCGGGTGTACAATGTCACCAGCTTCAGCCTGACCGCCGCCGAATTCCGCGAACAGGTGCTGAAATACCTTCCCAGGCGCTGATATCACCTTTAACCCAGATATTAAACGCCAGGGAATTGTGGATAGCTGGCCGGCCGGCCTGAACGATCACGACGCGCGCCGCGACTGGGGCTGGCAGCCGGCATATGACCTGGAACGCTCCTTTGAAGAATACCTGGTGCCCAATATCCGCAATCGCTACATGAGCGGATGAATGGCTGAGTCCGCGCATGACTTTACCCTTCAAACCGGGTCCTATCATCCTGTTTGGCTCCGGCGAGACTTCCCCCAGCGGGCGGGAAGTCTTTGACCAGGCGCTGCGCACTTTGCACAGCCCCCCGAATATCGCCCTGCTGGAGACCCCTGCCGGGTTTGAGCTCAATTCAGAGCAGGTGATTGGCCGGGTGGAAGAGTTTATTCTCCACCGCCTGCAGAATTATCACCCGCAAGTCTACACCGTTGCTGCACGCCAGCGCGGTACGGAATTCAGCCCGGACAGCCCGGCTATCAGCGACAGCATGCTGGATGCCGACCTGATCTTTATGGGGCCGGGCAGCCCATCCTACGCGGTGCGCCAACTGCGAGACAGCCTGGCCTGGCACAGATTGATCGCCTGCCATTACCTGGGGGCCGGGATGGTGCTGGCCAGCGCCGCCACAATCGCCATCAGCGCCTATGCCCTGCCGGTCTATGAGATTTACAAAGTAGGCGAAGATCTGCACTGGAAGGCAGGGCTGGACCTGTTTGGTTTGTACGGTCTGCCGCTGGTTTTCATCCCGCACTGGAATAACCGGGAAGGCGGCGATGAGCTGGATACCAGCCGCTGCTTCATGGGTCAGAAGCGTTTTGCCCGTTTGATGGAGATGCTTCCCGCCGGGCTGACTGTTCTGGGCATTGACGAAAAGACCGCTTTGATCATGGACCTGGAGCTGGGAATATGCCGGGTGGCCGGGCTGGGCGGCGTGACCCTGATCCACACCGGGCATGGGCACGAGTCGTCCGTTGCAGATGCCGACCTGGCCGGTACTGGACTGGCGCAGCTGGCGGAAACCCGGGATGATCACGTGCATATTTACCACAGCGGGCAGACATTCCCGCTCAGCGATTGCTGTGAGTTGATTCCGCCAGAGCCTGGGATGGGCGTCCCGCAACCGGTCTGGCAGGAGGCCAACCGTAGACGGCATGCGCTGGAGCAAAGCCGCCTGGCCGGCGCGCCGGTACAATCCGCGCCGGCGGAAGTGCTGGCACTGGTAGAAGCACGGCAGGCTGCCCGCCTGCGTAAAGATTGGAGCGCGGCCGATGAAATCCGCCTGCAGATTATGTCCTTAGGTTGGCAGGTGAAGGACTCACCCGAGGGTCCTCATGTCGAGCCGGGCTGATTGCCGGTAGGTATAAATAATAACAATCCAGGGAGCCTCTATGACAGCAGCGTTGACCGTTGGTTACATTGGACTGGGCTTGATGGGGAAATCCATCGCCCGCAATATCTTGAAAGCTGGCTTTCCGTTGTGGGTGCACAACCGCAGCCGCCCGGCAGTGGATGAGCTGGCTGCAGAAGGCGCCAGGATTGCCGGCAGCCCGGCGGAAGTAGCCGCCCAGGTGGATGTAATCTTCACCAATCTGCCAGACACGCCGGACGTGCTGCTGGTGGCGTTAGGCGAGAACGGGATCCTGGCCGGGGCGCACCCTGGGTTGGTATTTATCGATAACTCGACCATCAAGCCGGCGGCTGCCCGCCAGATCGCGGCTGCGCTTGGGAAGGCTGGCGTCGCCTGCCTGGATGCGCCGGTAAGCGGGGGGGATATCGGCGCTCGCAACGCCACGTTGAGTATCATGGTTGGCGGCCCTCTTGAAGCCCTGGAGCGCGCCAGGCCGGTTCTCCAGGCGACGGGGAAAACGATCACCCATGTGGGGGAGGCCGGCGCCGGACAGATCGCCAAAGCTGCCAATCAGATCATGGTCGCTGCGCAAATGGCTGCCATGGGTGAACTGCTAATATTCGCCCGCAAGGCGGGGGCCGATCCGCAAAAGGTTGTAGAAGCCATCCGTGGGGGTTCCGCGCAATGCTGGACGCTGGATGTGAAGACGCCCCGGCTGTTTGCCGGTAACCGTGAGCCGGGATTTAAGGCCTACATGCAGGCCAAGGACCTGGCTATTGTTCTCGATACGGCGCGGGAATACCATGTGCCCTTACCCGCCACGGCTGTCTCGGCCCAATTGTTTAACGCCATGCTCGCAATGGGAATGGCCGAAATGGATAACTCGGCCGTGATCGGGGTGATCGAAGCCCTGGCAGGTATCCGGCTCCTGGAGGAAGAGAGCGGCTGAGAGATCAATATGCAATTAGACCCCCATAGAAAGCGCAAGGTTGGGGGGATGGGGGCAATTTGTTGGATTCCGGGCAATTACTGCGCGCCACGCAACTTGTGGCAAAGTCGTGCGTATATTGCTTTAGGATGTTTAAAACACTGGAGATACCCCTGAATACTCATGTGGTGAGCGAACCGGCGACAGACCGAGAAGCGCAGTGGTTGGTGAAGGCTTTGCAGGGCGACAGCCCAGCATTCACTCATCTGGTGGAGGCTTACCAGCGGCCGGTGTACAACCTGTGCTACCGGATGCTGGGCAACGCCGAAGATGCCGAGGATGCCGCCCAGGAGACATTCCTGCGAGCGTATAAATCGCTGCGGCGCTTCGACCAGTCTCGCCCATTTGCGACATGGCTGCTATCGATAGCGGCGCATTACTGTATCGATCAGCTCCGCCGCAAAGATCTGGCCGTGACCTCGATTGACGATATGTTGGTGCCAGATGTGCCGGATCATGCCCCAGACATGGATACTCGCCTGGGTCGAAAACAAGAGCAGCTGCGTGTGCGGGCTGTCCTGGACGTGCTGGAGCCTATCGACCGGGCGGCTGTGGTGATGTATTACTGGTATGACTATTCCTACGATGAAATATGCCAGGAGCTTGGCTTGAGTATGAGCGCAGTGAAGAGCCGCCTGCACCGCGCCCGCAAAGCCATGGCTTTACGCTGGAATCAGACTGAGGCAGCGCATGGAACATCATCGTAAAGGAGGAATGGAAGATGAATCATTATGATTATGAAGCGATGATCTTTACAGAAGAGCCTCTCCAAATGGAAGCACAGGCCGATCTGTTGGCTCACCTGGAGAACTGTGGGGAGTGCCGCAGCCTGGCGACTGCCTGGTTCGGCGTGCAGCGAGACCTGATTGCAGCGCCAGTGCAGGCGCCCGCGGCGGGGTTTTCCGGCCGTTGGGAGCAGCGCCTGGATCGCGATCGCCAGGAGCTGCATCACCGCCAGGTGCTGGGGACCCTGGGCTTGAGCCTGGCGGGAGCTTTATTGTTGATTCTGGCGCTGGTGTTTTTCCTGACGCCGTTTTTTGAGACCCCCAAGGTGTATTTGTACGCATTTTTATACCAGGCTCTCAACATGGTTGTAGCGGCTGATATGATGCAAAACTTGCTGGTTGGTTTGGTTCGTTCGGTCGCCAGCCCGGTTACTGCGGTGATGGGATTAATACTCGTTGGAATCGTAAGTCAATTAGGCGTTTTATGGCTGGCATCCATACGCCTTGCAACAAAAACAAGGAGAGTGTAAGGTGAAAAAATCTTTCAAAATGCTGATTATCTTGGTTATTGCCCTTGGGTTGGCAGCTGTTGTGGTCGGCCGCCCGATGGCAGCTCCCCACCTGCCGGAAGGCGCTCAAGCAGCATCTGGCCCCTGGCAATCGGCGGAAGTGCCGGGCTTCAAGCTGGTGCTGGGGAGCAATTACACCCTGCCTGAAGGAGATATCCTGAACATGAACCTGGGCGTGCTTGGCGGGAATGCACTGCTCATGGACAGTTCAACCGTAAAGGGCAGCGTCATCTTGCTAGGGGGCAACCTGACGGCTAATGGGATCATCGAAGGCGACCTGATCGCCCTGGGCGGCAATGCCGACCTGGGAAGCAGCGCGGTGGTTGAAGGTGATGTGCAGCTGATCGGTGGAAATCTCAACCGCAGCCCGGGGGCAGTCGTTAAGGGCACGGTACGAGAAGGCCCAGAACTCTCCGGCGATTTCATCTTACCCTTCACCTTTGGTTCCAACGGTTTTGAGATGGACCCGATTACCGGGCTGCGTGTCCCTTCGTTCCAGAATCCAATCCTGGAGATGCTCTGGCTGTTTGCCCGCTCCTTCATCTGGGCAGTCGTGGCAGTCCTGGCTGCACTCTTCCTGGCTGCTCCGATCAGCCGGATCGGCGAGGCGGCTGTGAGACAACCACTGCCTGCCGGAGGTATCGGCTGCTTGACGTTGATTGTCGTGCCCATCGTTTTGGTGCTGCTGGCGATCACGTTGATCTGCATCCCAATCAGCTTGCTAGGCGCCATCGTGCTGTGGATTGCCTGGGCGTTTGGGATCGTTGCCCTGGGCACCGAAGTGGGTAAAAAGCTCGGACAGCTGTTCCACCAGGAATGGGCGATTCCGCTCTCAGCCGGCCTGGGCACCTTCTTGCTCACGCTGGTTGTAAATGGCATCGGCCAGTTTGTCCCTTGCTTCGGCTGGGTTGTGCCGCTGCTGGTAGGCACCCTGGCGACCGGCGCTGTGCTGATCACCCGCTTTGGCTCACGCCACTATCCGGCTTATGCCTCAGCCACCGACTTTACCACCCCGGCTGCTTCGCAGGCTGGCATATCGGCCCCGGATGCATTCCAGGGAGATATCCCCCTTCCGCCTCCACCCGATCCGGATCAAGATAAACCCTGATACCTGATAAAAAAACCTCCGGGAATTGCCAACCCGGAGGTTTTTTATTTACGCAAATGATCGTGAATGTAGATCAGGCAAACTGGAGCGCAATTCCAAGGATCAGCAGGATTTGTCCACCCTGGTAAGTCATTCGCCGCCAAACCCGTCTGTTATGCGCCGGCATATCCAGGCGATTGTGAGCCTGGAAAACTACATCCGAGAAATAGAGCAGCAGCCCGCCGGCGCTGCAGGCTAAAGCAGCATTAGCTTCCCAGGCCGGCCGGACCAGGGTTAGCAGTGCCGAGGCAAGCATGATGGAAAGGGCCACCAGGTAAATAGTCAGCGGAAGCCGGAGCGCCTGCTGTCCGCATTCTGCCAGGCCGTTCACAAGCCGGCGGCCAAGCTGTTGGGATGCCAGTGCGACCAGGAGTACGATGATTATGCTGGGGAGGTCGATTGCCGGTGCCTGGGAAACATTGAAACCGATTGTGTAGCAGGCCAGAGCACAGAGAAAGGTAAGCATCGCCAGCAGGAAACGCTCGTGCGGCAGCATCAAGAGGATATCGCCAATTGCACAAAACAGCAGCCCGACGGCAAACCAGCCGGCAGGAGCTTGCAGGCCGGTAACCGACCAAAGCCAGGCCAGCAGTGCGAAGATGACGCCTGGCTTGGTCAGGTACCCGACTCGCTGCCACCGCCTGGCGACAGCCACCCAATCCAGCGCTGCCAGCGCAAGCGGAACCAGCAAGGCGACCAGGGCGGTTGTATCCATCAATACCCGAAACCGCTCAGCACCTTCTCGTTATCGCGCCAATCCTTGCGCACCTTTACCCGGATGCTCAGGAATACCTTGCGCCCGCTCATGGTCTCAATTTCCTGGCGAGCAGCGCTGCCGATTTTCTTCAACATCTGCCCGCCTTGGCCGATCACGATCCCTTTGTGGGATTCTTTCTCTACGAAAAGGGTGGCTTCGATGTAAGCCCCCGAGTCCTCCCGCTCGGTGAACTGGTCGATGCGGATGGCGATGCCGTGCGGCACCTCATCGCGCAAAATCATCAAGGCAGCCTCGCGAATCAGATCCGCGGCGATCTCCCTTTCGTACAGATCGGTGAGCTGGTCTTCGGGATAGTGGGGAGGGCCTTCATGCAAATGTGTTACGATCCAATCCAGCAGCTCTGGCATGCCTTCGCCCTGTGTGGCGGAAATCAGCGTCAGCTGGGCCTGGGGCAGCCAGGCGGAAAACTGAGCGGCGCGTTCTTGCCGGGCATCAGGGTCGACCAGGTCAATTTTGTTGAGCGCCAGGATCATGGGAGGGCGCTTCTTCAAGCCGTTCAACAGGTTGGCCGTCAGTTGGTCATCAGCCTGCGGCTCCTGGCTGGCATCCACCATCCACAGGATGAGATCGCTCTCCTGCAGGGTCTCGGCAGCCTCTTTGTTCATATGCTCGCCAAGTTTATGGCGCGGCTGGTGGATGCCCGGTGTATCGATAAAGATCACCTGGATATCGGCCTCGCCGCGTTGAAACGTCAGGATGCCCAGCTGGCGCTTGCGGGTTGTTTGCGGGCGCGGGGTAACCGCGGCAATTTTTTGCCCCAGAAAGGCGTTCACCAGGGTGGATTTTCCAACATTTGGCCGCCCAATGATGGCCACAAAACCGGTTCGGTAGGTGCTTGTGAGAGATTTCTGTTCCATACTGTTGATTGTATCAAAGAACCAGTCGGGCGGGCTGCCGGGACAACCGCGCCTTTAATTTATTGAATGTTAATATAAATAGGTCATGGATTACCTTGACCATCATTCCCGAAAACGTTATAATATACGTTCGCCTGATCGCGGCTGCATGCTGTTATCGGGGATAGAAATCGGATTTACAAAGGTAATTACTCGCGGTTTCAATACCGCTTAGTCTAGCCAACAAAACAAAACCGGCCTAGTAATTATATTTTGAATATTCACCGTCAGGAGAAGCCGAATGGCGAATATACTGCCAAGCAAATCATACGCGCGTATCGATATCAAACTGCCCTTGCCCGATTTAATCGAAGTCCAGATTGAGTCGTTTAAGCGGTTGAAACGTGAAGGTCTGGCAGACCTGTTCAACGAGCTTTCACCCATCGAATCCTACAATAAAGGGATGAAGCTGTTTTTTCCAGGGCAAACCCCGGAAGCGCAGCAGTTCAAACTGACATACTGGTTTGGCGAGCCAAAGCACTCCATTGAAGAATGCGTCGAGCGTGACCTGACGTTTGCCAGCCCCCTCAACGTTTCGGTGCTGCTGGCCGGCCCGGATGTACCCGAGCCGATTAAGCAGGATATCTTCCTGGGAGACTTCCCGGAGATGACTGAAAAAGGCACCTTTATTATCAACGGCACAGAGCGGGTAGTTGTCTCGCAGCTTATCCGTTCGCCTGGAGTTTATTTCGAGGCGCCGCTTGATCGCTCCACCGGGCGTCCGCTGGCAATGGCCAAGTTGATCCCCGACCGGGGTGCCTGGATGGAATTTGAGACCCGCAAGAGCGATTACCTGACCCTGCGCTTCAATCGCAAGCGCACCGTCCCGGTGACGATTTTCCTGCGTGCCCTGGCGGCTGTGCGCGATGGCCTGCCGGCTGATCAATCTCCGATCAAAGAAGGCACCGACCAGGAGCTGGTTGAGCTGTTCAGTGATGTGGATAACAACCCCGATCGCATGTTCATGACTTCTACGTTCTATCAGGAGCCGGATTGGGACCTATCCCATGGCGTGACGATCGCGGAAGCCGCTTTGCTGGAGTTCTTCAAGCGCATGCGGCCCGGCGACCCGGCCACACTGGATAATGCGCGTGACTTCCTGGAAGAGCAGTTGTTCGATCAGCGCCATTACGACCTGGAGCGGGTGGGCCGTTACAAGCTCAACCAGAAACTTGAGCTCAACGAGTTCATCCCGATGCCGCACCGCACGGTGACCAAGTGGGATATCGTACGCCTGATTCGCCGGATGATCATGATCAACAACGGCGTTCAATCCGCCGATGATATCGACCACCTGGGCAACCGCCGCGCCAAGACAGTTGGCGAGCTGATCCAGAACAAGCTGCGCATCGGTCTGCGGCGTATGGAGCGGGTGATCAAAGAGCGCATGTCGATCCGAGATCAGGACCAGCTCTCGCCGATCACCTTGATCAACATCCGTCCGGTAGTGGCTGCGCTGCGCGAGTTCTTTGGTTCCAGCCAGCTATCCCAATTCATGGATCAGACCAACCCACTGGCAGAGCTGCGTCACAAGCGCACGCTTTCTGCTCTTGGCCCGGGTGGCTTGCGCCGGGAGCGCGCCGGGTTTGACGTGCGCGATGTACACCACTCGCACTATGGACGCATCTGCCCAATCGAGACGCCTGAAGGTCCAAACATCGGTTTGATTGGCCGCCTGGCATCCTTTGCACGGGTCAACGAATATGGTTTTATCGAAACCCCCTACCGCCGGGTGCGCAAGCAGTTCAAGCCGGCAGATCCGCGCCTGGTGGGCTGCAAAGCTGCGTGATGCGGTATCCGACCCGGATACCGGCGAAGTGATCGCTAAAGAAGGGGACATGATCACTGAGAAGATTGCCGCGCGCATTGCCAAGTTGAAAGCTGTGGATATCCAGGTGGTGCCGGTGGTTACCAATGAAATGGAATATCTCTCGGCGGATGTGGAAGATCGCTTTGTGATCGCTCAGGCAAACACACCGCTTAATGAGAACCATGAATTTGTCCGGCCACGTGTATCCTCCCGTTATCACTCCACATTTATATTCTCCCCGCCAACGAACATCGATTATATGGACGTGGCGCCTCACCAGATTGTGGGGATCAGCGCCGCGCTGATCCCCTTCCTGGAGCATGATGACGCCAACCGGGCTTTGATGGGATCGAACATGCAGGCCCAGGCCGTTCCGCTGCTCAAGCCGGATGTTCCCCAGGTCTCAACCGGCATGGAATACCATGCTGCGATCGACTCCGGCCAGGTAGTGATTGCTGAAGAAGACGGTGAAGTTGTGTCGGTCACAGGCCGCAGTGTCACGATCCGCGGAAACGATGGCCAAGAGCATCCCTACATTCTGCGGAAATACCAACGCTCCAACCAGAGCACTTGCATCGACCAGCGCCCGGCAGTCGTAAAAGGCCAGCTGATCAAGCAAGGCGATGTGATCGCCGATTCATCCTCCACGGAGAACGGTGAGCTGGCATTGGGTCAGAATGTGGTGGTGGCTTTCTCTTCCTGGGAAGGTGGCAATTTTGAAGATGCCATCCTGATCTCTGAGCGGCTCGTTCAAGACGATGATTTCACTTCCGTGCACATTGAGAAGTATGAAGTGGAATCACGCGATACCCGCTTGGGTCCGGAGGAAATCACCCGAGATATCCCCAATGTTGGTGAGGACGCCATCAAAGACCTGGACGATCACGGCATCATCCGCATTGGCGCCGAAGTCGGGCCGAACGATATCCTGGTCGGCAAAATCTCGCCCAAAGGCGAGAAAGAGCTCACTCCCGAAGAGCGCCTGCTGCGGGCCATCTTTGGCGAAAAATCACGCGATGTAAAAGATACCTCTCTGCGCATGCCGCATGGCGAGCGCGGCAAAGTTGTCGATGTGAAAGTCTTCACCCGTGAAGATAATGCCGATCTTTCGGCAGGTGTGGATATGATGGTGCGCGTCTCGGTCGCCCAGCGCCGCAAGATCACGGCCGGCGACAAGATGGCTGGACGTCATGGCAATAAAGGTGTCGTCTCCAAGGTTGTCCCGGTTGAAGATATGCCGTTCCTGGAGGATGGCACCCCGGTGGATATCATCTTGAATCCTCTGGGTGTCCCGGGCCGTATGAATATCGGCCAGGTTCTGGAAACGCATCTGGGCTGGGCATCCAACCGCCTGGGCTTTCGGGCGATCTCCCCGGTATTTGACGGGGCCAGCGAGAAGGAAATCGAAGCTGAGCTGGCACGTGCCTGGATGATCGATTATGCCTGGAAGAAAACAACCGAAGCTGCCTGGCAGTGGCTGCGTAACCAGGATTACGACCTGGATGCCTTTGAAGACGACGATGAAGTTCGCCGGACTTACCTGGAAGCATGGCTGGATGATCGGGGCTATGATGTTTATTCCCTGGGCCAGGACAAGGGTTATGCCCGGCGTGCTGCGATGCGTGAATGGCTGCGGGAGAAGGGATATGATCCAGATACGCTTTTGCTTTCGAAAATGAGAGCCTGACCCCCGCTCAGCGCAAAGAGTACAGTCAGAATGCCATCGATGTCTGCATGCGCCTGTGGCTGGAAGATGTTGGCATGAATCGGACGGCCTTAGCAGCGATGAGATGGTGGCCAAAGCCAGGCAGCTTTCTCTGGAATTAGGCCGCCCCAGTGCCAACCCTTGGTAAGCAGTTGGTTCGCGATGGAAAGAGCGGCGATGCCTATGATCAGCCGGTCACCGTCGGTGTGATGACCATGCTCAAGCTGCATCACCTGGTTGAAGATAAAGTGCACGCCCGCTCCACTGGTCCTTACAGCCTGGTTTCCCAGCAGCCTCTGGGTGGTAAAGCCCAATTTGGCGGCCAGCGCTTTGGTGAAATGGAAGTCTGGGCGCTGGAGGCTTATGGCGCTGCCTATACCTTGCAGGAAATGCTGACGGTCAAATCGGACGATGTCCAGGGCCGTGTGAAGACCTATGAAGCGATTGTCAAAGGCGAGCCGATCGAAGAGCCAAGTATCCCGGCTTCCTTCCGGGTGCTGGTGAAAGAGCTGCAGAGCCTTGGCCTGGCAGTGGAAGCTGTTACCGATACCGGTGAGGTCATCCGCTTCGGTAAGGATGAAGAACGTGCCCGTCCACCCAGACTGGCAACCGGTTTGCTGGGATTGGGAGAAGAGCTTTAATAAATTTGTCGACTTGACTTGACGATATACCCGTGCATGGTAAAATCGCAGTTCGTTGCCCTAAGAGCATAGTCAGACGGCAGTACCCCCGTCTCAACAACTTAGGGCTGATTGATTAACGGTGAGGCCATCATGCAAGATCGATGGCCTCGCTTAATGGAAAGAAAAAACGATTAGATAGAATGCATTATTTTCGGAGGCAAATGTGCCAACAATCAATCAATTGGTCCGTAAAGGACGCAAATCCAAGAAGGTGAAAAGCAAAGCTCCTGCTTTGCTGTACACTCTGAACTCGATGAAGCAGCGCCGCGTCCGCCAGGATAAAGGCGCACCGCAGAAACGTGGTGTGTGCACTGTTGTGCGCACCATGACACCCAAGAAACCGAACTCTGCGCTGCGCAAAATCGCCCGTGTGCGGCTGACGCAATGGCATCGAAGTCACCGCTTATATCCCGGGTGAAGGTCATACCCTGCAAGAGCACTCGGTTGTGTTGGTGCGTGGTGGTCGTGTGAAAGATCTGCCTGGTGTGCGTTATCATATCGTGCGCGGTACCCTGGATACCGGTGGTGTCAACAACCGCAAGCAAGGTCGTTCGAAATATGGCTCCAAGCGGCCGAAAGCCAAAGTAAGGTAGGAGAAGTAAATGTCTCGACGTAATAAACCCGAAAAACGCGAATATCCTGCCGGATGTCCGCTATAACAGCGTGCAGGTGCAGTCTTCATCAATCAATGTCATGCAAAATGGCAAGAAGAGCGTGGCTACACGCCTGGTGTATGATGCCTTTGATATGGTCGAAGAGCGCACCAAGCGCAACGGCCTGGAAATTTTTGAACAGGCGCTGAAGAATGTCTCCCCGCATGATGGAAGTCAAGCCTCGCCGTGTCGGTGGCGCGACCTACCAGGTTCCGATGGAAGTCCCCCCGTATCGCCGCTTTGCCCTGGCCACCCGCTGGATTCTTGCAGCGGCGCGCTCACGCTCGGGCAAGAGTTTCTCGGAAAAACTGGCCGGCTGAGATTGATGGATGCTGCCAATAATACCGGCTCTGCCATCCGCAAGCGCGAAGAAACCCATAAGATGGCAGAAGCCAACCGGGCTTTCTCCCATTACCGGCTGTAAATTCGAATTATCAGATACAGGAGCAAAGCGCTATCTTACGAGGTCTGACAAGCTCTTGATTGTGCAGGACATTTAGTATGGCACGCATCTATCCGCTCGAACGCTACCGCAATATTGGGATCATTGCCCATATCGACGCGGGTAAAACCACGACTACCGAGCGGATCCTGTTCTATACCGGTAAAACGCATCGCATTGGCTCTGTCGATGATGGCACCACCGTCACCGATTGGATGGAGCAGGAACGAGAGCGGGGCATTACGATTGTTTCTGCAGCTGTTTCGGCAGAGTGGAAGGGCTATCAGATCAATATCATCGATACCCCTGGGCATATTGATTTCACCGCTGAAGTCCAGCGTTCGCTGCGGGTGTTGGATGGCGGGATCGTGGTTTTCGATGCCGTTCAAGGCGTTGAGCCACAAAGCGAGACAGTCTGGCGACAGGCTGACCGCTATGGTGTGCCGCGGATTTGTTTTGTCAATAAAATGGACCGGATCGGCGCTTCCTTTGAGCGCACCATCGATATCGATCCGCCAGCGCTTGGGCGCTAATCCTATTGCGATGCAGCTGCCGATTGGCAGCGAAGATACTTTCCAGGGCGTCGATTGATCTGCTGACCATGAAAGCCGTCATCTGGGAAGATGATCTGGGTAGAGAGCCAATCGAAACTGAAATCCCTGCAGATCTGCTACAGCAAGCAGCCGAAATGCGGGCACGCATGGTCGAGCAGATTGCCGAAACCGATGATGAACTGACCGTCAAGTATCTGGAAGGCGAATGAAATCAGCGTAGAGGAGCTAAAAGCAGCTCTGCGCCGGGCAGTCATTGCCGGCAAAGTTACCCCGGTATTTTGCGGCAGCTCGCTGCGCAATAAAGGCGTTCAGCCGGTTCTGGATGCAGTGATCGATTACCTGCCATCGCCTGCAGATATTCCACCGGTAGCTGGGACACATCCCCGAACAGATGAAGAAGTTGAGCGCCCGGCAGAAGATGATGCTCCGCTGAGCGCTTTGGTCTTCAAGATTGTTACCGATCCTTATGTAGGTCGTCTGGCCTATATCCGGGTGTATTCCGGCAAGCTGACTCAAGGCTCGATGGTGTATCAACTCCACCAAAGATCGCCGCGAGCGGGTTGGTCGCCTGCTGCGCATGTATGCCGACCGCCGCGAAGATATCACCGAAGTGCTGGCAGGCGATATTGGTGCGGTGTTGGGGATGAAAGAATCCTTCACCGGCGATACGCTGTGCGATGCAACCAACCAGATCATTCTGGAAAACATCACCTTCCCCGAGCCGGTGATTTCGGTCGCGATTGAGCCGAAAACAACTGCTGACCAGGATAAAATGGCCGAAGCGCTGCGCAAGCTCTCCGAAGAAGATCCAACCTTCCGGGTGCGCTCTGATGAAGAAACCGGGCAAACGATTATTTCCGGGATGGGCGAGCTGCACCTGGAAGTTCTGGTCGATCGCATGCTGCGCGAATTTCGGGTTCAGGCGCGGGTTGGTAGACCACAGGTTGCCTATCGCGAATTGATCACCCGCCCGGTGGAAAAAGCCGAATGCCGCTATGTCAAACAAACCGGCGGTCGTGGTCAGTATGGACATGTGGTGTCTGGAACTGGAGCCCGGAGAGCCGGGCAGCGGGATTCTGTTTGAAAATGACATTGTTGGCGGTGTCGATCCCGAAAGAATATATCCCGGCAGTTGAAAAAGGTGTGCGCGAAGCAGCCGAAGGCGGTGTTCTGGCCGGATATCCGGTGACGGATATCAAGGTCCGCCTGTATGACGGGTCTTTCCACGAAGTCGATTCGAACGAAATGGCCTTCAAAATGGCTGGTTCGATGGCTTTCAAAGAAGGCATGCAAAAAGCCGGTCCGGTTCTGCTGGAGCCGATCATGAAAGTCGAAGTGATCGTTCCAGAAGAATTCCTGGGAGATATTATTGGCCAGTTGAATGCCCGGCGGGTGAAATCCTGGGAATGGAAGTCCGCCCTGGCAATGCCCAGGCGGTGGAGCGATGGTTCCTCTGGCCGAGATGTTTGGTTATGCCACCGATCTGCGCTCTGCAACCCAGGGTCGTGGTGTTTTTACGATGGAATTTGATCATTATGCCCAGGTTATCTGAAAATGTAGCCAAAGACAATTATCGAACGTGATAAATAACGATCTATTATTGTGACTGAATCCTATATCGACAAGGAGAAGCATTTATGGGAAAGCAAAAATTTGACCGCAACAAGCCGCACATGAACGTAGGGACGATGGGACACATCGACCACGGGAAGACGACCTTGACGGCGGCGATCACGAAATACTGTGCGCTGCAAGGGTATGGCGAATTTCGGGCGTTCGACTCGATCGACAATGCGCCGGAAGAGAAAGCGCGCGGGATCACGATCAACATTGCGCACGTGGAATACCAGACGGCGAAGCGGCACTATGCGCACGTGGACATGCCTGGGCACCGGGACTACATCAAGAACATGATCACGGGAGCGGCGCAGGTAGACGGAGCGATCCTGGTGGTGGCAGCGCCGGATGGGCCGATGCCGCAGACGCGGGAGCACGTGCTGCTGGCGCGGCAGGTGGAAGTGCCGGCGATCGTGGTGTACCTGAACAAAGTCGACATGATGGACGATCCGGAGCTGTTGGAGCTGGTGGAGCTGGAGCTGCGGGAGCTGTTGAACGAGTACGGTTTCCCTGGGGACGACGACGCCGATCGTGCGCGGCAGTGCGCTGGCAGCGTTGGAGAGCACGAGCAAGGATCCGAATGCGCCGGAATATGCGAGCATCAAAGAGCTGCTGCGGGTGGTGGATGAGTACATCCCCGAGCCGGTGCGCGATGTGGACAAGCCGTTCATGATGCCGGTGGAAGACGTGTTCTCGATCAAGGGACGCGGCACGGTAGTGACCGGGCGGATCGACCGGGGCCAGGTGAAAGTGGGCGAGCCGGTGGAGATCGTCGGGCTGCGCGAGAAGAGCATGGCCTCGGTGGTGACGGGCGTGGAGATGTTCCACAAGTCGCTGGATGAGGGCATGGCGGGCGACAACGCTGGGCTGCTGCTGCGCGGCATCGAGCGCACGGACGTGGAGCGCGGCATGGTGGTGGCGAAGCCGAAGAGCATCACCCCGCACAAGCAGTTCATGAGCGAAGTGTACGTGCTGAGGAAGGAAGAAGGCGGGCGGCACAAAGCGTTCTTCACCGGCTACCGGCCGCAGTTCTACATCCGCACGATGGATGTGACCGGCAACATCAAGCTGCCGGAAGGGGTAGAGATGGTGATGCCGGGCGACAATGTGAACCTGGAAGTGGAGTTGATCGTGCCGGTGGCGTTGGAGCAGGGCTCCAAGTTCGCCATCCGCGAAGGCGGCCTGACCGTCGGCGCTGGCGTGATCACCAAGATCCTGGATTAGGTGCAGTTATGATGGCTAAGCAGAAAATCCGTATCCGCCTGAAAGCATATGATCATCGTGTCCTGGACCAATCCGCCAAGCGCATTGTTGAGACCGCTGAGCGAACTGGTGCGCGAGTAGTTGGTCCTGTACCCTTGCCAACTAGGATAGAACGGTTTACAATACGGCGCTCGACTTTTATCGATAAAGATTCACACGAGCACTTTGAAATTCGCACCCATAACCGCCTGATCGATGTTCTGGATCCTGATTCGAAGACCATCGATATGTTGATGCGGTTGAACCTTCCTGCGGGTGTGGATATCGAAATTAAAATCTAGTATTTGGAATTTCGTATCGAGTGTCACGGGATAGTGCCAGACGTGACACTTGATACTGAATGAACAGGCAGTGTAAGAACAGTCCTGCTCGTGGAGCACAACCAACAAACTCGCTTCCCGGCAGGCTGGTTGACTGCGCTGCGGTCAGGGATGATGCAGCCAAGCCCAGGCTGACAGTCCCGATATATATTTTGAAGGAGAAAATTGAGATGTTGAAAGGGCTGATTGGCAAGAAAGTCGGCATGACCCAGATTTTCGATGATGCCGGCGCGGCTAATTCCGGTGACTTTGATCGAAGCTGGGCCTTGCTATGTTACCCAGGTGCGCGAGCCGGAGCTGGATGGCTATTCGGCCGTGCAGCTGGGTTTCGGTGAAGTCAAGCCAAAGCGTCTTACCGGTGGTCAACTCGGGCACCTCAAGCGCAACAATTTTCCTCCGTTGCGCTTTTTGCGTGAATTTCGGACCAAAGAACCGGAGTGAAAGAAGGCGACAAGGTGACCGTTGGTGAAGTGTTTGCGGTCGGTGAACATGTCGATGTGATTGGCACCAGCAAAGGCAAAGGTTTCCAGGGTGCTGTCAAGCGCTACCACTTCCGCGGTGGCCCGAAGACCCACGGTCAATCGGACCGCCAGCGTGCCCCAGGTTCGCGTGGCTCTGGCACCACCCCTGGTCGTGTTTACAAGGGTGCACGCGGTCCTGGGCATATGGGCGATGATCGGGTCACCACCCAGAACCTGAAAGTTGTTCTGGTGGATGCTGAACGCAACTTGTTGGGCGTGCGTGGTGCAGTGCCTGGCGCAAAAGGCGGCCTGGTGTTGATCAAGGAAGCCCGGAAGCAGTAGCGGGCAGCCAGATCGAATGGGAGTGAAGCGATCATGGAAGTAGATGTCTTCAACATGGAAGGTCAGAAAGTCCGCACGGTGGAACTGCCGGCAGCGATCTTTGAAGCCCCAATCAATGTCGATTTGATGCACCAGGCTTATGTCCGCCAGATGGCGAATGCCCGCCTGGGCACGCACAACACCAAAAGCCGCAGTGAAGTATCGGGCGGTGGTCGCAAGCCCTGGCGGCAAAAAGGCACCGGGCGTGCCCGCCAGGGTTCTACCCGGCCGCCCAATGGGTTGGTGGTGGCAAAGTCCATACACCCAAGCCGCGTGATTACACGCTAGAGCATGCCGCGCAAGATGCGCCGGGCTGCCCTGCGCTCTGCGCTCTCGGTCAAAGCTGCTGAGAACGGTATTGTGGTTCTGGAAGAGCTGGCTCTGCCTGAAGTCAAAACACGCTTGATGGCTCAGGCTCTGAATCGCCTGGTTGGTGACGCAAGCGCGCTGATCTTGATCCCGGAAAAGAACGATGAGTACGATGCAGGTGATCCGTTCGACCAACAACCTGCCGGATGCGAAGACGTTGCTGGCCAGCTACCTGAACATCCGCGACCTGCTGGAGTTATGACAAGCTGGTCTTGCCGCTGCCGGCGCTGGATGTCCTGGTGTCGTATTTAGGATAGGTGGAGGAAGCGATGACAACGATTTATGATGTGCTTCGCCGCCCGCTGGTTACTGAAAAATCGAACTACCAGAACAGCTGATCTTCACCAGTATGTGTTCGAAGTTAGCAACGGATGCGACCAAAGGCATGGTGAAAGATGCAGTGGAAACCATGTTTGACGTGAATGTTGTGCGGGTGAATGTGATCAATGTGCCTGCCAAGCGCACACGCCGAGCTGCGCAGCCGCCGGATGATGATCCGCCGCAGCGGCTATAAAAAAGCCATCGTCACCCTGGCTCCAGGCGATACGATTGCTGTGTTTGAAGGAGTGAAATAATGGCCGTCAAGAAATATAAACCGATTACTCCTGGTCAGCGGGGGATGACCGGCTACACCTTTGAAGAAATCACCAAGGACACTCCTGAGCGTTCTCTGCTCGTGCCTCTGCGCAAGAGCGGTGGGCGCAACTCTTATGGGCGTGTGACTGTTCGCCATCGCGGTGGCGGCCACCGCCGGCACATCCGCATTGTGGATTTCAAGCGCGACAAGCTCGATATCCCGGCCCGTGTGGCTGCGATTGAATATGATCCGAACCGCACAGCTCGCCTGGCCCTGCTGTTCTATGCCGATGGCGAAAAGCGCTATATCATTGCCCCGCTGGATCTGCGGGTCGGCGATACGGTCGTTTCTGGCCCATCAGGCCGAAGTTCGCCCTGGCAACTGCCTGCCGATCGCGAATATCCCGGTTGGTACCCTGGTGCATAATGTCGAGCTGAAAGAAGGCAAGGGCGGCCAATTGGTGCGCGCTGCCGGCGGCGCAGCCCAGCTGCTGGCCAAAGAAGGCGATTATGCCCAGGTCCGCATGCCTTCTGGCGAGGTGCGCCTGGTTCGCCAGACCTGCTATGCCACCATCGGCCAGGTCGGCAACCTGGATCACAGCAATATCAAGCTGGGCAAAGCTGGTCGCAAGCGCCACCTGGGTATCCGCCCGACCGTGCGTGGTACAGCAATGTCCCCGCGGACCATCCGCATGGTGGTGGTGAAGGCCGCCAGCCAATTGGTATGCCCGGCCTAAGAGCCCGTGGGGTAAGCCCACCCTGGGTTACAAGACCCGCCGGAACAAGAAGACGGATCAGTATATTGTCCGCCGGCGTGGGAAGAAACGCTAAGAGCGAGATAGCAATGCGCCAGTTGTGCTTGGTAGAGTGTTGGAGATAAGACTATGGGACGATCGTTGAAAAAAGGGCCCTTTATCGACCCGAAACTGCTTAAGAAAATCGAAGCCATGAATGAGCGTGGCGAGAAAAAGGTCATTCGCACCTGGAGCCGGGCCAGCACCATCTTCCCTCAGATGGTTGGTCACACGATTGCCGTGCATGATGGCCGGCGGCATGTGCCGATCTATATCACCGAGAACATGGTCGGGCACCGGCTGGGTGAATTTGCCCCAACCCGCACTTTCCGTGGCCATGTGGCTGAGAAGAAGACGAAGAGAGGGTAGACGCCATGGCAACAGATATTTTTGCACAAGCCCGATTTATCCCGATTTCTGCCCAGAAGGTGCGCCTGGTGGCTGACCTGGTGCGCGGCAAAGATGTTGTCGAAGCGCTGACCGTGCTGAAATTCACCCCCAACCGTGCTGCTCATCCCTGTTTCTAAGGTGGTGGCTTCGGCGATGGCCAATGGTGAAGAGAACTTTGGTGTCAGCCGTGATGATATGTTCGTCTACCGCATTTTCGCTGATGAAGCCCCCACCCGCAAATGGCGGCGTTTTGGCGCTCGTGGGCGGTTCAAACCCTGGCTGCGGCGGTCCTCGCACATCACTGTCATCCTGCGCGAGCGGGAAGCGTAAGTAAGGAGAGATATATGGGTCGTAAAGTTCATCCAATCGGTTTTCGCCTGGAAATCAACAAGACCTGGGAAGGTCGTTGGTATGCCGAAGGCAAGGAATATGTCAACAATCTGCACCAGGATTTTGCACCTGCGCGAGCTGGTTCGCAACGAAGCGCCCCGAGCTGGTGTTTCTCGGTTGAGATCGAACGCTTTCCCGGGTAAGGTGAAGGTGATTGTGCACACTGCCAAGCCGGGCATCCTGATTGGCGCGAAGGGCGAGAATGTCAAGAAAATCCGCCAGAGCCTGGAAGCTGCAGTCGGGAAGAAGATCGACCTTGAGATCAAAGAGATTAAATCGCCGGATCTGGATGCTTACCTGGTTGCCCACAATATCGCCGAGCAGCTCGAACGCCGCATCAGCTACCAGCGGGCGATGAAGCGCGCCATCCAGCAGGCCATGCGCCAGGGCGGGCGAAGGCATCCGTGTGGAAGTCTCTGGTCGTTTGAGCGGCGCAGAAATGGCCCGCACGGTGAATATGCGCGAAGGCCGTGTGCCCCGCCAGACCCTGCGTGCCGATATCGATTATGCCAAGGCAGAAGCGCTGACCACCTATGGCCGGATCGGTGTGAAAGTGTGGATTTATAAGGGCGATAGTCTGCCCGAGGTGGAAGAGAAAGTCGAGTCCACTGAAGGCGTGTACGTCAGTGAATAAGGGACAGTGGGAATGAACTGGTTGATAATGAGGTTGTTATTATGTTAATGCCAAAACGTGTTAAGTGGCGCAAGCAAATGCGCGGCCGCATGAAAGGCAAAGCTTACCGTGGTGCGGATGTTGTGTTCGGCGATTTTGGCCTGAAGGCGCTGGAACCGGGCTGGGTTTCTGCCCGCCAGATCGAAGCTGCCCGCCGGGCGATTGTGCGCGCCATGAGCCGGCAGTGGTAAATTCTGGATCCGCATCTTCCCCGATAAACCGTCACTCATAAACCTGCCGAAACCCGTATGGGTAAAGGTAAGGGCAATGTGGAGTATTGGGTGGCGGTTGTCAAGCCTGGCCGGATCATGTTCGAGATCGGTGGCGGTTTGCCGGATGAGATGTCGCCGAAGAAGCCCTGCGCCTGGCCCAGTATAAACTGTCCATCAGGACCAAGATCGTTGGCTCGTCATGATGTGGTCAGGAGGCGAATAATGGCTAAGAAAGAGAAAGACTTGCGCGATCTGTCGACCGATGAACTGCAGCAAGAACTGAATGATACCCGGGAAGAGCTGATGAAACTGCGTTTTCAGCAGGCCACGGGTGAATTGACGGACTTTACCCGCCTGCGCCATTACCCGCCGCCAGATCGCCCGGCTGATGACGTTGCTGAATGAGCGTGAACGAAGTCAGTATGGAAGGTGAAGCATGAATAACTCGTCGACGTTTGATTGGTGTTGTGACCAGCAATAAAATGCAGAAGACGGTGGTGGTGGAAATCTCGCGCACCTATCGCCACCGGCTGTATAAGAAAGTGGTCCACAGCCGCAAGCGTGTGATGGCTCATGATGAGCTGGGCTGCCAGCTTGGCGATCAGGTACAGATCGTTGAAAGCCAGCCCGATCTCGCGCCATAAACGCTGGGTGGTGGAAGCGATCCTGCGGCATGATATCGCTGCCGGGGAGTACCGCTGGTGGAGGCGCAGCAATGATCCAGCAAGAAACGCGTTTGAAAGTTGCCGATAATACCGGCGCGCGCGAGCTGCTGGTGATCCACGTCATGGGTGGTTCGACCCGCCGTTATGGCCGGGTGGGTGATGTGGTGGTGGCCACGGTGAAGTCTGCTTCACCGCAGGGCGCGGTCAAGAAGAGCGATATCGTCAAAGCTGTTATCGTCCGCTGCGCCAAAGAATGGCGCCGCGAAGATGGTTCGACCATCCGCTTTGACGATAATGCCGCAGTGATCCTGGATACAGGATGGCAAGAACCCGAAAGGGACCCGCATCTTTGGCCCGGTGGCTCGTGAATTGCGCGAAAAAGGTTTTATGAAGATTGTCTCGCTGGCCCCTGAAGTTCTTTAGGACCGGGGCAGAGTGGAATGACGCAGGAGCGAGAACCGTGAAAGTAAAGATTCGCAAAGGTGATACTGTTGAAGTGATCAGCGGCCGACTTGGAAGACAAAGGCAAGCGTGGCGAGGTGATCAAAGTCTTCCGGATGACCAGCCGCGTCGTGGTGCAAGGCGTCAACATGCGCAAGAAACACCAGCGCCAGGTTCAGACCCAAGGTCGCGGACGATGAACCCGGGAATTATTGAGTTTGAAGCGCCCGTATCGATTTCGAATGTCATGCTGGTTTGCCCCAAGTGTGATGAACCCACCCGGGTTGGCGTTCAGTCCGCAAAGACGAAAGCAGTCCAGCGCATGTGCAAAAAATGCCAGGCGCTGTTTGATTAATCGGCTGATATTGGGAGCAAGAATATGAGTCATGTGTTGAAAGAACGTTATCAATAAGGAAGTTGTGCCGGCCCTGATGAAATCGCTCAGACTTGAGCAATGTCATGCAGGTGCCGCGGATCAAAAAAGTTGTGGTCAATATTGGCGTGGGTGAAGCCCTGGATAATGCCAAAGCCCTGGATGCAGCGGTTGGCGATCTTGACCCTGATTACCGGGCAAAAACCGGTGGTCACCAAAGCGCGCAAGAGCATTGCGAACTTTCAAGCTGCGCGAAGGTCGTGCGATCGGCGTAAAAGTTACCCTGCGGGGCGAGCGCATGTGGTCTTTCCTGGACCGCTTGATGAATATCGCTCTGCCGCGGGTGCGTGACTTCCGCGGGATTTCACCGGATGCTTTCGATGGGCGTGGTAACTACACCCTGGGCTTGCGCGAGCAGCTGGTGTTCCCGGAAATCGAGTACGACAAGATCGATAAACTGCGCGGCCTGGAAGTGACGATTGTCACCAGCGGCACGGAATGACGATCATGGCCGCGCAGCTTGCTGCAAATGCTCGGCATGCCGTTCAAGAAGGAAGGTTAACCGATGGCAAAGAAAAGCATGATTATCCGGGAGACACGGCGAAAATACCCCACCCGTGTGCGCAATCGCTGCAAAGTCTGTGGACGCCCGCGTGGTTATATTCGGCGCTTTGGTCTTTGCCGGATTTGTTTCCGTGAGTTGGCGCTTGAAGGCAAAATTCCAGGCGTTGTCAAAGTCTTCCTGGTAGCCGGGCGGAGGAATGTGAAATGAGTGTAACTGATCCTATCGGAGATATGTTGACCCGCATTCGGAATGCGGTTATGGCTGGCCACACTTTGGTGGCAATTCCGAGCTCAAAGATCAAGGTGTCGATTGCCAAGATCTTGAAGGAAGAAGGCTATATCAGCAGCTATGAAGTTGTGGATGGCAAAATTGCCGGCTCGAAAGTCCTGCGCATTCGCTTGAAATATGTGGGCGAGCGTCGCGAGCGCCGATCGGTGATCACCGGGCTGGAGCGTATCAGCCGGCCCGGGCGCCGTGTGTACACCGGCAAGCAAGAAATCCCCTGGGTTCTCTCGGGCATGGGTATTGCCATCCTCTCCACACCTAAAGGTGTCATGACTGGCCAGCGCGCCCGCCAGCTGGGTGTGGGCGGCGAAGTCCTCTGCAAGGTTTGGTAAGGAGGTTGCTGTGTCTAGTATTGGTCGTATGCCGGTAGTGATCCCGAGAGGCGTGGAAGTGAACATCGATGGCTCTCTGGTGCGTGTCAAAGGCCCGAAAGGCGAGATGTCAGCGCACTTTCCCGCAGCCGATGGAGATCGAGCTTGAAGATGGACAGTTATTGATGTCAAGCGCCCGACCGATGAGCGCATGCACCGCGCCCTGCACGGCATGACCCGGGCCTTGATCAATAATATGGTGGTCGGTGTCAGCACGGGTTTCGAGAAAGTCTTGGAAGTGAACGGTGTCGGTTACCGGGCCGAAATGAGGGTAAGAACCTGGTGCTGTTCGTCGGATATTCGCATCCGGTCGTGATGGAACCGCCCGCGGGGATCTCGCTTTGAGACGGATGCGAAAACCCGCCAGATCAAAGTGCATGGGTTATGATAAGGAAATGGTCGGGCAGGTTGCGGCAGATATCCGCAAGGTTCGCCCGCCGGAACCTTACCAGGGCAAGGGCATCAAGTATCTGAGCGAAAAGATCCGCCGCAAGGCTGGTAAGACAGGTAAGGTGTAGACTTATGGCAAAAAATAAATCACGATCAGAAGCGCGCAAGCGGCGGCACATTCGCGTTCGCCAAACTGTATCTGGCACACCAGAGCGACCGCGCTTGAATGTGTTTCGGCAGCCTGGCAGAAATTTATGCCCAGGTGATCGATGATCAAGCCGGTCACACCCTGGTTTCGGCTTCGACCATCGATCACGAGTTGCGCGCCAAGATGGCGGGCTTGAAGAAAGCTGAGCAGGCCAACCTGGTTGGCAAAGCGTTGGCCGAGCGCGCCAAGGCCAAGGGCATCCAGAAGGTTGTGTTTGACCGCGGCGGTTTCCGCTACATCGGGCGTGTCAAAGCCCTGGCCGATGCAGCACGCGAAGGCGGCCTGGAGTTCTAGTAAGCGAGGCTGCGCCGGCAGCTGAAACAGGTAGCTGCCGAAGGCCTGCTTTACAAGGAGAAGGATATGGCAGATTACGAATTTTCAGAATTCACACAAGAATTGGATGAACGTGTGGTGGATATCGCCCGTGTGGCCAAAGTGGTCAAAGGCGGCCGCCGTTTCTCGTTTCGGGTAACGGTTGTGGTTGGCGATAATCGCGGCAGTGTTGGGGTTGGCGTTGGTAAAGCGAATGCCGTTCCCGATGCGATGCGCAAAGCCTCCGAGCGCGCCCGCAAAGATTTGCACAAAGTGGCTGTTTACAACACCACCATCCCGCACGAAGTGATCGGGAAAGTTGCAGGGGCTCGGGTGCTGCTCAAACCGGCTTCTGCCGGTACCGGTGTTATCGCCGGCGGTGGTGTGCGTGCTGTCCTGGAAGCCGCGGGTATCTCGGATATCCTGACCAAATCGCTTGGCAGCAACAATATCCTGAATGTTGTCTTTGCTACCATGGATGCCCTGGATCAGCTGAAATCGCCACAGGAAGAAGTCGGTCCGGCGTGGGAAACCCGTCAAGGACCTGACTCCCTTCTGGGAGCGGAGGAAGAATGTCTAGTTCAACTGAAACGAGCGCCAAAAGTCGTGCGCATCACGCTGGTCAAAAGCCCGATTGGATATTCCAAGCGGCACAAAGCGACCGTCCGGGCTCTCGGCCTGCGCCGCATGCACCAGACTGTGGAGCATGTCGATTCCCCGAGCCTGCGCGGCATGCTCTACAAGGTCAACCACCTGGTCGTTGTGGAAGAAATGGTGAGAGAGCTAGCGTCACTAGGGAGTATCGATGAAATTACACGATCTTAAACCACAAGAAGGATCGAAGAAGGACCGCAAGCGCGTTGGGCGTGGGATCTCGGCCGGGCAGGGTAAAACTGCCGGTCGGGGCACCAAAGGCCAGGGTGCGCGCTCGGGTGGCGGCACACGCCTGTACCACCAGGGCGGCAACCTGCCGTTCTTCCGCCGGCTTCCTTTCATACGTGGTGAAGGCTTTACCCCGCTAACCGGGTTGAGTATAACGAAGTCAACCTGGATCAATTGTCGGACTTCCTGGCAAACAGCGAAGTGACGCCTGAACTCGTTGGCAGAAGCTCGCTTACTGCGGGATGAACGCAATCCGGTTGTCATTCTGGGCCGGGGCAGCATCAATGTCGCTCTGAAAGTGCGCGTCCACCGGGTGAGCGCAGGCGCTAAATCCAAGATTGAGGCCGCCGGCGGCAGCGTCGAGGTGCTGGACTAATTCAGGTATGGTAAAGGAGATAATCCTATGAAGCGCTCCGCTTGGCGATATCTGTGGTCTGCCCAAGATATCCGCCGCAAATTGCTGATCACCCTGCTGATCCTGGCGATCTACCGCCTGGCTGCGCATGTGCCCGTCCCGGGTGCGAATGCAGATGTCATTCGCAGATCCTGGCTGAGGCTGGCGGCGCCGGTGGTACGCTGGTCGGCCTGCTGGATCTGCTCTCGGGTGGTACGGTATCGAATTTCTCCGTTCTGGCAATGGGTGTTTATCCATACATCACTGCGCAGATTATCCTGCAGCTGTTGGTGCCCATCATCCCGGCTTTGCAGAAGCGGATGGAAGAAGATCCGCGCGAAGGCCAGAAGTGGATGGAAAAGTGGACCTATATCCTGGCGGTCCCTATGGCGGCTTTGCAGGCCATTGGCCAGATCAACATCTTCAATCAGATGGCCAATCGGCGGATTGGGCCTGATCATCAACAATTTTGGCTGTTCGGGCCAAGCTGGTCTGTCCTCGCTTGGCAATTGTGATCAGTATGACGGCCGGTACGATGTTCGCCATCTGGTTGGGTGAGCTGATCTCCGAATTTGGTATCCGCAACCAGGGTCTTTCGTTGATCATCTTCTGCGGGCATCGTCTCGCGTATCCCGGTCAACGTTGGGAGCGCTGCTGGCCGACGAGCAGAACCGCTGGATCCTGCTGACCTTCATGGTGATCATCACCACCCTGACGGTTTTTGCCATCGTCTTCGTGCAGCAAGGCCGCCGCAATGTCCCGGTGATGTACCCTGGGCGCCGGGTCGGCAACCGCATGTCGATGCCGGTCAAAGGCACCCTGCCTTTGATGGTCAACATGGCAGGCATGATCCCCTTGATCTTTGCCCAATCGCTGCTGACCTTCCCGGCGATCGTAGCCAGTTTCTTCACCGGTTCGTCGGTTGAATGGGTTGCGAATATCGCCAACAGCATCTACAACACTGTTCAGCGGTCAGGGCAACGGCTACTACATCATGTACTTCATCATGGTGGTGGCTTCACTTTCTTCTACACCAATGTGCTGTTCCAACAGCAAAACTATGGTGAGAACCTGAAGAAGGTTGGGGCTCAGATCCCTGGGGTCAGCCGCGGTGCTCCGACCCAGAGCTATCTGAACAAAGTGCTCAGCCGCATTACCCTGCCGGGTGCCTTTTTCCTGGGTTTTGTGGCAGTGCTTCCCTGGCTGCTCAGCCTGATCATCCCACTGGCTGGCCAGGGTGATAACCTGCTGCTGGTTTCTTCGGCAGGATTGATCATCGTGGTTGGTGTGGTGCGAGACTGTTCTTTAACATCGAAGCCGAGCTGAAACTGCACGGCTACGATGATACTCTGTTGGTGAGATAAGGAGTATCCAGAATGCCTGCCTACATCGTCTTGCTTGGTCCTCCGGGTGCCGGAAAAGGCACCCAGGCGCAAATCATCTCAGAAAAACTGGGATTGCCGCATATCTCTTCTGGGGATATCTTTCGGGAGAATTTGAAAAGCCAGACCGAGCTGGGAAAACTGGCGAAAGGTTACATGGATCGCGGCGAGCTGGTGCCCGACGATCTGACCATTGCGATGATCCGCGAGCGCTTGGTTCGTCCGGATTGTGCTCAAGGTGCGCTGCTGGATGGTTTTCCCCGCACAGTAGCCCAGGCAAATGCATTGGATGGTATGCTGGACGGATTCAACGGTAAAGTAAACGCTGTGCCGTATATCAATGTGCCCGAGTCGGTGCTGGTCGAACGGCTGACCGGCCGGTGGACCTGCCGGGCAGAAGGGCATGTCTTCCACGAGAAGTTCAACCCACCCAAGATGGCCGGAGTTTGCGATTATGATGGCTCGGAGCTGTACCAACGGGACGACGATAAAGCGGAGACGGTCACGAACCGCATCCGTGTTTTCCTTAACCAAACCATGCCGCTCATCGAGTACTACCAGCAGGCAGGATCATTGCTGGAAGTAGATGGCACCCAATCGATTGACAAAGTAGGCATCGACTTGCTGGCAGGCCTGGCCAGCAGGGTGTAGGCGTAACGGAAAAGAGTTCATGAACCAACAGTCGTGATTAAGAGCGAGAAGGAAATCGCCCTGATGCGAGAAGCGGGGCGGGTGAATGCCCTGGCATTGTCTGCCGTGCGGGCTGCTATCCAGCCGGGTGTCACCACAGCCGAGCTGGACGCTATCGCCGATGAGGTGATCCGCAAGCACGGCGGCAAGGCGGTCTTCAAAGGCTATCCTGGTCCCTATCCCTTACCCGGCAACGATCTGTGCCAGTGTGAACGATGAGCTGGTGCATGGCATCCCGGGCAAGCGGAAGCTGAAGGAAGGCGATATCGTCTCGGTTGACTGCGGCACGCTGCTGGATGGTTTTGTCGGCGACTCGGCTTTCACCGCCGGGGTTGGAGAGATCTCAGCCCAGGCGCAGCGCCTGCTGGAGGTGACCGAAGAGTCGCTGTATAAGGGCATTGAGCAAATGCGCTCCGGCAAGCGTGCAGGTGATGTATCCTATGCCATCCAGCAGCATGTGGAAAGCAACGGGTTTCACGTTACCCGGGAATACACCGGTCACGGTGTCGGCCGGCAGATGCATGAAGGTCCGCAGGTGCCCAATTATGGCACCCCCGGGCGCGGCTTGCCGCTCCGGCCGGGAATGACGATTGCCCTGGAACCGATGGTCTTGCTGGGCACGGCTCGCACCCGGGTTCTGGAAGATCAATGGACAGTGGCTTCGGCAGATGGTTCGCTCACTGCGCACTTCGAGCACTCCGTCGCCGTCACCGAAAAAGGACCGCTCATCCTGACCCTGCCGTAATTGGGTCTGGACGGAAATGAAGGAGACCGGTATAATCGATACCTTTGGCTGAGTAGAACCTGGTTAGCCAGATAACTGCCGAGAATACCTGTCTGAGTGAAATTGCAATCATTGTTGGAAGGAGATAAGACCTGTGAAAGTTTCTTCGTCGATTAAAAAACGCTGCGCAAAATGTAAGGTGGTTAAGCGCAAAGGCATTTTATATATCATTTGTGATAATCCGAAACATAAGCAGAGACAGGGATAGTCGGCTATGGCGCGTATCGAAGGCGTTGACTTACCACGCAATAAGCGAGTTGAAATTGGCCTGACCTATATCTTTGGCATTGGTGCACCGCGTTCCAGGGAAATCCTGGCGGCCACCAAGGTAAACCCGGACACTCGCATCAAAGATCTGACCGATGTAGAGGTTAACCAGCTGCGTGACTATATCTCGCAGCACTTGAAAGTAGAGGGTGATCTGCGCCGGGAAGTTCAGTTGAACATCAAACGACTGATCGAAATTGGCAGCTATCGCGGCCTGCGCCATCGCCGGAATCTTCCGGCGCGTGGCCAGCGAACCCGCACCAATGCCCGCACCCGCAAGGGACCGAAGAAGACGGTAGCCGGTCGTGGCCGACGGCGCGGCGCAACCAAGAAATAAATAACCAATCGCAGGGTGCTTTCCCAGGCAGGCTGGATCGGGTCCTTCCACCCGGCGGCTGTCTGGCCCGGCTTGGGAATGCACCACGGCATTGGATAGATATAAGGATACTGAAGAGGTAGTATGGCTCAGAGTAAAGCGTACGCTCGACACGCCGAAAAGGTGCTGTCAAGAAGATCAAGCGCACCGTGTCGACCGGGCAGGTGCATATCCTGGCAACCTTTAACAATACCATTGTGACGGTGACCGACTCCCAGGGCAACACGGTTGCCTGGGGCAGCGCCGGTTCCGCCGGTTTTAAGGGTTCGCGCAAGAGCACTCCCTTCGCGGCACGCCTGGCTGCCGAACAGGCACTCAAGGCTGCCATCGCGATGGGTCTGCAAGAAGCAGCCCTGTATGTCAAAGGCCCAGGTCCGGGTCGTGAGTCGGCCATTCGTGCCGTCCAGGCCCTGGGTTGAAGGTGTCGTCCATTTCGGATGTGACTCCTGTTCCGCATAACGGTTGCCGGCCGCCCAAGAAACGCCGCGTGTAATTTGATATTGGAAGGAGAAGTTAATAAGATATGGCAAAGTATCGTGGGCCAGTCTGCAAATTATGCCGACGAGAAGGCGAAAAATTGTTTTTGAAAGGCGAGCGGTGTTTCACGCCGAAATGCGCCTTTGAGCGCCGGGGTTATGCCCCCGGGGCAGCATGGAAAAGGCTCTCAATTCCGCCACAAACGCGAGTCGGACTACAACCGCCAGCTGCGCGCCAAGCAAAAAGCTCGCCGCGTGTATGGCGTCTTGGAACGACAGTTCCGCCGCTATTACGAAGTCTCTTTGGGCCGCCGCGGCCTGACCGGTTTGAACCTGCTGCAGATCCTGGAATCCCGTCTGGATAACGTAGTTTATCGGCTGGGTTACGCGGATAGCCGTGGCCAGGCTCGCTTACTGGTGACACACGGTCACTTCATGGTGAACGGCCGCCGTACCGATGTCCCCTCCACCATGCTGTCATCAGGTGATGTTATAACCGTGCGTGATGGTTCGCGGACACGCGAATATTTCAAGAGCCTGGGCGATCTGGCTGAGAACAAGGCAGTTCTGCCCTGGCTTAGCCGCGACCTGCGCACACTCTCCGGTTCTGTCATACGCCTGCCTGAACGTTCGGAGATCGATGGCAACCTGAGCGAACAGCTCATCGTTGAGTATTACTCGAGATAATCGAACGCTAGCTGGGACACCGGTAAGTTGGCACGCCACTGAAACTGCGTGCCAACTTGATACCGATGCCTGGATTGATTTGGGGATGAGGTGAACCGTGATAGGTTTAAGTAACATGGTCACGCCGAAGATCGAGCGCGAAGCAGAAGCGCGAAATTACGGCAAGTTCGTCATCAGCCCGCTGGAGCGCGGCTATGGCGTTACGTTGGGGAATGCCCTGCGAAGGGTACTGCTTTCCTCCCTTGAAGGGGCGGCAGTCACCTCTATTCGCATTGCAGATGTCCAACATGAGTTCAGCGATATCCCCGGTGTCCGTGAAGATGTGATCCGGGTGATGCTGCAAATCAAACAGTTGCGAATGAAGCTGTATGGTGTGGATACCGCCCGTTTGCACCTTGAGGTGCGCGGTGAGGGTTCCGTGGTGGCCGGTGATATCATTGCGCCGTCCGAAGTGGAAATTGTCAACCCGGATTTATACCTGTTTACGGTCGATGATCACAACGCCCACCTTGAAATTGACATGACCGTCGAACGTGGGCGAGGCTACTCGCCTGCCGATGACCGGATGGGCCGGCTGCCAATTGGCGAGCTCCCTGTAGATGCGATCTACAGCCCGGTGCGCCGGGTGAACTGGGATGTCGGATCGGCGCGTGTTGGGCAGAGCACCAATTATGATCGGCTGGTAATCGAGGTCTGGACGGATGGCACGGTTGGCCCTGAGAAGGCGTTGAGCAACAGCGCCAAGGTCCTGATCGACCACATGCGCCATCTGGCCGGGATCAGTGAAGAAACCCTGGCAGCGATCGCACTGGATCAGGAAGAAGTCAGCCGCCTGACCAGTGAAATGATCGAGACCCCGATTGAAAACCTGGATCTTTCTGTGCGTGTCTTCAACTCGCTCAAGCGTACGGGCATCACTACGGTTGGTGAAGTGCTCGAGCTGCTGGAGAAGGGCGATGAAGCCGTGATGTCCATTCGGAACTTCGGTGAGAAGAGCCTGGACGAGCTGCGTCAGAAGATGCGCGAGAAGGGCTACCTGAAAGATGGAAAGAATAACGAAGCGGAGTAGTTAAAATGCGACACGGAGTAGCAGGAGTCAAACTTGGACGTAAGAAGGACGAGCGCATCGCTCTGCGGCGCAATTTGGTAAAGCAGTTGTTTGAACTACGAGCGTATCCGCACCACCCGGGCAAAAGCCGAGGCGGTGCGCGGGCAGGCAGAGCGCCTGATTACGCTGGCGAAGCGCAGCCAGTCGGCCGACGAGGCCGGCAAAGTGCATGCACGGCGCCTGGCAGCTGCACGCTTGAGCGATGCAGAAGCCGTCAAGAAACTGTTTGACGATATTGCCCCGCGCTACGAGAACCGCCCCGGCGGGTATACGCGCATGGTGAAGCTTGGGCCTCGCCATGGCGATGCCGCCGATATGGTTCTCCTGGAGCTGGTTGAAGATTAAGTAAGCAGTTGGAGATTAGGCGGCTGGTATTTTGGCTGCCTGATCCCAATCCATGGCACGTTACCAGATTATTATCGCTTACGACGGCACCGAGTTCAAAGGCTTTCAACGACAGGCGAAAGCTCGAACGGTGCAGGGAGTATTGGAAGCGGCGCTGCACCGTATTGGCTGGCAAGGCCAGTTGATCCTGGGGGCAGGCCGCACCGATAGCGGCGTTCACGCTGCCGGACAGGTGGCTGCCTTCGATATGGACTGGGAGCACGATCCCCAGGCGTTGCAGGAGGCCATCAACGCCAATCTTCCGGCGGATGTGGCTGTGCATCAGGTGCAGACGGCCGATGCGGACTTTCACCCCCGCTACGACGCCCTGGCACGCAGGTACGCTTACCGTGTGTTATTCGCCGCAGCGCGTGATCCACTGCAGGAGCGCTATGCGTGGCGCCTGTGGCCGCCTGTTGGTATGGAAGCCTTGCAGTCAGCCGCCCATATCTTAACTGGTACGCACGATTTTGCTGCCTTTGGGACCCCGCCCCGTACCGGCGGCAGCACGATCCGTACGATTTACCAGGCCGATTGGCAGGCCAATGGCTCGAACCTGGTGTTTGAAATCACCGCCAATGCTTTTTTGTACCGCATGGTACGGCGGGTGGTCTATGTCCTGGTGGCAGTTGCCCAAGGGCGTCTGACCATTGAGCAGGTCGCCAGTAGCCTGCAAGAAGGCAAGTTGGAAGCAGTGCCGGGATTAGCACCGGCGCATGGCTTGTCTTTGGTGGAAGTGATCTACCAGCCGGAATTCCTGGAGGCAATTCAGGGTTTCCAGGAGAGTGGTAGGCGATAATTGGAACTTTAGCATTCATCCTGAAATTCGGCCTGTGTCATCGCACCCGGTCGTGAAGTGGAGTTGAAGAAAGTGGAAAAAACGTATTATCCAAAAGCAAGCGAGATCAACCAGGAGTGGGTCCTGGTGGATGCCGACGACCAGAACCTGGGTCGCCTGGCTACCTTGATCGCCAGCATCCTGCTGGGCAAAAACAAGCCCACCTTTACCCCGGGTGTTGACGTGGGCGATTTCGTAGTCGTTATCAACGGCGAGCGTGTGCGCGTCACCGGGCGGAAGATGGAAGAGAAGACCTACTATAAACACTCGCAGTACCCAGGCGGTATCAAGTCGATCAGCCTGCGTCACCAATTGGCCAAGCATCCGGATCGTGTGATCCGCAGCGCCGTGTGGGGTATGTTGCCGCACAACAAATATGGCCGCCAGGTGATCAAGAAGCTAAAAGTGTATGCTGGGTCTGAACATCCGCACGCTGCTCAGCAGCCCAAACCGTTGGCGTTAGTGAAGGAGTAAGAGTATGACCGTTCAATATTATGAGGGCATTGGCCGGCGCAAGGAAAGCACCGCTCGGGTGCGTGTAATGAGCGGCTCAGGCAAGTTTATTGTTAACGATAAACCAGCCGAAGTGTATTTCCCTCGCCAGGGCGACATGCAGAAGATCAATGCGCCCCTGATTGCAGCCGGCGAAAACACCGGCGCCCTGGACATCACGGTTGTGGTGAACGGCGGCGGCGTGACCGGGCAGACTGTGGCTGTTCAGCTTGGCATGGCGCGTGCACTGGTGAAGATGAACCCCGATGTGCAGCCTGTCATGCGCAAAGGTGGCTTCTTGACCCGCGATGCGCGCATCAAAGAGCGCAAGAAGCCAGGCCTGAAGCGAGCCCGCAAGGCCCCGACCTACACCAAGCGTTAATCTGTTTCCCTTGCCAATTTATAGATATCGTGGGGCGGCGAAGTCCGCTCTACGATATCTATAATGTTTTTTACCCTGTGAAATCTCCCGGTATTCCTTTGTTTCGCCAGGCCGAAGCAGTCTTCACGGCGTTGCAGTTGGACCCTCAGCCTCAGGTCACGCTGATCGATGCCCAAGATCTGGCCGGCCGCCATGTCCCCCCGTTTCCGACCAGCGCCCCCGCCCTGATTGGCGGAATACAATCTTCATTATTGGCTAGCGGCGTCCAGCAGGCGCTTCTGCCGTTCTACCCGGCCGATCATCCTGTCTGGTTGGTGCATATCGCCAAGCCGGATGATCCAGCGCAGGTCGAAGCGCTTCCACTGGCGGAAATTCACCTCGCCTCGCGCCTGGCTGCGGGCTCTTGCCTGTACCTTCCGGCATTGGGAGCCTCCACCTCCTTCGAGGCATTCCAGGAGATCATTGCCCACCTGCGCGCTCCGGATGGCTGCCCCTGGGACCGGGAACAAACTCACCAGAGCCTGCGCACGCACCTGCTGGAAGAGACCTACGAAGTGCTGGCCGCCCTGGATGCGGACAATCCCGCAGAGATGCGCGAAGAATTTGGCGACCTGTTATTGCAGGTGGTGCTGCATGCTCAAATTGCGGCCGAGTATGGCGAGTTTAATATGGCCGAGGTCCTGGAAACCATCCATACCAAGATTGTTCGCCGGCACCCGCACGTATTTGGCGACCTGGAGCTAAAAGATGCTCAAGGTGTGCTACGTAATTGGGAGCGCCTGAAAGCCGAAGAACGCCAGGTTAACGGCAAGTCTGAGGCCAGCTTGCTGGATGGTGTGGGGTCAGCCTTGCCCGCTCTCTTGCAAGCGGAGCAGTTCCAGCGGCGTGCGGCGCATGTGGGCTTTGATTGGCCGGATATCCAGGGAGTGCTGGACAAACTGGAAGAAGAGCTGCAGGAAGTGCATGCTGCCCGCGATGCAAACGAGCGTTATAGCGAGATCGGCGATCTTTTGTTCGCGGTGGTAAATCTGGCGCGCTGGTTCAAGGTGGAGCCAGAGAGCGCCCTGCGTGATACGAACCGTCGCTTCCGCCGGCGGTTCGGCTACATCGAGCAGCAAGCCCGGCTGCAAGGCCGCTCGATTAGCGATCTTTCCCTGGACGAGATGGAAGCGCTCTGGCAAGAAGCCAAGCGCAGCCGGGAATAGCTCCCCATGACGATTAGGCGCCTGGCTGTCCTGCTGCTGATGCTGCTGTTGCTGCTCGGGGCGCTGGTCTTCGGGGCGCAGCAAATTCGCCTGGCAGGCGGAGAGCTGGTCAAGGTGTGGAAAGTGGCCGGCCAGCCGGGGTTGTGGCGTTCCGCCAAATTTGCCCAGAACCAAAATTTTGCCAATGCAATCCGTTTCCTGGTGGAGAATATCCCAGAAGACGGTCGGGTAGTTCTACCACCAGCCGGGGACGGGCCTTGGGCATATACCAACACCGCCTTCATGCAGTTTTTCCTTGCCCCGCGCCAGGTAATCAATTGCCCGCCGGGAGATGCACAATGCCTGGCCGGTCTCGTGCAGTCCGGCGCTTATCTGTTGGTGGTAGCCCCGACCGGAATTCCAGGCGAGCTGCTTTCCAACTCGCCTGATCGCCTGGTTAAGTTTGATGCCAACCTGAGCATCCTGCGGCCGGAGGATGCCCCTGCGCCTACCCCGGGAGCCCTACCACCAGAAGAGAGCTTACTGGAAGTGCTGCGTATGTCGCTTGGGCCGCTGCTCTGGCTGGCCTGGCTCTGCGCGGCGGGCTGGCTCTTGGTGCAAGGGATGGGCGTGCCGCTTGGCCGCCTCAGCCAGCTGGCCCTGGGATTTGGCCTGGCCAGCGGGGCGCTGACCTGGCTGATCTTCCTGGCCCTTTGGGCCGGACTGCCCCTGACCATCGGGTTGTCTCTGGCGGCTGCCGGGATAGTCATGCTGGCGGCTCTAGGAGTGTTCGTTTTGGGCCGGGCTGCTCACGCTACACAAGATTTGAAGCGCCCGGCTTATGCATGGAAAGACGCATGGTGGATTTTGGGCCTTGTGGCCTGGGGCGCAGTCATGCTTGTATTGGCAGTGGGAAAAGGGTTCCATGCCACCGATAGCATAGTATTATGGGGCGTAAAAGGCTACGGCATTGCCCAGGTCGGCCTGTCGCAAGCTGCCACCGAATGGGGAACCCGTACATCCGAGTATCCCCTGCATCTTCCGGTCTGGATCGCAGCCAATAAAATCCTGTTTAACGACGCCCTCCCGGGGTCTAAGCTGATTTACCCGGGATTTTACCTGGGGCTGCTCTTCCTGATGGCCGACTTTCTGCGCCGGCGCCTGCCGGCTGCCGTGGCCGCCCTGGCAGTCCTGGTTTTTGCTTTTACGCCGCTGATCGCCCGGCATGCGGTTATCGCCTATGCTAACCTGCCGTTGACCTTCTACCTGGCTGCCGCTGCGATGCTGGTGACGGAAGCCATGCAAGCCCGGGAGCATGCCGTCCAAAAACGACTCCTGCTGTTAGCCGGCTTGAGCGCCGCCCTGGCGGTCTGGACACGCCCGGAAGCCTTGTGGATGAGCGTCATTTTTGTTCTGTGGGTAGCCGGCTGGGTGATCTGGAACAGGCCACGCGGCAGCCGCTTACGGCTGATCCTGCCGGCGGTACTCCCGCCAATTCTGCTGCTACTGGTTTGGCTGGCTGCCAGCCCGGATGTTTACCTCCGTCCGATGCGGGAGGCGTCCATCCGCCAGGCAGCCGTGCAGCAGGCTATCGCAGGCGACCTGCATTGGGCGCAAATCGTTACCATCGGGAAATACCTGCTCGCCCAGGCAAGTGACCTGCGCACCTGGGGCATCTTGATCCCCATGATCCTGCTGCTGGTTACCCTGGCTCTGGCATTCAAGAGTTGCAGCCAACCGGGCTGGATGCTGTTACTCCTGGGAGTGGTACTGGTGCTGCCGTTCCTGGGTGTCTATTGGGCGGCATCGTATGACACCAGATCTGACTTGCAGTGGTGGCTGAGCACCGGCTTTAACCGGATGTTGATGCCCGGCATAACCATTTTATGGCTGGCTGCCTGGGTGGCCGGCTCTGTTGTGTTCGAAAATCAAACGAATCAGAATGTTGGAGAGATGGTTCCATGAAGCACTTTATTATTGAGATTATTTACCGCATCCCTGCTGAACAAATCGGCGAGGTGGTGGCTGAGCACCGGGCATTCCTCAAGGGGGGCTACGAGCGTGGCTGGCTGCTCTTCTCTGGACCGAAAACTCCCAAGAGCGGTGGGATGATTGTGGCGCGAGCCCCTTCGCTGCAGGAGCTGGAACAGTTCTTCAGCGCCGACCCGTACCAGGTCAAGGGAATCGCCGATTATCGCTTTATTGAGTTCGATCCGGTGCTGCGCCAGGGCTGGATGGACGACTGGATCGTCAGTTAACTTATTTCTTCAGGTGGTAGGGGATATCGATGATTGCCCGCTGGTAGCCCAGGGTGCGCCGCCGGTATAGCAGAGCGGTCTTGATCATCCAGGTGGTCTGATTGTGCAGCAGGGCATGCCACCAGCGAGCGGGTACGAATTCGGGCAGCACCACCGTGGCAAGCTTCCCATCATTATGGCGCAGATCGGTCTCATCTAGATAATCTAACAGCGGGCCGATTATCGACCGGTAGGGGGAGGGCAGCACGACCAGGGGAACATCCGGGAACCAGCGTTCCCAGGTTTCGCGCACATGCTCGCCCAGTCCCGGCTCGATTTCGACGTATACGCCGGTCACGTCGCTGGAGATTGCCCTGGCGAAATCCACTGCATCAATAATGCCACGGTGCACGCCCGAGATAGGGATAACGATGCGCGGGCGAGGGGCAGGGCGGATATCCGGCGGCAAGCCGCGCAGGGAGAGCTGGCGGGCGACCTCCCGGTAATGCCTGGCAATGCTCAGGAAGATGCCAACCAGGATCGGGATCAGCAAGAAGATCAACCAGGCGCCTTCCAGAAATTTGCTGTAAGCCACAATCCCCAGGGTGATGGTGGTTACCACAGCCCCCAGGCCATTGGCGAGGGCCTTGATGTGCCAGTTTGCGTCCCTGACTTTTCTCCAATGAAGTACCATTCCGATCTGTGAGAGCGTAAAGGCCAGGAATACGCCCACCGCAAACAGAGGGATGAGCGCGTGAGTATCGCCTTTGAATACGATGATCAGGACAGCTGTGCCTGCCGAGAGCAGGAGGATGCCGTTGGTAAACACCAGCCGGTCGCCCACCTGTGAGAGTTGGCGGGGAATGAAGCTGTCCCTGGCCAGGATGGCGGCCAGGCGGGGGAAGCCGGCGAAGCTGGTATTGGCTGCCACAGCCAGGATGAGCATCGTGGAGATCTGCACCAGGAAATAAGCCGGGGTGTTGCGAAACAGGTTGCGCGCCAGGGCCGAAAGGATCGTCTCCTGCGAGCCGGCGACCACGCCCAGGAACTGGGTCAACCCCACGCTTCCCAGGAACAGGATTCCCATCAAGATGGCCATCACAATCAACGTCCGCCCAGCATTTTTTGCCTCGGGTGGGCGAAAGGCCGGCACGCCGTTGCTGATGGCTTCGATCCCGGTCAGGGCGGTGCAGCCGGTGGCGAAAGCGTGCAGCACCAGGATCAGGGCCAGGGGTTGGAGCGATGGAGGTGCAGCTGCGGTAATATTCTGTGGGCCGATCATAGCCAGCTTGATGGAACCATAGACCAGCATGGGCAGGTAGGTGAATAAGAACAGGTACACCGGGATAGCCATCAAGGTCCCGGACTCCCGCAGGCCGCGCAGGTTGGCCAGAGTCAGGATGAGCAGGATCACTAAGGCAATCGGTACCCGGTATGGCCACAGGACCGGAAACGCCGAGGCGATCGCCTCGACACCGGCGGTCAGGCTGACCGCTGCCGTCAGAAGATAGTCGATCAGCAGGGCGGCGGCGGCAACCAGGCCGGGTAAGGTGCCCAGGTTATCGTGTGCCACGGTATAAGATCCACCACCAGAAGGATACCCGTGGATAATCTGGTAGTAGGAGATCGCTACGATCACCAACAGACCGGCAATTGCAATGCCGATTGGCCAGGCCAACGCCAGGCCGGCGGCGCCGGCTACTACCAGTCCCAGGTAAATCTCCTGGTTGGCGTAGGCAATCGATGACAGGGCATCTGGCGAGAATGCGGCCAGCGCCCGAATTTTGTTCAATCGTAATTCTGCCAGTTGTTGAGTGGCGAGCGGGGATCCTATCAGGAGGTGTTTAAGTTTATTAAACATACCTTTGGCTGTTGAAAGTGATCAGTCGTTGGCTGCTTTCAACCGGGTGGCTAGCAAGTAAATATATATTGCCGCGAACACGACCGGCACCAGGACCATCAGCCAACCGCCGGGGCTGAACCAGTTGCGAAATTGCTCGGTTATGGCGACTGCCGCGGCGATAGTATTGCCTAGAGCCAGGGCGGATAATATACCGCGCCGGGCATCCAACGCCAGGCGATCATCCGTCGCAAGATTGCGTACAGAGTACAGCAGAAATCCAAGCGTGATCAATGCCGCCCCGTAGACCCTGCTGAAAGCCAGGATATGGTTGTACAGCGCCAGGCCGGCCTCGCTGTTCTCGGGGATGTTGGGGATGCCAAATAAATTTAACATGAGGTAGGGAAACAGGGCAAAGGCAATGCCCAGGCCTAGCCAGATAATTGCGTTGACGGAGAGAACGGTTGTGATTTTCATGTGACTTTATTGATTAACCTTTAGACCAGCGAGTATAAATTGCCATAGATAGCAGCCGTCCGGCGCTGCGCTCCGTGAGCACCAGCTCTCCGGTGTCCAGTGTGCCGCCCAGCCCGGCGGTCATTTCCTGCATGGCGTAGTGAATACTGAGGGCCGAGGCGCGGATAGCATAGGCTGTCAGGACGACAAATAGCGGCCGGTTGCTCAGCAGCGCCCGGCAGGATTGCAGCAAGTCAGGCAGAGATTCGAAAAATTCCCAGATCTGCCCCTCTGGCCCGCGGCCAAATTTTGGCGGGTCAAGCACCAGGCCCTCATATACCGAGCCGCGCCGGGCTTCGCGCTTCACGAACTGAAAGACATCATCTACCAGCCAGCGCACCGGCCGGTCGCTCAATCCGGAGAGTTCCTGGTTCTGGCGCGCCCAGGCGATGGCTTTCTTGGAGGCATCGACATGCGTGACACTTGCGCCGGCCTGAGCAGCCGCCAGTGTTGCCAGACCGGTGTAGCCAAACAGGTTCAGCACTCGTACCGGCTGCTGCGCCTGCCGGATGCGCTCACCGATCCAATCCCAGTGTGCAGCCTGCTCGGGAAATACGCCCAGGTGGCGGGAGTTGGTTGCCTGAGCCTGGAACTTCAAGCCTTTGTACTGCATCACCCAGGATGGGCTGACCGGCTGGTGGAACTTCCAGCGGCCGCCGCTTTCTTCGCGTGCCGGCTCGAAGGTGGCGTGCGCCGCTTTCCAGCGTGCCGGTGGCAGCGCGGGCTGCCACACTGCCTGGTGCTCAGGCCGATTGAACAGGTAAGACCCGTAACGTTCCAGGCGTGCCCCTGTTCCGCTGTCGAGCAGCTCGTAATCTTCCCAATCCGGGGATTCGAGCAGCTGGATTTGTGGAGTGGGCATCGATTTGGTTTTCATGGATTTGTTATTGCCGCCCTCTTATAACAGGGGCTCGAAGCGAGCGGTGAAGTGGCGCAGCGCTTCCGGGGCATAGGTCATCCGGTAACCCCGCACCTGGTCGCGCCGGGTTGCAATTTTCGCCGTTGTACGCACGACATAATCCAGATGCGCCTGGGTATATACCCGGCGCGGCAGCGCCAGCCGCACCAGCTCCAGGTCAGGGTAGTGCATCTCGCCGCTCAGCGGATCGTTGTGGGCGAACATTACCGAGCCAATCTCGATAGCACGAATGCCGCCTTCCAGGTACAGCTCTACAGACAGCGCCTGCCCGGGAAATTCGCTCTGTGGAATGTGTGGTAGCAGGCGGCGGGCATCCAGGTAGACGGCATGCCCACCTGGCGGCTCGACGATCGGTAGCCCCTCTTGCAACAGCCGCTCTGCCAGGTAGGCGGTCTGTCCCAGGCGGAAAGCCAGATAATCTTCGGATAAACCATCCCGCAGGCCAACAGCCATCGCATCCAGGTCCCGGCCGGCCAGCCCGCCGTAAGTGGGGAAACCTTCACGCAGGATCAGCTCGTTGCAAGCCCGGCGGTATACTTGCTCGTCGTTCATCGCCAGGAAGCCGCCGATATTGACGATAGCGTCTTTCTTGGCACTCATCGTGGCGCCATCGGCTAAAGAAAAGATCTGCCGGGCGATTTCCAGGGTGCTCAGGTGAGCATACTCCGGCTCGCGCAGCTTGATAAAGTAAGCGTTCTCGGCATAGCGGCAGGCATCGATAAAAAACGGGATGCCGAACTCGCGATAGGTTGCTGCGGTAGCCCGCAAGTTTTCCATCGATACCGGCTGCCCGCCCCCGGCATTATTGGTGATGGTAATCATGCCCAGCGGCACAGTCCCGGGCTCCTGTTCTTGCAGGAACTGCCGCAGGCGAGGCACATCCATATTGCCTTTAAAGGGATGGCGATTGGTCGGGTCCTTGGCTTCGGGGATAACCAGGTTAACCGGGCAAGCGCCGCGCGCCTCTATATTGGCATAAGTGGTATCAAAATGCATATTGGAAGGCACGCACTGGCCTTCCTTGACAAATAACGATGCCAGGATATTTTCGGCAGCCCGCCCCTGGTGGGTGGGCACAAAATAATGAAACCCGAAGATATCGTGGATAGCTTCCGACAGCCGGAAGAAAGATCTTGCCCCGGCGTACGACTCGTCGCCCAGCAGCATCGCCGACCACTGTTCCTGACTCATTGCGCCGGTGCCCGAATCGGTCATCAAGTCTATGAATACATCCTCTGCCCGCAGTGAAAATAGATTGTATCCGGCCTGGTGCAGAGCTTGCTCGCGCTGCGAGCGATCGACCAGATGAATAGGCTCTACCATCTTGATGCGGTACGGTTCCGGTGGGTAGCTCGCCATGAGTGCTCCTGGATTATCAATCTGATGACAGTGGAGGGTAACTAGCGTGTATTATAATACACGGATGGTTTTCACCGGGCTGCGGCGTGCCGGCGGAATTGTCCTGGCATTTGCCGGGCTTGCGGTGCTTCTTTGGGGCAGTTGGCCTGCCAAACAAATCACTCATGAAATCCCGTATTCCTACGGGAAGGAGCTTGCCCTACCCGCCGGATGGGATGGCTTGCAGCCGCCGCCTTCCCTGGCGGATGGAATATTCAGCTTGCAGTGGCCGGCCTGGATGCGACTAGGAGATGAAGGAAAAATCCGCCTGGAGCTTTCCGATAACCTCCCCCAATCTGCTTGCCCTGATGTTGAAAACAGCCATCCATTCACCATCGTCAGCCGCCTGGAGCTGCCCGGTGTTGTGGTTGTTCCCGGAAGCGAGCTGTCTCAGCTAATCGTTCCCTGCCGGCCAATTATCCAGGGGTGGAGCTTACGCCCGGCAGGTGGTCAAAAAATCGGGGGGACCATCTGGCTGCACCTGAGCGCTGCCGGTCTGCCGCCTGGGTCGAAGCCAGAGATGGCGGTTGCGGCTGTTCCATTGGTCATCCCGGTGACCAGCTTGTTTGGTCTGAGCGGGGCCGAGGCTCGCCTGGTCGGGGTGCTGGCAATCCTGATAGGTCTGGTACTGAACATCGATTTACTGGTAAGGAGAACGTAACCATGTTGGAAATTGTCAGGATGACCCTGGGTCCAGTAGCCACCAATGCCTACCTGGTTGCCGACTCGGATAGCCGGGAGGCAGCCGTGATCGATCCGGCCTGGAATGGCGATCGGATCGTGGCGGAAGCCGGCCGTCGCGGCTGGAGAATTAGCCAATATCTGGTTGACGCACGCCCACTTTGACCATATTGGCGGCTCTGCGGCGGTCGCCGACAGCTGCAACCCGGCGCCTCCGGTGGCGCTGCACCCCCAGGATGCAGTTCTTTGGCGCATGCAGGGTGGGGCGGCGCTGTTCGGCTATCACATCGATCCCGGCCCCGAGCCAACGGTCGACTTGTTCCACGGACAAATCCTGCACCTGGGGAAATACCAGCTCGAAGTTCGACACGCGCCCGGGCATACCCCGGGGCATGTTATCTTCTGCTGCCAGGATGAGCAGGTTGCCTTTTGCGGGGATGTGATCTTTCAAGGTAGCATCGGGCGCACCGATTTGCCAGGTGGCGATTACGATACTCTCCTGCACAGCATCCGTGAGCAAATCTTGACCCTGCCGGACCAAACTCGCCTGCTCTCCGGCCATGGAGCGGAGACAACCGTTGGGCGTGAAAGAGACTGGAATCCGTTTTTATAGCCGGATGTCGGCCACGTTTTGGTTGACAACCACCTGTAATCCACTATACTATTTGTTAAGGTTATTATATTAATGGATACAGCCAGTCTGGTATTTCTCACTTCAAATTGCCTGGTGGCTCTCCTGCTGGCTTTTCTGATTTTCTTGATGACAGCTTATTTCAGCCTGCCGGTTCGCTCGCACTCTGAAGGATGGCGCGTAGCGCGCCGGATGCTCTCTGGCCTGTTTGGGAGAGGGGCGCCGGTGGCTTTTGTCAAGGAAGGCGAGCTGAGTCATCCCAAAGACAGTAAGAACCACAAGGCGCTGAAACTGGCGTTGGTCGATTTGACCAGCGTTACAATTCTGGACTCGCCGCCTGCCGTGCAGGCATCCGCCAAGCGAAACAGGATGCGTGCCGGCCAGGCACCACCCGTTGAGCGAAGAGGCGGCCTGCGCATTGCCGGCCCCGGCCTGGTGTTTGTTGGCCAAGGCGAATCCATCCGTGGGGTTACTGGCCTGCGCAAACAGATCAGGCGGGCCAGCGGTGTTCACTGCCGGACGAGCGACGGGATAGAGTTTACTTCCGACGTGTTTGTTACTTTCTCACTCGTCCAACCGCCGGCCATCTTGAAGGTTGGCTACCTCGGAAAAAGGCCGGAAGATATTCGCGTCCTGAATATTGATCCTCAAAGTGGGGTTTTGTTAACGGCTTCTGCCGAGCTTGAAGACCGCGATAAAGCCGAAGTATATATTTTCTCGCGTTCCAGACGCAATGCCTCGTTGCCATCCACCGACCTGGCGCCAGATCAACCTGTTCAGGAGTACCCGCCTTACTTGCTGGATGAGTCGGTTAAACGCCGCATCACCGCAGCCGCATACTACCGCCCGCTCAATGTCGGCGAACAGACCCGGGAAGGCTGGGCCGATTTACCCCTGGATGAGGCTGTCAGGATTTTTCGGGACCTTATCTCGAGCGTAAGCTACGACGAGTTATTTGAACCCAACCCAACCTACCGGTATCCCCTCGGGCAGTATTACAAACCCCGTTTTGTCTCGGCAATGCGCAGCCAGGGCATCCTGGCATACCAATTGGTTCAAAGGATCGATGGTGCGCCCCTGGTACTTGGACAGAGAGTAGATCCGTTGACCCATCTGGTGTTCCCGGTGCAGGAATTTACGGCCCGCTCCACGCTGCGAGACTTGGGGATCAAGATCGTCCATGCCGGTTTTTCGGAGCTGGACCCGGGCGAGGCCATTCGGCAGCAACGGTTGGAAAACTGGCAGGCTAGCTGGCAGCAGAAAGCAGACGCTGAAAAGGAAAAACAGGATCTTGAATTAACGCAGATCAAGAACCAGGCCCGGGAAAATGCCAGGCAGGCTATGCTTTCGACGCTTTCCCAGACTCTCCAGGCAACGCCTCATTCTGAGAAAGAAGTTGCACTCCGGATTATCCAGGTCCTGGAAACAACCGCAGCCGATCCTGGGACGCACACGCTCTTACCTCTCAGTGCCATCACGCAGTTACGAAACCTGCGGCAATCTGTGAGCGCGGGCGAGCAACCACCGGGGAAGTAAAGGTCTGCTATCCGATGCAATCAAACAAGCGCCGAATTCAAATAGAGCCCCAATTGCGAGAATTAGCCGCCAGCGGCATATTCCGCCTGGGCATGCTTTTGCTGGTCGGGCTGCTGTTTACCCTGATGAATTACCTCTTGTTTCGGTACCTTGGATTATCTAACTGGTACCTGGGGTTGCTGCTTTTGCCCTGGATCGCCCTGGCGGTTTCCGTATGGATTGGTGGCAGGTTCATCCGTCATCTGTACAACCTGGAAAGCACAACAAGCGGCGTGGCCCGGCTGGTGGCAGTCTTGTTTGGCGTTTTTTATCCGCATCTGCGGGTGCCTGGAGATGATATTAGGATGGATTCGGACAGCTCCGAATCTGAGGAGACAGAGGACGTAGATGAGTGGTCGACCGGAATTCCCGATGAAGGATCCTATCTGGGTGATATCCTGCCAGGAGTAGATAATCCGCTGCTGCATACCGGCGGACCCGGACGGATCACGGTCGGGCAGGGATATGCTGTCGTCGTCGAAAACCTGTTTGGAAGCATCCGAGTACTGAAGGAAGGCAAGCGATCGATTTCATCCCAGGAATGGATCAAGGAAATTGTCAGTCTGGAAGATCGTGAGCGCTGGTTGCCTCTCATCCAGGCCACTTGTAGTGAAAGCATCCCATTGGAGGTGACCGATATTCGCTATCGGTATCACATTTGTAGCCAGGCTGTACGCAGCCCGGCCCAGCCGTATCTGTTCGATGAGGAAGCCGTGCTGAATGTGGTCTACGGCCGTCCGATGGCAAAGGATGGGGTACCTGGCTGGGATGAAAGCATCGAAAGACTGGTTGAAGAGGTGATTATCGATTATGCCAACCGCCATCCAATAGACTTGCTCACCGCGCCGGGCATTGATAGCGGCACGCCGGTACAAGATGGCCGCTCGACGGTATTGAACCCGCGCCAGGAAATCGCCCGCAGTTTCCAGGAGCCGGAAGTAAAGAAAGCTTTTTCGAGACCTCGGGGTTGAGATTTCCTGGCTTGATATCGGGCATATCACCATGCCCAATAAGATGGTCGCCCAACAATGGATCAAGATCTGGCAGTCGCGCTGGAAATATGACCCGGCAAGGCTAAGTGCGGAAATCGCCTCCCGGCGTCCTACACTCCAGGCCCAGGGTCGTGCTGAAGCTCAAGCGGAGACGCTATTAAGCATCTTGCACGCCCTGGAACATATTGACCTGCGAGACAGCTCGCGCAAGCAAGTGCGTCACCAGGTAGTTATTCGTACGGCTCAAGTACTCGACTACTTGGCGTAATCCACCACGCGTGTTTCGCGAATCACCGTTACCTTGATCTGCCCCGGGTACTGCATAGATTCCTCGATCTGGCGGGCGATGTCGCGTGCCAGATGGGTGGCAGCCAGGTCGTCGATGTCGTCCGGGCGGACGAAGATGCGGATTTCTCGACCGGCTTGCAGTGCGAAGCTCTGGGTAACACCCTTATGCGAGTTGGCGATTTCTTCCAGGGCCTTGACCCGCTTAATGTACTGCTCCAGGCTCTCTCGGCGGGCGCCTGGCCGGGCCCCCGAAATGGCATCCGCCGCCTCGACGATCACAGCTTCGACGCTTTCCTGGTCGATTTCGTGGTGGTGGGAAGCAATGGCGTTGACCACCTTTGGGTTGACGCCGTAACGGCGGGCAAGCTCGGCCCCCAGCTGGGCGTGAGTGCCCTCGACGTTGTAATCAATTGCCTTGCCCAGATCGTGCAGCAGGCCGGCGGCGCGAGCGGTATCGATGTCGGCGCCTAACTCAGCAGCCAGTGCGGCCGAAATCTTAGCGCTCTCGACCGAATGGTAGAGCTGATTCTGGCCGTAAGAAGTGCGGTATTTCAGCCGGCCCAGGGTCTTGATGATCTCGGGATGTAGACCGGGTACGCCCGCTTCGTACACCGCCTGTTCGCCTGCTTCGATGATGGTGCGTTCGACTTCTTTTTGCTCGGTCTTAAGCACCTTTTCGATATGCGCCGGGTGGATGCGCCCGTCCTGGATCAGCTTGGCCAGGGAGCGCCGGGCAATCTCGCGCCGCACCGGGTCAAAGCAGGAGATGGTAACCGCTTCGGGGGTATCGTCTACAATCACATCCACTCCGGCGGCTTGTTCGAAGGCGTGAATATTTCGCCCGTTGCGACCGATGATGCGTCCCTTCATATCTTCGGATGGGATGTTGACCACTGAGGTGGTGATCTCTGCAACATGATCGGAGGCGATGCGTTGGATGGAGGTGGTAATGATCTTACGCGCCCTGGTTTCGCCTTCTTCGCGGGCTTCCATCTCAATTTGGCGAATGATGCGCGCCATATCCGCGCGAGTATCCTTTTCAACTTCTTGCAGCAAAATCGCCCGTGCTTCTTCGGTGCTTAACTGGGAAATGCGCTGCAGCTCTTCCAATTCGTCGGAGTACAGCTTCTCCATCTCGTTGGCACGCTTATCGATGGCGCTCTGGCGTTTGTTGAGTACCTGCTCGCGTTTGTCCAAGCGGTCGAGGCGCTGGTCGAGTTCTTCGCGCCGTTTCTGAATGCGGTCTTCTTCGCGGTTGACCTCATTGCGCCGGCGGAGGGCTTCATTTTCAGCCTTTTTGTGGATTTCCAGGGCCTCGTCGTGGGCTTTCAGCTCCACCGCCAGGGCCTTCTCTTTGGCATCCTCGAGGATGCGGTCGCCTTCCACTTTTTGTAAGAGCTGCTCTTTCTCGATCTTGTTTTTCCAATACCATGCGCCAATCGCAAATCCCGCGACCAGCGCCACTACGGCGGAGACAATTTCTATAATTATCCAAATGGTGCTATTCATTCATCGGCCTCATTATTCATAATCGTCGCGTCATTCTGATGCTGCTCAGCCCAGAGCCGGGCGGCGACCGGGTTGCTGACTTCATAGCTGAAGCCGCGCCGGGCCAGGAAGGCGATCAGTTTTTGACGGAAATCCTGCCACTCCAGGCGCTGGTATTTGCGTACCTGCTTCAGCCCGGCCTGGTAGGCCAGCTCGTTTTCGTCAATGCCCTCCAGCGAGCTCTCGATCACCTGGGGACTAACCCCCATGCGCCGGAGCTCGAATGCCAGGGCACGCCGGCCGCGCGGGCGAAATTCGCTGCGGTTCTCGACCCACGTGTTGGCAAACCGGCTGTCATCCAGCAGTCCGTTCCTCGCCAATCGCTCAACGGCATCCTGAATGGCCTGTTCCGACAGGTCATGGGATTCCAGCTGTTGGCGTACTTCTGCTTCGGAGCGCGGTCGGTAGGATAGATATCTGACCGCCTGTTGGAAGGCAACTTCCCGCTCGTCTTCTGCCTTGAGCAGTTCAATTTTTTCATCACCGATCACTTGCCCGACTTGCAGCCAGGCTGCCACGATACGCGACAGCCCGAAGGCAAACTCTCCATCCAGGTATACGTTCACCCGCTGTTGGTTGCGCTTCTGTGCAGTCAGAGCAGTGATCCTGTGCTCCATAAAAATAGAAAACCGTGATCCTCCTCTAGAGGCCACGGCTACAAGGGCTGGAAATATAGAATCTCAGATGATCAAGACCAAACGTCGCCTGACGGTCAACAACCCCATGGATTGTGGAGCGCCTCCGGCTGGCGGGTCGCACTGGCGATCGTCAACCTGGGCGATTGTTTGAACTTGTTTTTATGTCGATGGTCGGCTCATAGTTCGTATTCACTCGCCAACTCGGTTTGTTCCCCGGCTGGGCTATGCACCGTTACAATCTTCTGTCTGAAATCTACGATTTTCTGGATGCGTTAACCGCTCCGTTGTTCGTCCAGCTTCGTGGCTCCCGCAGGAGCCTTGCCTTGCATAGTCGTGGCCGCAGAATGATCAATCAAAAAAAACTGCGCGGCATCTTGCCTTATTTCTTTGTAAGCTACCAATCCTGCAGTTCAATCTGGCGGCGAACTGATTTTTCGATCTGGTCAGACAGGCAGTGATCCTGGAGCAGGGTTTCGATAGCCTCTCCCCGGCTCACTCCTAACAAGGTTTCCTGGTAATAAATCCGAGAACCCTGCTGGTGGAGAATCGAAAAAGATGAACTTAGGTCAAAAATATCGCCAGCATTGAAGCGTTTATCATTATACACGATATCCAATGGGATTGCACGGAAATTCTCGAAAAACTTGTTTTTGACACAGCGCAGCTGCAGTTCGATCCTGCCGCGGCGGTTTCCATTGACCACTGCCTGGTATTGGCTGACCTGCAAACGGATGGCTGCATGCAGCTTGAGCGAGAGTTTTTCCGGATGGTTGTGCAGCTGATGGTAAACCGGCGGCGTGCCGGGCCTGGTACGGTTGGTGAATACTACTGCCGTCCGGCTGTGCTGGGCTGCCACCGACAGGATCGGCAGATTACGGGCCAACAGCGCATCCGGTTGGCTCATCTGCGCCTGCCCCAGGGGGGTGCGCATCTCCACATCGGTCACCAGGGCGCTGGCGGAATCTATCACTACCATTGCCAGGCAGCGGGATTGCAGCAGCCTGTGGACGATAGCAAAGGCTTGCTCCGCATCCGTCGGCTCGACCAGGAAGAACCGGTCGGGGTCCACGCCGCAGTGGATAGCGTAGCCAGGGTCAAGGGTATGGTCTGCGTCCACCCAGGCGCACAGCTCACCCTGGTGCTGAGCGGCAGCCGCCATTAGCAGACACAGCGTTGTTTTTCCGGTTTGCTCGCCCCCAAAAATCTCAGTGATCCAGCCGCGCGGGATACCTCCGGTGCGAAGGGCTGCATCCAGGCGCAGTGATCCGGTGGGAACGACAAACCGCTCGCGCTGCACTGCTCCGCCTGGATGAAGGTCCGGTTCGCTTTCCTGGGACTGCTCCATAATTAATAAGTTTAGATGAATATTTGCCCACAGGCAAGCGATTTCCTGGCTTCCCGCTGAATTGGAACATTTGCCCCTATGATGGGGAAATGATACAATCTTAACTGGCTTTGACCAGGCCACTTAGCGTTGAAATATATGACAAAAGCAACTAGGCAAATCCATCCCGGTATGTCAAAATCAGCTAACCAAACCATCGCCACTCTTGAAAGGGAATTTATCTATGATCAAGATTACTCGTGAAGACGCCCTGGAATACCACCACCTGGGTGGGAAACCCGGGAAAATTGCCATACAACCGACCAAGCCAATGGCAACCCAGAGAGACCTGGGCCTGGCGTACACGCCCGGGGTGGCGGTGCCTGTGCTGGAAATTGCCCGCGATCCAGAGCTGGCCTATGAATACACCTCCAAGGGTAACCTGGTGGCAGTAGTCTCCAATGGTACGGCTATCCTGGGTCTCGGCGACCGGGGTGCGCTGGCCGGTAAGCCCGTAATGGAAGGCAAGGGAGTGCTATTTAAGAAATTTGCCGATGTGGACGTATTTGACATCGAGCTGGACAGCCATGATCCGGAGGTGATCATTCAGGTAGTGGCTGCCATTTCACCGACCTTTGGTGGGATCAACCTGGAAGATATCAAAGCGCCGGAATGCTTCCACATTGAAGAAACCTTGAAAGCCATGCTGGATATCCCGGTCTTCCATGATGACCAGCACGGGACGGCGATTATATCGGGAGCAGCTTTGGTCAACGGCCTGGAGGTCGTCGGCAAGGATATCGCCCAGGTAAAGATTGCCATCTCGGGCGCCGGCGCTTCGGCGATCTCCTGCGCAGAGCTGATGGTGCGGTTGGGCGCCACCCGGGAGAACATCCTGCTTGTTGATACTCGCGGTGTAGTCTACAAGGGCCGCACGGATGGGATGAATAAATATAAGGAGCGTTTTGCAACGGATACGGACCTGCGCACCCTGGCCGATGCCGTGCGCGACTCTGATGTTTTCTATGGCCTGTCAACCGCCGATATCCTCACTCCGGAGATGGTCAAGACGATGGCTGAGCGCCCGCTGATCTTTGCTATGGCCAACCCGGATCCGGAAATCCGCTACGAGCTGGCCCGCGAAGCTCGCCCGGATGCCATCGTGGCGACCGGGCGTTCCGATTACCCGAACCAGATCAATAACGTACTCGGTTTCCCCTTCATCTTCCGCGGCGCCCTGGACGTGCGGGCGAGGTCGATTAATGAAGAAATGAAGGTGGCCGCATCACGCGCCCTGGCTAATCTGACCAAAGAAGACGTGCCCGATAGCGTGCTGCGCGCCTATGGCCTGGAGAGCCTGAAATTTGGACCGGAATACATCGTCCCCAAGCCACTCGACCCGCGGGTGATCCTGTGGGAATCGCCGGCGGTAGCCCAGGCAGCCATGGAAACTGGTGTGGCACGCAAGCATATCGACCTGGAAGAGTACCGCGAGCAGCTGGCATTCCGCCAGGGGATGGGCGAGCAGGTGCGCCATTACATCCTGCACAAAGCCAAGGTCAGCTCGCCCAAGAAGCGCATCGTCTTCGCCGAAGGAGAAGAAACCAAGATCATCCGCGCCGCCGCCCAGGTGGCAGACGAGGGCATCGGCATCCCGGTGCTGGTTGGCCGTCATGATGTGATTAGCGCCAAAATCGGCGTGCTCGGGCTGGATTGCTTCCCGGAGATTGTCAATCCCAGTACCTTTGGCCGCCTGGAAGAATACGCCGTAGCTTATTATGAGCTTCGCCAGCGCAAGGGCGTCACACTGAACGATGCGCGCAAGCGTGTGCTGGAGCCTAATATTTTCGGTCCAATGATGGTCAAAATGGGCGAAGCGGATGCCTTTGTCTCCGGTCTGACCTACGATTACCCGGAGGTCATCCGCCCGGCGCTGGAGATCCACCACACCCGGGAAGGGGCCAAGCGGGCGGCTGGTGTTTACATCATGGTGGTTAACGACCGCACCTATCTGTTTACAGATGCGACCGTCAACATCGACCCCAGCGCTGAAGACCTGGCTGAGATTTCTTGCCTGGCGGCGGATTTTGCCCGCAAGCTGGGCCTGGAGCCGCGTGTGGCACTGCTGTCCTTCTCCAATTTTGGCAGCACGCCGCATAAGCTTACAGAAAAGGTGCAGAAAGCCATTCAGATCATCCGCCAGAACTGCCCCGATTACGATGTGGATGGCGAGATGCAGGCCGATACGGCAGTGGTGCCGGAAATCCTGGACGAGCGCTATCCGTTCAGCCAGGTGCGGGATGCCAATGTGCTGGTGTTCCCCTCCCTGGAAGCGGCCAATATCGCCTATAAGCTGCTCGCCAGGTTGGGCAATGCCCAGGCTATTGGCCCGATCCTGCTTGGGATGGGCGCCCCGATGCATGTCCTGCAGACCGGCGATGAAGTGCGCGATATCGTCAACATGGCGGCGGTCGCTGTGATGGATGCGGTGAGCCGCGACTGAGCCGGAACGGGAAGCTGCGACCAGTGTATGACCGGTAAGCTCTAGAGCATCATGGAGTCTCGGTATGGAATTTGACCGCTACTATGTCGTCATCCTGAAAAAAGGGCCTGCCTGGACGCCGGACGACACAGCTGAGCTGGAGGTCCTGCAGCAGCGTCACCAGAACCATCTCACCATGATGGCCGAGATGGGCAAGCTGCTCATCTCCGGGCCGCTGGAGGCGCACACCAATCCTGACTTGCGTGGCATCAGCATCTTTGGCTTTGAAGCATTTGCTTCGTTGGATGAGCTCAAGATGCTTGTAGAGCAGGACCCGATGTTCCTGGTAGGCCGGTTGGCGGCCGATTACCTGACCTGGTATGTGCCGAAAGGAGCTGGGTTGCAGCCCTGACCGCCGGTTCGCATACCCCACAATACTGCCTGCAAAAACAGGATTGGCCGAGAATCCCCCGGCCAATCCTGTTGATTATTAAATTATCTGCCAAAAATCAGGTCAGCCCGTGATTGCAGATACTGCGAACGCGCCTAAGCCAAAGATCGCGCTAAATATTACGCCCACAATGACGATAATCAGCCAGCCCACGACCACGGTTACGAGTGCTTTGGTATTGTCCAGGTCCATCCCTTCACGGACGGCAATAAATCCGGCCGCCAGTGTCCAGATCCACACCACCAGGCTGATCATCCAGCCGATGCAAGGGATAAAATTAAGGATATTCAACACTTGCGGCGCCATGGCATAACCCAGGGTGCGGCGCAGCTCGCCGGCATCGCCGGTCCCGCCAAAGAAGCGCGTACCGACAAAATGAGTGACATACACCCAGATGAAATAGCCAATAATCACCATGAGCAGATTCATGATCATGGTTGTCAGGGCAGAGCCAAATCCATCAAACAGGCCAGAGATCAGGCCGCCTGCGCCCGAAGCCAAAGCGCCGATGATAACCACCAGCAGTGCTTCATTCGTCAGGCTGGTATCGGCCTCGACCTCATTGTAAAAGGCCTTATCCAGTCTGGCTGCGCGTACCATGCGGGAAACGATGCTTTCAGTTGCCATGGGAAGATCCTCCTTTGGAACATGTCAAAGATGAATGATAGATGAGATTATACATTATTTCTCGTTTGCATTTCCTGGATTTTCCCCTTGTGGATATGATCGTGGAGAATTCTTGCCGATATTTGTGTAAATACACTATATACTGATACAATTCATTTGAACCAGGACACCATGCAAGCTTTTCAATCCAAAAAACGTTCCGACTTCCACAAACTATGGAGATATCAAGATGACAGAGCAGGCTGATTTACCCCCAGTTCCAGAAACAACCGGCAACGATGTGACGTCTGACGACCGCCTGTGGTCGGCATTGGCTTACGTTTTCTCCCCCTTGATTCCCATCCTATTGCTGCTGATGGAGGAAAAGAAAAAGCGTCCTTTTGTTCGCTACCATGCCTACCAGTCCCTGGCACTGGGAATTGCAGTATGGGTCCTGGTGGTGATTCTTTCATTCATTCCTGTCATTGGATGTATCACCCCCTTGATTTGGATTCTGATGCTGTATTTTGCATACAAGGCTTACCAGGGTGAAACCTTCAGCATTCCTTTCATCACAGAATTCATCAAGAAACAGGGCTGGGTTTAAGCCCAAGCCGCTCTTAGCATAGAATAATGCCACCTGCGAAGAAGCCGCCTCGCAGGTGGCATTGTTATTTAAGAACATGGATCAATCAGCCAGTGAGAAATATCGCTCAAATTGGGGCTGCCAGCCCTCCGGAATATACTCGCCGGTTTTTCTATCCTGCAAGTAATTTCCCCGGAACTTCCCCTGGGCGATGCAGGTTAGAGCCTCCACGAAGGCATCGATATCTTCGAACGAGTTGTACAGGCCGAAGGAAGCCCGGATCAAGCCGGGCATGTCCGAGCGGTCACCGGAAAGGATGCTGTGGCGTACGGCGTCAGCCTGCTGGCGGTTGAGGCCCAACAGGTGCAGAATGTAAGGATGGGCGCAAAAACACCCGCTGCGCACCCCGATGCCAAATTCGTACCCCAGAATGGCGGAAACCTTAAAGTGCGAAATGCCTTCCAACGCCAGCGGGATGACCCCCAGGCGCTCGGCGGCGCGCGCCGGATCTGCACTGCCGAACAGGCGGACATAGGGCAGGCGGCTTAACCGTTCGAGCGTGTAAGCGGTCAGCTCGGCTTCATGCTCGGCGACCGCCTGCATGCCCACCGCTTCCAGTTTGTAGATGGCGGCAGCCAGGGCTACTGCGCCTACGGTATTAGGGCTGCCGGCTTCATCGCGCTCGGGTGGCTCTGCCCACACCACCTCTTCCAGGGTCACAATTTCCACCGTGCCGCCGCCTTGTATATCGGGGTCGCCGTGCTCAAAGGTGTCGCGCCGCCCGACCAACGCACCGGTGCCGTAAGGAGCGTACATTTTATGGGCCGAGATGGCGACATAATCCAGATGGGCGGGGTCTGCCAGCGGGAGCATCTGAATGCGGCGATGCGGGGCCAGCTGGGCGCAGTCGACCAGGATTTCAGCGCCGATGGCGTGCGTCTTCTCCGCCAGGGAGTGCACCGGATTAAGGAAACCGGTCACATTGCTGGCGCCCGAGATGGCCACCAGGGCGATGCGGCTGCCGTATTGTTTCAATTTCGCATCGAAATCGGCTTCGTCCAGGCGCCCATCGGGAGTCAGGCCAACATGCAGGGTGGCGGCAACATGCCGCCAGGGCAGGTCGTTGGAATGGTGCTCCATGCCGCTGGTGAGGACCATGTCACGACCGGCCGGGAATGAGAAGCGGCGCGCCAGCTTATTGATGGCTTCGGTGGTGTTCTTGCCAAAGATGCAGGTGTGCTCGCTTGGATCGGCCCCCAGGAAGCGCATTGTGGCCTGGCGTGCCATTTCGAAGGAATGGGTCGAAAGCTGGCTCTTGTAGCCGGTGCCGCGATGGACGCTGCTGTAAAAAGGTATAAATTCGTCCACTGCTTGTTGGACGGCCCGCAATGCCGGGGTGGAGGCGGCGTTGTCCAGATTGATGTAAGCATGCAAGCTGCCATCCAGCAGGGGGACGAGGGTATCGGTGCCAACAAAAAGCGAGCGGTAGGGATTGGTAAGATGCGTCATCAAGAGTCCTTTGGGTGGTGCAAGAGTGTGTGAATCAGAAAGTTATCCATGAGAAACCTTAAAATATTCTGCGCATAGGCGAACTGCCACCATATTCGTCTAATTTTAAGGCAAAAACGCTTGCATGTTTAACCGGAATCGAATACAATGTGGATGATTGTGGGATAAAGTGGGATAAAGTGGTGCGCCGGTTGATCCGGCGTTCCGTTGATTAAAGGAGAGCTAGAACGCATGTTCTTTGTGGGCCAGTTTCACCATAACCTTGATGACAAAGGGCGCCTGACAATCCCGGCTCGCTTTCGGGATTTATTGCAATCTGACGGCGCTTATGTCATGTTCGGTATGGACCACAACCTCCTGTTGCTCACCTCGCCACAATTTGAGTCGATCGCGCAGAAACTGCTGACCATGAATACAGCAGACGCCAGCACGCGCGATTTGCGGCGGTTGGTCTTTGGCACCGCCGAACGGGTTGAGATCGATAAAGCCGGGCGTATCCTGATCTCCCATAACCTGCGCAACATGGCCGACATCCAGGACGATGTCGTGATGGCCGGGACAGGTTTATGGATTGAGCTCTGGTCGCCCAACCTATGGTCGGCACGCATGGCACTTCTTGAAGATGCCGATGCGAATGAACGGCGATTTTCCGCTCTGGATCTGACGACCAGCTAAGTTGCAAGCATGGCTGGGAATCGTCCGGATCCACACCAACCCGTTCTTTACCATGAAATTATACACGCATTGCAACCCGGGCGGGGCAGTCTTTTTATTGATGGCACGCTTGGCGCCGGGGGACATGCCGCCGGCCTGCTGCAGGCCAGCTCACCCGATGGGCAACTGTTGGGATTGGATGTTGACCCGCAGGCGCTAAGCCTGGCCCGTGAACGGCTGGCTGTCTTCGGCGAGCGCGCTTCCATTGTCCAGGGTTCTTACACCGAGATGCACCCGGCAGCCGGCAGGTTAGGCTGGGAGGCGGTAGACGGAATCCTGCTCGACCTGGGCGTCTCGTCGATGCAGCTGGATAGTCCGGAGCGAGGCTTTTCTTTCCAAGCGGATGCGCCGCTTGATATGCGCTTCGATCCCCGCAACCCGGTCACGGCCGCTGTTCTGGTGAACACACTACCGGAAACGGATCTGGCAGATATCCTCTACCGCTATGGAGAAGAGACGAAGAGCCGCCAGGTTGCCCGAGCGATCATCAAAGCTCGACCGGTTGAAACGACCGGCCAGCTGGCCCAGGTTGTCTTGCGTGTCCTCCCGGCGGGCAAATCCTCCAGGCAAAGCCGGCTTCACCCGGCGACGCGTACTTTCCAGGCGCTGCGCATCGCAGTCAACCGGGAGTTGGAGGCGATCGAAGAAGTTTTACCGCAGGCAGTCTCTCTTCTAAAGGTAGGAGGGCGGCTGGCGGTGATCTCCTTCCACTCGTTGGAGGATCGCATCATCAAGCAATACTTGCGCCGCGAGAGCCAGGATTGCATTTGCCCGCCCCGCCAGCCGGTTTGCACCTGCGGGCACCGGGCGACATTGGTAGAAATTACCCGGCGCCCCGTCCGGCCGCAGGAGGCGGAGGTCGAGCGGAATCCCCGGGCACGCAGCGCCCGCTTGAGGGTTGCTGAAAAAATCGAACAGAAAGATTAGACCCTGTAAGTTTGTTCACTCTGGGCAGGTACTGGCACGTTATTTGCAAATTAAGATATGCAGGAAATTTGATCAAAATCTACGTTGGTACGGAAGACTGATATGGAGCGAATCGAGAGCCTAACCCATGCCTATTCCCAGGCGCCCTGGCGCAAGCAGATGCAGTACCTTGTGCCGTTTCTGCTTGTGCTGGTGTTTGCTGCTCTGCTTGCCGGCCTGTACTTGAGGGTCAACGCAGAAGCCTCCACGGTTGGCAGCGAAATCCAGGAAATGCAGTTTGATATCGCACGCTTGCAACGTGAGAATGCCGGGCTGCAGGCTTACCTGGGAGAGCTATTATCTGCTAATCAGATGCAACGCCGGGCGCGTGAGCTGGGGTTTGAGCCTATCCAGATGGATCAGGCAATCTATATCCTGGCGCCAGGCTACGTGGAGCGCCAACCAGCTATGCTTGCACCCAGCTATCAACGGGCGGTCATCAGCGCTCCAGTTCGCCCGGCAGAGTTTACTGAGCCGCTGTTTCCCTGGCTGCGGCGGCATCTTATGAAAATCCTCTTTCCTGCGTTGGAGAATAAGCAATGAACCGTGATAACCTCTGGCGCTATTACGTATTAGGCGCGTTGGTGAGCGTCATCCCGCTGCTGATCGTTTATCAGCTGTTTCATATCCAGTTGAATGAACCCATCATTACATATTTTGAAGAATCTCACACGGGTTTTATAACCACAGAAGAGGTCATTGAGCCTGTACGAGGCCTGATCATGGACCGCAACGGCGACATCCTGGCTGCTAATAAAGTTGTCTATGAGGTGGGGGTGGACCTGGCCCAGGTGAAAAACCCACATACCATTGCTCTGACCATGAACGTGGTTTTGGGGATGGATTATACCAAGGCTTTGGGTACCGCCAGTTTGGAAGCATCGAAGAAAAATGTATATCACCCGCTGGCTAATAATGTGAGCGAGGAGCAGATCACCCAACTGCAGGTGCTGATCGAGCAGATGAACGCTGAGTACGGCAGCGGCGGTGGCGAGGATGTCCCCAGCCTGAGCGGGCTAACTTTTCGCCCGCACCTGGCTCGCACATATCCGGAAAAAAGCCTGGCTTCCTCGGTCTTGGGTTTTGTCAACCAGCAGGGGCGGGGTTACTTTGGCGTAGAAGAATATTACAACACCCTCCTGGCCGGCACGCCCAAGAATGTGCTGTTCTATAATGATCCCAATCAGGCCCAGGAACTGCCCGATGTTCCCGATGGCGTGAGCCTGGTACTGACCATCGATCGCAGTATCCAGGCCAGCATGGAAGAGCTTGTAGATTGGTCGATGGATGAATACGGCGCCGAATCGGCTACCATCGTAGTGATGGATCCGAAAACGGGTGAGATCCTGGCCCTGGCAACCACGCCGCGCATGGATTTGAACGAATACTGGCGTTCCGTGGAAATATTCCCCGATGGCGTGCCTTTTGATCGGGGCGTCAGCCAGGCTTACGAACCCGGTTCGGTTTTCAAGGTGCTCACCATGCTGGCTGCTCTGGATAGTGGTGTGGTCACGCCAGAGACCGAGTTTATGGATCGCGGCGTGATCGAAGTTGGCGGGGCAATAATTTACAACTGGAACCGCGGCGGATGGGGCCCGCAAACCATGCTGGGCTGCATGCAGCACTCGCTGAACGTCTGCCTGGCCTGGGTAGCCACGCAACTGGGACCCAAGGATTTCTATTCATATCTTGAGGCTTTTGGCATCGGCCGCTTGAGTGGGGTTGAGCTGGCCAGTGAAGTGGAAGGCCGCTTGAAAGTACCAGGCGATGCAGATTGGTATGACGCCGATCTGGGCGTAAATGCCTTTGGCCAGGGCGTCTCTGCTACGCCGATCCAGATGGCTGCTGCCATCTCGGCGGCTGCCAATAACGGGCGCATGATGCAGCCGCATATCGTCAAGTCGATCATCAATAAGGGCTTTCAGCAGGATATTGAGCCGCGCGTGGCGGGTATCGTGGTCAAGCCGGAGACGGCTCAAGCCCTGACCGATATGCTGGCGGTTTCCTTAGAGACCGAATCTTCCGATGCCCTGGTGGAGGGTTATCGGGTGGCCGGTAAGACCGGAACGGCAGAAATCCCGACTCCCTTGGGATACACCAGCAATGATACCAACGCTTCGTTTGTCGGCTGGGGGCCGGTAGATGATCCTAAATTCCTGGTGTATGTCTGGCTGGAAAAGCCCTCTGCTTCGCCCTGGGGCTCGGTGGTGGCTGCACCGGTCTTCCGTGAAGCTGTCGAGCAGCTGGTGGTATTGATGAATATACCGCCGGATAAAATCAGGCGCCAGTTATATGGGCAGTAAGTTCGATTTGAGGCAAGGGATTGTTCCTGAAGCTTTGAGTTACTTTAACAAGCGGATATGTTGACAATTGCGGATGTCATAGAAGCGCTGTGTGGTATCCGGCTCACCGGGGTGGGGTGGGCCATTACCGACGCAGTTCTTGACTCCAGGCAGGCGATACCGGGTGCATTGTTTGTGGCTTTACCTGGTGAGCATGTGGATGGTCATGGCTTCGTGGCAGATGCATTTGCACGCGGGGCGCAGTTTGCCTTTGTCCAGCAGGACATGGGCGAACAAATCCCGGTGCTGGATATGCGCTCGCCCTGGGAAGCAGGCGAGCTGCTGACCCGGCTGCAAAGTTACGGGCGGGAGACTCCCTTCTGCCTGCGGGTTGCCGACAGTCTGGCGGCTCTGCAGCAGGTTGCACATTACTGGCGGCGGAAGATGGACCTGCGCGTAATTGGCATCACCGGGAGTGTCGGTAAATCGACTACCAAAGAGTTGATTGCCAAAGTCTTGGAACGACGTTATCGCACCTTAAAAAACCCTGGGAATTTAAATAACGAGATCGGGCTGCCGCTGACGATCCTCAAGCTGACTGAAGGCCACCAACGGGCTGTGCTCGAGATGGGCTTTTACGTTACCTGGCGAGATCGCATTTCTGTGTGATATTGCCCAACCGCACGTTGGCGTCATCACCAACATTGGGACGGTACACGCAGAGCGAGCCGGTTCGCAGGAAGTTATCGCCCTGGGCAAAGCGGAGCTGGTCAAATCCCTGCCACCTGCTCCAGACGGGGTTGCAGTGCTCAACTTTGATGATCCTTGGGTACGCCAGATGGCGGACAAGACCCAGGCTGCAGTATTGTTTTATGGCCTGGACCCCCAGGCGGACCTGTGGGCAGATTATGTGGAAGGGCTGGGCCTGGAAGGTGTGCGCCTGCGCCTGCATTACCAGCAGGAGACAATCCACCTGCGCGTGCCATTGATAGGTCGTCACAGCGTCCATACGGTGCTGCGTGCGGCTGCAGTAGGCCTGGTAGAAGGGCTGACCTGGCAGGAGATTGTCAACGGGCTGCGCTCGGAGCATACCCAGCTACGCCTGGTGGCCGTGCGAAGTGAAAGAGGTGCCCTGATTTTGGATGACACCTATAACGCTTCGCCCGAATCGACCCTGGCTGCGCTCAATCTGCTGAGTGAACTGAGCGGCCACAAGGTGGCTGTCCTGGGTGACATGCTGGAGTTAGGTCCATACGAGCAGCAAGGACATGAGATGGTAGGCGCCAGAGCGGCGGAGGTTGTTGACGAGTTGGTGACGGTGGGCGAGCGCGGCCGGATGATTGCCGAGGCAGCCATCCAGGCTGGGCTTTTATCACAATCAGTCACCGCCCTGGAGACCAGCGCCCAGGCCGTTGATTTCTTGATGGATCGCCTAGGCCCGGCGGATGTCGTCCTGATCAAGGGCTCGCATGGGATGCGCATGGACCGGATCGTAGCTGCCCTGGAGGTGGAGCCATGAACCAGGCGCCGCTGATCATGGGCCTGGCAGGCTTCAGCTTCATGTTGACGGTCATTTGGGGTCCACCGCTGATCCGGGTGTTGCGCCATTTCAAAATTGGCAAAGCCATCCGTGTGGAAGGGCCGGAGCGCCATTTCAGCAAGATGGGGACGCCCACCATGGGCGGCGTGCTGATTGTTCTGCCGGTTGTGTTGATTACCGTGCTGATGAATGCGGTTTCGATCATTGGTATCACGGTGTTTGGCCGCTCGGTGATCCTGCCTATGATCGTCCTGCTGACGTATGCTCTGTTAGGGGCATTGGACGATTGGGAAGGTCTGGTGGGGCGTCGGCGGACGACCGGCCTGCGAGCTCGTACGAAGCTGCTCGGACAGCTGATCCTGGCATTGATCACTGCTTATGCCCTGCGCTATATCCTGGATGTACCGCAGCTGTACCTGCCGGGCGTCAAGGGCGAGGTCAATTTGGGAGTGTTTTATATCCCGATTGCGGTCATTATCATTGTTGGCTTATCGAACGCAGTGAACTTCACCGATGGACTGGATGGGTTGGCAGGCTTGATCGCAGCGACTGCATTTGCGGCTTTTGGCGGTATTGCACTCCTGCAGGGGCAGTACTTCCTGGCACGCTTCAGCTTCACACTGGTGGGCGCAATATTTGGGTTCTTATGGTTCAACGTCCACCCGGCGCAGCTGTTCATGGGAGATACAGGTTCGCTTCCGCTGGGCGCCACACTGGCAGTTGTTGCCTTGATGACCGGGCAGTGGATATTGCTGCCGCTGATTGCCATCATCCCGATGAGCGCCTTGCTGAGTGTTGTACTGCAGGTAGGTTATTTCAAGCTCACCAAGGGCCGCCGGTTATTCAAGATGGCGCCGATCCAGCACCATTTTGAGCTTTCGGGCTGGAGCGAGACACAGGTGGTGCAGCGCTTCTGGTTGATCAGCCTGCTCTCTGCCATGATCGGTACCGCCCTGGCGGTGGTGTGATGAACGGCATGGGATGGGCAAAGGGTATTGATTATCGGCGCTGCCCGTCAGGGGATTGCCCTGGCGCAGTACCTCAGCCGGCACGGCGCAGATGTGACTTTGAACGACCGCCGCTCGGAGAGCGAGCTGGCGGCGGCTCGCCAGGCATTGGAGGCTGAAAGCGCCCCGGGGAAGATCACCTGGAGCCTGGGAGGCCATCCGCTGGAGCTCCTGGATGGAGCCGACTGGGTGTGTGTTTCGGGAGGCGTGCCGCTTACCCTCCCATTGTTGGTCGAGGCGTTGAAACGAGGAATTCCGCTTACCAACGACTCGCAGATTTTTTTGGAAGCTGTGCCCTGCCCGGTGATCGGTATAACCGGCTCGGCTGGAAAAACGACGACCACTTCCCTGGTGGGGAAGATCGCTGAAGAAAGTGTAGCCCTCCACCGTGAAGACTGCCCTACCAGGGCCTGGGTCGGTGGCAATATTGGCAATCCGTTGATTGCGGTTGTAGATGAGATGCTGACAAGCGATATGGCTGTGATGGAGTTGTCCAGTTTTCAGTTGGAAATAATGACCCGCTCGCCTGAGGTGGCAGCGGTGCTCAATATTACCCCCAACCACCTGGACCGGCATCCCTCGATGGAAGCGTATACGCAGGCAAAAGCCCGGATCCTGGAATTTCAGCCTGCGACCGGCTCGGCAGTCCTGGGCAGAGATGATCCTGGAGCCTGGGCGTTGGCCGGCATGACGCGAGGCAAACTGTTGTCGTTTGGCCTGAACGAGATACCCGCAGGGCAGCCGGGTGGTTACCTGCAGGGGCAAGAGATTCGCCTGAGGGTTTTCGGTGAGTCCGGTGATCTGGTCGATCGTGCTGTGATGCCCCAGTCCGAGGTGCGCTTGCGCGGCGAGCACAACTTGCAAAACGTGGTGGCAGCCTGCACGATTGCCGCTGCAGCCGGCTTGCCAATCGAGGCCATGCGTGCGGCGGCAGGGAGCTTCATCGGGGTAGCCCACCGCCTGGAGCTGGTGCGGACCTGGCATGGAGTGAGCTGGTATAACGACTCGATTGCCACCGCCCCCGAGCGATCCATGGCAGCCATCCGTTCCTTCAATGAGCCGCTGGTGCTGCTGGCTGGCGGTCGGGATAAAAACCTCCCCTGGGAGGCATTCGCTCGGCTGGTGGCTTCCCGGGTGGACCACCTGGTTTTGTTCGGTGAAGCCGCCGAGAAGATCGAACGGGTAATGCGCAGCGCCTTACAGGCAGGCCAGCCGGCTGCTTTACGATCGATGATGCGCTGCCCCGGGCTGCAGCAGGCGGTAAGAGAGGCTGCCCGCCTGGCCGAAGCCGGCGATGTGGTGTTGCTCTCGCCGGGATGCACCAGTTTTGACGAGTTTACAGATTTTGAGGAGCGTGGGAAGTGTTTCGTCAAATGGGTAAACGAGATCGAGTAAATTCAGTTCGTCGTTCTGCAGAGAGCCTGCCAAAGGAGTATGTTGGCCGCGTGCCGAACACACCTTCGGGCAGCCCGGCCCCTACCGGTCCGGTCAGCGCGCCCAGCAAATCCCGGCACTTGAAGGTTGATGTGCCTTTGCTGTTGGTGGTGGTCACCTTGCAAATTGTTGGCCTGGTGATGGTCTTCTCGGCCAGCTATGACTATTCTTACGATCTGTGGGACGACCCCTACCGGGTATTCAACCGGCAGTTGATGTGGTTAGGCATTGGCATTATTGGCTGTGTCGCCCTCACCTTCCTGAACTATCACATCCTGCAGAAGGTGGCGGTTCCTGCCATTCTGGCCACGGCCGCCATGCTGATCATTGTGCTGATAGGGAATGAAGTCCGGCACGGCGCGGTGCGCACCCTTTTACAAGGCTCGATCCAACCGTCTGAGCTCGCCAAGCTGATCACCGTTATCTACCTGGCGGTTTGGCTTTATGCCAAGCGCGAGCGCTTGAGTAACATCAGCTTTGGGCTGCTGCCGTTGGCGCTCATCTTAGGTTTGCTGGGCGGCTTGATCTTCATCCAGCCAGATCTGAGCGCCGTATTTACCATCTTTATCCTGGGTGGGATGATGTTCTTCCTGGCCGGCGGCGACCTCAAGCAGATTGCCATTCTGCTGGTTGTGGCGCTCTTGATCGGCTGGGTTGTGGTCCAGGTAACGCCAACCGGCGCCTCGCGTGTTCAGAACTACCTGGCCGGCCTGGAAGATCCCAGCCAGGCATCTTACCACGTGCGCCGGTCGATCGAGGCATTTGTCAAAGGCGAGTGGTTCGGGGTTGGGATTGGTAACGGCGTGACCAAGGTGGTAGGGCTGCCGGTGCCTCCTACCGATAGCATTTACGCCGTGATTGGCGAAGAGACCGGCGTCTTTGGCTCAGTTGCGCTAATGGCTCTGTACGTGCTGTTTTTCTGGCGAGGCATCCGAGTGGCCTCGCGTGCCCCGGATGACCTGGGGGCACTCTTGGCTGCCGGTTTGAGCATATGGATTGCGATAGAGGCTTTCATTAACATGGCCGTGATGGTGAATTTGATGCCATTTGCCGGTAACGCCTTGCCCTTTGTGAGTTACGGCGGCTCCAACCTGGTAGTTTCACTGGTTGCGGTTGGCATCTTGTTGAATGTTTCGCGGCAGTCAGTACAGAACCAGGAAGATCAAGGCAGGTTATTCAGTGCGGTTGTTAATTTGCGCTGGTGGGACCGGCGGCGGCGTGTATCCCGCCCTTACCGTTCTGCAGGCGCTGATCTCGATCGTTGACCCGACGGGTATCGACCTGCAGCGCTCGGTGCTGTGGGTGGGAGGCCTGGGAGGTATGGAGGCGGATTTGGTGAAGCGGGCTGAGTTGCCCTTCGAAGCAATTCCGGCGGCAGGCGTGCACGGCGTTGGTCTGAGCCGCCTGCCTGGAAACGTTGCCCAGTTGTGGCGGGGATATCGCGTCTCTCGCCAGATCCTGCGACGATTCCAGCCGGACGTGCTGTTCTTCACCGGCGGATATGTGGCAGTGCCGATGGCGCTCGCCGGCCGAAAAGTCCCTTCTGTGCTCTATGTGCCTGATATCGAACCCGGGCTGGCCTTGAAGACGATATCCCGCCTGGCGGGTAGTATCGCCATCACCGCAGAAAACTCGCGGCGGTACTTCTCGCCGCACGCCGACCTGCGCCTGACGGGCTATCCGACCCGTCCAGAGCTGGCGCGTGGCAGCCGGGAGCAGGCGCTGGCGACATTCGGATTGGAGGCGGGCTTTCCCACACTGCTGGTGTTTGGTGGCAGCAAAGGCGCCCATTCGATCAACCAGGCACTGCTGGCCATATTGCCGGCGCTGCTGGCTGAGATGCAAGTTATTCATATCAGCGGGCAGCTAGATTGGCCGGATGTCGAATCTGCCGGGCAAAAGCTGGAAGCCGGGCTGGCCCATCGCTACCGGGCTTACCCTTATTTGCACCAGGAGATGCCCGCCGCCCTGCGGGCAGCTGATCTGGCAGTCTCACGGGCAGGAGCCTCCTCGCTGGGTGAGTTCCCCGTGGTTGGACTGCCGGCTGTGCTGGTGCCTTACCCGTATGCCTGGCGCTACCAGGTAGTCAACGCCCAATTCCTGGTTGATCACGGAGCGGCTGTCATGCTGCGCGACGAATCCCTGGCCGACCGGCTCCTGCCGACCGTTCTGGAGCTGATGCGTGACAGCGTCCGGCGAGAACGGATGAAACAGGTCATGCAGTCCCTGGCTCGCCCGGAGGCGGCCAGGCAGATAGCAAGTTTGCTTGTGGAGCGCGCACACGGCTCCCAAAAAAAGGGAATCGGACGATGATTACACTGTTCTGTGCCTTTTTCCTGTTTGTGATGTTGTTTGCCGTGGTAGGGGCGCTGCGAGGCCCGGCCAAGGAAGTGCTGGTCAGCTTCAGTGTGCTGGTGGCGATCGCTTTCATCACCCTGGTGGAAGATCTGCTCCCGTTGACGAACGAACTGTTCCAAGAGGGATCGATGACACAGTACTGGTTCCGCACGCTGACGGTCGTCCTGCTGGTCATTTTTGGTTATGTGACACCCAAAATTTCATCACTCTCCAGGGCGGCCGGTAAACCGCTTGGGATACAGGATTACATCCTGGGTTTCTTCATCGGCATTATCAATGGCTGGTTGATTGTGGGCAGCTTGTGGTACTACATGGATGCGGCATCTTATCCATTCACACCTTATATTACCGCCCCGTTGGACACCGTTGAGGGGGGTGGGACCTGGGCGATCCAGTTGATCAATTTACTACCTCCGGCCATCTTCTATGGTTACCGGGTGCTGGCCGCGGTGGTGATTGCCTTTGTATTTGTGATTATCGTGATGATCTAGGATTGAGATATTCTGATATGGAAATGCGCAAGGTCCACCTGGTAGGGATTGGCGGCAGCGGCTTATCGGCCATCGCTGTGGTGCTGCTGGAGCGCGGGGTGCAGGTGAGCGGGTCCGACCGCCAGCTTTCCCCGCTGGCCCAGCGCGTCCAGGCTGCCGGCGGCCAGGTGTACCTGGGTCACAACGCCGAAAATATTACCGGGGCCGACCTGGTGGTGCAGAGCTCGGCCATCCCGGATGACAATGTCGAAGTGCAGGCAGCCCGCCGTCTGGGTATCCCGGTATACCGGAGAGTTGATTTTCTGGGGCTGCTCACCAGTGGCTACCGCACCGTCGCTGTGGCCGGCACGCACGGCAAGACTACCACCACCGCCATGATCGCCTGGCTGCTGGCCTCTCTGGGGTTTGACCCTTCCTATATTATCGGAGGCCTGTCGATAAACCTGGGCGGTAATGCCCATCACGGCCTTGGCGACATCTTCGTTATCGAGGCAGATGAATACGATGGGATGTTCCTGGGATTGAATCCCGAGATTGCCGTGGTGACCAATATTGAGCATGACCACCCGGATTGCTACCCAACCGGTGAGGCATTTTACCGGGCGTTTGCCGCTTTCAGCCAGCGCATCCTCCCCGGGGGAGCGCTGCTGGCATGCAAAGACGATCCTGGCGCGACCCGCCTGATGCGCGAAGCGGCCGGCAGCTCCTTCCGGGTGCTGGCATACGGCCACCAGGAAATGGAGGGCGATTATTTTGCCAGCGACCTGCAAGAATCTCCGGCGGCAGGGAATGCCTTCCATGCCGCCAGCTTCGCAGGCGCCGGGCAGCAAGTGGACCTGACCCTGCAGCTGCCGGGCCGGCACAATGTCCTGAATGCACTGGCCACCCTGGCTGTGGCGGACCTGCTGGGCATCGAATGGCAGCGGGCGGCAGTTCCGCTGGCTGCTTTCCAGGGCACTGGGAGGCGTTTTGAGCTGCGCGGCACGGTGCGCGGGGTGACGGTGATCGATGATTACGCTCACCACCCGACGGAAATCCGGGCGACCCTCTCAGCGGCGCGCAGTCGCTACCCGGGCGATGCGATCTGGGCTGTATGGCAGCCGCACACCTATTCGCGCACCCGCCTGCTGGCCGGTCAGTTTGCTGCTGCTTTCGCGGACGCCGACCACGTCCTGGTGTTGCAGATTTACGCAGCCCGCGAAACCGCCCCGGCAGATGGATTTTCGGCGCAGTCCGTGCTGGCTGAAATGAACCATCCGGATGCCCGATATATCCCCGGTATCCCCCAGGCGCAGGAATACCTGCTGGCACATCTGCAGCCGGGGAGTATCGTATTAGTGCTCTCAGCCGGAGATGCTGACCAACTCAGCGGGAGCCTGATTGGCGCTTTAGAGAATTCCGGCCCTCATTTTCCCGTGGCGCCACGGTTTGATTGATGGATCGTATTGAGAAGAAATGATGTTGCTGATGGCTTCTGAGAATACCCAACCCTTCGATTTGCAGACCGTGCTGTCCGCCTTTGGCGACCGGCTGCAGCTTGCCGCATCGCTGAGCCGGTACAGCGCGGCGCGAGTGGGAGGGGCAGCCGACGCCTTGCTGGCAGTTCATACCAGCGAAGAGCTGGCAGAAGCATGCACCACTTTGTGGCAGATCGGTGAGCCGTTTACCATCTTAGGAGGCGGCTCAAACGTCCTGATCAGTGACCGGGGAGTACGCGGTGTCGTGGTGCTCAACCAGTCTCGCCGGGTACGTTTTGGGGTTGATGAATGGGGCCAAAAACTCCCGGAGCGACGGGTGCCGCAGCAGGAAGTGTTGGTGTGGGCTGAGTTCGGGGCCAATTTTGGAGCGTTGGCTCGCCAGGCAGCACAGCGCGGCCTGGCCGGGTTGGAATGGGCGGCAGGTATCCCGGGGACAATCGGCGGGGCGGTAGTCGGAAATGCCGGGGCGCACGGCGGCGATATGGCGGGCAATTTAATCATGGCTGAAATCTTGCATCATCAAGGGCATGGTGTAACCATGACAACCACCCGCTCCAACTGGCCTCCGGAAAAATTGGGCTTCTCCTACCGCTCGAGCAGCCTCAAGCGCCAGCAACCCTTTGCTGATGCCGGGTCAGCCCAACCCTGGGCAGCGGTGCTGTCTGCAGTGCTGCGATTGGAGCGCAGCTCGGCGCAGGCTGTCAAGGCGCGCAGTGATGAATTGCTGGCCTACCGCCGGCGGACGCAGCCTCCTGGGGCGTCTATGGGATCGATGTTCAAGAACCCGCCCGGTGATTACGCTGGACGTTTGATCGAAGCAGCCGGGCTGAAAGGCGCCAGGAAAGGCAATGCAGAGATCAGCTCGCTGCATGCAAATTTCTTTATTAACCGGGGCCGGGCAACTGCCACAGATATTTACGAGCTGATCCGGCTGGCGCAGGCCTCCGTGCTGGATCAGTTCGGCGTAGCTCTTGAGCTCGAGATCGAGCTGCTGGGTGAGTGGTAAAGCGATGGTAGAAGGCAAACTGTGCATCGGCGTGATTTTTGGGGGTCGCTCTGGCGAGCATGAAGTCTCGCTGCAGTCGGCGGCCTCGGTAGTTGCCAACCTGAATCCGGAGAAGTACACGGTGATCCAGATCGGCATCACGCACGAAGGCGCCTGGGTGGTGGGTGAGGGCTTACTGGAAGCCTGGCTGGCAGGGCGCGAAGTGCCCACCGGTGAAGCTGTGCTGCTCCCCGAGCCGGGCCGCCAGAGTCTTTATGCGTTGCATGCGGAGGGCAGCCGGCAGGTGTTCAGCGAGCTTACCGGTCTGGATGTGGTCTTCCCGGTGCTACACGGCACCTATGGAGAAGATGGCACGCTGCAGGGATTGCTGGAGCTGGCGGACCTGGCCTATGTTGGCGCGGGAGTCCTGGGCTCGGCGCTGGGTATGGATAAGGGTGTCTTCAAGGATGTGATGCGCGCCCAGGGTTTACCGGTGCTCGAGTTGATCGTGGCCCAGCGCAGCGAGATTGACCAGGATATCGAGGCGGTGTTGCGGCGGGCCGAAGCGTTGGCTGCTTACCCGCTGTTTGTTAAGCCGGCTAACCTGGGTTCGTCGGTCGGTATCACCAAGTGCCAAAGCCGATCAGATTTGTACGAGGGCTTGATCGAGGCGGCGCGCTTTGACCGCCGGGTACTGATCGAGCGGGGCATCCATGCCCGAGAGATTGAAGTCAGTGTCCTGGGGAACGAGTTGCCCAGGGCGTCCGTACCGGGAGAAATATTACCCAGCCGTGAGTTTTACTCTTACGAAGCCAAGTACCTGGATGGCACTTCCGGGTTGGTCATCCCGGCCCCGCTCTCGCCAGAGACGACACAGCTGGTGCAGGAGTATGCCGTGCAGGCTTACCGGGCAATCGACTGTGCCGGGATGGCGCGGGTCGATTTCCTTCTCGAGCGACGCCAGACTCTTGGCCCCGATGATGGTCTCTACCTGTCGGAGATCAATACCATCCCGGGCTTTACACAAATCAGTATGTATCCTAAGTTATGGGAGGCCAGTGGCTTGGCTTATCCGGAATTATTAGACCAATTAATTGAGCTGGCGTTGAGCCGCAAGGCCCAGCGTGACACATTGACCAGGCGTTATCAAAGGGAAGTCTGATATGGCGCGCATCTCAAGCCTCTTCCAACGCTCTAACGACCGCCGCCGCAAGCGAACCCGGACTTACGACAGCACAACTGCCCTGCGGTTAGGCGTCGACCTGACGCACCTCACCCAACCGGAGCGTACCCGCAGCGGCCGCACGGTGCACACAGGGCAAGTTGACCTGCGGCGCAAGCGCACCCGGATTTAATCTGGGGCAGTACGCCAGGGTGCTCCCACCGTGATGGTGCGCAATGTGGCTGCCGGGCATACGACCAGCGGGCCGCTTCATTCGCAGAGGAAAGCCCGCCGCCGCTTCGATATATCTGTTGGCATGCCAGGCACCGAGGTGCGCCTGCCAAACCTGCCCCAGTTTGCGATCAGCTGGCGCTGGCTTTCTGCCGTATTGGCGATAGTCCTGGGTGTTGGGCTTTATCAGGTTTGGAATGCAGCTGCCTTTCGGGTAAGCGGGGCTGAGATCAGCGGGCTGCAGCACCTGACCACGAAGGAAGTGAATACCGTACTGGGACTGAAGGATATGCCGGTGTTTTCCCTGGATGCTGACCAGCTTAAGAATGAGCTGCTGCAGGCTTTCCCGGAATTTTCAAGCGCTTCGGTGCATATCGGATTGCCCAGCACGGTCGCCATCACAGTGACGGAGCGTGTTCCGGTGATTGCCTGGATGGTTAATGGCAGCGCTACCCTGGTGGATCAGGAAGGTATGGCTTTCCCGGCGCGTGGGGATATCTCAGCCCTCGGCCTGCCGGTGGTAGAGGCTTCAGCAATGCCTCCGGCGCTGGTCCGGGTTGAGCGAGAGACAGAGGAAACGGATCTGGCAAGCCTGGAAGGCGCCAGCCCGGTAAGTACGCCGATTGTTGGCGCTCAGCCCTTCCTGAAACCTGAATTTATCCTGGCTGTCATGGCGCTGCGGGAAAATGCCCCGCAGGGTGTGCCGCTGCTGTATGATGCGGCGCGCGGTTTTGGCTGGCGAGACCCGGGTGGCTGGGATGTTTACTTTGGTGACGCGCAGGACATGGCAATGAAATTGGATTTATACCAGGCAATCATCAACCGTCTGGACGATAAAGAGGAGACGCTTCCTTCCTTGGTGAGCGTTGAAAACGTGCACGCCCCGTATTACCGACCCAGGTAATCCGGCAGTGTGACATGGAAAACGCAGCAGGAAGAGAAAGGCGTGAGTGAAAAAGATGGATCAATCAATCATTGTTGGGATTGATGTTGGGACAACAAAAATCTGCACCCTGGTCGGTCGGTTGGAGCAAGATGGGCTGATCCGCATCCTGGGGGTGGGCATCGAGCCTTCCCAGGGGATCCGCAAAGGCGTGGTGGTCGACCTGGCGGCCGCCGCACAGGCGGTGGCGCGTTCGGTGGAAAAGGCTGAGCGCACCTCGGGGTTGGAGATCACCTCGGCGCTGGTCAGCCTGGCCGGCTCGCATGTCTCATCGGTCAACAGCCGGGGAGTGGTGGGCGTCACCGGGCGGGTCATCGATCAGGAGGATGTCGGCACGGGCCGTGGATGCTGCCCGGGCAGTTGCCATCCCGCACAACCGCGAGATCATCCATGTCATCCAGCGCGGCTTTGATGTCGATGGGCAAGACGGCATCCGCATGCCCGCTCGGCATGCATGGCTATCGGCTGGAAGTGGAGACGCATATCATCACCGCCTCGGCAGCCAGTGTGGAAAACCTGCGCCAGTGCGTGGCCAACTGCCGGTGTAGATGTTTCGCATTTGTGCTCAATCCGCTGGCTTCAGCCGAAGTTGTGCTGAACGAAACCGAGCGCCAGATGGGGGTGGTGGTGTGTGATATTGGCGGCGGCACGACCGATATGGCGATCTATATCGATGGGGATGTCTGGCACACCGCCGTGCTTGGCGGTGGGCGGCAACCACATCACCTCGGATATTGCCCATGGCCTGCGCCTGCCGATGTCTCAGGCCGAGGAGATCAAGATCCAGCACGGGCATGCCACCTGGGCGGATGTCGGCGTCCAGGAGTATTTCAACATCCGTCCGTTTGGCGAGGAGGAAATGGTGCAGATCAGCCGCCAGGAGCTGGTCGCAGATCATCGAGGCCCGGGTGGAAGAGATCTTCAGCCTGGTGGTGCAGGAGATCAAGCGCTCTGGGTATGATGGCCTGCTGCCGGCCGGCATGGTTCTGACCGGCGGCACCAGCGCTCTGCCCGGGCATCCGCACCGTGGCCAGCCAGCGTGCTGGGAGTGCCGGTGCGCATCGCCCAACCGGAAAACCTGGTCGGGATGATCGATAAGCTGGATTCCCCGGCCTTTTCCACCAGCGTCGGACTGCTGCGCTGGGCAGTGCTTGATGAGTGATATTCATACCGCCGGATCGACCAAGCGGCTCGAAGTCATCGACGGCTCAGATACTCAAGGAGGCGATACATCGATGGAGAAAGTCAAGAGCTGGCTGACGGCGGTTGCTACCCTAATTAGATTTCCGCCAGCAGTGTATGGATGACGGCATACCGGTTCAGGTGAACAGAATTCAGGATATTTTGAGAACGACCAATTTATTGAGGAGGAAGAACAATGACAACAGTCACAAATTTCCCAACCAGCTCGAATCCTTTGCCCGCATCAAAGTCGTGGGCGTGGGCGGCGGCGGCTGCAATGCCGTCGACCGGATGATCGACGAAGGCCTGCAGGGCGTGGAATTCGTCGCCGTCAACACCGATGCTCAGGCGCTGATGCTCTCCAAAGCCTCCGACCCGGGTGCGCATTGGCGAGAAGCTGACCCGCGGCCTGGGCTCGGGCGGCGATCCGGAAGTCGGCCGCAAGGCGACCGAAGAATCAGCCGAAGAGCTGTACGGCGTGCTGAAAGGCTCCGATATGGTCTTCATCACCGCCGGGATGGGCGGCGGCACCGGCACCGGCGGCGCAGCCATCGTTGCGCAGATTGCCAAGGAAGTCGGCGCTCTGACCATTGGCGTGGTCACCCGCCCCTTCACCTTCGAAGGCTCGCGCCGCATCCAATCGGCCGAGGCAGGCATCGCCAAGCTCAAAGAGCAGGCCGATACCCTGATCGTCATCCCCAACGACCGCCTGCTGCAGATCGTGGATAAGCGCGCCAACCTGCAGACGGCTTTCCGCCTGGCAGATGATGTGCTGCGCCAGGGCGTGCAGGGCATTTCCGAGCTGATCACCGTCCCTGGCTTGATCAACCTGGACTTCGCCGATGTGCGCACGATCATGTCCGAAGGCGGCGCAGCCCTGATGGCGGTTGGCATCGGCCAAGGGCGAAGACGCAGCCCGCATGGCTGCCGAGCAGGCGATCTCCAGCCAGCTGCTGGACATCACCATCGATGGCGCCCGGGGTATCCTGTTCAACGTCACCGGTGGTCCGGAGCTGACCCTGTTCGATGTCAACCAGGCAGCTGCGATCATCAAGGAAACCGCTCACCCGGATGTCAACCTGATCTTCGGCGCGGTGATCGATCCGAACATGAAGGATGATGTGCGCATCACGGTGATCGCCACGGGTTTTGAGCGCACCGGCATGCCCCGCCGGATCGTCGAACACCCGGTGATGCGAACCGCGTGAGATGCGAGCAGTGAGTGTGGCAGCAGCTTCCAAGCTCGACCAGCCAGCCGGTGCGGGAGTTCCAGCCACGCGCTTTCAACACCGAAGATCTGGATATCCCGACCTTTCTGCGCAATCGCAGCCGCTAGGCTGTCATCAGTTTCCGCCTAACTAGTAACAACCGGGCGCATCGGTGGCATTGTGTTTCATGCCAGGATTGCGTTAGGCTGCCAGTACCTCCTCCTGATAGGTCATTCAGGTTGCATGTGGCTTGGAGTCTATGGCTGATTTCGCATGGGCACTGCTCCATGCCTGCCTTCGTGTGGAGAAGCGCAATTGAACGAGTTGAGCCTGGCGAGCATCCCGCCAGGCTCAACTCGTCGTTTGATAACTGTAAACTTTAAGGTATTAATTCGCACTAAAAATCCCCTTGCCAATCCAGCCTGGAGATATGCTAAAATTGCATCACTGCCTGCCCACATGTACGGGGTGATAGACAAGGATACCCCTAGCTATGGCGGTTACATTTGTTCTATATTATCGCCGAGGGAATATCATGCGCTGTCCATATTGTAAACACGAACAATCGCGAGTAATTGATACCTCTCACGATCACCGGGGAGGGGTTCGCCGCCGCCGGGAATGTGAAAACTGTGGTCAGCGCTTCAGCACCTATGAACGTCCAATCCTGGCGACTCCGCTGATCGTCAAGCAAGACGGCACCCGGGAAGAATTTGACCGGGATAAGCTGATCCGCGGCATCCGCATCTCCTGCGCCAAGCGCCCGGTTTCCGCTGCAGATATCGAGCGGCTGGTGGGCGAGATTGAAGCGACCCTGCAGGCGATGGGGCGCTCGGAAGTCTCTTCCCGGGTGGTGGGGGATATGGTGATTGCCGGGCTTGAAAGAACTGGATCAGATTGCCTATATTCGCTATGCCATTGTGTACCTGGGTTTGGACGATTTGAAATCCATTCGCAGCGAGATCGACCGCTTGTTAGAAAGTTAATTGATATCGCCGCAATCCAGCAGTGGGGGAAATCTGCTGTAACGTTCATGCGATACTTTATTATGGTTATTGAGGAGAGTACTGTGATGCTGACGAAGCTGTCGAAAGCATAACGTCAAGAAAGCGGTTTATTGCCCACCCCGCCCCTCCCAGAAGATTTGAAGCCAGGTCGATCTTAACGGATAATGCCCGCCAGGTGCTGGTCGCGGCGCTATGTTCGCCGCGGGCAGAGATGGCAAGCCGGCCGAGACCGTCGAAGAGATGTTCTGGCGGGTGGCTTATCATGTTGCCAGCTGTCGAAGCAGCACTGGGATAGCGATATGCCTGCAGCGTGCCCGCGAGTTTTATGACCTGCTGACCAGCAAGCGTTTCTTCCCCAATTCCCCCACCTTTACCGGCGCCGGCACGCCCCTGGGTCAGCTGGCAGCCTGTTTTGTTCTGCCCATCACCGATGATATGGGGCGCGATCCGGCCGGCATTTTCCAGACCCTGCGCGATGCCGCCTTGATCCAGCAGACCGGCGGCGGCAATGGCTTTTCGTTTTCTCGCCTGCGCCCGAAAGACGCCCTGGTCAAATCCTCCGCCGGGCAGGCTACCGGACCGGTGGGTTTCTTGCGGGTGTACGACAAAGCCTTTGGCGAGATTGCCCAGGGCGGCACACGGCGCGGCGCCAATATGGCTGTCTTGCGCGTCGATCACCCGGATATCGAAGATTTCATCACCTGCAAGACCGATGAAAATGCCATCACCAATTTCAATATCTCGGTTGGCATCACCGATGCTTTCATGGAAGCTGTCGCGAATGACGATGACCTGGGATCTGCGCTTTCCGGATGTCAACGCTCCGGAGTATCACGGCTTTAACGGCACGCTGGAGCAGGCGGAAGCAGCCGGCATGCCGATCAAGGTCTATAAGACCGTCTCGGCGCGGGAGTTGTTCGATAAGATTGTCACCCAGGCGCACCATAACGGCGAACCGGGCATGCTTTTCCTGGATGCCGCCAACCGCTCCAATCCGGTGCCGCATCTGTACCAGCTTGAAGCCACCAATCCGTGCGGAGAGCAGTGGCTGGGTCCTTATGAAAACTGCTGCCTGGGCTCGGTCAACCTGGCCCAGCACCTCGGTCCGGAGGCATACGGTCGATTGGGAGAAACTGCGCCAGAGCAGCGTCGCTCTCGACGATCTTCCTGGATGATGTCGTCGAAGCCAATGCCTATGTCCGGCGGTGCCCCAGCTCAAAGTAGCCGCCCATCGGCCCGGCGGATCGGCCTGGGCATCATGGGCCTGGGCGACCTGATGTACCATGTCGGCATCCGCTATGGCTCGCGGAAGGGCAGGAATTTGCCGCCCAGGTGATGGAATTTGTCCGCTATCACGCCATGCAGACCAGCATCGAGCTGGCCAGGCAGCGCGGCGCCTTCCCGGCCATTCAGGGCAGCATTTATGACCCGCAAGATCATGCAGTGGCAGCCGCCAGCCTCGATTGCGCCTTATACAGCGGGATTGGGGTCGTCCGGAAGTGGATTGGGAGCAGGCTGTGGAGGGCATCCGGCAGCACGGCATCCGCAATGCCGCCCAGACCACGGTTGCGCCCACCGGGACGATTGCCACCGTGGCCGGCTGCGAAGGCTATGGCTGCGAGCCGGTCTTTGCCCTGGCTTATATCCGCCATGTCAATGATAATGGGCAAGATCTGCAGCTGACCTATGCCAGCCCTTTGTTCGAGACAGCCCTGATCCAGGCCGGTCTGGATGAAACCACCCGCCAGCCAGGTAGTCGAGCAGGTGATGGAGCAGGGCACCTGCCAGGGTCTGGACGAAGTTCCCGAAGCGATCCGCACAGGTATTTGTCGTCTCGGCAGATATCAGCGCCGAAGAACATGTGCGCATGCAGGCTGCCTGCAGGCCTTTGTGGATAACAGCCTGAGCAAGACAGTCAATTTCCCCGAAGGAGCCACCGAAGAAGATGTCGCCACCGCCTACCAGTTGCCTGGGAGCTGGGCTGTAAAGGCATTACGGTGTATGTCACCGGTTCTCGCCAGAAAGTTGTCCTGGAGACCAAAGCCACTGCCCGGCAGAAAGAAACAGTTGAGGCTAGTGCTGCTGCCCAAGAGCAGCTGACGATCTGGCACGATAAGAAGAAGCCGCGCCCGCGAGCGCTGCACGGTACACCATCAACGTCAGCACACCGCTGGGCAAAGCATTTGTCACCATCAACGAAAATGGCGGCGACCAGCCCTTCGAAGTGTTTGTCAACACTGCCAAGGCCGGCTCGGATACCGCGGCCGTCTCTGAAGCCATCGGGCGCCTGATCTCCTACATGCTGCGCCTCGCATCGCCGGTAGCGCCGCGTGACCGACTGAAAGAGGTCTGGCGCCAGCTCTCCGGCATCGGCGGCGGGCGCTCGCTGGGCTTTGGCCCCAACCGGGTGCGCTCGCTGCCGGATGGCGTGGCTCAGGCACTGGCAACGTACCTGGATGTTACTGATCCCGCCCGGCAGGATGCACAGGAAGATGAAGAGCATGTCGAGCAGGAAGGCAACGGATTCCATCATCTGAGCGAATCGGCGCTTTCAAATGCTCAGCACAGCGAGATGTTCATATCGGGCGAACAAGGTCACGAGCAGCATTCCCAATTCAAGATAGGCGATTTGTGCCCGGAATGCGGCCAGGCAGCGGTAGTCAATGAAGAAGGCTGCCGTAAGTGTTATGCGTGTGGATACAGCGAGTGTTAAATGACAAAGCGACTGGTAATTGTTGCCGGTAATATTGGCGCCGGGAAGACCTCCCTCACCGAACGGTTAGGGGCTCGCCTGGGTTGGGACACGGCCTTCGAGTCAGTGGTTGACAACCCCTACCTGGCGGATTTCTATGCCGATATGCGCCAGTGGTCTTTTCACCTGCAAGTATTTTTCCTGGGCCACCGCGCCCAGCAGTATCTGGAGATGCATGCCCTGCCGCAGTCGGTGATCCTGGACCGCAGCATCTATGAAGACGCCTACATTTTTGCGCGTGCCCTGCACCATTTGGGCAACCTCAACGAGCGCGATTTCCTGTCGTACCGTCGGGTATTTGACCTGGTGGTGGCCAAGCTGCCGCCCCCCGACCTGCTGATCTACCTTAAGGCGCCGGTTTCGGTATTGGTAGAGCGCATTCGCCGCCGGGCGCGCAGCATCGAGACGGGAATATCATCTGACTATTTGCAATTACTCGACACGTTCTACGCGGAGTGGCTGCAGACTTTTGATGTTTGCCCGGTGCTTACCATTCGCACCGATGATCTGGATTTCGTTCACGAACCCCGCCATCTGGATATCGTCATTGACCGAATTCAAGATAAGCTGGCCGGGCGTGAAGAAGTTATCTTCCCAGTGAGCTGAATATGATGTGCAGGGCTTTCCCCCACATCGGAAAGTTCATTGGAGCACCTTGCTCAGGGTCTGACAGACCATGTCTACCTGGGATTCTGGCATCACGCCGGAGAAGGGCAGCGCCAGGCTGCGCAGCCCCAGGTCCTCGGTAACCGGAAAATCCCCCGGACGGAAGCCAAAGCTCTCGACCATATAGGGCTGCAGGTGGATGGGAAGGAAATAGGGGCGCGCCGGGATTCCGGCTTGCTCCAGCCGCCGGGCGATGGCGTCACGGTCTAACCCGGGTTGGAAGCGCACCACGTAAACAAACCAGCTTACCCGGCTGGTATACGGCGCCAGGCGGGGGATTTCCACCTCAGGCAGCTCGGCCAGGCGCTCGGCATACCAGCCGGCCACCTGCATACGCCGCTCGATCAGCTCATCCAGACGAGCCATTTGCACCCGCCCCAGGGCGGCGCTCATTTCGTCCAGGCGGTAGTTATAGCCCAGGTGGGTATGCTGCAGCCAGGTGTCGCCGGGGGCGCGTCCCTGGTTGCGCAGCGCCCGCATCATGGCGGCGGCCCGGTCATCGTTGGTGACGATCATGGCGCCTTCGCCGGTTGTGATTTGCTTGTTTGGGTAAAAGGCATACACCCCGCAATCGCCCAACGTACCGGCTTTGCGGCCTTTATACTCCGCTCCCAGCGCCTCGCAGGAGTCTTCGATCACCGACAAGCCGAACTCACGCGCCGTATCCAAAAGCGGATCCAGGTCGGCAGGCTGCCCAAAGACATCTACCGGCAGGAGCGCTTTGAGAGGTAGCGTTTCCAATTTTGGATTGTACCCGCTGCGCGGCAGCCAGCGACGCGCAGCCGTTCCCCCGCTGAGCAGGTCCTGCGCCGCCTGGTGCACCAGGGCGGGGTCGATGTTCCCGCTGTCCGGATCGACATCCACGAAGATGGGCACGGCGCGCTCGAAGAGCAGCACATTGGCCGAGGCGACAAAAGAAAACGGGGTAGTGATTACCAGGTCACCATCGGCTATGCCGGCGGCCCGCACGCACAGGTGCAGCCCGGCAGTCCCCGAGCTGACCCCGATGGCGTGGCGGCTACCGGTGAACTGGCGAAAGCTTTCTTCGAATGCCTGAATTTCAGCGCCCATGCTCAGGTTAGGCGTGCGCAGCACGGCCGCCACGGCTTCACGCTCGGCGGCGGTCAGGTCGGGGGAGGACATCGGTATTCTCATATAAGCATTTTAGGTTTCTTCGTAGGGATGTCAGGCCGGCCAGATGGCGCCGGCGCGCACCACACCTTTTGCGGGTACGTCGGATTTGACTGTTGCGCCGTTGCCAACGCGTGCCCCGGCGCCGATATTGGCCCTCAGGTTGATGGTTGCGCCCATGCCGATCAGTGCGGCGGTGCCGATATGGACTTCACCGGCCAGTATAGCTCCCGGGGAGATATTGGTGTAATCGTCTAACTGGCAGTCGTGCGAGACAATCGCGCCGGTGTTGACAATCACGCCATAGCCTACCTGGCTGTCGCTGCCTACATATGCGTGGGCAAATACCTGGACTCCGGGACTCAGATTTGCGCTGGCTTCAACATGGGCAGTCGGATGCACCACGGCCGGACAGGTAAAACCGGCTTCCGCCAATCTTTGGAACACCCGAACCCGCACGCCGATATCGCCAATCCCGCCCACGGCGTTGATCGCCAGTCGGGTCCCGGCGGCGTGCAGCTCGGGCAGGATTTCGCTGCCCCCCAGCACCGGCACACCCAGGATCGTCTCCCCGGGGACCAGGCCATCATCAATCACCCCCACCAGCTTGTAGACGCCCAGCAGGCGCACCAGGTCGATCAGCGATTTCCCGTGCCCGCCTCCACCGTAAATCACCAGCGCGGTGGGGTCGAATGCTGCTTGCGGAGGCCCCCAGGCTGTGGGGGAAGAGTGCTGCTCGATCAGCTGGCGGACTTGAATTTCGGTAACTAACGGCCCTACAGGCAGCCGCTCGAGGTCGAGACCGCCCTGGCGCGCCAGCGCCAGCGCTGGCTGGGTGATGCGCAGCCCCAGGGGAATCTGTTCATTGGCAGCGCCCTGCTCGCTTCCTTGAACAGGCAAGTTGACTTCCGGGGGTGTCCACTCGGGGTCCTCGCTCAGGTAGCACAGCAGCTCGCCAGCGGCGGCGCTTTGTCCCTCAGTCAGCTGCAAGCCAACAACATAACCGTCTGCTTCGGCCAGCAGCTCCTGGGTGGATTTGGTCGTTTCCAGGGTACACAGCAGCTCCCCGGTGCGAACCTGCTGGCCTTCGGTCACGGACAGCCCTGCCAGCAGCGCTTCGGGCTCGTTGGGGCTAATCAATGGGATTTTGACGGGAACAGGTGAATTGGGCACGCAGCAGTTATACCATTTTTTTTGCGGTTTGCACAATATGCTCGACACTCGGCAGGGCTTGCAACTCCAGGATACCTGAGGCTGGGACGGGCACTTCGAGCGCGGCCACTCGCCGTGCTGCCCGTAGACCGGGTCCGAGCGCCTCGACACAGCGCGCCAGGATTTCTGCGCCCCAGCCCAGGCTGAATGTGCCTTCTTCAATCGTCAACAGCCGCCCGCTACGCCGCACCGAGGCGAGCACAGCCTCGATCTCGAACGGCGCCAGCTGGGTAGGGATGACCAGCTCGGTAAAAATTTCGAATTCGTAGGCCAGCCGCAAGGCAGCCTGGCGGGCCAGCTCGGCCATATAGCCATAAGCCACCAACGTGATGGCTGCCGGCGGCGCACCGCGCAGGGTCAACGTGTAAGTGGGCGCATAAGAGCTCCCTTGGCCCAGCAACCCCGACCTGGATTCAGTCGCCTCAAATTCCTCCAATCCGGCAGGTGGCTGGACCGGCAGCAGGTAGAGCAGCTTGTTTTCAATAAAGAGCACCGGGTCGTCATCTTCCAGGATGGCTCGTGAGAGCAGGCTGCCTGGGTCACCTATTGAGCTGGGCGCCAGCACACGCAGCCCGGGCACGCCCAGGTAGATCTTCTCCAGGGTCTGGCTGTGCGTCGGACCATAGCCGCGCCGGCCTCCCATTGGCGTGCGGATGACCAGCGGGACGCGCACCTGATCGTTATACATCCAGCGGAACTTGGCAATGTGGTTGACCAGCTGGTCGGCGATCAGGGTGATGAAATCACCAAACATGATCTCCACCACCGGCCGCAGGCCGCGCAGCGCCATCCCCGCCGCGATCCCGGTGATGCCCGCCTCCGAGATGGGAGCCGGCAGGACGCGCCCGGGGTAGGCGGACGATAGCCCGCGGGTGACCTTAAACGCCCCGCCGTATGGATCGAGCACATCTTCTCCCAGCAGAAAAACCGTCTCGTCGGCCTGGAAGGCGGCGTGCAGCGCCTGGTTCAACGCGTCCAGGACGGTGGTCATGGCGTAGTTGCTCCTGGCAGGGATTGTGGGTCGGGCGCTGGGTCTCCCAGGGCGAGCTGGAAGGCCTGCGCGATCTGCTCGATTATTTCCGCTTCGATCGCCTTGCGCTGCTCCTCCGGTAAGCGCGCTCCCATGAATGACCAGCGGGTCGCGCGTGCGGCGCAGTCGCTCGACCTCGATGGAGTCGCGGGTATCATCCCCCTTCGAGTGCGGTCCAAAGCGAGCGGTATGCAGAACCAGTGCCCGCGGTGAAGGCTCAGCATGGATATCATCCAGCAGGCACCCAGCTGCTGGCAAGATTTCCAACACGTCGCTGCTGTCCAGCTCAATGCACGGGATGCCGAAGGCTTCGAAGCGGGTTGCAATAGCTCCTGCGACCGCCAGCTCGGAAGGTGTCGTTTGGGCAATCCGGTTGTTTTCGACCACATACAGGATGGGCGCCTGCCATAAAGAAGCCATATTCAATGACTCGTAGACGATACCTTCGCCCAGGGTGCCGTCGCCCAAAAAGACGATGGCTGCTGCCCCACTGCCACGCAACTTTTCTGCCAGCGCCATGCCGGTTGCCAGGGGCACAGTCCCACCTTGCACGCCGTTGGAGTAGAAATTGCGCCAATGCAGGTGCTGCGACCCGCCACGACCACCGCACACGCCGGTCTCGCGCCCCATAAGCTCGGCAAACAGCGCTCGCGGCTCGCCGCCGTAGGCCAGGAAATGCCCGTGGCAGCGATGGTTGCTAACCACGATATCGTCCGGTCGGGCGCAGCTCAATATACCGACGGCGTTGGCCTCCTGACCCAGGTAAGTGTGCGTGGTGCCGTAAAAGACCCCGCTGGAGAATTTGTTCAGCACGGTTTCTTCGAAATGGCGGATTCGCAAAATTTGCCGGTACAGCTCTAAGGGATCGGGGACAGGGCTCACTTTATTTCCGTCTCCTGCTGTTCGTCCTGTGGGGGCTTTCGTTTTGTACCCATGAACTCCTGAGCGGTGGCATGTCCTGGCTGGTTGATTCCTTCGCGTGTTAGGACTTTTCCCACCGTCTGCAGCAGGATCTTGATATCCAGCCAGAAGGACCAATGATCAACATACCATACATCCAGGGCGAATTTATCTTCCCAGGTAAGGGCATTGCGTCCGTTAATTTGGGCCCATCCGGTGATGCCGGGGAGCACGTCATGCCGGCGAGCTTGTTCGGGTGTGTAGCGATCCAGGTATTTTGCCAGCAATGGGCGCGGTCCGACCAGGCTCATTTCTCCGCGCAGCACGTTGATCAGTTCGGGGAGCTCGTCCAGGCTGAAGGCGCGCAGCGTGTGCCCCAACCGGGTCAGCCGGTGCTTATCCGGCAGCAGCCGCCCCTTGGCATCAATCTGGTCGGTCATCGAGCGGAACTTGATGATATCAAACAGCTTGCCGCGGTAGCCTGGGCGCACCTGGCGGAACAGGACCGGGCTCCCCAGATAGACCCGCACCAGAAGCGCAATGACCAGCAGGATGGGTGAGAGCAAGACCAGGCCAATCAATGCCAGGGCCAGGTCGAACAATCGCTTGGAAAGCGGGATACCGGGTGGAAACATGCGTATGGCCTACTCCGCCTCTACCGCAGGCTGCGCCTGGGAGGAAGCCAGCTTTTCGAGCGTTTCGACAAGCCGCTCCGGCCAGTCGGAGTGGTGCGTGTAAGGCATCCATAAAGCGACCTTCCCGACCCGCACGGAATCGCCCAGGTCCGGCAGATACTCGGGCAGGCTCCCGTTTGAATAGCGCAGCACGATTTGCCCGCTCTCGGCGGTTACCGATGCCAGGCCGGCTTGTTCTGCCAGCAGCTTGATTTTCAGCTGGTAAAGCAGGTTGTGCACCATTTCGGGGGGCGTGCCAAACCGGTCGGTGAACTCTGCCACCAGGGCCTCGATCTCGTCCAGGCGGCGCAACTCGGCAATCCGGCGGTACAAACCCAGGCGCACGGAAGTGTCGGGAACGTAACCGGAGGGGATGCTGACTGGCAAGGGCAGCTCTACGTTGACCACCGGCAGCTGTGCTACCACCAGGTTAAAGGCAGTTTCGCCTGGACCCGGCGCCGCCAGCCCGCGTGCGGGTCGCAAACGCCGCACGGCTTCTGCCAACAGGCGGGTATACAGGTGGAAGCCAACTGCCGCGATATGACCGGACTGCTGCGTGCCGAGGATATCGCCGGTGCCGCGTATCTCCAGGTCGCGCATGGCGATGGATAAGCCCGCCCCCAGCTGGGTATTTTCGGCGATCGTCTCCAGCCGCTGGCGTCCATCCTGAGTGGGTGGCTTGCGGTTGTGACGGAAGAAATAGGCATACGCCCGTTGGGCGCCGCGCCCCACACGGCCGCGCAGCTGGTACAGCTGTGCCAGGCCAAATGTATCCGCCCGGTCGACGATCAAGGTGTTGGCATTGGGGATATCCAGGCCGGATTCGATGATCGAGGTACTGAGTAAAATGTCGATCTCGCCGTTGGTGAACTGCTCCATGCGTGCCGCCAGGTCGGTTTCCGCCATCTGCCCGTGGGCGATGGTGATGCGCGCCTCTGGGACCAGCTGGTTGAGATGCGCCATCATGGCTCTAATGGTCTGCACCCGGTTGTGGACAAAAAAGATCTGCCCGCCGCGCTCCAGCTCGCGCAGGATGGCCTGCCGTACCAGGCGCGGGGAGTAAGGCCCGACGTGGGTGACGATGGGCAGGCGTTCTTCGGGCGGCGTGTTGATGGTGGAGATATCACGAATCCCGCTCAACGCCATGTACAGCGTGCGTGGAATCGGCGTGGCAGTCAGGGTCAGGATGTCCACTTCGGTGCGCATCTTTTTCAATGTCTCTTTATGTGTCACCCCGAAGCGCTGTTCTTCATCGATGATCAGCAGTCCCAGGTCTTTGAAGCGCACATCCGATGACAGCAAGCGGTGCGTCCCGATTACGATATCGACCGCGCCTTCATCCAGGCGCTTGAGGATCTCGCGTTGCTGCTGCGGGGTGCGGAAGCGAGAAAGCATCTCTACCTGCACCGGGAAGGCTGCCAGGCGCTGCTGGAAGGTGTTGTAATGCTGCTGCGCCAGTACGGTGGTGGGCACTAAAACAGCCACCTGCTTGCTGTCGCTGACCGCCTTGAAAGCAGCCCGCAGTGCAACTTCGGTCTTTCCATAGCCTACATCTCCGCAAATCAAGCGGTCCATCGGCCGCTTATCTTCCATGTCGTGCTTGACCTCCTCCAGCACGCGCAGCTGGTCTTCAGTCTCTACGTAAGGGAAGCTGGCCTCCAGCTCCTCCTGCCAGGTAGAATCAGGCGGGTATGGATAGCCATCCGCTACGCTGCGGCGGGCATACAGCTCGAGCAAATCCTCCGCCACTTCCAGCACGGCCTCGCGCACATGGCTTTTCACGCTGCGCCATTCCGGGCTGCCCAGGCGGCTCAGGTTGGGGGAGCGGTTCTCCGGCCCCACGTAGCGCGTCAGGCGGTCGACCTGGTGCACTGGTACGAATAGTTGGGCTTCCTCGGCAAATTCTACACACAGGTACTCGCGCTCGACGTTGTCAACGGTGCGGCGCACCAATCCCTTAAACCGGCCGATGCCGTGATCGACGTGCACGACGTAATCGTCGACGATCAGGTCAGAGTAATGCGTCTCGGGCGATTCGCTGGTTTCCTGGTAATGCGTGCTGCGCCGGAAGCGCGGTTTGGGGCGACGCCAGCCAAAGATTTCACCATCCGTCAGCAGGTGCAGCGGCGCACCGTAGGTGGGAGTAAAGATCCAGCCTTCCGCCAGGCTGCCATCCACAAAGGTTGGCTGGGGACGGCCGGTATCAGCCAGGAAACGCAGGTTGTGGGTATAAGTCTGCTCGTTCCACAGCTCGGTCAGACGGGCGGACTGGCGAGAAACAACCACCACCTGCTCGCCGGCCAGGTAGTGCTCGGCCAGGTAATCCATCACCGGCTTTAAGCGACCCCCGAAGCGCGGCCCAGGTGAGAAATACTGCGCTGGGGAGTGCCGGTCCGCCGCATCCATTAAGCCGGAGGGTGGCTGGCCTTCTCCGCTCGGATCAGGTTCCGCCCCTGCAGAACTCCATCTCCAGTGTTTGGTGCCGTCCCAGCGAGTCCTGCAGGTCGGCCCAGGTCAGGTAAGGCAGGGGGTAGTCCTCCGCCAACGTCCCATGTTGGATGTAATCTCGCCGCAGCTTGACCGCCTGTTCTTCTAGCTCGGCGGTCATTTCCTCCAGGGCCTGGCAATCGTCCAGGATCACCAGGGACTGGCGCGGTAGATAATCGAGCAGGCTGGCTGGATGGGGGTGCAGCAGGGGGATTTGGAACTCCGAGTATTCGCTTTCCAGATCCGGGCTGAGGAACTCGCGCGCCGGGGTAACCAGGATCTTCTCCGGTTCATTGAGCGCCTGGATGGCCGCGTTGGCGTCTCGCAGCGTGCGCTGGGTGGCTGGGTCGAAACGGCGCAGGGTCTCGATCTCGTCGCCGAAGAACTCCAGCCGCACCGGCTGCGGGTGGGCGGGCGGCCACAGGTCCAGAATGCCGCCTCGCCGGGCAAACTGCCCGGGGCCAATGACGGTGGTGACCGCTTCGTATCCCAGGGCCGCCCAGTTGCGCACTAACTCGTCGATCTGAATGTGCTGGCCGCGCCGTAGGGTGCGGCTGGCTTTCAGAAAATCGCTGCGTGGCATGCTGCGGGTCATCATGGCTCGAACCGGCGCGATGATCAGCGGAGGGGTGACTAAGGTCGGTGCTCCCGGGATGTGGTATGAGGCCAGAAGCGAAAAGGCCAGCAGCCGCTCGCGGCGGGTGCTCTCGCCCCAGGCGGCGTTTTCGTAAAACAACGGTGTGGGTTCTGGGAAGACCAGCCGGGGTACATCTGGCGCCCACAGCTCCAGCTCTTCTCCCATTGCCAGGGCATGGTCGAGGCGATCGGTGAGCAGCAACACCGGCTGCTTCAGCAGGAGGTGCAGCAGGACGATAACCGGCAGGCGTGCTGAGCGGCGCAGCGCCAATCGGTAGGGGCTTTGCCCGGCCTCGATTGTATTTGCCAGGGGTTGTACTGCCTCGCTGAGGCGGTGAATTACAGGTTCAAGCAGCATATCTCTCTAGTCGTTGTTTTCGCCCGGGCGAGTTTCATCCGCCCGGTTGTACTGGTTCATGGCTGCTTCCAATCCCTGGCTAATGAAGATCAGAGCAGCCTGCACCCCGCGCTCCAGAGAAGCGGAGAGTTCGGGTTCCTCGGCTGGGGGGAAATCCTGCAGTACGTAGGCTGCAGCCTCCATCCGGCCAGGCGGGCGGCCAATCCCCAGGCGCAGGCGTGGAAAATCCTGCGTCCCCAATCGTTCGATGATTGACACCATACCTTTTTGCCCGGCAGAGCCGCCGCCCGGGCGCAGCCGGAGGCTCCCAAAAGGCAGGTCAACATCATCATAGGCTACCAGCAGGTTCTCGAGCGGTACCTTGTAAAACTTCACCAGGGATGCCGCGGCCTGTCCGGAGAGGTTCATAAAAGTTTGCGGCTTGGCCAGCACCACGCGCTGACCCTGGTAATCGGCTTTGGTGACCAGGGCTTTGGACTCCAGGCGCGAAAAAGTCACACCCAGTTTCTCTGCCAGGCGATCTACCAGCAAAAAGCCGATATTGTGACGATTGTTGCGATACTGCCGGCCAGGGTTGCCCAGACCAACGATCAGGAAGGGTGGGAGCGTTGTCCCGGGGGCTCCTGCCGGGGTGCCTGCGTACTTCATGCGACGGCCGCCTCTCCTCTTGGGCCAGCAATCCTTTATATTATCACGGAGGCTGAGGGCGGTCAAATGAAATTGCCGCACGATCCTTGTTTTCAAAGCCAGCCAGTTATGGTACACTCTGACGGTATTTACATTCGTAGGAAGGACAAGCCCGGCAGGCGCATGAAATATCCACGCTTGAAGGCAGTGACTTAGCAAGGAAAACCCTCGTGGGGAGGTCCCGTTCAACGGCCCTCCCCACTTCTATTAAGGGAAGAATGAAGGAGGCGGAAGTTATGGTGAAGTACATTTTCCTGACCGGCGGTGTGGTAAGCTCGGTAGGCAAGGGAGTGACTGCCGCGGCACTGGGCAGGCAGCTGAAAGAGCGCGGCTTTGCTGTGGCTGTTCAAAAGCTCGATCCCTATATTAATGTAGATCCCGGCACGATGAGCCCATACCAGCATGGCGAAGTATACGTCCTGGACGATGGTGCCGAAACCGACCTTGACCTGGGACACTACGAGCGCTTCATCGACACCAGCTTGAATCGGGTCTGTAATGTGACTACCGGGCAGGTGTACGCCGAAGTAATCGGCAAAGAGCGCCGTGGCGATTACCTGGGCGGCACCATCCAGGTCATCCCGCACATCACCAACGAGATCAAGCGCCGCATCGGGCTGGTGGCTAAGACTACGGGGGCAGAAATCGTGCTGGTCGAGATCGGCGGTACGGTGGGCGATATCGAGTCGCTGCCCTTCCTGGAAGCTATCCGCCAGATGCGCAGTGACGTAGGCCGCGAGAACACCTTCTATATTCATGTTACCTGGCTTCCCTGGATTGGCGCCACCTGTGAGCTAAAAACCAAGCCTACCCAGCACTCCGTGCGTGAGCTGCGCTCGATTGGCATCTCTCCGGATATGATCGTCGCTCGCTCAGATCACCCTGTGACCGAAGACCTGCGCGATAAGATGGCCCTTTTCTGTGATGTTGATCGTCGGGCGGTTATCCCGATGGTCACGACCCCCGTGCTGTACGAGGTACCTCTGATGCTCGAGCGCCTGGGGGCTGCCGATTTCATCGCCGAGCGCCTGGGCTGCCAGCCGCGGCGCAAGCCGGATTGGCAGGAGTGGGAGCATCTGGTCGCCGAAGTGCAACGCAAGAAGCCGGTCATCCGGGTAGCCCTGGTCGGCAAATATGTTGAGCTGCACGATGCATATATGAGTGTGCGGGAAGCCCTCAACCATGCCGCCCTCTCTCTTGGCCGGGAGATTGAGATCAATTGGGTACATTCGTCCGAGCTGGAGAAAGGGCGCGGCTGGGAAGCCGTCCGGGCGGCGGACGGTGTGCTGGTGCCCGGTGGATTTGGCAGCCGCGGCACAGAAGGCAAAATGCAGGCCATTCGTTATGCTCGCGAAAACAAGGTGCCCTACCTGGGACTATGCCTGGGGATGCAGCTGCTGGTGATCGATCTGGCGCGTGCCATCCTGACCGATGATCAGGTTAACTCGACCGAATTCGACCGTACCACGCGCCACCCGGTGATTGACCTGATGCCTGACCAGCACGGTATCGCCGATATGGGCGGCACCATGCGGCTTGGGTTGTACCCCTGCCACCTGCAGCCCGGCACCGTGGCCGCTGCGGCTTATGATGCTCCGGTAGTGCAGGAGCGCCACCGCCACCGCTTCGAGCTGAATAATGCCTACCGCGACTTGCTCACCTCCGCAGGGATGCGCTTCTCAGGCCTCTCGCCAGATGGGCGCCTGGTAGAAGTTGTGGAGATGGCCGATCATCCCTTTATGGTCGCTACCCAGTTTCACCCCGAGTTCCTCTCGCGCCCAAACCGGCCGCATCCGCTCTTCGTCGGGTTCCTGAAGGCTGTTCTGGCGTATGGTGAAGCGCACCACGATGAGCAAGATCCGGCTGGGGAAACTGAGTCATTCAGACCAGAGCAGTAGTCCAATTCACGAATTTGCCCACATTCGAACGCCAGCCAGCGGAGGATAGGGTAAAATCGTATAAAGTTAAAATTACAAAACGAGGATAGAAAAAATGGATACTTATATTGATGATCTATTCGGACGCGAAATTCTGGACTCGCGCGGCAATCCCACCGTTGAGGTGGAAGTGGTGTTGGGCGATGGCAGCATCGGCCGGGCTGCAGTACCATCCGGTGCATCTACTGGGATTCACGAGGCCCTTGAGATGCGCGATGGCGATAAAAGCCGCTATTCCGGCAAAGGCGTACTGAAGGCGGTCGATCACGTCAATGACGAGATTGCCGAGGCCCTGATCGGTATGGATGCCATCGAGCAGAAGGCTATTGACGAGATCATGCTGGAGCTGGACGGTACCGCCAATAAAGCCCGCCTGGGCGCCAATGCGATCCTGGGCGTCAGCCTGGCGGTTGCCAAGGCGGCTGCCAGCGCGGTTGGCCTGCCGCTCTACCGTTACATCGGCGGCGTATATGCCCATGTTCTGCCCGTGCCCATGCTCAACATCTTGAACGGCGGCGCTCATACCGCCTGGCAGTCCACAGATGCCCAGGAGTTTATGGTCATGCCCTTAGGCGCCGATAGCTTTACTGAAGGCATCCGCTGGGGAGCCGAGATCTACCACACATCTGAAGTCCGTCCTCAAAGCACACGGTTACGTCACCCTGGTTGGCGACGAAGGCGGTTACGCACCGGCGCTGAAGGCCAACAATGAAGCCGTCGAACTGATCCTGGAAGCCATCGAAAAAGCCGGCTTCAAGCCCGGCGAGGATGTGTGCATTGCCCTTGACCCGGCCGCCTCAGAGCTGTACGAAGAAGAGACCGGCCTGTATAACCTGCGCAAGGAAGGCCGCAAACTGACCGGCACCGAGATGGTCGAATTCTGGAAGAGCTGGGTTAATCAGTACCCGATTGTTTCGATCGAAGATGGTCTGGCGCAGGACGATTGGGAAAGCTGGAAGCTGCTGCAGCAAGAAGTGGGCGACAAGATTCAGATCGTTGGCGACGACCTGCTGGTCACCAATCCAGAGCGTGTGCGGCGCGCCATCCGTGAGAAAGCTGCCAATGCCCTGCTGGTCAAGCTCAACCAGATTGGCACCCTGACCGAGACCATCGAAGCCGTCGAGACCTGCCATCGAGCCGGCTGGCGGGCTGTTACCTCTCACCGCTCCGGTGAGACGGAAGACTCGACCATCGCCGACCTGGCAGTCGCCCTGAATATGGGGCAGATCAAGACAGGCGCTCCGGCACGCTCCGATCGGGTAGCCAAGTACAACCAGCTGATCCGCATCGAAGAAGAGTTGGGCGAGACGGCGCGCTACGCCGGCTGGGAAGCCCTGCGGCGTTAGTCCCAGTTCATCACCAGGAATAAATTTGGGCTTTACAGGGCCACGGCCCTGTAAAGCCCAATCTCTCTCTGGCACCCCCCATGCCCCCCCTGCTCTCGAAAACAGCCACACAAAGCCGCATCCAGCACGCCCAACCCTATCTCCAGGGAAGAATCCTGGATTTGGGTTGCGGGTTCAGCTTCGTGCCGGAGGCGCTCGCCGCAGGACAGTCTTACACCGGCGTAGATAGCCTGCAACGAGCTCTGGTATGGGATCGCAGCCGCTATCCCCAGCACACATTCCTCCTGCGGGACCTGGATCGCGAGCTGTTAGATCTGGGTGAGAGGCGCTTTGATACCATCATCATGCTGGCGGTCCTGGAGCACCTTCACCACCCGGAGCCGCTTCTGCTCCAGGCGCGGCAGGCGCTCGACGCCGGTGGGCGATTAGTTCTGACCACACCCACCCCGTTCGGAGATATCGCGCACCGCATCGGCGGCCGGATCAATTTGTTTTACACTGAGCAGATTGTAGCCCACGTAAAAATTTTCAGGCGACAGGAGCTATTCCGCTTGGCTGAAGCAACTGGTTTCTCGGTTTGCCATTACCATCGGTTTCTCTACCAGACCAATCACCTGCTTGTTTGCCAGGCAGCTGATTAAACCGCCGGCGAGGAAGTCAATGAGCCAGAATGACAACTCTTACCGTATCACCGACATGGATAAGTCCGAGCGGCCGCGCGAGAGGCTGGAGCGGCTGGGTGCGGGCAGCGTGTCGACCATCGAGCTGCTGGCGATTCTAATGCGCACCGGCCTGCCGGGTGAGAATGTCCTGCAAGTTGCCCAACGGCTGATCCAGGAGATGGGCGGGCTGAAAGGACTGCACCGGGCGTCTTTTGATGAAGTCTGCCGCCAAAAGGGCGTTGGACCGGCTAAGGCCGCTCAGCTCAAGGCAGCGCTGGAGCTGGGCAACCGCTTGAAGCTGGAAGATCCGGACGAGCGCGCCACGGTGCACAGCCCTGGGGATGCTGCGGCGTTGATCATGTTCGATATGAGTGCGAAAGAACAGGAAGAGCTCTGGGTGGTGATCCTGGACACTCGCAATAGAGTGGTAAAGATTGAACCAGTCTATAAGGGCTCGGTGAACAGCTCACAAGTGCGTGTGGGGGAATTGTTTAAGGAAGCGATCCGCAGGAATGCCGTTTCCTTGATTGTTGCCCACAACCATCCCAGCGGTGATCCGACTCCCAGTCCGGAGGACATCGCATTAACACGCGCTATCGTCCAGGCCGGCAAGCTGTTGGATATTGATGTGCTGGACCACCTGGTGATAGGCAACCAGCGCTTTGTTTCGTTAAAGGAACGCGGGCTGGGTTTTTAAACGCCCATCCTCAGGCCGTCATTCGCACCCGGAAATCGGCGTATTCTTCCGTGGCTGGCAGCCAGTCAAAGTGCAGGTCCGAGACGTAAGCGGATCGCGGCCCGCGCCGCAGGGCAGCCAGCAGTTTTTCCAGGTTTTCCCGCCTGCCCTCCGCCACCACCTCCACCGAACCATCTTCCATCCGGTTGCGCACCCAGCCGGTGACATTTAGCCCGGCCGCAACTTCCTGGACAAAATAGCGATATCCAACCCCCTGCACATGACCTTCTACAACGACATGCATGCCGCACACACTTTCTTCGCTCATAGCTGCGCTCTTTCGGTTCTGTTAGACCGTTTCTTGCGGAGGATCACCCAGCCCAATACCAGGGGAACCGCCAGGGTTGCCAGGATCACCACCAGCCAGGGGGTAAAATCGCTGGATTGACTCTCGTCGGAGAGACGCTCCCCGAAGGTCTCATCCCGCCAGATCTGCTCAAGCTCGCTGAGAGGGACGCCCAAGGCGACCTGCGCCCCTTGCTCGCAGTCCTGGCCGCTGGCGTAAGCCTGCACTAGCGACTGCATGCCCGCTTTGCCGTATCGTTCCAGGATGAAGCGGACGAAAGATGTAGATTGGGCGTAAGCCAGCAAGGTAGTGGATGCATCGCCAGGGAAGCGCGGGCATAATGTCGAAAAGCTGAGCACACCGGTATCCTGGTAGGCAGTATTCACCAGCAGGGGGTATTCCGGGTTCGGGTACAGCTCGGCAGCGGAAGCCAGCCCTTCATTCAGCCAGGCAGGTAAATTGTAGTAATCCTCTCCCAGCGTCAGGTACAGGGCAATGTGCATCAGCTCGTGCGGGATGCGCTGCTCGGCCAGGATTTTCTGATCTGGACCGGGTGGCAGGGCTACCAGGATGACACCCTTCTCTGGCTCGGCCCGCCCGGCAACCCAGCTGTGTCCACTTTGCGCCAGGACAGACTGCAGGCTTTCGGTATCTGCATAGACATAGATATCTACCGGCTCGGGCAGGCGCAAATCGAGGATTTCCGCCATATGTTGAGGCGACCGGCTGGCGGCCTGCCCGACTGCCTGCGCCAGGCTGTCCTCTCCGCGATACCAGTGCACCTGGGCGCGCTGCCCGGGCAGCGTCTGCCACTCGAAGCGGTTATCCGCATATTGAAATTGTCCGCTGGGACCAACGGCTAACTGGCCGGATGGCGTGGTGATTTCGAAATGGTAGTTTAGCGTGGAAAATGCAGTCAACCCCTGCCCAGCCGGGTTGAATGCTGCGGTCAGCTCGCTTTGCAGGTTCGGCAGAGGAGTGACAGTAGCAGCAAGCGTCCACGGCTCAGTACTCCCAGGCCTCTGGATCACCAGGCTGGCGCCCTCGACAGGTGTAGGCGTGTTGGCAATGGCGCGAAACACTATTTCCTCGCCATAGGTGTAACTCGCCACTTCGGGGGGCGCAATTTGGATTTGTGCTGCCACACTACCGGCTGGAGCCAGCAGCAGAGTCAGCAGCACAACCAGGGAGAAGCCGGTTTGCCAGGGGCGCATCTTACCCTCCCAGGTAGGCTAACCACAATGTCAGGGTGAGCGCGCTGATTAAAGTGGTGGTCGTTACAGCTGCCGTGACGAATTCCGGTCGTGTATTGAATTCCGTCGCCACCACGATATTTAATACTGCGCTCGGCATGGCTGATTCTAACACGCCTGCCTGGAGTGCATGCCCACTAAGGTTAAAACTCGTGCCAATCCGATGGCGATCAGCGGGCTGACCACCAGACGCAGGACATTGACCATCGTCAGCGGAGCGCCAAAACCTTTCCAGCGCACGATCTGCAGCTGCATCCCCAGCAGCACCAGCATGCCTGGGATGGCCGCTTCCCCTAACACCTGGGTAGCGCGCTCCACCGGGGCGGGCAGGGTCCAGCCGGTCTCCAGGAAAACAAACCCGAGCGCCAGGGAATACACCGCCGGCAGCTTCAAAAAACTGACCAGCGCCTGGCGCAGGTTGGCCGACCCCAGCGAGGCGATGATCACCCCCACCGTATTGATCATCACGCTGCTGGTGACAAAAAACAATGAGGAATAGGCCAGCGAATTTTCACCAAAGGCAAACAGTACCACCGAAAGGCCAAAATTCCCTGCATTCATGAACATCGTTGAAAGCAGGCAGGCTGCCAGCAGCTTCTTCTCCAGGCGCATCAGGCGTCCAACCAGCAGGGTGAGCGCACCGACCAACAGGATCAGCAAGCCGGCGAAAGAGATCATCCGCAGAATGTCTCCGTCGTCCAGCTGGCTGGTGCGAATTAAAGTAAAAACCAGGCAGGGACTGAATATATAAAATATGGCCTGCGAAAGAGTGCGGGGATTAAGCTTTAGGTGGCGAGAAAGCAGATATCCTGCCCCGGCTGCTAAAAAAATGGGCAGGATATTGTTGTAAAACAGAGTGAGCAGGTTGCTCAATCCGGCTCATCCTCATCTTCATCATCTTCTTCTTCTTCCAACTCGGAAAACCAGGTAATGTCTTCGTCTTCTTCTAAATCACCGGTAATTTCAGTTTCAGGGAGGTCCAAAATTGGCAGCAAGCGGGCTTCCTCGGTGTACTCCAGGTTATCCAATGCTTCGTCCAGGAAGGCCAGTTCATCTTCGTCATCCGATTGGCTGTAAAGCTTCTCCAGCGAGAACTGCACGCCCTCGCCACCGATCTGGGACAGCGACCAGATGCTGGCCAGGCGTGTCTCATTGTCCGGGTCGTCGAGCAGTTCGAACAGCCTGGAGCGGGCTTCCTTAAGCTGCAGCTCGCCGGCAGCTCGGGCGGCTTCCAGGCGGATAGCCGGCATCACGCTGCGCAGCGAAGCCAGCACCTGTGGGCGCCAGCTATTGTTGGCAGAACGACCCATGGCGAACAGGGCGCTCGCTATCCATTCCGTGCTGCCGGAGTTGTACGCTGCATCGATGAGGGCAGGTATTTCATCTCGGCTGGAAAAACCCAGCGATTCGAGCGCCATACGCCGTACCAGCTCGTCTTCCTGGCTGTGGGTGACGGCAAGCAAGCCCTCGACCACCCGCCGGTTCAATTTCTCAGGAATGGTCTCGATCTCTCCGGCGTAGACATACTGGCCCAGGGCGGTAGCGGCTGCGGCGCGCACTTCCACGTCCGGGTCCGAGCTCAATAGCTGCAAGAAGGATCGCGCCAGATCCTGTTCCTCGAATTCGTTGAGCACTTGTATAGCCAACAAGCGCACGACGGGTTCAGGGTCCTGCAGTGCCATGCGCCCCAGGGTTTCAAAGGAAAGCAGCGTGTCCCGCTGCCCCAGCTGGGCTATGTCTTCCATCAGCGCCTGGCGCCGCCAGGTTGGGACGTTCGGCCAGACCTTCGCAAGCCAGGCAACCTCATCCACTTCCAGGTCAGAGAACTGGTACAGGTATTTGGGTGGGAAGATCTGCTCCGTATCGAGCAAAGCCTCCACTACCTGCTGGAAAGGGACGTCTTTTTGAATGACCATTGGCGCCGTAGCTCAGGGCAGCTGGATCGGATTGATGAAATCTTGTAAGTTGACGTAAATCAGCAACACCAGCAAGAGTGCAAAACCGACCATGTGTAAAGCATTCTCGAACTTGGGCGGCACTCGCCGGCGGAAAAAGATCTCTGGCAGTGTCAACAAAATGCGGCCGCCATCCAGTGCCGGGATGGGGAACAGGTTGATCACGCCCAGCGAGATCGATATCGCCATGAAGAACCACAGCGGGCTCTGGATTTCACGGTAAATTTCAAACATCCCGCGGTAGCCTACCAGGCGGCCTTCTTCCGGAGAAGCCTGTCCGCTCATCATGCGCAATGGCAACTGCAGCAGGCCGGTAATATTTTCGGCTGTGGCGCTGGCGCCTTGCTGGATGGCTTCAGGGATGCTGATGGGCACGGTGGGCGAGCTCATGCGGATACCGATAGCGCCCTGCCCTTCGGGTGGGTTCTCCCTTGGCACCAGGGTGATAGTGTACGACTGCCCGTTCCGCTCGTAGACCAGGGTGGTGGTTTTACCCAGATTGGCGCTGACCTGCTCTTGCAGGGTCTGCTGCCCGTTAATGGGAATCCCGTTGATGGCCAGGATCAGGTCGCCCGCGGCCAGGCCAACCTGCTCGGCTGGTGAACCGGCTGCGATATCGGTGATCAGCACCTTATCCGTTACCGGCTTGCCCATTTGGTAGAAGAGGACTGCGCCCAGCACCAGGGCGATCAGCAGGTTCATCCCTGGCCCGGCAAAAAGCACAACCAGGCGTTTCCAGGGGTTGGCGGCTGCCAGACCGCCTTCGACGGTCGGGTCGTTCTCGCCCTTAGGGCGCACGAAGCCGCCCAGAGGGATCCAATTTAGCGTGAAGTCTGTGCCCCACATGCGGAAGAGCTTCATGGCCCGGGGAGGGAAACCCCAGCCCAAACTCCTCCACCTCGATTTTCAAAGCACGCGCCGCCAGGAAGTGGCCGAACTCGTGCAGGATGATCAGGATAATCAGCCCAAGGGCAAATTCTAGTATTTGTATGCCTGTTTCCATTGTATGTACCTGCAAATGTTAAATCGATATTCCAATCATATTATTATATCGTTTTCTTGGAGAAAGCGAACGGCAGGCCCTGTGCCGGGGGGATTTCTAACTGATTTCTAACGCAACCTGACGAATGGCAAACCTTCGGATTGGCAATCAAGACTCAACCCAGCAGGCGGCAGGTCCTGCGGGTGCGGTAAGCACGCTCAGCACTCCCGGGATCTGGCGCAGCCTGTCTGCCACCTGAGCGGCTTCGGCTGCGGTAGTTAATACATGCACGTTTGGGCCGGCATCGATGGTGTAGCAGGCCGCCAGACCGCTTCTGCGCCAGGTTGGCACTGCCTGCAGGATCGCCATCGTTGCCGGCTTCCAGTACAGCAGGGGTGGGGTAGAGGTCATCATCACGGAATGCATCAGGTTGCTGTCCAGCTCAACAATCGCCGCCAGGGCATCGAAATCGCGCACCAGGATGGCGCGGCGGCAGATATTCAGGCGACGAGAGGCATCGGCTACGCGCGCCGCCTGCAGTGGGCTGCTGCCGGCCAGGGCGTGCCCCTGGGATGAGCCGGTCGGTTTGTGCTCCTGACTGACGATTGCCACACAGTCCACCAGCGCCCAATGTTCCGCTGGAGCCAGGCTGATCGCATACGAATCCTCGTCGCTCTCGCCGGCCTGCCATTCTACAAAGCCTCCCGGTACCGAGCGGCAGGCAGAACCAGAACCGGTGCGCGCCAGCCGCGAGAGGGTGCGCTCATCCAACGCCAGCCCGGCAGCCCGGCTGGCAGCCAGGCTCAGAGCAGCAAAAGCCGCCGCCGACGATGCGATCCCAGTTCCGGTGGGGAAGTTGTTTTCGCTGACGACCTGGGCGTGCCAATTCAGCCCGGCCATTGCTCGTACCCTATCCAGGAAGATTGCCACTCGCTCCAGCGCCGCGCCGGCCTGCACCCGCCCGCCCAGGGTGAGTGCGTCCGCCTTCAGCCCCGCCTCGAAGGTCACCTGCGTGCGAGCGTACAGCCCGCCCAGGTTCATCGAAATCGAGCCGTTCGAAGGGATGCGCAGGGTGTGATCGCGATTGCCCCAGTATTTAATGAAGGCAATGTTAGCACAAGAGACACCGGTTGCGGTGAAATCAGGCATGAGACGTAAACCACCTTCTGGTCATCTTCAACGGCAAGTGTACCACGAACGTCGAGCAGCTCCAGGATGCGCCGCTTGCCTTCGAAGGTGGCATAGTCCAGGTTTTCCCGGATGTGGGTGCAGAACTGGCGGCAGGTAAACTATCGTATTCATGCATCAGAGATCCGGTCGTAGGCTACGTGCGACTGGCACCAAACGAGTGGTCGTAAGGATAAATTTTCTGGAAGATCGGTCGTACTGACAAATCCATTGCGGGGATGCTAGACGGATGGTTGATCGCTGGAGGGATATGCCAATCCTTTGGCAGCAATCGCCAAGTAAACCGGCTCTGTTCAGGGAAAATTCACCAATAAATCATCTGACAACCACCTTGCGACAAGTCCTTGACAGTGAAAATGAAAAGTACTACAATGTGAACGCTAACGTTAGCGTTCACGATTTATGTAACTGGATGTACGAAGATCATTGATTTTCGTGTGCATGGGAGATTTGTCAAAGGAGAGAGCCTATAACGCAAATCACATTTAACAATACCTGAATTGACATTTTTTACTTGCTCTGACAACATTCCGCTTGCCTATCAGCATATCCAATGGAGCCTCCGAGCATGCAGTTCTTTTCCTTCTAGCCACAAATAAGCAGTTCGGTTAATTTAGGAGATTAGATAATGTCCAATCATCATGTTCTGAACCGTACAATATTAATGATCTCGCTAGTCCTGGTCATGATAATGTCAGCATCCGCGCCAGGAACTCCGGTTGCTAGCCCCGCACCTCCCAGTGATACAGAACCCGCAGCCAGTACGGAAGCTGTTCAACCTGCAGAGGAAGTACAGCCGACCGAGCCCCCTCCACCAGCCGAAGCTTCCGAGCCAGGCAAACTGAAGGATGTACCCCGCGAACGTACTTTAATTGACCTGCAGAATGGTCCCGAGAATAAGTGGGCCGATTATGATAACTGGAACCCGTATTCAATCGGTGCACAGGCCGGCTTCGGGGCGAATATTATTTATGAGCCGCTGGCGTATTACAGCGCTTTCGCTGACCAGGAAATCCTCTGGCTTGCCGAAAGTTATGAGTACTCGCCTGACTTCATGGAACTGACAATTAAGATCCGTCCAAATATCACCTGGAGCGATGGTGAGCCTTTCACGGCAGAGGATGTCGCATACACTCTGGAGACGCTTAAAGAGCTTGGACCCCAAGTACAATGGGGCTCGGATGTCCAACAATTCGTTGCGAGCGCTGAAGCGACTGATCCTCAGACAGTGAAAATTAAATTCAATAGCCCAGCACCGCGCTTTTTCTGGTTCATGACCTATAAGTTTGACACTGGGGTTTTCATCGTTCCAAAGCACATCTTTGAAGGACAGGACTGGACCAGTTTCAAAGCATTTGATCTGGAAAAGGGTTGGCCTCTCACAACAGGCCCTTACGAGGTCGTGCTTTCTTCGCCAGAACAGAAGGTTTGGGATCGCCGTGATCAGTGGTGGGCTGTAGACGCCGGTGTTGCCGAGGCAATGCCGGCCCCCGAGCGGATTGTGCTTTTACCGTTCGGAGACTCTGACCAGGCTGCCCAGGCGATCATGAGTGATCAAGCAGATCATGGCCGTGTTTCCGTCCAGAATGCCCAGGTTGTGCTGGATGGCAACCCAAAGACCACAACTCACAGTGGAAATGAATTGCCGTACGGGTATATTGATTGGTGGCCGATGTCGCTCTTCGTCAATACCACCATGCCACCGTTCGATGATCCAGATGTCCGCTGGGCGTTAAGCTACTTCATCGATCGACAACAGTTGATTGACGTAGCATTGAACGGCGTTGGCGAGGCATCTACGCTACCTATGCCACCTTATCCTGGGCTCACCCCGTATATGGATTCAATCAGCGATTTGATGGAGACATATCCGACGAATGAGTTCAACCCAGAAAAGGGTGCTGCGTTGCTAACCAATAAGGGGTGGACGAAAGACGCTGATGGCATCTGGACGGATTCTAGTGGCAACAAGCTTTCAATTACGATATTGAGCTACAGCTTTTTGCAGTCAATACCCCCAGTGGTTGCGGAGCAACTTAAGCAGCAAGGTGTAGATGCCACCTTCGCAATGCCTCCCGACAACTTCGATCAACTCTTCAAAGGTACCTATCAAGCAGCAATTTGGGGTCATGGTGGCAGCATCAAAGACCCATACGAGACAAGTCGATTGTACCAATCTACCTCTGAAGCAGTACCCGGTGTGAATGCGGGCAATTATTCACAATGGTCTGACCCAGAGTACGATAAGATTGTCGATGAAATGTATGCTACCCCGATGGATGATCAGGCGAAACTGATGGAGCTCTATCGTAAGGCTATGGAAATTTGGCTGCCGAACTTGCCAGATATCCAGCTCGTTCAGAACATCCATAACATCTTGATGAATACAACCTACTGGACGGGGTGGCCGTCCGATGAGAACAGCTATGTCAATGAACATTCGTACGCATTGACTTGGCCTCTCGTGATTTATAACCTGCTTCCCGCAAAGTAGCGGGCAAGCTCCACAAGTAGCGGAAAATATCTGTGTGGGGAGGTCCAGAATCGTCCACTGGGCCTCCCATTCCTACCGAAGTGGAGTAACCTATGAATTGGGTATATCTTCTTCGTCGTCTAGCGCTATTTTTCTTGACCGTCTGGTTTGCAGCGACGATTAACTTTTTCATTCCACGTATTTCTGGCCAGAATCCTGTCGAGCAGCGTCTAATGCAGCGTGCAATTAGCGGCGGTACGGTTCAATCCGGGATGCAAGCGATGATTGAAGAGTACAACCGAAAATTTGGTTTGGACAGACCATTACTGGCGCAATATATAACTTATCTTCAGGATGTAAGCCGAGGAAATTTCAACTATTCGATTGCTGATTACCCCAGGACTGTTAGCTCGGTCATTGCCGATGCTCTTCCTTGGACAATCGGTTTGTTAGGCATGGCTACGATTATTATGTTTTTGTTGGGGAGCCTGATAGGTGGGCTTATGGCCTGGCCAAACCTACCTCGATTTGCACAATTCTTACTAACACCCTTCATCGCTCTATCTGCTGTTCCATATTATCTTTTAGGATTGATCTTATTATATTTCTTTGCTTTTAGAATCAGTGGCTTCCCCTATTTGGGGGATATTCACCCATGAGCGTTCCGGAATGGTCCTGGTCATTTGCACTCGATATATCTCAACACGCTCTCCTGCCTGCTATTTCTATTGTTTTAGCTGGTATCGGCGGTTGGGCACTTTCTATGCGCGGCATGATGTTGACCGTGTTAGGCGAAGACTATATGGTTCTGGCAGAGGCGAAAGGTCTCAAACAGAAAACGCTCTTTTTCCACTATGCATTGCGGAATGCGATACTACCTCAGATTACTTCTCTTGTTCTCTCGCTTGGTTTCATTATCTCAGGTTCGGTCCTTGTAGAAGTAATTTTTAATTACCCAGGCATTGGTTCGGTGCTCTACCATGCAATTCGCGGTTTTGATTATTTCCTGATTCAGGGGATTGTGTTTACAGTCGTAGTTGCCATTGCGTTTGGCGCCCTCGTCCTTGACTTGATATTGCCATTACTAGATCCTCGCATTGGTTATGGTAGCCGTTAGATGATACCTATAGATGAGTCGAACGAGCCACAGAGCATCCATCCATCAGATGCTTCGCAACCTCCCTGGAAACGCGCTCGGGCTTTCTTAAGCAAAACAGGGCGCTGGGCTTTGGATTTCTGCTCCTCATGAGCCTTCTTTTATTCTCAGTGGTCGGAGCCATGGTTTACGATACATCATTGGCAGCGCCCCTTTCGGGTCCTGCTGGACGCCCGCCTTCGATCGATCACCCTCTAGGTACAGATCAACAGGGTAGAGATATGCTGGCGGCACTAATCGTCGGAACGCCCCTGACATTGCGCATTGGTTTTATAGCCGGCATTATCGGCATAGCGATTGGTACGATGCTCGCATTTATTTCAGGTTATTACCGAGGGCCAACCGATACAGTCATCCGGACGATTGTGGATGTAGGTTTGACTATACCCGGGTTCCTGATCTTGATCATTATAGCGATCTCAATCAAAGGGAACATGGGTGTGAACCAGGTGGCTCTGGTGGTCGCTGCGACAGCCTGGTTATGGCCCGCTCGCAGTATGCGCTCTCAAGTGCTTTCCATGCGCCAGCGGACATACGTCCAAGTAGCCCAGCTGTCCGGAATGAGTGGTCTGGAAATTATTTTTCGGGAGATGATGCCCATTCTGATGCCTTTTATCGCAGCCAGTTTGGTCGGCGCCATCTCGGCGGCAGTACTGGCTTCCATTGGTTTAGAGGCTCTTGGTTTAGGAGCAATGGATCAGCCGACGCTTGGAATGACGATCTACTGGGCGATTTATAATTCTGCACTCATGCATGGTTCCTGGTGGGTTTGGGCCCCGGCTATTGTCGTGATCCTTATCCTTTTCCTGGGACTTTTCCTGCTATCAATAGGATTAGATGTCGTGGCGAACCCGCGTCTTCGGAGAAACCAATGAGCATCTCGATCCTTGAAGTGAATGATCTTAAAATCAACTATTACACGCCTAGCCGGGTGATAAAAGCCGTCGATGGCATATCCTTTGACATTCAATCAGGCGAGCGTTTCGGCCTGGTCGGCAAGTCGGGCTCGGGTAAATCCACAGTTGCCATGGCGATTTTGGGCCTGATTAAACAACCTGGCAGGGTCGAAAGCGGTGAAATCTGGTTTACGAACGGAATTGGAGGGGAAGAGTCTCTAGCGAATACCCGAGTAAACATACGAAGCCTGGCGCTGGAGCAAATTCGCAGGCTGCGCCTGGCTGGGGTTGCCCTGGTGCCGCAGGGTGCGATGAATTCGCTCAATCCTGTGAAAAAAGTACGCGCACAAATGCTCGACGGTATGGTGGACCATGGCATTTTGCTCTCCGGACACGAGAAGGATGAGCGGATAAAAGAGCTTCTGGAATCGGTTGGACTCCGACAAGAAGTCGCAAATATGTATCCGCACGAATTGAGCGGCGGGATGAAACAAAGGGTCGCAATCGCAATAGCTATCTCGCTTCGCCCGAAATTGATTATTGCCGACGAACCAACCAGTGCACTTGATGTGATTGTTCAACGACAGGTTATGGAAACTCTGTTTGAGTTACAGGATCGACTTCAAGCATCCGTTCTGATGGTAGGTCACGACATGGGTCTCATGGCCCAATCCGTACATAGGCTTGGTGTGATGTATGCGGGAAAACTTGTCGAGGTGGGAGAAGTCACTGATATATTTGGCCACCCCCAAGACAGTTACACCCAGAGGCTGATCGCCAGCCTGCCATCATTAACTAGGAAGAGCTCACTTCTATGAACGAAAAGAGAGAGCTAAACTCGCCTGCCCTACTGCAGACTCGCGGTGTTACCAAAGTGTTTGGTGGCGGTATCGGAAAAAGCAAAATGACCGCTATCGAGAATTTTACGTTCACGATCGAAGGAGAACCCCCGTCCATAACTGCACTTGTTGGCGAGAGTGGCAGCGGTAAAAGCACACTCGCGCAGCTGCTACTGGGTCTCATGACCCCTACGTCAGGAGAGGTTCTTTACCTTGGCAAGAGTTTAGATCGGATGGATGCTTCAGAAAAGCAGCAGTTTCGACGGGATATTCAGATTATCTTCCAGGATCCATTTGATGTCTATAATCCGGTTTATAAGGTTGACCACCTCCTGACCGTCCCAATTGAGAAATTCCATTTGGCATCTTCTAAGAGTGAGCGGAAACAACTGATGGAATCGGCGCTAGTAGCGGTTGGCTTGGATCCACAGGAACTCTTGGGGCGGTATCCCCACCAGTTGAGCGGTGGCCAACGCCAAAGGATTGCGATTGCGCGGGTTCTACTGATTCGACCACGCATGATTATTGCCGATGAACCCGTTTCAATGGTAGATGCCTCGTTGCGGGCAAGCATACTTGCTAACCTTCAGCAGCTTAATCGCGACTTCAGGATATCTATTTTGTATATCACTCATGATTTGGCAACTGCCTTCCAGATCAGCACTAATATCGTTGTGCTCTATCGCGGATCTGTCGTAGAAGCCGGCGATATCACGGAGGTAATCCAATCTCCGAAACACCCCTACACACAGTTACTGATTGATTCTATTCCGAAGCCAAATCCCAGTCAGAAATGGGGCGGCGGAGCAACACTCTCACGAACGTCAAGTGCTGCAGATCCGGGGCAGGGCTGTAAATTTGCCGACCGCTGCCCGCATGTTATGCAAGCTTGCCGTATAAGTCGACCGCCTCTTTTCAAGACAGAGGAACACCGGGCTGTAGCCTGCTTTTTATACAATGATGTTCCACAAATCGGTCAGGAAGATCTTGATACGATATTCGTTTCCAGTCAAACAACAGACAATGGGTAAAATCCAAATTATGCAAGGAGGAAATCATGATTGACAAACTTCGCTGGGGAATTCTGTCTACCGCGGGCATCAATGAAGCGGCGATCTTCGCACTGCGCGCCGCTTCGCGCAGTCAGTTGGTTGCCATAGCGAGCCGCGACATTGCAAAAGCACAAAAATTTGCAGCAGATAATGAAATCAATAAAGCCTACGGCAGCTACGATGAGTTGATTGCTGATCCGGATATCGATGTGGTTTATAACCCTTTGCCCAACACACTCCATGCAGAGTGGACCATACGAGCTGCCAGTGTAGGCAAGCATGTGCTCGTTGAGAAGCCCATCGTTACGAAGCTGGAAGACCTGGATGCAATTGAGGCGGCCGCAGCCAAACACAATGTCGTCATTTTTGAGGCGTTCATGTCGTTGCACGCACCGCAGAACCGGCAAGTGTTGGAGATGATACGTAATGGTCGAATTGGTAACCTGCATCTAATAAATAGCTGGTTCAGTTATTATTTGCCCCCTGCAGATAGCGATAATATTCGTCTCAATCCCAATCTTGATGGTGGTTCGTTCTGGGATGTTGGGGTATACCCGAACAGCCTGGCCATAACCATGGCAGGTGGATTGGCGCCAGAGCGAGTGTGGGCGGTACAGGATGTCGGCGAGACGGGTGTAGACGTAGGTCTGACTGCCCAATTGCAGTTCTTGAATGGAACAATTGCTCAGATTTATTCAGGTTTTCGCAGCCCGTTTGTGGAGGGTGCTCAGTTCATCGGCAGCGATGGCATGATTCGTCTCAGTAAGGCATGGATTCCAGGGATGAATAGCCGCAGTGCATTTGGAAGTGAAACGAACATTGAGTTCGTTGACAGGGATGGTAATCAAGAAATGATCCCAGTACCTGCATCTAATCCCTGGCAGAAGGAGATTGAGTCGATGGAAGCTTGCGTCCTGGATGGAATGGACCCGGTTGTTCCACTTAGCGCGAGCCGAGAATTTTTGAAGACAGCTTTGGCTCTGCTCGAATCAGCTCGCTCAGGTCGGATGGTTAAGCTTTAAGGACATCCAAATGGACGATAACCTCCGATGGTGTGTTCAGGGCAAAGACATCGTCAATACCCGCGGGGAGAAGGTTTATTTACGCGGCCTCTGTCTCGGGGGCTGGATGAACATGGAAAATTTCATTACTGGATTTCCAGGGAATGAATCTGCTCAGCGAGCGGCTGTCGAACGGGTTCTGGGGAAGGAAAAAGCGCATTTTTTCTACGAGCGTTTCCTTGATTATTTTCTAAACGAAGAAGATCTAAAATTTATCGCAGGGTTGGGGGCTACGGCCGTGAGGGTAGCGTTAAATTACCGTCATTTCGAGAACGATGAGCGCCCTTTCGAGTACCTGCCTGAGGGTTTCACCCGCCTCGATAGAATTGTAGGTTGGGCAGGGAAGCTGGGCTTACATGTCATTTTGGATTTGCATGCCGTTCCCGGCTATCAGAATCCTGGCTGGCACTCTGATAACCCAGGATGCCAGAGTCATTTTTGGGGTCAAAAGGTGTTTGAAGATCGCACGGTTGCTCTATGGGAAGCGTTGGCGAAGCATTATGCTAATGAACCGGCTGTCGCAGGATATAACTTGATGAATGAGCCGGTGGCCACAGAGTCTGAGCTCCCATTTTTAAATCAATATTATCGACGGGCAACTGAAGCAATTCGTCGTCTTGATCCCGACCACATCATCTTTCTCGATGGGAATCATTACGCCCAGAGGTGTGGAGACCTGGATCCGCCCTTTGATAGTAACACTGTATACAGCTACCATTTTTATCCTGAGCCGGTGCTGGAAAATAGAAACTATCCTGCAAAGATCGATGGCGAGCTGTATGATCGCGATTGGTTACAGAGAACGTTGATCGAACGAGCAGAGTTCATGGGCAGGAATGGGGTTCCGGCGTGGGCTGGCGAGTTTGGTGTGATCTTCTCTGGCCGTTCAACAGAGGAATATCAGCTGCGCGTGTTAAGCGATATGTTGGAAATTATGAACGAGGCAGGCCATCATTGGACACTCTGGCTTTATAAAGACATCGGACCGATGGGTATTCTCATGCTTGATCCTGCATCCGAATGGATGCGAAGAACTAAATCTGTACGCTCGCTTAAGACCTCTTTGCGCTGTGATTACTGGGTCGAGCGCGAGCCGACCGATGTTAGCCGGCAGATCGACGCCATGATCGCAACGATCCAAAGAACAACACTCGCAATTCCAGTAGAGTGGGAGAAGTTGAATTCAGATATATACGCATCAGTCTGCCAGGAGACGCTTTCGAAGCTCTTGTTACCTGCATTCGCAGAACAATTTCGGGACATGAATGTTGATGAAATCGACGGGATGATGAAATCGTTTGCTTTTGAAAACTGCTTGCCACGGGAAGATATTGTTGATCTTTTACGAACCGCCTGGAGCAGAGCCTGATGGGATCGATGTGATCGGGAGGGACATGTTCAATTTCGGTGTTGACTATTACCCAGAACAATGGCCCGAGGAGCGCTGGACTAAAGATGCAGAGCTCATGGCCCAAGCCGGCTTTAATGTCGTCAGACTTGCAGAATTTGCCTGGTCGCGCTTGGAGCCTGAGAAGGGTCGATTTGACTTCGAATGGTTAGACCGGGCCATTGCTCTATTGGCAGGGTATGGGATGCGCATTGTTCTAGGCACACCGACCGCCTCGCCACCTCCCTGGCTAATGGCTGAGCACCCTGAGATCTTTCAGAGTCAGGAGTGACGGAACACGGGTAACTTTTGGTCATCGCCGCGGGTATTGTCCAAATAACCTGGTTTATCGAGATTACTCCCGTGCGATCGTCAGGAAATTGGCTGAACATTATTCCGGTAACCCAGCGGTCGTTGGATGGCAGATTGATAACGAACTTGGGGATCGCTGTTACTGTCCAAGGTGTGCTCTGGCTTTCCATGATTGGTTGAGAGCTCGCTTCGGTACACTCGCTGTGATAAATGATCGGTGGGGCACAGTATTCTGGAGCCATATCTACACAGATTGGACACAAATTCCGGTACCTCTGACAATCGGTGGGCCGCATAATCCTGGCCTTGCGCTTGATTATCACCGTTTTTGCTCTGATTCCTATGTGGATTTTATGCAGATTCAGAATGCAATTCTGCGGCAATTCTGCCCAGACCATTTCATCACACATAATTTTATGGGTTTTGTATACGACCAGATTAATCAATTTGATTTATCACGCTCACTAGATTTTGTTTCTTGGGACAACTACCCGCAAATGCAGTGGAATATGAAAGATGCCGCCGACCCCGTGAAGGCTAGTCTGGGACATGATACAATCCGCGGGCTCAAGCGGAGCCCGTTTTGGGTGATCGAGCAGCAAGCCGGACCCAGTGGTTGGGAGATTGTAAGTCCTGCGCCACGTCCCGGTCAACTGCGTCTTTGGGCATATCAGGCTATTGCGCATGGGGCTGATGGGATTCTGTTCTTTCGGTGGCGTACGGCGCAAGCCGGCGTTGAGCAGTACTGGCACGGTTTACTGGATCATGATAGCCGCCCTGGGCGACGGTATGAGGAAATCAAGCGAATGGGTGGGGAAATCCAAATAATCGGTGAACGGCTGGTTGGTACAAAGGTAAAACCGCAAGTTGCCATACTGCTTTCATATGATTCGCGTTTTGCCTTCCAAATTCAAGCAAACAATCCTTCATTCCGATATGAAACGGAGTTTTGGAAGCTTTATCGGGCACTCCAAGAGTTGAAAATTTCCGTTGACATTGTCTCTCCTGAAGCAAATCTGCAGGATTACAAATTAGTATTCGCGCCAACGCTTCATGTACTTGATAAGCAAGTGGCGGACAACTTATCCGCGTATGTGTCGAAGGGGGGAGTCCTAGTTGTAACCCCGCGCAGTGGGGTAAAAGATGAGGCTAACCGGATTGTGGGCTGCCCGCTACCCGGTCTTCTTGCTGAGCTTTGCGGTATTGAGGTCTCAGAATATGATTCGTTCCCTGAGGGCAAGACCAACTCAGTCCGTTTTACCATTCCTGATCTCGAGGGAACTAGTTCTCCCAAGGTTGATATTTGGGCTGATTTGTTGCATCCAACATGCGCCACGGTTGTGGCGATTTATGAACACGATTATTATGCAGGCAGCCCAGCCATAACCCTTAATCACTACGGTACTGGGTATGCCCTTTATATGGGAGTGTTTGGGGGTCAGGATCTTCTCCAACCGGTGGTCCGATGGTTGCTTCAAAAAGCCGAGATACCTATGTCATTCCAAGGTCCAACCGGTGTAGAAATCCTTAAGCGGAGAATCAGATGGGCGAAGCATAATTTTCATTCTTAATCATACCGGAGATGGGCAGGCTGTTGACCTGCCAGGCGTATATTGGGATCTTTTACATACTACATTGATTGAAAGTCCAATACATATTGGACCTTATGACGTTTCTATTTTAGAACAACAAGGATCAACCTCGCCATGAGCACATCTGAACCATTGAGAGTGGCTATAATCGGCACAGCACCGAGAGCCTCATACATGTACGGGCCGATTATTCGAGGGCTTGCGGAAGAAGTTGAATTGGTCGCTATTTGGGGGCGAAGCGAGGAATCTGCTGCCCGTCTTGGCCAGGAACTTCGTGTACCCTGGTATTTAGATATGGAGCGTCTGGTGCGTGAGACTGCTCCCCAGATAGGAATAGTAGCGGTTAATTATTTGGCGAATGGACAGGTGGGGCTTATGGCGGTTGAAGCTGGGCTGCATGTCCTGGTTGAGACGCCTATTGCACATCGCCTTGTTGAAGCAGACAGAATAATCCATGCAGCTAGTGAACGCGGATTGAAGATAGAGGTGAGTGAGCAGTTTCACCGCCAGCCTCTTGAGCAGATAAAGCTTAAATTGATATCCTCTGGTTTGTTCGGCCGAGTGTATTCGTCCATCAGCGATTTCGCTGGACATGGATATCACGGTGTAAGCGTGATGCGCAGCTATTTGGGCTTTGACGCCAGGCCTATTCGCGTGATCGGCTCGGTACATGAATATGAATTAGCTGCTCATTGGTCTCGCCTGGCAAATACACGAGACGTGCGCACCGAGACACAGGAACACGGGATGATTGAATTTGACGATGGGCGTATTGGGATCTTCCATTGGAGTGATGTGAGCTACGACTCCCCTTTGCGCTGGTGGAGGAGCAGTCGTTTCCTGGCGGAGAAGGGCATGGGGATCAGCATTGGCGTTGGTTTGGAGATACAGGAGTCCTTAAGTTTGCTCTCTCCAGGACAGGAGGCGCCACATTTCATCACGCTTGAGCGTCGTTGGGAAAGAAATGATGGTGGAATGCTTGAAGCGATGATCGCCCACACTGGCGTTCCGGAGCTGCCAATTGTCCGTTGGGAAAATCCAATTCTTTCCAGAGTCGAGACCTCACGTGCCGCAATGGCACGACGACGAAATAGGAGTTGCAGGATGCCTCCTCAGCTTGGTTAAGGCTGTACGCGAGAATACTCAGCCCAGTTATGGTCCATTACAGGGAAGGCTGGATCAAGAGATTATTCTGGCAATTCGCCAGTCAGCCCGTGACGGAGGGCTTCCAGTAACCCTTCCACTTGATCCAGAGCAACAGGACTTTTAAATCGGTCAGCATTTGCTGATTTGGAATATTCCTAAGGTAACTTGTGATAGAAAATGTGCAATTCCTCCATAAAGGAAAGATATGACTAGGACCAAGCGAATAACGATCCAACAAGTTGCTGACGAAGCCGGTGTGTCAGTCCAAACTGTATCAAGAGTACTGAACAATCGCTCTGACGTAGCTATCGAAACGCGCAAGCGAATTAAATGAAATTATGCTCGAATTGGGGTATCGCCCGAATGCAATGGCGCGCAGCCTTGCCTCCCAGCGTACTCGTACGCTTGGATTAATAACAGAGGATTTTACTGATTTTTTCTTCACGCAAGTGATTGCAGGCGCGGTGAATGAGGCGCGTGAACAAGGGTATCTAATAATGCTCGGTAGCACCGAACGGAATCTGCAGGACGAGCCAGAATATATTCGATTGCTGAGTGAACGTCATGTAGAGGGATTTTTATTTTCACGGCATAGCACCGAATCGGAAAGCATGTACATTGTCGATCTCATCAGGAAAGGCGTACCTGTCGTTACGACGGCCTATCACTTTTTAGATCAGCTCTGTACAGTAGTGGATGTTGATAATTACTCTGGAGGGCGATTAGCCGCACATTATCTGATAGAGGGTGGTCATAAGCAATTTGCGATGATATGTGGTCCATCACGATGGAAAGCTGTCAATGACCGGTCAGAAGGTTTCAACCAGGAGTTGAAGTCGAAGGGGATTATTATTGGCTCTGAGTTTGTGCGCGAAGGTGACTGGTCTTATGTGAGTGGATACCAGGCAGCAAAGCAATTGATGATGGAGGGTAAAACATTTTCCGCCCTCTTCGTGCACAACGATCAGATGGCCATAGGAGCAATGAGAGCACTATCAGAAGCCGGCCTGCAGGTTCCTGAAGATGTTTCGGTTATAGGATTTGACGATATTCCTGCCGCTGCATATTCTGATCCACCATTAACGACAATCCGACAGCCTATGCGTGAGGTAGGTGCTGTCGCTGCTCGTCTCTTGATCCAAATAATTGAAGGTGGCGAGAGTAAAGAATGTCTGGATGGGGAGGTGTTACTTCAGCCCGAATTGGTCCGTCGTGCCTCATGCATAAATCATGATATTTGACGATCAGATGAGGAAATTCTGCTTGTTGTACAAGGGCAATAAATTATCGCTAGACGGAAAGTTCTACAGGTAAACTCACTTCCTAATGCTGGTATTCCACAAGAGTTTACATTGACACTTATAAAATCAATTCCAATTACTCACTCGATTATTGATGAAAATTACCTGCAAAAACCAACCATCTTGTCCTATTCTTGAAGGAACGAAACTTGTCACCGGCACGGTGAAGCAGGTGTAGGCTTCGATAGGTTCACCATAGTAGCCGCACGGGTAGGCTTGTAGTAGTCTATAAAATATATTCGATCACTTCCATTAATGCGATGCAATTATCCGCCTTCAGGAGGCTTGTCATAACGGATCGCCGCTTCGATGGCCTGCAATTCTTGATCTGTACTCCTCCCCCCCCCCCCCCCCCCCCTTTTTTCATTCCAACTTCAGGAGGCTTGTCATAACGGATGGCCGCTTCGATGGCCTGCAATTCTTGATCTGTACGATGATACCTTCGGACTATTGCCATGTCCTGAGTTTATCAAAATTGTTATAGAACATATGGTTTATTACTTAACATCCAATCCGAAAATTCAAAGAATAGTTCGATTTAGAAACTGACGAATAATTTGGAGATTAGCATGGACATGGATCGAAACGACATACAAAAAGCAATCGCGAATGGAAAGACCGTTCTTGGCATCGAGTTCGGCTCAACGTCGCATCAAGGCGGTGCTGATCGGCGAGGATCATACGCCGATCGCATCCGGAAGCCATGACTGGGAAAACCGGTACGAAAACGGTGTCTGGACATACAGCCTGGAGGATGTTTGGACAGGCTTGCAGGACAGCTATCGGAAGCTCTGCAACGAGGTTCTAGAGAAATACGACACCCCGCTGCAAACCATTGGCGCCATCGGCTTCAGCGCCATGATGCATGGGTATTTAGCTTTCGATAAAGACGGAAATCTGCTCGTCCCGTTTCGTACCTGGCGAAACACAATGACCGAACAGGCAGCCAAGGAACTCACCGAGCTGCTCCGATTCAACATCCCGCAACGATGGAGCATTGCGCACCTCTATCAAGCAATATTGAACCGGGAATCCCATATCAAGGATATCAGCTACCTGACCACGCTAGCGGGCTATGTCCATTGGAAGCTGACGGGGCAATTCGTGTTGGGCGTAGGCGAAGCATCGGGCATGTTCCCCATCGACAGCACGACCAATAATTATGATGCAGCGCATGCTCGAGCAGTTCAACGAACGGATCGAAGCGGAAAACCTCCCGTGGAAGCTGCAAGATATCCTGCCAAAAGTCCTTGCAGCAGGGGATAGCGCAGGCATTCTTACCGAAGAAGGCGCAAGGTTGCTCGATCCCTCAGGACAACTGCAAGCGGGTATACCGCTCTGTCCGCCCGAGGGCGACGCAGGCACCGGCATGGTTGCGACCAACAGCGTTGCAGAGCGAACGGGCAATGTTTCCGCAGGCACGTCCGTCTTTGCCATGATTGTTTTGGAGAAGGCATTGTCGAAAGTCTATCCTGAGATCGACATGGTGACGACGCCTGCAGGCAGACCGGTGGCCATGGTGCATTGCAACACCTGCACCTCCGACCTGAATGCATGGGTCAGCCTGTTCCAGGAATTCACCAATGCGCTTGGTGTAGAGGTCGATCAATCCAAACTATTTGAAATGCTGTATCAAAAGGCACTCGAGGGCGATGCGGATTGCGGCGATCTGCTAGCCTACAATTATTTTTCTGGCGAGCCTATCACGCACTTTGAGGAAGGGCGCCCGCTGTTCGTCCGTACGCCCGAAAGCCGCTTCACGCTGGCGAACTTTATGCGTGTGCATCTGTTCTCGGCGCTCGGCACATTGAAAATCGGATTGGACATTCTCTTCGAACAGGAGCAAGTGAAGATCGACCAGGTCCTCGGCCACGGTGGCTTTTTCAAAACCAAGGACGTCGGTCAAAAAGTGATGGCGGCGGCGATGAATGTCCCCGTTTCCGTGATGGAGACCGCAGGCGAGGGCGGCGCCTGGGGGATTGCGTTGCTTGCCTCCTATATGCTGCATAAAGCCGAGAATGAGCCCCTGGAAGCCTATCTTTCCAACAAAGTCTTTGCAGGGGAAACAGGCACGACGATTAGCCCCCGATCCAAGGGATATCGAGAGCTTTTTGGCGTTCATGGAGCGCTACAAAAAGGGACTGATCATCGAAAGAGCCGCCGTGGATGCGCTGAGGTAGAATGACATGCTGGAAAAACTAAAAGAAGAGCTGGTGCAGCTGCACCTTGAACTGCCCAAAGAACAACCTGGTGATGTGGACCGGCGGCAATGTCAGCGCCCGCGACCCTGAAACTGGGTTGGTCGTCATCAAAGCCAGTGGAATCCGCTATGAAGAGATGCGCCCGGAGCACATGGTGGTGATGGACCTGGATGGCAAATTGGTCGAAGGGGCTTTCAAGCCATCCTCGGATGTTTTCAGCCACCTGTATATCTACAAACACCGGCCGGATGTGGGGGGCGTAGTGCACACGCATTCGCGTTATGCAACAGCCTTCGCGGCAGTGGGAAAACCCATCCCTTGTGTGCTGACCGCCATGGCAGACGAATTTGGTGGGCCGATCCCGTGCGGCGAGTTTGCACTGATCGGCGATGAGGCGATCGGGAAGGTGGTGCTCGAGAGCATCGGCACATCGCCTGCGGTGCTGCTTAAAAACCATGGCGTGTTCACCATTGGAAAAAATGCAACGGCTGCCGTCAAGGCAGCCGTGATGACTGAAGATGCAGCCGCGACGGTATGGATGGCGCTGCAAATCGGCACCCCGGACGAGATCCCACAAGAAGGATGTTGAAATGCTGCACCACCGGTATACCCACGTGTACGGGCAGTAAAGGAGACACGATCATGATTGACCTGAACAAATACGAAATCTGGTTTGTCACTGGCAGCCAGCACCTGTACGGCCCGAAGACACTTGAGATCGTGGCCGAGCATTCGCGCGAGATTGCTGCGGCGCTTAACGCTTCGGCATCATATGCCGGTCAAAGTGCTGTTCAAACCTGTGCTTACCACTCCAGATGCAATCCATGAGCTGTGCCTGGAGGCCAATTCATCCAAAAACTGCATCGGCCTGATTACCTGGATGCACACCTTCTCGCCCGCAAAAATGTGGATTTCCGGGTTGAGCCTGCTCAAAAAGCCCTTTGCCCATCTGCACACTCAGTACAACCGCGAAATTCCCTGGGCTGAGATCGACATGGACTTCATGAACCTCAACCAGGCTGCGCACGGCGACCGCGAATTTGGTTTTATTGGCAGCCGCATGCGTCTCGATCGCAAGGTCGTGGTCGGTCACTGGCAGGATGAGGCGGTGCAGTCCAGCCTGGGAGTATGGGCGCGCGCAGCCGCTGCCTGGGCGGATTGGCAGGGCGCAAAGATAGCCCGCTTCGGCGACAACATGCGCGATGTCGCGGTTACAGAAGGCGATAAAGTTGAAGCCCAAATTCAGCTCGGGTATGCATGTCTACGGCTACGGCATTGGTGATCTGGTCAAGGCGGTCGACGAGGCTAGAGAAGCCGAGATCAATCAAATGGTGGAGAGCTTATCTCGACGAATACGATGTTGTCAACGCACTGCGCCCTGGCGGCGATCGTCATGCACTCCCTGCGCGGAGGGAGCGCGGATCGAAGTTGGCATGCGCAACTTTTTGGAGGCCGGCAATTTCAAGGCTTTCACGACCACTTTTGAAGACCTGTATGGGCTGGCGCAGCTTCCCGGGTTGGCCGTCCAGCGACTGATGCGCGATGGTTATGGCTTTGGCGCAGAAGGCGACTGGAAAACGTCTGCGCTGGTGCGGGCGATGAAAGTGATGTGTGCCGGGCTGCAGGGCGGCGTCTCGTTCATGGAAGACTACACCTACCACTTCAGCGCCAGCGGAGACAAGGTGCTGGGGGCGCACATGCTGGAAATCTGCGAATTGATCGCGGCGAACAAACCCAGGCTGGATATTTTGCCGCTTTCGATTGGCGGCAAAGCCGATCCGGTGCGCCTGATTTTCGACGCCAATACCGGCCCGGCGATTCTGCGCATCCATGATGGATATGGGCCAGCGCTTCCGCATGGTCGCCAACGTGGTCGATGTCGTCCCAACCAACGAACCGCTGCCGAAATTACCGGTGGCGCGTGCCCTGTGGCTGCCGCGTCCCAATCTGACCACGGCAGCAGCGGCATGGATTTATGCCGGCGGCGCGCACCATACCAGCTTCAGTTATGCGGTCACTGCCGAGCACATGCAAGATTTCGCTGATATGGCGGGTATAGAATTCTTGTTGATCGACGAGCATACCAGGCTGCAGGATTTCCGCGATAAGCTGCGCTGGAATGATTGTATTATTTGTTACGTAAAGGGATTTAAGTAGTTGGTTGAATGTACTTTTACATACGTGGCAGACTTTGGGCATCCCAAAAGCCCGAGGTTACCACCTCACGGAACAAGAAATGACGAAAATTGAGGCTGCCATTCGCCGAGATACACATCCCGAAATACGACAACGGTATACAGTTATTTGCATTTAATCTGCTGATTGATGCGGGCCAGATGAGAACAATCGTTTGCTAGTCTTATCGAGAATGCACCTGTCAGCAACCAATAATGAAAACCTGGATCAACCTGCCGAAGCGACGGCAGCACTGATGTGGGTGAGATTCAATTTCAAGCGGTGATTTTTACTGGCTCAGCATAGGAAAAACTCTCACCAAGGCTGTAATCTTGAGAGGAGAAGTTTTCAATTCTGGTAAAGAGAGCAGGTGGGGGTAGAACCAGTCGTATCCGAATGATGATCGGGTGTCCCTTGTGATTACATTGCCAAGGCAATGTTCGGGCAACTGATACCAATTGCTGTCCAAGGTGGCATTTTACGTAGATAACCTTTTCTTCATTCTCGATGGCTAGTGTACCACGAACGTCAAGCATCTCAATCAGTTGTCGTTTCTGCTCGAAAGTGGCGTTTTCCAGCCTGTCGCGGATGGCATCACAGAAGGCTTTGATCTCTTCGATTTGTTCATCCGATAAAACGGTAGTTTGCAGATGAGACGAAATGTCCGCCTGTTCTTTCCGCAGGTTCGCCAGGGTTTCTTCCAGCCTTGACTTCTTCTCCTGGAGCATCTCCTTCGGGAAATTGTCGCTGAGATACAGGTCGAGCAGTTTCTCTTGCTGCCTGATGGTACCGTCGATGCGGTTCTGAATTATATCTAGCCTTTCATAGAGAGACTGATTTGACCGGATGGTTTTCTCCTGCACGTTTTGCAGGCCGATGGCAATATTCTCGGGATATAGCAAGGTGCTCTTGAGCCATTCCCATACGGCATTATCAACGTCCGGAACACGGAAATGGGGGGTATCGCATACTTTGGGTGTTCTCCATGCGCCTTTGCAGCGGTAGTACATGAGCTTTTCCTGGCGAATCATGCCAACGAAGGTGTAACCGCATTTGGCGCAGCGAAGTCGGCGAGCCAGATTTCAAGGCCCGGGTGGTGCTCTCAAACTCTGCCAGTCGAGGCGTCTCCCTAACAACACCCAAAATGGTGTCCAGTTCTATGGGACCACCACTGCTTGTCCCCTTTGACTCCCTCAGGTCAGCGCTCTTCCATCTGGTGATTTCCTCCGCGTTCTTTTCTCTCTTGGCCGAGAGCGTCCGCTGCCAGCATGGCATCGAGAACTTTAATGGGAGTGATCAGGCCCGCTTCGTGATGGATGGGCTGGCTGGGAGCACAAGCCTTTTCAGCTGCCTCCATCAGGTGTCGCCGGTCGGCATTTCCAAGGCCGATTTCCGCAAGCGTGGTCGGTAAGCCGACATGCTCACAGAACGAGTAAACCGTGGCTACCTCGTCCGACGACGCATCTGTAAGATGGAGGCCAGTTAAAACCCCAAAGGCGACTTTCTCACCGTGGTAGAACGAATGGGTTTCGGCCAACGCGGTGAGTCCATTGTGGATGGAATGGGCCGTCGCCAACCCGGCGCTTTCAAACCCGATTCCGCTCAACAGGGTATTCGCCTCGACAATGCGATCCAGGGCTGGAGTGACGAGGTGTCTCTCGCTTGCAAGTTTTGCAGCCGTGCCATAGCTCAGCAATGTTTCATAGCAGAGTTTAGCGATGCCAAGCCCTGCAGTTGTGCTATAACCGCCACATTCATTCACCGATTGGGTGCGCTCGCAGGATCTGGCCTCGAACCACGTCGACAGCGCGTCACCCATCCCGGCTACCAGGAACCGTGTCGGCGCCGCAGCGATGATCCCCACGTCGACGAGCACTGCCGCCGGGTTCGTTTTTTGATAGAACACGGAAATAAAAACCCCATCCTCAGTGTACAACACGGCGCATCCGCTGCACGGAGCATCGGTCGATGCGATCGTGGGGACGATGATTACCGGTATGCCCGCCCGGTCAGCGGCAATTTTCGCCGTGTCAATAGTCTTGCCTCCACCTATGCCGACAAGAACATCTGCATGGGTTTGCGCCAGGGTTGCGGACAACCGGCTCAGCTCATTCTCGCAGCACTCGCCGCGGAACACTTCGATGGAGATGGACCGGGCGCTCCAGTCGACACCGCATCCGGGAAGCACCCTGTCGTGCACCGTAGGCGACGCCAATATCAGTCCTTGCTTGCCCAGCAGATCGATCAGCGCGGGCAATTCGCCGATAGCGCCAACGCCTTGGATGTATTTCCCAGGAAAGACTGCTTTCTTGAACATCGAGACCTCCCATGTATTATATGTACGATGTGATTATCCGAAGGATTGAGTAGACCGAACCTTTTCGTCCTATCGACCCTGGCCCTTATTCCGGCGAGTTCAGAACAGAGCTCGCGTTGGATTTCCTCATCCAGGTCCGATTCCATTATATTCCCGATCCGATTGCCGAGCATACCGAGGTGGGAGGCATTTATGGTGTTTTCTGCCGGGGCAAGCAGCGACCGCTGCACGCTTACCGTTGCCGGGTGTCTTTGTGCTTTTCTCGCAGTGGCCAAAAATCAGTCGTGATCGCCCCTAAGAAAAAAACTGGCAAGCGTTCGCGGCACATCTTTGACCCAGGGAAATACCTCATGGAGCAGCTCATTTGCAAATATCCACCGACGCGCAAGGCAACTTGGCGGTGGGCAAATCGCGCTCTTTGATCTGCCGGATGTGTTACACTTGCGACTGTGGGCTCCGCTGAAGTTACCCATCGAGTGCAATGCGGCGGGGGTAAGTTGAAAGTCGCGATCGGTCTGATCACCAGCGTGCTGGCATACCTGCCAAAGTAAAGAACGCCCGGAGACCACAAGGATGTAATCGGTGCAACACCGTGAGTCGAACAGCTGCTCTTCAAAGAGAAACGGAGAGATGTCAGCAAGGCGCTTGCACCTCGATCTGCTCGGCACGTTTCGCCTGCGCCGGGCTGACCAGCTGTGGCTGGTTTCGAACAGGCACATCTCCAACACGCACATGCCTACATCGTCTTACATAGCACCGCTCCAAGGGCATCTTGATATTCAAGCTCGGGGTATTCTCCAACAATTTGAAGAACATGGCGGTGGTTTTCTCAATCTTTGTGGTGATTGCGGTGATCTATGTACCGTTCATGTAAGTCATCATCGGCACAGTGTCCCTTGCATTAATCGACTGGCTGTGGATCATCCCATTCGCGTTGATGGCCTCTGTGGCTGCGGAGCTGACCAAGATCTACCTGCGTGGGCGGGCTAAGAGGATTGAAACTAACCTGACCGCTCAGATGGCGCTGGCATAATCCGGACGTAAAAAGTAAAATGGAAGAATAGGAGAAGGCAAATGCCGGAGATCAGTAAAGTCGCACTTTTCACCAATGAATATCCTCCACATGTATACGGAGGCGCCGGTGTGCATGTCGAATACCTGAGCCGGGAGCTGTCGCGCCTGGTGCCGGTCGAAGTGCGCTGCTTCGGCGAACAGGATGTGACCGAGCCGAACCTGCGCGTGAAAGGCTACGGTGCATGGCCCGAGGCCAAGCAGAACACCGATCCACGCTTCGGCGGGGCGCTGGATGCCATGTACCGCAGCCTGGCGATGGCCAAGGACAACCTGGATGCCAGTGTCGTGCATTGCCACACCTGGTACGTCCAGTTTGCCGGTTTCCTGGCCAAGAAGCTGTGGGGCATCCCATTCGTGCTGACCACCCACTCGCTGGAGCCGCTGCGGCCCTGGAAAGTGGAGCAGCTCGGCAACGCCTACCACCTGAGCGCCTGGATCGAGAACAACGGCATCACGGAAGCCGACGCCGTGATCGCGGTCTCGCAGGAGACGCGCAACGACGTGCTGCGCTGTTTCCCGGTCGATCCGGACAAAGTGCACGTGATCCACAACGGCATCGACCTGAACCAGTACCAGCACAATCCTGCCGTGGATGCGCTGGTGAAGCGCGGGGTAGATCCCGAGCGGCCTTATGTGCTGTTCGTCGGCCGGATCACCCGCCAGAAGGGCATCATCCACCTGGTCAACGCCATCCCCGACATCGATCCGTCGATCCAGGTGGTGCTGTGCGCCGGCGCGCCGGACACGCCCGAGATCGGCCGGGAGATGGCCGCTCGGGTGGCCGAGGTCAGCGCCGATCGTCCCGGCGTCATCTGGATCCAGGAGATGCTGCCGCGCGACCAGGTGATCCAGTTCTACTCGAACGCGGCCGTGTTCTGCTGCCCATCGGTGTACGAGCCGTTCGGCATCATCAACCTGGAAGCCATGGCCTGCGAGACCGCCGTGGTTGCCTCGGCGGTCGGCGGCATCCCCGAAGTGGTCGTGCCCGGGGAGACAGGCCTGCTGGTCGATCTGGAGCTGAAGCCCGGCACCTTTGACCCGGTCGACCCGGCCAAGTTCTCGCGGGAACTGGCCGATGGGATCAATCGAGTGGCGCTGGATCCCGCCCTGCGCGAGAAGTTCGAACGCAACGGCCGGCGCCGCGTCGAGGACCACTTCAGCTGGACCGCGATCGCACAGCGGACGCTGGATCTGTACAGATCGCTGTCTTGTCTCGTAAGCAAGAACACGACGGGAGAATTCAGGCTGTGTCACGCAATGCACTAGAACAAGACGGTAGGACGCGGGTCATCATCGAGAATGTCACGCCGCGGGTCGATGATGGCGCATTTCCGATCAAGCGGATTGTCGGCGATACAGTCATTGTTGAAGCCGATGTGTTCACCGACGGCCACGACGCGATCTCCTGCGCGCTGCTCTACAAGAAAGAAGGCGACTCCGCAGTGGACCGAAGCTCCGATGGAGCCGCTGGTCAACGACCGCTGGCGAGGCTCATTCAAGGTAGCAGGAACTGGGCGCTATCTCTACACGGTGAGCGCCTGGATTGATCGCTTCAAGACCTGGTCGCACGCCCTGGCAAAGCGCGTCGAAGCCAAGCAGGATGTCACGGTCGATCTGATGATCGGCGCAGAGATGATCGCGGCCGCCGGTAGACGTGCGTCTCCCAAAGAGGCTGCCTGGCATGAAATCTACGCCGACTCCGTGCGGGCCGGCGGCCCGGACGGCCTCGCCCGGGCGCTCTCGGCAGAGCTGGCCGGCCTGATGCGCCGGCATGCTGAGCGGCTCTTCTGCCACCACCTACGAGCAGGAGTTCGGCGTGCAGGTGGATCGCGAGCGCGCCCGCTTCGGGGCGTGGTACGAGCTGTTCCCGCGCTCGACCTCGCCCGTGCCAGGGCGCCACGGAACATTCAAGGATCTTGAGGCCCGCCTGCCATATGTGGCCGCCATGGGCTTCGATGTGCTCTACCTGCCGCCGATCCACCCGATCGGCCACAGCTTCCGCAAAGGGCGCAACAACTCGACGACAGCCGGTCCAGATGACCCGGGCAGCCCCTGGGCCATCGGTGCGGCAGAGGGCGGGCATAAAGCCATTCACCCGGAGCTGGGCACGCTGGACGACTTCCGGCACCTGGTAGACTCTGCCGCCCAGTATGGCCTCGAGCTGGCGCTGGATATCGCCTTCCAGTGCTCGCCCGATCATCCCTATGTCACCGAGCATCCGGAGTGGTTCCGCAAGCGCCCCGATGGGACCATCCAGTACGCCGAAAACCCGCCCAAGAAGTACCAGGACATCTATCCCTTCGATTTCGAGACCGATGCACTGGCGCGAGCTGTGGGAAGAGCTGAAGAGCGTGGTGCAGTTCTGGGTCGACCAGGGCGTGCGCATCTTCCGAGTCGACAACCCGCATACCAAAGCCTTCCGCTTTCTGGGAGTGGCTGATCGCAGAGATCAAGCGGGATTGCCCTGAAGCCATCTTCCTGGCCGAAGCGTTCACCCGCCCGAAGGTGCTGCACCGCCTGGCCAAAGCCGGTTTCACCCAGTCCTACAACTACTTCCCCTGGCGCAACACCAAATGGGAGCTGACCCAATATCTGACCGATCTCACGCAGACCGAAGTGAAGGAGTTCTTCGGACCCGAACCTGTGGCCGAACACGCCGGATATCCTGCCCGAGTATCTCCAGTTCGGCGGGCGCCCGGCCCACATGGCGCGCTTCATCCTGGCGGCCACGCTTGGACCCAGCTATGGCATCTATGGGCCGGTCTTCGAGCTGTGCGAAAACCGTCCGCTCGCGCCCGGCCGGGAAGAGTACCTGGACTCAGAGAAATACGAGATCAGGACCTGGGACCTCGACCGGCCCGACAGCCTGCAGCAGCTTGATCGGCCAGGTGAACCAGATCCGGCGCGACAATCCGGCTTTTCGGGCCAACCACAACCTGCGCTTCCACGAAGTTGACAACGAGCAGATCATCGCCTATTCCAAGAGCAGCGAGGACGGCTCGAATGAGGTGCTGGTCGTGGTCAATCTCGATCCGCATTACAAGCAGTCCGGCTTCATCACGCTGCCGCTGGAGGAGCTGGGCCTTGATCCGCGGCAGCCGTACCAGGCCCACGACCTGCTGACCGATGCGCGCTATCTCTGGCATGGCGCGCGCAACTATGTGGAGCTGAATCCGCAGACCGTGCCGGCGCACATCTTCGTCATCCGGCGGAAGGTGCGCACCGAGCACGATTTCGACTACTATCTGTAATTCTGATTCGTTGGGAGGCAAGAAGAGACATGCCTGGACCTGTTGAATTACCGGCGTGGCAAGCGCTGCAGGATCACCATAGCGAGATGGCTGAGGTGCACATGCGCGACCTCTTTGCCCAGGACCCGCAGCGCTTCGAGCGTTTTTCATTGCGAATGGGTGACATCCTGTTCGACTATTCCAAGAATCGCGTGACACAGGAGACCATGCGGCTGTTGTGCGATCTCGCGCGCCAGGCGAACCTGGCCGGCAAGATCGAAGCCATGTTCACCGGCGAAAAGTACAACAACACCGAAAAGCGCGCCGTCCTGCACGTGGCCCTGCGCAACCGCTCCAACCGGCCGATCTTACGTGGATGGCGTGGACGTCATGCCGGAGGTCAATCGTGTGCTCGCCCACATGCGCTCTTTCAGTGAGGAGGTGCGCTCGGGTGCGTGGAAGGGTTATACGGGCAAGGCGATCACCGATGTCGTCAATATCGGCATCGGCGGGTCGGATCTCGGCCCTAAGATGGTCTGTGAGGCATTGAAGCCCTACGGCAAGCCCGGCCTGCGCGTCCATTTTGTTTCCAACGTCGATAGCACCGACCTGGTCGAGACTTTGAAGCTCGTGAATCCAGAAACGGTGCTCTTCCTGGTGGCCTCCAAGACCTTCACTACCCAGGAAACGATGACCAACGCCCAGACAGCCCGGGATTGGTTCCTGGACACGGCCAGGGATGAAGCCGCGATCGCCAGGCACTTTGCGGCCATGTCCACCAACACGGCCGCCGTAGCAAAATTTGGGATCGACCCGAAAAACATGTTCGAGTTCTGGGACTGGGTAGGAGGCCGCTATTCACTCTGGTCGGCAATCGGCCTCTCGATCGCGCTCTACCTGGGCATGGACAACTTCGAGGCTCTGCTGGGCGGCGCGCACGCTGTCGACGAGCACTTCCGCTCCACACCCTTCGAGAAGAACCTGCCGGTCATTATGGCCTTGCTGGGTATCTGGTACAACAACTTTTTCGGCGCCCAATCGCACGCCATCCTCCCCTACGATCAATACCTGGTGCACTTCCCGGCCTATTTCCAGCAGGGCGATATGGAAAGCAACGGCAAAGGTGTCACCCGTGATGGAGAGCGGATCCATGACTTACACCACCGGGCCGATCATCTGGGGACAACCGGGCACCAACGGCCAGCATGCCTTCTACCAGTTGATCCACCAGGGCACCAAGCTGATCCCTTGCGATTTCCTGGCTGCAGCGCAGAGCCAAAACCCGCGGGGCGATCACCACCCGATCCTGCTCTCAAACTACCTGGCCCAGACCGAGGCGCTGATGAAGGGCAAGACACCGGACGAAGCGCGCGCGCGAGCTGGCAGCGCAGGGCATGAGTGGTGCTGAATTGGAAGAGCTGGTGCCTCACAAGACTTTCCCCGGCAACCGGCCGACCAACTCTTTCCTCTACCCAAAGCTGACACCAGAGGTTCTTGGGCTCGCTCATCGCGTTGTACGAGCACAAAATCTTCACCCAGGGCGCTATCTGGGATGTCAACTCATTTGACCAATGGGGTGTGGAGCTCGGCAAGCAGCTCGCCAAGGTTATCTTGCCGGAGCTGCAGAGTGACGCCCTGGTTCATAGCCATGATGCTTCAACGAACGGCTTGATCAACGCGATACATCAGATGCAGAGCGAAGGTTAGCCGACAATCGACTGCCTGTTGGCGATGGTCAAAATCTAACCATCAACCCGAGAGGAGGAATTATGAATGTACTGACCTTGATCCTGGCCGGCGGCCAGGGCAGCCGGTTGAGCATCCCTGCCAACGCCAGCATCGGGCGGAACTGCCGGATAGATCCCAGCACGTCGCAGGAAGATTACGATCAGCTTGAAGTTCCGAGCGGCAGCACTATCAGCCGTAGAGACTAGCCGGTTTGGTCACATATCGACGAACTGAAAACGAAATGGTTTACTAGCCTGCAGCTTTCATACTATGAAAAAGGAGCGTATCGATGAGTCTACATCCCCTGGCGGGTAAGCCTGCCCCCTACGAAATGCTGGTCAATGTGCCACGCCTGATCTCGGCCTACTACACCCGAGAACCGGACCCTGGCGACCCGGCCCAGCGTGTTGCCTTTGGCACATCCGGACATCGCGGCTCATCCTTTAAGAGACAGCTTTAACGAAGCCCACATTCTGGCAGTCTCTCAGGCTATCTGTGAATTCCGCCAGGCGCAGGGTATCACTGGCCCGTTGTTCATCGGCATAGACACGCACGCTCTCTCAGATCCGGCATTCATTAGCGCAGTCGAAGTGTTCGCCGGAAACGAACAGGAGATCATGATCGATGCCGGCGGCGGGTATACGCCCACACCGGTCATCTCCCACGCTATTCTCAACTACAATCGCGGCAGGACCACCGGGCTGGCCGACGGCGTGGTGATCACGCCCTCGCATAATCCACCTGACGATGGCGGCTTCAAATACAACCCACCCGCCGGCGGGCCTGCCGACACCACCACAACCAGGGCAATGCAGGCACGCGCCAATGAAATACTGAAGAATGAGCTGTTCGAGGTCAAGCGCGTGTCCCTGGCCCGCGCGCTGAAAGCCGAAACCACGCATCTATACGACTACATCACCCCATACGTAGCAGACCTGCGCAACGTCGTCGACATCCCCGCCATTAAAGCTTCCGGCCTCAAGATCGGTGTCGATCCCATGGGCGGCGCCAGCGTTGCCTTCTGGCAGCCGATTGCCGAGATGTACGGGCTGAACCTTGAGGTGGTTAATCCGCGGGTGGATCCGACGTTTGGCTTTATGACGGTGGACAAAGACGGCAAAATCCGCATGGATTGCTCGTCGCCTTATGCCATGGCAAGCCTGATCGTGCTCAAGGACCGGTTTGATATCGCATTCGGCAATGACTCAGACGCCGATCGGCACGGCATCGTTACGCCCAGCGTCGGGCTGATGAACCCCAATCATTACCTGTCGGTTGCCATCTGGTATCTGTACCAGCACCGGCCAAACTGGCGTCCCGATGCGGCCATCGGCAAGACGCTGGTTTCCAGCTCGATGATTGACCGCGTGGCCGCGCACCTGGGCCGGCGGCTGGCCGAAGTGCCAGTGGGCTTCAAATGGTTCGTCGATGGGTTGGTGGATGGATCTTTTGGCTTTGGCGGCGAAGAGAGCGCCGGCGCATCCTTCCTGCGCCACGACGGGACCGTATGGACTACCGACAAGGATGGCATCATCCTCGATCTGCTGGCAGCCGAGATCACTGCCGTAACAGGCCGCGATCCAGGCATACATTACAGGGCGCTGACAGAGCAATTCGGCGACCCGGTGTATGAACGCACTGATGTCGTCGCTACACCAGCCCAAAAAACTGCGCTGGAGCGCCTCTCGCCAGAAATGGTCGTAGCGCAAGAATTGGCGGGTGAGAAGATCGTTGCCAAGCTTACCCGAGCACCTTTCAATGATGCTCCGATCGGCGGGCTGAAGGTGGTCACCGAAAATGGCTGGTTTGCCGCCCGACCGTCAGGCACCGAAGACATCTACAAGATCTACGCCGAGAGTTTTCGCGGCGTCAGACCATCTCAAGCTGATCTTTGAGGAGGCGCAGAAGATCGTAGCGGCTGCGTTCGCTGAGGCAGGGTTGTAAGCGATCAGAGCGCATCATCGACCCGAGTGGTCGGCTGTGCGCACGTCTGTACATCGTCGTTTGCATGCTGGATCTCAATGACGGGCGCCCGCACAGCGATCAAATCTCCATATTTCTCGGTCAGAACACCATGCTCTCCTTTCAGCGAGAACCTGGCGATCCTGTTTACACCTGGCTGAATCTCTCATATCGCCAGGGTCTGATAACCCAAAAACCAGATCGGATTTGCTATAATGATGAGGGTGATACTGCTCATATTCCAATTTCTCAGATAGCGTTTCAGAGGCATCTGGATTAAAACCTTGCATATACTGAACGAACAACAAGAAAGCCTCCTAAAGAATGAACGTCAGTTATTGACCGACTTGCGGCTGGCGATGGTTGCATTTGGCGCCGACCCTAGCGATTCAGACACGCTGGGAAAATCGCTGGAGCAGCTCGATGAGTTATTTTTGCTGGTGGTGGTGGGCGAATTCAACGCTGGAAAAAGCGCTTTCATCAACGCCTTGCTGGGCCAACGCCTGCTCAAAGAAGGCGTTACACCTACCACAACCCAGATCAACACCATTCGCTACGGGCCGAACCGAGGCTCGCCAGGCACTGGATGAAAATCACCATGTCATCACGCTGCCGGTTGACCTGTTGAGTGAAATCAGCATCGTCGATACCCCTGGGACGAATGCTGTCATCCGCTCTCACGAAGAGATTACGTCTAACTTCATCCCACGCGCCGATCTGGTGTTATTCGTGACTTCCACAGACCGGCCATTCACTGAAAGTGAACGCCTCTTTTTAGAGCGCATTCGCGACTGGGGCAAGAAGGTTGTCATCGTTGTCAATAAAATCGACCTTTTGGAAAATCCGGACGAGCTGAAGGATGTAGTGCGTTTCGTCAGCGAAAACGCACTGAAATTACTGGGCATCACCCCCGAAATATTCCCGGTCAGCGCCAAACTGGCGCAAAGAGCGAAGCAAGGAGAATCTCAGCTGTGGGAGCCCAGCCGGTTTGAGCTTTTGGAAAGCTACATTTATGAAACTCTGGATGAAATCAGCCGTATTCGCTTGAAGCTGCTCAATCCATTGGGAGTGGGATTATTCCAGGTTGGCAACTATCTTGACGTCGTAGGTGATCGTCTGGGCTTGTTGAAGGATGACATAGACATGCTGTCGGATGTCGAAGCCCAATTGGGTCTCTACAAAGAAGATATGCAGCGCGATTTCCAATTTCGAATGGCGGATATCGAGAACATCCTGTTTGAAATGGAGCAGCGCGGCCAGGATTACTTTGATGAGACCCTCCGACTGGCGCGTGTCTTTGATTTGCTCAATAAGCAACGGATTCAACAAGCCTTCAACCACCAGGTCGTAGCGGATGTTCCCCAGCAAATTGAAAAAAAGGTGAATGAATTGATCGACTGGCTGGTGGAAAGCGACTTGCGCCAATGGAAAGCGGTCAATGATTACCTGGCCGATCGCAAGCGAGCACACCAGGGTCGCATTGTGGGCGGAGCAAACGCCAGCTTTGCCTATGACCGTGAGCGTCTGATGGATGCAGTCGGACGAGAGGCGCAGCGGGTTGTAGAAACATACGATAAAGACTTCGAAGCTCAAACCATTGCCGAAAACGCCCAGGCGGCGGTGGCGGCTTCAGCGGCGATTGAAGTGGGCGCAGTTGGATTGGGCACCCTGGTCGCGATCCTCGCCACCACGATGGCTGCCGATGTGACCGGCATCCTGCTGGCCAGTCTGCTGGCAGTCGTTGGTCTATTTGTAATTCCTGCTCAGCGGCGCAGGGCGAAATCGGAGCTGCGCAATAAGGTGGCTGGACTGCGTGAACAATTAACTCAGACTCTCAGGGGTCAATTCCAACGCGAGATTGAGCGCAGCCTGCAGAGGATCAATGAAGCGATTGCACCTTATTCACGCTTTGTGCGCGCCGAACGCACCAAACTGGTGGATGCACAGAGTGGATTTGAGGGCATTAAGACTAATCTCAATCGGTTGAAAATATCCATAGAAGAAATGAAATAAAGAATCTAACTGCAGGTGAACCGGCAAGAGGGCATGCCGGTGCTCGATCTCGCCTGACAGGGTATTGCCGACTTCGCTGCCGCCGCGGATAACTTTGGCGCGTTTGGCTATCGAGCCCACAGCTGCTTGTGACACTTTTGAGACTCAACGCAGTTATATTGATAAGAAGAGAAGGTTTCAGGGTTTTTCTCATTAACCACGCTGCTGAGTGGTGGATCACATGAAAGGAATAAATTAATGTCACGAGCTTGCTATTTAGCCATCTTTCTGAGCCTGATTATCGTCATGACGGCCTGCCAGTCTGACACAAAAGGTATCAGAGCAGCCTGGAGAACCAGGCAGTGTTGCCACCACCAGACGCTGAAATCGACATCCCAACCGAAGAATCCTCCCAAACAGAACCAGCAGCTCCGGCTGAAACGCAGGCCTCGGCAGAAAGCAATCCTGAGCCTGTCAGGCGCGATAAACCTACACAATCACAGGCAGCCGAAATCCGCCCGCAAGAAATGCGCACAGAGTTGACCCATCTCTCCAACCTGATTGGTTACCAGGTGCTGGATGAGAATGGGGATAAACTGGGTGTCGCCAGCGACTATATCGTCAATACTTGCGAGACCTATATCATCTATATCCTGATGGAGCCGGCAGCCAGCCTTAACGTCGCCTCTGGAAGTCGGGTTGTGATTCCCTTCGAAGCTGTGACGATCAACAGCGGCGTGTTGGACGCCCAGAATAAGACGATCCAATTGCGCCTGGTACCGGAGCAGTTCTCGGATGCGCCGATATTTCCTGCCGGGCAACCGCTAACGCCAACGGATTGGGAAGGTGCAGGGCGAACGTTCTGGTCCGAAGCGGTACGCATCGGCAAGCTGGCAACCAGTTGCAATGTCCCGGGCGGTCCGGTGTATAAAGTAGCGTATGCCACCCAACTATTGGGTGTCGAGTTATACGATGGGCAAAACAACCTGCTCGGCGAAGTCCAGGACGCCATTCTGGAGCCCGAAAGTGGGAAACTCAGTTTCTACATCGTTAAGCCTGCCAAAGGCGATGGGTTGGTGATGGTGGACTTGCGAGCTACTAATATCCCAAAAGAGGCACTTTTGCCCGATGGTGTGCTTTCTCTCGTGTTGCTGACTGATCCGTTACTGTTTTGGGACGCCTCGCGCATTACCAGTATTGACGAGGCCGACGACTATGCAGTGCAAGGCAAGATGCGGCAGTATTGGGCCAGGTAGGTTAGCGCTTCATGGGGACCAAACCAGCTGGGTGGGGGTGATGTCCAAGAGCCAAAATGATGATTGTCAAAGGCTCACTTCCTTCTCCCTGTTGTGAATGCCGCAAAAACGAACAGGTGGCTTTCTCTGGTTTGAGAATGCCACCTGCTTTTGTCTGTGGAACTTGTACCTTTGGTTCGCCTTACGGTCCGGTGATCATCCCGAACTCGCTGGCGAGTATGGCAGCCGGTTATTTCCCGCCGTGGGCCATCTCGTCGATGCATACCGCCACAGCCAGGATCAGGACGTCGTCCTGACCGGGGTCGATGGACACACCGTAGGAGTCGCGCAGGCGGAACCACTTCTTGGATACCTCGGCCACCTTATCGCGGCCCTCACCAATGGAGTATTCGTGGTCCAGGATGTTGCCTTGCACATCCAGATCGGGACCATTTTTGATCTTAACCACCCAACGCTCGCGCAAGGGAGTGATCATGGCTTTCTTGACCAGTGCTATCTGCTGGCCGTTGGGGTCTTCGATTTCCATACTGTCTTTAATGCGCAGCATGCGTTCCTGGATCTTGCACAGTTCTTTACCGTTGGCGTCTTCGAAGATGAGAGTCTGGCGCACCCGCAGAGCCTTGCCGTCGACTTTGAACACTTTCTGGCCTTGCTCGTTCTCGATCCAGAAGTCGTCGCCAATGGCGACCATTTTCTGGCGCATCTGGTAGCGGTTGCTGCCGCCACCCGGTCGCCCAAGCTGGCGATCGTCGCGGCGTTCTTCCCGCCGGTTTCGTCCTAACATGTTACAGCCTCCTTGTTGCTTGCTTATTGAACGTTGATATAAATATAGAACTGGCAGATTGGCTGGTTGCCCAGCACCAACTGCCACAGCTCTCCATACGTACCTGGATCGAACGGAGCGATCATCGGCACGGAAACGCTATAAGTCCAGCCCGGTTCGACCGTGCTGGACAGGTCGTAACGATCGGCGCCCTGGTGCATGGCGATATTCTCGACCGCCCCCACGAAGGTGATATCCACCTCGCCGGCGGACCAATTCTGGGTGCCTGAATTTTGCAGCACCCAGGTAGTGGTGAAACCGGTGCCAGGGCTGAAGACCGTTGCATCGGCCGGGGTCTGCGATACCAGCCTGCACCCGGTGGCGGTGCCAGCCGGGGGCGGGGTCGTCTCCAGCACCGGGGGTGCGGCTGGAGCATCTACCACTGGGACGCTGTCCGTGTTCTGGGTTATCACCCAATCCGCTGAAACCCAGCCCAGCCCATCCGGCGAGAACTGGCCGGAGATTCTCACCTGCCACCACTCGCCGTCAGCGCTTTGGCCACTGACTTCCCCGGCGGCGCCCGGAGGTGCGACTACCAGTACTGCATAATTGGTGCCTGGCCCGCTGCGCACGTTCACAAAGTCGACAGCAGTGGCCGAAGGTACACCGGAGGCGGGCGGGGGAGGCGCTTCCGTCACAGGCGCTTGAGGCGTTTTAATAACCTGGACGCCTTCAACATTTTTGGCTTCAGTATACTGGGCCATCACCCAGCCATAGCCGGCGCCGACATTGGCGGGATTGAGCCGCACCACCCACCACTGCCCATCTTCACTCTGCCCGATCACCCGCCCTGTTGCCCCGGTGGGAGCAATGCCATAGGCCGGGAAGTTGGTGGCCGGGCCGGTGCGCACATACACGTTAGCGATGGTGGTGGCCTGCGGATCATCCGGACCAGGCGGCACCATTTCGACAGTGTCGGGTACGGGCGGAGTGGGCAGCTCGGGGACGCCATCCGCATTGGAGACGGTCACCCAGCCGCTGTTCACCCAGCCGGTACCATCCGGTGCGACCGGCACGCTGATCGCCCACCACAGGTCGTCTTCGCTTTTGCCGATCACGCTGGCAGACTGTCCGCCCAGGAATGATCCGTATACGACGTAATTTTCACCCGGGCCGCTAAAAATTGTGGTATTAAAGTTGGCGATTGCGGAGGGTTGACCAGGAGCAGCGGTGGGGACAACCGCCACCGGAATATTCGGGTTAGGGGTTGGACCGGGGGCAGGCGCCTGGGTAGGCGCTGCCGTCGTAGCGGGCGCCTGTGTAACAGCCGGCGCAGCTGCGGTCAGATCGGCCACAACAGTTTGCGCAGCCTGGGTTTGGATCGTGGACACGTCCTGGGTGGGCGCCGGGGTCCCGGAACCATCGCAGGCGCTCAGTACCAGAGCCAACACCAGAGCGCCGATGATGAATACGGAAATTCTTTTTCCATTCTTATGTTGCATATTGTTACTTCCAGACGGATCTGGCCGGTCGGAATAACCGGCCAGATCCATATTGTAATATTGGCTTACGGAGCCGATTCCGGATACATAGGCACTTGCTTGCGATTGTGATAGCCACCGATGTAACTGGCGACGTCTGCCATAATGCCGAAGCCCAGCCAGACCCAATCGAAGCCGTTCAATGGGAAGATGATGACATACATCAGCAAGGTCCAGGGGGCGAATAGCAGACCCAGGATGCCTACCAGCCAGGGCAAATTAAAATCGGCAAATGCTCGATTTACTTTCACCTGCCCGGCGGGAATCAGCCAGTAGATCAGGAAAGCCAGGCGGGGTCCGAAAAACACTAATGAAGCAAAAAAGCAACACATGGAATCCTCCTTAGGGGAATATATATAGAGTGGAACATTCGTCATAACCGAGAGATAGAACCTATTTGGTGTGGGCTTGCGTCGATAATATCACCTTATAGAACACCTCCATATGCGTCTTTCAGTTGCTGAAGCTCAATTATACGCTGATTATCTTCGGGATGTACGCAAGAGCAGCAAGAACAGGTTGATAAAGTCCAGGTAGAGCGCTAACGCCCCGATGACCACCATTCCGGCCGCTATCACCAGGTAAACGAGAGCCAGGAAGCGGTTGAAACGCACCTCGCTGGCTGCGGGAATTGCTCTGGCTTGTGCCATAAAACCTCCTGATTTATTCAGTCATTCCGAGCGGGGCGAGGATTTTAAATTCTTCGCTCCGCTCAGGATGACAGGTCGTTATCACGTAAATGGTGTTAGCTCTGCTGCCGGCGCATGAAGAACTTGATGACTTCATCGATTAGCAGCAGGGCCAACCCGGAGAAGCCGAACTGGCGGCGGTCGGTAAATGTTTCCCGGGTGAGCACCGAACCGGTTTCAAAACGAGCGCTCAAGCCAAAGACGACATTGAACAGCGCAAAGACGACAAACCCCATGGTGGCTGCCACGGCAGGATCGATTGGCTCGTAGTACCTTTCGATAGCCAGAGTGCCGATGGCGATCAATAGACCCATGAAGACCAGGCGGACCCATTGTGCGCTATTCAGGACGGGCTGGCTTAAAGGACGCGGTTTGCGATCCATCAAGCCGGGTGAAGGTTTATCAAAGCCCAGGGCGATGGCGACGGGTATCTGGATGAGGAACTTGATCCACAGGACGACCAACACGCAAGGGCACGCCTACCCAGGATGGTAAGAATGCTGCACCCAGATAGCTGATGATAAACGCCGCCAGCATACCCATCTGATAGCGGATGAACTTGGACAGGTTGTCGTAGATAGCCCGGCCGTATTCAACCGCCTTGACGATGGTGGCAAAGTTATCGTCCGTCAGGATCATCACCGCCGCATCCTTCGTGACTTCGGTGCCGGTGATGCCCATGGCCACGCCGATGTCGGCCTTCTTCAGGGCCGGCGCATCGTTAACGCCGTCCCCGGTCATGGCGACGATATTGCTCTTGCGCTGCAGCAGAGATCACCAGGCGGATCTTGTCTTCGGGGGCCACACGGGCGATCACACCGATGTTGTCGAGGTCTTTGGTCAGGGCTTCATCGCTCATGGCTGCGAATTCTGCGCCAGAAAGCGCTGTGCCGGTAATCCCCAGCTCTTTGCCGATCGCGGCTGCGGTAACGGCATGGTCGCCGGTGATCATACGAACCTGGATGCCGGCGCTGTGGCACTTGGCAATCGCTTCCTTGGCTTCCGTTCGCGGCGGGTCAACGATGCCGACCATCGCCAGAAGGGTCAGGTCCGTCATCAGATCAATCAGTTTGCCCTGGGGGTCAAAAGTTGCTGGATCGAAATCTCTGCCGTGCCACGACCATGACCCGCTCACCCGCTGCTGCAATGCGTTCATTTTCTGCGAGTGCCACGTGGCGGTTATCGTCAGTGACCGGCAGCACCTCGCCTGCCGGGCATCCAGTATGAGCCGCTGCGGGCGATCAGTACGTCCGGCGCACCTTTGACAAAGGCAGCGTACCACGGGCTTGCCCTTCTCATTGGTCATGTTATGGAAGGTAGCCATGAACTTGTAATCTGAATTGAAGGGCACTTCGGCGACACGTGGATACTCGCTGCGTGAGCCTTCGATGCTAACGCCGCCTTTTTCGGCCAAAACGATCAGGGCGCCTTCGGTGGGGTCGCCGATCAGGTTCTCGCCGTCCAGGCGGGCGTCGGCGCACAGGGCCATCGGCAGCAGGATCTGCATCCAGATCAATCTTGGTGCCCCCTTCGTGCAGCAGCTGCCCCTGTGTGCTGTAGCCTTCGCCGGTCACCTTGTAGTGGTTATGACCCGGGATTGTGAACTCACGCGCCGTCATCTTATTGAGGGTCAGCGTGCCAGTCTTATCCGAGCAGATGGCTGAGACAGAGCCCAATGTTTCCACGGATGGCAGCCGTTTGACGATCGCGTTCTGTCCGGCCAGGACGCTGTGTGCCCATGGAATACATGGTAGTGACGACTGCCGGCATGCCGGTCGGGATGGCGGAGATTGCCAGGGCAATACCGGCAGTGAAAATGACTCGAAATCATTCTTGACCTTGATCACGAGTAACCGACGGCAGGAGCATGATGACCAGTCGAACTGCTTTCAGGGATCTTTCGGCTGCTCTTTTAGCAGATCGGCGATGTTACCCATCTCGGTGCCCATCCCGGTGGTGGTGACGATCATCTCGGCGCGGCCGCGAGTGACCGAAGTGTTCATATAAGCCATGCAATGGCGGTTGCCCAAGGGAGCGTCAGCCTGGGCAATGATCTCTATGTCTTTTAGGTGAAGCGACGCTCTCACCGGTCAGGGCGGCTTCTTCAATCTCGACATTGGCCGCCACAAACAGGCGGCCATCTGCCGGGACGCGATTGCCTGCCTCCATCAGCGCGACGTCACCCGGCACCAGGTTCTCTGCTTCGATCTCAATCGCCTGTCCATCCCGGCGCACTCAGGCGATATTTTTCATCATCTTCTTGAGGGCAGCCAGCTGGCTTCAGCTTTATTCCTGTTCATTCCCAGGACTGCATTAAAGATCGTCAGAACCACCAGCACGATGGTCGTTCCCCATTCATGCGTGACTATTTGGTTAATTACAGCCGCGCCTAAAAGCAAAATCTGCATAAAATCCTTATACTGGCGTATGAAGGCCTGCAGGCCAGATCTTTCTTCCTCCAGCCAGGACATTGGGCCGTTCTTCTGAAGCCGCTGCTGCGCCTCGGCTGCGCTCAATCCCTTGGCCGGATCGACTCCAAGCTCTTTGCCAACCGCTTCCGGGGATCAGGTGTGTACCATATGGGTTGGCTTGTTTGATGGTTCTGCCATAATTCAGCTCCAGTCTCAGTAGATTTGCGGAATGATGCGATAGGGATAATTCGGCTCTTTGTAATCACCTTTGGCTTGCCGTTTGGGGAACTTCATTGGCTCGCGTGGCACTTCCTCGTATGGGATCAGGCTCAAGAAATGGGAGATGCAGTTCAGTCGCGCCTGCCGCTGATCATTCGACGGGACCACGTACCAGGGCGCGGATGGGGTATCCGTGGCGGCAAACATGGCATCGCGCGCCCGGGAGTAGTCGTACCAGCGCGCTTGAGCCTGCACGTCCATTGGGCTGAGCTTCCAGATCTTGCGAGGGTCTTCGTCGCGCTCTTTAAAGCGCTTGGCCTGCTCTTCCATGTCGACTTCCAGCCAGTATTTGATCAGGATGACGCCCGAGGCAATGATCGAATTCTCAACGAATGGAGTATTCTTCAGGAAAGAATCTACCTGCTCCGGTGTGGCAAAGCCCATCACGCGTTCGACACCTGCACGGTTGTACCAGCTGCGGTCGAAGAGCACCACCTCTCCTGCCGCAGGCAGGTAGGGGATGTAGCGCTGGAAGTACATCTGCGATTTCTCACGGTCGGTTGGTGTGCCCAAGGCTACCACCTTAAAGACGCGCGGGCTGACCCGCTCGGTGATACGCTTGATCACACCGCCCTTGCCGGCCGTATCGCGGCCTTCGAAAAGCACGCAGATCTTGGCGCCGGTGTATTTGACCCACTCCTGCAGCTTGACCAGCTCGACCTGCATCGGCTCAAGAGCTTTCTCGAACTCCTTTCGGCTCAGTGGTGGGTGTGGTTCAACAGATGCGTCGACCTGAGTCGGGGGGACTGCCTGGGGTTCCTGCTTCGGCTTGCCCTTCTTGTTTTTCTTCTTATCCTTCGCCATGATATTCTCCTTTGGGAATTAGCGCTCGTAATAATGGTGCAAACGATATAGTAACACGATGTCACTGGCCGGCTGGACAATGACCACATGGGTTGTCAGCGGCCCTCTGGCAACCCAGTAGCTTTCCCGGTCCGATGCGCCGAAGGCCAGCAGAGCTATGATCATCAGGCCAACCACCAGGCCGAAAACCACAGGCCATACCTTGTTCATGTTGTCCTCCTAAATTCCGTCGCGCAAGATCGGGCAGGTCATGCAGTGCCCGCCGCCGCGGCCCTTGCCCAGCTCGAACCCTGCAATGGCGACTACCTCAACACCGGCCTGGCGCATCTTGGAAATCGTAAAGGTGTTGCGCTCGTAGGAGACAACCACACCCGGCTCGAGGGCTACGGTGTTGTTGGCGTCATCCCACTGCTCGCGCTGCATCTGGTACTCGTCGCCGCCGGTTTCCACGATATTAAGCTTCTTGATCTTGAGCGCGTCTGCCACTGCATCTACGAAGCTTTTCTCCTCGGTCACATGGAAATCGCCGGGTTTCTTACCAGGGCGCAGGCTGATGGCACGGATATTGTTGACCACTTTGGGGAAAGCAGTGGCGATATCCCGGTCCAGTAAGGTAAAGACGGTGTCCAGGTGCATGTGGGCCCGGTCTTTGGTCATCACAGCCACGATCACACGCTCAGCGCCACCCTTCTCGAACAGCGCCTTGGCGACCATTTCGATCATGCGGGCCTGCGTGCGCTCGCTCATTCCGATCGCCACGGTTCCATGCCCGATCGGCTGGACATCGCCGCCTTCCATGGACGCTTTGCCGAAGTCCTGGATCGGGAAACCTCCATCATAGCTTTGCTCTGGGTACCAGAATTCGAAGCCGGCGTCCTGGAACATGGGATGGTAGCGGTAAATGGTCAGCATATTCAGGGATTCACGGCGCCGGGCCGGCCAGAACATCGGGTTGACCGTCACGCCGTTGTAAATCCAGCAGGAGGGGTCGCGCTGGAAGAGCGAATTCGGCACCGGCGGCAGGACAAAAAAGCCGTCGTCGTCTACTGCGGCCGCGCCAAGGGAGATCTTCCTGAACCTGGCCAGGTCAAACCCTGCAGCTTCCATCTCGCCGATGGTCAAGCCGCCTACCAGGTGCTTGGCGAGCAAATCCGGCTGCATCCCGGATAGGAAGTGACGCACTTCGTCCAATAGCGACCAGCCGACGGTATATTCGGAGGCCACCATCTCAATTACATTCTTACGCCCTGCCTCAGAGGCTGCCAGGGCTTCGGCCAGCAGATCCAGGTGGTAGAACACCTCGATGCCACGCTCGCGCATGGCTTTGACAAACTGGTCGTGCTCCCACTGGGCACGTTCCACCCACAGGACATCGTCAAACAGCAGGTCATCGTGATTGGTGGGGGTCAGGCGTTTCATGCTCAGATCCGGGCGGTGTACGATTACTTTGCGCAGCTTACCGACTTCTGAATTGACACCAAACAGGCTAGTCATGTTTTACTCTCCTTGTAATGATCCTTGGTGCCAGTACTCGTATAGTAAACACCATTGTCCATGACCAAGTTACTGGTGGGGATTTTGGATAGAGAATCCAATATTGTCTGTGCGCATTTCCTTGGTGCCCCAAACCTGCATCAGTTGGGCGTAAAACTTGACCATACCGGCCATGCCTTCGATGGGTATTCGCTCGTCGATGCCGTGCTCCAGCCCCATGAAGCTCTCGTCCATCACCAGGGAGGTGAAGCGGTAGATGTTGTCACAAACTGGCACGAAGTGCTGGCAGTCGGTGCCACCCAGCATCGTGTATGGCGCGACAGGCGGATTGTCAAATACCTGGCGGATGACGTATGCGAGGCTGTCATAAGCTGGACCGGTCTGCGGGGAAATGGGGAGAGCTTCATTGAATTTACCCTCGACCGGTTTGAACTTTACTCGCTCGTCTTTGATCACATTCCTGACATGCCACAGCACTTCGGCAATGGTATCTCCCGGTAGCAGGCGGAAGTTAACGATGGCCTTGACCTCGCCAGGGATGGTGTTGTCCTCCACGCCGCCATTGATAATCGTCAGGGCGGTCGTCGTGCGCATGCTGGCATTCATTTCGGGGAGAGGCACCAACCAACGCTTCAGCAACCACCCGAAAAGCCAGGTGTTGGCAAAGGCAACCTGGATGTGCAGGGGGGCAGCGTGGCCAATGCCGTGATACATCGGGCGCAGCCGCCCCAGGTGCACAGGCATTGGATGGGCTTCCAACCGGGAGAGGGCGCGCGCCAGGATGCCGATGGCCGTTTGTGGCGGGGGTGTGGAGGAATGCCCGGGCTGGCCGTTGACGGTAAACTCGACCGTCAGGTAGCCCTTTTCGCTCACCCCGACCAGGGCGATTGGGCCGCGCACCCCGGCAGCCAGGCCGGCCATGATCCCGCCGCCTTCGTCGACAATTCCGGCCAGATGGACATTGCGCGCTTTTAGCTGCTGCCCAAGCACCTTGCAGCCGTTGACGCCGCCGGTTTCTTCATCGTGCCCCAGGCCAAACAGGATGGTGCGCTCAGGGCGGTAGCCTTGCTGCAGCAGTGCTTCGGCGGCTTCCATAATACCGATCAGCTGGTTTTTTATATCCAGCGTGCCGCGCCCCCAGATAAACTCGTCGGCGATTTCTCCGGCGAAGGGTGGGTGAGTCCAGTCGGAGGGATTGGCCGAAACCACATCCTGATGCGCCATCAGCATCACAGGTTCCAGATCTGCCCGGCTGCCCTGCCAGGTGTACAGCAGGCTGTAACCGTTAATCACCTCCCGTTTTAGCTTTTTGTGCACCAGGGGATAAGTTACTTCCAGCATTTGGTGGAGCTGTTGAAAGGCTTGTGGGTCCGGCGTGCCGGTTTCGTCCAGCGGCACCGTCTGGCAGCGCACCGCCGCTGCCAGGTGCTCGGCAACTTGTTGGGAGTCAACCGGCAGCCCATCGATTACCTCGACGGCGCCGCGCGACCTTTCGAACAGGTAAGTGCGCACTGCGATAAATACTGTTGTGGTGGCCAGGATAGCCAGGATGATGTAAAGTATGTTGGTTAGCATAGGATTATATAGCAATCGATTGTGTGGGACCGTCCTCCGTGGTTACCGGAACGAATTTGTTTGCCGAAACAATCAGCGTTCCGACGAAAACGCCCAGGGTGATGGCGGTGATCAATACCAGCATCTCGCCGACCCCTATCATGGCACTTTGTAAGTCTTCGCTCAAGATTTCTGGTCACGCTCAGCAGGCCGCGCGCCCGGGAACCAGGAACCAAAAGGCCAGCATTTGCGAGACCAGTGCCGGGGTACGCCGCGGCGAGCGGGCGATCAGCTCGGAGCTTAGCGCCATCAACATGGCGCCCAAGAAAGCGCCAATATAAGGGCTGAAAAACTGCTCACCGATGGTTTGGCCGATCATGGCGATGTAGAGCACCAGAAGCATCCAGAATAAATCCCGGTTGGCGCCCGAAAGCCGCAAGAAAGTTCCCACCCCAAACAGCAGAGTGCCCAACAGCGGAGCCCACCAGGGAAATACACTGGCTTCGTACATGTATACTAGAGAATCGGGTAAAGTCGATAGATTTTGACCGATCCCAATCCCTATGAACAACAAGAAAAGCGTAGCAGCGCCATACATCAGCCGGGCTGAGCCGGATAAGAGGTGCTTGGATGCCAGCTCGATCATCCCGGTAGTCAGTGTGGCGCCGGGCAGGAAGGTGACCAGGGGAGGAATGATCAAATTAGACGGTCCGAAGACCAATCCCAACTTGGTCAAACCGAAAATGAAGGCCGATACCAGGGCGGCAGCAATCACTGGAAGCAGCAGTTCGAAGCGCGGCCATTTCTTGAACGCCAGGATCAGCAGGCTTACCAGCAGACCGGCAAATCCTGTCACCAGCAAGGCTTCGATATCCAGGCGAAAGAGCAAGGTGAGCCCAATGATCGAAATGACGTAGCCAAAGACCACAACTACCACATGGAAGCGGGTTGGCATGACCAGGATGCGATCGATCTGCCGGGAAGCGTCGGACAGCGAGATGCTTTTTTTCATGACCTGGTCTATCAATTCCACCGATGCAGAGATCTGATGGAGCGGGAGGATTGCAGAACGCTGAATGGAGAAATCGGACAAAACTTGCTGCCCCTGGCCCATCTTGATCATCAGGATATTTGGCAGGGCGATCACTTCGCACTGCGCATCGTATGCCAGGGCAATGCGGGTCAGCGTGTTTTCGACCACGCCAACCGAGTTGCCGGAGGCGATCATGAATTTACCAAGCTTGCGCATGCACTCGAGCAGCTCCGGCGCAATGGCTGGCAGGGTCTCTAAATCGGTTCCAATTCTTTCACTGTTCATGCGCTAGCCTGCAGGTATCTTTTTTTCTGTGGTTATTTTCACCATAATACTCATGGACGATTATTTACTCAGGTCTGTCAGAGGCGCCTGACGCAGGCGTTCCAATGCTGAGGGAGATGCCTGTTACGATTTCTTCCCCCAGTTTTTCCCAGGAGTGTCCATTCTTGTGCGCCACAACTGCTGCCACCACTGCGCTCATGAGCAGTGATACCTGCTGGGGACCGAGGGATGCATCCAGTCCGAATATGACGATCGACAGGGCCAGCATCACGATCATGAAGATCAGCGGGATCAGCGCATCCAGCAGGGATGGCTCGCGGATTACGTTAACTGGCTTTTGTGATGTTGCAGTCATGCAGTAGCCTGGCTTTATTCTTTTTCACCTATTCAGCTGGTAAGCTCGTGGATGGCATGTGCGTAAATTTCCATGGCCTTGTATAAATTCTTGAGCAGGACCCGCTCGTTGGGTTGGTGCTCGGTCAGCTCTTCGCCCACCAGGAGGGCGCCGAAGGCCACACAGTTATCCATGGCGCGGGCGTAGGTTGCCCCGCCGGAAGAGACAGGCTGCGAGACCTGGTCCCGGCTCAAGGCACGATACACCTTCATCAAGGTTTCGATCATAAAATGGTCCAAGGGCAGGTAAATCGGCGCCAGCCAATCGAACTCTCTATATTCCAGTCCATACTTACCTGCCGCCGCGATGAGCTTTGCGACAACCTCTTCCTTGTCCACGGTCACAGGGATACGGCAGTCGATCGAAATCTGCTCTAGCATGCCAAGGTCGATTTTGCCGATATTGAATTTAAGCTTTCCGGAAGGCTCGTCGGCGCATCTGCCGAATATTTTCGTCGCGTTTGGATCTTCCCCAATCTCCTGGGCAATAAAATTGATGGCTTTGGACTCGATGCCGATGGCCTGCAGCGCCATGCACAGCCGGGCGATGGCGTTGATGCCTTCCTCAGGCAGCATGGCATGGGCGGCCTTGCCCTTAACTTCGATCCCGCCGGCCAGCTCCTGGTAAGGGAACCCCAGATGGGTGAGCTTGCCGGCCAGCTCAACCTGACGCTTCCCGGTGTAGAGCATCGCATCCGGCACTGCGTTGAAGGCTGACCCGCCTCTGAGAGTGATGCCGCTCTGGTTGGCGGCTTCCAGGCGCAGCTGTAGCAGCCCTTTTTCAGCATAAGTCAGTGGAAAGCGGGAATCGGGCGAAAAACCCATCCCGGGCAGCTCTTCTATCTCTTTGTAGCGGTTGATGCAGCGCCAGAGAGTCTCTTCGTCGGTGCCAAAGATGAAACGGACGCGCTTATTGAACATAATACCGGCATCCAGCAGGGCTTTTACCGCAAACAAGGCAGCCATCAGCGGGCCTTTATCGTCCTGGGTGCCGCGCCCATACAGCATGCCGTCTTTCTCCACCGGGTCGAAGGGGTCATTCGTCCAATCATCCAGTTTGCCGGGTGGAACCACATCCAGGTGCCCCAGGATGCCAAGCAGCTCCTCCCCTTCGCCGACCTCAGCATAGCCGTAGTAGCCGCCATCGTCGTAATAAGTCTTAAACCCCAGGACGCCGGCGATTTTCAGCGCCTTGCGCAGCGCCTGGTCTACTGCCTCGCCAAAGGGATACCCGCCGGCGCCTTCGTCGCATACGCTGGGGATGCGTACCAGCTCGATCAGTGCGGCCTTCATGGGCGCATGTTGGGCTCTCAGATGGTAGGAAATATCATGCATCGGAATTCCTTTGCCTCTATGCCTGGTCGCAAGAGAAAGCGCAGTGCCAGATGCGGCGCTCGGGGCGTTCGCGTGCGCCGCATCCGGATGAAATCAATCTCCCAATGTAGCGACCATAATCGCCTTGATGGTGTGCATGCGGTTTTCCGCCTGAGCAAAGACGATGGAATACTCGGATTCGAATACTTCTTCGGTTACTTCCAGGCTTTCCATGCCGCTGTGCTGGTACATCTCTTCGCCGACCTTGGTCTCGCGATTATGGAAAGCCGGCAGGCAGTGCATGAACTTTACCTTGGGGTTGCCGGTCTTCTTGACCACGTCCATGTTGATCTGGTAGGGTTTGAGCTGCTTGATGCGCTCGTCCCACACCTCTTTGGCCTCGCCCATCGAGACCCACACGTCGGTGTACAGGTAATCGACGCCCTTGACGCCTTCGGCCACGCTATCGGTAAGGGTCAGGCGGGCGCCGGTTTCGGCGGCGATCTCCCGGCAGGTGGACACCAGCTCGTCCTCCGGCCAGAGTGCCTTGGGAGCGCATAGGCGCACGTCCATGCCCAGCTTGCAGCCGGTGACCATCAGCGAGTTTCCCATATTATTGCGGGCGTCGCCCAGGTAGCAGTAGGCAATCTGATTGAGCGGCTTGTCGCTGTGCTCCATCATTGTCAGGATGTCGCAGATCATCTGGGTGGGGTGGAACTGGTCGGTCAGGCCGTTCCACACCGGAACGCCGGCATACTTGCCCAGGATTTCCACCAGCTCCTGGCCAAAACCGCGGTACTCGATGCCATCGTACATGCGCCCCAGCACCCGGGCGGTATCTTTCATCGACTCTTTATGGCCGATCTGCGAGCCGGAGGGTCCCAGGTAAGTGACGTGAGCGCCCTGGTCGTAGGCGGCTACTTCGAAGGCGCAGCGCGTGCGGGTGGAGGTCTTTTCGAAGATCAGGGCAATGTTCTTGCCTGTTAGTCTTGGCTGCTCGTAGCCGCCGTATTTTGCCGCTTTCAGGTCGGCGGAAAGCTTGAGCAGGAATTTCAGCTCATCAGTGGTGAAATCCAGCTCTTTAAAGAAAATTTCGGTTGCGTAAATTGAAAGCCATATCAGGTCTCCTTATTTGTGGGTGGATTTGATTATCTCAGTATAGTGTGGATAGCAGGACCGGTCATTAAATGCCGGTTAAAGCCAGTAAATTCCTGGCGTATGGGTCATTTGTCAGACTGTTGTTCATGAATACGGTAATGCCGCGAGCCACACCGATGATCAAAGCCACGCCCCACATGTCCTGGGCTCCATCGACGAAGGTATCCATCAGGTTTTTTTCGGACAGCCGCCTGAGGATGCCGAACAACAGGAAGCAGGTGGTCAACTAGGATAAACAGGATTGTGAACGCGCTGGGGCGTGCAAACTTCTTTTCCAACCCTGTGTCTAGAACCCAGGGTCAGGAATCACGGATAGCTTCCTGGCCCTGGGTTGTTCTTGAAATTGTTGTTATGCTTCTTCAGCCCAATTGTCGTACTCGACCACGGTGTAGCTTTTGGTGGAGCGGAACTGGAATACAATCCCGACGGCGGCAAAGATGAGTGCCGTGATCGCCAGCAGCGGCGATTGATTGAGGAAAGCCCGAATGGGGTTCTCCAGCAGCTGCGCATGCGGGAAGAACATGACAAAGAAAGCGCCGAAGGCAACCGCTGCGCCGGCAACCGCGGTGGCAATGATGATCACCCACTTGGCCAGGTTAAAGCGCAGCGTGACGAAGGCCAATGCGACAGCGACGACGATGGCGATCAGCCAGGTCAGGAAGTTCATTTCCATGCCAAGTGCCAATAAAATTCCTGCCGTCGCGATATAGCCCAGTGAACCGGCGATGAGGGCCACGGCAAAGAAATAAAACAGGTAGGAGAGACCGGCAAATACGACGGCGACTACAAATCCCACCACCCAACTGGTGATCGTGGATAAGAAGCCGGTGCCGAATATGGCCTGCATCGATTGAGCGCCCAGTACCAGGCCAAAGAAGAAGCCCCAGATGGGCAGGAGGACCAGGAACAGCCGGTAGCCGAAGAAGCACAGGAGCGCCCCGAACAATGAAGCAATCAGGCCGCCGCATGCCATTGCAAAGAACGAAGTTGGTTCGAACATTTATTCCTCCAGAATGTATGATTGAATGATTTAGTCTGTGGGTGCTGCTGGTAAGTGTCGTTGAGTTGGTTCTATAAGCCCTCCTTCTCGTTGGTTTTCAGCTTTGATTTAACTCACTGTTGGGTTGGCTGGACCACCGTTGCAAAGTTACGAATAACCACTCGGGCTGATCACCTTTGCTAATGAAGGCATCTGCGCCGGCTTTAAAGTATTTTCTGCCGAATTCCGGATTGCTGCTCATGACGATGACCTTCGGTTTGGGCACCAGGCTGTGGAGCTTTCTGACCAGTGAATGGATAGGAGGGCCTTGTTTTTCAGGAGTTTTTCTCCACAGGTACTGCACCTATTTCCGAGTGGTTTTGATCAAAGAGATTATATCCTATTGCTATCCACCTTGTGTGCGCTATCCTCGCAAATTGGCACTATACTTAATTCATGAAAGGGAGGTTGCAATGCAAGGGACCACCATCATCCTCGCGATAGTTGTGTTGTTGGCTGCCTGCAGCCCATGCCAATTGACACCAGTTGCTCCTGTGACTGTTTACAATGACCCAGCGCGGCTGCGGATGTGTTTGGCACACTTGACGCCGGGGAAGCCATCCAGCCGCAGGTGAAAACTGCAGACGGCTTTTTTGGTTTTGATCCCGGTGTGGCACAGGCAGGCAATGTCGGAATTTTCCGCAACCGATGGATCTTAAAAGCCTACCAGGTGGAGCTCTCTGGGAATTGCTCGCAGGTAGATACCGTCGTTGGTCCAATAACAAACCTGTGCTATGTGATGTCGATGGGCGACACACCGGTCTATACCGACGCCGACACAGGCTCCGCCTTGATTACCACCCTCCATGTTGGAGATTATGTTCAGGCGCTGGGGACTTCTTCCGGATGGGTACAAATTGACCTGAATATCGGCAGCACGAACATCAACAGCCTTGGGTGGGTCCAGGAAAGTGGGATAGGTTATAACGGTGGCTGCGAGGGAGGATAAGTATGGTTGATTAAGTAAATCTCCTAAAACCGGGCGTAACCCACAGCAAATTCCGGGGTTATTACGATTGGCCTGATTATCATGCCAGATCATCCATCATTATTTTCGAGAAGGAGAATGCAATGACTAAAGCTCGTCCGTTCGGTGTTACTGTGCTGGCCATTCTGGCCGGGATCGCAGCTCTACTGGCCGCCATCCATACCCTGCAGTTCCTGGGCATCTTGAAGTTCGATGTTGGTTTCTTAAGCGTACGCTTCACCAATATCTGGTATGCCCTGATGTGGGGCCTGATGGTGTGGGTGTACGTCTGGCTGGTCAAGATGCTGTGGGATGTAGATCCCCAGGCCTGGCTGTTCCTGGTAGTAATTACCACCTTCAACCTGATCCTGGATGCGGTCTACCTGGTTGGTCCTGAATCCGCAGTAGGACCTGCAGGTCTCACAGCGCTGGGCCTGTCTGTGCTGGTCAACGCCTTGATCTTGATCTACAGTATGCTGCCCGGTGTGCGCGCCGCATTTGGCACCACCGCAAAATAAAAGCACCTTCTAATAGAATAATAAAAATACGGTCGGGGTTAGCCCGGCCGTATTTTTATTACCCAGCTGGCTGGCCTCCTAATTTATGGATGGCAATTTCTGCAGCAGGTAAATGCGGTAAATGCCACCCATTAGACTGGACTCTTCATGTATCACGCTGCAGGGGCATCCTTGCAGCATTGGTCCGAACCGGCGTGTGATGTCGGTGCCCAACAAGGTGCTGAAGGTGTTGATAAACCTGCGGACGGGGGAGATAGGGGCGGCATCCGCTTGGAATTTGTCGAAAACAACCATCCGCCCACCAGGCTTGAGCGATTGAAGCGTGAGGCGGACGACGGCAGTCCCATCTGGCACAACACTCAGGATGAGGTTCAGTGCGGCTGCATCGAAGGTCCCTTCGGCTACCAGAGGCGCCTGGGCATCGGCAATTACCAGCTGGACGCTGGAGCGGCAGTTTATTTGCTTGCGCTTTGCTTTGGCGAGCATAGCCGGGCTAAGATCGATGCCCAGTACCTGGATGTTGCTGAGCAGCAAAGGCAGGTCGGCGCCGGTGCCAACGCCTACCAACAGCAGACGTTCTCCAGGTTGGACAGCCAGCAGCTCTAGCGCTCGCCGGCGTCCTGGAAGGAAGAACCGGTTCACACTGGCGTCGTAAACCGGTGCCCATAGACGGTAGATAAACCGGTTCCAGCCGTTCGTCATTCGCATCCGGAGCTCTCACTGATAAGATAAGCCTGCAGCGGTGCCGGTACGGAGACTCGGGTCGGACCATCTTTTTTGAAGCGGAAATCGCATTTAGGGCAGCCTTCTGCCAGAGTCATCGTGCGGGTCAGGCCCCAACCCAGGCTTTCGCTGTACAGAATGTCCACCGGGCACAGGTACCTGGCCAGTTCGGGAGCGCCCTGCCTTGCCAGGAACTTGCAAGAGGCACATTCTGTGTAATCGACGCCATAGTCGAAGTTGAGGCCATCACCGGGGACGAAATAGTAGACGTAATCTTCCGCATACCTGTGCTGTTGGGATAGGAGTGCCCGGCGGCGCAGGCGATACAGATACAGGCGCGAAAAATTAACCCCTTTCAGGAAGCGGCCAAGGAACGCAGGGTAGGCTTTCAGGAATTCGCGGGCGATCTCGAATACCAGCACCCCGGCTTCATCCACCGTTTTTCCGTGGGCGGAGGCGGTGCGATAGATGGCCAGCCATAGGCCGGTATAAATGACGAAGCGGGTGAAAGGTCGCTTTCCCCCGATAAAAGGTAATTGGGGGATCAAGCGCTCATATTCTTGCCGCGTCTCAGCCACTATAGTGTCCATCAGCTCCGGGCTGAAATTACGTGCTAAAACCGGGCGGACATAGTGAGCGAAGGAATCATACTCTTTTAGCAAGCGCGGCTTGCGGTCAATATAATACGAAGAGATAGACATATGGACTTCTCACTTTCGCAGCCGGTAGCGAAAAATGCCCGTTGCTTTGCCGATGAAAGGGACCCACCGCACCCAGCGGAAAGCGGCCAGGCGCGCTTCGGGCTCGTCGAAATAATACCAGTGGTCTATCAGGCGCAATCCCCAGTCTTCCACTTCCTGGGGATTCCTGGCATCCCAGCGGATGCTGGTCCCCGAGCGCTTTAGCACACTGCTGGTCCGGTTATGATGGCGCGTAATGAATGGCGAAGCTGCATCGAAGACCAGCTCAGCAGTGGGAAAGCACTCCGCCAGAGTTAATAACATCGGCTTGATCTCTGCTGTGCTGAAATATGGAAATACGCCTTCTGCCAGGAAGATTGCCGGTTTTCCTAGCTGGAAAATGGCATCGATCCAGGAAAGATCCAACATGGATTTCGGGATGGTCTGGCAGCGAGGGCGATCGGGCAGCACTGACCGACGCAGCTCGATCACTTCCGGCAGATCGATGCCGATCCAGGTCAGCTGCCCATTGTCCAGGCGGTCGAAGCGGGTATCCAGGCCGCAGCCCAGGTCAACCACCAGACCGAGAGGGAAGCGGTCAAGGTGTTGGCGGGTGAACCGATCGAACTGCCGGGCGCGCATCACTGTGACGAACGCATCAACCCGCCCCATCCCCATTAAAAATTCGGGGTTCCCGCCCAAAGCGTGGTAAATTTCTTCAGCCCGAGGATCATGCAAGATCGCATCCGGACGGGCGGATTCGATAGCCCGGCACGCCAGGGGGACTAAGAGGGTGCTGGCGACACCTTGGAGTGACAATACGTTCATATCGTAATACTCACCGGAAAGGCGGGATGAGCGCCGGGAAGCAAACCCCAGGCGTGGGCTTTAATGTCAATTTAAGCATAGCACAAGCCGGGCATAAAGACACCCCCGACATTTGGAAGTATCATCTTCCCCAGTTATTTCATCCAATTTATGGTTGTTTAGGAGAGAATCGTCAATGAAGAAATTATCTGCAAGTGTCATTATGGCTGTAATCGCCATACTGGTTGGATCACTGACTTCCCAGGCGGCTGGGATACCATCCGCAACCGGCCCCTACCAGGGGCAGTTTCTTGGTATTGTGAGCGGCGATCGAGGCAGCGAAGCACCGATAACACTCGACCTGATCCAGCGCGGAGAGGACATCTCTGGCACGGTATCGATCGGGGAAGGTTTATTCATCGATGGCGGCTGGTGTGGGGCAGTAGCTGTCCCGGCAGTAGAGCAGGCGGTTACCGGAAAGACGGTTAAAGGTCACCCGGACCAGCTGGATGTGGAGCTGTCTTTCAATGTCAGCAACATTAAGATCGGTGTCAACCTGGAAAGCCGGATTTCTGCGGATGGTAAGACTATCGAAGCGGAGGCTAAAATAGACTTGCCCTGGTTATGCGGGCGGGACCCGCAAATCCTGGCTGAGCTTGAACGGGAATCTTAACCAAAATAAACCTTCCATTACACCCTGTTCAAAGCGACAATAATTCGATACAATAAGTTTTCCTGCAGTAAGGCCTCGGCCATTCGGGCCGAGGTTTTTCTTTGGTTTTATCTTTAATAGTTTAAATGAAAGAGATTTAGGAATATGTTGACTGAACGCAAAGACATCCGCAACGTGGCCATCATTGCCCACGTTGATCATGGAAAAACAACGCTGGTAGACGGCTTGCTCAGGCAGGCGCGTGTATTTCGTGAGAACCAGCAGGTCATCGAACGCGTGATGGACTCGAATGACCTGGAGCGCGAGCGCGGCATTACCATCCTGGCCAAGAACACCGCCATCGAAATCTGGGACGACCAGAGCGAAGAAATGGTCAAAATCAACATTGTCGATACCCCCGGGCACGCCGATTTTGGCGGCGAGGTCGAGCGGGTGATGAACATGGTGGATGGGGTGCTGCTGCTGGTCGACGCCGCAGAAGGCCCCATGCCGCAAACTCGCTTTGTCTTGAAGAAAGCCCTGGAAATGGGCCATAAGGCGATCGTGGTGATAAACAAGGTGGACCGCAAGGATGCCGAGCCGGAACGGGTGCTGAACGAGACCTTTGATTTGTTTATTGAGCTGGGAGCCAGCGATCGGCAGGCCGATTTTCCAGTGATTTATGCCAACGCGGTGACTGCCCAGGCCGGCCTGACCGATGAGTTGACCGATAATCTGCAGCCGCTCTTTCAAGCCATTCTGCGCCACATCCCCGGGCCGCGCGTTGACCTGGAAGCGCCATTGCAGATGCTGGTCACTACCCTGGGTTATGACGAATACCGCGGCGTTACCGCGGTAGGCCGGATGTTTGCCGGTGAGATCATCGCCGGGCAGGCCCTGGCGCGCATCACTGTGGATGGGACAGTGCTCCCCGAACGTGCTCGCTACCTGTATGTCCACCAGGGGCTGAAGCGAACGGAAGTAGAGAGAGCCCAGGCTGGGGAGATCGTCGCCCTGGCCGGCCTGGAAGGGATTGCCATCGGGGAGACCCTGGCCGATCCCAGCCAACCCGATGGCGCTGCCTACCATCCGTGTGGAAGAGCCGACCGTACGGATGACCTTTGGCGTCAACACCTCGCCGTTTACCGGCCGGGATGGGCGCTGGGGAACTTCCCGCAAGCTGCGCGAGCGTCTGTTCGATGAGCTGCGCACCAATGTCTCGCTGCGTGTGGCTGAGACCGAGAGCACCGATACTTTCCTGGTTTCGGGACGCGGCGAGCTGCACCTGGCGATCCTGATCGAAACCATGCGCCGGGAAGGCTACGAGTTCCAGGTTTCGCGGCCAGATGTGATTCTGCGTAAAGGCGAGCAGGATGAAACCCTGGAGCCTTTCGAGGAAGTATTATATCGAGACCGATCCCGACACGGTAGGTGTGGTGGTTGAAATGCTCGGCTCACGGCGCGGGCAGATGATGGATATGCACCATTCGAACGAAAATACCGTCCACCTGGAGTTTGTGGTGCCGACCCGCGGTCTGTTGGGTTTCCGCTACCAGTTCCTGACCGCCACGCGTGGCGCGGGCGTGATGCACACTTTATTCCACGACTACCTGCCGATGGCCGGCTCGATTGCCGGGCGCGCCAACGGCTCGCTGGTTTGCTGGGAGAGCGGTACGGCGACGACTTTCGGATTGAAGAACGCCGAAGAACGCGGCATCCTCTTTGTCGACCCTGGGGTGGAGGTATACGAGGGGATGGTGGTGGGCGAACACCAGCGCCCCGGCGACCTGTCGGTGAATGTGTGCAAGAAAAAGCACCTCACCAACATGCGGGCGGCGCGCGGCGATATGGAAATCCGCCTGACGCCCCCCCGGCGCATGAGCCTGGATGAAGCCATCGAATTTCTGGCCGACGACGAGCTCCTGGAAGTGACGCCGCTCAATTATCGGGTGCGTAAACGCATCCTGGATACGCACGATCGCGGCCGGCAGACCAAGTTATCCAAGGAAGACCCGTCCCGCCTGGTGCCTGCATAGTCTGTCTAGTCCGAACACCATACCACCCGCTGCTTAGCAGTCCGGGTGGTTTTTTTATTTCCCAGGTGCATACAGCCATATCGAAGTCCAATCGTCTAGATTTGGTATAATGAGAACAGGTTTATCTGATTTATTAATATTATTTCCACTTGAGTAACTTGCGTTAGCAATTGAAGAGGTAGCGGAGCATTTTAGGTGGTTTCAGATTGCTCGATATCCATATCACAAAGCGGAGGCTGGAAGGATGAATGTAGATCAACCTACCCGATGGAAGCTGCAGGATTTGCATACCGAGCCGGATACCCCGGAGTACCAGGGTGCCCTCGACCGCCTGGATGAGCTGGTAGGGTTGATCGAAGGTTCACGGCCGGGCCTGAGTGAGGACATCACCCATGAAGATTTTTTCAAAATTCTTGGCTGGTATGCCGAGATGTCTGCAATCAGTGCCCGATTGTCGGCCTATAGCTTCCTGTGGTTTTCGGAAGATACACAGAACCAGGCGGCGCTGAACTTACGCGGCCGCTTGGATCAACATCTGACTGAAGCCAGCAACCGGATTTTATTCTTCAACCTGTGGATCAAGGAAATCTCGCAGGAGACAGCCCAGCGCTTAATTGACGCCAGCGGCGAGCTAAGCTATTACCTGGAAGCCATCCGCCGCTTCAAGCCGCATACCTTGAGTGAGACCTCCGAGCAGCTGATCCAGCTGAAAGACGTCAACGGGATCGATGCCCTGGTAAATCTCTATGAGATGATCACCAACCATTTCAGCTTCAAGATCGAGGTGGATGGTGAAACCCAGACCCTGACTCGGGATCAAATGGGCAAATTTTACCGCCACCCTTCACCAGAGCTGCGCCAGGCGGCCTACCAGGAGCTCAACCGGGTATATGCGGAGAATTCTACTGTGCTGGCCCAAATGTATATCCACCGGGTGCGTGACTGGCATACCGAGGGGATCACCCTGCGTCACTATGCCACCCCGATTGCAGCCCGCAACCTGATGAATGATGTTCCTGATGCGGTGGTAGAAGCGCTGCTGGCGGCCTGCCGCCAGAACAGCGCGGTTTTTCAGGATTACTTTCGCTTGAAAGCCGGCTGGCTGGGGATGGAGAAGCTGCGCCGCTGCGATATCTATGCCCCTCTTGCGCAAGCCGAGAAGCGCTACTCCTACCCGCAGGCGGTGGAGCTGGTGCTGGACAGCTTCCAGGAGTTCTCTCCAGAGATGGCCGGGAAAATTCGCGCTGTGTTCGAAGCCGAGCATGTCGACTCTCAGGTGCGGGTGGGAAAGCGCGGCGGAGCATTCTGTTATGCGGCGCTGCCGGAATTGACACCCTGGGTGATGGTCAACTTTAATGGGCGCGCCAACGATATCACCACCCTGGCGCACGAGCTGGGGCATGCCGTACACGCCATGCAGGCTTCCGGGCATTCGATCCTCAATTTCCGTGCACCCCTGCCATTGGCCGAGACAGCCTCTGTGTTCTGCGAAATGCTGCTTACCGACCGTCTGCTGCAGCAGGAGACCGATCCGGCTGTGCGGCGGGACCTGCTGATTGGAGCGATCGACAATGCCTACGCCACCGTGCTGCGCCAGGCCTATTTCACCCTGTTTGAAATCGATGCCCACCGCATGATTGTGGAAGGCTGCATGGTAGATGAGCTGTGCGCTCACTACATGACTAATCTGCGCGAGCAGTTTGGCGATGCGGTCGAGCTGGACGACGGATTCCAGTGGGAGTGGACCATGGTGCCGCATATTTACCGGGTGCCCTTTTATCCCTATGCTTACAGTTTTGGGCAGCTGCTGGTGTTGGCGCTTTACCGGCAGTATAAAAGCGAAGGCGCTTCGTTTGTGCCGCGCTACCTGAATATCCTGGCTTATGGCGGCTCGCAATCGCCGGTCGATATCCTGCAGGAAGCGGGGATCGATATCGCCTCGCCGCAGTTCTGGCAGGGAGGATTTGAGGTGCTGCGAGATATGATCGAGCAATTAAAACAGCTTCAGGCATGATGCTCAAGCGACGATTAATGAGGAGAACTATGGCAGCCATCTCACCTCCGTTACAAAAACCCGCACCTTCACCTCTGGCCGTATTCCGCAATCGTGATTTCACCCTGATGTGGATCGGCCAACTCATCGATACGGCCGGCTCGGCGCTGGCCTCCCTGGCGGCCTCGATCATGGTCTACAAAGAATCCGGCTCGGCGCTGAGCGTTGGGTTGATGCTGGTGGCGACTGCCCTGCCCAGCGTTCTGATCGGCCTGATTGCCGGCGTGTATGTGGACCGTTATGATCGCAAGCGGATTATGGTGGTTGCCAATATCTTGCGCGCCGCGCTGGTCTTGATGATCCCCTTCCTGGTGTCATCCAATATTGCCTGGTTGTATGTCATGATTTTTGCCACCAGCACCGTGGGGCAGTTCTTTGACCCGGCGCATGAAAGCGTGCTGCCGGAGATTGCCGATGACCAGGAGCTTGCGGCCGCCAACTCGCTGATGGCTATCAGCAGCTTTGGCGCGACCGCCATCGGTTTCGCAGCCTCCGGCCTGATTGCCTCCCAGTTCGATATCAAGTGGGCATTTTACCTGGACGCGGCATCATTTTTGTTCGGTGCCTTATGTATCGCCCTGGTGCGCATCAAGCCGATGGCAGATGCCGGAGAAACCAGCGTAAAAGTGGTAGTGGATAACTTGAAAATCGGCGTCAACTACCTGTTCAGTACCACTATTCTGCGTTCATTATTTTTTATCTCGATCCCGGTGCTGATCAGTTTTGGCCTGTCTAACTCGCTGCTGCTGCCGTTTGCCGAGCGCGCCTTGCAGGCTACCGAGTTTGAGTACGGCCTGCAGGAAGGGCTGACCTCGGTCGGATTTGTGATCGCCAGCCTGATGATGGCCAAGCTGGCCGACCGGCTGCGTGAAGGGCAGTGGCTGGTGATCGGATTCGTGGGTATGGCGATCGCCGGGATGGCCTACTCGTTTACTTCATCCATTCCGTTGGCGATTGCTATTGTGATGATTTCCGGATTCCTGAATGCGCCGGCTTCCATAGCTCGCCGGCTGATCATCCAGCGCAACACACCGCGGAGATGCGCGGCCGGGTGAACAGCGCGTTCTTTGTCTCCCGCGACGTTCTATTCTTGATCGGCATGCTGGCGGCCGGGCTGGCAGATATCCTGGATGTTCGGGTGATGTACTTCTTCGAGCGCGGTGCTGGTGCTGGTGGGTGGAATCATGACCGCCTTCATCAGCGGGCTGGGTGTGGTAGCCGACGAGCGTCGCCGCCGCATCAGCCTGCTGCGCCAGGCGCCCGAATTACCCGGTCTTCAAGCCGGCCGGCCTGCCATCCTGGCAGACCTGGATACACTGGTTGGGCTGCTGCCCACTCTCAGCCGCGCTGGGACAGGCCGAGCGCGACCACCTGATCTCCCAGGCCAGTGTGGTGGAAGCCCCGGCTGGGACGACCATTATCAAGTTTGGAGATGCCACAGACGAGGCGTATTTCATCTTGAAAGGCAAGGCCATTGCCGGGTTGGCAGCGGAAGGCGGCGATTTCCGGGCGCTCTCGACGATCACACCCGGCGATTTCTTTGGCGAGATTGCCGCACTGACCGGCGCCCGGCGCACTGCCAATGTGGTTGCGGATGAGCCCGTGACGCTTTTGCAGGTATCGGCGGTTGGATTGCGCCAGCTGATGGATGTCCCGGCATTCAGCCAGCTGACCATGGAAAAGATGAACGAGCGCTTGAACCGCAGCAGTACCACCGAGCTGCCTCGCTTTGCCGAGCTCGACCAGCAAGCCCTGCTGGATCTGCGCACCGCACAGCCGGTGGAGACCAGCGGCTAAGACCAGCGGCCATGGACCATAGGTTTCGCAAAACAGGCGGTATGGAACAAGAAAAGAAAAAACCCCGATCGAAGAAAGTGTCAGGACAGGCCAGCGTACCTCCAGCGCAGGAGTATATCCGGCTGTTAGAAGAAGCTCGCCAGGCTCATGGCGTATACGAGTTTGAGAAGGCCATCGAGCTGTACACGAAGGCTCTGGAACAGCTGAAGCTGGAGAGCGAGACACCAGATCCGGCAGCCCAATACGATCTGCTTGAGAGACGGGCAAGCTGCTACCGGTCCTTGATGGACTACAAGGCCCAGATTGCCGATCGCGAGGCCATGGCTGAGCTGGCGCGAGCGTTGGAAGATATTGAGCGATTATCGCGGGCAAAATATCTGCAAGTCGACCCATTGATTCGCTCTGGGAACCTGGACCAGGCTATTGCGATCGCCAGGTTAGTGCTGGAGATCGGGCAGAAAAGTGGGGATCCCGTGCTAATTGCCGATGGCCACATTGCCATGGGGCGCATAGCAATGGTGCGCTGGGAGGATAAACTCGCTGAAGAGCATATCCAAGAAGGGTTGCGGTTGTCTCGCCAGGTCGGCCACCGAACGGGAGAAGTGCGCTGCCTGATGGGGCTGGCTTCCCTGGAAAGCTCCCGGGGGAATTTTTCACCTGCCTTCGAATTTGCCCAGGAAGGAGTAGCCATCGCACGGGTGCTGCAGGATCCATTATTGGAAGCAGAGGCACTCAATAACCTGGCCCTGGCTTGCTCTGATAAAGCCCGCAGGCGTGAGTACCTGGAAGCGACCCTGGATATTTACCAGTCTATTGGTGAAAAAGCTCAACAAGCTCAGCAGTACAACAATTTAAGCCTGGTATATACGGATTTGGGTTTATATTCCACTGCAGCAGATTTAGCCCGGCATGCGGTTGAGTTCGCCCGGCAAACGCAATCTACCCAGGGACTGAGCCTGTTTTTGGATAGTTTGGGACGCCCCTGCCTGGCATTAGGGTTGTTAAGCGAAGCGCGCCAGGCATTCCTTGAAGGATTGGAAATCTCAGTATCATTCGGTGACCCGTTTGGCCAGCTTTATTACCACCTTGGCCTGGGTGCGATGGCGCTTGCGGACGGAAAATTAGCGGACGCCAGGCAGAGTTTTGAAACCGCGGTTAATATGGGGCGTTCGCTAGGAACGATCAACGAGATGGCTACCGGTCTAGCTCGTCTTGGCACAGTTCTCTTGGAGCAGGAAGGCTGGCAGGCAGCTCTACCGTACACGGCGGAAGCTGTCGCGCTGCTCGAAAAGCAGGGCAACCAATCCTCCGACCTTCCGGTACAGGAGCCCTGGTGGCTGCACTACCAGGTATTGCGCGCTTCAATTTCACCAGAAGATGACCTGGCAGAGACGCATGCGCATCTGGTGCTGGAACGCGCCCGGCAACTCACCCTGGCAGGGATTATCGGGGTGGGAGATTCAGGCCTGCGGCGCAACTACCTGAATAAAGTCAAGATCAATCGCCAGATCATCCTGGAATCGGCGGGGTGGGCGCTGGAGCATGGACAGGCGGTTGGGGAAGAAGAACTGCAGTCGGGCAACCTGCAGGAACAGCTGAAGCGGTTATTATCGATCGGCGTGCGCATGAACGAGCAGCGCTCTGTGGATGCTTTGCTGCAGTTCATCATGGATCAGCTGATTGAGCTGACTGGAGCGGAGCGGGCGGCACTTGTGTCACAGGAGTTGTCCGGTAGCCGCCGGGTAGTCTGCGACCGGGGTTTTGGGGAGATGCCAGAGTCCGAAATCCTTCAGCCGATAGAAAAGATAATCGATGAAGTGTCCCGCTCCCAGCAGCCGCAATTGAAACAAGGATTGGATTCTGCCGTGCCGCATCCTGAAGCCAGCGGCCGGTTGCAGGATCTTTCGGTGATGTGCGTGCCGTTGACCTCGGGTGGCAGGTTGAGCGGGATGATCTACGTGGACAACCATGCCATATTTGGCCGCTTCACACCGGTAGACCTGGACCTGTTAGCGGCATTTGCCAACCAGGCTGCCGCCGCGCTGGAGAACGCCGAGCTTTATACCGGCCTGGAGCAGCGCGTGGCGGAGCGCACGGCAGAGCTGCAAAGCGCCAACCAGGAGCTCGAGCAGCGCTTTGCCGAGCTGGCGGTGATTAATGCTGTGCAGCAGGGACTATCAACTCAGCTAGAGTTTCAAGGAATCGTTGAGCTGGTCGGCGATAAGTTGAGAGAAGTCTTCAATTTCCCGAATCTGGATATACGCCTGTATGATCCACAAACCGACCTGATTTCCTATCCTTATATGTTCGAGCATGGAGAGCGAATCTATATTGAGCCCCAAAAACTCAGAGGGATTAGCCGGAGCGTGATCCAGAATCGCCGGCCGCTCATCATCAACCAGGAAATGGAAAAAATGATGGCAGAGACCGGCAGCGTGGTACTGCCGGGAACGGATATGCCCAGGTCCCTGGTGGCTATCCCAATCTTATCCGGCGACCAGGTTTTCGGCCTGATCTATATGGATGACTCCGAGCGCGAGAACGCCTTTGGCGAGGCGGATGTGCGCTTGCTGACCACGCTTGCTTCGAGCATGAGCGTGGCCTTGCAGAATGCCCGACTATTTGAACAAATCCAGCAGCGCGCCACTGAGATGGCTGCCTTGAGCGAGATCGGTAGAGAGGTATCCGCTACCCTGGACCTGGCTACGGTTCTCGAACGGATATCGTCTAATGCCGGCGAAGTACTGCAAGCCGACCTGAGCGCTGTTTTTCTATTGGACCCGGATGGCCACACCTTGCGAGCGATCACTGCTGTGGGAAATGAAGCCGATGCCATCCTGGAAGATTTGATTCATGTCGGAGAGGGGATTATCGGAGGGATTGCCGCCTCCGGTGTGGCTGAGAGGGTCCCGGATACGACCCGCGACCCGCGCAGCATGCAAATTCCTGGAACCGGTGAAACTCCCGAGGGCGAGCAATTGATGGTTGCCCCCTTGTTTACCAGGGATAAAGTAGTTGGTGTGATGGCTGTGTGGCGTGAGCAGCATGGTATCCAATTTACCGAATCTGATCTCGAATTTTTGATCGGGCTGGCTCGCCAGGCAGCGATAGCCATTCAAAATGCCCGGTTGTATGAAGAAGCGCAAACCCGGGCGGAAGAAATGGCCGCTTTGGAGGCCATCGGACGAGATATCACCGCTACGCTGGACCTGCCGCTTGTGATGGACCGTGTGCTTCACCAGGCAGCCGAATTGTTGGGCTGCCCGCACGGATTTATTTATCTGGTCAATCGAGAGCAGAATCTCCTGGAACGCAAAGCGGGCATTGGTATTTTTAGTGAGGATAGGGTTATCCAGCTGAAACCGGGTGAAGGGTTATCCGGACAGGTGTGGCAGACCAGGCAGCCGATTGTAGTGGATGATTACGATCACTGGGACGGCCAGTCGCCGTTAGGGATTGGGCTGGTGCATTCGATGATCGGGATCCCGCTATTTTCTGCAGAGGAAGTCGTCGGTGTGCTGGCCCTGGCCTCCGATCACAATTCACAGAGAAAATTTGGTCCGCAAGAAGTTGAGCTGCTGAACCGCCTGGGTCAGCTGGTGGCAATTGCCATCCAGAATGCCCGCTTGTTTGAGGAAATTCAGCACCAGAAACAATACTCCGAGGCTTTAGTTCGCAACAGCCCGGTGGCAATCATCACTACCGACCTGGAAACCCGGGTGGTATCCTGGAACCCGGCGGCCGAGCAGCTATTTGGCTATACTGCCGGCGAAGCCATCGGTCAGTGCGTGGATGAGCTGATCAGTACCCCGGAGACTCGCAAAGAAGCGGAAGAGTACACGCGTCAGGCTCTTACGGCCGGAGGGCTGGAGTTGATCACCCGCCGGACGCGCAAGGATGGCAGCCCGGTAGATGTTGAGCTGCTGGGTCTGCCGATCCTGGTGGATGGGCAAAGTATCGGTATGCTGGCGATCTACCACGATATTACCGAGCTGCTGCGCGCCCGCCAGGAAGCCGAGTCGGCTAATCAGGCGAAAAGCGCCTTCCTGGCTACCATGAGCCATGAAATCCGCACCCCGATGAACGGTGTAATCGGTATGGCCAGCCTGCTGTTGAGCACCGAGTTAAGCGATGAACAGCACGAGTATGCCGAGATCATTCGCAGCTCCGGCGATGCCCTGCTGTCAATCATTAATGATATCCTGGATTTCTCGAAGATTGAAGCCGGTAAAATGGAGCTGGAACTGCAGCCCTTCGATGTGCGCGAGGGTATCGAAAAAGCGCTGGACGTGGTAGCTGCCCGGGCAGTCGAAAAAGGACTGGAGTTGAGCTTTGTCGTCGAGCAAAATGTCCCCGCCACGCTAGTTGGGGATTCGACCCGCCTGCGGCAGATTCTGTTGAATGTATTGAGCAATGCCGTCAAATTTACCGAGCAGGGCGAAGTCGTCCTGACGGTTTCCGGAGATAGCGACGAGCCGGCTCCAGCATCCGGCTGGCACACCTTGCAGTTCGCCGTGCGGGATACGGGCATCGGCATCCCTCAAGACCGCCAGAACCGCCTATTTCAGTCTTTCAGCCAGGTGGATGCATCGACCTCCCGCAAGTACGGCGGCACCGGCCTGGGATTGGCGATCAGCCTGCGGCTGTGCGAGATGATGGGCGGCAAGATGTGGGTGGAGAGCAGCGGCATCCCGGGAGAAGGCGCAACGGTCTATTTCACGATCCGGGCAGAGGCGCTGGCATCCCCGGTCGCGACCCGCCCGGCATTGCACGGCTTGCAGTCACAGCTGGAGGGAAAGCGGGCGCTGATCGTGGATGACAATGATACCAACCGGCGCATTCTGGTGTTGCAGTTAAGGAATTGGGGATTGCCAACCCGGGATACGGGATCACCGCAGGTGGCACTGGATTGGGTGCGGCGCGGCGACCCATTTGACTTGGCTATCCTGGATATGCAGATGCCCGAGATGGACGGCATCACCCTGGCAGGGCAAATCCGAAAAACATATTCACCGCAACAGCTGCCGCTCATTCTGTGCAGCTCCCTGGGACGGAAAGAAGCCGGGGCGGATGCCCTGGGATTTGCGGCCAACCTGACCAAACCTGTCAAGCCATCCCAGCTATTGGATACCCTGGCGGGATTGTTTGCCGAGCAGGCCGTCCCGCAGCGAGAAGATAAGAGTCGGACCGGGTCGATCGATCGTGAATTCGCCAGCCGCTTCCCTTTGCGCATCCTGCTGGCGGAGGATAATGCTGTTAACCAGAAACTGGCGCTGCGCATCTTGCAGCAAATGGGCTACCAGGCGGACTTGGCGAACAACGGCCTGGAAGTGCTGCAGGCCCTGGAACGCCAGGCCTACGACTTGATTCTGATGGATGTGCAGATGCCAGAGATGGATGGCCTGGAGGCCACCCGCCAGATTGTGCGGCGCTGGGCAAGGTCAACCCGTCCCTGGATCGTGGCGATGACCGCGAATGCCATGCAGGGGGATCGAGAGATGTGCCTGCAAGCTGGGATGGACGATTACATTGCCAAGCCAATCCGCATCGAAGAACTTGTCGAGGCTTTAAGCAAAACACGGCCACTTAAGGAGGAGGAAAAATAAAAAATGGAAACCCAATGCATCGACCTGGCAGTCTTTGAAAATTTAAAAGAGATGATGGGTGCAGATTTTATGGTTGAGTTGGTGGATACTTACCTGCAGGATTCTCCCGAGATGCTGGCGCAGATGCACCAGGCTCTGGAAGCAAAGGATGCAGAGCCATTCCGGCGGGCGGCCCACTCGCTCAAATCCAACAGCGCGAACTTCGGCGCCATGCAGCTCTCTGCCCTGGCGCGCGAGCTGGAGATGATGGGAAGGGAAAACCGCCTGGAGCAGGCCGGAGAAACCCTGGTAAAGGCGGAGAAAGAGTATGCCCAGGTGGAGCAAGTATTGGAGGCGCTGAAGAATGGAGCATAAAGGATCAAACCCACCCGGTAACCTGCTGGTGGTTGACGACAATAAAGTCAACCGCCTGCTGCTAGGGCGCGGTCTGGAACAGGAGGGGCATAAAGTCTCGTTTGCAGAAAACGGCCGCCAGGCGTTAGAGGCGATGCGCAGCCATTCATACGACCTGGTGCTGCTGGATATTGAAATGCCTGAATTGAACGGCTACCAGGTGTTGGAGCAGATGAACGGCGACATGGATCTGCGTAACATCCCGGTGATTATGACTTCTGCGTTGGATGAAGTAGATAGTGTGGTGCGCTGCATTGAGATGGGCGCCGATGATTACCTGACCAAGCCGCTCAATCCTATCTTGCTGCGGGCACGCGTCAGCTCCAGCCTGGAAAAGAAGCGTCTGCGTGACCAGCAGCGCGAGCTGATCCGCAAGTTTGCTACCAGCGCCGTAGCCGAGCAGCTGGAAACAGACGGATTTTCCCTGGGCGGGAAGTATGTTTACGCCACCGCCATGTTTTCGGATATTCGCTCCTTCACCACCATCGTCGAGTCGCATTCTCCGGCTGAGATTATCGAGCTGCTGAATGATTATTACACCTTGATGTTTGAAGCGATTGGCGGGCATGGCGGCGTTGTCAACCAGATGATTGGCGATGGCTTGATGGCGATCTTTGGCGCGCCACAGCCCCATCCCGACCATCAGGAACAGGCCGTAAAAGCCGCCATGGAAATGATTGAAATGGTGGAGCTGTTTAATTACGACCAGTCGGCGCGAGGGAAGGTAAATATTCGCATCGGCGTTGGCATTGCCTCAGGGGATGTGATTGCCGGCTACACCGGGACGCTAAACCGGGCAACCTATACCTGTGTTGGGGATACGGTCAATACCGCTGCTCGCCTGGAATCGCATACCAAGGTGGTGGGTCAACCGATCTTGATCGACGAGGAGACGCGCCTCCATCTTAGTCCGAGCATCCAGCTGACCGACCAGGGGCTGGTGCAGGTCAAAGGCAAAGTCCAGGACGTTCACATTTACTCAGTCAATCTGTAATGACCAGCCTGTCCACCTCCGCCACCGCTCTGCCGGTCTATCTAAGCAGCCTGACGCTGTTTTCTGGCATCAGTCAGGCCAGCCTGGAAAAACTGGCCGCTGCCAGCCGTCTGCGTAAAGTCTCTAAAGGGCAGGTGATTTTCTTCCAGAGCGACCCTGGCGACGCGGTGTACCTGGTGCGATCCGGTTCGATCGCGATCCAGCTGGTTCACCCGGATGGGCGGGAGATGATCATTAACGAGATCAACGCCGGTGAGTTATTTGGCGAGCTGTCGGTATTGACCAGTCGGCCGCGCTCGACGAATGCTATGGCGCTCAAGCTCAGCGAGCTGCTAGTGATTCCGGGGACGGTTTTCCTGGATGTGCTGCAATCGGATGGCATTTTTGCCCGCAAAATGCTAGATTTGCTGGCTTACCGGCTGAGCGCCAGCACGCTGCGTGAGAGCTCGATGATTTTCCTGGATGCCCAGGCGCGGCTGGCCCTGACTTTATTGAAATTGGACCAGAACAAGCCGGACGATGATCTGGTCACAATCTCGCAAGTTGAGTTGGCCCAACGCACCGGGTTGACCCGCCAGACGGTAGCTAAAATTCTGGGCCGCTGGCGGCGGGCAGGCTGGTTAATTACCGGGCGCGGTCATATTATGTTGCTCAACCGGGAAATGCTGTATCGGGTCAGCCAGGAGACCGCGTTTTAAGACGCTGAATTGGTACAGCGTGTGTCACCTAAGTGACAGAACACATTGGGGGGACAGGGTAAACTTATCTTACCAACAAGCATACACAGGAATTAAACATCCAATTAAACCATTCGCCTGGAGGATTATAAGATGAACGCTGAACAAGAACGTGCCTTCAACCGCTTAGTGAAGAAATTGGGCTCGCTGCGTACAACGCTGCGCAAGGATGAACGGGACATCCTGGATGCCATCGTGCTCTCTACCCCTGAGCAAATTATTGATGGAGAAGTCTCCTTCCATACCCTGACCGAAGCTCAGCAGGAAAAACTGGCTGAAGCCGCCAGCGAAGTCAGCTTTAACGCCATGGCCGAGGCCCAGCAGGAAAAACTGGCTGAAGCCGCCAGCGAAGTCAGCTTCAATGCTATGGCCGAGGCCCAGCAGGAAAAACTGGCCGAAGCCGCCAGCGAAGTCAGCTTCAATGCTATGGCCGAGGCCCAGCAGGAAAAACTGGCCGAAGCCGCCAGCGAAGTCAGCTTCCACGCTATGGCCGAAGCCCAGCAGGAAAAACTGGCCGAAGCCGCCAGCGAAGTCAGCTTCAATGCTATGGCCGAGGCCCAGCAGGAAAAACTGGCTGAAGCCGCCAGCGAAGTCAGCTTCCACGCTATGGCCGAAGCCCAGCAGGAAAAACTGGCCGAAGCCGCCAGCGAAGTCAGCTTCCACGCTATGGCCGAAGCCCAGCAGGAAAAACTGGCCGAAGCCGCCAGCGAAGTCAGCTTCCACGCTATGGCCGAAGCCCAGCAGGAGAAACTGGCCGAAGCTTCAAGTGAAGTCAGCTTCCACGCTATGGCCGAGGCCCAGCAGGAGAAACTGGCTGAAGCCGCCAGCGAAGTCAGCTTCAATGCAATGGCCGATGCCAGCCAGGACAGGTATGCCGATCGGGTATCTTACCGCTACAACTGTAAGGTGGTGCTCGATGACGAAACGCAAACTTACCGAATTGTCAGCCGCTCAACAATGTAAGCCTAACGCTGAATTCCAGGGGATGACTATCCAGACCCACAGGGGGAAAAACCCAGGGTCTGGATATTTATATTGCGATTGTTGTGTGGGAGATAGTGCAATCGAGTATCATATAGGATAAATACCCTCGGTAATGCCAAAAGCTGCTCGCACGACGTGGGCCATGCAAATCGAGAGTCATCCTGAACATGCGAAGGATGACACAGGATGTAAGGAGCACATGCTATGGATGCAGACAATCAAGCTGATTCTAGCCGTTTTACCGAGCAACTCCGCCGGCTGCTGCTGGCGGTGGAAGCCAGCGGGCAGGCTATCCTGCCCAGCTCGAACGATCAGCTGCTGCGCTCGATCGTCGAAGCGGCGGCACGCATCTTTGATGCGGCAGCTGCCTCGATTGCACTGGTGGATGAAGATGGACAGCAGCTGTATTTCAAGGTGGCGCATGGGGCCGGCTCCGAAAACGTGATCGGGATGCGCGTTCCGATCAACCGGGGGATAGCCGGGTATGTGGCAATGTCAGGCCAGCCGATTGCGATCTCCAATGTGCGGGAGGATACCCGCTTCAACCAGGATTTCGCGAAGAGCACAGGCTACGTACCGCAGTCGATCCTGGCGATGCCCCTGATCTCCGATGACCGTGTGATTGGCGTGATGGAAGTGCTGGATAAGATTGACCAGGCTTCTTTCGGGCTACGAGATATGGAGCTGTTAGGCATCTTTGCCCGGCAGGCAGCCATTGCCATCGACCAATCTCAACACATGGACCAGGTTGGCAAAACGGTGCTGATGAGCTTACAAGCCCTGGCTTCACCAGATCCTGGTGCATATGATGCGCTGTTGGAAGGATTGGCTGCCAGCCTGGACTATGCGGATCAATCCAGTGACGTACTGGAGCTGGCGAGCCTGTTTTATGAAATCAGCCAGCTGGGAGAAGCAGAGCGCCGCTTGCTGATGGAGGTTTTTTTGGCCTTTCGAAATTACCGTCACAAGCAACACGGCTCTTTTTCATTCGATCAGGGCTAGATCATGGCTGCCGATAAACTTCGCCCAGCCTGGTCACAATCTTTTGAGCCGGAGATGCTTCGGATCCTATCCGCCAGCGGACCGATTGGTCATATTACCCGTGAATGGGCCTGGGATGGCAGCACCGGCCAGGGGGTGCGCGTCGGGGTGATCGACAGCGGGATAGAGGCGGATCACCCGGCTTTAGGCGGCAGTGTACGCGTGGGAATATCGGTGGAGTACGATCCGGACGCCCCCAACCAGGTGCGCATAGAACAAGAAGAGAAACCGGTGGACCTGTTTGGCCACGGCACAGCCTGTGCCGGGATCATCCACTCCCTGGCGCCGCAAGCCGAGCTGTACAGCATCCGGGTGCTTGGACGGGATATGAAAAGCCGGGCGGTGCAGTTCGCCGGGGGCATCCGCTGGGCAATGGAGAACGACATCCAGGTGGTGAATATGAGCCTATCCACCAACCGGGATGAATATTTCGGATTGTTCCACCAGCTTGCTGACCAGGCATATTTTAAGAGCATCGTCCTGGTAGCGGCGGTCAATAATTACCCGGGAGCCAGCTATCCCTCTCTGTATGCATCGGTGATCTCCGTAGCTGCTCACGAAGGCAGCGATCCATTTACCTACTACTACAACCCGTCACCGCCGGTAGAGTTTGGCGCCCCAGGGATCGACGTGCGCGTGGCGTGGGTAAACAAGGGATACACCGTATCCACCGGCAACAGCTTTGCCTCCCCCCATATTGCCGGGATCGTGACTTTGATTCGTGCCCGACACCCCGAGCTGACCCCATTCCAGATTAAAACCGTTTTATACGCCTGCGCATCCAACACCCGGTCGGGCTAATTCCCGATTAATATGATAAACTTGCGCCTATTATGAGCCCGGATTCGATCAAGCGCATTGTGGTCAAGCTGGGTACTTCCACGTTAACCGCCGGAACGCAGCGCCTATCGGCCCCGGGTTTGGTAGAGCTGGTGCGCCAGATGGCCGGGCTGCGAGCCGGCGGCTGCGATATTGTTGTCGTCTCCTCGGGTGCGATTGCAGCTGGTCGAGAAAAACTGGTATTTCCCGTCTTGCCGCCGGACATCCCGGTTAAGCAAATGCTGGCTGCAATTGGCCAGCCGCGCTTGATGTCTCTGTACGAACAGCTCTTTGGTCTGTATGGACTGACCGTTGCCCAGGTTCTGCTGACTCGCGCCGACCTGGGAGACCGCCGCCGTTATCTCAATTCTCGCAATACTCTGACTGCCTTGCTGGCTCACGGGGTCATTCCCGTTGTGAACGAGAATGACACGGTAGCGACGGAAGAAATCCGGGTGGGCGATAACGACACTCTCTCAGCATATGTAGCCAACCTGATTGAGGCAGACCTGCTGGTGCTGCTGACCGACCAGCCCGGCCTGTTCCTGGCCGACCCACGGCAGGATCCGCAGGCGAAGCTGGTGGAAGAAGTGTATGGCACTGAGATCCCTGCGGAGCTGTGGGTGGCGGCAGGTGGGAGCTCCGGCGGGCTGGGCACAGGCGGGATGGTCACCAAGCTGCAGGCGGCCGAGCTGGCGCGGCGTAGCGGAACAACCGTGGTGATCGCCCGGGGCAGCGACCCCGAAGTGCTGCGGCGCCTGGCAGGCGGCGAGCATCTGGGGACGCGTTTTCACCCGGCAGCGTCGGCCCTGGAGAGCCGCAAGCGCTACCTGTTGGCGGGAGGGCGGGCATCCGGCTCGCTGCACATCGATGCCGGAGCAGTGCAGGCCTTGCGCAGCGGAGGCAGTTTACTGGCCGTAGGCATTCGCTCGGTCACCGGCAGGTTTGAGCGTGGTGCTACCGTGCGCGTGCTGGACCCTGGTAACCGGGAAGTGGCGCGCGGCCTGGCTAACTACGCTTCCGGTGAAGTGGAGCGCATCTGCGGCAAGAAATCAGAGGTCATCGCCCAGGTCCTGGGCTACGATTATGGTGCTGAGATTATTCATCGTAACAATATGGTTGTGCTGTAAGACTTTAAAATGAAGGGATCAGGTATTTATGCTGGATGAGATGGGCAAGCAGGGACGCCAGGCAGCGCGGCTTTTGGGGCGGGCACCCGCCGAGCAGCGCCGCGCCGTCCTGGAGCGGTTGGCGTTTTACCTGGAAAATGCGCCGCAAGAAGTGCTGGCGGCTAACGCCCTGGATATCACCGATGGACGGCAGGAAGGCTTGAGCCCGGCAATGATCGACCGCCTGATGCTGAACCAGGATCGCCTGGCCGGTATGGCCGCCGACTTGCGCAGCGTGGCCTCTATGCCCGATCCTCTTGGGGAGGTTTTTGACAAGTCGGTGCTGCCTAACGGATTGCGGGTGCATCGCCAACGCGTCCCGATTGGCGTACTGGGTGTGATTTACGAATCCAGGCCGAACGTGACCGTGGATGTGGCTGGACTGGCAATAAAAACCGGCAATGGGGCGATCTTGCGAGGGGGCAGCGAAACGTTACGCTCCAACCAGGCGCTGATCGCATTGGTTCACCGGGCGCTGGAGGACGGCGGGCTGCCGGCCGACTCAGTCCAGCTGATTGCCATTCCCGACCGGGCGCTGGTGCTGGAGCTGCTCCAGCTGCACGAGTATGTCGACCTGATCATTCCGCGTGGCGGGGCCGGGCTGCATGCCTTCTGTCGGGAGCACAGTAAGATCCCGGTAATTACCGGTGGGATTGGCATCTGCCACCTGTATGTGGATTCTTCTGCCGACCTGGCCGCAGCCCTGCCGCTTATTTACAATGCCAAGGTGCAGCGACCTACGGTGTGCAATGCCCTGGATACGCTGCTGGTGCACCCGGCCGTCGCCAGAAAAATCCTTCCGGCAGTTGTGGAGCATCTGCAGCCGGCCGGAGTCACTTTCCGGGCCGATCCGGCCGCCGCCGAGTGCCTGGCTCAACCTGGCATGAATGGGGACCTGCTGTCAGGAGTATCCCTGGCAGGGTCAGAAGATTTTGACACCGAATGGCTCTCCTTGGTGTTAGGTCTGAAGGTGGTGGATGGCCTGGAAGACGCCATCCGGCACATTGCTGCGCACAGCACCGGGCACTCGGATGGCATCCTGACCGGGGACGCCGATAACGCCAGGCGCTTTGTCGCCGAGGTCGACTCGGCTGCGGTGTATGTCAATGCCAGCACGCGCTTCACCGATGGAGCCCAATTGGGTTTGGGCGCCGAAGTGGCCGTTTCCACCCAGCGGCTGCATGCTCGCGGACCAATGGGCTTGCGTGAATTGACCAGCTATAAATGGGTCATCTCCGGTGATTATCACATCAGGGCAGGATAAAAAGATATGGAAGAACGCGAACAGCCCATCAACTACTCATGGCAAAACCCGGTCTTGCGCGAATCGATCTATCCCTTCCGCAAGAAAAAGCTGTTGGAGTTTATCCTGGCATTCGAGGAAATCGACCGCCTGCGTGATGCCCGGGCTACCGGGATGCTAGACCTGGCAACGATCCAGAAGATGCAGGCAATGCGTGAAGTGCTGCAGGAAGAGCACCGGCGTATCTCTGCAGATTTACACAAGGCCCTTGACTCACGCATGCAGCGCGATAAATGGCTGCCCAAGATCAAGGACGTCGACGAGAAGAAGCTGCGCGCCAAGCGCATCTATTATTTTGACCGCCTGATTGTTGACTGGACGGATCGGTTGGCGGACCGACAGGGGATGCGAGACTCCCTATTGAAACGTATACTTTGGTACCCGGAAGGCGATCCCCGCCGCCAGCGCTGGATTGACCGTGCGGCGGAGCTGGATAAACCCATCCAGGAAGCCGCAACCGAGCTAGAAGAGCTGAAATTTATCCGTGCCCTGTTCGAGCGCCAGGAAAAGCTGCCCCGCATCGCCACAAATTCGGTGATGACCGTCGAGATGATGGTACGCTGGGAAATGTTGAACCGGCGCAACGAGCTGGACAAACTGAGCCATAACCAGCTGGTGGCCATGATCCAGGAGCGCTTTGATAGCGACCCGGAAGAAAAAATATACCGCCCCTGGCTGCGCTACATGGTCCACCACTTTTCCGGCATGCGCTATAAAAGCGCGCACGGTTCCTGGGCCGAGCCGAAGTTCATCCTGGCGATGCTCTCGCGTGAGCTGATGGAAGACAAAGTGCGCAGCATGGCTGAGCAGGAAATCATCGACGCTTGCGACCAGGCCATTGCGCACCTGGAGGCGGTCAAGGCAGAAACGACCAATACCAAGAAGATCGGCGAGCTCAACCGGCAGATTTCTTTGCTGCGCTTTTTCAACCGCCCCAAAGCCCTGCTGAGCTATCTCACCGACCTGGAGCTCGGCCGGATCGAAGGTTTTACTGAGCAGCAGGTGTTGGATCGACTGGAACAGCTGCGGGATGCCAACCCGGAGCTGCCGCCGTGGCTGTGGCAGGAGATCGAGAAGTTCACGCCATTGAAACTGAAAACCCAGGACAAGAATTGGGAAACAACCAGCCTGCAGCGCTGGGATTTTGAAGAGCGCCGCTGGCGGGAAATCCTGGATATCTGGCAGCGTCAGGATGTGACCGGCTGGCGGGCCAAGCACCGCAACACTCTGGACCTGATCGTCACCCGGGCGGTGTGCAATGAGATTGCCGAGCACATCCAGCACCTGCGCGGCGTGGTGCCTGGCGCCGGGCTGACCGCAAAACCGCGCTTTTACAACGGGAAATCCCAGAAGACGAAGAACCTGCCCGAAGGCGACCCGAAAAAGGCATACTTTAAGTACCCGCGCAAAGCCGAAGATTTCCGCACCGGGGCCAGCATCTTATGGATGGGTATCGTCACCAACCAGCCCAATCCCTGGCAGATCGTCGAGTCGATCCCAGGCTTTAACTTTGCCACCGACCAGGGCGGCGATGGATTTCTGCGCTGGACTCACGAAGCGACAGTGGTCGGGGTGGCCGATATGCTGGATGGCCAGTATGTACTGACCTTCGAAACGGGAGAGATCGGCCTGATCCGCCGGCATATTTCAACCCTGGTTAACAACCCCAACGTACTGGTAGGCTATGTGCCGGAAATTGAGCTGCCCGAAGAGAAGCTGGATAAGCTCAAACAGATGGTGCGGCGGGAAAAGATCCTGCAGATGGAGTAAGGCGTAGGAAACAAAAAACGGCGACCCATTGCTGGTCGCCGTTTTTATTTTCTTGTGTTACCTAGGCGATGGTAACTTCTTTGGCCAGGTAGACATCCTGGATGGCATTCAGCAGTGCGGCGCCTTCTTTCATCGGGCGCTGGAAGGCTTTGCGGCCGGAGATCAGGCCTGCGCCGCCGGCGCGCTTGTTGATCACCGCGGTCTTGACCGCCTGCGCCAAATCGCCGGCTCCGGCCGAAGCTCCGCCGGAGTTGATCAGGCTGGCGCGGCCCATGTAGCAGTTGGCTACCTGGTAGCGGGTCAGGTCGATGGGGTGGTCGGATGATAGCTCGGTGTACATGCGCTCGTCCAGCTTGCCGTATGGGCTTTCCTTGGAATTGAGCGCTTTGTAGCCGCCGTTGTTCTCGGGCAGTTTTTGCTTGATGATATCCGCCTCAATAGTCACTCCCAGGTGGTTGGCCTGGCCGGACAGATCGGCCGAGACGTGGTAGTCCACGCCGCCTACTTTGAAGGCGTTGTTGCGAGTGTAGCACCACAGGACGGTGGCCATACCCAGCTGGTGGGCCATGTAGAAGGCCTGCGAGATTTCGATGATCTGGCGGCTGGATTCGGCCGAGCCGAAGTAGATGGTAGCGCCGACAGCAACTGCGCCCATATCCCAGGCTTCCCGAATGGAGCCGAACAGGATCTGGTCGTATTTATTCGGATAGCTCATGAACTCGTTGTGATTGACCTTAACCAGGAAGGGGATCTTATGGGCATACTTGCGCGCTACCGACCCCAGCACACCAAAAGTGGAAGCCACCGCATTGCAGCCGCCTTCGATAGCCAGCTTGATGATATTCTCCGGATCGAAGTACAGCGGGTTCTTGGCGAAAGAAGCGCCGGCGCTGTGCTCGATGCCCTGGTCAACCGGCAGGATCGACAGATAGCCGGTGTTTGCCAGCCGCCCGGTGCCATACAGAGTCTGCAGGCTGCGCAGGGTCTGCGGGTTGCGATCCGAGCCGACCCATACCCGGTCAACGAAATCGGGACCGGGTAAATGCAGGCTTTCTTTGGGGATGGTTTTGCAAACATGCTCCAGGTAGTAAGGGGCTTCATCTGCTAAAAGTTCAACAATCTGATTAGACATTTTTTACCTCCAGAATTTTTATTTTGTCGATGGTTTATCGGTATGGGATTTTAATTGTTCCAAATCGCTTAAGCGGTATTCCAGTGCATCGACCGACACCGAAACCTCGCGCATGGATAATGCCAGGGAAGCCATCAGCAAGAGCAGAGCAATGCCAAACGAGATTTTGCCAATCAGCTCCAGGTTGAAGAACAGGAAGAGCATGGAGACCACGCACAGGAAAAAGCTGGCCACGCCAAAGGCCTGCATGTCGCGGATAATATGGATTCGATAACGCAGGTTCTTGATTTGCGCCATCAGGATTTCATCCGGGTTGGCTTTGTAGCGCGCGTGCAGCTCGCGGATCAAGTTGGCCAGGGTCAGGAAGCGGTTGGTGAAGGCCAACAAGAGCAGGGAGATGGCTGGGAACAGCAAGGCGGGCGTCGTCAGGTTGAGTTCCATAGTGCAGCGGCTCTAATTTTACCGGTCAATGGGTGCCCTGTAAAGTTACCGGCGATACTTCTCCAGGTCTACGGAGGCGATATAAGGCAGGTTGCGACCCTTTTCATCGATATCCAGGCCGTAGCCTACGACGAAGTAATCCGGGATTTCAAAGCCCAGGTAGTCGACATGCAGCTCAACCCGGTGGCGGGCGACCTTATCCAGCAAGGCGCAGATCCGCAGGCTGCGGGGATTGCGATCGATGAGCAGTTTGCTCACGGTCTGGATGGTGTAACCGGTGTCGATGATATCGTCGACCAGGATCACATCCCAACCCTGGATGGGGATCTTGTGATCCGAGTCGATCCGCACGAAGCCGCTGGATTCGCTGCCGGCGTAAGATGACACAGACATGAAGTCAATCGTCAGGGGGCGGTTGATTTTTCGCATCAGGTCGGTCATCAAGACCACGCTGCCGCGTAGCAGCCCAAGCAGCATCAACTTTTCGGAGGCCTGGTAATCGTGCGTGATCTGCACAGCGAGCTCGCTGACGCGCTGTTCAATTTGCCCGGCGGAGATCAGTATCTTGCCGAGAAACTCGTACGGAAAATCATTTTCGTTGTTCATCGTACGCCCCGGTACAGCTGCTTAGGGTGATGGAGAAGAAACCGGGCTCACACACATGATGCCCATTTCATTTTACGACGAATTTTCCCTGCGTGTAACACCTAATCCGGGTCCGGTGGGCAGCTCGAGGTGCGGGCCGTTATAGCCCAGACCTGCGAACGGGTCGTTGCGGATCAGCAGGGGGCCATCCAGGTCGACATAGTCGCATAATGGGGCCAGGTGCGCGGCGGCAGTCACACCCAGGGAAGTTTCGACCATGCAGCCGATCATGATCAGCATATCCAGGGCCCGCGCGGTGTGAATGGCTCGCAGGGCTTCGCGTATGCCGCCGGTTTTCTGCAGCTTGATCACAACCCCGTCCACGGCGCCGGCGTGGCGGGCCACATCCCGAGAAGTCTTGACCGGCTCGTCCGCCAGGATAGGAACGCCGAATTTTTTCTTACGCAGCATACGCAGCCCTTCCAGGTCGTCCACCGGCAGTGGCTGCTCGACAAGCTCGACGCCCAGCTCAGTCAGGCGCGGGATCAGCTCCAATGCCTGCTCGCGATTCCAACCGGCATTGGCATCCACGCGCAGGCGGGCAGGGCTGGCCTGACGGATAGCCACCACGCGGTCGAAGTCACCCGGGCTGCCCAGTTTGATCTTCAGGATTGGCCAGCCGGATTCGACCGCCTTGCGAGCCATCTCTTCGGGGGTATCGATGCCGATGGTATAGCAGGTCTGGGGGGCGCCCTTGGGGTCCAGCCCAAGCAAGCGATAGAGCGGTTGATTCAGTCGCTTTCCCCACAGGTCGTGCAGCGCCAGGTCGATACCGGCACGGGCGGCCTGCGAGCCGGGGGGCAGGGCGTTTAGGATATCTTCCATCAGGCCGGGATCTTCCAGCTCGGAAACCTCACCGGCAACAGCTTCCAAATAGGCAATGATCCCTTCCTGGGACTCGCCATGATGGGGGACGCCGGCGGCTTCGCCCAGGCCTTCCTCCAGCTGGATGACAACGTTATAGCGCTGGTCGCTGGCGCCATGGGCGATGCGCCAGGTGGTTTTCAAATCCAGGGTGATAGGTTCCCAATTGAGCTTCAATACAGCCTCCTAACGGCTAGCAGTGTTTTCTTGAGCCAGGGATGGAAAATTGGGCTATCGGGGTCCAGGCTGTTACGCTGTACACCGCCAACTGTGCTGCTGGCATGCAGCACCAGCTGGCCGCCCAGGGAGATAGCCACGTGGGTGATATTGCCAATTCGTCCGGTTGGTATCGCCGGGTCAATTTTGCCAAAGAAGAGCAGATCGCCGGGTCGAGGCTCGCCGCTCACCGGCTTGCCGGCAGCATACAACTGATCGGCATCGCGGCGCGGGTTCAGCCCCATGAAGCGCAGGAAAGCACCCGCCAATCCGGAACAATCGATGCCAAAGGCGCTGCGCCCGCCCCATACATACGGCGTGCCCACCAGACTATGCAAGCAGGTTGAGTGTGAAAGCAATGCCACTTGCATTTGGGGATGGGCGTTTTTCCAGGGGCAGCAGGCCGGCGGATGGCACGCGCCACACCCGGCTGTCGGGTAGATGGATGGTGGCGAACCCCTGGTCCCACGCGATCACCGGGAGGCACACTCCGAAGGGCAGCTTGCCGGCGGGCAATCGAGGCAAGCCGCCGGGAGGCGCATCTGGCTCAACGGCGGGCAACAGGTCGATAGATACCATCGCCTGGCAGGAAGCCTGGTATTCGGCGACATACGCTGCCTGGCAGCGGAACAGTGCCGCAGATGGCATCCAGCCCAGGTAACCATCCTGTTCCATCCGCACCCGCACCCACTCGTCCCGCTCCTCCAGGATGCGCACCGCCTCGCCCAGCAGGCCCTGGGATTCGAGCGGGGATAGGCTGCGCGGCTCAAGGCGCAGGTCGACGACATTGCGGTTGACCAGCGCCCAGGGCGTCGCTTCATCCAGCAGGACGCTCACATCCTGGTCTTCGACAGGCCGGTTTAGCTCCTGAAGGGCATCTTTTGCCGCCAGCACCTGCGCTGCAGTAAGCACCTGCCCGCTAAGGCGGATGCCTTTGCTGATCACGCTGGGCTTTCACCTGGAATATTGTCTGGCGGGCGTCGGGATAGCGCTCCCGAGCCAGCCGGTAGAGGCTGTCGTTCGCCTCATCGCTGCGGCGGGCAAGGAAATCCAGCACACGCTCGACCCAGGGGAACAGGATTTCCAATTGCACGTTGTGCCCCACGCCGCCGGGGATCCACAGCTCGGCATGCGGGATATGCTCGGCGATGTACTGGGCATGGCGGCCGGTGTTGTTGACACTGTCGTTCTCGCCCTGGATGACCAGCACCGGGCGCTGGACATCTGCCAGCTCCTGGGGAGTGTAGTTGGGCTGGGAGATGATCTCTTGCATGGTAATGCGCAGCAGGGTGCGCCAGTATTCGGGGCCGTGGGTGGGTCCGTGCAGGGCGATCATCTCTTCCATCCAGGCGGGACGTTCGCGCCGCACTCGTTCGGGGTCGAACAGGCGCGGCTCTTTTTCGATCAGGTCCTCGCTGACGTATGCATTGGCAGCCTGCAGGATGGCGGTCTGGACGACTTGCGGGTGTTCCATCAAGACCAGCAGGGCGACATTGCCGCCGTTGCTGTGACCGACGATATGCGCTTTTTCAAATCCTAGCTGGCGGATGAGGGCGGCGATATCGCCAGCCATCTCGGCAAAGCTGTAGCTCTGGTTTGGATTGCTGCTTTGTCCATGACCGCGGCAGTCCGGGACAATCACGTAGCTATACTCGGCGAGCAATGGCGCCGCCAGCCGCCAATCGGATTGCCCGACGACTGTTGAACCGTGGATCAATACCAAAGGCGGGCGTTCCCCCGGCGTTCCATAGGTGGTGTAGTACAGCTGGGCGCCGTTGATCTCGATAAACGGCATGCAGCTATCCTCTTGCCAGGCCCAGGATGGCGATAAATGCTCTATAAATGGATGGCATATCGGGGGCGGTATATTCGATCCTGCGTCCCTCTCGGCGAGCGCCGGGCAGGAAAGCTGCCCGATCTGCCATCTCGGAGTGGACCAGGTCCACAGCCAGCTCGATCGGCGCTGCAATGCGCAACGGCAGCGGGTTAGAGCCTTCGTTCAGGCCATGGATCGCTTCATAAGCTGCCTGTTGGATGCGAGATTGGGAGTCCTGTGGCGAAAGCAGCTCGGCCGACATACGCCCGGTGGCTTGTTTGACGACGGCTGTCTCGATGCCGCTAAACAGGGCAGTCGCCTCGGCGCAGGCCATCTGGTCGCCGGAGATCATTACCACCGGAACTCCGAAATGCCCACAGACAGCGCCATTCAAGCCGATCTCGCCAAAGGGCTGTCCGTTGATCCACAGGTTGGCGACACGCTCATCCGACCAGGTGTGTTCGAGGATAGCACTCTGCGATCCGATGCGAGCATGGTAGCCGACGAAAAACACACCGTCTACGCCTTGATCCACGCCCTGCACCATGGAAAATGGCGCAGGGGTGCCGCTGTTCAGGCGGGCGCGCGGGTCCAGCTCTTCAATCAGGATATTCATGCCCCGGTTGTGACCATCGGTGACGACGACTTCTTCGGCGCCGGCATCAAAAGCACCACGCACAGCGGCATTTACATCTCCGGTCATCAGGCGGCGAAAACGTGGGTATTCAGGGTGATTGGGCGAAACCTGGTCCCAATGGACAACTCCGGTTACACCTTCCATATCAGCAGCGATCAAGATTTTCATTGGTGTCCTTTAGATCCTTTTGAATGTTTATGCTGGTGGCAGTCTGGGCAGTGCCAGGCTGGGTTTTCCACCGAGATCCGGCAAGCGCGGTGGGTTGGCTTCCATTTCGGCCAGGATATGCTGGATGGCGACTTCGAGCTGCGGGTCTACGCCGTTGGCGTAATCCTGCGGCGCAATGTTTACTTCGATATCCGGGTCGGTGCCGTAGTTTTCAACTCCCCAGCCGACGTCCTGGAACCAGCTGGAGAATTCTGGCTGGGTGGTCATGGTGCCATCCACCAGGGCGTGCCGCGGCCAGATGCCGATAACTCCGCCCCAGGTGCGCATGCCGATCAACTTGCCCAGTTTCATGAGTTTGAAGCCGTGCGAGAATATGTCGCCATCCGACCCGGCATTTTCGTTGGTTACAGTCACCATTGGGCCCAACACAAATTCGGGCGGATAAGGGAAGAGCTCGTCACTCCAGCGGGTGAGGTCGTACCCGATCCGCCGCCGGGCGAGCTTGCCCAGCAATAAGGCGGAGACATGCCCGCCGCGATTGAAGCGTACATCCACGATCAACCCGGGACGATCGACCTCTGCCAGGTAGCCGCGGTGGAATTCGGCATAACCCCAGCCCATCATATCCGGGATATGGATATAACCGACCCGTCCCCGGGTGGCCTGGTGTACTTTACGGCGGTTGTCTTCAACCCAGGCGCGATAGCGAGCATACATCTCGGTGGCCAGGGTCTTTACGGTGACCTGGCGTTCTACCGGCGAGGCAGCAGCTTCAACTGCGTTGGCCGTCTCGCCTGTCTCCGCTGGTAATATGGAAAGGGTCACCAGACTGCCGGCCTGATTGACCAGCGCCATGCCAGGGGTGACCTCGCGGCTCAGGCGGCGTCCATTGACTGCCAGCAGGCGATCACCGACCGAGATGTTCACACCCGGCTTATTCAGTGGAGAATCAAATGTATCGCTCCACTCATCACCCCGGTAGATGTTCGTGATCCGCCAGCCGCCTACCTCTGGAGCGTAAACGAAATCTGCGCCCAGTAATCCCAGGCTGTATTTTGGCTCGGGTCGGTAATCTCCACCGAATTCGTAAGCGTGGGAAGTGCCCAGCTCACCCTGGATTTCCCACATCAGGTCGGAAAATTCGGACCGGCTGCACACCCGGTCGACCAGGGGCAGGTAGCGGTCGTGAATGGCCAGCCAATCAATCTGGGACATATCCGGCGTCCAGAAATGGTCGCGCTGCAGGCGCCAGGCTTCGCGGAACATCTGCCGCCACTCAGCCCCTGGCGCAACTGAGACCCGCACCCGTTCCAGGTCTATCCAGCCGGATTTGCGAGTGCAGGAATGATCATTATTTCCCGGTTTTTCACCGGATTTCACTACCCGCAGCCGGTTCCCTGAACGGTAAATCAGCATCCGGGCGTCAAGACTCAGGTCAAAATCGGTCAGGCTGGAAACCAGGCTTTCTTCCTTCTGCTCCTCAAAATTATATAGCAGCAAACGTCCATCGGCAGCCGCCTCGCCATCATCCGGTTGACTCAGCACGCCCTGGGGCATGTATAAATCATAAAGCACCTTGCCGCCACCCAGACCTAAGATGCGGCGGTAAATGCCTTCGTGAACCGGGAAAGCCACGACGCGGTTTTCGATGCCTTCGAGGTCGATCTGAGTTAATGGATGATCGTCATCGTCGTCTTCTGCCTTGTTTTCGACACTTCCGCCATCTACTTCTGGTTCTTCGGCTTTATCTTTATCCGCTTTTTCTTTCTTCTCGTCATCGGAAGGGCCGCTCTTTGGCTGTGGGATGAAGGGAGAAAGCAGGTCCTTTTGCAGAGTGACCAGGTAGGGTTTCGAGCCCATGGGGAAACCCAGGTCAAACTGCAGCTTGTCATAGATGGGATCGAATGTGCGGTAGGAGATAAAGTAAAGATATTTCCCTTTTGGATCAAAGGCCGGGGCCACATCGCGCAGCACCGGTTTGGCCAGGGGAAAGCTCTCGCCGCTGGCTGCCTTCCATAGCTTGAGCGCTGTAATCTGCTGGCTGATGGAAACGCTGTAAGCCAGCCATTCACCATCCGGTGACCAGTTGAAACCGGCGATGCGGTCGGCTTTGCCGCGGTCGACCAGGCGCAGCTCGCGGCTCTCCAGGTCGAGCACCAGCAGCTCGTAGCGGTGATTGCTAAAGGCCAGCTGGTCTTTGCGCGGGTTGATCGCCAGATCAACCGGCCGGCCGATATCCAGACCTTCCAGTCGCACGGGGGGTTGTTGGCTGCCCGACTCCCATATAATGAAGGCTTCTTCGCCGCCTTCGTCACTCAGGGCGACCAGGCGTTTGCCGTCATTCAACCAGCGGGGCAGCCGGTAGCGCACCCCGGTAACCGGCTGTTCGGGCTGCACATGGTTTTCGTAGCCCCCAAACTCGGTCACTGATCCTTCCCAGTTTGCGAATGTGAACAACCGACCGCGGGCAGTGATCGCCAGTGCCTGACCGTCCGGGCGCAGGCTCCAATCTTGCAGATAATTTTGCGGGCTGACAAATTTACGGCTGCGCTGGACGCGGGGTGAGTGCAGCTCGACAGGGATGGCTGTGACCTGCTCAGTTACTGGATCGAATAGATACAGATCCCCGCCGGCATGGTAGACAATGCGTTTGCCATCCGTAGCAGCATTGCGCACATAAAATTCCTGGTTGTGGGTATGCCGGCGCAGGTCTTGGCCTTCCGGCAGGCAAGAATAGAGGTTGCCGATGCCTTCGTGATCTGAAATGAAATAAATGCGGCCCTTGCCGCCCTGCGGCGCCAGCCACATAGGGCTGGCCAGGTTGCCTAGGCGCTCCAGCAGCCGCCGGAACTCCCCGTTCCCATCCGGGTCGATCCACAACTGCCCGGCAGTCCCGCCGCGATAGCGCTTCCAACGCGCCGGGTCGTCGGTGTGGCGGCCGAGTATCACACCGCCTTGCGGACCATAGGAAATTGCCCGCGCCAGGCCATAATCGAGCCTGTCGGGGTGGCCGCCTGCCGGGTTGACGCGGTACAGATGCGTGAAGCGCAGGTAGTAATGGCCGGCGTTGCTGGCAAAGAGAATTTGTCCATCCGGGGTCCAGCCGCAGGTTTGGCACAGTGTGCTGCCCAGGTAAGTCCGGCGTATTGCCGGTCCGCCCCGAGCAGGCATGACATATATTTCCGGCTGGCCTTCTTCGCGCCCGACAAATGCCAGCCAGTCTCCACCTGGGGATAGCGCCGGACGGGAGACTTCGCCCAGGTTTGAGGTCAGTCGCCGTGCCTCTCCGCCAGATGCCGGGACACTCCACAGGTCATCTTCGCTAACGAACACCACATTCTCATCGTTAATGGTTGGAAAACGATAGTATCCTGCTGGCATGCGAGGTTTCTCCCTGGTAGATAATCCTTCTGCTTTGCTTTTGTCCGCCGGCTGATCGAGATTACCGGCATTTATTCGTAGGTTGGGCTTTTTGAGTTTACCATAAATCAATCCAATGTATAATCTATGGGCATGATCTTGATTACCGGTGGTACAGGATTTGTTGGCAAAGCCTTAATCAGGCATCTTGTGGAGATCGGCTACGATGTGCGGATCCTGATCCGCCCGACGCCTGATTCCCCCAGCCTGCCGAAAGGCGTTCCGATCGATGTAGCCCTCAGCGGGCTGACTGATGACCGCGGTTTGCGCGCGGCAATGGTCGGTGTAGACACCGTCTTCCACCTGGCCACCGGAGAGTGGCGCGGCATGCGCGCCAGCCTGATGGATATTGATATCCAGGGCACACGCGCGGTGGTAGAAGCCGCGCAGGATGCAGGAGTACGCCGTTTTTTTTATGTCAGCCATCTGGGTGCAGACCGGGCTTCGGCGTTCCCGGTCTTGAAGGCCAAGGGGATTGCCGAGGAGACCATCCGTAAGAGCAGCCTGGATTTCACCATCCTGCGGACGGCAATCTTATTTGGCCCAAACGATGGGCTGACCACCGGCATCGCCCGATTGCTGGGGGCGGTCCCTTCGGTTTTCGTTATACCCGGCAATGGCCAGGTACTGCTTCAACCACTGTGGATTGAAGACCTGATCACCTGCCTGACCTGGGCAATGGAAGATCCACAAATGATCCGGCAAACCGTAGATATTGGTGGACCGGAGTACCTGCCGTTTCGCCAGATTGTCGAGCTTGTAATGCAGGCGACCGGATTGCACAAACGGATCGTAGAGATTGGCGCGCCCTATATCAGGGGGTTTACGGTCTGGCTGGAGACACTTTTCCCTGGGCTGCCCACCTCAGTGTACTGGCTGGATTACCTGGCCGCCAACCGCACCACTTCACTGGATACGGCTCCGCGGGTCTTCGGGCTGTTGCCTTCTCGTCTTTCGCAACGACTGGCTTACCTGGAAGGACAGCCCTGGCGCACCAATCTGTTCCGTGCACGGCGGAAAAGGCGCTAATGGCGTTTGGGTACAGGCCTGGAGGCTGATTTGAGCCAATGGAGTATTCGTGTTCTGGATGAGCCCGGGCAGATGCGCCAGGTGGAAGAACTGCAGCGCCGGGTTTGGCCGGGTAGTGAGACGGAAATAGTCCCGGCGCACCTATTGCTGGCTGCGGCGCACAACGGCGGGTTGGTACTGGGGGCGTACAGCGAGGAAGACCAACGGACGGCTGAAACTGGAATGGCCGATGATGAAATTATTTCAGACCAGGCTGGCGAGCAAGCCAGGATGATCGGATTTGTTTTTGGTTTTCCGGGCGTATATCCCACCGCAGATGGGCCGCGGTTGAAACATCACTCGCATATGGCCGGCGTGGACCCGGCTTACCGCGACCAGGGGATTGGCTTTGCCCTCAAACGCGCCCAATGGCAGATGGTGCGCCACCAGGGCGTAGATCGTATCACCTGGACTTACGATCCCCTGCTCAGCCGCAATGCCTACCTGAATATCTCCCAACTGGGCAGTGTGTGCAACACTTACCTGCGTGACGAGTACGGCGAGCTGCGAGATGGGCTGAATGCCGGTGTGTCCACCGACCGTTTTCAGGTTGACTGGTGGGTCAATTCCAACCGCGTCAACCGGCGGCTGAGCAAACGGCCGCGCTTGCAGCTGGACCTGGCTCACTTCCTGGCGGCCGGGACCCGGATTGTTAACCCATCCCAGATTGAGGAAGACCAGCTCCCCCATCCTGGCGTCATGCAAGTGGAAGAGCTGGTTGCCGAAATAGATCATGCGGACGAGCCGCCCCCGATTTTTCTGCTGGAAATTCCGGGCAATTTCCAGCGACTGAAATCAGCCGACCTGGAGCTGGCGCAGGCCTGGCGGCTGCATACGCGCAGCCTGTTCGAAGCTATCTTTTCGCTCGGTTACCTGGCAACCGATTTCATTCACCTTCCCGGCGTCTTCGGGCGCAGCTTTTATGTCCTGAGCTACGGCCAAAGTTACATCTGATCACCGTTTGACCCAAGGCAGGTAGAGATAGTAATAGGGCAGGATGCCGGTATAGTGGCTTACGTCTGATGCCGACACCGGCTGCGTGTTGAAAATAGCGGATGCCGTTGCGGTATTGTTGTAAGGACCCAATACAGCCACTCCGTTTTCCAGGCAAGTGGTGGTGGCGCCTGGCGCCAGGGACGGGATGGTGCACACCAGGATGTCATCTGCAAGGTTGGCAGGTGTGCCGTTGTCATCCGACACTACCACGTTGGTCAGGCCTACATTGCTTTGATTGGTAACCTCATAGCTCCAGGCTACCGGACTGTTTTGGGGGATGGATGGCCCAGGTGGGGTGTGTGCCACCTGCCCGTTGGTGCGTTTGACCAGGTTGAGCTGCAAGCGCAAGCCGAAATAATGCGCCGGGTCGGTGTCGCTTGGTGCTGTCAGGCCGCCCGGCGGTGTCCCCGAGACCCGGCCGATATTAACATACTGCCCGATGGAGGCGCTCCCTGTAAGCTGGCAGGTTTGCGAGTTTCCCGCCGCCAGGCTGGGAATAGTACACACTATGATGTCATCGGCAGTCGTAGCCGGTGTCCCGTGGTCATCTACCACCACCAGGGCGGTCAGGGTCACGTTGCTTCCGTTGGTGACCAGGTACGACCAGTCGACCGGGTTCCCTTCCAGGACCATGGGACCGGGCGCACTGTTGGCATCCTGGTTATTTGCCTTTTTTACCAGGCTGAGGGTTAAGTTTGCCCCAAAGTAATACCCGGTGTCGGAGTCATTGACAGCAGCCAGCCCGGATGGCGGTGTGCCGATAACATAAGCGACATTGGTATGCTGCCCGGTTTTGGCGGTACCACTGAGGGTGCAAGTTTGGTTAGCACCGGCGGCCAAAGTCTGAATCGTGCAGACGCTGATATCATCGGAGGAAATCCCAGGTGTCCCATTGTCATCCATGACCTGAATGCTGCTCAGGCTGACGTTGCCGGCGTTATCCACCCGGTATGACCAGGTGATCGAGGCCCCCTGCAGCACGTACACCCCAGGCATTGTGGGCGTCAGGCTGCCGTTAGTTCGCAGAGTTAGCTGGATCGCTGGAGAGGCGCCAAAGTAGTAGCCGGCATCCGTGTCGCTGACCGGGGTGTTGTTTTGGTCTGTGCCGGTGACCGTGGCGATATTGCTGTATTGGCCGCTGGTGGCAACCCCGGCTGCCGAGCAAGTCTGCGTATTGCCTGTGTTCAGTGAAGTGACCGTACAGACGGTGAAATCATCCGATGGGTTACCGGGCGTCCCGTTGTTATCCCGCAACAGCAGGTTATTTAGTTTGATGTTGCCAATATTGGCTACCTGATACACCCAGCTCACCGGCTGGCCGGTCAAGATGAGTGGGCCAGGGGCGGCGACAGCATGCACCCCGTTGGTCAGCTTGTGGACTTCTACCGCCGGCTGAGAAGTCAGGCCCAGGTAATGGCTGGGGTCGGTAAACGACACCCTCGCCAGGCCGGAAGGCGGCGTACCCGAGGCGGTACCCAGGTTAGCATATTGTCCGGGGGTAGCCGTGCCACTGGCCGTGCAGGTCAGGTTTTGGCCGACAGCCAGGCTGCTGCCCGGGCAGGAAATTGCTACCCCTTGATTGTCACTGACCGACACAGCGCTCAATGGGACATTGCCGTTATTGCTGACCTCATAGCTCCAGGAGACAGCCTGGCCTTCCATTACTGGAGGTCCAGGGGGCGTATTGGCATCCTGGCCGTTTGTCCGCTTGACCAGTACGATCGAGGGAGAAGCCCCAAAGTAATTGGCCGGATCGGTATCGCCAATATCCGCCAACCCGCCGGGCGGGGTAGCGACTGCTTTTCCAATGTTGGTATACTGGTTTGCCTGGGCAGTTGATGCAGCGGTGCAGACTTGCATGGCGCCGGCTGACAGGCTTGGGATGGTGCAGATCTGTTTGTCGTCGCTGGTGTTGGCCGGCGTGCCGTTATCGTCGGTCACTCGCACCAGGCTGAGCGGCACATTGCTGCCATTGGTGACCTGGTAATCCCAGTTGACGGCGTCCCCGACCAGGATATATGGACCGGGCGATGAATTGGCATCCTGTCCATTCACCTTCTTGACCAGCGTGATGGATAGCGTGGTCCCGAAATAGTGGCTGGGGTCGCTGGCGGTAACTGCCGGTCCAACCGGCGCGGTGGCGGTTACCAAACCATTATTGGCATGCTGCCCTACGGTGGCCGCAGTCTGCCGGGTGCAGCTTTGGGCGGCAGCGGGCGCCAGGCTGGCGATATTGCAAACAGTGATATCGTCGGCTGAATTGGACGGGGTTCCATTGTCGTCCTTGACGACCAGGTTGGTCAGGGTGACATTGCCGTTGTTGGTGAGCTGGTAGTTCCAGGTGATCTGGCTGCCGACCAGCAGGTAGACCCCGGGTGCGGAGTTGACATCCTGGCCGTTGACCTGGGCGACCAGCGATAGAGCCGGGGATGCCCCGAAGTAAAAGCTGGGGTCCGTATCGCTGCTGTCCGGCAGGCCGCCTGGCGGAGTGGCCGTGGCGGTGCCGGTGTTGCCGTATTGCCCGGCGATGGCCGTGCTCAGCCGGTTGCAGGTGCTGGTCGCCGAGACGGCCAGGCTGCTCAGGACACAAACCGTCACATCATCGGTTGGATCGCCAGGCGTACCGCTGTCATCCTTAATGCGAACGTTGGTCAGGGGGACATTTCCTGTGTTGGATACTTCATAGCTCCAGGTGATCGGATCGCCCGTAAGGATATATACTCCTGGGGCGCTGTTGGCATCCTGGCCGTTGGTTTTTTTCACCAGGTTAATCGCGGGCAGCGCGCCGAAGTAATGGCTGGGATCGGTATCGCTCACAATAGGCCCGATGGCAGGTGTGCCAGTGGCTGTGGCCAGGTTGGCGTACTGGCCGGCAGTGGCCGTCCCGGAACCGGTGCAGGTCATGTTTTCGCCGGGGGTCAGGCTGGTTTTCGGGCAGGTGATAGCCACGCCCTTGCTATCACTGACCTGGATATTGCTCAGATTGACGTTGCCTGCATTGCTGACCTGGTAAGTCCAGGCCACATTGCTGCCGACTGGCAGATAGGGGCCGGGAGGCGTGTCGGCATCCTGGCCGTTAGTTTTCTTCAAGACAACAATCTGAGCACTTGAACCAAAGTAATGGCTGGGGTCGGTATCCGATACGACCGGCAGCCCGCCCGGCGGTGTGCCGCTGGCAGTGCCGACATTGGCATACTGCCCGGAAATGGCAGTACCGGCGCCAGTACAGGTTTTGCTCTGCCCGGGATTCAAAATTCCAGCAGGGCAGGTGACGGCAACTCCCTGATCATCGGTGACGGTGATGTTGCTCAGGGGCACGTTCCCATTGTTGCTCACCTGGTATGTCCAAGAAATGGCGCTTCCCATCAAGACGGAAGGACCGGGTGCGGAGTTGGCATCGTCACCGTTGGTGCTCTTGACCAGCAGAATAGCAGGTGATGCGCCGAAGTAATGGCTGGTGTCACTGGTGGAGATTGTGACCAGGGGGGATGGCGGGGTCCCGTTGGCAGTGGCGGTATTGGCATACTGCCCGGCGACAGCTGTTCCGGCGGCGCTGCAGGTCATGCTCTCGGTAGGCGTGAGAGTCGTCTTTGGGCAGCTGATCGTCGCAGTGGGATTGTCGCTCACACCCACGCCGGTCAAGCTGACGTTGCCGCTGTTGGTCACCAGGTAAGTCCAGGCAACCGGATTGCCGACAGGGATATAGGGGCCGGGTGCGCTGCTGGCATCCTGACCATTGGTTTTCTTATCGATGGTGATCTGCGGTGAAGCGCCAAAATAGAAGCTGAAATCGGTAGCCGAGACTGCTGCCAGCCCTCCCGGGGGGGTTCCCTGGGCGGTGGCGGTATTGGTGTGCTGCCCGGGCTGAGCGGCTGCGCTGGCGGTGCAGGTTTTGGTTTGGCCGGGATTGAGCGTGCCGGCTGGGCAGGTCACCGTGAGCCCCTGGTCATCGCTCACGCTGATATTGCTCAAGGGTACATTACCGCCGACGGTCACCTCGTACGTCCAGTTGACTATGCTGCCCACCAGGATATAAGGCCCGGGGGCGGAATGGTACACCTGGCCGTTGGTTTTCTTGACCACCGAGATCACCGGGTTAGCGCCGAAATACGCGCTGGGATCGCTGGCAGTTACATTATTTCCGACTGGGGGTGTACCCGTCACGCTGGCTAGATTGGTGTACTGGCCGGCAACAGCAGTGCCATTGCGGGTGCAGGTTTGGGTAGCTCCGGCCGCCAGGCTGGCGATGGTCGGGCAGGTGAAATCGTCGGTTGGGTTGCCGGGTGTGCCGTTATCATCCTTGATGATGACATTGGCCAGGGGAACATTGCCGCTGTTAGTCACATCATAGGTCCAGGTGACTGGCTGCCCGACGCGGATATACGGACCCGTGCCGGAATTGGCGTCCTGACCGTTGGTTTTCTTCACCAAAGTAACTCCGGGGATTGCACCAAAGTAATGGCTGATGTCGCTGGAGGTCACCGGAGTAGTGCTGCTCTCGGGAATGCCGCTGGCAGTGGCGGTGTTGCTGTACTGCCCGGCAGTGGCAGTGCCGCTGGCGGTGCAGGTCATCATATCAAAGGGAGTCAGGGTTGTCTCGGGACAGGATACAGCCACCCCGCGGCTGTCGGTGACGGAGATGTTGTTCAAGTTCACGCCACCGGTGTTGGTGACTTCGTACTTCCAGGCGATAGCGGACGCAACCAACACATAAGGTCCGGGGGGATCGTTGGCATCCTGGTCGTTTGTATACTTAATCACACGGATGCCGGGCGGTGCGCCGAAATAGTTGCTCGGGTCGGTGTCTGTCACCACGGGGCCAATCGAAGGTGTGCCGCTGGCGGTGCCGATATTGTTATACTGCCCGGCAGTGGCCGTGCCGGACTTGCTGCAGATCATGGTTTCACTGACTGCCAGGGTATTCTTCGGGCAGGTGATGGCGCCCACCCTGTTATCACTGACACTCACGCTGCTCAGGGGGACGTTGCCGGTGTTGGTGACCTCGTAGGTCCAGTTTACCGCCGCGCCGATCAGGATCGTTGGCCCTGGGGCATTGTTGGCATCCTGACCGTTGGTTTTCTTGACCAGCAGGATGGATGGGCTGGCGCCAAAGTAGTGGCTGGGATCACTGTCGGTAATCGCCGGCAAACCGCCGGGCGGAGAGGCGGTGACCGTGCCCTGGTTGGTGTACTGGCCGGCGGTAGCGGTGCCGGAGGCGGTGCAGGTCATGTTTCCACCGGCTGCCAGGGTGGTCTGTGGGCAGCTGACGATCACGCCCATGTTGTCGCTCACAATGATCCCACTCAGGGTAACGTTGCCGTTGTTGGTCACCTGGTAGGTCCAGCCGACCTGTGCGCCTGCCAGGATGGTCGGTCCCGGAGGGGTGTCGGCGTTCTGCCCATTGGTGCTCTTAACCAGGAGGACTACCGGATTGGCGCCAAAGTAATAACTGGTATCGGTGGCATTCACGCTGCTCAGGCCGCCGGGAGGTGTGCCTGCAGCCGTGGCGATATTACTGTACTGCCCGGCAGTGGCTGTGCCGTTGGCGGTGCAGGTCATGCTTTCGATCGGGTTGAGGCTGGTTTGCGGGCAGCTGACCGCCACTCCTTTGCTGTCGGTCACCGAAAGACCGGTCAAGGGGACATTGCCCGTGTTCGTGACTGAATAGCTCCAGCTCACCGGGCCCCCAACCAGGATGTAGGGTCCGGGGGCGGTGCTCACATCCTGACCGTTGGTTTTCTTGACCACGGATAAATTGGGTGAAGCGCCAAAATAGTGGCTGGGGTCACTGGCAGTTACCGCGGGCAGGCTGCCAGGTGGTGTAGCAGTGACCGTACCCAGGTTACTGTACTGGCCGGCGGTGGCTATGCCGCTGGCAGTGCAGATCATACTCTCCGCCGGGTTGAGATTGGTTTTTGGGCAGCTGACCACCACCCCTTTGTCGTCTGTGACGGCGACGCCGCTCAGTGCGACATTTCCGGTGTTGGTCACAATATACTTCCAGCTGACGGCTCCACCTACCAGGATGTAGGGACCGGGGCTGGTGTTGGCATCCTGGTTGTTGGTGGTCTTCTGCAGCGTGATGGCCGGGCTGGCGCCGAAATAGTGACTGGGATCGCTGGCGTTGACCTGAACCGCACCATAGCTGCCTGTAACTCGCCCGATATTGGCGTATTGCCCGGCAACGGCTGACCCGGGCCGGCTGCAAAACTGAGACGCCCCTGCGGCCAGGCTGGCGATGGTGCATATGGTCAGGTCGTCTCCAGGGTTGGCAGGTGTGCCGTTGTCGTCCACAACCACCACATTGGTGAGCGCCACCTCACCGGTGTTGTTGACCGTGTATCCCCAGCTGACTGCACCACCGACAGCGATATACGGGCCGGGGGGCGTATTGGCGTCCTGGCCGTTGGTGCGCTTGACCAGGGTCAAGCCGGCACGCGCTCCATAGTAATAGCCGGCATCGCTGGCCGACACTAACGGGCCAACCGGAGCCGTGCCGGTCACTGTGGCCGTATTGGCATACTGGCCGGCGGTGGCGGTGCCGTTTTGGGTGCAGGTTTGCACAGCGCCCGGCGCCAGGCTGGCGATGGGGCAGGAATAATCGTCGGCTGGGTTGGCGGGCGTGCCGTTATCGTCCTTCACCAGCAGGTTGGTAAGGGATACATTGCCGGTATTAGTCACCTCGTAAGTCCAGGCGACCGGTTGTCCGATCACGATCACCGGTCCCGGTGCGCTGCTAGCGCGCTGCCCGTTCGTCTTTTTTACCAGCGAAACAGATGGGTTGGCGCCGAAATAGTGATCGGGGTCAGAGGCGGCCAGACCGGGGCCAATAGGCGAGGTGGCTGAGATGGTGGCGATGTTCTTGTACTGGCCGACCAGGGCTGCGCCGGTACGGGTGCAGGTGTGCGAGGCGCCACCAGACAGGCTGGCCAGGCTGCAGACAGTGAAATCATCGGCGGGGTTTCCCGGCGTCCCATTATCATCCCGCAGGGTGATGCCGGTCAACCCGACATTGCCGCTGTTCTGGATGGTGTAGGTCCAGGTGACCACGCTGCCTGCCAGGACGACCGGGCCGCTGGGTGTATTGGAATCCAGCCCATTGGTCTTCTTGACCAGGGCGATGTTCGGGCGGGCGCCGAAATAGTGGCTGGGATCGGTGGTGGTGATGTTGCTCAGGCCACCGGGCGGGCTGGCGATGGCAGTGCCCAGGTTGCCGTACTGCCCCTCGATGGCGGTCCCGTTGCGGTTGCAGCTGGCACTGGCGGCCGGCGCCAGGCTGGCGATAGTGCATATGAGGACATCATCGCCAGGGTTTGCAGGTGTGCCGTTGTCATCTTTGACCTGGACATTGGTCAGGTTGACATTGCCGTTGTTGGTGACATCATAGGTCCAGGCGACCGGGTCGCCGACCAGGATGTACGGGCCAGTGGGGGAGTTGGCATCCTGGTTGTTGGTTTTCTTGATCAGGATGGTCTTGGGATCGGCGCCAAAATAGTAGCTGGTGTCGCTGGCGGAGACGGTAGCGCCTAATGGCGGGATGCCGCTGGCGGTAGCAATATTGGCATACTGCCCGGCAGAGGCGGGGGCTGAAAAGAGGCAGTTCTGCGTGGCGCCCGCCGCCAACGAATTGATAATGCAGACGGTAAAGTCGTCGCCCGGGTTGGCCGGCGTGCCGTTGTCATCGATGATCGTGACATTGGTCAGTTCGACATTGCCTGTGTTCTGCGCCGAGTAGGTCCAATTGACCGGGTCGCCCAGGCGCACGTAGGGTCCCGGCGGTGCACTGACATCTACCCCCTGGGTCTTTTTCAGCAGACCCAGGCCCGGCTGGACGCCAAAATGATAAGCCGGGTCGGTGTCGCTAACTTCTGCCAGGCCGCCGGGTGGTGTGCCGCGGGCTGTGGCGGTGTTGACATATTGTCCGATTCCAGCGCTGCCTCCCAGCGTGCAGACCTGGCTGGCGCCGGAGGCCAGGTCGAACGGCCCGCATACGGTGATATCGTCGGCTGGGTTGGACGGCGTGCCGTTGTCGTCTTTTATCGTCACGCCGCTCAATGCCACGTTGCCCTGGTTGGTGGCGGTGTAGCTCCAGGTGATGGCAGCCCCCGGCATCAGGTACAGGCCGGGCGGTGAATTGGCATCCACACCGTTGACCGTCTTCACTACCAGGATCTTGGGATCGGCGCCAAAATAATGCGCCGGATCGCTGGCGGTGACGGTGGGGCCGTTGGGCGGCGTGCCGGTGGCGGTGCCGATATTAACGTAAGCGCCTGTGATGGCAGTCCCGCTGCGCGGGCCGCAGCTCTGGCTGGCGCCGATCGCCAGGCTTGGGATGGTGCAGACTGTAGGGTCGTCGCCGGTGTTGGCGGGCGTGCCGTTGTCGTCTTTAACAACAATGCTGGAAAGGCTGGTCCGGCCGGTGTTGGTTACCAGGTAAGTCCAGGCGACTGCGCTGCCCTTCAACAAGTACAGGCCGGGAGGCGTGTTAGCATCCTGCCCGTTGACCATTTTTTGGATGGCAATTGAAGGGATGGGACCGGCTGCAACCTTGGAGACAAAGGCATCCTGAGTTCCACCAAGTACCCTGTCATAAGCGCCGGTTGTCGTAGGGAAGTCGGATGAAGTTGTGTAGCCGCCGAGGTAGGTGAAAAAAGCAGAGTCAACACCCAGCCCATAAGCCTGGTCTGTACCGCTGCCTCCCAGATAGGTGGCGTACCCGAGATGGCCGGGCAGCGGGCTGCTCAGGTCGATTTGGGCTACCCAGGCGTCAATCTCACCGGCCAGGCTGTTCTGGTAGGCTCCTGTTGTGACTGGGAAGTTCGCCGAGGACGTTGAGCCTGCCAGATAAATACGTTCCTGAGCATCTACAGCGACGGCGGTCGCTTCGTCGAACCCACCGCCGCCCAGGTAAGCAGCGTACTGCGAGACCAGGGAACTGTTCAGCTTGAGCAGGAAAGCGTCGGCGCTGCCCCCATTAAATGCACCCTCAGTCACCGGAAAATCGTCGGAACCGCTGCGACCGGTGATATAGATGTTGCCTGCCGGGCTGATGGATATGCCATAGCCCATGTCATCGCTGCCTCCACCGAACAATTGGATCGCTGCGATGGTGCCATTCGTGTTCAATTTGGCAACAAATACGTCTCTTACCCAGATATAGCCGCTGGCTGGGAAATCGATTGAGGAAGTCTCCCCGGTCAAGATGGCCAGGCCATTGCTCACTGCAATCGAAAATCCGGCATCCACATCGCTGCCGCCAATCAGCCGGGTGTAGGCCAGGCCGCCGCCAGTGTCGAACTTGGCTGCAAAGACATCCCCCTCGCCTACGTATCCAGATGCCGGAAAGTCTTTCGAGTCGGTAATCCCGGTCAGGTATGTATTGGAGCTTTCTGCGGCAATCCCATAGCTCGCCTCGTCCTTACTGCCTCCCAAAAAGGTTGAATACAGCAGCGATGTGCCATCAGCGCTTAGTCTTGTCATAAATGCATCGGTGTATGGCCCTGAACCGCCGGCGTTGCAGGTGCCATCTGTCCCGCAGGAGCGGTCGTAGGCCCCGCTGGTGGTGGGAAAATCCTCGGATACGGTTTCCCCCGTCAGGTGAGCCTGCCCGGAATTTACCGCGATGGCGTAGGCGCTGTCGGTTGAGGCGCCACCCAGATACGTGGCATACACCAGGCCGGAGCCGGCCGTGTTCAATTTGACGACAAATGCTTCCAATCCCTGGGCTATCAAGTCAAACGCACCGGGAGTGGTCGGGAAATTGGTTGAGGGTGTGCGCCCGGTCACATAGGCCGATCCGCTGCTATCGACCGTTAGCGCCTGGGCTGCATCCCAGCTGCTGCCTCCTAGATATGTGCTATAGGCCAGGTCTGCGCTGGCTTGCGGTGCATCCTGGAGGTTTTATGGGGGAGGGTTTTTATTGGCGAGCTGATTTGGAAAACGCCGGCTTCAGTTTCTGCCATGGCTGTGTCGGAGATATTTTCCGATCGCTGGAGCAGCGCACTATCTCCAGCGATCGTGGCCGGCAGGGCAGGCAGGCTGATCTGGCCGAGGGTGGTTCCCAGGAGCAGGGAAACGCCATCATACGCCAGACTTTGCGCACCTTCGATCTGCAGACGCACCTGGCTCAGGTCTGCCCCCACCCGGCTTTCCAGGCGCCAGGGCAGGCTGGGGTCCGCCAGGGAGGTAGCTTGCGAATCAATGACCAGGTCGATGCCGGGATACAGATCAACATAGCGCACAGCTCCCCAAACCGGGACATCGGCATGCCAGCCGGACGGGTCGTTCCCCGGAAAATATGAAAAATGGACCGCCTGAGGGTCGCTTGGCACTAAAAAGGCGCTCGGGTTGGCTCCGGGAAAACTTATTCGCAGCGCAACAGCTTTTTGCGTGTCCGGAAAGTCCCGGATGCCCAGCCCGTTCCTGCGGAGGCTCTGATCCGTGGGAGTTGCCTCGGGCCGGACGACCCACAGCTCACCATCCGCCAGCCAGATCCTGTTTGCGCCTGCCTGGAGCAGATAGCGTGCCTCAGGTTGAAACTGGCCTGCATTCTCGATAATCATGACGCCTTGAGCGGGCGCCGGCTGGTAGGCAGAAGCGTGTGAATCTGACCCACCAGGCAGCAATGCAGAGGCTCCCTGGGCAAGGACAAACAGAAAAAACACAACTACCAGGCGACGTAAGTTGTTCACAGTATCTCTACCCTTTGTCAAACTACATTATTCGGTAAAAGTCACCGCCAGGAGGTTATGGAGACAGCTTAGTTGCGATGGCTCCTTTGATAGATCATCCACACGACCACCCCGATGCCTACCAGCACAGCCAGGATTACCAACCAGATCCAGCCTGTGTTCTGGCTTGCTTCAGGCTGCGAGGGGAATCTTCAGCTCCGGGGGTGGAGACGGATGATCCGGCAGTGGAGGCATCCGTCGACTGGCCGGTTGTTGGGTTTGCCTGGATGGTTGTTGCGGCTTCACCTGCGGCTGGCGTATCCTGAGGTGCGGAACCAGATGCTGATTGCGTTTCACCAGGGAGGGGAGTTGCCAGGCTTCCATCTGTCGTTGTCCCGCTGACAGCCGGCAGGCCTGTGGTTGGCGTAGCCGCTCCCGGAGCGTCTTGGGGCGCAGGGGTTGCGGTCGGTGGGACGGATGTTGGCGGGACTGAAGTCTGAGTGGGCGTGGGAACTGTCGGAATCGGGCCAGGGGCACCGGTCGGGTTGAGCCCGGTGATGATCGCATCCTGGGACCCGTTCAGATTTGCAGTCAGGCTGTCTGCGGTCAACGGATAGTCGGCCGAGCTGGAGTAGCCTGTCACGTATACCGGGAATGACGGCAGATAGGCCAGCGACTGAGCGCTGTCCTCGTTCGAGCCACCCAGATAACTGGAGTAGAGCAGCTGGGCGGATGCACCGGCAGAGGCATCCAGCTGAGCCACAAAGGCATCCCCGCTGCCGCCGGGACTGGCTTGAAATGCCTGAGAAGTGACCGGGAAATCGGAAGACGTGGTAAAGCCGGTCATCCACTGGCTGCCCGACTTGCTGAAGGCGATGCCGCGCCCTTCGTCGAAACCGGTGCCGCCAAAATAGGCCAGCTGCGACACATTGCCCTGCGGATTGACCAGCAAGAGCAGCGCATCGCCATTTCCGGCATAGGCGCCGGTAGTGACGGGTAAATCGGGTGTGTTACTCCAACCTGCCACGGCGGCATTTCCCGCGCTATCCAGAGCAATGGAATTGCCGCGCTCATCCCCCGCGCCGCCTACCAGGATAGCCTGTACCAGGGCGCCGGTCGCATCCAGGCGGGCCAGCATCAAGTCTCGGCCGCCCTGGTAGGTTTGGGCGGGGAAATCCGGCGAGAAAGTCTCGCCGGTAATGACCGCTTCACCGCCCTGCACCGCTATCGCAAAGCCGGCATCGATATCGCTGCCGCCCAGCAGACTGGCGTATACCAGCTTGTGTGCGCTATCAAAACTGGCGACGAAAGCATCTCCATTGTTCTTATAGCCGCTGGCGGGGAAATCTACCGAGTATGTAATCCCGGTCAGATAGACCTGTTGGCCTTCTACGGCCACACCGTAGCCGCTGTCCTCGTCTTTGCCGCCCAAAAATGTGCTGTAGACCAAACGGCTGCCATCCGCGCTAATATGGGCCAGGAAAGCATCTGAGATTGGACCCGCGCTGCCGGCATCACAGGTGCCTTCCGAGCCGCAGGTTTGGTCCAGCGCCGCGCCGGCGGTGGGGAAATCGGGGGACTGAGTCTCGCCGGTGACATAAGCCTGGTCGCCGGCTAATGCGATGGCGTAGGCTGCGTCTGCTCCTTTGCCGCCCAGGACGGTGGCAAAGACCAGGGTTCCGGTTGCCGGGTTTAACTTAGCGATGAATGCATCCACCTGGATAGCCCGGCGGTCGAAAGCGCCCGAGGTGGTGGGGAAATCTGTCGAAGCGGTGCGACCCGCCACGTACACGCTTCCGTCCTGGCCGAGGGCAATCCCATAGCCTGCCTCCCAGGCGCTGCCGCCCAGAAAGGTGCTGTAAGCCAGGCTGCCGGCGGCCTGATACACCGCCGATTGAGGCAGGTCGACGCGGCGCAAAGGCGCCGCGATTTCAATGGGCTCCTGGCCTGCCTGGATGACTTTTATAACAGCAGGTTTGGTCGACTCTACCCCGTCCACCTGGATGAGGGGCAGGGCAACCACGCCCAGCGAGGTGTTTGCCAGGATATGCTCCTGGGTGACCTGCACGGAATCTGCCCCTTCCAGGCTCAGCCGGACCCGACTCAGGTCGGCATTTGGCTGCGCAACCAGCCGCCAGGAAAACATCTCGCTGCTGCTGGCAGCGGGTTCGATCAGCAGGTCGACCCCCGGATACAACCCGGAATAAACCACTGAATTCCAGGTAGCGGCGGAGCGCTTATCAATCCCGTTCAGGTAGTTGACCCGGGTATCCAGCCGACCAAGCGGTTGGATGATTGCCCGGGGATCGGCGCCGGCGAAGCTGATCTGCAGATTGATGCCGGAGAGCTCCTCGCCGCTGCCCGGCTGCCCGGAGAGCAAGGTAAGCCACAGCCCATCCTTTGCCAGCCACAAGCGCGAGCGGCTGTTTTCGAGAACAAACAAGGCAGCCGGGTCGAACTGGCCGGCGTTCTGGATGAAATACCCGGCGCCCGGTGTCATGCAGCATTGGTCGTGCCTGGGCTACGGAGACGGGGCTTAGCAAGCCCGCTAAAACGGCAACCAGGAGGAAAAGGCTTACCCATAAATTGCGTGAGGCGTGATGTATGTGAGATGTCATGCGGTGACCTTTTAGTTTTTATCGCCTGACGAACGGCAGGAATATTTTATTGGCAACCAGCGAATTGAGCGGCAGGCGCATCAGTTTTTGACGCCCCTGGTCGCTGATCCACAAGTTTTGATTTTCGAGGCTAATCCCGTAGGGCAGCGATCCGGTGGGCATCTGGTGCACCTCCCAGCCGCGCTGTTGAGGGTAGGGGTTATGGCAGCAGTGCTCCAGGTATACGGCAGGGTTGGTGGCAGAGACAAATAATGGCGTTCCGGCCCCCCAGTTGGGATTGCACTCCTGGGTAGTGGCGTAGGTCTGGCTGGCGAGGGGGGGAAGGGTGATTCCAGTGGCCTGGCCCGGCGTTAATGCGCCCAGGTACCCCGGCAGCGCCGATCGCCGAAGCTGTATACCATACCAAACCGCTGTTCAAGGCGAGCATTTTCGGTGCAGCGGCATGCGGCAGGTTGTAGCGGGTCATGATATTGGTATTGGGATTTAGGCTCGCCAGGGCGTTCAGGCCTTCATCCGCCCACCACAGGTTGCCCTGGCCATCCAGGGCGATCCCCACCGGGCGCGAGGCCGAAGAAGGGATTTGCCACCAGGTGGCCTGGTTCAGGGCGGGGTCGAGGCGATAAATGCGCTGCTCGCCGCGATTGGCGATCCACAGCTTGTTTTGATCCGCCAGGATATAGTTGCTCTGGCTGCTGCCGTCATGGGTTGCATCCAGGGGCAGCGTATACGTGCATAACTCGGTCGAATTGACGTCAAAACGGTAAATCTTGGATTTAAAATTGATCCACTCGGTCATCCACAGCTTGCCGGAGAGATCAAAAACCAACCCCTGCAGGTTGTGCGTGACCGGGACCTCCCAGGATTCGGCCTGGTTGGTGTTGGGATTCAGGCGGGCGAAGGTTGGACCGCCGTCGGTGAACCAGATATTGCCGGCATTATCCGGCCGGGCGTCGGATACGTTGATGGCCAGCTGGTACTTGCTGGCTGTCAGGTTGGCCGGATCGAAGCGCCAGATTTGCTTGGCTTCATAGTCGCTGACGTACAGCAGACCATTTGCACCCAGGTTGACTTCGTAAACTTCTCCAAAGGAAGCCAGGCTTGTCTCTTGCAGGCTGAGACTGTTGGCGCCGGCCAGCACTGCGCCGGTCATCAAGAGCGCTGCAACGATGGCCAAAAAAAGGACCAGGTATCTCATACTCCCCTCCCAAAATTTCCCTGTACATATTGTTAATATACCGCATTCGATAATAAGCGGGGGCGATGGATATTGCCATCGCCCCCGCACTCATTCATCTGGCTGTCAGACGACGCTCAGGGTTTATTTGAACGTCATTCCCACCGCCAGGACACGCGTGCTGGTGTAACCGGGAGCCGGTGTGGTATCCAGTACGCCCGTGTAAGTGTAGCTGCCCAGCAGGTAGTCTCCGTTCACTCGCAAGAAGTCGATCACGGAGGCATATTCCTTCTGCAGGCCATCTTGCAGCATGAACTGTAACAGCTCCACCCGATACATCCAGGTAGAAGATCGGTAAATCGCCGTTGACAATCTGCCACATGACATGCTGCCAGGTGCCAGGAGCTGCCGCAGCGGTTACTCCCCGACCTGCCCAGTAGGCCAGCATAGCCGCTTCATCAGGTGCGGTGGCGCCGACCGGGAAGTACGATTCGACGTAGAACCCGTAGCTGCCATCCACAATCTGATTAGGGGAGACGGTCATGCCGGTCACATTCAGGTAGTAGTAGGCATTCGCCGCATCGATGTCAAGCAGGTAACCCTTCTTCAAGCGAGCCGGGTACGTTCGTCCCGCTCCAGGGCAGGGCATTGGAGAGCGACCATTCGAAGTCCAGGCGGTTACCTGATTGGGCTTGATCCAGGTCCAGTCGAAGTACTCGCTGCCGCCGTTGTTGAGGAAGTCCAGGTGCGAAGCCAGGCTCAGCACGGTGGTGCGGCTGCCGGAGGCCAGGGCGTTGTTCACCATGATGATCACTTCCTGCGTGTTGTACGGGTAGGCGCCGAAGCCGGCATAATTGAGGCCCGCCAGGGCTTCATTTATGGAGGCGTTCAGCAGCGCTGCCGTACCGTGGCGCAGCAGGATCTCATAGGAACCGCACAGGTCCTTGCCGCCGCGCAGGCTGAGGGCATCCAGCAGGGTCATCTGGCTGTACGGGATGGCATTCTTGCCCTTAGGCGTGCAGCCGGCGATCGGGGTCAGGTCGAAGATGCTGCCCAACAGGTCGGTGGTCAGGTAGTCGGTGTACTGCCAGGCATTGTGACCGCTGGGGGCAGCGGGGCCATGGTTCTTCCAGAAGCCGGGCGTGTAGGCCAGGTAGTTCTGGGTATTGGTGACGGTGGCGGTGGCGGTCTGACCCTTTACAACAACCACATTGACACTGGAGTAGCTAACCGACCACTGCATGCCAGGGTCCTGTTCATTGATCACATACGTTCCTGTTTTGATGTTCGGCCAGGTATAGCTACCGCCATTGTACGGGAAGGTGTGGCAGGCTCCCGCTTCAGTGCCGTTCGGGTATTCCGGACCTTTGATGCAGATTGTAAATGTCTTGGTCGTGTCCGGTTGGCTGTTGAACCAGTTCACTACCTTTGTGACAGTGAGCGAGCCGCGATCGCGTGTGATCGAGTTGCCGACAACGATCTCATAGGTGCCGGCCTTAGCCAAGATCGTTATTGTGGCCGGGGTGTAGGTGATTGTGCCCCAGGTGTAGCCGGTGATAGGAGCCGGTGGGGTTTCAACCACTGAGCAGACATTGCCAGTAGGAATGCCACTGACGGTTTGTGAAGCTCCAGCCGCCACGCTCCAGGTGCCCGTGTAACCGGTGCCGCAGTTATAGCTGCCGGTGAAGGCTGCCGGCAGGGTGGCCCCGTCCGGATTGCTCATCGACTTGGTGATCTTGAAGCGCCACGGTCGCGGGTGATCGTGTTGCCGACAACGATCTCATAGGTGCCGGCCTTAGCCAGGATCGTTATTGTGGCCGGGGTATAGGTGATTGGGCCCCAGGTGTAGCCGGTGATAGGAGCCGGTGGGGTTTCAACCACCGAGCAGGCGTTGCCGGTAGGAATGCTGCTGACGGTTTGTGAAGCTCCAGCCGCCACGCTCCAGTTGCCCGTGTAACCGGTGCCGCAGTCATAGGTGCCGGTGAAGGCTGCCGGCAGGGTGGCCCCGTCCGGATTGCTCACCGACTTGGTGATCTTGAAGCTGCCGCGGTCGCGGGTGATTGAGTTGCCGACGACGATCTCATAGGTGCCGGCCTTAGCCACGATCATTATTGTGGCCGGGGTGTAGGTGATTGGGCCCCAGGTGTAGCCGGTGATAGGAGCCGGTGGGGTTTCAACCACCGAGCAGACATTGCCGGTAGGAATGCTGCTGACGGTTTGTGAAGCTCCAGCCGCCATGCTCCAGGTGCCCGTGTAACCGGTGCCGCAGTCATAGGTGCCGGTGAAGGCTGCCGGCAGGGTGGCCCCGTCCGGATTGCTCACCGACTTGGTGATCTTGAAGCTGCCACGGTCGCGGGTGATCGAGTTGCCGACGACGATCTCATAGGTGCCGGCCTTAGCCACGATCGTTATTGTGGCCGGGGTGTAGGTGATTGGGCCCCAGGTGTAGCCGGTGATAGGAGCCGGTGGGGTTTCAACCACCGAGCAGACATTGCCGGTAGGAATGCTGCTGACGGTTTGTGAAGCTCCAGCCGCCACGCTCCAGTTGCCCGTGTAACCGGTGCCGCAGTCATAGGTGCCGGTGAAGGCTGCCGGCAGGGTGGCCCCGTCCGGATTGCTCACCGACTTGGTGATCTTGAAGCTGCCGCGGTCGCGGGTGATTGAGTTGCCGACGACGATCTCATAGGTGCCGGCCTTAGCCAGGATCGTTATTGTGGCCGGGGTGTAGGTGATTGGGCCCCAGGTGTAGCCGGTGATAGGAGCCGGTGGGGTTTCAACCACCGAGCAGACATTGCCGGTAGGAATGCTGCTGACGGTTTGTGAAGCTCCAGCCGCCACGCTCCAGGTGCCCGTGTAACCGGTGCCGCAGTCATAGGTGCCGGTGAAGGCTGCCGGCAGGGTGGCCCCGTCCGGATTGCTCACCGACTTGGTGATCTTGAAGCTGCCCGGTCGCGGGTGATCGAGTTGCCGACGACGATCTCATAGTGCCGGCCTTGGCCACGATCATTATTGTGGCCGGGGTGTAGGTGATTGGGCCCCAGGTGTAGCCGGTGATAGGTGCCGGTGGGGTTTCAATCACCGAGCAGGCTGTAGCCGGTAGGAATGCTGCTGACGGTTTGCGAAGCTGCCGGCCGCGCACGCTCCAGGTGCCCGTGTATCCGGTGCCGCAGTCATAGGTGCCGGTGAAGGCTGCCGGCAGGGTGGCCCCGTCCGGATTGCTCACCGACTTGGTGATCTTGAGCTACCCCGGTCACGGCTGATCGGGTTGGCGATCACTACCTTGTACTCGTGTTCTTGACAATCGATGGCCGGGTTGCCGGTGTTGCCTATGGCGCCCCAGCTGTAACCGACGTGCCATTGGTCGTGGGTCTTCGGTCACCGCGCAGCTGTAGACGGTGGGGATGTTGTCTGTGGTGACATAGCTGGTGTCGGGTAGTTGATCGTCAAGTTGTTAGGTGAGGGTGAGTGCTGCCCGCCAGCGTGCAGAGACATCGAAGTGAATGAGCTGGCTAAGCCGGAGCGGACATCACCGGTCAGGGTTTTGATGATCTTGAGCGAACCCGATCGCGGGTGATCGAGTTGCCGACGACGCTCCCATGGTGCCGGCCTTATCCACGATCGTTATTATGGCCGGGGTGTAGGTGATTGGGCCCCAGGTGTAGCCGGTGATAGGAGCCGGTGGGTTTCAACCACCGAGCAGACATTGCCGGTAGGGAATGCCGCTGAGGTGACTGAAGCTGGAGTCGGCCGTGCTCCAGGTTGCCCGTGTAACCGGTGCCGCAGTCATAGGTGCCGGTGAAGGCTGCCGGCAGGGTGGCCCCGTCCGGATTGCTCACCGACTTGGTGATCTTGAAGTGCCCAGGTCACGGGTGATCGGGTTGCCGACCGCTACCGTGTACTCGGTGTTCTTCACAGCGATCACAGCCGGGTTGCCGGTGTAGCCTATGGCGCCCCAGGTGTAGCCGGTGACATTGGTGCGTGGGTCTTCAGTTACCGCGCAGCTGTAGCCGGTGGGGATGTTGCCCTGGGTGACGAAGGTGGCGGTCGGGTAGTTGATCGCCAGGTTGTTGAAGGTGATATCGGCGCTGCCGGTCAGCGTGCAGAGCACGTCGAAGGTGAAGATCTGGCTGAAGCTGGGCGGGACATCGCCGGTCACGGCCTTGGTGATCTTGAGCGAACCCAGGTCACGGCTGATCGGGTTGGTGACCGCTACCGTGTACTCGGTGTTCTTCACAGCGATCACAGCCGGGTTGCCGGTGTAGCCTATGGCGCCCCAGGTGTAGCCGGTGACATTGGTGCGTGGGTCTTCAGTTACCGCGCAGCTGTAGCCGGTGGGGATGTTGCCCTGGGTGACGAAGGTGGCGGTCGGGTAGTTGATCGCCAGGTTGTTGAAGGTGATATCGGCGCTGCCGGTCAGCGTGCAGAGCACGTCGAAGGTGAAGACCTGGCTGAAGCTGGGCGGGACATCGCCGGTCACGGCCTTGGTGATCTTGAGCGAACCCAGGTCACGGCTGATCGGGTTGGTGACCGCTACCGTGTACTCGGTGTTCTTCACAGCGATCACAGCCGGGTTGTCGGTGTAGCCTATGGCGCCCCAGGTGTAGCCGGTGATATTGGTGCGTGGATCTTCGGTCACCGCGCAGCTGTAGCCGGTGGGATGTTGCCCGGGTGACGAAGGTGGCGGTCGGGTAGTCGATCGCCAGGTTGTTGAAGGTGATATCAACGCTGCCCGTCAGCGTGCAGAGCACGTCGAAGGTGAAGACCTGGCTGAAGTTGGGCGGGACATCGCCGGTGACAACCTTGGTGATCTTGAGCGTACCGGGGTCACGGCTGATCGGGTTGGTGACCGCTACCGTGTACTCGGTGTTCTTCACAGCGATCACGGCCGGGTTGCCGGTGTAGCCTATGGCGCCCCAGGTGTAGCCGGTGACGGCTGTGGGCGGGTCTTCAGTCACGGCGCAGACTGTAGCCGGTTGGGATGTTGCCCTGGGTGACGAAGGTGGCGGTCGGGTAGTCGATCGCCAGGTCGTTGAAGGTCAGGTCAGGCTTGCCGGTCAGCGTGCAGAGCACGTCGAAGGTGAAGACCTGGCTGAAGCTGGGCGGGACGCTGCCGGTCACGGCCTTGGTGATCTTGAGCGAACCCCGGTCGCGGCTGATCGGGTTCTCGACACCCACCGTGTACTCGGTGTTATTCATGGCGATCACGGCCGGGTTGCCGGTGTAGATTGGGGCACCCCAGGTGTAGCCGGTGACGGCTGTGGGCGGGTCTTCAGTCACCGCGCAGCTGTAGCCGGTTGGGATGTTGCCCTGGGTGACGAAGGTGGCGGTCGGGTAGTTGATCGCCAGGTCGTTGAAGGTCAGGTCAGGCTTGCCGGTCAGCGTGCAGAGCACGTCGAAGGTGAAGACCTGGCTGAAGCTGGGCGGGACGTCTCCGGTGACGTTCTTGGTGATCTTGAGCGAGCCCTTCTGCCGGCTGTCTTTGAAGTAGCACTTTGTCTCAAGCCCTTCAAGGATGGTGACGCCGGTAACGCCGGCTGAACCGGAGTAGACTGGCAATGTGCCAGGTGGAGTACCTGTAGAACCGTTTGGCGTGATGCAATATACATCATCTAGCTGCCAATCACTGGGAATTGCTTCTGACAGGTCAATCGTACCCGGCTGGAATGAGATTAGTTCCTCACTTCCGGAGCCGGTGATGGTCCATGTAGAACTGCCATCTTTGGCGGGAGCTGATGAGGTGAATACAAAATCGGTCGTAGTGTCGCTGCCGGCATCCTTGTAGATGCTCAGGAAACCACTCTGTACAGCAAACACGCAGTCGGATGGATTGGAATTTGACTGACCCGAAGGGAACATGCAGACGTTAACCAACTTCGAGTTGGGGAAGTCGCTGTACGATGCTGTACATGAAGCAAGTGTATCTTGTGTCACACAATCTGTTCCATTGCACAGACTTGCAACATGGGCCGGGTCGTAATACTCACTCGTTGCGTTACCGAAGGGGTCAATCGGAACAGAGAAGGATACGTTACAAATCGAGACAGGCGTGGTGATATCGACTTGAGGTTCTGTGCACTTATCCGATGCTTTGTTTGAACAAACATACGCCTTGGTAGTATACTCAGTAACACCAGCTTTGTCCTCGACTGATACACATAGGGCATAGTCAATGTTGCCGTCAGCGTCAGCCTGACTGTCAAATAGGGCACATCCATCAACGGAATTGCTGCCACTAAACGATGTGTCATCCCAACCCCAGGCGATGAACCATTCGGTCGGTGGTGGGCTTGGAGGTCCATAATCGACGATCAGGAAATTGGCATCCAATTGAGTGCCGCCATTCTGATCATCTGCACCACCATCGTCGACGATAACAATCGCCGTTGCTGGGAGGGTTGGAATTTGATTTTTTACAATATCCTCATACGTTGCAAGGGCTCCAATCACGGTTGCTATTGCAAGGAGCAACCCTATCAAAATAGATATTGTCGCCTTTCGGCTTAAGCTAATTGGTTTGAGATAAGCTTGCATAAGAATCTTCCTCCTCGAATAATTTACTGATTAGTTTCAACCGCAATCGGTTGGATTGGGTAGGAGAGTAAGCTCTCCTCGAAGATGGATTTTTTGTAATCTCAGGCAACTTCTAATGGTGATCCTCCTTCTATGGTATGAAAAGCAGCCTTATGTAATTGAGAAAGTAGGGTTTAATTGAGTAATACCCTGACAGTCCCCCAGCGAAGCGAAATATTCTGGATGTAAGTAAAATGGACGCTGGTGAACTAAGATTAATTACCGGTTCCTTTTTCTAAGTTTAGTTTAACTCGATTTATCCCGCGAGACAATAGCTTAAATCGAATACTCATATTAGAATACCCTAAGATTTACCCATATAAAAGATTAATGCACTATATAAATGCATGAAATCGAGCTACCTCCACAGACACCCCAGGAAAACCTCCCATGAAACCCACCCGCCTTATCCTGTATCACCTGCGCATGCCCTTAGTGCGGCCCTTCGAGACCTCTTTCGGGCGTATTTCTACCCGCGACTGCCTGCTGGTCGAGATCGCAGGCCGGCGGTCTGGTCGGCTGGGGCGAGTGCCCCGCCGACCGCGACCCGGGCTACTCGTACGAAACTGTGGGCACGGCCTGGCATGTGACGCGTGATTTCCTGGCGCCCGCCATCCTGGGCCGGGAAATTGCCGGCGCCGCGGACCTGCAGCGCCGCATGAGCTAGGTGCGCGGCCACCCGATGGCCAAGGCCGGGCTGGAGATGGCCTGGTGGGACCTGCAGGGCAAAGCCGAAGGCCGCTCGCTGCGGGATTTGCTGGGCGGCGCGCGGGAGCGGGTGGAGGTGGGCGTCTCGGTGGGCCTGCAGGAGTCGCCGGAGGCGCTGGTGCGCACGGTGCAGGGCTACCTGGAGGAGGGTTACCGCCGCGTCAAGATCAAGATCAAGCCCGGGCGTGATGTGGGCGATGCGCGGGCAGTGCGCGCGGCGTTTCCACACCTGCGCCTGCAGGTGGACGCCAACTCGGCTTATACGCTGGAAGATGCCGCAGCATTACTGCCCCTGGACGAGCTGGACCTGCTGCTGATCGAGCAGCCCCTGGCGGAAGACGACCTGTGGGACCACAGCCGGCTGCAGGCGCAGCTTGCGCACGCCGCTCTGCCTGGACGAGAGCATCCTCTCCGCCCGCCATGCCCGCCAGGCGCTGGAGATGGGCGCCTGCCGGGTGATCAACATCAAGGCCGGGCGGGTGGGCGGGCTGAGCGAGGCGCTCGCCATCCACGACCTGTGCCGGGCGCAGGATGTGCCGGTGTGGTGCGGCGGCATGCTGGAGACGGGCGTGGGGCGGGCCGCCAACCTGGCGCTGGCCGCGCTGCCCGATTTCACGCCTGCCGGGCGATATCTCGGCCACCGATCGCTATTACGCCGAAGATATCACCGACGAGCGCTTTACTCTCAACCCCGACAGCACCATCAACGTGCCGGACGGGTTGGGGCTAGGCGTGACGGTTAACCGCCAGGCGCTCGAACGATACACGCTCGAACGCCTGGAGATTGAGTAAGCCGCAGCCCACCCGCTGCGATGGGGCTGCCGGGTGGTTAAACCCTGGCCACCGGGAACTGGATCTCGGTGATCGTCTCCGGGTCGGTCTGGCTGCCGGCCTGGGCGGGCGGCTTGAGGTAGATCTCGCGGCACGCGCCGGTTATGCGGTAGCCGCTGGCTTCAATCCATTTTAATAGAGCATCGTAAGCCTGGCCGATGGTCACAAAGGCACCGTGATGGGTGGTGGCTGCCATGCTGTCGACTGCCGGCAGCTCGTGCACCTGCACGCGGCCGTGGGCCTGTACCGGGCCGCTCAGCAGCTGGCAGACTTCGGCATCGATCTCGGGCTCATCGCTGTGATAGACGGTCAGGCAGGGCTCGTTGAACTGTACCCCTTTGGCTTCAATGCCGTGGTACAGCTCGCTCCACAGGTGGCCCTGCTCCGGGTAGCTGGGGATGATATCCCGCACCGAGGCGACCTGCAGCGGTGCAATCTTTTTGATAACCACATCATAAGTAGACATTTGATCCTCCTGTTCGATTTGTTTCAAGCGGGCATCCAGCCGGCGCAGGCGCTCCTGGTCAGCGCTCAGGCGCTGCTCGATCTCGCTGCGCTTTTGCTCCAGCATGGCGATCAGCATGCGGCGCTGGCCGGCTTCGCCATCCGGGTTGGCGTCGAGCAGATGGCCGATCTGCTCGATTGAGAAGTCCAGGTCGCGCAGCGCCAGGATGTGGTACAGGCGTGGCAGCTGCTCCACCTGGTAGAAGCGGTAACCGCTAAAGCGATCCACCTTGACCGGCTTGAGCAGCCCGACTTCGTCGTAGTAGCGCAGGGTCTTGACGGATACCCGGCTGAGTCTGGAAAAGTCACCGATCTTGTACATGGCTGGTACTCATCTCTTTGAAGGCCTTCAGGATTAGTATACAACCTCCAGTAGCTGGAGAGTCAAGGGTGGTTGCCAATTTACTTCAAACTGGCTATACTTCGTCTTGAGATTGGAGGCCATTATGCGAATTTACGATGTAACCCTGCCCTTGACTGCAGACCTGCCGGTGTGGCCTGGCGACCCGCCGATCCACATCGAGCGTATTGCGAAAATGGAGGAGGGAGCTCTCGCCAACGTCACCGCGCTGGATTTTGGCGCCCACGTGGGCACCCATGTGGATGCGCCCTATCACTTTCTGGGTGGCTCTGCGGCGACGATTGAGCAGCTCAACTTGAAGCTGCTCACCGGGCGGGCTTACGTATTGCACCTGCCGGATGAAGTTGACCTGATCACCGCGGCTGTGCTCAAGGGGATCGAGTTTCCCGCGCGGCTGCGGCGGGTGCTGTTCCGCACGCGCAACTCGCGGGAGTGGGGCAGATTGCCGGCGCCTTTTAAGGAAGACTTCGTCGCTCTAAGCGCAGATGGGGCAGAATACCTGATCGAACGCGGGGTGAAGCTGGTGGGGGTAGATTACCTGTCGGTGGCGCCCTTCAGCGACCCGGCCCCGACTCACCAAACCCTGCTGCGCGCCGGGGTGGTAATCGTAGAAGGGTTGGACCTGTCCCAGGTGCCGCAGGGCCGCTACACCCTGTACTGCCTGCCGATCAAGCTGGCCGGCAGCGACGGAGCTCCGGCGCGCGCCATCCTGGTCGGAGCGTAATTTACTCGAGCTGCACACCTGGGCCGGGCAGCGTAGCCCCGCCGTCGACTTCGATCACCTGGCCGCGGATCATGTAAGCGGCCGGGCTGCACAGAAAGGCCACGACGCCGGCCACGTCTTCGGGGGTCACCAGGCGCCCGGCAGGGGTGAGGGCGATGGCCTTTTCCACCAGGTGCTCGTCGCTGCGTACGGTATCAAAGTGCTGCAGGGCTTCCGTCAGCACCATGCCGGGGGAAACGGCGTTTACGGTGATGTTCTTGGGAGCCAGCTCGACGGCCAGGTAGCGGGTCACCGCTTCCAGGGCGGCCTTGCTGGCGCCGACGACCACGTAATCGGGCAGCACCCGCCGGGCGCCGGGGCTGGTAATGGCGACGATCTGCCCGCCGCCGCGGGGCTGCATGAGCGGTACGGCCTGCTGCGCACAGAACAGCAGGGCACGGGCGTTGATATTCATTGTCCAATCCCAGCCCTTCGGCTTTTGCTCCATCGCCGGGCGGTTATAGCCGGAAGCGGCGTTGCTTACCAGGATGTCCAGCCCGCCGAAGCTGTGCTTCGACCGCGTCGAACAGGGCTGCAATGCCATCCATTTCCCCCACATTGGCTCTTACGACCAGCGCCTTGCGCCCCAGGGCCCGGACTTCGACGGCAGTTTGCTCAGCCGGGCCCCGGTTGCGAAAGAAGTTGATAATCAGGTCCGCACCCTGGCGGGCAAAATTCAGGGCGATCGCCCGTCCAATCCCACGCCCCGATCCGGTGACCAGCACGATTTTCTTATTAAAGGTAGTGCCTCAGGCATGGGGCGATTATATTGGAAAAACCCCGATCAGTCGATAAAGATTTCGACGTGTTCTCCGTCTTCTTCATCCAGTACGTCGACGAGCTTGCCGTCGGTGGTAGAGCGCATGAGATCGCTGAGCTCCTGAAAGTTGATCTCGGGCACATCCGGGGAGAAACGGGCGCCGATGCGCAGCCCCCAATCCATCAGGCTGAGGGGCAGTGTAACCATCACCTTGTGGCGGCCGCTGTGCGTGTCGGTCACGCGTACCCGGAAAAAGCGCTGGCCGGAATTTGTAGGGGGCTCAGCCTGCTGGGCAGGGCGGGCATCCTTGGCCAGGGCATTCAGCAGCCCGACGGCTTCCACGGCGCTCAGTTTGCCTTCTTCCACCATCTGCAAGATTTGCAGGCGTTCTTCTTCAAATGGGTTTTTACTCTGGTCCATCGTAATTCTCCTGATCAAGCACCGATTAAGGTTGTTGAAATCTTGATGATTGACTGTTGATTATTCAATAGTATAGTTGAAATAATCAATAATGTCAATAGTAATATTAATAAAATCAATAGGGTAGTTTATAAATTCTAAAACCTACCTTTGTTTTGGTAAACCATTAGCCGAATATAAAAAAACCGCAGCTTTTTTGGGAAGCCGCGGGACATCCGAAATATGCAGGCTTATGCAAAGGGGAGCGCTGAGACGACTGCGGGTGTGCCGCGGTGAGCGGCGGATTTGCCGGCTGCCAGGCTGGTCCCCGGCTGGTCGTGCGGCCGCTTGAGGATTGCCAGGCCGATGGCGCCAAAGCGTGGTGAGACAGCGGTCGATGTGATTGTGCCTACGGGTTTGCCCTCTGCCCACAGGCGCATTCCGGCGGGAGCATCCCCTTCCAGGCGAATGCCGCACAACCGCTGGGTGACTTTGTCGTAGGTCACCTGGCGGGCGATGATCTCCTGCCCGGTATAGCAGCCCTTCGAATCGGAGATCGCCCCATTCAGCCCGGTTTCCAGGGGCGTGTATTCTTCGTTCAGCTCACTGCCGGCTGCGGGCAGGCCAGTCTCGATGCGCAGCAGGTCGTATTGGGGAGGGCTCAAAGGGTCACAGCCAACCTGTTCCAGGGCCGCCAGCACGCTGGCCATTGACCCGGCTGGGAGCAGCAGCCGCAGCCCCAGGTCGATTTCTGGCGCTCGGCCGAGCAGGTGCAGGCCTGCGCCGCCGATCTCCGCTTGCATCACCTGTAGCTCGCCGGGGATTTCTACAATGCCCAGCTGCCGCAGCAGGGCGGCGCTGCTCGGTCCGATCAGCTCTATCTGGGAGAAGTCGGTGCTCAGGTCGGCCAGGGTCACTTTATCCATAAAGAATATGCGGCTTTTCAGGTAAGCAGCCGTGGCGGTGGCTTTTCCCGGCAGGGTAAGCAGCAGCAGGCTTTCATCCTCCACCAACAGATGGAAGACATCCAGGATGCGGGCGGCCGGGTTGGTGAGCACGCTGACCTGGATGTGGCCGGCGCTCAACTGGCGAATGTCATTGGTGGTTTGGCGCTGGATAAACGCCGCCCGGTCGGCCCCGCTGACGCGCAGCAAGCCGGGATGCGGCAGGGGATAGTAGGCGGCAGTTTCCAGGGCGGCGGTGTAAGCTTTGTCCATATGATTTAACCTGTTGGGAGTTTGCCGGTTTGAACCAACAAACTCCCAATCTGATCTTTCGTTGTGCTGCCGGCGCCGGATGAGCGGGTTAGTTCATGCTCATCGGTATCGGTGTACCGCTGGTCTTGGGGAAGGGCGGCGGGAAGATGGATTCAAACTCTTCACGCGAGATGGTTTCAACTTCCAGCAGCCTGCGGGCCACCGCATCCAGCCGGTCGCGGTATTCCACCAGCAGCTTGCGGGCCTTCGTGTAGGCTTCGTTGACCAGGCTGCGCACTTCTTTATCGATCTGCTCGGCGACGGCTTCGGAGTAATCGCGCTGCTCGGAGATCTCGCGGCCCAGGAAGATCAGCTCTTCCTTCTGCCCGTAGACCATCGGGCCGAGGGCTTCGCTCATGCCCAGGCGGGTGACCATGGCGCGGGCCATGCGGGTGACCCGTTCCAGGTCATTGGAAGCGCCGGAGGTGATGTCGTCGAAGACCAGCTCTTCGGCAGCGCGCCCGCCCAGCAGACCGACCATATCGGCGATCATCTTCTTGCGGGCCATCAGGGTGCGGTCTTCTTCGGGCAGGGCCAGGGTGTAACCGCCTGCCATGCCGCGGGCGATGATCGAGACCTTTATGCACCGGGTCGGCTTCGGGCAGGGCGTTCATCACCACGGCATGCCCGGCTTCGTGGTAAGCCACGATGCGCTTTTCTTCTTCGCTGATCAGGCGGCTCTTGCGCTCCGGGCCGGCGATGACGCGTTCGATGGCTTCTTCCAGCTCGGATTGGCCGATGACCTTCTTGTTGCGGCGGGCAGCCAGGATGGCGGCTTCGTTGACCAGGTTTTCCAGGTCGGCGCCGACAAAGCCGGGGGTGGAGCGGGCCAGGACGCTCAGGTCGACATCCGGGGCGAGCGGTTTGCCCTTGGCTGTGCACCTTCAGGATCGCTTCGCGGCCGCGCATATCGGGGCGGTCCAGCACCACACGGCGGTCGAAACGACCGGGGCGCAGCAGGGCCGGGTCCAGGATGTCGGGGCGGTTGGTGGCGGCCATGATGATCACGTTGGTATCGGTATCGAAGCCGTCCATCTCGACCAGCATCTGGTTGAGGGTCTGCTCGCGCTCGTCGTGGCTGCCGCCCAGACCGGCGCCGCGCTGGCGGCCGACCGCATCGATCTCGTCCACGAAGACGATGCAGGGCGAGTGGCGCTTGGCCTGGTCGAACAGGTCGCGCACCCGGCTGGCGCCGACGCCGACGAACATCTCGACGAACTCGGAGCCGGAGATCGAGAAGAACGGCACGCCGGCTTCGCCGGAAACGGCTTTGGCCAGCAGGGTCTTTCCGGTGCCGGGAGGCCCAACCAGCAGCACGCCTTTCGGGATGCGCGCGCCCAGGGAGATAAACTTCTCGGGCTCGCGCAGGAACTCGACCACTTCCTTCAGCTCTTCCTTGGCTTCTTCCACCCCGGCGACATCCTCAAAAGTGACGGAGGGCTGGTCGCCGGTGAACATGCGGGCACGCGATTTGCCGAACGACATGGCGGCATTGTTGCTGCCCTGCGCCTGGCGGAAGACGAACCAGAAGACGCCGGCCAGGATCACGAAAGGCAGGATATAGCCGAGGGCGGTGGTCAATACCCAGCCAGGCGCTGGGTGGGCTTGAATCTCGATTTTGATCTTCTCCGGATTGCAGCTGTTCGGTGGTGACACCCAGGCCTTGAGCTGCTCGACCAGGGTTGAATTGGCTTCGTTATGGGATGTGCGCTTCTGTGCCATCCTGATAGACCACGGTCAGGCGGTTGTCGTCTTCTCTGATACGGTCTACGTCGCCTGTCTGGATATCGGCAGCCACCTGGTTGATCGGCAGTGCTTCCTGCAGTGGTAGAGCTGTTGTTGGAAGTTGTAAACCACCATCGAGATGATGGCGACGAACAGCAGCAGGTAAATAATTGACGATGCGGTTGCGGGTTGGGTTCACTATACCTCCAAAAATCCATACCAGCCTTTTCAGGCATGCAAAATTATACCAATCTATAGACCTCCTGGTAGAGCGAATGGATATCGGTCAATCGAATATTTCTAACACCCTTCTAACATACAATTCGCGGCTTACGGGTAGCCGGATTGTCGTCTGTCCGCCAGATCACAGGCGTCGATGCCGGCCGCAGATCAGGCCGTCAAAATGCACCGGAGCGCAGGCGGGCATACCAGCGCAGGCGTAGCTGCCGGGCGGACTTTGCGGACGCCGGGGAATGGCCCACTCCACTCGACGACCGCCGCACCCCAGGTCAGCCCGGCGCCAAAGCCCACAAACACCACCTTGTCGCCGGGCTGCAATGCGCCCTGCGTCGATCGCTTCACAGGTGGCGATGGGGATCGAGGCGGTGGATGTGTTGCCATAGCGGTCCAGGTTGATCATGCAGCGTTCCATCGGGATGTTCAGGTTGCGGAGCAGCCGTCTCGATGATGCGCTGGTTGGCCTGGTGCGGGATGACCAGGTGGATATCATCCAGCGTCAGCTCGGCCTTGCTCGACGGCTTCCTGGGTGGCCTGGCCATCACCCGGGTGGCAAAGCGGAATACTTCGCGCCCGTTCATTTGGATATAGTGCTGCCCTTGCTGGACGGTATCCAGAGCTAGTGGGGTGGCGGCTGCCGCCGCCGGGCACAGTAAGCAGGTCGCCGCCCGAGCCGTCCGAGCGCATGACAGCCGAGAGCACGCCGCCGCGGCTCCTCTGCAGCCTGCAGCACAAAAGCGCCGGCGCCGTCGCCGAACAGGATGCAGGTGCCGCGGTCCTTCCAATCCACCAGGCGTGAGAGCGTCTCCGAGCCGATCACCAGAGCATTGTTGACCGATCCGCTGCGGATGGCCTGTGAGGCCATGTTGAGGGCATAGATAAAGCCGGTGCAGGCTGCCAGCAGGTCAAACGCCCCGGCTTTGACTGCCCCAATGCGGTCCTGCACCAGGCAGGCGGTCGCCGGGAAGATGTGCTCGGGCGAGGAAGTGGCGACGATGATCAGGTCGATGTCGGACGGTTTCAGCCGGGCGACGCTGAGCGCTTTCAGGGCTGCCTCGGCTGCCAGCGAAGCGGTGGTCTGGTCGTCGGAGGCGATGTGGCGCTCGCGAATGCCGGTGCGGCTGACGATCCACTCGTCGGTGGTATCGACCAGCTTCGCCAGCTCTTCGTTGGTCAGGACGCGTTCCGGGACGGCCATCCCCCAGCCGGTGATGTGGGCATATGGGCTCATATGTTTATCACCGTGTGGGGTTCCCTGCACCGTTGCCGAGATACTTGCTCAGAATAATGGTGGCGTTGTGCCCGCCAAAACCAAACGAATTGGACATCACCCGGTTGAGCGCTGCCTTGCGGGCAGTAATTCGGCACGTAATCCAGGTCGCACACCGGGTCGGGTGTCTCGTAGTTGATGGTGGGGGGGATGATCCGGTCTCGCAGAGCCTGGACGCAGATCAGGGCTTCGAGCGCGCCGGAGGCGCCCAGCAGGTGGCCGGTCATCGATTTTGTCGACGAAATGGGCAGCGAGTATGCCTGCTCGCCAAAGACGGTCTTGATGGCGGCAGTCTCGCTTTTGTCATTCAGCGGCGTGCTGGTGCCGTGGGCGTTGATGTAATCGATATCGTGGATGGCCAGGCCGGCATCGGCCAGCGCCAGGCGCATGCAGGCAGCCGCCCCGGCGCCGTTTTCGGCAGGGGCGGAGATGTGGTAGGCATCGTTGGTCGCGCCGTAGCCCAGCTACTTCGGCCAGGATGGTGGCGCCGCGCTGCTGGGCATGCTCCAGGTCTTCCAGCACCAGCACCGCCGCGCCTTCGCCCATCACAAAGCCGTCCCGGTTCTGGTCGAAGGGGCGCGAGGCGCGCTCGGGATCATCATTGCGAGTGGATAGGGCGCCCATGACGCTCATCCCAGCCATGGCAATCGGCACAATGGCGGCTTCGCTGCCGCCGGCAAGGATGACATCGGCCTGGCCGCGCCGGATGATCTCGGCAGCTTCGCCGACGCAGTTGGTGCCGGTGGCGCAGGCAGTGACAACCGCCATATTGGGGCCGCGCACGCCCAGGTGGATGGCGACCATCCCGGGAGCAGTATCGGGCAGCATCATCGGCACCAGGAACGGGCTCACCCGGTTTGGGCCGCGCTCGACCATAGAGACCAGTTTGTTCGTAGAGCGTGCCCAGGCCGCCAATCCCGGAGCCGATAACCACCCCGATCCGGTCCCGGTTGGCAGTCGTTGATCTCCAGACCGGGCATGCTGGACGGCCTGTGTGGCAGCTGCCACGGCAAACTGGGAGAAGCGATCCATGCGCCGGGCTTCCCGGCTGCCGAACAGTGCAGCGCCGTCGAAATCTTTAACCTCTGCAGCAAATATTGTCTTGTAATCGCTGGTATCGTAATGGGTGATCGGAGCCACGCCCGATTTGCCGGCCAGCAAGTTATTCCATAAATCGGTCACCTGATTTCCCAACGGGCTGATGCACCCCAGGCCGGTAATCACAACTCGTTTTGCCATAAAAGCCTCCAGAAATGCAGAAATCCGCCTGTCAGGATGCAAAGCCTGGCACTTAGATTTCAAATATTTATATCAGACCAGACAGGTCTTAATGGTAAGAGTATGCTATTAAAACACCACTTTAGGAAAAAGGGGGCGATTTCGCAGGAAAATTCAGGAAGCTGCCCTGGTTGCCATCAGGGTGCGCTGGATTTGCTGTATGTGCATGCGGTCGTGGCTGGTGGTAAAGCCCACCAGCTCTTCCAGGCTGGTCGGGCCGAAGATGGCATGCCGCGCGACGCGCTGCCAGGCTTCCAGCGGCAGGTCTTCCAGGGTCTCCAGGATTTCGAGGCGTGCTGCTGTAAAGCTATGCAGGGCATGCGGCCCATCCTGGTCGTGGTAATTGCGTTCGAGCGCCCAGGCATCCGTATCCATACCGGGCATAAAGGGATTGACTTCTTGCAGCACCTTGCGCAGGCGCGGCAGGTTAACCTGGGACTCGACATCCCTCAGGTGGCAGACGATTTCGTTCAGGCACCATTCTTCCTCAGCCGGGTGGTAGCTCCAATCGGAAGGGGGCAGGTCGCGGCACAGGTTATCTAATGCGGCGGGGGTAGCGCGTAGGATAGCGAGTATTGCGGATGGAGTTGTGTAATCCGGGCTCAGCCGTTCGGCAGGCAGCGAGTTGATCCAGCCAAGCACCTCTCCGATCTCGCCCATCCCCAGCGGCGTGTCTCCAGCGGCAGGATTGCCTTGTGGAGAGACCCAGAATGACGGCAAGCCCATGCGCTGTGCCGGGGCAATGTCCCGCTCGAAGCTGTCGCCGACCATCACTACCGGTCCGTCCGGCCAGCCGATCCAGGCCAGCAGCTCGGCAAAATAGGCCGTCTCGGATTTGGTGAAATGCATCCGCTCATATGATGGAATCAGCCGGAAGGGGTATTTCTCTGGCGGTAAACCGGCCCATGCCAGGCGTTGCTGGACGGCTGTGTTGGGGAAGGCGGGATCGGTAGCAAGCACCAGGTCGTAGCCGCGTGCCAGCGCTTCTTCAACCAATGCCTGCGCTCCCGGTTTGGGTTGTGTAACCCTGCGCAGAGCTGGGAAGATCTCGCGGTAAAAGCGCTCCGCGAGAGGCTCAAAAACGCCCCGGTCGATGCGGGCTGCCGGGTAAAAAGTCTCCTCAAAAATCTCACGCAGGGTGCAGTCCGGCCGGCGGTTGGCCATCATACGGTCGGTGCCGGCCATCAATGCGCCGACAAATTGCTCCGCCGGCAGATAATCGGACATGAAGCCGGCGAAAGCCTGCACATAGGCCGGAACGAAATCGTGCATGTGGTTGACCAGGAGGGTGTTGTCCAGGTCAAGCAGCAGGGTCAGGCTCAACGTTTCTCTCCGCTGAATTCCGGCGGGAGGGGGTGGCACTCGCCGCAGCCGATGTTCGGATCAAAGCCTTCCCGGTGTGTCTTCAAGCACAGGGGTTTGACCCGCACATTTTGCTTTAGAAATGCGAAATCCGCGCCCCAGGGAAGGCTGCAATATCAGGTTCTCGCAGGCATTGTTCAACAGGATTTCTGGGACCGGACAGGTGTTGCACAGCTCGGGCTTCCAGGCCAGCGATGGGGAGGCGTCCATCAGCAGGCGGCATTCTTCGATACCGCGGCCGCGGTGGTAATTACCGTAGAAGTAACGGCACTCTTTACCGGCGGGTGTGCGCATGATGTGCCTCAGACTCGCGTGACGTAAGTCCCGCTGCTGGTGTTGACCCGGATTGTGTCACCGACTTCTACGAAGTTTGGCACACTGACCATAAGGCCTGTCTCGGTTGTGACCTTCTTGGTGACACCGGTGGCAGTATCGCCGCGCACGGCGACATCCGCCTGGGTCACTTCCAGGTCCACAGTCAAGGGCAGCTCGATGTCCAATGGCTCGTCTCCGAAAAAGGTGAGTTTGACTTCCATGTTGGACTTCAAGTAGCCTTCCAGGTCGCTGAACAATTTCGCACTGATGGCCGGTTGCTCGTAGGTCTTCAGGTCCATGAAGTGGAAAAAATGCTCGTCACGATACAGGTATTCGGCGTTGTGGTAATCCAGGCTAACATCCTGGACGCGATCACCGGATTGGAAAGTCATATCCAGGGTCGTGCCAGTGCGCAGGTTGATGGTTTTGATTTTGATGGTGGCATTTCCCCGGCCGGGTTTGTGGTGGGAGTAGTCCAGCACCTTGTACAGGCTGCCGTCCAGCTCGAAATTCACACCTTTTCGCAGATCATTTACGTCTTTCATACAAAAATCCTCTTTCAAGAGTTTTCACCACCACAGGAAACCCGGGCGAGATGAATTAACAGTCAAGGTCTCAGCCCCCCATAGATACCTGCGGGCAGCCTCGATAACCCACGAATTATAGCTGTTTGAGATGAGCATGGCAAGGGCAAATCCCTGCGGATGTGGTAAACTTATTGGCTGCATTGAGGTCATATAGTGATTAATCGAACCCTTTACCATTTACTGGTGCTGCTGATCCTGGTGGGAGCCGTACTGCCCGCTGGGCGTGCTGCTGCCCAGCAAGACCAGCCGTCCGGGCCGGTTTATATCGTTCAGGAAGGGGATACCCTGTGGGAGATCGCTGCCCGCTTCCGCGTCACGGTGGATGAGCTGCTGCAGGCCAATCAGATATCCGACGCCAACCAATTGGCGGTGGGCAACCAGCTGATCATCCCGGGGCTGGAAGGTGTACAGGGCGTGCTTACCACGCAGCAGCTGGGTTTTGGCGACAATCTGCGCAGCCTGACCCGGCGTCTGAAGGTAAGCCCTGAAATACTAGCGCGTTTGAACCGGGTGATCAGTCCCAGCGAGCTGTATGCCGGGTCAACCCTGATCCTGCCGGAAGCGACTCAGGCTATCAGTACGACGCAGCGATTGCTGCTCGCGCCTGGACAATCGCTGTTAGAGCTGGCTGCTTTGCAGGGCGTCAACCCCTGGTCGGTCCTGGGAGAGAATAACATCCATTCGGGTTGGGAAGCGCTGCCCGGCGATATCTTGCAGGTGGCTGGGGGACAGGTCATCGAAGGAGAGGCCGAGTCGCCTGGTGGCATGCCGGGAGTTATTCGGCAGGTGACCCTCAAACCTGGCACCCCACGCCAGGGCAAAGTTGCCGTAATTGGGGTCCAGAGTCCGGGTGAGGTTGATCTTAAAGGTCAGTTTCTGGAGCATGAGCTCTCTTTCTTCCCAGGTGCGAACGGGGAATATACAGCTTTACAAGGGGTGCATGCCCTTACCGAGCCGGGCCTCTACCCGCTCGATTTGCAAATTACCCTTCCGGATGGGACACCGTTTTCCTTCACACAATACCTGCGGGTCGGTGCGGTCGATTACCCCTACGACGAGCCCCTGACCGTCAACCCAACGACCATCGATCCGGCGGTTACCAAGCCGGAGGATGCGCAGTGGGCTGCACTGACTTCTCCAGCTACGCCAGAACGCTTTTGGAATGGAGTTTTCGCCATTCCCTCGCCATTCTCAGCACAGTTTTGCCTGGATACGGGCGAATGCTGGTCCTCGCGTTTATGGCAACCGGCGCTCATACAATGGCAGCCCTTACAATTCCTTTCATACTGGCCTGGACGTCGTTGGCCAGGAAGGGACTGAAATTTTTGCTGCCGCCCCAGGCGTAGTGGTATTTGCCGGTCCTCTGACGGTGCGTGGCAACGCCACGATCATCGACCATGGTTGGGGGGTGTATTCCGCATATATGCACCAGTCGGAAATCCTGGTAGAACAGGGTGACCGGGTGGAGGCGGGCGACCTGATCGGGCGCGTTGGAGCAACCGGACGTGTTGAGGGCCCACACCTGCACTGGGAGGTCTGGGCGGGCGGAGTCCAGGTGGACCCGTTAGATTGGTTGTCCGAGGAATTTCCTTAAAGCAGGTTCCAGAATGATCGAACCGGAAATCTTCGGGCTCACTTTTCCGGTTCCGGTCCCTCAGTCTCGAAGTCAACGTCGTCTTCGTCGTCTTCCGGCGTTATATAAGCCATATCAATCTCGGCCAGGATTTGCCGGGCAGTTTCCAGATCCGCTTCTTTGACGTAAATATCCACTTCGCCGAGCATACCAAAATTCACCGGAAAGACGCTTTTACCGGCAGCTTCCTGGTAGAGCTCGATCTGGATGTCCTGCGCCTCAAATAGCCCCTTCAGGATTTCTGCATTAAAAGTACCGCCGATCCGTCCCAAAAACACCCACGATGATGTGTCCATTCGCTTATGCCCGTCTTTTGTAAAAGATGTGTGGATTGTGACTTTCTTCTCATAGTAGAGTATAATATTATCCGGCATATTTGGCAAACCTATTCGCCTGCATGTCGAAAACTCACCAAATTACAATGAGGCTTTTATGGTGGTAGTTGCATTTTCGCTCGGGGAGACTTATTGGGAGGACTTCGAGCTTCAGAATGACGATCTTGAATTTCTGTACAATCATCTGCTAGAACTCGAATCACCCCAAACAACCCTGGAACTGGTGGAAGCTCTGGTCATAGAACGCATCCGTCGGGAGAAGCAGGTTTTTAAGCAAACACGCATCTCTGGCGGAGATATTTTTCAACCCAAGAATCAATACAGCATTGGGCAGAGCCTGACTTTTCCGGCTTTCAACTGGCAGCAAGGCCAGGTTACCGGGATGCGTCCCGGAAAAAACCCGGAGCTGGGTGAGTTCCAGGTGCTGCAAGTCGAATTCCCCAACGGCGATGTGCGCCAGATAGCCGCCCAGCTAATGGAGCATACGCTCAACCAGCCGCTGCAAGTGCGCGAAGATGACCCGTCATCCAGCCTGGAGTGGGTGCTCGAGAATTTCTCGGACCTGCTGGTTGAAGACCTGGAGCAGGAGCTGAAGACAAATCCGGACTTTGTCCAGATCGCAGCACGCTGGTTCCCGCGTGCCCTGCTGGTGGATGTCAATGAGGGTCACCTGAATCTGGCCGAGGCGGTGCTGGATATGGCAAGTGGCGGTCCTTTACCGACGGCCAGCCTGTTGGAGCAGATCGGCCTGGCAGCCGGTAATAACCCAAAGCTGCTAGAGTTTTCATTGGACCTCGCGCTGCAAGAAGACCCGCGTTTTGACGAAGTCGGGCCTTCGGGTGAGGTGTTATGGTTCCTGCACCGTCTGGAGCCTGCGGAAGTGCTTGAGCCGCCGCTGTTTCTGCGGTACTCGGGGATTGATTACGATCGCTCTGTAATGAAAAAAGATATGCTGGCGCTGGAAAAGGCGCTGGATGATGAGCTTTCGCCAATCAGCGAGAAGTACACCAACCTGAACGAGGTGGAAATCTCGTTGATCTATCCGCACTGGCGGTCGGGTACGCTGCCGCTCGCGGCTCGCCTGCGCAATTTGTTCCCAACCGCCTATGAAGCCCCCCGCATTCGTTTCTTCCTGGTGGATCATGACAGCGGTGAGAAATTTCCCGGCTGGGTAGTGCGCGAAAAACGCTACGTCTATGGGCTGAAGAGTTGGTTCGCTGCCCACGGGGTAGTCCCAGGAAGCCTGATCCGGCTCAAGCGCGGCTTACTTCCGGGTGAAGTCGTTATTAAAGCTGAAGGACGCCGGGCCAGCCGTGAATGGATCCGCACGGTGCTGGTCGGCTCGGATGGCGGCATCGTCTATGCCATGCTCAAGCAGCTGGTCTCTACGGCGCTGGATGAGCGCACGGCGATTGCCGTGCCGGACCCGCAAGCGGTGGACGCAATCTGGAACCGCCCGATTAAGGAGCAGCAGAGCTTTGAGCAGCTGCTGACGAACACCTTGCGCGAACTGGCAAAACTTAACCCGCAGAGCCACGTCCATGCCAGCGAGCTGTATGCCGCCCTTAATATTGTCCGGCGCTGCCCGCCGGGCCCCATGCTCTGGCTCCTGGCGAGCAGCCCGTCGTTCGTGCATGTTGGCGACCTGCATTACCGCTACACGAACCCGGAGAGCGAGTGATCATCTGCCTGGACAGGAGGCTATCGTGACGGAATTGCATCATCCCAGCCTGGTAAAACCTACCCTGAATACGCCGTTCCACATCGATTTTGCCTGGTGGCAGAAGAACGAACGTGATTATCGGGTTTACCTGCGCAGCTATCTGTGCAGCCAGCACCAAAAAGCCTTTGCAGACTGGGAACAAGGCGAGGATGTCGACTGGGTGGATCCGGAGACAGCCGAGGTCCACAGTGTGGACGGATTGCAGCACGTGTTGATCACCCATTGTGCCCGGCAGACAGATTTCATTACTCAGCAGACCGCCCTGGTGGATTTGGTCTTTCGCACCTTCCTGTCCAATGGCAATTCCCCTCTCACCCCGGTGGCACTGGCGGAGCAGCTGGGCAGGCAGCCGATGGTGATCTTGAAAACGCTGGCCGGTGGAAGAGTTTATAAAGGCCTGCGTCCCTGCCTGGGGTAACTCCCTGGTAAGGTATTGCCCCCGTAGCTCAATGGACAGAGCAGTAGCCTTCTAAGCTATTGGTTGTGGGTTCGAATCCCGCCGGGGGCGCCTGATGGGATTGGAAATCGTATGGATTGGTCATTGTGATGGATGCAAACACGCATGTCTGGCACATAACCCGCACCCCTGCCTGGCGTCCCCCGACAGATGTGTTCGAAATCGAGGAAGCCTTTGTGGTGCGCGTGGAAGTGGCCGGCATGCGAGAAGACGATATATCAATACATATAGAAGGTCGCTTGCTTGTCGTGCGGGGTGTACGATTGGATACTATGGAGCGGCGTGCCTACCATCAGATGGAAATCCCGTTTGGCGAGTTCATCCTGGAAGTTGAGCTGACGGCCGCGATTATCACAGATGAGGTCGAGGCCGGCTACAAGGATGGTTTCTTGCGCATTTACCTGCCCAAGGCTCGCCCAAAAACGATACCGATTGAGGAAAAATAAAGCGACTATGCCCGCATCGAGATGGAATTCAAGCATTATCGAAATGCTTCAATGGCTGCAAGAGCAAAATGAATTTGATTGGGAAGATTGGATGCTGAAACCGATCATCCCCAAGGTTGTTTTTGAAGAGGACGGCCAGGAAGCGACGGCTACTGGCGACCAGGAAACCATCCTGGAAGGACAGATCCCGACTGTTCTGCCGATCCTGCCGCTGCGCGGCCTGGTGATTTATCCGCAAACTGTCGTCCCGCTGACGATTGGGCAGACGCGCTCGATTCGCCTGGTGGATGAGGTGATGGCAGGCGACGACCGGTTTATTGGGCTGGTTGCTTCACGAAACCCGGACCTTGAAACACCCGATCCGCAGGATCTGTACGAATGGGGAACGGTTGGCCTGGTACATCGCCTGTTCCGTGCCCCGGATGGTACCATCCGCCTGGTGGTGCAGGGATTGGCGCGCTTCCGCCTGGGGGCTTTCCAGCAGCAAGAGCCATTCCTGAAAGCTGAAGTGCTCCTGCAGCCGGAAACGGTTGAGACCGGCCTGGAGGTGGAAGCTCTGGCGCGCAATACCCGCGACCAATTTGAGCATATCGCCGATATGATCCCTTCCATCCCGCGTGAGCTGGTTTCATCGGTGTCTTCCATGGAAGATCCGCTGCAGACCGTGTACACGATCGCCAATTTCCAGCGCATGGATCTGGAAGATGCCCAGGAGCTGCTGGAGCTGCCCACTGCCTCGCAGAAGCTGCACAAGCTGGTTGGCATCCTGGCGCACGAAGCTGAAGTGCTCGAAATTGGACAGAAGATTCAGAATGAAGCACGCTCTGAGATCGAGAAAGTGCAGCGTGAATATTTTCTGCGCGAGCAGCTCAAAGCCATCCAGCGAGAGCTGGGCGAGGCGGACGAGCAGGCGGTTGAAGTAGAAGAGTTCCGCAAGAAAATCGATGCAGCCGATATGCCAGAAGAAGCCGGCAAGCAGGCTCGCCGCGAGCTGGACCGCCTGAGCCGCCTGCCAACTGCGGCGGCCGAGTACGGTGTCATCCGTACTTACCTGGATTGGCTGGTTTCGGTGCCCTGGTCGGTGCAGACTGCCGATAACCTGGAGATCGGACACGCCCGCCAGGTATTGGACCAGGATCACTATGGATTGGATGACGTCAAGGAGCGCATCCTGGAGTTTCTGGCGGTGCGCAAACTGCGCCAGGAACGGGCGGAAGCGCTGGCCCTGGAGCCCGTGGACGAGATTCACCGCATCCGGGAAGGTGTGATCCTGTGTTTTGTAGGACCGCCAGGTGTCGGAAAGACTTCACTGGGACGGTCGATTGCCCGTGCCTTGGGGCGGAAATTTGTGCGCATCTCGCTGGGTGGTGTACGAGATGAAGCCGAAATCCGCGGCCACCGGCGCACCTATATCGGCGCCATGCCCGGACGCATCATCCAGGCCTTGCGGCGAGTTGAGTCACACAACCCGGTGTTCATGCTGGATGAGGTAGATAAGCTGGTGTTTGATTTTCACGGCGACCCGGCCTCGGCTCTGCTGGAAGTGCTTGATCCCGAGCAGAATAACGAGTTCCGCGATCACTATATGGAAGTCTCGTTCAACCTTTCGCCGGTAATGTTCATCACCACGGCCAACCTGCTGGAGCCGATCCCCGGCCCGCTGCGCGATCGTATGGAGATCATTGAGCTCTCGGGATATACGGAAGGGGAGAAAGTGGCGATTGCCCAGGGTTACCTGATCCCGCGGCAGCTGCAGGAGAATGGGCTGCTCCCCAACGAAGTGACCTTTAACCAGGCCGCCATCGAAAAAATCATCCGCTCGTACACGCGGGAGGCCGGGGTGCGCAACCTGGAGCGCGAGATCGGGGCCGTGTGCCGTAAAGTGGTCACTCAGATCGCCGAAGGGAAGAGCGCCGGGTTAGAGATTACTGCCGAGAAAGTGGTCGAACTGCTCGGGCGGCCGCATTTTTATGGCGACGAAGAGATTGCCTTGCGGACCTCGGTACCCGGTGTTGCCACCGGGCTGGCGGTCACCTCTGTAGGCGGTGATATTTTGTTCATCGAAGCCACCCGTATGTTGGGCAATAAAGGCTTCCAAATTACAGGCTCTTTGGGCAATGTCATGCAGGAATCTGCCCGCGCCGCCCTCTCTTACGTGCGCTCAAAGGCGGAACAGCTTGGCCTGGAAGCGGATTTCTTTGAGAAATCCGATATTCACCTGCATATCCCGGCCGGCGCCCAGCCGAAAGATGGGCCTTCCGCCGGCGTCACCATGGCGACCGCTCTGGTCTCCCTGGTTTCCGGGCGGTTGGTGCGCCACGATACAGGCATGACCGGGGAAATCACCCTGCGCGGCCAGGTGCTGCCTGTGGGCGGCATCAAAGAGAAGGTGCTGGCGGCGCACCGTTTTGGACTAAAGCGAGTGGTCCTGCCGGACCGCAACCAGGCCGACCTGGATGACCTGCCGCAGGAAGTGCGCCAGGAAATGGAATTTATTTTTGCCGAGACCGTCGATGATGTGATCCAGGCAGCTTTGGACCCTGTTCCAGAAATTGTGAGTGTGATAAGTGAATAAGAAAAAAGGGGCTAATTTACAATGGTTTGCTATGGATATACACATCCATTCGCATGCCTCCAGCGATTACCAACAGCCTGGAATTAAATTCCTGGATATTTTGCATCGCGCTCGAGGCGCGTGGCCTGGAAATGATCTCGATAACCGACCACAACACCGTGCGCGGCTACCGGGAGTTCCAGGAGGAAATCCAGCAGCTTGAATTATTAACGCGCTTAAAGCGAGCCTTGCCGGAAGAGCAATCGCGGCTGGCGGAATATCACCGCCTGCAGGAAAAGATTGTTCTGCTGCCCGGTTTTGAGTTTACCGCTACCTTTGGCTTCCATATCCTGGCAATCTTCCCGCCGCAGAAATCCATCCGAGAGCTGGAGTATCTGCTCCTTGAGCTTAATATTCCACCCGAGCAGCTGGATGACGGATCGGCGACTGTTGGCGCCACGACGGATGTGCTGACCGCCTACCGCATGATCAACGAAGCCGGCGGTCTTGTGATTGCGGCGCATGTCAATTCGAGCAATGGCGTCGCCATGCGCGGCTTTCCGCTCGGTGGACAGACGAAGATCGCCTATACCCAGGATCCCCACCTGCACGCATTGGAAGTGACCGACCTGGACTCGAAAGCCAAAACCAGCACGGCAGCTTTTTTCAATGGCACCAAGCCGGAATATTCACGGCGCATGCACTGCATCCAGGGCTCCGACGCGCACCGCATGCTGACCGACCCGGCTCGAAAAAAGAACCTGGGTGTGGGAGACCGCGCTACGGATGTGTTTCTGCCGGAGGCGAGCTTCGAAGCCCTCAAAGAGCTGTTCGTGAACAATGATTTTGCACGCACACGCATTCACCACTCGACTTCTGAGCCGGCTTATGATTTTGTGCGCGCTGCCCAGGAAGAAGGCCCAAATATCATCCAGGACTTCCATGAAAGCGTTTCGGTGCGGGGTGGACAGCGCTATGCATTATTGGCGGATATCTGCGCCCTGGCTAATATGAACGGCGGGACGCTCTACCTGGGGTTGACTTCGGACCCAAAGAAACCGGTTTTGGGGATTAACGATGCCGATCAGCTGGTTGTGCAGCTGGAAAAGGAAATCAGCAACCGCATCAGCCCGCCGCTGGCCTGTACACTGGATATACACGAGACCGGCGGGAAGAAGATCGTGCGAGTGCTGGTGCCGCGCGGCGAAGACCCCCCGTATGCGGTAGATGATTACAAGATTTACGTGCGCTCCGAAGCAGAAACCGACCTGGCAGTACGGGATGAGATTGTCAGCCTGGTATTGCGCAGCGGGCAGCGACCGGCGCCGAAACAGCCTGAAACCCGACCAGCCAAGGCCAAGGAAGTAGAAAAGCCGACTGTGCCGGTGGAAACTTCCGAACCTTTGAGCACCGCACCGCGCACCGGGGTGGAAGTTGTTTCCGTAGAAGAGCGAAACGGAAACCGTTATTATTCGCTGAGGGACTTGCGCAACGGAGATGTGGTGAAGAACGTCACCTCCACATCCGCCCGGCGCTTATGGCACTATGCCATCACCAGCCATGCCCAGCTGCCTGCCGACCTATCCCAGGTTAACATCCAGTGGCAGGGCGATCGTGGGTTGCTGCGGCGCCAGAAGCAGGGCAAAGGCGTGCGCTATGACCTGGTGCAGCGCACCCCACAAGGCTACCGCTATTACTTTGGCGTTACCGATGACGGGATCGACGGGCCCTGGCGGCAGTTGATCGGGCAGGAAGATGACTTAGCGACCAGCAGCACCTGGTGACACTATCTCAATCCGTGAATTCAGGTACCCGGACGATTATCCGGCGGTTATCGAGTTATGGCAAAACGCCGGTCCGGGCATCCACGTGCGCCGATCGGATCAACCGGAAGGCATTGAGCTAAAGTTGCAGCGCGATCCGGACCTTTTCCTGGTCGCCGAGGCAGGTGGGCAGATGATCGGGGCTGTGCTGGGGGGCTTCGACGGCCGGCGCGGGATGATGTATCACCTGGCGGTGGCTGAGTCACAGCGCCGGAAAGGAATTGGCCTGGCGCTGATGGAAGAATTGGAGCGCCGGCTGCGTGCGAAAGGCTGCATCCGTTATTATCTGCTGGTCACCCAAGATAATGAATCGGCGGTAAAGTTTTACGAAGATTACGGCTGGCAGCGCATGCCTTTGTACATCTACGGGAAGGACCTGGTATGAATTTGCGGGTCGGAATAATTACGGTCTCCGACCGTTCGGCGCGTGGTGAACGGGCCGATACCTCCGGGCCGGCGCTGGCTGCGCTGGTTGAGGAACAAGGTTGGGTGGTTGAACGCAGCGCCATCTTACCGGATGATTTAGCGGCTCTGCGCGACTTGCTGGCGTATTGGGCAGACAGCGATGCTCTGGATCTGATCCTGACCACTGGCGGCACTGGATTTGCCCCACGGGATGTCACACCGGAAGCGACTGCGTCTGTTATCCAACGCCAGGCTCCCGGGCTGGTGGAAGCCATGCGTCAGGAGAGTTTGCGGGTCACGCCACACGCCATGCTCTCCCGGGCTACTGCCGGGATACGCGGCTCGACGCTGATAGTGAACCTGCCCGGCAGCCCGCAGGGGGCGCTGGAAAATCTGCGTGTGATCTTACCGGTGCTGCCGCATGCCGTGCAGCTGCTGCATTCGGACCCGGCGGCGGAGGCAGGCCATCGCCAGGCAGATACCCAGGACGGGAATTAACCACTTAGATCATGTCCCAATTCTTTACTGAGGCCCACCCTGATCCCGGTTCCACCTCCGAGAACCGCAGCAGCTCCAAACGCTTCTTACTGGATATTCTGGAAACGCTGCTGCTTTCGGCGGTGATATTCTTTGTGCTAAATTTCATCTCCGCCCGCATTCGCATCGAGTCAATCAGCATGCAGCCCACGCTGTATGAAAACGATTTTGTCCTGGTCAACCGGCTGGCATATAAGCTGGGAGAACCCAGCCGGGGGGATGTGATCGTTTTTCGCAATCCGAACAACCCGGATGAGGAGCCATACATCAAGCGTGTGGTAGGTCTGCCAGGAGATTTGGTTGAAGTGCGTGAGGGTCAGGTTTGGGTCAATGGCAACCCGATCCGAGAACCCTACATTAAAGAGTCCCCCACCTATGCCGGGAGCTGGGAAGTGCCTGAGGACCAGCTGTTCGTGTTGGGGGACAATCGTAACAGCTCCTCCGACTCGCATATCTGGGGTTATGTGCCCCTGGACAGTGTAATTGGCACTGCCAAGCTGGTTTATCTACCCCCTGCACATTGGAAGTCCCTCACGCTGAATAATGTCCACGCGGCTGAACCCTGATGTTCGAAAACTAAGAACCGGGCGGGCGTAAGCAGTCTTCCAAACCACGGGTCTGGCGGGGGAATTGATCGCCCCACATCTTGGCCAGCCAGTCTGGTAGTTGGCTGACCTGTTCATCAACCAATTCCAACGATTGCTGGTAACTGACCTCACCGCTGGCAGCGGAGACAACGAACAACGATTCCCCACTCTCTCTGCGGCTCTGCCTGCCGATAAATGCCAGCTGCTGACCGTCCGGACTCCACCAGATGCTCCAGGCAGACGAGATGCGCATCAAATAACGTGTACTTCCGGTAGCTGCATCCACCAGGAACAGGCCTCGGCTTCCACCTGGAGAGTATCCGGCTACCGCCAGGGTGCTGCTGTCCGGCGATATGGCATAATCGATTGGCATCAGCTTTTGTACGGGCTCAAGCTGTTGTTCTGGGTTGTCCAGTCGGAACCAGCGCAGGGTAGAGTCCGTGGTCACTCCGGAATCCAGGCTGGGGTTGGCGTAGGCAATCAGGATTCCATCCACAGAGCGGGAGCAGGTCATGAAGATTGGGTTAGAGAACCCCGGGGCCCCCAGCAGATGTGGGCCGGCATATAGCAGGACGGGGGTACTGCCATCCACTTGATTCGGATCCAGGATGTTTAGTGGTTGAGGATATGCCACGCTGAGCTGCGCCCCGCCCAAATCATACCCTTCTGGGAGCGGGTTGTAGGCCAGCAGGCTCGGCGCCTGAGCAGGCATGCGCTTCAAATCGGGGACACCGATCGGGACGGGCTCGCCTGCGGGCGAGCGGGCATAGCCGCCGCGCCAGGGTAGAAATGGGTCAATCATGGTTAATGGCGGCTGCACAGCATATGCGATCGATCGGACCTTCATTTCAAGGTAAGGACGCTCATCTCCTGGCTGAAGATAGTGCTGCTGGCATAGGATGGCGCCTGTCCAGATATCGATACAGTAGCGGATCCGGCCGCTTTGGAATGGCTCTTTCAACTCGACAACGATAGCGTCACGTCCAGCGATGAGCAGCGCCTCACCGGTCGCATCATACCTGCTGTTGGGCAGGTCAATGAAGCGGGATTTAAGCGGGTATATCAACCTGAAAAGACGCCACAGTGTGGATAATTCCTTGTTATCCGTGAGTGGTGTAAACCAGTCAATCCCTTCGCCCGGCCTGGCGATCAGGGTTTCTCCGGAATCCATCAGCACTGCCCGGGAAGGGCTTTCTCCAGCCGGTCCATAAACGAACAGCTCGCTGCCTGGATAGAACCATGCCTGGATGCGATAAGCCTGTTCGGCGCCATTTATTCCGTCGGGAGGGTGATACTGAATGACCGCATCCATCCACATCGAGAACCATGTAGTGTTTTGATTGTTGATCCGCTCGCTGATCTCGTCCGGGGAAGAGTTGGGGCTCAGCGGGACATTCGGAGTCGGAATAGCCCGGGTGGGTTCCAGGATGGGAGCACCGGGTGTGACATTGTTGGGGATGAGCAGGCGCGATCCGGGCTCTAGCTTTACACCCGATGGCAGCCGGTTCAATTGGCGGATTTCTTCGGCGGCAAACCCCAGCTCTTCGCCGAGCACTGCCAGCGTGTCTCCGGGCAGCACTATGTAATAGGCTTCGTCGGGGTAAGGGGGGTAATAGGGGCGAGTTGGTGTGGGGGTCGTCTGCAGTGGTGTAGGCGTCGGGGATGGGGTTGGCTGGGGTGTGCTCGCCGGCACCTGAACCAGCACGGTGATCTGCCTGGGAGAGGGGTCGGGTTCTTCACCTGGCAGCAATTTCTCTGTTCCCCAGATCAACGCGACCACCAGCAGCAAGATCGGAGCAATGAGCAATATCTCTTTCATAGGGATAGCAAAGCGGCGCTGCAGGCGGGTCGTTTCGGCAGCCAGTAAACTGGTCTGGATGACCTGCTCCATGTGACCGGGTGTAACTTCCGGTTCCGGCCAGCGATGGCGTAATATTTCGTTTACCTGGTCTCTGAGCTGGGGAGGGGAGTTGCCGGCAGCAAACCCAGGAGCGCTCATCGCCATCTGGCAGGCTGTATAAGCCTGCTCCAGGAGCTTTTCCAGACGATTTTCTGATATCCCCAGCAGACGGGCAGCCGGCGCGGGCGGCATGCCAAGCAGGCTGGTTGCCAGCAGCGCCAGGTGGGTGGTATCAGGCAGGTTGTCGATGGCCTGCCGGACTGCCTGTTCGGATGGCTTTATTCCCTGGGAGGGCTCCCCTTCAAGCTTGAGGTCAGACGGGGCGGCAAGAGCAGCCGGCGCCTTGGGATTGCTTCGGCGCATCGTGCGGCAGGTGCGCAGGGCAATCCGGTACAGCCAGGCGTCAATGCCCTCGGAGCTGCGGTAGCTGTGCAGGCTGGCCAGGCTTTCACCGAAGGTATCCAGGGTAGCCGTCAGGGCTGCCGAGTTATCCCGCAGCAGCGCCAGGCACAACCGGTATACCGGAGCATAGCGGGCATGAACCAGCGCTTCTGCCAGGGTGGCCAGATCAACCTGACCGCTTTGCAGCATCCATTCAAGATCAGTTGAAAGTTCGGGTTCGTATTCGGATTGGAACACCAGTAAACCACCTTGCCCAGGGCTGCAAGCAGGCCCGGGACTTCCTTCAATAAGTAACGATAAATACTACTCTCAGGTCAATTCTCCCGCAGCAGGTGGCGTGCAATCACCAGCCGTTGGATCTCGCTGGTGCCTTCCCCGATAGTCATCAAGCGGGCGTCACGGTAAATGCGCTCCACCGGATATTCGCGGCTGTAGCCATAACCTCCATGAATTTGTATGGCGTTGCGGCACACCCGCTCGGCCATCTCGGTGGCGAACAGTTTGGCCATGGCGGCCTGCTGCGTGAATGGTCGCTTATGCTCTTTAAGCCAGGCGGCCTGGTATACCATCAGGCGGGCAGCGTGAAGCTCGGTGGCGGCGTCTGCCAGCATCCACTGGATTGCCTGTTTATCCGCCAGCGGGGCTCCAAATGCCCGGCGTTCTTTGGCATAGCCCACGGCTGCTTCGTAAGCTGCCTGGGCCAGGCCCACAGCCAGGGCGCCAATTCCCACCCGGCCGCCATCCAGGACGGCTAAGGACTGGCGCATCCCCTGGCCGGGATTGCCCAGCAGGGATTCTGCAGGAACACGCACGTCCTCGTAAACAACGGCATGGGTGGGCGAGCCTTTAAGCCCCATCTTTTTCTCCGCCGGGCCAATTTGCAAGCCGGGCGTCTCGACAGGCACTACGATCAGACTGAGCGAAGCCGAGCCGCCTGCCGGGTCGGTGCGCACCAGTGTGACGATAAAGTCGGCCAGGCTGGCATTGGTGCACCACATCTTGGCGCCGTTGATCACCCAGCAGCCGTCGCGAAGCTCAGCACGCGTGCGGACACCGCCCAGCAGGTCGGAGCCGGCATCCGGCTCGGTGAGGGCCAGCGCAGCCAGGCGCCCGCTTCCGCTAACGACCGGCGGAAGGAAACGCTCTTTCAATTGTGGGCTGCCAAACAGATTGATCGGTGCGCAGCCTAACCCGTTATGGGCTGCGACTGCCAGAGCGGTGCTGCCGCATCCCCAGCCGAGCTCTTCAACGGCGATGGCCGCGCTGAGCGCATCTACGCCGGCGCCGCCATATTCTTCCGCAACGTTGAGCCCCAGCAAGCCGAGTGGGCCCATCTTGCGCACGGCTTTCCAATTGAAGATGCCCTGTTCGTCGATTTCATGGGCCATGGGCTTGACATCGCGTTTCACAAAGTCGTGGATGGCGGATTGCCACATGCGCTGTTCTTCGTTCAGGTCAAAGTCCATCGGATGCCTCCCGAGTTAATCGGTTGCGCCGTGCTGCTGCAGGAATTCGATCATGGCTGCCTGGTTTTGCTTGCGGGCGAAGGCGAGCGGCGTGCGCCCGTCCTGGCTGCGGGCATTAATCTCGGCGCCGTGCGCCAGGAGCAGCTCGGCCATCTCGATCTGCCCATTCTGGGCCGCATTGTGTAAAGCGGTGAAGTCATGGATCTGGCGCGGCATTAACATCTGCGCCATGCTTTACCAGCAGCCGGGCGCTATCCATGTTCCGGCGCGCCGAAGCGGCAATCAATGGGGTGACGTTTTGCGAATTATTGGAGTGCAGGTTGACGTCGGCGCCGCTTTCCACCAGGTATGCCACCGCCTCGGAGTGTCCGAAAAAGGTCGCCAGGCCCAACGGTTGAAAACCATCCCGGCCAGATGAGTTGATCAGCTCCGGGTGCGCCGAAGTCAGCTCTCGCAGGCGGGCCAGTGAACCCGTGGCAGCGGCTTCGTAGATATCCAGGCTTGCCCCGCGGTCGATCAGCAGCGCGGCAATCGCCGGCTCGCCGTAGTAGGTGGCGACCAGCAGCGCTGAAATTCCCTGCTCATTGCGAGCATCCACCAGCCCCGGGTCTTGATCCAGCATCTGCTCGACAGTTTGCTTTTCCCCATTTTGGATGGCTGTGAAGAAATCGCTGGACAAAGTTGGCTCCTTATATTTCTTGTTGTTCGATCGCGATGGGGTTGCCTTCCGGGTCGAATGCGTGGGCGACCCATACACCGGGAGCTGCGCTGAAAACTTCGCCAATTTGAATCCCCCGGGCCCGTAACTCTTGCCAGGCACTGTGAATATCGTCCACGCCGAAGACCAGCATTGGGGTGTCTGCGCCCAGGCGCTCCTGACCACCGCTGTGCAGTGCCAGGCTGCAGGTGCCGCTGGCGAAGGTGACCCAGTTTTCGGCGCTGTATTCCGCCAGCCCGGCCGGGTAGCTGATTTCCAGGCCGATGGTATCCCGGTAAAATGCCACCTGCCGCGGCATATCACGGACGTACAGAATAATTTCTATCAGTCCGATGGGCTTCATATTACCTCCGCCGGTGATTATAACATCCCGGGGATTGCACCTGGCCCGGCGGAGGTCTGCTTGCTGGCTAATTTATTTGATGTCGGACATCAGCTCCATGGGGACAGCTGCGGCTCCGACAATGCCCGGCCCGGTGTGCACACCCAGGACGGGAGAGATGCGCAGGATTTCCGACTTTGCCACGACGAGTTTTTTGCCCAGCTCATCGTGCAGGATTTCGGCCTTTTCGGCAAAGCGACCATGCAGTACGGTGACCCACAATGGCGTGCTGCCGTAGCGCGCGCTCAGGTGGTCGACGATAGCGGAGATGGACTTGCTGATGGTGCGCGTCGAAGTCACTGTGCTGTATTTACCGTCCGTATCGACGCGGATGACCGGCTTCAGGCTGAGCAGCGCGCCGGCCAGGGCCTTCACCCGCCCGATGCGCCCGCCGCGTGCCAGGTATTCCAGGGTTTCCAGGGTGTAAATCACTTCGGCTTTATCGCGGATCTTACCCAGGCGCTCGTGAATGGCATCCATCGTCCAGCCCGCCTGGTTGGCCAGGGCAGCAGCCAATACCTGGAAACGCTCGCCTCCAGATAGCGAAAGCGTATCCCACAGGCTGATTTCAGCCTCTCCTGCAATGTGCTCGCTGCCATCGCGGGCTGCCTCCAGAGTAGCGCTCAAGCCGGAGGAGATGTGGATGGAGAGGATCTGGCGATCCCGGTGGGAGAGCCGCTTGTACAAATCGGCAAAAATTCCGCCAGAAGGCGCAGCCGTGGTGGGCAAAGCCGGGCGCATCGCTTCCAGGCGGTTGTAAAACTCGTCCGCAGAAATTTCGGTCGAATTAACTTCCCCTTCGGGGAATTGGATCATGAGCGGGGCCTGGGTGATATCGTATTGCTTTAGCTCTTCGAGGGGCATATCCACGGCACTATCGGTCACTATTTTCATGTATTTTCTCCTGGTGGGTAATTCTGTAATTCGATTGTAACAGTAGAGGTCCTAGCCGGTCAATCAACCGGCCAAATATAAGTTCCAACCAGGGCGAAAGCCACAAGATGGATGGGACATAGACAAAGCGGCGCGGCCGCTGCACAAGCCGCCACACCTTTTGGGCGACGCGTTCCGGGGCAACCGCAAAGCGCTCGGCTGGAACCGGCCTGCCGTTGGGTAATTCCCGGGCAGCCTGGTAAAACTCGCTGGAAACCGGGCCGGCGCGCACCACGCTGGCCCATAGGGGTGTGCCAACCAGCTCTCTGTACAGGGAGGTTGTGAAGGCATCCAGGAAAGCTTTGCTGGCGCCATAAATAGCGATCCCCTGGTTGGGCAGGCTCCCCGATATCGAGCCGATGTTGATGATATGACCGGAACCTCGCCGGCGCATAGCCGGTAGTAACAGGTGGGTGAGGTGCATGACTGCAGCGACGTTCACCTGCAGCATGCTGCTGGCCGTTTCCCAGGGCATATCGGTGTAATAACCATACCAACCCAACCCGGCATTGTTGACCAAGACATCCGGAGTCCCGCAGGTTTCTTCCACCCGGGTATGTAAAGCCTGGATCTGGCTCGGGGAAGTCAGGTCGGCAGGAAAGCTTACGGCCTGCCCACCGTCGGCCTGGATGCACCCGGCTAATGCTTCCAGGCGATCCTGGCGGCGGGCGACCAATGCCACGCGCAGGCCGTGTTTGGCCAGCTCGCGGGCGGTGGCCGCGCCGATGCCGCTGGATGCACCGGTGATCAGGGCGGTTTTCATTGCGGGGCAGGCAGCCTGCGCCGGTATTCGGCCAACCATGCGACTGTATCCTGAATGGATTCGCTCAGCGAGCGTGGGGTGTAGCCCAGCTCGCGGCGCGCCTTGGCGTTGCTGATGACTGAGTTGCTGGTGATCGTCTCCACAGCGTAGGGAGTGAGGGTTGGCCGAGAACCCGCCAGGCGGTAGTAAAGCGGGGCAAACACCGCTGCCAGGCGAACCAGCGGGGTGGGCACCGGCAGTCGCAGGTTGTGAAAACCGGTAGCTTTCTGCACCTGCTCGAAAATCCCGCTGATGGTGATCCGCTCGCCCGAAAGGATGTAGGATTCACCAGCGCGGCCATGTGATGCCGCCAGGATCAACCCCTGGGCCACATCGCGAACATCGACGAAGTCGTAGGCGCCATCGATCAAGAAGTGAAAACCGTGCTTCATGGCCAGGTGGATCATCTCGCCCATCTCGGAGCCGCGGTAATCATGGGGGCCGATCACGCCGGTAGGGCAGACAATCACGGCATCCAAACCCTGGCAGGCGGCATCCTGCACCAGCAGGGAGGCTTCGGCCTTGGAGCGATCGTAGCTGCTGATAGCATGCTGCGGGTCGTAAGGGATTTGCTCGTCGATGGTGACTCCGTGCGGGGCGCGGTGCAATGCATGGATCGAGCTGGTATACACCAGGCGGCGGATGCCGGCCCGGGCGGCAGTGCGCAGCACGTTGCGTGTGCCTTCGACGTTAACCCGGTGGACGATATCGTTCCGCCCGGGCATGATTGAGATCATGCCCGCCAGGTGATAGACCGAAAAAACCCCTCGCATCGCGCGCTGCAGCGAGTTCAGGATCGAGTACATCTCCGGCCACAATCTCCAGGTCAAGACCCTGCAGATGGGTGATATCTTCACCCGGCAGAACGAGGGCGCGCACGCATTCGCCGCGCTCGATGAGCTGGCGCACGAGTACATTTCCGATATGGCCGGTGGCGCCGGTTACCAGGATCATTTTGCCTCCTGTTGAATACTCTTCACCAGGAGCTCGATGCTCTGGCGCGTTTGATTTCCCCAGTCTGCCCCTTGCGGATCCAATACACCCTGCAGCAGCAACCCGATAGCCTGCGCCAACAGGGTCCGCGCCACCAGGTTGGGGTCGACCGGTTTGAGGGTGCCTTCCCGAATGCCTTGCTGGATCAGGTTGGTAAAGTACTCCTGGTAGCGATGGTAGGGTGCGATCACCACCTGCCAAACTGCCGGGTCGTGACTGGCTTGTGTCCAAAACTCCAGGAAGACCGGCAGGTATCCGCCTGCTGCCTGATACACATTGCCCATCAGTTCCGCCATATGGACCAGCGCATGGGGCACCGCCTGGTACTCCTGGCGGATGGCCTCCATCTGCAGGTCCAGCGTTGCCAGCCAGGTTGCTAACAGCTCCAGGAACAGGGCTTGCTTGGTGGGAAAGTGGTGAAAAAAGGCGCCTTTACTGACTCCCGCCTCGGCGCATATATCGTTAACGCTGCTGGCAGCGTAACCGTCGCGGGCAAATACCGCCAGGGCGGCGTCCAGGATTTTTTGATGCGTCTGTTGACTGCGATTTTGCATGGGACTTGTTTTTCTATTAATACCGACCGGTCGGTATGATTCTAGAATAAACAGCCTAATATGTCAAGAGGTTTGGGATGGTTGACGGGGATGGAAATATCCATGATAATAACGCAATTCTTATCCGGTAAGTCCTGTAACTTCGCACTTCACCCGTCCATCCAGGACAGAAAATCAGCCACTTAGCATGTTTGCAGGAGGATCCCATGTCTGAAGGTCCTGTAATCCTTGTCACCGGCGCTTCCTCTGGGATTGGCGCTTCCACGGCGCGCATCTTTGGCCAAAGAGGTTATCGCGTAGTTTTAGCTGCCCGGCGGCTGGATCGCTTGCAGGCGCTGGCGCAGGAAATCCAGGCCGGTGGTGGGCTGGCGCTGCCGGTGGCTGCCGACCTGACCCAGGCTGAGGACATCCAGAACCTGGTGCAGACTACCCTGGCGCAGTACGGACAAATCGACATTTTGCTGAACAATGCCGGTTTTGGGCGCCTGAACTGGTTGGATGATTTGGATCCGCATAAGGACATTGCCGCTCAGGTACAAATAAACATCCTGGCAGTCATCTGGATGGCGCAGGCAGTTCTGCCGCATATGATCGAGCGGCGCAGCGGGCACATCATCAACATGGGCTCGATGGCCAGCTGGGTAGCGAGCCCGACGTATACTATCTATGCGGCCTCTAAATTTGCCCTGCGCGGCTTTAGCGAAGCGCTGCGTCGAGAAGTGGGGATATACAATGTCAAAGTATCGGTGATTTACCCGGGGGGAGTTGCCACCGAGTTTGCCGAGCATATCGGCTACAAGCGGAAAACCGGGATCACTACACCTAAAGGGCTGCGCCTCTCCGCTGAACAGGTAGCGGAAGCGGTTTGGAAGGTGGCGCAGCGCCCGCGGCGTGGCTTGATGCTGCCGGGTGTGATGCGGCTGAGCGCCTGGGCAAACTATTTCTTGCCCGGATTTGTTGACCGGATGATGGAAAACCGCTTTACCAAGCCGGAGCGCCTGGGCTAGTAGCGCCCGCGCACGACCCTGACTTCAGGCTTTACCAGCTCGCTTTCTTTCGCCGGCACCACACGCACGGCGCAGGCTTTATATTCCGGAATCTTGGCCTGCGGATCCAGCGCGTCGATGGTCAGCAGGTTGGCGGCCGCCTCGACGAAGTGGAAGGGGATAAACACCACGCCCAGGGTAGTCTTTTGGGTCACAGTTGCGCGCAGCACGACCGAGCCGCGCCGGGATGAGACCCGCACCGTCTGCCCATCGTGGATATCCAGCCGGGCGGCATCCGCCGGGTTGATTTCCAGACGCGCTTCGGGGTACAGCTCGTCCAGCTTCGAATTGCGCGTCATCGTGCCGCCGTGCCAGTGTTCCAGCACGCGCCCGGTGGTCAGGATGAAGGGGTAATCGTCATCGGGCATCTCGACTGACGGGCGGTATTCCAGCGGATGGAATTTTGCCCGCCCGCGCGGGAAGCTTTCGATAAACAGGATAGGGAGTGCCGGGGTGTTGATCGTCCCACACCGGGGTCTGCAGACCCTCCTCCTCCAATCCGCTGGTACTTGACGCCGGCATAGTCCGGCACGACCGAGCCCATCTCCTCCAGGATTTCGGATGGGTGCGGCGTAGCTCCAGTAGGCCGATTGCTGGGCGGCCCAGGCGGGTTTCGATGCGGCTGGCCAGGTCGCACAGGATCTGCCAGTCGGGCCGGGACTGGCCGCGCGGCGCCAGCGCCTGGCGCACGCGCTGCACGCGCCGGTCGGTGTTGGTGAAGGTGCCGTCTTTCTCCGCCCAGGAGGCCGCCGGCAGGAAGACATCCGCAAATGCGCCCGATTCGTTGATGAACAGGTCCTGGGCGACCAGGAATTCCAGCTGTTCCATCTGGTGGCGGGTGTGGTTCAGGTTGGGCTCGGACATCATCGGGTTTTCGCCCATGATGTACAGCGCTGCGCACGCCGCCCGGGCCGACCGCGCTCAGGATTTCGGTGGTGGTCAGGCCGCAGCCTGCGGTTCAGCCCGCCCGGCTTCGATATTCCAGCGCTGCTCCCAATTTGGCGGCGATGTCGTCATCGTCCACCGCGCTGGTAGCCCGGATAGTGCCAGGGCATGGCGCCCGAGTCGGAGGCGCCCTGCACGTTGTTCTGGCCGCGCAGCGGGTTGAGCCCGGTGCCGGTGCGCCCGATGTGGCCGGTGAGCAGCGCCAGGTGGATCAGCGCCATGGCATTGTCGGTGCCGTGGGAGTGCTCGGGGATGCCCAGCGCCCAGTAGATGGCGGCGTTCTTGGCCGTGGCATACATGCGCGCCGCCTGGACGATCAGCTGCCGGTCGACCCCGGAGATCGCCTCGGCATATTCGGGAGTAAATTTCTCCATCGAGGCGGCAAAGTCGGCAAAGTTTTCGGTGCGCCGGCTGATGAAATCCTGGTTGTAGAGCTTTTCTTTCAGGATGACGTGCGCCATGGCGGAGAAGACCGGCACGTCGGTGCCGGGCTTTTCCGGCAGCCACAGCGCGGCGTAGTTGACCATCTCCACCCGCCGCGGGTCGACCACGATCAGTTTTGCGCCGTATTTCTCCACGGCGGCTTTCATCTGCAGGGCGATGATCGGGTGGGTTTCGGCGGTGTTCGAGCCGGTGACGATGAAGACGTCGTTATGGATGACCTCGGCGGCGGTGTTGCTCATCGCCGATGAGCCGACCGCCATCTGCAGCGCCACCACCGACCCGGCATGGCACAGCCGGGTGCAGTGATCGATGTTGTTGGTGCGGAACAGCGCCCGGAACATCTTCTGCAGCAGGTAGTTGTCTTCGTTGGTCGCCTTGGCGCAGCAGTAGACGGCCATAGCCTGCGGACCGTCCCGCCGGTAGATTTCCACCAGCCGGTCGGCGATGTAGTCCAGGGCTTCGTCCCAGCTGGCCTGGCGCCACTCGTCTCGGTCGAAAGCCTGGGTGCGGCTGCCAGGCGCCTGCGGGCGTCTTGCGGATCAGGGGGGTGGTGACCCGCCTGGGTGTAGATGAAGTCGTAACCGAAGCGTCCTTTGACACACAGGTTGCCGTGGTTGACCACGCTCTCAAAGGGCGAAGTCACCTTATAAATGAAATCGTCCTTGATGTGCAGCTGCAGGTTGCAGCCCACGCCGCAGTATGGGCAGGTGGTACTGACAATGCGATCGGGTTCGATCATGCGGCGCCTCCGTTGCGGCGCTTACGGCGCTCACCTCGCGTCATATCCAGGATCTCACCAGTCTTGAAATCCCTGTTCCATGCAGCCACTCGCGCTTGGGCTTCAGGGCGCCGGTGGGGCATACCCCGACGCACTGCCCGCAGAAGACGCAGGTGGTCTCCGGCAGAGGTTTATCGAAGAACGTGGCGATCTGGGTTTCGAAGCCGCGCCCGGAAAAGTTGATGGCATAGGTGTACTGGGCGTCTTCGGCGCACACCTGCACGCAGCGCCAGCACAGCACGCAGCTGGGAGTAATCGCGGATGTACATCGGGTTATCGTCCAGCACGGGTACTTCGCGCCGTTCGCCTCCCGGGAAGCGCTCTGCCGTCCGCCCGGTAATCCTGCAGCATGGCTTCGATCTCGGGGGCATCGCCAAGATCGACGGCGGAAGCCAGCATCTCCAGGATGGTGCGCCGGCTGCGCTCGACTCGCTCGCTGCGGGTATGCACCTTCATCCCCTCAGCAGCCTGCGCCACGCAGGAGGCGGCCAGGACGCGCCCGCCTTCGACTTCGGCGACGCACATGCGGCACAGGCCGTTGGCGGTGCAGGCCTCGTGGTAGCAGATGGTGGGGATGTGCTTGCCGAGGGTCTGGGCCGCTTCCAGGATGGTGGTCCCTGGTGGGACGGTGACGGTTTCCCCGTCAATGGTCAGGGTGATTTCACCTGGCATGGTTACTCCTGGTTTACCGGTAAGAATATTTCTGGCCAGATTTGGATGGCGCTGAGCACGGCTGCGGCGGCAGTCTGGCCCAGCCCGCAGATGGAAGCGTCGCTCATCGTCCAGCCGACATCCTGCAGCCGTTCCAGGTCGCCGGGAAGCGTAAGCCCGCCGGCCACTCGCTGCAGAATTTCATGCTGCCGCTGCGTGCCGATCTGGCAGGGATAGCACTTGCCGCAGGATTCGTGGGCAAAGAAGCGTCCCAGGCGCAGCAGAACGTCGCGCAGATCGCGGCTTTCGTCGAAGACCATCACCACACCCGAGCCGAGCGGCAGCCCGGCAGAGCGCAGGTCTTCAAAGGTCAACGGGACATCCAGATGAGCTGCTGTGGCAAATGCGCCGGCTGCGCCGCCGAAGAGCACCGCTTGCAGGGCAGCGCCATCCGGCAGACCGCCCGCCAGGTCGTAGAGCAGGTGGCGCAGCGTAACCCCGAAAGGCACTTCGTACAGACCTGGGCGGAGCACATCCCCGGAGACGCAGAACAGCTTGGGACCAGGCGATTTCTCAGTGCCGATTGCCCGGTAAGCCTGCGGGCCGTGCTCCAGGATATAGGGCAGGTTGCACAGCGTCTCGACATTATTGATAGCGGTCGGCTTGCCGAACAGGCCGTTTGTGGTGGGGAAGGGGGGCTTGAGGCGCGGGAAGCCGCGCTTGCCTTCGATCGACTCGAACAGGGCGGTCTCTTCGCCGCAGATGTAAGCCCCGGCGCCCATGCGCAGCTCGACATCGAAGGCGAAATCAGAGCCGAGCACTCCCTCGCCCAGGTAGCCGGCTTGCCGGGCTGCTTCGATAGCCTGCGCCATGACCAGTCCGGCGTACGGATACTCACCGCGGATATAAATGTAACCCTGCTGCGCTCCGATGGCATAGGCAGCAATCAGCATGCCTTCCAGGACGCGGTGAGGGTCTTCTTCCAGCAGGACGCGGTCCTTGAAGGTGCCGGGCTCGGATTCGTCGGCGTTGCACACGATGTACTTTGGTTCGCCAGGGGCAGATGCGGCGCCTTGCAGCTTCAGGCCGGTGGGGAATGCTGCTCCGCCGCGCCCGACCAGGCCGGCTAGCTTGACCTGCTCGATAACCTCCCCTGGGGTGGATTTCAGCGCCGCCTCCAAGCCGCGGTAGCCGCCGCCTTCCAGATACTCATCCAGTGACGTGGGCCGGCCGCGGCCAATGTTCGCAGTCAGCAGGCGCAGGTCGCCCCCCAGCCGCGATCCCGGACCGATGGGCAACCCGATGTGGGGATTTTCCACAGCCTGGAGCATCCCGTTGAGAGTGACGCCTCCCAGGGCTGTCTCCTCGATCAGCACGGCCGGGGCGTGCTCGCACAGCCCCAAACAGGGCGCCCGCTCGACCATCAGGCCGCCGTCCGGGGTGGGCTGATCCGCGGCAACCGAGTAGTGATCGCAGGCCGCCTGCAGCAGCGTTTCAGCGCCTTTCAGGGCGCAGGCAGGGTCAGTGCATACCCGCAATACCCGGCGAGCAGTCGGCTCCCGGTAAAACATGGCGTAGAAATCGATCACACCATGCACTTCAGCCAGCGGCACGCCCAACAGGGCGGCAATCTCGGCTGCGGCGGCTTCGGGGATGTAGCCATAGATTTTTTGGACGGCATGTAAAGCCGGTAAAAGGGAGCTGCGATCCAGACTGGGGATCCCAGATAGAGCGGCGTGCAATAGAGTCAGATCCAAATCGGACATACCGCCTCCTGTCTGGCATTTATACCATGTTCTGCCAGATTGGCAAGGAACGCCAATTTATTCTGTGCCTTAGCAGTAAGGTGAATCAAGTCACATTGAAAAGCCAGGCTTGAGATCAGGCCTGGCTTTTTTGACATTCATGGGTCAGGGTGTGAGGCAAATCCTGGTTAATTCAACTCCCACAGGTAGATATCAGACATCTCACAGCGAGTACCATAATCCTTGTTGGTGCCGGAAATCAAGGTCAACCCCAGAGGGCCTTTGTGAATCTGGGTGTCGTGGGCGTGGGCGGCGATTTGATCGTTCACATAAAAAGTGACAAACTCATCTTCGACCGCCAGCATAAAGTCGGCTTCTCCAGTTGGAATGGGCTGCTTGCCAATAAACTTTCTGGCCAGCGTTTTCCAGTTGCCATGATACTGGCGGATGATGGTGGCGTATCCGTCCAGCCCAAGGTAAACGAAGAAGTGGTTGTCGTTGTCGTCAGCGTCAAAGACAAAACCGCAGCCCGAATTGAACCAGTTGGCGGTTTCGCTGGCAGAAGACCACTTGACATGCGTTTTAAGTATGTATCTCTCTGGGCTATAGCCCGTATCCCACCAGCGGTACCAGTTCATCTGGGCCCAGCTCTCATCGAAATCATCGACAAGATAAAGCTTACCCTCTGTACTCGTCACGGCGCCTTCTTCCATCAACTTAACCGCCAGATCGGATATCGGCCGGGCGACGACTGTGGCAGCTGCGACGGTGGCTTGAGCTTGCTCTGCTTGTACGGTCCTGGTTAGTCCGACGGCTTCATATTTGGCTGTGCGGGTAGCAACGTAATCGAGCGTGGCCTGGGCTTGCAAAGTGGATTTGGCATCCAGGGTGGCCTGGGCATCGGCAGTCTGGACTGACTCCGCCGTTTTCACCGCCCCAGCGGTCTGCTCGGCTGATTGGGTGGCTTGTTCCTGGGCAGCCCTGGCTGTTCCAGTTTGCAGAGGGCTTGGGTCGGTGGTGGGGGTTGCGGTTGGCTCGGCGTTGCCCCCTGAACAGGCGGCCAGGAGAGCAAGCAGCACCAATATGGTGAATATTCTTAGTGAAAACATTTTCCCTCCTGATTTGTTGTTGATAACTGCTCGGCTTTTGACAAGGATACTTCTTTTTTCCCACCTCCACAGACATAGGGAAATCGCTCTGGACCGTTTTGGCCGGATGCGATATATGTCCATACATATATTACTCCAATAAGAAATCATGTCAACAGACAAAAGTATGAAAATGCAGGCTTCGATGTATAATCAAAAAGGCTGGGCAGCTGCACTGCCAGCCGCTGATTTATATCTTTCTTCTCGGAGTAGGCTATGTCGATCATCGGTCAATCTGTCACCCGCGTGGATGCCATCGGTAAAGTTACCGGCGAGGCGCTGTATCCCGGCGATATCAACCTGCCAGACCAGGCATACATGAAAATCTTGTTTGCCCACCGGCCGCATGCCATTGTGCGCAGTATCGATACCCGTGCGGCTGAAGCGCTGCCCGGCGTGATTGCGGTTTTCACCGCCAAAGATGTCCCGGTAAACGAATACGGCTTGATTATGAGCGACCAGCCGGTGCTGTGCGGACCGGGCTCCAGCAAGCCGTATACCGACCGGGTGCGCTTTGTTGGCGACCAGGTGGCCCTGGTGGTTGCTGAGAGCGAGGTGATCGCCGCTCAGGCGCGGGATCTGATCCAGGTGGAATACGAAGACCTGCCGGTAGTCACCGACGTGCTGGCGGCGCGCCAGGAAGGCGCAACCCTGCTGCACCCGGAAAACGACTCGAATGTGTTCTGCCACTACCGCATCCGCAAAGGGGATGTACGAGGCCGCCTTGGCCGAGGCGGAAGTTGTGATTGAGGGCGAATACCGCACGCCTGCTCAGGAGCATGCCTTCCTGCAGCCCGAAGCCGGGCTGGGCTATATTGACGATGAAGGGCGTGTGACCGTGATGGTCGGCGGGCAGTGGACCCACGAAGACCAGGAGCAGATCGCCCATGCCCTGGGCCTGCCGCTGGAACAGGTGCGCGTGATCTACCCGGCGATCGGCGGGGCATTTGGCGGGCGTGAGGATATGTCGGTGCAGATCGTGCTGGCGCTGGCCGCCTGGCGGCTGAGCCAGCGGGGTATCCATCGCCCGGTCAAGATCATCTGGAGTCCGAGAAGAATCGATTATCGGCCACCACAAGCGTCACCCATACATCTTGCGCACACGGTGGGGCGCCACCCGGCAGGGCAAGGTGATTGCCGCAGAAGTCGAAGTGATTGCCGACGGCGGCGCTTATATTTACACTTCCACCAAGGTGCTGGGCAATGCCACCCTGATGTGCACGGGACCTTACGAAATCCCCAATGTTAAAGTCGACACCTACGCCGTGTACACCAACAACATCCCCAGCGGGGCCTTCCGCGGTTTCGGCGGGCCGCAGGGCGCATTTGCAGCCGAGACGCAGATGAACCGCCTGGCGGAAGCGCTGGGCATGGACCCGGTGGAGATCCGCCTGCGCAATGTGCTGCGCGAAGGAGCGCTGCTCTCGGTCGGCACCCCGCTGCCGCCAGGGGTCAGTATGCCGCAGGTGATTGAGCACGCTGCCCGTAAAGCCGGTTGGATGGAGACCGTCCAGGGCTGGTTAGCGCCTCAACCCGTGCCGCCTGCCGGCGCGTTGCAATACGGCGTCGGATTTAGTGCCGCCTTTAAAAATGTTGGGTTTTCGTTTGGCGCTCCCGAGCAGTGCACAGCCACGGTCGAGCTGCACGGCGCTGAAAATATCGAGCGTGTGGTGGTGCACCATGCCGCCGCAGAAGTTGGCCAGGGCACGCACACCGTCATCGCACAGATGGCGGCTGAAGCAGCCGGCGTGCCGATGACAAAGGTTGAGTTGATCGTCTCGGACACCGCCACGACCGGCAATTCCGGGAGCGTCTCCGCCTCGCGCATGACCTTTATGGCGGGCAACTCGGTCAAGGGCGCTGTGGCGGCGGCGCTGGAGAAATGGCGGGCCGAAGAACGCCCGGCTATCGCCACCTACCAGTACCGCCCGCCGCGCACCACTCCGTTCGACCCACAAACCGGCAAATCCGAGCCGAATTTTGCCTATGGCTACGTCGCCCAGGCGGTTCGCGTGGAAGTCGATACCGAGACCGGCATTGTGCGCCTGCTGGATGTGGTCTCAGCCAATGATGTTGGTCGGGCGGTCAACCCGCAGCAGGTGCAGGGTCAGATCGAAGGCGCGGTCGTCCAGGCTGCCGGCTATGCTGTGCTGGAAAATTTTGTCCAGCAGGGACGGCTATGTGCAGACCCAGCACCTGTCCACCTACCTGATCCCGACCGTCCTGGATGTGCCGGACAGGGTTGCAGGCGGTTGTCCTGGAATATCCCGATCCCATCGGGCCGTGGGGAGCGCGCGGCATGGCCGAGATGCCTTTCCTGCCATTGGCGCCGGCGGTGATTGCCGCGGTGCACGATGCCACCGGGGTCTGGTTCAACGAGTTCCCCCTGACTCCGGAACGCGTTCTCAAAGGCCTGGGCAGGATCTAGCCTGCATGGATTTATCCGCCACCATCCACCTGGTCGGGGATATCCTTGGCCAGGTAATCCAGGAACAGGAGTTGCAGGCCGCTTTCGAGCTGGAGGAACGCATCCGGGCCAACGCCAAAGGCCGGCGCAGCGGGGACACGCATGCCGCTGCCCTGCTGGTCGAGGATGTGGCATTGCTCACCCCCGATCAGGCGCGTGTCGTGGCGGCTGCTTTCAGCCTGTATTTCGACCTGGTAAACCTGGCGGAGGAGAACACCCGGGTCAACAACCTGCGCCGCCAGGCGCGCCAGCTGCATCCGGCGCCATTGCCCGATACGATTGGCGAGGCAGTGGCTACTTTGAAGCACGGCGGGATCAGCCCACCTCAGATGCAGGCATTACTGGACAACCTGAACATTGAGCTGGTGCTGACAGCCCACCCAACGGAAGCCAAGCGCCGCACGATCCTCTCCAAGGTACAGCGCATCGCCGATCTGCTGCGCGAGCTGAACCACTCCGATCTATCCCCGCATGAGGAGCAGGTGTGCCGCCAGAGTCTGCATGCCGAGGTAACCGGCTTCTGGCTGACCGAGCGGGCGCGCACCTCTCGTCCAACAGTCACCGATGAGGCACGTACCGGTCTGTACTTCGTGGAACAAATCTTCTGGGATGTGCTGCCTGCGATTTATACCGACCTGGAAGAAGCACTGGCCCAGCATTACCCGGAGGTAACAGTCCGGCATGCCTGGCTGCGCCTGGGCTCCTGGATTGGCGGCGACCGGGATGGCAACCCCAACGTAACCACCCGGGTCACTGCCGAGACGCTGCGCCTGCACCGCGGTCTGGCGGTTGAAAAACATCGCAGCGGGCTGCAGGATCTGGCGCGCCGCCTGACCTTCAGCGCACGCCGTTCGCCGCCACCGGCCGACCTGATGGCCTGGTTCGAGCTGCGCCGCCCGCTGCCGGCGCATGTTGCTTTCCTGGAGCAGCGTTACACCAGCGAGCCCTATCGCCTGATGCTTTCCTTGCTGGCAAACGATCTGGCCGAGGCTTCTCGGGATGATATGGCAGCTCGGCTGTTGGAATCCCAGCCGCACACTGCCCGGGCCAGCCTGGGTGATTTCACCCGGCCATTGTCGATGATACGCTCGGCGGTACCGCCTGTGATCGCCCAGGACCAGCTGCATACCGTCGAAACCCAGTTCAAGATCTTTGGGCTGCACGGCGCCCGGCTGGATGTGCGCGAGGACTCGGGACGGCTGAACGCAGCGCTAAATGAAATCTTGCGCGGCCTGGAGATCGATTACCTCGAAGATGAAAGTACGCCGGCCGGGCACCTCCACCCGGTACAGGATAATGACAGCCGCCTGGCGCTGATCACCCGGCTGCTGGCGGCTCCCCTGCCGGTGCTTTCCGCCACGCCGGGTGTCACACCTGAGGCAGCCGAGACCTGGGCGCTGTTCCACCTGATTGCCCGGGCACGTAAGGTCTACGGGTCAGATTTGCTGGGACCCTTCATCATTTCTATGACGCGCAGTGCCGCCGATCTGCTGGCGGTGCTGTTGATGGCGCGCTGGACCGGCTGCGACCAGGGGATGGATATTGTGCCCTTGTTCGAAACCGTGGAGGATCTGGCCGCTGCCCCGGCGATCTTGCAGGAGCTGTTCGAGCTGGAGATTTACCGCAAGCACCTGGCAAGCTGTGGCAATCACCAGATGGTGATGATTGGCTACTCGGACAGCAACAAAGACGGCGGCTACCTGACGGCTAACTGGGCTCTGTACCAGGCGCAGGAACTGATTTCCCGCCTTTGCCGGTCTTACGGAATTGCCCTGACGTTGTTCCATGGCCGCGGTGGCACGGTAGCGCGCGGCGGCGGCCCGGCAAACCGCGCCATCCGCGCCCAGCCGCCCGGCACCATCCAGGGACGCTTTCGCCTGACCGAGCAGGGCGAGATCATCGCCGCCCGTTATGCCAATCCCTTTATTGCCCACCGCCACCTGGAACAGATCGTCAATGCCGTCTTGCTGGCCTCTGCCCCGCAGAATTGGTCGGATAGCCTCTCGCCGGCCTGGCGTGAAGCCCTCAGTGCCATGTCTGTGCGTGCGCACGCCGCCTATCGAGAACTGGTGTATGGGACACCGGGCTTCCTGGATTTCTGGCGCCTGGCCACGCCTCTGGATGAGATCAAGCGATTGCACCTTGGCTCGCGGCCGGCTGCCCGCCAATCGGGGCCGGAAGCGGTCGAGAAAATCCGGGCCATCCCCTGGGTTTTCTCCTGGATGCAGAGCCGGTTCAACCTGCCCGGCTGGTATGGGCTGGGCGCCGGTCTGGGCCAACCCGCCGTGCCGCTGAATTTGCTTCAAGAAATGTACCAGGAATGGCCCTTCTTCCGCGCCCTGATGGAAAACGCTGAGATGTCGCTGCTAAAAGCGGATATGGGGATTGCCGCCCTGTACGCCGACCTGGTCCCCGATCAGGACCTGGCGATGGGCATCTTCGGCATTATCCGCCAGGAATTTGAGCGCACCCGGCAGGCAATCCTGGCCGTCACGCAACACCGCGAGCTGATGGAGAGCGAATCAGTGATCCAGCGTTCGGTCCAGCTGCGCAACCCTTATATTGATCCATTGAATTTCATTCAAGTGGAAATGCTGCGCCGCCTGCGCAGCCTGCCGGACCAGGAAAGCCCGCGAGCCGAAGCATTGCGCCAGGTCATTGTCCTGACCATCAACGGGATTGCGGCCGGATTAAGGAATACGGGGTAATCTATGGCGCTGATTGTATATTTGCGTGGCGGCGGCGACCTGGCGAGCGGAGTGGCCCTGCGGCTGCACCGCAGCGGTATGCGCCTGATCATAGCAGAGCTACCCCGTCCGCTGGCGGTGCGCCGCCTGGTTTCCTTCGCAGAGGCAGTCTATACCCAAGCAATAACAGTGGAAGGCGTAACTGCTCGCCTTGTTGGAGATTTGGGGCAGGCCAAGAGGTGTTGCAGCGTGGCGATCTGCCCGTGCTGGTCGACCCGTACGCTTCCCTGCTGCCTGAGCTGTGCTCTAACCACTCCGACCCGGTAGTGTTGGTAGATGCGCGTATGACCAAACAGGCGCCGGAGAGCGACATGCACTCGGCTGACCTGGTGATCGGCCTGGGTCCGGGATTCGTCGCCGGGCAGAACTGCCATGCGGCCATTGAAACCAACCGTGGCCACTCGCTGGGCAGGGTGATCTGGCAGGGAGCACCGCAGCCGGATACGGGCCTGCCGGAAGGCCTGCCCTCCGGTAAGGGGGTAACCCTCAGCCCGGCCGGGCGTGCGCTGCGTGCCCCGGTGGAAGGCATCCTGGAGGCTGTAATTCAGATTGGCGAGCACGTGGAGGCGGGGCAGGTAGTGGCCAGCGTGGCCGGGCAACCGATTTACGCGCCGTTCAAGGGGGTGCTGCGCGGCCTGCTGCAGCCTGGCGTGCCGGTGTGGCCGGGCTTGAAGGTTGGGGATGTCGACCCGCGCGACGACCCGCGCTATTGCACCACGGTTTCCGATAAATCGCTGGCCATCGGCGGCGGCGTGTTGGAAGCGATTCTGTCACGCCCGGAGCTGCGCGAGCACCTTTGGGCAGCGGAAATTCCCCGGGCTACGCATGCGCCTGAGTGACGCCCTGCGCCTGGAGTTTGCCTGCTCGCTAGCCCTGGTCGGCGCCGGCGGCAAAACAGCGGCTTTATTCCAGCTGGCCGGCGAGCTGCCGGGTCCAGTGGTTTTCCTGGCGACTACCACGCACCTGGCTGTGCCGCAAGCCGGCCGGGCGGACCACCATTTCATAGCCTCAACCCCATTTGAGATCGATCAGGCTATGCGGGAGAACCCGCAGGGTGTTGTGCTCTTCACCGGCCCCGATATCGGCGGCGGCAGGCTTTCCGGGCTGCCGCAGGAGGCGCTGGACGCCCTCTTTCAGGCGGCGCAGCGTTGCGGCGCCCACCTGCTGATCGAAGCGGACGGCTCCCGGCGCCGGCCGTTGAAAGCCCCAGCAGCGCACGAGCCGGCTTTGCCCTCGTGGGCCGAAGTGGTCGTGGTGACGGCGGGATTGTCCGCCCTGGGCAAACCGCTCGACGAAGATTGGGTGCATCGACCGGAGCGCTTTGCCGAGCTCAGCGGACTGGCCCCCGGCGGTCCCATCACAGCCGAAGGGCTGGTGCGGGTGCTGACTCACTCTGCAGGCGGCTTGAAAGATATCCCCCAGGAGGCGCGGCGGGTTGTTTTGCTTAACCAAGCCGACGAACCGGTGCGCCAGTCCCAGGCAGCCGGTATGTCCGCCGGCCTGCTCGACCGTTATGCCCAGGTGGTGGTGACTTCCTTGCAGCCGCCTGTTCCCGTGGAAGCCGGCCCGGCGCTGGCGGTTTACGAACGCGTCGCCGGCATCATCCTGGCTGCCGGAGGTTCCACGCGCATGGGCACCCCCAAGCAGCTGCTGGATTGGCAAGGTCAACCGTTGGTGTGTCACGCCGTGCAGACTGCCTTGCAGGCCGGCTTGAAACCGGTCGTTGTGGTCGTCGGGGCGTATGGGCAGGCGGTGCGACAGGCGTTGGGAGAACTGGATGGCAGAGACCTGCTGGTAGTCGATAACCCGGATTGGGCCGCCGGGCAGAGTACCTCGGTAACTGCCGGCCTGCGCGCCTTGCCAGACTCCAGCGGGGCGGCTGTCTTCTTGTTATGCGACCAGCCGATGGTCACGCCTGGTCTGGTCCGCAGTCTGGTTGACCGGCATACCGAAACGCTGGCGTCTATCGTGGCGCCGCTGGTGGACGGCCAGCGCGGCAACCCGGTGCTTTTTGACCGGCGCACCTTCCCGGAGTTGTCCGCCCTGACCGGCGATACCGGCGGGCGGGCCTTGTTTGCCCGTTATCCGGTCAGCTGGCTGCCCTGGCACGACCGCTCTGCCCTGGCGGATATCGATACCCTGGATGATTATCGGCGTATGCAGGAGCAGTCATGATCTCGGCAGTAGTCCTGGCCGCCGGCCGCTCGCAGCGCATGGGCCAGCCCAAGATGGCGCTTCCCTGGGGTGACACTACCGTCATCGGACGGGTTGTGCAGGTCTTAAGCCAGGCCGGGCTAAGCGACATCCTGGTGGTGACCGGTGGAGCATCCGAGGCTGTGCGGGCTGCGCTGCAGGATAGTGTGGCGCGTTTGGTGCACAACCCGGCCTACGCCGCAGGTGAGATGCTCTCCTCCCTGCAAGCAGGGCTGGCCGGCCTGCCGGAGGACTGTGAAGCGGCGCTGGTGGCGCTGGGTGACCAGCCGCAGATCCAGGCGCAGGTGGTGGCAGGCTTGCTGGCGCGCTACCGGTCATCCCGTGCTGTGCTGGTAGTACCGAGCTACCAGATGCGGCGCGGCCACCCCTGGATCGTCGGGCGCTCCTTGTGGCCAGATATCCAGGCACTGAGCCCCCCGCAAACATTACGCGACCTGCTCCAGGCTCAATGCCGGGCAGATCGAATACCTGGCAGTTGATACGGACAGCATCCTGGCGGACCTGGATACTCCGGATGACTACCAGCGAGCGATAGATCACCGGGTTTAGGGTAGAATTAGAGCCAATATGGACTTTGTCCGGGCATTTATTGCGGTTGACCTGTCCTTGGAGGTGCAGCGCGGCCTGGAGGCTGCTTTAGGGCAGCTTCAACAGGCACTGCGTGGCGACACGGTGCGCTGGGTGCCGCCGCGCAACATGCATCTGACCTTGAAATTTCTGGGAGATGTTTCCATTAAAAACCTCGATCAGATCAAGGCGATCCTGGCAGCGGAAGCCAACCTGCATGACGCCTTCGATATTCACGTGGGCGGGCTGGGGGCTTTTCCTTCCATGCGCCGGCCGCGGGTGATTTGGGTCGGTGTGCAAGCGCCGGACGTCTTAGGGCAGCTCCAGCACGAGGTTGACGTGCAAACCGCTCGCCTGGGCTATCCGCAGGAAGAGCGGAATTTTTCTCCCCACCTGACCCTGGGCCGTGTGGGACGTAATGCCTCCAGCGAGGAAACCGGAAAGATTGCGAAAGTACTCTCGGATAGCAAGGTCGGAGAGTTAGGTACAGCCCGAATCGCAGAAGTACACCTGTACCGCAGCGATTTGAATCCGCAAGGTGCAGTCTATACCCGTCTGTATACTGCACCATTCAAGACATCCATAATAACCTGAACTTTAGAGAGGTGAGCTCTGGACACGAATGAATTGGCACATCTGATCGTTGATGCCCTGGAAGAAAAGAAGGGGGAAGATATCCTGTTGATCGATATCCGTGAAGTTTGTGATTTTGCTGATTACTTTGTCCTGTGCAGCGGGACGAGCGATCGTATGCTGTCGGCTCTGGCGGACGGCGCAAGCGAAAAGGTGCACGAAAAATATGACCAGTGGGGACGCAGGGAAGGCACCTCCCAGGACGGCTGGTTGTTGGTCGATTATGGGGATGTGGTGCTGCACCTGTTCTCCCCCGACCGGCGGCAGTTCTACCGCCTGGAAGAGCTGTGGAGCAAGGGCAAAGTCCTCTTGCGGCTCCAATAAATCAAGAATATAACCCCGGGTTCTTAAACGGTACCAGCGCCAGGATCACGGCGTGCTCGTAAAGCTGCACCCGGTCGATGACATCCCCGGTGAGCAGCCCGATGGCGCCGTTCTCCTGCTTGGAGTTGGAGCGCCCAAAGACGATATCATCCGCCTCACCCAGTTCCTTGCCCTGGTGGATCAACTCGGCGACCTGGGGTGGTAGATAAAATGTGCCTGTGCGGCTTTTCCCGGAAAGGTCACGGCCCAGGATAACCACCCAGGCGTAGGCTGCCATCTCCGTTGCGTGCACTTCGATCCCGCCTTCGATGCCAACCCAATAATCCGCCGTCGGCTCCAGCCGGGAAGCAGCCATTGCCCGGTTGGCTGCCCCGCGCTGCGTCTCTTCATCGGAAAATGGCTGATCGCTGACCTGCGAATCAGCCGCCACGCTGCGCAGCTCGAAGACCTGCTGCGGAAACATGCGCTGAAAGCCTTCCAGCACGGCACGCGCTTTGACCGGGTTGTGCGAGGCGACTACGATCGTTTTCACTGCTTTCACCCTGGACTTCGCACCTCAGACCGTGCCTTTATACATCCCGCCGTCCACCGACAGCATAACCCCGGTGATATAGGATGCGGCTGGTGAGAGCAGGAATACGGCGGCGTTGGCGAACTCTTCCGGCGAAGACATGCGCCCAAAGACGCTTTCTTTCGACTGCTTCCGGATTTCTTCTTCCACGCTGGTGCCGTTAGCTTTCGCCCTGGCCGTCATCAGCTCGACTACCCGTTCGGTTTCCGTCCAGGCCGGCAGGATTGAGTTGAAGCGCATGCCTTCCCCGCCCAGCTCGAGGGCCAGCGACTTGGTCAGGCCGACCGTAGCTCCACGCACACTGTTGGACAGCACCAGGTTGGGGATTGGCTGCCGCACCGAGTATGAGGTAACCGTCAACACGCTGGCGGCGCTGGAACGGCGCAGGTGGGGCAGCGCCGCCCGGATCAGGCGGACGTGGCTCATCAGGGACAGGTCGATGGCTTTCATCCAGCCGGCATCGTCAATGCTCTCAAAGCTCCCGGCCGGCGGCCCGCCGGCATTGGTGACCAGCAAATCTAACCCGCCCAGGATAGCGGCGGCATCCGCCACGATCTGTTCCGGGATGTCGGTTACACTGCCGGGGGTGGCAAAGGCCGCCGCGCCGGTTTGCGCGGCGATGGCCTGCGCCGCCGCCTGCAGCTTTTCCGAGTCGCGGCTGTTAATGGCTACACTCGCACCCTCGCGTGCCAGTCCCAGGGCGATGGCATAGCCCAGCCCACGGCTGGCGCCGGTCACCAGGGCGCGTTTTCCTTGCAGCTGTAAGTCCATAGTTGTTACCTCTCAATCACAGGTTAGAAAAGCTCGATCCGGTCGTCTTCAACTTCCAGGTCCAGCCATTCGGTTTCGATCCAACGCACAACATGCTGCAGCGAGCGGTTAATATGCACGGCATCATTGCTGACCAGAGCGCACTGCACGACGGCCGACTGCCACACATCCTGCAGGTCAACCTCCGCGGCGGACAGGTTGAACTCACGCTGCAGGCGGCTCAACAGCGGTTTGAGGCGGCTGCGCTTCTCTTTCAGCGAGGCGCAGCCCGGGATGGAAAGCTGCACAGTCAGGACGCCTACCGGCATAAGCTGACGGCCTCAGGCGCGGCGAGTCCAATCATCGCCGCGATATTTTTCCCTGGTGAGCTGTTCCGCCAGGGCGTGCTCCTCTTTGGTCAGCTCGCCGGGCTGCAAGTCCAAATCGAGCGCTTCAGTGAATGCGGCCTGGAAGGCCCGAGCGGCCTGATCCCAGGGCAGTCGGACGCCCAGCAGGCTCTCCAGGGTGGCGGCGCGCTCCAGCAGGCGCGTTGCCGCGATCTGACGGGCAGAGATATCAGGGAAGCGCAGCCCGAGGGTGATGCGCCCCAGGTCGCCATGCAGGGGCAGCGAACCGTGCTGCAGGACGCCGCTTTTACTGCGCCGCTGGGCGCTGCCGACAAGCTTTTTATGCTGCACGGTGATTTCGTAATGGGAGGGAACTTCGAAGCATACCGCGCCCTTGGGATCGCTGCCGGGGGCGGCGAGCGGGTCGGCTTCAGCCTGCGGGTCGCAGCCCAGCTTCTGCAGCGCCAGCAGTAAGGCCTGCGCCAGGTTCTGGTAGCTTTCCAGCACGCTGCCAGCCAGGCGCGGGTCGCTTTGCGGGCCAATCACGGCGTAAGTCAGCTCGTCGGTATGCAGGATGGCGCGGCCGCCGGTTGGTCGGCGCACCAAATCCCAGCCGTATGCGTTCAGGGCAGGGAAATCGACATCCGCAACAGGCTGCGCATAGCCGAGCGAAAGGCAGGGCGGCTCCCAGGCGTACAGGCGCAGAGTCGGCTGTGAAGTGCCGGCGATTACGCCTTCCAGGATAGCTTCATCCACCGCCATATTCCATGCCCCACGGGCCGGCGGCGAAAGGATCAGTCGCCAGGTTGCCTGCGGGTAGTTCATTAAGGATATGGGGTATTAGTTGGGAATGGAGTAAATGTCAGCGTCGGCGTGGGGGACGGGCCGGCGGTTGGTGTTAACTGCAGCGTGGAGGTGGCTGTCGGCGCGAACGTAGGTGTTTGCGGCGGGGTGGGTGTGACGGTCGGTGTTTCCGTCGGCGCGGGAACCGGTGTGGGCAGGCTGGGCTCGAGCTTCAAACGCGCCAGGGTGGTAAACGGGCTTTTTGAGTAGTTGTCCCACAGCAGCTTGTAGGTGGCGGCCGCTTAATTTTATCCCCGGCCAGCTCGTAAGCCAGCCCCAGGTAGTAGTAGTACGAGTTGCAGGTCCAGCTGATCCGGCAAGGCAGGCTGGAGCCACTCGGCAGGGCCAACAGGCCGGCACAGGATGGTCTCAGGATTTTCCCCAGCCAGCAGCCGCAACCCCAGGTCATCGACTGCCAGCTGGAAGCGATTGGGGTAAAACTGAGGCAGCTCGGGGTAATACAGGTAAGGCTCGGCAGTGTCGGGATCGCGCAGCAGCATAAACGGCTCGCCGCCGCCCAGCAGCACCACCGGCGGGACGCTGGTTTCGTCCAGGTAGCTGAGCTGGGGAGCGTCTGTCTCCAGGTTGCCGGCAAACAGACCTTTGACGCCCTCTTTTTCCTGCGCCAGGATCCACAGCTCCAGCTTTTCCAGCGGGCGGTGGCGCAGGGAGATCCAGCGCTCCGCCTGCCCATCCTTGTCGAAATCGAAGAAGCCGCGGGCGCGCAGCACGGCGCCCTGGTCGGTTAGGAAATCCACAGGGTCTGTGCCTTGTAGGCAGCGGGTGCTGGTTCAGCAAATAGTCCATCGCCCGGGTCGGGCTGCAGAAGGGGGCATTCAGGCAGGCGCGGTAAATATCCTCCGGCTGGGTGTAGCTCTCGAGGAACGCGGCTGCCTGGGCAATATAGCGGCTGGAAGGTGTGATGGGCTGTTCCACGATGCCGGTCATATACTCGATGGCTGCTTCGGATTCGCCTAACAGGGCATGATAAATCCCCAGGCGGAAGCGCCACTCGTCGCGAGCATCGGCCGGGAAAGGCTCTCCATTCTCGTCTTGCTCTGGCGGCCACTCATCCAGCAGCGGCTCCATGATCTGGATGGCGGCTTGCGGACCCCACAGATTAGCGGCCTGGTCTACCAGGTAGCGGCACAGGCTGAAAGTGGTTGGATCGGGTTTAACTTCATAGGTAGCGTCAACAAAAGTGAAGAAACTGCCGTCCCAGTGGTAGGTGCGCCGCACAGTGACCGGGCAGGCGGGGAACATACGCGCTTCGAACTGCAGGTCGCTGCCTTCCAGGTCATTTTCCACCGCTTTCCAGGTGTTGGGATAGTCGATTCCAACCAGGAAAGGCTCGTCGCTGGGGCGAAAGTTAAGTGTGTCGCTGATCGGCAGTCCCAGGCTGAAGACCTGCGGGTTGTCCAGGGTCAGGCTGTAAGGCGGATCGTAGAAGATGGCTGCTTCCTGTATGCCATCGCGAGTGAAATCGGCGATGACGCTGCCGGCCTCCGGAGCCTGGACGAAATCAAAGCCACTCTCCAGCACCAGGGTCTGGTAAGCGCCGGGTGTCTCGAGCAGGCGAATAAAGGCACTACCCGGCCCACGTACTTCCAGCAGGTAGCTTCCGGTATAGCCGCTGGGCGGCTTCAGCGGTGTGATGACCAGTTCCAAACGTGGCTCATTCTCCTGGAACCAGTCACTCAGCTCCAGGCGGGTTACCTCGCCCTGGTTGAGGGCAGTGGCGATCAGGTCGGCATAAGCCTGGCCGGCCAGCGGGTCTCCGGTGCGAGCCAGGTTGTAGGCCAGGCTCCAGGACCAGGCCGGGGCCTGCGAGGCTTCATTGAAGCGCAGCAGACCTTCCCGCTCGGCTACCGTGGCGTAGAAGAACGCGTCAAAGAATGCCTGCTCATCCAGGGTTTCTGTGCCGCTTATTACCTGGGTGTTGGGGTAGTCGTTCATCAAGGCGATGGCATGCTCGGCCTGGTCGGCTTCCCAGGTAGCCAGCCGGTAGGGGTCATTGGCGGCTGGGCGGGCGGGGGTCAGGGTGGGCGGCCCGGTAGGCGTTGGCGTCAGGCTGGGGATGGGTGTTTCCGAGGCGGTGGGTGTGATGGAAGGGGTCAGCGTCGGGCGTGGCGTGCGTGTGACAGTGGGAGTATTGGTAAGCGTGGGCGTCTCGCTGGGCGAAAGCAGCGCTGCCGAAGCGGTTGCGGCAGGCGCGGGCGGTGTGCCAAACAGGCGCGGGTAGATCGCCACCAGCGTCACCAGGCCCAGGATGACAACGGTCAATATCACCAGGTTGGTGAGCAAGAACTGGACGCGCTTGGTTTCGTCTTGGGGGCTGTTCATACGGCAGGCTGCCGGCCGGGAAAAGTCAGCCGGCCTGGGAGAACTCCAGGGCGGCTTGCTCGGCCAGCTCGGGCGACAGGGGCATCAGCGGCGGGCGGACTGCCCATTGTGGGAAGTCGTGCAGCCGGGAGATGGCGGCTTTCAGCAGGGGCGGCGCGGGCGGATAGCGATCCAGCACCTGGCGTTTGGCCGTCAGGGTGGCCTGGGCGCTTTCCTGCGCAGGCATGTCGCCCGCCAGGAAAGCCTGCCATACCTGGCGCAGCTCGGGTGAGCACAGGTTGGCCAGGGCGGTGATGCAGCCGCCGGCGCCGTGCTGCAGGGCATGGCTGAACAGGCGGTCGCTGCCGGTCAGCACCAACAGGTCGCTGCCGAAGCGCTCCCCCAGTTGAGTGGCATGCTCCGGGTCGCCGGAAAAGTCCTTGATCCCCGCAAAGGCCTGGGGGTGGGCTTCCTTCAGCCGGCTCAGCAAGTCGAGCGATAAGCCGACGCCCGAGACGCCCGGAAAGTGGTAGCCAAATAAGGCGCCATCGGCAGGCATCGCCCGGCGGATGACCTGGTCGTACCAGGCCAGCAGGCCGTCATCACTGACCTTCCTATAATAGTATGGAGGCAGAACCACCACGCCGTCGAAGCCCAGGTCGAAGGCCAGCCGGGTAAGCTGGATGGTTTCTTCCAGGCTGGGCGTGCCGGTGCCGGCCAGCAGGCGGAAATTTGGATGGCGTACACGTACTTCCAGGGCGGCAGTGAAGATCGCCCGGCGTTCATCGGGGGCGAAGGAGGTGCCTTCGCCGGTGGTGCCCAGCAGCAGGGCGCCGTGGCAGCCGCGCCCGGCCAGGAAATCGAGCAGGCGCGCCAAATCTCCCAGGGCCAGTTGGCCGTCGGAAGTCAGGGGGGTCAGGGATGCGCCGTAAACTCCGGCAAGTGGGTTGTTCATCGGTCTTGATTATACTGGATTTGCCCGCAATTTTCCGCGATCGGCATTGACAGGCAAGCAGATTAATATTCGATTTGATTTTTGGAATAACTAATTTATTCTTGTCATTCTTGGGGCGATATGCTAGAATACTAGACATATTCCCGTCTGGTGGAAATCTGGCTGCCTGGATTGCTCCAGGCGCTTTATCTAAGAGGAGGTAGAATATTTGCTACTGGATTAACGCCGCATTACCAACACCCATCCCTAATTCAAAAGATCTCAGTTGAGATCCTAATTTTGCTAGTTCCTTTATGGAGGAGAATATGAGTAAGAAAATCTGGATTTTGATCAGCATGCTGCTGATCGCCACCATGGTCCTGGCCGCCTGCGGCGGTACTGCGACCGAAGCCCCCGTCGAAGAGCCGGTCGTCGAAGAGCCGACGGCGGTTGTCGAAGAGCCTGTCGTCGAAGAACCTACTGCCGCTCCTGTCGAAGAGCCGACTGCCGAGCCGGTTGCTGAAGAGCCGGTCGTTGAGGGTGTCTGCGCCTCCGGCGAGACCTACACCATCTCGATCTGGCACCAGTGGGACGGTAAGTACCTGGATGCGATCACCGCAGCCTTCAACGACTACATGACCGCCAATCCCTGCGTGACCATCGACCTGTCCAAGCCCGAGGATGTCTCCGCCGCCCTGACCACCGCTATCCCGGCGGGTGAAGGCCCCGATATCATCGGTTGGGCCAACGACCAGATCGGCACCCAGGCCCTGGCCGGCAATATCGTTCCCCTGAACGATCTTGGTATCGACGTAGCCTACCTGGAAAGCAACTTCCAGCCTGCAGCCGTAGCCGGTATGCAGTATGCCGGCAGTGTCTGGGGCTTACCCGAATTGCAGGAAGCCATCGCCCTGGTCTACAACAAAGCCATTGTGACTGAGGAATATCTGCCTACAGACCCGATGGACTTCGCGGCCCTGCTTGAGAAGGCCACCGCCTTCCAGACCGCTATGGGCTTCCCCCTGATCTGTAACCAGGCCTTCACCGGCACTGGTGGCGGCGATGCCTACCACAGCGCCCCGCCCTTCTTCGGCTTTGGCGTCCCCTCCTACGTAGATGAGGAAGGCAATGCCTACCTGGATACCCCCGAAGCCCTGGCTGCCGGCGAGTGGCTGGCTGCCCTGAGCAAGGTCTCCAATCAGGAAAATACCTATGATCTCTGCCTGGCCAGTATGAAGGAAGGCAAGGTTGGCATGTGGTGGACCGGCCCGTGGGCCATCGCCGGCCTCGAAGAAGGTGGCGTGGATTACGGCATCACCCAGATGGGTTCGCCCTTTGTGGGTGTCAAGTCCCTGCTGCTGACCAAGAACGCAGTCGACCGCGGCAACCAGGACGTCGCCCTGGATATCATGAAGTACTTCACCGGCGACGAAACCTCGACCACGCTGGCCCTGACCAATAAGACCATCCCGGCCAACACGGTTGCCTTCGAGAACCCTGAGGTGGCTGCCCTGTACACAGTAGTTGAGTTCGGCAAGTCGGCGGCGCTAGGCGTCCCGATGTCGAGCAGCCCCTACGCCTCGGCCCAGTGGGGCCCTGTCGGCCAGGCGGTTGTCGCCATCTGGTCTGGTGCCCAGGCCCCTGCGGATGCCCTTGCGGCAGCCCAGGCGGCAATCATGGAAGCGATCGCAGGAATGCAATAAACCTGTGACAATCTAGCGGGAGGAGCCGTATGGCTCCTCCCGCTTTTCTCATCAAGGCTTGCCGGTATCTGCCCCGGAAAACGCCTGTCATGGTTTTGGTCAGCCGTCTTACATTTACCGAGAGAGGAGAGTAAACTCAATGGTTGGCTGGTCTGGTCCTAAAAAAGCATTCACCATACTATTATTTATCCTGCCCACGATCCTCGGGATCCTGATCTTCAATGTTTACCCGATGATCCTGACCGGTTATACCTCCTTCACCGATCGAAACAAATTCAAACCCAACCCGAATTGCGAAGCCGGGTTGAACAGCTTCATGGTGCCCAACTGCTGGAGCATGTTCCGCGAAAACGCTCCCACCGGCCTGGGCAAGCCGTATGGCATTACCGAACCGCTTTTTGCCAACTATACCACCCTCATGGGTAGTCTGTTCACCACGGAAGCCCTTGTTGCGGTCTTGATCATTGTGGTGTCATTTCTTCCCTTATTCGTCGCCAACTGGATCGACAAACGCCTGGATAAACAGATGGAACGCAAGATTCCATCCATTGTGGTCTGGTTGGGGGGTATCACCGTCAGTGTGCTGCTGTCCACATTTCTGGGACTGTTAACCCAATGGCAGGTATTGATGGCGACCGGCGACTTTTTTAACGTAGTCGCCAAGAGCTTTTTATTTGTCATCCTGCGCGTGCCGATCAGCTTTGCCATCGGCTTGATGTTCGCCGTCATCTTGAATCTGCCGGGGATCCCCGGACGCAGCTTCTTTCGCCTGGCGCTGTTCATCCCCTGGGCGGCTTCTTCGGTAGCCATCCTGATGTCGCTGATCTGGCAGTTCTTCTTCCGCGAGCAGGGCACGATCAACCAGCTGCTGGCAATTTTTGGCGTCGAGCCGCGTGTCTGGTTGAACGAGCCGGCCTCGGCCTGGGGCGTGATTGTGCTGGCGGACAGCTGGTATTCCTACGGTTTCTTCATGGTTGCCATCCTGGGGGCGTTGACTTCGATCTCGATGGAGCTTTACGAAGCAGCCGAAGTGGATGGCGCCGGTTTCTGGGTGCAGCTGCGCAAGATCACGATCCCGCTTATCCGCCCGGCTATCTTACCGGCGGCGGTACTTACCTCGATCACCGCTTTTCAGCAATTTGGCACCCCCTGGGCGATCACTCAAGGTGGCCCGGTGGAGTCGGTCGGCGATCCGGGGGCTACCGAGCTGGTGATGATCTATGCCTATAAGGGCGTCTACCAGACGCAGAACTACGGCATTATGGCTGCTTTCTCTGTGGTCCTGTTTCTCTTTTTATTGGTCGTCACCCTGTGGAGCCTGCGTTATACCCGCATAACGAGAGGAGCGTTCGAATCATGAACCGCAAACCAAAACCTGCTGCGATGGGCTGTATTATGGTCATCCTGGTTGCAGGGGTATTCTTCGCTTTCTACCCGGTGTGGTTCGCCATCCTGGCTTCCGGACGCCCCGGACAGAGCCTCTACACCTTGAACCTGGTTGGCATGTTCCTGCCGGTGGAGTGGACCTGGGTCAACTATCAGACAATGCTCTTCGACTCCGACCTGTGGATTTGGATCACCAACAGCTTGAAAGTAGCCACCACCACCGCCGTGATCTCGATCATCATCTGCACCTCGGCGGCCTTTGCTTTTGCCCGCTTCAAATTTTGGGGGCGAGCCGGCGGCCTGACCTTTATGCTGGCCTTGCAGACCTTTCCCCAGCTGCTGGCCCTGACCGCCATCGGCATGATCCTGACCGCCCTCGGCCTGTACGGCAAGCACATGGGCCTGGTGCTGGCCTATACCGCCGGAACCCTGGTCTTTTCAACCTGGAACCTGAAAGGTTACTTCGATACGATCCCAATTGACCTGGAGGAAGCCGGGATGATCGACGGCGCCGGACCGGTTCAGTCTTTCTTTATGATTGCGCTGCCCCTGGCCCGTCCCGCCCTGGCGATCACCTTCCTGCTCGGCTTCCTGGCGGGTTGGGGCGACTTCGCCTTCGCCAATATCCTGGTGCCGGCGCCTTCTTCGCTGAAGCTGGCTACACCGGCGCTGTATAGCATGGCAAACAGTATGAGCGTCCCGTGGGGCGAGTTTGCCGCCGGGTTCGTCTTCGTGGCCATTCCGACTATCATCTTGTTTATGTACCTGCAGCGCTACCTGCAGTCCGGCCTGACCCTGGGAGGCGTCAAGGGATAACCCCCGGCGCTCATCCCATCCCCGTTTGATTGCGAGATTTTTGGGCTGAGATAACCCGGCCCAAAAATCTCGCTTTTGGAGGTGGCTATGCCATCCGATGATTTTGTGTTTGGTACGCTGGGCAGCGAAGCGCTGCGCATGGCCCATGTGCGCGGCCTGAACGCCGGGGTGACGCATCGCTCGGCCCGCTCGCCGCGCGATCCGCTCCCCGGGCAGCCGGTGACGCTGGAGCTTACCCTGGGTGTCGCCCAACCCTATGACCGTGCCTGGGTCTACTGGTCAGTCGATGGGCAGGACCCGCAAGGGTCTGCCGGCATTGCCGGCCACGGTTTTGCCACACCTATGGAGCCGGTGGATACCACCTGGGACATGCTGGAATGGGGCTACCGGCGGCGCTTCCGGGCGGCGCTTCCCGGCCAAGCGGCAGACACCGTGGTGCGCTACTTCCTGGCAGCAGGCAGCCCATCCGGTGAGGAGATGGCGGCCGACGGCGGCACTTTCGATGCCTATTTTGTGGCCAACGACCCGACTCCAGAGTGGGCGTACGATGCCGTGATCTACCAGGTATTTGTCGATCGCTTCAACCCGGGGGCAGGCAAGTCCTGGCTCAACCCGCCAGCGCTGTCCGGCTTCTGCGGCGGCACGCTGCGCGGCGTGACCGAAAAACTGGATTACATCGCCGGGTTGGGGGCCAACACCCTGTGGCTGACGCCGATCTTCCCCAGCCCCTCCCATCATGGTTACGATGCCAGCGATTATTTCGAGATCGAGCCGCGCCTGGGGGACAAGCAGGACTTGCGCCAGCTGCTGGAGGCTGCCCACGCCCGAGGGATGCGCGTGCTGCTGGATTTCGTCGCCAACCACTGGTCCGATCGACATCTCACTTTCCAGCAAGCCATCCAAGACCCGGCAAGCCCCTATGTGGGTTGGTACAACTTCAAGGATTATCCGCACGAGTACGAGTCCTTCTTCGGGGTCAAAGATCTGCCCCAGGTCAACTTGCGCCACCCCGCCGCCCGGCAGCACATGCTGGAGGCAGCCGCTTACTGGCTGGAGTTTGGCGTCGACGGCTACCGGCTGGATTACGCCGTCGGACCTGTCCACGATTTCTGGGCCGATTTCCGCCGCGTCACCCGCAGCGTCAAACCCGACTGCTGGTCCTTTGGCGAAGTGGTCGAGCCTTCCGACTCGCAGGTATCTTTTCATGGCCTGCTGGACGGCTGCCTGGACTTCATCCTGCTGGAGGGCATCCGCCAGACCTTTGCCTTTCAGCGCTGGGACTGCACCCGCTTTGCCGAGTTCCTGGAGCGCCACGAAGCCTACTTCCCGCCGGATTTTTCCCGTCCATCCTTCCTGGACAACCACGACATGAACCGCTTCCTGTGGGTGGTGCAGGGCGATAAAACCCTGCTCAAGCTGGCTGCCCTGTGCCAGTTTACCCTGGCCGGACCGCCAGTGATCTATTATGGTACGGAAGCCGGCCTGTCGCAGCTGCGCGACACCCGCCAGGATGGACGCGGCCTGCCGGAGGAGTCACGCCTGCCGATGCCCTGGGGCGAAGCGCAGGATGCTTCCCTGCTGGCATTTTACAGTGACCTGGTTGCTTTACGCAACCGCAGGATGAGTTTGCGACGCGGCTCGCGGCAGACCCTGTTTGTGGATTCGAGTGGGCTGGCCTATGCTCGCCGCTTTGCCGGGGAGAGCAGCGCCACGGTCATCAATCTGGCCGATAAGCCGCGCACGCATCGATCTGCCGGGCGCCTGGCCGCGCCTGGCCCTGGCTACAGAACCAGGATGCGTGATCCAAGCATTGGGCGACGTCACTCGGGCAGAGCTGCCTGCCGCGCAGCGGCATGATTTTGGAAGGATAATCCGATGAATTCGAGACAATTTTCAATAACACTCTTGTGGATAGCGGTCATCCTGGGCCTGGCAGCTTGTGGTCAGGCTGCCACCAGGCTCCCTACAGAAACCCTTACGCCGCCAACCGCCACCACTGCACCGACACAACCACCCACCCTGCCGCCGCCGACTGCGACGCTTGCGCCAACCATACCGCCCACGCCAGAACCGGTGACCTATCCCTGGTGGAACGAGCGTGTCTTTTACGAAATCTTTGTGCGCTCTTTCTTATGACAGCAACGCGGACGGCAACGGCGACTTTAACGGCATGACCGAGAAGCTGGACTATCTCAACGACGGTGATCCGGCTACGGCGACCGACCTGGGGGTCGGGGGCGTGTGGCTGATGCCGATCTTCACCGCAACCTCGTACCACGGTTATGATGTGGTCGACTACAAAGCGGTCAACCCGGACTACGGCACTCTGGACGACTTCAAGAACTTCCTCGAGCAGGCCCACCAGCGCGGCATTCGGGTGATTATCGACTGGCCGCTCAACCACACCTCGGTCGAGCACCCCTGGTTCCAGGGCTCTATCGACCCCAACGGCGAGTATCGCGACTGGTATATCTGGTCGGAAACTAAACCTGAATATGCCGGCCCCTGGGGACAGAGTGTCTGGCACGAAGGACCACAGGGCGGATACTACTATGGTGTATTTTGGAGCGGGATGCCCGACCTGAACTACTCCAACCCGGACGTGGTCGCGGCCATGCAGGATGTGATGGCCTTCTGGATCAAGGACGTGGGCGTGGATGGTTTCCGCCTGGATGGGGCGCGCTATATCATCGAGGAAGGCGAGAATCAAGCCGATACCGAATCCACCCAGGCTTACTTCAACGCCCTCACCACCCAATGCAAAGCGCTCAACCCCGAATGCTTGATGCTGGGCGAGGTGTGGACCAGCAACTTTGCCGTGGCCGGCTATGTCAAGGACGGCGATCTGGACATGGCCTTCGACTTTGAGCTGGCCAGTGCTTACATGGCGAGCGCATCCTATGGGACCGCAAAAAACACCAACTCGCAAATGAAGTTCAGCCTCAAGCTGTTCCCACCCAATCAGTTTGCCCCCTTCCTGACCAACCACGACCAGGTTCGGGTGATGACCGAGCTGTCCGGAAATGCGGACAAGGCCGGCAGCGCCGCAGCTCTGCTGCTGAGCGGGCCAGGTGTGCCGTTTATCTATTACGGTGAAGAGATTGGCATGACCGGCGGCGGGGCGGATGAATTCAAGCGCACACCCATGCAGTGGTCGCCGGAAGCCAACGCCGGCTTCACCACCGGCACGCCCTGGATCGCAGTCAACGCCGACTACCCCGAAGTCAATGTGGAGACTGAGCTTAGTTCAGGTGATTCGCTGTTGAACTGGTATATCGAGCTGATCGGCCTGCGCAATCAGTATCCCTCCTTGATGATGGGGGATACCTACCTGGTCTCTTCGGCAAGTTCGAATGTATTTTGCGTGCTGCGCACTCGTGGCGCTGAGAACCTGCTGGTGGTGCTCAACCTGAGCGACCAGGAAGTGAGTGATTATCAATTGAAATTGGCTTCCGGGCCTCTCAGCGGCGCATACCAGGCCACGGATGTCCTGGGACAGGGGGATGTGACCGGCCTGACTGCCAACGCGAAAGGCGGCTTTGACGATTACCTGCCGGTGCCAGGACTGCCTGCGCATGCCGTCCTGGTGATAAAATTGGAGCCGTGAAACGTACTCCTTACATCTCAGGTGACATAGCCACCTTTACCTGGCAAGGTCCCAATCCGCCGCTCCTGGTCGGCGATTTCAATGGTTGGAACCCTGCTCGGGCAGTAGTTCTGGAGAAGGATGGCCCTGGCGCCTGGTCGGCGGAGGTGCAGCTTCCTGAGGATGCCTATATAGAGTACGCTTTCCGGCTGGAAGAGGTGCATCTGCTCGATCCCGGCAACCCGCGCCGCGTCTTCAACGGAATCAACAAGTTCAACAACTATTTTTACATGCCTCAGGCTGCCCCCACGCCGCTGGCCAGGAGGCGGGGCGGCCTGCCGCATGGCGTGCTTACGCAGCACAGCCTGCCCACTTCCCCGGGATTGGCCCAGCGCGGTGTAGCGTCGTCCCTGCATCACCGCCAGCTGACCCTCTACCAACCGCCGGTAGAGCAGCCCTGCCCGCTGCTGCTGGTCTTTGATGGCCGCGAGTATTTGCGCTACAGCCGCATTCTCGCTATCCTGGATAACCTGATCCACCAGGGAGCCATCCGGCCGGTGGCGTTGGCATTGCTGGCTAACGGCGGACCGCTGCGATATATGGAATACAACGCCAGCGACTCCACCCTTGAGCTGATCAACTGCTACCTGCTGCCCCTGGCCCACCAGCACTTGAACCTGGTGGACATCGAAGCGCACCCCGGCGCATTTGGCGTCATGGGCGCCTCGATGGGCGGCTTGATGGCCATGTACACTGCTTTCCGCATGCCGCACATCTTCGGCAAAGTGATCAGCCAGTCGGGCGCTTTCTTTGACCGGATGGTGCTTCGCCAGGCGGGGGCATGTTTCGATCGCTCGGTGCTGCTGGACCTGGTGCGGCTTGAGGAGCGCCTGCCGCTCGACATCTGGATGGATGTCGGGCGATTGGAGTGGCTGCTGGAAGCCAATCAGGCATTTTACCGCTTGCTGGTATCGCGTGGCTACCAGCCGGGCTACCGCGAGTATTCCGGCGGGCACAACTACACCGCCTGGCGGGACGACCTGTGGCGCGGCCTGCTGCACCTGTTTGGAACGCAGCCATGAGCATCCTGGGCGAAAAATCGCGCGGCCAGATCAATTACGACATCATGGATGAAGGGCCTGCCAGCCGCTTGCAGCAGTGGTTGGGGCGGCTTTTCCGCAACCGGCGCTTCCAGATCGCGATGATCGTTCTGCTGGCGCTGGTGATCCGCCTGTGGGCCGGCCTGGGGCTGTCGTTGGATTTCGATGAGCCGGTGTACATGACCGCCGCCGGCGATTACGCCCGCTTGATCCAGGCCGGCGACTGGCAGGGGCTGCTGGATTACCAGGAAAACAACGAGCACCCACCGCTCACCAAGCTGCTCTACTCCCTGGTGATCCTGGCGCTGGGTCCAAAGCAGGAGTGGTGGATCCTGCTGGCGGTGGCGCGCTTTGTCTCGGCCATCTTCGGCACACTGGCCGTTTTACTGCTGGCGTTGATTGATCCGCTGGCAGGCCTGTTCCTGGCGCTGCAAACCCTGGTGGTCAAATACACCAGCCAGACTTACCTGGAAGCCCTGCCTTTGTTCGCCTCACTGGGAGCTGTGTTTGCCATGCTGCGCACCCGTCCGTCACCCGGCTCTCGCCCGGATGGCTGGTTCTGGCTCTCGGCCGGCGCCCTGGGTTTGACGGCTGCCGGCAAATACAGCTACGCCCCGGTTGTGCTGGTGATCCTGTATATCGCCATCTGGGATAAAAAGATCGGCTGGAAATACTGGCTGCCATATTTTGGCCTGGTGGGATTGACTTTCTTCGTGCTGGACCCGGCCTTGTGGGCCGATCCCATCCAGCGCCTGCTGGCTTCGCTCACTTTCCACGGCGATTACTCGCAGAGCCAGCATGTCCAGCAGTCCGGCTACCCCTGGTACCAGCCCTTCCTGTGGATTTCCTATTCCTGGGGCGCCCGCTGGCACCCGGAAGTGTTTTTCACCCTGGGCATCGACTCGCTGCTCGTTATCCTGGGTGTGCTTGGGCTGCGCGGCGAGTGGCGCCAAAGGCGTTATGTGCTGGTCTGGCTGGTGGTGGGCATGATTGCTCTGCTGCTGTGGCCGACCAAATGGCCGCAATACACGCTGGTGGTCATGCCGGCCATCTGCCTGGCAGCGGCAAGTGGGGCGCGCAGCACCCTGCATTGGGTGCGAGAACAGGAGAGCTATTGGGGTTGGCTGCGGGCGATGCTGCCCAATCCCACTACGGCGACCCTGGTGGCGGCTATCCTGTTCGCCGGTGTGGCTGTGGTCAGCGTCCTGACCAATGCCGTCCTGGTCAGTGTCAACCGCCTGGGTTGGTCGCAGCTGAATGCCATTACCACTTCCTTGCCTGGCAATGTGGTCAACCAGGTGCTGGCCTTGCCCGACGGCCGCATGCTGATGGCCACTGATCGTGGGGTTGGCATCTGGCAGTCGGGCGGCACTGAAGCCGACATCTGGGAAATATTTACTCGTGAGAACTCAGGCTTGCCGGATAACGAGGTTCTCTCAGCGGCCCAAGATGCTCAGGGTGGCCTATGGCTGGGCACGCGCAGCGGCCTGGCTCGAACGGATGGCCAATCCTGGCAGACAACCTCGGGACAGCAGATAGGCCTGACGGGTGATGATATCTTTGCCTTGCAGGCGACCCCGAATGGTCTGTGGGTTGGATCGAATGCCGGCGCGGCTTTCTACAATGGCAGGGATTGGACTGCCTATACCAGCGCAAATTCAGGGCTGCTGGACGACCTGGTGCTTTCGATTGCCATCCAGCCGGATGGGATAGCCTGGTTTGGCAGCCGGCTGGGGATCAGCCGCTTCGATCCTGCCAGCCAGGAGTGGACGACCTTTACAGGCCAGAATGCCGGCCTGGGACCTGGGGGCGTTGCCGACCTGATGATCGATCATAAAGGCCGGTTGTGGGCTGGCCTGCTCGGCGGCGGGCTGAGCGTATATGACGGAGCCTCCTGGAAGCATTTCCGCACGGGCAACTCCGGCCTGCCAACCAACCTGGTGCGGACAATTTATGAAACCGCCCCGGGGGAATTCTGGGTGGCCACCGGCATCGCCAATACCCCAGGGGGGTTGATTTCAAGGTATGATGAAATCGCAAACGAATGGACGAGCTACCGCCCCGGGCGCACCGGTTACTCCGGCGCCGAGACGATCAGCATCGCTCAGGATGCATCCGGCCAGTTATGGTTTGGCACGAATACCGCCGGGGTCGATCGTTTTCTGCCCCGCGATGAAAGATAAATCTGCTCTTGAAGAGGCGTTATGAGCCAGCCTAAGTATCTCCGCTATCTGATTATTTCCCTGGTTTTGATTCTTTCGGCTTGCAGTGGGCTGGGGCCGGGGGAGCCCGCCCAGGAAACCAGCCTGGCGGGAATCCCGGAAGTTGTTGCCGGGGCGACGAGCACCACAGCCGCCACGCTTGAAATTGCCGCTACGCCGACTGTGGTGCAGGGTACGGTAATGATCTGGCATTCCTGGGCGGATGAAGACCTTGCCGTCCTGGCGGAGATTATTGATGCTTTCCAGGCGCAGTACCCCAATGTGCAGTTTGATGTACTCTACATCCCTGTCGAGGAGCTGCGCCAACGCTACGAGACCGCTGTGCGGGAAGGCACCGGTCCTTCCCTGCTGCTGGGGCCGGTAGAGTGGGCGCCGTTGCTCTACGACGGCGGCGTGGTGCAGGACCTGTCCTCCCTGGCGGACCCGGGTTTGCTGGATAGCCTGAGTCCGCCGGCGGTAGACGCCGGGCGATACAAAGGCGCCCTGGTCGGCCTGCCCTACGCCCAGGCCGGGGTAGTGCTGTACCGCAACCCGAATATCGTCGTGCGGGCGCCGGATACTTACGAGCAGATGGTCGAATTTGCCAGAGAAAACACTGTCGGAGAGGAAATCGGCGCTTTCCTGGAGCGCAGCTTCTTCTACGGTGGGGCAATCCTGGATGGCATTGGCGGCCTGCTGATGGATGAGAACGGCTACCCGGCGTTTAACAACGTCAAAGGGGTGGAATGGGTTGAGCTGCTGCGCAACTACGACCTGGCAGGCCCTATCTCTTTCCAGACCGATCAGGACCTGGATCTGTTCAAAGAAGGCCGGGTGGGGATGATTGTCGATGGCACCTGGAGTATGGCAGCCATCTCCGAGACCCTGGGGGCGGACAACGTGATGATTGACCCCTGGCCGCTCTACCAGCAGGGGGCGCTGTCCGGATACGTCCTGCCGGAAATGGTATACATGAACCAGCGCGGCGGCCCGCAAGATCAAAACGCCGCCTGGGAATTCGTGCGCTATTTCCTCTCTACACCAGCCCAGGTTTCCCTGGCGGCTACCGGGCGCATTCCGACCCTGCGCGAGATATCCCTGGAAAACTCGCTGCAGGCACAGGCTCTGCAGGCGTTGTTGGGCGGCGTCGCTTATCCGGTGCGGCCCGAGATGGCGGCTTACCCCACAGCGCTGGACACCGCTCTTAAATCTGTCTTCGAATCCGGCGTCTCCCCTGCAGCAGCCTTGCAAACCGCCGAGCAAACTATCCGGCAGGAGCTGGATGCCGTGAAAGCGGCAACCCCGTCGGTCAGTCCCTCACCTGCGCCCACACCATAACAGGCGACTTACCTCTTCCGGGAAAATCGCCCACCAGGGGCTACGAGACACGACGATAGCAACAAAGACCTCGACAGGGATAAACCCGGTCTTCCGTCTTCCGTCGTCGGTCTGTTGTCAGCGGTCAGCAGCGAAGTCCCCGAGCGAAGCCCCGAATGTATGTCTACGGGGTGGTGTACTCCCACGGGATCGACGGTCGACCATGCGAACGTTCGCACAAAAACACCATTTTGTGATATATGTATACGCCAAATTGTGACCTTTGGCACTACAAAATCTCCCCTAAACGAGTAGGATTAAAGTCAAAGGGCGTTATTGGTTTGCGCGCCCGTTAAAATTATGATCAGGAGGCCAAAAAGATGCCGGTACGAGGCTGGGTGGAGGTCAATCAGCTTTACTGCAAAGGCTGTGAGCTGTGCGTGGCGGCTTGCCCGCAAGATGTGATGAGTTTGAATCTGGAGCAGCTTACCCCCAAGGGCTATCATCCGGTTTACATCACCCAGGAGGGTTGCACCGGCTGCGCCATCTGCGCGTTGGTGTGCCCGGAGGCGGCTCTGACGGTTTATCGTGAAGTACCGGTCAGAGCGGCGGCCGGCGTGCTGCAGGAGGTGTAGGATGCCGCGCGAACTAATGAAAGGCAATATTGCCATGGCAGAAGCTTCCATCCGAGCTGGGGTGGAAGCTTATTTTGGTTACCCCATCACACCCCAAACCGAGCTGTTGGAGTGGATGTCACTGCGCATGCCCGAGCTGGGCCGGGCTTTCCTGCAAGCAGAGAGTGAAGTTGCGGCCATCAACATGGTGTACGGCGCCGCCTGCACCGGGAAGCGGGTCATGTCTTCCTCTTCCAGCCCGGGAGTCAGCCTGATGATGGAAGGACTGTCATATATTGCCGGGACCGAAGTGCCGGTCGTGCTCATTGATGTGGTGCGTGGCGGGCCCGGCCTGGGTAACATTGCCCCTTCACAGGGCGATTACAACCAGATTGTCCACGGGGGCGGCCACGGCGACTATCATTCCATTGTCCTGGCGCCGGCCAGTGTCCAGGAAGCGATCGACCTGACCGTGCTGGCCTTTGACCTGGCGGATAAATACCGGGCTATTGTCATTGTGATGGCGGACGGTAATGTTGGCCAGATGATGGAACCAGCCGAGCTTCCCGAAATGCGCCCCCTCAACCAGACGGTGCCGGATTGGGCCGTGCAGGGTTCCCAAGGGCGTAAGCGCCGGATGCTGTCTTCCATCTACCTGAAGGCGGAGGATGAGGAAGTCACCAATATCCGCTTGCTGGAGCGCTGGCAGACTATTGAGGCCAACGAGGTGCGCTTCAAGGAATATTACCTGGAGGATGCGGAAATCGCTGTGGTCGGATTTGGCACTGCCGGGCGGGTAGCATTCTCGGCGGTGCGAGCCGCTCGAGCGCAGGGCATCCCGGTAGGGCTGCTGCGCCCCATCACGGTGAGCCCCTTCCCATCCAAGCGCATCGCTCAGCTGGCGGGCCAGGTGCGTGCCTTGCTGGTGGTCGAGATGAACACCGGGCAGATGCTGCCGGATGTGCAGCTGGCAGTTGCCGGCCGCATCCCGGTGGAGTTTTACGGTCGCCTGGGCGGCGTGGTGCCCTTCCAGGATGAAATCCTGGCCGAGATCCAGCGCCTGGCAACCCAGCCGCTATCGCCCAACGGCGACCCGCGCCACAGTTGGCTGAAGCGCTTGAAAGCAAATAACGAAAAACAGACAGGAGAGAGCACAGCATGGTGACAACAGCCCCGTATCAGCTGGTTTATTCCCGGCCGGAGTCGCTCACTCAGGTATCGACCCATTACTGCCCGGGTTGCACGCATGGTGTTGCCCACCGTCTGATCGCTGAAGTATTGGATGAAATGGGCGTGCGCGAGAACACAATTGGCGTGGCGCCGGTAGGCTGTTCGGTATTTGCTTATAACTATTTCGATTGCGATTTTGTTGAAGCCGCCCACGGGCGCGCTCCTGCCATGGCCACCGGCATCAAGCGAGTGCTGCCCGATCGCATTGTGTTCACCTATCAGGGTGATGGCGACCTGGCATCGATTGGCATGGCCGAGATCATGCATGCCGCCGCCCGGGGCGAGAATATTACCGTTGTCTTTATCAACAATGCCATCTTTGGCATGACCGGCGGGCAAATGGCGCCGACCAGCTTGCCCGGCCAGAAGACGACCTCCTCGCCGCGCGGCCGGGATGTCGAGCAGACCGGCTTCCCCATCCGCATGGCCGAAGTGCTTTCCAAGCTGGATGGGGTGGGCTATTCTGTGCGCCGCAGCCTGCACGACCCGAAAAATATCCGCCTGGCTCGCAAAGCCATTCGCATGGCATTCGAGGTCCAGGCGCGCGGGCTTGGCTTTGCCATGGTTGAGCTGCTCTCGACCTGCCCGACAAACTGGGGCCTTACACCGCTTGACTCCCTGAAATGGTTGGAAGAGCATATGCTGCCGGTTTATCCGATCGGGGATTATAAAGTCTCATCCTCAGTGGCGGGAATTCGCGTATAATTGGGAATTCGGAGTACCTTGACAATGCAAACAGAAATCATCCTGGCAGGGTTTGGTGGGCAGGGCATTCTTTTTGCCGGTCAGCTGCTGGCATATGCAGCCATGGATGCCGGCCGTGAAGTGACCTGGATCCCATCCTACGGACCGGAAATGCGCGGCGGCACGGCCAACTGCACCGTCATCATCTCGGATGAAGAGATTGGCGCACCGACCGTGCGCCACCCGAAAGCTGCCCTGGTGTTTAACCTGCCTTCGTTGGATAAATACGAACCGCTTGTCCTGCCTGGCGGCATCCTGGTCGCGAATGCTTCTCTGATCAACCGGCCGTTTCACCGCACCGACCTGTCCGCAGTGCAGATCCCGGCGAATGAGGTTGCCGAGGAGCTGGGTGATAAGCGCATGACCAATATGGTCATGCTGGGTGCGCTGTTGGAAAGACTGCCGGTATTATCGATTCAATCCATCGAAACTTGCTTGCAGAACCATTTGCCGACGCGCCATAAACACCTGCTGGAGATGAACTACACTGCCCTGCACCGCGGGGCAGAATTTGCCCGTCAAGCAGTCTCCATACCCTAACGGAAGAACGGAAATAAACAATGAGATATTCCTCTCGAACTATCTTCGCGCCTGTGCTGTTTGCGCTCCTGGCAGTCGTCCTGGCAAGCTGTAGCGCTTTGCAGCCGCCGGAGCCCACAGCAACGCCGACTTTACCGCCTACCTCGACGCCTCTGCCTACGGCGACAAATACCCCCTTACCTACCGAAACCCCTACTCTGACACCCAGCCCAACCCCAACTGCCACGAATACCCCGCTGCCTACGGATACCGCCACGCCCACCGCAACTGCCACGGTCACAAAAGTGCCGCAAAACGTCAAGGAAGGCAACGTGATTTATGCCTATATGATCCTGAAGGATTCTGGTGGGCCGATTGGCTGCGGCGACACGGCCATTCCCATCATCACCGGATACGCCCGCACTGGGGATATCGCCCAGGATGTGCGTACCGGTTTGAGCGTCGTGTTCCAAAAATCAGAGTACATTGCCGGTTTATACAATCCCGCCTTCCGGTCAAACATTTCCGTTGGCGGTGTTGAATACAAACCTGGCTCGGGAGAGGTGGTTGTGAACCTGGTCGGAACTTATGTGCGTTCCGGCGACAAGTGTGACAATGCCCGCGTGCGCGCCCAGGTCTGGCAGACGATCCGGCAGTTCCCGGGCGTCAAGTCGGCCCTGGTCTATTTGAACGACAATTTACTGGGGGATATCCTGGCAGGCGGCGGATAGTTTTAGCAATAACCCTTAAAATGCGTCTCCGACCTGAGGGGGGCAGGCCGGAGACGCATTTCTATTGTACGGTAAAATACTGGAATTGCCAAGGGTTTTAGAACGAAAAATGTACAGAAATTGTGGCGATTTATTCGGGAAAGTCTTTTTTCCAGGTAATGGATATGGTTGCGCCAATTTCCAACGCGGATACAATATCCAACTGAGCGCCAATAATCGCCGCTCGCTCGTGCATGCCGGCCAGGCCGAAGTGCTTGCGCGTCAGCAAGCCCGCTAAATCCAGGTAATTGCTGTCGGGCATGCCAATCCCGTTATCCTGCACCGTAATCTGGATTTTGTCAGGCAGCAGATGGCCGCTGATAATAATGGTGGTCGCCCGGGCGTGCCGAATGGCGTTGGCAACCGCTTGTTGTACGATGCGGAAAATGTGCAGCTCCACATCTGCAGTGTAGCGCTCCATGGTAGGGGGAATATGCAGCTGGAGGTCGGTTTTTTCCGATGGGAACACACCGCTTTGCAGGGGAGCCTCATCTACCAGTTCTTCCAAAGCCGAGAACAGGCTGTAATTTAACGTGCTGGGACGCAGGCCGCTGATGATTTCTCGGATGTGCCGCACGGCATCGTGATACGATTCATTAAATTCGTCAGTTAATACCCCCTCAGCGGCTCTTAGGGGTATGAGCGCCATCTCATTCAGCACGGCGTCATGCAGCTCGAGGGCCAGTCGTTTCTTTTCGGTTTCTTCTCTTTCAATATCCCACTGATACAATGCTCTCAAGCGCTCGGATTGCTCAATATTGATAATTGCCAGCGCGGTTTGATCCATTAAAGCTTGCAAGGTGGCTCGCTCATACATCGGATATTGGTCGTCTGGATCGCGACGCCCGAATATGAACAAACCGATAGTCTTGTTTTCGAACGTCAAGTGCATTACCAGTCGCACCCAGGATGAGTGCGCTAAGGTTTTGGGATTGGTGGTGGGCAGAACTTCATTAGCTGAGCGGAGATAAGCTAAGATCGCATCTCGATGGGGCATATCGGTCTCTGCGATGCCCATCCGCAGGATCGGTCTGGCATGCAGTATGCCTTGCTCTTCGTCCACAATCTGGATGCGCAAAAAAGCCGCCTGGCGCACGAGTAGGCTGGGAAGCACCTCTTTTTCCAATATCGAGCTGAGTTTTTCCCATTCCAGGCTTGTGGTGATTTTGGCAGCATAGGTTTCTACCAAATTCTCTGGCGCCAACTGTATGCCCAGCAGGGTTTTTTGAAACCAGCGGGCATAGGTGTGATAGAAGCGAGCTGCGAAAAAGCCAATCAACACGCTGGCGGCGGCGACCAGCGGAAACAACACCTCTGTGTTGATCTCGTTCAAATTAGCTAACGAGATGGTCGCGCTCACAAGGAATGTGCCCAGGACGACGACGATTGTGGCATAACTGAATCCGGTAATTGCCTGGTTGACCCGAACCTCCATTGAACCATGTTGGCGGTAGACAAGGATATATAGGTATGCCACAGGGAGCAGCACCAGGGAAAGCAAGGCTAATTGTTCTAGCCATACCATAGATTCGCCCTTCAACCGGGTAGCACTTAATGCCAGGCTGGGAGCAATCGCCAGAACTATAAAAGATAATAGCAAATAGATCATTCGATCGCGTGGCTGTTGAGAGATCGCATGCCAGCCAATGATCACGATGCTCCCGAGTGCAGTCAGCATCGCCCCAAGAAAATACGATTGTACTGGGATGATCCCTAAGGCTGTAACAATTCCTAGAGCGAGTGCTAGAATATAAAGAGCAATCCACGCTTGTGTCGGTAATCGGCGTAATGGCTGTGGGACCAACCAGTTCAGGTGCCAGGATACCGGCCAGGTCATCCATACACCAATGAACAGGATCGGTCCACTGAGGAGCGCTCCGGTGTAGGATAGCCTGCTGGCCGAAAACCAAACGGCAATCAAGAAATTCAGTGCTACCAGCAGCATTTTCCTGGTGTCGGTTGGTTGAACCAGGAAAAGAGTGATGCAACCCATCACCCAGAAGACATACGGAAGCCACCATGGGCTAAAGAGTCGAAAACGGAACTCAGGCCAGTTGAATCCTGGGATTTCCCAGTATACGAGATGTGATGTCCCCTGCCGCTCGACGAGGATTGGAACTACATCGCCATTTTTATACCCGGCGAACAGGTTACGATAAGTACTTGTTTGATAATCGCGGTAAGAGAGCGAGCCAACCTTCAGGATGGTATCGTCCAGGTCAAGACCTTCTCCGTTGGCTGGTGGGACATGCAGGCGGAAAATTACAGCATGGGCTGCGCTGTAATCAAACCCGATAAACAGGGCTTCATACAGGTAGCCGTAGCTGTACATGAACAGCACCACCAGGATCCCCACGGATATGAGGATCCCCATTAAATTGCGATAAGAGCGCCAGCCCGATCCAGGCATCACAGGTGGAAGATCATTCGTCCGGATCATTTCCCGAGGAGGTGTCATTTCCGCCTGGAAAGCGAGCCGGTCCCGAGTTGTTTGGAATCAAGCCCAATTGGCGCGCCTTGAAGATTGCTGCACTGCGGCTTGACACGCCGAGCTTGAGATAGGCACCGGACAGGAAATTGCGCGCAGTGGAGTGGGCGACGTTCATCCTCTTCGCCAGGTCGGCAGTGGTCAAGTCGGGATAAGCAGAGCATAAGGAAAGTGCTTCCAGTTGTCTCGGAGTCAGGCTAGAGAAGCCCTCGCCCCCGGTTTTTCGCCGGATGGCCTGGAAAGCCTCGGCGCTGAGGTAGATGCCCTGGTTGGCCACGCTGCGAATGATGGAGGCCAGCTCCTGGATAGCGGTGTAATCGTCTTTAAGAATAAAGCCGTTGGCGCCGGCATCCAGGGTTGCCTGGATCAAAGTGCGCTGGTTGTGCATCGAGATCGCCAGGATAGCCATCTCGGGGTATAGCTGAGCCAGCCTGGGGATGGTGGGCAGGACCGGGAACCGGTTGGGGTTTTCAGGGCTGCATGGCACTTCCATATCCAACAGCAAGACATCCACTGCCAGGTGGGCGAGAAGCGGTTCCAGGTCATCTCCGTAGCGAACGGTGCCTACAATCTTTATTTCGGTTTGCCCTTGCAGACGATACAGATAACCATCCAGGATGCCCTGGTGATCATCCATGATAGCTACTCGAATCAGGCCATTTGTGTCGCTCATCGATGAAGTTCTCCGTGATCAAGTGTTCTGAGTGTTACCTGAGCATTCGGTTTATATAACAGTACAAATGTCTATTGTATTGAATATAAATGACTATTCACATTAGCAAGCCGGTGGATTATATTTAGAGCACAGGTTAGCTCTAATCTACCATTTTCTTTAGAGTGGGCGGGAGGGGAAACGCCCACTCGCTTTTAATAACTCAATGCGACTTGGATTAATATTTTATTAATTCGTGTAATTTTCCCTTGCAATTTCTTCAACATGGTGCTAATATTACTCCTACGAGCGTCCGGGTGCCCCCCTCACCCGGGCGTTCGTGCTTTAAGCAGCAGGAAACTGGGAAAGGGGTTTTTGTGGCAAGCGAATTATACCTTACGGCTAGATCCATTTACAAAAAACCGCTTACTCAAGGTAAGCGGTCGTTAGTCGGGGCGAGAGGATTTGAACCTCCGACCTCTTGCACCCCATGCAAGCGCGCTAGCCGGACTGCGCCACGCCCCGTTTAATCGGCCCACATTATAGCGCGGAGCAAGGTTTCTGGCAACCCCCAGAAAACCACAGTTTGGAAAATGTCCTTGTTCTCTTGCCTGCCTGGGTCTATAATCGGGCGGTATGCCCGTCCAATTGATCCATCGAGTAATCACCATTTTCCTGCTGGGACTGGCAGTCCTGGGGCTGCAGGCCTGCTCTCCGACCGATAGCAATGTGCAGGCTACACCAACCGGCATTCTGCCCCGACCTCCGCAGGTAAATACCAAAACCCCATCCGCGCCGCCTACCGCCACCGCCACCCTCCAGGCGACACAAACCATTGCGCCCACGCCGACACCGATCTTCCGCATCTGCTCGCCATTGGAGATCCATGGCCTGGCGGAGCTGCGCGAAATCACCTCGGACCCCTACCGGCCGCCTCCGCCCGGCAAAGATATGCGCCACCATGGCGTCGATTTCTCTTATTACACGCGTGGCGAGCGCACCACTATTCAGGGTGTTGGTGTGCAATCCGTCCTGGCCGGCCGGGTGGCAGCCTCGCTGCCCGACACCTTCCCCTTTGGCAACCTGGTCATTATCGAGACCCCCAATCAGGCCCTGCCGCAGGCTGTCAAATCCACCCTGGGGATCACCCCGGAGCAATCGCTATATTTGCTCTACGCCCACATGGATGCCCCTCCGCTGGTAGCCCTGGGCAGCCAGGTAGCCGCTTGCCAGTTGATCGGCCAGGTCGGCAAGAGCGGCAATGCCGTTGAGCCGCACCTGCACCTGGAGGTGCGCAGTGGGCCGCCCGGGGCGACCTTCGACAGCCTGGGATTTTACCAGGCCGAAAATACCGAGCAAGAGAAAGCCAACTATTTGCTTTGGCGCACCAGCGGCGTCTTCCAGCACATGGACCCAATGCTGTTGCTGAACCTGGGACTGGGCACACCTGCCCCTTAATGTTTGGGAGAGCCGGATGAATGGCGCTGTGATGTTGAACTGCTACTGGGTGCTTCCTGGTCGCTTCCTGGCTGGGGAGTATCCCGGCGGCGCGGATAGGCGTGAGGCGCGCCGCCGGCTGGGATGGCTGCTTTCCCAGGGTGTTACCTGGTTCCTGGACCTGACCCAACCTGGGGAGTACGGGCTGCCGGCGTATGATGATATACTGCGAAACGAGGCGGGCAGCCAGGGCAGGCAAACGACGTATCTGCGCCTGTCCATCCCGGATTATGGCACGCCTTCCCGGGAAGAAATGCAGCGCATCCAGGAAACCTTGCAGGAAGCCCTGGATGCCGGGCACACGGTTTATGTGCACTGCTATGGTGGGATAGGGCGCACTGGCACGGTGGTAGGCTGCTACTTGCGCCGGCAGGGCTTCGACGGTCTGGCCGCCCTGGTGGAGATTGCTCGACTGCGGCAGGGTTTATCCAACGGTATGCAGCCCTCGCCCGAAACAGAGACACAACGCCAAATGATTGTAACTTGGGCAGTGGAACCCGATGAGCGAACAAACCGATAATTCGATCGGCCTGTTACAAAATGAGACGGTCGTGCTCGATCCCCAGCGGCAAGAGCAAGCCCGGAAGTATGCCCACCTATCACGCCGCCTGATGGTGGTCGATCTATTGGTTGGGGCGCTGTATCTGGTGGCCTGGCTGGCTTTGGGTTGGTCTGCCGCCCTGGAACAGGCGCTGGCTGCCCGCACAGATCTCCCCTGGCTGCAGGTAGCCGGATACGCCCTGGTATTCGGTGGGTTATATTTGCTGCTCAGCCTGCCCCTATCTTATTACGAAGGCTTTGTCCTGCCGCACCGTTATGATCTGTCCACCCAAACCCGCCGAGCGTGGTGGCTGGACCAGATCAAGAGCTGGCTCTTAGGTGGCGTGTTGGCGTTGCTGATGCTGGAAGTGATTTACGCCCTGCTGCGCCGCTTCCCCGAAAGCTGGTGGTTGTGGGCGGCTGGGTTCTTGCTGCTCTTCAACATCCTGCTGGCCAACCTGGCTCCGGTGCTGATCTTCCCGATTTTCTACCGTTTCGTCCCGTTGGGAGAAGAGCGCGCCGACCTGGTCGAGCGCCTGATGGACCTGGCACGGCGCGCTCGCACACAGGTGCGCGGGGTTTATAAATTCGACATGAGCCGCCGCACGAAAGCCGCCAACGCCGCCCTGGTCGGATTGGGGGGTACCCGGCGCATCATCCTGGGCGACAGCCTGCTGGATTCCTTTACCACCGACGAGATCGAAACGGTAATTGCCCACGAGCTGGGGCATCATGTCCACCGCGATATCCCCCTCGGCATTTTATTTAGCTCCCTGATCACGGTGGTGGGCTTGTACCTGGCCTCGCTGGCATTAGATTGGGGGGTGGAGGCTTTTGACCTGGGCAGCGTGGCGAATATTGCTGCCCTGCCGCTATTGGGGATTGTGATGGGGCTGTACGGGCTGCTGACGATGCCTCTGGAAAACGCTTTTTCCCGCCGCCGAGAAACGGCTGCCGACCGCTTTGCTCTCGAAGCTACCGGCAACGGCCGGGCGTATGCATCCGCCCTGAAGCGCCTGGCCAACCAGAACCTGGCAGATGTCGACCCGGAGCCCTGGGTGGAGCTGCTGCTTTACTCCCACCCGGCTTTGAGCCGGCGAATCGCCATGGCGGAAGCTTACCCGCTATCTGATCCAGCATAGCCGGTATCAAATCCGGCTATGCTGGAGTATTGCCGTCTGCCAGCCCGGTTCATCCACCCGGGATGACGACCCACAACAGCAAGTAGATCAGAATGCCGGGCACCCCGCCTGGCAAGAGCGCTACCAGGAATGCCAGCCGGAACCACCACGGGCTGATTCCAAAAAACTCGCCCAACCCGCTGCACACCCCGGCAAAGATTCTGTGCTCCTGCGACCGCCGCAATTTTTTACCATCTGTAGTCATCGATTGCCTCCTTAGAATCGCGCCTGCCGTTTTATTTCTGGCAAGCTCATTTCTAAATACGCAGCGCGGGGGTAAAAGTTGCGGCGGGTTACCAGCGCTCCCAATGGACAATATCATCCAGACTGCGCCGCCCGCCTTTTTTGGGTTTCGCTTCCAGCAATTCCCCATCGAGCGGGTAGCCGAACGATATGGCGATGCGCAAGTGCAGGTCTTCCGGAAATCCTAACAGCAGGCGGGCTTTTTCCGGTTGGTAGATGCTGGCCAGGCAGGAGCCAACACCCAGCTCCCAGGCAGCCAGCTGCATGTACGCGGCTGCCTGGCCGATATCGAACATCAGCTGGAACTTCTCGCCGGGATCGGCGTGGACAATTGCAACACCCAACGCAGCTCCTGCCAGGTGCCCGGCCCAATCGCCGCACTCAGAGAGCGACTTGAGTGTGACTCGGTCGGTAACAGTGATGAAATGCCAGGGCTGGGTGTTCTTGGAAGACTGTGATCGCCGCCCGGCGTTGAGGATCGCCAGTATGGTTGCCTGGGGCAGGGGCTCGGGCGAGAAGCTGCGGATGGCTCGTTTTTGGCGGATTGCTATTGAAACGTTCATCACAAAACCCGCTCTGGGAATACGGTAAAGCCTTGTTCGCTGAAATGTGGGTCAAAAGTGAAGGCCGCCTCGATACCGATCTGGCGCATAATCTCAAAACTGGTGCAATCCACCAGGGATAGATTCCGCCGGTTTGCCACCAATAAGGCGCTCATAGCTTGTATGTGGATATCCTTATCAACCCAGGCGATCTCCAGGACTGGAATGATGTCGCTCTCAAAAAGCCGTACAGCTTCAATCCCAAATCGATGTTGAAGGAGAGCAGTCGTTTCCAGGATTACATAATTGCTACTGAACAACGTTGAAGCGGACGCAAGGATCTCATCCCAGGTTTTGCTGGCCGATGGGTGATAGCGGTCGTTGATATTTAGGGTCGCTAAAAAGGCAGCGGTATCGATGTAAATGTTCATGCTTCGAGTGCTTCAGCCAGGTAATCGTCATGGTTTTGGGCCAGGTCATCCGGGCCACTTAGTTTTCCCGCTGCTGCGCTGGCCTTATGGCGTAAAACATCCTGGTCCCTGATTCCGCCTGATCGAAGCATAGTATCCAGGCTGATGCGGATCAGCTCGGCAACAGATTTTCCTTCTTTGGCAGCCAGGCGTTTCAGCGCGCGTGCTTGTTCGGGGGTAATTTGAATTTGGGTGCGAATCATGGCGATCTCCTTAAGTGATGTAATCACATCGTATTATGCAGAATGATAACATATGCAAGGCCGTTTTTCATCCCAAATTGGCCATCGCTTCTGGAACGATTACTCCGGTCGGGCGATCTCCCCCATCCAATGCACCCAGCTGGCGCCGACCTGATGAGCATTATTGGCAAGCGCTTGATCTGCGGTCCATAATTCTGTTTCTAGTTTTTCTGCAGTTGCCAGGTAGAAGCCATCATAAGCGGCTTTTTGACCTAAACGGGTCGCCCAGCTCAGTGCGGCTTGGCGCATGTGCAAATCACTCGATAATAGCTGGATAGGCATTTGATCTAAAATAATCAGCGCCATCTGCGCCTCTCCCTCAGTGATTTTACCGAACGAATAGAGTTTACGGATCACAGATGTGGTTTCATATGCCCATAAATCAGGCGCGAAAATATTTACCGTTGATGATAACAGGTGAGACCAGACCCAGGTGGCTTGCTGGCTCAACTCCGAATCTACAACTGTGAAAATTGCCAGGTTAGAATCCACTACGACGGAAGATTTCTGCATCCCGTTCCTCGCGCATTTGCTGGATCTCCTCAACGATATCGTTGTCGATTGGTTTTCCGTTTCGCAAGCGCATGCTTTCGCGCAACTGCAGTGCTGCCTCGAGCGCTGCCAGCCAGTGTGCCTGTGGAATATCCTGTGCGAGCCGCTCCAGCCCGGCATCTATCGCCTGGCGGGTAACCTCAGCTACACTCTTGCCTTGAGTTTTAGCCAGTTCAGCCAGCTTGCGCCGTTGCTCTGGCTCTAAAAGCATCTGAACTCGTTCCAGGGTCATCTATCACACTCCTTGTGTATGATGTATACACATACACATTGTACCCCTGCCTCACTATTTACGCAATACTGCCTCCGCCAATGCCTGCAAGCCATCCAGGTCGTCCAGGTCGAGCCATTGCAGCATGATGCGCTGTACACCGGCGATCGAAAAAGCCGCCAGCTGCTCGTGGATTTCCTCTGGTGTTCCGGCTACCACGCCATGCTCGCGCAGCTGCTCGACGCTGCGCTTGCCGCCTGTACGCAGGGATACCTTGTTATCTACCTCCTGGTGGTCGCGGCCGAATACGCAGCCGGTCATCAGGGAGCGCCGCACGTCCGATGGGCGGCGGCCTTCCAGGCTCAACAGGGCATCCAGGCGGGTGTTCAGGGCTTCGAATTCGGCCGGCGGGATGTAGACTGCATTCCATTCGCTGGCATAGCGCGCCGCCAGCGGCAAGGTGCGGCGGGAGCCATTGCCACCAATCAGGATGGGTGGGCCGCCAGGGCGGGTAGGGCGTGGCAGGAGGATGGCCTCTTGCAGGTGAAAATAATTCTCCAGTGTAATCCACCGGGATGTCGCTGTGCAGCAAGCGGCTGATCACCTCCAACCCTTCCTGGAAGCGGGCAAAACGCCGGTTGATATCGAGCAGCTCCCAGCCATAGTTGGTGTGCTCGCGCTCCTGCCAGCCGGCGCCGACGCCCAGGGTAAGCCGCCCGCCAGAAAGATCGTCCACGGCGGCCGCCATCCGAGCGGTCATGGTTGGGTGCCGGAATGAGACCGGCGATACCAGCGGGCCGAACTCGATTCTACTGGTATGGCTGGCCAGCCAGGTGAGCGATACCCACAGTTCCAGCGAGTCCTTGTCCGGCGGGTTGGCGTTAGTGTAGTGGTCGGAGCGGTACAACCCGGTAAAACCGAGCTGCTCAACTGCTTCGGCCAGGCGCTGCCAGCGACTCCAGTTCAAGCCGTTCTGGCCTTCTAGCATGATGGCGATTTCGAGCATGGTGACTCCTTAGATGATGGCCGACGGAAGACGGAGGACGGAAGACCGCTAAATCTTGACCGCCGACCGCCGACTGCAGACCGCTACTTGTACCCTTGGTTATCCATAGAGGGTCGTCGGTCATCGGTCGTTGGTCATCGGTCCTCCGTCGAATTCCCGGATAAACTCCACCGCCTTCTCTACCAGCTCGCGGTTGCCGGTGAAGAGCGGTGTGCGTTGGTGGAGCGATTCGGGTTGGATATCCAGCAGATTCTGGGCCCCGTTGGAACCCAGGCCGCCGGCCTGTTGGGCCAGGAAGGCCAGCGGGGCGGCTTCGTAGGTCAGGCGCAGCTTGCCGTAGGGTTTGCCAGGGTCTTGCGTGTCGGCCGGGTAATAGAAAACGCCGCCGGAGAACAGCGTGCGGTGGAAATCTGCCACCAGCGAGCCGACATAGCGCAGCGATAAACCTTTGATTTGTCCGTCTAACCCTTGCAGGTAATCGGTGTAGCGCCGGACGCCCTCGCTCCAGAAGCGGCGGTACCCCAGGTTGACGCTGAAATATGCAGGATTTTCTGGAATTCGGATGTTGGGGAAGGAGAGCAGGAACTCTCCCACTGCCGGATCCAGCGTGAAGCCATGCACCCCTTCACCGGCTGAATACACCAGCAGGGTACTGCTGCCATAAAGCAGATAGCCGGCCGCTACCAGGTTGCGCCCGGGCTGCAGCAGGTCCTCCAGGGTGCCCGGGCCTGACTTCGCTGGTCCGGCGGTAGATGCCAAAGATCGTCCCGACTGGGATGTTGAAATCAATGTTGGATGAGCCGTCCAGCGGGTCAAACAGCAGGACGTATTTGCCGGTGGGGTATTTTTCCGGGATGGGGAGGGGCAGATCGTGCTCTTCGGAGGCCATGATCGCCAACCGCCCGGTATGGTCGTTCAGGCGATAGATTGTCATATCGGCAAAGCGGTCCAGCTTCTGCACGGCCTCTCCCTGGACGTTGGTTTCGCCGGTGCGCCCCAGGATCTCGGCCAGGCCGGCACGATTTGTTTTGCTGGCGATCACCTTGCCCGCCAGGGCGATATCATATAGCAGCTGGGTGAGCACCCCGGTGGCTTCCGGATGGTGGCGCTGCTCTTCGAGGATATGCTTTTCGATGGTCGTGATTTTGATGTGATCGTTCGAGTCGGGTAGCATGAGTTGGCTCCTGATGTCGATTTATTGATAGATCATCCCTGATTAACTGCTCTGCAGCGATTATAAACGGTCACTATCCAGCCGGTGAAGAACAGTCCTGTCCAGAGAATCCAGCCCTCGATTTGGGTTTGTTCATCAGGCAATGAATCTTCCCACTTTCGCTTGCCGAGAAGGATATTCAGCATGCCGAATAGTCCAATCAAGGCGTCAAAAGGATCCTCACCTTTTTCGTTGGGAGAGAATCCTGCCTGTATCTGTTCTTCCAGGTCTCTGGTCAGTCTTACGCCATTATCCTGGCTCCACTTACGCAATACATCTGCATTCTTTCGCCTGGATTGCGGAGATCGTTTGCCACTTGATGGCTGACCGGATGCTTTGGCGTGGACCTGCTTGTTGGAGAGGTCTATATCCAGATGAGGGTAGAACTCGGCCGGGTAAGTCTCGGCCAGGATGGTTGAGCCAGACTGTGATAGCAGTCCCGAAAGTGGGCCGTCGAAAGGCCAAACCAGGGAATGCGCCCGGTCATTTTTCATGGCAGGTTGGATGACTTCTTTCCAGCCGCTGATAGCTGCTTTACCCACCTGCTGCCCGCCCAACGTCCAAAACAGGGGGCAGGCGGCTCTACGTCCATCGTAGCCTTTCTCACAGAGCCGGCGCAGATCGTCAAAATTATCGTGCCCCAAGAGGCGCTCGGTCAGGTAGGTTCGGCGAGAGCCTCCTGGTTTCAGTGGGTAGAATGGGCGGGACAGGTTGATCTGGTCGGCGGTTTCTGCCGGATTGAAAAAATCATGCCATTCGCCCTGACCGAGTTGCGGCAGCAGCGCCAGGAAGTTATTTACGCCGCAAAGGCGGGCATAAACGACAGGTATGCCGATCGGAAAGTCGAAGCCTACCAGGACCGTGCCCATAGGCTGGCAGGTATCCCGCAGGCTTCCAAGCAGCAGGCGTGCATCTTTTACGGATTCCGGTGCTCGAGCCTGGTAAATTCCATCATGCTGGCGGATGGCGACAGCCACCCAGCGCTTCTTAGGATCTTTGCTCCAATCGGCATGCGCGACAAGGTCAGGAAGTATATTCATAGCAGTGCCTGTAAAACCGTCCATTCGCCCGGCTGGTTCTCTAACTCAAGGCCGCGGGAAAGCAGCCCCTGCAGCACGAGGTCGTTGATTGCAGCTTCGGCCTGGGTGGGGCTCCAGCCGAACAGGCGCACCAGGTCGCGCAGCTGCGCCGCGCCGACCGAACGGAAGAAGAGCTCGGCAAGATAGGCGCGCGCCGTACGCTCGGAGATGTCATGTGCCTGGTCGACCAGCTCCGGGTAGTAGCGTGCCGTCAGCTCGTAGGCAAAGGCATAACGCCAGGCGCCGGCCTGGGTCACCGCTATCGGCAGGATCATAAAGTTGGCCTGCAGGTCGGCCAGCGAGCGCTCGAAACGGCTTTCGCTTTCCGGGCTGGACATGCGCGCCGCTTTACGCAGCGCCACCGTGTCCAGCGGTCCCTTGTCCAGCAGGGTCTCGTAAAGCGTTTTGGCTTCCAGGGTCAGGCGGCCTTGCTCATACAGCGTCAGGTAGTCTTCATCATATGCGCCATAGTTCTCCGAGAGGGCATAGAAGTAAGGCACTACCGGCAGCGAGATGATGGTGGCTTTCTTGCGCAGGATTTTGGCGTAATACCACTGGCGCTCGCCGAGCAGCGAGTCCTTCCACCCCCAGCTAACGTGCCCGGGGTCGTCGTGTGCATCGGCAACCGGGCGGTCGCCGGCTACTGCGCCCCACAAGCTGGGCAGAGTGATCCCCTTGATTGGCCAGAAGAAGATAAAGCCACGCTGATTGGCGTAGGCTACCGCATCCTGGCGCTCTTTCAGGCGCAGCCCGGGCAGGCTGCGGAAGGTTTGAGCGCGATAAGCTTTGATAATATCTGCGGCAAGTCCAGACATTACGGAAAATGCGAGTGGGTAGGCAGGCTGTCGTGAATGTGGTCTACGTAGCCGTGGTAGCGGCTGCCCAGGGCGTGAGCCGGATCGACATGGATGGTTGCTGCCCACAGGTAGGTCAGCTCGTGCAGCAGCTCGTGATGCACCTGACGGGCCAGCTCGTGTCCTTCGTCGACCGAGAGATGCGGTTCTACAGCAATATTCAGCTCGGTAAGCATGCGGTGCCCCAGCCAGCGGACACGTACCTCGCTGACAGCCTGCACTCCGGGGACGTGCGAGGCGGCATGGGCGATCTCATCGACCACTACCGGATCAACGCCATCCAGCAAGCGGTTGAAGATCGGACCGGCCGAGTCCCACAGGATTTTCAGGATGGCTACGGTGATAGCCAGCCCAGCCAGGGGGTCTGCCAGGGGAAAACCCAACGCAACGCCGATTGCCCCGGCCAGCACTGCCAGGCTGGAAAGCCCATCGGTGCGGGCGTGGTACCCGTCGGCAACCAGCGCCTGGCTGCCGATCTCTCGCCCGACTTTGATGCGAAAATAGGCTACGGCTTCATTGCCGGCGAACCCGACCACCGCTGCCAGAATCACCGCCCACAGGTTCTCGATAGGCTGAGGATTCATGAAGCGCAGGATGGCTTCTCGCCCGGCCAGGATGGCGCTGACCAGGATGGCTGCCAGGATGAACAGCCCAGCCAGATCCTCTACCCTCCCCAGGCCATACGTGTAGCGCTTGGTCGACGGGCGCTGGCCCAATCGAAAGGCAATCCATAATGGGATGGCAGTCAGCGCATCGCCAAAATTGTGGATGGTATCGGCCAGCAAGGCCACGCTGCCGGTCATCCCTACGATGACAATCTGAAACAGGGCGGTAGCGAATAGCCCTACCAGCGACCATTTGACTGCCCAGATGCCGCGTTCCGAGCGGAACAGGCTGGGGTCGACCGCACCATGCGTATGGCCGTGCCCGGCATGGTGGTCGTGGATTTCATGCTCATCGGGGTTGTGTACGTGATCGCCAGAGTAGGATGTCATCTCGGTAGCTCTCCAGATTGGCTGGTTCTGAATATATCTTGAGTATGCCATATTTTTGGTTTAAGGGTGATGGAGAAATCACCCCTACGGGTTACCCAATATCGTTACCAGGATCAAGAGGAAGGTGGATGACATATCCGATCATATTTGATAAATTATGCTGTGCCAGAATCCTCCTGATAACAGTAGATACCTGCCAATGACCGACCAGACCACCCGCCGAGTCCTGATAGCCTCCAACCATGCCCTATTTGGGCAGGGGCTGCGCAGCTTGCTGAAAGAACGCCGCCAGGCTGGCGTTGAAGTCGTCGGTATGGTCTCCACGGTGGATGAGGCGCTGGCTGCCCTCGACCGCCTGCACCCGGACCTGATCATTGTCGATTACGACGATAAAGACCTGAATCCGGACGAGTTCCTGGCGCGTTTTGTGGAAGGCGAATCGAAGTTGCGTGTTGTGCTGCTTTCCCTGCACAGCCCCCAGGAAGCCATCATTTATGATCGCCGCACCCTGGCTGCTTCACAAATTGACAACTGGTTAGAGGAGTGGACTTATTCGGATGAGTACCAGAAATCGCCTATTCAACAAGGGGAAATGTACCCGAAGGAAGAAAACAGGAGAAGGAGCGTTATGAAGAAATATATTCACATGATTGTCGCAGCCGTCCTGGTCGTTATCGTTGCCGCTGGATTGATCTACTTATTGGATAATGGCGGCACCGCAGCCCTGCTGCCAGAGGCGGCCGCGGCCCAGGCGGAACCGATCGACAGCCTGTTCGGCATTGAGTTTAAGGTCATTGCCTTCCTGTTCTCCCTGATCGTCGTGCTGATGCTGTACAGCATTGTGTTTTTTCGCCGCAAGAAGGGAGATGAAACGGATGCAGAGCACATCGAAGGCAATACCACGCTGGAAGTGACCTGGACCGCCATTCCGCTGGCTGCCGTTTTATTCTTTGCGTACCTGGGCGGCCAGTCGCTGGCTGAGACACTGCGCGCCGACCCCAGACCGGAGATTATCAGCGTTATCGGCCAAAAATGGCAGTGGAGCTTTGAATACCCGGTCGACTCGGTTGCCGTGGATAAGGTTGCCTCTCCGGTGATGTACATGCCGGTGGACAAACAGTCCATTTTGTACCTGAGCTCGCGCGATATCATCCATTCCTTCTGGGTGCCCGAGTTCCGCGTCAAGCAGGATGCCCTACCGGGAGGCGAAGACTTTGTGCGCACGCTGCGCGTCACGCCGACGAAGGAAGGTGTTTACTACCTGCGTTGCGCCGAGTTGTGTGGCCAGCAGCACACCACCATGATAGCCGAGGTGCGCGTGGTCAGTGAGGATGAGTTTATTGCCTGGCGGAATGGCGAGGTTGCCAAGCTTTCCGACCCGGTTGCCATCGGCCAAAGTGTATACGAAAATAACTGCAAGGCCTGCCATACGCTGGATGGCACACAGGGCGTTGGCCCCAGCTGGCTCGGTCTGTATGGACGCCAGGAAGAATTGACAGACGGCTCTACGGTGACTGCCGATGATGCCTATATCATCAATTCGATCCTCAACCCGAATGCCCAAGTGGTTGCGGGCTTCCCCGCCGGCGTTATGCCCCAGAACTATGCTGAAGTTCTGACTGAAGAGCAGATCAACGCCCTTATCGAATTTATCAAGACAATCGTCCCATAGCCTGTATGCCAGAAAGCTTGGAGGAATATATGAACGAACAGAAAAAAGGTGGTTTCTTTTCCATCGGCCTGGTGAGAGGCGTCCTGGGATACCTGGTCGGAATGGTCATCGGCCTGGCGCTGGTGACTGGCATCCGCATGATCCTGGGCCTGACGCCTACGACACCCTGGGATCCCCAGGCAAAGACCTTCTTCTTTATCGAAGGCGCATACGTTGCCGGTGCGATGTTGGGTACGATCGGCTTCATGCTGAGCGTGGGAGTGGTGGGTGACTGGCTTAAGTGGATGCGCGGCATCGAGACCCCCTCCCATCCGACTGATGCCTTCGAAAAAGGGAGCAAGCGCTATCTGAGCGCTTCCTTCGATCATAAAGTGATCGGCGTGCAGTATGGCTTCACCTCCCTGGTGGTCTTCATGCTGGCGGGCTTCTTTGCCCTGATCTTCCGCACCGAGCTGGCTGCCCCTGGCATGCAGTTCATGAGCCTGAACTCGTACAACACGATCTTCACCCTGCACGGCATTGTGATGATCGTGGCGATCTTGCTCGGTGTGGGCGCGCTGTCCAACTACCTGGTGCCGCTGATGATTGGCGCCAATGATATGGCTTTTCCACGGCTGAATGCTTTCGCCTTCTGGATCAATATCCCCGCGGCCGTCACCTTGCTCAGCAGCATCCTGCTGGGTGGTCTGGAGACCGGCTGGACCGGCTATCCGCCGCTCAGCCAGACTTCGCCCTCCCTGGGCATGAACATGTTCTTCTGGGGCGTGTATTTCGCCGGGCTTTCATCCATCCTGGGCTCGCTGAACGTCATTACCACGACGATCCGCATGCGCGCCAAGGGCATGAACTACTTCCGCATGCCGATCATCGTATGGTCCGCTCTGGCGACCGCGATAATCGGCCTGACCGCCACGCAGCTCATCGGGCTGTCCTTTCAGATGGTCTCCTTCGAGCGGTTGTTTGGCATGTCCTTCTTCGGCCCAGAAAACGGCGGCAATCCGATCCTTTTCCAGCACCTTTTCTGGTTCTACTCGCACCCGGCGGTGTACGTATTCGTCCTGCTCGGTTTGGGGACTATCAGCGAGCTGCTGCCGGTCTTCACCCGCAAACCGCTGTTTGGGTATAAATGGGTGGCGTTGTCTTCGATAGCCATCGCGCTGGTGGGCTTCCTGGTTTGGGCGCACCATATGTTCACTTCTGGTATGGAGTCGTACCTGCGGGTGCCTTTCATGTACAGCACCTTGCTGGTAGCCATCCCAACCGGCATCAAGTTCTTCAGCTGGGTAGCCACGCTGTGGGGCGGTAAGCTCTCCTTCGAGACGCCCATGCTGTTCGTCCTGGGCGCCATCTCGGTATTCCTGCTGGGCGGTTTGAGCGGCCCGCCAAACGGAACGGTTTCCACCGACCTGCATCTGCAGGACACCTACTGGATCGTGGGGCACTTCCACGCCACCATGTTTGGCGGGTTCGTTTTCCCGTTCTTTGCAGCGCTCTATTACTGGTTCCCGAAAGTGACCGGGCGCATGTACAGCGAGAAGCTGGGCAAGCTGCACTTCTTCCTGATGCTGCCGGCTTTCTATGTGCAGTCCCTGGGCCAGATGCAGGTCGGCTTGCTGGGCATGCGCCGCCGCATCGCCGACTACGATCCCGCCCTGGCGCCGCAGATCGAGTTCACCCAGCTGTTGGTGACCATTGCGGCCTTTGTCATCGGCCTGGCGGTCTTAGTTGCAGTGGTGAACTTTGTGGTCAGCGCCAAGCGAGGTAAGGTGGCGGTGGCCAACCCGTGGCGCTCGCGCTCCCCGGAATTCATGCTGCCTTCGCCGATCCCGGTGCACAACTATGGCGATAATCCCTTCGAGGTGATTGGCGAGCCGTACGATTATGGCCTGGCAGGTTCGGCTTATGTCAGCATAGACCCCATCAGGGCACCGAAGCCCAAGGAACCTCCGGTTGCGGTCGAACCTGTCCCGGCAGGGGCAGATTGAACCAGGATGCAGTCTGGAATAATTAAGGAGATATGACCGATGGAAGAAAAAAAGAAACAGGCTTACCGGGTTGGCAACGCCATCCTGCTCCTGCTCCTGGCTTTGACGGTGGGTGAGTACCTGCTGGGCAATAACGCCTCGGATTGGAGCATTGTTTGGGTGCCCTTGATGGCCATCTCTGTGCTGAAAGCATTCTTTATCGTACGAGATTTTATGCATGTTCGCCGGCTGTGGAGCGGTGACGAAGAGGAGCACGCATGAGCACTATAACAACGACTCTGGCCGAATATCGCCGCCGGGAAGGCACAAACCGCCTGGGTTTGTGGTTGTTCCTGATCTCGGATGCCTTTTTGTTTGCCGGGATGTTCGTTTCCCGTTTTTACCTGCTGGGTACGGGCACCCGCCCGGAGGTCAGCCAGACCCTAGGCCTGGCGATCACCACGCTGTTGCTGGTGAGCTCGTACTTTATGTACACCGCCGAGACCGCCATGACCTTTGGCGAGACGAAGAAGTTCTTCCGTTCGCTGCTGGTGACGATTGTCTTCGGCTCTTTGTTTTTGATCGGCGTGGTGTTTGTGGAATGGCCGCTGGCTGGCTTCAACGGCTCGCTGGAGACTTCTATCTTCTTCCTGATGACCGGTTTCCATGCCTTCCACGTGTTGACTGGTGTGCTATTCCTGTTCATCATTTATCGCAATGCTAAGAAAGGCCTGTATAGCGCCGAGCGCCACTGGCCTGTCGAAGCGGCCGCGGTTTACTGGCACTTCGTCGATGTGGTGTGGATCTTCTTCTACCCGGCGCTGTACTTAATTGGCCACGCCGGCGCATAAGCATGTTTGTAGCACCGCCTGAAGTAAATGGCGCTGTAAAAAAGTGTCGTTCTGAGTGAAGCGAACAGCCAGGTACTTTCGCTTCACTCAGGATGATAAAAAAAAGGCAAATAAGTAAGCATGAAATCAATCCTAATGATCGCCATCGGAGCCTTGATCGGCCTGGCAGCTATCCTGCTGGTGTGGCAGGTATCCGAACGCAACTACACCTACCAGGGATCGCTCATCGACCCGCCGGCGGAAGCAGCCGATTTCGAGCTGGTCGATCAGGATGGGCAGCCTTTCCGCCTGAGTGATCAGCAAGGTAAGGTAGTGATGATCTTCTTCGGCTATACCAACTGCCCGGACGTCTGCCCGGTCACGCTTTCCGATTTCCGTCGGATGAAGCAGCAGCTGGGTGATCTGGCTGAAAATGTGCGCTTTGTGTATATCACCGTCGATCCCGAGCGCGATACACAGGAGCGCCGTAAGGCATACCTGCTCGGATTTGACCCGGATTTCGTCGGCCTTTCCGGCGAGCCGGAAGCCCTGCAGCAAGTGTGGACGGACTACGGCGTGCTGGTGGAAAAACAGGAAACAGCCAGCGCGGCCGGTTACCTGATTGACCACACCGCCCGGGTATATGCTATCGATAAGCAAGGCAACTGGCGCCTGACTTACCCCTTTGGCATGGAGCCGGAAAAAATTGTGAGCGATGTGACTCACCTGCTCAAGGAAAAAGCGAGTCAGTAAAAATGAAAGAAAAGTCAAAAATCCGCCCATATCTGATTCGGCTGGGGATCGTGATGATCATCTCCCTGGTCGGGGTGGCTGTGTTTAATGAAATCGCCTATCGCTTGCAAAAGGACGACTACGACCGTCCGCCACAAACGATCCGGCTGGTCATCCCGCAGGGCACCGCAGCCCTGGTCGAACAGGGTCAGGACAGCCCGGTCATCCCCAATGAGATGATCTTTGTGATTGGCGATAAATTGGAAGTGGTCAACGAGGATTCGGTCAGCCACCAGCTGGGTCCGATTTGGGTGCCGGCCGGATCGACCGGCAGCCTGGTAATGGAGACGGCGGATAAACTGGCTTACTCCTGTTCTTTCCAGACCACAAATTACCTGAACATGGATATCCGCAGCGGCACCAGCTTTAGCACCCGCCTGGTAGGCCTGTTCCTGGCAGCACCGGCCACCGCGATCTTCCTGTTCATCTACAGCCTGCTGGTTATTCCGGTTGACCGGAAACCCAAGGCTGTGGCCGTTTGACCCGAACTTTAAGAATAGCTGATGTCAAAAATATTTAGTAAAAAGTGGCTGCCGGCCACTTTGCTGGTGCTGGCTGCGATGGCCGTCATGATCCGGCTGGGTATCTGGCAGCTGGATCGCCTGGAAAGCCGGCGGGCTTTCAATGCCCGGGTCGAGGCGCAAGTTGAGCCAACCCGAGCTGGATCTGCAAGGCGTAGCCTTGGACCAGCCCTTGACGGAGATGGAATACCGCCCGGCATCCGTGACCGGGGAGTACGATTTCTCCCAGCAGATCGCCCTGCGCAACCAGTATTACAACAACCAGTGGGGTGTGCACCTGGTTACCCCGCTCCTGATTGCCGGCAGCGACCGGGCTGTGCTGGTGGATCGGGGCTGGATTCCGGCAGCCGACTACGAAAGCGGCGATTGGAGCCAGTATGACGAGCCGGGGGTTGTGACGGTGCAGGGTGTCATTCGGGCTTCCCGCAGCAAGGCGGATTACGGCAGCCAGGCCGATCCTACGCCTGTTGCCGGCGGAGCGCAGCTGCAAGCCTGGAATTTCGTAAACATCCCGGCCATCTCGCAGCAGACGAAGCTCGCGCTGCTGCCGGTTTACCTGCAGCAGTCGCCCGCGGCTGGCCCGCTAAGCATTCCGGTTCGGGTGGCGCCGGAGCTGGAATTGACCGAAGGTCCCCATATGGGCTATGCCCTGCAATGGTTCGCCTTCGCTGCTATCCTGGGCATCGGCTATCTGGTATATCTGCGGCGGCATGACAGCCACAGCGCAGTCCAACCGGAAGAAAAACAAAGCAGTTTAGATCGTGAAAATGGGTAAGATGATGATAACCAACAGCCCGACTGAAACCTCCTACAAGCGCCTGACTGCCGTCACCCTGGCAGCCTCCATCGCCGTATTCCTGCTGATTGTTGTCGGCGGGATTGTGCGCGTCACCAATGCAGGCGCCGCCTGCCCGGATTGGCCGACCTGCCTGGGTAGTTTTGCCCCCCCGCAGGCTGAGAGTGCGCTGTTGAGCTATGCCCACCGGGCGCTGGCAGCCCTTTCTGTCCTTCTGGTAGGCGCGTCGGCGCTCCTGGCCTGGATTCATTTCCGGCGGCAGAGCTGGATCAGCCGGCCGATCATCCTGGCAGCCCTGCTGATTGTTGTTCAGGTACTCTTGAGCGGTGCGGCTTCGCTGGCCGGAAGCTGGGCTCCTTTTGCCGGTAGCGGTCCTTCCTGGATTTCTACGCTGCACCTGGGATTATCCCTGGTGATCCAATCCGCCTTGCTGGCCGGTCTGGTGGCGGCGTATGCCTCCTGGCGCTCCGACCCCGATCAGGCGGCGCAGCTAAAGTTACGCTTCCGCACCCAATTTGGACGCCTGTCCTGGGTAACGTTTGGTATGCTGTTTGCTCTGCTGGTGAGCGGTGCGCTGGTCTCCGGCTCTGGGGCAACTGCCGCCTGCAGCTCCTGGCCGCTGTGCACAGCGCAGCTGGCAACTGGCGACTCTGCCGCCTGGTTGAACCTGCTGCACCGGGTGATCGTTGCGGCGACGGGAATCTTGATGGCGGCGCTGCTGGTCAAAGCCTGGCGCACCCAACGCAGTGCAACACCCATCCTGGTAGCAACTACATCTGCGGTGGTGCTGTTTTATTCTCAAGCGCTGCTCGGCGCCCGGTTGGTCGAAGGGTACCCTGCCTATCTGCTGGGGGTGCACACGGCAACCGCCGTGGCCGTGTGGGCGGCCTTGACCATCCAGGTCGTGTTTGTCGGTCTAGCAGGCCGCTCGGCGGAAGATGAAGCAGTCGACTTGGCGGTGGTGAAAGCCGGGCGTAAAGGTCTGGCCAAAGATCTGCTGATGCTCACCAAGCCTATCGTCGTCTTGCTGCTGCTGGTCACTACCTACACCGGAATGGTGATTGGCGGGCAGGCCTGGCCTTCGCTCTCCCTGACTTTCTGGACGCTGCTGGGCGGTTTCATGGCGGCCGGTGGATCGGGGGCGATCAACCAGTATATCGATCGCAACGACGACCGCAAGATGCAGCGCACTCAGAAGCGCCCGATCCCATCCGGGCGGCTGACTCCTGCCGAAGGCCTGGCCTTTGGCGTGGGGATGGCGCTGGCATCCTTCTATTTGATGACTGCCATGGTCAATTTCCTGGCCGCCATGCTGTCCCTGGCCGGGATCATCTATTACGTACTGCTGTACAGCCTCATCTTGAAGAAAACCACCGTGCAGAACATCGTCATTGGGGGCGGCGCAGGAGCTATCCCTCCGCTGGTGGGCTGGGCGGCGGCGACGGGCAGCCTGAACGTCCCTTCCCTGTTCCTGTTTGCCATCGTCTTCATGTGGACTCCGCCGCATTTCTGGGCGCTGGCGCTGGTGCGCCGCAAGGACTATGCCCGGGCGGGTGTTCCCATGCTGCCGGTCATCCGCGGCGAAAAAGAGACCCGCTGGCAGATCTTGCTGTACACCATCTCTCTGGTGGTGCTTACCCTGCTCCTGCCGCTGTTTGGGTTGGGCGGGAGTGTATACCTGGTGGGGGCGGCGCTGCTTGGATTGTGGCTGCTGGCGGCGGCCTTCAAGGTCTGGCGCACCGGCGGCAACAAGCTGGCCTGGAAGATGTACCGCTATTCCAGCATGTACCTGGCGTTCATTTTCCTGGTACTGATGGTCGACCGTTTACTGTAGTGTTTCCAACCGCCGGGCAAGCTGCTCCAGGCTGGACAGGTTGTGCAGCGGCAGGAAATCGTCCACAAATGGCAGGGCGGTTTGCATGCCGCGCACCAGGGGCTTGTAATCCGAGGCGCCCGCCAGCGGATTGAGCCAGATCAGCCTGGAGGCGCTGGCTTTCAAGCGCTGCATTTCATCCCGCAGCATGCCGGGCTCGCCCCGATCCCACCCATCACTGATGATCATTACGACCGCCCCGTGCCCGAGCACCCGCCGGGACCAGCGGTAGTTAAAGGTCTTGAGCAACTCGCCGATGCGCGTGCCGCCCGACCAATCCACTACCAGGCTGGCGGCATGGTCGATGGCAGTATTGACATCCCGCCTGCGCAGGGCGGGGGTAATGCAGGTCAGGCGGGTGCCGAAGACGAAGGTCTCGATGCGGCGATTATCCTGCACCAGGCTGTGCAGGAACTGCAGCAACAGGCGCGAGTAGCGCTCCATGGAGCCGCTGATGTCGCAGATCAGCACCAGGGGGCGAGGTTTCGTCTTGCGCTGCCGCCAGGAAAGCTGCACCAGCTCGCCGCCCAGGGCAAGGTTGTCCCGCAGCACCCGGCGCATATCCAGCCTGCCGCTGCGGCGGTTGGAGCGGGCGGTGCGGCGCGAGCGGCGCGGCTTCAGCTGCCAGGTCATGTTTTTCAGCACCTGCCTGGCTGCCAGCAGCTCTTCTTCGTTGAAAAGGGCAAAGTCTTTGCGGTACAGGATTTCTTGCGGGCTGTAGCTGGCCAGCACACTGGTTTCATCGGGCATGGTTTCCTCGCCGGGATCGCCAACCGGCACATCCATCCGCCGGGAGTCCCGGCGGGCCGGCTGGTCGCTTTCCGGCGGGGTGGTTGGCGTGTTTCGCCTGCGGCTGTTCCGCTCTGGTCTTCCCATCTCCACCAGCAGCTCAATCTGCCCCGACCAGAACAGTTCGAAAGCCCGGTTAAAGAGCTCGATCTGCCTGGCATCATGTAAAAGCGTGCAGCGTGCCGCGTGGTAGACGTCTTCCTTGTGGCCCAGATCGATCCACTCAAGGCTGCGTGCCAGGTCGGTCACCTGCCCGGCGTTGACCCCAATCCCTACCTGGCGCAGCAGCCTTCCAAAGCGCAATAAATTAGCCGGCAGGCGACCAGCAGGGCTTTCCGCGGCCGCTTCAACTGCCGGCATGTGCCTCCTTGACCAATTTGCTCACCACAGGTCCCTGCACCCGCTGCACGTCGTCCTGGTACTTGAGCAGCACCCCCAGGGTGTCGTTCATGGCTTCCTCATCCAGCTCATCCCGATCCATAACTTGCAGCGCCCGGCCCCAGTCCAGTGTCTCGGCTACGCCGGGGGCTTTAAACAGCTCGGCCTCTCGCAGCCGTTGTACTGCGGTCACGATCTGGCGCGTCAGTCTCGGGGCCAGCTCAGGAATCTTGAGCTGCACAATCTGCAGCTCGGTGTCAAAGTCGGGATAATCGATCCACTGGTACAGGCAGCGGCGTTTGAGAGCGTCGTGCACCTCGCGCGTCCGGTTAGAGGTAATTACCACCACCGGTGGCCTGGCGGCGCGGATCGTGCCGATCTCCGGGATGCTGATCTGGAAATCGGAGAGCACCTCCAGCAGGTAGCTCTCGAACTCCTCATCGGCGCGGTCAACCTCGTCGATCAGCAGCACCGGCGGCCGCTCCTCGTTATGTTCGATAGCCTGCAGCAAGGGGCGTGGCAGCAGGAAATCCCGGCTGTACAGGTCGTGCTCCATCGCTTCCCGGCCGGCTTTGCTGGCTTCCAGCAGGCGCAAATGCAGAATCTGGCGTGGGTAGTTCCACTCGTAAACAGCGTTGTGCACGTCCAGGCCTTCGTAGCATTGCAGCCGGATAAGGGGCGCCGCCAGCATACCGGCCAGCACCTTGGCAACTTCAGTCTTGCCGACGCCGGCCTCGCCTTCCAGGAAGAGCGGCTTGCCTAGCTTGAGCGCCAGGAAGATTGCCGTGGATAACCCCCGGCGGGCGACATACAATTGCTGCAGTAATCCGGCTTGAACGGCTTCTATGCTTTGCATACCAAATTTCCTTAAACGGATAACGGCTGGCTGCGAGCCTGAATAATCTCGGCCAGGATGCTGACCGCAATCTCAACCGGGGCACGCCCGCCCAGATCCAGGCCGATTGGGGCATGCAGCCGGGCGATTTGCTCGCTGGATAATCCGGCCTGGGATAGGCGCTCGACGCGCAGGCGGTGGGTGCGGCGGCTGCCCAGCGCCCCCACATAGCGCGCCGCAGATGCCAGCGCCACCATCAAGGCAGGGTCGTCCAATTTAGGGTCGTGTGTCAGGACGGCAACGTAAGCCGAGCGGTCCAGCTTCATCTCCGCCAGGGCATCCTGCGGCCAGGCATGCAGCAAGCTCCTGGCATGCGGAAAACGCTCCGGAGTGGCGAAAGCCCGGCGTGGGTCGACCACAATCGTATCGAACCCGGCCAGGTTGGCGATCTCGACCAGGTATTCGGCCAGATGCACCGCACCTATGATAATCAGGCGCGCTGGGGGAGGGTAAACTTCGATGAAATACTGGACGCCGTCTTCGGATGCCAGGATATCGCTGGTTTCGCTCTCCATCAGACCGCTGACCGCTGACCGCAGGCTGTCTGCCAGGGGTAAATTTCCCAGGTCAGGATCTGTCGCCCACAAAGCGCTTTCGTGGATTGTTTCCTCCAGAAGAATGCGCTTGCGGCCTGATAACTCGTCCGGCCCGGCCAGCACACTGACCACCGCCATGGATTCGCGCTGCTGCAGGTGAGTTTTCAAGGCGGGGTAAATTGCTTCCCAGGCAGTCCCGGGCTCGACGAACACCTGGATGCGCCCGCCGCAGGCCAGCCCCACCTCCCAGGCGGTGTCGTCGGCTACCCCGTAGCTCAGCAGCTGCGGGCGGCCAGTGGCGATCACTTCCTGGGCGACCTCGATCACTGCCGCTTCCACGCAGCCGGCGCTGACCGATCCGGCGATCTGGCCGCTGGCGGAAACAATCATTTTGGAGCCGGTCGGGCGCGGGGACGAGCCCCAGGTATCGATGACCGTGGCCACAGCCAGAGTTTGCCAGGCCTGCCCCCATTGCTCCAACTGCTCGATCACATCGCGCATTTTACCGCCTGTAAGGCAAGGGGTCGGTATGGGCTCCCATACCGACCCCGCAACCCTACTCGAGGATTACCTTTTCTTCGGTCAGCAGGTGGACGCGTGCCGAGCAGTGTGCGATGGCGTCCTCGGCAGCGGCTTTGCCCTCCGGGGTGGCAAAGGCAGCCAGGCGGGCTTCGTTGCTGTCGAACCAGAACTCCGAGACGGCATGGGCCGGCAGGTCGGGGTTATCTTCCAGGATAACGCTCATCCGGTATTGGCGCAGCCCGGGCAGCTTTCTCCCCAGGGCGGGGTGCTCATCCATAGCCCAGCGGCGGAACTCCTCCAGGCTCATACCTTCTTTGCGCTTGAGCAGGGATACGACTTTCAGCATGATCAACCTCCGTTGTTTTTGGCTTCCAGGGCGCGCAGGATTACTTCCGGCGTAACCGGGATTTCGCAAATCTCGGTTCCCAGGGCGTTGTTGATGGCATTGACGATGGCCGGGATCGGCGGGTTAGCGGTCATCTCCCCGACTCCTTTGACGCCGTACGGGCCGTTGGCCGAGGGGTACTCCAGCACCACACTCTCAATCTCGGGTACTTCCAGCGGGCCGGGAAGCAGGTATTCGCTGAATCCGCCCGGCATGTGGTCGATTTCCGGATAGTACGGATGCGTTGTTTCATACAGAGCATGCGACATACCCATCAGCGAGCCGCCCCGGATCTGGCCTTCGACCAGCGCCGGGTTGACCTGCTGGCCTACTTCATAGGCGCTTTTCAGGCTGAGCACGGTAACTTCGCCGGTCTCGGTATCCACTTCGACCTCGGCAATCGTGCAGGCGTGCGCTTCGGTGGAGTCGGGGTCCATCTTACCGGTTTCCGGGTCCACGTCGCTCTTGGGCTTCATGTACATGCCGCGCCCGGAGATGGTGCGGGCATATTTGAAGTGGGCGGCCAGCGCCAGCGAGACGATGTCCAGCTTGCGATCCGGCGAGCCCTTGACGCGTACGAAGCCCTGGCCGTCCGTTTCCAGGTCGTCCGGATTGGCTTCCAGCTCGTCGGCCGCTACCTCCAGCATCACCTTGCGCGCCTCCTGGGCGGCCATGATGACGGCGTTGCCTACCCGATGGGTGGCGCGGCTGGCAAAGGTGCCCATGCAGTGCGGGCCGGTGTCGGTGTCGGCGGTATCAATCATCACATTCTCAAAGGGCACGCCCAGCGTTTCGGCTCCGATCTGGGCGATCACCGTTTTGAGGCCCTGTCCCAGGTCGGTGCTGGAGAGCGAGATGACGAAATTGCCGGTAGTAGTGGCATGGATCAGTGCCTGTGAGGGGTCTCCGCCCAGGTTCATCCCAGTTGGATAGTTCACGGCAGCCATGCCGGTGCCATGCAGTTTAGCCATGCTGCGCCTCCTTCTCGTCCCAGGAGCTCATCGCCAGGTATTGTTCGGGCAGCTCGTGGCCAACCATTTTGGCCGCTGCCTGCATCACTTCGATCAGGGTGGCGTCTTCGACCACTTTCTGATGCGGCTTCATGTCACCGTTGCGATATGCGTTAATAAAGCGGAGTTCCCACGGGTCGACTCCAGTCACCCGGGCGATCTTTTCCATCTGTACCTCCAGGGCGAAGGAGGCCGGTGTGACGCCAAAGCCGCGCATGGCGCTGCTGGGTGTCTTGTTCGTATACACGCAGTGGGCATCGATCCACACGTTGGGGATGCGGTAAGGTCCGGACAGGTTGGCAGCGTGCTTGGTCACGGCGTAGGGCGAGTGGCGGTTGTAGGCGCCGGCATCGTGGTAAGAGGTCACCTGGCGGGCAATGATACGGCCATCCTTCATCACGCCGTCTTTGTAGTACATGCGCCAGGCGGCTCGGGAGGACGAGACACGCATTTCTTCTTCGCGGGTGTAAACGTATTTCACCGGGCGGCCGGTTTTCATGGCCGCCAGGGCAGCAATCGGCTCGGTGATCACATCCACTTTACCGCCGAAGCCGCCGCCCACCGTCCCGCCGACGAAGTGCAGCTTTTGGAAAGGCACCTGCAGGATCAGGGCGGCATTGTCCAGGCTGAAGAACAACGCCTGGGTGTTGGTAAATACGGTGATGCGCCCGTCTGCCTCCGGCCTGGCGATGCAGCCGGTGGTTTCGGTGGGGGCATGCTCGATAGGCCGTGTCTGGTACTTGCCCTCGATGATGAAATCGGCTTCGGCAAAGCCTTGCTCTACGTCGCCAAAGCGAATCCGGCGGCAGTGATGACCTTCGTATACGAAATAGTTGCTGCCCCAGTGCTTGAGGATCGGCGCTCCCGGCTTGAGGGCTTCTTCCACGTCGAATACGGCCGGCAGCTCTTCCAGGTCCAGGCGCACCTTCGAAACCGCCTCGTTGGCAGCTTCCTCAGTTTCGGCCACGATGGCGGCAATCTGCTCGCCCTTGAAGCGCACCCGGTCCTCAGCCAGCACCGGCTCTTCATCCGGGCCGACCCCGATCAGGCACAGGATGGTGTAGATATTCTTGGGCACATCCTTGTAAGTCAGGGCGCGCACGAACCCCGGCACCTTCTCAGCCGCCGAAAAGTCGATGCCCTTAATCAGGGCGTGCGGCAGCGGGCTGCGTACCATTTTCAGGTGCAGCATGCCCGGAAACGACATGTCATCGACGTAGACTGTCTTGCCGGTGACGTGCCCCATCCCGTCGCGCCGGGGAACAGACTTGCCAACTACGTTGAGCTCTCTTTCAGTCATGGTAGTCTTCTCCTCCCCTTCAATCCTGCCCGTCCGAACGACGAGCGGCTTCCTGGATGGCGCGCACGATCGGCTCGTAGCCGGTGCAGCGGCAGAAATTGCCTGTGAGGGCTTCCAGGATTTGCGCCCGTTCCGGGTGCGGGGTTTCGTTCAGCAGAGCGACCGAGGTCATGATCATGCCGGGCGTGCAGTAACCGCATTGCACGGCATACTCATCGAAAAAGGCTTGCTGTACGGGGTGCAGTACACCGTCGCCGCCAATCCCCTCCAGTGTAGTCACTTGCTGGCCGGCCACATCTTCGACAGGCAGCAGGCAGCTGAGCACAGGCTGGCCGTTGAGCAGCACCGTGCAGCTTCCACAGCCGCCCTGCTTGCAGCCGGATTTCACCGCGGTGAGCTGCAGCTGCTCGCGCAGCAGGGTTTGCAGGGTGACCAGTGGCCTGGCCAGCACCTCAATCTCCCGGCCATTCAATGTAAATGTAATGATTTTGGATGGCATGCTTTCCTCCTATGCGGCGATCTGTTCGAGGGTCCGGCGGACATAGACCGCCACCATCTTGCGGCGGTACCATTCGCTGGCTACGGCATCGGTGAAGGGCTGGCATTCCAGGGCTGCGGCATCGGCAGCCGCGGCAATCGAGGCCGCATTCAGTGCCGCCCCGACTAACGCTTTTTCCGCCTGAGTAGCTCGCAGCGGGTACGGGCCGGCGGCGTTGAGGGCGATGCGCGCCTGCTGTACCCGATTACCTTCCAACCAGACCTGCGCCGCCACGGTGACCACGGCGGGCGTGTTGGCATGTCGGCGACCGTACTTGATGTAGCTGGTTTTCCCCAGCGGCAGCGGCGCTTCGATTTCGACAACCAGCTCTCCGGGCTGCAAGGCGGTCAGCATGAAGCCGGTATAAAAATCGACCAGCGGGAGGCTGCGTTCGCCGGCTTTACTCACCAGCTTCACCCGGGCGTCCAGCGCCAGCAGGGCGGTAGCAAAATCGCCGGCTGGCGGCGGGGCGAACAAATTGCCGCCGGCGGTGCCCATATTGCGTACCGCCCAACCCCCCACATTGTGAGCGGCGGCTGCCAGCATGGGGATTTCGCGTTGGGCTTGCATCTGGCTCAGCGTGGTGGTTGCGCCAATGGCCAGGCTGCTGTTGCTGCGCTGCAAAGTGTTCAGGCCGGCCTGTCGCAAGCCGAGTACGTACTCCGGCATCGAAATGCCCTCGTTGATCAGCGGCATGGCGATGGTGCCGCCAGAGATCAGCAGGATAGCCGGGCCATATTCGGCCAGCAGGCCGGCTGCTTCACTCGCCGAGTGCGGCAAGAAATAGTTTTTGACGGTCAAGAGATACCTCCTTCCTGATCCAACAGGGCGAAAAAGCGAGCGGGAGAACCCTCTGCACCGCGCAGCTTGACGAAAGGTGCAAAGAATTTAAACCGCCGGTCGGTGGGCAACAGGGACAGGTTGGTCATCTGCTGCATCAATAAGGCGCCGTTTTCCAGGATAATCTTGTGGATAATAAAATCCTCCGAGGTGAAGTCTGGCAGACGGGCGCAGTATTCGCTGAAACAGTCAAAGCCGATTGCCCGGGCGCCGCGCTCGACCAGCCAATGAGCTGCCTGGGGCGAGCAGTAAGGGGATTCCATATAGTAGGTGGGGAAGTTCCCCCAGTGTTTTTCGGTCCAATCCGTCCGCACCAGCACAATGTCGCCGGGGCGAATTTCGGGTGCATGTGCTTCCAGGTCGGCCACGCTGATCTCGTGATTCGGGCCGGCAAAGCTCAGATCGACTACCAGAGCCTCCCCGAAGACGCGTGATAAATCGACATCTACTGCCGTCTCACCAAATTCTTGCACATGGCGGGAAAAATCAACGTGCGATCCAGTATGCAGCAGCATTTCAACCTTGCTGGCCTGCCAGAAGGTTGGGCCGCGATGATAGCTGGTCAGCTTGAGCTGCAAGTTGACCGAAGGTGGGCTGAGGGTATCTTCTCCAATAGGGACGGTAAGATCGACGATCTGCATGATTTGCCCTTCCATTTCAAGGATATCAATTGGGGTGCCGAGATCCACAGGGGTTGACTCTGCAGGAGGTGGGCTGAGCTGCTCGTCCAGGCGGCTCAACCCCATCTTGATCAGGGCCTGTATGACGCCTTCGATGAAGCGTGGGTTGAGCCTGGCCAGTGAGCCGGTAATGAGCGCATCGGCTTCATACTCGATCAGGTTATTTTCTTCCACCTCCTTGAGTGTAAAAGCTGCTTGCCCGGTGATCACACCCGTTGGTCCGCTGACTTCCCCCTGGAAGCGGCAGTGAAGCGGTGGGTCTTGTTCGACAACTCGCACCAGCGTGTCGTATACCCCGCTGATCGAGGCAACTCCCACCTGAATCTGCCCCTGGTACTCGCCTGGGCCTGCCTCGGTCAGCTGCTGGCAGCCGGGGATCAGGCTCATCAATGCGGCAGGGTCAAAAATGCGCGGCCAGACCAGCTCGATCGGCGCGCGTATGGGATAGCTGCCCGCGATGTGAATCATCGATGTGTGCCTCAGAATTACTGGATAGAATTATGACAAACTATACACCCCCTGTCAGGTGTCATTCATCCTGTTCTTGCCTATCATTCTTCTCGAAAGATAGGCCACCTGCGAGTATTACTCCATCCGGACGGGCACTTCCAGACGCATCTCGCCGGCGTTCTTGAACTTAAGAACCAGTGAAATTGTCTCGCCCTCGTTGAGATCGCGCTGCAGGTTGATCAGCATGACATGCAGTCCGCCCGGCTCGAAGGCTACTTCTTCACCGGCGGGGATGGGCACCGACATCTGGTGGTGCATGCTCATTGTGCCGTCGTCGGCCATTTCGGTAAGATGCAGCTCGGTCGCTTCGGCAACATCACTGCTGGCGCTCTGCAGCGACTCTTCCTGGCTGCCGGGATTTTCGAGCACAAAATAAACTGCACTGGTGCCGCCGGCAATCCCCGGGCGCGCCCATGCTTCTTGCAGAGTAACCATATTTTCAGAGCTGCCTGCGCCGCTGCAGGCGGAAGCCATCAGCAGGATGGCAGTTGACAGGATGGTGGTGAGTTTAGATTTTTTCATGAACAAATTTTACCCTCCAGCATGCCCATGTCAAGTTTATTGATGCAGGAACGAATTAATTGTGACGAACTTAAGATATGTCCAGCCGCGTGCCGTAACCATCGATCTGCCAGTCTGTAGCAGTCGAAGAGAGGCGTGCTCCAGCGGTAAATCCAGCGGGCGTCGGCATTGCGCATGTTCAGGCAGCCGTGGCTGGTCGGGCTGCCGAAATTGTCGTGCCAGTAAGCGCCATGAAAAGCAATCCCATTGCCGGTGAAATATGATACCCACGGCACGCCCGGCAGCTCGTAGGCTGCCAGGTCGGTGGTCAGCCGCCCGTCACCCATGTGGCGCGAGGGGCGCTTGACCAGGATGCGGTAGCGGCCGCGCGGCGTGCCGCTGAGCAGGGCGCCGGAAGATATCGGCGCTTCGAAGACCTCCTGCTCGTCCTCGTAGGCGCGCACCACCTGGTCGGCCAGGGATACATCCAGGCGTTTGCTGCCCTCAGGAACCTGCGGCGAGATCGGGGCCAGCTCCTGCGCGGGGATGGGTCGGACGGCCGCTGCCGGGACGTGGTAAACCACCCGCAGGCGATCGTCGGTCAGCCCGTACCAGGGGTGCCCGTCCGGTCCTTCCCCCAGGCTGGTGATCCAGAAGACCGATTCATAATACAGCCGGTAAAGCGGTTCCCACGAGCCGTTAGGCCAATGGCGCATGGACTGCACCATGGAAAGCGTGATCTCGCCCAGCTGCCCGCCCTGCGGAACGGCTTTTAGCACCGGGTTCGGATGTGCCCCTTCCACGCGCTGCAAGTAGGCGCTGTGTGCGTAGCCCTGCTCCAGGCGGTACCAGCGCGGGTTGCCGGCAGGACCATGCGGCGACTGGATTGCCTCGTACAGGTCGACCAGTGTATCCCGCTTCAGGATGCCCAGGCGCGGGCTGTGGATATCCGGCTGCTGGTAGAAATAGATAGCGTCACGCGTCACCCGTCCCCGCATCGTTGCGCGCGCAGGCTGCTCTCCGGGCCAGGGCAGTGCCAGGGCAAGGCCGGATAGTCCCCCGAGCTTGAGAAAGTCGCGGCGGCTGAGGCCGGTAGGGGTGAGCGGTTTTTTATCTTGCAAGGGGGTCAGGAGATGTCGACCCGGGTGCCATACCCGGTCTTTTGCCAGTCGTCCGGGCTCTCGATTTTTTCAGCGAAGGCGGGAGTCGTCCAGCGGAACAGCCACTTGGCGTCTGCGTTGCGCATATTGATGCAACCGTGGCTCATCTGCAGCCCGAAGTTATTATGCCAGTAAGTACCGTGGAAGGCATAGCCTCCCTGGGCGAAGAAGCAAGTCCAGGGAACGCCTGGGAGGGAGAAGCTGCTGCCCTCATCGGTATCGGGGTTGCCGGTCAGGCTGCCCATGTGCTTGGTGGGCAGCTTGGCATAGATATTGAAGCGGCCTTTGGGTGTGGCGGTAGGCAGCTGATCCGGGCTCAGGCGCGGGTTGGGTAATCCGGAAGAGATGCGCGTTTCCAGAACCAGCTGGTCATCCTCGAAAGCACGCAGCATCTGTTCACCGATCGAGACCTCAACGCGTTTTTTCTCCATCGGCAGGTTAGTCGAAATTGGACTGTACTCGTCCGCGGGGATCAGACGCAGGTCTTCGCCCGGCACGTAGTATTTTTCGGTTTTGGTCAGCTCACTGGTGATCTGGTACCAGGGGCGCCCATCCGGGCCTTCCTGGACGCCTGTAGCCCAATGGGTGGTCTCGTAATACAGCCGGTTGCCTCGCCAGGGCGACCAGACGCCATTCTTGCTGTACTGCAGCGCGTCGGTGAATGGGACGGTCACTTCGGCAAGCTGGCCTGCTTCGGATAGGGATTTCACCGGCGTGTTGAAGTGGTTCTCAACGATCTGTATGTGCGCGCTGTGCAGGTAGCCGCCCCATACGCGGTACCACAGGGTATTATAGAACTGGGGAGCATCCGGCGGGTTCAGCGCGGCATAAATATGCACCAGCTGATCGCGGAAGCGCTGCCCGATGATGGGGGCTTCATCGTTAGGGGCCGAGCGTAAGGGAATTTCCTTGACGGTAATGCGGCCCAACATGCCGCTGTCATTTTCCTGCGGGCGCGGCCAGGCTGGGGCCAGCGCCAAACCACTGACCGCCAGTCCGCTTAATTTCAAGAAATCCCGTCGCGAAATATTTTGAGCCATTGCGGTGGGATTGTAACCGACAAAAAAAGATAAATCAAGTGGAGTTTTGTCGGATTTTTCGGTAGTAGGTTTGTTCTATCCCTTGATCTGTTCAATAGGGAACCAGACCGCTTCCGGTGTGACCGTAACTTCCGGCGCCGGCCCGGTATCGCCTTCCCATTGTGGCATGCTCTCGGCAGTGACCAATGGGCGCACGCTCATATCGTGGTTGCATTCGATCTGACAGGAAAGGCGGGCGGTGCCAAAAAAACCACGTTCCACCAGCTTGTCATATTCGGCCTTGGTCATCGTTTCCGGCTCGCCGCTCAGGAACTCTACCCGGCAGGTTGTACAGCGGGCGTTGCCGCCGCAGCGGTGCCCGATGCGTATGCCGGCTTCTTCGATCGCCAGCACCAAGCGCGTGCCGGCTTCCACTTCGTACACATTTCCATCGATGGTTAGTTTAGGCATTGTTCCCTTTTGTTATCTTATTTTGCTATCTTATTCCCACATCACCGGTTTCCCGTTGCGGTAGAAAAGCTCGCCGTCCACAGTGATTTCCGCCTCTGCCATGTCGCACAGCATATCCCAATGCAGCCCGGACTCATTCTTGCCGCCGGTCTCCGGGTAGCTCATGCCGAGCGCCAGGTGGATGGTGCCGCCCAACTTCTCGTCGAACAGCATATGCTTGCTGAAGCGCGGGATGCTGTAATTGGTGCCGATGCCCCACTCGCCCAGGTAGCGAGCTCCCGGGTCGGTGTTGAGCTGGGCGGTGAGGAACTCCAGGTTCTTTTGGGCGTTTTCCTTGACGACCTTGCCGCCTTCGAACCACAGCTCGACATTCTCCACTTCACGGCCTCCTTCGATAGCCGGATAGCGGAAGCGCACCCACCCCTGTGCGGAGTTTTCGACCGGACCGGTGAAAATCTCGCCATCCGGCATATTGACTTTACCGTCGGCTGCTTCAAAGCTGCGCCCTTTGATCGAAAAGGTCAGATCGATATCCTTGCCTTTCAGCACGACCCGATCTTTGCCCTTGAGCCAGTCGACGAGCGCCTGCTCTTTCCGGCCTACAGCCTGCCAGGCGGCCACCGGGTCGGGCTCGTTGAGCATATCGGCAGCGAAGACAAACTCAGTGTAGTCGGACAGGCTCATATCGGCTTCCTGGGCGAAGGCATGGCAGGGGAATACCGTATAGCTCCAACGTACTTCGCCGCGTGCAGCCCGGTCCATGAACTCTTGATATATGGGCTGGTAGGCCTTAGAATGCCGGGCCATGCGGGTGGGATCGGTGGCGCTCAAGGTGCGCGTATTTTGAGGCGCTTCCAGGAATAAATGGGCATTGCACTGCTCATCGATGAACTTGTCGATCGGCGAGACGAAGTCCAGCTGGTCATCCGAGGCATACTTCAGGAAGATTTCTCGGGCGCCAGGGAAAGACAAAGTCCACTGCACATGCGCGCCGGCCTGCAGGGCAGCCTGGTAGACCGCCAGGGCCAGCTCTTCGGCAGGGGTATGTCCTCCCAGCGAGAGGTGGTCGCCCGGTTTGAGCTCAAGCGAATAATTTACCAGTACGTCGGCAAGTTTGGTAATGCGGGGGTCGGGCATCAATACTCCTGTTTATTTGATCTTTCCGGATTGTTGCAGGGCATCCAGGATTCTCGGGTCGGACCGGGGATCTATTCCGCCAAAGAAATCTGGGCCGGGGTATCCCAACTCAATTTGGATGAGGTTGCCGCCGGGCTCCATCGGCTGCATGATCACGATGCCATTATAGCTCAGAGAGGAAAGTGGCGTCCAGAAAGCGCCGGTGTAAATCGGAATTTCTCCGACAGTCACCACAAAAGGGATGCCGTCCGTCTTGACAGGGGTGGAGAATAGCTGCTGGATGCGTCGATAGGCGTTGTCCGTGAGTTCGATCTCGTGCTGGGATAGGTTGTAACGGGTGATGTCCCGGGTGGTCAGGATGGGCTGCTCCTGCCTTGGCAGGTCGGAGGGATCTTGCGCCAGTATATCTGCCCCGGAAAGCCGGCCTTGCAGCAGGTAAACTGCAAAACCACCACCCAGCGTGGGCTGGCAGCCGGCCAGGATGAATCCGAATAGGATAAAAAGTAGGCGGACTTGCAATAAGCTGGATGACCGTTGGCGCTGACTCTCAGGGCGCGGCTTATTTCTTGCCCGCCCAGTAGGCATCGGCTTCTTTTTCCATCTTATCAAGCCGGGTGTAGTAATCCGGGAATTCCTTCAAATGTGCCAGGGCAATCTTCCCGGTCAGGTACAGGTCGTCGTTGGTGACATTGGTCTGCGGGTCGCGGGCGCCGTGCTCCAGCTCTACCGACAACCCGTCGCAAAATTCTTGCAGGTCGACCTCCGAAAAATCGGCGCCGATCTGCTGCCCGATCTGGCGGGCTTCTTCCAATGAAAATTTCCTGGATGGGCTCATTTTCTTTCTCCTGACTTGCTGTATGGTGTTATCGGATGGGTCGGTACTTGCCGATATTATTTATTGTAGCGCGCATTCAAGCCGTTGACCAGTAAGAAAAACCCCCGCCGGTGAGGATCACTGGCGGGGGTGGTTAGTTGCAACAGGTTAGTTTATTTATCTACTTCGTAGTCTGAGGTCTTGCCGCCGCGGTACTTCAAGGCCGCATGGGCAGCCGCCAGGCGGGCGATCGGCACACGGAAGGGCGAGCAGCTGACGTAGTTGTTGCCGACCAGGTGGCAGAACTCGATCGAAGCCGGGTCGCCGCCGTGCTCGCCGCAGATGCCCACTTCCAGGTTCGGGCGGGTCTTGCGGCCGTCGTCCACTGCCATCTTCATCAGGCGGCCTACGCCTTCGCGGTCCAGCGTCTGGAAGGGATTCTTGGGCAGGATGCCTTCTTCCACGTATTTGACCAGGAAGTTGCGCTCGGCGTCATCACGGCTGTAGCCGAAGGTCATCTGGGTCAGGTCGTTGGTGCCGAAGGAGAAGAACTCGGCCACTTCGGCAATCTCGGTGGCGGTCACTGCGGCGCGCGGGATCTCGATCATGGTGCCGAACTTGTATTCGAAGGTCACGCCCTTCTCGCCCATCACCGCCTTGGCAATGCGCTCCAGGCGGGGCTGGATCCAGTCCAGCTCTTTGACCGTGCCGGTCAGCGGGATCATCACCTCAGGCTTGACCACGATGCCCTTGAGGGTCTCGTCGGCAGCCGCTTCGAAGATCGCCCGCACCTGCATCTCGACGATCTCGGGCATGTAAATGCTCAGGCGCACACCGCGCAAGCCCATCATCGGGTTGCTTTCGTGCATGGCGCGGATCGCTGGCCAGCAGTTTTTCCTTCGCTTCCAGGCCCTCCGTTTCGCCCTTGACGCGCATGGTGATCACTTCTTCGAGAAGCTTCTCTTCGGAAGGCATGAACTCATGCAGCGGCGGGTCGATCAGGCGGATGATGACCGGGTAGCCATCCATGGCATTCGAACAGGCCGGCAAAATCGGAGCGCTGGTAAGGCAGCAGCTCATTCAGGGCGGCGGTGCGCTCGGCGCTGGTTTCGGCCAGGATCATGCGCTGCACGATCGGCAGGCGCTGCGGCTCGAAGAACATGTGCTCGGTGCGGCACAGGCCGATGCCAACGGCGCCGTAAGCGCGCGCGCGGCGGGCATCGGCCGGGTAATCGGCGTTGGCCCACACCTGCAGACCCTTGGTCGGCCAGCCGTGCGGGCGCGGTGCGGATGCCCGGGGTGGCGCAGATTTCATCCGCCCACTTGAGCAGGGTGAGCAGGTCGGTCTGCTCTTCCAGGTTGGGTGCAGTGGTCGGGATTTGGCCGAGGAAGACCTCGCCACTGGTGCCGTCGACAGAAATCCATCGCCTTCCTTGACGACCTTGCCGTTGGCGACCATCTGGCGCTTTTCCAGGTCGATGCGGATCTCGGCGGCGCCAACCACGCAGGGGACGCCAAACTGGCGGGCAACCACTGCCGCGTGGGAGGTCGCGCCGCCTTCGCTGGTCAGGATGCCTTTGGCGGCCAGCATGCCGTGCACATCATCCGGCTTGGTGAACGGGCGCACCATGATCACGTCCTGCTTCTGTTCTTTGGCCATGTTCTCGGCGGTGTCGGCGTCGAAGTACACCTGCCCGACAGCCGCGCCGGGCGAAGCATTCACGCCCTTGGCATACATGGCGGCCGGTCTTCTTGGCTGCGTCCTTGGCTTTCGGCGTCGAACTGCGGGTGCAGCAGGGTATCCACCTGCTCGGGGGTGACGCGCAGAGTGCTTCTTCCTTGGTGATCAGGCCTTCGTTCGCCATATCCACAGCGATCTTGACCGCGGCCTTGGCGGTGCGCTTGCCGTTGCGGGTCTGCAGCATCCACAGCTTGCCGTGCTCGATGGTGAACTCGACATCCTGCATATCGTGGTAGTGCTTTTCCAGCTTGTCGGTAGATTTCCAGGAACTGCTGGATAGGCCTCGGGCATGTCCTTGCCCAGGTTCTCGATCTTCTCGGTGTTGCGGATGCCGGCCACCACGTCTTCGCCCTGGGCGTTGAGCAGGTAATCGCCGTACATCTTGTGCTCGCCGGTTGGCGGGGTCGCGGGTGAAGGCCACGCCGGTGCCGGAGTTCTCGCCCATGTTGCCGAAGACCATGGTGACGATGTTGACGGCGGTGCCCAGATCGTGGGCGATGCCGGCAGCGTTGCGGTAATCGATGGCGCGCTTGCCGTTCCAGGACTTGAACACGGCTTCGGTCGCCAGCTCGAGCTGCTTGTACGGATCCTGCGGAAAGTCAAAGCCCTTGTTCGTCCTGGACCACCTCTCTGAAGTCTCGGTAATGGCTTTCCAGTCGTCAGCGGTCATTTCGGTGTCGAGTTTGTAGCCCTTCTTGGCTTTGTACTCGGCCAGCGGATGCTTCGAAAGCTTCGTCGGGGATGCCCAGCACCACCGAGCCGAACATTTCCACCAGGCGGCGGTAGGAGTCATAGACGAAGCGCTCATCGCCGGTCAGCTTGACCATGCCCTGCTGCGGTCTGCGTCGTTCAGGCCGATGTTCAGCACGGTGTCCATCATGCCGGGCATGGAGAACTTGGCGCCAGAGCGGCAGGAAACCAGCAGCGGGTTGCTGGGATCGCCAAACTTCTTGCCGGTTTGCGTTTCGACCTGCTTCAGCGCATCCAGCTCCTGCTCCCACATGCCAGCCGGGAATTTGCCGCCTGCCGCCAGGTAGGCATTGCAGGCTTCGGTGGTAACGGTGAAGCCGGGGGGCACGGGCACGCCGGCGCGGGTCATGTCTGCCAGACCGGCGCCTTTACCGCCCAGCAGGGAGCGCACGCCATCCCATTTGCCGCCGACCGAAGCTTCGGCCGCTTCCACTTCATTAAACAGATAAACCCATTTCTTTTCGCTCATTTTTAAAAACTCCTGAATTTTTAGCTTTTATCCCAAGACGGGGTTGATTTCACCAATCGAATAGTTTACCACAGCTTGCCTATGATTGTGATTTGTTAGAGATCTCATATGAAAGTGAGTTTTAACTTCCCGGCGGCTTGACAAGTTTGATGCAATTTGTATAATAAATCTATAAAATATTTGAAAAATCTGAACGAGAACTTCAAGGAGTAGTACCCATGGCATTTGAGCTTTCCCCCCTCCCCTATGATTACAACGCGCTGGAACCCTACATCGATACCCTCACGATGCAGATTCACCACGATAAGCACCACGCCGCATACGTCACGAATCTTAACAAAGCTCTGGAAGGTGCTCCGGAGCTGCAGGACAAAAGCCTGGAATGGCTGATGGTCAACCTGGAGAGCCTGCCCGAGTTTGTGCGCACCGCGGTGCGCAACAACGGCGGCGGTCACATCAACCACACTATGTTCTGGGAAATCATGGGGCCTTCCCGAGTTGCCGAGGGTGAGGACACCATGGCCAAAGTCTCCAACTTCATGGAGAGCTCTTTCCAGAAGGTGGGCGGCTGGATTCGCAGTCACGTCCGCTTTCGGTGGGGTGAAGGACTTGATCGCCCAGGTCAACGCGGCCGGTATGGGACGCTTCGGGTCCGGTTGGGCCTGGGTCGTCATGAATAAAGAGGGCAAGCTGTCGGTGACCAGCACTCCGAACCAGGACAATCCGCTGACCGCCGGCCTGGAGCCGATCTTTGGGGTGGATGTGTGGGAACACGCCTACTACCTGCATTACCAGAACCGCCGCGCCGATTACTTGAATGCCTGGTGGAATGTGGTCAACTGGGACGAGGTGGCTGCTCGCTACGCCAAGGCGCACGCTAAGCTAAAGGGCTAATCCTCTAGCACTTCCTGGATCATATACATCCGGCGGTTAATGGGAAACCTGGTTCCGCCGGATGTTTTGCTTGAATGCCTTGACACATTTCCAGCGTGCCTGTATAATTCAGCCCGCTCTGCCCTGGCAGAATGTATGCCGGGGTTTCTGTATGTGTCCAACTTCCCCGCCAGCCGGCTCGGGCGTAGCCCAAAATCACCAGCGGGTTTGGCGGCGAAGTGAAGATTGGAGGAAAACTAATGAAATATGCAATTGTGGAAGACGGCGGCAAACAGTATAAAGCCGTCGAAGGCGGTGTGATCGAAGTCGATTACTTCATCGCCGAAGTTGGTGAGGGCCTGGATCTGAACCATGTCCTGTTGATTTCCGATGGTGAAGACATCAGCATCGGCGCGCCGCATGTTCCCGGCGCAGTGGTCAAGACCACAGTGCTTGGCCAGGTAAAAGGCGATAAAGTGATCATCTTTCGATATGCAGCCCAAGAAGCGCATCCGCACAAAGAAGGGTCATCGCCAGAAATATACCCGTTTACAAGTTGACTCCATTTCCGTGAATGGGGCAGAGTGAGAGGTTGGTATGGCACATAAAAAAGGCGGCGGATCCAGCCGCAACGGTCGAGACAGCCAGGGCCAGCGCCTGGGTGTAAAAGTTTATGGTGGGCAGCGCGTTCTGTCCGGATATATCCTGGTTCGCCAGCGTGGCACCCGCATTAAGCCCGGCAAGAATGTGGATGTCGGTAGAGACGATACTCTGTTTGCTACTTCGGACGGGATCGTGATGTACGAGACCATCCGAGATAACCGCAAGCGCGTCAGCGTCGTCCCAGATGCCGAAGCTGTGGCGGAATAAGGGATCCATATTATGAAAGAAAAAATTCATCCCACCTACTATGTTGATGCGACGGTAATTTGCGCGTGCGGCAATACCTGGCAGACCGGCTCGACCCGCAAGACCATCCACACCGACGTGTGCTCCAAATGCCACCCGTTCTACACTGGCGAGCAGCGCATCGTGGACACCGAAGGCCAGGTTGATCGCTTCTATAAGAAGATCGAAGCCCGCAAGCAGTATCTGGCCGATGCCGAAGCCCGCGAAACTTCCCGAACCTCTCTCTCCCGCCCGGTCACCGAGCTCGACCTGAGCCCGCGGGTCAACGAAACCCTGGCGAAGGCCGGCATCGAAAATGTGGGCCAGGTGCTGGAGAAGCTGGCCGATGGCGAGCAGACTCTGCTCAATATCGAAGGCTTCGGGCGGAAATCCCTGGCCGATCTGAAGAAGGCCCTGCGCCGGTTTGGTTACGAGCTGCCGGAAGCTGCCGAAGAGATCGTCGTTTAGCGGTCAAATGCATCTGTGTATCGAAACCCCCTTCATCCCCTGAAGGGGGTTTTTGTTTTCGATTCTCATCCTAAAATTGTCCTGGGAAGGTAAAATACCGGAAGCCATTTGCAAACAATAGAGGAGCAGCGCCAGGCCATGATACATCATAACGGATCGGTCGAAGTGATCACGGGATCTATGTTTTGTGGGAAGACGGAAGAGCTCATCCGCCGCTTGCGGCGCGCGACGATTGCCCGCCAGACGGTGCAGGCTTTCAAGCCGGCCATTGACGTGCGCTACGCAGTCGAGAAAGTCAAATCGCATTCCGGCGCCGAGTTCCAGGCGCAGCCGGTGGGTTCCTCAGCTCAGGTCCTGGAAAACCTCAAGCCGGGACACGACGGTTGTAGCGATCGACGAAGCCCAGTTCTTCGACCTGGGTATCGTCGGCGTGGTGCAGGAGCTGGCCGAGCGCGGCATCCGCGTGATCGTAGCCGGATTGGACACCGATTTCCGCGGCGAGCCTTTTGGCCCGATGCCAGAGCTGATGGCCAAAGCCGAGATGGTGGACAAGCTGCACGCCATCTGCATGGTCTGCGGCGAGTCGGCCTGCCGTACGCAGCGCCTGGTGAACGGCCAACCGGCCAGATATCATGATCCCGGTGGTGATCGTTGGCGCCGCCGAGACTGTACGAAGCCCGCTGCAGGCAGCACCACGAAGTACCGCGCGAGAAATGAGGAGTAAGCATGCAAGACTATCACGAATTTCTGGATGAGATCCTGATCGATGAAGCCACCCTGCAGGTGCGAATTGCCGAGCTGGCGGAGCAGATCAACCGCGATTACCAGGGCGAGACCCTGCACCTGATCTGCATCTTGCGCGGCGGGGTGATCTTCCTCACCGACCTGATGCGCCACCTGACCGTGCTGAACTCGGTCGACTTCATGGCGATTTCCTCTTACGGCGCCTCCCGCCAGACAACCGGCCAGGTGCGCATCACCATGGACCTGGTGGAGAACATCTCCGGGCGCAACGTGCTGCTGGTGGAAGATATTGTCGACAGCGGGTACACCATCGCCTCTGTGCTGGACCTGCTGAAAACCCGCCATCCCAAGACGCTGCGCGTCTGCACGCTGCTGGATAAGCCGGAGCGGCGCGAGGTCGATGTCCCGATCCATTACCGCGGGTTTACCATCCCGAATAAATTCGTCTTTGGCTATGGCCTGGACCTGGATGAGTACTACCGCAACCTGCCGTTTATCGCCACCGTCGATCTGGCGCGCTTCTCGCCTTCCGGATAATCTCGCATGGCGTTGATCTTTCCCGACATCCTCACCCGCCTGCAGCAGTTTTTCCCCGCCGAAACCCCTGTTTACCTGGTGGGCGGTGCGGTTCGGGATGCTTTTCTGCAGCGGGAGATCAAGGACCTGGATTTTGCGCTCAGCGGAGATGTACTGGGCACAGCCCGCACGTCTGGCGAATGCCATCCAGGCCGCCTACTACCCGCTGGATGAAAGCCGAGACACAGCCCGCCTGATTCTGTCCTTACCGGATGGCAGCCGGCAGGTGCTGGATTTTGCCGGCTTGCGCGGCCCGGACCTGGAAAGCGATTTGCGGCTGCGCGATTTCACGATGAATGCCATGGCGCTCCCGCTGCATGCCCTCAATCGGCTGGTAGACCCGCTGGGTGGATTGGAAGACCTGCGCCGAGGGGTTGCTGCGGGCCTGTTCGCAAAGCGCCATGCAAGATGATCCGCTGCGCGCCCTGCGGGGTATCCGACTGGCCAATGCCAACCGCTGGTTTATTCAGGCCGAGACCAGGGCACAGATACGCCGGCGCTGCCACTCCTGGCGCAGGTCTCCCCGGAGCGGCTGCGTGATGAGCTTTTCCACATCCTGGAAGGACCGCGACCAGCTACCGCCCTGGAGACGCTGGATATCCTGGGTGGTATTCCCTACGTTTTACCGGAACTGGCGGAGCTGAAAGGCGTCGAGCAGCCGCCGCCGCATGTCCGGGATGTTTGGGGGCATACACTGGATGTGGTGAGGGGCCTGGAAGCGCTGCTCGATACCCTGGAGCTTGAGTTTGACTCGAAAGCCCACGGCAGCTTGTACCTGGGACTGGTTTCGGTGCGCCTGGGCCGCTATCGCCAGCAGCTGCACGAACATTTGGCGCGCCCCTTGAACCCCAACCGCTCGCCGCGCGCCTTGCTCCACCTGGCCGCACTCTACCACGACTCCGGCAAACCTGCCACGCGCCGGCAGGCACCGGACGGGCGGGTGCGCTTCCTGGAGCATGAGATGCTGGGGGAGCAGCTGGTGAACCTCAGGGGCCAGGCTCTGCACTTGAGCAATGATGAGATCGACCGGTTGAGAACCATCGTGCGGCATCACATGCGGCCGCTGCTGCTGGCCCAAATGGAGGGTTTGCCCAGCCGGCGGGCCATTTACCGTTTCTTTCGCGATACCGGGCCGGCGGGTGTAGATATCTGCCTGCACGCCCTGGCGGACACCCTGGCGACCTACGGCCCCAGCCTGTCGCAAGATACCTGGATGCGCCAGCTGGACATTGCCCGCAGCTTGCTGGAAGCCTGGTGGGAGCACCCGGAAGAAAGCATTACGCCGCCGGCTTTATTGGACGGCCACGCTCTCATGCAGGCTTTCGACCTGCAGCCCGGCCCGCAAATCGGCCGCCTTCTCGAAGCCCTGCGTGAAGCCCAGGCTACCGGCCAGGTAACCGATCGCCAGCAAGCGCTGGAGTTCACCCGCCTGCAGCTATGAGGCTGCATCGTCGAGCGAGAGCAAGCATTCAAAATCCTAGCGATCAAAAGTCTCTTGATTCCGACGGCTGACCGCCTCAGGGAAAGTCATCCATCGGGGACTTCGAGCCGCAGCAGCAACGACACCCCGTTCTGTAAACGGATTCAAGCCTGCTTTCGCAGGCTCGCATTTCCGCATGTCATTGCAGGTCCATTATCTGTCTTGGTTCGGCAAGCAAAGTCCTGAACTCAGCTCGCGCAGGGTCGGCCGTCTGCGGCGAAGCCCCGCGGGGTCGGCTGTCGTTTAGGGATAAATATCATCCAGGAATGGTTGGTAAAAGCAGCGGCAGCCCAGGGCATGGCTGCAGCCTTCGATTGGCAGTTTAGGGGCTTTATCCTTCGGGTAAGCGCCCTCGGCTTCCCGGCAGGCGGGGCAGCAATCATGTCCCACAGTCACGCGGACGTATAAGACCCGCGAGTTTTCCTGGAACTTTTTCAGCACCATTGCCGTAACCGAGTACTCGCTCAGGTCTGAATTGCACACAGAGCAGTTGGTGGCAGAATCTGGAAGTTGTGCGTAGCATTGCGAGCAAATTTGCACGGTGATATCTCCGAAATAAATTTACCTTATTCTAATACAGGTGTAAGCAGGCATAAAGGGCATTTATGGTAAGACTTTAACCCTTATGGTAACCTCAGTACATTCATTGATTCGTACGGCCACGCCAGACGATTATTCTCGGCTGGCAAAGCTGGTACACCTGGAAACGGTATACGTCCACCGCCACCTGGATTGGCGGGCGCCTCTGGATTGGATTGGACGAGGCCCCGTTCTTGCTTCTGGAAGCAGACGGGGAAATTGTTGCCGCCCTGGCCTGTCCGGTGAATCCACCGGGCGTAGCCTGGATACGGCTGTTTGCAGTGGCTTCCAACTTTCCGTTAGAATCTGCCTGGGACGAGTTGTGGCCGGAAGCTTACGCCTATCTCAGCCAGAATCAGGCAACGCTAATCGTTGCCGCCCTGCCTTTGCGGCCCTGGTTACATCCTTTACTGGAGCGCAGCTTTTTCAATGAAAGCAGTCGGGTGGTCATGTTAAGCTGGTCACGCCAGGCCATCCCGCCAGTCGAGCATGATCCCGGCCTGTGCATCCGGCCGATGAACCTGGATGACTTGGGCGCAGTGCAAGCCATCGACCGGTCCGCATTCTCGCCGCTATGGCAGAATACCGAGAGCTGCCTGGAGCTGGCTTATCGCCAGGCAGCGATTGCCACGGTCGTCGAGCAGGACGGCCAGATGGTTGGCTACCAGATCAGCACATCCACGCCGATGGGCGGCCACCTGGCTCGCCTGGCGGTTGTGCCGGAAAAACAGGAGCACGGCATTGGCAAAGCCCTGCTGGTCGACCTTTTATCCCAATTCGCCCGGCGAGGAATTTATAAAGTAACGGTGAATACCCAGAGCGATAACGCCTCGTCACTGAACCTGTATCACAAGCTTGGTTTCAAGCTGACGGGTGAGGAATACCCGGTCTACCAGCTCGGTATCCTGGCAGACCGTGGTTAAGCAACACCACAGTTTTGTGGAAATTTATAAAATTTTGGAGAAGCAGAAGAATGAGCAACAAGCCCAGCAATACCAGCAATACCAGTAAAAGAAAGCAAGTTCAGCAGCAGAGGCAGAAGAAAGATCAGCAGCGCCGGCTGATCACAGTCATGGTGATTGTAGGGATTGCCCTGATCATCATGGCGATTATCGTCGTTCCCTCTTTGATCCCCGCCGAGGTGGCATCCATCACCCCGGTTGCCCGCCCGCAGGAAAGCGGCCGCGAGTTGGGCAGCGCTATCGGCTCCTGTGGTGGTGGAGGTCTTTTCTGACTTCCAGTGCCCGGCCTGTGCCCGCTTTGCCGAATCGGTTGAACCGCTGATCGTCAACTCGTACGTTGCCGACGGCCGGGTGCGGTTTATCTACCGCCAGTATCCCTTCCTGGATGATCGTGTTTCTCGCAAAGAATCCGACCAGGCCGCCAACGCCAGCATGTGCGCCGCCGACCAGGGTCGTTTCTGGGATTATCACGATACCCTCTTCGCCAACTGGAGTGGCGAAAACCAGGGTGCTTATGCCAACAAGCGCCTGGTAGCCATGGCGGAAGCCCTCAATTTGGATATGGGCGCCTTCAACAGTTGTTTTGATGACAACCAGTTTGAGGCCGATATCAACGCCGATCTGGCCCTTGGCGAACAGTATGGCGTCAATGCCACCCCGAGTATTTTTGTGAACGGTGTCCGGGTGGAATCGCCCGATCCAACTTCCATCCAGCAGGCCATCGAACAGGCGCTGGCGACCGGCAGCTAAAACCCCTTTGATGAAAAATCCGCCCGCAACAATATTGCGAGCGGAATGCTGAGCCCTGGCCGATTGGCTGGGGCTCAGTCTTTTGCCAGGGTGGGAGTGGACTGCCCGCCAGCCTGATTTTCAAACAGCTCGAGTACAAAGCACAGCGAAGACAGGCGGTTGAGGTAGCGCAGCAGTTCGGGGTTCTCGATTTCCAGGTTGTGCAGCAGCTGCGCCAGCAAGCGTTCCGCGCGGCGCACGATGGCGCGTGCCAGATCCAGGGCGGCGCCGGCGGGGGTATCCCCGGGGATAATGAACTCCCTAGGCATGTTTACCAGTGTTCCGATCGTCTCCGCCTGTGCCTCCAGCCAGCCGACCTTTTCTTCGTCGATTACCCGGAAGCTTGGGGGCGTTTTGGGGCGTAGGCGGAGAGCTCAGCCATCAGGTGATACAGGTCACGTTGGGCCGCCAGCAGGATCTCACGGGTCTTTTGCTCTCGGCAAACCGAGCGGGCGACTCCCAGGGCTGCGGTGGCTTCATCCACCGTCCCCACCGCTTCCATGCGCAGGTGATACTTAGGGATGCGCCCTTCACCCTAACAGGCCGGTAAAGCCATCATCCCCGCTGCGTGTGTAATAATCGGACATGCCGTAATTATAACCGCATGAACCAGATTGGTGCATCCGGTTAGTTCGGCCGGTCAGCCTTTCAGTGGGACCATGATTGAATCCTTGCCCGGAAGGGATGTTATAATTAAGACAAACAGGGGCATAAATCCAAATCAAGGTATCTGCAAGAGGATGATCCTGTCGATCGCCGGAAACCCTCACCTAATGACCTTACTTCCAGGAGGATCCAATGCAAATCCGTTGTTTTCACTGCCACAAGCCCTTCGCAATGGGTAAAGAAAGTGTCATCGCAGCACTAGATGAAGCCACCGAGCAAAACCTGGTGCATGTCAACGTCCCCTGCCCGCACTGCCGCCGGGTAAACCGTGTCTCGCTGGAGGACTTGCAGCGTGCTGCGCCTGAATGGCTGCGAAAGCACAAGGAAGAAGAGAAGGAAGAAGTGAATGACTGAAGCGAGCGATTTTCGCTCGCCGCAGGAACTACAAGGCAGCCCTCAACAGAGCAGCAGTATATTGCCAGCGATGAAATCGCCACGATCATGTTCCTCAGCCAGGAGCTGGGCAAACCGCTGCTGACGGAAGGCCCGGCGGGCGTAGGCAAGACCGAGCTGGCCAAAGCCATCGCCGGCGCCACCGGGCGCGAGCTGATCCGCTTGCAGTGCTACGAAGGGCTGGATGAGACCAAGGCGCTCTACGAGTGGGAATACGCCAAGCAGCTCCTGTACACCCAGCTGCTGCGCGATAAGCTGCAGGAGACCCTTTCCGGGATCGAAAGCCTGACTGCTGCCGCCGACCGGCTGGCGCAGGAGGAAGATGTCTTCTTCTCGATGCGCTTTCTGCTGCAGCGCCCGCTGCTGAAAGCCATCCTGAGCGAGCAGCCGGCCGTCCTGCTGATCGACGAGATCGACCGGGCGGATGCCGAGTTCGAAGCATTTTTGCTGGAAGTGCTGAGCGATTTCCAGGTGAGCGTGCCCGAGCTTGGGACGCTCAGCGCGGTGCACCGCCCGCTGGTGCTGCTGACCAGCAACAACACCCGCGAGCTGAGCGAAGCACTCAAACGCCGCTGCCTGTACCATCTTCATCGATTATCCCACCATCGAGCAGGAACTGGCGGTGGTGCGCCTGAAAGTCCCCGAGCTCTCGCCCAAGCTGGCCCGCCAGGCGGTCGAGCTGGTCCAGGAGCTGCGCACGATGGATCTGCGCAAATCGCCCAGCATCAGCGAGACGCTGGATTGGGCCAAGGCGCTGGTGACCTTGAATGCCAAGCAGCTGGATAATGCGATGCTGGAAACCACCCTGAGCGTGCTGCTGAAGCATGAAAGCGACCTGCAGCGAGCCCGGCGCTGGCTGCAGCAGCCGCCAGGCGGCGGGCGCTCTGACGATCGCGGCGACAGCCGCGCCGCTCCCCGCTGGAGTAATTAAGCCGGTCATGGAAGAGCGCATTCTCAAGTTTATCGCCGCCTTGCGGGCGGCAGGTGTGCGCATCAGCCTGGCGGAAAGCGCCGACGCCTTCCGGGCCGTGGACAGCCTGGGCATCAAGGACCGCGAAGCCTTCCGCCTGAGCCTGCAAGCCACTCTGGTCAAAGATGCCGGCTAGCCTGCCGGTCTTCGACGAGCTGTTCCCGCTCTTCTTCGGCAGCAGTGATACGCCGCCGATGACCAACCTGTCGGACGATCTGTCCCCCGAAGAAGCGCAGAAGCTGGCGGAGGCGCTGCGCAGTTCAACGAGAAACTTCGCAAGATGCTCGAGAAGCTCTGAAGGGCGAGCAGCTCAGCCAGCAGGAGCTGGAACGCCTGGCCAGCATGGTCGGCTTGAACCAGGCCGATGATATGCGCTACCGCGAGTGGATGGTGCAGCGCATGAAGAAAGCGCTGCGCTTCAAAGAGGTGCAGGAAGCGCTTGAACGAGCTGTCCGAGCTGCTCGCAGAAGCTGGGCATGAACAAGGAGCGGGTGGACCAGATGCGCCAGCTGCTGCAGGCCAACCAGCAAGCCCTGGAAGACCAGCTGCGCCAGTATGCCGGCCAGCGCATTGCCGAAAACATGAGCAACCGCCCACCCGGCGAAGGCCTGGATAACTTGATGAACCGGCCTTTCAGTTCCCTTTCCGACCATGACATGGAGCGCCTGCGCAAAGAAGTGCAGCGCCTGGCTGCGGCCCTGCGCACGCGCGTGGCCCTGCGCCAGAAACGGGCCAAGACCGGGCAGCTGGATGCCAAGGCCACCATCCGGGCCAATCTGAAGCATGGCAGCGTTCCCATCGAGCTGCAAGCACCGCCAGCGAACACTGAAGCCCAAGCTGGTGGTGATGTGCGACATCAGCACTTCGATGCGCTACTGCTCCGAGCTGATGCTCAGCCTGATCTTTGCCATGCAGGACCAGATCAGCAAGACGCATCGCCTTTGCTTTTATCGATCACCTGGAATATATCTCGCCGGATTTCGTGCAGAATGATCCCCGCCAGGCTGTCTCGCAGGTGCTGGAGCGCATGCCCTCCGGTTATTACAACACCGACCTGGGCAACAGCCTGGATGATTTTCATCGGGAGCACCTGGATGCATCGACCAGCGCACGACCTGGATCACTGGTTGGGGATGGGCGCAACAATTACAATGACCCACGCTTGGACCTCTTCAATCAGGTTGCCCGGCGCAGCCGCCGCACGATCTGGCTGAACCCTGAAGCCCCGGCTCTGTGGGGCACCGGCGACAGCGATATGCTCAAATATGCCCCCGGCTGTGATGTCGTTCTGCATGCCAGCACCCTGGCCGAGCTGACCGAGGCCATCGACCGCCTGCTGGTTTCCTGAAGAGGAGTGTTATGAAATCATTTGCCGTGCTGCAGTTATCGTCTTGCGCTGGGTGCGAGGTGGCTCTGCTCAATGCCGAGGAATGGATCGACCATTACAAGCTGGCCTATATGCCGCTGGTGACTTCGGCCCACGACCTGCCCGCAGTCGACCTGCTGTTTGTCAGTGGCAGCGTGCGCACCGACGAAGACCTGCATAACCTGCGCAAAGCTGTCCGACAGGCAGGACAGGTGGTGGCAGTGGGCACCTGCGCCATCTCCGGCGGTGTCGCTCACCTTGGTGACCGGGATGAGGTGCGCTCGCTGTTCCTGACGCAAGAGACGCGCCGGCATGTACCCCGCCTGCTGCCGAAATCTCACCCGGTGGATGAGTGGGTGGAAATTGACCTGTACCTGCCGGGCTGCCCGCCCACCCCGGAGCTCTTCATGGCGGCGCTCAACGATCGGGATGATTTCAAGGGAGCCTCCAGCGTATGCCAGGAGTGCGGGCGGCGCAAGGACAAAACAATCCGACCGACCCATTTGAGCGGGTTCATGAAAGGTTCGGTTGACCCGCAGCTGTGCCTGGTGAACCAGGGATACCTGTGCATTGGCACATCCACGCGCGCCGGCTGCCGGGCATTGTGCACCCGTCCGGGACACCCCTGCGTGGGCTGCCGCGGCCCGTCTAATGCCTTCATTGAGAAAGAATCGACTGCCTGGATGACTTCCATCCTGCGAGTTTTCACCAATATGACCGATATCCCTGTCGAAGAGCTGGAGCTGGCCTTGCGATCTCCGCAGCTGGCCATGTTCCTCTTCCAGTTCAGCGATTATGATGAGCTGCACCGCAAGCCGCGCTCGAAAGATAAGGTTTTATAACATGGCCGTCATGATTTTCCCCCTCAGCCGGATTGAAGGACACGCCCAGGTGGTCGTTGAAGAAATTGATGGGCAAGTCGTTTCCGCTCACTTTCAAGCCATGGAGCTGCGCGGCTTTGATCATTTTGTGCAAGGCATCCCGGCCGAAGAAATGCCGGTGATTGTGCCGCGTATCTGCGGGGTATGCTCTACGGCTCATCATGTCGCCGCAGTCAAAGCCCTGGAAGATGCCTACGGCGTGAATCCGCCACCCCTGGCGCACAAGATCCGCGAGCTGCTTCTGCTCGGACAGCTGATCCAAAACCAGGCGACCTCATTATTCATTTTTACCATGCCAGACCGTCTGGGGGTGGGCAGCATCTTCCAGGCGGCAGCCGAGGCGGATGGCCCGCGAGATGAACGGGCGGCCATTTCTTTTTCGGCATTGCGCGTCCGCCGGGCAGGCACTAACCTGATCACCACCGCCGGCGGTCAGTTCATCCACCCGATCAAGGCGGTTGTGGGGGGCATGTCCAGCGGTATCGACGCGCAGGCTGCCGAGAAGATGCGCCAGGAGCTGCTGGAGGTGCTGCCGATTGCCTGCGATCTGTATGATCACTATTGGAAGGCTTCCTTCGAGCTGCGCGACCGGATCGGCACCTGGGGTGATGATGAGCCGACCTATTACCTGGCTGCCACCGGGTCTACCTTCCCCGACCTGGACAGCGATATCCTGCGGGTGATGGACCCGCACGGTGTGGTGAGCGACAGCTTCCCGGCTCGCAATTATCGCGATTACCTGACCTTCCAGGAGAGCGAGTACAGTTACGCCGGGCAAACGAGCTACCAGGGCCAGGTAATGCGTGCCAACAGCCTGGCGCGTATCAACATGGCGCGGGCCATGGGCACGCCGCGGGCCGATGAATACCTGCTGCAGTTCCAGCAGGCTTTCGGCATCCCGGCGCACGGCATCCTGCTCTTCGACCTGTGCCGCGGCATCGAGCTGGTTTATCGCCATCGAGCGCGCCGCCGAGATCCTCAGCCAGCCGCTCGATACTGGCTGCGGTGGCCGTGCCGCATATACCCCGCGATGGAGAAGGATTTGGCATGGTGGAGGCGCCGCGTGGCCCGCTCATCCACCACTATGTGATCGAAGACGGGCGCATCCGTTCGGCGGACTTCATTATCCCCACCGTCCACAACATGCTGGCGATCGAACGCGCCCTGACCGTGGCCGCAAATCGCTACATAAACCCCCAGGGCATCAACCTGGAACTGGAGCGCGCCGTGGGCCGGGTGGTGCGCGCCTTCGATCCGTGCATCGCCTGCGCCACGCACTAAGTTGATAAAAAAATACGAGCGGTAGCGACAGGCAATCTGCCTGCAGCACCGCTCGTTGATTAATAAGCAAGGGGGAGATCAATCCTTGGGTTGGATCGTCTCGTTTGCTTCCTTCTCTTCATCATCCACAGCAGATTCCGCGTAACCGGCTGCCAGGCGGGCGTATAAGTAATTGGTCTCTTTGAGGCGGTTGAGCAGTCTCCGGGAGAGGTCCTTCTCGACCATGCGCCAGGTCCAGTTGCCGCTCGGGTTGCCGGGGTAATTCATGCGTGCCCGGTTATCCAGGCTGAGCAGATCCTGCAAGGGCGCCAGGGCAAAGACTCGCCACCGACATCCAGGCGGCGCGGATCATATCCCAGGCGACATCGCTGCCATCTCTGGCCAGGTAACGCCGGTAGAAATCTCGCTCGTGCTCCTGGACGCGTTCGTACCAGCCCAGGACAGTATCGTTATCATGCGTGCCGGTATATACCACGCAGTTCTTCACGTGATTGTGCGGCAAGAAGGTGTCCTCTGGCATGTCGCCAAAGCCAAACTGCATGATCTTCATCCCTGGCAGTCCGAAATGGTCGCGCAGGGCGACCACATCCGGTGTGATCACACCCAGGTCTTCGGCGATGATCGGCAGTTCGCCCAGGGTTGCCTTGACCGTGTTGAAGAAATCCATCCCCGGAGCCGGCACCCAGCGTCCCTTCTCGGCGGTTTTGGCCCTGCCTGGCACCTCCCAGTAACCGGCAAAGCCGCGGAAATGATCGAGGCGGATGATATCCACCAGCTCCAGCACTGCCCGGATGCGCTCGATCCACCAGGCATACCCGCTGGCGGTATGAACATCCCAGCGGTAGAGTGGATTGCCCCACAGCTGGCCGGTAGGCGAGAAATAATCCGGCGGCACGCCAGCCACCACCTTCGGGCTTTCCGTTCTTATACAGGTAAAACAGCTCCGGGTTAGCCCAGACATCGGCGCTGTCATGCGCTACGAAGATCGGGATATCTCCGATGATCCGGATGCCTTTTTGCCGGGCAGATTGGTGCAGATCATCCCACTGGCGGAAGAACAGGAACTGGCGGAACTTCTGGCGTTCAAATGGCATCGGCATACTCCTGGCGAGCTTTTTCCAGCGCCTTTGGATCCCGGCTGCGCAAGGCATGGCTCCAGTTGACCCACGACCCGCCGCCATTGGCTTCTTTCAAAGCCATGAACAGGGCAAAATCATCCAGCCAGGATGCTTTTACCTGCTGGAAGGTATTGAACTCTTGCAGGAGCTCGCTACCTGCCGCGGCTTTGAAAGCGAGCATACGCCCGGTCGAGCAGGCCGATCTTCCAGGGGATGACCGCGCCGAAATCGACCCGCTCTTTCGGAAATTCCGGCATGTCCGCCAGGTCTTCTGGCTGAAGCAGGCCGTCCGCCAGCAGCAGCTCCGGGCTGATCAGGTAGGGATTCCCGGCGAAAGCCGAAAAGCACTGGTAGGGCGAATCTCCATAACCGGTAGGACCGAGCGGCAGCACCTGCCACAAGGAACAGCCGCACTTTGCCAGGAATTCCACCCAGCGGTGGGCATGTGGCCCAAGATCGCCAATCCCATAGGGTCCCGGCAGGCTGGTGGGATGCAGGATAATTCCGGATGCGCGTTCAAAGTTCATTGGGTGCCCTCTTGGTTTGGATATAATCGTCGCTGTGGACGATCTTGGATGAGAAATCGTCCGGTGAACACATCTGGACCGATGATCGCGCCTGGTTCGACGACGAGCTCGGCCGGTATATCGGCATGTTTGCCAATCGTGGTGATCAGCTGCTCGTCTGCTACGTATCCCCCAATATGGGCGTTTTCGCCAATTTTCACTTGTTTATCCAGGATGCTGTACTCGACCACTGCCCCGGGCCGATCACTGAGTCGGTCATGATCACCGACTCTCGGATCACAGCCCCCGGGTGGACGATCATTCCCGGCGAGAGTACACTGCGCTCGACGATCGCCCCGCTGGAGATGACGCAGCCATCGGCGATCATGCTGTCGACGATGTTGAGCATTGCTCGCGATGCGCACCGGCGGGCGCTCTTCGGTGCGGGTGTGGACGATCCAGCGCCGGTTGTTCAAGTCGATTGGTGGTGGGTCGGCCAGCAGGTCCATGTGCGCCTACCAATAGGAGCTGACCGTCCCCACATCCACCCAGTAGCCGCTGAAGGGGTAAGCAAAAATGCGCATGCCCTTGTTCACCATGCGTGGCAGGATGTCTTTACCGAAATCATGGCTGGAATGGCTGTCTTGATGGTCTTCCCACAGCATTTTATCCAGCACATTCAAGTTGAACAGGTACACACCCATATTCGCCAGGTCGGATGGCGGGGCTTTCAGGCTTTTCCACAAACGCATTTACCCGTCCATCCGGATCGACTCCCAGGATGCCAAAGCGGTCGCTTCCGCCAGCGGGACATTGATCGAGGCAATGGTGACATCTGCGTCTTTCTGGCGATGGAATTCGATCATATCGGCGTAATTCATGTTGTAGATATGGTCGCCGGATAGGATCAGAACCAGGTCCGGGTTGTTCTGCTTGATGAACAGGAAATTTTGCTGCACGGCGTCAGCCGTTCCCAGATACCATTCGGAGGAGCCGCGCGCTTTGTAAGGGGTATAGATGCGTGCTCCACCGGTAAAGTCTCGGTTCAGATCCCAGGGGCCGCCGGCGCCGATATGCTCAATCAGCGAGTGCGGGCGGTACTGCGCCAGGATCATCACGTCGAAGATACCTGAGTTGACGCAGTTGGACAGGGTGAAATCGATAATCCGATATTTTCCGGCGAACGGCACTGCCGGTTTGGTGCGTTTGGCGGTTAGAATACCTAACCGGGATCCTTCACCACCGGCCATAATAATTGCTCGGGTCTTCAAAAGGTTTAATTCCATAGTTCCCTCCTCTCGTCATTTCTCTCAAAATAGTCTGGCTGGTGTGCCAAACCCTGCTTGTTGTAGAGAGCCAGATATGCACGCGCCGAACGTTCCCAGGAAATACCTTGCTGTATGTCGCGCTGCTGCAGCTTGCGACACTCAGCAGGCAACTCATACGCCTGGTAGACGCGCAGCCGGCTCGGCTGCTTCGAAATTGGCGACAATTGCGGGACGTTCGCAGGGTCCATGCGGGCGATACCCAGCCCATCCAGGATCCCTGAGATGGAGCCTCGGCGGTGGCGCAAGAAACCATCCAGCCCGCTGCCAAAAGGCTCGGTCAGGATTTCTTCGGCGTAGTGCGGTGAAACAGCCACAATATGATCAGCAGTCAGCGGCCACATCAACCAATTCTCCGACTTTAATGATCAGATCAGCCTCGAAAGCCAGAAACAATGCGTTCAGATAAGTAGGCATCAGGTCTATGTGGTGAATTTATTCTTGATTGCAGATGTTGAGATACCTTATATTGTAACCGAAAGTTGCCCACCCCTGGCATTGTGCGACTAACCTTAAAATGTGTCACAATCTTCTTCACAAAACGTTAACCATCGGTTAGAATTGGCGAGTTGCCAGACAATTTAAGCAGAGCGAGCAGCTGTTACGGTTGAGATCAATACAGACCTCTTTATGACAAATTTATCTTACTGCATTCACGCTCATTTCTACCAACCTCCCCGTGAAGACCCTCTAACAGGTAAAATTCCCTACGAAATTGGCTCGTCTCCTTTTACGAATTGGAACGAGCGTATCCACGCTGAATGCTACCGACCTAACGCTGATCTGCGCAATTTTGAGCAGATCAGTTTTAATTTTGGGCCTACTTTGATCTCCTGGATGCAGGCTCACGACCCGGAAACGCATCGCAAGATCGTCGAGCAGGATCAGGTCAACATGCGCCTGCACGGGGTCGGGAACGCCATGGCCCAGGCGTACAACCATACGATTTTGCCGCTGGCCTCCGACCGGGATAAAGAGACCCAGGTAGCCTGGGGGATCGCCGATTTTGAATATCGCTTCGGTCGCCGCCCGCAGGGCATGTGGCTGCCGGAGGCAGCTGTTGACCTGCAAACGCTGGATGTCCTGGCGCGCTACGGGATCGAGTTCACCATCCTGGCGCCCTGGTCCGCCCGCAGTGAGTCCCTTGACCCCTCCGAGCCATACAGGGTGTTGCTGCCGGGAGGGCGCAGCATGGTCGTGTTTTTCTACCAGCGCGAGCTCAGCGCACGCATCAGCTTCGACCCGGGTGCGACGATCAACGCGGACCAGTTTGCCCAGTACAACTTGCTCTCCGGTTTCCGCAAGGACAAAGCGCGACGCGGGGAAGCGCAGCTGGTATTGATTGCCTCGGACGGTGAGCTGTACGGCCACCACCAGTACATGCGCGATCGCTTCCTGGCGCGGCTGGTGGATGGCGCCGGGCACCAGGCCGGGCTGACTCTGACCTACCCGGCATTGTGGCTGAAAGAGCATCCGGTGCGGCAGATCGTGGAAATCCGGGAGCCCACCTCCTGGAGCTGCCATCACGGCGTCCGCCGCTGGACGGGCGACTGCGCCTGCACCCCGAACGATGGCGCCTGGAAAGCCCACCTGCGGCATGCTTTTGAGCGCCTGTCCCAGGAGATTGACCGGTTGTACGCCGATGTGGCCCAGCGATTGGTGGATGACCCCTGGGAGCTCAACCGCCGCTATATCCATGTCATTCTGCAAAAATGCAGCGCCGAGAGCCTGATTGGGGAGATGGCTGGGCACGCCTTGACCAGCGATCAGACACACCGGCTGCACCTGATGCTGGAAGCGCAGCGCGAGCGCCAGCGTATGTTTACTTCATGCGGCTTTTACTTTGATGATTTCGACCGCATCGAGCCGAAGAACTGTGTGGCATATGCCGCTCAGGCGGTACGCCTGGTGCACCTGGCTACCGGCGTCGATCTGGAGGCTGAAGTGTCTGCCGACCTGCAGCATGTCGTCAGCCAGTACACCCATTTGCATGCTGACCGCGTATTTCAACGCCATTTACGCCGCGCCGAAGGTGTCAGTAGCGTACGCGTCGGTTACGCCGATTAAATTAAAACAGCCGGCAGATTTGCACCAGCCGGCTGTTTATTTTGTTAAGCCCCAGCAGCCTTTACCAGCTTATCCACCAGGTAATCCGACTTCTCTCCCGCCGAAATCAGCTTGGTGATCAGCTTGTAGATATCCAGAATTGCGGCGCTACGGTTCTTGGACCTGGCGTTCGCGTCCTGGGCGCTCGCTTGTACAACGCTGACCGCGAACAGCCACCACAACAGTTCTTCGTATGACTCCTGGTTGTAATACAGCATGCCCAGGTAGCGATTGACCTTCAGGTAGGATTGCGCCAGGCTGTCCTTCAGCAGGGCTTGCAGGACGGCCTGGGCGGTGAGTTTTTCTCCTTCTTCAGCCTGGTACCAGGCGGCGTGCTCGGTCAATAGCCGCACCGCGTCAACAGCTCGCCAGGCAGTACCTTCATCTGCTCCTGCCTCCTGCAGCGTCTGGGCAATCACTTTACCCAGCAGCAATTCATCGATCCATGCCCGGCTGAGCAGGGCACAATCCTGGTATTCGCCATCTTCCGCCGCAATCTGGATGCAGCCCAGGCGGTGGGTGAAAGTCCAGGCAAACAGGGCGCCCCATACCGGCAGACCGGCCTTCGCCAAAGGTACCTTGCCCCCGGGTCCGGCCAGCAGGTACTCCTCGGCTTTCGCCAGCGATTTTTTCTCTGATGGTTTTAGGTCTTCTCGTAGGGTAAGCAGGCCTAAAACAGCCGCCAGCTCACCTGTGGCGCCCTCGGCAATGGGCTGCGCATCTCCGTTGGCCTTATTCAGATCGTGTGCTTCGGCCAGCAGAAGCAGCAGTTTTTGCAAAACATCATCCAGCACAGGCTGCAGCGGCGCGCTCTCAGCCGGCTCTTCACCTTCTATGTTTGGCTCCTGGCGGTGTTCGACCAGCCACTCGAAATACTCGCGATTGACCAAACCGCGGTATGCAGTCAGGATTGGCTGCAAGAATAACTCCTTGAGCGCCTCATCGATGCTGGGCACGCCGCGCCCTTCTAAGTAGGCGGACAGCTGGGCATACTGGCGCCACTCGTTATCTTGAACCTGGCGCATGTCTATGAAGACATGATACCGGTAAGCGCTTCAGTTCGATATATAGCCCGTTATTGTGCAGCTCCTGGCAGGAACGGATATATTCCAGATTGCCGGCCTGGTCGCGGAAAATCACGTAGGTATTCGGGTCGTTGGAAAGCCCCAGTCCTTCTCCCAGATTCTTGCGCAACAGGACGCGGTCGTCGCCCGCCCCGGTTTTCTGCGGGTAAGCGGTCGAGGTGCGGATCCAGCCGCGCGCTGTAGCCCACTTGTTGTGGTAGATTACCAGGGCGCGCTCATCACCCACCCGGTTCGAGTAGGCGAAGACATCCTCGTTGACCGCGCCTTCGGCGGTGTAGAAATCGTACAGCAGGAAGTTCTGCACTTCAGCAAACAGGTAGCGCCGGCGCAGCAGCGGGAAGATTTCCCGCTCGTGGCGCTCGACCAGGTAGCCGTCGGGCTGCTCGTCCCAGTAGGCCCGGCGGTACTCCATGCCATATTTCTCGGTGAAGCCCTTCGATCTGCCCGTGCCCGAACATCGGCAGCCCCGGCAGGGTGGCCATCATGGTGCAGATGCCGAAATACTTGTCGCCTTTGCCAAACTGGTCGACGGCGGTGCGCTCGTCGGGATTGTTCATGAAATTGACATAGCGCTTCAGGATTTCCGGGTCGAACTCCAGCGTGTTTTTGATCACCAGGCGGTATTCCTGGTTCTTCTCATCGCGCAGCATGTTCATAAAAGCGCTGTTGTAAACCCGGTGCATCCCCAGGGTGCGCACGAAATAACCTTCCATCAGCCAGAAGGCTTCCGCCAGCAGCAGGGTATCCGGCACTTCCTGCGCCACCCGGTCGACCACTTCACGCCAGAACTCGATCGGGATGGCCTCGTCGAACTGCTCCTTGGTCAAGCCCATGCTCGGCGCGGCTGGGGATATCGCCGCCGCTGCCCGGCTCGGGGAACCACAGGCGCTGGTAGTGCGTCTTGGCCAGGGTCATGGCCGCATCGAAGCGGATGATCGGGAATCTTGCGCGCGACATGCAGGATGGTCTGGATCACCGCTTCGCGCACCTCCGGCATCAGGTAATTCAGCTGGGCGGTGTCGTTCCAGGGCATGGAGGTGCCGTCGTTGCCGTGATAGATATAGCGGGTATCGCCGCGTCCAGTGATCCACCCGCTTGAAGACCACGGCTGCATCGGTGTTGTCGAAATAGTGATCTTCGATGATAGATCCCCACCCGCTCATCCCAGGACAGGTTGGGGCCGTTGAAGGTATAGGAAGGGAATGGGCTGTAATCGCAGCGAGACGAACCAATCCGGATGCTCGATCACCCAGCGCGAGTCGATCCCCATGTGGTTGGGCACCATGTCGGAGGCCAGGCGGATGCCGCGCTTGCCAGGCGCGGTCGCGCAGCACCTGGTAGGCTTCTTCGCCGCCCAGGTCTGCGGCGATATCGTAGCTGAACAGCGAATAGGCCGAAGCGACCGCGTCCGGGTTGCCGCGCAGCTGCTTGATCGTCTTGGAAGCCGGGCTGCGCTCCCACAAGCCGATCAGCCACAAGCCGGTGAACCCCCAGCGCGCCAGGCTGTCCAGCTCCTCATCCGGGATCTGGTCCAGGCGGGTGATCGGCTCTTGGTATTTCTTGCGAAAGCTGGTCCAGCCAGACATAGGCTTTTTGGCGATCAGCACCAGGTTGGGCATCCAGTCCCGGTCCGGGCTGAACTGCTCTGGCTCGAGTTCTAACCCGGTAAACTCCACTACCTGAGCCGGGCCCGGCCCGCCAAAGCCGATGACGATCTTTTCCTCTTCCTTGATCAAGTCCTGGCTGCGCAGCAGGCGGAAAAGCAGGCTGCCCAGTACGCTGCTCCAACGTGTGCGCAGGAACTCGAGCTGGGCGCTCAGCGAGTGCGGGTGCGTCAGCGCCGGCTTGCGCAGCATCATAATCAGATTATCGTCATCCGGACCAAATGTCGGTTGGGTACCGAAGAAATCGTTCAGGCTGTGGATCATCTCCCGGTAGGAGGTGCCTTTTTCCAGGTTGGCGTCGTCGAAAAGCTCCAGGAATGGTGAAAAAGCCGGGTTCATGTTGGCCAGCCACAGCATCAACATTTCTTCCAGCATGATCTCCCGGTTGGGAACCTGGCGCCCGCGAGAATCGGTGGATGTGTCGGCGATATAATCGTCCAGGCTGGTCTCCCGGCGGTATACCGCCAGGGGTGGGAAATCCTCGCCAAAGCGGCGCAAGGCAGATTCGACCTCGTCCTCGCCGATGTTTTCCTCCAGCCAGGCCAGAGCTTCGGCCATCACCAGCGGGTTGCGCTGTTCGCGGTACTGCTCCAGGATCAGGTGCAGGATTTCATCAACCAAACCCATGGCGTTTATCTGCCCGGCGCGCACCGCTCGCTCGGGGTAATGGACCAGATCGCGGCGGTCGTTCATCTTTTGAGCAAAGACCCGTGCAGCATGGAAATTGGCAAATACCACGTTTCCCGTGGTCATGAACAGGCTGTCCTCGAACAGGTAGTAATCACGCGACTGCCGCGAGACATGAAATTCCATTATCATGGGGTAGGTCATTGTCCCTCCAGATGGGTGAGAAGATAGTGCTATTATAACTGCTGGTAGTATCCCTGGGCCATTATCGGGCCCACGCTTAGCGCCGCTTGACCAGGATCAGGGTGATATCGTCGAAGAGTGTATCGGTATTGGTGAACCGATCGACGGATTCAAGCAGTTTTTCCAGAATTTCCCCGGCCGAAGCCGAAGAATATTGGATGGCCAGCTCTTTCAGCCGGCGGGTACCGTATTGTTCAAATGCGGCGTTTACCGCTTCGTTAATCCCATCGGTGTAAAGCAAGATGAAATCACCCGGCTGCAGCCACAATTCCTGCTGCTGGAAGTCAACCGCCGGCTCCACCCCCAGCAGCATGCCGGTACGGGTCAGCTCGCTCACCTGGTCGGGACGCTGCGTCTGGTAATAGAGCGGCGGATTATGCCCGGCGTTGACGTAGGTGACTTTGCCCGACTCGAGCTCCAGGTGGGCATACACCAGGGTGACATACAGGGTGGCGGCCGCGTCGTCGCAGATTACCCGGTTGGCCTGCGAGATGGCCTCCGCCGGTAGAGCCGTTCCATAAACGCTGGCCCGTACGATGCTGCGCGTGGCTGCCATGAACAGGGCGGCGTGCATGCCCTTATCGGTAACATCCGCAATCACGATGCCCAAGCCACCATCCGGATGCTCAATGAAATCAAAATAATCGCCGGCCACCTCTCGGGCAGGGATCCAGCGCGTGGCAATCTCCCATCCGGGTATCTCCGGGGCAGTGGAGGGCAACAGGCTGGCTTGCACCCGACGCGCCATTTGCAGCTCGCGCTCCATGCGGCCTTTTTCGACCGCCACCTGGTACAGGCGCGCGTTTTCAATGGCGATCGAGGCGCTGGCCGCAATGGCGGTCAGCAGCTCCAGGTCGGCCTGGGTGAAGATGCCGGCTTGCAATCGATTATCGACATAGATGATCCCCAGGACGGTGTTTTTACTCTTGAGCGGCACGCACAGGATCGAGCGCAAGCCAAGGATCATTACGCTCTCGCGCATGCTGAAACGGTTGTCCGACTGTGCGTCGCTGGTCAGGATGGCCTGCCCTTCTCGGGCGACTTTTTCGATCACACTGCGAGACACCTGGAAGCGCGGGTCTTCGATGGTGCGTTGATCCAGGCCGCGCGCCACCTGAAAGGTGAGCTGCCGCTGCGCATCGTAGAGCATGACAAAGCCGCGCTCTGCCCGGGTGGCGGCGATGACCTCATCCATGACTTTATCCAGCACTTCGTCCAGATCCAGAGTGGAAGAGAAGGTTTGTGACAGCCGGTAAAGCAGCGCCAGGCGGTCGGTAGAAGGTTGGGGAAGGTTGGGTAAGCTCATCGGTGTAGAGAATTGGTAATATTAGCGTTTGAATATTATAATACCCGCTGATGTCTCCCATGACCTTGATTAATGCGAACGAACTTTCACATAAATTATCGGATCCTCGCTGGCTGGTGGTAGATTGCCGGTTTACTCTGGCAGATGCGGGCAAAGGCCGTCAGGAGTACCTGGAAGCTCATATACCCGGGGCGGTGTACGCTCACCTGGACGAAGACCTCAGCGCCCGAAACAGCGCTGAAGCGCTGAGTGGCGGCCGGCACCCACTTCCGCTTCCCGAGCTGGCGGCAGAATCTCTGGGGCGCCTGGGGATTGGGCAGGGTATGCAGGTGGTAGCTTACGATGCTGCCGGGGGAGCGTTGGCGGCGGCCCGCTTGTGGTGGCTGCTGCGCTGGCTGGGGCATACCCACTGTGTTGTGCTGGATGGCGGCTGGCAGGGCTGGCTGGCTGCAAGCCATCCGCTGGCAGGTGGAGCAGAGTCACGCCCAGCGCAGGTTTTTTACCCCAGGGTGCGCCCCGAGCTGATCGTATCTGCCAGCCAGGTGGAAGCCATGCGCCAGAACAAAGCCTACCGGGTGCTGGACGCCCGGGCATACGAGCGTTACCAGGGTAAAAATGAGACCATCGACCCGGTGGCCGGCCATATCCCAGGCGCCGACTCCGCTCCCTACCAGACCAACTTAAATCCAGACCTGTCCTTTCGCTCAAAATCTGAGCTTCGTAATATATACCTGGATCTACTGGGGAATGTGCCTGCCGGGCGCAGCGCCATGTACTGCGGATCCGGCGTCACCGCGGCCCATAATATCCTGGCGATGCTGCACGCCGGGTTGGGGGAAGCCCGCCTGTATCCGGGCTCGTGGAGTGAATGGATTTCCGACCCGTCGCGGCCGGTGGCGGACGGCAAGTCTTCCTGAAAGGCTAAGTATCCTGGTAGCGGGATTCGTCCAGCTCTTTCCGCAGGCGCTCTTCGTCGCTGGGCGCCTGGAACTGCCCGGTTTCCTGGGCAGCTTCCAGCTCGGCCAGCTCAGCCTTCCGTAGAGCATCCGGGCTGTGACGCACCACCAGGCTCCACTTGCCGCAGTACGGGCAGCGATCCAGCCTCCCAACCATTAAATTCAATCCCCACATATGCACCCCAAACGGGCGGCCGCATTTAGGACAGATCGTGCCTCCCAGCATGCCATAGCTGCGTGGCGCGCCGGGCGGCAGAGCCTCCAGCTTGCGCTTTCCCATGCGGATTGAGAAAAACGCCGAGAGCAGGATTGCCCCGCCGACCACCGCCAGGATGGGCACGACCATCTTCAGGGTGGAGCCAAAGCCTTCCGATTGACTAATGAACTCTTTGCGCACTTCATTGGAAGCCAGCTCCTGCCCGCCGGTAGTATAGCCCAGGGCAGTGAAGGCATGCACGCCATCCGGGTAGGTGGCGGTATCGAAGCTGGCTCTAAAAGGCGCTTCGTTGTCTTCGGCCAGGGTTTCTCCATCGATGAAGAAAACCACGCGTGCCAGGTCGTCCGGGCCAACGGCTCGCACAGTGAACCTGCCCTGGATGCGCCCGCTGAAATCGTTATAGCCGAAGTCTTTGTTTACGGATATGGTCAGAGGGGTTTGTTCCTGGGCGGCCCCGGTTTGCACCAGCAGGACGCTCATCGCCAGGAAGGACAGCAGGAATAGTATTCGCTTGTTCATTGTTTTAGCACCCAAAATTTACTTCCAACGGGTCAGGATGTTCTCGCGCTGGAACAGGCGTACGGCCAGGTAAAGCACCAGGGCATCCAGCCCAATCAGGACCAATCCCATCAGCAGGACCATCTGCTGGTTGATCAGGATAATCCCCGAGATCTGGGCGAAAAAGACCAGCAGCAAAGGCAGGATCACGATGGCGGAGAGCTGCTCGGCAACCCGCGGATCGGTGACCCGAGAGGAGACGATCAGGCTGAAGTTGACCGACAGGATCGCCATCAGCGGGCCAACCACGATCACGGCAATCAGCCACATCGGATTGAACAGCGCCTTAAGCACCTGCGGTGAATCGACAATGATATAGGCACCCAGCGCGTAAACGGCAAACCCCAGCCAGGTGGCCAGGATAGCCGGGGTGGCAGCAGCCAGGTTTTTACCTACCAGCAGCTCGAAAGTGGTGATAGGCGTCGCCAGCAGCGGCTCCAGGCTGCGCGTGGTCTTTTCTCCTACGATAGAGTAGGCCGCGATGCTGACCGGGATGATCAACGGCATCATCATGAACAGCAGCATGAACTGGGTGACGATAAACACCTGGGAGCACTCTGCCGCATTCATCCCCGCCGGGCAAATCTTGATAAACTCAACTGGCATCTCGCCGGTCAGGCCTTCCACAGCACTCTCGCCGCCCATCACCCCCAGGATCACCAGGGGTAAGGCAGTGAATAATAAAGGCAAGAACAGAGTGCTGAAGAGCACCATCCGGTTTTTGAAGACCTGCATCCATTCTTTTTTGATAATCGTGGTTATTTTTCGCATGGCAATCCCTTTACTCGGCATTGCGGACCAACTGCAGGTAGACGTCTTCCAGCGAGCGGCGCAGCTCGCCAACATACTGGATTTCCGCTCCGGCGTTCACCAGGTGGCGTATGACCTGTGGATTGTTCTCGTCTGGTTTATCGATTTCCAGCACCAGCTTGTTGTCCACCAGCTGGACGGTTTTTACATTCGGCGCCTGGCGGGCCTGCTCGGCCAGTTCTGCTGTGGCATTCAGCAGGTGAAAGACCACCCGGCGCCCAAAGACCTGAGCCCGTAAGCGGTCTGGGGTATCCATCACCAGCATGCGGGTTTTGAATACCGCAATCCGGTCGCACAGCCGGTCGGCTTCGTCCAGGTTGTGGGTGCACAGGAAGATAGTGCGGCCCTCACTGCGCAGCTCGGAGACAAAATCGCGCACCAGCCGCGCCAACTCGGGGTCAAGCCCGGCGGTGGGCTCGTCCAGGAAAAGAATTTTTGGCTCGTGCAGCAGGGCGCGGGCGATGGCCAGTTTTTGCTTCATGCCTTTGGAGAAGGTTCCGGCTTCATCCTGCCGCCGGTCCCATAGTCCCAGCATACGCAGGTATTTTTCCACCTGCCCGGCAGGGTCGGCCACCTCGTACAGGTTGGCATAAATCTGCAGGTTGTATTCGGCGCTCAGGTTGTCGTACAGACCCGGTGTTTCCGTCAGGATGCCGACGCTGCGCCGGATTTGCTGGTCCTGTTGGCCAACGGTTAAGCCGTTGATCACGGCCCGTCCTTCAGTGGGGGCGATCAGGCTGCACAGCATGCGCACGGTGGTGGTCTTACCGGCGCCGTTTGGCCCCAGGAAGCCAAACACTTCTCCGGATTGCACATCCAGGGTCAGGCGGTCGACCGCCAGGGTAGTTTGGAATTTTTTGGTCAGATTTTCGGTATGGATCATCCGGTTGCCTCCGATTTATTTATTGATAGCGCGAATCATCCAGTTTTTCTTCGGTGACTGCCGTCTCCACCGTCAGCGAGCCGGCGTCCGGGATGGGCAGCGCCTCGAGTGGGGCTTCCGCTTCTTCAATTGGGTCCGGCCGGCGCAAGGCAAAGATCACAGCAATGGCCAGCAGGCCAATCACGGTCAGTACGCCTTCAGCAGGCAGCGCCCCCCAACGTCCAACGACATAGACTGCCAGGGCATCTACCAGGGCATGCGCGCCAACTGCCAGCCACAGCCAGTAGATCCGCCCGCGAGTGAAGGCCTGCAGTACGATTACGGTGAGGCATATTTGCAGCACCAGCGCCCACATGCGTTCGTAAGCACCCAACAGACTGGTGGGCCAGGACATGCTCCAGTACTGCTGGATTTGCGCCTGTAAAATTTCCCATTGTTCGGGGGAAAGCACTGACGAGAGATCCATCGTACGCAAGGCCATCAGCTGGACTAAGGAATACAGCGCCAAAAAGCCAAGCACGATGGCTTCGATACCACCCCAGCCGCTGCCAAAGAAGACGGCTTTTGACCAGGTGCGCACCGGTTTGGCGATCCACCAGCGCATCATACCGTAGCGCACCAATTCTTCCCACAATCCCGCGCTCAGCCCCAGGACGATGGCATTGAACGCCAGGGTGTAAGCCTCCGGAGGCGCCGGTAGAATCTCGCGCTGGAAGAGCATAGTTAGCAGGCTGTTGAAGGGAATGTGCCCCACCTGTGACAGGATGAACCCGAGCACGCCGCTGAAATACAGCACCCAGCTGTGCTTGAATCGTCGTTTGAGGAAGATGGCCAGCGCGACCGGGATCGCGATCATCAGCAGGCCGTTCAGGATATGGGTAATGGTTAGAAGTTCCAAAGACTCCTCGATTAATGGCGCATACGAGTTGGCTGGGCATGCCCAGCTGGACGATTACCTCGCTGTGCAGGATGCGGAAGCCGGATTCTTCGACTAGCCCATCGAGCTGCAATGGGCGGCAGCCGCCGCAAGTCAGCGGGCTGATATGGTATACCAGCTTCCAAATAGAAACCAATGAGCGGCTGGCCTGCGTCACGCCTTCGGTCAGGCAGCCCAGTACCAATTTGCCGCCGGGTCGCAAGATGCGCCGGAAAGCGCTTAGCCAGGCGAGCAGATCGCCGGCCGGGACCAGATCGAGTACATAGGCTGCGTATAGTCGATCGAAGGAAGCGTTGGCGAAGGGGAGTGCGCAACCATCTGCCTGGCACAGCGGCGCGCCGGTACGAGCTTTGGCGCTGAGCAGCATGCTGCGGGAGATATCCAACCCGACAGCATCCCCAGCACAGCCCAGCCGGGCAATCAACTCCCGGTGCTCGAGGCCAGTGCCCAAGCCAACGTTAAGCAGCTTCATCCCAGGAGAAAGTTCGAGCAGATCCAGCAGGCGGTGCTTGGCCCGGCTTTCGAGAAAGCCAAACCAATCGTAGTGGCTGCCCCAGAAATCGTAGTACTGCCGGGCGGTGGCGGTGGGGATAGTCTGTTCGATGGGGGGAGCGATGGGTGCGTGGTGCATTCCAAATAATAAGTATACCGTTAAAGCCTTACCTGTACACGTCGACCTACCCTCCTGGCTGGTAGAATCTAGATTCGTGTTAGGTTTTGATCACGAAATCTCTTCCGATATAGAATGGATGCTCCAGAGCGGTCATGCCACACCGGAAACTCTGCTGGAGGTTTTGGCGCCTGAGTTCTATCCGGCTGTCTACCGACTGGCGCTGGCCTGGCTGGGTGATGAAGGTCGAGCGCGCCAGGCAGCCCGCGAAGCTCTGGTGCAGGCTGTGCTGCATGTGCATGCTTACCGGCCAGAGCGGGGCGCCCGCGCCTGGATTTTCCGGCGGGCGGTGCTGGCTAACCGCAGGTTGGCGCCCCGCCGAAAATCGACCGGACCCAAGGATGCTCCTGCCTTAGCGGATGCACCCTCCCAGTCTGATCCGTCGCTTATCTGGCAGGCTTTTGACTCTCTACCAGAGTCGTCTCGGCAGATGCTGCTGCTTTACGGACTGAGCAGCCTATCCATCGATGAAACAGCTTATGTCCTTAACCTGAAGGCCGATGAGGCGCATCGTCGCCTCAAACAGGCCGTGACGGCCCTGGGTGAGCTGGCCGGTTCATCAGCAGACGGCATTCCGGATGCCGTCGATATGGATTGGCTCCAGCAGCGCTACCCGCAGCCGGAAATTTCCCCCGCAGAGCTTTCTCAAGCTGCCGAATGGGCTGCTCGACAGAGCACGGGACGCAGTCTGCGCCGGCGAATTTCCGGCCGCGCCCGAGATGTAGCCTTCACTGCGCTGGCTGTAGCCCTGGCGCTGGCAATTTTCTGGTACGCCGGCAGCCGCCTTTCTCGGGATGAGCCTGCGGAGGCGCCGGCTCCGGCAGGTCCGACCGCTGTGCCGCGCCAGTCGGCGCTGTATCTGCCGCAGACTGGCGACAACGGTCAGGTATCTGTGGGTTTACCGGGGCTGCCTGCCGGGTCGCCTATCGTTTCTGGCAGTGATGCCCAACCTGGCCAATCCATAGCCATCCCCCTGGATGTCTTCACTTCCACCCAGGCTGTTGTTTCTGAATTACCCGAGCTGCCCTCGCCGCCGGCTCTATCACCGCGTGCCGATTCGGAGACCATTCGCCAGCGCCTGGTAGAAAGCGCCGGACTTTGGCGCACGCTGTGGTTACAGGCCGAGTCGCTGGATTACGGCCCTGCCGGGTATGTTGGCCCTCCGGTGGGCTATCGTCTGCAAGGCTGGGTGCAGCAGCCTGGGCAGAGTCTCGAGCTGGCCGGTTCGCTTGATGGGCAGATAAACCGGGTGAATCTGGTGGAAGGCGGCCGGAAGTACCATACACAGGGTGGGGCTACCCCGCTCTACGTGGAAGCCTGGCAGGAGGGGGATCCCTTGCTTCAGGATGAGACCTTGAACCGGTTGGCATTCCCCTCGACCGGTCCCTGGATGCAGCCGGGCGGTACTTTTGTGGGGGTTGAAAGCGATACCACCGCCGACCGGCGCACCCTGGTTGCCGACTGGTACCACCCCAGCGGTGAACGTGAATATCGCCTGTGGTTGGACGCTCGCACCGGGGTACTCCTGCGCGTCCAGCACTATGGCGGCGGAGACGGGCTGACCTTGCTGGGCGATGTGCTGGTCACCGCAGCCAGCTTAGACCCTGTTCTGCCGGAAGCCCTGTTCGACCCGCAAACCGCCGGCCTGGGGGGTTTTGCCCAGGATGCCCAGGGCACCCCGCTGCGTTTTGCCCTGTCCAGCGAGCTGGTCCCACAGATCAGGCCGCCGCTGCCCTACAGCCCGCCGCCCAAAAATCTGGACCTGGCGCGTAGTGCCTTGCAGTTCCAGTTCCCGCTGGATTTGAGCGCCGCCAGCCTGGTCACGGATACCCAAACCATCCCAACCGACCTGTTTGCTGGGGGTTACTATTTGGGGCAGGTGCCGTTTGCGCTGCCCTGGTCGCTGACCTGCGCCCGCTCCCCAGACGGACGGCAGGTGGCCTTTGCTACCTACCCCACCCAGGAGCGCCTCTCAGGCCAGCTGGGGTGGTTCAACCTGTCTGATATTAATCAGGTGTATTTCCCGGCTCCCGGCTTTTCGGCCACCTCTCTGGCGTTTTCCCCGGATGGCAAGCGCCTGGCGCTATTCGGTCGGGATGGGCGCGGGGTTTCCGGGATATTTACACTCGATCTGGCAACCGGTATGCTGGAGCAGGTTTTTGCCTTGGCTGAGGCAGGGTCCCTGGTTTGGAGTCCGGACGGTCGCTACCTGGCTTTGGTGGGCAAGGAGAGAGCGAACGATGCCGAGAGCCAGGTCATCGGTTTGAACCTGGAAACGCAGCAGGTGATCTATGCAACGCCGTATATTGCCGGCCAGCCTGTGCCAACCGATTCGTCCCTGGCTGCCTGGGTGGGGAATTTTCCCTTGCAAGATAATGCCTATGCCTGTACACAACCCATGCCTTAGTTCTATGTAGCAATAAACTGGGCAATACTTAGAATATTCTTAGACAAATTGATATTAATATCCTTCCTGGCATGTGGGATTCTGGTATAATTCTGGATTGCCTTTGTCTTTTATAATATGCGTAACGCCGGGTTTTCCCGGTGTTATTTCTGTATATAGCGCTGTAAAATCACGTCACGAGGAGGTTTTCTCTACAATGGAGAAGAAAGATTACCTGGATTTGTATTACCAGATGGTGTTGATCCGCCTGGTCGAAGAAGAAGCAGCCGTGCTGTACCAGCAAGGCAAGATTGGCGGCTTTCTGCACCTGTATATTGGCCAGGAAGCGGTCAGCACCGGTCTGGTGGCTGCCCGCAAACCGCAGGATCGGGTCATTACCGCTTACCGCGACCACGGTGTAGCCATCAACTGCGGGATTTCCGCCAACGAGGTATTGGCCGAGCTGCTGGGTAAGGTAACCGGCTGCTCCAAAGGCAAGGGCGGCTCGATGCACATGGCCGACGTCACGAAAAATTTCTGGGGTGGGCATGCTATCGTCGGTGCACACCTTCCGATTGCTGCCGGCCTGGCGCTGGGAGACCAGTATGCCAAGAATGACGGGGTAACGATCTGCATGTTCGGGGATGGAGCTACCAATATTGGTTACTTCCACGAAGCGCTCAACCTGTCAAAAGTTTGGAAGCTGCCCGTCTTATGGGTAGTGGAAAACAACCAGTACGGCATGGGCACCGCAGTCGATCGGGCTTCGGCTGTCTCGGAAATGCGCCAGAAAGCCGAAGGCTACGGGATGACTAATGCCCGGGTAGACGGCATGGATGTCCTGGCGGTGAAACAAGCGGCTGCTGAGGCGCTGGATTATATTCGCAGCGGCAACGGCCCGTATTTCCTGGAGGCGATGACTTACCGCTTCCGCGGCCACTCGATGGGCGACCCGGAGCGCTACCGCAAGCAGGATGAAGTGAAAAAGTGGCAGGAAAATGATCCCATCGGGATCTACCGCATTCACCTGATGACCGAAGGCATCGCCACCGATGCGGAGCTGGACGTGCTCGACGACAAGGCCGCCGAAGAGACCCGCCTTGCCGTACAGTTTGCTGAATCCAGCCCAGAACCCGCTCCCGAAGCATTGTGGGAGAACGTGTACGTCGAAAACTAAAAAAATATCCAGCCGTGGGCAAAGCGTTAACGACTGAGTCCCTTGCTGGCAGGAAAAAAATTCGAGGATAATCCATGGCAAGAATCACGATGCGCGAAGCCATCTCCCAGGCGCTGTGGGAGGAAATGGAGCGGGATCCCAGCGTATTCATCCTGGGGGAAGAAGTTGGTGTTTGGGGCGGGACTTATGCCGTCACCAAGGGCTTTTATGATCACTTTGGCGCCGACCGGGTGCGGGATACACCCATTGCCGAATCTGCAATTATTGGCGCGGCTATCGGCGCGGCGCTGACCGGTCAGCGGCCGGTGGCGGAGCTGATGACGATCAACTTTGCTTTTTCGGCGATGGACCACATCGTCAACGAAGCCGCCAAGCTGCACTACATGTTTGGCGGGCAGATGGTGCTGCCCCTGGTGATTCGGGCGGTCGGCGGCGGCGGGCGCCAGCTTGGTGCTACCCACTCTCAGACCCCGGATGCCATTTTCGCTCACTTTCCGGGCTTGAAAGTCGTCGCTCCCGGGACCCCGGCGGATGCCAAAGGGCTGATGAAAGCCGCCATCCGCTCCCAGGACCCGATCCTGTTCATTGAGCATGCCACGCTTGTACCAGGTGCGCGGCGAAGTGCCGGACGGCGATTACACGGTGCCGATGGGGAAATCCACCATCCAGCGCCCCGGTCGGGATGTCACCATCGTCACCTACAGCAAGATGCTGGAAATATCCACCAAGGCGGCGGATGAGCTGGCTAAAGAAGGTATCGAAGTCGAGATTGTCGACCTGCGTTCCCTGCGCCCGCTGGACATGGAGCCGGTGATTGAGTCATTCAAAAAGACAAACCGGGCAGTGATTGTTGAAGAAGGTTGGCGCTCATTCGGCGTCGGCGCGGAAGTTGCCTCCCGGATATACGAAGAGGCATTCGATTACGTCGATGCCCCGATCCAACGTGTGGCACAGAAAGAAGTGCCGCTGCCCTACAACCGTGTGCTCGAGCAGAGCGCCCTGCCGCAGGTAGAGGATGTGATTAAGGCGGTCAAGGAGGTGGTTTAATGGCTGAAACCGTAACCATGCCGAAACTGGGTTTCGATATGGCCGAAGGCACCCTGGTACGCTGGGTGATTGGCGAAGGTCAGCCGGTTTCCAAAGGCAGCGTGCTGGCGGAGATCGAGACCGATAAAGCCACGGTCGAAGTCGAGTCCAATTTTGATGGTTTGCTGGCCGTCCAGCTTGTCCCGGAAGGCACGATTGTGCCGATCAACACACCTATCGCCATCGTGGCTGCTCCCGGCGAGCAGGTGGAGCGCCCGGCGGCAGGTGGAGAGACCCCGGCGGCAGGAAAACCAGCCCCGCCGGAAGCTGCTACTACGGCCGCAGCCCCTACAGCACAGCCTGCCACTCCGGCGGCAGTGGCAGCCGATACCAGCGAATTTCCCGGCGGTGTCAAGGCCTCTCCCGTTGCCAGGCGCATGGCCGACGAAAAGAACATCGACCTGCGGCGTGTGAATGGCACTGGCCCCGGTGGGCGCATCACACGGCGCGATGTGGAGGCTTTCCTGGCGGCTCCTCCTGCAGCTGCCCCCCAGGCGCAGGCCCCCGCAGCTGCCCCGGCAGCAAAAGCACAGCCGGTCGCCTCCGCTGGCCATGCCCCTGGCAATGGGTGGGGAACCACCGGCGGACGAGACCATCCCGCTCAACCGCCTGCGTGCGGCTATTGGCCGGCGCATGGTCGAATCCAAGACCCAGCTGCCGCACTTTTACGTCACCCACGAATACGACATGGCCCCGGTAATGGAGCTGCGCAAGCAGCTCAACGCCCTGCTGCCTGAAAACGAGAAGCTCTCGGTTAACGATTTCATCCTGAAAGCAGCCGCCCTGGCCTTGCGCCAATTCCCCAACTTGAATGCGTCCTTGAAGGATGGCGCCGTCCTGCGTCACGGTCAGGTCAATATGGGCGTGGCGGTAGCTGTGGAAGGCGGCCTGCTGACTATCGTCTGCCGGGATGCGGATCGTAAGCCGCTGCGCCTGATCTCCATCGAAGTCAGGACCATGGCCGGCCGCGCCCGCGAGGGTAAAGTGCGCCCGGAGGAAATCGAAGGCTCGACATTCTCGGTGAGCAACCTGGGCATGTTTGATGTCGAGGACTTCATTGCCATCATCAACCCACCGGAAGCCGCTATCCTGGCGGTCGGCTCGGTGCGTGAGGTACCGGTGGTGAAGAATGGGCAGGTTGTGCCCGGCATGCGTATGAAGGCGACCATTTCTGTCGATCATCGGGTGAGCGATGGGGCGGAGGCGGCGCGTTTCATGCAGGCTATCGCCACCTACCTGGAAGAACCATTGCGTCTGTTGGTATAAGCGGCATGACTCAAACAGGCCTGTTTTCTCCGCAGAACAGGCCTGTTTTTTTGACAGGGAGTATAATCGCTCCAGGAGTAGCCCATGCCCACTGCTGAATATGACAGAAATTACCTGGAGGCCGGGTTAGCCGTCTTGGAGGCCTTCCTGCAATCCCCCGAAGTCTACTGGCCAATCGGAATCCAGGCGCCGCGCGGTGAAAACGCCTACCCGCAGCTTTCCCTGGGCGGTTTGCTGCTGGTCAGGGAGCGGCTGCGTGCCCGGAATTTCCCCATCGGGGAAGCTGCTTCGCAGCATGCACTGCAGAGCCTGGCGGAAGCCCGCTCCCGCTGGCCGGTAGCCTGGGAGCGCAAAGCAAATACTGAATTTCCTCTGCGCCTGAACCTGTGGCGCGATTTCCTGGAGGAGTACCGCCAGAGCCCCGCCGGTCAATCCGGGCGCTACGCGTACGAGGCCGGCCGCCGCGTCCAGCTGCACCTGCTGCTGCCGGAAACTCGCAACCTGCCACCTGCCTACCTGGAGCTTCTTTCCAGCCTGGACGGCTACCTTGCCTCTATTTTTGTTGCGGGTGAGTTTACCTGGGAGGCTGTCCTGGCGCCCGGCTTTCCCCAGAACGCTTACTGGTATCTTTACGGCAGCTTGAAAAAGAAGCCTTAAGCTAATCGCGAATGACCCATCCTTGATGGAAAAGGTATATTAATTTGCCCCCGCTGCCCTGGAATGTAGCGCCTTATGACGCTACCCCGGTACAAAAGAAAAACTTCCTAAACGTACAGACGGATGCGATCGGGGTTGGGCTGGCGAATGCCGCCAGCCCTTACTTGCCGGTATTTCTCACCCGCCTGGGGGCTACCAATTTCCAGGTCGGCTTGCTGACAGCGATGCCCGGTGTTGCCGGGCTGGCTTTGGCCATCTTCGTCGGCCGCTTCTTGCAGAACCGGCGCAATATTGTGCCCTGGTTCAGCATCTCGCGCCTGCTGTATCTCTCGGCGTTTACCGCCACGGGTATCGTGCCTTTCTTTGTCCCACAGGATCAGGTGATTATCGCCATCCTGCTGATCTGGGCGGTGGCGACCCTGCCGCAGACCGCCCTGGGGGTATCCTTTTCCGTGGTGATGAACGCGGTCGCCGGGCCGACTCTGCGCTACGACCTGATGGCGCGACGTTGGTCTATCCTGGGGGTAACCACCGCCCTGACGGTTGCCTTTGCCGGCCAGTTCCTGGGCTGGTTTGATTTCTCGCTCAATTACCAGCTGCTCTTTATATTGCTGTCGGTTGGCGGGCTGATCAGCTACTTTTTTTCCAGGCGCATCATTCTGCCGGATAGCGAACCCAAGCCATCACCACCGGGCCTATCCATGCGCGAGCGCACAGGGGCCTATATTTCCCTGATCTCGGGTTACCCGAATTTTCTCCAATTTTCAGGAAAGCGGGTGGTCTATCTGTTTGGCACCCTGCTGGCCACGCCTCTATTTCCCTTGTATTACGTGCGTGTGGCGGAGGCCCCGGATGCCTGGATTGGCTACATAAACACCGCCCAGACGATCGTGCTGCTGGTCGGCTACAGCCTGTGGACCCGCCAATCTCGCCGGCGCGGCTCGCGCTTCGTGCTGCTGACCGCCACACTGGGGTTGAGCATCTACCCGGCGCTGGTAGCATCTACCACGAACCTGACGTTCATCGTGATTATCGTTGGATTGGCTGGGATCTTCCAGGCGGGCATTGACCTGGTTTTCTTTGATGAGCTGATGAAAACCGTGCCTATCGAATACAGCGCCACGTTTGTGTCGCTGGCCCAAAGTATGACCTATGCCGCTTCGATATTGGGTCCGCTAACCGGCACCTGGCTGGCCGGGCAGATTGGCATCGCTGGCGGGCTGCTGGTTTCCTCCGGGGTGCGTTTCCTGGGCTTTCTGCTGTTTGCATTCTGGAATCCTGAGCGAAAGACGCAAGCTGTAAGCGATTTGTAAGAGTATTATTATAAATATGTATAAAACCCCGACGATATCTTGACAGGCGTTAGGCGGGATGCTAGGATATTGGCAATAGTAACGGTAAATCGATAACAACATAGATAATAATATTTTCAGGAGAAGCGATGTTTTTCTTTGACCCACTTTACTTATTGTTTGCCATGCCTGCCTTACTTCTTGGCCTGTGGGCGCAAATTAAAGTCAAGGGTGCTTTCAATCGTTATTCCAAGGTGCGCTCGGCGCGCGGCCTGACCGGAGCAGAAGTAGCCCGCCGGGTATTGGATTTCAATGGCCTGCATGAAGTGCAGGTCGAGCAGGTGGGCGGCTTCCTCAGCGATCACTATGATCCGCGCCACAAGACACTGCGCTTGAGCCCGGAAGTGTACCAGACTCCCAGCCTGGCGGCTGCCGGTGTGGCAGCCCACGAAGCCGGCCATGCCATCCAGGACAAGCAGGGCTATACCGCGCTGAAATTTCGCACTTCCCTGGTGCCTGGCGTCCAGATTGGCAGCTGGCTGGGTCCGATCATCTTCCTGGTTGGTTTATTCATACCCTCCACCCTGGGCGAATCGATTGCCTGGCTGGGCTTGATCTTGTTTGGCCTGACGGCGCTTTTTGCAGTCGTCACCCTGCCGGTGGAGTTCGATGCCACCCGCCGCGCCAAGAAGTCCCTGGTGACCCAGGGCATCCTGGGGTCAGAGGAGATGGTGGGCGTCAATAAAACTCTGGATGCCGCAGCCCTGACTTACGTGGCGGCTGCCATCCAGGCGGTTATGACCCTGCTGTATTACACGACCTTGCTTGTCGGGCGCCGCGACGACTGACCTGCCTAACCGTTAGTGCAACTTTCTCTTTCTTTACCGGTATATAGTTATGGAGACCTGACATGAACGCCAATATTAAGCTTGGCCGGATATGGGGCATCCCGATTGGTTTATCCAACAGTTGGTTTCTCATCTTTGGCCTGATCACCTTTTCGCTGGCAACTTCCTACTTCCCCAGTGAATTTCCCTCTCTGTCGGTGGTAGTGTATTCCATCCTGGGGTTGGTTACCAGCCTGCTCTTCTTTGGCTCGGTGCTGGCCCACGAGCTGGGCCACTCGTTCCTGGCGCTGCGCAACCACATCCCGGTACGCAGCATCACGCTGTTCGTCTTTGGCGGCGTGGCGCAGATTGAGCGCGAGCCGTCCTCCCCCGGTGTAGAGCTGCGCGTTGCAATTGCCGGGCCGCTGGTCAGCTTTGGGCTGGCCGGTCTGTTCGGTGCGATCTGGCTTGTTGCCCAGAGCATCCCCTACCTGGCTGCGCCTGCCGAATACCTGATGCGCATCAACTTCATGCTGGCTGTGTTCAACCTGATCCCCGGTTTTCCGCTGGATGGCGGGCGTGTGTTGCGGGCACTGGTCTGGCAAGGGACCAAGGATTTCTACAAGGCCACGCGGGTTGCCGCCACGACTGGACAGATTGCAGCTTTTGGCTTCATCGGCTATGGCTTATGGCAAATGTTTGGCAACCAGTTCATCAACGGGCTGTGGTGGATTTTCATTGGCTGGTTCCTGTTAAACACCGCTTCCACGATTGCCTCTCAGGCGCGTGTCACGCGTGCCTTGCAGGGGGTGAAGGTGTCACAGGCTATGGAGCCGTCCTGCCAGGAGATTTCTCCGCTTATGCCGCTCAGCACCATCATCGAACAACGCGTGCTCACATCAGGGCAGCACTGCTTCTACATCTGGGATGGGGAAAATATCCTGGGAATGCTTTCCTTGAAAGACATCACCGCCATCCCTAAACCAAAATGGGGCTTCATCACCGCTTACCAGGCGATGACCCCCCTCAACCGACTGTTGCACATCGACTCGGATATGGACCTGCTGGCGGCGCTGCAAGCCATGGAAAGAGCCAATGTATCCCAGGCGCCTGTTATGGAGCAGGGGCGGTTGGTGGGCACCCTTACCCGGGACCGGGTCGCCAACTACTTGAGAACGCGCGCTCAGCTGGGCGTGTAAAGAAAAGACATTGCCTACCAACAGCCTTCAAGATGCCGGAATCTTGAAGGCTGTTTTCAATTAAATAAACGGTCATTAGCTGCGAAAATGATATAAAATCATTCTATGTCCTTCACAGCCATCCATTCAGCCTCCCATCTTTCAAGTCGCCGATGACCGATTCCACTTCCGTCTCCGGCAATTCTCCAGTCTGGTCGCGCACCACGCGTATCATCGTGCTGGTGGTGGCGCTGGTCGGCACAGTGGCGTTGATCGCCCTGGCCTGGCCATTGTTCCAGGCGCTGGTAATCGCCGGCCTGCTGGCCTACCTGCTGGAGCCGCTGGTGAATTTTTTTATGCGCCGCTTTCACTTCAAGCGCAATCTGGCCGCGATTGTGGTGTACGGTCTGTTGTTGCTGGTCATCGTGGCCATCCCCGCGTTAGTGGGCACGATTGTGATCAACTGGTTCAGCGAGCTGAATATCCGCGTCACCGCTGCCCTGGAAGAACTGAAGGCCTGGCTCTCGCAGCCTTTCGTCATCGTGGGGATCGACCTGTCGCCGCGCCTGCTGCTGGAGAGCCTGGGCCGCTCGGCCGGCAGCGCAGTTACGGCGCTTTCGGGAAATTCGTTAAAGATCATCTCTAACCTGACCACCAATATCCTGGTAGTGCTGGCGGGGCTGGTCAGTATGTTCTACCTGATGCGCGATGGTCCCCAGCTCAAGCCCTGGTTTGTCGGATTGTTCCTGCCGGAATACCGCAGGGAAGTCGGCTACCTGCTGAATGAGATCGATGAAGTTTGGCGCCTGTTCCTGCGCGTGCAGATCTTCATCTTCATCGTCCTGGCAATCCTGATGCTGATTGGGGCTGGCCTGGTCATCTGGTTTTATCAGTTGGGTCTGATTCCCTTCTCTACCCTCGGGCTGGTCGGGATGCTGATCATTGTTTATGCGCTGGTGCAGCAGGTGGATAACCTGTGGCTGCGCCCGCAAATGCTGGGCCACCGGCTCAAGCTGCACCCTGGGGTAGTGTTTGTCGCCCTGATCGCCGGCCTGGCGGTGGGCAATATCCTGGGAGCGTTGTTGGCAGTGCCCCTGATCGCTACGGTGAAAGTACTATGGCAGTACGTACAGCACAAAATCACAGGAACTGACCCCTGGCCGCAGGCTGCCGAAGCGGCCGAACAATCTGCTGAAGTTGAGAGCTCATGAGCGAAGGCGCTACACCAATCATCCAGCTCACTTTTTCTCTGGCTATCATCATTGCCGCCGCCAAAGCAGGGGGCTACCTCAGCCTGCGCTTGGGGCAGCCGTCGGTTTTAGGCGAGCTGCTGGTGGGTATCCTGCTTGGCCCGACGGTGCTGGACCTGCTGCACCAGCCCTACTTCACCGATCCGCATCTGCCGGAGGTGGTGCACGAGCTGGCCGAGATCGGCGTCCTGCTGTTGATGTTCCTGGCAGGCCTTGAGCTGCACCTGGAAGACCTGGCAAAATCCAGCCGGGTAGCGGCATTGGCCGGTACTCTGGGTGTGATTTTCCCTCTGTTTATGGGCGCCGGGCTTGGGATCGCTCTTCAACAGCCTGTGCAGTCTTCCATTTTCGTCGGCTTGATCCTGGCAGCGACCAGCGTGAGCATCTCCGCTCAGACTCTTATGGAACTCAACCGCCTCCGTACCCGTGTGGGGGTGAGCCTGTTAGGCGCAGCCGTGCTGGATGATATCCTGGTAGTGCTCAGCCTGTCGATCTTCACTGCCGTGGCGGTGGCCGGCTCCCAGGTCGGCTGGCTGGAAGTGCTGCTGATCGGCGTGCGCATGCTGCTGTTCCTGGCGGTCGGCGCCGTGCTCGGATTATGGCTGCTGCCGCGCTGGAGCTATAAAGTAGACGATCTGCCCGTCAGCCAGGGGTTGATTGCCTTTACCATGGTGGTGATCTTCGTGTATGGCTGGAGCGCCGAGACTTTTGGCAAGATGGCCGCCATCACCGGAGCTTTCCTGGCCGGGCTGATGCTCTCCCGCAGCCCGATCAAAGAGCGCATCCAATCCGGGATCTCGATCGTGGCTTTCGGATTTTTTGTGCCGATCTTTTTCGTGGATATTGGCCTGTCCACCGATTTGAAAACCCTGAGTGGAAGTGGACTGTGGCTTTTGCTGGCCTTGCTGGCTGTGGCTGTGGTGGGCAAACTGTTTGGCGCCGGGCTGGGCGGCCTCCTGGGCGGGTTGAGCCGCCGCGAGTCGCTGCAGCTGGGAGTTGGCATGATCTCGCGTGGCGAAGTAGGCCTGATCGTGGCAGCCGTCGGCCTGAATGAGGGCCTGATCCATGAGGACGTTTTCGCGGCCGTTGTGGGGGTGGTGATCCTGACCACATTGATCACCCCGCCCTTGCTGCGCCTGACGTTCACCCGTAAGAAGACTCGCCCGGCGGAAGAGCCTCCTCCGGTTGAGTTAGCTCCGGAGCAAGATGAGACCGCTGAATTTGCGGCAGGCGCGCCAGAGCACGACCCGCCGCAAGGAGAAGAGACATGAGCTTCATGGTGGTATTAATTGTCAATGATCCGGATGACTGCCCGCCTATCCTGGACGCCTGGGAAGCAGCCGGGGTAACCGGTGTGACTATCCTGGAAAGTACAGGGTTAGGCGCACTGCGCAACACCGGGCTGCGCGACGACGTTCCGCTCATGCCCAGCTTGCGGGATATCTTCCAGGGAAAAGAAGTCCACCACCGCACGATGATCTCGGTGGTCGAGACCGAAGCGATGGTGGACAAACTGGTAGAGGAGGCTCGCGATATCCTCGGTGATCTGGACCGCCCACATTCGGGATTCTTGTTTGTGGTGCCGGTGCTGCGCGCCTACGGACTGGGGGTCAAGAACAAAAAGTAAGCCGGCCGCCAGGGGGAGAAGCCGGGGGGCTGCTCGAAGGCAGCCTCCCCGTAACCAATTTCACTAACCTGGTAGATTGACCTTGGGCAGGGTTTGCATGGCCTCGGCCACTGCTTCCGCCGGGTATTCGTAATCCTGCAGCTTGCCGGCCAGGTAGCTCTGGTAAGACCCCAGGTCCAGGGTGCCGATTCCCGACAGATTGAACAGGATGACACGCTTCTCGCCTTTAGCCTTGGCGTCCAGAGCTTCATCGATGGCGGCGCGGATGGCATGCGCGCTCTCCGGCGCCGGAATCAGTCCTTCGCTGCGGGCAAAGGTCAGGGCGGCTTCGAAGGTAGCCAGCTGCGGGACCGAAATGGCTTCAATGTGACCGGAATTGACCAGGCCGCTGAGGCTGGGCGCCATGCCGTGGTAGCGTAAGCCGCCGGCGTGGATAGGCGGCGGGACAAATGCATGCCCTAAAGTATGCATCTTGATAATCGGCGCCATTTTTGCGGTATCGCCATAGTCGAAGGTGTAGACGCCTTTGGTGATGGAGGGAGTGGCGGTCGGCTCGACCGCCACAATGCGGGCGCGCTTGCCTTCCCGCAGATTCTTGTGAACAAACGGGTATGCCAGGCCGGCGAAGTTGGAACCGCCGCCCACGCAGCCGATCACCACGTCTGGATACTCGTCCGCTTTATCCATTTGCAATAGCGCTTCTTCACCGATCACCGTCTGGTGCAGCAGGACATGCCCCAGGGCGGATCCAATGCTGTATTTCTTAGCGCCACCCGATACTGCGGCCGCTTCGACTGCTTCCGAAATGGCAATACCTAACGAGCCGGTGTGCTCCGGGTTTTCGGCCAGCAGGCTGCGGCCAAAGCTGGTCCGGTCGGACGGGCTGGCGTAAACCTCACCGCCATAGGTCTCCATCATGATCCGGCGATAAGGTTTCTGGTTGTAAGAAACCCGCACCATGTAGACTTCGATGGGAATTTCGAACAACGCCCCGGCGAAAGACAACGCCGATCCCCACTGACCGGCGCCGGTCTCGGTGGTCAATGCCTGGGTGCCTGCGGCTTTATTATAGAAAGCCTGTGCCACGGCGGTGTTGGGCTTGTGGCTGCCGACAGGGGAGACGCCTTCGTGTTTGTAGTAGATGTGGGCAGGCGTACCCAGGGCTTTCTCCAGGCGGCGCGCCCGGATTAACGGGGTGGGGCGCCACAGCTTGTAGATCTCACGCACTTCGTCGGGGATGTCGATATAGCGCTCGGTGCTGATTTCTTGCAGAATCAGTTCCATCGGAAAGAGCACCCCCAGGAAGTCGGGCGTAACAGGCTCCATGGTTACCGGGTGCAGCACCGGGGCCGGGGGGAAGGGCAAATCGGCGTTGATGTTGTACCAGGCTTTCGGCAGGTCCGATTCTTTCAAAGTAAAACGAGTGTTGTCAGACATGATCTCCTCCTGAAAAAAGATAGAAATTAGGGTTGCGGCTGCCCTTGGTAGGACAGTGCCGCCAGTTCCAAACCAAGCTTGCTCTTGACAGTATCCATAGTTGCTTCGGCTACTGGCCGGGCGGACTGCGTGCCCGCCTGAATGATATCGATGAGCTGATCCGGGAGAGCGATGAGCGCCTCCCGCCGCTGCCGGATAGGTGCTAAGTGCTCGTTCAGCACCTGCGCCAGGCGGCGTTTGAGCTCGACATCGCCGATCTTGCCTTTTATGTAGCGTTCTTTGAACTCAGCCACTTCCTCCTTGTTGGGGTTGAATACGTTGTGGTAATCAAACACTGGGTTGCCTTCCACATGCCCCGGGTCGCTGGCATGCAGGCGGGTGGGATCGGTGTACATGCCCATGATCTTGCGGGTGGTCTCTTCGGCACTGTCGCGCAGGGCGATGGTGTTTCCATAAGACGTGTGCATGCTGCGGTTGTCGGTGCCGGGCAGGCGCGGCGTGGACGAGAGCAGCCCCTGCGGCTCGGGGAAGGTCTCTCCGTACAGCTGGTTGAAGCGGCGGGCGATTTCCCGGCTCAGCTCCAGGTGGGGCAGCTGGTCTTCACCGACCGGCACGGCATCCGCCCGGTAGAGCAGGATATCGGCGCTTTGCAGCACCGGGTAGTTGAGCAAGCCCAGGGAAGGCTTCAGGTGCAGCGCCTGCACCTGCTCTTTATACGTAGGCACGCGGGAAAGGCGGGCGACGGTCACCAGCATGCCCAGCGCGATAGCCAGCTCGGCATGCTGCGGGATGGCGGACTGCAGCACGATGCGTGACCGCCCCGGGTCGATGCCCACCGCCAGCCAGTCGGCCAGCACCTCCAGGATGTTGCCGGGGATGCGACTGGGGTGCTCGTAGTCGGTGGTAAGGACGTGCAAATCGGCAATCAGGAAGAAGCACTCGTAGGAATCTTGCAGCTGCACCCAGTTTTCCAGGGTGCCTGCCAGGTGCCCAATGTGGCGTGGCCCGGTGGGGCGGTGCCCGGTTAAGATGCGACCTTTTTTCTCCATCAGCCGATCTCCTCAAATAAAAATACACGCTCGTCCGCAAAGGGGACGAACGCGCCTGGTCCGTGGTGCCACCCCGGTTAGGCTGCCGTTTAATCAAAAATCCCGCCGGTGATGCGACGGGGGGAAAGGCCAGCCTCACTCGTTATACCGGTCATTGGAACGACTTGGTTCTCCAACCGGTCTGCCCTGGTAACGGTGGCACCTCCGGCGCCTCATACTCCACCGAGTTAACGGTGTTTGGGAGGGCAACTCTGAGGTCCATTCGGCTGCATCGTGCAGGCGGGGCTCACACCTGTTCCCGCTCTCTGGACTGCCGTAGCGCAGCCTACTCGTCCTCTTCAACGTCTTTGACGATTTAAGTTGGGGGCATTATAAGCGAATCAGGGCTTTTGTCAAGCCTGTTCGAGCATTTGGAAAGTGAAAGGATAATCGTTCTGCTCGTCCTTGGGCTGAAAGCACTCTCGGCGCACCTGCCAATGGTCCAGGTCAAATTCCGGGAAGAAGGTGTCGCAGGCAATGCGGGCATGCACCTGGGTCAGGTAGATGCGCCCGGCAAGCGGTAGTGCCTGGGCGAATACTTCCCCGCCGCCGATGATGAAAACTTCATCCTCCTGAGCCTGGCGGGCGATTTGCAGCGCTTCTTCCAGCGAAGCGGCATGCAGAATGCCGGGAGCGGTGAAATCCGCCTGACGAGAGAGCACGATCATCTTTCGCCCGGGAAGGGGACGCCCGATCAATTCGTAGGTCTTGCGCCCCATCACCAGGTGGTGTCCCATAGTATTCTTTTTAAACAGGTACAGGTCATCGCCCAGATGCCAGGGCAGCCGGTTGTCGCGACCGATACCGCGATCTTTCTCCATAGCGACGATCAGCGAGACAATCATACGGCGACTTCCGCTTTGATGTGCGGGTGAGCCTGGTAATTGAGCAGGGTGAAATCTTCGTATTGGAAATCGAAGAGTGACTTGACCTGCGGATTGATCTGCATCTGTGGCAGGGGATAAGGGGTACGCTCCAGCTGCAGTTGAGCTTGCTCGATATGGTTAGCGTACAGGTGCACATCACCGAAGGTGTGCACGAAATCTCCAGGCTGCAAGTCGCACACCTGGGCTACCATTAAAGTCAGCAAAGCGTAGGAGGCGATGTTAAATGGCACGCCCAGGAAGATATCCGCGCTGCGCTGGTAAAGCTGGCAGGAGAGCGCCCCATCGGCGACATAAAACTGGAATAATGCATGGCAGGGGGGCAGCGCCATGCGCTCGATCTCGGCCACGTTCCAGGCGCTGACGATCAGCCGGCGGGAGTTGGGGTTGGTCTGGATTTGCTGGACAACGTGAGTGATCTGGTCAATGGTATGCCCATCGCCACCGCGCCAGGAGCGCCACTGGCTGCCGTAGACCGGGCCAAGCTCGCCATCGACGTCGGCCCACTCGTTCCAGATTCGAACGCCATGCTCCTGCAGATAGCGGACATTGGTCTCACCGCGTAAGAACCACAGCAGCTCGTAAATGATCGAGCGCATATGCAGTTTTTTGGTGGTCAGCAGGGGGAAGCCTTCTCGCAAGTTGAAGCGCATCTGGTAGCCGAACACCGATTTGGTGCCTGTCCCAGTGCGGTCGCCTTTTTCAGCGCCGTGCTCCAGGATGTACTGCAGCAGATCCAGGTACTGTCGCATGCCGGCCTCCTGAGGAATGAGATGGTCCGATGATGGGATAAATTTTACCCGAAAATCTCAATTTGATTGGTTAATAAATTGTGGTTGACAGGGCTTTCTTTCTCGATTAAGCTCTTGCGAACGTTCGCATTCCTGGAGGTTCCCATGACTGGACGCGTGACCATCAAAGATGTTGCCCGTGAAGCCGGTGTCAGCTATCAGACCGTTTCCAAGGTGCTCAACCATCAAGCCAAAGTCAAGCCGGAAACGGAGCGCTCGATCCGCCAGGCAATCGAGCGGCTGGGCTATACACCGCACCTGGCTGCAAGCAGCCTGCGCTCCCGTCGCGCCCGGTTGATCGGCTACTCGGGGCCACCCTGGCCGCTGAATCAGGCCAACCCTATCCTGGATGAATTTCTGCAAAGCATTCTGCATGCCGCCGAAGCAGCCGGCTACTACCTGCTGTGCTTCCCGCATCATAGCGGCGAGCGCCAGGTTGATCCTTATCGTCGGTTGGTTGACTCTAACCGGGTGGATGGCTTTGTCCTATCCGGGGTGGAATACGACGATCCTCGCCTGCGCTACCTGCTGGATATAGACTTCCCTTTCGTAGCTTTTGGGCGCTCCAACCTGGATATGAAGTTTTCTTTCGTGGATGTGGATGGTGAATCCGGGATGCGCAGTGTGGTCGAGCACCTGCTCTCTTTGGGGCGCCGGCGCATTGCCGCTCTGGCCTGGCCGGAGACCTCCCGGGTTGGCAAGGATCGTATGTCCGGTTACCGCCTTGCGCTCCAGGCGGCCGGGATTGAAGTCGACACCGAGTGGATAGCCCGTGGTGAAGGCAATCCGGTATATGGCCGGCAAGCAACCCAGGCCTGGCTGGCTTTACCCGACGAGCGCCGTCCGGATGCCGTGGTCGCCTTCAACGACGCCATGGCGGTGGGCGCCATGCAGGCCATCCAGGAGGCCGGCCTGCGGGTGGGCCTCGATGTGGCCGTCACCGGATTCGACGATCTGCCGATGACCCAATTCCTCTCCCCGCCGCTGACCACGGTTCATCTGCCGGTAGCTGATATTGGCAGACAGGTGACTGAAATTTTAGTTGGGATTCTTGATGGAAAAATTACAGCGCTGCGCCATGAGCTGATCAATCCGCAGCTGATCGTGCGCCAATCCTCGACGGGATAAGGCGGGATTCCGGCTCAGGCAATATCTACCGTTTGCAGGTGCTGGCGTGCCAGGGCAATGTCGGCATGGATCTGCTCTACCAGGGCGTTCACGTTGGGGAAGCGCTGTTCGTCGCGCAGCCGCTCGATGAAATCCAGGTCGATGTGCCTGCCATACAGGTCCCGGTTGTAATCCAGCAGGTGGGTCTCCACCTGGGGGAGGATGGATTGGTTATCAAAGGTAGGGCGTACACCTACATTGGTAACCGCCGGCCAGGAAACCCCCTCTATCTGCGCCAGGCAGGTGTACACACCGCTTTTTGGGACCACACGCTCTGCCGGCAGCGCCAGGTTGGCGGTGGGAATGCCGATTGTGCGACCGCGGCCGTCGCCGTGTACCACATCCCCGCTCAGGCGGTAGGGGCGGCCCAACAAGCGCCGGGCCTGCCCGGCCTCGCCTTCCGCCAGGGCGCGGCGGATTTGGCTGGAAGAGATCACCTGATCGCCGTTTGAGATCGGCTGCTGGATGTTCATGGTATAGCCGAGCTGCTCTCCATACTGCTTCAGGAAAGCGACATCTCCCTGGCGGCCGCGCCCCAGGGCAAAATCATACCCCACGCACAGGTGGGAAAAGTGCAGATGCTGGTGCACCCAGCTGGTGAACTCTGCCGCGCCGGTGTGAGCCAGCTCCAGGGTAAAGAGATGCGTAATAACTACATCCACTCCCAGTTGACCGAGAAGCTCGGCGCGCTCGTCAGGTAATGTCAGGTAAGCCGGGTTGGAGCGTTTTTGGAGGACGACAGCCGGGGGCGGTGAGAAGGTCAGTACCACAGCCGGCAGGCCTTCCGCATGAGCGCCGCCGGTTACTTTGCGCACAATCTCCTGGTGGCCCAGGTGCACGCCGTCGAAGGAGCCGATCGTCAGCCAGCTGTCAGGGAACTGGACATCGTCCAGGGAGCTGAAATGCTGCATGGTCCGGTCTATTCTCAAGGCCCGCGTGGTGCTGGTCTATTTACCTTGCAGCCCGTCAGGACTGGAAGAAGACTTTACGCGGCTGCCATTCCTGGGTGGCTTCATCCACCTCGAGCAGCGCCACCAGGTCGCCTTGCTGGCTCACGCCGCGCGCCCAGCCTTTATCGATGGGTTCCGCCGGCACGCGGTGCCCGTGGCGCACCAGCTCTACCTGGTCGGCGTCCAGCTCCACCATCGGCCAGTCAGCCAGGGCCTCGGCAGCCGGGATCAGGAAGCGATACCAGTTACCGGCGGTGAAGGCTTCTTGCAGGCGGCGCAGGGGGACTGCATCCCGCAGGGTAAAGCGCCCGCTCTTGGTGCGGCGCAAGCCTACCAGGTGTGCTCCGGTGCCCAGGGAATTCCCCAGGTCGTTCGCCAGCGAGCGGACGTAGGTGCCGGACGAGCAGTACACATCGATTACCGCTTCTGGGGGATCCCATTCCAGCACTTCCAGGGAATAGACATTGATCATGCGCGGCTCCAGGTTAACTTCTTCACCCTCGCGCGCCATGTCATAGGCTTTACGTCCCTTGACTTTAATAGCTGAAAAGGGTGGGGGGACCTGCTCGATCTCACCCACAAACTGCTGTAGGATATTGTCGAACTGTTCTTCCGTGATATCAATGGCGCTGGTAGTGCTGCGCGTGACATAACCTTCCGAGTCGTAAGTATCCGTCGAGCTGCCCAGGTGGATGGTAGCCTGGTAGCGTTTATCGGAGGCGGATACGTATTCGCTAAGCCGTACTGCAGGTCCGATCAAGATAACCAGTACACCCGAAGCACGTGGGTCCAGGGTGCCGGTATGCCCGGCGCGCCGGATACCGGTTCCTCGCCGGATAACTTGTACAACATCGTGGGAAGTCAGACCGATCGGTTTATCGACCACTAACACGCCCGAAACGACATTCTTAATGTCATCGTTTTGGGGTTCTTCCTTATCGAATTCGTCTCTCCCTCCTGGACGAGGGTTCCGGACCGGCTTTTCTGGGTACATTTGTTCTTCCTGTCTATTATGATGGAATATTATGATGGAATATATCCAATATTACTATAAATTTGGGCTTGTGGTGCGGATTCATTGGACAACCTCTGGCCGCAGCGACTCGCTAACAGCTGGTAGGGGGAGGGCTTCCTGGGTAGCCTGCAAAATCAAGGGGACGGCATCGGCCAGTGGCAGCTTGATCTCCGCACCAGCCGCCGCCGGGTGACCGCCGCCGCCAAACTGCAGGGCAACCTGCGCCACATCAATTCCCGGCCGGGCGCGCCAGCTGACCTTTACCCGGTTATGGCTCTGCTCGACGATCACAATGGCCACTTCGATATCCTCGATGGCGCTCAGAATGTTGATCAGGTCGGCATCGTCCTTACCGTGGTAACCGGCGGCCTCGCGGTCTTGCCGGGTGAGGGTGGACCAGGCGATGCGGCCTTGCCTCTCAAGCCGCGTCAGGCCGGCTGCCCACATGCGGGTGGCGGCAAAGGAGCGTCCCACCAGTCCGCGCTGGTACAGCTCCGCCAGATTGGCGCCGTGCTCCATCAGCTCGGCTGCCAGTCGTAAAGCTTCAGGCGTGGTATTTGGCGTGCGGAACCCGATTGTATCCGTCACCAGCCCGGTGAGCAGTGCCGCAGCCACTGCCTGGCTGACCGGCAGACCAAACTCGGGCAGCAGTTTGGCAAGGATTTGGGTTGTGGAGACGGCGTGAGCATCCACCAGGTTTATGGCAGCAAAATTCAGATTGGTGATATGGTGGTCGATGTTTATATCCGCTTGAGGGTAGTTTTCCAGAACGCCGCCGGTGCGGCGCATGTCCGAGCAATCCACCACGCAAATGGCGTCAAAGCCTCCGCTGGCACGCTCGACCACCTGCCGGCTGCCTTCCAGGTGTCGGAAGTTGCCCGGCACTCCGTCGGGGCACACCAATTGCACGGTTTTCCCGGCTGCTTGCAAAGCCAGCCCCAGACCGAGTAAGGAACCGATCGCGTCACCGTCCGGGCGCAGATGGCACACCACCAGCACCCGCTGGGCGGCATCCAGGCGTTCGGCTGCCTGGCGGATCGACTTGCTATCCATCCGGCGACTCCTCCGCCGCGTCCCCTGGATCGGGCTGGTCGGGTTGGTCGGGTTGGTCGGGTTGGATTTCCTGGCTGTGCAGCGAGGCAATCAGGCGCTCGATGCGGTCGGCTTTCTCAAAGGTCGGATCCCAGTGAAAGCGCAGGCGGGGAAAAGTGAACAGTTCGATGCGCTGCGACAGCTCGTGCCGCAGGTAGCCGGAAGCATGATCCAGGCCTTCCAGGATTTCCCGGGCGCGCGACGATCCTTCCAGGGCCGAGACGTACACCTCGGCATATGCCAGCTCCCGGTCGACGCGTACCTCCGTCACGGAAACGCCTGCCAGGCGGGGGTCCGAGATTTCCATCACCAGCATCTCGGATATCTCATCGCGAATTCGATCTGCCACTCGTAAGGCGCGTGTTTTTGAAACCACGTATTACCTCTGTATAAATCATCCGGGGAGATAGTCGGTGACTGCCTCCCCCCTAATCATGCGACTGCCACTTTCTCAACCATAAAGGCTTCCAGGATGTCGCCAACCTCGTAGTTATCAAAGCCCTTACTCGAAATACCGCAATCGAAGCCGGTCTTGACTTCGCGCACGTCATCCTGAAGGTGTTTGAGTGTTGTGACGTTGCCTTCATGTAATGTGGCACCCTTGCGCAGTACCCGCAGCCGGGCATTGCGGCGAATCTCGCCATCCGTGACCCGGCAGCCGGCAATCTTGCCGAGCTTGGAAATGCTGAACACGGCGCGCACCTCGGCGTGGCCGATGACGGTTTCCACCTCTTCTGGCGCCAGCATGCCTTTGAGGGCTTTTTCGATGTCCTCGGTCAGGCGATAAATAATATCATAAGAGCGGATTGAAACGCCTTCCGTTTCTGCCAGGCGCTTGGCGGGTGAGTCGGCCTGCACGTTAAAGCCGATCACGATTGCCTTGGAGGCAGCCGCCAGCATCACATCACTCTCACCGATGTTGCCGGTCTCGGCGTGCAGGATGACGATCTTGATTTCACTCTGCTTGATGTCATTGAGCGAGCCAACGATTGGTTCGAGTGAGCCTTGCACGTCTGCTTTCACAATCAGGCGCAGCTCGCGTACATCGCCCGCCTGGTAGCGGTCGAAGAGCTGCTCCAGAGTGAGAGCGGTTTTCACCTGGGTGGCAGCCTGTTGGCGAGCCAGGGTGCGCTCGTTAATGATCACCTTGGCTTCGCGCTCGCTAGCCACAACCTGGAACAGGTCGCCGGCAGTTGGGACATCGCTCAAGCCCATCACGACTGCCGGTGTGGACGGCCCGGCTTTACGGATGTGCCGGCCGCGGAAATCGAACATGTTGCGCAGGCGCCCATAGGTATTGCCGCAGATAATCACATCACCGACTTCGAGAGTGCCATTTTGCACCAGCAAAGTGGCCAGCACACCCTTAGCGCGATCGCGCTCGGCCTCGATCACCGATCCAATCACTTTGCCCTTGGGGTTGGCGATGATTTCGCTGTTCTCGGCGACCAGCAGGATGGCTTCCAGCAGGTCTTCGATACCCTTGCGCTGTTTGGCAGATAACGCCACGACGATAATATCGCCGCCCCATTCGTCCGGAACCAGCCCAATCTCGGCCAGCTGCTGTTTCACCCGGTCGCGGTCGGCGTTGGATTTGTCCATCTTGTTCATGGCGACCACGATCGGCACCTTGGCGGCTCGGGCGTGGGCCACGGCTTCACGGGTCTGGGGCATCACACCGTCGTCGGCGGCTACCACCAGCACGACAATATCCGCACCGCTGGCGCCGCGCGCGCGCATGGCGGTAAATGCGGCGTGGCCTGGGGTGTCCAGGAATGTGATCGGATGGCCGTTATGCTCGACCTGATATGCGCCAATGTGCTGGGTAATTCCGCCGGCTTCGCCTTCCGCTACGTTGGTGTGGCGAATGGCATCCAGCAGGGTGGTTTTACCATGATCGACGTGGCCAAGGATGGTGACTACCGGCGCCCGGTTTTTCAATTCACTGGCCGGTTCGCTGGCGATGACCCGCCGCCACAGGGGAGTCTCCCCTGGTCTTCTTCGCCGGCTTCAGCCTGCGATTCAAGTGCAGCTTCGTAGCCCATCTCAGCCGCAACAACGGCTGCGGTGTCATAATCGATTTGCTGGTTTATGTTCGCCATCACCCCGATCGCCATCAGGCTTTTGATCACTTCGATCGGGCTGGCATCCATTTCGTGCGCCAGATCACGCACGGTGATCACGGCGGGAATTTCAATTGTTTTTGTTTTCAGCCCATTACCGCTCATAGGGCACCTCCTAAAAAATACTCCAGGTCCTCATTGTGCCCAGACGAACGTACCGGCTGAAGGGAAAAACTCAGTCAGTCATACGCTCACGCCAGATCCGTGCCTGGCTCGTTCGGGCTGTCTGTCTCATCTGGCAGGGTGGCCATAAAGCTGGACAGCAGCTCGCGATCCTGGGCGGTGAGCTCGATCTTCAGGGCTTGGGACAGGGCGCCTTTCAAGCCGCGCTCCCAACAGGAGCGCCGGTCGTGCAGATAGGCGCCACGCCCGGCTAATTTTCCCGTGGGATCGATAGCAATTCCCTCCGGGAGACGCACAATGCGGATCAGCGAGCGTTTGGCTATCACCTCTCGACAGGCCACGCAGGTGCGTTGGGGCACATGTTTTCTACGTATCGTTTTCTTCGGCACAACTCATCAATCGGTCAGCATACCTTGCCGGACGGAGTTCTTACCACTCGGTATCGCCACGCTTGCGCTTCTTCGTGACTACCAGGAAGTCGGCGTCCGGATCGTATTCCACCTCCACGAACTTCTTCTTTTTCTTCTTCTTCTTCTTGTCGCCGGTTTCGTCTTCTTCATCTTCATCCAGGGTCTCTGGGGCAACCAAAGCCTCGGGGGTCAGGGTGAAGAGTTTGTCCAGCGATGTGTCTTCTTCTTCTTCGGTGGCAACGGCGGCTTCCGCCACGGCATCCACGCCTTCCAGGGCGAAGGATACCGCCTCGATCTGGAAGCCCTGGTTCAGCTTCGGCGGCTGCAACTTCTGCTTCCGGCTGTGTCTCGACGGCTTCGGCTGCCCCTAAGACGGCGGCTTCTTCCGCAGGTTCCACAGTGCCTTCAAGCGTAACTGCTTCCAACGCCTTGGCTTCGGCAGCCAGGGCGGCTTCCGCTTCGGCTGCAGCCGTCAACTTCGGCCTGCTCCTGCTTGGCGGGCGCGTTCGCGCACGCTTTCCAGGGCATCTTCCAGCTCTTTCATGCCTTTCGGACCCATCCCGCTCAAGCGCAGGATGGCGTCGGGATCGAGCTCCATCTGCAGCATCAAGTCGCCAACGGTGGTGAAACCAGCTTCGCTAATCAACAGCAAATACCCGGTCGGCGATCTCGAAATCTTCGATCGGAATTTCGAAGGCCATGGCGGGCACTTTGGAACGGGCTTCCAGCAAGCGATCTTCTTCGATCTGCTTTTCGACCTGGCGCTGGCGGATCAGGTTGCGCTCGACCCGGTCAACGAACTGGGTCAGCAGTTGATATTCTTCAGGGGTAACCGGCCGGCCTTCGGCTTTCTTGGCCAGGATGGTTTCCACCGGTCGGCAGCAGGTCGGCTTCATGAGCCGCCATAGCGGCATAATCCGGATCCGTGCGGATGCGGTTGAAGGCGTCGCCGGCCGCTTCCGGCAGGCTCTTGATATCGATGCGCCAACCGGTCAGCTTGGCAGCCAGGCGGGCATTCTGCCCATCCCGGCCGATTGCCAGGCTGAGCTGGTCTTCCGGTACCACTACGGTGGCTGTCTTGGCGCCCTTGGCCTGGTCGTTCAGGTAAACGCCGGAAACGCGCGCCGGGCTGAGCGCTTTGGCGATATACACCGCCGGGTCCGGGCTCCACTCGATCACGTCGATCTTCTCGTCGTTCAGCTCGCGGACGATCGCCTGGATGCGCACGCCGCGGATGCCGACGCAGGCGCCAACCGGATCCACGCCCGGCTGCAGGGCGGCCACCGCCACCTTGGAGCGCTGCCCCGGCTCGCGGGCAATCGAGCGGATCTCGACCATGCCGTGATAAATCTCGGGGACTTCGTTTTCCAGCAAGCGGCGCAAGAAATTGCGGTGGGCGCGCGACAGGATGATCTGCGGGCCGCGTGGGGTAATCTTGACTTCGAGCAGCAGAGCGCGCACGCGATCGTGCACCCGGAAGCGTTCGCCCGGGATCTGCTGGTTGCGCGGCATGATGCCTTCGGCCTTCATGTCCAACCCCAGGGTCACACCCTGAGCATTGACAGCCTGCACAACGCCGCTGATGATTTCGCCCATCTGGCTGGCTGAAATGCCTAAACTGGGCATCCCGCTCGGCCTCGCGAATGCGCTGCTGGATCACCTGGCGGGCAGTTTGAGCCGCGACCCGCCCAAAGTTCGTCGGGCGTCGACTTCAACCACCACCATACCACCCATCTGGGCTTCCGGGTCGACCATCTTGTGCATCTTCCAGTGTCACCTCGGTGCGCTCATCCTGGACGGCATCCACGATTTCCTTCTCGGCATAGATCAATACTTTGCCGGTTTCGGGATCGATCACCGCGTCCACGTGTTGGGCGTTCGAGGCGTTCACCGCTCGGCGATAAGCCGAGACCATGGCAGCCTGCAGGGCGTCCATGATAATATCTTTGGGCAGCTGTTTTTCTTCCAGCACCTCGTTGAAAGCCAGGACAAACTCGTTCTTCATGCCTTTTCTCTTAGATCAAATAGGTTATTCGAACAACGTTGGCAACTAAGCAGAAAAGTGGGGGTTACCCACTTTTCATCAGCGACGGTATCCGTGTCGGCTACCCGACTTAACGAGATGATATCACACATCCTGCCGGGGTGCAAGGTTTCTTCAATTAAGTTGTCTTCCCTTAATTAAACCTTAACATCATTATTGGGATTAGTGAACGGTGATTGATGATCGGTCTTTCGTCATGAATCCTGCCTGCTCTTGACGGGGGCGTCATGAAGCCCGTGACGTCCCAGCCCCGGTTGGGCTGGACCGGAGTCTTCCACAGGACGGTTGTCGGTCAGACGTCGGCGGTCTTCTGCCGGCGGTTTGCCGTCATGCGGTCCAAGCTCTTTTTCCATCCGCCATGCCGGCTCATGCACATCCTGCCGCCGGCCCTGGTCGTCTATATAGGCCCAGCGGCCCGGTTCGGCGGAAACTACATGGTAGCCCAGCCTTTCATAGAGGCGTCGAGCGCCGTTATTCTCCTGGCTGACGTTTAAACAGACCCAGGGAAACCCCCGGTAGCGCAGGTCGTCCTCCACAAACTGCATCATGCGCGTTCCCAGGCCAAAGCCGCGGTAAGCCGGTTTTACTCGAAACCCGTAGATATAGGCTTTCTCGCGGGGCACAACGCTGTTGTTTGCCTCCGGCAGGCTGCTGGCCAGCTGGATGAAGAGCTGGCCCACCAGCTCGACGCCCGGCAGGTCTGCCACCCACATCACCGCTCGCCCCAGCGAGTAATTCTGGTAGACATCCTGGTACAGGCGGCGGAAATGGCGGTACTCTCCGTTCCATTCCAAAGCAGGCAGGTCGGCCTTTACCAGGTAGCGGATGACGATCCGATCCAGCCACGGGGTTTCAGTAGAAGTGGGTTGGGTGAGCATCGGTTCAGATTGATGAATGGCTCGCGCTGTTCCGAAGCGAGGCGGCAGCCAGTTTGCTGCGAATGTCTGGATCGGCCAATAACTCAGCCAGCAGCGCTTGCTCGTCCTGAGGAGTTGTTACCTGCCCATCCAGCCAGGCGGCGCGCAATATGCTCAGAATCTCAGAGTAAACCGGGCCAGGCGGGAGCCCCATCCGTCGCAAGTCATGGCCGTCGAAAGTCGGCTGGATGTGCTGCCACTCGAGCGTATACTGCTTGAGCGGCGCCTGCAGCCGGTCATCCGCGGCGGCCAGGAAGGCGGCGTAGCGCGCCAGGGGTTTGACATCCTCCAGCCGGCTGACTACCTTGCTGGCTGGGGCACCTTGCAAATCCGGCAGGTCACGCCACAGCTCACCGGCGTCCAGGATGGCATGCCGCAGCTCCACTGAAGTTACCAGGCGTTCGCAAACCTGGCCGGCGGCTTCACCCGGCAGACGCATCAACCACAGGATATAGCCCAGGTCGCGGCGGAACTCGCCCCGGCTGTGATAGCCTGTGACACCCCATTCCGCTGTGGGCAGCACCTGGCTCAGATTGGCAAAGCGCTCGTCCAACCAGGCATCCCAGGTCAACGCCGGGTGGATGGCTGCCAGGAGCTTGAGCTCGTGCAGCCGGCGCATGATCCAGGACGTTTCGCTGTCCACCAGGATATGGTTGAGCTCATGGCGAATGCGCTCGCCGGAGACTCGCTCCAGAAGCGGCAGCGCTTCACGCAGCAGCTGCAGGGTGCGCTCCTCGATGCGGAAGCGGAAGCGCTGTTCGAAGCGCGCCGCCCGCAGCAGGCGAGTTGGGTCGTCGATGAATGATATGGAATGCAGCACCCGCACCAATCCCAGGCGCAGGTCATTATAGCCGCCCCAGTAATCGTGCATCTGGCCGTAGTGATGTCCGTCCAGGCGCAGCGCCAGGGTGTTGATCGTGAAATCGCGGCGGTGCAGGTCGAGCTTGATGCTGCCGCGCTCGACGGTAGGCAGGGCGGTGGGGTGGGTATAAAACTCCGTGCGGGCCGAAACCAGGTCGATGAATACCAGGCCGGGTACCGGGGGCAGCGGAGCTTCCGGGTTGGGTTCAGGCAGGTACCACTTGGCAGTGCTGAAGCGGCTATGGCTGGTCACTTTACCGCCGTAGCGTTCCGCCAGGTGCCGGGCCAGGCTGATGGCATCGCCCTCGACCACCAGGTCGAAATCCTGGCTGGGACGCTCTAAGAGCAGATCGCGCACGAAGCCGCCGACGATATACAGGGCAACGTGCTGCTCGGCGGCAGCCTGGGCGATGATGCGCAGCAGCGCCAGGGTTTCTGGCAGCAAGGCGGACTCCAGGCGGGGCGCCAGGTTCATGCGTCCAGGCAGGCGTGGCTCGGGTGCCAGGGTCTTCAGCAGGTCGGTGCGGGTGACGATCCCGATAATGGCGCCGCTGCCAGGGTCCGCCACCGGGATCTGCCCCCAGCCGCTGTCGGTCATCAGGCGCATCAGCTGCTGGATCGAGTTCGCCGGGATGGATGGTATGCGCTCCGCCATCCATAACCGTCTCGGTGGAGGCGCTGAACATCTCGTGAGCCAGGGCGCGGTCTACATCTCGCCGGTTGAGCAGACCCACCACCCGGCCGTCTTTCACCACCGGGTAGCCTTCGTAGCCGTAGCGCTGCATGCGCAGGGCAGCTTCCCGGATGGGAGTCTCGGGAGCCAGCACATTCACCCCGCTCGACATAATCTCCGCTACTGTGATCGCCGGGCGCACAAACTCGGGCAGGCGCTGTTCCAGCTCAGCCTGTACCTGCTCGATGGTGCGGTTGCGCACCAGGCAGGCAGCCGCGCGTTCGTGCCCGCCGCCGCCCAGCCCGCTGAGCACAGCGGCGACATCGATATGCTCGCTGGTCGAGCGGGCGATGATCTGCACCCCGGCGCGCGTCTTGACAAGCACAAAGAGGGCATCCGGGTCGAGCAAATCACGCAGCTTATGGGCAATCGTTGAGAGCTCTTCGTCCACGCTACCGGCATCCGCCCAGGCCAGGATGATTGTGTGTCCGTGAATCTCCAGGCTGCGGGATTGGTTGCGCAGCTGGTCGTAGAGTTGCTGCTGCTCCAGGCTGAGGGGGTGGTTGAGGAAGCTGGCGGCGACTTCCAGGTTAGCGCCTTGCTCGAGCAGGTACGCCGCCGCGTGCAGGTCACTGGGCGCCGTGCGGCCGTAGGTCAGCGAGCCTGTGTCTTCGTATATACCCAGCAGCAACAGCGTCGCCTGGACGGTGGTGAGCGGGATGTCGCGCTCGCGCAGGTAATCGACCAGCAAGGTGCTGGTGGCGCCCACATCCTGGTAGATGACCGTCCACTCCGGCGGCAGGTTGTCGCGCACCGGGTGGTGGTCGAGCACGCGCACCGAAGTTTTGCTGGACATGCCGCGCAGGGTGACCAGCGACTGGGTGTCCACCAGGGTCACGCTCTCAATCGGTTCGTGCGGCATATCACGCGGATCGACGAAGGGCAGCTCCATGCCGTACAGGGTTTGGAATGCACGCACATTGCGGTTCAAACGCCGCGGCAGGATCGGGAGCGAGCCGTCATCCAGCAAATAAGCTCCCAATAATGACGCCAGGGCATCGAAATCCGCCATCTCGTGTGTCAGGATGATCTGCATGGCTTACCTGCCGGGATGGGCTTTGCAACAAAATACCCGCTATCCCGCACTTTCGCTAATTATACCTTTTACAGGGGAGGTGCTGCGCGGTGATTAGTCGTGGTATGGGTTCAGCCAGTCGTTGACATTATCGCCGATCAGGTTCCAGCTGATGCCGAACAGGATGATCGCCAGGGAGATCGGGAAGAAGACCCACCAGTACTTGAACAGGTTTCCGCCTGGGCCGATGATCCAGCGGCGGCCTTCGGCCAGCGCAACTCCCCAGGGCGAGCTGTCCGAGATGCTGATGAAAGCCAGTGTAGCTTGAAACAGCACCAGAGCACCGATATCGCGTGCCGCCAGCACGATGGCCGGGGTGATGGAGTTAGGGATCAGGTGGCGAAAGATCAGCCGCCAATGTGAGGCGCCCAGGGCACGTGAAGCTTCGATATAACTGAATTCTTTGATCTGCCGCACCATGCTGTTGGTCATACGTGCGTAGGCCATCCAGGTGAGCAGCACCAAAGTGATCAGCAGCGGGTCGATCGCTGAAAATAAATGCAGGAAGCCGGTGACTGGCTTAAGCACCGGTAACCACACAAAGAACAGTGTCTCTGGAGCGAACAGGAAGGCGTACAGCTGTTGGATGAAGACCACTCCGGCAATGACCGGGAAAGCCAGGAAAGCATCGGTCAGGCGCATCAAGCCGTTGTCCACCCACCCGCCGGTGTAGCCGCTGATTGCCCCCACCAGGATGCCGAAGGAAGCGCTCAGTGCAACAACTACCAGGCCGAACTGCAATGCCGAGCGTGCTCCCCACACCAATGAATGGTAGATATCCATAAATTGCCGCAGACCGACCGGGATGGCCCCCAGCGGCAGGCCTTCCATCGGCGGGATAGGCTTGTTTTCGTACCTGGCATAGAAAATCTTGGTCTCCGGATCGATGGCTTCAGGGTCCGGCGGTGAGAGCAGAGGCGCTGCCAGCGCCACGGCGAAGAAGATTCCGATCAGCACCAGCCCGATAATGCTGCTTTTTCGGTAGAGGAACTGGCGGGAGCTGCGCCTCACTGGTCCACTCCTTCGCGCAGCCGCGGATCGAAGATCGCTTGCAGTACGTCCAGAGCGAACATAGTCAGGGAAACCAGCAGCACACTGTAAATGGTGAATCCCAGGATGGATGGTGCATCCGGTATATTCGACACACCCCGGATGCCGACTTCAGATAAGCCTCTGAAGCTGTAGATCGTTTCGACGATGTACACACCGGTGAACAGCCAGGCCACCGACAGGGCAGTATTGGTCAGCGCCGGAGTCAGGGTGTTGCGGAAGGTATGTCCCCACATCAAGGCGCGCTGACCCACACCGCGCGCCCGGGCAGCCAGGATGTAATCCTTCCGGGTTTCTTCGATCACTGCCGCCCGGGTGATTCTGCCAAGGGTGGCCCAATAGAACAGGGAGACAGTAATCACCGGCAGAACCAGGTGCCGGAAAGCATCCAGCGTCACCTCCGGCTTGCCGTTGAGCAAGCCGTCGAGCGTATACAACCCGGTGAATGACCGCCAACCCTCCGAGTTCACCAACATATTGGTGTCCAGGCCCAGGCGATCCGGCGGGAACCAATACAGAATGACATAGAACACATCCATCAAAATGAGGGCCAGGATGAAGGTCGGGATGGCGCTGGTGACAAAGGCCGTAATGCGAAAGTTGCGGTCGACACGCCGGTTTTTATTCCAACCGGCTACAACTCCGGCCAGGATCCCTAAGGGAACGTACAGCAGCAGGGAGTACAGGAGAATCTCGGCTGTTACCGGGGTGCGCCGCAGCAGGGCCGGCAGCACGTCTTCATCCAGCACCGGGCTGTAACCCCAATCGCCGCGCAGCAGGTCCTTCAACCAGTAGCCGTATTGCACCAGGAAAATTTCATCCATGTGATGCTCGATCTGAATCCGCTCGTTTAACTCGGTCAGCCGTTTTTCAGTCATGCCGGGGCCGAAACGGGGAGGGTAGTAGAGGGTGGCGCGTGCATCTGCAGGGGTGAGCAGCACGAAAGCAAACAGGGTCATCGTAACAACCAACAGGGTGACCGGGATGGCCAGGAAGCGAGTGATGACGAAGCGCAGGAAGGGAGGCATAGTTAAGTGATTTTAATCTATGAATCAAAAATAATACTACTGGGATTGGGAATTATGTTCACAAAACCGAGTTGGTATAATAACAAAACGCGTCTATTCGGAGGAGGTTTACCAATGGATCCACTCGAGCTTTTATGGGACCAGCTGCTTTCCCGCCAGCCGGAGCAAATCCTGGCAGCCTACAACCGCCTCTCGCCCGACGAACAGGTTTATGTGCTGCGCCACCTGGGGCGTATGGCCAGCGAGCCGGGCTGGCACACCGAGCAGGTGCTTTCGGCAAGGGCGGCGTTAAGCGCGCTGGGAGATCGAAACGGCAGCTGAATTGACTGAATCCCTTTTCCCCCATATAATCAGCCCGATGGATATTAAGGAACTCACCGAGCACATGCATGCTTTTGTCGGGGCGATGGGCTGGTACGAACCCGGTACACCCCGCCCGCAGACGCTGCGCAACCTGGCAATCTCGCTCAGCCTGGAAGCCAACGAGGTGCTGGAGCATTTCCAATGGGGCGAGCAGCCGGATGACCAAAATGAGCTGGCCGGCGAGCTGGCGGATGTGACTCTGTATTTGCTGCAGCTGGCCAGCATCGCCGGCATCGACCTGGAGCAGGCCGTGATGGACAAGCTGCAGCACAACTATTCGCGCAGCTGGGATCAGCCATGAAGCGCATCGCGGTTTTCGGCGGCGCCAGCCCGCGCCCGGGCCAAGATTCCTACCAGGAGGCTTTGCGCCTGGGCGAGCTGTTAGGCAAAGCCGGTTACGCGGTGATGACCGGCGGCTACGTCGGCACGATGGAAGCCGTATCGCGCGGCGCAGCCGAAGCCGGGGCGCATGTGATTGGCGTCACCTGTGTCGAGATCGAGAATTTCCGCTCCGGTGGGCCGAATCCGTGGGTCAAGGAAGAAATCCGCACCGAAATCCTGCGCGAGCGCATCAGCATCATGATCGATTCCTGCGATGCCGCCATCGCTCTTCCCGGGGGGATTGGCACCCTGGCGGAAATCATGCTGATGTGGAACACCTTGCTGATCGGCGCGGTCACTCCCCGCCCTCTGGTGTTGGTTGGCGCCGGCTGGCAGGAGATGATAGACGCCTTTAACCAGGCTCTTGGGGATTACATCCCCGTCCGCGAGCTTGCCTGGCTGTCTTTTGCCCCGGATGTCGAAGCTGCCGCCGATCAGCTGGTCACTTTTTTGCGTTAGCTCGAGAACTTGTGTGCAACCCAACGTAGTAAAACTCGATGCCTGCGATCCATCCTGCCCGTCTCAAACAGCAAGCTATCCTGGTAACACAGCATTTCGGCAACTCAGCTGCCCTGGTGCGCAGCCTGCACCACCTGTTGGATTTTTACGCCGATCGCGCCAGCCGTCCCAGCCAGGCAGGCAGCCCGGCGCCATTGCTGCCTGCCTACCACGTCAAACCCCCGGTCTTGCGCCAGGTGGTGCTGGAGCTGGCGCCTCTTGCCCAGGCTGATCCGGAAAATGGACTGGTGTTATGCCAGGCGATGTGGGCGCAGCCGTACCTGGAATTCCGCCTGATGGCCTGTGCGCTGCTCGGTGAGCTGCCGCCCGAGCCAACCGAGCGCATCCTGGCGCAGGTGAAGACCTGGGCTGTCCGGGATACGGATGTCACTCTGTTGGATGCCTTAGCCCGGGATGGCTTGAAACGGGTTCGCAAGGAACAATCCGCTGCCCTGGTCAAAGCGACTGAAGGCTGGCTGTCCGAGAAAGAGCTGGATGCCCGCCGCATGGGCCTGCGCTTGCTGCTGCCCCTGATCCGTGATCCTGGATACCCGAATTTACCGGTCGTTTTCAGGCTGCTGCTGCCCTATGTCCGCCAGGCGCCCGGTCGTATACGTCCCGATATCCTGGATGTGTTGGCTGCCCTGGCGATGCGTTCCCCGGTGGAGACCGCTTCCTACCTGCGACAGGCATTGAATTTACCAGACAACCCGGATACCGCCTGGCTGATCCGCCAATCCGCCTCTGCCTTTCCGCCCGAGATAGAAGAGCGGCTGCGCGGCAGCGTGCGCGGCTTGGGGGTGAATCCAGCCGCAGGGTGATAGACCTGCGAATTGGTATTGTATATCCCACTTCTCTTTGGTATAATCCACCTCCGATGACTAGACCTTCCGATGGTAGGGCGATTTGCCTTGCTGCCGGCGAGGAGACCTGCATGGCAGGAATTTTAAATTATAAGGAGTAAGCAGACGTCATGACTTTAGATAAAGAATCCAAAAGTAAACTCATCGGGGAGTTTGCCCGTCACGATGGGGATACAGGCTCGCCGGAGGTCCAGGTTGCGATCCTTACCAGTCGCATCAACACCCTGACCGGCCACCTGCGTGCCAATTCCCACGACGAGTCTTCTCGGCGGGGTTTGCTGATGTTGATTGGTCAACGCCGCCGTTTGCTGGCATACATCCGTCGCACAGATTACGCCCGCTACATGGCGTTGACGGATCGCCTCAGCATCCGTCGGAAGTAAAGGTACTCGATCGAAGCGAGAGTAGATAGCCGGCGAAAAGCCGATATCTACTCTCAATTGAGAAGGGTTCACGCGGTGTGACCGGGGATTCCGGTCACTTATTTATTTTCATCCACCGGTTAGGTATTGAAAGGTGGTGACAACCACGGCCACTGTCGCTGTGGGTTGCCGGCAGCTTTCAGTCCCTGACCAGGTGGGAATTTAAGGAGTATAGAATGAAACCAGAAGCAAGACAATACCAGGCCACCGTAGGTGGCAAGCTCGTCACGTTTGAAACCGGCCGCCTGGCCAGCCAGGCCGGCGGGGCCGTGACGGTGCGGCTGGGCGACACCATGGTGTTCGCCGCCGCCACGATGAGCAGCGAAGTCCGCCAGGGCATCGACTTTTTCCCACTGACCGTGGATTACGAAGAGCGCATGTATGCCGGCGGGCGCATTCCCGGCTCTTTCTTTCGCCGAGAAGGCCGCCCGAGTGAAGATGCAATCCTCACCGCCCGGCTCACCGACCGCCCGCTGCGTCCGCTCTTCCCCAAGGACCTGCGCAACGATGTGCAGGTCATCATGTACGCGTTTTCCACCGATGGCGAAAACCCGATCGACATCCTGGCGATCAACGCTGCCTCAGCAGCTGTGACGATCTCGGATGCCCCCTGGGGTGGGCCGGTAGGCGCGGTGCGTGTGGGCCGCGTGAATGGCGAGTGGATTATCAACCCAACCTTTGCCGAGATAGTCCTCTCCGACCTGGATCTGCGAGTAGCCGGCACGCGTGACGCCATCTTGATGGTTGAGTGCGGCGCCTACCAGGTCAGCGAAAGCGATATGGTCACCGCCCTGGAGCTGGCTTACAAATCCATCCAGCCGTTGATCGACTTGCAGGAGGAGATGCGCGCCACTGTGGGCAAGCCCAAGCGCAGTTATACCCCCTATGCCGTCCCGGCCGAGCTTCAGGCGGCAGTCGCTGCCCGCGTCGAGCCCCGCCTGTGGGAGCTGATGGAAGTTGCCGATAAAGCTGCCCGCGACCTGGCAGTTGAAGAGCTCGCCGCTGAGACTGTAGCCGCGCTGGCTGCTGAAGACGAGTTGCTTACTTCCAGCATTCGCCAGGCTTTCGAAGCTTCATACAAGACCGTGGTGCGCGGCCGGATTACCAAATTCGGCAAGCGCCAGGATGGCCGCGGCGTGACCGATATCCGCCCGATCTGGTGCGACACCGATGTCAGCCCCCGGGCGCACGGCTCCGGCCTGTTCACCCGCGGCGAAACACAGGTCATGACCCTGGTGACGTTGGGCACCCCTGGTGAAGCCCAGGAGCTCGACAACCTGAGCCCGGTTGATACCAAACGCTACATGCATCACTACAATTTCCCGCCTTTCGCCACCGGTGAAGCCAAAATGCTGCGCGGCTCCTCCCGGCGCGAAATCGGGCATGGCGCCCTGGCCGAGCGAGCCCTGGTGCCGGTCATCCCTGCGGATGCCGATTTCCCCTACACTTTGCGCCTGGTCTCCGAATGCCTGTCCTCCAATGGCTCGACCTCCATGGCCTCGGTGTGCGGCTCGACCCTGGCGCTGATGGATACCGGTGTGCCGATCAAGGCTCCGGTAGCCGGCATCGCTATGGGCCTGATCAAGGAAGGTGAGACCATGACCGTGCTCACCGATATCCTGGGCTCCGAAGACCACCTGGGCGATATGGACTTCAAGGTAGCCGGCACGGCTGAGGGCATCACCGCCCTGCAGATGGATATGAAAATCAAGGGCATCACCCCGGCGCTCATGGCGCAGGCGCTCGAGCAAGCCCGCGTGGCCCGTCTGAGCATCCTGGAAACCATGTTGGAAACGATTTCCGAGCCGCGCCCCGAGCTGAAGTCATTTGTGCCGCGCATCACCATGATCCGCATCCCGGTCGAAAAGATCGGTGCGGTAATTGGACCGGGTGGCAAGATGATCCGCAGCATCCAGGAAGAGACGGGCGCCAAGATCGACATTGCTGAAGATGGTTCCGTGTACATCGCCACGGCGGACGGTGAGGCTGCTCGTAAAGCGCGCGAGCGCGTCGAAGCCCTGACCGAAACCGCGGTGATTGGCCGCATCTACACCGGCAAAGTCGTGCGCATAGCCGATTTTGGCTGTTTTGTGGAAATCCTGCCCAATATGGACGGTATGGTGCACATCTCGCAGCTCGACTCAACCCGTGTCAACAAAGTTGAAGACGTTGTGCGCATGGGTGACGAGATCACTGTGATGGTCACCGATATCGACTCCAATGGCAAGATCCGCCTCTCTCGCCAGGCTGTCCTGGAAGGTTGGACGCCCGAAGAGGCCCTGGAGCGCGATAAACCCCGCTCGGGCGGCAAGCCCCAGGGCGGGCGCTCGGGCTCCGGGCGAGGCGATTTCCGCCGCAGCTCCGGTGGCGACCGCAACCGGTCATAAAGTTGACATTGAACCAGCATCCGCAAGGGTGCTGGTTTTTTCTATCTCAGGATATAATTCAATCAGGTAAGCGCATCCAATTCCGTCCCGAACCATCCATCTGGCTGCCGGAGGTGCCCAATGATTGACGATCAGACTGTCTTAGAAGCCAAGCGCATCGGCGTGTTAGGCTGCAAAACAGGCACCACATTAGGGGATGCAGCCAGATACATGGTGAGCGAAGATGTCAGCGCGCTGGTAGTGACGGATGGCGAAGGCTGCCTGGCGGGGATTATTTCGCGCACCGACCTGCTGCGTGCCCTGCTGGCTTCTAGCGAGTGGGATGTGCATACGATCGATGAATATATGGTCGTCGATGTCGTCACGGTGTCCCCGCAGACCCGCTTATCTCAGGTGGCCGAGCTCTTGCTGCAGAAACACATCCACCGGGTGGTCGTAGTGCGTGACGATGACGGCAAGCGCAGCCCCATCTCGGTCGTTTCCGCCGGAGACCTGGTGTATCACATGGTTAAGAGTATGTGATTTGTGTAACTTTTTCCTGCCTGCGAGCATCTTATATAGTGAAATCAGATTGGGCGGCCACCGCCCAATCTCTATGTCTGGAAACAGGCAAGACCGCATCTAAATGGATGCTCGAAAGATTATAACTAAACGTTAACACAATTCTGGTAAGATAATTCCGAGGCACAAATGGATTTCAGTCTGACAAATTTATCAGTAGCTAAAGCATCTGGTGGTGAAACGCCGGTCAAAGTCTTGATCCTTGGCACCGGTCCCGCCGGACTGGCGGCCGCTCTGTATGCCGCGCGTGCCGAGCTGGCGCCCGTGGTGCTCACCGGCATGGAGCACGGCGGTCAGGTCTCCCTGACCTACACCGTCGAAAACTACCCCGGCTTTCCGGATGGCATTGGCGGGCAGGAAATGGTGGAGAAATTCCAGCAGCAAGCCGAGAAATTCGGCGCCCGCATCGAGTACGATACCGCCGTCGAAGTGGATCTCTCGCAGCGCCCGTTCCGCATCAAAACCTACAACACCACTTACCTGGCCGACTCGCTGATAGTGACCACCGGCGCAACACCGCTCCACCTGCAGGTCCCTGGCGAAACCACGCTCACCGGAAGCGGCGTCTCTTATTGCGCTACCTGCGATGGCTATTTCTTTAAAGAAAAGCAGGTCATTGTGGTGGGCGGTGGAGACAGCGCCCTGGAAGAAGGCCTGTTCCTGACACGCTTTGCCAATTCGGTGACCCTGGTCCACCGGCGGGACAGTTTGCGCGCTGGAGCCGTGCTGCAAAAGCGCGCTTTCGATAACCCCAAGATGCGCTTTATCTGGGATTCGGTGGTGGATGAGGTGCTGGGCGAGGAGTCGGTACGCGGTGTTACTCTGCGCAACCTTAAAACCGGTGAGAAAACCGAGCTTGCCGACCGACGGTGTATTCATTTTCATTGGGCATACGCCCAACACCCAGCTATTTGAAGGCCAGCTGGAGATGGAACCCGGCGGCTACATTGTGACCGACCGGCTGATGCGCACCAATGTCCCGGGGGTGTTTGCCGCTGGTGAAGCCGCCGACCCCCATTACCGCCAGGTGATCACCTCGGCGGGGATGGGCGCTGCGGCAGCCATCCAGGCCAACCATTTCCTTGACGGACAAGAATAATTAGTATATCTATCGCCCCTGGGCATTTATTGCCAGGGGCGAGCGAATTAAATAAAACTGGGAGCTGCATATGAAAAATAAAGTATCGATTATTGGGGCCGGCATGACTGGCTCGACGACCGCCCACTGGCTGGCCGAACGCGAGCTCGCCGACCTGGTGCTGGTGGATGTGGTGGAAGGTATGCCGCAGGGCAAAGCGCTGGACCTGCAGCAGGCATTGCCGGTGATCGGCAAAGATGTGCGCGTGATCGGCAGCAACGATTACGCCGATACTGCCGGCTCCGATATCGTGGTGATCACCGCCGGTCTGCCGCGCAAGCCAGGCATGAGCCGCGATGACCTGCTGTTTGCCAATGCAGAAATCGTGCGCAAAGCCGCCGAAGAGACCATCAAACATTCTCCGGATGCCATTTTTCTGATCCTGACCAACCCGCTGGATGCTATGGCTTACCTGGCGATGAAAACCACCGGGGTTGCTGCTCATCGGGTGGTGGGTCAGGCCGGCATCCTCGACTCCGCCCGCATGCGGGCTTTTGTGGCGATGGAGCTGGGCGTCAGTGTGGAGAATATCCACTGCTATGTGCTGGGCGGTCATGGCGATGAGATGGTGCCGCTGACCCGTGCTTCCAATGTTGCCGGCGTCCCGCTGGAAGACATCCTGCCCGCCGACCGGCTGGCGGCCATCGTCGACCGCACCCGCAAGGGCGGCGGCGAGATTGTCAACCTGCTAAAGACCGGCAGCGCTTACTATGCCCCTGCAGTTGCTATCGCCCAGATGGTCGAAGCCATCCTGAAAGATAAGCACCTGATCGTCCCGGCTTCTGCCTACCTGCAAGGCGAGTATGGACTGAAAGATATTTTCTTCGGGGTTCCGGTGCAGCTCGGCCGCAAGGGCGTCGAGAAGGTGATTGAGTACAAGCTCAGTGAAGCCGAAATGGCCATGCTTGCAAAAATCGGCTGCCGGCGTGGCCGAAAACATTGCCAAGTTGAAATAATGACCTGTTAACCACAATCGTGGTAGATCCAGGCCGAAGTATTGAGTAATCACAACCCATCAAGGAGATCCGAATGATCCTCAAAGAAAAAATAGCTGCCCAGCTGCCCGACTGGCGCAACCGGGTCCGCAAGCTGGTCAAGGAGAGCGGTGAAGTCAAGGTCGACGAAGTCACCATCTCCCAGATTTATGGCGGCGTGCGCAATATCAAGAGCCTGGTGACCGATATTTCATATGTCGACCCGAACGAAGGCATCCGCTTCCGCGGCTTCACCATCCCCGAGCTGATCCAGCTGCTGCCCAAGCCGCCGGGCGCTGAAATGCCTTATGCCGGCGGCCTGTATTACCTGCTGTTGGTGGGCGAAATCCCCACCGCCGAGCAGGCCCTGGAAGTAGAAGCCGAATGGCACGCCCGCGGTGAAGTACCGCAGTACATTTTCGATATCCTGCAGGCCATGCCGGCCGATACCCACCCCATGACCATGTTCTCGGCGGCTGTGCTGGCCTTGCAGCGCGAGTCGCTCTTTGCCCATGCAATATCATGACGGCTTGAAAAAAGACGAATACTGGGTCCCCACCCTGGAAGACAGCCTGAACCTGACCGCCAAGCTGCCCGCGATCGCGGCATATATCTACCGCTTGAAATATAAGGATGGCAAGCGCATCGCCTCCGACCCTTCCCTGGATTGGGGCGCCGATTTTGCTCATATGATGGGCGTCGAGAATAAGGGCTATGCCGATCTGTCGCGCTTGTACTTCTTGCTGCACTCCGACCATGAAAGCGGCAACGTCAGCGCCCACGCCACACACCTGGTTGGCTCAGCCCTCTCAGATATGTACTATGCCTCCTCTGCAGGGTTGAACGGCCTGGCAGGCCCGCTGCACGGGCTGGCGAACCAGGAGTGCCTGGGCTGGCTGCTGAGTGTTTACGAGAAATTTGGCGGCGTCCCCAGCAAAGAGGATCTGCGCCAGTTTGCCTGGGATACGCTCAATTCCGGGCAGGTCATCCCCGGCTACGGGCATGCTGTGCTGCGCAAGACCGACCCGCGCTTTGCCGCCCAGCTCGAGTTTGGCACCCAGCATTTCCCGGAAGACGATTCTTCAAGCTGGCCAGCATGGTCTACGATGTGGTGCCGGATGTGCTGCGTGAGCAGGGCAAGGCCAAGGACCCGTGGCCGAATGTGGATGCCATCAGCGGCGCGCTGCAATATCATTACGGCGTGCGCGAGTTCGACTTCTACACGGTGATGTTTGGCGTCAGCCGCTTGCTGGGTGTGACCGCCAATGCCGTCTGGGCGCGAGCCCTGGGCCAGCCGCTCGAGCGGCCGAAGTCGCTGACCACTGCTATGCTCGAAGCGGCAGCCGAAAAAGCCAAAGCAGCGGCTTAAGCATAAGGATTAGAAGAAAGAGCCCCGGGTGAATTTCCCGGGGCTTTTTGGTTGCTAAGGGGTTGGTGTGGCCGGGATGGACTGGATTGCCAGGCCGGTCCAGGTGAAGACGCGTGGTGTGCTGGGTGCTCCGGCCGGTGTCCAAACCGGGTTGCCGTTTTCGTCGGTGCCTGTTTGTCGGACGGGAACCACCAGCCAGCGCATCACGTGGGGCACGCCATCGGTTGGCCGGAAGCTGAGCGGGACGATGAATTTGGTGTCGACGACATATTCCACCAGCTTGCGCCCCTGGCCTTCGGTCACATCTTCAACAGTGACGGCATAGGCCTCGTTCGAACGCAGGGTGCCTACCGAAGCCCACTGCAGCGGGACGGTCTCGTCATTGGCTGAGAAGGGCGCGCCGTCTGCCGGCAGCAGCAGGTTGGGGGCAGGGTAGGGCGGCGGTGTGGTTGGGGTAGGCGTGGCGCCGCCAATCAGCTCGCGGCGGCACAGGGGGATGGTCAGCTGCTGGCCAAAGATGACGATATCGTTCACCAGCCCGTTGTACTCGCGAATGGCGGCAGCCGGCACCTGGTAATTGATCGAGATGCTGCCCAGCGTATCCGACTCCTTCACGGTGTACTCCACCTTCTCGCAGGCGGCTTCGGTAGCTTCGGCCGGGTTGAGCGTGGCTGTGGGCATGGCTGTAGGCGTTGGTGTGGGCTGTGGGACGAGCAGCGTCTGGCCTTCGAACAGGGTGCTGCAGTCTGCCGGTAGATTGTTGAGCAAGACGATGCTCTGGATGGTGACGCCAAAAGTGAAGGCGATTGCCCCGCAGTTATCTCCCAGCTTGACCACGTATGTGATCGGGGTGGGGGTTGGCTCGGGGGTGAAGGTCACGGTAGGCGGCAGAGCGGTGCCGGTGGGCGTCAGTGTGGGGGTCTCGGTGATGGTGGGCGTGACGGTTGGTTCGGTGGTGGCGGTGCCGGTGGTGCGCCCAAGGGCGAAATAAACCACCAGGGCGCCTACGCCCAGGAAGATGATCAGCAATCCCAGCGCAGCCGGTAGGCTGAGCGTGATTTCCGGCATGCGGCTGCCCTGCACGGCCTTGGCGGATTTCCCCGCGGGGATGGCTGCCGACAGGTCGGTGCCGCATACCAGGCAGCGCGCTGCATCTTCGCTGACCCGCGTGCCGCAGGTCGGGCAGATTTTAGTTTGTTTGGAGGTTGATCTCAGGACTCATAAGCAATTTTCCGTCCTCGCCGGGGTCTCCGGAAAAGACTTGCCGATTATACCACCAGAATTTTGCTTATGTTTCGCAGGAAAACTTGGATATACTACCGCATATGGTTCCTTTAAGTCTTTACCTGCACATCCCGTTTTGCCGGCATCGCTGCGGCTACTGCGATTTCAACACTTACGCCGGGCTGGATGCGCTCATCCCCCAGTATGTGACGGCCCTGTGCGCTGAAATCAGTTACCTTGGCGAGCGGCTGGAAGCACCGCCGGAAGTGCACACCGTGTTCCTGGGCGGCGGGACGCCTTCGCTGCTGCCGCTGCCGCAGATGGAGCAGCTGATGGCTGCACTGAACCGCAATTTCGCCATCCACCCGCAGGCGGAGATCAGCCTGGAGGCCAACCCGGGGACGGTATCGCACGATTATCTGCAAGGACTGCACTCGCTGGGCTTCAACCGCCTCAGCCTGGGGATGCAGTCGGCCAACCCGCAGGAGCTGCGCCTGCTGGAGCGGGAGCACGGCTACCCGGAGGTGATCCAGGCGGTGAGTGCGGCACGCCGGGCAGGCTTCGACAACCTGAATATCGACCTGATCTTCGGCCTGCCCTACCAGGAGCTGGATAGCTGGCGCCGCAGCCTGGAGCTGGCATTGGGCTTGCAGCCCGAGCACGTATCCCTGTATGCTCTGACGCTGGAGCACGGCACGCCGCTGGGGCGTTGGGCTGAGCGCGGCCTGCTGCGTGAGCCGGATCCGGATGTGGCTGCCGACATGTACGAGTGGGCCATGCAGCGCCTGGAAGACGCCGGCTATGCCCAGTACGAAATCTCCAACTGGGCGCAAACCCGCCAGGGCGAGCTGCTGGCCTGCCGGCACAACCTGCAGTACTGGCGCAACCTGCCTTACCTGGGTCTGGGGGCGGGGGCGCACGGCTATGCCGGCGGGCTGCGCAGCGTGGTGGTGTTGTCGCCGGCAGCCTACATCCAGCGCTGCCTGTCAGCGGAACTGCATTCCGCCGACCTCCCCTGGGTCTTCCCGATCACCCCCGCCACGCAAAGCTTCCAACAAGTAGACCGGGAGGCGGAAATTGGCGAGACCATGATGACCGGGCTGCGCCTGGTAGAAGAAGGCGTCTCGGATGCAGCTTTTCGCCAGCGTTTTGGGGAATCGTTGCGGGAAGTATTCCCGGCGCAGATCGAGCGTTTGCTGCGCCTGGGGCTGCTCGAATGGGCAGGAGAAGAGGGTGACTGCCTGCGGTTGACCCGCCGGGGGCGTCTGCTGGGGAACCAGGTGTTTGTCGAATTTATTTAGTAGGGCAGGTTTCCATACCAGCCGGGGTGGCGGGATAAATCCCACCCTACATATTCCTGCCCAACAACCAATCAGCCAGCTCGACCAGCGCCTGCCCGGCTTCTCCTTGCGGGTTGGCGCGCGCCAGCGCCTGGCGTGCCTGGGCGGTGAGCTCGTCCGCTCGCTGCCGGGTATACTCCCGGGCGCCGTCCAGCTCCAGCTGGCGGGCCAGCGCCGGTACGTCGGCCGGTTCTACCGGGGCGGCCAGCCAGCGCAGGGCAAAAAGACCTTTCTGCTCCAACCCGTACAGCACCGGCAGCGATTTCTTGCCGGTTACCAGGTCGCTCTCGGCCGATTTTCCGGTCAGCGCCGAGTCACCCCAGATGCCCAGCAAATCATCCTGCGCCTGGAAGGCCAGCCCCAGGGCGCGCCCGAACTCGCGGTAAGCGCTGCATGTCTCATGGTCGGCCTGGGCGGCAAGCGCGCCGATCTCGGCACTGGCCGCCACCAGGGCGGCGGTTTTCCCTTCGATCATCGGCCAGTAATCATCCTGGGCCAGGTCGTGGCGCTGCTCGTAGGAGATATCGAGGTATTGCCCCTGGGTGAGCGCCAGGCAGGTTTGCTGCAGGATTACGGCTGCCTGCAGGGCTGCCGGCTGTGAGGCGGTTTGCTGCAATCGCAGGACAGAGAGCTGCGCCAGAGCATACATGGCGTCTCCGGCGTTGATTGCCTGCGGGATGCCCCAAATCTTCCATACGGTCGGTCGGCCGCGCCGCAGATCGCTGTTGTCCTCGATATCATCGTGAATTAACGAGAAATTGTGCACCAGCTCGACAGCCGCTGCGCCCGGCAGTGCATCGGTCCAATCGCCACCTGCCGCGGCGCAGGCCAGCAGCACCAGCAGCGGGCGGATGCGCTTGCCGCTGGCATTCGGGCCGGCGGCCTCGCCCTCCCAGCCCATGTGGTAAGCCAGCATGCCATGCAGCGCCTCCAGTCCCGGTCCTCCTGCATAAGCAACTGCCAGGCGCAATTCCTCTTCGATGGCGGGCAGGCAAACCTGGAAGTAACGGTCGAGCGTAGGTGTCGTCATATTGGCTACCTGGTAGTGGCTGTGAGTTGATTTAAGTTTCGATCAGCGCTGTCTGGCGCAAAGCTTGCAGATCGCCGGCGCCGGCAGCGAACATGCACACCTGGATTTCATGTGCAATTTCGTTAATGGTCTGCACCGTCTCATCCACTGATAGGACGGCGGCTTTCAGGAAGGGGCCGGCCATCCCGCCCAGTAGGCGCCCAGGGCGATGCACTTGGCAATATCGACGCCCGAGCGCAGCCCGCCGGAAGCAAAGATTTTCATCTCGGGTGCGGCACGTGCGCACATTCGAGATGGCTTCGGCAGTGGGAATGCCCCAATCGATAAAGGCAGCCGCCAGCCGCTTCTGGCGTTGGGTTGGTTGCCCGGTGCATCTCCACCTGAGACCAGGAAGTGCCCCCTGCGCCGGCCACATCGATGGCGGCCACGCCGGCGTCCGCCAGCAGGCGATGTCCGGCTGCGAAAACCCCCAGCCCACTTCCTTGGCGATCACCGGCACGGGCAGCGCACGGCATACCGCCTCTACCTTGGCGGCCAATCCGGCGAAACGGGTGTCGCCTTCCGGCTGGACTGCTTCCTGCAGGGCGTTGAAATGCAGGATCAGCGCGTCGGCTTCGATCATCTCAACCGCCCGGCGGCACTCGTCCACACCGTAGCCGTAATTGAGCTGGACAGCGCCCAGGTTGGCAAACAGCAGCGCTGTCCGGGGCGACTTCTCGCACCTGGAAGGTATCTGCCAGCTCAGGGTGTTCCAGGGCGGCGCGCTGCGAGCCGAGCCCCATCGCCACTCCTGTCTGCTGGGCGGCGGCTGCCAGGGTGCGGTTGATCTGCCCGGCCTGTTCGGTGCCGCCGGTCATCGAAGAGATCAGCAGCGGAGCGTCCAGGCGTTTTCCGAAGAGCTGCTGCCCCAGGTCGACCGCTTCCAGGTCCAGCTCGGGCAGCGCCCGGTGGATTAAATCGGTAGCGTTCCAGCCCGGTGGTCAGCCCGGAACGCACATCTTCTTCCAGGTTGATGCGGATATGGTCTGATCTTGCGCGAGCGGATTATTGGTGTTTCTGTCATCCGGTTCTCTGCCTGGCGGCGTAACTATTTGATCGCAAGAGTGTTCCTGTTGGATGAAGCTATCTTACCAGCCAGGAAACAGCCTGTCAACTCTGCCTCACCCGCATCCTTGACAGATTGTTCCGAGCGGTTACAATTAGCACGATTGCAGAAATAAGATTATCGAAGGAGAAGATTCAATGGCAGACAATACGTTCGAGCAGGTGAAAGATATCATCGTAGATTTACTGGGTGTGGACGAGTCCAAGGTCAATATGGAAGCCCGTTTCCGCGAGGACCTGGAAGCCGATTCACTGGACCTGGTTGAGCTGATTATGGCATTTGAAGACAAATTCGGCGGCGAGATTTCCGACGACGATGCTCAGAAGATCACCACAGTCGGCGAAGCCGTCACCTATCTCGACACCCACATGTAATCACAGCGCCGGACTCAGCGGCGCACCCCAAAATTCACCGAAATTATCAACACCTTGAGCCGGCAACTCTGCCGGCTCAAGGTGGATTTTATTTAGTCGTAGCTGTTTACAACAGACTGGGGATTTCTTCAGGGTGGCTGGCTACCTTCACGCCCGCTGCTTGCAGCGCTTTCACCTTGTCGGCGGCCGTGCCTGCGCCGCCTTCGATAATTGCCCCGGCATGCCCCATGCGCTTGCCGGGCGGAGCGGTCTGCCCGGCGATGAAGCTGACCACCGGCTTGGTCATGTGGTCGGCGATGTACTCGGCGGCCTTTTCTTCATCGGTGCCGCCGATTTCGCCGATCATGACCACTTTCTCGGTCTGTGGATCGGCTTCGAACATGCTCCAGGCAGTCGATGAAATTGGTCCCGTTGATCGGGTCGCCGCCGATCCCCACGCAGGTGCTGACGCCCATCCCTACCAGCTTGAGGGCATACAGCACTTCATAGGTCAGCGTGCCAGAGCGGGAGACCACGCCCACATTGCCCGGGATGGCGATATTGCCCGGGATGATGCCCACTTTGGCTTCGCCGGGGTGAGCAGGCCGGGGCAGTTCGGCCCGACCAGGCGGCTGCCTTTCTGGTCCAGGTAGTTGCGCACCCGCATCATGTCCTGCACCGGGACGCCTTCGGTGATGCAGACGATCAGCGGGATGCCGGCATCGGCGGCTTCGAAGATCGCATCCGCCGCAAAGCGCGCCGGCACAAAGATGACGCTGGTATTGGCGCCGGTGGCTTCGCACGGCGACCTTGACCGAGTCGAAGACCGGGATTTTGCCGTCCAGCACCCATTCGCCGCCTTTGCCGGGGGTGACACCTGCCACGACATTGGTGCCGTAAGCGACCATCTGCTCGGTGTGGAACAGGCCTTCGTTGCCGGTGATGCCCTGCACCAGCAGGCGGGTATGTTTGTTGATCAGGATGCTCATGCGACTAGCCTCCCCGTTGCACAACGGCGACTGACTTTTTTGGCAGCGTCGGCCAGGGTTTCGGCGGTGATCATGTTGGCGTCGGCCAGCATGCGCCGGCCTTCTTCGGCGTTCGTGCCCACCAGGCGGATCACCATCGGCACCTTCGGTTTGACTTCTTCCAGAGCTGCCAGGATGCCGCGGGCCACTTCATCGCCGCGGGTGATGCCGCCGAAGATGTTGAACAACACCGCCTTGACATTGGGGTCGGACAGGATGATGCGCAGCGCGGCGGCCACTTTTTCGGAGCTGGCGCCGCCGCCGATATCCAGGAAGTTGGCCGGCTCGCCGCCGAACAGCTTGATGATATCCATGGTGGTCATGGCCAGGCCGGCGCCGTTGACCATGCAGCCGATATTGCCATCCAGCTTGATGAAGGACAGCCCATAGCGGCGGGCTTCGATCTTCGGATGGCGCTTCCACATCCAGGTCGCGCATCTCGGCCAGGTCCGGCTGGCGGAATAGGGCGTTGTCATCCATCACCATCTTGCCGTCCAGGGCCACCAGCCGGTTGTCGCCGGTGATCACCAGCGGGTTGATCTCTGCCAGGGTGGCGTCGCAGTCCAGGTAAGCCTGCCACAGACCGCGGGCGATCTGCCCGAACATGCGCCAGTGCTCGCGCGGCAGGTCGATCCCGGCGGCGATATCGCGCGCCTGGTAATCGCGCAGCCCCAGCAGCGGATCGATATGCACTTTGATGATCTTTTCCGGGGTGGTGCGGGCGACCTCTTCGATCTCCACGCCGCCTGCCGCGGAGGCCATCATCACCGGCTTGCGGGCTGCCCGGTCGTTGGTGATGCCCAGGTAGATCTCTTTTTCGATGTTGGCAGCTTCATCCACCAGCACCTTGCGCACCGGCAGCCCCTTGATCTCCATCGCCAGGATCTGGCTGGCCAGTTCCTCGGCTTCATCGCGGGCTCTTCGCCAGCCGGATGCCGCCGGCTTTGCCGCGCCCGCCGACCAGCACCTGGGATTTAATCACAACGCGGCCACCCAGTTCTTCGGCGATTTGCTTCGCCTCATCTGCGGTAGCCGCTACCCGTCCTTTTGGGATCGGGATGCCATACTTGGCAAATATCTGTTTGGATTGGTACTCGTGTAGTTTCATGCAGGCTTTCGCTCCATTTTTTTGTGTATTCCCGCACAAGTGTGATAAAAAGATTATACCACCGGGGGGTTTAAAGCAGGACAGCCGGCGGCGTATCCGGCTGTCACAACAAAAAAAGGCGGTGGGGAGGCTGGGGGTGAAGGATTTCGAACCTCCGCAAGCAGATTCAGAGTTTGCTGTCCTACCGCTAGACGAACCCCCAGAGCGATGAGCATTTTACCACGGTTAACTGGCGGCGTCAAAGGAATTGTAAGATAAAATATGCTCTCAATTTGTGGCTGAGCGTGTCGGTTTGCCCGGTGCGGTGTTTGCCAGTCAAATATTAATATCAAGGAGTGCCTCTTGAACAGGATCGCCATCGTTACCGATACCGACTGCAGCCTGAATGCCGAGCTTTCGCGGCGCTGGAATATTCACCAGGTACCTATCACGGTCCATTTTGGAGACCAGGTACTGGAAACCGGAGTGGATATTGACGATGCCGCCCTGTTCAAGCGCATTGATCAAGAGGGCAGGCTGCCCACCACCGCTGCTCCTTCGCCAGGCAAATTTACCGAGGCCTACCGGGCTGCTCTGGATGGCGGCGCGGATGAAGTGATTTGTTTCACCGTCTCGGGCGAAGTCAGCGCTACCTATGCCGCCGCTCTGGCCGGCTGCGATGCACTGCCCGGCAAAGAGATCACCGTGGTGGACACGCGCAGCCTGACGATGGGGCAGGGCTTCCAGGTGCTGGCGGCAGCCGAAGCCGCTGCTTCCGGCGCATCCAAAGACGAGATCATGCGCCAGGCCGCCTCCGTTGGCGAGCGCACGCACCTGTTCGCCTCGCTGGCGACATTGAAGTATCTGGCGATGAGCGGGCGAGTGGGGCACCTGGCGGCTGGGATGGCCTCTCTGCTGAGTGTCAAACCGATCCTAACCATTCGCGGCGGTAAGCTCGACCTGTTGGAGCGCGTCCGCACTCAGAGCAAGTCCTGGGGGCGGGTGCTGGAGCTCTCTGGCGAAGCGCTGGCCGGGAAACCCATCGAGCGGCTGGCGATTGTACATGTAGATGCCCAGGCGGCAGCCCGCCAGTTCGAGGGCAGCTGCGCCAGGCGCTGAGCTACAGCGGGGATATCCTATACGCCGAGCTGACTCCGGGGCTTTCGGTGCATTCCGGCAGCGGGCTGGTGGGCGCCTGCTTCGTAGTGGGGCAGTAGGAGCGCATGTGGGAATTGTTGAGTTAGCTGCCGACCCGCGTGCCACCGTCCTGGCAGCCCGTTTGGTGCGCATGCTGCCTTTACGGGTTGGCCTGAGCCTGGCGGATTTATTGGCCCGGCGTGCTGCCGCCCAGGTGAACACCCCTACGATCCGGGCGCTGCGCCACAACCAGTCGGTGGTGCGCGGCCTGCCGTATGATGATCCTTCCCTGGATGATGCCGCTTTCAAGGCACTTCAGATCACAGCCCGTGGTTATGTGTACCTGTTTAAGAAACTGGACGAGTTGGTCGAATCTAAACGTGCCTTGTGTGCCATCGACCAGCAAACTATCGATACCCTGCTGCCCTACCACCTGAGTGGCCGTGGCTTGTTTGTTGTCGGCTTCCATTTGGCCGGCTTCGACCAGGTAGTGATTTCACTGGGCACGTATGGCTTTCCGCTCCTGGGGCTGACCTACGCCGATCCTACTGCGGTTTACCAGTTCCAGAACCAGGTGCGCATCAACAGTGGTGTCAATATGATGGCCATTACGCCGCAATCCCTGCGTCAGGCGCTACGCTACCTGCGCCAGGGCAATGCTGTGATGACTGCCTGCGACCGGCCTGATCCGGATGGGGAAGAGCTGCTGTTCTTTGGGCGCAAGGCGCGCCTGCCGGTGGGGCACGCCCGGCTGGCCTTGCATGCCGGCGTACCCCTGGCGGTGGCAGTCACCCAGCGCACCGGAGAAGGTACTTATTCTGCTACTTTGTTGGATTTGATCGAGCCCCAGCGAACCGGAGACGATACCCAGGACGCCATCGACCTGGCCCAGCGTGTGATTACCGGCTTCGAAGGCTACCTGCGCCAGCACCCGGAAGAATGGCTGATGTATTTCCCGGTGTGGGGCGAGTATCACAACGCATCCGAAGGTTCGGCCACTAATTTATATCAATATGGAAAATCCTGCATAATTCTATCTCCGCCAGTGATGGCAGGCCTGGCCTGGCGCCGCATTGGACGCCCACATCTGCCATCAGTCGTTGAGCTGGCCGCTGCCTGTTTTGCTGCTGATGGCGGGCTTCATTTTTTGGTGGAGCCGGAAAGCATTCTGGAGCGCTTTTTCCCGGATGGGTATTGTGAAGCAATCGGTGCCTTCTCCGCGGATAATCGGCTGGCAGCCTGCGCCTCGGTGCACACCGATGGGGATTCGAATGCCCAAAAGGTGACGCTTGTTGGCTATGTGCTCCCAGGATGGCGAAACCGGGGTGTAGGCGCTTATCTTTTGCGTTGGAGCCAGATCGCCGGCACAGGAGCTTGACCACTGGAACGGTAAGCAGCGACAGCTCATTGTCAGAAACAAATCGCTGACTGAGTCTGCTAAGCGCTTATACGGAAAACATGGCTACTCCTTAGCCGATGAACACCTGGTTATGCGGCGAGATCTTGACGGTCTGCTGCCTGTCTGTCCCGTTTCCTGGCGATGTGACGATTTCAACCTGGCATTCCGATTTAGCCTGCCAGTTCTATCAAGCGTACCATGCCGCTTTCCGCGAGCGACCGGGCTTTCCGGGGTTCACTGCCGACGAATGGGTAAATCATTGGATGACGGACAATGTGGTGCCGGAATGGTCGTTGCTGGCCCTTGCCGCAGGCGTGCCGGCAGGTTTCGTGATCGCAACGACCAACCCTCCACACGGCTTTATCGTGCAGGTCGGCGTGGTCCCTGCACAGCGCAGGCGGGGGCTTAGCTCGGCGCTGATGGTCGAAAGTATGCAGCGCATGCAGGCGCAGGGCTCGATCTCCGCCCAGCTAACTGTCGGCACCAACAATCCCGGGGCGATTCAGACCTATATCCAATTAGGCTTCACAACCATTGGCCGTCGTGCTCGATACGAAAAAATTATCGAATAAGAAATACTAAACAGTACGATCGATTGCCTGCGCCACTGCCCGGATGGAATGGATCAGCCGGGCGAACTGCTCGGGGGTCAGGCTCTGCTGACCGTCGGAGAGCGCATAGCCTGGGTCGGGGTGCACTTCGATAATCAGTCCGTCGGCGCCGGCGGCCACCCCGGCGCGGGCGATGGCCTCCACCAGGCTCGCTTCGCCCGTGCTGTGGCTGGGATCGAGCAGCACCGGCAGATGGGTCAGCTGCTGCAGCACCGGAACGGCATTGATATCGGTGGTGTTGCGCGTGGCATTCTCAAAGGTGCGGATGCCGCGCTCGCACAGCATCACCCGCCGGTTGCCCTGCGCCAGCAGGTACTCGGCGGACATTAGCAGATCTTCAATGGTGGCGGACGGGCCGCGCTTGAGCAGCACCGGCTGCTGGCTGGAACCGGCGGCATTGAGCAAGTTGAAGTTTTGCATATTGCGTGCCCCAATTTGGAGCACATCGGCATAGCGGCACACCTGGGGCACCTGCTCCGGCGCCATCACCTCGGTGACGATGGGCAGCCCGAACTTCTTCCCGGCCTCCGCCAACAGCTCCAGCCCTTCTTCCCCCATCCCCTGGAAAGAATACGGCGAGGTGCGCGGTTTGTAAGCGCCGCCGCGCAGGGCATGCGCCCCGGCTTCGCAGACTGCCTGGGCGGTTTCCATGATCTGGCTGCGACTTTCTACCGAGCACGGCCCGGCGATAATCAGCACGTTCTCACCGCCTACTTCTACCCTGCCCAGGCGAAAGCGGGTATTTTCGGGGATGAATTCGCGCGAGGCCAGTTTATACGGGCGGGCGATAGGCAGCAGGCGATCCACCCCAGGCATAGCCCGCAGCAGCTCCGGGTTGAGCCGTCCCGCCGAAGCCGGAGAGACAGGTACCAGGGTGCTGGCCGGCGCCTTTCCCACCACCGCGATCACAATGCGTTCCTCGCCGCGGTACAGGTGCGGGCGCATATTCTGCTGCTCGATAGCCTCTACGACCGCGCTGACTTCCTCCGGGGAAGCGCCATGGCGCATCACAATCAACATTTAGTTCTCCTTCGCGGGCAGGCCTGTCTCTGGCTGGAGGGCTGCGGCCAGCTCGTGGATAAAGGCACTCGCAGCTGCACAAGGATCATCTCGAGCGGTCGATGGCGTTGATCAGGGCTGAGCCGACGATGACGCCGTCCGCCAGCCGGCCGACCTGAGCTGCCTGCTCTGGCGTGGCAATCCCAAAGCCGACCGCCAGCGGCAGATCCGTAGCCTGGCGAACCCTTCCGATGAAATCGGCCAGGTCGGGCGGCAGCTCATTGCGGGCGCCGGTTACACCGGTGACCGACACCAGGTAAATGAAGCCGGTGGCGCGTGAGGCCGCCAGGGCGATGCGCTCCGGCGTGGAGGTGGGTGCCAGCAGGAAAATCAATGCCAGCGAGTGGCGGCGGCAGGCCTCTTCCAGCCCGGCGCTCTCTTCCGGCGGCAGGTCCGGCACGATCAGCCCATCGGCTCCGGCGGCTGCAGCCTCTGCGGTGAAGCTCTCCATGCCGAATGCCAGCAGCGGGTTGATATAGCTCATCAACAGCAGCGGCTGGGTTACGCCATATTGGCGCAGACTGCGCACCTGCTCCAGGCAGCCGCGCACGGTCATCCCGTTTTCCAGGGCGGTCTGGGTCGAGTGCTGGATGGTCGGACCGTCCGCCAGCGGGTCGGAAAAGGGAATGCCTAGCTCGAACAGGTCGGCGCCGGAGCGGGCCGCCGCCAGCAGGATTTCGCCGGAAAGCGCCGCATTCGGGTAGCCCAGCGTGAAGTAAGGCATGCAGGCAGCCCGGCCGGCTTGCCGGCAGCGGTCGAATGTATCCATGATGCGATCCATGCCGTTCATTGTACACCCCCTGTTTCCCTGGCGGTCAGGGCGGCAATGATGGTGTCCAGGTCTTTATCGCCGCGCCCGGAAAGGTTGACCAGCAGGATCTGGTCGCTGCTCATCTGCGGGGCCAGGCGAGCGGCATGCGCCACGGCGTGCGCCGACTCCAGGGCCGGCAGGATGCCTTCGCTGCGTGCCAGCAGCTGGAATGCATCCAGTGCTTCCTCGTCGTTGGCATAGGTGTATTCACTGCGGCCGACCTGGCGCAGGAAAGCGTGCTCTGGCCCGACTGCGGCGTAATCCAACCCGGCCGAGATGGAGTGCGTTTCGGCGATCTGCCCATCCTGATCTTGCAGTACGTAGGTGTAAGTGCCGTGGAGCACGCCCTCCCGACCGATCTGCGGGTCCGAGAATCGGGCGGCGTGCTTGCCGCTGGGGATGCCCAGCCCGCCGGCTTCAACACCGACCAGCCGCACTTCCCGGTCATCCAGGAAGGCGTGGAACAGCCCGATGGCGTTCGAGCCGCCGCCCACGCAGGCAATGCAGGTATCCGGCAGCCGGCCGGCCTGCGCCAGCATCTGCGCGGCGCGCCTCCTGCCCGATCACCGCCTGGAAATCGCGCACCATCGTCGGATAGGGATGCGGGCCGAGCGCCGAGCCCAGCAGGTAGTGCGTGTCGCGCACACGGGTCACCCAATCGCGGATCGCCTCGTTGACCGCGTCCTTCAGGGTGCGGGTGCCGCTTTCCACCGGCCGGACTTCCGCGCCCAGCAGCTGCATGCGCAGCACATTCGGCTTCTGGCGGGCAATATCCACGCTGCCCATGTAAACCACGCACTCCAGCCCCAGCAGGGCGGCGGCTGTGGCGGTGGCCACGCCGTGCTGCCCGGCGCCGGTCTCGGCGATCACCCGGCGCTTGCCCATGCGTTGCGCCAGCAAGGCCTGCCCCAGGGCATTGTTGATCTTATGCGCTCCGGTATGCGCCAGGTCTTCCCGCTTCAGGTAGATCTGCGCCCCGCCCAGCTCGGCGCTCAAGCGGCGCGCATGCGAAAGCGGCGTCGGGCGGCCGACATAAGTGGTCAGGTAATGCTGCAGCTCCTCCCGGAAACCGCGATCCAGTCTGAATTCCCGGTAAGCCGCTTCCAGCTCTAGCAGCGCCGGCATCAAAGTCTCGGGCACGAACTGTCCCCCGTATGGCCCAAACTTTCCCGGGCGAGGGTTGACCTCCAGCACCGGGACCCTATCTCCGTTGTTTAACCATTGCAAATCATCCATAAGTGTATATTCCTTCCAATCGGTCATCCGTCATCGGTCGTCGGCCGTCTGCGGTCGGCGGTCGCTGGTCATCGGTCTTCCGTCATCGGTCCTCGGTCTCGTGTCGCGGTCGTCGGCGAAGTCACGTGGTGCATTTCCACGGGATCTGCGGTCGTCCGTCCCTTCACCGCCTCCATGAACCGCTCCATCAACCGCGCATCCTTGCGGCCCGGGACGCTCTCGATGCCGGAGGCGACGTCCACGCCCCAGGGCTGCACCTCGGCAATCGCCTGGGCCACGTTTTCCGGAGTCAGGCCGCCGGCCAGCAGCAGCGGAAAGTAGCCGGCCACCAGGCGGGCTTGCTTCCAGTCGGCTACCTGGCCGGTACCGCCATATTGCCCTGGCACGCCGGCGTCGACCAGGAAGGCCGGCGCGCTGTGGCGGGGCGGAATCGCCTGGATGGCATCTTCGAGAGCCGTATCTCTGCCCAGGCGGATGGCCTTGAAGGCTGCCGGGCCGATGCGCTGCAGGTCTTCAGCGGTCTCATCGCCGGAAAGCTGCGCCAGGTGCAGCCCGCAGTCTTGCAGGATGGCCGTTACCTCCTGTGGGGGGTGGTTGACGAATACACCCACGAGTTGCACCGGCCGGCCGATTGCCGTCACGGTCACCGCCAGCTCCTGCACAATCGACCTGCAGGCTTGCGGTGAGATATAGCGCGGGCTCTTGGGATAAAAGTTAAAGCCCAAAAGGTCGGCGCCGATTTCAACGGCCGCGGCGGCGTCTTCCAGATTGGTGAGGCCGCAAAACTTTACCCGTACCATGCGAGAACTCCTCACCTGCGCAGGGATATCTGCAGCCGTAACCAGCGCCTCGCCTACCAGAATGGCGTTTACCCCGCCTGCAGCCAGCCGGCGCACGTCAGCCGCCGTGTGGATGCCGCTTTCGGCAACCACGCATACTCCCTCTGGTATGTGGCGGATGAGCGTCATGCTGGTATCGAGATTGACGGAAAAATCGCGCAGATCGCGGTTGTTGATCCCAACCAACACCGGGTTCAGTGACAGGGCGATCTCCAGCTCTGCCATGTTGTGGACTTCTACCAGGGACGCCATGCCCAGCGAACATGCCAGGGCATACAGTTTAGCCAGGTCCGCCGGGGAGAGACCGGCCACGATCAGCAGCACAGCATCTGCGCCGGCCTGGCGCGCTTCGTACACCTGGTAGGGATCGCACAGGAAATCCTTGCGCAGCACAGGCAGCCGGATGTCTGAGCCGGTCACCGCCTGCAGGTCGGCCAGCTTGCCCTGGAAGTAGTGCTCGTCAGTCAGCACGCTGATCGCCGCGGCGCCGTTTTGTTGGTAGGTGTGTGCCAGAGCAAGCGGGTCTAATCCCGGGGCTAACGGTCCGCGCGAAGGTGACGCGCGCTTGATCTCGGCGATCAGCGCCGGCGAGCCGTTCAGCGCGGCAGCCTCAAGCAGGGCGCCGGTGAAATCGCGGGCCGGGGCAGCCGCCTGTGCGGCCCGCTCGACTTCTGCCAGGGGCAGGCGGCGCCGTTTCTCGGCCACCTCCAGGCGCTTGTGGGCAAAAATCTCGTCCAGGATGGTCATGTTACTGGGCTGCCACAGGTTGGGAATACTGCCGACTGAACGCGATCAGCTCATCCAGCTTGGCCAGAGCGGCGCCGCTCTCCAGCGATTGGCGTGCTTCCTGCAGGCCGCGCTCTATCTCGCCATGCTCGGTCGCCAGTGCCAGGGCTGCATTCAGCAGCAGAACGTCCCGCCGCGGGGAATGGTCGTGGCCTGCCAGCAGGCCGCGCAAGATGCGGGCGTTTTCCTGTGGCTCGCCGCCCGCCAGCTCCCGGTTGTCTGCCGGGCGCAGGCCAAACTGACCAGCTTGCAGGGAAAAGCTCGTCACCCGGCCGTCTTTCAGGTAGCCGATGCGGTTGGCGCCGTGGGTAGTCAGCTCATCCATGCCGCCGTGACCATGTACGACGAAGGCTGCTTTCCCGCCCAACTCACCCAGCACTTCGGCCAGCGTGGTGGTCAATTGCGGATCATACACACCGATCAATTGATGCGTCGCGCCGGCCGGATTGGTGAGCGGTCCCAGCAGGTTGAATATCGTGCGCTGGCCCAGCTCGCGCCGCGGCCCGATGGCATGTTTCATCGCCGGGTGGAACAGCGGGGCAAATAGAAAGCCGATCCCGATCTGTTCGATGCAGGATTGCACCTGTGCGGGGCTGAGGTCCAGGTAGACGCCCAGCGCCGCCAGCACATCGGCGCTGCCGCAGCGGGAGGAAGCCGCCCGGTTGCCGTGCTTGGCTACTTTGCGCCCGGCGCCCGCCAGGACGAATGCCGCAGCGGTCGAGATATTGAAGGAGTGCGAGCCGTCGCCGCCTGTACCGGCGGTATCCAGCAGCGCATCCCCATTAATCAAGGGGTGGATGCGGGTGGCGTGTGTGCGCATCGCCCGGGCGCTGCCGGTGATCTCGTCCACGGTTTCGCCTTTCATGCGCAGCGCCACCAGGTACCCGCCAATTTGGGCCGGGGTGGCTTCGCCGGACATAATCACCTGCATGGCCTGCTCGGCCTGCTCGGCGGTGAGGTTCTGGCGCTGCATGATCTGTGCAATGTAGGGTTTTAACATGGCGGTCTCCTATTCGGCAGGTATCGTTTCGATGGATGCAGGCTGGCTGCGGCTCACAGGGCGTACGAGGTCCAGGAAGTTGCGCAGGATTTGCTTGCCGGAAGCGGTCAGGATCGATTCGGGGTGAAACTGCACGCCGTAGACCGGGTGCTGGCGGTGCGCCAGCCCCATCAGCTCGCCTTCACGGGTGAAGGCGGTCACTTCCAGCTCTGCCGGCAGCGGTTTATCCACAATCAAGGAGTGGTAGCGGGTGGCTTCGAATGGGCTGGGCACACCCTGGAACAACCCGTCTCCGTAGTGATAGATGGGTGAGGTTTTGCCATGCAGCAGGCGCGGGGCGCGTACCACCTGCCCGCCGTAGACCTGCCCGATGCACTGGTGCCCCAAACAGACGCCCAGCAGCGGGATAGACGGCCCCAGCTCACGGATCACCTGGTTGGATATACCCGCGTCGCCCGGGTCGCCCGGTCCGGGGGAGATCACCAGGTGCGATGGTCCTAATCGGCGAATTTCCGCCACGTCGATGGCGTCGTTGCGGTAGACACTCACTTCTGCGCCCAGCTCGCCCAGGTACTGCACCAGGTTGTAGGTAAACGAGTTGTAATTGTCAATCACAAGGATCATTGTGCCTGCTCCTTCCGGCCTTCGGCGATCTCCAACGCCACAGCCAGGGCGTTGAGCTTGTTCAGGGTTTCCTGGTATTCGTTTTCCGGCAGCGAGTCGGCCACAATCCCGGCTCCGGCCTGCATGCTGACGGTCTGGCCGCGCATCACCATGGTGCGGATGGCGATGCAGGTGTCCATGCTGCCGTCGTAGCCGAAATAACCCACCGCCCCGGCGTATGCGCCGCGCGGCGTAGGCTCCAGCTCGTTAATGATCTGCATGGCGCGAATTTTTGGTGCTCCGCTCACCGTTCCCGCCGGGAAGGTGGCTTTGAGCAGGTCGAAGGCATCGTATTCGGGGCGCAGCCGGCCTTCCACGTGCGAGACGATGTGGATGACATGCGAATAGCGCTCGATGGTCATCTGCTCATTCACCTGCACGCTGCCGTACTCGCAGATGCGCCCCAGGTCGTTGCGGCCCAGGTCCACCAGCATGATGTGCTCGGCGCGTTCCTTGGGGTCCGCCAGCAGCTCGCGCTCCAGCCGGGCATCTTCTTCGGCGGACAGGCCGCGTCGCCGGGTGCCGGCAATCGGGCGCACCGCTGCCCGGCGCCCTTCCAGCCGCACGTGCATTTCCGGGGAAGCGCCAATCAGGTGCAAGGGCTGCTCGCCTGCCAGCCCGTCGAAATCGAAGAAGAACATATAAGGGGAGGGGTTCAAGCGGCGCAGCGCCCGGTAGATGTCGAATGGGGCGGCATCCGTTTGGCGATCGATACGCTGCGAAAGCACCACCTGGAAGATATCGCCCGCCAGGATGTGCTCTTTGGCCTGCTCAACGGCCTGCATGAACTGCGGCCGGGTCATGCTGGCGACCGCTTCGAAATGGTCTGTCATGCGGAGTGCAGGCGCCCGCTCGGGGATTGGGCTCCTCAGCCGGGCTTCGATCTCGTCCAGGCGGCGTGCGACTGCCTGCGGCGAGGCGCCGTTGGCGCTGCCGGGGACGGCATTGCCGATCAGCAGCAATCGCCCGAAGGCATGGTCGAAGGCTACCACTGTATCGGCCAGCAGGAAGATGGCATCCGGCAGGTCGGGGTGCTCGGACAGGCGCACGCTGGGCTCAAAAAAGCGCATCAGCTCGTAGCCCATGTAACCCACCAGCCCGCCGGTGAAGCGCGGCAGGCCGCCCGGACGGCTATCCAGGGCTGCCTGGTCGGCTTCCAGACCGGCATGCTCGCCGAGCACACCGCGCAAAGCTTCCAGCGGGTTGGCGTCGGGTTCCAGCTCCAGCCGGGACACGCCTTGATGGCCGGTTTGCAGCAAGTGGGTTTCCAGGCGGGCGCCTTTCAGGACGAAGGCCTGGCTGGGATTGACACCGATAAATGAATAGCGCGCCAGCTGCTCGCCTCCGCTGACGCTCTCCAGCAGGAATGAAGGACCGCCCCCAGCGGCCAGTTTCAGGTAGACGGAAACCGGGGTCTCCAGGTCGGCGGGCAGCTCGCGCACGATCGGCATGCGCTGCTGCGCCAGGATCGGTTCGGTATGGGCTAACTGGGTCGTGGTCATCGTACCTCCGCGGGTCGATTCTGTCTCGTAAGAAATAGAAAACCCTCAACAGTCCACAGGGACGGGAGAGGGCCCGCGGTGCCACCCTGGTTAGGCTGGTCGGTTACAGCAGTTCCTGCTGTATTAACGAACAAACCCGTTGGTCAGACAACGGGTCAAAAAGCCAGCCTCACTCTGTGTCGGTCTTTAGGCTTGCGGCCCAACAACCAACCTGCCCGGTAACGGCGGCAGCGCCGGCTCCGGTTACTCCCTGGCCTGGTATCCCCATCAGGTCTGCGGTTTCACCTCGCAACTCGAAGGTCCATTCGCTGCTGGCGCTCAGGCAGGCTCTCACCCAACCCTGCTCTCTGGACTGCCGCTTCAGCAGATACTCGTCCTTGTCACAGTCTTTGTATTGTAAGGTGAAATTATACAGATTTGGTTTGATTTGTCAAGGAAATTCGAATTTCCCTGTCGCCAGGATTTATCTTGCCCGGGTGAAAGGAGTAAAACCACGAAATACACGAACCACACGAACAAAAAAAACTGTTCGTGTATTTCGTGTGGTTCGTGGTTATTGATTCTTCAACCAAATCTTTAGGAAACGACTAAAAATAAATTGGAATATTCGTGCTAAACTGGTAGGGAGAAAGTATATTCATACATATGCAGAATGGTTTACGGATTATCCTGCCCATCCCTGTCAATTTCCTCCATAACTGCTATGAACACACCCCTCGAGACCCAACCAACCGACCTACTCCTCTTCGGCCAGTCACCGCCTCCACCCCGGCGCTTCCGCGGCATCACCAACCGTTCCTTCTACCTGCCGATGCGTGACGGCGTTCGATTGGCAGTCGACCTGTATCTGCCTAAAGACCTGCCCGCCGGCGAGAAGCTGCCGGCGCTGCTGGTGCAGAGCCGTTACTGGCGCAGCCTGGACCTGAATCCGCCCTTCCGCTGGGTGATGGGTGCTGATGACCTCAACCGCAAAACAGCCGCTTTCAAGCCCTTCTTTGTCGAACGCGGCTACGCTCTGGTATACGTGGATGTGCGCGGCACCGGGGCCTCCTTTGGCGCCTGGCCGTACCCCTGGCACCCGGATGCCGTTCAGGATGGCTACGACCTGGTTGAATGGATCATCTCCCAACCCTGGTCGAATGGGCGTGTGGGTGCTTTTGGCGTCTCCTACCTGGGCATGACGGCTGAATTTTTATGCTCGGTGGGGCATCCGGCGGTACGGGCGATCATCCCGCAGTTCAACCAGCCCGACCCGTACACCGATATCGCCATGCCGGGCGGGGTCTTTAACGCCCGCTTTATCCAGGATTGGGGACGCTTCAGCCTGGAGCTGGATCATAACCGCATCCCGCGCGAGCTGGGCTGGATGGGACAGGTGATTGTGCGGGGTGTGAGGCCGGTGGATGAAGACCGGGATCGGCAGCTGCTCCGCCAGGCGCTGCAGGCGCACACAGGCAATCCTGGCGTCTACCAGACGGCTTTCACTATGGAATATCGCGATCTGGTGCACCCGGCGATCCAGGCCAGTATCGACGATATGGGCATCGCCCGCTGCCTGGAGCAGGTGGAGCACTCCGGGGCGGCGATCTTCGGCTGGGGCAGCTGGATGGATGCCGGCACCGCCAACGCCGCCCTGCGGCGCTTTGCCACGCTGAAAAATGCCCAGCGGGTCGTCATCGGCGCCTGGGAACACGGCGGGCAGTGCAACGCCAGCCCGTACCTGCCGTCCAGCCGTCCGGTCAGCCCCTCTTTACCGGCGCAGTGGGCGGAGATGATCCTTTTCTATGATGCGTACCTCCAAAATGGTGACGAGCGTGCTCACGATGAGCCGGTGGTGCACTATTACACCCTGGGCAAAGAAATCTGGCAGCGCAGCGCCGCCTGGCCGCCTGCGGGAGTGCATAAGCAAAGCTGGTTCCTGGCGGAAGGCGGCCGCCTGCTGCCTGAACAGCCTGCCGGCCCGCCCGGCCAGGATGTCTTTGCGGTCGATTTCCAGGCGACCACCGGCGATCGCAACCGTTGGTGGGAGCTGAGCGGTGCCCTGCACCAGACCGTCGAGTATCACGACCGGGAGGCTGCCGCCCAACACCTGCTGGTCTACCATACCCCACCGCTGGAGCGCGATCTGGAAATTGCCGGTTCGGTAGTGATTGGCGTTTACCTGTCCTGCAGCGAGCCCGATGCGGCGCTGTTTGCTTACCTGGAAGATGTCGATCCCTCCGGTCGGGTGGTGTACCTGACCGAAGGACAGCTGCGCCTGGTGCACCGCCGCCTTACGGCGAATGACGGTCCTTACCTTTGTGATGGGCCTTACCACTCTTACCGCCAGGAAGACAGCCAGCCTATGCCTCCTGGGGAGATTGAGTACGTATCATTTTCCTTGCTGCCGGTTTCCGCCTGGATCGGCCGCGGGCACCGCCTGCGCCTGGGGTTTGCCGGGCATGATCAAGGTACTTTTCTGCGCTACCCGGCCGAAGGCACTCCGGTGCTGGCTTTTCAGCGCGGCCAGGAGTATCCCTCCCATATCCAGCTGCCCGTCCTTGGAGGCTGATCTAAGATGAGCAAATCCTCACCGTTTCAACGCTCCCCAAAGCCGGCCTTCCTGCTGCTGGCTATTCGCCCTGGCCGGCGGCCTTGGCCTGCTGCTGGCCTGGCTCACCGATTGGCCGCTCCTCGTGATCTGGATCCTATCGGTCAGTGTCATCACCTTCCTGGCCTACGGCTATGATAAAGCCCAGGCCCAGTCGGGCGGCTGGCGCATCCCGGAGATTGTCCTGCATGGGCTGGCACTGGCCGGCGGCTTTCTTGGCGGTTGGTTGGGCCGGGCCGTCTTCCACCATAAAACGCGCAAGCCGGTCTTTACCCTGGTGCTGATCCTGAGCACGCTGCTGTACCTGGGGCTGGCAGTTCTAATTTGGAAAAGTTCATAAAAGTTGTCCAATTGAATTGAGATTATGGTAGAATATTTCGGACGAATTGAATAAGAAATGAGATCAATCGCCGAATTCCTTTCTCACGATAATTATGTGCTGGGCATGCTCTTCAGCTCGGATGGAAACTGGCTGGTGTCATCCGGGATGGATAAGCGGATTATGCTGTGGTCTGCTGCCGATTGGCAGCTCAGCCACAGCTTTCAAGCGCATAATAACAGCGTCAACGCTATTTCCCTTTCGCCCGACGGTAAGACCCTGGCCAGCGTCTCGACCGACACTACGGTTCGCCTGTGGGATTTCCCGGATATCAACCTGCGCTATACCTTGCAGGACCGCCGCAAGGTGGTCTCGGCAGTAAAAATATCGCCAGCTGGCGGGGTAGTGGCTTCCGGCTCGTACGGCGGGCGGGTTGCCTTGTGGACGCTTACCGGTGAGCCGCTGGCTGCCTGGCAGACTCCTCACAAAAACATCGCCGGGTTGGTCTATACACCCGATGGCCGCACGCTGGCTACCTGCGGCCTGGGTGAGCTGATCAGCCTGTGGGACTCAACCACCGGCCAGGAGACTATGAAATTCCTGGGCCACGCTACGGCAGTCTATGGACTGCGTTTTATCGAGGGGGGCAGCCGGTTGGTGTCCTGGGGCTATGATCAGGTTGTGCGTTTTTGGCACCTGGAGAGCGGGGAAAACGTAAGCAGTTTCTCATACGCCGGCGGCGCGCAAGCCGGCGGTCTGCGTGGCCTGTATTTCTCGGCTGATGAGCAGCTCCTGGCGGTCAGCCTGGATAGTCTGGTGCAGGTGCGCCGCACGCGTGATTGGGAGCTGCTGGCTGAGCTGCCGGTGGGTACGCGTGTGATCAACGGTATGGCATTCTCCCCCGACGGCAGATTTCTGGCGGCCGGCGCAGCCGACCGAAAAATTCGCATCTGGCAGTTAGAGTAGGGACACTGGTTCACACCCCGCATCTTTAGGCAGCCTCTACAGGTGGGAATGGTGCTGCTCTCCTAATTTTCACAATTTGCATCAGAAATTTTACGCCCCACGCACAACATGCTGGGGCAACTTCTTTGCGTTCTAACCAGCTAGTACCGTTATAATCAGCGGTAGTATGTCCACGAAAAACAATCCTTACTTGAATGCGATGCAGCCCTGGCCTGGAATGGAAGGCTACATCCGCCGGGTGACACTTCCCGACAGCCTGACCTTGCACCTGTATGACAGCGCTCCGGATGGGGATGAAAACCTGCCCGCTGCTTTGCTGGTGCATGGGTTAGGCGACGATGCCGATACCTGGCGCCACATCTTCGCACCTTTGGCCCGGACCCGGCGAGTGGTCGCGCTGGATTTGCCGGGCTTCGCCCGCAGCGACCCTGCCCCAGGAGCCTATCGCCCTCCTTTTTTTCGGGATGTCCTGCTATCGTTGCTGGATACGCTTTCCATCCCGCGGGCGACTTTGATCGGGCACTCGCTGGGCGCCATGCTTTGCCAGTACCTGGCCTTTGAGCAGCCGGAGCGCGTCGAGCGTTTGATTCTGCTGGGCGGGACAGTCATCACTCGCCACCAGAAGATCACTCGGGAGCTGCTGCTCTACCTGCTGCCGGTCATTGGAGATTGGCAGTACAACCGCCTGCGTAAAGACCCCCACAAAGCCTACGAGACCCTGCGGCCGTACTATGCCGACCTGGATAGCCTGCCGGAGGCTGAACGGTCTTTTCTTTTCGAGCGTGTCAATCAGCGGGTGTGGAGCGATACCCAGCGGGTGGCATTTCTTTACACCTTGCGCTCACTCTCGCGCTGGGTGTCTTCGCAGCGTCGCCATCTGGAAGAAGCGCTGGCTGCCTCCACCACCCCGACCCTGATGGTATGGGGTGACCGGGATGGTATCAACTCGCTGGATAACGGCCGCCTGGCAGCCCAGATCCGGCCGGATAGCCGGCTGGTGGTTTTGCGGGAAGCGGGGCATAATTTGCAACACGAGCAGCCTCAGGCTTTGCTGCAGGCGATGCAGGATTTTGAAGGATCGGAGGTTGAGCATGCAATCACTCCCTGACAGCCTGGAGGCTTACCGGCCGCTGGCCGAGCGCCTGGACGCTTTACCCAACGGCTTTCCCCCCGCGCCGGATGGCGCCGAGCTGCGCTTGCTGGCGCGTTTGTTTACTCCCGAGGAGGCGCGCCTGGCGGCTGCCTTACGCCTGACCCTGGAGACGCCCGAGCAGCTGGCCGCTCGCCTGGACCTGCCCGCCGCCGAGCTGAAAGACCAGCTGCGACAGATGTCGCGCAAAGGGCTGATCACCGCCGGGCGGGCAGAAGGCGGCCTGGGGTTTGGCCTGATGCCTTTCGTTGTGGGCATTTATGAAGCCCAGGCCGGCCGGATCGATGCCGAGCTGGCGCGCCTGTTCGAAGACTATTTCCAGGGGGCATTCCACCAGCTGCTGGCTATCCAGCCGCAGGTGCACCGTGTGGTCCCTGTCAATGAAAACGTGCGCCTGGGGATGGAAATCCGGCCCTTCGAAAGCGCCAGCCAGATCGTGCAAGCGCTCAGGCCTGGGGTGTATTGGACTGCATCTGTCGCACGCAGAAAGCGCTCATCGGGCAGGCCTGCTCGCATCCGGTGGATGTGTGTATGGTGCTGGCTCCCAGGCCGGGTGTGTTCGACACGCATCCGGTGATCCACCCGCTGACCGAGCAGCAGGCGCTGGATACACTGCAGCGGGCGGCAGATGCCGGTCTGGTGCATACGGTCAGCAACAGCCAGGAAGGCGTCTGGTATATATGCAACTGCTGCACCTGCTCTTGCGGCCTGCTGCGTGGCATGGCCGAGCTGGGGCTTTCCAATGTGGTAGCGCAATCGGCCTTCGTCAACCAGGTAGATGACGACCTGTGCGTAGGCTGCCTGGACTGCCTGGAAGGCTGCCAGTTCAACGCCCTGCAGATGGGCGACCTGGTGATGACCGTTGTCTCGGCACGCTGTGTGGGCTGCGGGGTGTGTGTACCGCTCTGCCCGGATGGCGCCCTGGCGCTGGTGCGCCGCCCGGAAGAAGAAATCCTGCCCATACCGCAGCGCGAAAGCGACTGGCGCGAAGCCCGCGCCCAGGCCCGGCACGTGGATCTTTCTACGGTGTTGTAAAGATCAACCACAGATAAACTCGGATGGACGCAGATAGAAATTTAAGACCTTATCTGTGTGGTCTGTGTTCATCTGTGGCTGATTTATTTTGAGGAGTATCCATGGACATACGAGCTTACAACCGCACAGCCTGGGACCGCCAGGTGGAAGGCGGCAATATGTGGACGGTGCCGGTCGCACCGGAGGTAATCGCCGCCGCCCGGCGGGGGGAGGTTGCCAACCTGCTCACCCCGCTAAAGCCCGTCCCGCTCAGCTGGTACGGTGAGCTGGTTGGGGCGGATGTGCTTTGCCTGGCCAGCGGCGGCGGGCAGCAGGCGCCGGTGCTGGCTGCTGCCGGGGCACACGTTACGGTCTTCGATAACTCGCCCCGCCAGCTGGAGCAGGATCGCCTGGTTGCCCTGCGGGAAGGGCTGGAGCTTGCAACGGTAGAAGGCGATATGGTCGACCTGTCTGTTTTTCCGGACGAGAGCTTCGACCTGATCTTCCATCCCGTCTCGAATATCTTTTCATCCCAGGTGCTGCCCATGTGGCGTGAGTGCTTTCGTGTTCTCCGTCCGGGCGGCATATTGCTGGCGGGTATTGTCAACCCGGTGGTATACATATTTGATTATGAAATTATGGAGCGTGAGAACCGCCTGGAAGTGCGCCACCGCCTGCCGTACTCCGACCTTGAGAGCCTAAGCCCGGAGCAGCTGGCCCGCTTCCAGGCCGAAGGCACCCCCCTGGAGTTCAGCCACACGTTGGAAGACCAGATCGGAGGTCAGCTCCAGGCCGGCTTCTACCTGGTTGACCTGTACGAGGATTGGGAGATGGGGGATGAGGCGCTCAATCGTTATCTTCCCAAGTACCTTGCCACGCGTGCCATCAAGCCTGCCAGATGAGCGAGACAGCCTTTCAGGACGAATACCCGGATAATTTCAGCTACTGCTACGGCTGCGGGCGGCTGAATGAGCATGGCCTGCAGATCAAAAGCTACTGGCAGGGGGACGAGGCGGTGTGCGTATATACCCCGCGCGAGCACCACATTGCCATCCCCGGTTTTGTTTACGGCGGCCTGATCGCCTCGCTGATCGACTGCCACGGCACCGGCACCGCCGCCGCGGCGGCCGCCCGCCAGGCCGGTCGATCGATCGGCTCCGAGCCGCCTTTCCGCTTCGTCACCGCCTCCTTGCAGGTCGATTATCTCAAACCGACGCCCCTGGGGGTACCGTTGGAAATTCGCGCCCGGGCGGTCGAGATCAAAGGGCGCAAGGTGGTCGTCGAAGAAAGCCTCTCCGCCGGCGGGATCGTTTGCGCCCACGGCCGTGTGATCGCGGTGCAAGTTCCCGAAAACTTTGTAACCTAATTAGTACCCTGGTCGCGCCTGTTCGACGACCAGGAAATGCTCCTGGCGATTAACACCGACCTCGACCATCCGCAACGCGCCTGGGTCCGCCTGTAGAACAATCTGCACCAGGTGGAGGATCGCCTGCGCTGCCTGCACTCAACCGATATACAGCAAATCGGACAGGAGAAGACTATTGTCGTAGCCGCCGGTCGACAGGCGGTCGCTCTGAATATACCTACGGCCGGCTTTGTGTCTTTTAGGAACGGTGGGGATAATTCTTAGGGGTAGATTAGGTTTTCAGCGCTCCAAGGAATTAAGGTAAAATTGGCGGGAATATCCCTGTATTGACAAATTTTATATCGGAGTGTTCAAAATGAACTGGTTATTAGCGGGTTTATTAAGCGGCGCAGTGGGTTTATTGTACGTGATGTTTCTGACTGTCCATCCGTTGAAAATGAGCCGGTATTTGCTCGCCACCTGCACGACGCTGTTTACGCTGATCGTGCTCCTGGCGGTAAATTTCAGTGGAGCAATGCTCTGGCTGGCAATCGGCCTGTCCTTGCTGGTTTTCGTGGGCAGTTTCCTGCTCATGGCGCGCTTCGTGCTCAGTCGCGATGACGAGCGCCCGGTGCCGCCATTGACCCGCAAAGCGGACGACCCGGGTCTGGGGCACACTGCCGTGATCTACTTCACTCATGGTGAGCCTGAGACCTACGATCCCATTGGCTGGATCAACCAGTTCCGTGAATTTGATAAGCAGAAGATTCCGTTCGTCCCCTTGATCGCCCGCCCGTTTTTTCTGCATAACCTGCGTAAGAGTTACCTCAAAGTAGGCAAGTCCGAGCACCGCATGACCCACCACAAGATGATCCAGCTCCTGGAGCGGGCCTTCCGTGAAGAGGGGGATGACTCTACCCGTTTTTACCTGAGTTTCCTGGATGATGACCCACGACCGGATGCGGCCTTGATCCAGGCGCTCAATGAGGGCGCCAGCCAGGTCGTGGTCAGCGAAGTATTCCTGACAGTCTCCAATCACACCGCCGAAGGGGAAGAACAGATAGAGAGCGTGCTGCAGCAGTTCCCGAAACTGCCGGTTGCCAACACCGGCCCGCTGTATGATTCACTTACTTTGCAGCGGTTATTTGTTCAACGAGCCAATGCCAACCTGGGCGGCGCGGATAAGTCCCGGGTGGGCATCCTGCTGGTGGGCCACGGCCAGCCCGATGAGTGGGATCGCGAGTGGCCGACCGAGACCGAGCACGAAATTGGCTTCCGCCTGCAAGTGCTCGAGCGCCTGGCGGAGGATGGCTTCTTGCGCGAGAACATGAGCCTGGCCTGGATGGAGTTCAAGGAACCCAAACCGGCACGTAAAGTAGAGGAATTTGCCCAAAAGGGCCTGGAGCGGGTGCTTTTCTTCCCGGCGGCTATCAGCGCCGACAGCCTGCACAGCCAATATGACATCCCCGAGCTGGTTGCAAAAGCCCGCGTGCCGGCAGACTATCCGCTGATCAACCTGCGCGCCTGGAATGATGATCCGATCGTCATCCAGGCTATCAAGGAAAAGATCGACGCCTGCCTGCGGGAATATGGGTGGAAAATTGGGCTGTATGAGTTTTCCAGGGAATTGGTTGAAGCGCAAGAGAGCGCCGACTAATTGACGTATGTTAATAAATATATCGGAGGATAAGACTGGCCGCTTCGCGGGGAATGGCCGGGAGGGTCTTGCCGACCTGGGAGGTAAGGCGCGCCATCTTCGCTGGCTCGGTAGTCACGGCTACCGCATCCCTGCGACGTGGGTGGTGCCGTCGCTGCTGGGGCAAGCCTACACCCGGGGAGATGAACCGGTCTTAGCCGGCCTGCGCCAGGAGCTGGAGCAGCGCTTGAATCCATCATTTGCTTATGCGGTGCGATCTTCCGCCAACCTGGAAGATGATCCCCGCCACAGCTTCGCCGGTCAGTTCCTCTCCCTGCTCAATGTACCCGCCGGGGAAGTTTACCCTGCAGTTGTCAACGTAATTGAGTCCACACAGCGGCCGACCGTCCAGGCGTACCTGCAAAAGAATAATCTGCCGGCCGGAAGCCTGTCCATGGCAGTTATCGTGCAGGAGATGGTCTCTGCCGCGAGTTTCCGGGGTTGTCTTCAGTAAAAACCCGATGACCGGGCTGGATGAGATTGTGGTGGAAGCAGTGCCCGGCAGTGGAGAAGCCCTGGTGCAGGATGGTATCACGCCGTCGCGTTGGGTAAACCGCTGGGGCCAGTGGCTGGCGCAGCCGGAAAATGACTCAATCTCGCAAGATTTGATCGACATGGTGGTTGCCGAAACCCGGCGCATCGCTCGCAGCTTTGGAGCGCCCGTCGACCTGGAGTGGGTTTTCGATGGGCAGGCATTGTACTGGGTGCAGCTGCGCCCGATCACCCGCCTGGAGCAAGTCACGATTTACTCCAACCGCATCTCACGCGAGGTCTTCCCCGGTCAGATCAAACCCCTGGTCTGGTCGGTGAACGTGCCACTGGTCAACTCCGGCTGGATAGATTTGCTGAGCGAGCTGATCGGCCCTAACGACCTGCAGCCGCAGGACCTGGCCAAAGCCTTTGCTTTCCGCGCTTACTTCAACATGAGCACCCTGGGCCAGATTTTCACCACCCTGGGCATGCCGGCTGAAAGCCTGGAACTCCTGCTGGGCCTGCCCGGCGGAGACGACCGCCCGCGCTTCAAGCCCTCTGCTCGCACCTGGCGGCATATGCCGCGCATGCTGCGCTTCCTGGTGGATAAGCTGGGGATAGGCCGCCGGGTTATGCCCGCCCTGCAGGAGCTGCGGCAGGACTACGCCTCGCTGCATCCCGATGATGCGGCAGCGCTGGACGAGGCCGGCCTGCTGCAGGCCATTGACCGGCTTTACGCCATTAATCGCCGGGCAGCTTATCTCAATATTATCGTCCCACTGCTCATGGGGGCTTACAACACGCTGTTGCGCCGCCAGCTGACCTCCGCCGGGGTGGATTACGCACACTTTGACCTGATGGCAGGGATGCAGGCGCTGGAGGCCTATGACCCCAATGTGCACCTGAAACGCCTGGCCGGGCGCCTATCTTCTCTGCAGCCGGCCAATCGCCAGGAATTTGCTTCGCTGGACTACGAGCAATTTCAAAGCCTGCCGGCCGACTCGCCGCAGCTGGCACGATATTCCAGGGTGAGATGGCTGCGTTTATCGAGCAGTTTGGCCACCTTAGCGAAAACGGCAACGATTTTTCGGCAACGCCATGGCGTGAAAATCGCAGCTTCGTGATGAGCATGATTGGCTCCCTGTCGCAACACGCCGAAACGGCGGATATGAAAACCCACCTGGAGTTCCTGGGCGAAGGCCGGAACCCGCCCACTGACGGCCGCCTGGGCTGGCAGGATTTGCGCCTTTCCCGCTGGCAGCGCCTTCGCATGCAGCCCATTTATCATCAAGCGCGCCGCTTCCGCTTGTACCGGGAGGCGGTTAGCTTCACCTACACCTATGGCTACGGCCTGTTCCGCAGGTTATTTCCTTGCTCTGGGGGAGCGGCTGCAGCAGCGTGATTTGCTTGCATCCACCGAGGATATCTTTTACTTATCCTGGGAGGAAGTGCGGGCGCTGGCCGCGCAGCCCTCTGCCTGGCTGGCAGAGCTGCCTGCGCTTGAGCTAACCCGCCGCCGGCGGGAGGATATGCAAAATTGCGCCGACCTGCACCTGCCCGAGGTCATCTATGGCGACCAGCTGCCGCCGCTCGAGACGCCCGACCGGGAAAGCCATACCCTGACCGGCATCCCTAGCTCGCGCGGCTATTATCGCGGTGCGGTGCGGGTGATCCGGCAGGCGGCGGATTTCGATAAGCTGCAGCGCGGCGAAGTGCTGGTGATCCCCTACTCGGATGTTGGCTGGACTCCGCTCTTCACCCGCGCCGGGGCGGTGGTTGCCGAAGCGGGCGGTATGCTCTCTCACAGCTCGATTGTTGCTCGTGAATATAACCTGCCCTGCGTAGTTTCCGTCTCTGGCGCCTGCCGGCTGCCGGACGGCATAGAAGTCAGCGTGGACGGCTATAAAGGTGTGGTATACATCCATGCCAACGGAGTTGAGGTGATCACATGAATCCCTGGATGGCAGTAATCGCTGGATTGATTGGATACTTGTTTGGATCGATCTCTTCTGCCCGCCTGGTGACCGGGCGTGTCGCTCCTGGGACGAACATCACCCACGTCGAAGAGCCGATCCCGAACTCAGACCAGAAGTTCCTCATCGAGTCGATCAGCGCCACCAATGTGCGCGTCCAGGTTGGGACGCGCTACGGCTGCCTGACCGCCATCCTGGATATGCTCAAGGTGGCCCTGCCAACCCTGGCGCTGCGCCTGCTTTTCCCGGATCAGCCGTACTATTTGATTGCTGCAGCGATGGGGGTGTTGGGTCACGATTACCCGATTTATTACAAGCTTTAAAGGCGGGCGCGGCGAGTTGGCAACTTACGGCGGGCTACTGGTGATCGATCTGCTCGGTGTGGTCGTCACCAATATCGGCGGCGTGATCTTGGGCTGGCTGACCGGGCAGCTGTTGGTCTTCCGCTGGGCCGGCTTTATCCTGTTTATCCCCTGGATGTGGTTCACCACCCATGACCCCTGGCATGTAGCTTACATACTGTTTGTCAACCTCATTTACTGGACCAGCATGCGACCGGAGCTCGGCCAGTTCTTCGCCCTGGTCAAGACCGGCAACAACCCCACCCAGGAGGAGATTGACACCTTCCTGGGCATGGGAGGTAAGCTGGGTCGCTTTATGGATCGTTACAGTCTGCCGGGATTGATCGGCCGGCTGCGTGGAAAATCAACCTAGAGAAGGTGTATAAGAAATGAAGAAAATATCGATCATTCTGTTTATCATCCTGCTGGCCGGTGTGGTGTTATCGGCTTGCAGCAGTCAGCCGGAACCTGCCCCGGCAGAATCCGATTCCGAGACCCAATCCACCACTGCCCGGGGTGTGACCGCCAGCGGGCTGGTTGTCCCCGAGCAGTATGCCAATCTCAGCCTGCCGGCAGGTGGGCTGGTAGCCGAGGTGCTTGTCGCAGAAGGCGACACTGTGGAAGCCGGGCAGCCCCTGGTACGCCTGCGTGGCAGCGACCCGGAAAACCCGGATGAGGAGCTGCTGGCGCGCCTGGCTGCCGCCGAGCTCGAGCTGCAGGCTGCCCAGAAGGCTCTGGATGACCTGGATCGAGCAGCCGGCCTGGCTCGTGATGAAGCCCTGCGCCAGGCAGCCCAGGCCGCCTTGCAGGTGCGGGATACCCAATATTCGCTGGATAATCTGAGTGTCCCGTCCAACCAGGAAGACCTGGATCCCTTCGAAGCTTTTGACCAGATGAAGGCCAATTATGACGCTGCCTGGGACGCCTATGAGCCGTATAAAGACGATGACGAGGGCTCAGAGATTCGCGAGCAGCGCCAGGATGACCTGGAAGCTGCCCAGAGCGACCTGAATGCTGCGCTGCGCCGCCTGCAGCTCACCATCGAGCTGCAGACTGCCCAATCGGCTCTGGAAAAGGCCCGCCAGGATTTTGCCATATATCAGAACGGCCCCGATCCGAAAGATGTTACCCTGGCTCAAGCCCGCCTGGCCAATGCCGAAGCGGCTCTTACGGCCGCCAAAGCAGTTGTCGACGACCTGGAACTGGTCGCTCCCTCCACCGGCACAGTAACGGCGGTAAATGTCAATCCTGGTGAGTTTGCCGCTCCTGGCGCGCCTTTGCTCCAGCTGGCCGACTTGAACGGTCTGCAGGTGGAGATGGTCGACCTGGATGAGCAGGGTGCTGCTCTGCTTTCTGTGGGTGATGCGGTGGTGGTGACCTTCGATGCCCTCCCCGGGGTGGAAGTACCCGGCAAAATCGCCTTCATTCCTCCGAAGGCATTGGCAGACGGAAGCGGTGATTTCAAAGTGATTATCAACCTGGACGAGCTGCCTGAGGGTTTGCGCTGGGGCATGACTGCTTTCGTGGATTTCCAGCCCTGATCTGACACTACGGCTGAGTGGTGCAATCCGTGTCCCGAAGAAGGGAGCGAAGCATCTCGCCTTCCAAAATCTTGTGTCTCCTGGTCAGATTAACAGTATAATTAAACGGTATTTTTTTATCCGGCCATCCATCGAAAAAAAGGAGAACACAAGGCATGGACGTTGGCAAAGCATTTACCTACTGGTATAAAGACCCCAAGTGGACGACCAAGCTGCTCTTAGGCGCCGTGATCAGTATCGTCCCCATCCTGAATTTTGCCTGGGCAGGTTACACCAACGAGATCATCCGCCGGGTGACGCGCGATGATAGCGATCCGCTGCCTAACTGGGATGATTTAGGCAAGTTCTTCATGCAGGGCCTGATCCTGGTGATCGCCGGATTGATCTATGCCTTGCCCATCGTACTGCTCTCGCTGATCTATATCCCGATCGTTTTGAGCACCGAGGGTATCGATAGCGACACAGCGTCTGCCCTGTTGAGCGGCACCGGCCTGATCCTGGCCTGCTGTATGACCCTTTACGGTGTGCTGCTTTCCTTTTTCCTGCCGGCCATGCAGGTCAATTACTCCCGCAAAGAGACTTTCGGTGCCTGCTTTGCCATTGGCGAGATCACCAAACTGGTGACTGCTAATTTCGGCAACTATTTCATCGCCTGGCTGGCCTACCTGTGTCTTGTTTTATCGTTGTCAGTGCGGTCGTCATTTGTTGTGATCGTAACACTTTTGCTGGTTATTCCCTGCATCGGCTGGATAATTCTGGCATTCCTGATTTATGCGCCATCTCATCGCCCGTCATCGGCGTCGTCTATGGCCACCTGTTCGGCCAGATCGGCGCCCAGCACGTCGTAGCGGAAATGTAAGCCTTTCCCATTAATTGCTGGCGGGGTTCTAGGGGTTTGCTCCAGGACCCCGCTTTATAATTCGGCAGGCTGCAGCGCCACGAATGACTTGGTCATTCCCAGGAAGGTTTCCCGGAAGATGCTGGCCTGCGGGAACAGCGACCGGAATTCCTTCTCCGTCAGCATGCGGGTGTGCGCCAGCAGGTCCCGGGCAGCCGCATCATTGGCCAGCCGCTGGCTGTGGCCAACAGCCATATGCGTGAGCAGCCAGACCTGCAGCGTGGGCGGGTAGAACTGGAACATCGGCAGCAGGAAGTGCGGCTCGATGGGAAAGTTGCGGTTGGGCGTCTGCACGAAATAGCCCCGGCCCACGCGCTGCACCTCACGCGCCATGCGCTGCTGGTCGCCAAAATCCCCCACATGCTCAATGGTCGAGTTGGAATGCACCAGGTCAAATTCCTGGTCGGCGAAGCGGCTCAGGTCCCGACCATCGCCTGCCAGGCTGGAGAAACCTTCGATGCTCACCGGCACGGCTTGCAGGTTCAGCAAGACCACCTGCGTGCCCGCCAGGGAATACTCCAGGCTCATCATTTCCCAGTAAGGCTGATTGCCCCCCACATCCAGCACCCGCCGCGGCGCTGGGATTTGCTGCAGCATTTCCCAAAACAGGCGGAAGCGCCGGCGGCGCAGTCGCTGGACGCTGGATTGCGGATCGGAATAGTTGGTGAAATTACGGGCGAGCTTCACGGCCCGGGATTGGCCGCCAGGGCCAGCGCCTGCTGTACTGCGGCGAAAGCGTTGATCACCCCATAACCGTAGGCATTGTTCTGGCCATCGGCGCTGCCCCCGCAGCCGGCCTGCGCCTGGATGCCGGTGGCAGTCTCCGCCAGGATGCGGCGAGTGGTTTCCAGGTCGCCGATCAAGGCCGGGTTAGCCGACCACATCAGGGCTACCGTTCCCGCCAGGTGCGGCCCGGCAAACGAGGTGCCGTCGGCCGTGTTGTATCCGCCGCCGGCCCAGCTGGAGAGCACCTCGCTGCCAGGGGCGACAAAATCCGGTTTGGTGACTTCATCTCCCGCGCCGTCATCGGCGGGGCCGCGGCTGCTGAAATAGGCCAGCAGGTTAAGCTTATCTGTGGCACCCACGCTCAGCGCCTGGGGAGCGTTAGCCGGCGCACCGACCGTATAGCAGCTGGGTCCTTCATTGCCTGCGCTGACGACCATCAGCTGCCCGGCGTTAGCCAGGTTCTCCACCCCAATGCCCAGGGTCAGCAGGTCGCAGCCTTCTTCGGCTGGGCAGCCCCAGGAGTTGCTGGTCAGGTGCGCACCCAGCGACGGGTCGCCATCCTGCAGTGGGTCGCCATCCGCCGGGAAAGGCGCGAAAAGGAACTGCATGCAGCGCAGGTAGTCTCCCGGGTTGCCCAGGTTGCGCGCCAGGTTGCGGCAGCCGATCCAGGCTGCCCCCGGCGCCACGCCGATCCCATCCTGGCCCAGGGCTATCCCGGCGGTACCCGTACCATGACCGTCTCCATCCACCGGCTGCAAAGCGCCTTCCCAGGGGTCGTACCACTGACCGTAGTAGTTCTCCGCCAGCGCCGGGTGCTGCGCATCCACACCTGAGTCGGCGATGCCGATTACGATGCCCTCTCCGGTGATGCCCATTTCTTCCCAGGCCCGGTTGGCTTCAATTTTCTGGATGTTCCAGGTGATCTCGCCGGGCTGATACTGCGGGCTGTTGCCGGGGTCGGCAGGCTGTGGGCGGCGCAGCGGGCGTGCCTGTGGGCTCTCCAGGATGGTCTGTACATCCGGTTGTCTTGTAAGCAAGCTGCGTAATCCGTTTCCGTGTACTTCCAGGGCGTTTACCAGGTAAAACGGGGTGTAATCTACGTCGCGTTCATCCAGCAGGCCGCGTAAACTGGCCTGGCTCTCGTCCGCCTTGCCGGTCAGGCTGTCATAAACCACCTGCCGGCGTTCTTGCCAGTCCTCAATTTCCAGGGCGAAGGAGGTGTCCGCCTGATCCTTCAGCACCACAAAGAACATATCGCTTTGCAAGCCCGGTCCGCCGCTGAGCAGATAGACCGCCAGGAACGCGGCGCCGGCAATGCCTGCCAGGGCAGGCGCCATCCAGCGCAGTGCCGGCAAGTCGACCAGCCGGGTACGGACTGCCAGCAGCAGTCCGCCCAATACGACCGCGATCAGCATCCCCAGGTAGCCGGCCTGCGACCAGGCCTGAGACATCTCCTGTGGCATCCAGTCGCCTTCCAGGCCGTCGGTCAAAATTAATGGCAGCGCCATGGCCAGGAACAGGCAGGCGACCGCGGCCGGCCAGGTCCGCCGCAGGGCGGGATGGCGCTGAAACACCAGCAAGGCGCCCACCAGCAGGCCGCATGCGCCGAGCACGGGGGCCAGGCTGCGACCTTGAATCCAGTAGCCGCGCAGCGCCAGCAGGGTGGGGGAGAAGGCCCATAAAGCCAGGGCCGCCAGCAGCGCTGTGCGCAGCGGCTGGTTCTCGGCGTATTCTGGTTGGAAGTAAAACGGCAGGCTGGCCAGCAGCGCTCCGGCCAGGGCCAACGCCAGCGCCTCCAGCATTGCCAGGCCGGCTTCGGCCGGTGTGCCCGGCGCCCCTGCCAGGGCATACCCCAGCGGCACGAGCAACCCGGTGGCTGCTCCCAGCCACAAGGCGTTGCGGCTGGGCCGCGCCCGGTAGGCGCCGCGCATCAGCCACAGCAGGCCGCCGCTCAGCAGCACCCATAAAAGGGGAATCAGCCAGTCCGGCAGCCCCGGGTAGAGCATCTGGTTTTCAAATGCCTGCAGCACGCCCAGCAAGGTGGCATATACGCTCGCTACGACCATGGATAGCCCGGCGCCACGCCACAGCTCGAATCGGGGAACTTTGAGCAGCCAGAGGGCCAGCAGGCCGGGTACACCCACGACCAGCAGGTAGGCCAGCGGGCGCCCCAAATCCAACGCCAGGGCGAACCCCCCTATGTCTTCGGCCGGAAACAGGGTCTCCAGCCAGACTTTCCCCGACCAGTACACCAGGCCGTAAGCCGTCAGCAGTGCCAGCAGCGTGGCACAGCCGAAGCGGCGCTCAGTTTTGCGCCTCTCGTCGTTTTGTTCCTCAGGGGCAGCTGTTGGATATTCCCCCTGCCCGGATGCGTTCAACTCCAGGTGATTTCCATTTCTTCCCGATCACCCAGCGCAGTGCGCAGCAGGTTGACCAGGGCCGGGTCGGCGTGCAGCTCTTCGAAGTAAGCCAGCAGCATCAGGGAGATTGAATAATCCTGGTCCAGGATAGATTCTTCCTCCAACTGGTCTACCAGGAACTGGAACTGCTCGTTGCTGATCTCGCCAATTGCTTCGCCGGTATCTTCATCATATAAAGTAATCATGTTTACTCCTGATAGCGGATATACTGAATAAATTATACTACCGAGCGACCTATCGAGCGCCGGTCGCCCCCGGCGAGTAATTGGGTAAAATCTATCTCCATATAGATGTGTCTCGCCAGCTTACATTATGCTAAAATGGCGCATTACATTCGTCGTGAGGTGTAGTGGATGGACTCACATCAGGCAATCCTGGATCGCATGCTTGCTCAGATAGCTTCCTGGCAGGAAGCCGGCGACTCGCGCTCCCTGTTCCTGGAATGCTACCGCATGATGACCGAAAATATGCTCCAGGCTGTGCAGGATGGTGAGTTCCACGACTCGCAGTGGGTGGACCAACTGGTTGATCATTTTTCGGGCTACTACTTCGCGGCCCTGGATGCCTACCGGCAGGATCCCAGCCAATCGCCGGCTGTCTGGCGCCTGGCTTTCGATAAGACTGCAGAAAATAGATTGCTATCTATCCAGGGTCTGCTGCTGGGGGTCAACGCGCATATCAATTACGACCTGATCCTGGCATTGGGGGATCTGCTAGAACCGGATTGGAGCCGGCTGGATGAAACCCAACGAAGACAGCGCTACGAAGATCACACTCACGTCAACCAGGTAATCGGCCGCACCATCGATGTCGTCCAGGATACGCTCATCGAGCCGCGCGAACCATTGATGGATATCGTCGATCGCTTGCTGGGACCCATCGATGAATGGATGATCTCAAATTTGATTGATCGCTGGCGCGATGAAGTCTGGGAGCAGGCCGTGCAGCGGGTTGAATGCTCTTCGCAGGAGGAACGCGAGCGCCTGCGGCTGGCAGCCGAGCAAGATGCCATTCAGCGTGCCGGGCGCATTCTGCTTGAGGACCTGTAAGCTGCCTGCCCGGGATCACTCTTCCTCCGGCGGGCTCTCCTTCTCGTAATCCATCGAAAAAAAGCCGCGCACCTTGATTGTCCGCCGGCCGGGGATGATCTCCTGGCATTCCAGGCCTTCCAGGATGCCCTGGTTGGTATTCAAGGACACCTTTTTAGCCTGCACGATGGCATCGTTCACGCCGGGGAAGTTCGAGTTGTAGATATGGATATCGATCATGCCATCGGTGCGCGGGGTATAGCCGTATGCCAGCACCTGGTGGTTATCCCAGATGACGTTGAAGAGATCTTTGGTGCTTTTCGCCGAGCGGTAGATCAGGGTCAGCACCACGGCTTTTTCGCCATCCAGCTCGCGCTTGATATTCTCCCATTCCAGGCGGGTCTGGCGCTGCACGCCATTGGCCTCGCCGTCCGGCAGCAAGGTCCAGCGAGCAACTTTTAGCAAGTTTTCCCCGAAAAAGCCAAAGGTATCCAGGGCACGTTTGAACAGATACTTATGCAGTGTCGAGCCCGACTCTGGCACTTCCGGTGCAGAAGGCATGCGCCCCTCAAGGAAGTAATCATAAGCTGCAGAGGACATGCCGCCGCACAAACCGTAGTTCTTGGAGACAACCGGCAGGTTCGGTATTTTGGGCAGCGAGTTCGGGCAGGTCGAAAGGCGGGAAGTTGTTCACGAATTTAAAGCCGTATTCAGAGGGGGTGAACTCCAGCCATTCGATTTCCGGCAGACGGATCTCTTTTGGCGCGCGGCGTACAGACCGGCTGAAAATCCCTTCATGGTTGCGAGCCCGATAGCGAAACTGCAGGTAAGCCGGGTTCTCCGTATCCTCATGCGCCACGGTAAACCGTCCGGTGGCGTCCGTGGTACATGTGGCCAGGGTTACATCCCGGGCGTCGGTTTTGGCAGGATTGCCGTCGAACACGAACACTGCCGCATTTTTCGCCGGGATATCATTGGCAAAGATCAGGCGTGCTGAGAATTGTTTGGCCATGCATCACCTCCTGGGCTAAAACTGATAATCTAAGTCCTATTTTATGATCGGCTGGGCCAGGCGTCAATAGAGTCCAGGTATCTTATTTCTACAGGGTTGGGCTATAATTTTCGCGACACGTTCGATGTTTTCCCGTATATAGAGGTGATGTGAATATGACCGATGATCCATTCGCTACGCTGCAAGATCAAAAATTCATCGCCCTTGCCACATATCGGAAGAGTGGGGAGGCGGTCGTGACGCCGGTCTGGTTTACGCATCTGGACGGCAAGCTCTACGTCTGGACCGGGTCCTCCAGCGGCAAAGTCAAGCGCCTGCGCAACAACCCCCGGGTGAGCCTGGCGCCCAGCGATTTCAGCGGCAAGCCGCTGGGCGATGATTTGACTGGATTGGTTAGTTTCCCCCCGGAAAGTGAATGGAAAATGCTCACCGGGCATTTCCAATCGAAATATGGCCTGCAGTTCAGTTTTTTCAGCGGTATGTCGCGGCTGCGCGGGCAGCGGGATAATCTGTTCCTGGAAATATCTCCCGCCCCGGCTGAGCCGCATCGTCAATAGCAAAAATCAAGGAGAATAGCAATGAGTGAAGAACCCACCCCTAGCCCTACCCCTGAGCCAGGCACTTCTGATTCCTGGAAAGAGGTTGGCAAGCAGTTTGCCGCGCTTGGCAAGAGCGTCGGTGATGCCTTCCAGGCGCTGTGGAGCAATGAGCAGACCCAAAGGCAGGTAAAAGAAGTCAAAACCGGCTTGGAGACGATGATTAGCGAAGTGAACACCGCAGTTGGTAAAGTCTCCAGCACACCGGAAGCGCAGAAGATCAAGGATGAAGCCGTCAAGGCGGCCCACTCCGCCAAAGCGGCCGGCGAGCAGACGGTGCAGGAAGTCCGCCCGCAGCTGCTCTCAGCGCTGCGCACCCTGAACGACGAGATGCAGCGCCTGATCGACCGGCTGGAAGCTGAGCCCGCCGCGCCGGCAGAACCACCGGCCACGCCACCAGAGGACACTCCCAAAGCCGGGTAATTGCCACGTAAACTGGCAATTGTCCTGGGGGGAGGCGGGGCGCGCGGCGCGCTCCAGGTGGGTGCGCTGCGCGCCCTGTTTGAATCCGGCTATACCCCAAACCTGCTGGTCGGCACCTCCATCGGCGCGGTGAATGCCGCTTTCCTGGCAATTCATGGCCCGAACCTGGAAGGGGTGGCTGCCCTGGTCGACGCCTGGGCTGATGCCGCCCGCGCCGACCTGCTGCCAGTTGGATACCTGTGGCTGGCGATGCGTTCCCTGTTCAACCGCCCGGTCTATGATCCCTACCACCGGATGCGCGACTTCTACCTGTCGCACGGCCTGACGGAAGAGCTGCGTTTCGGTGATATTCAGGGGGTGCACCTGGCGCTGGTAGCCAGCGACCTGAGCAGCGGCTGCCCGCTGATCTACGGGGAAGACCCGCAAAAAACGGTGTTGGAAGGCCTGCTGGCCTCGACTGCGCTGCCGCCCTGGGTGCGCCCGCAGAACTCTAACGGACACGTCCTGTTAGATGGGGGTGTGGTCAGCACATTGCCGGTCGAGCCGGCCATGCGGCTGGGAGCCGGTGAGATCATTGCCCTGGACCTGATCGACCCGCGCGTCGCTGCTGATGGAGACATCGGCCTGGGGCAGCTGGCTAATCGCCTGATTTACAGCGTCGAGCAGCGCACCGCCGACCTGGAGTGCGCCCTGGCACAGGCCCGGCGCATCCCGCTGCGGCGCATCTCGCTGCACTGGGAAGAACCAGTAGCCGCCTGGGATTTCTCGCATACCAGTGAAATGATTGAGTACGGCTATGCTTTGACCAGCCGCGAGATTGCCGCCTGGCAGCCGTCCCATCGCACCTGGTGGAGCCGCTGGCGTGAGAAATCGACTAATTGACAGGGAGATTCTGATGAGCCTTGGACCGATGGAAATCCTGATTGTTTTGTTGATGTTGATTTGCTTGCTGGTTGTGCCCATCCTGTTACTGGTTGGCTATGTGATGATGCGGCGCCGGGTGGAGCGCCTCGAGCAAGATTTAAAGACCCTGCAGGAACAGCAAAAAACCGAACCGCAATAAATAGCGATCTCGGCGTTTTCGCCGGAGGGGCAGACTCAGTTGCTCGAAATGCCGTAGATTTCGGCAGGCGCCAGTATTTCCGGGAAGCGCTCGCGCAGCAAGCGGCGCAGGGAGTCGCACGCGTGGCAGGCGTCGGCATAAGTCTCGGCATGCGGCAGGTTGTAGCGGCGGCTTAGCTCGGCCGGCCCGCCCTGCAGCAGCACCCCGCTGATGGGATGGCGGTCCGGGTCGTAGCTATCCAGGATTTGGCTGAGCGGGGTTTGGAACAGGTTGCCCAGGGCAATCCCCTGGCAGATGTACACATAACCGAATGGATCCACATGCAGTCGCCCAGGGTCACGCAGGTTTTCATAGGGGCAGCTGGTGAAGCTATCCCAGGGGAAATGCGCTACCAGGTGTGCCAGCTTTTCGGCAGCCCGGCCACGGTACATCACCCCCGACTCTCCCAGGGGCAGCTGGCCCTCGACTGCCTCTGCCTTCTCCGGCTGTGCGATTTCGATAGTGCCGGCGGGGATGTTGAGCAGCGCGGCGGCTTCTTGGGCGTTTTCTGCCAGCCTGGCATTCGCTTCGCTCCAGTGGAACAGGTCGCTGCTGACCGATAAATCCGACAGCCGACCTGCCAGCGGCTCGAGCCAGAGCAGGGCATCCGCCAGGCTGGTGGCCCAATAGGCGTTGGTTACCACCCCCACCTGGAACCCGGAGCGAAAGGCCTCGTCTACCGCACGCAGCAGGGTGGCGTAATAAAGAAATGGCTCGCCGCCCTCGAAGTAGATCGACCGGACCGTGCCCAGGGATTTGGCTTCCCGAAGAATCCGGCGCACATCCTCGATCGTCATCACGCCATTCTGCCAGGGGCTGCCGTAAACAAAACAGTGCTCACACTCTAACGTGCAGCGGTATGTCAGCAGCAGGTGCAGACCGGTGAGCTTCATTTTATTCTCCTTCCTGCCTCAGCGTGTTCTTCTGAGGGAGCCGGCGACCGAAGAATCTATTTCTGACCGGCTGCTTCCTCCAGCATAGCCTGGATCGTATCCAGCGGGAGCTGTTCCAGCCGCTTGAAGCGGATGCAGCTTTTGCCAATGCTCAGCCCGCCCAGCTCCGCCCGGTGTTTCTCAACCACATCTTGGTCCATGTACAGGCTCAGGTAATGCTTCTGTGCCGCCAGGGCAAACCCCCCACCCGGGTATGTGAAAGTCGGCATGCCATACTGCATCGATTCCTGTGCTTCGGGCGCTGCCTGCAGGATCATGGCACGCAGCGTTTCCAGCGCAGCGCGCCGGTCGGGTGGCAGCTTCTCCAGGTAGCTGCCGACATCCTTACTCAGTTTGTCGGTAACCATAAATAATATTTACCTCCATAACGGCTAATCGAGCGTTGTATTGAATCCAGCCTTGCGATTGATCCCTTGCCAGGCATTGCGGTACAGCCGGCCCGGATAGTCCTGTGAGTGGCTGCCTTCCAGCCGCTTCAACCAGGTTTGCCGGGCTTCGTCGTCGCCCTGGAATGCGCTGCTGGAGAAAGCCCGGCGCTGATCGACAGGGGCGCTCGCCAGGGACAGCGCTTCGTCCGCCCAGCCGGCCTCGATCTGGTCGCGCTCGGGTTGGTACTGGCGGATGTGGTTGGTGTAATCCTTCATCGTGAGGCGGTGCAGCAGCTCGTGGCGCCAGAACAGCGCCGCCGGGTTGTGCGTGCCGTCAGGATCCGAACCCAGATCGGGCAGCCCGGCATCCAGCCACACCGGCTTGAACAGGCTGGTGCAGGGGGCGGCTGTGCCGGTCACCCAGTGGGTGGGGTGCTGCGGGTGCAGGTGCGATACCATCGAGCCGGTGGTCTGGTCGCTGCGGATTGGCCCAAAGCTGGCGTGGGCGCACACCGTTGGCCCGGTGATGCCGCGCTCGGGTCGCCAGTCCTCCGTGCCATGATCGCGCAGCGCGTTCATTAAATCCCGCACGCTCAACCCAGGATTGCGAGCATGCAGGTGGTCGCGTGTGCGGCAGGAACGCTGGTAGCCTTGCGCAAAATAGGTGTAAAGCGGTTCGGAGTAGCAGCGGGCAAAGTCGAAGTCATCCCGGCCTTTGCACCACTTGCGCTCAACGGCGTAGCTCACCAGGTCGGCTGAAGCCATATCCCAATCGTTCCCCAGGCTCAAGCGGTTGGAGATAGTGTATACACCTTGCACCTGCTTTACTGCCCAGTGCAACCCAGCAGTCTCCAGCACGTACGCTTCCAGGGGGTCGGCGATCAGATAGCTGTTGTGGTAGTACAGCGATTTCAAGTAGCCGCAGTTGCCACCCTGACCGTATTGCTCCAATAATGTAGTGATCACCTGCACGGCTTCAGCGGCCGTGGCGGCGCGCTCCAGGCCCAGGCGCAGCAGGTCCATCCCGGTCAGAGATGGCTCCTTCATCTGAGGGACCTTGGTGAAGACGGCTTCGTTGCCAATCGCCACGCTGTGCTCGTTGGCGCCCATCTCGGCTCCCCACATCCAGAAGGGTTTGGCGAGCAGTACGGCATGCGTATGGGCGACCTGGGGGATGCTGCGATAGGTGCACTGCACTTCGCTGCCGGCGGGGTGTTCGGCGGCTGGCAGTGCGATTACCTGGTGGGCTTCGTTGGGCTGCCGGTCGCTGTTCTTGCCGAACAGCATCACGCCGTCCCGGCTGGCGGCAGGGGTGACAACCAGCGTGTCACACATCAAAGCACCTTCAGCCGCAGCGCCGACCAATCCTGGTCGATGGAAATAATCGCCACACCGGTCATGCCCAGGGTCCCGGCATAGGCGTTGAGTGAGTCGCGATGGATGTCGGTGGCTACACGGGCGCTGCCTTTAAAATAGGCCACCCACAGGGCGCCTTTCGGGTGCAGAGCTGCTTTCAGACGGGGCAGTTGCGCTTCCATCTCCCGGCGGTCCCTGACAAATACCAGGATAATATCGGCCGGCACGCTTGCCTCTGTCAGCAGCTCTATCCCGGCGGGCAGCGGTCCCAGCAGGGCAGCCATCCCTTCCGGCGGACTTACAATCAAGATTTTCTTTCCGGGCTTGAAAAGCAATTTCTCGGCAACGGTTTTGTCAGGCATTGGGTCTGCTGCACTCCTTCCTGGGTGGGTCTTAATGGGTAGATTTTATCATTGGTGAACAAAATCGGTTTATAACACAACCCCCCTTTTCGCCGCGAAAAGGGGGGTTGTTGAGAAGAGAGAATGTCTCTGATTGAGGGCTAATTGTTGCATAAAAGATATTCGAGATTTTAACTGAAGTCAATAGGGTATCCACCCTATTCCAAAAAAATGGATTAATTGGGTTTATAGCGCAGCAGGCTTACCGGCCGGTAGCCTTTACCGGTTAACAGATAATCTCGCAGGAGCTGGGATTGGGCTGCAGGCAAATAACCCAACAGGGGCTGTGGCTGCTCAAGGAAGGATTGCAGCGCCTTGCGAATTTGGCTGTCCCAGGTGGGCGCCCAATGTTCGAAGTCTTGCGGGTGCAGAACCTTGCGGCAGTCTTCGAATTGGCAGGCCAGCGGCATGTCCTCCTCCAGGTTGAATATCAGGTAATCGCAGGTTATCTCTTCGCCTGCAGCGATATCCTGGATGGCTATTTCAAATCCATACGAGGTGGCCAGGGTATTATAGTGACAGCAGTGGTTGGCATACTTTGATGCGTCCCAGCCAACGATGCGGTTGCCCTGCCCATCGATTATGCAGTATTTATCGATCCAGGCGGCATAGTTGGGGTCCTGCAGCAGGGGGCTGCCAGGCGGGATGACAATATCCAGCGCATCCTGGACATAGACCATGGTCCCGGCTGGGATTTTAGCAGTAGCATACAGGCCGTAACCAACCTTGTCGTCTTTCCAGGCCAATCGAATGTCAGGGTGCAGCATGACGCTGGTTAATTCCTTATGGAGTCGGTGCTGATTCCTCACCTGCCCGAGACTTGTTGCGGGCCACGGTATCTTCTTTGGACAGAACGCGTGCCTGGCGAGTCGTGGAGATAATAAATATCGACCACAGCAGCACCGCCACGCCAATCCCGATCCAGTCGTAGACGGAGAAGGTAATGGTTTGCCCGCCCAGTTGCAGGCTGGCCATCGGGTTGCCCACCAGGAATACCAGGGTATTGGCCAGGATGGCAATCACCCGGGCTTCTGTTGGGCCGAGTTTGCCGTAAGAAATGACAAACACACCGGCCACGCAGGTGCGCACGTACACCAGCACCGACATCAGCAGGTAGCCGACCAGTGCCAGGCTGGCGATGTTAAAGGTCACGTAGGGTGACAGGCCCAAACCTAAAAAGACCAGACATTCGATCAGCGCATCGACCGTATGGTCGATGAAGAAGCCGTAGCGCGGGCGCTCGATCTTGCGCACGCGTGCCAGGGTGCCATCCAGGCTGTCCCCGACCCAGTTGACCACAAAACCAAAGCTAGCCAGCCACAAGAAGTACGGGCTCCAGTTCGACCCCACGTACCCCAGGAAGATGATGATGCCTCCCAGGATACCTACCCCGGTCATGATGTCCGGAGTGACCCAGCGGGGCATGTGGGTCGCCATCCAGCGCAGGGCTGGGCGCTCGAGGGGTCCGAGGAGAATATCGTTGACGCGCTTATGGGATTGAATTTCCGGCATGGCAGGTCACCTTGTTTTACAGATAGGATTGGCTGGCTTGGATACGATCATTATACCCAGCATTTGCATCGGGGAGGTCAATCTGACACAGGTCACAAGCCGGCGTCCCCACTTACAACGCCATCTCCCCGTGATATACCTTCTGAACCGGCCCTGTCAGCGTGGCCTGCCAGTCCGGGGAGAGCGCCACGGTCAGTAAGCCGCCAGGCATGCGCACCTTCACTTTGGGTCCGCACAACCCCAGGCGATGGGCAACCGCTGCCGCAGCGCAGCTGCTGCTGCCAGATGCCAGGGTGTAGCCGGCGCCTCGCTCCCAGATCTCGATGCGGATGCTGCCTTCATCCACCGGCTGCAGAAATTGTACGTTGGTCCGCCGGGGAAATGCCGCATACCGTTCGATCAGCGGCCCCAGGCGCAGCGCTTCCTCCTGCGAAACCTGCTCGCGCAGCACGACGCAGTGCGGGTTGCCCAGGGAGGCGGCGCAGAAAGTCAACGTTTCTCCAGCGATGGTCATCGTCTCGTTAAGCACCTGGCGCGAAGCGCCGGTCATACGGATATCCTGGCTGTTGAAGCTCACCCGGCCCATCGCAACCGTAATCAGCAGGCTGCCGTCCTTGCGGGCCGGCAGGTGCACCTGGCAGGATACGATGCCGCCGGGGGTCTCGACGCGGAATCCATACGGGGCAGGTGCCACGCGGCCGGTCTCCCACAGGTAGCGGGCAAAGATGCGCAGGCCATTTCCGCTTTTCTCTGCCTGGCTGCCATCCGGGTTGAAGATGCGCAGCCCGAAATCCGCTATTTCGCTGGGCAGCGGCCCCAGCAGGATGCCGTCCGACCCTGGTCCGTAGTGCCGGTCGCAAATACGCCGGATTTGCGCCCGGGAAAGCCGGTCGGGCAGCTCCTGCGGCTCGATCACCAGGTAATCATTTCCCAGTCCGTGGTACTTGCTGAATTTCATGCACCTGCCAGTTGGAGAACCTTGGCGCCGCGGATATTGCGCTGCTTGAGCTCGAGCAAAGCCTGGTTGGCCTGTTCCAGCCGGTACAGCTGCACTTCGGGACGCAGCGGGATGGCGGCGGCCAGCGCCAGGAATTCTTGCACATCGCGGCGGGTGATGTTGGCCACGCTCTTGATTTCCTTCTCCAGCCACAGGTGATCCGGGTAATCCAGGCGCAGCAGGGCATCCTGATCACGTACCTCTTTGCGGATGGCATTGATCACCAGGCGCCCGCCGGGCGCCAGGCAGCGCAGGGCTTCGACAATCGGGTACCAGGCGGGTGTCGTATCGATGATGCTGTGCAGCAGCTGTGGCGGCGTGGCATCGAAATCACCACTCCACTCGGCGCCCAGCTGCAGCGCAAACTGCCGCTCGCCCTGGCTGCGCGAAAAGACATACACACGGATGTTTGGATTGGCGTGCCGCACCAGCTGCAAGACGATGTGGGCTGAAGCGCCAAATCCACTCAGCCCCAGGCGCAACGGCTGCTCCTGGCTGCGCTCCAGCAGCCCGCTCAGCTTGAGCGAGCGGTATCCTATAGCCCCGGCGCACAACAGCGGGGCGGCCTGCTCGTCGCTGAAGACCTCCGGTATGGCGTAAGCATATTCCTGGGGAACACACATGAATTCGGCATAGCCACCGTTGGCATCCCGGCCGGTGGCGCGAAAGCGTGCGCACAGGTTTTCCCGGCCCGTCCGGCAATATTCGCATATGCCGCAGGCCGAGTAGATCCAGGCCACACCGACCCGGCTCCCGATGCGGAAGCGCTCTGCCATCGCTCCTGCAGCGACCACCCTACCCACTACCTGGTGTCCCGGTATGACCGGCAGCTCGGGCGGCGGGGTGCGCCCTTCAATCTCATCCAGCTCAGTATGGCACACGCCGCAGGCCCCCACCTGGATCAGGATCTCATCCGGGGCGGGCACTGGCTCGGTTACCTCGGCCGCCGTGAGCGGTGTGGGGTTTTCCTCCAGGCTGGCAATTCGCTCCAGCAGCATGGCTCTCATGGCTTGGTTTCTCCGGCGATGGCACGCGGTTTCCGAGTTTTACGGTGCTGCCACCAGGCAAACAGCCCGATGAGAACTGCGATTACCAGTGCAGGCAGGCACAGAAACATGAGTACCTGTCGCAGCAGTCGGGACAATATTTCCTGCAGCACGCGGGCTACTCCAGTTGCCAGCTCGCCCTGAATATCGGCATCCGGCTGCATAACCAGCCGGCCGGAGAGCATGATGACATCTCCGGCTACTACCGCTCCCGGTTCCATCTGCAGCACGCCGCTCAGCATAACGATATCTTTACCAACCAGCGCCTGCGGACCCAGCAGTAAACTGCCGTGAGTCATATACACACTACCGGTCAGCTCGGAGCCGGCTTCCAACTCCGCGCTGCCGCCAACCACTCGCAAGTCGCCGCGCTGCGTCTCGCCTTCGGCCAGTGTGTATGGCAGCGACTCGCTGGCGGTCGTCGTGCAGCCTGCCAGCAGCAATACGATCACGCATGTCAGCCATACCAGGTTCAGCTTGTGTGTTTGATGGTGGTTTGCAGTCATCCGGTTAGTCAATTCAATGTCCTCAACGCCTCAATCACTCAGCGGTCGGCCGTCAGCGAGCGAAGTCCCGCGACGATCTCTCGCGGGATCGGCGGTCATCGGTCGTCGGTCGTCCGTCGCTTCAGCACCCACTGCGTTTTCACCACCTCATACCCGTTCGCCAGGTAGAACGCTTTCACGTAAGGCTCTCGGGCAGTGTTGGAGCGCACGCGCAGCTCTCTATATCCCAGGTGGTGCGCCCAATCCCAGGCTCGCTGGAGCAGGGCTTTCCCCACGCCCAGACCGCGCCGGTTTTCATCGACCACCAGCCCGCCGATTTCGGCAGTAGCTCCGCTCAGCAGGTCCGGGCCGGCCAGCAGATAAACCCAGCCGCAAACCTGCAATTCAATCTCTGCTACCAGCAGGGTCTGGTCAGGGTCGTCCAGAATGGCTGCCAGCCGCTCGCTCAACGTCTGGGAATCGATTGGATATCCCAATTGGCCGGCCAGGGTTTGGACAGCGGGTGCATCCGCCAGGGTTGCAGATCTGATCAGGATATTCATAAGAAGTACCTGAGAGTATTTTACTATTTTAATGGGTTAAATGTTTCCCCCTTGGCAGTCGCCCAACTGCCAAGGGGGAGAGGAGGGGGGAGGATCAGATGGTTTCCTTTACCAATAAGTAAGCACCACTAAGCCAGTTCGATAAGTTTGTACCGTTAAGATTTACCAGTAAATCACTTCGTCCGCTAACGATAAGCCAGATGATCTTATTGCTGGGGGCGTTCCCCGAGAGTTACTCCGACTTCCATCGCATTGCCATCCCGCAGGATGGTCAGGGTGACAGTCTCGCCGACGCGGGTATTGCCCAGCAGGTAAGCAATCAGCTCGTCCATGGACTTGATCTCGTCGCCGTTGATAGCGATGATCACATCGCCGCCCACCGGGATAGCCTGTCCATCGATGCTGGTTTCATCGCTGCTGCCAAGCAGACCGGCCTCAGCCGCGGGACCGCCTTCAACAACCTCGCCCACCAGGGCGCCTTTCGTGTTGGCATCCAGGTTCATTGCCTCGGCAATTTCACGCACCAGGGTCGAGCCGCTGATGCCAAGATAAGGGTGCTTGAAGCCGCCGTCCTCAATCAAGGTGGGGACCACCTGATTGACTGTGTTGGAAGGGACCACGAACCCGATGCCGGCGTTGGAGCCGGAGCTCGAACTCGATGGCAGTGGTCACACCGATCACCTCGCCCTGATCATTGAGCAGCACGCCGCCGGAGTTGCCCGGGTTGATCGGCGCATCGGTCTGGATGATTTCGGGGATGGTGAAACGCGGGTTGCCGGTGAACATGGACATCTCGCCGGCCGGGATGCTGCGCCCCAAGGCGCTGATGATTCCAACGGTCATGGTGTTGGCCAGGCCGTAAGGATTGCCGATGGCAATCGCCAGCTCACCAACCCTCACCAGGTCGGAGTCGCCCATGGTTACCGGCTTGAGCAGGTCGCCTGCGCCTTCAACCTGGATCACGGCCAGGTCGGAGTAGGGATCCGCACCCACCAGCGTGGCGGGCAGGCTGGTGCCATCGGCAAAGGTAACTTCGATCTTGGTTGCGCCTTCCACGACGTGGTTATTGGTCACAATGTGGCCTTCCGAGTCCCACACAAATCCGGAACCCAGCCCGCCGGCGAAGGGGCTCTGCTCGGGAAGCTGCCCATCCGGATTTTCTTCATCCGGGTTGCTATCATCCGGTGTCCCGGGGTTGAGATCGGGGAAACCGGGGATGTTGGGCAGGTCTTCAGGAAGCCCAGGGAAAGTACCCTCGAGCATCGATGAAGCATCCTTCAGAACGCTGATGAAGACGACCGAAGGGTTGACATTATCATACACGCTGGTCAGCGCGTTTTCATAAGCAGCCAGCAGGCCGGAATCACTTTGAATTGCCGGAGCTGCCTTGGCAGTGTTGGTTTCTAGCTGGTTGCCCAGCTCGACAGCGACCTGGCTTTGCGCCTGGTCCACTACCTGCTGCGCCTGATCAACCACCTGCTGTGCCTGGTCGGTCAGCGAGGCAATCGGGCCGCTGCAAGCGCTCAGTAGAACGGCAACGACCAACAAACTTGATAGGGTTAGGGTTTTTGTTTTCATTCTTTCTCCAAATTCTTTCTACAGATATTGATAATGCATTCAAGATTGCTAATTTTTCGATCTACTAACAGGTTGCGACCTGTCTTCCAACTGGCTGGTTGGCCTTCAAGCCTCGTCTGCCAGTCGGGTATCCGCATGATCCAGCAGAAACCGCTCCAGGGCTGCCTGAAAATCGGCCATGTTGACACGCACACGTTCATTGACAGCGGCGCTTTGACTTGCCTGGCGGCAGAGCTCAGCCAGGTCGGCTGCGCTCAAGCCGGGGGCACTGCGGGCCAGAGAAATCAGGTTGACATCGAAGGCCAGCCGCAGCGCATGCGTATGCTGGCGCAGGATCGCCAGGCGGGTCAGGCTGTCCGGCAGGCCGAGATTAACCTGCAGCTGGATGCGGCCGGGGGAAAACCACTCCACTCCCAGGCAATCCGGGCGCCGGGTAGCCAGCAGCAGCAGGACTGCTTTCCCCTCCAGGCTTGTCATCAGGCGGAAGATCTGGCTGCTGACGGTTTCCCGCAGTTCGTCTTCCGGAAAGGCTGTCTCCAGGTCGTGCAGGTCGTCCAAGAGCAAAACCGACGGCGCACGGCCGGTCGCCTGGCGGAGAATTACCGTCAGCTCCTGGCCGGCGGCCTGTACAGTCAGGCCGGCAAGCTCGCTGACCGACAATCGGAACAGAGGGGTTCCCGCATGGTAAGCCAGCCAGGTTGCCAGGCTGGATTTGCCCGCGCCGGGTTGCCCGCTGATCAGCACGCGCTGCGGGCTCGGCCCGTTTTGCTGCAGGATTGCGTTCAGCCGTTGCAGCTGAGCTTGCTGCTTCGCTTCGACCGCAAAGGGGACCCCCGGTCCACTCAGGTCGATTTCGTAATTGGTAATGTTCTGTTTTCGTCCGGTAATCATCATCGGCGCAGGGTGAACTCTGGTATGGGCCAGATTCCACAAGCCGCTTGGGGCGAACTGCAATCGCTTATGCATGCCGGTAATCTTCTACTGTTACGTTCATGCAGCCGCGGCTACCTGGCCGCTAAGGTCACGAGTTTCCTGTTCGGACAGCAGCCCATGTAACCCGGCGTATACTTCCTGCTCGATGCGGGATAGTTTGCCACGCAAGGCCAGGGCCTGCAGGACGCGATGGGCACCCTGGCGGATCGACTCCGACTCGTAATTTTTATTCAAGGCATCGATCACCACCGGGCAGGCAGGATTGCCAATCTCGGCCAGGGCTTCGGCAGCCGCCAGCCGGACTGCCGGGCTGGGGTCTTCCAGGGCAGCCGTCAGGGGTTCGGCGCTGGCCGGTGAGGCGATCATTCCCAGGGTGGTGGCAGATTCCCAGCGCACCCATTCTGCCGGGTGCTGCAGCGCTTCGGTCAGGCAGGGCAGCGCATTGCTGCCCAGGGCTGCCAGCGTGCGGCGAGCTCGTTCACGCCGGGTGACATCGAAGCTCTCGAGCTCGCCCACCAACGTGGGCAAATCAAACGATCGGTTTTCTGGATTCTTGCGCTTGTCCATCACTGTTCCTTCCTGCCTCCGGTTCCCTGATCGGGAAACGACTTGTACCGGTAATGATGCTGGAAGGATACTCGATCTACCCCCTGGCGTCTTTATGCGTGACTAACGGCAACCTAATGGTGACATTAAGGCGATGGCCGATCCCGCGGCTGCGTCGCGTGACTTCGCCGCTGACCGCCGACCGTCATGTCAAGTCTGGAAATATGTAAAAACGGCCCACCGAAGGGCGGGTTTCGTGAACGTTGTTGCGGCTCGAAGTCCCCGGAAGGGGAAAACCGCCGGTCTGGCTATTATTTCCCCCCGGTGTGTTGAATAATTAATTTTCTGGACCGGTTATGGGCAGCCATAAGGTGAAGCGGCTGCCGGCGCCTGGGGCGCTGTCAACCTCGATTCGCCCGCCGTGCGCGACAGCCAGGTCACGGGCAATGGTCAGGCCCAGCCCCATGCCTTGTTTGATGCGCCGGCGCTGCTCACCGCGGTAGAAGGGGGCAAAGATTTTTTCCTGTTCGTCAAGCGGGATGCCTGGGCCTTCGTCGGCAACGCGGATGAAGATTTCGTCATTTTGCCGGCCGGCTTCCACGCGCACCTCCCGTCCGGCGGGGGTGTACTTGATGGCGTTGCTCACCAGGTTGCCGATCACCTGAGACAGACGCACCGGGTCGACCTGGATCATGGGCAGATTCTCCGGCAGATCCGCCGACCAGTGCAGGCGTTTTTCCTGGGCGGCTGCCTGCCAGGGAGCCAGCATCTGCGTGAGCCACTCACTCAGCGCCACCGCTTCACGCTTCATCTCCAGCCCGCCTAATACCTGGTCGTGCAGGTGGGCCAGGTCTTCCAGCACATGCTGCAGGCGAGCGGTCTCGCCATCCATTCCCTGGGTCAGGTCCTGCAGCAGCTGGGGATCATTGGCTGCACCGCTCGAAAGGGCATGGATGGCTGAGCGCAGGGCTCCTAATGGGCGACCGAGCTCGTGCACCAGGTTGGCCAGCAGCTCGCGGCGCGCCTGCTCCAGGCTGTTTAGCCGCGCCACCAGGTAATTGATCGCCCGCACCAGGTTGCGTACTTCCTGAGGTCCGTACTCGTCTAGTGGCTGGCTGTGCTCGCCACCGGCAACGACGTAAATCGCTCGGGTCACCTGCATGACCGGCTTGCCGATATTCACTGCCAGAATCAAGCGCCAGGATAGCACCGGCTGCCAGGCCGACGATCCACAGCGCCAGCATCAGGTTGCGCAGCAGGCGGAACAGCTCACCGGCAGCCGCGTTGGGGTAGACCATGCGGATGATGCCGATCAGGTCCCCCTGGTCGCTCAGCACCGGCTGCAGCACTTCAATCTCGCCGTAAGGCAGCAGCAGGCCGGTATATTCCGAGTAAACTACCGGCTGGCCTGTCCTGGCTTCTTCCAGCCCATCCATCTGCAGGAAATAGCCGATCAACGGCAGCTCATCGGTTTCGCTGGTATATAGGATCTGCCCCTTGGGACTCAGAAACATTACTTGAATTTCCGGGTTCGGTCGCAGGCGGCCGAGCACATATTGGTAGTACAGCTGGCTGCCCCACTGGTTGTATTGGATAGAGCTGAGCTGGGCCAGCAGCCGGGCTTCCGATTCCAGGTCGCGGGCGATCTGCGGCATCAGGACGCGCGACTCGACAATGTATATCGTGGCGATCCCCATGATCGGCAGCAGAATCAAGAAAGGCAGGATGTGGCTGAGCAGCAGTTGAAAGCGCAGCGAGCGAAAGATCATCACACTTGCGGTTCCAGCTTATAACCAACGCCGCGCACGGTGATGATGCGCCGGGGGTTGGCGGGGTCTTCTTCGATCTTTTCTCGCAGCCAGCGGATGTGGACGTAAACCACCTGCGGCTGCCCGACGAACTCCGCTCCCCACACCCGGGCGATCAGGTCGTCTACCGAAAACACCCGGTTGGGCTCGATGGCAAAGCTGTGCAGCAGCTCAAATTCACGCGGAGTCAGCTCCACCGGCTGCCCGCCAATCGTCACGGTATGGGCCAGCGGGTCGACCATCAGGTCGCCCACCAGCAGCGGGGTCGGCGCGTCCGGTGTGCGCGGCGGCTGCTCGGTACGGCGCAGCACGGCTTTCATGCGTGCCAGCAGCACATTCAGGTCGAATGGTTTGGTGATGTAGTCATCGGCCCCCAGCTCCAGCCCAAGCACTTCGTCCAGCTCCCGGCGCCGGGCAGTGACAAAGATCACCGGCACACCCAGCTGCTGCTTGATGTGGCGCAAGGCGTCCAACCCGTCCATGCCGGGCAGGCCAATATCCAGCAGCACCAGGTCGGGCGGCTCGCGGCGGGCATATGCCAGGGCGTCTTCTGCCGTGCCGGCAGTGCTGGTCTTGTAGCCGGCTTGTTCCAGGTTGAAAGCCAGGCTGCGCCGCATGAGCGCATCGTCATCTACGATCAGGATGTGTTTAGACACAGCCCAATTATAATCGCTGCAAGCCTTGAAAAAATTCGATTGCCGCATCCCCCAGGCTGAGAGCCAGCGCTTCCTGCGAGTCGGTCAACCGCGCCCAATCGTCAGTGGCGGGGTAAGCGGCATGCAGGCGCAGCACCGGCGCTCCTGCAGCCAATAGCTCGCCAAACGGGATGTCCTGGCGGGCGGTCTGCAGGATCTGCTCGGGTGTCAGCCAGATCAGGGTGGGCAGCTCTTCGCTGGGCTGCGGCTCGCCGGTCAATTCGCCTAAAAACAGCACGATGCAGGAGGGCGGGCGGTAGTTGGGCTGCCCCAGGCGGGGCGCGTTCCAGGGCTGGTGGGCAGGCGCTTTGTAATAGCGGAAGACGATCGCCGCCGGCTGTTCGGCGCCGCCGATGGCAGCGTACGACAGCTCGCCAGGGCCGCGGGCGAGCAGGGTGCGCTCGCAGGGTTCCAGGTGCACGTCACAGCCGATCTCTTCGCAGGCTTCTCGCTCTACGCCGTCGCTCAGGCTGGCATCCGAAGCCTCAATGCGCCCGCCAATGGCGGTGATCTCGGCGGTAGCCCGCTCGCCGTCCCAACGCAGCGGGCGGATGCCGAATAAAAAACGCCCCCGGTGGCGCAGGATAACTCCCGCGCCCACGAAGGCGTCTGCTGGAATGAGCTCGCTAAGGGAGCTGTGATGCGAAACAGGCTGCTCCATCACTCGATCATACCCAAAGCGGCGGCTTTTCACAAGGGAAAGATTAACCTAAAGGTCAATCTCCTTGAACTCATCCGCGTAACAGGCTATCGCCTGGATGCCATCCAGGACATGCGGAGCCAGCTCCAGCGCCATGAATGCCTCGCCTGCAGCATACTCGTTATCCAGGCCGAGCTCGCTGGCCGGTTGGAAGCCAAAGCGCGGATAAAAGGCTGTGTGTCCCAGCACGATCACTACCTGCCAGCCACCTGCCTGGCAGGCAGCCAGCCCCTGGCGTACCAGCTGAGAGCCGATACCCTGATTCTGGTACTCCGGCAAAACGGCCATCGGCGCCAGCCCAATCGCCCGGATTTCTGGGTGCGGCGGGCGAAATTTCACCGGCGAAAACAGGATGTGCCCGATGATCTTCTCCTGGTACACAGCTGCCAGGGAGATCACGGCTTTGCCGCGGGAGTGCAGCAGCTCCACCAGCCGGCCTTCATCCTGGCCGCCAAATGCCAGGTCGTTCAGCCGTTTTACTTCCGGCAGGTCGGCCGCTTCTACCGGCCGGATCAGGATCTCTTCCATATCCATGTGGCTGGGCTAGGCTACCGTCACCTGGATCATCTGGTCGCCCTGGCGAATGGCATTGACCACATCCATACTGGAAGTGACCTTGCCGAACACGGTATGCTTCCCGTCCAGGTGCGGCTGGGGCGAGTGGGTGATGAAGAACTGGCTGCCGTTGGTATTTGGGCCGGCGTTAGCCATCGAGATCATGCCGGTTTCGTGCTTGAGCGGGTTGCCACGCAGCTCGTCCTCGAATTTGTAGCCCGGACCACCCCGACCGGTGCCGGTCGGGTCGCCGCCCTGGATGACAAAATTGCTGATCACCCGGTGGAAAGTGACCCCGTCGTAAAAACCTTCCTTCACCAGGAAGACGAAGTTGTTCACCGTTTTGGGGGCGTACTGCGGGTACAGCTCCAACACGATATCACCCTTGTTGGTCTGCATTGTCACGGTGTAGGTCAGTTTTGGGTCGATCTGCATCGCCGGCGGTTTGTTCCATTCTTTGCTCATAATAAAATTATCCTTTCTTCAACTTCTCGATATACATCTTACGAAACTTTGCCACTTTTGGCGCTATGACCACCTGGCAGTAGGGCTGGTACTGATTGCGCTGGTAGTACTCCTGGTGGTATTCCTCTGCCGGGTAAAACCCGTCGTAGGGGGCAATTTCGGTCACGATGGGATCATCCCACAACCCAGAGGCAGAAATCGCCTGGATAGCTTCTTCCGCGGCTTCTTTCTGGGCTGCGCTGTGATAAAAGATAGCCGACCGGTACTGCGTCCCCACGTCGCCTCCCTGGCGGTTGAGGGTTGTCGGGTCGTGGATGGTGAAAAACACCTGCAGAATTTCCCGGTAGCTGATCTGGTGCGAGTCAAACGTTAACTGGATCGCCTCGGCATGCCCGGTGATCCCTGCGCACACCGCCTGGTAAGACGGCGATTTTACGTGCCCGCCCGAGTAGCCGGATACAACTTCCTGTACCCCGGAGAGCTGGTCGTAGACTGCTTCCAGGCACCAGAAACAGCCGCCTGCCAGGGTGGCTGTTTCATACATTGCCTGGGGTTGACCTGTCGTGGTATCCATTGAATGCTCCTCAATCCAGCCTTGTTGTGAGACGATACTGGTCACAATCTTTTATTTGGAACTAACTGTTAGCGGTTATCGTCAGGACTGAGACCGGATATAATTCTCGTAAATGGAACCGGAACTATAACTGACAAAGGAGTTTTTTGCAATGAAAGCGATCTATACTCTCATCCCACTCTTAGCCCTTTCTCTGCTGCTATCGGCCTGCGCCCAGCAGAGCACGAACGAGCCCAGCAGCGCCCAGCCATCCTCCAGCGAAAAAACTGTCTGGGTCGGTCCCTGGCTGGTCGACTGCACCGGCGTTGCTCCGCAAACCTGCATGCTGGTGAAAGAAGCCGCTTCAGAAGCTTACCGTCTCTTTTACGGCGAGATTGAAGGCTTTGACTATGTAGAAGGCAACGAGTACCAGCTCACCATCAATGAAGAGCAGATCAAAGACCCGCCGGCGGATGGTTCGACTATCAAATGGATCCTGGTATCCGTGGATAGCACGACGCCCGTTGCCGCCGATTTGGATGGTAAATTATGGGGGCTGCTTTCCTATGCCGGCCCCGAAGACCAGATGATCGATGTGCTGGCCGGCAGCACCGTGACTGCCCAGTTTGCGGATGGCCGGGTAAGCGGAACATCCGGCTGTAATACATACACCGGGGCAGCCGTTGTCAATGGCAGCAAGCTGCAAATCGGACCGCTGGCCTCTACGATGATGTTCTGCAACGAGCCGGAAGGGTTGATGGACCAGGAGAGTGCCTTCCTGGCGGGGATGCAGAACGCCGCACTGTTCAGAACGGCCGACGGCAAGCTGGAAATTTACGACGTAAACGGCCAGCTGATCCTGAGCTTTGAGGAAATGGAAGCCACCTCACTGGTCGGCCCGGAATGGACCGTGCTGATGTACAACGATACCAATGCGATAACCTCTACCATCGCCGGCACGACCATCACGGCCAAATTCTCCGAGGACGGGGTGCTCTCCGGTTCGGCGGGCTGCAACAACTACACCACCGGCTACAACCTGGACGGCAACAACATCAAGATTGAGCCGGCAGCCACGACTCGCAAGATGTGCTCCGAGCCGGAAGGCATCATGGAGCAGGAAGCCGCTTACACGCTCGCCCTGGAGCGTGCCGTCACCTACACGATCCAGCTGAACCAGCTAACCCTTTTCGGAGCCGAAGGCCAGATCATCGTTCAATACACCACCGGGCAGTAAGCTTTTCTCAGTAAGCCGTTAAACCAAACAGGACTGGCGCTACAACCGGCTGCCAGTCCTGTTTATTTAACAATCTCGCGAGATGGTATTACGCTTGGTCGGTCACTAGAATTAGTCCCCCGGTTTCCCCCGCAGCCTGCTTACGGCCCGGCAGTGCAGTACACCGGCCGCCGGGAATCCTCTCCGGGCACACCGCGTACCATATAATTCGCTTTGAACATGGGCAGCCAGGGCGGTATGCGGAATACCTGCCCCAGGTTGTCCGTGGGATCGTAAGCGATCCCCAGTGAGCTTCCACGGTTGCGGAATTGGTAACGAGCCTGCTCCCACAGGTTCTGCGCCGCCTCCAGCTCGCCCTCCTGGTACCAGACCCGCCGAATGGTCAGAGATCGCAGCTCGCCCGAGCGGGGTAAAATGCCCAGCAGGGCGCCAAGCAAACGCACCGGCGCTGAGGCGCGTTGGATTTGCATGCGCACCAACCTGGTCCGGTCGGACAGGCTGAAACCTGCCAGGAGCCGGCTGCCACGGGTAAGCACCCACAACTCGTTGGGATGGATTCCCATCAGTGACTGATCTCGAAATTCTGCCAGCCCGCCGGCGGTCACCGGGGTCCACAGGTCATGTTCCCGGTAGTAAGTATTCATCGCTTGCCGCGATTTCGGGCAGTTCTTCATCCCTGGCGGGACGAAATTCGAGCCCGGCTGGTATCCGGGGCATTGTACGGCGCATGGGGACCGTTCCACCCTGAATGGCATGCGTACTGGCGAAGCCGTATTTTTCACCCAGCAATCGGCTGGCATTGCCTTGCATGACGGCGCCATACAGGATGGCGTCCGGCCCCAGGATTTCGTGGATATAGGGAAATCCCCACCCGGCGAATCCCTGCGCTACTCCCTGCCGGCGAAATGCAGGCAGGACACGCAAGTTGGAAAGATAAGCGGCTGGATAGACCTTCCCTGCCCACTGGACGCGGGTTGCCTCGCCGAAGACCATCCCGACCACCTGGTCGGAGTGCAGCGCCACTGCGCCTTGCAGGCCTGGCTCCAGGGTGGTGTGGACGCTGATGGGTTCTGCCAGATACTCGTAGGAGAAACCGATCAGCCCGGCATCCGGGCTGGCAGCTACCAGATTGAGGAGCGCATCCCCGTCTCCCGGGCTTATCAGCCGGTAGGTGAAGCTCATTGAATAATGATCATCAGAAAGAAAATCTCAGCCGGCTCACCGTCATCGGATGGACGGCGGTAGAACAATCGCAGCGGTGTTTCGCCTGTAGCTAATGCTTCAAATCGGAAAGTCTCAGTCCCACCCTGGCCGGGCTGGGTGCTGCCGGCGGATCCCAGCGTCTGGTATTCGGGCACTCCTATCTGCTGCAACAGGCTGGTATCCATCGTCTCAATCTCCCAACGGTATCCGGTGGATGGATTGGATGGCAGCGTCACCGCCAATTGCTGACCGACCTGCATGCGGATCGCCTGGCCGGACTGCTCGATCCCTGCGCTGATCGCCGCGGGTTGATTGGCGCAGCCGGCTATCAGCAGTAAGGCAAGCACCGACCAAAAATTCCGGGATTTCAATTTCATGGCTGGCCTCCCGATTATTATTTAGACGCTTGCCGGATTGTCCCTGGTCTTCTGTCGTCGGTTCGGTCTGCGGTCAGCAAGCATCGTCCCGTGATGATCTCTCACGGGATCGTCCGTCGGCCGTCTTATCGTGCTATTCTTCCTTCCGCCCACCTTTCAGCTCGTTTTGCAATGCCGCCAGCTCGTCGAATTTACCGTCGGCTGCCAGGGCAGCCTGCGCGGCCCAGCTGGTTGGATCGGCCAGGTTGCCTACCCCGGCTTCCTGAAGAACATCTCGCACCTGGTTGGGATCGGCATCGGCCAGCTGCGCAAAAGTGCGAATGCCCGCTGCCTCCAGGACCCCGGCAATGGTCGGCCCGATGCCTTCGATCAGCTCGAGTTTATCCGGAGCGGATGCTGCCAGCTCTGCCTCGACCGCCAGCTCTTGCTTGGCTTGCATCTCCAGTCCCATCCCGGCGGCCAGCGGGTTCTGGGCGGCCATGCCCGGTGCAACCAGGGATTCATCACCATCCGAAATGTGTCCATGCTTATCAACTGCGACCGTTTGTTTGCGATTTTGATTGATGGCGTACAGCACTGCCAGAAAGAGGATCAACGGCAGTAAAATGCACACGCCCCACAGGATGATTGGGGAGCCCTCTTCTTCGGCCAGCGGGATGAACCCGCCCAGAAACAGGTTAACCAGGTATAAACCAAGTGCCAGGCTGATTTTTTGCATTGTGAAGAGTCCCTTCTTTTTGATTAATATAGGGTGAACAGTTAATGCAATTTTACTCAAGGTCACCTTAGTTCACAAGACAATTCGGATGGAATATTAGGTTGTATAATGACCTTAGGAATAATTATTCGCCAGGATTTTCGGAATACTGACAGGAAAGTACGGGGTTTATTTGAGTTGTATTAGATTTCACAAATAAACATCGGTTTCAAATCTTGGCATAATAATCAGCAGTATAATTATTTGCTAACTTGAATGATGATGACCCAGAACCTTATCACGACGCCCAATAAACTTCCCGTGGCAGGCCAGGTCCAACCCGACCGGCCGCTGATCCGTTTGCGCCAGGTTACCAAAAATTACCGCACAGCTGCCGGGGATTTTCCCGCGCTGCGCGGCATCGATCTGGATCTTTACCCTGGAGAGCTGGTCGGCGTGTTAGGCAAGTCTGGCGCCGGCAAGACCACCCTGGTGAACCTGATCAGCGGTGTCGACCATCTGACCTCCGGCGAAATCTGGGTAGGGGATACCGCAGTCCACCAGCTGAATGAAAACCAGGCTGCCCAATGGCGCAGCCGCAATCTGGGTGTGGTTTACCAGTCTTTCCAGCTCATGCCCACCCTGTCGCTGTTGGATAACGTGCTGCTGCCGATGGATTTTACTGGCTTGTACCGGGGTAAACGCAGCGCCCGCCATGCACTCGAGATCCTGCGCCAGATGGAGCTGGAAGAGCACGCCGGTAAGCTGCCCTCGAATATTTCCGGCGGGCAGCAGCAGCGCGTCGCCATTGCCCGGGCGCTGGCAAATGATCCGCCTATCATCGTCGCCGACGAACCCACCGGCCGGCTGGATTCAATTACCGCCGAGACAATATTTGAAATCTTCGAAGGATTGGTTCATCAGGGGAGGACAATTATTATGGTGACTCACGATGCCAGCTTTGCGCGCCGCTTCACCCGCCTGGTTTGGCTGGCCGACGGGCAGGTTGTGGATGAACCCCAGTTCCAAATTGATTAACCCTTACCGGTGATAGGATAAAGATGGCTCCTGCAGTAAAAATCGATCTGAGCTGTGCTCTGATTCAGATCGAAAATGTCACTAAAACTTTCAAGACCCCAGCTGGGGATTTTCCGGCGTTAAAGGATATCAACCTGTGTTTCGGGCAGGCGGAATATGCCAGCATCATGGGCAAATCGGGCAGTGGCAAGTCCACCCTGATTAATATGATCACCGGCATTGACCACCCTACCAGCGGCACGGTGCGCGTGGCAGACCACGATGTGCACCATATGAATGAGAGCCAGCTGGCCGATTGGCGCGGGCGCAACCTGGGGATTGTCTTCCAGTTCTTCCAGCTCCTGCCAATGCTCAGCGTGCTGGAAAACACAATGCTGCCGATGGATTTCTGCAACCAGTATGCCCCAGCGGAACGTGAGAACCGGGCGCGCCTGCTGCTGGACATGGTCGGGTTAGGCGCCGAAGCCAATAAGCTCCCCGCAGCCCTTTCCGGCGGACAGCAGCAGCTGGCGGCCATTGCGCGCGCCCTGGCCAACGACCCGCCCCTGCTGGTTGCTGATGAACCGACCGGCAACCTGGATTCGCGCTCCTCCACCCGCATTTTGGACCTGTTTGACGAGCTGGTCTCGCAGAATAAGACCGTGATCATCGTCACCCATGATAGCAGCCTGGCAGAACGTGCATCTCGGCGGGTGCTCATTTCGGATGGCATGCTGATCGATGAAACCATGGCCGATGCTTTGCCCATGCTGGGTCACCCGCAGCTGCTGCGCCTGTCGCAGCTGGCGGTCAACCGCAGTTTCGAGCCGGGCGCTATTCTGGCACGCCACGACAATGGAAAAACCGGCCTGTTCGTCATCACTCAAGGCCAGGTCGAAGCCCTGCGCATTTTCCGCAGCGGCGAATCCGAGGTCTGCGAAAGGCTGGGACCCGGAACGTACTTCAGCGAGCTTGAGCTGGAGCAGGACGAGCGCAGCGTGCTCGCCTTCCGCGCCGTATCCGATGTCCCGGTTGAGGCGCAGTGGGTCAGCCACGAGGCTTTTTATCATTTCCTGGGTGAGTTGAACGCCGCCGAGAATGCCCTGCGCAAGGCGGCTACCGAGCGCTTTGGTCATATCCACCGTCAGGCGCAACCTCGCAAGTCCTTCTGGTGGAGGCGCTAATGCGGCCGCGTTGGAAGAAGATCTTCTCAGACCTGTGGGGCAACAAGCTGCGCTCGTTCCTGGTGGTGGCTTCCATCACCATCGGGCTGTTTGCCGTGGGTATGATTACCTCGATGCACTCCATTCTGACCGAGGATATGCGTACCAGTTACTCGGCGATTAATCCGGCGAACATCACCATCAGCACGGATAATTTCGACGACGACCTGCTCGACCGGGTGCGCAAAGTAGATGGGGTTGCCGAAGCGGACGGCATCCGCTTGTTTTCGACTCAGGTACAAACCGATGCCGGGGAATGGGTGCTGGCGGAAATCACCGCTTATCGCGATTCGAACGAGATTGTCATCAACCAGCCCACGCCCACGCAAGGGCAGTGGCCTGTTTCTGAACGACAGCTTGGGGTGGATGAATATAAATTTGGCGACCTGGAGAAAGAAATAGGGGACAACTTGCTGCTTGAGCTGCCCTCCGGCAAGCAGCGCGAATTGCCCCTGATTAGCCTGGTGCATGACCAGACCATCGGCGCATCCCAGGAAGGCGGCGGCTATTTCCTGTCGCCCGTCCAGCTATATACCACCCTGGAAAGCCTCCCCTGGCTGGAGCAGCCCGAGTCCATGAACCGGCTGCTGGTCACAGTCGATGGCGATAGCAACGACCCGGAATACATCAAGCAAATTTCCGAGCTGGTCATCGAAGAAGTTGAAGATTTGGGATTGACCGTGTATACGTCTTTCGTGCGCGGTTCAGAAGATCATCCTAACAGCACATACATCGAAGCGATCGCCTCCGTGCTTTTCGTGCTTGGCATGCTGGTGATGTTCCTGAGTGCTTTTTTGATCACCAATACCCTTTCAGGGCTGCTTGGCCAGCAAGTTAACCAGATTGGCATCATGAAGACCATCGGGGCGCGCCGCGGCCAGATTGTCGGCATCTACCTGCTGCTGATCTTCGCTTTTTCGATGATTGCTTTCCTTATCGCTGTGCCGCTCGCCTCTCGCATCGCTTATGGTCTGTTGGAAGTGTTAGCGGGGCAGGTCAACGTGGTTTTGACGGGTTTTCGCGTGGTGCCTCTGGCAGTGTTCCTGATGTTTGGCATCGCCCTGGTTGTACCCCAACTGGCCGGCATCTACCCGATCCTGCACGGGACGCGTGTCTCGGTGGTTGAAGCGCTCAGCGGCATCTCTTCGGAGCAAGCCACCTCCCGCGAAGGTTTGGTCGATCGCTGGCTGAAATCGCTGCGCGGCGTCTCGCGCCCGATGCTGATCTCCCTGCGCAATACATTCCGGCGTAAAGGCCGCCTGGCCCTGACCTTGATCACCCTGACACTGGGCGGGGCGATCTTCATCGCTACCTTCAATGTCCAGGGTTCCTTAAACAGCTACATCGGCCGTATCGGCCAGTATTTTTTGGCGGATGTCAACGTCACCCTGGATAGTTATGAGCGCATTTCCGAGATTGAGGCCGAAATCAAGGCGGTGCCGGGGGTGAAGGATGTGGAAGGCTGGGCCTTCGCCCGAGGCGAGCTGGTGATGCCGGATGGTTCCACTGGAGAGGCTGTGTCCTTGCTGGCGCCGCCTGCCGGCAGCCAGTTGGTCGTCCCGATGGTGGAAGAAGGCCGCTGGATCGAGCCGGGTGATCAGAATGTCATCACCCTCAACGAGCGTTTCCATGAAATCTTTCCGGACATGCAGCCCGGTGACACGATCACATTTGATATTCTTGGGGACGAGCAAGATTTCCAGGTGGCAGGCTTTTTCCAGATGGCCGGCCGCAGCAGCGGATATCTGGCTTATACCAGTTATGAATATCTATCCGATTTGATCGGACAACCGAATGAGGCGAATGCCTTTCGCATCACAGCCAGCCGCCCGGAGATCTCCCTGCAAGAGCAAAAAGCATTGGGACAGGAAATCAAACGCCAGTTAGAAGCGAGTGGTTATTCGGTCACCCAGGTCGAGGCCGGGCAATCGCTGACTGAAACGACCACCGATGGCCTGAATATCCTCACCGGTTTCCTGATCATCATGGCCTCCTTGATCGCTATTGTAGGCAGTATCGGGCTGACCGGTACGCTGAGCATGAACGTTTTAGAGCGCACCCGCGAGATTGGCATCATGCGCTCGATCGGCGCTAACAACCGCACCTTGCGCAACCTGGTGATGGTGGAAGGCTTGCTGATCGGGATAATCAGCTGGTTCCTGGGCACACTGCTGGCTTTTCCCATCAGCATCCTGCTGTCAAACGCAATCAACTACGCATTATTTGGCGCTACCGTCGCCTTTACGTTTACCATCCACGGCATTTTTATCTGGCTGGTGGTGGTGCTCATTTTGTCCGTCCTGGCGAGCGTCCTGCCCGCCCGCAACTCTGCCCGACTGACCATCCGGGAAGTGCTGGCTTACGAATAAGAAGGGAAATCCAATGAAAAATTCAAAGAAGTATCTAAAATTGTCAGTTTTTTCAGTGCTGCTGATTGCCGGCTTACTTCTAACCGGCTGCAGCCTCTTGCCCTCAGAATCCGATGCGCAGGCCCAGGCAGAGCCAACCGCTGTCCAGGAACGGGTAGTTGAGTCGGATGGCAACGTTTCAGAAGGCAGCATCGTGCCGCGCGACTATGCCAACCTGGTATTTCCGATTTCCGGCGAAGTAGCTGAAGTGCTCTTTGCGGAAGGCGATAGTGTAGCAGCCGGCGACGTGCTGGTTCGTTTGAAGTCCGACGAGCAGCTCGAGGCAGGTTTGCAATCTGCCCAGCTTGAGCTTTTACTGGCCCAGCAGGCCTTAACCACGCTTCAGGAAAACGCCCCCATCACTGCTTCACAGGCCGACTCTGCCGTCACTCAGGCGCATATCAATCTCTTGAATGCCCAGGAAGCCCTGGACGACCTGGATTCTGACGACTATCAGGAAGAGATCGATGACGCCTTGGATGAGTTGAACGATGCAGAGCAAGATCTTGAGGATGCTCAAGAAGACTACGATGATGTCAAAGAGCTGGACGATGATAGCGATAAGAAGCAGGATGCCGAGGATGATCTCGAAGATGCTCAGAACTCCTACGATGAAGCCCTGCGCGATTATGATTATCTGATTACTCAGCTGGAGCAAGCCCAGGAAGCTGTAGTTCTGGCTGAAGCTCAGCTGGCAGACGCCCAAAACCAGGTTGATTCACTGGTGGATGGCATCGATCCGGACGACCTGGCCCGGTCGCAGGAGCGCATCCAGGCGGCGGAAGCGGGTGTGGCTGCAGCCGAGGCAGCCCTGGATCACCTGGAGCTGAAGGCGCCTTTTGCCGGCAGGCTCGTCGAGCTGGACCTTGCCCCTGGCGAGAAGGTCATCGCCAACCAGCGCGTGGCTCAGGTTGCCGATCTCTCGCAGTTGTATGTCGAGACCACCGACCTGACCGAAAATGAAGTCGTCGACATAATCATCGGCCAGCAGGTGACTATCACACCCGATGCCCTCCCCGATCTGGAGCTGGCAGGCGTGGTAGAGTCGATCAGCGACGGGTACCAGGAAAAATCCGGGGATATCGTGTATACGATTCGCATCATTTTGGAAGAAAGTGACCCACTGCTTCGTTGGGGAATGACAGTTGAAGTAAAATTCATGCAATGAAAAATTTCCTGCTTGCCGGCCTGGCTGGAGGCGCCGCCATGGCGCTTCTCACCAATCTGCCGGTCCTGGCCCTGGGCAATTGCTTGTTGTGCCTGTGGGTGTGGGGCGGTGGGATGTTTTCTGCCTGGCTGTACAAGCGCTTGCAAGGCTCAGTCAGCCTCAATCAGGCAGGCTGGTTAGGCGCAATGGCCGGATTGCTGGGCGGCGCAGCCAGCGGCCTGATTACTTTCTACCGTGGAACCGGCACGGGTCTGCTTCCCGGCCAGATTACCTCTCAGCTGCCGCTGGAGTATGCCGAGCAGCTGCAATCCATGGGGATGCTCCAGGAGATGGTAGCTACTTTTGCCCTGTTGGAAGTATTCGCTTTCATCTTCCTTGGCGCCATTGGCGGATTGATCGGCGGATTGCTCTGGCGGGACAAGCCGGATTCCTTGCGTGACCCGGTTATCGCACAGGACTCGCCGATGAGCCTGGTTATGTCCCCCATTGCAAAACCACCTGCCGAATCAGCCACTGCCGGCTACTCGCTGCCGGTCGACGCCTCACCTCCGCTGAGTGATCCCTCTGTCTCCAACCTGCCGCAGCGTACCTTTACCCCTCCTCCCCAACCGCGCCCCCTGGAAGGGCGCGGTGATCTGCCACCCGAGGAGTACCCGCCATTGGAGGAGGTTCCCTGAGCGAACGCTCAGCGATCATATCTCAAGCTTACCGGATCCTATTAACAAGCATCGATAAGGAGAAATGCACATGAACGGAAAAAACCTGTTTCTTGCCGGCCTGATTGGTGGTGTGGTGATTGCTGCCCTCTCCAACATCCCAATCATCAGTATTGGTAACTGCCTGTTGTGTATGTGGGTATGGGTGGGCGGTATTTTTGCCGCCTGGCTGTATAAGCGCTTCCAGGGCTCGCTGACCCCAGGCCAGGGCGCTGGAGTAGGCGCGCTGGCAGGCGTAATCGCCGGGTTGATTGGCATTGTAATCGGTCTGTTAGGTTTCGCTGGCACCCAGGCTGCCTTGAGCGCAGCCAGCCAGTACCTGGGTCCCGAGGTGACTGGTGGGGTCGATGTCGCCTCGTTGGCTGGGCCGTTGGCGATTGTAGGCGGCTTTTTCAATCTTATCCTGTTTACCATATTTGGTACTCTGGGCGGCCTGATCGGCGGCTCGATCTTCAAGAGCAAGCCGGAGGCTGTGCCAGCCTATACGCCTCCGCCCGCCCCGGCATATGTGCCCCCGCCTGCCCCGGCCTATGTTCCCCCGGCCGCCCCAATCACCGAGCCGGTAGTCACCCCGGTGGAAGAAATCCTACCCGAGCAAATTCCGGATGTCACCCCGGTGGAAGAAATTCTCCCCGAGTTTACACCGGACGAACCTGCAATCCCCCCTGCAGACCCGGATCAGCCGGCAGTATAGCTATATTCACTTAGATATGGGGCGGGTTACCTGCCCGCCCCTACTGACTTGCATTAGCCTCTCCGGCTGTGCCTCTCCTGGGATGTGTACTGTCTTCCAGTAAGCAAAGCCGGCTTTTTCGTATGCCCGGATGGCGGCACGGTTGCCCGGTTCCGGTCCGACGATGCAGGCTTCAGCCCAGGGCTGGCGAAACACCACCTGCTGCAGGAAAACCCCCAGAATTTCGGCACCCAGCCCCTGGTGCAAATAGGCTGCTTCGCCGATGAACAGGTCCAACCCGGCGGTGTGCTCGTCCGCTTCTACGGAGCGGTTGTAATCCGGGTAATCGGCAACCCGGTAAGTTTGGATGTAGCCGATCGGCTGTTTTCGGTTAAGGATCAGGTAAGGGTCGGTCGGCGCTTCCCCGCGGATGCGCGGCAGCATCTTGGCTGCAACTTCCTCGTAGCTGTATGGGCGAAAGGTGTACCACTGCAGTACATGGGGAAGGTTGTACCAGCGGTGCAGCAGCTCCAGGTCGGCCTCTTCTAAGCGTTGGAAGGATAGCTGTTCACTCAAACGTAGGTTTCATCTGTGATTTTCTGTGTTTATCGGTGGTAAAAAAACAACCCCCTCAACCAGGAGGGGGTTGGCATCGCAACGGTATCTTTATTCTTCCTTCTGAGCCGCCAGTTCTTTCTGGCGGGCGTTGATAATCTCCTGCGAGATGTGCGCCGGGACCACTTCGTAGTGGGAGAACTCCATCGTGAAGTAACCCCGACCACCGGTGATCGAGCGCAGATCGGTGGTGTAGCGCATGATCTCCGCCAGCGGCACCTGGGCGGTGACTACCGAGCGTCCTTTATCGGTGTCCATGCCCTGCACGCGCGCCCGGCGGGTGTTCAGGTCACCCAGGATATCGCCCATGTTGGCCTCGGGCACCGTGATGTGCACGTTGTAGATCGGCTCCAGCAGCATCGGGCCGGCATCCTTAACCGCCAGCTTGAAAGCTTCGCGACCGGCGATTTCGAACGCCACCGGCTTGGAGTCCACCGGGTGCTCCTTGCCGTCGTACACCGAGACTTTCACATTATTGATCGGGTAGCCGGCGACCGCGCCTTCTTTCATCACACTTTTGATGCCTTTTTCGATGGCAGTCATATAGCTGGCTGAAACCGAACCACCAAATACATCGTTGGAGAAGGCATAATCCTCGTCCGGCAAAGGCTCGATGCGCATCGACACTTCACCGAACTGACCGGCGCCGCCGGTTTGCTTCTTGTGCCGGTAAGTCGCCTGGCCTTTTCTGGTGATCGACTCGCGATAGGGGACACGTGGTTCCAGCATGGTCAGGCCGGTCTGGAACTTTGCCTCGGCTTTGCGGATGGCGACATCCATGTGCTGGTCGCCCATTCCCTGCAGGATGGTCTGGTTGGTGACCGGATCGGGGAACCAGGATAAGGTCATGTCTTCTTCCACCAGGCGAGTCAGCGTCGGGCTGATCTTGGCAGAGTCAATCTGGGTCTTGGGCAGCACCGCCACCCGGTACAGGGCGTTTGGATATTGTGGAAAAGGCAGTGTCAGTGGGTGCGCCTTGTCGCACAGCGTATCGCCGGTCGAAGTGACGTTCAGCTTGGAGACGGTGGCAATATCGCCGGCGTGCACTACTTTCACGGCGATCTGCTCCTTGCCACGCAGAAGGTGCAGGGTTCCCAGGCGCTCTTCAGCGCCTTTATTCTGGTTCCATACCCGCGAGTCCGAAGCCAGCGAGCCGGAATATAGCCGGAAGTAGGTAATTTTACCGACGAAGGGATCGGCGGTGGTCTTCCAGACGTACCCTGCCAGCGGACCGGCATCGTTGGTGGACAGCTCTTCTTCACCGCCCTTGCCTTGTGCTTTGGCAGGTGCAACTTGCTTCGGGGAAGGCATCAGGTCGATCATTGCATCCAACAGCGGGCGCAGGCCGATCTCAGCCGAGCCGGCCGCCACGAACACCGGTACGTATGCGCCGGAAGCGATCACGTTGCGCAGGCCGCGCGAGATCTCTTCGCCGGTCAGGCTTTCGCCTTCCAGGTATTTCTCCAGTAAGGCGTCTTCGCCCTCGGCTGCGGCTTCGATCAGCTCCATGCGGGCTGCTTCCACATCGTCCTGGTAAGCCGCCGGAATTTCTTCGGCCGTTTTTCCGCTGCCGGCATAAGCTTTCATAGTCAGCAGGTCAAGCACACCTTTGAAATCTGCTTTCTCACCCCAGGGCAGCTGCACCGGGATCAGGCGCACGTCGGCAATTTCCTGCATCGAATCCAGCGCCTTGCGGAAATTGGCGTTGTCACGGTTCATTTTATTGATCACGACAAAGCGCGTCAGGTTGAACTGGGCAGCGTAATTCCAGGCAGCTTCAGTGCCAACCTCGACGCCGGCGACTGAGTCTACCAGCAGTACTGCACCGTCGGCCACACGCAGTGCCGAGATGACCTCCCCGATGAAATCCGAATAGCCGGGGGTATCCAATAGATTGATCTTATGATCGCGGTATTCTACCGGGATAACGCTGGTTGAAAGCGAAATCCCTCGGCGGTGCTCTTCATCTTCAAAGTCCGAAATCGTGCTGCCATCCTCAACCTTGCCCAACCGGGTGGAGCCGCCGGTGAAATGGAGCAGCGCCTCCGCCAACATCGTCTTACCCGAGCTGCTGTGCGAAGCCAGGGCGATATTGCGAATAAACTCAGTCGAATATTCTTTCATAACTACCCTTTCCCATGATTTAGTCAGACAATCTCACATTTTACGGTATGTTGGCTGAGTTGTCAAAGAGATTTGTGAGGATATCTGTCGCATTCCCCGTGCAAGCGCATTTTCGGTTAAAATTCTCCACAATTACAGGTAGAACATGGACATTGGTTCGATTGACTCTCAGCGTGTGAATGATTCTTTGGATAATCCGTGACATTTCGCCGCCTTTTTTTTAGCATACTATATCTTGGCAAGCCGCGCTGGGATACCGGCATCAGCCCGCCTGAGCTGCTGGCTTTCATCGATAGCCATCCACCCGGACAGCGCCCTCGACCTGGGCTGTGGCACCGGCACCAATGTGATCACCCTGGCAAAGGCCGGCTGGCAAACTTCCGGGGTTGATTTTGTGCCGCGTGCCATCCGGCAAGCGCGCCGCAAAGCCCAGGCGCTTGGCCTGCAGGTGGATTTGCGGGTGGGGGACGCCTCCCAAATGGCTGGTATGGATGGCCCCTACGATCTGGTGTTGGATATTGGCTGTTTTCACAGCCTGCAGTCGCAGGATCGGCGCCTCTATATCGATAATCTATTGCTCCGTCTGGCGCCCGGAGGCACCTTTTTGGTTTATGGCTTCCTCGCCGGCCCGGATTTTAAAGGGACGTATTTCACCCCAGAAGACCTGGAGAACTTTGCCACCCGCATGACACTGGTATCACACCAGTATGGCTCGGATCACGGTGTGGTTCAATCCGTCTGGTACACCTATCGAAAAAATGATTGATCGGCATGTTCTATTCGTGTTCCTGGATGGCGTTGGCCTGGGTGTGGATGACCCGCAGGTCAACCCCCTGGCGGCCGCACCTCTACCCGTCCTGACCGGTTTGCTGGGAGGGCGCCGGCTGGTTCAGGGCATTGCCCCACTGGAAACGGAGCGCCTTACCCTGCTCTCCCTGGATGCCAATCTGGGAGTCAGCGGTTTGCCGCAATCGGCTACCGGCCAGGCTGTCCTGCTCACCGGTGAGAACATCCCCGCCCAATTGGGATACCATTACGGTCCCAAGCCCAACCCGGAGGTGGCGGCTTTTGTGCGTCACAGCAATCTTTTTGGCCGTTTATTAGCGGCCGGCAAGCGGGTCGATTTTCTGAACGCCTATCCGCCGCGCTATTTCGACGGCATCGAAAGCGGACGCCGCAACTATTCCGCCATTCCGCTGGCTGCAACCTCCGCCGGTCTTGCCCTGAAGACAGCCCAGGACCTGGCGGATGGCCAGGCGGTATCGGCCGATTTTACGGGCCGGGGCTGGAGGGAATTCCTGAATTTTCCCCAAACTCCGCTTATTTCACCCCGGGAAGCTGGGCTGACGCTGGCCCGCCTGGCACAGGAGCACCATTTCTCTTTCTTTGAGTATTGGCTGAGCGATTTCGCCGGCCACCACCAGGATATGACCGAAGCGCTGGCCGTCCTGACGACCCTGGATGGCGTCCTGGGTGGCTTGTTGGAAGCCTGGGACGATGAGCACGGCCTGCTGGTAATCACCTCCGATCATGGCAATATGGAAGATCTGGGTACCCGCCGCCACACGGCCAATCCCGTCCCCGGGATACTGGTGGGCAGCCCGGAAATCCGCCGCCAGGTCGCCCGTGACCTGCATGACCTGACCGGGATTGCCCCAGCGATCCTGGCATTCTTAGGGGAGGATTCAACTACCTCAGGAGACGCCCATGTATGACCCACGCCGGCTAGAAATCTTGCGGCAGTCCCTTAATCACTGGGACGAATCTACCTTGCGAGAAAGCTTATCCCGCCAGCCGGAGCGCCAGGCTGAATTCATCACCACCTCTTCCGCCCCGGTTAACCGCCTGTACACCCCGCTTGATATTGCAGACCTCGATTACCAGGCCGACCTGGGTAATCCGGGAGAATACCCTTTTACCCGCGGCATCCATCCAACCATGCACCGCGGCCGCCTGTGGACGATGCGCATGTTCGCCGGTTTTGGCACCGCCGAGGAGACCAACCAGCGTTTTAAATATCTGCTCGAACAGGGCCAGACTGGCTTATCGATTGCCTTCGACCTGCCCACCCTGATGGGCTACGATAGCGACTCACCCGAAGCGCTGGGCGAGTTTGGCAAGTGCGGCGTGGCGGTATCCTCCCTGAAAGATATGGAGCTGCTGCTCGACGGCATCCCCCTGGAGCAGGTTTCATCCAGTATGACGATCAACTCCCCGGCGGCCATCATCTGGGCTATGTATATCGCTGCCGCCGAAAAGCGCGGTGTGCGGCCGGATCAGCTGCGCGGCACCCTGCAGAATGATATCCTGAAGGAGTATATCGCCCAGAAAGAGTTCATCTTCCCGCCTGAGCCCTCTATGCGCCTGGTAGTCGATACCATCGAATACGGTACCCAGGCCGTGCCGCAGTGGAACACGATCAGTATCTCAGGCTACCACATCCGGGAAGCCGGCTCGACAGCCGCCCAGGAGCTGGCCTTTACTCTCAACGACGGCCTGGAATACGTGCGCTGGTCGCTGGAACGCGGCCTGGCCCTGGACGATTTTGCGCCTCGATTGTCGTTTTTCTTCAATGCCCATAACGATTTCTTCGAAGAGATTGCCAAATATCGCGCAGCCCGCCGCATCTGGGCGCGTGAGATGCGCCATACCTTTGGCGCAGTCAACCCCCGCTCCTGGCTGATGCGCTTCCATACTCAGACGGCGGGCGTCTCGCTGACTGCCCAGCAGCCCGAGAACAACATCGTGCGCACCGCGTTGCAGGCCCTGGCAGCTGTCATAGGCGGCACCCAGTCACTGCATACCAACAGCATGGATGAAGCCCTGGCGCTGCCCTCCGAGCATGCCGTGACCATTGCCTTGCGCACCCAGCAGATCATCGCCGAAGAATCGGGCGTCACCAACACCGTCGACCCCCTGGGTGGTTCTTTCTTCATAGAAGCATTAACCGACCGCATCGAAGCCGAGGCCTACGCCTACTTCCGCCGGATTGCCGAGCTGGGCGGCACCTTGCCGGCCATCGAAAAAGGCTTCTTCCAGAGCGAGATCTCGGACGCAGCGTATACCTACCAACGAGAGATCGACCGCCAGGCGCGACGCATCGTAGGCGTCAATGCCTACCTGGAGGATAAACCGCCGGCAATTCCCATCCTGCAGATGGATCCCGCTGGTCTGGCCCGCCAGCTGGAGCGCCTGGAGCAGGTGCGCCGGCAGCGCGATCCGGGCGCCGTAGGACAGGCTCTCGACCGGCTGCGCCTGGCCTGCCAGGGCAACCAGAACACCATGCCGTACATTCTGCAGGCGGTGCACGCCTATGCCACCCTGGGCGAAATTGTGGATGTGATGCGCCAGGTTTTCGGCGTTTATCATGAGCCAAATTGGATATAATTCAGGTTTGGCAAAATTAAAAATTTGGGCAGTGCCACCGCCCTTGAAAATCATTCATCAAAAAGGACTATTCAAAAATGGCGAACCAAAAGCACTACAAAGGCACCATTGGCATCCTGACCGGCGGCGGTGATGTACCCGGTCTGAACCCGGCCATCCGCGCCGTAACTTTCCGCGCCCTGCGAGAAGGTTACCAGGTGATCGGATTGCGCCGCGGCTGGGGCGGGCTGGTCGATATCGTCCGTGAAAAGGATTACGATAACACCAACAATTACCGGGTGCTGACCGAAGATATCGTCAACCGGGCCGGGCGGACAGGCGGCACTTTCCTGCATACTTCTCGCACCAATCCATCCAGGGTCTCCCAAAGCAACGTGCCCGAGCACCTCAAGGATCGTTTCCAGGAGGAAAAGAACGACCTGACTGAGGAAATGCTCAAGAACCTGGAATGGCTGGGCATCGATACACTCATCCCCATTGGCGGCGACGATACCCTCAGCTACGGCGTGCGCCTGTATAAAGAGGGCTTCAAAGTCATCGCCATCCCCAAGACCATGGACAACGATGTGCCGGGAACCGACTATTGCATCGGCTTCAGCACCTGCGTCACCCGCACCATCCAGCTTACCAACAGTCTGCGCACCTCCGCAGGCTCGCACGAGCGCTTCCTGGTGTTAGAGGTCTTTGGCCGTTATGCCGGCTTTACCGCCCTGCTGCCCACCATGGCCGGAGCGGCCCACCGCTGCGTCATCCCCGAGTACCAGTTCAGCATGGAACATTTGACCGAGCTGATGGTCTATGATCGTAATCATAACCCCAGCAAATACTCCATAGTCCTGGTCTCGGAAGGCGCCATGTTCAAGGGCGGCGAGATGGTCTTCTCCGACCGCTCCACGGATGCCTTCGGGCATGCCAAGTTGGGTGGTATTGGCGACCTGGTGGCTGCCGAGTTGAAGGATCACTCCGCCGAGTTCAATAATGGCAAGAAGATTGATGTCATCAACCAAAAGCTGGGCTATATGGTGCGTGGCGGCGACCCGGATGCCATCGACTCCATCGTCCCGATGGCCTTCGGCAACCTGGCCCTCGACCTGATGCTGAAAGGCATCTCCGGACGGCTGGTGGTGCTGCGCAACGGCCGCTACGACAACATGCCCATCGACGTCGTCACCAGCACCAAGAAAATGGTCAACGTCGATCGCTACTACAGCACCGACCGCCTGCGCCCGAATTACAAGACCTTCGAGATGCAGCCGCTCTTCATTATGACGAGCGATTGAACCACTGAGGCACTGAAAAAAGATGAGGCACTGAAGGGATCATCCTTCCGGTGCCTCATTTATTTTTCAGGGGCGTCATTCGGATACGGTCATCTTCGATAACGCTAAAGTGGCCTTGCCAGTCATCCCGTTGCCTCAAGGCGGAGATTGCTGTTTTTGCGATGTGCTGGGCAGATGGTGTTGATATGCGGAATAAAATGATGCCTGATGTCGAAGGTAGTCCGTAACGAAACGCAAGTTCCCCGAAATCTTTGTCAAAAGTGATCAGTACCCGTTGTTCGTTGACGGCGCGTTCGAGGACACTTGATGTCAGGACTCCCAGGTGCAATCTCTCTAATCCAGGTTACATCATGGCCTTCCTGGCGCAGAGCATCAACTGCGATCGATGGGATATTCTCGTTGGCGAGAATGTGCATGCTTGTTAATTGGCTTGGGGATAAGTGTAAACTTTTTCTAATTTTAAGGTCTCACTGGCATATGCCAGGCAGGCCTGAATATCCTGGCTCGTTAGACCGGGGTAATTCTGCATGATCTCCTCAACACTCCAGCCTTGCGCCATCAGGTCAATGATAAATTCAACTGCCAGGCGCGTCCCTTTGATTACAGGTTTGCCAACAAGAATTTGTGGATCGATGAGAATGTATTTTTTCCAATCCATGAACCACTCCTGCTTACCCAGGTGCAAAAATTTGGATAAGACTTACAGAATTATACCAATCCCCTGCGGCTTATCCTTTCATTGCCTCATCTTTTTCATCAACTTCAGTGATTCTTACTGGAACATAATCCCATCCACCCGGATATTGTCCACCTCCACCAGGCCGCTCAGGCGAGTGATCATTTCCTGGCAGACACCGGTGGTGTAGTTGGGGAATTCCAGCAGGTAGCCGCGGCCGCGCTCGAAGATGTGGAAGGCGAAGCGGTCGCTGCCCGGGTAAGATGTGATGATGCCGTGGATGCGGCGGATGCGCAGCTGGTCGCGGCTCTTGTCGCCGGTGGAGCGCAGGATGACGGTGATCATCCTTACTGTTGCGCTGCGCTCCAGGTCGGTTGTAGGGGGCACCAGGAAGGGTAGTATGTGCTCGGCCGGGAGCGGCTCGCTCTCGTATGGAGGTTCCGGGAGGCGCGCCGGCTCGGCTGCAGGAATGGCGGTCGCCGGCGGAGTTTCTGGCAGCGGAGGGATAGGCTGCGGCTCGCTGGCTGCTACAGGAGCGTCGACCGGCAAGGGAGCATCCGGTTGGATAGCATCGACGGGCGCTGGTGTTGGCGGCTGCGGTTTGCTTTGGGAGGCCGCTTGCTCGGCTGGAGGTGAGTAGGACTGCTCCCATTCCTGCGGGAACGAATCCGGTGGTGGCGGCATCGAATCCCAGTCCGGCATCTCATCATCCCAGGCTGGGGGGGCGGGCTGAGCAGCCGGCGCCTGCCGTGGTTGGGTATTGGTGGGTTTCGGGGCCTGTTTGGACGGTGCGGGTGGCGCCGGCGGTCCGCCGGCCGATGCGATGATGGTCAGCTCGGTCTGGATGCTGTCCACCAGCACCTTGGGTTCGGCGCCGCTGTTGTCCATCCTGCCATCCACCACGATAATCTTGTCGTAATCGATGACGTCCAGCACCTTTTCCCAGGTGCGCGGGAAAACCACCAGCTCGATCGTGCCCTGCAGATCTTCGATCGTGATGTAGCCCATCGGCTTGCCGGCTTTGCTCTGGTGGTGACGGATGCGCGTGATCAATCCCGCCACGCGCACCTTTTCTTCCGGATTGGCCTCGGAGAGCTGCCCGGAGAAATGCGTCACCGCCTGGGTTAGTACTTCCATAACCGGGTTAAGCGGGTGGTCCGACACATACAGCCCGATCAGCTCTCGCTCCCAGTTGAGCACCTCCCGCCGGCTGACATCGCGTGTGGCCCGCGGCAGGATGATCTCGTCGATTACCCCGGTGTGCGCTCCGAACAGGCTCATCTGCCCCGACTCTGCAGCCCGGAAATGGGAGGCGCTGGCGGCGATGATCCCATCCAGCGCTTCCAGCAGGGCGGTGCGCGGGCCGATCGAATCCAGCGCGCCTACCTTAACCAGGCTCTCCAGGGCGCGCTTGCCCACCTGGCGCAGGTCTATCCGGCGGGCCAGCTGGTTGACATCCTTAACTGGCCCATCCTGGCGCGCCTTCAGGATGGCTTCCACTGGTCCCTGGCCGACGTTTTTCACTGCTCCCAGCCCGAAGCGGATGGCTGCCTTGGCCTCGCCGCGGTCCTCGATGGTGAAATCCCAGTCGCTCAGGCTGATGTCCGGCGCTTCCACCGCTACACCCATGCGGCGGCAGTCGGCCACGTAGAGCGCCACTTTGGCGGTATCGTTCTTGGATACCGACAGCAGGGCGGTCATATACTCGACCGTATAATGCAATTTGAGGTAAGCGGTTTGGACTGCAATAACCCCGTAGTCCACCGCATGTGACTTGTTGAAGCCATAACGTGCAAACTCTTCCCAGTCGTCGAAGATGGCGCTGGCGGTATCCTCGGCAATATTGTTTTTCACCGCCCCGTCAATGAACTTCTGACGGTGCTTCAGTAGTTTATCGGGCAGCTTCTTAGCGATGGCCTTGCGCAGATCGTCGGCTTCGCCGGCAGTATAATTCGCCAGCCGCATGGCGGCAAACATGAGCTGCTCCTGGTAGACCGGGTAGCCGTAAGTTTCTTTGAAGATGTCTTTGAGCAAGGGGTGGCGGTAATCGACTTCCTCTTCGCCGTGCATGCGCCGGATGTACCCCGGGATGTATTCCATCGGTCCTGGGCGGAAGAGCGCCACCATGGCAATCACATTCGAAAGGTTGTTGGGCTTCATCTGCACCAGGTAGCGGCGCATCCCCGAGCCTTCCACCTGGAACACACCCGCTGTCTCGCCCCGGCCGAGCAGCTCGTAAGTCGCCGGGTCGTCCGTGGGGATGTTATCCAGGTTGAGCTCAATGCCGTGCCGCTGCCGGATCAGGTCGCAGGCGCGCGCCATGATGGTGAGGGTCGCCAGGCCCAGGAAGTCTACTTTGAGCAGGCCCAGCGAGTCGAGCACCGACATCTCGAACTGGGTGACCGAGCGCACCGGGCTTTCTGCGGCTGCACTGCCGGTTGGGCGATGCAGCGGCACGTACTCCAGCAGCGGCTTGTCGGTGATGATCACCCCTGCGGCGTGCGTGCCGGCGTTGCGCACCACACCTTCCATCTTGGCTGCGGTATCGATCAGCTCTTTGAGGTACGGTGTGGTGGCGTATAGCTGTTTGAACTCGGTCACATCCTCCAGCGCTTGCTCGATGGTCACCGGCTTGCCGGGGATGTTCGGGATCAGCTTGGCGACGCGGTCGACTTCCGGCAGTGGCACGTCCATCACCCGGCCTACATCCCGGATGGCGGCGCGCGCCCCCAGGGTGCCGAAGGTAATGATCTGCGCCACTTTGTCCTCGCCATAGCGCCTGACCGTGTATTCGATCATCTCGGAGCGCCGGTCGTCACGGAAGTCCAGGTCGATATCCGGCATAGAGATGCGCCCCGGGTTCAGGAAGCGCTCGAAGATCAGCCCGTGTTCGATGGGATCCACCAGGGTGATATCCAGCGTGTAGGCGATGATCGAGCCGGCCGCCGAGCCACGCGCGTTATACCAGATGTCCTGCTGGCGGGCGAAGCGGCACAGATCCCAAACAATCAGGAAGTAGGTGTCGAAGCCCATCTGGTGCACCACGCCCAGCTCGTAATCCAGGCGCTGGCGTACCACCGGATTGTCGGCGCGGCTGCCGTAGCGTTTGCGCAGGCCCTCCTCGCACAGCTCGCGCATGTAGCTGTCGGCGGTTTTGCCCTCCGGCACATCGAAATGCGGCAGGCGGTAGCCTTTGAAGCCCAGGTCGATGTTGCAGCGCTCGGCGATCAGCAGTGTGTTGCTCAATGCTTCCGGCACCTCGGCAAACAGGCGGCTCATCTCCTCTGGCGTGCGCAGGTAATATGAGTTGTCGGTCATGCGCATGCGGTTGCGGTCGCTCAGCAGGCAGCCGGTCTGGATGGCCAGCAGGATATCTTGCAGGCGGGCATCTTCCTGGTTGATGTAATGCACGTCGTTGGTGGCGACAAAGCGCGCCTGGTAGCGTCTCCCCAGGTCGATCAGGTTCTTGTTGATCGCCTCCAGCTCTGGTATGTCGTGCTGCTGCAGCTCCAGGTAGAAGTGATCCGGTCCGAAGATATCGTAATACCAGTCGAGCTGGCGACGCGCCCCTTCCAGGTCGCCCTGGGCCAGCAAGCGCGGCACCTCCGCCGACATGCAGCCGGATGTGCAGATCAACCCTTCGGCATGTTTGGCAAGCAGTTCTTTATCCACCCGCGGGTAGTAGTAGAAGCCGCCGAGCTGTGCCGACGAGGCAATATTCAGCAGGTTGTGGTAGCCCGTGTCGTTTTCCGCCAGCAGCAGCAGGTGCGAGGATTTCTTGTCGAGCTGTGCGTCGCGCTGCTCCATGCCGCGTGCCGCCAGGTAAGCTTCCACGCCGATGATCGGCTTGATGCCGGCTGCGCTTGCCGCATTGTAAAAGTCGATCGCCCCGAACATCGTCCCGTGGTCGGTCAGTGCCAGCGCCGGCATGCCCAGCTCGCTGGCGCGCCGCACCAGCTTCTTAATATTACTGAAGCCGTCCAGCAGGGAATATTCGGAATGCACGTGCAGGTGGACGAAAGACATCGCTCGATAAGATTTTCTAAGGTTTTGCAGCCAGGAAGCTTCGATGGATGGCGCCCGTACGCCACCGCGGTCATTATAGCATGCCGATTTTGGCTGAGCAATTTTTGTTAAGATTAGAAAATATGGGCGAAGAATCTGGATTCTTCGCTGCCTTCAGAAAGACCGGTGTAAACAGATAGCTTAAGGTATCATTTTCCTCTCATCTGCCTATGCTATAATTTTTCGCCGTGTAACCCATCAAACCTATCATGGCCTGTAGTAAGCAGGTCATGTGTACTGCGAGGACAGTCTTCTATGTTCAAGAAATTTGTCAGCATACTTGGCGGCGACCCCAATAAGCGTCAGGTCGACCGTATTGCAATGCTTGTCGATGAGACCAACCAGCTGGAGCCGGCGTTTGAGGCCCTGGATGACGCTGCCCTGCGCCGCAAAACCGACGAATTCCGCCAGCGCCTGGCGGATGGCGAAGAGCGGGACGATCTGCTGCCGGAGGCTTTCGCCGCAGTGCGTGAGGCCAGCAAGCGCACCATCGGTCTGCGCCACTTTGATGTTCAGCTGATCGGCGGAACGGTGCTGCACCAGGGCAAGATCGCCGAGATGCGCACCGGCGAGGGCAAGACCCTGGTTGCCACACTACCGCTCTACCTGAATGCCCTGGACGGGCAAAGGCGCCCACCTGATCACGGTGAACGACTACCTGGCCCGCCGCGATGCCCGCTGGATGGCGCCGATATTCAACATGCTGGGGCTGAGCGTCGGCGTGCTGCAGATGGCCGCCCGCACCGAGAACGGCAAGAAAGCCTTCATCGTTGACCTGGAGCGCAGCTCGCCGCACGAAGACCAGCACCAGCTGCGCCTGGTGGACCGCGCCGAGGCTTATGCCGCCGATATCACCTACGGCACCAACAGCGAGTTCGGCTTCGACTACCTGCGCGACAACATGACCATGCGCCTGGAAGACCGCGTGCAGCGCGGCCACTTCTACGCCATCGTCGATGAGGTCGATAACGTCCTGATCGACGAAGCCCGCACCCCGCTGATCATCTCCGGGCCGGCGCAGGATGAAGGCGAGTGGTACATCCGCACTGCCCAGGTCATCCGCGCCCTGCGCCCGGAGGATTACGAGGTCAACGAGAAGGACCGCATCGTCACCCTGACCGAGCTGGGAGAAGGCCGCGTGGAGGAGATGATGGGCATGGCGCTGCGCGACCCCGAGCGCCCGGAGGACATCACCCCCGAACAGGCGCGCCTGATGGGCTACCTGGAGCAGGCGCTGCGCGCCCAGTTCCTCTTCAAGCGCAATAAGGACTACCTGGTGCAGGCCGGCAAGGTGGTCATCGTGGACGAATTTACCGGGCGGCTGATGCCTGGCCGGCGCTGGTCGGATGGGCTGCACCAGGCGGTGGAAGCCAAGGAAGGCGTCAAGGTCCAGAGCGAGTCGGTCACCTATGCCACCATCACCATCCAGAACTACTTCCGCATGTACCAGAAGCTGGCCGGCATGAGCGGCACCGCTGTCACCGAGTCGGAGGAGTTCGACAAGATCTACAAGCTGGGTGTGGTCGCCGTACCCACCAACCTGGAGTACCAGGCTTTGCGCACCAGCTCTGGGCTGGTGGAGCTGGAAGGCCGCGACAAGGACAGCTACAAGTATAAGTATTTTGCCAACAAAGACGATCCGCTCAAAGCGCCGGTATATTGGCGGCGCAAGGATTACCCGGATGTGGTCTTCCGCACCGAAGAGATCAAGCTGCGCGCCATCGCCCAGGAAGTGTTCTACCGCCACGTGCTGGGCCAGCCGATGCTGGTGGGCACCACTTCGGTGGAGCTCTCCGAGCGGGTGTCTAACCGGCTGCGAGCCGAGCCGCTGCGCCGCCTGGCGATGGCCATGCTCATCCGGCACGCCTGGCTGGAGCGCAACAATCGTGAAGAAGACGGCCGGCAGATCCCCGAGCTGAACTTCCTGTACCAGCCGCTGGACAAGGTGGACACCGGCGAAATGCGCAAGATGGGCCGCGACCTGGGGCTGACCTTCAACCCCGAAGAAGACGACAACCTGCGCCGCCTGCTGGCCCTGTTCCAGCTGGACGAGAGCCTTGGCCAGCGGCTGAAGTCCGACCTGCAGGCCGGCATTCCGCACCAGGTACTGAATGCCCGCAAGCATACCGAAGAGAGCCAGATCATCGCCCGGGCGGGCGCCTTTGGGGCAGTGACCATCGCCACCAACATGGCCGGCCGCGGCGTGGATATCAAGCTGGGCGGCGAGCTGGCCGAAGAAGTGCTGGCCGCCGTCAACCGCCTGCTCACCCGCCTGGGCTACCCCGACCCCTACGACATGTCCATGGAAGCCCGCTACCAGGCCCTGCTGCAGGTAGGCCCGGAGGATTACGGCATCTACGAAGAGCAGGTGCAGGCTTATAAAGACCACATGCGTGATATGCAGGCCGTGCGGGACCTGGGCGGGCTGCACGTCATCGGCTCCGAGCGGCACGAGGCCCGGCGGATTGACAACCAGCTGCGCGGCCGCGCCGCCCGCCAGGGCGACCCCGGCTCGTCGCGCTTCTACCTTTCGATGGAAGACGAGCTGATGCGCCGTTTTGGCGGCGCCCAGGCCGACGGCCTGATGCAGCGCTTGAAAATCGACGACGCCATGCCGCTGGAAATCTCGGTGGTCGGCCGCATCATCGAATCGTCGCAGACGCGCGTGGAAGGCGCTAACTTTGACGTGCGCAAGCACCTGCTGGAGTACGACGATGTGCTCAATAAGCAGCGCCTGGCGATCTACGCCGAGCGTGACCGCATCTTCGTTAAAACCGACCTGAGCGACGATGTCACCGAGATGCTGCGCAGCGAGATCTCGCGGCGCGTGCCGGAGGCGCTGAAGGACCAGGGCGGCCCGTGGAAGCTGCTTTCCTGGCTGGAGCAGATCCAGCCGACGATTTATTACGCCAACAGCGTCTATCCCTCATATACCCTGCGCCTGCTGGCGGATGAGATCTTCGGCGGCAGCGAAACCATCGAGCGAGCCGCGGCGATCGAAGCGCTGCTGGAAGTGGCGCGCAAGTCGATCGTGGCCGAGCAGGAGCACATGCTCAAATCGGTGGAGACCCTGCTGGAGGACACCCGCGAGCGCCTGGAGAGCCAGGTGAGCGAGCGCAGCGACCTGCTGGATACCTTCTTCGAAGGGCTGTCGCTGGACGAAGAAGGTATGGAGCGCCCACGCGGCGCCGATCTGGCGGCCGAGCTGGCCAGCGTAATCCACCTGCCGATCAAGCTGACCCCCGAACAGCAGAATACCCTGCGCAACGACCCAGACGCCGTGCGCCCGGAGGTGCAGGCGCAGATGGAAGGCATGCTGGTGATGCAATCGGTGGTGCGCCTGGTGGGCGCCATCGAGCGCCGCCTGGATGAGTCGCTGGATTTCAACGCCCGCCAGCTGGCCTCCTCCGATTGGGATGCCCTGCAGGACGAGATCCTGGACAAGGTGAGCGGGGCTTACGACGAGCGCCTGGGGCGCTACGTGGGTGACGGCGGGGCGATCCGCCGCGACCTGGAGAAGAACATCCCCGCCAACCTGACGATGCTCAACCGGCTGGCTATCTACCACCTGCTGACCACCATCCCGCAGGGCTCGCGAGCCTCTTTTGACAAGAAAACCCACCGGCGCACGGTGCAGCGCACCAACCGCCTGACCTACATCTACGAAGCCAGCCGCTTTTTGGAAGGCTCGCCCAGCCAGGAGATCGCCGACGACGTGCTGGCGCACCTGGAGCAGGCGCAGCAGGCCATCCAGCAAGGCTGGGGGCTGGCCGAGCTCGGCCGGCTGGCAGCGGCGAACACCAGCGTGGCCGACCTGGACGAGAACACGCGCGCCCACCTGGAAGAGCTGGTCGGGATGGCCGCCTACGAGCAGGCACACAATCTGCCGCTGACCGGGTTGGAGGCCGAGACGGGCAAGGCGCTGGTCGACCTGCTGGGGCGCAAGGTGCTGACTGAATCCTACCGCCAGCTGCTGCTGCGGGTGATCACCGGGCAGTGGGTGGATTACCTGACCCAGGTGGAGTCGCTGCGCGTCTCGATCGGCCTGGAAGCCTATGGGCAGCGCGACCCGCTCAACCAGTACAAGATCAAGGCCTCCGAGCTGTTCACCCAGCTGAAGCGCGACATCCGCCTGAGTGTGATCTCGCAGATGTTCACCATCCGCCCGGCCGGCCTGGGCACGCCGCTGCCCGAGGAAAAGACGGAAGCGGAAGTGGAGGAGGAGTTCGTGGAGGAGGGGGCTGAGGAAGAGGAAGTGCCTGTTGCCCAGGACAGCGCTGACGCAGCCAAGCCAATTCTTGCCCAGGAAAATGATACCCGGTCGCAAAAGAGGCGCAGGCACAGGAAGTAGACCGTCCCGCAGTAAATCGCTGCGGGATTCAGGACCGACGACCGCCACCAGCCGCCGATCTCGCAGCAGAATCCCACATGATACAAGACTGAGACCGCTCAATGGCGGTCTTTGTTTTTAAGGTGCGGTGAAGGGGTTTTGAGTAAAAAAAGCCGTTTCCAATAAAAAACGAATGCAATTTCGCACGCCCTGGAAAAATCGCCCAGGACCTTGCGCCGCCGTCCCGGCAAGAGAGCCGGGATTCCCGCCCGCGTGGAGAATTTCAAACGCCCAGAGATATCCCGGGAGGTTGGGGCGGGAAAGGCGGGGAGGCGATTAGAAGGTCGTGTACGCGGCATTGAGACCCCACTGGCAGCGGCTGGCTGCCAGGGTATGGTAGGCGGTTTTGGCGGACGGCGCTATTCCCCGTGGGGGGATTTTAGGGGGGAGATGCGAATTTGCGTTTTTCGTTTTCCAACAGAGAGATTGTTTCCGGGATCAAGATCTTTCTTATTTGCTGGAATTGCCTGTTGGGCAAGAGTGAATTTAAATCTTCGTCGACAATGCGCTGGTTGACGTGCTTTTTGAAAAACTCGATTAATTCCGCGAAATATGCGCCTGGATTTAACCCGGTGCGTTCGGTAATGACTGCGCCGTGGTAGGTATACCCCTGGACAAAAAAGTGATGGATGTCGTAAATGTCCCGCCCGGCAATGGATGCATGGCGGGCATAGCGGTCGGTCACAGCCACCAGTTTATTGGCAAACATAGTTTCGATCGTCTGGCTGTTGAGCAGGCGGTCTATTTCCGGGAAATACTGGACCCGATATCGATTGGCCTGGACGAGGATATTGCTGACATTCACCTTCAAGGTATTACGCTTCCCCGGCCGGCTGGGGTAGCGCAGCTGAAAGAATAATACGTTGTCAAATTCCTGGGCGACGCTCAAGCCGAGTTGGCTGAACACCTGGTGAAACACCTGTCGCAGCAGGGCTTCATCCGCGGCGGGCATAAGGTCAAAATCGATATCGACCGAGAAGCGGTCTAAATAGCCCAGCATGGCGGCGCAGGTACCGCCTTTGAGAGCCAGATTTTGTGCCAGCACCGGCTGATCGGCGATTTCCATCAGCAGCCTGGAAATGGTTGACTTGTGGAGGATATCTTCCGGGCGAAGTGTGATCATCGATAGCCTACTTCAGTTTGAATGGCTTGAACTGCGTCGAAATCGATCAGTTCCCGGAGATCAAAGTGGTATTTCGGATTGAAATAGAGCATATCGGCGACAGCCCTCTCGACGCCGGCTACCAGTACGCCATCCTGGTTTTCAATACCGGCAGGGTGGTAGAGGAAAGTATCCTGCAGCTTGCGGAAGCGGAATGACCAGGCGCCCACGGCAATTCGAGTGGATTTATCGGCGACATAGGTGTAGTCGTACACTGCTTGCGAGATGATGCCGGCCTGGGCCAGCACCGATTCGGTAGTGAGATAGGTATAGCGATGAATGACAGCTCTGCCTACTTCCAGTGGGTTGAGCTGAGCCAGGGGTACCGTGGAATACAAACCCTTATAGATCGGGAAGAGGATGCCCCGGTCGATATAGCGGGTGATCGTCATGTATAAATTGTGTTTATTGGTGACGCCCCACAGGGTAGCCAGGTCGTTGGTATGGTAAAGCTTGCGATCCAGCTTAATGAGTTCATTTATCCTATACATTTGTGTATAGGATAACGCATCGGTTGTAAAAAGTCAATAGTATGACAAATGACACATGACACATTCTGACGATTATGGAATAATGTGTCTATCAATCGGAGAGAAATATGGAGGGAGAATGAAAAAATGTCCGTTCTGCGCAGAAGAAATCCAGGAAGACGCAATTCTTTGCCGCTATTGCAAGAGTGATTTAACTGCTCCAGAAAAAATTACTTTTATCGATAGGGTCCGCAAGAATTTAATCCCAATTATCTTGATCTTTGGATTGTTGACTGCGATTCTAATCGGCATCTTGTACTCCAGTAACGAAATCGAGCACCGTGAAGAAATCCTTGGAAATCTACAGGCAACTTCTTCACAACAGAAATTTCTGGCTGAAAAGTTGACTGGGAACCTACAAACCACGGAAAAAAAATTATCTACGGCTCAAAAGCTTGGTGAAGATCTTAAAACCAATTTGGGCAGAGCAGAGTCAGAAATTGTTTCCCTACAAGCCACTAGCACTGCGATCGATATTCAGCTCTTGATATCGAAAAAGATGTATAAGAGCTCGCAATCTACAGTTACAGACCTGCGGAAAAAATATTGAAAAACTAAGCCCCTTGCTATGTCCCGAAAAAATCCTTGGGGACTATACCAGTAATGAAAAGATGCGTGTCAAGCTATCAAATTTTGTACAGGAAAATGTTGGAAAGCAATTGGGGTCTTCGTACCGTTTGGTCTGGAATAATTCGAATACGGCATACCATGAAATCCGGTTCCAAACAGACGAGGGAACCTTCATGGATATTTATCTCGTTTTTTTTGATGAGCCGGAACTAAGGAGTAAGCATGGAATTCTTTGGATCAGCCATCAGTGCTGGCTGGATCGATGAACTATAACGGGATCATATGAAACTTAGTTAATCGGTAGCAAATTTTTTTCAGCACAGCGCATCATGGTATGACCCCTGCCTTCGACCCACTCGATGCGCTTGTGCGGACTGCCCAGCCTGTGGTAGACCAGGTCGGCGTGGGTGGCTGCGGGGCGCACGATACTGTCATGTTTGTAGATAATCTCAGCTCTGGGGAGTGATTGCAGGCTCTTCAATATAACTGATTATGGTATCTCGTGGGCAAAAAGGGTGTGGCTTTCCGGGCTATCGAATTGAGTCGGATAATATGCAATCATGGCAATTGTATTTGGAATTGACTGAGTTACTACCGGAACCCATCGGTTACCCAGCGGAACTCCAAAAATCACCCACATGTGGATGTCATTGGCTCCGAGAATGATGTAGCCGTCCGCCAGCAAGTCCAATCTTTCCTCCGGCGTCAGCCCCGAAACATCTGACCAACCATACTCCGGTCCATATTCTTGAAGCCAACGGTGGGTGTCTCTGGCTTGAAGTTCGATGCCTTGATTAAAGGCGGGGGCATGTGTTTGCGGGTCAATCCAGTGACTGACAGCGGCGGTTAATCCCATGGCGCGAAGTAAAGTGGTGGCGTAGGTATTGCAGGTTAGGACTCGTTGGCCGGCTGCGGTATAGGTATTCCAACGCGGAACGTTGCTGCCATCCAGGGTGCCGTTTTCCAGGGTTTGTACTCCGAGCAGCCCGATAAATTTCAAAATAACATCCCACTTCTCTGCGGGCAGCTGTGCAGAGAGCTCCTGCCGCAGATTTGAAAAGACAGGAATGCGAGAAAAATCGGGATGGATGCTGACATTGCCCTTGATAATCTCGCTCGGTATTTGATCCAGCGGTAGCGCATGGTCGATGACGATCTCCTGCAGCAGTTGATCGGGGCTGATCGGTTCTGGAGTGGGAGCTATAAAGGAGGGCGGTTCCTCGTTTTTCGATAATCGAGTGGAAGGACCTTGGGGGATGGTGGTGGCTTCCAGCAAATTCTCGGTCAGGGTAGGTTGGCTTGTTACGAGAAGAGTCGGAGTGGCGAGGTCATTGCTACTGGTCTCGGGAGTACAAGAAGAGAGTAAGAGGACAATCAGCACCAACGTAACAAAAGGCACAAGAAAATGTCGTCGATTTGTGTGATTCATCAGATGGTTCAACCTGTCTCGATCTGTCCTGGAAATGTCTGCCAAATGTCCCGTGGGGGATTTCAGTTTAATCATATTGGACTTTTTTTGGACAGATTTTTTTCACAATCACTTCTTCCTTTATAATTTTTTGGCAAGCAGGTCCATAAATCGACGGTCGTCTTTTTCGTACTTCTAAAAAAATGCCCAGGCGAAAAAATCGGCTGCCTGCAATCCACGATCAGTCCGAGAATTTAACTGCCTGATCAGTACTATTTTTTGATGCAAATCCACAAGCCCTTCTCGAATGCGTTTTTCTAGCTCAAATCGTTGCTGCGGGTTCGTGTAGCGCTGATCCAGGCAAATTTGTTTGCGTGGCCAGCGTTCGACCATGCGATGGACCGTATGAGAAACTGCACTACGAGAATTTCTTTGCTATCTTTAGGCGCACGAAAGATCGCGGTTTGATCTACTGCGGTGGCTACAATTTGAATATACTGTTTTACTAACTCGGTGAGCAAACGTAGAATCACTGTCTCTCCCGAGCTACTGGCTTTCATCTCACCCGAGGCCAGGCTCGTGCCATACTTCTTTAGAGCCCGCTGCACTGGAATTCCAATATCGCGCATCTGACCCCCACAAATTACCGCATGATGAGGATATGAGTGCATGTCTCGGGACCGACTGTCCCCGATTTATCGATGAAAGCAAAATGCATCAAATCTGTCATGCGTTGTAAATCTTACAACAAAATGCCGAATCGGACAACTAACATCTGTCCTGGAATTGCCCGTCAATTATTCCGCGGGGATTATTGGGGAACCCCGCCATTATTTATCTTGACAACACTCTGAAGAACGATGCAGCTCTATCAAGAGACGACCCACCTGGAGGTGGGCGTCTGGCTGGAGATACGATCTGCAGCGGGGATGGCTATATCAAAGCACGGTGGCTGGAGGAGTCAGCGAGTCAGAAGATAAGGCTTAGGATGCCATTCAGGACTTGAGGTCGCCGCCACGGAGATTGGGGTTCCTTCGCACATCTATCCCGGATTATCGGCGGACGAGGAATCCCCTGATTGCTAGCGTGAAATCCCCCAATCTAGTGTATGTTTTCCAGGGGATTATCACTATAATAATTATAGAATCTGGTATTTCTACCAGACCCAGGAGGCACATATGACTGAGGCACATGAATCGCGGGGGGCGCTGCTCAAGCTGGTGCTATCACGCTATATTATGGCGTTTTTGGCACTGGCGGCGATGTTCTTCATCCCGGCGGGTACACTGGCTTACTGGAACGCCTGGCTGTACCTGGGGATCATCTTTATCCCAATGGGTTTTGTGATGCTCTACCTGCTGAAGTACGACCCGGAGCTGCTCGAGCGGCGCATGCGATTCCGCGAACGGCAGGGTACGCAAAAGCGGGTGATCGGCTTTTCCTGGATCATCTTCCTGCTGGCTTTCCTGATCCCTGGATTTGACTACCGCTTTGGCTGGTCGGAGGTGCCGGTGTGGGTGGTGCTGCTGGCGGCAGCGCTGGTGTTACTGAGCTATGCGATGGTTTTTTGGGTGTTCCGGGAGAACAGCTACGCTTCGCGGGTGGTTGAGGTTATGGAGGGGCAGCGGGTGATCGACAGCGGCCCGTATGCCATCGTGCGCCACCCGATGTACATAGGGTCGACTATGTTTTATGTGTTATCCCCGCTGGTGTTGGGCTCGTGGTGGGCGATGATCCCGGCGCTGCTTATCATCCCGATGCTGGTTGCCCGCATCCGCAACGAGGAAGCGGTGCTGGTGAAGGACCTGCCGGGGTACGAGGAGTACCGCCAGAAGGTGCGGTTCAGGATGGTTCCGGGGGTGTGGTGATACGACCGAGGACCGAAGACCGCCGACCGTCCCCTATAGGTACACCGCGAGATTCCAGACGGAAAACGGACGATTGCCGACTGTTGACCGCAGCGAATTTACCTGCTGGTAAGAGTGGTCGTGAGTGGGCTTCAACGCCGTGCATATTAGCGAGATAAAGCAAAAGTCCGCTGAAGGGCGGACTTTGTTGCTTTTGCTGCGAATCGAAGTCTCCGTAGGGGGTGATTTGCCGGATGGTGCATTGGGGATGAGCCGCGGAGCGGCAAGAGCTGGGTTGCTCCGCAGAGCAGTGCGACCAGGGAAATACCCTTTGCTTTCAGCTCAGGGTGACATTTGATGGCGGCCGTTCGGCGAAGTCCCGCGATGCTCTATCGCGGGATCGTCGGTCGTGAATCCCCGAGCTTGCCCCGTTGCGTAATTCTACGGGGCGGTACATTTCCGCGGGGCGGTCGTCCGTCATCGGTCGTCCGTCGGTCGTCTCACAAACTCCCCCACCATTTCAAACACCCTCTGGCGCTGCGCATCGCGCGTCATGACATGCCCGCTGCCTTCGATCCACTCGAGGCGCTTGTGCGGGCTGCCCAGGCGCTCGTAGATCAAGTCGGCGTGGCCGGCTTCGGGGGTGACGACGTGGTCGTCTCTGGAGTAGATCAGCAGGGCGGGGGCGGTGATGGCGGGCAGGTTGGTGATCATTTCGTATAAGAGCAGGTTGACTTCGTGCCCGCCTCGGACGGAGTTGAAGGGGTAGGCGATGTGCTCTCTCTCGGACTCTTTGTCCACCCAATCGCTGGGCGGCTTGGGGTTGGTTTTCTTGAACGGGCTGACCAGCTTGATGGCCGGCACCAGGTGGGGATTGATCGGCAGGCTGGCGGGGGCGGCGATGGCGACGACGCCGGCGACCGGGCAGCCGGGGGTGAGCGCTTCCGAGGCGAAGGTGAGCGAGAGGATGCCGCCCAGGGAAAGCCCGATGATGTAGATGTGCTCGGCGACGCCGGACAGGTAGCGGTAGCCGTCCTCGACGCAGGCCAGCCAGTCCTCCCAGTGGGTGCGCTGCAGGTCGGAGAACTGCGTGGCGTGCCCGGCCAGCCGCACGCCCAGGACGCTGTGGCCCTGTTGGTGTAAATATTCGCCCAGCCAGCGCATTTCTTTGGGCGTGCCGGTGAAGCCGTGCACCAGCAGGCAGCCGGTGCTGCCGCCGGGGAAGAAGAAGGGTTCAGCGGTGGGGATGAGCATGGGGAGGGATCCTTAGGGTTGAAAGAGGACGGAGGACGGAAGATCCCGCGCCTGCGGCGTGTGACAAGCTCGCCGGCGGAAGACGGAAGACGGACGACGGTCGACCGCGGGACAAGCTTGCCGATCCCGCGCTTGCGGCGCGTGACAAGCTCGATGATACCATCTAAGATCATCTGGCAAGGGAACGCAGAGCGTTCGGGGATGCGCTCCAACGTGGAACATTGGAGCGAGAGGCATTGGGGTGGTCGTCGGTCATCGGTCGGCGGCGAAGTCCCGCGCTGCTTATCGCGCGGGATCATCGGTCGGCCTTTTGGCATACCGGGCAAAAATGCGTGCCGCGCTGGCCGACGACCAGCCTTTCGATGGGCGTGCCGCACACGGGGCAGGGCTGGCCGGTGCGCTGGTAGACGCCGAAGTAGTTCTGGAAGTCGCCGCCGCGGTAGACCCAGTCGATGCTGGCGCCCTGGCGCTGGATGCCTTCCTGCAGGACCAGGCGGATGCTCTGCCACAGGCGGGCGGCTTGCGGTGGGGTGACGGCGCTGGCCAGGGTGAGCGGGTGCAGGCCGGCACGGTGCAGAGCCTCGTCGGTGTAGATGTTGCCCAGCCCGGCGATGAAGCCCTGGTCGAGCAGCAGCGGCTTGAGCTGGCGGCGGTGGGTGCTGAGTGCGTTGGCCAGCCACTCGGCGGTGAAGGCGTCCTCCAGCGGCTCGGGGCCGAGCTTACCGAGCAAGCGCTGGGGGTCGTCCAGCAGCCAGACGCGCCCGAACTTGCGCGTGTCGTTGAAGGACAGCCGCCAGCGACGATCCTCGCCGGGCAGCAGGACGAAATCGAGGTACAGGCGGTCGTGGGGTTGGTTGAGGGCGGCGATGGGCTCAAGGCGCAGATCGCCGCTCATGCGCAGGTGGATGAGCAGGGTTTCGGGGGGCAGGTGCAGCAGCAGGTATTTGCCGCGCCGGCCGACAGATTCAACGCGGCGACCGGCGATGCGCCGGGTAAACGCTGCGGCATCCGGCTCGGCCAGGGTTTTGGGCCAGTACAGGCGCGCCGCGGCGACGGTTCTACCGAGGATGGATGGGTAATCCGGTGTGCCGTTTTGCAGGTAGCGGCGGATGGTTTCGACCTCGGGTAATTCAGGCATTTTTATCCATGTTGGTTTGTAGGGGCGGGTTGGCATGGGCGGGTCTGTAGGGGCGGGTCTCAGACCCGCCCCTACGGATGCATCGAATTTTCCCATTCTTGGCGCAGAACTGACATCTGTAAAATGTCGCAATAATTCCCGTCTTTGTACATGCCCTGGCGTTTGCGGCCTTCGTGGACGAAACCGGCTTTTTCGTAGGCGCGGATGGCGCGCGGGTTGGTCTCGTAGACTTGCAGGTAGACGCGGTTCATGTTGAGAGTTTGGAAGCTGTGCTGCAGCATGAGGCGTATGACCTGGGTGCCGATGCCGCGGTTCCAGAAGGATTTATCGCCGATGAAGATGCCGACTTCGACGCTGCGGCAGCGCCAGTCGAAGTTGTCGTAGCCGCAGTTGCCGATGGGGCGCCAGGTATCGTCTTCCTCCAGCTCACCCCGAGGGACGTAATCGATCCGAACTTCGATCGTCAGGGGGTGCTCGTAGGCTGGGCGCTGGAGCATGTCGTCGAACCAGCGCTCTTCGTCGGCGCGCGAGAGCGGCAGGTGCAGCAGCAGCCCCTGGCGCACTTCGGGGTCGTTGAGCCACTCGACAAAGAGGGGGATATCTGTGCGCTCGGGGGCGCGCAGGCGGATGTTCTCAGCGTAGATCAAATTTTGCCTCCTTCCAACAGCTCTGTGACCGCCTGCCAGGGAGAGAGCCGGCGCCGGGTGAGGCGCTCGAGGACAGCCTCGTAGTGCGCGGCGGGGGTTTCCTGTCGCCAGCGGGCGATGAGGGCCTGCTGCAGCAGCTCGTCCAGCTCGGATTGCAGGCGGGCGGCCTCGCGCCGCTCCCAGCCGCCGCTGTCCCGCAGGTGGGCGGCATGCTTTTCGATCTGCGCCGCCAGCTCGGCGATACCCTGGCCTTCGATGGCGACGGTGCGCTGCACGGGGGGCATCCAATCGTCAAATGTAGGCGATTCTTTAGCGATTCTTGTAGGGCGGCTTTCTTAGTTTCCGGCAGGTTAGAAACCTGCCCTACGGGTTCCGCAAGCGGCAGGGTAGAAACCTGACCCGGCAGGATAAAATCCTGATCCGGCAGGTTAGAAACCTGATCCGGCAGGTTAGAAACCTGACCTCGGCAGGTTTGATCCGCAAGCGGCAGGTTAGAAACCTGCCCTACGCGTTCCGCAAGCGGCAGGTTAGAAACCTGCCCTACGAGGGGCTGGTGGTGCCGGCGCTCGTCGCGGAAGATGTGTGGGGTGGGGTGGGCCAGCTGCAGCATGCCGAGCAGGGCGCGCTCGGTGGCTTCAACGCCGGGCTGGTCGGCTTTGTTGATCACCAGGATGTCGGCGATCTCCAGGATGCCGGCTTTGATGGCCTGGATGTCGTCACCCAGGCCGGGGGCTTCTACCACCAGGACGGTGTGCGCCAGGCGGGCGATATCGACTTCGGCCTGCCCGGCGCCGACGGTCTCGATGAGGATGACGTCAAACCCGGCGGCATCCAGCACGGCGGCCAACCCGGAGGTGGCCGCGGCCAGCCCGCCCAGCGAGCCGCGCGAGGCCATCGAGCGGATGAAGACGCCCGGGTCGCCGGAGAGGTCGCGCATGCGCACCCGGTCGCCCAGGATGGCGCCGCCGGTGAAGGGGCTGGTGGGGTCTACCGCCAGGATCGCCACGCGCCGAGGGGAGTCGGTACGGCGCAAGTGGAGGGCGAGCTGGTTGACCAGCGAGGATTTGCCGGTGCCAGGCGGGCCGGTGACGCCGATGCGCTGCGCCTTACCGGTGTGGGGGTAGAGCGCTTCCAGGGCAGCCAGACCCTGTGGGGTGCCGTTTTCCACCTGGGTCAGCAGACGGGCCAGTGCCAGGCGGTTGCCCCCCAGGACTTCCTGTGCCAGATCCATGCTCAGGCGCCCGCCAGCCTGTCGGCCGCCAGACGGCGAACGTCGTTGACAATCTGGTCGGTGGAGGTGCCCGGACCGTATACGCCGCTGACGCCCAGCGCCAGCAGCTGCGGCACGTCTTCATCGGGGATGATGCCTCCCAGGAAGACGCACACATTTGATTGCCCGTTGGCGCGTAATAAATCCAGGACGCGCGGCACTAACACCATGTGGGCGCCGGAGAGGATCGACAGGCCGACGGCGTCGACATCTTCCTGCAGGGCGCTTTCGGCGATCATCTCGGGTGTCTGGCGCAGACCGGTATAGATCACTTCCATACCGGCGTCGCGCAGGGCACGCGCCACAACTTTGGCGCCCCGGTCGTGACCATCCAGGCCGGGCTTGGCGACCAGCACGCGAATTTTCTGCTCTCCCATAGGCTGCTCCTTCTGATTTTTTTAGATTGTTAAAGATTATACCCGGTTATAGGATCGGGTATAATCTTCGTACGCTCAGCCGTGGGCGCTGGAGGAGAAGTCCAATTGGCATTCATTTCGCTGCGAGTCTTCCGTTTTTTTTGCGCGCTGCTCTTGATTTCCGGAATCCTGGCGCTGGCCGGGTTGCCTGTGGGCGCCCAAAGCCAGACGGAGATCACGACACAGCCTTATCCGATCTACCTGACGGTCGGCCAGACGGCCAACATCTCAGTGTGGGTGGAGGATGCGGTCAATGTGTCCAGCTATTACCTGCAGCTGTACTTCAATCCCAACTTTCTGCAGATCAAGGATGCCAACCCGACCATCGTGGGGGACCAGGTATATGACGGCTCATTCTTCACGCCGGTTTATGTGACCATCAATTACGTCAACAATCCAAACGGCAGCATCACCTACGTCAATTATTATTATGTGAACGGCCAGCCGATGTCGACCTCCGGATCCGGTATCTTGATCTCCTTCGACATGGTGGCAATTGCCAGCGGCACCAGCACCATCCACATGTCGCAGAGCTACCTGGTCGATTCGCTGGGGGTTGTCCAGCCGGTTGTTTTCCGCAACCCGCAGGTGTACACCAGCGGATCAGTGGTCGCCTCTCCGACTGGTACGGCCAGCCCGACGGTGTTCGGACCGACTTTCACACCCACCCCGACGAGCAGCCCCACGCCAACCAACACAGCCACATTCCTGCCGGGGGCGACGGCTTCTGCGCTGTTCACGGCTACTTCAACGGCCACACCGCCGGCAGCCGGCGTGACGGTCACACTCCCAGCGGTAGCAGGGCCAGGCACGACCCAGCCGGCAGTGACGCAGACTCCAGGCATTGGAACGCCCACTGCGGATGCCAACGCGGTCATTCCGCAGGCGGCTTACACGCATACCCCGCTGCCCCTGCCGACCTCGCCGCCGGCTGCCAGCCTGGTGACTCCACCCGTCCTGCTGGCCACCCCGGCTCCCGGCCTTTTCGAAGGGCTCGGACCGGTGGGCTGGATTGCGGTGATCCTGGCACTGGTCTGGCTGGTTGGGATGGTGGGATTCCTGGTTTATCGTTATGCTATAAAAAAGCCGGATAACCCAGGTTGATGCGCAGGGCTTAAAGGATAGTTAATTTTCTCACATAGTATTGGACTTTGTTGAATTATCCGGTATAATCGCGCGCATCATTCCAATCCGTAAAAACAGGTAAATGGATTCTGACTCAACTGCTCGGTATCATCCTACCCAGAGAAGGAAGAGCACGCTTGGCTGCGCTTACTGGCCCGTTCTGTAAGCGCGCGAGCCGTGCTCTTTTTTCTTATCTCAGAGCAGACTGATCCGGCGTTCAGCCCGAAAGGAGGCGTACGATCGAGAAAAATACAACCAGAATATATGTGAATAAACTTCGATCCTACAGACTATCGGATTTTCAAAATTTACCAGGAGAGAACAGATCATGAAAAAACTTGTAACGCTTTTGGTCCTGATCGCCCTGCTCGTGTCCGTCATCCCGGCTGGTGCCGCGGGTGGGAATACCGAGGGCGGCCAGGTCAAGAAATTTGCTGATAACATCTACATCGTCCAGATGATTGATGCACCAGTAGTGGCCTATGATGGCGGCATCGCCGGTTTCCCGGCCACCGCCCCCAAGCAGGGCCAAAAAATTGACCCCTTGGATGCCAAGGTTGTCAAATACGTCGGCTACCTGAAGGGCAAGCACGATGCCGCCATGCAGTCGGTCGGCGCTACCAAGAAGCTATACAGCTACACCTATACCTATAACGGCTTCTCCGCTGAGATGACCGCAGATCAGGCTGCTGCGCTGCGCAGCAAAGCCGATGTTTTGACCGTCACCAAAAACGAATGGGTGACCGTCGATACTTCCTCGACTCCGACGTTCCTGGGCCTGCGTGATGCACTTGGCAAATGGACTTTCCCAGCCACGGGTGAAGGCGTCATCATTGGTGTCGTCGACTCGGGCATCTGGCCGGAGAACCCCAGCTTCACCGACCGCGTCCGCACCGGCCCGCAGGGCCAGAGCGGCAAATTGGGCTACCAGCAGATCCCCGGCTGGCACGGCCAGTGCGTCCCCGGCGAAATGTTCACCGCCAGCAACTGCAACCAGAAACTGATCGGCGCCCAGTTCTTCAATGAATCCTGGGGTGGCAATGCCGGTATCGAAGCCCAGCGTCCCTGGGAGTTCACCTCTGCCGCGTGACTACAATGGGCACGGCACCCACACCTCCAGCACCTCCGGCGGCAACGTCAATACTCCAACCACCGGTCCGGCTGCCGTCTTCGGCGCTATCACCGGCATCGCCCCGCGCGCCCGCATCGCCATGTACAAGGCACTGTGGAGCACGCAGGATGCCTCCACCGCCAGCGGCAGCACCGCCGACCTGGTGGCTGCTATCGACCAGGCTGTGGCCGACGGCGTGGATGTGATCAACTACTCGATCTCCGGCACCTACACCAACTTCCTCGATCGCAGTTGAAGTATCCTTCCTGTACGCCGCTCGATGCAGGTGTCTTCGTCGCCGCTTCCGCCGGCAACAGCGGCCCCACCACCAGCACTGTGGCGCACCCCAGCCCGTGGATCACCACCGTGGCTGCCGGTACCCACAACCGCAGTGGCTCCGGCTCGGTCACCCTGGGCAATGGTGTGACCTACTATGGCGCTTCGGTTGCCACCGCAGTTGGCCCTGCCCCCTTGATCGATTCCACTGCGGCCGGCCTGCCTGGCGCAAATGCGACTGCGCAGACTGGCTTCTGTCTCGGCTGCTAGCCGATGGCGCACTCGTCCTGGATCCGGCCAAGGTTGCCGGGAAGATCGTGGTCTGCGACCGCGGGTGACCTGCCCGTGTCAACAAGAGCCTGGCAGTCCAGGAAGCCGGCGGTGTGGGCATGATCCTGGTCAACACCTCCGCGAACTCGATCAACGCCGATTTCCACTTCGTCCCGACCGTCCACCTGCAGAACACCGACCGCGCCGCCGTCAAGGCTTATGCTGCGACCGCAGGTGCGACGGCTACCATCAATGCTGGCAACTTGTCTATTACTCGACCCCGGCACCCTTCACCGCTAGCTTCTCCTCACGCGGCCCGCTTCTGGCCGGCGGCGGTGACCTGCTCAAGCCGGACCTGATTGCTCCCGGACAGGATATCCTGGCCGGCGTGTCGCCTCCAGGAAACTGCTGGGCGCCTGATTTCAACCTGTACAGCGGCACCTCCATGTCCAGCCCGCACGTGGCCGGCCTGGCTGCCCTGTTCAAGGAACTTCATCCCAGCTGGTCGCCTATGGCGATCAAGTCGGCCCTGATGACGACCGGTTATGATATCCTGGACGGCCCGAACACCAACCCGCTGGTGATCTTCCGCCAGGGCGCCGGGCATGTCCGCCCGGCTTAAGGCTGCCGATCCCGGCCTGGTGTTCAACTCCGGCTGGAACGACTGGCTGGCTTTCCTGTGCGGCACGACCAACTGGTGTGAACTCCGGCGTCGTGCACTGCGCTGGCAGGCATGGGTTACTCGCTGGATCCCAGCGACTTTAACGTTGCCTCGATCGCGATTGGCGACCTGGCCGGCACGCAGACAGTCACCCGCAAGGTAACCAATGTTGGCGGCGCTCCGGCAACCTACACTGCCTCGTACACTGGCCTGGCCGGCTTCACTGTGGTCGTACCCCGGCTGCCTTGACCCTGGATCCCGGCGAGACCGAAGTCTTCACCGTCACCTTCACCACGACATCGCGCAGCCCCCAACACCTACACTGGCGGCCAGCTGACCTGGAGCGATGGCCGCATAACGTGCGCATCCCGGTGGTCGTCCGCCCGGTAGCTCTGGCTGCCCCGGCCCAGGTTATCTGGCACCGGTGCACCTATCAACTACACGGTACCTTTGGCTACACTGGCGCCTTCACGGCCACCGCCCGCGGCCTGGTCCCGGCGGTTGTCACTCCCGGTACCGTGGCGGATGATCCGACCGACGGCACCTGCTCGCTGACCTCTCCCGAATGCCCAGCTGATCCCGGTGACCATCCCGGCCGGCACCACCTACGCCCGCTTCGAGCTGTTTGATGCGGATGTCAACGCCGGCTCGGATATCGATATGTGCGTCTTCCTGGGCACCACCCAGGTTGGCAGCAGCGGCAGCGGCACCTCCGCCGAGCAGGTCAGCCTGACCAACCCGGCTGCCGGCGCTTACACTGTGGTTGTCCAGGGTTGGGGTGTGGCTGGATCCAGCCCCTTCAAGCTGCACACCTGGCTGCTGGGCACACGGCTGCCGGTAACATGACTGTCACCGCTCCTGCCTCAGCCACCGTTGGCGCTACTGGCGCGATCGACCTGACCTTCGGCGGCCTGGCCTCCGGTCAAGTACCTCGGCAGTGTGGATCTACGGCGGCGCAGCCGGCATGCCCATCAACCATCGTGCGCGTCGATGTACCTTAATCCTCCCCGCCCGGTGCTTTATGCCCGAGCGACCATAAAGTAAGCTGAGTTCAGCCCCCTCTGCAAGCTGGAGGGGGCTGATGTTTTGCCTGCGTTGAGGATCAGGTGGGCAATCTCTGGAAAAGCTAAATCAAGAGCGATCTCTGGCATAATGGATGCATCATGTATAATTAACCGGGAACCGATGTCTTCCTGTTAGCGTCTGGAGCCTATGAAACGCACTGCCTACCGATCTGTCCCCAAATCCCAGCCGGCGCCTGCGGTTGCCCGTCGCGCGCCGAATGCGAGCAGCGAGCCTGCACCCGTCCGTGTTCGCCGGCGCCTCGCATCACGCTCGATCCCCATTTCGCTCATTATTTTTGGTGGGGTAATTGCCGGTATGCTGGTGGCCCTGGTGGTGGTGGGCGCAGTCCTTTCCTGGTACACCTACTACCAGTCTACGCAGCGCATCGTGCCGGGGGTGCAGCTTGGCGATCTCAGCCTGTCCGGACTGACCGTCGATGAAGCCGCCACGCTGCTGGACATCTCCTGGAACAGTGCCGGCGGCATTACCCTCAGTGACGGATTGGTGACGCAGCAGCTCAGCCCGGCGCAGCTTGGCCTGAGCCTGAACGCCCCTCTGACCGCCCGCAAAGCCTACGCCATCGGTCACGGGCAGAGCCTGCCTGCCGGCCTCTCGCAGATGATCGACAGCCAGGTGAACGGCCGCCAGGTGGAGTCGTCCGTTGACCTGGATATCCCTACTGCCCGCCAGGCGCTGGAAAGCTTAATCCCCGTGATGAGCAAACCGGCCCAGGATGCGACCATCCGCCTGCAAGGAGCCAACCTGGAGGCGGTGCCCAGCCAGCTGGGCTACACGATCAACCTGGAGGAAACCCTGGCCGGCCTGGTAGCCGACCCATCGAAAGTGTTGGCCGAACGCCGCCTGGCGGTGAAGCTGATGCCGGTGCTGCCGGCGGTGAGCGATGCTACGCCCTTTCTGGAGGCCGCCCGCCAGGTGCTGGCCAACCCGCCCGTGATCAAGGCTTACGACCAGGTGCTGGATGAGAGCGAGGAATGGGCGCTGACTTCGCAGGAGTTTGCCCCCTGGCTGCTGCTGGAGACGGGCGCTGCGGGGCTGCAAATTGGCTACAACCCGGATAGCATCGCAGCTACCCTGGACGCCCTGGGAGCTAACCTGGGCGAAGGCCGCTACCTGGATGGGGCGCGTTATGCCGCTGACCTGGCGCAGGCCGCCCGGGAAGGCCGGCCGTTGCTGGTTCCGGTGAGCTATTCTCCCACCAGCTATACCATCCAAGCGGGCGATACCTTACTGCGCATTGCCTGGAAACAGGGCATGCCCTTCTGGCGCATCCTGCAGGCCAACCCCGGCCTGGACCCCGAATCGCTCTCAGCCGGGCAGACGCTGGTCATCCCGGCGAAAACCGATCAGCTGCCGCTGCCGGTGGTGCCGGGGAAGCGCATCGTGATCAGCATCGATAAGCAGCGCTTGTGGGCTTATGAAAACGGCGAGCTGGTGCTCAAAGAAGTCATCTCTACCGGGATGGATCGCTCGCCCACGCAGCCGGGCATCTTCCAGGTGCAGACCCATGATCCGAACGCCTACGCTTCGGTCTGGGACCTGACCATGCCGCATTTCCTGGGAATTTACGAAGCCTGGCCCGGGTTTATGAACGGCATCCACGGCCTGCCGGTGCTCTCTAATGGACAGCGCTTGTGGGCCAATGTGCTCGGCCAGCCCGCCTCGTATGGCTGCATCATCCTGGATCTGCAGCCCGCCAAATGGCTCTACAACTGGGCCGAAGACGGCGTCGTCGTCGAAATCCAACCGTAAAAGAACGAACCACAGATCAACACAGATGAACTCAGATGGCATATCTGAGTTCGTCATTTAGGGATCATCGATAGGTGTTGCGGTCGTGAATCTCGCGGTGATTTCCCGCGAGACGGTCATCCGTCAGAAACCAGCAGCGAAGTCCCGCAGTGATCTTCTGCGGTCAGCGGTCGTCGGCGAAGTCCCGCGGTGCCTTCCCGCGGGATCTGCGGTCTACCTGGCACGAATCTGGCAACTAGAAGGGGGAAGGGTATTGCCAATGAAAAAACTCTTTCTATCGTTTACCTTGGTTTTAGTGGTGCTGGTTTTGGCGGGTATTTCATTACTGGCAGGTGGGGGCGGCCAGGATCGCGGCTTGACCAGCGCTGCCCGTGCTACGGCGACTTACGGCGCCGAGCAATTCCATATCCAGCTCACTGCGATTGCAGTGCAGGGTACTCAGCCCTGATCGATCGGCAGCGCTTCAGCTAGTTCCAGAGGGGAAAATCAGCTCGCAGGCCCAGCCCGGCTCGCCGTCTGCCTGCTGCACCCGCCAGGCGCCGGCCGGCGGCAGCGGGTTGCGGTGATCGTACACCCGGTAGCTATCCAACCTGTTTTCATCCATCCCCAGGGCTAACAGCAATGCAGCGATGGGTCCGCCATGCGTGATCAAGACGCAGGGCGGTTCATCGTTGGCCGCCTGCCGGATGACTTCCAGCGCACGCAGCATGCGCTGCTGGACTTCTTCCCGGGTCTCGCCGGGCTGCCACTCGCGCAGGTCGTCCAGCACGTGTACGGATTGCCCCCCGGCCCGGGCAGCGATGGCTGCGGTGTCCAGACAGCGCTCTAACGGGCTGCTGTATAGGCGGCCGGTCCCGCAGGCTTGCAGGAAGTCGCCCAGGACGGCCGCTTCCTGGCGGCCGGCGCCGGTCAGGGGCGGGCCAGGCGGCAGGTGGTAGGGCAGGTCACGGCGCTCCCAATCCGGCGAAGCATGCCGCGCCAGGAAAACGAGGCGGCTCAAAACCTGGCTTTCCGTTCGAGCAGGGCTTGTTTCTCCGCCGGCGACAGGAAAGCCATCTCCAGTGCGTTGCGCTGCGTCTGCAGGATCATTTCTGGGGTGAGGCCGGCTGCCGGTGCGGCGACGCGAAACTCGTACTCCAGGGTGATGTTGCTGATGCCGGGGTCGTCGGTGTTGAGGTTGGTCGGGATGCCATGCTCCAGGAAGCGCCGGGCAGGGTGACTGGCATAGTCCGGCACACTGCTGGTCTGCAGGTTGCTGGTCAGGTTGGTTTCGATGCCGATGCGCTCGTCTGCCAGGTAATCCATCAACCTGAGGTCTTGCACCGCCCGGATGCCGTGCCCGATGCGCGTTGCTCCCAGCTCGTTGATAGCCTGCCACATGCTGAGAGGGCCATCCGCCTCGCCGGCATGTACGGTGACCTGCCAGCCGGCTGCGCGGGCGGTGCGAAAATGTTCCACGAACAGCTCTCCCGGGAAGTGGATTTCATCACCGGCCAGGTCCAGCGCTCGCAGGGCATCCCGTTGGATGAGCAGGGCCTGCAGCTCCTGCCAGGCGATGTGCGGGCCGTAAGTGCGGCTTAGGATGCCGATCAGGCCAACAGGCAGGTCGAAATCCCGCTGCCCTGCGGCGATGCCGGCGCACACGGCTTCCACCACTCCGGCAGGCTCCAGCTGGTGAGCTTCGGCCATGAACCAGGGGCTGAAGCGCAGCTCGACATAGTCCATGCCCTCGTTTTTGGCATCTTCCACGTTTTCATAGGCCACCCGGCGGCAGGCTTCGTAATCCACCAGGATGCGGGTCATCCATTCGAATTTGGTAAAGAAGGCCAGGATTCCAGGCTGCGGGTCGGTTACCTGGACGTAGGGGCGCAATCCCTCCACATCCCAGGCGGGCAGGGGTAAATTGTGCTGCCGGCCCAGGTCCAGGATGGTCTCCAGCCGTACGCTGCCATCCAGGTGGCGGTGCAGGTCGATCACCGGCAGATGTTGATCGAATGTCATAGCCCCTCCTTCACGATTACGCTACTGTCCGGCCATCCGCAGCAAGACCATTCGCGCCAGGGCAGTATCCGCCAGGGCACGGTGGGCGTTGGGAAGCGGGATGCCCAGCTGCCGCCCGGCAACCTCCAGGGACTGAAAGCGGCTGGTACCGCGAAAATCCGAGTACAGGCGCATGATGCAAAATGGCTGCATCTCGGGTGCGCGCCAGGGCAGACCACTCAATCGGTGCGTCTGGCGGAACATGCGCAGATCAAAATCGGCATTGTAGATGCCTACGAGGCGCCCTTGCAGGATGGCTTCCACCTGCGGCCAGACCTGCAGCCAGGAGGGCGCATCGGCAACCATCTCGTTGCGGATGCCGTGGATGCGCACCGCATCCGGCGGGATCGGGCGGCGCGGCCGTACCAGGCTGTCCAGCAGCACCTCGCCGTTGGTATCGAGGATGCTGATTTCCACAATCTCAGACTGGTCGGTAAGCCCGGTGGTTTCAGTATCCAGGAATACCGGCTGAGATTCCAGCCAGCGGCGGGCTTGTTGGGAGGCATAGTTGTTCGGGTAGGCGGCCATGCTGAACTCGCTAAGAAACTTTGGGTGAGTATAATACACTTACCCCAGGGCTTCAATAGAGAGGCCTTTCATTATCCTGAATAAATAGTGGAGCTGCCCCCATGGAAGAATCCTTATCCGCCTGCTACGATTTTATGGTCGAGACTGCTTACCTGGCCGGGCGTGGTGTGCTGGCCTATTACCAGACCGGCATCCAGCCCGATTTCAAGCCGGACGACACGCCGGTGACGCTGGCGGACCGCCAGGCCGAGGCGCTGATCCGCGGCCGCATCGAGCGGCGCTTTCCGGGGCACGCCATCCTGGGCGAGGAGTACGGCGCCGATGACTCCGGGCAGGCCAGCCACCGCTGGATTATCGACCCGATCGACGGGACGAAATCCTTCGTGCAGGGGGTGCCGCTGTTCGCGGTGCTGATCGGGTTGGAGATCGAGGGTACGGTACGCGCCGGATGCGCATACTTCCCCGCCCTGAACGAGATGCTGGCGGCGGCGGATGGGCTCGGCTGCTGGTGGAATGGACGGCGGGCGCGCGTCTCCTCGCAAACCGACCTGCAGCGGGCGGTGGTTGCCTATACTTCGCTGGCTAATTTCCAGCGCGGGCAGCGCCTGGCCGAGTGGGAGCGTATCCAGGCAGCCACGTACCTGCGCCGTGGTTGGGGAGATGCTTACGGCTACCTGCTGGTGGCTACCGGCCGCGCCGAGCTGATGCTTGATCCGTTGATGAACCCGTGGGATTGTGCTCCCTTCCCGCCCATCCTGGCGGAAGCCGGCGGCTACTTTGGCGATTGGAGCGGCAACCGCAGCATCTATGCCTCCGAGGCCCTGGCAACCACAAATATCTTGCTGCCGGAGGTGCTAGCACTGATCGAGGAGTGATTTAACCACAGATGAACTAAGATAGATTACACAGATAAAAAATGATAAAAACTATAATTTAAGATGATTCATGGAGGTGAGTATGGCAGCAAGAAATGATCTGCTATCGGATAAGGAGACCCTCGAACGGCTAAATAAAATTACTGAAAAAATCATTGGCTGTGCATTCAAGGTGAGTAACACATTGGGGGTGGGATTTGTTGAGAAGGTATACGAGAACGCCCTTGCCCATGAGCTCCGCACTTTGGGATTGCAGGTTGCACAACAAGAGCCTATTAAAGTCAGCTATCAGGGTTTGATCGTGGGCGAGTTTGCTGCGGACATCCTGGTGGATCGCCAGGTTATTATTGAACTTAAGGCTGTTCAAATCCTGGAGAATGTCCATAATGCCCAATGCCTGAATTACTTGAAGGCAACTGGGCTGAGAATTTGCATGCTGATCAATTTTGGTAAATCACAGAATTGATATTAAGCGTTTTATCAACTAATCCATCTGTTTTTTCTCTGTGTTTATCGGTGGTAAATTCCTACTTCTCTTTACGGTTCATCGCCGGTGATGACGCCCAGGTAGACGGAAGCGCTGGTGTTTTCAAGGTTTTTTGCAGCAAACTCGCCGCGCATAAGCCAGCCACAGGTTTCGAATACGATCAGCGGCATGTCAGGATCGACCGCCCAGGCAAGCAACTCGCTATAGCCAGCGGCGATCTCTAATGAGCGGTTAACCGGTGAAGCGAAATACTTGCTCACGCCCTTAGCAGGCACCCGCCCCAGCCCAGCCATTTGTAACCCATCTACCACCACATCCCCCTGGGTTATGGTCACCGAGGCGCCTTTCAGATCGCCCAGGCGGGCCAGAGCTTTTTCCAGGGACAGCCCGGCCTGGCCGAAGCCGGTGCCTTCCACCGCGTTGCGGAAGGCCTCGGCTTCGGCGCCCAGCCCGGAGTGCACTGTGATGAAGATCACATTTTGCCCGCTCGGGGTATGGTAGGCCTGGATGCAGGCACGCTGCTCGCCAAAGCTGCATTCCTGCCCCGGGTAGAACTTGATCACGATCGGCTTGCCGCCATTGATGCGTTTTTTGGGCGAGGCGATCTTGATCTTAACCAGCTGCCCGTGCTTGCTAAAGTCGAGCCCTGCGTATTGCATCGCCCCGGCCGCCTCCTGGCTGGGTGTGACCGGGAGGTGCACACGGTATGGCGGTCCGTCGGCTGCCAGGGCAGCGCTTGTGGCGGCCTGCGCGCTGGCGATCAGCAGGCAGCAGCCCAAGAGCGCCAGAGTTAGCAGCCGGCGGGCCGGCAAATCGAAAGAGCCTGTCATTCTTTAGCGCGTCCCTTTGACCCGGCGGTACATGCCCAGCATGAGGGCGGCGGTGCCGGCCAGGAAGAGCGCCCCGAACAGGAACGAGAAACCTACCACGCCTCCGTTGCTGCCGCCGCCAGGCCGCTCCCGAGTTGGCGTGACCGTCGGTGGTGGGCCTGCCGTCTTGGTCGGGGTGACCGAGGCAGTGACGGTGCTTGTAGGGGTATGCGTTGCCGTAGACGTTGCGGTAGCCGTACTGGTCGTGGTGGCTGTGGCGGTGGGTGCCTGCGTGCCCGTTAGCGGTAGCGGTGGATGTCGCCGTGCTGGTAGCGGTTGCTGTAGCGCTGGCTTGCGCATCATCGGTAAATGTGCAGACCACATCTTGGCCGGACGAGATCAGGATGCCGGTGACCGGGTTGGTACTCCCACCGGCTGGCTGGCCGGATTGGTCCAGGCAGCTGACGCTGGTCAGCTGCCATCCTGGCGGGACGATCTCCGCTGCCACATAGCTGCCCACGGGCACGCTGAAGCGCGGGCTGTTGCCGCTGCCGTTTATGGTCGGCGTAAAGACTGTGGTTACGGTATCGCTGATCAGGAAGCTGAAACCGACGGTCGGGTCGATGGGGTTGGCTACCTTTTCAATGGTCAGGAAACCGCCATCCAGGGTAGCAATACAGTCGAAGGGGTTGGAGTTCGACTGCCCCGATGGGAACGAACAGGTATTGACAAAAACCGTGCCCGGTCCGCCCACATCGTTTTGTTCAATCGCACAGCTGGCGGTGGTGTCGTCCGGGTAGTCATCGCCAGGGCCGTTCGGAGCGCCGGCATCGAATGGATCGGTGGATGCCTGGTTTGCGCTGCAGCTTGTCGCTGCCGAAGGGATCAGCTGCACCATCGGTGACGAGCAGCGATCGGGTTTCTTGTCGGCGCAGGCCCACAGCTCAGTGGCATGGTACACCAGGCAGGTTGTTCTGGGCGGGATCCGGCATCAGCCGCACGCACAATGCGTAATCGACCTGCCCGTTGCCGTTGTTATCGAACAGGGCGCAGCTATCCAGGGTATTGCTGCCGGTGCCGGTGATGTCATCCCAGCTCCAGGTGATGTTGAAAGTGGGAGAGCCCTTGAACAGGCACATCTGGGTCACATCCGTCTGGTCGGGGACATCGTTGGCGCCGTCGACATCGGTCGTACAGGCGCCGGCTGCCACCGCGTCGGGTTGGAAGGTGGTCTCGTCCAGCGGGCTGGAGCCCGCTGGCGGCTGCGCCTCGCCTGGCTCTTCCACCACGGGAGGCGGGTAGGGCAGCTCTACGGTCTCACTGGCAGCTACGCTGTCCGGCGGACCCAGCAGCCCGCTCTGGAAAATCAGGATGAGAATAGCTGTCGTTAACCCCACAGCGACCAGGACCAAGGCGAGTAGGAGTAGTTTATATCCTTTCATAGTTTACCTGCCTGTATCAGAATTGGATTGCACTCGGTGTATCTGTAGCAGGATTCGTGCCATGCAGGCGCAATTTCTGGCCGGAGAGGCGATTTATTTGCCAGAAAAGCTCACGGCCGGCAGGTTTTTGCTCAAAAACAGGGGTCGTACTGGCAGGATTGAAGGGGGATGGGCGACTGCTAACGCCGCTTAGCCTGGAGTTCCATTAAGCGCAGCAAAAAGCTCCGCGCTCCACTTCCCCCAGGAGGCGCTGCAGGTCCGCTTGCGCCAGGATGACCGTCGTTCCGCGCAAGCCGGAGCCGATGGATACTTCCTCTTCCGTAAAGATGCTCTCATCCGCAAGAATGCGCAGTGGACGCTGGTAGCCCGAACGGCGATACCGCGCCGCGCGGTGCTCCGGTGGCAGCCAGCACTTCTTCTTCGCTGGCCATGCTCATGCGCGAGACCCCCAGGTATTTGCGCAGCGCAGCCCAGGAGAGCTGCCCGGGTCCCGCTACCAGCACCATAACGTAATCGCCATCTCCCAGGCGGAACAGGATGCTGCGGATGACCTGCTCCGGGCGCTGGCCGCGCTCGGCGGCGGCCTGCTCCAGCGAGTGCACCGCTCCCGGGTGGGTGAAGGTGCGGTAAGGCACGCCCAAATCATCCAGGAGGCGGGTCACGGGAGTGGAAGTGCTATTCTTGCTGTCAGGGAAATAAGTCATTTCACTGGAGAATCTATAATTAGATACGCACTCAGTCGGTGCAATAGTCGTTGGCAGCGTTCTAAGGATACCGATCCAATGCTTCCCGGAGTTCGCCGACGTGGAATAACCGCTAAATACCCTAACCGAATGAGTAAATCTCTGACTAACCCACTGGATTGATAATCATTGATCCTCTGGAGTGATCAACTCGTCAAAATTTGGGACATACTGCTGTAGTTGCGTACTGATCCCGCAGACCAGGATATCTCGATAGACCGGCATTTCCTTTAAGAAAACAGCCGGGCGGTTTTTCAGCTCCCCATCCGACTGTTGCATAGGTACGAGAATAATGTCACCCTGTTTCACGATTGATAATCCTCATTGGGAACAATGATCTGATCGAGCGTGTATTCTGGTTCATCGGCTGCAAATGCCATCTCCAGTCCCTGCTCCGAGACTTGATACCAGCCCTCGCCATCAGAAATTCGCTCTTTGGGTTCAATCGTAACCAATACGGTAGAACCCGGAGGAAAGTCAACTGGGGCAGTCAATAATAGGTGTTGCGAGTTGATAATTCTGGCTTCGATTGAATATTCCATCGGTGAACCTATACAAGAAAATCTTAACTTTTAATTATAGCATGCAGAAACAGATGGAGTGGAGTTTTCGATACTCCCAGGCCTGGAAGTGCTTGTTGCGAAGGATAGGATTATACTTAAGTTAGATGTCGGATCTGATTTTCGCCTGCATGTCCCTCGACACGGCTTCCGTTCGCCAGATGCTGCTCTTGGCGGAAAGCCTGCGCCGCTGGGGTGGGGAGTTGAGCGACGCGCCTTTCTGGCTGCTAGTTCCGAGGGGAGAAGAGGCTTACCTGGAAGGATTCCAGGGTAGGCTGAGCGGCGCAGATGTGCGCATAGCCGACTTTGAAGTCGATTTGCAGGCGGCCAGTTTTCCCTTCGCCCGCAAGGTGCTGGCTGCAGCAGAAGCCGAGCGGCTGGCTGAGGATGCCGCCTCCACCCTGGTGTGGATGGATAGCGGCGCCCTGATCCTGCAATCGCCCGCCGGCCTGCAACTGCCGAGGGGCATACGGCTGGCTGCCCGCCCCGTCGACCTGGCGCTGATCGGCTCGCGGTACGAAGAGCCGCCGGATGCTTTCTGGAAGCTCATCTACCGGGAATGCGGCGTGCCCGAAGAGCAGCTATACCCTATGCAGAGCAGCGTCGACCGGATCAACATCCGCCCGTACTTCAACGCCGGCTTGCTGGCCGTCCAGCCCCACGATGGATTGCTGCAGGCCTGGCGGGATGATTTTTTGCGCCTGCATATGATCCCGGAATTTGAACCGTTCTACCTGGCCAACCCGCGCTACCGCATTTTTATGCACCAGGCCGTACTGGCAGGTACTCTGCTGGCGCGCTTATCGCCGGCCGAGATCTTGCTGCTTCCCGCAACCGTCAATTACCCCCTGCACTTCCACCAGCGCTTCCCTACCGCAGAGCGCCCGGCGTCCCTGGAACTCGCTGACCACCTGCCGTTACGAGACCTTGTTCGACCAGCCAGGTTGGCAGGAAAAAATTCCACTCACCTCGCCGGAGCTGCTGGGCTGGCTCAATGAAGGTATTCTCCTGTAGAGCATGCTTTGCCCAGGCGGAATCGATTCGGGGTGCCTAATCCGCCTCTTTGCCCGGCTGCCACTCCTCCCGCAGGATGGCATACCAGTACTCGTCCGCCCAGCGCCCTTTGAGCCAAAGGCTGTGGAGCATATGCCCTTCCTGGCGCATGCCCACCCGTTCGAGCAGGCGGGTTGAGGCGGTGTTTTCTGGATCGCAGTTGGCGCGCACCCGGTGGAGCTGCAGTTCGTCGAACAGATAGGCCAGCAGCCGCCGCAGCGCTTCTGTGGCGTAGCCCTGTCCTTGATAACGGCGACTCAAGGTGAACCCAATCTCCGCCTGGAGGTTATCTTCTTTGAGGATGCAGAAGGCGACATCCCCGATCATCTCGCCCCCTGCCTTCAGCTCCAGCGCCAGCTGGCACCACTCTCCGGGGATACCCACCGGCTGGCGGCTCATCTCCGCGCAGAACAGGCGCGCCGTTTCCAGGGAGTAAGGCGCCTCCCAGCCCTGGTACTGCGCTACCAGCGGGTCGGAGCGATAGGCAGAAAAGGTGTCCGCGTCCTCTGCCGCGAAAGGAGCGCAGGATCAGGCGTTCGGTTACTAAGGAAAACACGGAGACTTCAGGATTTCTTGTCGAGCGGCAGCACCGGTCTGCGCTTCAACAGCAGCAGTTTTTCCACGTCCATCAGGTCGGTTTCGTCCGTCACCGGGATGAACAGCCACTTGCCATCGTGCAGCTGCTTGGTCTCATCTACCAGCCTGCGTACTTTATCACCCAGCTCCAAGGTAGCGGCTTTGCCGGCCTGTTCCCGTCCCAGCACCACCTGGGCGACGAAGCCATTCTGCTGCGGGAAGAGCGAGGTGAGCGATTTGCCGCTCTTGCGATACCACAGGTTCCAGCCGTAATTCTTGCCGCCGAAGCTCATCTCCCCCTGAAGTTTATAGTTGGTTTCAATGAAGCGCAGCAGCCTTTCCCACAATGGATAAACGCTGCCCATGGCCGCTTGCAGCTCTTCCGGGGTGGGTGGCTGGGTCTTGTCGAGAAAATAGCCGATCGGCATGGCGCCTCCTGTGGCTTACTCTGCGTAGAATATAAAATCCATGTTCCCCGGCGACTGGCCGTAACGGGTGAGCAAAACCGCCGCCTCGCTGCGATGCTGCATCCCGTGCAGGATGATATGCTGCAGGATGAACCAGCGCGGCATGCTGTGCACCATGCCGCGCCAATCGGTGACTTCCATAGCAGCGTCCAGCTCAGCGTCGCTAAGCGAGTTGATATAGGTCAGCAGAGCGGTTTGCTCCAGCTGCCAGCGGCTTTCCAGGCTGGGCAGGTCCGGGAAATCCTCCATCGCCAGCGGCGGGTTCGGTCCCTGCCCGGTCTGCAAAATTATCCGCCAGACATGCTCGGTGCGCAGAATGTGGAACAGCAGCCCATGCAGGCTGCCGTGACTGTAGCCGTCCTGGGTGATATAGGTTTCACCACCCACTTTGGTGGCGGCCTGCACTAGGCGGGTGTTTGCGTCGTAGTTGTAGCCAAACAGGGTCAGGTAGTGATTTTTCTCGGCCATGGATCGATCTCCGGAAACCTGCCAATTGAATGGTTACTATTATTATACCAGCGGCACTGTCCTCGCCTTGACAACTCCACTCCCCTCAGATAGAATAATATCCGCCGAGCAATCGGGCCTGTAGCGCAGTTGGGAGCGCGCTTCAATCGCACTGAAGAGGCCGAGGGTTCGAATCCCTCCAGGTCCACTCGCAAACCCCCAGGGATGGGGGTTTTTGGTTTAAAGATGTGTCTTGGATTATTGAGTTAGGATGGCCGGATGGCTAACGCGCTTTCATGCGCGGCCAGCAGGCAGGACCTTGTTTGTTTTTTTAAAGAGGCGAGGCTCCAGCCTGCGTCCGCGCCCCAGGTGCCCGGGCGGTGCCCTAATGGGTCACCGGCACGTATGGGGTAGGCTATTTAATTACGTCCACCCCCCATGTTCACTTTAGGATCTTGCTACCCCCTTACATTACCGCGTGTCTATCGGGCGGAAACTTTTACCAGGTAAAATGCCGGTGTGGAAATTATTGCAATATATTTATTAAAGTTCTAAAATCAATAATAGATGGTTGCGGTGTAACCTAAACATCAAGAGATAATGCCAAACCAACTTGGAAAAAGGGTGCTTGGTACACAGAGGAGAAGGCTATGGAAACCCACACAAAGTACTCAGCAAAAAAATGAAGATGACGACTGACATCCCTGCTGGCATCATCACGCCGGACACCGTCGAAACGCGAATAGGCACGTTGCACTTCTTCGACGGCCTCCCGGACGAGGCGACCGTGCAGACGGTCTACGACAACCTCGACTTTCAGCGGGCCGTGCAGGCCTTTCTCACCTCCTTGCCGGCGGCGCAGGTCTCCGCGTTTCGCATGGGCGTCCGAACGTTCGGTCCTGACAACCAAACGATGCTCATCTTCGAGTCGCTGCTGGATTTGCATACGCAGATTGGGTTACCAAACACCGATGTCGTCTATACCTGGGGCTGGCTAGACACCAAGAACGGTCCCCTGGTGCTCGAGGTGCTGCCGCGCATGCTCGGCGTCATCAACGACTTTTGGGGTCGCTACGTCACCGACGTGGGAAACGCCGGTCCCGACAAGGGTCAGGGCGGCAAGTACCTACTGCTGCCGCCGGGCTACACAGGCGACGTCCCCGACGGCTATTTCGTCGCGCGCTCCCGCACCTTCGGGAACTTGCTGGCACTTCGCGGCTTCCTCGTCAACGGTGACCCGCGTCCGGTGGTCGAGAACACAAAGCAGCACTTCCGCGTCTATCCACTGGCACTTGCGTCGGACCCGCCCCCAATGCACTTTGTGAATGTGTCGGGACAGCCCTGCAACTTCGTTCCCGCCACCGACGCGTCGTTCTTCGCGAGCGTCGCGACCGTCGTGCAGGAAGAGCCGTTGGCGGCGGTTGACCCCGAGACGCGTGGGCTGCTCGCCGCCATCGGCATCCAGAAGGGCAAGACGTTCGCGCCGGATGCGTGCATGCAGCGCATCCTGGCCGAGGCGGCTGCAGTCGGCAATGCCACCGGCCGCGCCCTCGCCTACAGAACGCGCGACCGGGACGCTTACTTTTATTCCAACAGCGCTTGGCATACTTCCTTCATTGGCGGCGACTACGAGTTCTCGCCGGGCGGGGTGCTCAATCTGGACGGGCGGACGCTCTTCTTCTACATCACCTGGGGGGTCAGCCCGGCGATGTCGGTGAAGATGGTAGGCGTGGGCTCGCAGTACGCCATGTCCGTCCAGGATGCCACGGGCGACTACCTGGATGGCGGCAAGTCCTACCGGCTGCACCTGCCGCCGCACATCCCGGTAAAGGACTTCTGGTCGCTAATCGTCCATGACCCGCAGACGCGCTCGATGCTGCAGACCGACCAGCGCTTCGCCAGCCTCAGCAGCCAGAAGGAAGGGATCGTCGTCAACCCGGACACGTCGGTGGACCTGTATTTCGGTCCTGAGCCGCCGGCGGGCTTCGAGAACAACTGGGTGCAGACCGTTCCCGGAAAGGGATGGTTCATCGTGCTGCGACTCTACGGCCCGCTTGAGCCGTGGTTCGACCAGACCTGGCGACCGGGCGAGATAGAGCTGGTCGTTTGAGGCGGTCTCCCGTGAGGAGCCAGCTAACAAGCGGTTGCAGCGGACGGCATTGATCTGCCCTTCGCTGGAGCCAGGGAGATACGAAAACAACAAGCACAGGCATGACAAGCCAAATTGAAACGAGACACTCAAATGAATACGACAACCGTAAATACCATTGATACACACATCGGCAAACTCGACTTTGAGTTGGGCGTGCCGACGAGTGAAACCGCCGCCAGGCTCTATGACGAGATGGACTTTCAGCGCGCGGTGCAGTGTTACCTCTGGGGGCTGCCCACCGTTGGCTTGGAGGAGTTGAAACAGGGCATTCAGCGGGACACCGACGTTCGGAACGGAGACATGGCGATTTTTGAGGGCTATCGGGATTTGAGTGTATTCATCACGCCCAACCTGGTCACGACGTACATCATGGCGCTGATTGACCTCGCTCGAAACCGGTCCCATAGTGATTGATTTTCCCGCCGGCATGACTGCCGGTGCGCTGGTTGACTGGTGGGACCGCCCCATCACCGACATGGGTATTCCAGGGCCAGATAAGGGGCAAGGTGCCAAGTTCCTCTTTGTCGGTCCTGGACAGGAAGCGCCGCAAGTGGATGGTTATCGCGTCTTTCGTTCTCGCACATTCAACGCATTGTTGTTTTACCGGGTGCTTGAAACTGACCCGGTGAAAGCCAATGCCCTGCAGACGGCTGTGCGAATCTATCCTTTTAACCAGCGCGACAATCCGCCCCCTACGCGTGTGCTCACACCCAAAAGCAGAAGCGGAGCATCGAGTACAGTCGCATCCGCGTGGACTGGCTTATTGGGAACGGCTTGCGCAAGCACTCAGCCCTGAGCCGGTCGAGGACCGCGACCGGTTCTTTGCGGCGATGCTCAGGGCTCTGGGTATCGAAAAGGGCAAGCCTTTCATTCCTGACGAGCGGCAGAAAAAGATTCTGACTGGACGCTGCGCTCGTGGGCGAAGCAATGGCAAAGGCGAGCGTATTCCAAAAGCGGATGGAGCAATACCGCTACCGATCTGACACGCATTGGGAATACCTCTTCTCGCCTTCGTATGCGGCTGAACAGGATGTGGAGAACTCTACCCAGTTCGAAGAACGCACTGCTCTCTTTTATGAAGGAATCGGTATGTCCGCCGGGTCAATACCCAAGACGCCCGGTATCGGCCAAGCCTACCTTACTGCTTACCGGGATGCAAAGGGTCACGCATTCGACGGTGGCAAGACCTACCGGCTGCACGTCTCGTCCAATGTACCCGTGAAACAATTCTGGTCCGTGACGCTCTATGACATCGAGACGCGCTGCCTCATCCAAAACAAAGAGCAAATCGCTGACCGCTCATCCCGTATGGATCTTGTAATGAACGCGGATGGCTCGGTGGACATTTACTTTGGGCCAACTGCGCCCAAGGGCATGGAGAAAAACTGGATTCCAACCGTGCCGGGCAAAGCGTGGTTCACTTACATCCGCCTATATGGTCCGCTTGAACCCTTTTTCGACAAGACGTGGTTTCTTGGGGAGATTGAGCTGGTGAAATAATGTTGCTGGGATGCGCGTTCCAGTTCTAAACCGGAGCGCTGGACACGTGCGTACGCACGACTCATAAATTGATGCAATTGCACCTTTCCTACTCGGGATTGGATTTGCATACCTTGCTTCATGCCTGCTGCAACTGGCTGCAACGCCGGTAACAAGGCTTTCAAGCATTGCCGCGTCCAACCCAGGTCTGTCCATTTCAGATTCTTTCTTTCTCACAGCCACTTTGCCCTGGATATATTGACAAAGAGAGTTATTATGCTAAGGTAATTATAAGGAAGTTTTAATCAAAATATTCTCTCACGTCTTCCGCATATCACGGACTAAAAAATAATATTGATTCAGGCTGGCGCGGAAAAACCAGCGGAGGCCATAATAATGAAGCGTTCGCCTATCCTCGTGCTTGCACTTTTCCTGGCCGCACTCCTGCTTATGCTGGCATTCTTGCCGGCAATCAAGCGCCAGGCGCCTATGTCCGCTGCTCCAGACCCGCAGCATACTGTTCAGCGCGCCTGGGAGCTGGTGCGCCAGGCAGGTTCGTATTCATTTATTGCCCACGTTGACCAGGAGAGCATTCCCCTGGCTATCCCATCGAATATCGGAAAACAAAGCCAGAAACAGACCGCCCGCCTGGAAGGCACCACCGACCTGGTCAATCGCAAGATGGAATTCACTCTTAATGCCAATGGCGGCAGCATACTGGACGCCCAATCCGGCACGCAGATCAAGATCGATGGCGATGAGGCGTTTTCCCGCACAGGGCAGCAGGCCTGGCAAAAGATCGATGATTTTAGCGCTTCATTTGCCCCGCAGTCGGACTTCATGGCTTTCCTGGCCGGCGCACGGAATATCGAGCTGGCTGACCCTGCTGGAGAAAATGGGATAGCCCGCTACACCTACGAAGTCGACGGCCCCGGTTTTGCCGCCTACATCCGCGATAAGCTGATTCAACAGCTTTCTTACCAGGGGAAATTGCCCGTGGGGGTGGAATTTGGCCTGTCGGAGGCGCTGGCCAGCCTGAGTGGTACGGGTGAAATATGGATTCGTGCCGATGGCCTGCCTGTACGGCAGGTGCTGCACCTGCAGTTCCCGCCCTCCAGCCAGGACCAGGTACAGGCGGATGTCCGGGTGAGCTTCCTGGATTTTGGCGCCCTGCCAGTCACCCCAGCGGCGCAGCTCAGCCCTTTGGATTCGCTGCCAGGTCTGCTCCAATCTAAGGTTTTCCGGGAGCTCTGCCTGGCTGCCGGTGCACTGGCGCTGGGGCTGTTCACCTTGTTATTGGGTTTGCGCCGCAAACCGGTCTACATCGCCATTATCTGTGTGCTCATCACTGCCATGCTGATTGGCCCGATCCTGCAATCTGCCCAGGCAGCTGCATTTTTCCAGGAGCAGTTAGCCAAAACCCAAGAGCAGGAGCAAAATCAGCAGATCGCTCAGATCGCTCAGGACATCTCACAGACAGCAGATCAAATTCCCCCCAATGTTTCTCCACTGGCTGCAGCCCTGGCTGCCAGGACGGCCGGCGCCGCGGCTTCCTCCGTTATCCCTCCTTGGCTGCCCACCCAGCAGGCAGCGCCGCAGATCCTCAGCTCCACCCAGGATAGCGACTCGGATGGTTTGCCCGACGATCAGGAGAATCTGCTCGGCACTAACCCGTCCAATGTTGATACGGATGGCGATAGTAATTCCGATTCCACCGAGGTAACCGGTATTACGCTGGGTGGAAAAACCTGGTACGGCGATCCACGCAGGCAGGACACCAATGGTGATGGGGTTGGCGATAATCGCGAATGGGGCAAGGATACCGATGGCGATCTGACCCCGGATCTTTGGGATCTCGATAATGATAATGATAGCGTCCCCGACCAGGCCGACCTCTCGCCGTTTCAGAAAGGTGTCATAAGCTATGATGGCGACAATCCCTTCTCGCTTAGCTTTCAAAATCTGACTCCCAATACCCCCACGTATGTCGAGATCCAGGTGCGGCCAACGAACCCCGCCCACCTTCGATATGCCAACCAGGTCCTCGATTGGCCCGAGGGTGATTTAGCCGGCCAGATCATGGATGGGGATGGGAAAACCTTCAAGGATGTCAACCCTGAATCCGACCTGCCACAGGATGCAGACGGGGATGTCAAGCTGGTGCCGATGCTGGAAATCCAGATCCATGGCTCTCCGGACAATCTTCCAGACCAGGCTACCCTCGATAAATATGGAATCTCTATCCATAACCTCACCCAAGATGGCAGCCAGAAAGCGGCTTTTATCCCCTTGCAGGTGATCTCGGAAGGCGGGGATAACTGGGTGGCATTCTCTGGCAAGATGTTCTACATGCCCGCTGCCAACTGGGGTGAACCACAGCTGGTGCGCCTGGCATGGATGGTGGAAGCGTTGAATGATATCTGCGCTCCGGCAGAACCAGAGGATGAAGCGGGTACACAGGTAGAGCATGTCGGGGGATGCACAACAGTTGAAACGTACAATGATTTGCAAGTGGTCCAGATTTACTATGATGATTTTTCATTGACCGGCCTGAATGTGCGCGAAGATCACGGCACCACCTGGGAGCTGGTGTATAAGGACCCGCTGGCCATCACCGAGGTTCCCAAAACCGACCGCATCAACCGGCTTGCTCCACTGAACGACCTGGTTTTTGGCCTGGATCACACCTTCCTGGCCGGCAGGGTTGATCCGAAGACTGGCGAGCGCGACTTCCCAGTGACCGAAATCCGCCGCCGCTTCGACCACAGCATCAACAGCACTGTACCGATCAGTCCGACCAGGTTCAACATCAGCGACAACATTTTGCTCGTCAACCCCTATCAGTACGCGCATATCGACCTGGCTTATACCGATATCACCATCACGCAGACGAAATCCATCCTGGATGTCTATACACCCTTTTGGTCAGTCACCGAGCCGATCACACCGACCATATTATTCGCCCATGAGGAGTATTACCGGCCGCTCAACCTGGATTCTATGGGGGCTTACAGCAATATCACGGTGACCCCGGACGGAATCCAATACTCAATCTCGCTGCCCAGCAGCGTGCCGGCCGACAGCCCCATGGCGCCTGTTGAAGTCTTTACTGCCACCGCGCTGAGCTGGGCGCCTTATATCTTCCAGGGTGGGGAGTGGAAGGGCGCGCCGTTGGATGATTACCTGGAATCGTTGAGTTCTATTTACCCACCCAACCAGATTGATCCCGATCCAGCCGTCGCCAAAGGCGCGCTGATGTTTCTGGAAACGTATTATGCCAATATTTATCAAGGCTACTTCAATATTGTTGAGCAGGGCGAACAAGTCGTAGAGACGCTGATCGAAGAGACCGATGAGGTGGTGGCTGAGTACCTGGAACATTGGGAGATGGTGTATGAGCCATTCAAGATCGCTATGGAAATTTTCTTTGACCTCCAGCTGCCATATTATATTTATGACGCCATAGGCCAGATCAAGACTTTCTTTAGCAATATCTACTCGGTGGTCAACGGTAAGATTATGGGGTTGGGCGAATTTAAGAGTTTTTGGTTTTATGAAGGAATATCGTTCCTGGAAAAAGGAAGCATGCTCGCAATGGGGATTGCCGCCCTCGCCTGGATTATTACCCATATCCCGCCGATTTATGAAAAGTTGGATGAATCCGTCTGGGGAAAGATAATCATTGTAGCCATCAGCGCCAGCTTCACCGTCCTGATAACCATCAAAACCGTGCAAGCGGCGATGAAGATTTTCGCGGAATTTGGGGAGCTGGCCGCCTCGAAAGCCAGCGAGCTTGGCGTGATCGGATTGATCGTAGTCACTTTCCTGTTCATCGTAGCAGCCATTGCGATTTTCGGCTATGTCATGGCTCACAACGATGATATCAACGGGGTGCAGGTCGGGCTGATGGTTGCCACATTGTTCGCGCAAATCGTGGTGATCCTGCTCTTTGCGTTTATCAGTGCGATCCCCTACATCGGGCCGATTATTATGGCCATCTATAACCTGGTTAACACTATCCTGTCGGAATTCCTTGGCGTCAGCTTTACTGAGATGTTGATTGCGAATATCACTGAGATTTTTTACCATATCGATCCTATGGTCAGCCTGACGCCCTCGGTAGGTGAAACCGTCATGGGCTTCTTAACCGAGCATGGCGTCTCGGCGAATAATGGCGTGAACATCAGCTTCCCGATGGATGTGCTCGCCATGCAGGAAGACCCGCAAACCGACATGGAGGAACGCATCTCGAACGACAAGGATTATGATTTGTTAGGCACACGGGTATCCCTGGATGTCGATGGCAACGAGAGTGCCATAACCAGCGATTCCCAGTGGAAGGATACATATCTCAGTCACTATTCTCACTTATATGATTGGCCGAGGTACGCTACTCATGGCTACCTGACAGGTAATTTGGATACCATCCAATTTACTCAAGCCGGGATCAACCAGAGTTTCACCTATGACTCGAGCTTCTATTTCAAAATCCACTTCTGGCGCTGCATCTTGTTTGTATTCTGCAATGATGAGACTACCCACAGCAGTATTGAAGGTGAGGATCCCCCGGTGGTTTTCGATGTATTTCCTGCCACCATTGATGAATTCATAGCCTGGAACTGGGAACCTACCCTGCCGGAACACCATGACCTGGATAATGATGGCTTGCTTGCGCCGAGCCATCATGGCAACGATCCGGATGATACGAAATGGGATGCGGATGGCGACCTGCTTTCTGACAAGTGGGAAATCGATATGGCGGCGAAGCCTGCCACTGAAGGCGGTTTTGCCTACAATGCTCTCAAAGCCGATACGGATGGTGACGGCTTGAAGGATGGAGAAGAAGCTCGCCGGGGCACCAATCCAGCCAGGCTGGATTCCGATGGCGACGGTCGCAGCGACTTTTCTGAAGTAGATGGCTATAACTTTGTCTATGCCTCGCCGAAACAGGTGAGAGTCTTCAGCAACCCGCTGGTGTATGACTCAGACGGGGATGGGATGGATGACAAGGTTGAGCATTATCTGTATACAAAGGACCCCGTCCAATTTCCATACAACCCCTCTGCCTGGAACACGGTGCCTCTCGCCTTGAAGGTGCAGGCCGGCGTATCCGGCTTCATTTCCCCTGGTGTTACCTTCCCGCTTACCATCACCCTGCAAAACAGCGCCGATACCAACATCAAGGGCGATGTTACTACGACACTCCCGACCGGTATCACGGCGGTTAACCCGACCACCCAAACTTATGAGGCGCTTGCCAACGATACTGCTGCTTTGACCAATAGCATCCAGGTCGCCTCGAACATATCTTCTTCGTCATCGCTGAATATCAGCAGCACCGCCTGTGGGACGCTGGAAATGCCGCTGGTGTACCTCCCGTTTGATGAGCCTGTGGGCTCGGTTACTTTTTATAATCAAGCCACCCAGGGACGCTATGACATGCTTTGCCAGGGTTCGATGTACTGCCCATCAGCCGGTGTCGCCGGGCAGAAGGGATCTGCTGTCAAGTTTCAAAGCCGCGATCCAGGCATCGATTTTGACACTGTCCACTCCCGACCTGGTCTTCTCGAATAAGCATCCCTTTTCGATATCTGTGTGGGTGTATCCCAGTTCCACTACCCGAACGGACAAGTTTTACCTGGTCTCGCAAGCCAGCTCATCCAACTTTTCGAGTGGATACAACCTGTACTTCACAACCGACGCTCAGCACCGCTACATCACACACTTCACTACTGCGGCGAAAGAATACGTATTTAATCAACCCATTCTGCCCTCGGTATGGACCAACCTGGTGGCGACTTTCGACGGTACAAACCAGAGGTTGTTCATTAATGGCGTGGAGGCGTCCGGGACCCTGGCATCGAATGTTGTGATGAGTCCCAGCACGGCTCAAGTCTGGATCGGTGGTGTTAGATCTGCCACCTATGCCTACATACTGAACTACCTGGGTGTGATGGACGAGTTATTTATCTATGACCGCGTCCTGGCGGATGGAGAAATTAAAGCTCTCTCCCAATTATCCGGCATTCATGATCCTTTGGCTACCGAATCGCCGGCCAATTCGGCTTGCCAGCTGACCGCCAGCCAGGAGATCACTGTGACGGTGGACACCGATACGCCCACCGTAAGTATTACTTCACCAGCCAATGGAGCCTTTTTAAACGGCAATCGTTATCAGGTGATTGGCGGTGAAGCCCACGATCCAACCTCCTTCATCCGCCTGGTAGAAGTCTCGGTGGACGGCGGGCCTTATGTGCCGGCATCGGGGGCGGAGAGCTGGGCCTACACCTGGGACCTGCGCAACCTGGCCCCTGGAGTGCATACCCTGGATGCACGCGCAACAGACGCGCTCGGACATGTCAGCCCAGTCAGCCGTGTCGGGATAAAAATCGACCGCACCGCGCCCACGGTCAGCTGGGAGTGGTGGAATACTTCATGGGTATGGCCGGCTTTTATCAGGTTTCGAGATATGCAGACCTGGTATTTTGATTTGGAAGGCACGGCCTCGGACTCGAGCAGCGGTCTAGCATCGGTCGAAGTGCTTTTCGATGGCGGTCCAGGACTGCCCTACGGCGGCTGGCAGGCGGCCAGAATCGACACGGCAACGGGTAAATGGTACCTGGATTACACTTTCCCATTATCGGTTACCGACCTGAATCTTGTTCCTAATCCTAGCGGCAGCTATGCTTTGCGCCTGCGCGCCACCGATAAAGTCGGTAACATCACCGAAATTACGGACCCTCAACCGGCGAGAATGGATAATGAAGCGCCGGTAGCCTCACTATTCAACCTTAACCCTACGGCGGTCATCACGCAGCCGCTGACCTTGAGTGGGGTGGTTACCGATACCACAAGCACCTTCCGATTAAGTGTTGGCCTGGTGCCTGTGGAACAGGTAGAAGTGATGCGAGATGCCGCCCTGGTCATGCATCTAAATGAGAAGTGGAACTCCAATTATCTAAACTTCATGGATGCCTCCGGGTTAACCAGACCGGGTACAGCGAGGTTGGCCACACCCCGAATGAATTGTATATTCCCGGAAAAGTAGATGAGGCGATCACGTTTTATGGTACCTCCAGTTATATTCGCTGGCGTGAGCCTTTAAAGACTTCATTCACCAATGCCATCACCGCCGCCATGTGGTTCAAGAACAAACAAGCTCCGACCGCAAATACCACCTTGATGGTCCTCGATCATGCTGCGGCGCTGTACTGGAAAACTGCAGGGGGGTTGACTTTCAGCGTTACGGATAGCAGCGGTCAAACATTTGAAGTCAGCAGCAACCTTGCTCTGACGGATACAAACTGGCACCATGTCGTCGGCGCCTGGGATGGCACAACCATCTCTATCTACATCGATAGTGTTCTGGCAGGGAGCTATGTGCCCGCCGGTATGGGCCTGCTGGATACCAGCAGCAGCCAGCTTACCCTGGCGAACAGTGTCGCGGGAGTTAACGGTTACGTTGGCTACATCGATGAGTTCCTGCTCTTCCCGCGCGGTTTTACCGACCAGGAAGCAGCCAATCTATACGGTTTGGGTATGAGAGCCTGGAAGTATGCAGTGCTGGATGATTACTCTGCCCCGATCACTCCCTGGACCTACACACTGCCTGCTGGATTGGAAGGACTGTATGAGATTGACCTGCGCGGCATCGATGACTGGGACAACCGGGATGATCACCCCGCCGGCTGGAATGCCTGGCAGGGTGAGATCGATATGCTGGCGCCGCGTGTGTCGCTGAATGCAGTGAATCAAGGCGCTACCACGGAGGTTCAATGCAGCTCTACCGATTTCAACCTGAGCAGGGATAATTACCAGTGCCCCTGCACGACTCTGCAAAGCGACCTGACCACTTACGACCAGGTAAACAACTGGTACAAGGAAGTCCTCATCGACCAGACCCGGCTTTACAAGATCATGTCTAAATGTTCGGTGCCGGCGGGCACGCCGCTGCAGATGCAGGCTTGCGATATCTACGGGCGCTGCTCGACAGCCAGCGCAACGGCCTCCTCTGAGCCGGACTGGAAGGAAGCCGGCGCCTTCACCCTGGTCACTCCGGAGATGCTGCTGCAGGGTCCTCCTTCACCGATAGATTCCCCTCCGGAACCTGGTGAAGTGAAGCCTGCTCCTCAACCTTCCCTGCTGCCGGTATCCCGTCTCATCGATCCACCGGACGGCAGCCAGGTATCCAGCCGGCAGCCTTTGACCCTCACCTTGCAAGCAGATGCCATAAGCGCGCTGCAACTGATCACTGTGACCCTGGATGGTGGATTGCTGACCAGCTTATCCTTCCCCGATCCCGTTGTGACCAGCACCCTCACCACGATCCCCTGGACCCCCGATCCTAACCTGGCAGCTGGAGCGCATGTCTTGCAGGCCAGCGCACTGGATTGGGTTGGACAAACCCAGGCGGAATTTTTCCCCGTTACGCTGTTCTTCGACAGCCAATCCCCCCCTGCGGATGTCCACCCCAACCAGGCGCCTGAACCTGCCGCAGCACAATCCAACCTGCCGCCGACTTCCGCCTTGCTCGAACCACCCGACCACAGCGTGCTGCCCAACCTGGATCCGCTGGACCTCAAGGTAGGGGCGGAAGGATTAAACGGGCTGAAGGCCATCACCGTGACCCTGGATGGAGGCTGGCTGTCTACTATCAGCCTCCCGAATGATCCGATTACCCGCACCCTGGTCACTATCCCCTGGACCCCCGACCCAACCCTGGCAGATGGAGCGCACCTCTTTCAAACCAACGCGCTGGATTGGGCCGGGCTGGCGCAGACTCAGCTCTTCACCTCCACCCTGTTTGTGGATACACAGGTCCCAAGCATTGATATCAGCCCGACCGTGCTCACCACCACCCAGCAGATCGCGAACTGGGCTGTGAACCTGGGAGGCCCGGTGGGCGACCTGGCCGGGATAAAGAGCGTGGAGGTCGCGCTGCAGGATGGCACAGGCGCATTGACGCCCGCGCCCGGCCCTCCCGGCGCCCAGGGGAATCCCTGGAATGCGGCTGCCGTCGTTGGCGACCGATGGAGCTACCCGTACCGCACGGATACCCTGCCAGACGGGCAGGTGATCAACGTGGTTGTGCAAGCGACCGACCTGGCCGGTCATATCCAGCAGGCAGTTCGCCCGGTGACCTTAGACCTGGTCCCGCCAACACCGATCACAATGACCGTCTCGTACGCCAACTCCCAGGGTATCGTTACCCAGGTGCTTCCCGGGCAAACTATCCTGGATGTGATGAATCCAACTCTGCTGATCGAATGGACACCCGCTTCGGATGGCTCCGGTTTGCGCACCTATTATGCCGGATTAAGCCAGGATGACTCACCTGACCTGGCGAACCTTGCGACCGTAAACCCCGTTGGTCCTTTGCAGTACAGCCAGGCTACCAGCGAGGTCCAGGCATACACCGCTTTTGTCGTCTCTGAAGATATCTATGGCAACCGGAGCTGGAACCGCCTGGGCCCGATCTATGTGGATACACCGCTGACGCCCGATCTGATTGCCCTGCCGTCAACTGCAGACAACGGCGATATTTATCACGGCTGGATGGACAGCGGCGACTCGCAGATCGGGATCAACCGCATCATCGCTGAGAACGTTCCGCCGGGATTCTCGCTGAACGGCGACCAGAAGTTTTACCTCTCCTGGGATGCGACCGCTTTGCGCCTGGCCTGGCTGGGGGCCGACTGGAATTCTGAAGGCGACCTCTACATTTATATGAAAACCGGCACGGGCATGGGGTCGAACCAGGCTTACAATCCCTTCACCGCGACCTTCAGCGATACGTTAACCTTACCCATGGCTGCGGATACCCTGCTGTGGGTGACCGACTCGCAGTCCGCACACCTGATGCGCTGGAACGGGGCTGCCTGGTTTGACGCCCTTCCCGGCGGCCTGGGACCGGAGTATTTCCGCTTCACCGCTCGTTCGCCCAGGTCGGTAACAGACCTGTACTTGCCTTTTGCCCTGTTAGGCATTGCCAATCCAGGCACCACACCACTGGACCTGATCGCTTTTGGCAGCCAGGAACAGGCTTTACGCCTGTGGACGGTATTCCCCATCACCAACCCTCACAATAGTCCCATACTGAGCAAGCTGTTGTTATTGCTGCCCGACCAGCACCACCTGGTGATGAACCATGCCTATCATTGGCCTGACCTGGCCCTCGGGCAATCCCCCAACCGCAGTGTCTACCTGGATGTGGATGTTCGCAGCTTGATCGTGGCTGATCCGACCGGCGTTATCTCGGATACACGCCAGAGCGGCCTGTACCTGTCTTCTCTGTTCCACCTTCCAACAGAGTCACCGCTGATCGGGGACGGCCAGGTGATCAACTATACGCTGAATTACATCAATATTGGAGGGGCATCCGCGCCGAATGAGCACCTTATCCTGCGTATCACCTCGGCAGGTCCCTTGGTTCTTCCAGGAGGCACGAAAATTATTCGCCCCGATGGGAGCGAGGGCTATGTGCGGGAGATCGACCTGGGTCCCATCCTGCCCGGCTCCAGGGGTACTACACAATTTACCGGCCTTGTAAACGTGAGCCCGCTGCAGGCGAAGTACCAGATCTGCCTGAAAAACCATCCTGGAAACCCGCAGGATTGCCAACAACTGTACGACCTGCTGCATACAGCGCGCATCGATGCCTACCTATCTACCACGCACGCAAATGGGATGATCATCAATACCTTTAGCGTCAAGCATTCGCTGGCTGTCGATCCACCGGTGGGCGTGGCGATCCTTTCAGCGCAAGGAGACCTCAGCCCGGTATTAGACGCTGCCAACCAGGAGGAGCTGTCCGGTATTCCACCGCAGGTCCTGAAGGATGCCCAGACGTTCCCCCCGATCTTCGTCCGCAGCGGAATCAATACCTTAAACGGAAGCGCCTACGATCCCAGCGGAGTGGCCGGCGTGACCGTGCAAATCCTGGATCCTGATGGCGACACAACGGATACGCATTGCAATGTATCTGCGCCAAAGAGCGGGCTGTGGTCGTGCGCTGTGAGCTTGCCCCAAGCGCCGAACGACACGCGCTATTTCGCCCGCGCCCGGGCCTCCAATCCTTTTGGCTACACCAGCGATTGGAGCCGCTGGCGGGTGTTGTTGATCGAACTCGCTGCCGCCCACCGCCACCCTGGACGCAGAAAGCCTGTCGGCGTTGACTGCCGCGGTCATCGGCCCAGTAAAGACGAAACTTAGCGGCCAGATCATGGATAACGACCAGGTAGCGAATGTGGACATCTGTCTGGGTCCGGTCACCCAAGCGGGTGTTTCAAATCCTCCCTCTGCCTTCACCAGCTGTCAAACGATCGAGCTGAATAACAATAATGTTCTGACCGGCACCTGGAGCGCCACGCTGGAGGTTCCTATAAGCGTGGACTATGCCTCGCAGAAGCTAACGCTCTACGGAATTGACGCGGCCGGCAACCGTTCCAGCCAACCCCTGGAAACGACCTACTGGTTCGATAGCGTGGCTCCGCAGGTGGCGGTTACCTCGGCGCTGTCGACCGTTCATCTGGGCGACTACACCCGCACTCCAGTACCGATCCTGTCTGGAACCGCCGGCGATGGCAGCGGACAGGTGGAGATTGTGGTGCGCCTGACCTCGCCCACTGTTGGCACACAGCGTAGTGTGGTCCAGGTGCAGAATAACCAGTGGAGCTACTTCCCCGACCTCAACTTTGCAGGCGACTACACAATCAGCTTAGCAGCATGGGATGCAGCCGGCAACCTTACCTCCCTGGGTACCTGGAGTCTCCAGGTTACCGATGGCTACAATCTCTGGCTGCCGCGCCTGTACCGGTAGCATGGCAGGAGGCTGTCCCAAAAGGTTCTCTTGGGACAGCCTCCTGCCTGAACCGGGGATACCTGGGTAGTCACAGCCTGCATCTGTGGGGGTCAACCCTCCCTTTCCCCTAATCAAAAACCACAGGTTTCTAGCCTGCCCAGGCGATATCTCCACTTTGGACAGGGCGGCAGGTTGCCCTTCATTCAGGCTCGGGGCGATAACCTGGATTGCTGATGTGCTTTCCGGGATTCTCTTGAAAGTGGCACATCCCCCCGGCTTGACGAGATGTCAGGATCGAACAGTCTACATTGTGTGAGAGATAATCAGATTTACGGGATGTTCGTCACTATTCTTGTTCTTAAATTGCGATTATGATGCCAGATAAAGTTAACGATTATCCAAAAAATGGGGCTCGCATTATGTGGGCCACGCAATTGTAGAAGTCATCCTGAGCTTGCCAAGGATCCAGACCCTTCGCAAGCTCAGGGTGACACGAAATAAGGAGCACTCATGGATGATGACCTGGAATACCTGGAGGACCCGCGCATCCTTGTGCTGCGCACAATGCGCTACAAGGCTCGTCTGGGCGGGGGCTCCGATCGAATTTCCATCCAACATGCCAAGGGCAAGCTAACCGCCCGCGAACGCCTGGATGCCCTGCTGGATGCCAACACCTTTCAGGAGCTCGAGCCGTTTGTTGCCCAGGAAGGCGACGTGGAAGGCCGGGCCAGTGAGCACTATCTGGGGGATGGTGTGATCACCGGCTATGGGCAGATCGACGGCCGCACGGTGTACCTCTACGCCCAGGATTTCACGGTGTATGGCGGAACCTTGAGCGAGATGCAGAGCCACAAAATCTGCCGTGTAATGGACCTGGCAGTGCGCAATGGCGTCCCGATCATCGGGCTGATCGATTCGGGCGGGGCGCGCATCCAGGAAGGGGTGCACGCTTTGGGCGGTTATGCCGAGATCTTCCGCCGTAATGCACAGTATTCCGGCGTGGTGCCGCAAATCAGCCTGATGCTTGGGCCGTGCGCCGGCGGGGCGGCGTATTCACCCGCACTGACCGACCTGGTGATCATGGTCGAGAAACAGTCGTTTATGTTCATCACCGGGCCGGAGGTGATTAAAACTGTAACCGGCGAGGTGATCGACGCCGAGGCGCTGGGCGGGGCGAAGGTGCACATGGAGCTGACTGGCTCGGCCCACCTGGCTTTGCCGGACGAAGTCAGTGCCCTGGCTACAACCCGCCGCCTGCTGGGCTATTTCCCATCCAACAACGTGGAAAACCCGCCTTACCAGCCTCCGACGGACGATCCACTGCGCATGGATGAAGAACTGAACCGGATTATGCCGCTGGACCCGCTCGAGCCATATAACATGCACGAAGTGATCGAGCGGGTGGTCGACACGGGCTCGTTCATCGAGCTCCAGCCGGCCTGGGCACGCAATGCCATCATCGGCCTGGCGCACATCGCCGGGCACAGCGTGGGTATCGTCGCACAAGAGCCGAGCGTGATGGCTGGCGTGATTGATATCGACGCAGCCGATAAGATGGCGCGATTCGTGCGCATGTGCGATTGTTATAATATCCCGCTGGTGACGTTTGTCGATTCGCCCGGATTTTTACCCGGCGTCGATCAGGAACATCACGGCATCATCCGCCACGGCGCAAAGGTACTGTACGCTTTTTCCGAGGCCACTGTGCCCAAGATTACCGTGATCACCCGCAAAGCCTACGGCGGGGCTTACGTGGTGATGAGCAGCAAATACCTGGGAACGGACGTGACCTACGCCTGGCCCAGCGCCGAGATCGCCGTGATGGGCGCCGAAGGCGCAGTAAACATCCTTTTCCGCAAAAAAATCGAGAGCGCCGCAGACCCGGTCGAGGTGCGCAAGCGCCTGATTGAGGAGTATCGCAGCCAGTTCAACAACCCGTATTACGCCGCCCGGGCGGGTTACGTGGACGACGTTATCGAGCCGAAGGAAACACGCCCCAAAGTGGCTGCTTCGCTTTCGGCGCTGCGGGATAAATTTTCCACCGCACCTTCGCGAAAACATGGCAATATTCCGGTGTAACCATGAGCGATCTCTCCACATCCTTATTAATCACCCTGGTTGGAATGGGCATGGTTTTCGCCATCATTGTGCTGCTGTGGGGGTTGATCGCGCTGGTGGCTCACCTGGGCGGCCGGATGAGCCGGGAGCCGGCTGTCCGGGAAGATCCGGAGCTGGAATATCGGCGCCTGGCTGCGAGCGTAGCCGTGGCCACGGCCCTGGCGCTGGCAGCAGAGAGTGAAAGCATGCAAAGCGATGCGGTCAACCCCTTCCCGCTGCCGGCCACCGCGGTGGTCAGCCCCTGGCAGGCAGTAATGCGTTCCAAAATCTTGAATCGCAGAGGATCCGTGCGATGACAGCCAATCGATTTTATAAAGTATTGATCAACGGCCACTTGTACGAGGTGGAGATTGTCGACCTGCAAGCCAGGCCGGTGCTGGCGGTGGTGGACGGCATGCCCATCGAAGTCTGGCCAGATGCGAAGGAGGCTGCGTCTGAGACGCCAGCCCTGCCAGGCAAAACCGAAGAAAGTGGGGACAGCCAGGTGAGAGAAATTCTGGCGCCGATGCCTGGTACGATCATATCCGTGGCGGTGGAACCAGGCAGCCAGGTGGCCTATGGGCAAGAGCTGTGCGTCCTGGAAGCGATGAAGATGAAAAACGTGATCCGCGCGCCGCGCGCTGGGACAATAGGCAAAGTGTCGGTCACCCAGGGGCAATCGGTCAAGCATCACGACCTGCTGGTCGAATTTACAGGGTAGATGGATGGATATCAATTCGCTGTTTGATAGCTTGACTCAAGGTCTGGCGGCGTTTACCTGGGGCAACGCATTGATGATCGCCGTCGGGCTGACTTTGATTGCCCTGGCGATTCTCAAAGAATATGAGCCGGTCTTGCTGCTGCCGATTGGATTTGGCTGCATCCTGGCGAACATCCCGCTTGCAGGAATGAGCGATGGCGAGGGCCTGTTCGGGCTGCTCTACCGTGCCGGGATCAGCACCGAGCTGTTCCCGTTGTTGATTTTCATCGGTGTGGGCGCAATGATCGATTTTAGCCCGCTGCTCTCTCAGCCTAAAATGGTGCTGCTGGGGGCCGCCGGGCAGTTTGGGATCTTTGGGGTGCTGATGCTGGCCACCTTGCTGGGCTTCCCGCTTAACCAGGCAGCCTCGATTGGGGTCATCGGTGCGATTGACGGTCCGACCTCGATCTTCGTGGCTACGAAGCTGGCGCCTAACCTGCTGGCGCCGATCGCCGTAGCGGCATATTCTTACATGAGCCTGGTGCCCATCATCCAACCGCCAATCATGAGGCTGCTTACCACCAAGTCGGAGCGGCAGATCCGCATGGAATACACACCGCGGCCGATCTCGCAGCCGGCACGCATCCTGTTTCCACTCGCTGTCACCATTATTATCGGCTTGCTGGTGCCGGCTGCGCTGCCGCTGATCAGCATGCTAATGCTGGGAAACCTGCTGCGCGAAAGCGGGGTGGTCGAGCGCTTAAACAAAGCGGCGCAAAACGAAATCGCCAACATCGCCACCCTGTTCTTGGGCCTCACGATTGGCACAACGATGAGCGCGGCCAGCTTCTTGAACTGGCAAACCATCCTGATCTTGCTGCTGGGTTTGCTGGCGTTTGTCCTGGATACAGTCGCCGGGCTGCTTTTTGGCAAGCTGATGTGCGTGATGAGCCGCCGCAAGATCAATCCATTGATCGGCGCAGCCGGAATCAGCGCCTTCCCGATGGCCGGGCGGTTGGCGGCGCGCGTCGCCCAGGATGAAGATTTCGAGAATTTCATCTTGATGCACGCCATGGGAGCGAACACTGCCGGGCAGTTGGGCAGCGTGGTTGCCGGGGGAGTGCTGCTTTCCATCGTGTTGACGATCATGCCTTAATCCTCTTGCTGTAGCTGCCGTTTCGATAGCGGCGACGAAAGAGTTCGCTCTCGAGCTACCTTGTATTCGGGATCATGGTGTGCATGTAGCAGGAAAATGCGCGATAATAAAATCAATAATCAGGATTTGTTCATGACCCAGGATTGACAAACCCCGAGTGAAATATCCGAGGATGAAATCATGAAATCCGACCCTATGGTTTCAGAAAATAAAATGAAGATGGCTACTGAAATCCCGGCGCAAATATTAACGCCGGACACCGTCGAAACGCGGATAGGGACGCTAAGATTCTGTGACGGTTTCCCAGACGACGCCACCATCGAGAAGGTTTATGACTACCTCGATTTCCAACGGGGGGTGCAAGTATATCTGACAGCTTTACCTTGGGCACAGGCTTATGCCCTCCGTGAGGGTTTTCGCAGTGTTGGAGTGACCAACAATCAAACCGTTGGGATTTCTGAAACCCTGCTGGATTCAAAGTCGTTGTATCTGATACCCAATTGTGAAACAATTTATTGCTGGATGTGGTTGGACTTGAGGGATGGCCCGCTTGTTATCGAGTCACCCCCGAATATACTCGGATTGATTAATGACTTTTGGTTTAATTATGTTACCGATATCGGAAACGCTGGACCGGATAGAGGTAAAGGAGGCAAGTATCTCTTGCTGCCTCCCGGCTATGCTGGCGAAGTGCCCGAAGGCTACTACGTGTTTCGCTCAGAAACCTACGGTAATTTTTGTGGCTGGCGGGGATTTACGGTCGAAGGAGACCCAAAACCCGCTGTCAAGATGATTAAAAATCTCGTAAAAGTATATCTGCTTGCACAGGCTGAGAATCCACCTCCAATGAAGTTCATAAACATATCCGGCCAAGAAATTAACACTGTAGCCGCGAATGATTTTTCATTCTATGAACATATCAATGTCATCATCCAGGAAGAGCCTGATAACACCCTCAATTCAGATACACTTGGATTACTCGCCGCTATTGGCATTGTCAAAAGCAAACCTTTTATGCCGGATGCACGGATGAAGGCGCTTCTTACCGAAGCCGTTGCGGTTGGAAATGCTGCAGCCCGGGTCAATTTGTTCACAAGTCGGATTAAGGAGCGTTATTTCTACCCGGAGAGTGCCTGGTTTTCACTTTATTTTTGCGGTAATCATGAGTTCCTTTTAGATGGTGTTCCTAATCTAGATGCTCGTATAGGTTATTGGTATTTTGCAAATGGAATATCACCGGCGATGGTCTTAAAAATGTTGGGGGTCGGCTCTCAATACGCTGCGGCGATGGTAGATTCAGAAGGTAAGCCACTTGACGGCAGTAAACCCTATAAGGTTCACCTGCCGCCCAACATACCTGTTAAGGATTTTTGGTCCTTTGTAGTTTACGACAATCAAACACGTACGATGCTCCAAACCGACCAACAATTCCCGAGCATCAGCAGCAACACCAAAGACATTGTCATCAACCCGGATACTTCGGTGGATATATGGTTCGGACCGACCCCACCTGAGGGTCATCAGACCAACTGGTTGCAGACGGTTCCAGGCAAAGGTTGGTTTACTTTCCTTCGCCTTTATGGACCGCTTCAATCCTGGTTTGACAAGACCTGGCGACCGGGTGAGATCGAGCCGGTTAAATGATGTAGTCGAGATTTTCGTTCCAGTCCTGATCCAGAGCGTCGGGTCTGGAGTACGCACGACGCAAAAATCGATGTAAATGCGCCTTTTTAACCTTGAATTGGACTTGCATACCCTGCATGATGCCTACTTCAACCAGCTGCAAAGCCGGTAACACGGCATGGAATTTAAGGACATAGGATCGCATTCGGGTTGAGGCTGTTCGGTCTCCCCATTTAGTCCGCCCGAATGACCTGCCCTCTCTTCCTGATCCTGAAATTAATATTGGATCTGATTTTTGAGAGTGCAGGTCAACCGCCCTTCGCCTAACTACAAGCCGCGTGTGATCGTGGCGACCAGCAAGAGTGCCCACCCCGCAACCAAAAGCCAATAGCCAATCTCGGGGGTGATGACCGGAATGGCCACCAGGCTTGCCAGAATCCCCACGACCCCGAGGATCAAAGCAATGATCCAGGTGATCTGTTTTGGAGCACTTAGTTTCATTTGTTACCTCCTGAACGGTATATTGAAAAAAACTTCTGTTGTTTGACTCTCCTGGCCCTGTGGCCGGATACAAATCGTGGAGAGCCTATCACTACAATGTTGGTATATACCTATCCCGCTATCAAAGCGAATCCGATGTTTGAGTTGTTGTGCGATCCGTCGTCGTCGTTTGGCTAACAACCACAGGTACTGGCTGAGGGGTATGTTCAGCAACAATCGTCTGACTGACGCTCACGGGGCCGCGTGGGCGGTAGAAAAGTACATAAATCGCCCGCGCAATAGCCCAACCAATCAGCAGGTACACAATTATCGCAATTACGGAAGAAATTTCCAACACCATCCCGCCAGCCGCTGGGGCACTCGTCAAACTTGCAAAAGGAGCCACGAAAATGTCGGTTACATTGTAAAGCAGCGCTGCGAAAGGATTGGCTGCATTAACTCCGATCAACTTAAACACGATCTCGTAATGCAATCAGGGCTCCAAGAAGGCCCACCAGCAGCCAGACTAATTGGGTGGCTTTAAAGGAAGCGACACGCTGTTCGCTTCCCGATTCATGCTCGGTAGTTCTTATTTCTTTATAATCGGTCATATTGTCCTCTTTCTAAATTCTCTTTCGGCCTGCTGCCTGGTATAACCACGTTCTCCTGGGCAGGACGATTAATATCGAACTTCCGCCAACTTTTCTGGTCGAGAACTACCCAACAGGATGCCGGCCAGGTTTAAGCAAAACACCCAGCAGCAGACCTGCAGCCAGGGTGAACGTTAGTGTCACCCAGGGGTATCTGGCTGCCTTCTCGCTGAAACCGCCTGGAACTTTGTCTACAGCGTCCTGAACTTTCAAATTATATTGGCTCAATCCTTGTCCAACAGTCTGATTAATAGCCTCTACGGCGTCAGCAACCGTTTCCTTTACATCGTCTGCCATTTGTTCAAACATCCTGCTCAATCCGGTGAGGCTATCATCCCCCAATATAGCGAAGTCCTTATTTAGATTGTCCAGGTCTCGATCAACTTTATTTTCAAATGCCTTATCGTTCATTATCTATCTCCTATGAATTGGGAATTTCTAGCGATCCGCCACCCGTTTTATGGGCCAGCTGGCAGATCGCTCTCGGGTTTAGCAAGATGAAATCTTCATCATCTTTGACAGGCTCTGTCCAAACATCGCGCCGCAGGCGGTTTAAATCACCCCAAGTAGCTGCAATATCAGGAGAATGAGAGCAATCACGAGCAGGATGTGAATCCAATTGCCGGTCTTCGGGAAGCTTGAATTAATGTTCCGACCGAAAAAGCCGAGCAGCCACAGTACGACGAGTATCAAGATAATCGCCCACAACATGAGATTTCTCCTTTTGAATGATCTATTGAAGATCTATTGGGAGCCACCTGGCCGAGTGACCATGTGGCAGTTGACTTAACTCTCTGATAATCGATTTATCTCTTGTACCCATGCGAAAGACTGTTATCTTCCACTCAATTAATATCAGTATAGTGACCTTGAGTCTCAACAGCGTCACAATACACCGCCTGTTCTCGATTGCGAGCCCAAACGCTAGTTGAGAGTCATTCGCTCCATACCTACCGTTTGATGTATAATCAATTTACTAGCACTATTCCTCCTCCTCTTCCACGTGATCGGCCCGCAACGACTACATCTTCCTTGCACCTGCGTTTATCTTCTGGCATATTAAAATAGATGACTATCGATATTGATGAAACCAAAGTAAAACGCAACGAATTTGGCCTCTGGCTCGCCTGGACCCTCGCCACCGCCCTTGGTATGCTCCTTGGCTACCTTCCCTTCGCTTTCCTGGTTGGTTCGCTCGACCTGGGCGTAGCCCGCGTCATCGTCCCTATTATTACTGGCATCCTTCTTGGCCTGGCTCAATGGCTGGTGCTGCGTCCCTACGTCTCGAACTCCTATGATTGGATCCTTAACCACGCCGTCGGATGGGTGGTCGGATATACCCTTGGTTTGTTCGTTGTGCAGCTGTTATCCAAAACTCCACTCGGGATGCTTGTTGGTTTTATACTATTCGGAGTAATTGTCGCCCTCTTCCAATATCCAGTCCTTCGCCGAGAAATCCCCCACCTGGCTACCTGGATCCTCGCCAACGTCATCGGCTGGACGCTCGGCGCCTACCTCAGCCAGCTGGCGGCCGGCGTTTTCTTCCAAAATGCGGTGCCTACCACTTTCGCCAGCGTACTCGTCACTGTCGGCATCACCGGCCTGGTCGCCGGCGCCATCACCGGATTGGCGCTTATCCGGATCGTCCGTCAGCCTGACCGGCTTGCGGCATAATTTCAAGTAAGGATACAGGGCAATTTATGGCTCTAAAAGAAGCTTTTCGTGGACGTGGTAGCGGTTGCAATGGAAGGCTTATTCTGGCTGGCGTCGTCGTCGCCATCTCCCTCATCACCTATTTCGGCTCGCAATCCACCAACCCCGTCACGAAAGACGTCCAGCATATCAGTATGAGTACTGATCAGGAGATCGCCATGGGGCTGCAGGCTGCTCCTGAAGTTGTCGACCAGTTCGACGGTCTTGACCCCAACCAGTCTGACCAACAACGTGTCCAGCAGATCGGGCAGCGGATAGTTCAGGACTCCCCCGCCAGCACCACCCCTTACCAATACGCCTACCATCTGCTTGCCGACCTGCAGACCGTCAACGCCTTTGCCCTACCCGGCGGGCAGGTCTTCATCACCCGCGCCCTCTACGACCACCTGCAGACTGACGGCGAGCTAGCCGGCATCCTTGGTCATGAAACTGGGCATGTCGTCGCCCGTCACTCCGCCGAGCAGATCGCCAAAGCCCAGCTCACCCAGGGTCTTAGCGGCGCTGCCGTCATTGCTGCCTGCGACCCTAACAGCCCCAATGGCTGCGTCGCCGCCTCCTCAATGGCTGCCATCGTCGGCCAGCTCATCGGCATGAAATATAGTCGAGATGACGAAATCCGAAGCCGACTGGCTGGGCGTCTGCTTCATGAACGACAGCGGCTACGACCCCCAGGATATGGTCAAGGTCATGCAGATCCTGGATTCACTCAGCCAGGGAATCGACCCTCCCGAATTTCTGAGCACACACCCCGATCCTGGCAACCGCATTCTGCAGATCCAGGAAGATATCCAGAACCTGGCTCAGTGCCCGTAATGTGCCCCGATGGGGAGTCTATGCCTACTATTAATAGGGCATGGACTCTTTGAACAACTTTTCCTGATCAATTGTTAGAGATGGAGGGATCGAATCCCTCCAGGTTCACACGCAAACCCCCAGGGATGGGGGTTTTTGATTCCCGGTATCTTGTTGTGTGCTTTGCCACGTTAAGATTTAAGCGAAGGGTAAGTTGTTGCACTTGGGGAAAAGGACTATACTAAAATCATGTCAGGCACACTGGAGGGCAACGCCTCGCAGGACGGCTTTGAGCGGAGTTTTGTGAGTGACCGCAGAACTGCAAAGCTGAACTTGAGCATTCAATGGCATATCACAACCAACTGCGGTCACCGCTGCGAGCACTGCTACATGTATGACCCGCTCACCTGGCCGGCAGAGCGGAATGAAAGCCTGTCTCTCAGTGACCTTTTCCGCGCCCTGGATTCCTTGTGCGAGTTTGAGCAGAAATGGGATGTCAATATTGGTCATGTTGCCGTCACAGGCGGGGACCCTCTCCTGCGCAAGGACTGGAAGGAATTCGTTCGGGAGCTGCGCAAGCGGGGGAAAACAGTTTCGATGATGGGCAACCCGGAGACATTGACGGAAGATAACATCGCCGCGCTGGTCGAGCTGGGAGTAGAGCATTACCAACTCAGCCTGGACGGATTGGAAGAAAACCACGACCGGTTCCGCAAAGATCCCGGCACCTTCCGCCGCACCGTGGAGAAGCTGGCTCAGCTGAAACAGGCAGGCATCCGCTGCAATGTGATGTTCACCCTTTTTCCCAGCAACGCAGCCGAGCTGATTCCTTTGCTGCGTTTCGTGGCTGAACATACCGCGGCTACATCCTTCAGCTTTGATGTTGGCGTGTACGTGGGCAACGCAGCCAATTTGAACCACAATTTTACCCCGCAAGAATTAAAATCGATCCTGGCCGGCTATAACGCTGAAAAGAAGCGACTTGAAGAAGCCGGTTTTGGGCTTGGCGTGGCCGAAAAATGCTCTTTTCACCAGCTCAATCGCTTTGAAATGGGTGAGTTCTATCCATATTGTGCCCTGGAATTGAGCAATATCGGCGGATGCCTGATCGGCTGGAACGGTGGCGCAATTTTATCCAATGGTGTGGTGCTGGGCTGCCGCCGTTTACCATCCCTACAGGTGGGCAGGATGCCCGAGCAATCCTTTGAGGATATTTTCCTGGGCTCGCCTGCTTTGCGGCAGTACCGGCGGCGGGAATTTTTTGAAGGCTGCGGGGAATGCGACTTTTATATGGTCTGCCGCGGCTGCCCGGCGAATGTGTACAGCCTGACCGGTAACGCGCTGGCGAAAAATCCGCTGTGCTACCGCCATTTGGTTAATCGCCAGACCGATCAGAGGCGAAAAATCCCTGCCGGTCCGCCGTTGGACATCTCATACGAAGAAGAATTTAACTGGATCACAGGCAACTTGAGCACCACGCTACGACAGCGCTTTGCAGCGTACCTGGAAGACGAAAGCCTGCGCGAGCTGTTTGTTGATCTGGCTTATGACCTGGATCAACGGCGCAGCTTTCTGTCCGATCCTGAAGCCTATATACAGAGTGCGAACGCCTCACTGCCTGATGACCAGCGCGCTTTTTTGATGCTGCACTTCTCATCGCAGGCTGACGACCAGGAAATCCCAGCAGATCCACGGGACGATATGGCTGAAATGATGTTCGCCCGTATGCTTCAGACTTTAAAAGAGTGAACCGAATCTTAACAAGAAAGGAGGTAAAACCTAATGTCTCGTACTTGGGAGGAATTTCAGCAGCGCATGCGCCGCGAGCGGGCATTCCGGCAGCGCATCCTGGCAGCGCGCAAAGCCGGAACCCTGCCAGATACTCTGGCACAGGAAGGCTGGGAATTTGACCTGAGCCTGATGGATGTGCGCCTTCCACAGGTGCAGACTGGCATCCGCGGTGGAACAGATGGCGCAAATTCCGAATCTTGCTATTGTATGATGATCGGAAACACCAAAAAACAGTATCCACCTACATAGAATTCCAGGCTCAGACTTGCGCAGAATGTTGATGGGAAACCAGCACAACTGCGCAAGTCTGAGCGCTGATCAGCATCAACGAAACGACTTGTAAGCAATTTCCACCTGGGAATAACGCCATGAACATACGTCCAATCCAAGAAGAAGATATCGAGCAGGTCATCCGTTTGTTCCGCATCAATTATGGGGATGATTACATCTATAAGGAGTTTTATGACCCGCATTGGGTCAAGCGCGGCATGTACTCTGACAACATCCTGTGGTTGGTGATCGAGGAGGATGGAAGCGTGGTCGGCTCCGGCGCGGTCGTGCTGGATTCGGGCGACTACGACGACCAGATCGCCGAGCTCGGGCGGCTGGTGATCGACCCATCCGTGGGCGGAAAGGGCCTGGGCCAGAGCATGGTCAAAGCGCTGATCGAAGCCTCCAACGACCAGGTCGAGTTTCTCTTTGCCGAAGCCCGCACCGCCCATCCCAAGAGCCAGAAGATCAATGATCAGCTCGGCCTGGTACCGTTAGGCTTTTTACCGATGGCGCACCAGGGAAAGCCGCGCGGCTCGAACGTTTTCTCCGGGCTGCTGCGCGAAAACGGGCGCAAGCTGCGCCAGGAAGGCGCCGCCAGGTTGATCCCGGTGGTGGCGCCGCTGGCATCGCTGGCGCTGAGTCACCTGGAGCTGGATGAAGCAGTCAAGATCGTGCCAAATGTGCGCCAATACCCTCTGTACGAGCGCCTGGCGATCAAACCGCTGACCAGCGGCGACCTGGTGCGTGTGATCAAGACCGATCAGGGTGTGGCGCGTGACCCGGAGGTGCTCGGCGGCGTGCACCTGGATCAAGGTATCTCGAAAATGAATGCCCGGCGTGCCAGCTACCTGGTGGCCAGCGAAGAAGGCCGGACGCTGGGAGCGGTGGGATATCTCTATTCGGAAGGCGAAAAAAGCGTGCGCATCGTCGAGCTAATTGCACGTGAGGATGCCGTCAAAGGCGGGCTGCTGCGCCGGGTGGTCGAGCAGGCGGAACAGGTCCACAAGGCGGAAGTGATTGAAATCGACGTGATTGCCACCCAGCCGCGCATCCAGCGCACCATGGTCGAGTTGGGTTTCCTGCCGGTCGCCTATGTTCCCGGGATGGTTTTCCACAACACCAGCCGCTGGGATGTGGTCAAGATGATGAAAATCAACGTCCCCTGGGACCTGGGCCGGCTGGAGCTGGTTCCCTCCGTCCAGGCGGTCTTCGACATCGTCACATTGCCGTTCATCCGCAGAGACGCTCAACGCCGCATTCGCGAAGCAATCGCCGCCCTGCCTGCCTTTCACGGCCTGACTGCGCTGGAGGCAGATTTTGTGGTGCGATCTGCCGAGGAGATTAAGCTGGGCGCCGGCGAGACGCTGGCGGTGAATGGATTGTGCGTGGTCCTGGAAGGCAGCCTGCAGGCCGGCGAGCGGTCTGTGGGAGCCGGTGAGTGCCTGGGCGAGGGTCTGCTTCTGGCAGGCAAGGGTGAGCTGAGCGTCACTGCCGGGCAGCCGACCAGCCTTCTGCGATTATCCCTGCACCAGTTCGACGACCTGGTCGAGCGCTATCCGCACCTGGGTGTGAAGTTACTGCGCAATTTCAGCCAGTTGGCGTGATGCAATAATTTGCCGATTTATGGAAACCGCCTGTAACGGCGGTTTCTTTTTTTATCAACCTGGCAGCAGGCGAGTGTGATTTAAAGCTTCAATCATGCGCACTCGATATGGCGCAGCTTATAAGAAAAGTAATAGCTATTGACAGATTACACAACAGGTGTTATTATTACAGCAATGCTGTTACGGTAGTGATTTCAATGATTATCAGAAAGCTCTGACCAAATGATGCAAGATGAATTCTTAATCCAGGACCTGGCGGAAGAAACCGGGGTAAGCCCAAGGACGATTCGCTATTACCAGCAGGAGGGGCTGCTGCCCGAGCCGGACAACCGGGGAAAATTCGCATACTACAACCAGGATCACCTCAAGCGGTTAATCCTGATCCAGGAGCTGAAGAAGAACTTCTTACCGCTGAAGGAAATCCGGGAGCGCTTGAACTCGCTGACCTCGCATGAGGTGCAGATCTTGCTGGAGGAGCAAAACGACAGGCACACTCGCCCGGCCCCGCCCCCGGCTCCGGCGCCGCGGATTGCCGAAAACCGGAAGAATGAGACGGAGCCGGACAGCGCCCTGGATTATATTACCAGGCTGCTGACAACTTCTTCCCACAAGCCTGTCCAGGATCCGGGGGATGCACACCGTATTCACAGCCGAAAGGCAGCTCCGCAGCAGTATGTCTCTGGGTCGCCGGCGGAGAGCTGGCGCCGCATCTTTCTGGCCTCCGGGGTTGAAATTCTGGTCAAAGAGCCGCTCTCGCCACAGGATGAAAAACGACTCGAAGAGCTCATTAAAATCGCGCAGAAGCTATATACCTGAAACATAGGGAGATCATCATGGCTGCCAAGAATATTTCTGTACAATTTAATCTCGACCGGGAGCTGACACCCCATGCAGAATCGTCCGAAAGAATCCTGGAAATTGCGGTGCAGGCGCCTGCGATTGCAATGGATTTGCAGCGCTCGCCTCTCAACCTGGCGCTGATCCTGGATCGTTCCGGATCGATGCAGGGAGAAAAGCTGGAGTTCGTCAAGCAGGCTGCCCGGCATGTGGTAGAGCTCCTGGAAGAAAAGGACCGGGTTGCCCTGGTGGATTATGATGACTCGGTGCGCGTCCTGTTTCCAAGCCAGCGCCTGGATGCGCGCAGCCGCGGGGCTGCTGCGGATGATCGACACTATCCGGTCGGGGGGAAGCACAAACCTTAGCGGCGGCTGGCTGACCGGCTGCCAGCAGGTAGCCGAATCTTCCCAAAATGGATCGATTAACCGGGCGCTGCTGCTGACCGACGGGCTGGCCAATGTGGGGATTATCGAACCGTCTGAGCTTGCCGGCCATGCCAGGGAATTGGCGCAGCGTGGCGTTTTCACGTCTACTTTTGGGGTGGGCACCGGCTTCAACCATCACCTGCTGGAAGATATGGCTAACCAGGCCGACGGGCGTTTTTACTTTATCGAAACTCCCTCCAGCATACCGGGCATCTTCGAAAATGAGTTTCAGGAGCTGCTGACGATCTTTGCCCACCAGGTGGAAGTCATCCTCTCCTACCCGGCCGGCCTGCAGGTTAGTGTGTTGGGGGAGTGGCGTCACGAGCAGAAAGAACCCGGTAAGCTTCACATTCATGTCGGCTCGCTGCCCTCCGGCAGGGAGCGGCAAATCTATGTCAAAGTGAACATCCCCGGCGGAGCGATCGACACTATGCTGCCGCTGCAGGTCAATGTCCTGGCAAGGGGTGAAAATGACCTGCTGATGGAAGCTCAGGCGGATCGATCCATCCGTTTGGCTGGACTTAAAGAGATAGACGGCGCTCCCGCGAATGAGGAGCTGCTCACGCGTTTCGCGCAGGTAGAGCTGGCCGACCGTGCCTCGGCGGCGCTTAAGCTCGAAAGAGAAGGCAAGCGCGAACAGGCCAGTGTGCTGGTCAAAAACAGCCTGGGAACTCATCGTGAGCGACTAGCGCCGAGTGTGGCGCAGTACTATGAAAACATGTCGGATCGCATGCGTACTGGGATGGATGAGCTCGACCGCAAACGGAGTCATGCCGATGCTTACATGCACAAACAGCGCCGCGGGGTTACCCAATCTTTTCCGCTTCTACCCCAGGCGAAAGGGCACCTGATTTTTTCTGTGGACGGGCAGGTGATCCTGCTGGATACGGGCTCGCCGGTTAGTTTTGGCAGCATGCAAAAATTTGAGTTCATGGACCAGCGGCTCCAGGTTGCGCGGGATTACATGGGCGTTACCACCGAATATATCAGCCAGAAGATTGGCATCCCCATCCAGCTGCTGCTGGGGATGGATGTGCTCAAAGGATTATTCTTCCAGATTGATGTTCAGAACCGGATGCTCCATTTCAGCCAGGATTTCATAGCGGCAGGGCCGGTGAGGATTCCACTCGATACAATTTTTGACGTCCCGTATGCCGGCATCGGCGTCAACGGACATCCCAGGAAGATGTTTATCGATACTGGCGCCAAGATCCACTACCTGCGCAAGGAGGCGCTCGCCGGGCAGAAAGCATTGGATACTGAAAAAGATTTTTACCCGCTGGTGGGTGAATTTGAAACAACGGTCTACCAGCTCAAGTTCGAGCTTGGCGGAGAAGTCTGCAGCATGCGCTGCGGCGCTTTACCCCAGCTGCTGGATATGAGCATCAGCCTGGCAGGAATGGATGGAATCCTGGGAACAGAGCTGTATGACCATTACAGGGTGACTTTTGATCCACGCCGGCAGATGATGTCGCTGGAAAGTTATCGTCTGGTAAGTAGTCATAAAATGCGCGAAAACAGCATTTTTTCGGGTTGACGGAATACTTGAAAGAAGAGTGTGGGCTAAACCATCACGTTTCAAGTTAATTATTTGCACGATTTAAGGATTTATTCCGTGTTACCACGATCCCGATCCCAACGATCAATCCAATGGGGACGAGAATACCCATGAGGCAATAAGTGAACAATTCGTAGCTCAGGTCATCTGTTAATTTCCAGACTTCCCCATTCTCTGTAATAGCAAAAGATATGATCATCCCGGAGCCGAATTCTGAGGCTGTTTGAGTTTCACGGCATCCAATGATCTTTCCCGCTGTAGCTTCGATGCGCTTTATGCTTTTCGGCTGGCAGGGGATATCATGCCTGTCTTCGGGCAGGCTGCTGGGTAGCCATTCAAAATCATTACCATGCCATTCGTAACGATAAATACTCCCACCGGCGGTTTGGATAAAAGGATCAGTAGTACCAAAACCTTCTGTGTAGTTACTGAGAATCGATACAGCGGTTTCGGGAGGCGGAGGCAATTGTACAGGCGGGTCCTTCGATAGGGCGGGCTGAAATCCTCGGAATGGCATACGCCAGCACAATGGGGACGCCGATGCAAATCAGGATTATTGCTAAGGAAGGGACTTTGATACGCTGTGTTGTGCCCATCTCAGGAACTCCTACTTTTAATTATAGTGCTGCTTTGCGATTTTAGAAATTGTGATCGTACGAAGACTGACCTGCTCCAGGATCGAAGGGCGTTTGTAGAACGAACTCCGCAAATTTTCTAGGCAAGATGTTGGTACTCGGGTGTGGTAATGGGATATCTGTGGTGGTCCCTAAAAACTGGACAATCCTATATCCTCCATCGTACTGAAGAGGCAGTCGGTTCGAATCCTTCCAGGCTCACACGGATACCTCCACCAGATGGGCGTTTTTGCTGTTTTCCAGCCCGGCAGCTGATATTATTGGGAAGCTATTGCCAGGATTAGCCGCACTGATAAATCACAAAAAGGCATGTTTTCGGGTTGACGGAATTTCACAATGCAGGTAGAATTGCCGTCACTGTAGCGATGGGCCCATAGCGCAGTTGGGAGCGCGTCTCAATGGCATTGAGAAGGTCGAGGGTTCGAATCCCTCTGGGTCCACACAACCAGACACCCGGGACAGGAGATTGGTATCACAGCCAATCTCTGTTGTTTCCGGGGTTGAAAGCCAGAGCGGGAGTAGTAAGCCATCCGCCAGCGAGCCGGGAAAGTGAGGTGTGAGCCCGGTAAAGTGTTTGCGGAGCACGTACCTGGCCGTAGCCGGCCGGTAGGGCTGAACTCGCCTGCTGCCCCTCAGTGTGGGGGCGGGCTTCGCCGGTGAGCAAAACCTGTCAGCCGGCGGCGGGATTGGCCCGTTACAGCCTGCCAGAGCGGTCTGCGGCGTTGCTACGCCCGGGCAAGCAGGGTGGTACCGCGGAGTAGTAACCTCCGTCCCTGTTGGGATGGAGGTTTTTAATTTAATGAGGAGAGTGTCATCATGCCACTGCCAAAATCGGAATGGATCTGGTTCGACGGCGAGTTCATCCCCTGGGATGCCGCCCAGGTGCACGTCAGCGTGCACGCCCTGCACTACGGATCGAGCGTCTTCGAGGGCATCCGCGCCTACAGCACGCCGCAGGGACCGGCAGTGCTCGGCCTGCAGGCGCACGTGCGCAGGCTGTTCAACTCCTGCCGCCTGGCGCGCATCAACCTGTCGTACACTCCCGAGCAGATCGAGCAGGTGATCCTGGAGCTGGTGCGCCGCAACGGGCATACCTTCTGCTACATCCGCCCGCTGGTTTTTCGGGGTTCGGAGTCTTTCAGCCTGGACGCCCGCTGTCTGCCCGACGCACGTCACGGTGATGACCGTCGAGATGGGGCGCTACCTGGGTGCGGATGCAATTGAGAATGGCGTGGATGTGATGGTCAGCTCCTGGCGGCGCATGGCCACCAGCACCTTCGCAGCCATGTCCAAGTCGGGCGGCAATTATCTCAATTCGCAGTATATCGCTATGGAAGCTAAAGATTACGGCTTTGTGGAAGGCATTGCCCTGGACGTCAACGGCTTTGTCAGCGAAGGCAGCGGCGAAAACATCTTTGTGGTCTATCGCGGCGTGATTTACACCCCGCCGGTGGCTTCGTCGATTCTGATGGGCATCACGCGGGAGTTTGCCCTGACCCTGGCTAAGGATATGGGCTACGAAGTACGCGAGCAGATGCTGCCGCGCGATTTGATGTACGTGGCTGACGAGGTCTTCTTCACCGGCACGGCCGCCGAGATCACCCCGATACGCTCCATTGACCGCCAGGTGATCGGCAGCGGCAGCCGCGGCCCGGTCACCAAAGCCTTGCAAGAGGCGTTCTTCGCGATTGTCAATGGCGAGGCCCCGGATCGATTTGGCTGGCTGACGCGGGTTTGAAGGAAGTATGCGGCGGGTTAGAAACCCGCCCTACGGTTTTGAGGGCAGGAGACCTGCGCGGCGGGTTAGAAACCCGCCCTACGGTTTTGAGAGCAGGAGACCTGCACGGCGGGTAAGAAACACGCCCAGACCCTTCGCAAGCTCAGGGTGACAAGTGAAGTAAGGATGCTGGAGAATTGATGTGAAAGAGGCTACGCACCCCTGGCCCGAGTACCGGCCACAGCAGATCGAGCCCCAATGGCAGCGCCGTTGGGAGCAGCTGGGGCTGTTCCGGGCGGATGAGTCGGGCAGCAAGCCGAAATTTTACTGCCTGGACTTCTTCCCGTATCCTTCCGGGGATGGGCTGCACGTGGGGCACTGCCGCAACTATGTGCCGACGGATGTAATCTCGCGCTACTACCGGATGCGCGGCTACAATGTTTTGCATCCCATGGGCTGGGATGCTTTCGGCGAGCCGGCTGAGCAGGCTGCTACCCGCCACGGCATCCACCCGCGCCAATCCACCGACCGCAACACAGCCAACTTCCGCCGCCAGTTTGAGATGCTGGGTATCGGCTTTGACTGGAGCCGCGAGATTGAACTCGTCATCGCCGGAGTTTTACCGCTGGACGCAGTACATCTTCACGCTGCTCTTCGAGCGCGGCCTGGCCTACCGTGACAGCAGCTGGCAGTGGTGGTGCCCGACCTGCCAGACGACCCTTTCCAGCCATGAAGTCAAGGACGGGGTGTGCTGGCGCGGCCACAGCGGCGTCACCAAGCGGCAGATCCCGGCCTGGTACTTCCGCATCACGGAATACGCCGAGCGGCTGCTGGACGGGTTGGAGGAAATCGACTGGCCGGAAAGCATCAAAGCCCTGCAGCGCAACTGGATCGGCCGCTCCACCGGCTGCCGCATCGAGTTCCGCACGGAGGCGGGCGAGCCGGCGCCGGTGTTCACCACCCGGCCCGATACGGCCTTTGGGGTCACTTTCTACGTCCTGGCGCCCGAGCATGCGCTGGTCGAGCGGCTGACCACCCCTGCGCAGCGAGCCGAGGTGGAAGCCTACAGGGCGCAGGCCATCGCCCAGAGCGAGGTCGAGCGCATGCTGGAGACGCGCCGCAAAACCGGGGTGTTTACCGGCGGCTATGTGATCAATCCGCTCAACGGCGAGCGCGTTCCGGCCTGGATTGCCGATTACGTACTGCCTTCCTACGGCACTGGCGCGGTGATGGGCGTGCCGGCGCATGACCAGCGTGACTTCGAGTTCGCCAACCAGTTTGGCCTGCCGGTGCGCCTGGTGATTGCCCCGCCGGAGCATGACGGCGCGGCCCTTGAAGAAGCTTACACCGGAGCCGGGAGGATGGTGGCTTCGGGCGAGTTCAGCGGTATGCCGAGTGAAGCCGGCGCTGCGGCAGTAGCCAACTGGCTGCAACAGCGCGGCCTGGGCGGAGCGCAGGTCAACTACCGCATGCGCGACTGGCTGATCAGCCGCCAGCGCTACTGGGGCGCGCCGATCCCGATCATCCACTGCCCACAGCATGGCCCCGTCCCGGTGCCGGCCGAGCAGCTGCCGGTATTGCTGCCCGAGATGACCGACTTCCTGCCGGACGGCAGCGGCCGCTCGCCGTTAGCCCGCCTGCCGGAGTTCGTCCAGACCACCTGCCCGGTGTGCGGCGGCCCGGCCGAGCGCGAGACCGACACCATGGGCGGTTTTGCCTGTTCTTCCTGGTATTTCCTGCGCTTCACCAGCCCGCACTATTCCGCAGGCCCCTTCGAGCCGGAAGCCATGCGCTACTGGATGCCGGTCGACCTGTACGTGGGCGGCGCCGAGCATGCCGTGCTGCACCTGCTGTATGCCCGTTTCTGGACTAAGGTGATGCACGACGCCGGGCTGCTGCCCTTTGACGAGCCCTTCGCCAAACTGATGAACCAGGGCCAGCTGCTGGCGCCGGATGGGCAGCGCATGTCCAAGTCGCGCGGCAACGTGATCACCCCCGACAGCGTGGTGGCCTCGCATGGGGCGGATGCCCTGCGCCTGTACGAGATGTTCATGGCGCCTTTCGACCAGGAAGTGGCCTGGAGCACCGAAGGCTTGAGCGGCGCCTGGCGCTTCCTGAACCGGATCTGGAAGCTGTATGGCGAGACATATTCCGCACTGCCGGATAATGCTGAGTCTTCCGAGGACCCCGAGCTGGAGCGCGAGCTGCAGCGCACCATCCGCCATGTCAGCGAGCGCATTGCCGGCTTCCGCTTCAACACCATGATCTCGGCGCTGATGGAGCTGGCCAACACCCTGGGCGAGCGCAAGCGCAGCGGCGCCTGGCGCACTGCCACATTCCAGCGCGCCCTGGATGCTTTCCTGGTGCTGCTGGCCCCCGCCGCTCCGCACATCGCCGACGAGCTGTGGTCGCTCAGCGGTCATGCCGGCAGCGTGCACCAGCAGCCCTGGCCCACCTGGGATGCCGAGCTGGCGCGTGAGGAGACGGTTGCCATCCCGGTGCAGGTCGACGGCCGCCTGCGCGACACCCTGCAGGTCTCCGGCGACGAGAGCGAAGCCGAGCTGCAGGCGCTGGCACTGGCCAGCCCCAAGGTGCAGCCCCACCTGGAAGGGCGCACGGTCGTTCGCGTGATTATTGTGGCTGGGAAGATTATCAGTGTGGTGACGCGTGGCTGACCACAGACGGAAGACGGATGACGGCACGACCGCAGACCGCCCCTTGACCCCGTGGTGCCATCATTCCGCGGCGGTACCCGACGGCGCTGCGGTGGGGGCAGGCCTTCGGTGTGCTGGCCTCTTTCCGACCGGCAGGAACGCAGAGCGTTCGGGGATGCGCTCCAACGTGGAACGTTGGAGCGAGAAAAAACCCAGCGGGATTGGTCGTCGTCGGTCCTCCGTCATCCGTCCTCCGTCGACCGTCGGCCGTCAGCGGTCAGGGATCGTCGGTCCTCGGTCGTCAGTCATCCGTCCTCCGTCCTGCCGTCAGCGGTCAGGGATCGTCGGTCCTCCGTCCTCCGTCTTCCGTCGCAATGGTGAACCATGCCTTTCATCTGCCCTAACTGCTTAGAAACCGGCAGCCTGGAGATTGTCCAGGTGCTGCAGCTGCCGCCGGATGCCTGCTCGGGAGATTTGATGCTGCAGGTGGTCGAATGCCAGCAATGCGCTTTTGTGGCGCTGGCGGTGTATGCCGAGGAGCGCCACAGCGCCCTGGATACGATCGACTGGACGCACATCGGCTACCGGGTGGCCGAGCCGGACCTGGCGGCCGTGCGCCACCTGATCCGGGAATGTCCCCAGCCGCTGGATGCCTACTGCAGCTGTCCCAGCCATACCTACCTGTCCCGCCTGGACAGCCGCGGCTGCTGGCAGGGGCTGGTGGAGTTTGAAATCCTGGGAGATTTCGCCATGAGGATGCTGCTGTGAGCATCGCCCTGGCCGCCACCTGGAATCCACGCGGCGAGCTGCCCCGCCTCAAAGCCCTGCTGCCTGATTTGCTGGCGATGTATGTGCACGTGGTGATCGTCCTGCCTACCGAACTGGATGAGCCCACCTGGGACAGCTTGCAAAGACTGGCGGACGGCGCCGGCGAGCAATTGGCCATCCACCGGGCGCTGGATTGGCGTGACGGGCGGCGCGAGTCGCTGGCGCAGGCGGTGCAATCCGCAGCCGGGTTTATCCAGTACGCCGATCTGGATCGCCTGCTGCGCTGGCTGGAAACCAATCCTCAGGAGCTCCTTCAGACAGCGCAGGAAATTAGTCGTTGGGATTACCTGCTTATCGAGCGCCAACCCCCCGCTTACGCCACCCACCCGCAGGCTCTGATCCAGACTGAAGCGATCAGCAACCTGGTCGGCTCATATTTTCTGGGACGACAGGTTGATTTGAGCGCCGGTTCTAAGGGCTTTTCCCGCAAGGCAGCCGAATTCCTGCTGGCGCAGGCTCACTGCGGCCGACCATTTGGCGCCGATGCTGCCTGGGCCATTTTACTCAAGCGAGCCGGCTTCCGCATCGGAACCCTGGCTGTCGCCGGGTTGGATTGGGAGTTTGCCGACCGCTACCAGGAGCAGGCTGCCGCCTCCGAGCAGCAGCAAGCCGCAGCCGCAGCCTACGACGCCGACCCTGCTCATTGGGCCTACCGGGCCGGGGTGGCTCTGGAGATCGTGCAGGCTGCTATCGATGCGGCGCGGCAGCCTTTGCCGGCCCTGGAGCCGGGCGATTTCGATTTCGACGCTGTGTTCGAAGTGGACGACTACATGTATTTTTACAGCGACATGCTGCTCCCCGAGAACACCGACCGGCAGATAGATGGGTTGGTACAGCTGCTGGAGATGCAGGCGCCGATGAAAATCCTGGACCTGGCCTGCGGCTTTGGGCGGCATGCCAACCGTCTGGCCTTAAGGGTTACAATGTCACCGGCATCGACCTGACCCCCGGCTTCCTCGAGATTGCCCGCCGGGAAGCCGCCGGGATGGGCGTGCAGGTCGATTACCACCAGGGCGACATGCGCAAGCTGGATTTTGAAGCGCAGTTTGACCGCGTCCTGCTGCTCTTCACGGCCTTCGGCTACTTTGACGACCAGGGAAACCTGGAGGTGCTGCGCCGGATTGCCCGGGCGTTAAAGCCCGGCGGCAGGCTGGTATTTGATTCCATCAACCGGGACAGCTTTCTGAAGCGCATGCTGCCTTTTATCGTCACTGAGAAAGATGGCAACCTGATGATCGATCGCAGCTCCTTCGACTGTGAAACCGGTCGGACGACAAACCGCCGCATCGTCATCCGGGATGGGGTCCGCCGGGATAAGCCGTTTTCGGTGCGCCTGTATAATCCAAATGAATTACGAACCCTGCTGCCTCTTGCCGGGTTGGAGCCTACCGGCTTTTACGGGGATTGGGACGGAACGCCGCTCACCTCGGAAAGCCGCAGAATGATCGTGATCGCCAAGAAATCATTGCCTGGAGAAGAAGAATGACCGAACAAGCGTACTACAAAGCAGAGGAGATCGAGTCGAAGTGGCAAAAGCGTTGGGAAGCCGACGGGCTGTACCATGCGAATATCGACCCGCGCCGTCCCAAGCACTACGCCCTGACCATGCTGCCTTATCCATCGGGAGACCTGCACATCGGTCACTGGTATGCCATGACCCCCTCGGATGCCCGGGCGCGCTTCATGCGCATGCGCGGCTACAACGTGCTGTTCCCGATGGGCTTTGATGCCTTTGGGCTGCCGGCGGAAAATGCCGCCATCAAGCGCCGCATCCACCCCAAGGATTGGACCTACGCCAATATCGAGCGCATGCGCGAGCAGCTAAAGAGCATGGGCGCCATGTTCGACTGGCGCCGGGAAGCCGTCTCCGCCGACCCGGAATATTACCGCTGGTCGCAGTGGTTCTTCACCCAGCTGTTCAAACACGGCCTGGCCTACCGCAAGATGTCGCCGGTCGATTGGTGCCCGAACTGCAATACGACCCTGGCCCGCGAGCAGGTGTGGGGCGACGACCGCCACTGCGAGCGCTGCGGGACCCCGGTGATCAAGAAAAACCTGGAGCAGTGGTTCTTCCGCACCACCAGCTATGCCGATGAGCTGCTCGATTTTTCCCACCTGGACTGGCCCGAGCGCGTGCGCACCCTGCAAACCAACTGGATTGGCCGCTCGGAAGGCGCCTCGGTCATCTTTACCACCGAGCAGGGCGACCCGCTGGAGGTCTTCACCACCCGCCCCGATACCCTGTGGGGCGCCACCTTCATGGTGCTGGCGCCCGAACATCCCCTGGTGAAGCGGTATCCAGCTCCGAGCAGTGGGAGGAAGTGCAGGCTTATATCCTGCAGGCCGACGCGCCAGACCGATATCCAGCGTGAAGCGACCGATAAGGAAAAGACCGGCGTCTTCACCGGCGGCTATGCCATCAACCCGGTCAACGGGCAGCGCATCCCGATCTGGATCGCCGATTACGTGCTGATGACCTATGGCACCGGCGCCATCATGGCGGTGCCGGCCCACGACGAACGCGACTTTGCCTTTGCCCTGAAATTTGGCCTGCCGATCCTGCCGGTGATCGACCGCCCGGATGGCAAGGCGCAGCTCCTTTGTTGTAGCCGGCAGCATGCAGGAGGGGTTTGCCGCCGCCCTGAAAGAGGCCGGCATCGCCTTTGAGAGCAGACCTTCCGGCGAGCTGCTGGTCTCCCTGGAAGGCGCTCAAGTGGAGAGCTATATCAGCCCTGGCGCAGGAATTCCTTACCCCCGGATACTGGAATGAAATCGTCGGGGCAGCGTGGGTGTTTATCTTCGAAGATGGCCTGCAGCGCTGGGATTCGCTGGCAGAGCGAGCAGGCTATCCTGGAGCGCTGCCAGTCAGCTTGCAGCCGGACGCTCAGCGCCCGCAGCCTGATGGAAATGCTGTGGGGCTGCGAGTTCTACCGCGATGCTGCTATACCCATCACGAGTATGGCATGATGATCCACTCCGGCGAGTTCAGCGGCACGCCGGGCGACCAGGCCAAGCCAGTCGGTGACCCGCTGGCTGGAGCAGGGCAACCTGGGCAAGCTGAGCGTCAACTACCGCCTGCGCGACTGGCTGATCTCTCGCCAGCGCTACTGGGGCGCGCCGATCCCGATCGTGTACTGCCCCGAGCATGGCGCTGTCCCCGTCCCGGATGACCAGCTGCCGGTGCTGCTGCCCGACGATGTCGAGTGGCTGCCCACCGGCGAGAGCCCGCTGAAGCTGCACCCCACCTGGAAGCATACCACCTGCCCGGTGTGCGGCGGCCCTGCCGAGCGCGAGACCGATACCATGGACACCTTCATGTGCTCGTCCTGGTATCACCTGCGCTACCTCAGCCCGCATTACGACAGCTAGTCCCTTCGACCCGGCCGAATATGACTACTGGATGCCGGTGGATACCTATACCGGCGGCATCGAGCATGCCACCATGCACCTGATCTACACGCGCTTCTTCCACAAAGCCGGCCGGGATATGGGCATCATGCACGGCCCGGAGCCGATGACCCAGCTGCGCAACCAGGGCATCATCCTGGGCGAAGACTCTGAGAAGATGTCCAAGAGCCGCGGCAATGTGATCGCTCCCGACGACCTGGTGGAGCGCTACGGCGCAGATACGGTGCGCGCCTACCTGATGTTCTTTGCCCGCTGGGATATGGGCGCTCCCTGGAACAGCAGCGGCATCGAAGGCGTGGCGCGCTGGGTGCGCCGGGTCTGGGCGCTGGTCACCGACCCGGCCCCGGCGGGCGGCCCGACCCCGAAGCACTGCGCGGCCTGCGCCGCAAAGTGCACCAGACGCTGCGGCGGGTGACCCACGATTTCGAGACCTTCGAGTTCAACACCATCGTCTCGGCGCTGATGGAGCTGCTCAATGAGATGTACCGCCTGCGCGACCAGGGCGTCGGCCAGACCATCGAATGGGCGGAGGCGCTGGATATCTACCTGCGCATGATGGCCCCGGTCACGCCGCACATCGCCGAAGAGCTCTGGCAGCGCCTGGGCAAGCCTTATTCGATCCACAACCAGCCCTGGCCGTCGGTCGACGAGCAGGCCGCGGCTGAAGACGAGATCACCCTGGTCGTGCAGATCAACGGCAAGCTGCGCGACCGCATCCTGGTGCCGGTTGGGATCAGCGAAGAAGATGCGCGCCAGGCAGCCCTGGCCAGCGAAGCCGTGCAGAAGCATCTGGCGGGCGCCGTGCCGCGCAAGGTGATCCTGGTGCCCGGCAAGCTGGTCAATATCGTGGTGTAGCCATGCGCAGCGAAGAGCTTAACTGGTTCGATGTTGAAAACTACCTGCAGCAGGATGACCGCCTGATGCTGGTATTGGGCGCCTGCGAACAGCACGCCTACCTCAGCCTGACCACCGATGTGCGCATTCCCCTGGCCCTGGCGGATGCCGCCGCGGGGAAAACCGGCGTGCTGGTAGCGCCGCACGGTCAACTTCGGCGCTTCGCCCTACTTCCTGGCTTATCCCGGCACGCTCAGCCTGCGGATATCCACCTTGCTTGACCTGGTCGAAGACCTGGTGCGCTCGGCGTACGGGCAGGGTTTCCGCCGCATCCTGGTGCTCAACGGGCACGGCGGCAACGACCCGGTGCGCCTGCGCCTGTACGAGCTGGCCAGCGCATTGCCCGGCCTGCGGCTGGCCTGGTATGCCTGGTGGACCTCCCACAGCGTAACGGAAGTCGCCCGGCGCTCCGAGCTGAAGCCGGCGCACGCTAACTGGCTGGAAGCATTCCCCTTCACCCTGGTCAGCGAGCTGCCGGAAGGCGAGAAGCAGCCACCCTTCATCCCCGGTTTGCTGGGCGCGGCAGAGGCCCGCCTGGCCTACGGCGACGGTTCCTTCGGTGGCCCGTACCTTGCACCGCCTGAAGTGATGGAGGCCGTGTTTGCAGCCGCCTTGAAGGATGTGATTAGAGTTGTTGGAGTTTAAGATATGTAGGGCAAACTGTTAGTTTGTCCAGGCAAACTAACAGTCTGGCCCTACATATGCTGGCATCGACAAAATATGTCTTTAAATAATCATGATCATAGATCAGGAGTTATTCTATGTCACAAAAAACCATCATCACCTCAGAAAAAGCCCCCAAAGCGCTCGGTCCCTACTCGGTAGCGGTGCAGGCCGGCGGATTTATCTTCTGCTCCGGCCAACTCGGGTTGGACCCGGCGACCAACGAGCTTGCCCCGGGCGGGATAGAATCTCAGACTCGCCAGGCACTTACCAACCTCAAGAATGTCCTGGAAGCTGCCGGCTCATCGCTCGATAAAGTGGTCAAGACCACCGTCTTCCTGCAAGATATGGCTGAGTTTGCCCAGATGAATTATATCTATGGTGAATTCTTTACTGCCGGCTTCCCGGCACGTTCCACCGTCCAGGTGGCGGCTCTGCCCAAGAACGGTGCGGTCGAAATCGAAGCCGTCGCCCTGGTTTAGCCGCATTTTCTGCCCATGTTACAATACAGGCAGTATGGCGATCGATTTTCATATTAATCACTTCTGGGACGCCGGATGAAAAATCCATCGCAAACAGTTCGCTTGCCTGCGGTGCGCTTGCGCATAGGTGAACAGCGTGGGCTGCTCATCCTGGGCGATATCCTGGTGGCGCTGATTTCGCTGCTGCTGGCGTTGGTGGTGTGGGGCAGCACGCTGGTTTTCATCCAGTTCGACCTGCAGTTCCTGGTAACCCGCATCCCGGCCTGGTTCTACTTTCTGCCGCTGCTGTGGGTCGTGCTGCTGATCGAGCTGTACGACGTCCACAACGCTTCGGATTGGGGCAAGACCGTGCGCAGCGTGATTGTGGCTGCCATCGTGGGGCTGGGCCTCTACCTGCTGCTCTTCTTTATCTACGCCGAGCCCAGCCGCGCCAGCCTGCCGCGCCTGGGCGTGGCCACATTCCTGATCATTGTGGTTGTTTTGACCCTGGCCTGGCATTGGTTTTTTATCCGCCTGTTTGCCGGCCCGCGCTTCTTGCGCCGCGTCCTGATGGTGGGCGGCGGCGAGTTGGGCAAGGTCATGCTGCGGATCTACAACCAGCTTAAGAACCGGCCCTTCAACCTGATTGGGATTGTGGATGATGACCCGCACAAGCTGGGCGAGGTGATCGAAGGTGTGCCAGTGCTGGGCGGGAGCGAACACCTGTTGGACTTGATCGCCGAAAACCAGGTATCCGACCTGGTGGTGGCGATCACCGGCAAACTGCGCGGCGGCATGTTCCAGGCTTTGCTGGATGCCAACGACCAGGGCATCGATATCACGCGCATGCCGGTGGCCTATGAAGAGATGCTCGGCCGGGTGCCGATCCGCATCCTGGAATCCGACTGGATCCTGCGCTCTTTCGTCGATGAAGCCCGGGTCAGCAATTTTTACGAGGTGGTCAAGCGATTGGTGGATATCCTGGGCGGCCTGGTGGGCACCCTGGCAATGCTGGTCGTGCTGCCCTTTATCTTCCTGGCAGTGCTGGTGGATGATGGCCTGCCGCTGTTCTATACCCAGACCCGCTCCGGCCGGCGCGGCAAGCTGTACCCGATTATCAAGTTCCGCACCATGCGGCGGGATGCTGAAGCCAACGGGCTGCCGCAGTGGGCTGCCGAGCGCGACAATCGCACCACGCGGGTCGGGCGTGTACTGCGCAGGACCCATCTGGACGAGCTGCCCCAGTTTTATAACGTGCTGCGCGGCGAGATGAGCCTGGTGGGGCCGCGTGCCGAGCGCCCCGAGCTGGTCACGATGTTCGAAGGGCAGGTGCCTTTTTACCGGGCGCGCCTGCTGGTTAAGCCGGGCATTACCGGCTGGGCGCAAATTAACTTCGGCTATGCTTCTTCGGTTGAAGACACGATGATCAAATTGGAGTATGATCTGTATTATATTAAGCACCGCAGCATTATCATGGATTTCCTCATCCTGCTGCGCACCCCTGCGATGATGCTTGGTTTTCGCGGGCGATAGCAATAAAAATTAATGAAGCCCCGCCTGTTTTTGCGCAACCGTTTCTTGCTGATAGCCGACCTGTGTTTGATCGTCGTGGCGGCCCTCGGCAGCTTTGCGCTGCGCACCGACCTGGGTCCCCTGTTCCGCTTTTACCTGCCCCAGGCAATCTGGCTGGTCATGATTGCCCTGCTGATCAAGCCGTTCGTCTTTTTCTACTTCGGCATGTACCGCCGCATGTGGATCTATGCCAGCACCCAGGAGCTGAAGCTGATCGTGACCGCGGTGACCACCGCCTCGGTGCTGGTTTCCCTCGCGGTGGTCATCTTGCGTGCCCTGGAAGTGCTGCCTTATTTCCCGCGCAGCACCCTGCCGATTGACTGGCTGCTGACCATGCTGCTGGTCGGCGGGCTGCGTTTTTCGCTGCGCACCCTGGCGGATACCAAGGTCGCAGGCGCGCCGCGCGCCAGAATGCCGCGCCGCGCCCTGATCGTCGGCGCGGGCGATGCCGGCGCGCTGGTGGTGCGCGAGATGCAGAAGAACCCTAACCTGCACCTGACGCCGGTCTGCTTCCTGGACGATAACCCCGATAAGCAAAAGCAGGCCATCCACGGCATCCCGGTGGTCGGCACACTGGCGGACCTGCCGCGTACGATGGCCGTCCGGCGCATCGAGGAAGTGGTGATCGCCATTCCCAGCGCACCCGGCGACGTCATCCGCCGTGTGGCTGATTCATGCCAGCGCCGCGGGGTGCCCTTCCGTACCATGCCCGGCCTGTACGAGCTGCTGGGCGGCAAGGTCAGTGTCAACCGCCTGCGCGAGGTGGACATCACCGACCTGCTGCGCCGCCAGCCGGCTCAGATCGACGAGACCGAAATTGGCGCCAGCCTGACCGGCCGGCGCGTGCTGGTCACCGGGGCCGGCGGCTCGATCGGCCAGGAGCTGTGCCGCCAGATCGCCCGTTGGGGTCCGGCGGAGCTGATCTTGCTGGGCCATGGCGAGAACAGCATCTTCGAATGTGTGATCGACCTGGAGCAAAATTTCCCCTCCATCCCGCTCCACCCGGTGATCGCCGATATCCGCGACCTGGACCGCCTGCTGGTGGTTTTTGAAGACCAGCGCCCGCAGGTCATCTTTCACACCGCCGCCCACAAGCATGTCCCGCTGATGGAGGCCAACGTCGAAGACGCCGTGACCAACAATATCCTGGGGACACGCAACGTGGTCGAAGCTGCCCAGAATTTCAATATTGAGCGCCTGGTGATGATTTCCACCGATAAAGCCATCCGCCCAACCAGCGTGATGGGCGCTACCAAGCGCATTGCCGAGCTGCTGGTGCTGGATGCAGCCAATCGCTCGGGGCGGCCGTATTCGGTGGTGCGCTTCGGCAACGTCCTGGGCAGCCGGGGCAGCGTCATCCCGATGTTCAAGCGCCAGATCGCCGCCGGCGGCCCGGTGACCATCACCCACCCCGAGATGGAGCGCTACTTTATGACCATCCCGGAAGCCGTCCACCTGGTGCTGCAGGCTTCGGCCCTGGGTAAGGGCGGCGAGGTCTTTGTGCTGCGCATGGGCGAGCAGGTGCGCATCCTTGACCTGGCGGAAGACCTGATCCGCCTATCCGGCCTGGAACCGGGCAAGGATATCGAGATCGTCTTTACCGGCATCCGCCCCGGCGAAAAGCTCAGCGAGGAGCTGTGGGATAAAGGTGCGATTTACGAACCCACCATCCATCCGGATATTGTGCGCCTGGTGGATGAAAATCTGCTTGGCGGCGAACCGCTGGTAACCCTGGTGGACGACCTGCTCAGCCTGGCGACGGAAGGCGACCCCAGCGAGATTATCCGCGTGCTGGATGACTGCATCCCCGGGGCTGCGGTGCGCAGCACGCCGCCTCCCGAGCTGACTTCTCTCGTTTAAGCAGGGCCAGCCTGATGCCTGAGGTGAACGCTACCCAATGGGACGAGTTCTTGCAGGATTGTCCCAATTCTCACCTGCTCCAGACCGCCGCCTGGGGCGAGCTTAAATCGGCATTTGGCTGGCAGCCGCTGCGCATTGTGTCCCATCTGGGGGAAGCGGGCGCCGCCGGTGCTCAACTGCTGTTGCGCAGGCTGCCGCTCGGATTTCGCCTGGCTTATCTCCCCAAAGGGCCGCCGGCTCCAACAACGCTAAATCGTGCTCCTTCCACCCCTGCCTGGTCCGACTTGTGGACCGAGATCGACCATACCTGCCGGCGCTTGCGGGCGGTTTTCTTGCTGGTCGAGCCGGACGCCTGGGAGGGGGAGCAAGCCATGGAAACACCCGGCTTTCAGACCGGGCATGCAGAGCATCCAACCCCGCCGCAGCCTGCTGGTCGACCTGGAGGGCAGCGAAGACGAGCTGCTTGGGCGCATGAAGCAGAAAACGCGCTACAACATCCGCCTGGCGGCAAAAAAGGATATCCTGGTGCGCCCCAGCCGCGACCTGGAGGCTTTCAACCGCCTGATGGCGGTCACCGGCCAGCGGGACCGCTTTGGCGTGCATACGTCTGCATACTACCGGCGGGCCTACGAACTGTTTCATCCTTCCGGCAACTGCGAGCTCTTCCTGGCAACTTTCGAGGAGCAGCCGGTGGGTGGCGTGCTGGTTTTTGCCAGGGGGGAGCGCGCCTGGTATTTCTACGGGGCTTCCTCGGATGAGCACCGCGAGCGCATGCCGGCATACCTGCTGCAGTGGGAGGCCATGCGCTGGGCCAGGGAGAAAGGCTGCCGGGAGTATGACCTGTGGGGCGTGCCGGATGAAGAAGAAGAGACGCTGGAAGCCAATTTTGCCGCCCGCAGCGACGGTCTGTGGGGTGTGTACCGCTTCAAGCGCGGCTTTGGCGGCCGCCTGGTACGCGCCGCCGCCCCCCAAGAGCGTATCTACCAGCCGGCATTGCATCGTATCTACCGGCTGCTGCTATCAAGAAGGGGGGAGGCCGGGTGAACTCTGCCGCGTGGGATGACCTGATCGCCGGGCTGCCCGGAGCGCACTTGCTGCAAAGCGCCGAGTGGGGCGACTTCAAGGCGCAGTACGGCTGGCGCCCGATCCTCTGCCTGTGGCTGGCGGACGGCCGCATGCTCGAAGGTCCTGCCGACCTGCCTGCCGGAGTACCTGCCGGCCTACCAGCCGGAGTTCAGGTGCAGGCTGCGGCGCTGGTCTTGCAGCGCCGCCTTGCCCCGCGGGGTTTCCCAATAAGCTGGTCGATGCTGTACGCGCCCAAAGGCCCACTGCTCGATTGGTCAGATTTCACCTTGCGCCGGCGTGTGCTCGCCGATCTGCTGGCCCTGGCGCGCCGTAGAGGCGCCATCCTGGTGAAGATCGACCCGGATGTCTCCCTGGGGAGCGGTGTTCCGAATACGCCGGATGAGCAGCCCGATCCGCTGGGACAGGAGGTTGCGCACGAGCTGCTGGCTTCCGGCTGGCGCTACTCCGCCGAGCAGGTGCAGTTCCGCAACAGCGTGCTGCTCGACCTGCGGCGCTCGGAGGACGAGCTGTTGGCGGCCATGAAGCAGAAGACGCGCTACAACATCCGCCTGGCCGAGCGCAAAGGGGTTAGCATCCGCCCCGGCGGTCCGGGCGACCTGGAAGCCCTGTATCGCATGTATGCCGAGACCTCCCTGCGAGATGGATTTGTGATCCGCGAGGGCGGCTACTATCTGGCCCTGTGGGAACGCTTCCTGGCCGCCGGGATGGCCGAGCCCCTGGTAGCCGAGTTCGAGGGCCGGCCGGTGGCGGGGATGCTGCTGTTTCACTTTGCCGGGCGGGCGTACTTCCTGCACGGCATGTCGCGCAGCGAGCACAGGGAGAAGATGCCCGGCTACCTGCTGATGTGGGCGGCAATCCGCCACGCCAGGGAGCTGCACTGCCATACCTTCGACCTGTGGGGCGCCCCGGAGACCTTTGCCGAAGGCGACCCGCTGTGGGGTGTCTACCGCTTCAAAGAAGGCTTCAATGGAAAGGTCGTGCGCACCCTGGGCGCCTACGACTACCCGGTAAACCCGACCGCCTACCGCCTGTTCACCAGCCTCCTGCCGCGCCTGCTGGAAGTCATGCGCCGCAGGGGACGCCAGCAGACGGCGGCAACCTTCGATGTTCCAGGTAGCACTTAACCAATTCGAAATTCGAATTTCGAAATTCGAAATATCTTCTCATCAGGATATCTACAATGAACCAGACTCCCCCGCCTCCGATTTGCCCACCTGCCTACCCCCGTCGAGAGCCTGCCACGCCTGAGCGCGTTACTGGGCGGGCCGACTCTGTTGGTCAAGCGCGACGACCAGACCGGGCTGGCGCTGGGCGGCAACAAGACCCGCAAGCTCGAGTTCCTGCTGGCCGAAGCGGTATCGCACGGCGCCCGCACCCTGATTACCGCCGGCGCGGCGCAATCCAACCACTGCCGCCAGACCGCTGCCGCCGCCCGCCGCTACGGCCTGGACTGCATCCTGGTGCTTTCCGGCGAACCCCAGGAAGCTGGAGCAGAGCCCCGCCCGGCTCTTGGCGGGGGAAATCTGCTGCTCGATATGCTGCTGGATGTCGAGATCGTCTGGACGACGCGCGCCGAGCGCGACGCCGACCTGCAGGCGACCTTCCAGAGCGCCTGGGATGCCGGCCGCCGCCCTTACCTGATCCCTTATGGCGGCTCCAGCCCCACCGGCGCGGCCGGCTATGTCAATGCCCTGCAGGAGCTGCTCGAGCAGGGCGTGCGGCCCGACTGGATAGTCTTTGCCTCTTCTTCCGGCGGCACGCATGCCGGGCTGGCGGCCGGGAAGCGCCTGCTGGGCTACGAGGGCCAGGTGCTGGGCATCAGCATCGACGAGCCGCAGGACGTGCTCTGCCGGCGCGTGGCCGAGCTGGCCACGCAGACGGCCGACCTGCTGGGCGAGCCGGCCAAATTCTCGCCGCAGGAGATCCTGGCGAACACCGCTTACCTGGGCGAAGGCTACGGCATCCCCGGCGAGCTGGAGCGTGAGGCGATCGCCCTTTTCGCCCGCCACGAAGGACTGCTGCTCGACCCGGTCTACACCGGCCGCGCCGCCGGCGGGATGATCGACCTGATCCGCCAGGAGTTCTTCCCGCGTGGCGCCAGCGTGCTCTTCTGGCACACCGGCGGCGCTCCCGCTCTGTTTGCAGACAGGTATCGCAATTTGATGTAGAACGGGCCGAAGTCCCGGTTGGTTTTGACCGGGATGTTAGCCTGTCCGCTCCGGTCAAACGAACAGTTTGACCAACAAAAAGCCCCCTTCCTGCTGCCCTTTTGGGGAGAAGGAAGGGGGCTGGTGTGTTAGCAGAGAGGTCGCTTACTTGCGGACCACGATGCTCCCTTGCGCGATCGGGGTGGTCGGCGGGTCAATCCACATAGTGGCAGGATCGTTATCGTAAATCAGGTCGCCGTTCGTATCCCAGATCTGGATGCGGAAGTGATCCGCTCCACCGCCCTTGCCGGTATCCACGACGGATACCCGGAAGGTATAACCCGGCATGCCGTTAACCATGGCCGAGCCGTAGAACCAGGCAGTGTTCCCGGAGACCACCAGCCAGTCATAGCTGCTGCCGGTCAGCATCAAGCCGGCCAGGTTGAAGTAGAAGCTGGTGTTGCCAACCGGGAGGGGATTATTCTTGACGTACCTGGCATCAAAGGAGAACTCGGCTTTACCGCTGATGGCTGGGTCGAGCAGGTACGCTCCGGCCGGTGAGTTGAACCAGCCGCCGCCGGTCGTGCTGCCGAACCTGGGGTTGTAGACGATGACATACTGGTACGTGGCAGTGTCCGAGTTGTTGAAGTTATCCGTTACGGTCACGGATACGGTGTAGAAGCCGGTCGCCGCATAGGCATGGTCACCAGTGATGGTGCCGGAACCGTTGGCTTCAGTCACGTCCCAGCGGAAGTGACTGCCGTCGCCCCAATCCCAGACCGCCGTGTGCGTATCGAGTGCATCCGGGTCGGTGAAGGGCACACTGGCGCTGGTGGTCATATTTACCGCAACCGGGTTGGGGGTCACTGTGATGTCGCCCAGTTCAGGCGGGTAGTTGACCAGGTTCAGGCCAACCACCACCGGGTCGTGATCGGATGTGCGGTAGGCGTTCGGCTCGTAGAGTGCATCCTGTGCAGGCGGTTTGAAGCTGGTGTCGTAGTCCAGGACATCCGGCTCATCCGAGTTGATGTGCCAGTCGGCCGCGCCGGTGATCTGGGCGAACAGGCTGGCGCTGGCCAGGGCGTGATCCAGGTAGCCGGCCTGCCCGTCGAAGGTGTAGGAGTAGGCGTAAGGTGCCCTGGAAGTGGTTGATCAGGTTGGTGAAGTCGTCGCCCGTGCCGGCGATATCATCGGAACCGGCCTTGACGGCGTCGATGGGGTCTTCCATGGCATAGGAGTTCAGGTCGCCCATGATCAGGAAGTCGGGGTCGCCGCTGCCGGTCGGGTCGGTCGCCAGCCAGTCCACCAGGGCCTGGGCCGCCAGGGTGCGGGTGCCGTTGCAGTTGCCCTGCCCGTCGCCGGCGTCCGGATCGCCAGCATCAGGCAGTCGAGCCCTTGGATTTGAGGTGGTTGACCACCACTGTGAAGCGGCCGCCGGTGGCCAGGTCCTGGAAGGTCTGCGCCAGGGCCGGGCGGCTCTTGGTGTCGATGAAGCGCGGGTCGTCCGTTGAATTGAGGATCTTGTACATGCCAATCGGAGCAACTTTGGCGGGCCGGTAAATCAGGCCCACCTTGATGGCATCCGTGCCGATGGTGCCGGTGTTGATGTATAGCGTAACCGGGCAGCCCGGCAACGATGTCGGCCAGCGGCTCGACGCCGGTGGTGTTCTCCATCTCGTTCAGGCCGATGATGTCGGCATCCAGGCCGGCAAGCGCCTGCAGCAGTTTATCGCGCTGGCGGGTGAACTCAGTCGGCTGGTCGCTGTCCCAGCCGCGGCATTCCACGTTGTTGAGCGGGCCGCACTTGTTATCCAGCGGGTTGCCGGTCGGGTAATCGGCAGTGACGAAGTAGTTGAGCGTGTTCATCGCCGCCACGCGCAGCGCTGCCGCCAACCGGCTCAGGAGCAGCCGGGCGTGGGTTGACGGCGGTGTAATCCGCCGGGCCGGTGGGAACGATGCGGTACAGGCTGAAGTCATAGCCCAGCACGCCGACCGCGTTCTGCACCGTGTCGCCGCCGCGGAACAGGTTGGTCAGCGAGAATGGATGCACCATTCGGGTGGCGCAGGAAAGGCGGGTTTTGTGCGCTCTGAGCATCATCCAGCGTGATGCGGCTCAGGCTGTTGGCCAGCGGTGCGGGCATTGGCCGGCTGCGCCAGGCTCGTCGATGGCCGTGCCGGTGAAGGGGCGGGTTTCGCCTGCCAGCGGCAGGGCCAGCACGATCTCGCCGAAGCGGTCGTAGTTGAAGTATTCGGCAATCACCAGCGATTGCGGGAAGCGCACCAGCATGCCTTCGTAGCGCTCGGGGTAAGTGAGGCTGGCGAAGGGCAGACTGACATCCACCGGCGCCACGCTGCCCGTGCCGCACTGGACGATATTGGCCGCCGGCACGGCTGCGCTGTTGCTGTTCGAGCCGTTGAGCGTGGTCTGGTTGAAGCGCTCGCGGGCATAGCCGGTGACGCGCACCACCTGGCCGACGCTCACCAGGTTGGAGCTGCCGGTGTAGACGAAGATGCCGTCCGAGGTGGCTGCGTTGCCATCGCCGGTCAGGTCCTGTAGGTAGAAGCCGGAAGCGGCGGCGGTGCCTTCGAAATCGCCCACCACCACACCCTTGGTCGTGACATTCCCGGTGATGGCTGCCGCCGCGCCGCTGCCCTGGATGTTGTAGACGGGGGTGTAGGGTAATGCACAGAAATCGACATCATCATTGAGGATCGTCCCCTGGCCTTGTCCGACTAACACTGTTGCGCCGGATACGTTGGTGACGTTTACAAAGAAAGTCTCGTCCAGTTCATTGGTGGGATCGCCGTTGACCAGAACCGAGAAATTATACGACGAGCTGCCTGCCGGGATGGTTTGTCCGGTGAGTGCGTTGAGCTACATAGTCATTGCCCGCCAGGGTTGCCGTGTTATCGGCGGTGGCAATGTCAAAGGTTACGCCGCCCGCTCCGGCAGGTACAGACAGGCTGACGGTGAAGTCGAAGGAAGTCGTGCCGCTGTTGCCCTCGTTGAGGCTGACATCGTTGATTGATAAGTTCGGTGTAGAGATGACGGTACCGTTCGGCGTGATTGAGAAATCATCTACCGACAGTCCATCGTCCGCTCCAGGGATCAGGTCGGAGTCTGCCCAACGAATCCAGAAGGATGTGCCATTCACGATGTTCAATCCGGTCACTGAAAAACTTAAAATTGTCCGGTTTGGAGACACATTTCCATTTAGTGCACCTATAGTTCCTGCAACCACTGGGCTGGGAAAATCCAGCGAGTCATAATCAGTCCATGTCCCAGTTGTGATACTGGTCGCGTTGCTGCTAAGCTGAAAATCGAGACGATCTGCCGCACGTCCGGTAGTATTTTGCCCGAGGCGCCACTGTTCACCAGTGTAAGAAAAATCAAGTGAAGTGATAGTTCCGCCGGTGCTATTGGTGAATTGGGCACCGATCAGTGGTACCAGACTGCCACTGCGTAGTCCGCCAAAGGCGCGTTCCGAATTACTGGTAGCTCCGAAGCTGTAGGTATCGCCGGTATTGTCTGATCCGGTCCCAGCGCGATAAGTAGTGTTTGCATTAGTTCCGGATTTAGAAAATTCCCAACCGGTTGGAATAGTTGTATTTGCTGTACCAGTGTTGGCGAGCGTGTTGAAATCTTGGGTGTATGGAGAACCAAGCGTCGTCAAACTAACAGTCCCTGCCGCCTGCGCCACCTGCGGCGCCGGCGCGAAATTGGCCACCATCGCCACGATCATCATGGCGACCAAAACGAGCGTTGCTTGTCTTTTCATCAATCTCTCCTGTTCTATAAGCTGTTGGATTGGTTGAACAAAACCTTAAACGACAAAGACCTCCAAGGCCCCGCGACGTTGCGCGGGGAGTACAGGCACAAGGCACCCAGATTTATTAAATCTTCGTGGGCTTTGTGAGCTCTTTGAGGTCTTTGTGTTTTAATATTGAATGCCCGAGTCTTGAAAGGGTTTCGCTTGTTTTTCCGATGGTGTAGACCTCCATTGGGATTTTCAAGCTATCTGGTAAATTGCAGGTCGATATCTCGGCTTGGGAACCGGCTTACCGGCTTCTCGAGCAGCCTCCAGCCAGGCTGATTTGGCCAATAACACCTCGCGCACAGCTTCTTCTGGGTTTAGTCCAAACGCAGAGCAGTGTTTTAGATCAGGGATATCAGCGATATATCCCCCGTCTTCATCACTGTAGAACACATTGATATGGTAGTCTTTCATTCTTAATCCTCAATTCCCAGGTTGTACCGTTCGACAATCTCGAGAAACTGTTTTATTTGGTACGGCTTGGCATAACCGTTTACATTCTGTAAGTTGATCGGTTCTGGTATATCGGGATGAATGAATATATGATGACTGCCCCGGATTCGAGCCAACTGAAAGCCAAAGGCCTCGACTGCGGTTTGCGCTTCGGAGAAGTGAATATTCTTTGGGCTGTTGAGCAACTTTTGAAGGAGTTTTTGCTTCTTCGTCATTGTGTTTGCCCATCTTAGGGAGAATTATAACAAAGTTTAGGTGTATTTATCCGATTCTTATCTCTCCATCTCACGCACCAGCTCGCCCAGGCGCTCCAGCGCCCGCTCGATGGTGTAGTTGAACTCGGCGGCGTTGAGGCGCACGAAGTTGGAGTACTGGCGGGTGGCGGAGAAGACGTGTCCCGGCGCCAGGGTAATGCCCGCCGGCAGGGCGCGCTGGTAGAGCTCGAGGGCATCCATGCCTTCGAGAAGCTGCACCCACAGCACAAAGCCGCCCAACGGGCGGGTGACGCGTACCCCGGCGGGGAAGTAGCGCATCACCGCCTCGCTCATCAGCTCTACATTACGGGCGTACTCGCGGCGAATGCGCCGCAGGTGGTGGTCGTAGCCGCCGCTCTGCAGGAACTCGGCCAGGGCGAGCTGCGGGATCGTGCCGGTAGTGCCGCTCACCGTCACTTTCAGCCATTCCAGCTGCGGCTTGTGACGCTCCGCAGCCACCCAGCCCACGCGCAGCCCCGGGCTGATGTCCTTAGAGAAGGAGGAGACATACATTACCAGTCCCTTCTTGTCATGGGCTTTGCACACACTGGGCCGCGTCTCACCAAAGTAAATCTCACCGGAGACGTCGTTCTCGATCAGCGGGATTTCGTGACGCGCCAGCATCTCCACCAGCTCCACTTTCTTGTCGTCCGGGATGCGGCTGCCCAGCGGGTTGTTGAAATTGGAGATCACCAGCACCGCCCGCACCGGGTTGTGCTCCAGGGCGAAGGACAGCGCTTCCAGGCTGATGCCGTCGCGCGGGTGGGTGGGGATTTCCAGGACGCGCAGACCGTGCACCTCCAGAGTTTGCAGCGTGCCGAAGTACATCGGCGACTCGATGGCCACGATATCCCCAGGCTTGCACACGGCATGCAGGCACAGGTCGATGGCTTCCATCCCGCCGGAGGTGATCATGATGTCGTTGGGACCGACACTGCAGCCGTTGAGCGCCATGCGGCGGGCGATTTGGATGCGCAGTGCCTCCAGACCGGGCGGGAACTGGTAGGTATGGGCTGCCGGGCCGTACTGGCGGGCAGCGTTGGCCAGGAATTCGGTTGATCTTCTCGATGGGCAGATACAGGGGGTTGGGCAGCGCCGCTCCCAATTGCACCAGGTCCGGGTTGGCGGCATCCCGCAGCAGCATCATCACCAGCTCGTGCAGGCTCACCTGGCGCGGATCGGCTTCCGGAGTTGAAATTTCCGGTTCGGGCGGGCGCGTGACAGCCCGTTTGCGCACATAGTAGCCGGACTGCGGGCGGGCTTCGATCAGCCCCTGGTTTTCGAGCTGCAGGTAGGCTTGCAGTACGGTGGACAGGCTGACATCTTGCTGCCGGCTCATCTGGCGCACGGAGGGGATGCGCTCGCCGGGGGGGTACGTCCCCTGGCGGATCAGCTCGGCCAGCTTGCCGGCCAGCTCCTGGTAGCGGTACGTGCGGGGGAGGGTATCGAGATCATCCATGACCGAAACAGTTGCTCCTTTCTTGACCAGTACAGTTTATTTTACCACAAACTGTTATGGTTACAATCGAGCACATTTGCATCTGTACTTGCTTTTTGTTCTATGGAAAAATAGGGACAAATACAGAGAGGAGGATCTCATGATCTCCATTAAGCAACCGCAAATTGAAATGCACTTACAACCGCACGAAACGATCCAGCTCAACGATGCCCACTCGGGCGTGGCCATTGAGTGCAAACAGGGTATTGTGTGGGTCACCCGCACGGGCGACAGCCACGATACCATCCTGACCGCCGGCGAAAGCTACCAGCCCGAAAAGGGCGGCAAGATCGTCATCGAAGCCATGCGCGACGCCATGATCTGCCTGGCCGACGACTCGGGCAAGAATCGCTTTGCACGCCTGGTAACTAGTAATTAGTAACCAGGGATTAGGAAATCAGGTCTCTCCCGGATCACTCATCACGGATGACTGAGCACTAATCACTGCAAACAAATCACTTCCCTATTTTCTCCTCAGGAAAATAGGCTGCAACCTCCCAAGCAATATTTCCCTGGGAGGTTGCGCTTTTAACTGCCTGATATGCAATTACAATTTCTTGACCGGCGGCTCTTGAAACCTGCTCAGCAGGCGTTGGAAGCGCTTTTGGATCGACAGCTTGCGCACTGTGACGCCGGCTGCGATGCCGGCAGCCTCATCCCCCGGGTTGGGGCTGAAAGTAGCCAGCTGGTATTCCTGCAGCAGGCGCTCGGCCGGTTCTCTGGCAGGGGGCAGCTCGAGGCCCAGGGTGGATACCCGTTCGGCAGGGGTATCGAAGGGATGCGGTTTCTTTCCCAGCCGCTTCAGTGCGGCGTTTATTTCTAAATATGCCCGGCTGAGCGGGCTGAGCGACGACCGGTACGCCCACTGGCGCAGGATGGCCGGCGGTTTGATGCCCACGCGCACAAAAGCCGCTTCCAAACGCAGCGGTATGCGCTCGGTGGGGATGCGGTCTCGCATACGCCAGGCCAGGTACAACAGCCCGGCAGCCAGCAGCACCGGCAGCGCCCACAGGGCGTAGCGCAGGACTGGCGGTACGGGTTCAGGCTGAGCAGGCAGGTCTATGTCGCCACCGGGGCGGTCACGCAACGCCTCGCGCATGTCTTCCTGGTCCTCGGCACGCTGGTCGTCCTGCGGATCTTCGTTGGAGCTGACTGATTCCTGGACGATTGGCTCTGCCAGGCGGTCGATGGACGGCTGCGATACGGTCGGCTCGAACTCGACCCAGCCCAGGCCGTTGAAGTAGACTTCCGGCCAGGCGTGGGCATCGCGCTGGCGTACCAGGTAATTTCCGTCTTCCAGGGTTTCACCCTGCGCATAGCCGACAGACCAACGCGCCGGGATGCCGGCAGCGCGCAGCAGCACCACCTCGGCGGTGGCGTAATAGTTGCAGAAGCCTTTCTGGTAATCGAACAGGAACCAGTCCACCGGCTCGCGCCCGGCCGGTACTTCGGGCACGGTTTCCTGGTAGGTGATGTTCTCGCGCAGGTAGCTGGTGACCGCCATGACCTTATCGTAGGGGTTGTCCAGGCCGGCGGTCAGCTCCTGCGAAAGCTCCAGCGTGCGCTCTGTGATCGTACCAGGCAGCTGCAGGTAGTTTTCCCGGATGTGTTCGGGGTAATCCTCCCCGCTGTCGCGCATCTCCTGGATGCTGGCATCGCTCACGGAGGCCGCGGTACCGTACAGCGTACCGGCCTCCAGCCTTGGGGATGCCCGCAGCGAGGCCAACTCGGCCGAGTCATCTAGATCTTGATAGCGCACCACGTGTGCCGTACCCGGTGCGCTGAAGAACACCGGCTGGGCTGGAGCGAATAGGGTCGTCATGACGTCGGCTGTGACAATCTCGAAATAACCCTGGTAGCGCGCTTGCTCTATGGTGAATTTGTAGCTACTTAGTTCTTCCGGATTGTACTGCTCGGATTGTGTCAGGGTTGAGAGCCACTGCCCATCGATATAGCGGTCGTATACCCGGGCGCGCCAGTAAAAGCGCACCCCCGGCGGCACATCCTCCGGCCGGCGCACCAGGAACACCTGTGCATCCGAAAGGCTGGAGCCGCGTCCCAGCACCACGTTCGAGCCGTAATAGTCGCTGGCCACGCCCACCCGCGAGCGCAGCGAGGCGAAGGCACTGTCCATGCGGTCGCGCGCCTCGTACCACTGCTGGCGCAGCGGGTCGACCGCCCGCGCCAGGGCTGGCAGCGAGCGAGCCACCGCCGGCGCCGTCCAGGCCAGCAGGATCACCACGCTGGCGGCCATCAGGCCAAAGCGGATGAAATCGAAGCTGAGCTGCGGCGGCAGGATAGTGCGGCTTTCCTGCCACCGGCTGTGTGCGTGCAGGTAGGCCATGCGCACTACCAGCACCAGCCCAAAGAACAGGTAGGCCGCCAGGTACCAGGCACGCCGGGTAATCAGGGCGTCGAAGGAATGCACCACAAACATCACCACCCCCAGGGGCAAGAAAGCGATCCAGGACAGGCCGTGGCGGGTCAGGGCGTAGCCGGCGAAAACACTGAGCGCCCAGAACAGCACGCTCATCAGCAGCAGGAACAGAATCGAGTCCTGCACCGCCTGGCGATTGGCAAGCTGGCTGACGACCAGGCCGAGCCGGTCGGCGATCACGCCCAGGCGCTGTGCCCAGCCCAGCTCGCCTTCCAGCAGCCCGGCCATCTGCCAGGCAATCACGTACAGGCCGTAGGCTAAAGCCAGGTATAACGCCAACCGCCCGGAAAAGCGCGTCTGACCCAGCGCCAGGCCCAGGATTACGCCCAGGAAGGCGATCGTCTGGATAATCTCCAGGTGATTCGTCCAGCCGGTTGCCGATAGGCGCGTGCTGGCGGTGATGGCCGCCATGACGATCAAGAGCGCTGCCGGCCAATCCCACCAGCGTTGGTGTTGGAGGGGAGGTAAGGTGTTGGTTTCCATTGGTTTTACCGGTAAAAGCCGGGAGTACACTACTGATACCTTCCCGGTTGGCTTAGGGTTCATCATAACGCAACTCCATTAATAAAAACTCATTGCCGCAGTTGAATCAGGGCTATGACTTATGTCCTCGTATGTTGGATACATTCGTCCCTTTTTTCACGAAACAACTTATCCAAAACTTATGTTATGGTAAAATAACTTCCGCCTGCCTGGAAATTATTTTTGGCATTTATCCAAGCTGTACAGGAGAGTCCATGCAAACAGAACAATGGTTGTATATCGGCGTTTTCTTGCTGCTTGCTCCCTTCATTCCTGCTGCTGCTATTTTAATTCCTCGTCTCATCGCTCCCCGCAAGCCCAACAAGATCAAGCAGGATACCTACGAGTGCGGCATCGAAACGGTCGGCGAGACCTGGGTACAGTTCCGGGTGCAGTACTATATTTTTGCCCTGGTCTTCCTGATCTTTGATGTCGAGCTCGTCTTTCTCTACCCCTGGGCGGTTGCCTTTGACGTCTTGCCAATGTTCGCAGTCCTGGAGGGCGTCATTTTCATCGCCATCCTGGTTGCGGGCCTGGTGTATGCCTGGCGTAAAGGCGCCCTGGAGTGGAAATAAAACCACACAAAAGAAATTCTCGAAAGGCTGATGGAATAAAACTCCCTCAGCCTTTCTTCCGTTAAGTACTGATCAAAAGAATCACGTTGTTATTGCCGGTTAAAAGATAAACCGCTGGCTTTATCAGGAGAGTGGAAATGTCTGATCCCGTCACCGCAATCGCAAATTGGTTATCCGGCGTACTGTCCGGTTGGGGATTGTCACCGCTGCTGGTGGACCTGATCCTCAACGCCCTGGGCATCCTGGTTATGGTGACCCTGCTGATGGTGCTGGATATTTTCCTGGTTTGGGTCGAGCGCAAAGTAGTGGCTCGCTTCCAGGATCGCCTGGGACCCAACCGGTTGGGGCCATTTGGCCTGATCCAGCCCTTTGCCGATATCATCAAGCTGCTGATCAAGGAAGATATCACGCCGCGCGGCGCCGATCGCATCATATACAACCTGGCGCCGATCCTATCGCTGGCTACCGTGCTGCTGCTGTGGGCGGTCATCCCCTTGATGCCCGCCGTGGTAGGCGCCGACCTGGATGTGGGCGTGCTTTATCTGGTAGCGGTAGGGGCTGTCAGCACGCTGGCGATCATTATGGCAGGCTGGGCATCCAACAACAAGTATGCCCTGGTGGGCGCCTTCCGCACCGTGGCCCAGATGATCTCCTATGAAGTGCCGATGGTCATTGCCCTGCTGGTGCCGGTTATCCTGGCGCGCTCGATGAATATCTACAGCATCGTGGATGGGCAGCAGGTGTGGTACATCCTGGTCGCCCCGGCGGCGGCGCTGATCTTCCTGATCACCTCCATCGCCGAGATTGGCCGCGCTCCGTTTGACCTGGTCGAAGCCGAGTCCGAGATCGTGGCGGGCTTCCATATCGAATACACCGGTATGAAGTTTGGCCTGTTCTACGCCGGCGAGCTGCTGCATGCCCTGACCATTGGCGCCCTGTTCGCAGCCCTCTTCCTGGGCGGCTGGAGCGGTCCCGGGGTCGAAGCCGTGCCGGTGCTGGGTATTTTCTACCTGTTCATCAAAGCCTTCTTCATCTATTGGGTGATCATGTGGGTCAAATACTCGCTGCCCCGCCTGCGCATCGACCATATGCTGAACTTCAACTGGAAATTCCTGACCCCCTTCGCCCTGGCGCTGGTGATGGTGACCGCCATCGCCGACAAGGCCCTGGAAGGCGCCAACTCTCTGACCCATACCCTGGTGCTGCTCGGCTTGAACATCCTGCTGATCTGGGGTACGATGGCGATTGTGCGCCGCTTTTCCGCCAAGGAGCGCAAGCGTGTGGGCGAACCCAAGCCAACCGCCCGCCCGCCCCAGCCTGCCGTGGTTGAGCAGCCCTGATGTCTTACCGGAACCCTCGAATAGGAGAGTGTCCATGACAGCTATGCAAATTTTATTTATCATCGTCGCGGCAGTCACCCTGGGGGCTGCAGTGATGGTGGTCAACTCCCGCAACCTGGTGCATGCCGCCCTGTGGCTGATCGTGTCCTTTGGCGGCGTGGCGGTGGTTTATGGCCTGCTGAACGCCGCTTTTCTGGCCGTTGCCCAGGTTGTGATCTACATCGGAGCGATCGCCATCCTGCTGATCTTTGCCATCATGATGACGCGCCACATCACCGGCGAGAAGACCGCCCGTTTTACCACCAACCACATCCTGGCTCTGCTGCTGGCCATCGTGCTGTTCGCCGGCCTGGTGTGGATGCTGCTGGGCTGGAGCGGGTCAGCTGCCCTGGCCGTACCCCTGGATGCGCGTGCCGATCCGCTCCGCCAGCTCGGCGCAGCCCTGGTTGCCCCAGACGGCTACGTCCTGGCCTTCGAGCTGGCTTCCGTCCTGCTGCTGGCAGCGCTGATCGGGGCGCTGATGATCGCTACGGAACGTAAATAAGGAGGCAGCCAAATGATCCCGTTATCCTGGTATCTGATTTTTGCGGCCGCTCTCTTCTGCATCGGCCTGTTCGGCGTTCTGGCGCGGCGCAATGCCATCATCATCTTGATGGGCATCGAGCTGATGCTCAACGCCGTCAATGTTAACCTGGTGGCCTTCTGGCGCTACGTCAACCGCAGGTGATTGCCGGCCAGGTGTTTGCTGTGATCGTCTTTGCCGTCGCCGCGGCAGAAGTCGCCGTTGGCCTGGCGCTCTTCATCTCCATCTACCGCCGGCGCAATACCGTCGCGGCGGACGAGATCGACCTGATGAAGTGGTAAGAATCTCGAGGCAACGAGGCATTCTATGACCATTGAAATCTTGATCTGGTTGATCCCCTGGCGCCACTCCTGGCATTTTTTATCATCGTTCTGTTCACCAACCGCTGCAAGTGGCTCAGCCATACCGTGGCTATCCTGGCGGCTCTCACCTCGGCGGTGATGGTCTTCTGGCTGATCTCTACGGTGCTATCCACCGAGCATTTGGGCGAACACCCGATCCAATCCTACCTGCCGTGGTTCCCTGCCGGCGACAGCTGGTTCACCATCGGCGTGCTGGTCGACCCGCTCTCCGCCTGACATTGTTCTTTGTGGCCTGGACGGTCCTGATGATCTTCATCTACAGCGTCGGCTACCATAACTTTGGGCCAGCCCAAGGGCGATCACGACCGGCCCGGCCTGCCGCCGCACGGCGCTACCGTCTCGGATGCCCACGGTCATAAGCATACCGTGATGTCGATCGAGCCGATGTACTCGCGCTTCTTTGCCTTTATCGGACTTGTTCGCCTTCGGCATGTACCTGCTGGTTGTCTCCGACAACCTGCTGACCCTGTTCGTCGGCTGGGAGATCATGGGGCTGTGCTCCTACCTGCTGATCGGCTTCTGGTATGGCAAGCCTTCCGCCCGGGCAGCATGATCAAAGCTTTCCTGACCACCCGCGTCGGCGATGTGTTCATGCTGCTGGGCATCGCCTACCTCTACTTCGCCACCGGCACGCTGAACTACCGCGAAATTTTCTACAACCAGAAGTGCTGAATAGTCTGGCGCTACCACGGCCATCGGTAACATCCTGGGCCTGTCGGCTGCCGGGCTGATCGGCATCCTGCTCTTCATCGGCACGATCGGCAAATCGGCCCAGTGGCCGCTGCACGTCTGGCTGCCGGATGCCATGGAAGGCCCGACCCCGGTCTCGGCCATGATCCATGCCGCCACGATGGTCTCGGCCGGTGTGTACATGGTCATCCGCATCTTCCCGCTGCTCTCGGCCGGCTGGGATGGGCCATGGCCTGACCGCCCCGATGATGCTGATGGCCTTCATCGGCACCTTCACCGCCCTCTTTGCGGCCACCATCGCCGTCGCCCAAAATGATATCAAGCGCGTGCTGGCCTACTCGACCATCTCGCAGCTGGGCTTTATGATCGCCGCCCTGGGCATTGGCGGTTATGTCGCCGCGGCCTTCCACCTGATCACGCATGCCTTCTTCAAGGCGCTGCTCTTCCTGGGCTCCGGCTCGGTCATCCATGGCATGGAGCACGGCGTGCTGCACACCGGCGACCACGTCGACCCGCAGGATATGTTCAACATGGGCGGGCTGCGCAAGAAGATGCCGTCACCTTCTGGACCTTCCTGATCGGCGGTTTGGCCCTGTCCGGCTTCCCGTTCGTCACGGCCGGCTTCTGGTCGAAGGATGAAATCCTGGCCGATGCCTTTGGCCATCAGCACTGGCCGGTGTTCGTCACCCTGGCGCTGGCGGCCCTGCTGACCGCCTTCTATACCATGCGCCAGATCACGCTGACCTTCCTGGGCGAGCCGCGCACCAAGGCTGCCGAGCATGCTCACGAGATCGCACTGGACGATGACCCTGCCGCTGGTGATCCTGGCGGTCTTTGCGGTGGTCATCGGCTGGGTGGGCATCCCGGAGGATTTCCCCGTGCTGGGCGGCCTGCTGCCCAACTGGTTCCATGAGTTTGTCGGCGGCACGCTGCTCGAGCACCCGGAAGCGCTGCCGTTCAACTATCTGCCGCTGCTCACTTCGCTGGTGGTCGCCCTGGGCGGCCTGTTCCTGGGCTGGTTGGTGTATCGCAACGTCAAAGCCGGCGCAAGCCGACCCGGTGGAGAAGCCGCTCGGGCCGATCTGGACGGTGCTGAAGAACAAATATTACTTCGACGAGCTCTATGATTACATCTTTGTACGCCCGGCCAACTGGCTTGCGGAAGACTTCGCTCATCTGGATGGATCGCAAAGTGATCGATGGCATCCTGCACTGGCATCGCCAGCGTCGGGCTCATCCTGGGCAGCTTCTTGCGCAATTACATCGATAAGCCGATCGTCAATGGCTTTGGCGATTTGGTCGGCGAGATGTCACCAAGAAGCTGGGTGTCAGTCTGCGTGTCATCCAGACCGGGCGATCCAGCAGTATATGATCATGGCCCTGGTACAGTCTGGTGGCCTTTAGCGTCTGTTTTATTACCTGCTGCTGGTGCAGCTAGGCAGTCAAGGTATGGATCTTAAGCGTATAGGAGCGAAGTATGGAATTTATATTGAATCACCTGCTAACGCTCATCTTGTTCTCTGCCGGTGCTGGCTGCGGTGATTGTCCTGCTGCTGCCCGCGTGAACAGGACAACCTGATCCGCTGGGTGGCTTTCGTGCTCAGCTTGATCCCGCTGGTATTCTCCCTGGTGCTGTGGTTGAACTTCCAGCAGGACGTTCGCCGGCTTCCAGTTCCAGGAGCAGTCCGTCTGGTACCCAGCGCTGAACTCCATCCTATCACCTGGGCGTGGATGGCATCTCGCTGACCATGGTTCTGCTGACCACCCTGCTCACCCCGCTGGCGATCCTGGCCTCCTTCACCATTCAACGACCGGGTCAAGGCTTACATGGTCGCTGTTCTTCCTGCTGGAGATGGGCATGCTGGGCGTGTTCCTGTCGCTGGACCTGCTGCTGTTCTTCGTCTTCTGGGAGTTCGGCCTGGTGCCGATGTACTTCCTGATCAACCAGTGGGGCAGCGAGAAAGGCGAGCGCGAGATCTGGGGCGGGCGCAAGATCCCTGCCCGCACTTATGCTTCCTTCAAGTTCATGATCTACACCATGGCAGGCTCGCTGGGCTTGCTGCTGGCGATCCAGATGATCGGCGTGGTGGCCGGCACCTTCGATCTGCCCGAGCTGTACCAGACGCTGGAACGCATTGAGCGGCACGCTGTTTGGGCTGCCGATCGGCACGGTCAAAGCGATTGCTTTCTGGGCATTTGTCGATTGCCTTCGCGATCAAAGTGCCGGTCTGGCCGTTCCACACCTGGCTGCCGGATGCCCATACCGAAGCGCCCACCGCCGGCTCGATGATCCTGGCAGGTGTGCTGCTCAAGCTGGGCGCTTACGGTTTCCTGCGCCTGGTGCTGCCGCTCTATCCCGAGCAAGTCCAAACATGTACGCCGGGGCGCTGGCCTTCCTGGCGGTGATGGCGATCATCTTCGGCGCCCTGGCCTCCTTCGGGCAGACTGATTTCAAGCGCCTGGTGGCCTATTCTTCGGTCAACCACATGGGCTTTGTCGTGCTGGGTATCGCCGCGGCTGCTTATGCCGGCGGACACCGAGACGCTAACATCGCCTTGAACGGGGCTGTGCTGCAGATGTTCAACCATGGCTTTCGGCGGCCGGGATGTTCTTCCTGGTCGGCGTGATCTACGAGCGCACCCATACCCGTAACCTGAACGAATACGGCGGCCTGTTCCCGCTGATGCCGGTCTATGGCGGCATCCTGATCTTCACCTCGATGGCTTCGCTGGGCCTGCCGGGTTTGAACGGCTTTATCTCCGAGTTCCTGGTGGTGCGAGGCTCCTGGCCGATCTTCACCCTCTATCACCGCCCTGGCGATGATTGGCCTGTTCTTCACCGGCGCCTACATCCTGAAAGGGATCAAGCATGGTGCTGCACGGTCCGCTGAACGAACATTGGGTCGGGCATCTCAGCGAAATCAACGCCCGCGAAATGTTTGTGATTGCTCCCGCTGATGGTCCTGATGCTGTGGATCGGTGTCTGGCCGGCCTGGATTCTGGATGTGATCAACAGAGCCGTAGCGACTGTTGTTCTAGGTGCGTTGTGAACCTGTACCGAGACTGAGGTGAACAATGCAATTTCCAATTCTTAGTGTCATCGTCTTTCACTCCGATCGTCGCCGGTCTGCTGATCCTGCTGATCCCGGCCGACCGCAAGACGGAGGTGCGCGTGGCTGCCCTGGCAGCCGCCACCTTTGCCCTGATCGCTCTCGGTCTGGGTGTATTTCTCCTATGATATCGCCGGCAGGCGGCTACCAGTTTGTGGAAAAATACAACTGGCTGCCGCAGCTTGGGCATCTCTTATCATGTCGGGGTGGACGGGATGAACGCCCCGCTGGTGCTGCTGACCGGCATCGTGATGTTCACCGGCGTGCTGATCTCCTGGGGCATCGACGACCGGCCGCGCGAGTTCTTCGCCTTCCTGTTCATCCTGGCCACCGGTGTGTTTGGGGTTTTTGTCGCGCTGGATCTGTTCATGCTGTTCTTCTTCTATGAAATTGCAGTCTTCCCGATGTATCTGCTGATCGCGATCTGGGGCTGGAAAGTGACCCGCGAATATGCCGCCATGAAGCTGACCCTGTACCTGTTCATCGGCTCGGTGATTGCCCTGGTCGGCGCGCTGGCGATGTATTTCACCTCCGGGCTGGGCACCTTCGATATGATCGCGCTGGAGAAGGCCGGATTTCTCGCCAGATTTCCAGAAGCTCGTGGTTCCCCTTTGTCTTCTTCGGCTTTGCCGTGCTGGGCGGCATCTTCCCCTTCCACAACTGGAGCCCGGATGGTCACGTGGCAGCGCCGACTGCAGTCTCGATGTTCCATGCCGGTGTGTTGATGAAGCTGGGCGCTTTTGCTGCCCTGCGGGTGGGCATCATGCTGCTGCCCGAAGGCGCGAAATTCTGGATGCCCTGGATCATCCTGCTGACCCTGGTCAATGTGGTCTATGGCGCCTTCATCGCCATGGTGCAGACCGATTTCAAATATGTCATCGGTTTCTCTTCGGTCTCGCACATGGGTCTGGTGGTGATGGGATTTGCCACGCTGAACTCGAGACGGGTATGCTGGGCGCCGGCGTGCAGATGTTCTCGCATGGCGTGATGACGGCTCTCTTCTTTGCTGTTGTCGGCATGGTCTATGACCAGGCGCATACACGCGAGATACCCAAGCTGGGCGGCATTCGCAAGGTGATGCCGCTGGTGGCGGTGGCCTTTATCATCGGCGGTCTGGTGTCGATGGGTATGCCTGGTTTTTCCGGTTTTGTCGCCGAGTTCCCCATCTTCATGGGCGTGTGGCAAACCAGCTCCGTGGATCGCCATTGTCGTCGGCTATCTCGATCGTCATCACCGCGGCCTATATCATCCGCATTATCAGCCGGGTGTTCTTCGGCAAGTCCCTGCCGAGTTCGAGGGTCATCTGCACGATGTCACGCGTGCTGGATAAAGTTGCCGTGGTCGTCCTGTGCGTCGTCATGATCGTGGTGGGTGTCTACCCGGCGATCATGGTGCCACTGGTCCAGTCCGGCGTGGATAACATCCTGCGCCTGCTGGGAGGTGCTTAAATGACTATTGATCCTTCCGAAATCCTCGCCATTCTTCCCGAAATCCTGCTGGTCGTCCTGGCCCTGGTGGTGCTGGTCGTCGACCTGGTGCTGAAGGACGAACAGCGCCGCATGCTCGGCTGGGTGACTGCCGGTGGCCTGCTCTTTGTGATCATCCCGCTGCTCGTTGTTCTTCCGGCCGACGGATGGCGCCACCTTCATGTGGGGTGGGGTGATCCGTGTGGACTATGCTGGGCTTCGTCTTCAAGCTGCTGTTCCTATTTCGGCGCGGCGATCACCGCCATGCTGGCCATGGATTATGAAGTGATCGGCAAACGCGGCGAGTTCTACATGCTGCTGATCATTTCCACCCTGGGTATGAGCGTCATGGTGATGGCCGCCGACCTGATCATGCTCTACCTGGCTATCGAGACCACCTCCATCCCGCTGTATGTCCTGGCGGGGTTGCTTACCAAGAGCGATAAATCGGTCGAAGTCCGGCTTTAAGTACCTGCTGTTCGGCGCCATGGCCTCGGCGATCATGCTGTATGGCTTCAGCCTGCTGTACGGCTTGACCGGTCAGACCAACATCTACCTGCTGGCAGAAGCCTTCCAGCCTGGGCACGGTGAGCGGTACTCCGCTGCTGTACGGCTCGCTGCTGTCGTCCTGGTGGGCTTTGGTTTCAAGATCTCGGCCGTGCCGCTGCACTTCTGGGCTCCGGATGTTATGAAGGCGCGCCCGACGCCGATCGCCGGCTTCCTTTCCACGGCATCCAAAGCGGCCGGTTTCGCCGTTCTGCTGCGAGTTTTCCTGGTGGCCTTCCCCGAGTACGCCACCCAGTGGGGCATGATCCTGGCGGTCATCTCCACCATCACCATGACCATCGGCAACTTGCTCGCCCTGGCGCAGAAGAATATCAAGCGCCTGCTGGCATACTCTTCGATTGCGCATGCCGGCTATGCCCTGATCGGAGTAGCCGTAGCTTCCCAGCTGGGTGTGACCAGCGTGACCTACTACATGATCGCCTACCTGGTCACCAACCTGGCCGCCTTTGGCGTGGTCGGCATTTACGGCCGTATCGCCGGCTCGGACGAGATCAGCGCTTACGCCGGGCTCAGCCGGCGCTCGCCGGGGCTGGCTCTGGTGATGATGGTAGCCTTCCTTTCGCTGGCGGGCATGCCGCCTTTCGGCGGGTTTGTCGCCAAAGTCTTTGTCTTTGCGGCGGCGGTAGATGCCGGGCTGATCTGGCTGGCGGTGGTCGGCGTGATCAACTCGATCATCGGTCTGTACTACTACCTGACGGTGCTCAAGATCGTTTATCTGTACCGGTCGGAGGGCGATGAGGTGCCGCTGGAAGTTTCGCGCTCTTCGTGGTTTGCCCTTGGTTTGCTGGTAGCCGCCATCTTGCTGATTGGCACCGTTTTCGCCCCCTGGTTCAATTGGGCCAGCCAGAGCGCATTGGCGATGTTTTAACGACGGATGACGGAGGACAGAAGACCGATTGTTCTTGTGCCAGAAGACTGATGGCTGACGGATGACTAACTTGCATCCTCGGTCGTCCGTCTTCGGTCCTCGGTCTTTTCCTGTCTTCGGTCTTCCGTCTTTTTTAGGCATGTGATAAAATTTGCAATCAATGACCCCGACCGGCAATCAGAAAGACGCCAACCGCAGCCAGTTCAGTTTCAGTATTGCCCTGGCGGTGGCTTTAGGGTTGGTAGGCTGCCTCACTCTGGTGATCCTGTTCCTGGCGCTGTTTGGCGGCATATGGCTGGACGAGCAGCTCGGCAGCAAGCCGATATTCGCGGTGGGGTTGCTGATTGCCAGCGTACCGATTACATTGGTGGTGATGTTCTGGGTGGTGCGTAGAGTCACTGCTCGCTATTTACCGCAAGATAATAAGCAAGCACATTCTGCTCAGGAGGACGAGAATCGTGAATAACACTGGAAAAGGTTGTCTGCCTGGCTGTGTAGTGATGCTGGTGGCATTTGTGTTGGGCATAATCGCGTTCATTAAAGTCAGCCCGATCCTGCCGCACATCCAGCTGCCGGCAGAGCCGCTCACCAAGCAGCCGATCATTGGCGATATTTACCTGACCAACACCATGGTGGCGATGTTCCTGGTGGATATCATCGTTATCCTGGTGGCGATTGCCGCCTCCCGGGCAGTCAAGAAAGCGATTGCAGGCGGGTACATGGTGCCCACCGGCATTACCGGCGCCGTCGAAGCCCTGCTGGAAGCTATTCATAACCTGACCGAGTTGACCGCCGGCAAGTGGACACCGCGCATCTTCCCCTGGTTCGCCGCTATCACTCTGTTTGTCCTGGTGGCCAACTGGATGGAGCTGATCCCTGGTGTGGACAGCATCGGCCTGCTGCATACGGTGAATGTTGAGGAAGGCGAGCACGGCTACCCGATCAAAGAGCTTGCTCCCGGTATTTTCTATATCTACGAGCCGCGCGAAGAGCATAAGGAAGATGTCCAGGCGGGTGAAATGGGCGAAGGCGAAGGCCTCTTCCATATCTACCCCTTCGTGCGTGTGCTCACCACCGACCTGAACTTCACCGTTGGCCTGGCGCTGGTGGCCGTGATCATGGTTCAAGTGTATGGGGTCATGGCGCATGGCGGGCGCTACTTCCTGAAATTCTTTGCCTTTGATAAGGTCATCCCTCCATCGAAGGTGCAAAAGAACCCGCTGGGCATCATCGACCTGGGCGTAGGCTTCCTGGAGCTGATCTCGGAAATCTCCAAGATCCTATCGTTCTCCTTCCGTCTTTTTGGCAATATCTTCGCCGGCTCGGTGTTGTTGTTCGTTATCGGCTCCCTGGTCTCAGTTGTGGCGCAGTGGGCTTTCTTGGGCCTGGAGTTCTTTGTTGGCCTGATCCAGGCTTTCGTCTTCGGTATGCTCACCATGGTGTTCATGGCACAGGCAGTTGCCGGTCACGGCGGACATGGTGAAGAAGGCGCTCACTAGCGCCAAAAACAATCTAGTTGAATTCGGGCGGAGTTCCGCCCCGGGAAATTTCAAACCCGGATCTATACTAAGGAGGCAGATTTAATATGGATGTCGCAGCAGCAAAACTATTGGGAGCAGGTATCGCGATGATTGGGACGATCGGCGCCGGTCTTGGCATCGGTGTACTGGTCAACGGCGCGGTCCAGGGCATCGCTCGTAACCCGGACGCCAGCGGTGCAGTTCAGACGAATATGATCCTCGGCATTGCCTTCGCCGAGGCGGTCGCCATTTACTGTCTGGTGGTCGCGCTCCTGATCCTGTTCGTTGGCTAAAGTCTTAGGTTCGCAAAGAGAGGAGGCTTGCCTTGGCTGGATTAGGCATTAATCTTGGTTATCTTTTGGTGCAGATCTTTAACTTTCTGATCATTGCCACCGTAATTTATCTGTTAATTCTCAAGCCGATCGTCAACCTGCTGAATAAGCGGCGGTCTGCCGTGGCCCAGGGCCTGGAAGACGCCCGCGTGGCGGCTGAAGCGCGCGCTAACGCTGAGAAAGAAGCGCAGGAGATCATCGCCCGAGCCCAGACGGAGGCCAACGCCAAGGTGCGCGAGTCCACCGAGCGGGCCGAGGAAGCCGGGAAGAGCGTGATCGTCCTGGCCAACGAAGAGGCTGAGAAGATTCGCCAGGCAGCCCAGGATGACGCCGTCCTGGAGCGCGAGCGCGCCCTGACCGCGGTACGCGGCCAGATCGCCGCCCTGGCCATCGCCGCCACCCAGAAGCTGGTGGGCGAAGCCCTGGACGAGAAGCGCCAGCGCGCCCTTATCGAAGAGTTTTTCTCGGGTGTAAAGTCCGGCAAGGTGACCGTGCTGGAAGGCGCAGCCATAGCCGGGGGTTCGGCCGAGGTAACCAGCGCGTTACCCCTGACTGCCGGCGAGAAGGATAATGTGCGCAGCGACATCCTGGCCAAGCTGGGCGAATCCGCCACCGTGACCTTCCGGGTTGACCCGGGCATCATGGGCGGGTTGGTGGTGCGCGTCGGCGATAAAGTCCTGGATGGCTCGGTCGCCGGTCAGCTTGAAGGCCTGCGCACCAGTTTGAAATAAGCGCTAACTATTGAAGCTAACTATTGAAAATGAAGATGCGGGATTTCACGTCCCGCATCTTTTAATTCCCTGTCTATCATCCCGAGGATCGAAGTCACGCATGCAACGAGAGGAGCGTGGGTTCCAGACCCTGCGCTACTGCGTGGTTGGTTTCGTTCCTTCTTCCACCGGCAAGCTGCGCTCCCAGTAAAACTCAAAGGTCTGCTGGAAGGCTTCAATGGCCTCCGGGCTTTCGGTCGCCAGGCTGAACTCGGTCAGGCCGTTCTTACCAAACGAGCTGTAGTGCATATTCTGGCTGCCAATAATCAACAGCTGGTTGTCAATCAGAATCGCCTTTGAGTGCATGCGCTCCGGCCAATAGCGGATTTCCACCCATTCGCTCAGACCGCGCTTCTCCAGCTCCTGGAGAAAGACCTGCGCGGCGATAAAGTTCTCCAGCCCGTTGCTGTTCACATCCGTAAACAGAACCCGCACCTTGACCGGGTTCTCCTCCAGTGCATCCAGGATGGCGTTCATGTAATCCAGCGCCTGCTCGATGTTGCACAGCGAAGGATCGATCAAATTCAGCATGCACTGAATTTCGAGCGAGAAATTGACCTCAAAGAAATCCAGCGAGGTGCTGGCGCTGCGGATGGCGGTGACGATGGCCTCATCCGCTTCCTTGTATGCAGCCGAGCGGAAGAGAGCCAGCACGGTAGCGTTGCTGCTATCCCCCGGCAAATAATACTTGAGCACTTCCGGTGCGTGGGTAGCCTGGGCAATCGTCCAGTTACAGGCAAACTGCCAGGTATCCAGTAGCGGGTCCAGTGTGTTGCACTGGATCTGGTTGGAGCCCTGCCACAGGTCGTCGAAGACCGCCAGCACCGCCTGGGCGGCCGGCCCGCTCACCTGCATGCCCAGGTCAACCAGCCCGTCGCCCTTGCCGGAAGGATGGTCCTTGAAGTAATGCAGGTAGCTGTAATTGAAGCCCACCGCGGCGGCGGTTTTTCCATCGATGACGATGAACTTGGTGTGGCCGTGCGGGTACTGCCCGTCGAAATTGGCCACCTCTACTTTCCAGCCGATCGCCGGATCGGTGAGGGCCGGTAAGCCGGCTTCGTACAGGTCTTCCAACACGTGGTAGATCTGGTCGCCAAACTCCAGCGTGGACAGGTTGGGGTAGTTGCCCAGCAGAATTCGCACGGTAAGCCCGCGCGGGTAATCTTCCGGATTAGCCTTCAATTTTTCGTACAGGTTAACAATTGTTTCCGCCAGCAGGAATCCGGGGCTGTCGTCGTTGGCATCCGGCTGGTATTCCATGGTGGTGAACATGACTTCATAACGGGTAGCATCCACAAATTCGGCGATGGTGTCGTAGGCCCCGTTGGTAGTTGGGGAGATATTCAATCCGGGGGGCGGCTCGGGGGCAAACAGCAGACGATCGAAGCGGTTGCCGCAGTAGGGGATTGCGCTGCCCGGCGGGCGATAATCGCCGCTCTCCATCGCTTCCAACACGGCCATGCCAATGGCGGTAGCCGGCGGATCGCTGCACTGGTACTCGGGCTGCACCGACTGATAGATAGCCGGCTGCCCGCCTGGCGAGTCGCTCCACGCCAGGAAAAGGGTGCCCAGGGCGTCATTGGCGGCCGTGGGGACTGCGGGCTGTAGCAGGCGGGCTGCGATCCCCGCCGGGGTGAGCCCGCCAATTTCGTCGATGCTCTCTACCAGAAAGTCGCCGGCTACCGGTTTTCCAAAATTATTGTGCACCTGATCGGTGTACCACAGCAGATGCACCCGCAGTTGACTGTCTTCCACCAGCGCCGGCCGGCTGGAGCAGGCCGGAAACTGCGGGGTTTTTGCGGTGTGGAGGATGCCATCCGCCCGGCGGTAGGTCGCTTCCTGCTCGCTGCTGCACCAGGCCAGATGCACCCGCCCGCCGGCATCGCGCAACAAAATCGGAGCGCTGCCCTGCCCGGCAGGCTGTGGCGCCAGCCAGCTGCCGGCCGCGTAGTTGGCCTGCAGGATGGTCGTGCCGACCAGGCTGCGGTAGGCCAGGCTGAACTGCCCGCTGCGGCCGCTCACCAGGCTGAGCGGTGCTTCCCCACCGCCTGCCGGGCCGCATCCGCTGGAGGCTGCAGGTGGAGCTTCAGCGGCGCCCCAGGTGCTGTAGATCAGATCGCCGCGGTCGGTCAGCCAGGCAGCCATGCGGCTGCCGTCACTATTGGCCGCCACGACCGGGGCCACATGCCCCGTGCCGGTGGCGCAGGCCGGCATGCTGTCGCCCGAGAGCGAAACCGGCGGCCGGCATGCACCTGCCTGGCATTCGGCCAGCCAGATGGCGCTGAGTAGCGGCGTATCATCAGCGGTCTCTTCCTGCCAGGCCACCAGCCAGCCGCCCTGGGGTAAAGCTGCGATCTGCGGCAGGGATGACTGTGCGCCGGCAGTCCCCGACACATTGACGGGCGCACCCCAGGTCGTCTGCATGCTAAGCGGGTCGTACCGCCCTTCGCTCAGCCGGATTTCGCCGCCGGAATCGGCCCAAACCGCAGCTACCTGCCCCTGGCTTCCGCCGGCCATGCGCAAGGACCCGGCCTGCACCCCGGAGTCGGTCTCCAGCAATGCCGGCGGCTGGCTCCAGGCCACGCCGGTCGTCTCCAACCCGATCTGGCTGGAGAGCGTACCTTCTTTGATGGTGACGAAAGAATAGAGTTTGCTGCCGACGCGGTAGGCGCCGTAGACCACAACCACCAGCACGGCCAGCCCGACTGTCGTCCAGAATGGACTCAGCCGGCCTGGAACGCGCTGGTCCAGGGTGCGCTGCCGGGCGATCCAGGCATACACGCTGCCGAGTGCCCCGCCGCCAAGGCCGAATACCGCCAGGAAGCCCAGAACCGCCAGCAGCAGGCCGTTGAAAGGCAGGCCCTGGTCGAACCGGGTGGAGGCGATCCACAGCAGCAGCCCGAGCAGCACTCCGCCGGCAGTATAGCCCAGGATTGCCGCCAGCCAGGGACGCCAGAAATAACGCGCCCCAACGGTCATCAGGCCGAACAACCCGCCGAGAATAAGCCCGAAAATGAATCCATACACACCGAACTGCGCCAGGAAGCGACCCAGGCTCAGATTGTCGGCGTTGTTGACCGCCCCGAACAGGGCAGTCAGCAGGAGAAAGCCCGCCAGTAATAAGCCGCTCAGGGCGTAGGTGATTGCCCCGGCCCAGATATAACGCCGAGGCGGTGCACCGGGATCCACCCTGGATAAGAACAGGCCGCCGATGACCCCCGATACGCCGCCGGCTATTGCCAGGAAAGCCAGCACCAGCAGCAGGCGGGTCAGGAGGCGCGCCAGGTACTGCTCGTCCGGCAGCCAGTCTGCGAGGCGCTGCCCCAGGTTCAGCCAGTTAAAGGCTGCCAGCAGCAGGAGCGCCGCCAGCCCGCCCAGGGAGAAGCCGCCGGCTCCCAACAGGAAGCCGTTTAGCACTGCGGTGCGGTTTGCAGGTGAAGTTGGCATGGAACTGCCTCCAGATTCTTCGCTCCCCCAGAATGACAGAGGGATTAACCAGACACCAGTGGTTTAAATTGTACCATCGAACGTTTCAGGGCTTTAGCTGCCTGCGAGCAGGTATAATCTGCTAAGCTATGCACCAGCCTGTAAAGCTCTCGCTCCTGGCGGCAGCCGTCGCCCCGGGACCCCACGCCTTATCTGCTGACCCGCTGATCAGCGGGATCGCCCTCGACTCGCGGCTGGTACAGCCTGGCGACCTGTTTGTGGCGCTGCCGGGATTATCCAGCGACGGGCATGCTTACATCCCGCAGGCCATCCAGCGCGGGGCTGCCGCAGCCGTGGGGACGCAGCCGCTGGCCGATCTGGCCGTGCCCTACCTGCAGGTAGCCGACAGCCGGGAAGCACTGGCCTATCTGTCGGCCGCTTTCTACGACTTCCCCGCCCGTCAGCTGACTGTGATCGGCATCACCGGTACGGACGGCAAGACCACCACCGCCAACCTGCTGTACCACATCCTGATGGCCGCCGGCTTGCGCGCCGGGATGATCTCGACCGTTAATGCGGTGATCGGCGACCAGCAGCTGGATACCGGCTTTCACGTCACCACCCCGGAAGCGCCGGATGTGCAGCGCTACCTGGCGGCTATGCTGGCTGCCGGCCTGACGCATGTCATCCTTGAAGCCACTTCGCACGGCCTGGCCTCGCAGCGGGTGACGGCCTGCGATTTTGACCTGGCGCTGGTCACCAATATCACCCACGAGCACCTGGATTTTCACGGCAGCCTGCAGTCCTACCGGGAAGCCAAGATGCGCCTGTTCCACATGCTGGAAGCCACCCCGGCCAAAGCCTTCAATCCGCGGCGCGGCGCAGTGCTCAACCGGGATGACAGTTCTTATGAGTACCTGTCGCCGATCGTGCAGTGCCTGCCGCAGATCAGCTACGGCCTGCATCCGGATGCGCTGGTGCGCCTCACGCAGATGGAGCAAACCCCGGCCGGGATGCGCTTCAGCGTCCAATGTGCCCCGCCCGGGCAACCGATGCAAACTTTGCAGGTGAGCACGCCGCTGTTCGGGCTGTACAACCTGTCGAACTGCCTGGCGGCCATCGCTGCGGCCTGCGGCGTGCTGGGGATCGATGCGCAGTCTGTGCAGACGGGGATTGCCAATTTTCCAGGCGTGCCGGGGCGCATGCAGCGCCTCGACCTGGGGCAGGAGTTCAGCGCCATCGTCGACTTTGCCCATACGCCGAACGCCCTGCGCAGCGCCTTGCTGGCGGCGCGCGGCCTGGTTTCCGGCTCCTCTCGGGTGATCGTGGTGTTTGGCTCGGCCGGCTTGCGAGATCGGGAAAAGAGGGTGCTTATGGCCCAGGCAGCTGCCGAGCTGGCCGACCTGACCGTGCTGACCGCCGAAGACCCGCGCACCGAGTCGCTAGAGGACATCCTGGACGAGATGGCGTCCGCTATGCGCCAATCCGAGAGGCGTGAAGGCGCTGACTTCTGGCGCGTGCCGGATCGCGGCGAAGCGCTGCGCTTCGCGGTGCGCCTGGCCCGCCCCGGCGATATCCTGCTGGCCTGCGGCAAGGGGCACGAGCAGTCGATGTGCTTTGGCGAAGTGGAATATCCCTGGGACGACCGCACGGCGCTGCGGGCCGCCCTGAGCGAGCTGCTTGGCATCCCTGGACCCGAAATGCCTAGACTGCCAACCTCCTAGTAGCGTGGGATAAATACAAAAGCAACCACAGTGTGTTTATCTGATTTAATCTGAGTTCATCTGTGGTTAAAAAATGCCACCCTCCACGAGTGAAGGGTGGCAATACGATCCAAACCATCAGGGGGTGCAAACGTTTTGTTCCACGGCTACGTAGGCGTCGAGCACTTCCTGGTACTGCTGCTCGACGCTGGCCATGGTCTGCAGGTAATCGGTGGCGGACGGGATGGTGCTGGGGACGTAATCCAGGGCGGTGGCATACTTATTAACCGCTTCGCTGAAATCTTTGATTTCCTGTTCTTTCATTCCCTTGGCGGCCTCGCGCAGTACGCTGCCGGTGGCAACCGCTTCGGCATAGGCGGCGGCATACTCCGCAGGATCGCTATCAGCCCCGAGGGCATGGAAATCTTCCAGTGCCTGCATGAAGATGGGCAGCTCGGCGCAGAAGGTGGCAATTTGCTTGGGGGTCAACTCCTGCGATCCGCAGGCTGCCAGCAGCAGGGTTAAGACGAGAATTGCGAAAACGAGTGATTTTTTCATGGTTGGGCCTCTATCGGTGGGTGGATATTTTGGTGAGGGTTAATTATAGCATGACAGAAGGAAGTCCGTCCCGCGGGAATGCACCGCCCCGTAGAAATACACAACGGGGCAAGCTCGGGGATTCCAGACCGACGACCGAAGGTTTCGCGATTTTCCGGCGGCTGATCCCCTACGGGGACTTCGATACGCAGCCACATTCAAGCCTGCCAGGGATCCCGGCTAATTTTTGACGGGACGCAGGCTATACCCTTTGCGCTGCTCCCAGGCATCCTGGATGGCCCAGATGGCCAGCGGGCGCATGTAGCCCAGGGCGCGGTACACGCCCTGCACGGTAAGCGCTTCGGGAGTCTGAAACCACAGCCCCAGCTCTTGGTACACCGCCCGGTAGGCGCCCCTGGCAGTGTGGAAAGCCTGCTCGAGCATGCCGGCTTGCAGCATGGCGGCCGCCAGCGCATAGGAGGTGCCAATCCACATTTCTTCGGACTGCATGCAGGAGCGGTCGAAGGTGCCATCCGGGCGCATGCCGTTGATGGCGCCAAACTCGCCGCCGACCCCCAGCACGTTCAGGCTGTAGATCGTCTCGTAGGCGCTGCGGGCATGCTCCGCCGGCACGATCTCCGGCAGGCCGCAGGCGGCGGCAAACCAGACCCCGGCCAGCTGGTCGGCCATGACCGTTTCCCGGTTAGGCGCCGTCGGCGTCGAAGTTGTAGTATTGGCCGTTCCACAGCCGCTGTTCGTAGGCCTGCTGCCCTTTGGCGAACAGCTCGCCGTACTCCCCCGCTGCATCGATCTGTCCCAGGATGGCGGCCATACTTTGTGCGGCGGCCAGCGCCGCCAGCCACAGCCCGCCGCAGTAGGCGCTGGGACCGTTCATCGCCCAGGTATCGTAGGTCTGGTCGGGGAAGCCTTCATTCTCAATCAGGCCGTCGCCATCCCGGTCGTAAACCTGCAGCGCGGCGAGCGCCTGGCGGCAGGCCGGGTAGACCTCCTGCAGGAAGCCGGAATCACCGGTTAACTGGTAGGCGCGGTAGACCTGCAGCACGAACTTGGCATTGAGATCCTTCCAGCGCGAGATATCCTGGTTCAGGTAGCCGTTGAGCAGGCGCCAGGGATCGGCCAGCGGCGTGCCCAGGTCGTGGGCGATCACGCCGGCGCGCTTGCGCGGCGCAGTCGCCCCGCTGCCCCACATGACGTGCAGGTCGTCGTGCGCCACCGGCAGCCCGTGGAGGAAATCGCGCTGCAGGCTGAGCTCCAGCTGCGGCCACAGCCTGGACAGGGCAAAGGAAGCGCTGAAGTGCACGTCGTAAGTATTGAACATGCGGTACTCGTGCCCTTCCAGGTAGGCAAAATGGCCGATCTCCGGCTCGGGCAGCGGCTCGGGCACCCCGGGGAAGCCCTCAGCCTGCCCCGCGGTCCAGAGCGTGCCGCCTTCCACCAGGTAATACGTCTCGTTGAACAGGGCCGATTTGTACCAGTCCGGCAGCTCGGGGTCGTCCAGCACGGGTCGCTGCCAGGCCTCGATCTGCGCTTCCCAATCCGGGTAGCTGTGCAGTGCGTCGCCGGCGATGCGGGCGGCGGCTCGTCCATCGGTCCCATAAAAGCGAGTGTAGCGCCGCTTCCAGGCCCGCCCCCAGCCGAAGCGGATGACGGGCATATCCCAGGCCAGGGCGAAAGCTACTTCGGCCGTCTCTCCGGGCGCCAGCTCCACGCCGGCAGCCAGCGCCGCGCCGATGGTCTCGCCGCGGGCGGCAGGCGTCTCGTCGGGCAGATCGTCCAGGGCGCCATCCGCCAGGAAGTCCTGCCACAGGCCGGCGCCATCTGTGTCGGTGCGGAAGCGAGTGCGGTAGCTCAGCCGGATGCCATCGTCCCGTCGGGCGGCGATGGCGAAAGTCAGCGGGTCTTCGAAAAAGCCGGCCTGCTTGCCGGGTTTCGGCTGGCGGTGGATATGGCGCAGCTCGAGCGCAAGGCAATCGCCGGAGGAAGCCAGGTGGTTGCTGTGGCCGCCGGCGGCATCGTTATCACCGCCGCTGCCGTTCTGAAAGCTGAACATGATACTCACCCGGGCGGGGGTATCGGCGGTATTCTCGACCTGCCAGACGAACACGCCTACCGGGTAGCTGCTCTCCCGGTAGTTGCCCGGCAGCACCGGCGAGACCTGCCGGCAAACCAGGCGCACTCCGGGCAGCGGCTGGTCGTAGCTCGTCCAGGCGCGCGGGAAGAGGGCATGGTAGGTGCCGCAGGCCGGCGGCAACTTCCAGCGCCAGGCAGAGAGCGCCCTGCCTTTGTGAGGCTGCCCCGCCAGCACCACAGCCTGCGCCCGGCCATCCCGCTCCACGCGCAGCGAAAACTGGTCGGCCCAAACCGTGCGGTACTCGACCATGCCCGGCTGCAGATGCCAGCGGTTGAAGGCGCCGCGCCAGCCGCGCCCTACCGTGCCGCCGCCCAGCCCGCCCAGGGGAATACCCATCTCGGGGGTGGTCCTGACGCTGCGCAGCATGTCCAGCACCGGGGCGTGCCCCTGGCGGCGCTCCTTCTGCGCTTCGCGCACCATGCGCATGGCCAGGGGGGCGTACTGGAAGAGGTTTTTGAAGGAAAAGCCAAGAGGTTTGGCTTTGCGCGGGGGCGCTGCGTCGAAGCGGCGGGACCAGGAGTGGGAGGGCAGGTTGGGGGGCATGGGGAGAATTATAACGCGACGGCTCCGCAGACGGCCGATCGAGGACGGAAGACAAAAGACGGTGGGGGGATTTTTGGAGGGAAAATGGAGGTTTGGTTATCCTTATATTTATACTGGTTGCGATGCTTCGCGTCGGGGCCGGTGGGTAGTGCAAAAAAAGCCCGCTTTTCGGCGGGCTTTTTAATCAGCTGTGCTGTGGATTATTCAGGCTGGAACGTACTGACGTACATCGACCAGCGCGCCCGCAGCGGCCATCTGTTCGGCTGTGGCCAGCAGATGGGCGGCGGTGCTTTCATCGGTGTATGCTTCCCCGCAATTGGGGCAGATTTGCGCCGGGACATTTTTTACTACCAGGGTTAGCCGGCCGCGTTCCAGCGTGACTGTAGTCACACCCGGCTGTGTCTCAGCCTGCCGGCAAATTACACATTTCATAGCAACCTCCTTCTGCGAAACTCCCGATCCCATTTGGATGGATCCGGCTCGTATACTGTGATAACGATAATCTCAAATTCTTCCATGTTATCGGCGACAACGATATGTAACGGGCGATTTTTTCGCCAACCCAACAATAATCTACTCGGATATGGAAGATCATTAGAATAGCTTTCTATCGTCTCACCATTCTGGATCACCAGCCGAACGTCCTCGGTGCTAATCGAGCGCTCGAACATCCGCTGAAGTGCGTGGATACGATAGATTATATTCATAAAGCGATACCCTATAAATCAATTTTACTCGAATATCGATAGATTATCGTTCGATAAGTCAAATAAGCGAGACGGGCAATGCAAGGCAAGCAAGCGGTGTGATGATTGGATACGCGGCATGGCGAGGGTATTGTATGCGGCGCTTTTGCAGGGTGGGTCTATCCCCCGTGGGGGGATTTGGGAGGGGGAGATTGCCTTTCCGTCTTTGTTCTGTTTAAAAAGCAGAGGCGGTTTTTGGCCGCCTCGCACCCTGATCCCGAAGGAACAGGGGGGATATATCTATTATATAGCCTGAATCAGCCAAAAAGTCAAAGGATTGGCAGCCCAAGCCCTTATCCATATACAACACCGATATTTTATCGATCATTTCGTAACGGCCACAGCAAGCGAAAGTTCCCAGGACTGGTTAGCTCAAATAATTCAGACATCCCACCAGGATTTCCCTTTCTGTGCTTGTGAAGAAAGGCATTGTAAGTGCCTTCTCCTAGACCTGGACAGGCGTGACGAATATCATTGCTGGTAAATGGTTCCTTGAGTGCTCCCGTATTGACGACATTTACTATTGCTGAAGAGACCGTGTGATTTGCCTTGATTGTTATCCGTTTCCCTCACAACCCGCCCTTGAACGCTTTTTACAGAATGCTGGGCAATAGCATGTCTGGTTTTTCCGCATTACGATTTGTAAGTGACGGATTTATATCTCTGTCCAACCTTTGCCTTGGTGCTTAGGTACTACGAAGGTTGTGGAGATCTCTCTTTAGTCGGCATTTCGTATATGTTCTAAACAACCTGTCTATTCACCTGGGGGATAGTTCCAGTTGTTAGACCAAACTTACAATAAAATGCCGGATCGGACAACTAAAATCTGTCCTGGAAATGACCGTAATTTGTCCCGCGAATGGAGGATGGGGAGGGGGAGCGGGTCAATCTAACAGATTGACCTACAGTTTACGCTCGGCTGGGGTTCCCTGGAGAAGAGCACTCCAGAACCTTGCCGAGTGTCGTTGCGAGTTGACTCTTGTAGCGGGCTGGGGCGTCCCGGAGAAAAACACTCCAGGACCTTGCTGGGCGCCCAGGCTGCAGGATCGCACCGCAGAGCGGTGCGACCAGGGGAAGACCAGGGGAAACTGTGGCGGCTTTCCAAAGCCGCCCTACGCATTTCCTAACAGATTGAGCTACAGCTCGCTCTCGGCTGGGGCGCCCTGGAGAAAAGCACTCCAGGAACTTGCTGAGCGTCGTTGTGAGATTGCAGATCCTTCGCAGGCTCAGGATGACAGTGGCGGCGAAGAACCAGATCCTTCGCTCCCCTCAGGATGACAGATTCTTCGATTCCTCAGGATGACAGTAGGCGGTCGGCCGTCGGCCGTCGTCGGTCGTCGGTCTTCCGTCTTCCGTCAAAGGTACGGCTTAAACGGCTGCGGATCCCCCGCGAAAATGCGGCCGAGGATCTTCATCTCGCGGTCGTGGATGGTGGTGAGGAATTCGTCGGCGCCGTGCATGTGCTGGAAGGACAGGTAGCCGCGCTCGATCCAGTCGTGCAGCTCGTGCCAGCCGGCACGCGAGACGGGGCGGCGCGCTACTTTGAGCATGGTGGCGATGAAGGGGATGCGGGCGGCGATATCCACCATGTGGCCCACTTCGACGATGCGCTCGATCTGGTCGAGGCGTTCGGCGTAGTTGTTGCAGATGCGGTAGCCTGCGGCGTACAGCTCGGGCGTCACGCTGTCGTCGATCCCCAGGTCGTGGCGCAGGGCGTTGAGCAGGGCTTCGTCCAGCGCGTTGGTCAGGTCGTTCAGCTCGATGACCTTCTTGACCAGCTTGAGCAGCGCATCGGGCAGGTAGTGTGAGAGAGCTGCGTAGAGATGCTTGATTTCGTGATCGCGCTGGCGGAAATCTTTGGCCGAATAGACGTCATCCAGGAAGAAGCGGCAGGCGCGCCCATAGCGCTCGGTGACCAGCAGGTCGGTATAGGTGCGCTCCAGGCGCTGCGATTGCCATTTGCGCAGCAGGTCGAGATGGTCGGTGGGGGAGAGCTGGAGGGCCGCCTGTTTGATCGGGGCGTGATCCTCCAGTTTGAGCATCTGGGTGATCGTTTTGTGGGCTTTGGTGATCTCGGTCATACCGAATGCGAATTATATCACTGTGTGACATTTATCACTGCGCAGCCCGGCGCATTTGTGATAAATTTATTAATATGTCCCCATCTCTCCTTGACCCCATGCCGCCGCGCTTTGCTTTTTGACCTGGATGGCACCCTGCAGGACACCTATGCCATCCACTACCAGGCTTTCCGGGCCACCTTTGCCCATTACGGCCGCATCCTGACCGAAGAGCAGTACCAGGCGGCCTATGCTCCCAACTGGTTCCTTACCTACCAGCTGCTGGATTTCCCCCAGGAGCTGTGGGCTGAGGCGGATGGGCTGTGGCTGGAGGAGGCCGGCAAGCACTGCCCGCAGCCCTTCCCCGGCGTGCCGGAGGCCCTGGCGACGCTGAAGAAGCGCTTTCCGCTCGGCCTGGTGACCGCCGGGCAGAGGCAGCGTGTGACGCATGAAATCTCCCAAAATGGGCTGCAGGATTTCTTCCAGGTGATTGTCACCGGGGACGATGTCGAGCATCCCAAACCCGCGCCGGATGCGATCCACATGGCGCTGGAGGCGTTGGGCATCGCCCCGGCGCAGAGCCTGTACATCGGCGATACCGACCTGGACTACCAGACGGCGGTGAGCTCCGGGGCCGGCTTCATCGGCATCCACAGCCAGTTCAACTCGCTGTCGGCCGACCTGCCCATCCAGATTTTGCCGGATGTGACGCATTTGCTTGGCCTGCTGGCCGAATAAATGGTTTAGTTTATTCATCCGTGTTCCTATCTGTGCCATCTGTGGTAAATGAATATTTGACGCATCCTAGATGACCCCCGAACGGCTGCTCATCCTGATCCTGGTGATTGTGATCGCCGGGCTGCTGGTGGTGATTTACCGCCTGCGGCGAGAATCCCGGCGCATCTGGCTGGGGTTGGATGAAGTCGCCGAAGACACCCTGAAAGCCCTCCACAATCTGAGCAGCCCGTTGGCGCCCGGAACAGCGCCTGATCTGGCCGGATTTGCCCCGGTGCGCAGCACCGACCTGGTGCGCCAGGCCGAGCTGCAGCCCGAGCGCCTGCCGATGATCCTGGCGGAGATGCAGCGCCGCGAGTGGGTGGTGGTGGATGGGGAGTGGGTCACCCTGCTGCTGGCGGGCGAGAAGCGCGCCATCGAGCTGATCCGCGCCCACCGCCTGTGGGAGCGCTACCTGGCGGAGAAGGAAGGCCTGGCGCTGGACGCCCTGCACGAAGAGGCCACGCGCCGCGAGCACCGGATGACGCCGGAAGAGATCGACCGGCTGGACGCGCGAGCTGGGCTACCCGCACTTCGATCCGCACGGCGACCCCATTCCGCCGCGCGAGGGCAGCCTGGGCGAGCTGGTCGAAGGCGTGCCGCTCTCGCGCTGGCCGGAGCACCGCATGGGTCGGGTGATCCATGTGGAAGATGAGCCGCCGGCGCTGTTTTCCCAACTTTTACTTTTGGGCATCACGCCTGGCGCGTATGTCGAAGTGGACGAGCACACTCCGGGCCGGGTGCTGGTGTGGAGTGGCCGGCAGCGCCTGGCGCTGGCCCCGGCGGCTGCCGAGCGCATCTTCATCGTGGATGCCCCGCCGGAAAGCCTGCCGCTTTCCGAGATCGAAGTGGGGCAGGCTGCGCAGGTGGCGGCTTTCGAAAGCGCCGGCGTGCATACGGATGCCTGGCAGGCGCAGGGTTTGCGCCCGGGTGTGGAAGTTGCCGCCATCCGCGTCGATCCGCTGGGCGACCCGGTGATCTACCGCTTCAACGGCACGAGATCGCCATCCCGCGGGCCCAGGCCAACCAGATCCGCGTGGCCAGCGCCAGCCTGCACGAAATCCCCCTGCCGCGGCGGCCCTGGTGGCGGGAAGAGCAGGACCGTTTGCGGGAGATGTTCCAGCGCTACGGCAGCCAGGGCGGTTGCCCAGCGCGTGCTGGTGTTCTTGGGCCCGGCTTTCGTGATCAGCGTCGGCTACATGGATCCCGGCAACTGGGGCACCGATATCGAGGGCGGGGCGCGCTTTGGCTACCAGCTGCTGTGGGTGATCCTGATGGCGAACCTGATGGCGATGCTGATGCAGATCCTCTCGGCCAAGCTGGGCATCGCCACGGGCAAATCCCTGCCGGAAGTGTGCCGCGACCGCTACCCGCGCTGGATGAGCGTGGCTTTGTGGATTACGGCCGAGCTGGCGGCAATTGCCACCGACCTGGCCGAATTCCTGGGCGGCGCGGTCGGCTTCAACCTGCTCTTCGGCATCCCGCTCTTCCCGGCGGCCATTCTCACCGGGGTGGTGATCTCGCTAATCCTGCTGCTGGAACGCTATGGCTTCCGCAAGGTGGAGATGGTCATCATCGGCCTGATCGCCGTGATCGGTTTTGTCTACATGAGCTGAAATCTGGCTTTCTACGCCGGATTGGATGCCATCCTGCACGGCCTGCTGGTCCCCTCCATTCCGATTGGCTCGACGCTGGTCATCGTGGGCATCATTGGCGCGACGGTGATGCCGCACAACCTGTACCTGCACAGCGCCCTGATCCAGACCCGGGTGCGCCCCAGCGATTCACTGGCCCGCAAAAAGGATGCCTACCGCCTGGCGATCGTCGATACGCTGATCGCGCTGAACGGCGCTTTCTTCGTCAACTGCCGCCATCCTGATCATGGCCGCGGCGGTGTTCTCGGGGGGCACGCTGCATGATTACTCGCTTGAAACAGCCCACCAGACGCTCACCCCGCTGCTGGGTCCGCTGGCGGCAGCCGCCTTTGCCGTTGCCCTGCTGGCCTCCGGTCTGGCCTCCTCGACCACCGCCACGATGGCCGGGCCAGGTGATCATGGAAGGCTTCACCCACATCCGCATGAACGTCTGGGTGCGCCGGTTGGTGACGATGGTCCCGTCGCTGATCGTGATTGGCCTGGGCATCGATCCGCTGCAAATCCTGGTGCTTTCGCAGGTCAGCCTGTCGTTCCAGCTGCCCTTTGCCATCATCCCGCTGGTGCTGTTCACCAGCAACCCGCGCATCATGGGCGATTTCACCAACACACCCACGACCAGCGTGCTGGCCTGGCTGGCGACGCTGATCATCCTGAGCTTGAATCTCGTTTTGCTCATCCAGATTTTCCTGTTTGGGTGACCTGTATCCTGGAGGTGATGATGATTACTACGGTTCTTGTTGGCTATGCAACCAGCTACGGCTCTACCCAGGAGGTGGCGGAAGTCGTCGCGAAAACGCTGCGTGGTACTGGATTGGTTGTGGATCTGCGTCCTCTGCCGGAGGTGCGCACCCTGGCAGGCTACGAGGCGGTTGTGGTCGGGGCGCCGCTGATCATGTTCCACTGGCATAAGGATGCGATGCAGTTCCTGTCGCATCACAGGGCTGCCTTGCAAAAATTGCCGGTGGCGGTATTTGCCCTGGGCCCGGTTCACGAGCCGCATGATGACCAGGAGTGGGTCGATTCTCAAAGCCAGCTCGAGAAGGAGCTGGCAAAGCATGCCTGGTTCCAGCCGGCCGTGGTCGAGATGTTTGGCGGCAAGTATGACCCGGGGAAGCTGCGTGCCCCGCTCAAGTGGTTTGCCGGCAAAGAGCCGGCCAGCGACCTGCGAGATTGGGAGGCCATCCGGCTGTGGGCAGGCAAGCTGCCTGACCTGCTGAGAAGCTGAGCGACAAGGTTTTTTGGTTTCAACGCGTCGGAAGGGAAATCCATGGCAGTTTCACCTATTCCTGAAAATCCTTCGACCGTACCCGGCCTGCGGGATAAGACGCAGGTTTCCGCCGATCTGGCGGACCTCTCCCGCATGGATCTGGCCGTCTTGCTGAAGCAGCTTGGCGCGCAAGCCGGCGGCTTGAGTGAGGTGGAAGCCGCGGCCCGTCTCAAGCAGGTCGGCCCAAATGAAATTGCCCGTGAAAAGCCGCCTTCTCCGCTAGCGCGGCTGTGGAATAATGTAAAAAATCCCCTTGTGATCCTGCTGCTTGGCCTGGGTCTAATCTCCTACCTTACTGGCGATCTACGGGCGATGATTGTGATCCTGGTGATGGTAGTGCTGGGTGTGGTGTTGCGCTATTTCCAGGAGATGCGTGCCGACAACGCCGCTGAACAGCTCAAGGCGATGGTCAGCACCAATGCCACGGTGCTGCGGGACAGCCAGGAGCGTGAGATTCCCTTGAGCCAGCTTATCCCAGGAGATGTGGTGCGCCTGGCGGCTGGGGATATGGTGCCGGCCGATGTGCGGCTGCTCTCCGCCAAGGATTTATTCCTCAATCAATCGGCGCTCACCGGCGAGTCGCTGCCGGTGGAGAAGAGCGCTGCCCTGCCACCTGCCGGGGTGGAGAATCCGCTCGAATTGCCCAATATCTGCTTTCTCGGCTCGGACGTAGAGAGTGGTTCTGCCAGCGCCATCGTTCTCCACACAGCAGACCGGACTTACTTTGGTTCGCTGGCTTCCAGCATCGTCGGCCAGCGCGAGCAGACCAGTTTCGACAAGGGGATCAACCGTTTCACCTGGCTGATGATCCGCTTTATGATGGTGATGGTCCCGGCAGTATTCCTGATCAACGGCCTGACCAAGCACAATTGGATGGAGGCTTTTCTATTCGCCGTGGCAGTGGCAGTCGGATTGACCCCAGAAATGCTGCCCATGATCGTGACGGTCAACCTGTCCAAAGGCGCCATGGAAATGTCCCGGCAAAGGTGATTGTAAAGCGCCTGAATGCCATCCAGAATTTTGGCGCCATGGATGTATTGTGCACCGATAAGACCGGCACCCTCACCCAGGGGAAGATAGTCTTACAAAAGCACATGGATGTGCACGGCAACGACAGCTAGCGAGTCTTACATCTCGGCTATATCAACAGTTACTTCCATACCGGCTTGAAGAACATGATGGACGATGCCATCCTGGAGCACGGCCACCTGGAAGAAGACCTGCAGGTGAAAACGGACTATAGCAAGATTGACGAGATTCCCTTTGATTTCAACCGCCGACGCATGTCGGTGATAGTGGAGGATCATCAGAACCAGCACATCTTGATCTGCAAAGGAGCGGTGGAGGAAGTGATGCACCTGTCGACCCAGGTCGAGATCGAAGGACAGGTGCTGGAAGTCTTAGCGGAACACGACGCCCACCGCAAGCAGCTCGTGCAACAGTACAATTCTCAAGGTTTTCGGGTTGTTGCGCTGGCTTATAAAATCCTGGCGGGCGCTGACGATCAGGCGCATTATACGATCCAGGATGAGGCGGAGCTGGTGCTGCTGGGATACCTAGCGTTTCTCGATCCGCCGAAAGAAAGCGCTCCGGCGGCGCTGAGAAAACTGAGTGACTTGAATGTGGCGGTAAAGGTATTGACCGGTGACAACGAGGTCATCACCCGCTATATTTGTGGGGAAGTGGGCATGCCCATCGAGAACATCCTGCTGGGATCGCAGATTGAGGCGATGAGTGAGGCAGAGCTGTCCGAAGCCGCTCCCAAAGCCAGCGTCTTTGCCAAGCTGGCCCCTGCTCAAAAAGAGCAGATCATCCATGCTCTGCAAAAAGCCGGTCACGTAGTCGGTTTCATGGGGGATGGCATTAACGACGCACCGGCTTTGCGCGCCGCCGATGTGGGCATCTCCGTCGACAGCGCCGTGGATATTGCCAAGGATCTTCCGATATCATCCTGCTCGAAAACAGCCTGCTGGTGTTGGAGCGTGGTGTGAAGGAAGGCCGCCGGGTATTTGGCAACATTACCAAATACATCAAGATGGCCGCCAGCTCCAATTTTGGTAATATGTTCAGCGTGGTAGGCGCCAGCGCATTTCTGCCTTTTCTGCCTATGCTGCCCATCCAGGTGCTTACCAATAATCTGCTGTACGATTTCTCGCAAACTGCCATCCCTACCGACCAGGTCGATCCCGACTGGTTGACCCGGCCTCGCCAGTGGACGATCGGCCAGCTCCAGCGCTATATCCTGTTTATCGGACCGATCAGCTCCTTGTTCGACTATGCCACCTTTTTTATCATGCTGTACGTTTTCAATAGTTGGAATAACCCGGCGCTGTTCCACACCGGCTGGTTTGTCGAAGTCACTCTTCACCCAGACCCTGATCATCCATGTCATCCGCACCAATAAAATCCCGTTTATCCAGAGCCGGGCGAGCTGGCAGCTTACCCTGACCTCCCTGGTGATTGTAACGGTTGGCGCCTGGCTGACGGTTTCTCCCCTGGCCAAGACGCTTGGTTTTGTCACCCTGCCGCTGCTGTACTGGCCGATCCTCGCCGGATTACTGTTGGGCTATGTCATCCTGACCCAATTGGTGAAGACCTGGTTTTTTCACCGCTATGGGGAGTAATCTTGGAAATGATTTACGTGTACCTAGAGATTGGGAGCAAACGAACCATCGCAGGTGTGATTGAATGGCCGGGCTGGTGTCGTGCGGGCCGGGATGAAGTCGGCGCCCTGCAGGCGCTGGCTATGGCCGGTGCTCGCTATGCAGACATTCTGCGGCTTGCTGAGCTAGATTTTGAAGCTGCTGCAGATGTCTCGGCATTCGTGATTGTTGAACGATTGCAAGGCAATGCCACTACGGACTTTGGCGCACCGGGCATACCCCCTGCCGAGGATGCACGCCCCCTCGATGACCAGGAGCTGCAGCGCCTGCAGGCTATTTTACGGGCCTGCTGGCAGGGTCTGGATCGCGCAGCTGAGGGCGCCCGAGGTAAGACCTTGCAAACAGGCCCGCGCGGAGGCGGTCGAACCCTGGATGGAATCCTCCGGCACGTGCGCGAAGCCGAGATAGGCTATCTCTCCAGCCTGGGTGGCAAAGCGCCGCGCGTACAGACGCTTGAAGCCGCCCAGGTGGAAATCCGGCAGGTCATGCTGGAAACCTTGAGAGCTTCGGCGCAGGGTGAGATAGCTGCATACGGGCCGCGCGGCGGGAAACGCTGGTCCGCGCGGTACTTCGTCCGCCGCACGGCGTGGCATGCGCTGGATCACATCTGGGAGATTGAAGACCGCAGCACAGCCTCCGGCCCTGGGGCTGCTTAGAGAAGAAGTATCTCCAAAATAATCGGTCTCATACTATAATGGACATCTATTTTCTAACCGAAGCGGGCCAATCCCACCTATCCCATCGCAGGAGGATTTTTCATGGAAAGCGATCTGTATGAACTGCTGGTAGCAACCTTCAACGGCGAATCCGGCGCGCAGGATGCCCTGCGGCAGCTGGAGGCGCTCGACAAAAAGGATGAAGGTTTCAAGATCGAAGAAGCCGCCATTTTATTTGTGGATCAGCAAGAGAAACTGAACATCAAAGAGACCGGCGACACCCGCGGCGGTAAAGGCGCAGCGATAGGCGCGGTCGTCGGCGGCGCCATCGGGCTGATCGGCGGGCCGCTGGCTATCGCCACCAGCGCCCTGGGTGCGGCGATCGGTGGGGGGGTAGCCAGCCTGAGCGATGGCGGCTTTCCCGACGAGCAGCTCAAGATCATTGGCCGCTCACTGCGGCCGGGCATGTCGGCCCTGGTGGTGCTGGCGAACATGACCGGCGCGGTCGATCTGGACCAGGCGATCGCCGGCTTTGGGGCGCAGTCTGTCAGGCATGCCCCGCTGAACAAAGCGCTGCTGGTTCCGCAGGACAGCTCGAACAGGGTGCGGAGCGATTTCTTCGACCTGGCTGCCGGCGCTACCGCCGTCAACCTGATGGGTGAGATTGCCCGCGACGAAAACCAACCGCCTACCGAAGCGGACCCGGCAAACTGACGGTTTACCCTACAGATAAACCAAAAACGGGCTGTCGGGTATTTACCCGATCTCGACTACCAGGCTGGTGATGGTATCCAGGACACCGGGGATCGGCTGCACCTGGCGCGCCACCAGCTTGCCCAGCTTGTTGGCGTCGTCGGCCTCTACCTCGGCCACCACATCATAAGGCCCAAAGGTCATGTGGGCGTCGGTGACACCGTCCAGCCGCCGCAGGTTGGTCACTACCTCCGGCACACTGCCAACCCGTACGTGCATAAATATATACGCTTTCATGATTATTTCTCCTTTGCCGGGCGCAAGAAAATCAGCCAGTATACCGCTGCCACCAGGACGGCTCCACCAATGATATTGCCAATCGTGACCGGCAGCAGGTTGTTCCACAAGAAGGAAGTCCAGGTAATCGAGCTGTAATCGGCCGGGGTCTTACCAATCAGCGTCCAGAAATCCTGGCCGGCAAAATCCTTGATCAGCAGGCCGATGGGGATGAAGTACATATTGGCGATGCTGTGCTCGAAGCCGGCCGCCACAAAAGCCGAGATGGGGAAGATGATCGCAAAGATCTTATCGATCGTGCTGCGGGCGCTGTAGGTCATCCACACTGCCAGGCAGACCAGCGCGTTGCACAGCACACCCAGCACAATGGCCTGCACAAAGTCCAGCCCGACCTTGGCATTGGCGATGTTCAGCGCCGTCAGACCGATGGCTCCACTGCCGAACATATACTGCTTGGTCAGGAACATCAAGGCCACCGTGCCCAGCGCGCCGATGAAATTGCCAATATACACGATCGTCCAGTTGCGAAAGCAGGGCTTTGGTGGAAACTTTGCGGTTGGCCCAGGCCATCACGATCAGGTTGTTGCCGGTGAACAGCTCGGCGCCGCCCACGACTACCAGGATCAGGCCCAGGCAGAACACCAGTCCCGCCAGCAGCCGGTTGATGCCGTAGGGCAGGGCGGTGGCCAGCACCGTGGCGCCGTCCGGACCCTTGATGGCGATCCCGCCAGCCAGCACCGTGGTGGCGAAGATGGCCCCCAGGGCGATGAAGGCTCCCGCCAGCACCGACAGCCCGAAGACTTTTAGCGGTGGTGTTTCTGCTTTGCGCACGCCCACGTACTCTGCCCGAGTCGCCATCTCCGCCGGCAGCAGGGCGTCTATGCGAATTTCTGTCGTCATGCTTTCACTCTCCTGAATTGGTTGGATAAAACCTTACTCCAAGGATAGAACAACTCTGCCGAACTTCCAATTGACAAATATCATGGATTGAATATGACAATCAGATAAATCTTTTATATGAAATGCCTGCTTCGATTGACCGTGCCGGTGGTATCTGCTAAAATTGATGATCAAAGTCTAGTATTGCCCTCCAGGCTGCAAGCCCGCCTTGCGCTTGTTCCTCTGGGTGTAGGTGGAATCACGCATGCAATGCCCAAATTGCCAGACGGAAAACCCAAAATGATTTCCAGAGTGAGGACTTGCGGCAGGCATTTTTAGACGCAAATACCAAGAGGAACCTATGAGTGAAAACAGAACTGTTACCCAAATAATCGAGCCACAACTGGTAATCGAGGGCGCCGGCGTCTTGCTGCGCCGCTCTTTTGGCCCTAACCGGGCTAATGCCTTCGACCCCTTCCTGCTCTTCGACCACTTTGCTTTCAACAACCCGCTTGAAGGGCCGATTAAGGGCTTTCCCACCCACCCGCACCGCGGCATCGAAACCGTCACCTACATGCTGGAGGGCTCGGTGAACCACCGCGACAGCCTGGGCAACGCCGGGAAAATCGGGGCGGGCGACGTGCAGTGGATGACTTCCGGGCGCGGCATTTTACATGAAGAAATGCCCCGGCGTGGGCCGAGCGGCAATATTTTCGGCTTCCAGCTATGGGTCAACCTGCCGGCGGCTCTCAAGATGTCCGCGCCGCGCTACCAGGAAATCCTGTCCGGCGAGGTGCCTGTCTCGCAGGTGGAGGGCGCTGCGGTGCGCGTGGTGGCCGGCGAATTTGGCGGCGAGCGCGGCCCGGTGACCGAGATTGCCGCCCAACCGCTCTACATGGAAGTCAACCTGGAGCCGGCTGCTGAATTCGCGCTGCCCATCCCATCCGGGCATACCTGCGTGGCATATGTCTTCGAAGGCGAAGGCTGCTTCGGCATGGATGACTTCGGTCGCGGCGAAGTGGTGAGCGCGGTGCACATGCTGCGCTTCTCGGATGGCGAGCGGCTGCGCGTCCAGGCAGCTCCGGCGCAAAGCGTGCGCTTCATGCTGATGGCCGGCGCGCCCTTCCGCGAGCCGATCGTGCCTTATGGCCCGTTTGTGATGAACACCGTTGAAGAGATCCAACAGGCGCTGGACGATCTTGCGCAACGGCGTGTTCGTGCGCTGATTTAACTTTTTCGATTTCTTGAAATAAACATCCACACCAGGCTGGCGGCTGCTCCCGCAAGGAAAGCGGCTGCCGGCCAAAATTCATCCCCCAGATAAAGCTGCACGCTGCTCAACAGCAGCACCGCAAAAATTATCCCATTGGTCAGCTGGCGCACCGCCCGCTCCACCCGGCTTATCTGCCGGTTGAGCTCCGGGTTGCGCGTGGCGATCTCGCCGCCCTCCAGCCGGTTGATCAGCCGGTCGAGCCGACCGGGTAAATTAATCGTGGTTTGCAGGGTTTTGGCCGCTTCGCCTACCCAGGTTTCCCAGCCGCCGCGTGCCTCCTGGGCGATCATCTTCTGGGCGTACGGCTGCATATGCAGGAAGAGGTTGAAATCCGGATCCAGCCCGGTGGCGATCCCGGATAGGATGCCCACGGCGCGCGCCAGGAAGATCAGGTCCTGTGGGACCTGGAAGGGCATCTCGTAGAGCACGTCGCGGAACTCTAGGGCGAACTCGCGCAGCTCGCGAGTAGGGATGTTGCTCAGCTCGGTCATCGAGCGTCCCCAGAAGCGGTCGAAGGCGGTAGCAGTGGCCTTTTCCAACGCGGCCGTATCCGAGCCCGGCAGCAGTACGCCCATCATCTGGTATGCGCGGATGACGCGCTTGCTGTCGCGAGTGCCCACTCCGATCAGCGCCTCGCGCAACCCCAGGCGCATGTTCTCCGGCACATGCCCCACGGCTCCGAAATCAACGAAGGTGACCTGCCAGGGTGCGCGTGGCGCAGCGCCGTTGGTCGGGATGGTTACCCCCGGTTGATTCAATGTACCGGCAGCAAAGGCCCGCATCTGATCCTGGGTGTAAACCGGGTTCGGGTTGACAAACAGGTTGCCGGGGTGGGGATCGGCATGGAAGAAGCCGTCCTCGAAGATTTGCTGCAGGTAGGTATCGATCAGCCGGGAGGCTACCGCGCTGCGGTCGATGCCTGCGGCGGAGATCGCTTCGTAATCGGAGATCTTGATGCCCCACACGTTCTCCAGGGTCAGGGCGCGCCGGGTGGTGTGCGTCCAGACCACTGAGGGCACCCGGATGCCCGGCTGGTCGGCAAAATTGACCGCAAAGGTCTCTGCATTGCGGCCTTCGGCCAGGTAGTCGATTTCTTCGTACAGCGTGCGGCTGAATTCCTGGAGCAGAGCCGGGATATTGGCCCGCCGGCGGATGGGTTTATAGCGGTTGACCCAACGGGCGACAGTCTCCAGCGCGGCCAGATCGGTATTGATGATCTGCTCGATGTTCGGGCGCTGGATCTTGACTACCACTTCCTGGACGGCCGGCGGCGCTGGGGTGGCTGTCCCTTGTGCGGCTGGGTTCCCCGTGATGGCAGGCACTTCTATGCGCGCCCGGTGCACCTGTCCCAGCGAGGCTGCCGCCAGGGGCTGGCGGTCAAAGAAAATGAACTTCTCGCTTAAGGTGCAGCCAAACTCGGCTTCGGCCTGTTTGCGGATATCGGCGAACGGCACCGGCGGCACCTCGTCCTGCAGCCCGGCCAGCTCATCGGTGATCGATCTGGGCAGCACGTCCACCCGTGATGAGAGGAACTGCCCGACTTTGATCATCACACCGCCCATGCGCACGGCCAGCAGCCGGAACTCGCGCGCCATGCGCTGCAGCCGGTCGGCACGGTTGCGCTGTACCAGCTTGCGGAAGCCGATGTGGGCCAGAATCAAATCCCACCAGATTATGCTAATAATCTGGCGCGCTGCAAACAGGACAATGCGGCGGTATCGGGCGCGGTCCATCAATGGTATCTATGATTCCATGCGCTGCCCAGGCCTGGACTGCGCAATCTGGTTAGGACTAGATTATACCCGCGTTGAGTGGATAACATCCGGAAGTGGGAACAAGCCGGTGTAAAACATGAATTCTAAAATCACAAACTACACGAAATACACGAAAGGAGCCGGGGATCCCGGCTCCTTTCTCTAACCTACCGATAAGTTACTACCAATAAGCGATTGTTATTCAGGCAGCAGTACCGTGTCAATCACATGGATCACGCCGTTGGCGGTCTCGATGTCGGTGATAATCACCTCTACGGTATCATTCAGATACACCTTGCCGTCTTTGACGGTGATCTTTATCTGCTCGCCTTCCAGGGCGGTGTCAATCATCTGCCCATCTAGCTCGACGACATCTGCAGCCATGACCTTACCGGGCACCACATGGTAGAGCAGGATATTCGTCAGGGTTTCCAGGTTCTCAGGCTTGAGCAGATCTTCTACGGTGCCGGCGGGCAGCTTGGCGAAAGCCTCATCGGTGGGGGCGAAGACAGTGAAGGGACCTTCGCCTTTGAGGGTCTCAACCAGGCCGGCGGCCTGCACGGCAGCTACCAGGGTGGTGAAGCGACCATCCGCAACGGCGGTGTCAACGATATCAGAGAGCTTTTCCTCGGGGCAGCAGCACGGTGTCGATCACATGGATCACGCCGTTGGCAGTCTCGATGTCGGTGATGATCACTTCGGCATTCTCGTTCAGGTAGACCTTGCCATCCTTGACCGAAATGTTGAGCGGATTGTCCGCCAGGGCGGTTCGGCTGTCTTTCCATCCAGGGTGACCACATCGGCAGCCATCACCTTGCCGGCGACCACATGGTAGAGCAAGATGTTCTTCAGGGTTTCCAGGTTCTCAGGCTTGAGCAGGTCTTCGACGGTGCCGGCGGGCAGCTTGGCGAAAGCCTCGTCGGTGGGGGCGAAGACGGTGAAGGGGCCTTCGCCTTTGAGCGTCTCAACCAGGCCGGCAGCCTGCACGGCAGCTACCAGGGTGGTGAAGCGACCATCCGCAACGGCGGTGTCAACGATATCCGAGATCTTTTCCTCGGGCAGGAGCACGGTGTCAATTACATGGATCACGCCATTGGCGGTCTCGATGTCGGTGATAATCACTTCGGTACTTCTCGTTCAGGTAGACCTTGCCATCCTTGACCGAAATGTTGAGAGCGATTGTCCGCCAGTGCGGTGTCGGCAGTCTTTCCATCCAGGGTGACCACATCGGCAGCCATCACTTTGCCGGGGACCACATGGATAGAGCAAGATGTTCTTCAGGGTTTCCAGGTTCTCAGGCTTGAGCAGATCTTCTACGGTTCCGGCGGGCAACTTGGCGAAAGCCTCATCGGTGGGGGCGAAGACGGTGAAGGGCCCTGCACCTTTGAGCGTCTCAACCAGGCCGGCAGCCTGCACGGCAGCCACCAGGGTGGCTGAAACGACCATCCGCTACGGCGGTGTCAACGATATCCATGGGCTCCGGCATCTCGGTGGGAGGAACGGGGGTCGCCATGGGAGCTGGGGTCGCTGCTGGTGCACAGGCAGCCAAAACCAGCGAGGTAATTACAAGGACGAACAGGGTAACAAGGGGTAAACGTTTCATTTCATCTCCGTATATGTATTGTATAGTTATTGTCAATGTATCTTCACATATTATATACAATATCTCTACAACGTCAAGCCCGTTTTGTCTTATTCATCAAACTCTCATCCGATACCAGTTATGGGTACGGATGGCTTATTCTTTATGGGATTACTCTGATGCTTATGGAGCAGGGAGTGTTAGGATAGGTAGATATACAGAAAGGCCCCTTGTTGGATGTAAGAGGCGTTCGCTGCCGGCAAAGATCTTACGTTGGATCAAGATCGCCGAGCGAATGGATCGCTGAACTCACCAGCTTGCTGCTGGATTGCCAGCCGATCCTCGATTCCAATTCGCCCCAGGCTGAGCACATTCGGCCCCATACGGCAGGCTACTGCGTAATCTCTGTTCGTGCTGGATGAGGAAATTCCAATATAGCAGGTTAAACGGGCAGGCCGGAGGCGACTCTCCACCAGCACCACATGCAAACGATCTTGCCCTGTTTTGGCCTCGGCCGCCATCAGGGCTGGATGCTGTTCTAAAAGTTGGTCACCAAGGGTCCAAACCGTGGTACGCATCAATTTTACAGGGAATAAACAAGAGTCAGATTATGCTTAACTCAAACACCCTTACGGGCAGCAGCTGGATCAGCTTCCACTCTGCCGCCGCGCACCGTTGCACCAATCACCAATCCTGCGCTAATTAATACCATATCTTTAAAGATGTACTGCCCTTCCAGGGTCGGCGCATAGGGGAAGGCGGTAAACACTTCCTGTGGAAAGAGAAATATTGGCGAGATGGTTCCAAGCATCTGAATGAACAACAGCAGCAGCGTGGCGCGCATGAAAATTCCAAATATCAGCCCCAGGCCAATCACGCTTTCCCAGACAGCTAAGATAAGGAGTGAAACCTCCGGCACGATCAAGCCAAAGGTCAAGCGTTCGATCGTGCGGGTTGCCAGGTCAGCAGCCGGGCTGAGGCCGGGGAAGAATTTAAGGGCGCCAAACCAGAGGAAGACAAGCCCCATGCTGATGCGCAGCAGAACAATGCCGTAACGCGCCATCCATTGGGTTATTCGGGCATCCCAATAATTGAAAAGTTGGGTTATGTTTTGGGTCATATGATTAAGCAGGTGCAAATGTGAAATTGGATATAGGTTTAGATACTTTGATGATTATAATCCATAACAGTCTAAATGTCAATATATTGTACAATGATCATGGACAAAATATTGACATCGCAAGATAAATGCGATAATATTTAAGGAGAAATTTTTTGATGACACATAAGGTGTAACTATGAAAACTGCACTCATCTGGGGCGTGGGTGGCGGAATCGGCCGGGCACTCGCCTATCAATTAGCCAGAGAAAACTGGCAAATCCTGGCAGCTGGACGCAACCTGAATTCCTTCCAGTCGTTATAGGCGTAGGTATGCCGTCCTCCGTCCTCCGTCTTCCGTCCTCCGTCCTCCGTCCGGTCATGTTACACTATCGCTGCAATGTTCCGCACGCTCCACTCCCGTTTCGATGCCCCCATTGCCGCCCTGGACTGCGGCGAGCGCTGCGCGCCGTACAACGAACGCGGCGTTCCCTTCTGCTGCGACACGCGCCACACCATCCCCAGCGCCTACCAGGCGGAGTGGGAATACCTGCAAGTCAGCAGCGACCTGTGGCACGCCTACCAGCCGCCCGACCCGGCTGACTCTCCTCGCCTGGCCGAACTCACTCCTGCCGGGCAGGTGCTGATCGAGTGCCAGGGGCATACCCGCTGCCAGCGAGATTACCGCGCCATCACCTGCCGCGCCTTTCCTTTCTTTCCCTACCTCACCCGGGAGGGGGAGTTCATTGGCCTGTCGTATTACTGGGAGTATGAAGATCGCTGCTGGGTGGTCAGCCACCTGCAGGTGGTGACAGCCGAATACATCGCCCAGTTTATTGCGGCTTTCGAGGAGCTCTTTGCCGCCTACCCCGACGAAGTGGAAAACTTCCGCCAGCAGAGCATCCGCATGCGGCGGGTTTTTGGGCGCCGGCGGCGCGCCATTCCCCTACTGCACCGCAACGGCCAGGCCTACAAGATCACGCCCCGCAATGGCCGCCTGCGCCGCGTCGAGCCGTCTGCCTTCCCGCTGCATGGGCCGTATCTGATTGCCGCCCAACTGCCCTTCCCCGGCGAGGAAGAAAACCTGAAACACGAAGTCGCTAAGAAAGCACAAAGGTACACAAAGGCATTTATTAAATAACTTTGTGTTTCTTCGTGCATTCTTTGTGTCCTTTGCGTTTTAATGTTTATTCTTCCCATAATCCCGGCCCGGAATGGTATATAATTCATCCTTGCCTGTTTAGCGGGTTTCAGCATGACTACTCTCACCGCCACCTCCGAGTTCACCCATTCCACTGCACCCAGCGCCGACCGGCGCGGACCGGTGCGCTGGATCACCTGGCATGCCGTGCGCCACGGCTGGCTGTTCCTGGTGATGTCTTCTGGGCGCCTTTGGCAATGCCGCCCTGGCGGCGGCCGTCCCCATCCTGCTCGGGCAGGCCTTCAATATCATGAACCAGCCCGATCCGGTAGTCAACGACCTGATCCCCCTGGCGCTGCTGCTGGCCGGCACGCAGCTGGTGCGCGGCGTGCTGCAGTTCTTCCGCAACTTTGGCGCCGAGCTGCTCGGCCAGCGCATCGAGCGCGACATCCGCAACGAGCTGTACCTGCCTTGCTGGGCAAGAGCATGACCTTCCACAGCCTGCAGCCGGTAGGCGATACCATGGCGCGCGCCACCAACGACGTGCGCGAGATCAACTTCCTGTTCAGCCCGGGCTCAACCTGGTGATCGGCTCGGGCTATTTTCCTGCTCGTGCCGATCTTCGTCGCCCCGCGCTACCACCCCAGCCTGGTGCTGGTGCCGATCCTTTTCATGATCGGCTACTTCCTGGCGCTGTGGCAGTACCTGCACGAGCTGGCGCCGATCACCGACTGACGTGCGGCGCTCCTTTGGCCGGCTCAACACCCGCCTGGCGGAAGCTATCGACGGCATCGAGACCGTCAAGGGCAGCGCCCAGGAACGCAGCGAAGTCGAGCGCTTCGGCGAAAACGCCCGCCGCTACCGGGATGCCTTCATCCGCCAGGGCGATGTGGAAGCGCGCTTCATGCCCCTGCTGCTGCTGGGCCTGGCCGAAGCCGCCGGGCTGCTGCACGTCCTGCTGCTTTACCAGCAAGGCCTGCTGGATGTTGGCCAGGTGGTCGGCCTACTTCGGGCTGCTGCAGCTTTTCGGCTTCCCCACCTTCACCTCGCTGTTTGCTTATTCCCAGGTCTCCCTGGGCATCGCCGGGGCGCAGGCGCATCCTGGAGCTGATCAACCGCGCAGAACGACCTCGATCAGAACGTCTCCGGCCATACCGGCCCGATGCGCGGCGAGATCGAGTTCCGCGACGTCACCTTTGCCTACCCCAGCGGCGAGCCGGTGCTGAAGGATGTTTCCTTCCAGGTCAAACCCGGGCCAGACCGTGGCGATCGTCGGGCAGACCGGCGCCGGCAAGACCACCCTGGTCAAGCTGGTCAACCGCACCTACGACGCCACCGGCGGCAGGTGCTGGTAGATGGCATCGATGTGCGCGAGTGGAACCTGGAAGCCCTGCGGCGCAGGATCTCGATCATCGAGCAGGATATCTTCCTGTTCTCGCGCAGCATCGCCGAGAACATCGCCTTTGGCAAGCCAGGGCGCATCCACTGAGGTGATCGAGCAGGCGGCCGAGGCTGCCCAGGCCCACGAATTCATCACCGGCTTCCCGGAGAGCTACCAGACCGTCATCGGCGAGCGCGGCGTCACCCTCTCGGGCGGGCAGCGCCAGCGCCTGGCCCTGGCGCGCGCCTTCCTCACCGACCCGCGCATCCTGATCCTGGACAACTCCACCAGCGCCATCGACAGCGCCACCGAAGACAAGATCCAACGCGCCATCTACACCGCCGCCCGCGGCCGCACCACCTTGATCATCACCCACCGCCTGTCCCAGATCCGCTGGGCCGACCTGATCCTGGTCTTGCGCCAGGGCCGCCTGGTGGCGCAGGGCTCGCACGACGAGCTGATGCGACACCTCCGAAGCCTACCGCCGCATCTTCAGCGAGTGAAGCGTATGGGTTTCTTTTCCGGCTTAGACACCGAAGGCTACGACCGCCAGTATACCGATAAGCAGCTGGTGCGGCGCATCTGGGGCTACTTCTCCGGCTATACGCGCCAGCTGGTGATCGTCATGTTCCTGGTCAGTGTCATCGCTGTGGCCGGCGCGCTGTACCCGGTGCTGGTCTCGCAAGAGCGTGGATGCCCTGGGCGAGGACATCACCACCCAGCAAATCCTGCTGCTGTGCGGCGCTATCGTGGCGATCAACCTGACCAGCTGGTGCGCCAACTGGCTGCGCCGCCGCGCTGCGGTGCGCATCGTCGGCAATATCGTCATGACCCTGCGCACCGATGTCTTCCAGGCGGCCGCCGAGCACGACCTGTCCTTCTACGACGAATATGTCTCCGGCAAGATCGTCTCGCGCATCACCTCGGATACGCAGGAGTTTGGGCAGATGGTCATCCTGGTCACCGACCTGCTCTCGCAGATCGCCCAGGCCATCCTGCTGGCCATTATCCTGTTCACCATCGATTGGAAGCTGACCCTGTTCCTGTTGGCCTTCATGCCCCTGGTCTTCCTGGCTGCGCTGGGTTTCCGCCGCCTGGCACGCACCGTCACCCGGCGCGGCATGCGCGCCATGGCCAACGTGAACGCTTCCATCAAGGAGACCGTCAGCGGCATCGCCATCGCCAAGAACTTCCGCCAGGAGAGCTCCGTGTATGCCGAGTTCGACCAGGCCAACCGCCATCCTACCACGGTCAATGTGCGGCGCGGCCTGGTGCTTTCGCTGGTCTTTCCCACCCTGAACGCCCTGATGGGGATTGTCTGGGCGGCGCTTGATGTACGTCGGCGGGCTGGAGCGTCTACATGGGGACGGTTACCGCCGGGCGCCTGGTTCCTGTTCATCCAGAGCGTCGACCGCTTCTACTTCCCCGTGCTCAACCTGTCCGCCTTTTGGGCTCAGGTGCAGGCCGGCCTGTCCGCCGCCGAGCGGGTGTTTGCCCTGATCGACGCCGAGGCGGAGGTCGTGCAGACCGATAACAAACCGGTGCGGGCGCTGAAAGGCGATATCGATTTCGAGATGTCCATTTCCACTACTCGGACCAAGAGTCACGTGCTTGAACGACTTCAACCTGCACGTGCACCCCGGCGAGACGGTCGCCCTGGTGGGGCACACCGGCGCCGGAAAATCTTCGATCGCCAAGCTGATCGCCCGCTTCTACGAATTTCAGGACGGCCAGATCCTGATCGATGGCCAGGATATCCGCTCCTTCGACCTGCACAGCTACCGCCGGCAGTTGGGCATCGTCTCGCAGACGCCCTTCCTGTTTTCCGGCACGGTCGCCGAGAACATCTGCTATGCCTGTCCCTCGGATGCCACCAAGGCCGAGATCGCCGCACTGGCCGGCCAGATTGGCGACGGCGAGTGGCTGGAGGCCCTGCCGCAGGGGCTGGATACCGAAGTCGGCGAGCGCGGGGCGCGCCTGTCGATGGGCCAGCGCCAGCTGGTTTCGCTGATGCGCGTTCTAGTGCAGCGTCCGGCGATCTTCATCCTGGATGAAGCCACCGCCAGCGTCGACCCCTTCACCGAATGGCAGATCCAGCAGGCGCTCAACCTGATCCTGCGCGATACCACCAGCATGCTGATCGCCCACCGCCTGTCCACGGTCAAGGCCGCCGACCGCATCATCGTCCTGGAGAGCGGCGCGATCATCGAAGAAGGCACGCACGACAGCCTGCTGCGTAAGGGCGGCCACTACGCCGGCCTGTATAACACCTACTTTCGCCACCAGTCGATCGACTACCGCCCCGAAGGCCTTGACGAGTTTTTGCGCCACAAAGCAGAAATCCCCGCCGACTGATGCGGCGGCAGCAATAAACAAAAATGGCAGCCAGATTGCTGGTTGCCATTTTTATTTAAATGAATACTTTGTGCGCCTGCTTATGCTGCCGGCGGCCCTGCGGCAAGCTTTTTGCTGCCCTCAATCGACTGCAGCGCCAGGTAGCGATCCCCGAATTTTTCGATATTGTCCATCTCGGTATCGTACTGGTTGAAGTGGACTTCTTCTTGATCCACCAGCGCTTCGAACACTTTTTTCGTGCCCGAATCGGCGTTGGCCGAACACTCATTGGCCCACACGTTGTAATCCCGGGCGCTTTCGTCTTCCATCTTGCGGGCCAGCTCCAGCATTTTCTTCACATCATGGATTTTTTGCACCGGCACAGCGGCGACCATCTCCACTTCGCCTTTCAGGAACAGGATGCGCTCGGCGCACAGCTCGATGTGCCCCATCTCCTGGATGGCGGTGCGGAAAAACAGGCCGGAGAGCAGCTCGTACCCCTGGTCTTCGCAATGAAAATGGAAATACATGTACTGGTGTACGGCAGATAACTCGTCTGCCACGGCTTTGTTGAGCAGTTCGATGCTTTTTTCTTTCATGGCTACCTCCTGATTGCGTTAATTATACACGAGGTTGAAGCACAACAACCTGCCTGGCGTTATACCATGCGGGAATTGTGCTAAGATTACCCCATGATCCCGATGGCCGGTAGCGCCGAGCGTTCTTTTCTGTTTCCGGCAGAGCTGCCTGCAGCTTACGCTTTCCTGGGCGATGTGAAGCGCTCGTTCACATTCCTGCCCTACATCTCGCTCGAAGACAGTTATGCGGAGGATCAATACCGCCTGCACTACCACGCCCTGGAAGCCGGCTTTTATAAAGTGGATATTTATTGTGATGTCCAGGTGCTCTGCGCAGAACATCCTTGCTCGCTGATGATCCGCAGTCTGCCAGGCAAAGCGCCGGTCAAAAGTGCTGCACGTTGGAATGCTATGACCTGCCAGGGTATATATGCGAGCCAGAGCCTCTTTCACCAGGATGGCGAGCACACCCGGGTCGACTTCAGCATCCAGCTGGCTGCCGGCCTGCCGGTTCCGGTGACTTTGCGCCTGGTACCGCCGGCGATGGTGGCCAAATCCACGCATAACATCCTGCAACAGCGCATCGAGGAAGTCAGCAGCGCATTCATCGAGCGCTCCATCCGGGCGTATTCCGCCAATCTGCCCGGCTGATTTTCTTTGAAGCGCTCTTCGTTGCCCGTTTGCGGGATATAATCAACCGCAGATAAACACGTATTTACTCGGATAAAAAAGTTGTAAATAAATGATCTGTGTCATTCCGTGCCCACCTGTGGTTGATAATTCAAATAGGATCTAGCCATGAACCACCTGCTCGAATCCCTGAATCTAACTACTATTGACGGCCTGGCTGCAGAACAGCTTAACGCCATCTGGAACCGCCAGCGACTGGAGACCCTGCCCGACGACCCACCTGTCCCCCTGGAAGAAAACCTGCAGGGCTGGCGGAATATTCCCGAATTTGTGGTGGTGGAAGAGTTTTTATACTGGAATGAGGAACATACCGCCGCCGCGGCGGTATGTGAGATCGAATATTACACAACCGAAGAAAACCGGCACATGGCCTTCTTCGATATCTACGTGCCGCCCGAGAACCGCCGCCGCGGCATGGGCAAGCGGATGCTGGCCCGGCTGACATCGATCGCCGTCGCACAAGCACGCAGCCTGATGATCACCCGCACCAGCGAGCGCATACCCGCCGGACAGATTTTCGTCGAAAGGTTAGGAGCCTCGCGTGGCATGGACATGCGTACCAGCCAGCTGCGCCTCCACGAACTTGACCGGGAGTGGGTCGAGCGCTGGCGCAATTCGCCAACGACGGGCTTTTCGATGGGCCTGTGGCTTGGTGCGTACCCGGAGGATCAGCTGGAGGCCATCTGCACCCTCAACGAGTTAGGCAACGACGCTCCGCATGGCGAGCTGACCATTGATGACCAGCACTTGACGCCCGAGAATCTGCGCTCGATCGAGCAGTTCCAACAAGCACGCGGTATCCAACGCTGGACGCTGTATCTGACGGAAGAAGCTACCGGTCGTTATGCCGGCTTCACCGAAGTGCTGTGGAATCCAAACCGGCCGATGATCCTCGAACAGGGCTTCACCGGCGTCGATCCGGCCTTCCGTGGGCGCGGTTTGGGTCGCTGGCTGAAAGCCGCCATGATCGAAAAAGTGCTGGCCGAGCGCCCGGAAGTGGTCTTCGTGCGCACCGGCAACGCCAATCAAAACGCCCCCATGCTCAAGATCAACACCGAGATGGGCTTCAAGCCTTACCAGGCGCAAACCTTGTGGCAGATCGAGACGCAGAAGGTGGTGGATTATCTCTCCGCCTGAGGCTTTCCTGCCCCCCGACCTGCTGCACGACCTGCCCTGGCAGCAGCCTGTGCCCGCCTGGACAGGCGCAGATGCCCGCCTGGAAGAAGTGCCGCATGGTCTGCACCGCCATCCGGTGGTGTTTGTCAACCAGGGCGGCGTGATCTATGCCGTCAAGGAGCTGCCGCCCGGCGTGGCGGCGCGTGAGCATGACCTGCTCGAGCAGATTTATCGCCTGGGGCTGCCCGGAGTGCAGCCGGTCGGCTATATCGATACGAACACGCAGCTTGGCCCGGCTTCGGTGCTGGTGACGCGCTACCTGGAAGGCTCGCTGCCCTACCGCTCGCTGTTCCTGACCAGCGGCCTGCTGCGCTACCGCGAATCCCTGCTCGACTCGATTGCCGGCTTGCTGGTGCAGATCCACCTGGCGGGGGTCTACTGGGGCGACTGCTCGCTTTCCAACCTGCTGTTTCGCCGCGACGATGGCGCTCTGCAGGCCTACCTGGTGGATGCCGAGACTGCCGAATTTCATCCTACGCGCCTGCCGCCCGACCGCCGTTTCTACGACCTGGAGATCATGGAAGAGAACATCGATGGCGAATTGTGTGAGCTGCTGACCGAAGGCATGCTGGCTGAAGGCATCCCTGCCAGCGATACCGGCGCTTACATTCGTCTGCGCTACCGCCACCTGTGGGACCAGGTTTCGCGTGAAGTGGTCATCCACCCCGACGAGCGCTTTCGCATCCAGGAGCGCATCAACGCCCTGAATGATCTGGGCTTTTCGGTGGGCTCGGTCACCCTGGATGAGACCGGCGGCTTCGACCAGGTGCGGCTGCGCGTCCAGGTCACCGACCGCAACTACCACCGCCGCCAGCTGGAAGGCCTGACGGGTGTCAGCGCCGAAGAAAACCAGGCCCGCAAGATGATGAATGAAATCCAGGAGCTGAAAGCTACCCTGTCGCGTGATCACAACCGCAGTACGCCGCTGAGCGTGGCTGCCTATCACTGGCTGGAGCACCTGTACAACCCCACGCTGCAGATCCTGCTGCAGTTAGCCGCCGGCCGCATGACGCCGCCCGAGCTGTACTGCCAGGTGCTGGAGCACAAGTGGTTTCTCTCCGAGCGCAACCAGCATGACGTCGGCCATACCGGCGCCGCCGAAGATTACCTGCACAAGATCCTGGAAAGCCTTCCGCCCCCTGGGTGATCCGGCTGATCTCACAGCACGATGCGCTCGATTGTTGCTTTGGGATGATGGCCGAAGTTGACCAGGAGTCCTAATCGGATATCCGGTTGCTTTTAGATAGTTGAACACCTGCGCCCGATGAACGTCCCCCACGTCTGTTAAGGCTTTTATTTCCACGATAATTTTCTCATAGCAGATGAAATCCACTCTATACACCTGGTTTAGCCTGATACCCTTATAAGATAGGATTAGATCGACCTGTGGCTGGCAGGGAATATTTCGACTGATGAATTCCCTGAGCAAGCATTCCTGGTATACTGCTTCCATAAAACCGCAGCCCATCTCGCGATATACCTCATAAACCGCTCCCTGGATATCGAAACTCTCTTGCTTATATAAGATCTTGTTGTTAACGGCTTCGGGATATTGATCCATGATTGGCCTCCAGGGGACAGGAATTCTCATTACTATTTAACCACGAACCATACGAAATACAAGAAAGAAGAACTTTAGTATTTGTTCGTGTGGTTCGTGTATTTCGTGGTTGAAATCAAATGACCACGAACCACACGAAATACACGAAAGAAGAACTTTAGTATTTGTTCGTGTGGTTCGTGTATTTCGTGGTTGAAATCAAATGACCACGAACCACACGAAATACACGAAAGAAGAACTTTAGTATTTGTTCGTGTGGTTCGTGTATTTCGTGGTTGAAATCAACGGACCACGAACTACACGAAATACACGAAAGAAGAACTTGTGTATTTGTTCGTGTAGTTCGTGTTTTTCGTGGTTGAAATCAAGAAAACACGAAACACACGAAATACACGAAAGAAGAACTTGTGTATTTGTTCGTGTGGTTCGTGTATTTCGTGGTTGAAATCAAAGGACCACGAACCACACGAAATACACGAAAGAAGAACTTTAGTATTTGTTCGTGTGGTTCGTGTATTTCGTGGTTGAAATCAACGGACCACGAACCACACGAAATACACGAAAGAAGAACTTGTGTATTTGTTCGTGTAGTTCGTGTATTTCGTGGTTGAAATCAAATGACCACGAACCACACGAAATACACGAAAGAAGAACTTGTGTATTTGTTCGTGTAGTTCGTGTATTTCGTGGTTGATATCAAATGACCAAGAACCACGAAGAAGAAGAGCTTGTTTGTTCGTGTGGTTCGTGTATTTCGTGGTTAATAATATTTTTATGAGCACAATTGGGTTGGCGTGCTATAATCGCCAATCTATCTCGCATGGTTGTTGTTTTTTTTGCGTTTGAATTGTTGATGTAGCTCCCAAATATTTATTGGTGTAGGATTATGGATAAATTTCCCGCAATTGCCTTCCGGCGTTTCTATTTCTTACCTGTCCTGTTGCTCCTGGCAGCCTGTGCCGCTGAGTCGCCGACCCCCGCGGCGGCGACGCCCACAACGCAGGTTCTAGCGGCACCTGCGGTGGCGACTGCGACACCTTCGGCGACACCCAGCGCTACCGGCACACCGCTGCCCACGCAGACGCCTAGCGCGACGCTATCCCCCACGCCCACCCTGCACCCGATGACGATCGAGGCCCAGCGGCAGACACCCTACCCGGGCAGCGATATCGTTATCGAGGAAACCCTGGAGCGCGGCGTCAACTACAGCCGCTATTACGCTTCTTATCTCTCCGAGGGGCTGAAAATCTATGGGCTGCTCACCATCCCGGATGGCGAGATGCCCGCCGAAGGCTGGCCGGCGATTGTCTTCAACCACGGCTACATCCCGCCGGATGTCTACCGCACGACCGAGCGCTATATCGCCTATGTCGATTGGCTGGCGCGCAGCGGCTATGTCGTCTTCCGCATCGACTATCGCGGCCACGACCGCTCGGAAGGGGATGCCACCGGCGCATACGGCTCGCCAGGTTACCTGGCGGATGTGCTCAATGCGTTCACTTCCCTGCAGCGCCACCCGCAGGTCAACCCGCAGCGCATCGGCATGTGGGGGCATTCCATGGGCGGCTACCTGACCCTGCGCGCCATGGTCGTCTCGCCGGATATCCAGGCCGGTGTCATCTGGGCGGGCGTGGTCGGCTCGTATCCCGACCTGCTGTCGCGCTGGCGGCGCACCGGCACGGCCCTGTCTTTCCCCATCCCCACGGGCGCGCGCCGCTGGCGTACCGCCTGGGTGGAAGATTACGGCACCCCGGAGGAGAACCCCGCTTTCTGGAATTCGGTCTCCGCCAACAGCTACCTGGCCGACATTTCCGGTCCGCTGCAGCTGCACCACGGCACCGCGGATGAAGAAGTGCCGGTGGAGTTTTCCACCTGGCTGTCCGAGCAGATGCAGCAGGCCGGCCAGCCGGTGGAGTACTACATCTACGACGGCGATAACCACAACCTGTCGGTTAATTTCAGCGCGGCCATGACCCGCACGCTCCAGTTTTTTGACAAATACTTAAAAGCGCCCTAGCAGACCAGGCCGTTCTGCCTGCTTGGCTTACGTTTGCCGAGATGGCAATCGCCACAGGCGGTCGACGGCGAGGCCAACCAGGATGAAGCCTGCCAGGATCAGCAGACTGGTAAGGGCCATAATGCGCCAGTCCAGGTTTTGTCCCCCAGAAGTGGATTGCACGCTCTGTAAGTGCCCCTGGCCTAAACCCTGGCCCGCGCCTGGACCTGGCGGCTGGACGGCTGCCTGCCCGGCAGCAGCTGGAGTGGAGGCCGGTTGATTTTCCGCCTGTGGGGTAGGTGCCGGGGTAGATTGGGCTGCGCTGGCAACACCTCCGCTGGGCAGGGAAGGGGCGCTGGTATTGCTGTTTCTCCACCAGGGTCCACCCATGCGTACCGGCTGGGCTACTTCGGGTGCGCCGGCTTCCCATGAACGGATGAAGCCTACGATCGCCTGGATTTGCTCCTCGGGCATGCGGTCGCCCCAGGCCGGCATGGCCGTTCCAGGAACGCCCAGGGTGATGATCTGCTGCATGGCGCTGTCGTTGGTGGCGGTCAGGAAGCTCTTGACATTCAGCGCTGGGGCGCGCTGGGTGCCCTGTCCGCTGGGGCCATGACAGCGTGTGCAGGACTGGCTGAACAGGTCCGAGCCCAAGGCCAGCGATTCGGCAGTAACCGCCACCGGCCGGTCAGGCTCGGGAATTGTCCCTGCAGGCACCTGATCCCAGCCGGTGATCAGGCTGATCACACCTGCGATTTCTTCGGCAGTGAGCACATTTTTCCAGCCGGCCATCAGGGTGGCAGGCACGCCGCTGCTCACGATGCGCTCCAGCTCGGCCGGATCTTTTGCGCGCACCAGCGGGTCGTTCAGGGCCGGCGCCAGTGCAGCTCCCCAGGCCATCTGCACCGTGACAGGCCACACAGTTTTCGGCAAAAACGGTGATTCCCAGCGCAAGCTGCTCGCCTTGCGGGAGCACGGCTACCTGCTCCAACAGCGCCGGATCCGCCTGTGCGGCGAAGGGCACCAGGGGGGCCATGCCCAGGTTGACCACCCGGTCCTGGGTAGCCTGCCAATCGCCCTGCTGAATCAAGGCAACCAGTGTGTTGATCTGGTAGTCGCTCAGCGCTCCGCCATCCGCCTGCCCCCAGGCAGGCATGGCAGTGTCGAACCGGCCGCGGGCGATCACTTTGAAGAGCTCATCGGCGCTCATACCGGCCAGCCCAGGATTGTTTATCCCGGGCGTCGCGCCGATGCCCTCGCCGGCCAGGCCGTGGCACACGGCACAGTTCTCGGCATACAATGTCATGGCCCCATCCAGATCGGCATGCACCTGTGTCTCGTTCGCCTGGGAGAGGCGGTTCGGTTCTTCAAAGGTGTACCACAGCAGTCCGGCAGCCAGCAGCGTGGTTGCCAGGATGCCGGTCAGATACTCGAAAGTGCGGGAGGAGATTTTCATAGGACTCCGGGGTTTTTTGGTATTGCTACCTATAAATACTCAGGCGTAAACCACCTGATCTGGCGAAAAAGCTGTGCGCTGGATGGGTTGGCCGGTATCGACCTGCACCAAATCGTCAGCGATGGAGACAGTGAACAAATCCAGCGGGCGCGGAGCCGGCGGGTTGAGCACATCCCCTTCCACCGAAAAACTGGAGCTGTGGCAGGGGCAGATCAATTGCGCCGGCATCCTGATCCCAGGGAACACTGCAGCCCAGGTGGGTGCAGCGCTGGTACAGCGCCAGGAAACCGCCATCCGCCAGGCGCGCCAGGTAAAAGCGGCCGTTGGCGATGTGCGTCATCGAGCCGTTGGGGAAATCGCTGACCTTACCGGCGGTAATCAGGCCGCCAAATTCACCTTCAGCCAGGCGCGGCTGCATATAGGCCAGTGAGATCGCACCCAGTTCCAGGAACGCCAGGCCACCCAGGACTGCCCAGGTGGTCTTGAGCATATCCCGGCGGGATAATCTTCCATGAGTAATTTTTTGGTTATCGGTCATCAGGTAATCCTTATTTCATCTATTACCCTGAACTTGCGAAGGGTCTAGATCCTTCGCTCCTTCTAAATGCATTCGGGACTTCGACGCTCAGGATGATTCTCTATTTGCGTAGCCCATGCAGTGCGAGTAGCTTAATGGATGGCCATATCCCAGGGCCACATTAAGACCATGCCAGTACCCCGAAAATAGATCCCGGTGATGGTCAGGATAAGCCAGGGCTACAAAGAGGAAAACAAAAATAAACAGAATGCGCTCCTCAGTATCCGTGTGAAACATGCGCCGGACGGCTTCATCCAACATGACCAGGAAGAGCAGCACCAGCGCCAGCGGAATCAGCCCATTGGAGAGCAGGGATGGCCAGGTCGGCAGCCAGGCGGCCCAATCGATCAGGAATTCATCCACCACGATCCACAGCGGCGTGAGCAGCAGGCTGCCAGCCCGGCCGCCATCAGGCTGAGCGCCCGCCCGCGAGATGAGCGAAAATAGACGCCCACGCTGGACAGCTTGACATCGATAAACGGCAGCAGGAACAGCGCGCCCAGCGCCAGGCCGGGGATGACTACACCGGCAATCAGCGGATGGAAGTGCAGCAGCAGCTCCTGCATGCCCAGGAAGTACCAGGGGCTTTGGCAGGATTGGGGCTGTGCAGCGGGGTCGGCGATCTCTTCCAGCGGCGCAGGCACCAGCATCGAAAACAGCAGCAGAGCCGCGAACCACACCACCGCCCAAACCAGCTCGCGCCGCACCAGGTGCGGGATGGTGGTCACCCGCTCGGGCTTGGGGTCGTCGTTCTCATTCGACTTTTCGCGGCATGCTCAGCCCACCATCTTTGCGCACGCGCCAGAAATGCAGCGACATGAGCATGACCATCCCTAACGGAATGCAGCTGATATGCAGCGAGTAGAAGTTGAGCAGCGTTGCCGGGCCGACTTCCGGACCGCCCAGCAGCAGGTGCGCGTGAGCCATTCGCCGATCAGGGGTACATAGGAAAGGATGCTGGTGCCGACGGTGATGGCCCAGTAAGCCAGCTGATCCCAGGGCAGCAGGTAGCCGGTAAAATTGGCGCCCAACACCAGCAGCAGCATGAGCAGGCCGAAAATCCAGTTGATTTCGCGCGGCGGACGGTGCGCGCCGGTGAAAAAGACACGCAGCAGGTGCAGCACCGCTACGATTACCAGCAGATTGGCCGACCAGTGATGCACATTGCGCAGCAGGTCGCCAAACCAGGTATTGGAGCGCAGGGCCAGCACATCCAGGTAAGCCTGCGGAGGGCTGGGCGTGTAATTCATCTGCAGCATGACGCCGGTAAGCGCCAGCATCGTAATCAGCAGGGCCGATAGACCTCCCAAACCCCAGGTGTACGTCCAGCTCAGGGTGCGCACCGGCACTTTGGCGGGGTGCAGGTGCAGCACCAGGTTATCGACCACCATGCGCATGCGCCCGCGGTCATCTTCGGGCAGCGGGCTGGGGCCGATGGATTTCCACAGGCGGCCAGGGACAGATGTTGGTTTCGCTTCTTCAGTCACTTGATAAGTCTCCGTTTCTTCAGGGTTCCCATAGGCTGCTGAACCTGTGAAATTTTAGAGCAAAGTTATGTGCTTCGTCCGCATATGCTGTGAAGTATTTGTGAAGAAACCAGCAAAGTTTCACAAGAAATTCGCGCTATATTCAAAACTTCTTCACATCCGCTTGCTAAACTTGCCAGGTGTGAATAACGTATAACTTTCACCCATTATCTAGACGAGACTAATCAATACCCTAACGCTCAACAGGAGACTTAAAATGGTAAAAACAATCTTCATCAGCAGTCTGGCGGCTTTGCTCGTGATCGCAATCGGGTTCAGCGCGTTCAATGTATTGGCAGGGAACGAACCGGAAGCTCAGCAAGCGGCGCCTGCCGCTGAGGTCGTCACAAATAGCACAGGCGTGTCCGATGGCGGACAGGCAGCGAACGTCCAGGCGGATGCCGCCGGACAACCCGCAGCGCAGGCGGAAATTGCCGCGCCAGAGGCAAGCCTGGCGGCGGATGCGGCTCTCTCAACCGGCATGCAAGGTGCAGGTGGGCAGGGTGCAGGCGGGCAGGGTGGCGGTTACCGTGGCGGGCAGAATGGCGGGCAGGCCGGCGGCAATCGCCGCAGCCAATCCGGTAGCGGCGCCGGCGCCCAGGGCACAACGGGTATCCCCCAGCCTCAAAATGGCATGACCGGGCTGGTCACTTATTCCGGGACGGTGAGCGCTTATGCGCTGCCGCAGTTCACCCTGCTGACCAGCGATGGCCAGGCGATCCTGACCCAGCTGGGCAACCAGAGCTATGTTGCCGGCCTGGGCCTGGTGCTCCAGGATGGGGATGCAGTCACAGTGACCGGCTTTATCGATAGCAGCGGCGCGCTGGCAGTGACCAGCCTCACCATACAATCCACCGGCGAGACCTTCACCCTGCGGGACGCCACCAGCGGCCGCCCGGCCTGGGCAGGGGGACGCGGCCAGTAATCGGGCGCTTACAAAAAAATGGACGAGGCGTTGCCGGCCTCGTCCTTTTTTTTATCTTATGGCTGCTCCAGCCTGGGCAGCTCCAGCAATGCCTGGATCACCTTGACCGCCACGCAGCCCGCCCGCTGGAAGCCGACCAGATCGAGCGCCGCGGGGTTATCCCGCGGGGTGTGCACGCCTAAGGATGTCTTTCCCACGGCTACCAAAGTACCGGCGTCCAGACCCGCTTCGGCAAAGGGCAGGTGGTCGTAGAGCGCTCCCGGCAGATTGAAGGATTTGATCTCGCCGCTCAGCTCGATGCAGGCCTGGCGCACCAGGCGCCGCAGGCTGGGCTCATCCGCATCGTCAGGCCGCTCGCCCTTGCCCACCCAGCGCAGCGTCCCATCCACCCCGACACCGTCGAAGTTGAACACGTATAGGCGGCCGCTACGATCCTGGCGCATCAGCTCCGCTTTATGGCGCTGGACGTAAGCCACCGCCCCCATGGTGCTCACTTCCTCAGCGCTGGTCAGCAGCACGCGCAGGTCGAGCCGGCGGCAGAGCTCCGGCTGCCTGGCCAGGGCCTCGGCCAGCGCCACCACCACCCCCACGCCGGAAGCGTTGTCGATAGCCCCGGGCGAGTCGTTGCCCAGGTCGAGGAACCACAGGGGCACGCCGGCCAGCAGCGCCAGCCCGCCGAACACCAGAGCGGGCGTGATCAGGGCCGGCAGCAGGGTCGAGAGCAGCATCAGCAGGGCGAACAGCAGCGCCCCGCCGATGCCCAGCACGAAAAAGGTCATGCGGCTCGCCAGCGGCATGCGCTGGCTCTTCGAGTCGTAGTGCGCCACCAGCAGCAGGTGCAGGCCGCTGGACTCGCCCGACTCCGGCAGGGAAGCGACATAATTGGCCGCCTGGTATGCCTTGCCCAGCCGCCGGCAGAGCTTTACCCAGGCGCCTGGGTGTGCCCCCTCCACCACCAGCGAGCCTTGCTGCGCCGCCCGGTTGATCCCATTGATCAGCGCCAGCAGCACGATCAGCAGCGTTGCCGTAACGGTGTAGATTGGCGAGCCCAACGACAGCAGGCCAATGCTGATGGCTACCAGCGCCTGGCAGGCGATGATCTCCAGGATCAGGAAGGAAGCGTGGGCGTCATGGAAGCGGAACGGCTCGGCCTGCACCTGGTAGCCGGCTGCCTCCAGGCGGGCCGCCAGCTCCCGCCCAACCTGCACTTCCGCCTGCGTACCCACCCGCCGCGGCCGGGATATCCCCACCGCCAGCTCGAAGGCCTGCCGGGCGTCATAATCAATCGCGTTGGTTGTCATAGACTCTCCCGCCCCGTGCGGTACCCTGAGCAGACAATTCCTTATTTCATGTGTCATCCTGAACGGAGTGAAGGATCTAGACCCTTCACTTTCCTCACTCCGTTCGGAACTACGTCGTTCAGGGTGACACTCGATTTGCGTGCTCCACGAAGTGCAAGCAGCTTATATGATTATAGCCAGGATCGAGAAGTCTGGATCATGCGATCGCAGAATTTTTTGGGTCAATCGCGGTATGATAAACATAACGATCTATGCAATGTCTGGAATTTCAATGCGTGTGAATGATCTCACTCGCCCAGGAAGGACGGGGCCATGAAACCTGCATCCAAGAGTTGAACCGAAAAACCGGAGCCAGAGCAAACTTTGCAGCAGCGCATCCTTAAGCGGCCCAGCACCCGCCAGGGATGGTGGGCGGTGGTCATGGCCGCCCTGTTTGTGGTCCTGTACCTGATCAATGCTTTGGTATTCATGCCTGCCAGCGAGGGAAATCCACAAAATGCAGCCGTTCTGCCCATCACTGGCACGTGGGTCATCGTGTGCGGGCTGGCCGCCGGCATCGCCGGGCTGGTGGCGGTGCTGCGCCAGGGCGAGCGCTCCTGGCTGGTGTGGCTGGCCATGCTCCCCGCGCTGATGGCAGTGTACATCGTGCTGGGCGGGTTATATTAGTTGTGTGTAAGATGCTATGCATCTCGTAAGCATTGTATAATTAAAAATAGCTGGAGGCAGTCGTAATGGAAATGCGCATGGATGAGATCAAATATGTGGTTGGGTGCGAGGGAAAGCCGACTGCTGTCTTGATCGATATTGCCACCTGGGAGCGCATTTTGGATGCACTGAAAGATGCAGAAGATTCAGCCCTGGTGCGTGAGACACTGGATACTTTAAAAGCTGCAGGTGGGGATTTGAGGAAAGCAGGCTTTATCTCCTGGGAACAATCGAGTGCTCAATTGAGGCAACCATAGCCTGCCTGAATATAATCGGACCCTCCGAAGCCTGGCTCCGAAGGGTCCTCTAATTATCCCGATTTCCTGATCACGGATTCCCTGATTTCACCTCCCTTATTATAGATCTCATGGCACCCACAAAGTGGCGTTGATCACACCGCCAACCTCGCTAATCCCGGTGATGGCGATGTGAGTGTAGCCGAAGGGCGGCCGTGAGCCGGCCCAGAAGTAGTACGAAGTGGTGTTGGGGAAGGTGTCGTCGCTCAGGCTGGTGACGCCGAACGTGCCTGGGTACGGATCGCTGCCATAGCTGCTGCCGTAACCCTTTTCCAGCGACCACAGGTCGTCCGCCTGAATCAGCGAGATGCCGTAGTGCCGCTCGCCGGTCCAGGCCTTCTTCCAGTTCAGCCAGCGGTACTCCTTCCAGTTTTCCGCTTCGCTCTGGCGCCAGTAGTTGCGGTTCAGCACCGTGTCGTCGATGTGGTAAACCAGCAGGCCGTGGGCATTAGGCGAGGCCATCGCCAGCCCCTGGTCAAAACCGATCTGCTGGCGGTTCTCCAGCAAGAAGTACTCCACACCGCCGGAGTAGGGCACATCGATGCGGTACATCACCGGGTCGGTCTCGACCGGCGGCAGCATGGCCGCGGTCAGGGTCTCCGGCGTCACCACGATCGGGTCGACGAAGCCCAGGCGGACCTTGCCCCACGCGCTGGGGTGGGTGGGCGAGTTGCCGGAGAAGCGGTTGTAAACCGGATAGGTCGTCCAGGAGCCGTAGGACATTAAACTCCAGTAATCCGTGCCCCAGGATTCGCCGCCGTAATCATACTCATCCGGCAGGCCCAGGACGTGCCCAAATTCGTGGGCATACACGCCGACTGTCGGCGGGAAGGGATCGGCCACCACACCCTTTGAATCCATTGGGGCGCCGCCGTACTCCGGCTCCATGGAATAATCCATGATCTGCACGCCGTCAACCATCACTGCAGGGATCGGGTTGCCGTAATCGTCGACCGACATATCCCAGCTGTGCGACCAGATCGTGTCTGCTTGCCCGGTCCATTCCGCCCCCGATCCGCTGTGGACGACAAACAGGTTGTCCACCCAGCCATCCGGCTCGAAAAAGTCGCTGTCGCCATCCCGGTCGTAGGGGTCGGCGGTATCAAACTGCGAAAAGTCGATCACAGCATCCGCAGCCAGCACGGCGTCCTGCACCAGTCCCTGGACATTGGTTGGGTAGGGGCCCCAGCCGTTCCAGTATGGATAGGTTCCGTTGGAGTAGTAGTCGTAGGGATGGGCAACCTGCACCCACTCGGCCACCATCCCGGTGATGCCAACCTGCCCGAAGGATATTTCCTGGTAGTAGTTTTGCAGGGTCCGGTCGGTAGGGCCGTAGACGATGGTGCCGTTCGGCAGCGTCACAAAATTACCCGGCGGGTCATAGTAGGTCCCCAGGATCATATCTTCGAACACCGGTTGGCTGTACGTAGCAGTTGTGTCGGAGAAATGCACCAGGAGGACCAGCGCCTTCAGCTCGGCTGGGGTTTCCAGGGGGCCGATCGGAGTTGCATCGGCAGGATTGAAGGGCCTGCCGTGATTGACGGAGTTGGGGAAGCGCATCTCAGGGCTGGGTTTCCCCTGCGCCCTCAGATCGGCGGCAACCTGGTGCCGCAGCGGGATGGCGCTGAAGCCCTTGCTTACCTGGACCTGGCCATCCGGATGGGAGAAAGCCGGCAGAGCGATGAGCAATGCCAGCACACACAAAATCGCAAGTGTTTTTTGCTTCATCTTCAATTCCTTATTAAGTTTTTCTGAGTTTATTGGGTAAGCAGACAGAATTGGTCTTGTGCATCACCTCCTTACCTGGATGGTGTGGGCGGCAGGGGCAGCCAGCGCGATTTGTCCGAGCGTTGAAACTCTCCCCTCCAGCGAATAAGAGCCTGAGTACAACTCCTGTCCTTTTCATTCTACTCCAACGCGCCGAAGGAGTCAAAATAATTCAACTGAAGTTTAGTCCTCAACCACGATCATCTCCGCTTATGGTATCCTCCTGAAATGATGCAACCCTATTCAGACCTTACCCCTGCCGGCAAGCTCCGCCGGCTGCACAACCTGGCCCTGGCCGCCCTGGCGCACTACGACATCGACCACCCCGAGATCGCCTACCACGGCTTCGACACCAACCTGCTCTACCGGGTGAGCAACGCCGGCGGAGAGCGCTTCATGCTGCGGCTGGCTTACCCCGGCTGGCGGACTCTTGAGGATTTGCAGTCCGAGGCGATGTGGCTGGAGGCAATCCGGCGGGATACTTCCATCCCTGCGCCGGTAGTCATCCCCGCTGACCTCAGGAGAGTGTGTGCTGCCGGTCGGCCTGCCCGGTATCCCCCAAACCTGGAATGCCACGCCTGATGAGCTGGGTCCCCGGCCGTACCCTGGGGCACTATTTGACCGCTGCCAACCTGTCCAAGATGGGCGAGCTGTTTGCCTGCCCTGCACGAGCACGGCGCAGGCTGGCAGCCGCCCGCCGGGTTCACGTCACCGCCGCTTCGAGCACTGGCTATCGCGCGGCGAGCCCAACAGCATTGTGAGCGATCCGCCCGCTGCCACGCCGTCCGTGGAAGTCGGCGCGTTGCCGGCAGCCTGGCGCGACCTGCTGGAAAGCATGCACCGCCACGTCGAGTCGGCTTATGCCGCCATCGACCGCCGCGACCTGCGCGTCATCCACTGCGACCTGTGGCACGACAATATCAAGCTGCATCTTGGCAGGCTGCACCCCTTCGATTTTGAAGACACGGTATGGGGCTACCGCTGCCACGACATCGCCATGGCCATGCTCGACCTGCTTGAAACGGTTGGCGATGAGCGCTATCCCGGCCTGCTGGCCGCCTTCCGCCAGGGTTACAGCGCCCACCTGCCCTGGCCGGACGACCCGATCGAGCCCTTCCAGATCGGGCGCCTGCTGTGGAAGATCAACTGGATGGCCAACCACCTGCCAAAGCGTCTGGAGCCGATGGTGGAAAAGCATGTGCCGGTATTCGAGCACTACAGCTTAACCGGGCAGGTGATCTGCCCGCCGCAGGTATAGAATGCCTGTACGGTCGCATGCTGGAAGCGTTGTATAATCGGGTATATCCGGAGATAGACGATTTGGAACCAAAAAATGAAGCATTGGTCGTTTTGGGAGAGCAAGAGGCAGGGATACGCCATCTTCGGGGCTCCAGGCTGTCCATACCCACCTCGCTAACCCCTTTCTTCCAGGAATACGACCTTGCCCAGCTGGACCTGGATCACTCGGCCGGTACAATCATCCCGCGAGTCCTGGAATTTGGTGATAAAGAAGAAATCCGCTGGTTGTTCTCGATCTATCCTCGGCAGGATATTTCGGACTGGGTCCACCGATGGGGTGGCTTTGCACTGCGTGAACCCCACCGCACCTTCTGGTTGTTGGTTCTTGGATTTGAGAGGCGCAGTGTTGATTTTTTGGGATATCATCAGCATCTCAATGCGCCAGGTCCTGGTGGAGTTTGGCAACAGTGAGATTTCCACGCGCTTTTACCTGGCTGGTGGAACTGCCCTGGCACTTCAGTTAGGGCACCGCCGTTCCTATGATCTGGATTATTTTTCGCCTTCGGAGGACATCCCGGCCATTCGGCCAGTGCTGACCCAGGCACTGCAGCCTCTCGAGCCGACCCTGGCAGATTCTTCCTGGGGAAACCTGGTTTTTTTGGCGTCCGGAGTGCGGGTGGGGTTTTACGGATATGGCTACCCCCTGGTCGTTCCTTTGGTTGATGCCGATGGCATACAGCTTGCCGGGGTGGCTGATATTGGCTTGATGAAACTTGACGCCTTGTTGGGTCGCGCTGGCCGAAAAGATTTTTACGATCTGTATGCGATTTGCCAGAGGGTACCCTTAACTGGCCTGCTGGAACTTGCCCCTCTTAAATATCCTTTCATCCGCGATTTTGAGACCCAGGTGGCCAAACGCCTCGCCTTCTTCGATATAGCCGATCAAGAAGCCCAGCCAACTCTACTCCAGGAAGTAGCATGGGATACGGTGAAGACCTACTTTCGCAAGCAGGCAGTGGAGATCGGCCGGCGTTGGATCGAATAGCCATATTCTCATACTCCTTTGCGCCTGTTTGTGCCACCTCGTCGTACATTGTGTTTTCTTACTTTTAGCTCCCAACCCCCCAATTCTCTGTAAAGGACTCTCCCATGGACCTCTTCGAAGTACTCCACACCCGCCAATCGATCCGCCTGTACACCGACCAACCCGTCGAAGAAGACAAGCTGCAGCGCATTCTGCAGGCTGCCGCCCAGGCGCCTTCCGCCGGCAACCGCCAGGCTTACGAAATCTACCTTGTGCGCGACCTGGAGCTGCGCAAGCAGCTGGTGCAGGCCGCCGGCGAGCAGGAATTCCTGGCCCAGGCGCCGGTCGTGCTCGCCTTCTGCACCCACCCGGCGCGCAACGCCGAGCGCTACGCGCAGCGCGGCGAGACGCTCTACGCCGTGCAGGATGCTGCCATCGCCTGCACCTGCGCCATGCTGGCTGCGGCGGCACAGGGGTTGGGCAGCGTGTGGGTCGGGGCGTTTGACGAGCAGGAAGCCAGCCGCATCCTGGGGCTGCCGTCCGACCAGCGCCCGGTCACGCTGCTGCCCATCGGCTACCCGGATGAAATCCCTGCCCGCCGCAACCGCCGCCCGCTGGAGGATCTGGTGCATCCGGTATAAAAATAGACCACAGATAAACTCGGATCAAGTCAAAACACAGATGAACGCAGAAAATTATATAAATCCGCGTTCATCTGTGGGATATCTGTGTTGATCTGTGGTTAGTCTTCCCTTGGGATCAATAATTCTCAGCAGGGTGGGGGGCAGTCCTCCAGTACGGATGGTGCAGGTTGTTTGCGCACCGGCGCCAGCGCGCCGAGCCACACCCCCGCCAGCACCAGTGCAGCCCCGCCCAGGAAGACCCAGGTGATGGTTTCTCCGGCCAGTGTGGCAGCCAGGGTCACGGTAACGATCGGGATCAGAACGAAGCCATAGGAAGTTGCCGAGGCGCTCCATCGGCTCAGGATGAACAGATAGAGCGTGAACACCACCAAAGTTACACCAACAATCAGGTAGATCAGCGCCAACCACACCCCTGCGCTGGACGGCAGGCTCCAGGTCTCGCCGTTCAGCAGCGAAACTGCAGCCAGCATCAGCGCCCCCACCGTCGCGCCGATGGCATTGGTGGCATACGGGTTGTTGCGCGGGAACAGCTTGGCAACCACCGAAGCCTCCGCCATGCAGGCCGCGCCGAGCACGGCGGCGATGACCGGCAGGAGGGTCACCTGCACCCCGGCAGCCAACGAGCCGCCTAGCGCCACGGCAATACCAGTCGTCGCCAGCAGTGCTCCAAGCAGGCTGCGGCTGCTGAATTTTTCCTGGCCATGCAGAACGGCGAATAACAAGGTCAGAAGAGGCACGATCGATGAAATCGTCTGAAACAGGCTGGCCGGCAGGCTGATCAAGGCGAAGCCGATGAAAAAGAAGGGCAGTCCGACGCTCAGCATGCCAAAGATAATCGCTCCAAGCAGTGCTTTCCCAGTGGGAATTTTGATTCGGCGTACCAGCACGATCACCCAGAAGATCAGCGCCGCAGAGCCAAAGCGCAGGGTGGCGCTCCAGAAGGGGGCCAGCTGGGTATAGAGATAAGCGGATGGAGAGGGAAGCCCCACCTGCCAGCAGCACAAAGCCGAGAAAAGCCAGCACGGTTTGGCGGTCGGTGGACGCCTGCGGTTCAGTTCGCGAGTTGATTGCCATATGCTCCTCCTGTGGTAGGTGGGTGGCAGCACTATTTGTACTAATCACATCTATTATATCAATATTTGAGGGGTTTCTATCCTGGCAGTTTCACAATTCGTACGGGAAAACCCGAAGAGCCTAAAGCAAGCATCAAAGGCCATGAAGGCAGACGCTTATTCTTCAATATATGGTAAACTCTTCCCGATCTTCAATCATTTCGAAAATAACAACCGGATAGCTGTTAACTTTTGAGGAGCGTATGAAGCACACCCGAACATCCCTGTTCGTCTTGCTGTTAACTGTGGGTCTACTCCTGGCGGCCTGTCAATCCGCTGCCGGGCCGGCTTCGCCGCTGGTGGTGGCGATCGACAACGATGAAGGCCCGATCACTCCCGCCAACTTCAATACTTTTATCGGTTACTGGCTCACCGGCTGGGTCTACGACTCGCTCTTCCGCCTCTCGCCCGACCTGCAGCCGGTGCCTGCGCTGGCTACCGAGGCAACCAGCAGTGAGGATGGCCTGACCTGGACGGTTAAGCTGCGCGATGATGTCAAATGGCACGATGGCGAGCCGTTTACCGCCGAGGATGTCGTTTTCTCTTATAAATTCCTGATAGAAGCCGGGCGCGCCCAGGCGCTCGCCGGCATCGAGTTGATCGAAGCGCTCGATGAGCATACCGTCGAAATCAAGCTTAGCGCTTTATCACCGTTCTTCCTCCAGGAAGGGCTGGCCAGCTTCTTCATCATGCCGGAGCACATCTGGAAGGATCAGCAGCCGGTCAGCGGCGAGCTCAACCAGTTCCAGGGCAAGATCGGCACCGGTCCCTATAAGCTGCAGGAGATCGTCCCCGGCGAATCGTACACCTTCCAGGCCAACCAGGATTACTTCGGCGGCGAGCCGCAGGCCGATACCGTGATCGCCAAGATTGTCAAGGACCGCACCCAGCAGATCAACCAGCTCAAGACCGGCGATATCTCGGCGGTGCTCTCTTCCGTCCCGCCGGCCCTGGTGGGGGATCTCTCCCAGGATGAAGCCATCCAGCTGGCGCAGGGGTCGGATTTCTTCAACTACGTCTTCTATATGAACCAGTCTCGCCCGCCCTTCGATAACCCGCAGGTGCGCCAGGCGATTGCCCAGGCGATCGACACGCAGGAGCTGGTCGATACGGTCATGCTCGGCCAGGGCACCGTGCTGCCGCTGAGCTACTACCACCCCGACCTGCCATGGGCGATCAATACCCCGCACAGCTTCGATCCGCAGGCGGCCAAAGCCGGGCTGGAGGCTGCCGGGTTGGTCGACTCGGACGGCGACGGCGTGCGAGAATTCGAAGGCGAACCGGTCGAGTATGAAATCCTGTGCGATGCCAACAACCCGGTCGAAGTACGCTCCACCGAGCTGATTATCGGCTGGCTGAAGGATGTCGGCATCCCGGCGATTGCGCGCTGCATGGATATCGACACCGAAGTGACCTTCATCTGGCCGAATTTCACCTCCGTCCCGGAACCGGATTACGACATGGGCATCTTTGGCTGGTCGAGCGGCACCCAGGCGCAGCGCGGCTTCATCCAGTACCTGACCAGCGGCGATTTCGGCGCGGCCGGCTGGGCCAACCTGACCGGCGGCTCCGATCCCGAGCTGGACGCCCTGGTTGACAGAGCTGCTGGCTACGGCCGACCCCGCCCGCCAGGATGAGCTCAGCAAGCAAATCCAGGAGCGCTTTGCGGAGGTGCTGCCGTTTATCCCGCTGATGTCCCCCGGCGGCAACTTTGGCTACCGCCCGGCGGATTACGACGGCTGGGTGTATATGAACGGCACCGGCATTATGCCCTCCTGGTCCTTCCTGCCGGCGGACGCCAGCAAGTAGCCCGACTTGATCCGAGCCGCCCGGTGGATTGCCGCCAGGGCGGCTCGCCTTTTATCGGTATGTCGCTCCCGGATCTCGAACCTTTGCGCCGTCTCGGCCTGGATATAAACAGCCTCGAACTGGAGCTGTTGAAGGCCAACGCGGCGGGCTCGGCGGTCTACCGCTTGCTGCGCCAGACCGAGGCAGGCCCTCTCTTTCCAGCCTCCCTGATCCTCAAACACATCCCGGGCTCTGCCGCGGGAATGCCGCGCGAAGTGCGCTTCACCCGGGAGATTCTGCCTGGGTTGGATGCGCCGCACCCATGGGTGTACTTCACCGGGCAGGCAGAATCCGGCGGTTGGCTGATTCTGAGCGAAGATCTGGGAGCCACGCACCGCTTCCCGGAGCCGCAGCATATCTGGTCGGCGGACGAGCTGCAGCGTGTGCTGCAGCTTTACGCCCGCCTGCACCATGCTGGAACGCAGGCACTGCCGCCGGCCGGGCAGCGCAGCTGGCTGCATGCATACACCCTGGAGCGCAGCCGGCTGGCCGAGCTGCCTGGCATTGCCGCCGGCCTGGTCGCTCGCGGCGCCTGGCCGGCTCCATTGCCAATCGAGCGGCTGGTAGACGAGCTGGTTTCTCACAGCGAGACGCCGTCAGAGGCTTCCCCGCCCACCCTGCTGCACAGCGACCTGTACCCCCCGAACATTGCTCTGCCGCTAGATAGCGCCGGCGCCGCCATGCTCATCGATTGGGATCTGGCCGGCTGGGGGTCAGCCGAGCTCGACCTGGCATACCTGTTCCTGCAGCCTTTCCGCAGCGGCTCGGCGCTACCGCCTGCCGAAAGCCTGGCCATTTACTGGCAGGCGCGCCGCCTTCTGGGCGATGACCTGCCGCCGTCGCAGGTGCGCCAATCTCGCCAGCACGCCGCCAACCTGAGGCTGGCTCTGTGGCTGCTGCCGGTGCAGGCGCAGGCCATCGAGCAGCCATACCCTCCCGGCAGCCCGCCGGACGCTTATTGGCAGGCGATGCGCCCCGTGTTGTACCAGGCGCTGGCCGATCTCAGCGCAGGCCGCTCCGGTGGGTAGCCGCCTGCCCCGCCGGCTGCTGGGCTATGCCCTGGTGCTGCTGGCGGCCATCTCGCTGAATTTCTTTCTGCCGCGCTGGATGCCCGGCGACCCGCTGGCTTTGATTGCCGGCAACTCCGTGCGCCAGATGAGCCCGGCTGTCAAGGACGAGCTGCGCCAGGCTTACGGCCTGGACCAGCCCCTCGGACAGCAGTACCTGGTCTACCTGGGGCGCCTGGTGCGCGGCGACCTGGGCCAGTCCTACCGCTACAGCGGCGGGCAGTCCGTGGGGCAGCTGATCGCCAACCGCCTGGCCTGGACTTTGCTGCTGGGCACGCTGAGCATGGGGCTGGGCGCCCTGATCGGCTCGCTGCTGGGCATTTGGGCTGCCCGGCGGCAGGGCTCGGCGCTCGACCTGGGCCTGCAGGCTGTGCTGTATACCCTGCGCTCGCTGCCGCCCTTCTGGCTGGCGATGCTCTTCATCCCTCTGCTGGCGGTCGAGCTGCGCCTGTTCCCCAGCGGCGATTCGTACTCCTTTCCACGCCCCAGCGGGCTGCCTGGCTTGCTGGACGTGGCTCACCACGCCTTTCTGCCGGCGCTGGTGCTGACCATTGCTTATATCCCCACGGCTTTCGCCATCATGCGCACCTCTTTGTTGGGAGTGCTGGGCTCGGATTATCTGCGCACCGCGCGTGCCAAGGGCCTGGCCGAGAAATTCATCCTGCTGCGCCATGCCCTGCCCAACACGCTTGCACCGGTGCTCACCTCCTTCGCCCTGGATTTCGGCCAGATGTTGGGCGGCCTGGTGCTGATCGAGACCGTCTTCAACTACCGCGGCATTGGGGGGCTGATGTTTGAGGCGGTGAAGACGCGTGACTATCCACTTCTGCAGGGCGGCTTCCTGGTCTTCACCATTGGCATCCTGCTGATCAACCTGCTGCTGGACCTGATCTATCCCCGCCTGGACCCGCGCCTGGCAAGCCGCAGCTGACCGGAGCCATTCGATGGATGCCGCCTCCCCTCTCCAGGTGCAAGACCCGCCCCACCGCCTGCCGCTCAACCGGCTGGCCGGGCGGGTGGGGCTGCTGCTGCTGGCCGGCCTGCTATTTCTCTCGCTCTTCCCGGCGCTGGTGGCGCCTTTCGATGCCTCGGCGCGTCTTGGGCAGCCGCTGGAACGGCCCGGCGATACCTTCCTGCTGGGCACCAACGATATCGGGCAGGACCTGCTCAGCGAGCTGATCTGGGGCGTACGCGTCTCGCTGCTCACCGGGCTGGCTGTGGCTTTCCTATCCGTTGTAATCGGCGCATCCGTCGGTCTGTTCACCGGTTACTTTTCCGGCTTACTCAGCAGCATTCTGCTTTCCCTGACGAGCCTGGCGCAGGTGCTGCCTTTCCTGCCGTTGGTGATCCTGATCAGCGCTTACCTGGGACCCAGCCAGAGAAATATCGTCCTGGTGCTGGTGCTGTTTCTGTGGGCGGTGCCCGCCCGCCTGGTGCATTCGCGCGTCCTGTCGATTGCCCGGGAGGACTACATCGAGTTCGGCGCGCGCCCTGGGCAGCAGCGACTGGCGCATCCTGCGGGTGCACATCTGGCCGGGCGTGCGCGAGCTGGCTATAATCCAGTTCGTCCTGGTGGCGGGCGTGGCGATCCTGGCCGAAGCCAGCCTGAGCTTCCTGGGATTGGGCAACCCGATCGCCAAAAGCTGGGGCGGGATGCTATACTTTGCCCGGGCCAGCGGCGCCTTCTTGAACGACGCCTGGCGCTGGTGGGTGTTGCCCCCAGGCCTGATGATCTCCTTGACCGTGATCAGCCTGATGCTGATCGCATTCTCTTTGGAAAGGCGCACATACCGCTGATGGATGATTTTTACGCCGCGCATCTCGGCGAGGTATGGGATTTCTGGCGGAGGCGAGAGTCGGCCTGCCACATTTCCAGCCGCTACCAGGTTTTGGCTTCCCGGTGGAATTCTCCACCAACCATCCCCGCCTGCTGGAAGGCGCGGCCATCTCGGCCGGGCGCTACAGCCAATGCCTGCCATTGGACTTAGGCCGGGACGATCCATCTGAGTGTGGTGCTGGACGAGCGCCTGCCGCCGGCCGAGCTGCCGCCCGAATGGCCCGAGCGGCTGCGCTACTATGGGGTCGGTCCCTGGCTGACGATCAACGCCGAGCCCTGGGTAAACGCCTTTGCCAATCTGGACGAGCGCCGCGGCCTGGCCCTGGTCTCGCCCTCGCTCTTAGAGCACCCTTATCTGTACAGCCGCTTCATTATGGATGGCTTGCTCCTCAACCTGGTGATGCGCAATGGGCTGGGTCAGCTGCACGCTTCCTGCGTCCAGCGGGATGGCACGGCTTTGCTGCTCAGCGCCACGCACAACAGCGGCAAATCCACCACTGCCTTCCGCCTGGCGCTGGCCGGTTATGATTTCCTCTCCGACGGCATGACCTACGTGCGCGCCGGGCAAGGCGGCCTGGAGCTGCTGGGCTACCCGGTCGGCGAAGTCAAGCTGCGCCTGGATATGATCGATAAATTCCCCATCTTGCAGGGGCACGGCATGGATGTGATGGTGCGGGAGGATAAGAAAGTGGTCTTCAATCTGCGCCGCTTGCTGCCGGGCCGGGTGCTGGAAGGTCCGCTGCGGCCAAAGCGCATTATCCTGTGCCTGGTGGAGCGCACCGGCAACCCGCATACCCGGCTGGAGCGCATCGAGCCGCAGGCTGCCTTGCCAGAGCTTTGGCCGGAGATGACCCACCTGGATGCCCCGGAAGTGATGCAGGCCAACTTGCGTTCGGTCAATGCGCTGCTCGAGCAGGCCCAGGCTTACCGCATGTACCTGGGTCATGATGAGAACCACATCCTGGAGACGCTGTCCGGTATATAAATGATGGCCGATACCCGCTCCGCCCCACCGCTGCCCCCGCAAGAGCGCCACGCCGTGATTGACGATCTGGCGCGCTTCCTGGCCGGCGGCCCTGCCCAGCCGCTGGCTGCCTGGGAGACGGCGGAATGGGATTTTGCCGAGACGGTGGTCTACTGGCAGGGCGCCAGCGCCTGGCTGGCCCAGCGCCTGGATAATAGCGCGCTTCAACCGCCGCCGGAAGCCCTGGCCAGCCTGGAAAGCGCCGCCGGCGATATCCGTCAGCGCACCCGGGTGATGCTCGCCGGCGCAGCTGAGCTGCTCGGTGCCTTTGGGTCGCAGGGCATCCCGGCCATGCCCCTCAAAGGGGCGCTTTTGGCGCGGCGGCATTACCCCGATCCCGAGCTGCGTGCCCTGGGCGACCTGGATATCCTGGTGCGGCGCTCCGATCTGCCCGCCGTGCGCCGAGTTTTGGCAGCCCTGGGTTACCGCTTCCTTAAGCGCTCCGAGAAAGACGAGACATACCTGCGCGGCGAATACAAGCCGAACGTCTGGGCGCCGGATAACGTCCACCCGGTCGAAATTCACCACCGCGCGCTGTGCGAGTACGCCGGCATGCTGTGCGACCTGACCGAGACGCTGTGGCGGCACAGCCCCGTGCAGCCCTACAACGCCGGGGTGGAATGCCCGCAAACCGATCCCCCGGCGCTGCTGGCGCACCTCAGCGCGCACGCCCTGGCAGACTGGGTGCTGGGCCTGGGCAAGCTGAGTCAGGTCAACGACCTGCTGCTGCTGACAGGCAGCCTGCCGGCTGAAAGTTGGGTGGATTTCATTGAACTGGCGGCCGGACGGGAGCGCTTCCTGTACCCGGCGCTGCTGCTGCTGGAGCGCCTGGCGCCCGGCAGCCTGCCGCAGGAGCCGGCCGCGCGTATGGCGGCTGCATTGCCGCCGCGCTTGCTCGCCTGGTGCCAGGAGGTGCGTATAGCTTTGCTTTTCGAGCTGTATTCGGATGCCGCTATCCGCCGGGATTTCGATCGCCAGGTGTACGATCTGTTCGCCCGCAACCGCCGGGATGCCTGGGGTGCGGCCGTGGGGATGATCTTCCCGCCGCGCTGGCATGCGCGCCTGGAGGCTTATCCCCGCCTGGTCGGCTCGCCATTCTGGCCGCTGGCCTATATTCCGTTAAATACCAGCCGTTTGCTGCGCCAGGGGAAGCACAGGCTCAGCCGCCGCTCTCCCGGTTGAGCGCATCCATCAGCGCCCGCACTGAGTTGTGCAGCGTCAGGCGCCCGGTTACCAGCCGGCAGGCATTCTCGGCAATCTGCTCGCGCTCGGCTGCATGCTCCAGGTAGTACAGGATCGTTTCGACCAGCGCTTCCACCGGGGCTCCGGCATAGTGCATCCCCGGCAGGATTTCCGGGTTGTGCGCCAGGGAGGTCTCTGAAACCAGCAGCGAGCGGTTGCCGGCTGCCATGTGGAAGCGGAATAACAGCGCCGGGTCGTACCACCTGGGCAGCAGGTTGAGTGTGATTTTGGCGCGGTTGAGGATGGCAGTGCGTTCTTCGTTGAAAATAAAGGGGCGCTCGATGCCGTCGGCGATGTACAGCTTCACGCCGCGCTGCCGCAGGGCGCCGGTTACGGCATCCAGCAGCAGGCCGCGCCGGCGGGTGCGCCGCTTGCCGAACCACAGCACATCGATATCCCGATCCAGCCGCAGGTCGGCGTGCCATTCGGGCGGCGTCCCCCAGGGGATGTAGCGCGCCCCCACTCCCAGCCGCTGGTGGAACTGCGAAAATACCTGCGAGATATCCGCCAGCAGGTCGATCCAGCCGTGCTGCCAGCCGTAGTGATAATCGCCCAGGTACTTGAATTTATTAGCTCGCAGGCGCAGGCTGGAAAGCGGCGGCCGGTGGGTAGGCAGGCCCAGGATCGAGTCGCTGGTATCGCTCAAGCGGCCGGCCCACGAGCGCAGTGCTCCCAGGCGCAGCAGCAGGGGGGTGGGCAGGTTGAGGTTGGGCAGGCTTTCGAAGTTCCAGTGGATGAAACGCGGGCGTGACTCCGGCGGCAGCTGGGCCAGCTGCCTGGGGATATGCAGGAACTTGCCGTAGGGGGCGAAGGACAGCACAAATGCCGCCCCAGCCGGCGGCGGCTGGTTCCACAGGAAAGGCTGAACAGCATACCCCAGCGCTTCCAGCTCGTGCTGGATTACGCGGCTGATGCCATCGCCCGGCTCCCACTGGATCAAGGCAATTTGTGCTGGTTTCATCCGGCAGGATTGCCTGCTTCCTCAGGGTTGGTTTCGCCCCCGGAAAAGCTGAAGCTTTGGTAGGGTCTGCTGACTGCCTGCCAGGTCTCCCGCTGCAGCAAATAACCTCCGGCCAGCAGCGCCGCGCCTCCGGATGCTGCCCGGCTCAGCGTGGTCATGATTCGCCCTCGGCGCAGGTTCCATACCATCGAAGTCAGGTACAGGCGGGCAATCCGGCCGCGCCAGTATCCCGGATGCTCGCCTGCCTCGGCGGCCGAGCGGCGCAGGCGCCTCCAACAGCCGGCCTGCGCTAATAGGCTTTCGCGTGCCTGCTGAGCGGCGGAGGCATGCTCCGACCAATCGGTGGAGCTGCCGCTGGAACCCATCGCCACCCGGGCTGTGACGGCTTCCGTGCGGGCAAAGCTGCCTGTGAAAGCGATGCGGCGCTGCAGGTCGATATCTTCCGGCCCGGATAGTTGCGGGTCGAAGCCGCCGGCAGCAAAAAATGCCTGTGCCTGGATCAGCGAAGATTGCAGCGGGATCCATTCGCCGGCCATGGACTGCACGAAAAGATTGCCCTGCAGGCGCTGGTTCAGCACCTGCTGCGGCTGCCCCTGCCGGTCGACCAGCAGCGTCCGCCCGTAAACCCAGGCGGCCTCATTCTCCAGCGCCGCCTGGCGGAGCGCCTCCAGCGCCCCGGGCAAGAGCATATCGTCGTCATCCAGGAAATGCAGGTAGCTTCCCCGTCCGATGGCTGCACCCGTATTGCGCGCCACGCTGCGCTCCCGGCGTGCAGTTTCCAGGATGGTCACCTGGGGATGAATCTGCCAGCCGGCTGCGGGCAAGGGGCGCCCGGCATCATTCACTACGATCACCTGGAAGGTCTCGCCGTTCAGCGATTGGCTGAGCACACTCTCGACGGCTTGCGCCAGGGAGTCGCGGCCGATCGTAGGGATGATGGTGGAGGAGAACATAGCTGGGGATATTATAAACGAGAGGAGACGGAAGACCGATGACGGAAGACCGGTTAGGACGGAGGACCGGTTAGGACGGAGGACCGATGACGGAGGACCGGTTAGGACGGAGGACCGATGACCGAAGACCGAGCAGGACCGCCGATCTCGCAACATGCTGCCGTGGTACCGATGGTCTCGTTCACCTGGCCAGGTAAAAAAACACAGATGAATGCGGAATTCCGCAGATGAACCCAGATAAAAATCTGAGTTCATCTGCGGTCTGCGGTCTACGGTCTGCTGTCGTGCTACTGTTTCGCCACCACAATCGCCGTCCCGTCGCTGTCGCCATCCGGGTCGTGGTTAGGCAGTGTATACACGTATCCACTGAGGGTAAGGGAGTTGACTGTGAAGGTCACACTGGCCGTTTTGCTGCTCAGGTTGGTTTTGGTTACCGGGCAGGTACCATCGGAAGCGGTTGTGCAGGAGGCGCTGCCCTTAGCACCGGCGCTCCATGCGCCAGTCACCAGCACACCCGAGACCGGGTTGTGATTGGCGTCGTGCACCGTGATGGTTACGCGTGCCGTCCACTTCGAGCCGCTCGCAGTGCTGGCGTCCGGTCCAGGTCGCCTACATGCATCGGTACGGGTGGAGGCGTGGCGGTGGGCAGCGGAGTTGCGGTCGGTGCGGGGGTTGCGGTGGGCGGCGGCTCGTTGCAGGCATTGCACACCGTCACCACGAAGCCGGTGGCAGTAGCCGAGTTGACGGTTACCGTGATTTTGTTGGTCGCATCGTTGAAAACCTCGCCCACGACCCACTGTGCTCCGGAGTCGCCGGTGTTGCCGTTCAGGTCGATATCGACCACGTTAGCCGGTCGGCTGCGGGAGGGGTCGACTTGATGGATGATCACCGCCGAGCCAGGCAGCTTGACATCGTAGCCTGTGCCGGCATTTCGGCGTGCTTCCACCGTATAGTAGATGCTCGAGCCGCTGATCGGAATCTTGACCATCAGCTGGCCGGTAGTCTGCGGCAGGGCTAGCTGCTCCAGGGTCACCGTCTGCTGCGCGAAGGGGTTCACCGTCGTCGCCTTGCTGCCGATCCAGCCTTCGCGGTCCTTGTGATAGGAGATTCGTATGCTGGCCCAGGCAGCCGTAGGTGGCATCTCTCAACCGGTTGCAGTTGGACCAGGTGTCGCTCATTACGTCCCACTGGTTGTCATAGGTCTGCCCGTACATCCCCGACGAGTGCGGCAAGCCAAAGCCGTGCCCCATTTCATGGGCAATCACGGTGATGTCGGTATAGCCCCAGGGCGGTTCCCAGGTGGTGTAGAAGGTCTTGGAAACGCCGTCCAGGGTCAGGTAGCGGCTGCCGCCCCAGGCGAAACCATCCAGGTCGGCGTTGAACATCATATTGATGCCCACGAAGTTCGGGAAGTAAATCTCGGCGTTGGCCACCGCGGTGCAGTCATTGGTGGCGCGTGTGAAGTCAAAGGCATTATTGTACACATAGTACGAGCGCGGCTGCGGCAGGACGTACCATTGTGTGGTCGCGGCGCTGCCGACCACATTCATCAGATCGAAGGATTGTTCGCGCCAGTGGTGATCCATCCCGGGGTAGCTGCTGCGGTACATATCCTGGAAGTAGGCCGGTGTCTTGGGCTCGGCGGCATAATCGCTGAACTTGCACAGCAGGCTGACCCAGGGCTTCGAGCCGGTCACCGCATCGGGTGTGGCGGCTTCCCCATTCAGCGTCCCGATGCGCGTAACCGCCATGCCGCCGTCCTGGCCGCCGCCGGATACCGTCACCAGCTCGCCGCGCAGGGCGGTGAGCTCCTCGCTCGAGACCGGCAGAGTCTCGCCGAAGAACAGCGGCGTGCGGCTGCCATCCGCCATCACCAGCGAGTACAGCTCCTGGGTCTGCCCGGATTGGCCGTCGCCGTAGGTGATTTCCAGCCGCCCGGTCAGGGTTTGGCCGCCTACCAGCCCGGCAGCCCGCCCGGCGCCCAGCCCGCCGGCCAGGATGGCCAGCAGCGCCGCCAGGGCAAAGACGATCCGAACACTTGCTTTGAGTTTGTTTTCCATTTTGCCTCTCTCCTTATCTGTTTTTTGCATCCATCATTACCTGGTGACGATGCTCTGCGTCGTCACCGATTACTTTCACTTCGCTTTGCCTCACGCACTGGGGAATCCACCCAGTACCTTGCTCCGCCGCCAAGATCGCCAAGAGATTTATAAAAGTTCCTTTGCGGGCTTTGCGGCTTTGCGTGAGATTGTGTTTTATAAATTAACATTAACTGTGCTATCCCGTATAAAAGACGAACCCCCCGGTCACCGGGGGGTTCGTTTGCTGGATCAGGTTGGATCCTATTTCAGAATGGTGATGGTTGTCCCGTTGCTGCCGCCATCCACATCATGGTTGGCGCTGCTCAGGTAGGAATACCCTGTTTTCGCCAGGTTGGTCACGGTAAAGGTCACCGAAGGCTTGGTGGTCTTCATGTTGCTGGAGGTGACAGTGCAGGTCCCGTTTGTGCCGGTAGTGCAGGTGCCGCTGCCGGTGATCCCGCCGCTCCAGGCGAAGCTCACCACCACACCGCTGAGCGCTGCATCGGCAGCGTCGTGTACGGTCACCGTAACGGTCGCCCGCCAGCCGTTTTTCGCCACGGTCTTGGTGGCATCCAGGTCGCCGACGTGCATGCTGATTACCGGATCGGGGCCGTTGTCCACCGTCACGGCGCGCGAGTCGCTGGCGGTCTGGTTGGCAGTGTCGGTGGCCGTAGCGCTGATCGTATGGCTGCCCTCGCTGGCGGTAGTAGTGTCCCAGGAGGCTTCATATGGCGCCGTGGTATCGACGCCGATCGATACGCCGTCCACCTTGAACTCCACCTTGGTTACCCCGAGGTTATCCGTGGCATTGGCGGTCACAGTGACCGTACCGGAGAGGGTGGCGCCGGCGGCCGGGTTGGTGATGGAAACCGTGGGCGGGGTATCACCTGCTACGCAGCCGGGGAACTGGAAGGAGGCGATGCGCGTGCGCCAGGGGGCGCTGCCGCTGGTCAGCAATATACTCCTGGGTGTACCAGAAGGTGCAGTCGTCGGTCGGGTCGACCGACATGGCACTGTAATCGCCCCAGCGATGAAGCAGGATGGGTCTGGTTGCCGGTTCCGGCGATGATGGTGTTATCGCCCTGGGTCATCGTCCCGAGGGTGTCGCCCGGCAGCCGCCCGGTGTAGCGGATGGACGGGTAAAGTGTTGACGAGGAAGCCGAGTAGCCCAGGGCAATCTGCCCGGCGCCGTTCATGGCGATGCTGGCCATCCAGCGGTGGGTCGTATCTGGCGAGTAGGTGCCCTGCTGGTAGATGCTCCAGTTGCCCGGTGGTCTTGCGCAGCTCGTACCAGCGTACGCCGGCCCGGTCGCTGCCGTTTGCATCGACGGTGTGGTTGGCCAGCAGCATCTGGTGGCTGCCAAAATTGCGGTAGTCCAGGCGGAACATCAGCCGGTCGGCGATGGCATCCAGCTTGGTGGTGGTGCCCGGCTGCGGGATGCAGTTGCGTGCACTGTCCGCACATGTTGGCGTCAAAAGCGGCCGTGGTCAGCAGTGCCGCCCTGGGTCAATGGTCGAATTGGTCGGTGTTGTTCCAATCGACGTGGAAGTTCCAGTACTCGATCTGATCCGGCGAGTAGCCCCAGGCATTGTCGTCGACCTGCAGGATGATGTTCGGCGCGCCGGCCGGGGGTGGGGTGGTGCCATCCAGGTCGGCGGGCAGCATGCCGCCCAGGTTGGGGTCGACGTTGTACATGTCGAAGTACACCATGCGGGCGGTCTGGCCCAGCAGCATCTTGTCGCGCTCGAAGACCACCACCCCTGCGCCGGCCCAGTTCAGGCTGCCCGAGCTAAACTGGTTGACCGTCATGTAGTAGCCGTCCGGCCACACGCCGAAGTGCGGGTAGTCGTTCATCTTGGTGTTGCTGACGATATAGGAATAGCGGTGCCAGGCGCCGGTGGGGTTGGGCGTCTGCGAGATGGCGATGCACTGGTAGAACGGCCCGGAGGGATAGTTGGGCAGGGCAAACTGGCTGATCAGCCAGCGGTCGGCGGCCTGGTCGTAGAGCACAATCGGGTCGCCATCGTTGGATGTTTCGCAAGCGCCACCGAGTCCAGACCACATTGTGTTGGCGTTGGTCGGGCCGTATACCGAAGTGGCGGTATTATTCGAGCGGTTGATCGACCAGATCTGCAGCGATAGATTGACCATCTGCACATAGTGGTTGGGGCCGATATCGCCGACAGTGTCGGGTGGCAGCACGCCGTTGAGGTTGTTGAGGCCGTCAAAGTTCAAGAAAGTCGTGCCGGCGTCGGGGGATGGGTTGCCGTCCAGCGCCGGGTCGATGGCCGGAACCGGCTCCGGGGAGTTAATGCGGTCGGCGATCACCTTACGCGGCAGGTCCTTGCGGCCGGCCTGGGGCGGCAGCACCGGCCGGGTGTGCAGCGGCTCGCTGGTATCGGTGCGTTCCGGGTAGATAACTTCCGGTTTGGGTTCAGGGCGGGCGGCAGCAGTCTGTAAGCCGACCAGGCCCAGCAGCAGGGCCATCAAAACCAGCACATTGAGGACGATGGGGATTGATTTTTTCATACCTGGCTCCTTAAAAGCGAAAAATGTCCTTTCCAGGTTTGCACACTGGTTTTTGCCCACAACCGGCAAATCTCAACGCCGATGCTCAACCTCCGTCGCAATCGGCGGCTGGTTGCCAAAACCTGTCTTGTTCTCCGTCCCTGGGATTTGGGGCTGCCGGCACCGGGGTGCAGGCTCTTGTGCTGTGCTGGTGAGGTGTTGGGGTACTCACCCCAATTTTATATGCTGCCGGCTACCTGACAAGGTATTTAAGAATTTGAGCTAAAACATTAATCTTTTTATCATATTAGAATTAATAACCGGATATTAGAAATCACCAACCCTGGTCAAATAATTCGCTTCTATTCAAATCCTGGGAACAAAATACACTATAATACGTCAATTCGTGTGAGGGAATACCTTGAAGTTGATTAAAATCGCGCTATCCACCCCGATGTAAACCACCCAAACCCTTAGATCAGGAGAATGCCCCATGCAAACCAAACCCCCGAAAGCCTTCGGGATGACTCTAACTATCCTGGCGATCCTATCGATGCTGCTGGCAGCCTGCCAGTCGGCCGAGCCAACCGTAGTAGAGGCGCCGCCCACCGAAATGCCGCCGACTCCCGCTCCAACCACACAGATCTTCGATGTGACTGCCATGCAAAACATCGAGTGGGTCCTGGGCGCCTACGGCGATCCGGCTAATCCCACCGTCCCGCCGAGCGACCTGCGCATGACCGCCCTGTTTGCTCCGGATGGCAGCCTGTCAGGATTTGCCGGCTGCAACAACTACAACACCAGCTATACGGCCAATCCGGATGGCAGCCTGGTGATCGACCCGGTGATTGCTGCCACGATGATGGCCTGCCCGGAAGAGCAGATGGAAGCCGAACAAGCCTTCCTGCAGGCGCTCAGCATGGCGCAGAGTTTCGGCTTTAGGCCCGGCGGCGGCCTGGCGATCACCTTTGGCTACTCCGGTGTTGAAGATACCGGGCTGCTGGTGTTCGCCAAAGGCGCCGTGCCTCTGGTGAATACACCCTGGGTGCTGCTTTCCTATGGGGACCCGGCTGCCCCCACAGCGGTTCTGCCGGGCGTGCCCATCACCGCCCAGTTCGCTGAAGACGGCCTGGTCTCCGGCTCGGCCGGCTGCAATGGCTACAACGCCGGCTTTGAGGTCAACGGGCAGGAGATCACCATCACCACGGTGGCCTCGACCATGATGATGTGCCCGGTGGGCATGGAGCAGGAAGCGGCTTACCTGGCGGCTTTTGATGTCTCCAGGAGCTTCGAGATCCTCGGCCAGACCCTGACGATCACCTACAACGATGAGGCCAATGGCCTGCAGGGCGTTTTGACCTACACCTCGGCCAGCCTGCCGCTGGAAGGCACGCTGTGGACCCTGGCTGCGTTGGACGGGGTAGCCATTGATGATGCCGCCGCTCAAACGGCAGTGTTCAGGCGGGCGAAGACCCCGGCAGCGGCACAGTCGGTGGACTGGCCGGCTGCAACAACTACAACGGCGGCTACACTTTGGATGGCGAAAACCTGACCATCGGCCCGCTGGCCTCCACGATGATGATGTGTGATGAAGCCGCTATGGAGTCGGAGCAGGCTTTCCTGCAGGCGCTGCAAACTGCCCAAACTTACCGCATCCTGGGGAACAGCCTGGATATCGTCACTGAGTCCGGCACCTTCACCTTCCTGGCCGGGCGCACCCCGCTCACCGGCGCTCTGTGGCAGCTCACTTCTTTGGGGGATATTCAGAACCCCGAATCGCCGGTAGCCGGCGCTAACTTCACCGCCCAGTTCATGCACAACCCGCAGACCGCAGACGCCGGCCGGCGTGCTGAGCGGCACTACCGGCTGCAACGAGTATTCCGCAGCCTACGCCGCCACGCTGACCGGTATGAAAATCAACCCGCCGGCCAGCACCGGCAACGCTTCCTGCGCCCCGGGGCTGTCCAGCCAGGAGGAGCTCTACTTCCTGGCGCTGAATAACGTCACCACCTACCGCATCCTGGGTGAGACCCTGGTGATGCCTTACGATGACGGCAAGCAGGCCCTGGTTTTCCACGCCACCCAGCTGGCAGTCGCCGAGCGCCCGCCGCTCTCCGAGCTGGATGGCAGTTACTGGTACCTGTGGTCGATCGATGATCAGCCGGTGTTGAATGGCACCACCATCACTGCCCAGCTGTCCGTCAACCCGGATGGCTCCGGCGGCCAGATGAACGGTTCGGCCGGCTGCAACACCTATAATGCCGCTTTTGGCCAGGGTCTGGGTATCCAGACCACCTTTACTTCGCGCCAATCCTGCGCTCAACCGCAGGGGGTGATGGCACAGGAAACCAGTTATATGGATGTGCTCTCACGTGGCTTTGGATACTGGCAGTCCGGCAGCCAGCTTATCATCAACTCCGGCGCCGGCGTACTGACTTATCAGACAACCCCGCCGGCTTCTTCCGGCGACCAGACCCACCTGCTCGTCGACCGGAACTGGTTCCTGGTTTCCTTTAATACCAACATGAGCTCCCCGGGAACCCAGGAGCCCTTCGCACGCTTCAATTCCGACGGCACGGTAACCGGCTTCACCGGCTGCAACCAGTTCAACGGGCGCTATGCCACCAACCTGAGCCAGCTCACCTTCAGCGAGATCGCCTCGACGATGACGGCCTGCACGTCGACCGCATTACAAAACCAGGAAACCGCCATCCTGACCATGATGGGCAGCCCGCAGAGCTACCAGGTGTTCAACACCAGCCTGCAGATCAGCGGAACGACCGGTGTGTTCAATTACTCTTTGACGCCCCTCTCCCGGCCGGAAGAAGCGGCTATCCCGGTGGCGATCATCAACGCGCCGGTTGAAGCCCGGGTGAATACCCCGGTCACCTTCGATGGCAGCTCTTCAACCAGCGACCTGCCCCTGGTGCGCTTCAGCTGGGACTTTGGCGATGGCGGCCGTTCTACCGGGGCTATCGTCCAGCATGTCTACTCCCAGCCCGGCCAGTACCGCGTCCTGCTGTCGGTCTTCGACCAGGCCAACCAGGGAAATACCGGCTCGCATAATATCACCATCGTTGTGCCGGCTCAACCGACTCCCACCCCGGAACCGGAGCGCCCGACCGTTATGCCGCCTACCGCAGTGCCGCCTACCGCAGTGCCGCCGACCGCGGTGCCTCCTACGGTAGCGCCACCCTCCGAGAAGACACCCACGGTAGTGCCTCCCACGGTTGTGCCGCCAACCGCAGTTCCCGCCAACCGCAGTACCGCCCACAGAAGTGCCGCCTACTGAGGTGCCGCCTACTGAAGTGCCCAGCCAACCGCCGACGGCTGCCGTGCAGGGTTCCAGCTCGGGCTTTATCGCCGAGCCGGTCTCCTTCTCCGCCGCGGCTTCCACACCGGGCAGCAGCCCGATCGTCAGCTACCAGTGGGACTTCGGCGATGGCGGTGGAGCTCCAGCTTCTCCCAACCCGGATACCACCTACCTGTACAATCACGCCGGCAGCTACCAGGTGACGGTGATCGTTACCGACCAGAACGGCCTGAGCGGCAGCGCTTCGATGCAAATCAACATCAGCGCCCGCCTGGATACGACCGTGTGGACGCTTGACCGGGTCAATCCGGGCACCGCCATCACCCTGCAGTTCCTCCGTGGCCAGCTGAGCGGTTTCGCCGGCTGCAACACCTACTCCGGCAGCTACACTGCGGTCGACAATGGCGACGGCACCTTCACGGTAACTCCCAACGGGGTGCTTGCTACAACCCGGCAGGCTTGCCCGCAGAGCATCATGGATCAGGAAAATGCTTACCTGGCCAACCTGCAGCAGGTTACCACAGCCGCCATCCAGGGCAACGTGTTGACCCTCACCGGCGGCGGCAGCCCGCTGACCTACTACGAGGCAGGCACACCCCGACCGAGATAGACCTGACCTACCCAACAACCCCCTCCCGGCTAACCGGGGAGGGGGTTGTTTTTTAATTGCCGCACCCTGCCATGGGTTGGTGGCAGGGTGCGGCCGGTTCAGGAGAAGGAAGCGCTCATTTTATTCTCCTCCCCCTCGGGGAATAGTGGGAGAGGTAGGCTGCGGGTTACTTCCTGGGCAGCGGCTTGTAGCCGCCTTCAGTTCCAGCGGAGAAGCTGCTGCTGCGGGCTGCCGTCTGGGCGGGAGAAGCCGACTGCATGGGCACATAGGTGGGCTCAGGCCGGCTGTATCCGTTATCCGGCTGGGGGTAGCCGTCTTGGGCGCCGGGCGGAAGGTGGGGGAGGGCGCCGGCATGACGGCGCGTGGGGCAGGCTGCGGCGCCGGGATGACCGGCTGGCGCCCCTGGCGGCCCTGGCGGTTGTTCGACTTGACAGACTGGTCGCCAATGCTGAACAGGCGGTCCCCGGCGACCGAGAACGATCCGATAATCAGCACGCGGATCAGCCACACCATCACCGCCACGAACACCGGCACTATTTTGAGCAGCAGCTCGCTGTCGATCACGGCCGTGCCCGCCGATTGGCGGTTGAGCAGTGCAATCGACACGCCCCACCAGGTCAGCATGGCGTTCATGGTGGCCGCCAGCAGCCAGGCGCCGAACAGGTACCAGACTTCCTTCGGCTCGTCGGGACCCTGCTCGGGTGTAAACAGGCGGGCGATGCCGGCAAAATCGATGCCGCAGAAGGCGATCGCCAGGATCGTCGCCCAGGCGATGCCGAAGAAGTTCAGGTCGCCCAGTAAATCTTGTAAAGCGAATTCGGTCGTGCTGAAGTTGAACATCTCAAAGGCCAACAGTGCAAAGAGGATGATTGCACCGAAGACCAGGCCGCGCTGTAAGCCGGTAGTTTTTAGTCGGCTGGAAAATGAGTTGGCGCTGACATTACCGTTCATCGTAAACCTCCTATAGCGTAAAACAAGGGATCGATTTCAATGCCGGGTGCTCATCCTCCGGTAGAACGAATAATAGAACAAATATTCTATTTTGTCAAGGGTATTGGAATATTTGTTCTATTATGGGGCATTCTCTTCCTGCTGGAACCGTCGCCTTCCTGTTTACCGATATCCAGGGCAGCACGCAGCTCTGGCAGAAGCATCCCGCGGCCATGCCGCAGGCGCTCGCCCGGCACCACGCTTTGCTGACCCAGGCGATCTGATCCCAGGGTGGTTATGTCTTTCAGATCATCGGCGATGCCTTCTGCGGCGCCTTCCAGGCGGCAATTTTAATGGGTTCCGCCCGGGCTTATCGCACAGCCGGGCAATACTCACAGGACCGATTTGATAAGTTTAACCTCCAGCAGGCCATCGACCAGGCCAGCCAGAACCTGGGCGAGGCAGCCTTTCAAGCCGCCCTACTGGAAGGCGAGCAGCTTTCAATCGAACAGGCCATTCAGCGCGTTTTTTCTTCCGGGTTATAATTAATCCAGTAACGGGTTCCTCCGTTCCTTCACCTGAACCTGCTGGAGGCCTATGCCCGACACCCTGGACCTGGAAATCACGCTCTCGCACAGCGAGGCGGATGGCTACCAGGCCGAGCTTCAAGCTCATAACCTTTTGGGGGAAGTCAGTCGTTCGCTAATTGCCCCCATCCAGCTTGACCTGGAAGCCCTGCGTCAGAGCCGGCCTGACCGCGATGCCAGCGAGGCGCTGCTGGCTGCCGCCATTTTCAACGAGCCACGGCTGCGCGCCGGCTTGCAGGACGCTATCGCGGCTGCTCTGCCGGACCGCTCGCTGCGCCTGCGACTGCGTATCGACGCCAGCGCCCCCGAATTGCTGTTCCTCAACCAGGATGTGCTGCTAGACCCGCGCGATATGCGCAACTTTGATTATCTGCCTGTGGGGGAGCGCCTGAGCATCGCCAACGAGCAGGCCGAGCAGCAGCGCCGCGTGAACCGGCGCCTGCGCATCGCGCTGGTTGGGTTAGCCTTGCTTTGTATCGCCGCGCTGGCGGTTGGCGCCCTGGCGGTGCTCAATAACCGCGGCATCCTTCCCAACCTGGCACAGGCCCGGCCAGGCTCGGGAAGCGGCATTCACCGAGCAGACCCGGGCTGCCCAGGCGCAAGCCACCGCCACCAGCGTGCTCGGCGCCGCATTAAGCGGCAATCGCTCTGCTCTCGACCAGCAAGGCACGCTGGCCGCCCTGGCAACCGAAGTGATGGGCAGGCAGCAGCTGCTGGATGCCAGTGCTACTGAGATTGCCCAGGGCAGTCAGGCAGCCGCCACGCTCAACGCCGCCGCCAGGGTCGATATCGAAACGAACCTGCGCAGAGCCGAGCAGGCGCAGCAGACCGCCGTAGCAGCCCGGGAAGAGTCGCAAGCCTGCTTGAAGCAGCCCTCAGCCAGTTCTCCGACCAGCTGGCAGTTGCCGCCCTCTCCAGCCTGGCGCAGCACTCCGAGCTGGCTCCGCTGCTGGCTGTCGAAGCCTACTGCAGCGCCGATACACCCCATCTGCCCGTAATGCTCTGCTTACCGTGCTGCAGGCCTCCATGGCAAACCAGATCGCGCTGATCCCGCCTGAACTGGATGCGTTTTCGCCGGTGCGGGCGGTGGTATACAGCCCCAGCGGCAACTGGTTAGCCTGGGGCGCCGACGACAGCCCGGTCACATGGCGAGACACCCGCACGGGAAATACCTTCCAGGATGCCTCCGCAGTGCGCCCGCGCCTGGTTTATGCCCTGGCATTCAGCCCGGATGAGCGCTGGCTGGTCTCCGGCAGCCAGGATGGCACGATCGTTATACGCGACCTGCTGACTGGCGAGAGCCGGCAGATTGGCAGGCTGCCCGCTCCAGTCCACAGCCTGTATATCGATCGGGAGAACCGGCTGGTAGCTGCGGTAGGCGATGCCGTCTGGCCGTGGCTGCTGGATGCGCTGTGGAAATCTACTGAACCGCCGGCGGGAGAGCCTTTGATCCAACAGGAACGGGATATCCTGAGCATAGCCTGGGATCCGGTCAAACGTCGCCTGGCAACCGGCAGCCAGGATGGCGCCGTCCGGATTTATGAGCCGGGAAAAGATGGCGTGGTCTTGCTGGAAAAAGTGCACACCCGGGCGGTGCGTGCCCTGGCCTGGTCGCCGGATGGCAGCCGCCTGGCTTCGGCCGGCGATGACGGATCCGTAGTCATCTGGGACCCGCTGACCGGTATGCCGGATGGAGAGCCGCTGACCGAGAAAGTGCTGCGCCCGCTGTATGGGGTTTCATTCAGCCCGGATGGGCGCCTGCTGGCGGCCGGCGGCGCCAACAACGAGCTGGTTTTGTGGGATGTGGCTTCCCGGCAGGAAGTGGCTGCCGTCAGGGACCGCTTTGGCGACGATATTACTGGACTTGCCTTCAGCCCTCACAAACAGGCGGGGAAAGACCTGCTGTTGGCCGGCAGCGCCAGCGGTCAGGTGGTGATGTTCACCGTCGTCCCCGAACAGATCCTGGTGGACCAGCAGCTGCCGAAGGTTGAGTCAGGCTTTCTGATGGCCCTGTCGAATACCGCCGGCGGAGAGGTCGAGGGGTTGGCGTTGACCCCCACCGGCAGTGAAGTGGTGGCGGCAGATCCCGGGGACGAAACCTGGCAGGTGCTCTCACCCAGTTTTGAGCGCGTCACAGCCGCCGCCTTCAGCCTGGATGCTAAAATATTGGCCCTGGCGCAGCCCGTCGATGATGGGCAGGCGGTAGTGAGTATGGTCAATACGGGGGACTGGGAGGAAACCGGCCGCCTGGAATTCGCCCTGGCCGGCGAGCAAACCTCCTCCCTGTTTGGCCTGGCCTTCGATGCCAGGGGTACCACGCTGGCAGCCAGCCAGTGCGTACAGCAAAGTCCGACCAATGCTGAATGCACTCCGAACCAGAACCATCTGCAGTTCCAGAGCATCTCGCCCAGAGCGACTCTCCTGCAAGACGTTAATGTCGGTGAAAACCGGCCGCGCCTGTTAGCTTACGACCCGCTCGGTCGCTACCTGGCCTCCGTGGGCCAGGCGGCGGGCGTGGAGCTCTGGCCGCTATCCGAGAATGGGCAGGCATTACAGGGTACAGACCCCATCATCAAGGAAATCCTGAGCGATCAGCGCGCCACAGCCCTGGCCTTCAGCTTCGATGGCAGCCTGCTGGCGGTCGGACTGGAGCATGGGTCCGTTGAGCTGTGGGATACCCGCAGCTGGCAGCGTTTGGGGTACCCGCTGGCCGCTGCGGAGGCGCAGATTAGCCGCGCTGGTCTTCGACCTGGCAGGCGGCTGGCTGACCGTCGCCTCCGTGGATGGCGCCGTGAAGCGCTGGTTGGTCGATTCGCAGGCCTGGGCGAAGGCAGCCTGCGAGCTTGCGGACCGTTCCATGTCCGCGGATGAATGGAGCCTGTACTTTGGCGCTGCCGAGTATAACCCGGCCTGTCAACGTTTGATCGAGTGCGAGGGGAAATAATACCTATGAAAATCTTGTTTTTTGGAAGTGGTCCGCTGGCCAGTCTGCTGGCCTCCCGCCTGGTTGATGGCGGCCAGGATGTCACCCTGTTGGCGCGCGGCCAGCGCCTGGCAGATTTGAAGGCCAACGGCCTGGTGTTGTGCAGCCTGATCACCGGCGGCTGCACCTACCAGGAAGTCAAGCTGGTGGAGTCGCTGGGAAGCGAGGATGCTTACGACCTGATCATCGCGGTGATGGGGGCACATCATCTGCCCGAGGTGCTGCCCATCCTGGCGGCTAACCCGGCGTGCCCAAATATCCTGATCATGGGCAACAACGCAGCTGGTCCGGATGCACTGGCCGCATCCGTAGGCCGCGAACGCCTGCTGATGGGCTTTTTCGGTGCGGCAGGCACGATCACCGACGGCGTGGCCTACTATGCCGATCGCATCGGCCGCAGCGCTGCCCGCCTGGTCCTGGGCGATCCTTATCAAGGCGTGACGCCGCGGGTCGAGCAGGTAGCTGCCGTGCTGGAGAGCAGCGGCTTTGCGGTCGATCGCCAGCCAAATATCGACGCCTACCTGAAGACGCATGCGGCCGCCATCCTGCCGGTCTCCTGCGCCTACTATCTGGCCGGGCGGGATTTCGACCGCCTGGCGGCCACACCGGATGCCCAGCTGGTGATGCTGCGCGGCATCAAAGAAGCGCTTGCGGTGCTGCGTGCCCTGCGCATCCCGATCGTCCCGCCGGTTATGGAGCGCATCATGCGCCTGCCCGAGCCGTTGATGGTGTCCATCATGCGCCGCCGTTTGACCGCACCCGGTGTACGCGTAGGCGCGGTACATATCGATAAGATTGGCCCTGAGCTGACCTACCTGGCGGGCCAGTTCCGCGATCTGATGCGCACCGCCGGCCTGTCTACCCCCAACCTGGACCGCCTGTTGGCGGCGCTTTCGCCTTCCGTTCCGCCCATTCCGCTGGGCAGCGCCGGTCTCAAGGTCGACTGGCGCGGGATTTATACCATCCTGGCCGCCCTGAGCGCCATGCTGGCGCTGCTGTTTGGCATGACCCGCCGCAGGCGGACCGCCGACCACCGACGGACGACGGACGACGGATGACCGCCGAAAATCGACCGACGACGGATGACGGATGACGGATAGCCGTAACTTATCCTAAAATAGCGAAACGAGTGCTTATCTCTGGAGAAATCCTAAAAAAATCCTTGGCGTTCTTGGCGGCCTTGGCGGTTCAAGCTCTAAAGTGACACCCTATCAGATTTTTTCCGGTCTTCCGTCCTCGGTCTTCCGTCTTCCGTCCATACTTTAAGGTGCATATTTGAACACCATCTCCTGGCTCCTCGAACCCGACCCGTCAAACCCCGGGGTGCGCAGCCTCGCGCTGCGTGACCTGCTCCACCTGCCGGCGGACGACCCGCAGCGGGTGGCAGCACAGCAGGAAGTTATGCGCAGCGGCCCTGTTCCGGTGATCCTGGCTGCCCAGAATGCTGAAGGGTGGTGGGGGCAGCCTGGTCCGGGCTATCCCCCCAAGTACATCGGCACGGTCTGGTCGCTCATCCAGCTGGCCCTGCTGGGCGCAGATAAGGCCAGACCCACGCGTGCAGGCAGCCTGCGAGTATGTCCTTGCGCATAGCCGCTCATCGTACGGCGGCTTCAGCGCCGGCGCCGATCCCGGCGGCATGATCCACTGTCTGCAGGGCAACCTGGTCGCAGCTATGCTCGACCTGGGTTGCATCGATGACCCGCGCCTGCAGCAGGCGATCGACTGGCTGGCGCGCAGCATCACAGGGGAGGGCATCGCTCCTGCCGAGGATAAGCAGGCTGTGCCGCGTTATTATCGCAGCGGCAACAGCGCCCCCGGCTTCGCCTGCGCGGCCAATGAAGGCCTGCCCTGTGCCTGGGGCGCCACGCGTGCCTTGCTGGCATTCAGCAAGCTGCCGCTAGAACGGCGCACACCCACCATCCAGGCCGCCATCGACCAGGGCGTGCAGTTTTTACTCTCGGTCGACCTGCTCACCGCCGCCTACCCGATCCCATCTTATAGCAACAAGCCCAGCCGCAGCTGGTTTCAGCTGCAGGCGCTGCCCCAGGGCTACGTCACCGACCTGCTGCTCGTCCTGGAAGTGCTGGTGGCCCTGGGATATCGTCACGATCCCCGCCTGGGCCCTGCCCTGGCCTGGCTGCAGGGCAAAGCCAATGCCGACGCTTGCTGGGTGCAGGAGTACACATTCAACGGCAAGACCTGGGTCGATATCGAGCAGAAGGGACGTCCCAGCAAGTGGGTGACGCTGCGGGCGATGCGCGTGTTGCAGACTACCGACGACTGATGACCGACGACCGACGACCGACGACACATCCCGCGTAATAACACCGCGGGATTCTTAGCCGCCTTTTCCGTGGGAGACCACCACGGGACCCTGCTGCCGACCGTCCTGCGGTGCTCACCTATGGGACGGCGATCATCGGTCAATATTCAGCCGTCGGCCGTCGGCGAGCTTGTCCCGCGCTGCAGGCGCGGGATCTTCCGTCCTCCGTCTTCCGTCCTCCGTCATCTATCACCTGTCAACCGTTTGCGAGCGAAGCCGCGGGGTCGGCTGTCCTTTATTCATGACATCTCCACCCCGCCTTCACCGATTCTTCATATTTGATGGATATGATGGGGGAAATAAACACGCAAGCAGAAAACCTTTACCGGAGGTAAATCATGTCAAAAAATAATATCGGCTTATCCGCTCCCACCCGCCGCAACTGGTGGATCGATGCCGGCCTGGCGATCAGCGCCCTGCTGGCGGCATTGTCGGGCGTCTATTTCCTGTTCCTGCCGGTTGGCGGGTTCCAGGGCGGGCGCAACCCGATGTACGGCGTGACCGTACTATTCGAGCGCTCCACCTGGGAAAACCTGCACACCTGGGGCGGAGTGGCAATGATTTCTATCGTCCTGGTGCACCTGACATTGCACTGGTCCTGGGTGGCCAACATGTTCAACCGCAGTCTCAAAGAGCTGCGCGGCCGGGTGAGACCGATGAACGCCCGCGGCCGTTTCAATTTGGCGCTGAACCTGGTTGTCGCCCTCAGCTTCTTGCTCACCGCCCTGAGTGGTGTGTACTTCCTGTTCATCCCTGGCGGGCGGGGAACCGTTGACCCGCTGCTGCTTTTCAGCCGCACTACCTGGGATCTGATCCATACCTGGGCCGGTGTAACCCTGATTGCAGCCGCGGTCGTGCACTTCGCCATCCACTGGAAGTGGGTTACCAAAGTCACGCGCAGCCTGTTCACCGGCGTATCCAGCAGGTCCGGGGCTACCCGGCAAATGAACCCGGCCGACTGAATTCCGGCTGATTCCAAATCCCAAATCCCTGATCACATTCTAAGGAAGGTAAAGATGATTAAAGAAAATTGTTGTTGGAACCCTGTTAGCCATAATGATTTCCGGGCTGGTATACGGCGCCTGGTACCGCACGCAGGCCAGAACTGCCGACGGGAGCACTACCGCCAACGAACAGCACCGCGAGCAGACCTCCGAGCTTGCCCGGGGTGAGTCGGGGTTCCAGCAGGGCAGCGGCAACCGCGGCGCTGACGACTCTCAGGACAACAGTGACCTGGCTGTTGGAGAGCCCGACAATGCAGTTCGTGGCCGTCGGCAGTCAGCGGTCAACGGTCGAGATGCGGCTGTCTTCGGACTTCCGTCTTCCGACACCTCACCCCAGGCCGAGGTCACCGAGCTTGTCACCCTTAGCGGGACTGTCGAGAGTGTCTCTGACGCAAGCGTGATCGTCGCTGTAGCTGGAGAGCTCCCGGTCGAGATTGCCGGCCGGGCGCTCTCCTATGCCATCGAGCAAGGCTTCGTCTTCCATCCGGGAGATAGCCTGGCACTGACCGGTTTCTACGAAAATCAGGATTTCGAAGTCCAGGCGCTTGAGAACTTCACCAGCGGCCAATCCCTGGCTCTGCGCGAGCAAAACGGCCGCCCGCTGTGGGCTGGCGGACGCGGCGGCGGCTGAATGCAGATTTACGAACAAACAGGGACTGCCCGGGTCGCAAGGCAGTCCCTGTTTGGTTAATTCTAGCAATATTTACTTATGGCATATACCCGTCGTCAAGCGCCTTCAGGAAGGCCACGATGGCCTGTTCCTCTGCGTAGCTCAACCCCAGGTTGCCCAGCTCGGCGGTGTTGACATTCTGGATCACTTCCGGCAGCGGCCAGCAGTTTGCCGCTAAGGCTTCGGCTTCGGTGTAATCCCCGGGGCAGGTGAGCAGGATATCGCGGGTGTTGTAGAAGTGCACGATCCCTTCCAGTGACTTGAAGTAGCCGTTGTGGCCGTAAGCTTTGACAACCCCCTCTGGGGCCATGGCAACGTTGCGCAGGGTGGGTACTTTCTGCTTGCCCCACTCAGCCAGATACACCTCTGCCGGGTAGCCCCTGTTCATCAGGAAACCGCCCAACCCGCTGTCGATATAGTTCGGGAAGACATTGTAGATCGGGTTCTCCGGGTTCTTAGGAAATCCCAGGTTGTCGAAGGAGTAATCGGTCAACAGCGGCTGCGGTCCGTTGGTGACATGGCAGGCTTTGCATTGACCCTTGCCCTGGAACAGGGCAAAGCCCATGCGCTCGACCTTGTCCAGTCTGGCCATACTCATGCGGGAATAATCCCATTTGGAGCTGAAGGCGTTTACTTCGATCGAGCCTTCGTATGCCGCAATCGACAGGGCGATCTGGTCGTAGGTCATGTTTGATTTTGCCCGGTCGGGACCCGACAGCATCACACTGTGCCCTTCCAGGGCGCACTCGGTTTCTACATTCGCCGGCCAGGTGATCGCGCAAGCACTTGCACCCCAAACGCTGGTGAATGACACCGGGTAGCTGGCAGTGCATACCCGGTAGACGACGCAGGCGCTGTCCGCCAGTCCCTGCTCGACGGGATTCAGGAACGGTCCTTGCGCCTGGTCGGCGGCCGGGTTGCCCAGTTTTTCGCCGGTTGCGCGGCCATCCCAGAAATTTCCGCCGATAAACAGACCCTTCTCAAAGTGGAAGATCGGGCTGGTGGTGGCATACGCAGAGCTGGGCGGCTTGCGGTCGCCAAAGCGACCGGCGATCGAGCCTTCGTATACAGCTCCATGTGCGTTCGTATCGGAGTGAGCGCCTACCCAACCGGCTTCGGGTGCATGGCAGGTGGCACACGACTGGTTTTCGTTGATGGATAGGTTCTCATCAAAAAAGATCGCCTTGCCCAGCTCTTCTATCGGGGAGAGCACACTGGTGGCGTTGGCCGGCATTGCCGCGATAACAGCAAAGATCAGGCCGCAAAACAGTAATATTCCGAGGACCTTCTTGTGCATTTTATTCTCCTTATTAAGAAAATCTGCAACGTATGGAATCTGTACTCAGATCGGTGTTAAGAAATAATCGACCCTGTTTGAAACACTTTAGCCTGGTACAGAGATTTGGGTTAAGGAAATAATAGCACAGTTCGTCCAGAATTAATATTAATAACGCGTCGGTTGTCCTGTTTTTAGGACGAAAACCTATGTGAATTATCTTCAGTAGCTGTAGCCTGCCGACTCGCGCTGCATCTCTTCCTCTTGCTCCAGCCGGCGTCCGCACTCGCAGCCGCGCCCCTCCAGGCAGTCCTGGCAGCAGTAATGCAGCAGTCTGTGCCGCTCCCGGCCCACCTGGACAATCGCCGCCCAGGTGATCTCCACCCCGCAGTTATCGCACCACACCATCTCAGCAACATGGGTCATCTCTGCCTCCTTCCGGTCAGCGGTGGTGTATCCCCGAGCTTGCCCCGGAGCGCCAATCTACGGGGCGGTGTCCCAGCCCCGGTTGGGCTGGACCGGGGTCTTCCGCGGGACGGTCAGCGAGCTTGTCCCCGAGCGCAGCCCTGAAGCGATTTCCTTCAGGGTGGTGGTCTCCCACGGGATCAGCCGTCGGTGATCTCCCACGGGTCTTCCGCGGGGCGGTCCTCCCTACCACCTGCCCCACTCTGCCAGCATGCGGTTAGCCAGGGCAGGGGCAGCCACACTGGCTCCTGGGCTGCGCAGCACCTGCAGCAGCGGCTGCAAATACACCTGGGTCTGCCGGGAGGGCATCGAGTGCAGCGCGTGGTACGCCGCCTGGCGCAACGGATCGGTGATCGGGTGGCAGCACAGCACCCCCAGGATGGCCGGGATGGCGGCACCTTCCAGGTTTGCCAGCACCCGAGCGCTCGTCCAGCGCACTGCCTGGTTCTCGTCGTACAGCCCGCTGGCGAGTGCATCGATGGCCCGGTCGTCGCCGATCTGACCCAGGGTGCGCGCCGCGTGCCAGCGGATGTGGCTGTCCGGGTGATCCAATGCCGCCACCAGCGCCGGCTCGGCTTTGTGACCCAGCTCGCCCAGGGCGCGCTGGGCGGCGTGATGCAGCTCCTCCCGGTCGCGGGCCAGCGCCACCACCAGCGGCTGCCCGCACAGCTCGACATTTAGCGCGGCCAGCGCCTCGATCGCCCACAGCGCTACCTTGCGAGATGGGGATTGCACCATGTCTTCCAGGATGGGGATGGCGCGCAGGTCGCCGCGCAGACCCAGCAGGTAGCCGGTTGGCGCCTGCAGCTGGCGCCATGAGAGCGCCTCGTAGAGCACCGCTGCCTTGATCCTGCCTTCGGCTTCACTCTCATCCAGTACGAATGCCTCTACCAGGCTGCGCTCGATTTGCTCAAAATTATAGTGGCTGTCCTGTGGATGCCGCCGGGCGGCCATCATTTGCCGCCGCAGCCAGGTGGCTGCCGCCGATTTGCCCGTATCCACCCAGCTCTCCATCCCGCCCACCACCGCCAGGCAGGGGAGCAGCGCCTGCCAGGTGCCGGCGTCCTGCATATCGTGCAGCGTGCTTTGGATGATGTGTCGCAGGTCGCGGTTGGTCGAGCTCAGGTAATGGAACAGCTTTTCGATGGCAGCCGCGTCACCCAGCACCGCGTCGTGCACCGTGTCGGTTTGGGACGCGTAACGAGGAGTGTGCTCTTCGGGCGGATCGAAGATCGAGTCTTCCAGGGCACGATGGGTTGAAGGCGTGTCATACGGCATGGCTACCTCCTTGCTGCTTTCACGGAGCGATAGCGCCGGCCTGCCCCCGTTTTCTGGCCGTTTTGTCAGGCCGGGTGAACAGCTTACACTATTAAAATTACAATTTTATTGCCGTTGTGTCAATAGATTTTGGCGACACTCATCTTCTGCTTAAAGCCAGGTCGTCCCTGATCAACACGAAGACGCGTGGGTTCACCGAAGTAAACATCGATCTGCCAAACCAGTAGGCAGGTCGTTGATCCACAGCCACCCGGTAGCCCATCTCTCCCGCCACCAGCTTCTCATACAACGCTGGATCCAGGAATTCATCTCCCTGCTCGATCTTCTCGTGGGTTGTGATGATCAGGATGAACTCCGGGAGGTTGGCCTCGGGCAGCTCGGTCAGCATGGCAGCCTGGCGCGGCAGCGCCTCAAAGCTCAAGCTGTTGTCCAGGCGCGGGAAATTCCATGGGCCGTCCAGGTTGGGGGTTGCCACGCGGTCGCCGGGACGCAGCAAGGGTCGCAATTCTTCGACCAGCGCCACGCGGCTGTCGTTGAGCATTTGCTGCGTCAGGTCGGCTGCATGCAGACCGGCCCACACCACTCCCGCGGCAAAGACGACAGCGGTGAGGGTTCGCAGCCAGCGCCGGGAGGCCGCCAGGCCGGCAGCTGCCCCGTAGGCCGCCACCAATGCGAACAGGTAGCTGGTGATCAGTGTGAAGCGCGGCAGCACGAAGCGCACCGGCGCCACGATCGCCGCCCACATCAAGATGCCCAGCAGCGCCAGCCCCAGCACTCGCCGGTCACGCCGCCACCCAACCACCAAGCCTGCCAGGAACAGCAGCATAAAAGGCGCCCCCAGTGAGCGCATCACGACAGTGAAATACTCGGCTGCGATCTCCACATAGCCCTGCAAGGTTGCCGGAGTAGAGTAGTAATAGCCGACCTGCTGGCTTTCCGGTGAACCGTGCAGGATGAAATCGAAATGAATGCGGTAGCGTTCCGGGTTGAAGAGCAAGCCGCTGGCTACCAGGTAGACCCCCGCGGCTGCACCCAGCCCCATCAGCGCCGCCCGCCAGAACGGCTTCCAGGATGCATTGTCTTTTCTGGCTATCCGGTATTGCTGCAGCAGCAGCCAGAGCGCCATTCCGGCAAAGACCGGGTACGCCGCATCCTTGGTGGCGATAGCCAGGGCGGCGCTCCCGCCCAGCCAGATCGCCCGCCGCACGCTCAAACCATCTTGCAAGATGGCTGCAAACCAGTAAACTCCCAGGCTGGTGAAGAACAGCATGCTCATGTCTACATTGCTCGTCCGGCTGTAGTAGAACATGGGGTACAGCAGCAGCACCATCACCCCCGCCAGTGTGCCTGCTTTGCCGCCCCACAGCTTCCTGCCTGTCAGGTAGGCGAGTGCCACCGTCCCGGCTCCGGCCAGCAGGCTGGGCAGCCGTCCGGCCAGCGTCAGCCCCTGCAGTGCGCTTACCGGATCGGTTAGCCCATGCGGGAAGTTCGGGGAAAAATTGGCCAGGCCGCCGCTGAGGTACAGATACAGCAGGTACGGCGCGCTGAACAGCCCTTCGATGGCATAGAATAGCAGCGGGTAACGCGGGTCGTAACGAGGCTCCGCCGCCAGCAAGGTGTAATACAGCTCGCCGAAGCCCAGCGGGGCGATCTCGTCCGCTCCCCAGGGGTGGATGCGGTCGGCCGAGCTGGCCTGCGGCAGCCCCCAGTTGATGGCGATGACATACAGCCCGAAGGCAGCGGCAAAGAACGCCAGGGCGATCCAGTTGCGCTTCAAGAAATCTATTGCGCGTGAGGTTATCGATGTTTTTATTGGGGCTGCGTTCATGGGAGGATGACCTCCAGCAGGTATTTGGACCCGCTCTTTCGTAATGCTAATTCATCATCCACAAACTCATCCGCAGCCGAAGCCATCACATACACCCGCAGGCCGGGGGGCAGGTCGCGGCGCTGCAATTTTAGATAGGGCGTCGATTCGCCGGCAAGGTACTGCCTGACCTGCTCCGCTGTAATCGAGTAATCCGGCAGGGCGAACAGATTGCGCCGCTGCAGGTTTTCTCCCAGCAGGTAGTACCACAGGTATTCGGCATTCTCGTAGTCGTCGGCAATGATCAAGGCGTCTCGTCCTGCCGCTCTCAAGATCAGCTTTGTGCGCTGGTCGTGCAGGCTGTGCTCGCTTTGATCGATTCTGGCATAGTTCAGCCACAGGAAAAATATGGGCACGAGGGCCAGCCCCCAGGCCAGGCGCGGGTTCTTGCCTAGCTGCCCGGCGAGCCATTCCAGGGCGAACCCCAGGAAAATCGCCATCACCAGGAAAGCCGGCAGGTACATGCCATCCGCTTCGGGGATATCCAGCTGCATCACCACCAGCAGATCGGTGACCAGCAGCAGCAGCAGGAAGATGTTGAGCCGCCGGTTCTTGGTCACGAAGATGCCAAAAATGGCGGGCAAGAGCAGCCAGGAGATATTTTTCCAAACAATGCCCGCCGCCACTGGTAGACGTTGGCGCAGGATATCGGCTAACCCCAGGCGGAAGGCGTTTGTGGTGCCCGGGTGGCGCAGGTAGTCCAGCCAGGCCTGTGTATCCAGCTCCAGGTACGCTGTCGCCGGGTCGTTCGTGCGCCAGGGAATATACAGGTAGGTCGCCAGCCCAAGCAGCACGCAGCCGATCACCCACAGGATTTTCCTGGGCTCCAGAAACGACCTGCGGTCGGTAACCCACACCCAGAAGATGAAGGACGGCAGCAGGGCGATCATCACCTGGTGGTTGCCGAAGGAGAGGCCGTAAACCAGGCAGGCCAGGTAGAAGCAGCGCTCGCCGCGCGTCTGGCCCCAACGGATGAGCAGGTTGATCACCGATACCAGGAACAGCAGGTTGAGGCTGTACACTTCGGGGATGATGGCATACAGCCAGGTGGAGTACATGAACGCAAAACTCAAGGCGGTGATAAAAGCAACCCAGGGACGCAGCTTCAGGACAAGCAGAAGGTTCAGGAAAACCAGCAGGGCGGCCAGTGCAAAGACTGCGGAAAGCAGGTTGACCCGCAAAGCGATCGTGCCGATCGGGACGGCATGGATGAACAGGTAGTTCATCAGCACATACAGCGGGTAGCCGGGCTGGTGAGGTGTGCCGAGCACCTTGCCGATGAACTGGAACTTGGCTGAATCGCCCCAGGATGCCAGGCCGGGCAGCATCGTCTGGGCGTACACCGCCAGGGTGAACCCCACGAGCAGCAAGTACCAAAACAGGTGGCGCCGCTTCATCCATTCGAGCGAGTTATTCCAAAATCTGCGTTGTGAGTTATCTGGATGGACTGCCAACTGTAGAATCCCTTTGCGGGTATAATTCAACCATATTTTTTGAAAAAAATCACAGATTGCTGGAAAAGAAGATACACACCTTGGAAAATAAACTCAACCAACTCGCACCTTCGCTATCCCCACCGATGCGCTTTTTTATGGCCATCGCCTTTGTTGTAATTATCTCGGCCGGCATGTTCGCCATCCAGGTGATCCTGGCGCCCTTCCTGTTTGCCATCATCACCGGCATCTGTGCCGCCCCGCTGCTTTACTGGCTGGTGAACAAAAAAGTGCCCAAGTTCCTGGCCGGCGTGATCACCCTGGTAGTGGTGAGCAGTATTTTTATTTTTGTATTGTTGATCATCGTGGTCTCGGTGGGCGGACTGGCAGCCAACAAATCCGCCTATGTGGACGATGCCCAGCAGCAGATGGCCGAGCTGACCGGTTCCATTGAAACCCTGGACGAGCCTGCCGCCACTGCCGTCAACAAGGCTTTGGATCCGCAAAAAGCCATGGACACGGTCGAAAACCTGATGAACGAGCTCTCCAGCTTGCTGATTTTCGGCCTGACCATGTTCCTCTTCGTGCTGTACATGATCTTCGACATGGATGCCTTCCGGCGGGTCTTTGATGGCCTGTATGGCTCGGGTTCGGCAGTAGTCCATCGTTTTTCCGGTTTTGCGCGCGATATCCAGAGCTATGTCTGGACGCAGACCTGGACGGGTGCGATCATCGGCGTGGCCAATGCCCTCTTCTTGTACTGGTACGGCATCCCCTACCCTGCCTTGTGGGGCGTCCTGTCGTTCTTTATGGGCTTTATCCCCAACATCGGCTTCTGGATTGCCCTGATCCCGCCGGCGCTGCTGGCCTTCTCCATGTACGGCTGGCAGGGCGCAGTGACTGTGATCGTGTTCTACAACGTGGTCAACGGCGGTATGGAGATCTTTATCAAGCCTAAGGTTATCGGGCATAGTGTCAGAGTCTCCACCACCATCGTCTTTTTGTCGCTCACCTACTGGGGCTTTATCCTGGGACCGTGGGGCGGCCTGCTGGCGGTTCCGCTCACCGTGATGGTGAAAGACCTGGTGCTGGATGCTTACCCGCAAACCCGCCCGCTCTCCGCAATCATCAGTCTGCAAGATCAAAAACCTGCCCTCGGAGGCTGCCGTCACCCCGCTTGAAGCTGCGCCGGCTGAGGCCGTGATCGAGAAACCCCTCCCCGAAGAGTCTGCCTGATGCCCGATCCCGTCTCCCGCTTCGAGCACTGGAACAACCTGGCACGCGGCCAGGTGCAGCTCGGGATGATGGGCTTCTTCCGCCTGATCCGCCGCGACCGCTTCCGCGTTGGGGATTTCCAGGTCGATCTGCTGGCCGTGCCGATTCCCGGCCTGCCGCCTGCCTTCGAAGGCTACCGCCTGGTGCAGATCACCGACCTGCATGTCGGCCACTGGCTGTCGCTCGACCGCCTGTCCGGCGTGGTGGACCTGGTCAATGCCCAACAGCCGGATTGTGTGGTGATGACCGGCGATTTCGTCTCCTACGTGGTCGAACAGGTCTCCGGCGGCATGGTGGCCTCCCTGAGGCGTCTTGACGCTCCCGATGGGGTGCTGGCCATCCTGGGCAACCACGATCACTGGATGGGCGCCGAGCGCGTCGCCAACATCCTGCAGCAGGCCGGGGTGGTGGTGCTGCGCAACCAGTTTGTCAGCCTGCAGCGCCAAGCGGCGGAGGAAGCTCCCCCTGATCGGCTGCTCATCGCCGGGCTGGATGATATCGTCGTTGGCGCAGCACGATCTGCCGGGATTGCTGGCCCAGCTCCCCGACGGGCCGCCCGCCATCCTGCTGGCGCACGAGCCGGATTTCGCCGACCAGGCGGCCGCCACAGGGCGCTTTGCCCTGCAGCTTTCCGGCCACTCCCACGGCGGCCAGATCGTAACACGCTCCGGGCATGTGCCGGTGCGCGGCCCGATGTTCAAGAAATATCCCAACGGCATGTACCGGGTGGGGGAGATGCTGCAGTACACCAACCGCGGCGTCGGCACGCATGTGCTGCGCGTGCGGGTTAATTGTCCCCCTGAGATTACGGTAATTTACGCTGGAAAAATAGTAGCCTGGGGTTGATTTTACTTGGATTATTGCCTGCGCAGGCAAGCTTTGTAAACGTTGCTGCGACGTCAAGCCGCCGGAGTAAAAATACTTAACCGCTCCCAATCAGTCATTGAGCTATTCGTAATAGCTGATCTCCTCATCTTGGTTGCCTTTCGGGCGGAAATGATCCGGATGATATCATGGTCGTTTTACTGCGCCTGCACCAGCTCGATCTTGGTGATATCGGTGATGCACGCATCGCCATCCGTCGTCTCGCAGACCCTACCCTGCACCCGGATGCGGTATTTCACCAGCGCAAACGTGCCGTCTGCCATGCGCACACGGATATCGGATTGTTCAAAGCCTTCAAACAAACTCTTCATTTGATTGGGGGCAGGGGTGGCGCCTTCCGGGGGACTTCGATAAAAATCGTAATATGCTGCGATGAATCCTCGATGCTTTGCAGGGACAGGGCACAGTCCTCGATATCACAGAAAGTATTGCTGATGGCGCCCAGGCGGCCGACCAGGATCACCTCGGTGCCGACGGGATAATTCCCCAGGGTGGCAAAATCAACTTCGATCGGTTTGGGTTTGGTCGTCGCCGTCGGTCGCTGGGTGGCGCTGGGAACCAGGGCCGGCACTTCGGTCGCCTGCGGAATCTGGGTATCCACGACGGCGGCTGCCGGGATCTCTGCGATGGCTTCGCTCGGTGTATTGTCCGCCTGGCGGTTGGAATACAGCACAAAAGCTGCAAAGCCGATCAAGATCACCGCGACGACCGCCAGCACCGCCGGCCCCCAAAGCGTCTGCCGGCGTATGGTAGGCCGGCTGCCCGACTTCATAGGCGTTTTCCAGATAGCCCAGGAAAGTCTCCACTTTGGCGATGTTCAACAGCATCGTCTGTCTGCCGTCCTTGGTGTGGATGGTCAGCGGGCCTTTGGATAAGATACGGTTGGGATACTCAACCCAGGCGATATTTTCCAGCGGGATGTCAAACTTACGCAGCAGGTTGCGCCCGGTTTTACCTTTTACGCGCTGGTCTGTCAGCACCACCCGGCTGCCCAGGGCGGTTATCAGCTGTAGAAAGCCGAACAGCAGCGCAAACCCGGCCAATGCCAGCGCCCCCAGAGAGAAAATGCGCACGGCCTGCGCCATCGTTGCATCCGATTGGCTGCTGTATCCGGGGATGGCATATTCAATGATATTCTGCGACCAGCCTGATAAGACCAGGTAAACGCCGCCAAACAGCAGCGCCAGCACCAGGCTGAAGATTGCGCTGAAGATCGCCGAGCCACTGCGCGGCGCCTGGTAAATCGTCTTTTCCCCCGCTGCAGATGTTTCATTACGGACAGGAGGAGTATTCATTTTTGTCTCCAGGAGGGTGATGACTTAATGGAAGGTTAATGTACGTTGAGTGTAGTCCTGAAACATGAACAGGTCAACAACTTGTTCGCCTGTGCTTGCTTAATCTTGACAATTCCCCTATTCCTCGATAGTCTTATTCACATGGAACGCGTGCTGCTCTATCACCCGCCCAGCGCTCGCTGGCTGTCTTACGAGAACCCGCAGCAGATCCTGGTTGCCCAGCGGCTGGAGCAGGTGCTGCCCGCCCTGCAGGAGCTGGAGACGCAGGTAGAAAGCCGCGGCCTGCACGCCGCCGGCTTCCTGAGCTACGAAGCCGCCCCGGCCTTCGACTCTGCCCTGGCGGTGCGCCCCGACCCTCCGGCTTTCCCCTGCTGTGGTTCGGCCTGTTCCCGCCGCCGAGAGAAGTAGCCGCACCTCCGCCTGCTCCGCTAAGTGCGCCGCTGGATGGCGCAAGCAACCCCGTGGGTTCTTTGCACGGGGCCGGCCTGGACTGGCGGCCGGCCGTCTCGCGCCGGGCGTATACCGCCGCCATCCGCGCATTAAGCAAGAAATCGCCGCCGGAAACACCTACCAGGTCAATTACACCTACCGCCTGCGGACTGCCTTCAGCGGCGACCCGCTACGCCCTTTTCTGTGCCCTGGCGCAGGCCCAGCCCGGCGGCTACCTGGCTTACATCGAGACCGGCCCCTACACCCTGTGCTCTGCCTCCCCCGAGCTGTTCTTCACCCTGGATGGCGAACACCTGACCTGCCGCCCGATGAAAGGCACGGTACGCCGCGGCCTGACCCTGGCCCAGGATGAAGCGCAGGCTGCCTGGCTGCAGGCTTCCATTAAAAACCGCGCCGAAAACGTGATGATCGTCGACATGATCCGCAACGACCTGGGGCGCATCGCCCGCACCGGCAGCGTAGCCGTGCCGCACCTGTTCCAGGCCGAGCGCTACCCGACCCTCTGGCAGATGACCTCCACCGTCGTGGCCGAAAGCGACCTGCCTTTTCAGCGCATCCTGGCCGCCCTGTTCCCCTGCGCTTCGATCACCGGCGCCCCCAAGCCCAGCACCATGCGCATCATCGCCGGGCTGGAGAACACTCCGCGGCATGTCTACACCGGCGCCATCGGTTTTTACGCCCCCGGCAGGCAGGCGCAGTTCAACGTCGCCATCCGCACCGTGACCATCGACCACACCGCGGACATCGCCGAATACGGCACCGGCGGCGGTATCGTGTGGGATTCCACCGCCCGCGGTGAGTATGACGAAAGCCTGCTCAAAGCCCGCCTGCTCACCCGACGATTGCCTGAATTCTCCTTGCTGGAGACGCTGCTGTGGCAGCCTGAGAGCGGCATCTTTCTGTTGGACGAGCACCTGCTCCGCCTGCGCGATTCTGCCGTTTACTTCAATTTCCCCCTCGACCTGGAGCAGGCCCATCGCAAGCTGCTGGCTGCGGCGGCCGCCCTGCCGGGGCAACCGCACCGCCTGCGCCTGCTGCTCGACCGTCACGGCGCTACCACCATCGAAAGCACCCCGCTCGACCCGGCAGCCCTGGGCACACCCCAGCCGGACGCATCCGCCCCGCTGGTGCGCCTGGCGCTGGCTGCGCGGCCCATCGACCCGGCCGACCCCTTTCTGTATCACAAGACCACCCAGCGCCTTGTCTACCAGCAGGCGTTGGCCGAGAGCCCCGGCGCCGAGGATGTGCTGCTGTGGAACCCCAACCGCCAGCTGACCGAATCTACCATCGCCAACCTGGTCGTCCGCCTGAACGGCGAGCTGCTCACCCCGCCGCTCGCCGGCGGCCTGCTGCCCGGCGTCTATCGCAGCCACCTGCTGAGAGGTGGCGTGATCAAAGAGCACCTTAACGATCGACGACCTGCCGCGCTGCGCAGAGATCTACCTGGTCAACTCCGTGCGCTTGTGGCGGCGGGCAGCCCTGTAACCAACGACTGGCGACCCACGGCATGGCCGCGGGTTCGGCTATCTTCTGTCCCCATATTCCCACCTCAGTCGCGGGAGTATAATTTATCTACCGGGGCATCCGATTGGGATACAAGCAGATGGACACGATGATCCACCGGTTCGCGATTGGAGCGTTCGACTGTGCTGTCGTGAACGACGGCTGGCTGGCGTATGGTGAACCAGGCGAGACTCTATTTGCCAACGTGCCCCACGACCAGCTTGCCGCTGCGCTGGTGAAGTACAACACGGTGCTGGATGAATGGGGTACCTGGATCAGCCCCTTACCCTGCCTGGTGATTTGGGCAGGCGGACGGATAGTGCTGGTGGATACCGGGCTGGGCCAGCAAGATTTTGCCCCCGATGGAGGGAAGCTGCTGGCTAACCTGGCGCTGGTTGGCATCCGGCCGCAAGATGTGTATGCGATCATTCTTACCCACGCTCATGTGGACCATATCGGCGGTAATACTGCGGCGCATGGGCAGGCAGCCTTTCCGAATGCTCGCTATTTCATGCGGCGCGAAGAGTGGGAATTCTGGACTGCCCCAGAAACGCTGGCCAATCCGGAGCATTCCTGGATGGGCGAGTTCGTCGACCACTATATGCTCCCCATAACCGATCGCTTTACGCTGCTCGAACAGGATACCGAGATCGTTCCCGGTATCCGCACGCTCTTTGCTCCCGGACATACGCCCGGACATACGGCGGTAGAGATTTCCTCAGGCGGTGAAAAGCTGATCTGCCTGGGCGATGCCATTGCTCACCCCGTGCACTGCGCACAACCGGGCTGGAATATGTCACCCGACTGCGATTGGGAGCAGAATGTGCAGACCCGAAAGCTGCTCCTGGAGCAGGCAGCCAACGAGCATGCCCGCGTCTTCGCTTTCCACATGGATTTTCCCGGCACAGGCTACATCCACCGGCAAGGAGCAGCCTGGCGCTGGCAGCCAGTTCCCGGATAGCATCGTTCTACCCCGCCCGCGCCACGCTGACCCCCAGATTGTCGGCATGGTCGCTGATGCGCTCCAGGTTGCGCAGGTTTCGGTAAAGATCACGTCCGCTTCCGGCTGGCAGATGCCCTGTTCCAGGCGGTGGATGTGCGCCTGGCGGGTCTGCCAGTACAGGCGGTCGAACTCGCTTTCCAGCCGGCACACATGCCGGGCTTTTTCTGCATCGCCCTCGGCGAAAGCCTGGATAGCCAGCGAATATGTGTGGTAGGCATGATTCGACAGGCAGTCCAGCTCTTCCATGGCCGGCGGGCTGAAGATCACCTCGTTGTCGATCCTTTCCTGGGCATATTGGGCAATATCTTCCGCCATATCCCCCACCCGCTCGATATCGATCAGCAGGTTCTTTAGCTGGAAGCAGCGTTTTTGCTGCGCCAGGCTCAGATCGCCTTCGATCAGCTGATTGATGAAATCAACCAGCTCCTTGTAGATCGGGTCAACCAGCTCTTCCTCCTGCACCAGCACGCGCTGGATGCTGCTGGTATCCAGGTTCACCAGCGCCTGGCAGCTATCCCGCAGCATGCCGGCAGTGATATCGCCCACCCGGGCCAGCTCACGGGCTGCCTCGCTCAGCGCCACCGCCGGGACGCTGAGCTGCATTTCGTCGATAAAATCCGTCACCTTGATCTTTTCTGGCGTCTGGGAGGCCGGCACCAGCCAGGCAGAAACCTGGGCGATTTGCTTGACGAACGGGAACAGGATGGCGCTGACCGTCAGGTTGAAGATCGTATGGGCATTGGCGATCTGGCGCGGCAGCTCGTCGGAGGTATTGCTGACCAGGGTCGGCAAACTGGCTGATAAAGGGCAGGAACAGCAGCACGCCAAAGACATTGATCACGATCTGGGCGATGGAAGCCTGGCGGGCCGAGCGGGAGAGCCGGATGGAAGCCATAAACCCGGTGATGCACGAGCCGATATTGGCCCCCAGGATGATGCCGATCGCCCCTTCCAGCGTGATCACCTGGCTGATGCCCATCGCCACCGCCATGCTGGTGACCGCGGTGCTGCTCTGCGTGATGGAGGTCATCACCAGACCCGGCGAGCACGCCCACGAAGGGGTGCTGGCCCATCTCCACCAGCAGCTCGGCGATCCAGGGGATCTCCACCAGGTAATCGAGCGCGGAGGCCATGTAGCTCATCCCGACGAAGACCAACCCCAGGCCCATCAGGATCTCGCCGTATTTTTTCCAATCCCGGTGCGGGAAATACTCCATGAAAGATGAACCCGGCAATGACCAGGACCAGCCGCAGCGGGCCGATGTCGAAAGCCACGATCTGAGCAGTGATGGTCGTGCCCGATCTTCCTGCCCCAGCATGACGCCGATCGACTGCGGTCACCGTCATCAGGTTGGCGTTGATCAGCCCGATCATGGTGACCATCAGCAGGCCGCTGCTCTGCAGCACCGCCGTCGCCGCGGCGCCAAAGCCGGCGCTCTTCAGCCGGTTGCTGGTCACCCGCTCCAGCCATTTCTGGATCTGGTCCCCAGCCAGTTTTTCCATCCCGGCGCTGAGCAGCCGGATACCGTACATGAAGAGCGCCAATCCTCCCAGGATTAGCAGCACTCCGATCATGGAACCTCCAACATAGCGATCATTTCTTGAGGATAAGGCTTTTTATTGATTATAACTTTGGAGGGATCATATCGATCAGGTGACAGAAGTCATCATTTTCGAGTGCGGCAGTACGAGTTTTACGGCATGAACCCCGCCTCGCCCAGCCGGTCGTGTATGCTGCGGAAGGCATCCGCTTCGGCCTGGGTCACCACGCCGCTCTGCACCAGCACCTTCAGGATCTCATCTTCCCTTTCGGTTTGCGCCGAAGTGCCGATGTCTTTCACCTCCGGATGCGCCGCCCGGTACTGCTGCATGGCATCGTGCACCTTGGCGAAATTATCCGCTTCCGCCTGGGTCACCACACCGGCGGCTACCGCCTGCGCCAGCACGTCTGCCTGCTGGGTGGCCTGCACCGAAGGGTCGTACAGCTCGCCGCCCAGCTCACTGACCGGCGCGGCCTTGCCCGACCCCAGCGCCTGCATGTAGTTGATCACATCCCAGCGCGAATTTTCGTCCAGCGAATCCTTCCAGCCGATCATGGCGGTGCTGAAAACGCCGCCGCCCTCGCTGATGCGCCAGAACAGGTAATCGTCGCCCATCATCAGGCTGCTGTGAGCGACCGGCGCCGGCGCCGGGTCCAGCGCCGCGGCCGCCGGGCCGTCGCCCATGCCGCCATCGCCGTGGCAGCTGGCGCACTGCGCCGCATAGATCGCCGCCCCGCGCTGGATCGACTCTTCATCCGCGGTGACCGGGTTGCTCAGCCCGGCATACTCCGCCGGGATCTGCGCATGGTGGCGGGCCATCATCCCGCCGCGCATGCCCATCCCCATGCCCATGCCGGTTCCGCTGGTTGGCTCTGCCTGGGTGGGTTCGACCGCCTCAGTTTCAGCCCCGGCGCAGCCCGCCAGCAGGGCGGCCAGGAGGAGGTAAGCTATCAGGGTTTTCATAATTGCTCCTTATTTCATGTGTCATTCTGAACGAAGTGAAGAATCTAGATCCTTCACTTCGTTCAGGATGACATTTGGTTTGCGTGGCCCACGCAGTGCGAGCAGCTTTGTTATAGAAATCACAATTCAATTGTATCAAGGGATGCCGCTCGGTGGGGTTAATAGATGGAGTGCCATGCAGGGGGACAGCATGGCACTCCGGGGGAAGTCGGTCCCGGGAGAGGGGGGACCGTTTTATTTGCGCAGGTGCGGCAGGTAGATCTTGACGCCCACCGGTTTGTTGATGAAAGTAAAGCTAACCGACTGGCCGGATGCCAGGATGCCAAAGCTGTGGCTGGTGGGGGTTAGCGGCTGCCAGCCGTTGACGTCCTCCTCGACCGCATAGGCTTTGCCGGGCTGCAGCCCGCTCCAGGAGGCGCATCCGTCGGCGCCGGTCGGCTTGCCGGGTGTCTGTTTGACGCCATCGATGTGCAGGTACACCATCCAGCCCGGGACTGGCGACTGGTCGGCTGTGGTAGCCAGGTTCCCGTCGCTATCCTCCAGCTTGCAGGCAGCCACGCTGACCCTGGGCACCGCATTGATGAAGGTATGCGCGTACGACTGGCCGGGGGCGGAGGCTCCAAAATCGTGGCTGGTGGGCGTCAGCGCGGTCCAGCCGGCCAGGATGTCCTCTTCGACACCGTAGGCCGGGCCGGGCTGCAGACCGCTCCAGGTGGCGCAGCCGTCGGCGCCGGTCGGCTTGCCCGGAGTCTGCTTGACGCCGCCGATGCGCAGGTACACCGTCCAGCCCGCTTTGGGCGCCTGGTCGGCGGTGGTAGCGGGATCGCCGTCCGTGTCCTGCAGCTTGCAGGCAGTGACCTGAGACCGGATCGATCATGCGCACCAGCACCTGGCGGCCCTGGTCCACCGATCCAGATATTACCTGTAGCATGTGATTCCCCAGGCATAACCCTTCTGTTGGCAGCTGGTAAACCTGCCAGCCGTTCTGGTTGTACAGCTTCGTTATATTGAACATCAGTCCATGATGTCTGCCCGGTCGTGAATCGGGATGTTTGAGTGCTGGGTGCAGGCAGGGGCGTACAGGTAGGGGTGATTGATTGGCTGGTCGTTGTGACCGGGGTGGTAACGCCCGGATTTTGTTGCAGGGTCGAGAATGCCAAATGTCGCCACCTTGTGTGGAAACCAGACACGCCCAGTCTTGACGTAGCCACCATACTGCGGCGGATGAGGTTGCGGCTAAAGCGTAAGAGTGACCAGGTTTGCGCCGGGCTGCAGCCTGCCCAGTCCACTCAGAGGGTGTAATCGGCCCACCACAGGTCTCCGCTGCATCCAGCGCCATGCCTTCGGGGATAACTACCGGGGGCAAGCTGCCACCAGGTAAAGTGTTGGGATTCGCAGCTGTATCCAGGCGCAGGATGCGGCTGTTGACATTGTCGCCCAGCCAGATCTGGCTGCCCGCCCTCAGCACGTAATCCGAAGAGCCCTGGTCTGGAAGCCGGTAGCTGCACAGCTGGTTCGCCGCGTCAGGTGAAACAGGAAAGGCTTGGTGTTGGGCTCGCTGTAATCCATGAACCACAGACCGCCCGCACCGTCCAGCGCAGTACCAAAGAAACCGTTTGAGCCGGGGACTGTCCAGATGCTGGCACTGCCGCTGCTGGTATCCAGGCGGCCTACCTGGTTGCTCTCGGCATCTACCCACCACAGGCTGCCGGCGCCATCCGAGCGCGCATCCGATGGCCCGCCTCGCACCGGAAAAATTGTGTAGCTGCCATCCTGCGGATTGATGCCCCGGATTTCACCGGAATTACCGTCTTACCAATCGCTGACCCACAGGATGCCCTGGTTGTCGGGATTGATCTCATAAGCTTCGCCGTTCTGTTTGAGCGGGGTTTCCTGTGCCAACCGTGCCGCCAGTGTACTGGCTCCCTTACCAAATACAGATACCAGGTAGAGCAGGATCATTGCGGGAAGCACAAGCTCGCGTATTCTCAACATGGAAGGTCTCCCCTTGCGATGTAGTAGTATTACCGGATGATCAGAGCCTGAGGCGGTGCCTATCCCGCATCAACTTGAAATCTATATATGATTTTTTTATTGAGGTAGGAGGCCTGGTAACAGGCCTCCCACCTGATGGTTATCTCTGTTTACAGAGTTGAGTTATTTCTTCGGCTTAGGTACTACCGCGATACTGTCCGGGCTCGTAAATACCATCGATCCGTTCAGATAGGTTTCGAACCAGTAGACCACAGTCGGGAGCGCTGGTTTCGGTGCTCCAGTAAGGCTGGAGGTGTCATACTTGACGCTGAAGAAATAGGTATCGCCGGGTATTGCGCCGGTAACTTCCAACGTTGGGATGAAGCCATCGCCGGTGATCGTGACCGACTGCACCTTCACGCAGTTCTCATCCCATAGGAAGACATCCAGATACTTCATGAAATACCAAGACGCATCAGACTTGGTTTGATTAGACAGCAAGGTGAAGTCCGAGCTCGGCGCCGTGATCGTGCTCCAGAAGAAGATCATCCCTGGCGAGACGCTACCCACCTTACCCTTGCTGATGAGGTAATTAAGCGTGTTGTAGTCCTCCGCTTCACCATCCCTGTACATCTGGCAAGTTGTCTGGGTCGGAGCGATCTTCGATGTGCCTGCTGAAAGACTGTTGGCGACCGTAACTAGCTTGGTTGTATTCTTGGCGATTACAACCGGGCTGCCTGTGATTACAGGAGAGCCCCAGAAGTAACCCACCGGGGCGGTCGGTAAAGCGCCTTCGGTTACTGTGCAGCTGTAGAGGGATGGGATGTTATCGATGGTGACATACCCTGGGGTCGGGTAGGCAATCGTGCGGTCGTAGATTAGTGTACTGCTGCCCGTCAGAATGCACTCGACATGAACAGGGAAGGAACCGGTTGTAAAGCCAGAAGTGCCCGCGTTTACGGTCTTGACGATCTCGAGCGAACCGAGATCACGGCTGATCGTGTTGGTGACGGTTACCAGGGCGGCAGCAGCAGCATTGCCCTTGGAGATGGTCACTGCCCCGCCAGTCGGGCTGTAGGATGGGTTGTCGAAGGTGTAGCCAATCGGGTTGGCCGGCAGCACCTCGACGACGGTGCAGGTAACTGCAGTCGTGCCTTTGTAGGTATCAATCGGACCGATGACAGCGCTGGTCTCGCCTGCGCCAAGGGCGACAGAGCCTGTGGTAGCAGCAGTGTCCGTGCAGACGTAGTTCATGGTGAAGTCGCCGGTGTAAGCTGTGCTGCCGAAGACCTTGCTGATCTTGAAGTAGCCCTGGTCCTGGCTGATCGTGTTGGTGACGGTCACTACGACAGCAGCGGCTGCGTCACCTTTGACGATCGTGGCGGGGCCGGTCGGCGATCACTGGCGTCCCGAAGGTCCATCCAGTTGGTGCGGTCGGGAGTACCGGCTCGCTGACGGTGCAGCTTGTGCCGGTGTCAATACGGGCCGACGGTCGTCTGAAGCGCCTGCGGCCAGGTTGACGGTCACATCTCCTGCACCACCAGCAGTTATATTTGATCGCAAAAGTACCTGTGAAACCAGAGGTCAGCGGATTGAAGACCTTGCTGATCTTCAAGTAGCCCTGGTCGCGGGTGATCGTGTTGGTGACGGTCACTACGACAGCAGCGGCTGCGTCACCTTTGACGATCGTGGCGGGGCTGGTGCGATCACTGGGGTCCCGAAGGTCCATCCCGTTGGTGCGGTTGGGAGTACCGGCTCGCTGACGGTGCAGCTTGTGCCGGTGTCGAACGGGCCGACGGTCGTTGAAGCGCCTGCGGCCAGGTTGACTGTCACATCTCCTGCACCACCACAGTTATATTTGATCGCAAAAGTACCTGTGAAACCAGAGGTCAGCGGATTGAAGACCTTGCTGATCTTCAAGTAGCCCTGGTCGCGGGTGATCGAGTTGGTGACGGTCACTACGACAGCAGCGGCTGCGTCACCCTTGACGATCGTGGCGGGGCTGGTGGCGATCACCGGCGTCCCGAAGGTCCATCCGTTGGTGCGGTTGGGAGTACCGGCTCGCTGACGGTGCAGCTTGTGCCGGTGTCGAACGGGCCGACGGTCGTTGAAGCGCCTGCGGCCAGGTTGACTGTCACATCTCCTGCACCACACAGTTATATTTGATCGCAAAAGTACCTGTGAAACCAGAGGTCAGCGGATTGAAGACCTTGCTGATCTTCAAGTAGCCCTGGTCGCGGGTGATCGTGTTGGTGACGGTCACTACGACAGCAGCGGCTGCGTCACCTTTGACGATCGTGGCGGGGCTGGTTGCGATCACCGGCGTCCCGAAGGTCCATCCCGTTGGTGCGGTTGGCAGTACCGGCTCGCTGACGGTGCAGCTTGTGCCGGTGTCGAACGGGCCGACGGTCGTTGAAGCGCCTGCGGCCAGGTTGACTGTCACATCTCCTGCACCACCACAGTTATATTTGATCGCGAAAGTACCTGTGAAGCCAGAGGTCAGCGGATCGAAGACCTTGCTGATCTTCAAGTAGCCCTGGTCGCGGCTGATCGTGTTGGTGACGGTCACTACGACTGCAGCGGCTGGTCACCTTTGACGATCGTGGCCGGGCTGGTTGCGATCACCGGGGTCCCGAAGGTCCAGCCCGTCGGGCGGTTGGCAGTACCGGTTCGCTGACGGTGCAGCTTGTGCCGGTGTCGAACGGGCCGACGGTCGTTGAATGCGCCTGCGGCCAGGTTGACCGTCACTCGTCACTGCACCACCGCAGTTGTAGACGATCGCGAAAGTGCCGGTGAAACCGGAGGTCAGCGGGTCGAAGACCTTGCTGATCTTCAGGTAGCCCTGGTCGCGGGTGATCGAGTTGGTCACGGTCACCGCGACTGCAGCGGCTGCAGTCACCCTTGACGATCGTGGCGGGGCTGCTTACTGATCACCGGGTACCGAAAGTCCAGCCCGTCGGTGCGGTTGGCAGTACCGGCTCGCTCACCGTGCAGCTGTGTGCCGGTTGGCGAACGGGCCGACGGTCGTCGATCCGCCTGCGGCCAGGTTGACTGTCACATGGTCACTGCCGCCACCGCAGTTGTAGACGATCGCAAAGTACCGGTGAAGCCGGAGGTCAGCGGATCGAAGACCTTGCTGATCTTCAGGTAGCCCTGGTCGCGGCTGATCGAGTTGGTCACGGTCACTTCGACGCGCGGCTGGTCACCCTTGACGATCGTGGCCGGGCTGCTTGGATCACGGGCGTACCGAAGGTCCAGCCCGTTGGAGCGGTTGGGAATACCGGCTCGCTGACAGTGCAGCTCGTGCCGGTGTCGAACGGGCCGACGGTCGTTGACGCGCCTGCCGCCAGGTTGACCGTCACGTCCCTGCGCCACCGCAGTTGTAGTTGATCGCAAAAGTACCCGTGAAACCAGAGGTCAGCGGATCGAAGATCTTGGTGATCTTCAAGTAGCCCTGGTCGCGGGTGATCGAGTTGGTCACCGTCACTACGACAGCCGCAGCCTGGTCGCCTTTGACGATGGTGGCCGGGCTGGTCGCGATCACGGCGTCCGAAGGTCCAACCTGTTGGGGCGGTTGGCAGTGCCGGCTCGCTGACAGTGCAGCTTGTGCCGGTGTCGAACGGTCCGACGGTCGTAGATGCACCTGCAGCCAGGTTGACTGTCAGATCTCCTGCACCAGCAGTTGTAGACGATCGCGAAAGTACCGGTGAAACCGGAGGTCAGCGGATCGAAGACCTTGCTGATCTTCAGGTAGCCCTGGTCGCGGCTGATCGAGTTGGTCACCGTCACTACGACGGCGGCGGCTGGTCACCTTTGACGATCGTGGCGGGGCTGGTCGCGATCACTGGGCGTCCCGAAGGTCCATCCTGTTGGGGCGGTTGGCAGCGCCGGCTCGCTGACGGTGCAGCTCGTGCCGGTGTCGAAGGGGCCGACGGTCGTGTCGATGCACCTGCAGCCAGGTTGACGGTCTGATCCCGCACACCGCAGTTGTAGACGATGACGAAATGTGCCTGCTGAAGCCGGAGGTCAGCGGATCGAAGACCTTGCTGATCTTCAGGTAGCCCTGGTCGCGGGTGATCGAGTTGGTCACCGTTACTAGACAGCCGCGGCTTGGTCGCCCTTGACGATGGTGGCCGGGCTGGTCGCGATCGTGGCCGTACCGAAAGTCCAGCCGGTGGGGCGGTTGGAAGTGTCGGCTCAGTGACAGTGCAGCTCGTTCCGGTGTCGAAAGGTCCAACGGTAGTCGAGCGCCTGCAGCCAGGTTGACGGTCTGATCCCTGCACCGCCACAGTTGTAGATGATCGCAAATGTGCCTGTGAAACCGGAGGTCAGGGGATCGAAGACCTTGCTGATTTTCAGGTAGCCCTGGTCGCGGGTGATCGAGTTGGTGACGGTCACTGACGACAGCAGCGGCTGAGTCACCTTTGACGATCGTGGCGGGGCTGGTTGCGATCACTGGCGCCCCGAAAGTCCATCCCGTTGGTGCGGTTGGGAGTACCGGCTCGCTGACGGTGCAGCTTGTGCCGGTGTCGAACGGGCCGACGGTCGTTGAAGCGCCTGCGGCCAGGTTGACTGTCACATCTCCTGCACCACCACAGTTATATTTGATCGCAAAAGTACCTGTGAAACCGGAGGTCAGCGGATCGAAGACCTTGGAGATCTTAAGTAGCCCTGGTCGCGGCTGATCGAGTTGGTGACGGTCACCTACGACAGCAGCGGCTGGTCACCTTTGACGATCGTGGCGGGGCTGTTGCGATCAACGGCGTCCCGAAGGTCCATCCGGTTGGTGCGGTTGGGAGTACCGGCTCGCTGACGGTGCAGCTTGTGCCGGTGTCGAACGGGCCGACGTCGTTGAAGCGCCTGCGGCCAGGTTGACTGTCACATCTCCTGCACCACCACAGTTATATTTGATCGCGAAAGTACCTGTGAAACCAGAGGTCAGCGGATTGAAGACCTTGCTGACTTCAAGGCCCTGGTCGCGGGTGAGGGTGTTGTTGGTGGTGACGGTGACGCTCGAAGGTTGAGCAGTTGGGATGGTGACCGTAGAGGATGGGCTGAAGGTCGGGTGTCGAACGAGTAGCCAGTCGGTGGTGTCGGCGGAGTCTCACTCACCGTGCAGAAGTCCCTGTTGGGATGTTCGAAACTGTGAGCAGATCCTCCCGCAGACAAGGATACGTCACCGATGAAACCGGTGCCGCAATCGTAGTGGATGGTGAACGGGCCAGTGTAGTCTGCCGGTCCACCTGTCAGAGCCTTTGCCAATACCAGCGAGCCCACTAATCGTCGATTTCGCGAAGGTGCAAACAGTTTCCTTGCCCGGCTCAAACGTAATTCCGGTGATCGTCAACCCAGATAACGTACCGGTAGAAGTCGAACCTGTTACACAGGATGCTGAAATAAGCCCCCACAAGGCGTTTGGTAATACTTCCGCCAAGGAGTTTCCTGTGCTGGCATATACAGCCTTACGATCAACTACCGATCCAGCGCCGTTTCTGCTGAACTGGGTCGTACCGTCAGTCGCTGCAGGATTGAGGTTGAACGTAAACAAGTCGCTGGTTGTGGCATCCGTAGTCTTGATAATCGTCAGGAACGCGGCACCAGGCATGACTATACAGTCGCCAGGTGCGTTATTTCCGCCAGCTCCCGCTGATGGATAACTGCAAACATTCAGCAGCTCAGCAGTAGCAGGTAATTCTGCATTTGTCCCCGAGGGCAATCTTTAGGACTATTGTAGTATCTTTTGGTGATACCTCACCCGTGGGAAAAGGATCCGTGTTTGTTACAAGTGTGCTTGTCCCAGTATTGGTGTCCAACGCCAGTGTCAGCATATCTGTAGTTGTAATCGGCCTGGAATTTGGAACACCGCAGCGATCGGTTTTACTATCCGCTGTACACTCAAACAGGTACAGGTCGATGGTGGTTGTGAAGGAGTTATTGGGATCGATCGTACCCCCGATCGGAGTATTCGACACTTGAACACAAAGCGAGTAGTTGGCGTATCCGTTACCATTCGTATCGAAGAGAGCGCATGCATCTCCGGTCTGGCTAGTAAAATCAACCCGATCCCAGTTCCATGTGAGCCATAGAATCCACTGGCGAGATCACCAGTGTCAATTCCAAATCGCGTCAAGTCGCTCTGCTGTCCCCCTGCTTTACTGTCGATTTGATCAACACCGCCATCGTCGTTCGTAAAAATGAATGACGGCGTGTAAGTGTCAGCGGAGAGGGCGACTCCGGCCCCTATAGCCAGCACGACGGCTGTTATTACAACCCCGAGCGCGATGCGCCCGGGGTAGCGAGTGAAGGTCTTCATTTTATTACTCATTTTGCTCCCCTTTCAATAGTTCTTACCGATTAGGATTAATTGAACACACCTGAATAGAACAATGGCTATGGCAGCTCTTGCCACAGCGAGCAGGCTGGGTTGTTCGCAACCTTGGGCTTTCATTTTGGCTTGTCTGTTCTGGAATTTTCGCTCCTCCTTGTTTCCATTCATCGACACTGGATTGTTGGGTAGATAAGTCAATCCCCTGGCTGATATTCGGTTTTATTCATCCTTGAGGGCAGCAGCCGGAACACCGGCCTGGCAATTGCCGGACCGCATTCCGGGATGGAAGACGGCAAATAAGATGCAATTTGCATGAATATGAGATAAAATTAACATTAATAATCTTGCATTTGAATTAATGTTAATCACTGCGGGTACTCGTGTCAATGGGGTTAGAGCAACTCTCTACAAACGTTCACGCATCTATATAAAATAGATTAATCCGCTGGGCACGGGAATCAGCTGGAAATCTTGACATTTCCTACAGAAATTGATACACTTGTTCTAGTTATCCGCCCTCAGCCAAAGGAGTCCCCCCATGTCCCTCTTTATAAACATTAATGTCTGCTACGTCTACGTGCGCAACTGGGAAGCCGCTCGCAAATTCTACAGCGAGCTGCTTGGTTGGCCCGAAGCCTATGCCAACGAAGAGATCGGCTGGGCCGAGTGGGGCGAGGAAGGCGCCGCCCACCTGGCCATCAACCGCTGGGATGAAGAAGGCGAAATGCCTGTGCGCGGCACGCCTAAGGTCGTCCTGACAGTCGACGACGCCTTCAAGACCACCGAAGCCCTGCGCGCCAGGGGCATCCGCTGTGACGAGGTGATCCACATCCCCGGCGTGGTCACCTACGGCGCTTTCTACGACCTGGAAGGCAACCGCCTGGAATTTGCTTCCAGCAACGCCTAGTCGGTTGTCCGCAATCTCGTTTGTCCTTCAGACAATCTGACCTCTTGATAAAAAAATCTCCCCCCAGCACACGGTGCTGGGGGGAGCATGTCGAGCTAAGCTCGCTTACTTCTTGTTGCTGTAGGTCGGGGCCGCAAAGGCCTGTTCCTGCAGCATGCCTTCAGCTGAAAGCTGATCAAGGAAGCTGCCGGACTCTTCGATTGTGGTGATCTCCGTTCCACAGCCGGTGGTGAAGCCGTTGTTGAACTGGTCGCCGCTGTATTCGGCCGTCCAGTAGTAGGTGCCTGGATTCGTAACCAGAACGCCGATTCACAGTCGCAGCAGAGCTGCCGACCAGGTCAATGATTTCATCCAGCCTTCCTGCACCGTGCAGGGCACTACCGTATCCGAGTACAGGCGGAAGGTGACGGTGGCACTGGCCTGCATCCGCGGCGCCGTGGCGCAGGCCGGTGATGGTCAGGGAGTCGTGCAGCACCCAGGACATCTCCGTTGTGCCGGCGGGGTCGGCTTTCTCGTCGTCGTTGGTGATGGTGCAGGTAGCCGTGGCGCCATTCGCAATGGCCACATTGGTGCAGTTGTTGTAGGATGTTGTGTAGCCATCCACGTCCGGCTCAACGATCGAGTAATTCCCTGCTGCTACCGAAAGGGTGTTCTTGCCCAGGAGCGGGTCGCTCGGGTTCGGGACCGGGTCGGTGAGGAAAGCCACAGCCGCAGCACCATTCACGGAGAAGCTGAAGTCTGTGGCGATGTTCGTGCCCCCGTTGTCATTGATCACCACTTTCCTGACGATCAGGGTTGCGGCCTGGTCATCGTTGGTGATGGTGCAGGTAGCCGAGCCGCCATTTGGTACGGTCACATTGGTACAGTTATTATATGAAGGGGAATAACCGGATACCGCTGGCTCGGTGATGGTGTAATTTCCGGCATTGACCGTAAGGGTATTTTTGCCCTTTAGCGGGTCGATCGGGTTCGGTACCGGGTCGGTCAGGAAAGCTACAGCCGCCCCGCCATTAACGGAGAAGCTGAAATCGGTTGCGACTTTGCTGCCGCCGCTGTCGTTGACCACCAGCTTCTTGACGATCAGGGTTCCGCTCTGGTCGTCATTGGTGATGGTGCAGACGCCACTCTGCCCCTCGCTCAGGGTGATCTTATCCCCAGGGACAGAAGCGCCTCCGTCAATCGAGCAGCTCCATGAGCTGGGGGAGTAGCCGGACGGGCCGCCGCTCTCGGAAAGCGTATACTCTTCATTGGCGACCACATCAATCGGGCCGTAAGTTGCCTGGTTCAGTGTTCCATGCTGGGCGCCCTCATCGCTAAAGCTGTCAGAAGCTGAGGTGGCTGTCAGGGTCCAAGCGCTGGCCAGGGCGCTGCCGCCGTTATCGTTGACCACCACTTTGACTAAGCTCAGGGTAGGGGCATCGTCATCATTGGTGATGGTGCAGGTGGTGGTGCCGCCGGCTGCGACGTTCACATCCTCGCAGTTATCGTAGCTCGTGGTGTACCCTTCCACCTCCGGCTCAGTGATGGTGTAACCGCCGGCATTGACGGTCAGGCTGTTCTTGCCCATCAGCGGGTCGATCGGATTCAAATCCGGGTCTGTGACAAACTGTGCGGCTGTTCCACCATTAACCGAGAAGCTGAAATCGGTGGCGGCCTTCGTGCCGCCGTCGTCGTTGATGACGACTTTCTTGACGACCAGGGTTCCCGGCTGCAGCTGATTGGTGATCGTGCAGTGGGTAATACTGCTGGCCTCAACCGGGAATGTAGATGAGTAATCCGGGTCATCCAGCGGGAAGAGCACGTAGGGGACAGCGGTATCGCCATCGACGATACACTCAATCCGATCCAGTGCGTAAACTGGACCTACTGCGCCTTCAGCCAGCTGGTAATCATCTCCAATCCGCAAGTCTGTCCAATCTTCAGTCCACTCTTCAGTCGGATCGCTGGTGTCCAGTATGCTGCTGATCTGGTTTTCGCTTACACTCCCGGCGATCTGGGCGTCACCCGGGTAAAATAATGCGTCACCACTGGAACGATCCACAGAATAGGGGAATGCACCGGCACCGCCATCACTGGTAACTTTCTCGACAGTCAGTGCACCGCAGTTAGAGATTTCAATATCTTCGGTGTAATCCGCCAGGACGGTGTCCTTGTAATCGGCGGTATCCGAGTTGCCGGTCACGGTGCCGGGGATGATGTTCGCCACACTGAAACAGGAATCAGGTACTGCCGGGAAGACGGTTGCTGAAAGGTTGATGGCCGCTTCGCCGCGAAACCTATCGGCGCTGTATTCGGCATCCCAGCTACCCGGAGCGAGAGTGCTGCTAGTTTGAAGGACTAGCGGCTCACCCTTATCCCATAAGTTGTTGCCATTCGTATCAGTACCTGCGACGAATTTGCGCACTTCCAGTACAATCTTCTTCCCAGCCTGGTCCCAGATGATGATGAAATCGCCTGGGGAGCGATTTTCCCATGGGTTGCAGGAGTTGATCAATGTCTGCTCTTCAGGAGTGATTGGCGTGACCTGATCCGTGACGGAGTAATCGCACTCTAATGGGGCAGGATTTTGCTGGAATTCGAACATGATCACACCGCTGCCGTTGCTGGAGTCACGCTCCCAGGCAAAGTACAGCCAGATCAGATCGTCGGCCTGGGTATACGTATCGAGCCAGACACGCCGCAGATCTACCTGGGCATTGGGGTTGGTGAAGCCCAGCATCGGTTCTGCGGCATTTTGGATGACGCCCAGCTTGGTGGCTGCTGGCATTCACCGCGCCGAGCTCGTCTACCGAGCCGTATGGGTCGGGGAATTGTTGGATCGGTAGGTTATCGGGAATGGTTCCATCAATGTTATAGATCCCATAAACGCCGGCTGCCAGGGCTGAGTAAAGCCCGGCTCCGGCCGAAAGGGATATGATCAACAGTATTCCCAGGGCGATACGCCAGGTGCGCTGGTTCGCTAAATTCCTCAAATAGGTGCTCATGTGTTTCTCCATATATTCATCGTCAAGGCTTGAATTTATATAACCACCGTTAAATTCAGACCAATTCGTAGGGTTGCCCGATGTTGGTACGGTGTCTTCGGAGATATGTGCGCATTTCGGGGTAGGACCCGTCCTGAACAGCAAAGCTCCGGCAAGGATTTGTGGGTCGCTGGGATAATTATCTAGATTTTGAAACCCTCCTTCGTTGATTTCCGAATGACAGCTTGGAAATTAGCTAGAAATAAGTAAAATTCTCGCCTAATTAATATTAATTCTACCTGAATTATCCACCATGTCAAGTAATATAGATAATATTGATGTATATTGCCATATTAATCCACTCATTCATCCGGATGTATAATGAAAATAAAAGGAAATTCCCATGCCCACCCAAACCCCCGAAAACAACAAAATACCCGGCGTGTGCTATGCCTGGACGGATAGCGGCCTGGAGCTGCCCGTCATCGATATCACCCATCCAGCCTTCGCCTTCGAGATCAGCCCTGCCGAGCTGGAGCGGCTGATCGAAGGTTTCGTGCTCAGCCTGCAGCGCCAGGCCGGCCTGCCGCCCGACCTCATCCAGGCGGCAGCCCAGCAATCGGTGCTTTACCGCGGCATCCTGGAATCCGCCGGCACCTACACCAGCGGGCTGCTGACCTACATGAACAAGCTCGGACCCGAAAACCTGGGAGATGGCTGGGCAACACCGCTCGATCGCCAGTGGGCGGCCAGCCTGACTCCCTCTACCTTCCGCTGGCGCATGCGCGATGTGTCCCGCACGCTGGCCGGCGGGTTGATTCCCGCCTTGCTGGCGCGCCCAGGCGCTCCGCTGCATCTGCTCAACATCGGCGGCGGGCCGGCCGCCGACAGCTTGAACGCCTTGCTGCTGATCCAAAAAGAGCAGCCCGGTTTGCTGCCCGGGCGCTCGATCGCCATCCACGTGCTGGATATCGACCGGGAAGGGCCGCGCTTCGGCGCACGTTTGCTGGCATCCCTGCTGGCGGATGGCGCCCCCCTGCACGGCCTGGAGATCCGCTTCGTGGATGTGCCTTACGATTGGTCGGACACTTCCACCCTGCGCCGGTTGGCCGGCGACCTGCAGCTCGATACGGCCATCGGCGCCTGTTCCAGCGAAGGCGGCCTGTTCGAGTTCGCCGCCGACGAGCAGATCGTGGCCAACCTGCAGGCCCTGCATGCAGCCAGCGCGGCCGATTTCTTCGTCACCGGGCCGGTCGTGCGCAGCGCGGCCAGCCTCGACCCCCGTCTGCGCATCACCGAGCACATCCCCGGCCGCCCCGCCATCCGCTACCTGGGCCTCGAGCATGTAGGCGCCCTGGCGGCCGGCGCCGGCTGGCGCATCGCCTCCAGCATGGACGGCCCGATGCACCAGGTCGTACGCCTGGAGAAAATCTCCCGCCAGGAACCATAGAATGCTTACGGAATTTAGAAATATCTCACGCCAGGGCGCAAAGCACGCAAAGGGGATTTATTAATCTCACGCAGAGGAGAAATCCCGGTCGATTTTCACCGGGACGCAAAGGTCGCAAAGAGGATTATTGTAATCTCACGCGAAGGGGATTTTTATTAATTCACGCCCTGTGAAAATCTCTCAGGGCGTGAATTTATTATTGGCCGTCATGTGTCGCATGGCGTATTTCTACGAGACGGTCGTCCGTCTTCCGTCCTCCGTCGCCCGTCCTCCGTCTCGTCCGTCCGCCGTCTGCGGTCGTCTTCACGCCGGATAATTGTACGTCACCATCCACTGCACGCCAAAGCGGTCGGTCAGCTGGCCGTAATATGCTCCCCAAAACATATCCTGCAGCGGCATCGTCACCGTGCCGCCGGCTGCCAGGGCGGTGTAAAGTCGCGTCACCTCATCCTTGCTCTCCCCCTCAAGCATGATCGAGAAATTGTTGCCCATGGTCAGCGGGTGTCCCATTTCTTCCATAGCGTCGGTGCCGTGCAGGATCGTGTTCTTGTCAATCTGCAAACCAATGTACATGATTTTGTTCTGCAGCTCAACAGGCAGCTGCTCCGTACCCGGTGCGCCCTTCATGCGCTCGACTCGCACGAATTCCCCGCCAAACACCGATTTATAGAATTGAAATGCTTCTTCCGTTGTGCCGGCAAAATTCAGATACATGCTCAATGTCGCCATAATTTATCTCCTTTGGCGATATTATACCGCTGCCGGATTTCCCCTCTGATTAATAAATACTTAGAAAATATGATCTATTTATTCGTGATTTCAGTGATTCCCCCGCGCCCCGAGAGCCGCCTCCCGGGGCGCGGAAGTTACCGGTCTATGGCCAGTTGATCGTCACCGACAGGCTCCACCTCATTGCCGGCCGGATCGTAAACCAGCGTGGCGTGCGTCATCCCGGTGACGGTGAAGACGACGCTGCTCACCTTGTTTATCGCCAGGCTGTTCTTGGTGATCGTGCACATTCCGTTGGCGCCCGTAGTGCAGCTGCCGGTGCCTTTGGTGCCGGCGCTCCACGCACCGCTGACGATCGCCCCGGCAACCGGAGCACCGTTTGCATCCTCCACGGTAACCGTCGCTACCGCGTTCCACTTGGTGGACGAAGCCTTCACGCCCAGTCCGCTCAACGCAGCCAGGTGCATCTTGCCGGGCGGGGGAGTTGGAGTGGGAGGTGTCGGCGTGGGGGGCGTGGGCGTGGGTGGTGTCGGAGTGGGCGGCGTTGGGGTGGGAGGCGGCGCCTCGCCCAGCGCGGCGGCCACGTCGATGATGCCGCCGGTCACGGTGATGCCGGCCAGCGAAGCCAGCGGCCGCACCGTGTTGAAGATGGCATCGCGCACCTGCTGGTAGGTGAAGCCCGGGTGATAGCCGTACACCAGCGCCAGCGCCCCCGAGGCGTGCGGCGTAGCCATCGATGTGCCGCTCTTATAGCCATAGCCGTTGTTGGGCAGCGTGCTGTAGATGCTGGAGCCGGGCGCGCCGATGTCCACTGAAGTCAGGCCGTAGTTGGAGAAGCTGGAGCGATTGTCGCTGCTGTCGGTGGAAGCCACGGCGATGACGTTATCCAGGGCGTAGCTGGCCGGGTAGAAGGGGGTGGCGTCGTTATTGGTGCCGTAATTGCCGGCAGCCGCCACGAACAGGTGCCCGATAGACTTGGAGGCGTTGATCGCATCGTAGAGCGCCTGCGAGTACGACCCGCCGCCCCAGCTGTTATTGGTCACCTTGATGTTTTCGATCACCGCGTACTGCACCGCCAGGATCGCATTCGAGGTTGCGCCGCTGCCCGAGTTGTTGAGGAACTTCAGCGCCGCCAGCTTGACATTCCAGTTCACCCCGGCCACACCGATCTGGTTGTTGCCCACCCCGCCCACCGTGCCGGCGCAGTGCGTGCCGTGACTGTGCACGTCCATCGGGTTGCTGTCGCCGTAGGCGAAGTCCCAGCCGTAAACATCGTCGATGTAGCCGTTGCCGTCGTCGTCTACGCCGGTCTGCCGGCGATCTCGCCTGGGTTGTGCCACATATTGGCCGCCAGGTCGGGGTGGTTGTAGTCGATGCCGGTGTCGATGATGCCCACCACGAAGCCGGGGTTCCCGGTGGTGATGTCCCAGGCTGCCGGCGCGTTGATCTTGCCCATGCCGTACAGGTTGCCGTAGCCCGGATCGTTGGGGATCACGTCCGCCGTAACGATGTAATCCGGCTCGGCATACAGGATGTTGGGGTTGCGGCTCAGCGCCTGCATCGCCTGGGATACCCCCAACCCGGGCGGCAGCTTCCAATATTCCAGGCCGGGCACCAGCGTATAGCTGTGCTTCAGCTCGGCGTTCAGCCCGCGGCGCGCCTGGGCCTGCTCGGCGGCGGCCGCCCCCGGCTGGAAGCGCACCAGCAAGCCATCCGGCACGTATTCCGCACCAGGGTTGCTGCTTGCCGCGGCAGACGGGCTGCCTGACTGCGTCACAGTCAGGGCCACCAGGGCCGCCAGGCAGATTACCAACGTAAACACTCGTTTCATATTGACCTCCATCCTCGCTAAGTATTACGCAGGGAATCGGGCGGCTCCAGGATCACTCCTGCGCCGCACGCCTCCCTCGCGCCTGATAGTGGGATCACAGTGACCGGAGGCTTGCGCCTCCGTTGCTCCGCCACTGCTCTCCATTCAATTCGCTGCCGGCCGGCTCTGTGCCACTGGACGGCAGCGCATTGCAAAGCATCTTGTTCAATCATAAGAAGGAGTATGCAACCCTGAAAGTACCAGATGTCACCCACCTGCTGGCCAAATGTCACCAACCTGCCATACGTCTGGACAAATTAATATTAATGGAATTCGGAGGTGTACTTCGGCATGCTGGAGAGGGCAAACCACCTCAAGATTTCGCCGGCAATCCCCACTAATCCGCCGGCCATGGCCGCACCTGCCGAGGCGCTCTACCAGGCCGGTGTTCCTCCTGGGGCGATAGGGTCTGCATTATCACGAATGGTCTACCGCACGGATTTCCCGCTGACGCAGGATTTCATCCAGTTGGCGATTGACGCGCTGAACTAGCGTGAGTAATTATTTTGCCATCATTTCCCTACTTGATTTATCCGCCGCCAACGCACAGCCAATCCACCGGCATATCCTTGCCGGGGTTGTCCGTTAGCCGTAGCAGGTTTGTGCCATCGCTGTTAATGGAATAAACATCGGGATTGTCACCCTGCACGGCAGCAAACACCAGCTGACTGCCATTCGGAGCCCAGATGGGGAAGTTTAATACTTTCATTCCTGTGGTCAGCTGCACCAGGCCGCTGCCATCCGCATTGACGATGTATACATCCCCTGGCCCATCCTGCAAGGTCAGGAACGCAATCTTTGTGCCATCCGGTGACCAGGCTGGGAACAGGTCGGCTCCCACACCCTGGGTTAACTGCCTGATATTGCTGCCATCGGCATTCATGACAAATAGATCAGCGGCGCAGTCGTTGGTACAGTCTGCCGGATGCAACCTTGTAAATGCAATTTGGCTGCCATCTGGGGACCAGGCCGGGCCCAGGTCGACGGTCGGTTCTTGATTTAACGTGATTTGATTCGTGCCATCCGCCATAATTTTGTACAGGTCTCCCGAGGTATTGCTGCTATACGCGATCCACGTGCTCTCCGGCGACCAGCTCGCCATCCCAAAGTACCACGAGCTGTCGTTTAGCCTCCCATCCAAAGGCTCTTGTATGAGTTTAGACACTTGGTTGGTATCGATCTCTAGAAGATACAGGTAGGTGAGGCCGGACTCTTCCGACAGAAAGATGATCTTGCTGCCGTCGGGCGACCAGGCTGGGGCAACGGCAGCTTGCTCTGTTGAGGTAACTTGATGGAACTGGCTGCCATCGCGCCGCATCAGGTAAATATTCGCCTCGAGGCCGTGTATCGGGTCTGCACTTACGGCAATCCAGTTGCAGTCCGCTGATGTGACTGCGTCTGACTCATTGAAATCATTGTTTGTCAGGCGGATAGGGCTGCCGCCGCCGGGGTTCACTGTATAGAGCTCTGTAACACCGCCCGCATCCGAAACGTATAGGACCAGCTCCTCATCCGGCAGTAGAGAAAGTGCGGCAGTGGGCATCGCTTGTGCCGCAGCGAACTGCCCCAGCTTGGCATACATGCCGGTAATCCCACCCGGATACCAGCTCGGAAGACCGTCCAGGGTGGGGAAATTGGATAAGTTGGTAGTGCTGTTGCTTTGTATGTCGTGGAGGTAAACCTCCATATTGCCTTCCTGGGCAGACATAAACGCGATCTGCTTCCCATCCGGCGACCAGAAAATTGGGTATTCACCCTCTGCCGGTTGATAGTCAGTAACCAGCTGGCGGTCCAGCGAGTGAATCTGGATTCGGTACAATCGAAATTGATCCTGCTCCATCGACCAGAACAGCAACCACTTGCTGTCCGGTGACCAGGCTCCGGGCATTAATATCGCTTCTTCTGGAGGGTTGACTAATTCGACCAGGCTTTGATCGCTTAGATTGAACAAATACATACTAAATCGGTCGTTTTTTTGTGCTGAAATCGCAATCCGCTTGCCATCCGGCGACCAGGTGACTGTCAATACATCTTGAAAGGGAACCGTCTCAAGTGGATACTGCTGGCCTTCATCGATCTGCATCCAATAGATATTTCTGCTCTCATTAGTTGATGCCATGAAAATGATTTTCTGCCCGTCCGGGGACCAATCCAGGGATCTGTACTCCTGTGCACCTTCCACCAACAAAGCAGGCTCACCACCGGATGCCGCTACAAGGTAGATGCCCGTCATTGCCTGATAGGCGGAAAACAGTATTTTCTGGCTATCAGGCGACCAGGCGTAGTCCTGTACCTCATAGTCAAACGTTAACTGCCGGATCGTGCCATCGATGCCGCTCAAGAGATACAGAGACTGCACGCCATCCCGGTTTGAGAGAAAGGCCATTTGCTGGCCGTCCGGCGACCAGAGCGGCGATATATTCCTGGGCGCTGTCGTTCGTCAGGCGCAATAACTGGCTGCCATCCGCCTGGATCGCGTAAATATCCTGTTGCCCCTCACGATCGGAAATAAATACAATAAAGCTTTCAATTAGGGGTGGTTGCGGCGTGTCGGTGGGTGAGAGAGTGCTTGTCACCGTATAGGTTGGCCCAATGCTGGCAATGGGCGCTTTCGTGTCCTCCGGCGGCACAGCAACCGTTGGTGTATCCATTGGTAATTCGCCTTGGCAACTGCACAGCAGTAGCACCACAAGTACAATGCAACGCAGCAAATGGGAATAATGCAGCTGCATTCCTGTGGGTCTCTCCCCGGTGATTGGATCAATTGGGATATAAGTCATCAAACTGTACCTCCTGGCGAGTAAACATGCTGCCCCGCGTACCGCATCCATCAGCATATCTAATATCAATCCAAAGGCCACCTGTTCCATTTCCCATCAGCCACCCCATCTGTGCAACAGATAAAATAATATTAGACAGATTACCAAAGCCTGTCAGGTGTCATATGTAATAGATTCTTATGACTTATCTCGCATCTTATGTTTGATCGCAATGGAATTTACCAAGGGCGGCTGCCAGCTACCCCTACAAGTCGCCGGCGCAGGGGTTGATTTCCCTTTGCGCCAATCCCTCAGGCCAACCACTACTTCTTATTTCATGTGTCATTCTGAACGAAGTGAAGAATTCAGATCCTTCACTTCGTTCAGGATGACATTTGGTTTGCGTGGCCCACGCAGTGCGAGCAGCTGTACCTTACAATAGCACCCCCATTCGGACATCCTGACATCCGTCATGAATACCTGGGCACATCCCCTTCAGTGCCTCATCCTGCTCATCTTCTCAGTGATTCCCCCGCGCCCGGCAGAACTGGCTGCTGGTAGGAATTAGCGAAACCCGGCTTTATCCTGCAGGATGCGGGAAAGAGTGAACCACCCCAGGATTCCAGGCAGGCTTGAATCCCGTTTGCAGAACGGGAGATAGCTGTTGCTGCGCATTTATTCACCGTTGGCGAGAAATAATGAGAACTCCATACGCCACGCATCCTCTACCGGGCGGATATCCCCCAGTCTTCATTTTGTATCGGGGTCGGTACCCTCGTAGTCTACCGATCCTTCGCGTATAGCGGGACGGAGTACGTTACCGACAAGATTGCTTTTGGCGGTTGTTGTGGCTGGTGCGGGCTCTGTGTAATGTTCACTGATGGCTGGTTGTTTCAATAGGTTGGCTTGCCCAACCGCCTTCCCCAACGCAGCTGCTACGTACATGTTCAGGCTGACGCCCTCCCGCTCTGCCAGTTGGACCAGTTCGCGGTGCAGGGAGCGAGGCAGGCGCACAATGAATTTCCCGCTGTAGCTTTCTACCGTTTGAGGTTCGGGGATTGAGCGTCCAGCCTCGAGCATAGCTTCGATCCAGGCACGCATTGCGTCCTCGATCATTTCCCCCAGTTCTTCGAAGTTGTCGGCTTGAGTCATGCAGCCAGGAAATTCTACAACACGTGCATATAAGCCGGAGTACTCGTCTCCCGCGTCTTTGATAACCTCAATCGTATACGGAAGTCCTAAATAATAATCAAGTGTTTTATTAGCCATAAAATCACCCGATAATCAAGCATCCAATTCGTCTTCAAAATATTCATCAAGGATTGCCAACACCTGTTTTACATAGACTGGCAATAGGAAAGGTTTTCGATAAGGGATTGTAATTTCGAAGGGCACTTTTTCTAATCGATAAGTATGATGGCTGCCCCGAGTAGTCCTGGTGAAGGCATCGGTCTGGCGAATCTGTTGATTGGCAACCGTGTCACCAGCATTGGTGATTCGGCGTTCATTTCGTGTTGGAGCCTGACGACTGTGACGATTCCTGACAGTGTCACCAGCGTTGGCCCTTCCGCATTTGCGTATTGTCAGGGCCTCAAGAGTGTGACGATTGGCAACAGCGTCACCAACATCGGGGCACTATATGATTGCATCGCTCTGACAAATATTGCCGTCAGTGTGGCCAACCCGATGTATGTCAGTGTGGGCGGGGTGTTGTTTAATAAGACGCTAAGCACGTTGATTCAATACCCTGGAGGCCTGGCCGGCAGCTATGCAATTCCCGACAGCGTTACGAGCATCGGCGATATTGCTTTTAATTATTGTTCCGGCCTGAATAGTGTGACGCTTCCCCACAACCTCACCAGAATTGGCGTTCAGGCATTCGCTAATTGTGGCCTGAAGAGTGTGGTGATTCCCAACAGCGTCCTCAGCATTGGCGATAATGCATTCCTCTATTGTGGCCTTACAAACGTCACGATTGGCAACGGTGTAACCAACATTGGCAATTATGCCTCTTTATTGCAGGAGCCTGCACCAAGCATATTTCCTCGGCAGCGCGCCGAGAGCAGGTGGCGGGGCAGCCAGCACAAACACCACGGTTTTTTATGGCGACTCGGGAACGGCTTATTCTATGCCGGGCATTACGGGTTGGGGCTGGAGTTTCGGCGGTTGGCCCACAGCCGGCTGGTATCAATCGCAACCGCAAATCCTCAGTTCAGGTTTTGGTTTTGGCGTGCAGAGCAATCGACTTCAATTCACCATTTCCTGGGCCACAAACACCGCCGTGGTGGTGGAAACCTCCACCAATTTACAAAACTGGTCATCAGTCATCACCAACACGCTCGTCAATGGCACGAATCTTTTCACCGATCCGCAGTGGACGAATTATCCCCGCCGTTCTACCGCATCCGCTCACCGTGATTCTATCTATCGGCTTTTGGAGCAATTTGAAGGCGACGATCTACTACGCCCCCCTGCGTGCGCGACAGGACACGATTACGATCGAGGCCGTTGTTGTAGACCGGCGCTATGAGATCGAGGTATTCTCGGAGGGGAGCACTGAGGTTGAGGTTTTTGAGAACGATGGCAGTATTGGCGGCCAGGTGCTTATTGGTGAGCTGCCGGCAAGGTACTCGGAGTCCCAATGAGAAGATCGGCCAACCACTGGGTGCAGGCGACGCCGGGTTACGCCTGTGTTTCATGTCTGAGCCGTTGGGCCGGCGCGCCTGACCCAGATCGTTCGTCTTCATGCGAGCGTAGCGAGCCAAACTTAAAAACCCCAACGGGGTTTCGCATATCAGCCCAGGGTCGCGCGCGCAGCGCGCCACCCTGGATACCGGTCCCACAATTTATTCCCCCTCTCCCCGCGTGCGGGGAGAGGGAAGGGGTGAGGGGCAGCCTTCACTCCAGCCCGCGCACACCACTAATTTCGCGCTATGCCAAAGACAAACCAGTCGGCTTCAGTGGCCGCGCCGCTCACGTCTCGGTTTGCATTCGGGAGTGACTGGCCCGGCGCCAGTGAGTTCTCACGTTCGGCGATGGCGAGCGTATGACCGGCAAACCCTATCCACTCGGTTGGCGATACGGCTTGCTCTCGGCTTTGTCTCGTCCTGGCCGCCAACTTCGCGGAGCTTGCTTAGGCTGCTTCCGGAGTCGGCCAGCTAGAACTGTCCGCTGAACATGAATGTTCCCTCTGCATCATGCCTCGGAGCCCCACTCGGGATGCTCCTTGCCTCATTGCTCTTTTCGGTCTCCCAGGCTCCGCCTCCGCGGCGCCCGCCCAGTGGCTTTCCCCTTCGGCCCTGGCGGCGGCGCCGGACGGCACCACGCTATTTGTGGCCTGCGCCACCGGCGAGCGGGTGCTGCTCGTCGATCTGGCCACGCGGCAGGTGACCGGTCGGTCCCGTGCCGGCTCCGCCGACCGGGCTGGCGGTTTCCGCCGATGGCAAGACCCTGTTCGTCACTTGCGCCGCGCCGGAGAGCCAGGTCTGCGTCGTGGATGTGGCCCAGGCCCGGGTCACGGCCAGATTGCCTGCCGGCCACAGCGCCGTGGCGCCGGTGCTCTCGCCGGACGGCAAGACGCTCTTCGTCTGCAACCGCTTCAACGACGACGTCAGCGTGTTCGACCTCGCGACCAGGAAGGAGACTGCGCCGCATCCCGGTCCGGCGCGAGCCGGTGGCGGCCGCGCATCACGCCCGATGGCAGGCGCCTGCTCGTGGCCAATCACCTGCACGCCGGCCGCGCGGATGCCGAGCACGTCGGCGGCGGTGGTCAGCGTCATTGACACCGCGCTGGGCCAGGTGGTGGACGAACTGTGGCTGCCCAACGGCAGCGGCTCGCTCAACGACCTGCGCATCTCGCCCGACGGCAAGTACGCCGTCGTCACGCACATCCTGGCGCGGTTCCACCTGCCGACGACCCAGCTCGACCGCGGCTGGATGAACACCAACGCCAAGACCCTCATCGACCTGGACCGGATGGAGGTGGTCAACACCGTGTTGCTGGACACGGTGGACCGCGGCGCGGCCAATCCCTGGGGCGTGGCCTGGAGCGCGGACGGCAAGACGCTGGTCGTGGCCCTCGCCGGCACGCACGAGGTCAGCGTGACCGACTTTCCGGCCCTGCTCGCGAAGCTGGCCAAGCTGACGCCGGCCTTGCCGGCCGACGCGCAGCGGAGCCTATCCCGCCATCGGCTCCCGGGCGCCCTCCGACGTGCCCAACGATCTGTCCTTCCTGGTCGGCCTGCGCGAGCGGCGGCCTCTGCCCGAAGGCGACCTCGGCCCGCGCGCGGTGGTGGTGGTCGGCCGGCGTGGCCTACACCGGCAAACTATTTCTCCGACACGCTCAGCGCGTTCGAGCTGGACGGCCCGTATCCGAAGGCGGAATCCATCCCGCTCGGGCCCGAAGCCGCAGATGACCGCGCGCGCGGCAGGGCGAGTTTTACTTCAACGACGCGCGCATCTGCTTCCAGGGCTGGCAAAGCTGCGCCAGCTGCCATCCCGGCGAGGCGCGGGTGGACGGTCTGAACTGGGACCTGCTCAACGACGGCATCGGCAATCCCAAGAACACCAAGAGCCTGCTGCTGGCCTTCAAGACGCCGCCGGCCATGAGCATCGGCGTGCGCGAGAGCGCCGAAGCCGCCGTCCGCGCCGGCATCCGGCACATCCTGTTCACCGTCCAGCCGCCGGAGGTGGCCGAGGCCCTCGACGCCTATCTCAAGTCGCTCAAGCCCGTGCCCAGCCCGCATCTGGTGAAGGGCAAGCTGTCGGCAGCGGCGCAGGCGCGGGGAGAAGCTCTTCCGCAGCAAGGAGACCGGCTGCGCGCAGTGCCATCCCGGACCGCTGTTCACCGACTTGAAGAGCTACGATGTCGGCACGCGCGGGCGGTTCGACCAGGCGTCCGACACGTTCGACACGCCCGACGCTGGTCGAGCTCTGGCGCACCGCGCCGTATCTGCACGACGGCTCGGCGGCGACCCTGCGCGACGTGCTGACCACCGCCAACCAGGACGACCAGCACGGCAAGACCTCCCATCTGACGGCCGACCAGCTCGTGGATCTGGCCGAATATCTGCTGTCGCTCTGATTTGAAATTATGAAACAAAAACCTCTTGGCAATTCGGGCCTCTAGGCTTCCGTCGTTGGCCTTGGCGCGTGGGTGCTGGGCGGCGGACAAATCTGGGGCAAGGACACGGATGACGCCGAGTCGGTTCGCACCATCCAGGCGGCGCTGGACCTGGGAATCAACCTCATCGACACCGCGCCGGCTTATGGCTGGGGACGCAGCGAACGGGTCGTGGGCCAGGCGCTCAAAGGCCGTCGCGACCAGGCCATGCTCGCCACCAAATGCGGGCTGTGGTGGGAGGATTCGCGCGGCAGCTTTTTTGCCGATTTCGACGGAAGAATTATACCGCAGTCTGCGGCCCGACACGATCCAGATCGAAATCGAAACAGCCTGCACCGGCTCGGGGTCGACTGCATTGACCTGTACCAGACCCACTGGCCGAGCGCGCCGCCCGACCAGACTCCCATCGCGGACACGATGGCGGCGCTGTTGAAACTGAAGGAACAGGGGAAGATTCGCGCCATCGGGGTTTGCAACGTGTCGCTG